>NZ_CM179517.1:4800000-7684203 GCF_058803405.1 Prosthecobacter sp. GW821-HT29F12 | reverse complement strand
ATGTCGCAATTCCCTTCCCAGCTCCCGACACGCCTGCGCTTCGCCGTGTTGATGGTGCTTTTGATTCTCGGCATGCGCCAAGCCACGAAGGCCCAGGCCCCTGCTGCGCCGCTGCCAGCGGCTGGAACTTACGTCCCGGTGGGTGAGGGTGCCAGCATCAAGGTCAACTTTCCCAGCGCGCCTATCCAGGCGATCATTCCCTTCTACACCCAGCTCACGGGCAAAAAGCTCATCCTCGACTCCGCCCTTCAGGGAGAGATGCTCCGCATCATTTCCCCGCAGATGCTCACCAAGAAGGACGCCATCGCCTTCATTGAAGCCACCCTGCTGCTCAATGGCTACGCCATCATCAATGTGGATGCGACCACCGCGAAACTGATCAACCAGGCCGGAGGCAAAAGCCCCACCGCCGATGGATTGAAGGTGTACAATTCCCTGCGCGACCTGCCGCTGAACGAGGAGATCTGCCACTATGTGCTGCCCCTGCAGTTCGTCTCGGCGGATGAAGCCTCCAAGGCTTTTCAGCAGGTGATCAAACTTCACGGTTACGGAGCCATGACCGGTGTTTCCAATGACACCGCCCTCATCATCACGGAAAACAGCACGACCATCCGCAGCATCTGCGAGATCGCCCAGATCATCGACGTCCCGCCGACGGAGACCTCCAATGAAATGATCAAGCTGGAGCGCTCCGACGTGGAGCTGGTGGCTGAGATCATCAATGAGATCTTTGAGCAGGAGGAAAAGGCGAAGAGCTCCACAACTAACGCAACGGCCGCCATGCCGAATGCGGCAGCACGTCCCGGAGTCACCCCCGTACCAGCCAGCCCTGCAGGAAACGCCAGCACCACCGCGACGAATCCCGCCGCTGCACGCGTCAAAGTTTTCCCGTACCGCCGCACGAATGAACTGCTGGTCATTGGCCGCCCGGTGGACATCACCTACATCAAGGGGCTGGTCGAGAAACTCGACAAGCAGAGCGACGGCTCCAATTTCCTGAAGCGCCGCCTGAAGTACCTCGATGTGCTGGACTTTCTCACCGTGGCCTACAATGCGCTGGCCAAAGACACCGACATTCAAGGCAACAATGACGGCGCCATCGCAGGCTCTCCGGGTGGCGGAGGAAGCCCGCGCCGCAAATCCGGCGCCACCTCCGACTCCTCCTCGGACGACAGCAACCGGAACAACTCCAATGGCTTCGGCAGCAGCAACAACTCCGCCTATGGTGTCAACGCCGGCTTCGGCGGCAGCTTCGGCAACTCCTCCGGCAGTTCGAATTCAAATTCGAACCGCAGCCTGCTCGACAATCCGGAAGACGTGGGTGCTCCTGAGTCCATGGTGGTCGGGAAAACGCTGCTCATTGGCGATCCTCAATCCAACAGCCTCATTGTTTCAGGCTCACCCGAGCACATCGCGCGCATTGATCAGCTGCTGGAGGAGATGGATATCCGCCCCCAGCAGATCTACATTTCCGCCATCATCGGCCAGTTGAGCCTGGGCAAGAACTTCAATTACGGGGTCGATTTCCTGCAGCTGCTGTCGGATTTCAGCGTGAACCGCAACGGGGCGCATGGTTCGTCCACATCGGGAAGCTCCACCACAACGACCGCGTCCAACATCATCCAGTTTCCTGCGAAATTCGGGCAGCTGAATTTCTACGGCCAGATCGGCGCGCTGAGCAACTACATCAAGGTCATCGACAGCAACAACAACTTCAAGGTGCTGGCCACGCCAAGCATCTACGCCAAGAACGCCGCCAAGTCTGTGATCTCCTCAGGCCAGAGCATCGCGGTGCCGGCCAACATCCTGACCAACGGCGCCTTCACCGGCGGTGTTGCGAGCAACAGCGTGAGCGTGACCTATCGGGATGTGCTGCTCAAGCTGGAGGTGATTCCCCTGATCAACTCGGATGACGAAGTGACCCTGAAAATTGCGCAGGTTAATGACAACATCGTTGGCTCGCAGTCCATCGGCGGCAACACGGTGCCCACCATCGGCACGCAGAAGCTGCTCACGGAAGTGGCGGTGAAAAACGGCGCCACGGTCGTTCTTGGCGGGCTGATCACCGAGCGAGTCACCAAAGGTAAAAACGGAGTCATCGGACTTCGACGCATTCCCATTCTGGGCAATCTCTTTGGCACCACGCAGAATCAAACGACCCGCGAAGAGCTGCTTATTTTCATCCAGCCCCGCATTGTGCGCTCGGATGATCCGCTCGACACGCCTAACAACATCGAAAGCGGTCGCAGCAAGGTCTATGATGAAGCGATGCAGTTTGGCTCACCTGGGCTGGAAAACATTCCCCGGGCGCTGCCTGCGAGGTGAGTGGAATCAGGCGGACGTGGCAGAGGCTTTTTCAGAGGTGTATCCAAGGCGGTCTGCGTGCAGCGTTTTACGAATAGAGCACGTGGAATTACTCGGCAGCGGTTGGAGGACCAACCGCCCTACCTGCGCGCAGGAAGTCTCCAATGCCGGGGTGTGAAAGGTGGGGCTTGCTGCTCGTGGAGGTGAGGCCCCCGATCATCGAGCGACATCGGCCCTAGGTTGCTGAAGATAGATCTGCCGACGCAGGAGAATCATCAACCTGCGGGAGCGCTGGGCGTTGCGGACGCGTGAGGGATCGGGACGATCCCTCACCTTTAGCACGAGCTCCGAGCAGGCCGCTCAATTCCTGATGGCTTCAGTACGACTCTGGGTGTAGGCGCTGCGCGCGGAGAGATAGGGATCCACGGCATCCTTTGTGATCGTGTCATACCTGTCCAACTGGCCAGGTATGGAGCGCAGCGTGTTGGACAGAGGGGGAACGATGACCCAGTCATGCTTTGAGCGGCTGCCGAACCAATAGAGGTAGGGCCAGTTGACCGGATTGAGGGCATAGTCTCCGGCGAGGCCCACCGTGTCACGCACGCTGCTGGGTCCCAGCAGTGGCAGCACCAGGTAAGGGCCGTTTGGAATGCCCCACTTGCCCAAAGTCTGAGCCGTGTCTTCATCCGGCACATTGGCAAGAGCCGGGATATTTTCCGCAGGACGGAAGATGCCGACGACACCACCCACGGTGTTGACGACGAATTTGCCAGTCTCCTGCCCGGCACGTTTGAACTTGCCCTGGAGCGTGCAGTTCACGAACCGCACCGGGTATTTCACATTCTCAAAGGCGTTGTCGATGCCCTTGCGCACCGGCCTTGGCAGGATGAGTTCATAGCCCTTTGAGATCGGACGGAAGAGGAAGGTGTAGAGCTGATCGTTCACCCAGAATGTGCCGCGATTGAGCTTTTCAAGCGGGTCGGAGATGTCAGACGCCGTGGCGTATTCATCCACTTCTCCGTCATCGTCCTTCGCGGGTTTGTCTGCGGCCTTGGCCTTGCCCTTGACGGCGGCTTCTGTGGTGGGTTTCGCAGCGGTCTTAGACGCTGGGGTGCTGCAATCAGTCAGCAGCGGAGTGGCTGCCAGCAACAACAGACGGAGTGTGAATACGTGGTATTTCATTGAGGGCGGGAGACAGACTGCGTAAGAGAGCTGATGACGGCATTTGCGCCACCTTTTTTAAATTGCGCATCCAACTGGCTGCGGTAGTTGGCGATGAGGCTCACGCCTTCGATCACCACATCGGTGATGAGCATCTGCTCCATGCGATAAATCACGTTATAATGGCTGCCTTTGTAGACCATGCTCGTGGGCACATCCACACGTCCTGATGCCGGCTCTGTGGCCGCGTGGTAAGTGATGTCCGGATGCTCTCCCGGTGTGAACTTGCTGCTGTAGCTGCGGATGATGAGCGTGGAAAAGAGCTTGGAGGCCTGCTGCTGTTGCGCGGGTGTGAACTGTCTCCAGCCCGGCCCCACGGCACGCTTGGTCATGGTTTCAAAGCTGACGTACTTTTGCAACACGGGGCGCAGTTTCTCCGGCAGAGCATTGCGATTTCCGGTGCGGTCGGCCACGGCCAGCACCTCAGTCACGGCGGTTTTCAGGCGGGTCTGGGCTTCGGCGAGCTGAGCGGACACGGCCAGTGGAGCGGCGGCCAAGAGAAGCGGGAACAGAAAACGTAGAGTCATGGGGCGGGGGGGGGGGAGTCTTTGCCTTTTTCAACACTGCCAAAAGCCATTTTGCCAATTAACGACTCCAGATCGACCGAGGACTCAGTCATCGTGATCCGAGAACCAGCGGAAAGATAAGTTTCATCCGCACCAGGTGCAAGCGCCACGTATTTGTCTCCGATGAGTCCGGTGGTTTTGATGGAAGCCATCGTGTCGGTGGGCAGTTTCAGACCGGCCTCCACGCGAAGGGTCACCATGGCAGTGTAGTCGGTGCCATCCACACGGATGCCTTCCACCCGTCCCACGGGGACGCCCGCCACCAGCACACTGCTGCCAGCATTGAGCCCCCCTGCATTGGTGAAGCGTGCCTCCATGACATAGGTGTCTCCACCGAGCATCGATTTTGAGCCGAGCTTCACCGTCAGGTAGACGATGGCGGCGATCCCCAGGAGGACGAAGAGACCAACGTAAAGTTCCAGCTTGGATTGTTTCATGAGTCTTCAGATTGCAGGGCTTCGCCACGACGTATAGCAGCAAGTGTACGGCCAAGTGCTTCCGCGCTGTCGCGGAAATCCTCCACCATGGCGACGGTGGAGGCCGAAAATTCAGCAGCGGTGCCTTCAAAGCACATGCGCCCTTTGTCAAGGAGGGCCACGCGGTCGCTGGCGATCAGCGCTTCGGTCAGGTCATGCGTGACCACCAGTGCGGTGAAGCCAAACTGGCGTTGATATTTCGCGATCATGGCAAACACGGCATTCCGCCGCAGCGGGTCCAGTCCGGCGGTGGGTTCGTCAAACAGAACGAGTTCCGGCCGCGTGACGATGGCGCGTGCCAGGGCCAAGCGTTTCTGCATGCCGCCGGAAAGCTGGCTGGGATAGCGGTCCTGATGCGCTTCGAGTTCAATCTGCCGCAGCGCTTCGAGACTGCGTTCGCGAATTTCCTTGTCAGAAAGATCCGTGGTCTGCTCCAGCGGCAGGGCCACGTTTTCCAGGGCGGTCAGGGAGTCGAACAAGGCATTGCTTTGAAAAAGGAAACTGCAGCGGCGGCGGAAATCGGCGCGTGCGGCCGCATCGCCGATGCTGAGCAGTCTGCCGTCAAAGTGAATGCTGCCTGAATCCGGACGAATGACATCGGCCAGGCATTTCAAGAGCACCGATTTGCCAGCGCCACTGCGACCCAGAACGGTCACGAGACTGCCACGCGGCACATTGAGGCTGGCGCCATCCAGCACGACGTTCTCTCCAAAGCACTTGTTCAAGCCCTCGATGCGCAGCAGCATTGGATTGGAATCAGCACCCATGATCAGACGAGGAAGGAGGTGATGATGTAATCTGCGGCCAGCACAATGATGCTGGACTGCACCACGGCACGGGTGGTCGAGGCACTGACGGCACGCGCGCCGGTGGCGGAACTGCAACGGTGCGCGTTAAAGCCATGGTAGGCGCACAATGAAATCGTCAGCAGGCCAAAGGTGACCGCCTTGATGATGCACTCCCGCACATCCTGGGCTTTGACCGCGTGCTCCACGGAAGACCAATAAACGCCGGGCTCCAGACCCAGCAGCAGTGAACCTGAAAGGCTGCCGCCCCACAAACCCACCGTGACAAACAGGGCCGTCTGCATGGGATAGACGACCAGCGCGGCGAGCAATCTCGGGGTGACGAGGTAAGCATGGCTGCTCACGCCCATTGTTTCGAGAGCGGCGATCTGCTCTGTGTTGCGCTGAATGCCCAGCTCTGCCGCCAGGGCGGACCCTGCCTGCCCTACCAGCATCAGCGCCGCCAGGGCGGGGCCCAGTTCACGTATCAGACTGAGGGAGACGAGGGTGCCCAGCAAACTTTCAGAGCCGAAGCGGTTCAGGACGTAATACCCCTGCAACCCGAGCACCAAGCCGGTGAACATACCCACGATGAGGATCACCGGCAGGCAGCGCACGCCCTGCTCAAAACCGGCGCGCACAATGCGCCTGCCAAGCCGCCGCGCACCCACTGCGGAACGAAAAGACTGCCCTGTAAAGAGAGCAAAGTCGCCCAGTTCATGAACAATGGAGAGTGAGTAACGACCTATGGCGCGCAACATTCGGTACGGGAACCTTCACCCACGCACCGGAGTTGCGCAACGCCGTAGCGTCTCCCGCCTCAATATTCTTTAGAATGCCTCCTCAAAGCTCGCCAACCGGCAGCCACTTGCGCTGCTCCCAGCTTTGCAGGCCGAGCTCAGCGAGTTGAACGCCCTTGGCACCTTCACGCAGGGTCCAAGGGAATGGTGTGTCCAGCACCACGTGCTTGAGGAACTCCTCCCACTGGATCTTGAAGGCGTTGTCATAGGTCGTCGTATCCGGCACTTCCTGCCAGCCGCCGAAGAAATCGATCGGCTGGTCGATGTCTGGATTCCACGTGGGCCGTGGCGTGGTGCCGATGCTCTGCACCCAGCATTTGCGAAGTCCCACAATGGCGCTGCCGTGCGTGCCGTCCACCTGCATGGTGAGCAGGTCATCGCGCCGCACGCGCACCGTCCAGGAGCTGTTGAACTGGCAGATGACTCCGCCTTCGCACTCAAAGGTGGCGTAGCATGCGTCATCGCTGGTGCAGGCATAGGGCTTGCCGCGCTCGTCGATGCGCTTCGGCAGATGCGTGGCGCCTAAGCAGCTCACGGCTTTCACTTTGCCAAAGAGATTGTCCACCACGTAGCGCCAGTGGCAGAGCATGTCGACAATGATGCCGCCGCCGTCTTCCTTGCGGTAATTCCAGGAAGGACGCTGCGCGGGCTGGTCCCCTTCCTCGCCGGTGAAGACCCAGTAGCCAAACTCGCCGCGCACGCTGAGGATGCGGCCAAAGTAACCCTGATCCCGTAATGTGCGGAACTTGCGGATGCCGCTGAGCCAGAGCTTGTCCTGCACGACGCCGTTTTTCACACCGGCATCTTCGCAGAGCTTGGCCAAACGTAACGCCTCGCTCGTTTCCACGGCGGTCGGTTTCTCGCAGTAGATCGCCTTGCCTGCCTGCACCGCCTTTTCCACAAAACCTGCACGCTGCAAAGTGCCGGAGGCATCAAAGAAGATCTCGTCCTCCTTGTTGGCCAGCGCCGCATCGATGTCTGTGGTGTAGCGCGTCACCCCCGTGCGCTCTGCCAGGGCCTTGAGCTTGTCATGATTCCGCCCCGTGAGAATCGGGTCGGGCATCAGCGTGAGATCATCGCTCACCTTGAGTCCGCCTTGATCGCGGATGGCCTTGATCGAGCGAATCAGGTGCTGGTTGGTACCCATGCGTCCCGTGACGCCGTTCATGATGATGCCGATTCGTTTGGTTTCCATTGTTACTGAGTTCCAAGTTTAAGGTTTAAAGTTTGTTATTTGCTCGTGGCGTCTGGATAAAGCGCCGCATAGCTCTGGCTGATTTTTTCAAGAAACACCTGCTGGTCCATGGCCCAAAGGCGGTTCGAAAAGATCTCCACCTCGCGATAACCCGTGAAGCCGGTGGCATCCACCCAGCCGCTGATTTCTTTGATGTTGATGCAGCCTTCGCCCATGAGGCCGCGATCATTCAAGAGATCAATGGTCGGAGTCCTCCAGTCACAGATGTGAAAGGCCTGCAGGCGGCCGGTCTGACCTGCGAGATCAATCTGCGACTTCAGCTCGGGATCCCACCAGACATGGTACACATCCAGCGCGATTCCGACCGATTTCGGCGAGCCCAGCACATCGCAAATCTCGTGGGCCTGGCGCATGGTGTTCACGGCGCTGCGATCATCCGCATACATGGGGTGCAGGGGTTCGATGGCCAGCTTCACGCCCGCCTGCTCAGCTGCCGGCAGCACCGCAGCGATGCCTTCGGCGATCTGCTTGCGCGACTCCACCAGCGACTGCCCGGGCACGGCACCGCAGACCAAGACGATGAGTGGAGCGCCAATGGCGTGCGCCTGTTCGATGGCCTTCAAATTGTCATCAATGGCCGCTTGTCTGCCGGCCGTGGTCGCGGCTGGAAAAAAACCACCTCGGCACAGGCTCACGACTTCCAGCCCTGCGTCCTGCGTCTGACGCGCCACAGAACCCAGATCACGCCCTTCCAGGGCCTGCCGCCAGATGGTGATGCCGCTGACGCCGCGCTGCGGGAACTGCACGAGGCATTCTTCAAGGCTCAGCGGTTTGGTGGTGATGGTGTGGACGCAAAGTCGGCGCATGGGAAAGATCATGGCAGCGCCTGCTCATAAGAAAAAGATGATTTTACGATACCCTGGATCAGAAATATCAATGACGAGTCATGGAACTCTACCAACTCGGCTACTTCATCGAAATCGCCCGCCAGCGCAGTTTCACCCGGGCGGCCGGTCGACTCCACATGGCGCAGCCGGCGCTGAGCCAGCAGATGAAAAATCTCGAGGCGGAGCTGGGCACGCCCCTTTTCAACCGCGGCCGCAAAGAAGTGCAGCTCACCGCCGCCGGCAAAGCTTTCCTGCCGCGTGCCGAAGGTCTCCTCACGCAGGCCGAAGCTGCCAAGGCGATCGTCTCCGATGTGGCCCTGCTGCGGGGCGGCAAGCTGACCATCGCCGCCATTCCCAGTGTCAGCGCCTGCCTGCTGCCGGAGGTGATTCAAACCTTCAGCCAGCAACATGATCAGGTGGCCCTGCATTTGATCGAGGACAGTTCTGAGCGAGTGGCCGACTGCGTGGAATCCGGCCGGGCGGACATCGGCTTTCTCCAGCTCCCGGCGAGCAAGGCGGCTTTCAAGTCACAAACTCTCCTTACCGAGCCTTTCGTGCTCCTGGTTGGCAAAGGGCATGCGCTTGCCGGTCAGAAAACCGTGCTGCTGCGGCAGTTGTCCGCTGAATCCTTCATCTTTTACAAAGGCCGCGCCCGCGACACCGCGTTGGAGTCCTGCCGCAAGGCCGGTTTTGAACCCCACATCGTCTGTGAGAGCGGAGAACTGGGAACCGTGCGTGCGCTCGTCGCCGCAGGGCTGGGACTGGCCATCGTCCCACGGCTGGCGGCTGGAAACCTGCCCGCGACCATCTTTACCGTAGCCATCCGGGAACCCAAAATGCAGCGCCAGATCGCCGCCGTCTGGCAGAAGGGCAGCGAGCTCTCTCCTGCGGCGGCATCACTTCTGGAACAGGCCACCGAACTGCTTTCGCAAGGGAACTGCACCAAAGATGCCTGACAATCATGCCTGTGGACTGAGGCAGGAGCCCCGCACCATCAGCGGCTTGGAGAATGATGAGCGCCAGCCCGAGCTCGCGCTGCCATTTAAATCAGGACTTCGCGGCGGCAGGTTCAGCAGCCTGCTGAGGATTGGTCTTGGTGGGCGCGTAGTAGTAGCTGGCGTAGTTGTAGTAGGTGTACTCTTTCAGGTTCGAGCTGGAGCGGTTGAGAATGACGCCGCCGATGTTGACCTGGCGTTCATAGAGCAGATCCAGAGCCTTGCCTGAGAGACGGGCCATGGTGGAGGACATGCGCACCACAAAGAGCACCGAATCAAGTTTCGGCGCGAAGCTGGCGGTGTCATCCGCCACAAGGACAGGAGCACTGTCGAAGATGACGTAATCGTACTCCTCACCCATCTCGCGCAGCATCTCTTCAGCTGTTTTGGAAAGTAGCATTTCCGAGGTCTGATCAAACACGTCACCGCGGGCGAGCAGGTCCAGGTTTCGTGTGCTGGTTTCCTGAACGGCATCACGCCAGTGCAGTTTGCCACGCAGGGCTTCGCTCAAGCCTGGGGTGGAAGGAAGTTTGAAAAGCTCGCTCACACCACCACGGCGCAAGTCGCAGTCCGCCAGCAGCACACGTGCTCCGGCCAAGGCCATGGTGACGGCCAGGTTGGAGGTGACGGTGGTCTTGCCTTCGTTGGGAACGGCGCTGGTGATGAGAATGGTCTTTGGCGGCTTGCCCTGCCAGTTTTTGAAGAGAATGGAGGAACGAATATTGCGGAAGGCCTCGGCGTAGAGATGGCGGTCGTCATTTGGACGCAGCAGGGCCACATCACCGCGATTTCTCTGTTCCGGCACCTGCCCAAGAACCGCTTCACCGGGGAACAGGGTCTGGAACTCACTGTAGGAATTCATTCGGTCGTCCAGACGGTCGAACAACAGCAGGATCACAATGCCAATCCCCATGCCGCCAATGAGACCAATAACGATCGGCATCACCCAGTCCTCCACATTTTCATAGGCAGGGATGGCACGCTCTTGAATGGCCACAAAATCTGCCTGTGAATTGAAGACGCTCTGAATGCTCTCCACTTTTTCAAAAAGCTTGTCGTAAGTCAACTTGGCCGACTCGGCGGCTTTCTCCAGCTTGTCGTGCTCTGCGATTTTACCGCCGAGATCGAGGGCCTCTTTCTGCTTCTCTAGAATCTGAGCGTCCAAGACCTGCACTCGACGCTGAATATCCGCCATCTGAGTCACCATCTCCTGCTGAATCTGCTCTGCATAGGAAGCCAGCAGCGCCTTCTGCGCCGCCAGTTCTTCGGTAACATCCTGCACCATCGGGTGCTGCTGTTTGAACTGGATCAGAAGAGAGTCCAGCTTGGTCTTGAGTTCAGTGATTTTCGATTTGGTTCGCAGGTAATCCTGCTCCGCCATGGTCATGCCATTGCGCCCGGGCGAGGTCTCAGTTGCCTTGATTGCGCCTGATGGCTGGGTGGCTTCGGCACCTTTGGAACCTGGAGCACCAGGCGTTGCCGCGGCTCCGCTCAGCATGCGTTCACGCGCCTCCATGGCGGCATTGACGTTGGCGATAGCGAGCTTCAAATCGTCAAGTGTCGTGCGTTGTGCTATCCGCTGCGCTTCCAAGTTTCCAAGGTACTGTGCGGCAAGATTGTTGCCATTGGTGATCGTGAGGATGTTGTTGGCAGCCTTGAATTTGGTGAGACGCTCAAGGCTGTCCTCCATGAGCTTCTGCTTGTTCACCACCTCGGTGAGGAACTGCTGGAGCACCTTGCCCTGAGCCTGCTCGCGGATGCTCTGACGAAATGCGATGAACTCGTCCAGAAGGGCGTCCAAAAAGATCTTCGTGTATTTAGGCTCGGAGCCGGTCGCAAGGATGTTGAAAATGGCCGAGCCCTTGGTCTGCGCCACGCGGATTTCAACGTCTGAATCCTTCACATCCGGGTTCAAAGCTCTGACGCGATCCAGCGCGCGTCGTTTCATTTCGGCGCTCTCAATCGTTTCGATGATCGTGCCGTAGAAGTCCGCCTGCTGTTCACGCCAGGTCACGTTGTCGTTGAACGCCAGCTGACCGCCGGCCACGAGTTTAGCCAAGGAGCGAAACTCCTGAGGGCGCCCGGTAATGCGCAAGGCCTGAACACAAACACCAATGCTGGCCGTCAGGAGCAGGAACCACCAGCGGCGGCGCAGCAGGATCTTGTAACGCTGGAATTTGGCGGATGCCTCGTGAATACGACTCAGCGTGCTGGATTGCGCCGGGCCTGGGAGGGTGAGGTTTTGTTCCATGATTTCAAAAATCCAAATTTGTTCTGTCGGGCTGCCAAAGGCTGCTGCTGTCTCCCGTCATTTTTTGGGCAGGCAGAATCGCTCAAAAACACAACTTAAGCCATTGGATTTATTTGGCCGCGCCTCTGTTCGATTTTAAATCAAATTTCACCTCATTTGATTCCGAAATACCTGTGAGAAACCCGGGTATTTTAGAAATTAACAGTCTTTTCTTCGACGATGATGACGTCATCCTTGCGAATGAACACGTCACGCTCAAGGTCGCCCTGCCGCATGATCCCGTCCACATTGACCAAAATGGTTTTGTTTCCTTGTGGAGTTTTGCGGATGATTTTCACTTTTTCCTTGTTGGCGAACTGGGCAAAGCCACCTGCGCGAAGAATGGCCTGGCTGATGGAAATGTCTTCATTGGCCGGCAGATCGTATTTTCCCTGTCTGGCCACGATGCCGAACATGACGTAGAACTCCAAGTCCACCTCCCGCTCCTCCATCTGAGTTTTTTCGTTCAGCTTGTCGATCGCGATCACCACGGTGGCATTTTGGAAAAAATTCTTTTCCAGCTCCCGCTTGATGGTGAAAGCCAGATCACGGCAGGTTTTTCCCCGGGCATTCACCAAACCTACGTAAGGGGCCTGGACCTCTCCGGTCACTGCAACCACCTGCTGCAGCGCATCACGACGGTCTTCCAAAATGCGGATACTGATGGTATCCCCTACCGAGATGGGACGATTGTTGTCCAATACGTCCATCGAGTTCAAGACTGCCGCACCTGCGTTGGCCGCACCGCCAGTGGAAACCGGGGCCTGGCGCGATGACCTTGAGGACTCAGGGATGCGAAAGCCAGGATCTTGAGCTTTCAAAGCCGGGAGAGCAAAGGCAAGCAGAAGCAGCGACAGTGATATCTTTTTCATGATGATAGTGAATGAATTTTGAATCCCTCGTGCGCCAATGCCGATCACGGCCTGGCTGAGATCAAAAGTCATAGACCAGTTACGATCCGTTTCGTTAGAAATTGTAATTGATGCCCAAAATCACGCGTGTCTGCGTGGAATCCGCGTTGGATTGCTTATAATTGGTAACGAAATAGCGATAGCCCAGATTAAGCCCAGCCTTGGCGGTCAGGTTGTAGTTCAAGTCAAAGGAGAACCCGCTCTGGTCAGCATCTCTTCCAGCCACACCTATGTAGTCGGCACGTCCGAAGTGATAGCCGGTTCCAGCCCGCAGCTTGGAAGTAAGCTGGTGGGTGTAGTAAAAATCCACACCAAATTGAGTCAGTTTGTAACCAGTGCCTGCGAAGGCAGTGTTGGTAAACGAAGGCTTCGCATTTTCGTAGTAACCTGAAATTGAGAAGCGACCACCCTTCCAGGCAACCATCGAGACACCATAATTGATGAAGTCGGCGGTGATGAAGTTCGATGCCAAGTTGATCGAGGACTCATGCCCAATGGTCAGGGTGTGACTGAAGCGAGCATTGAGCTGGTTGGTAATGCTGAAGTTGTAGTAATAGCTGTTCAGGTCGGAACTGTCTCCTGGACCATTCGGGGCGAAAACCGTTGGCGAGTCGAAATTGAAGGCCTGCAGACCGCCAGCCAGTTTGATAATGGTTGATTTGCCCAGAGGCACACTGACAAACGCGCCCCAGTTGAAGAGAACGCCGTCGTTCAAAGTAGGATTCACGTAGTTTAGGAACGAAACCCCGCCTTCCGTGCCCAAAATCCAAGTCGCCGTCGGGCTGTATGTGAGGGAGGCATGGAGCGTATTCATCGTACGGCTGAACTGCTTGTTGTTGCTGCCCAATGCCTCGGAGATGGTGTTTGTGTAGTTGACAGCAAGAGCCCAGGCCGAATTGATCTGCCAGTTGGCGGCGACACCAAAATCGTTCTGGAAGACACCGAAGCTCGAATTATTCGCAGCACCGACAAAGGCATTGTTCAGCGCAGGACGCATGGACATGCGGTCATAAATGGTGAAATTCACAGGGCCGGCCTTGATATCAAAAGCAAGCGTCGTGCCTGGCAAGACGTTGATCAGGTAATTGCCGTTTCCATAAGCTGCCAGTTCTGGATGATTGAAATAGTGATCCACACCGAGACCGCCGGTGAAACTCAGGACATTGTTTTGTGAAACGCGGTAGTTGGCGCTGATGTTGAACAGCGTGCTGCTGATGATGTCTGACACCGGAACGGCGGTGCGGCGAATGTTGCTGTTGTATTCAAACCCCTGGTAAAGGCCAAAACCAATGTTCACAGGACCAACCTTCAGATTGCGCTTGCCCGTAAGGAAGGGATCTGAGGTGTAGGTGGGAGCAAAATAGCTCAGTGACTGAGAATACTGGCCGGAGTAGGTGGTGTAATCACCCACAGCACGAGCGGCGAACGCGGAACTGCCGCTGCGCACCGAAGGCTGTGAAATCTGACGGTCAGAACGCAGCAATTGCTGCAGACTTTGATACCCCTCCTGATCTTCCTGGCTGACGTATGCCCCTTTTTCGTAGTCGTAGACCACGTCTCCACTGCGTGCGGACGACTGAGTTGTCTTTTTCATCTGACCGGTGCGGGACCGAAGGTCATTGAAAAAGTTGCTGGTTTGTGACGGTGAAACACCAAATTGAGCGTTGGAACGTTGCGGCAACAAACAGCCGGTCGTGAGGGTAATCACCATCAGGAGAGCACTGATGGGGATGGGGCGAGAGTTGTTGATCAGCATGACGGGAGAGATTGGGTCGGGAATTAAAACAATGATACAAGCAATTCTACTTGGTTTTGTCTATACCAAATTTCTCTCGATTTCGCCACATACTCACCCTTGATTCACAATAATTTGGCGTTCGCCGCTACACGCGGCCAGCCAATCCCCCCCCTTCAGTTCTTGAAGGCGACCACTGAAACGGCATTCCTCGTTTCACAAACGCGTTTTCTGTGTTCAAAATCAAACTCGAGTTGGATTTCTCTCGACGATGCCCTGTCCCACGATCTGTGAGGACTATTGGAAGGGGGAGCCAGGGCGATCAAACTGCGTAATTTGCCGAACAATTTACTGATCGGAAGCCGCTTGGAATTGAAAGAGTTCATGGATTGAGTTTGATAATTAGGACAACTTTCCGAGAGCTATATAGTGTTCATTGTAACATGTTCAAATGAATTTTAAGACGGCTGAAAAATGCATGCCTCCACCGCTCCTGTTTGACTCAGGAGGTTTAAAAGTTCATGTGCGGCAATGTCCATTGAAGCCCATCCTGCCCCGGCAGCGCGGTTGACCATACCAGAATACGCCATGGCGCTTGCCCACGTGGCCAGCCTGCGTTCGGAGGATCCCTTTCGGAAGGTTGGGGCGGTGGCCATTGACTTTGACAACCGGGTGATCGGAACCGCCTACAATGGCCTTGCGCCCGGCTACGATGCAGATCCTGATTTTTGGGCAGATCGGGATGCACGACGTAAATACATGCTGCATGCCGAGGTGAACCTGTGCAGCCTGTTCACCCGGGGCAATGTGAAGCTCGTCGCCTGCACCACCAAGCCCTGCACCAGCTGCATGCAGATGCTCTGCGCCTATGGTGTCAAAGAAGTCTATTTCCGCGACGATTACCCTGAGTCCGAGGCAGATGCCATCGCCGGGCGTTATGGCATCCCGCTGATCCAGCTTGCCGATTACCCGCAGATCGTTTCTACCGCAGCCAAGTAGAAAACTGCGTAGAGGCTTGGTGACGCGGCGGCAAAGCGCGTGCAGCTTGTGTGAGGTGAGGCCCGTCTCGAGTTCTCCTGGGGTGCAAAGCAGAGCGGTCCGACCCGCAATGTGACTTCGTACGCACCAGCGCACAAAATCACTCATTTTCCCCGGCCACGCTCCAGCCAATCAGGCAGCTTTGACGTTCTTCACCGCCAGTTCATGCTTCGCAAGCTGCAGATCAGCCTCCACCATGATCTTCACCAGTTCCTTGAATTTCACCTTCGGCTCCCAGCCCAGCTTCTTGCGGGCCTTGGCCGGATCCCCGATGAGGAGTTCCACCTCCGCCGGGCGTTCATAGCGGGCGTCATATTTGACGTGCTGCTCCCAGTCGAGATCCAGCGCGCCGAAGGTCTCCTGAACGAATTCCTTCACGCTGTGCGTCTCGTTCGTGGCGATCACATAGTCATCCGGCTCATCCTGCTGGAGCATCATCCACATCATTTCCACGTAGTCCTTGGCGTAGCCCCAGTCACGCTTCGCATCCATGTTCCCCAGAAAGAGTTTGTCCTGCAGCCCCATTTTGATGCGTGTGGCCGCACGGGTGATCTTGCGAGTCACAAAGGTCTCCCCACGGCGTGGCGACTCATGGTTGAACAGGATGCCGCTGCTGGCATGCAGGCCGTAGCTTTCGCGGTAGTTCACCGTCAGCCAGTGGCCATAAACTTTCGCACAGGCGTAGGGGGAGCGGGGCCAGAAAGGCGTGGTCTCCACCTGCGGAACCTCCTGCACCTTGCCAAACATCTCCGAGGACGAGGCCTGGTAAAAGCGCACTTTGCCCACCAAGCCGGTCTCGCGGATGGCTTCCAGAATGCGCTGTGTCCCCAAGCCCACGATGTCTCCGGTGCTCTCCGGCACGTCAAACGACACACGTACGTGGCTTTGAGCCCCCAAATTGTACACCTCGTCCGGTTTCAGATCATAGAGCAGCTTTACCAGTGCCACTGAGTCCATCAAATCCCCGTAATGCAGGTGCAGATGCTTTGAAGGCAGGTGTGATTCCGGCTCAAACAAGTGCTGAAGACGCCCCGTGTTGAAGCTTGAGGCCCGGCGGATGATCCCGTGTACTTCATAGCCCTTTTCGAGCAGCAATTCCGTGAGATACGAGCCGTCCTGTCCTGTGATGCCGGTAATTAGAGCTTTCTTCATGAGTCAAATCGAGCGCCGATGAGACAATACCGCCCCCCATTCCGCAAGGGGAAAAGCAGGAACATAACAGTTGCACCCCACGAGTCTCCCCTTATTCTCTGCCCCCCCAATCCCAGCCCCAATTTCAATTTATGAGAGCTGACCTCGTCGAACAAGCCGCGCTAATCGTCAAAGATCACCCCATCCTGATCAACATGGTCTCCAAGCGAGTCCGTCAGATCGCCGCGGGCCATGCGGTTCTCGTCGAGCGCCGCCCCGGCCTCCGTGAAGCCGACCTCGCCCTACTTGAAATCATTCAGGGCAAGATCACCATCGCCACCATCGACAAGAGCTAGGCCACCCTGCCCTCCCCGGCAGAACCGCCAGTTCTTCGTTAACATCAGCGGTTCCCCGCGCGACCCATGTCCGAGATCGCCACGAACCGCAAAGCCCCGCGCGACTACCACATCCTCGAAAAGTACGAGGCTGGCGTCGAACTCCGCGGCACCGAGGTGAAATCCATCCGCCTCGGGAAGCTGAATATCTCAGACGCCTTCGCCCGCGTGGATCGCGGCCAGGTCTGGCTCTATGGCTGTGACATTCAGACCTACGAGAAGGCCAGCCACACCACCCACGAGCCCCGCCGCACCCGCCGGCTCCTGCTGCACAAGAACGAGATCATGAAGCTGCTCGCCCAGACGCAGCAAAAGGGGCTCGCACTGCCAATTCTGCGCGCCTACTGGAAAGGCCACCACATCAAGATCGAGATAGGTGTCGGCAAAGGCAAGACCCACGGCGACCAGAGACAGGATCTGAAGGAGAAGGCTGAGAATCGCGAAGCGGCCCGGACGGTGGCGAATTTCAATCAGAAGAATCGGCGGTAACGCAGGAATGCATACCGCAACGTCAGGCCCCCTCCCTTATTGGGAAGCATGGCAGCTGGGACTTCGGGTGACACGATCATCCTGCTTCCGGGCGGAACTTCTTCCTCAGCACGCTCTGTCAGCCAGACAGTGATCCTCCACCGCGCCGCCGAGGGAAAATCAGGATCGCGAATGCTCGGATGCGCCATGTTGATCTTGCGGTGGTCTCCAACTCGGCATCCTCCGGACGGCGCACTGTGACTTTCTCTGTTCGCCCGCTCCACCCTTCAAGCACCGAGAAGGTCGGGTGAAGAATCCACTGGGACTTTAACCCAACAGTTTCCCCGACCGCCAGCAGTGATCATTGCGATTCAATGGGCCTGCCCGTTTCAAGATCAAATCTATAGCGAACACCATTGAAGTCGATGGCCTCCGCATGGTGCGCGTGAAGCTCGAAGCCCTCGGAGAAAATGTCACTCCCGCTCGCTGACCAAAGCAGCTCACCCGCGTAGCTGAGGCGTGAAATTTCCAGCTCCCCGTGGGAGATGATGCTCGAATAACCCGGCGCATCGTAAGCCCCGAAGCACGTCGCGTCATCTGCCTCGGCATGCCAGAGCAAACGCAGCACCGGCAGCTCCAACGCGCAGACAAAGGGTCCGACCGCGACGAAGCAAACATCCTCCCGGATGAACGCCGAGTGCGCATGGACACCACTGGCGCCGCCTGCCGCCAAAAGAACACGTGATGCAAGAATCGTATCGCCCTCTTTGACCACAATCCGATGACGCGACGAGGGGCAAAAGCCTTCATCCCCCAGGAAAATCTCCTCCCCAAGCGCACAAGCATTGTCCGCTGATTTCGCATCGTAGCGTGGAAGGTCCCACGTCTCCTCCGTGAGAACGATTTGATTGTCCTTGTATGGGAGGGTGAGATGCACAGGGAGGGCTGCTTTTGTCGCAAATCCGCGTCCGAGGCAATCAAATTGCGCGCGTGGACCTGCGCGGCATTCAGATCTTCCCGGTCCGTCTGCGCTTCTGCCCGCGAGTGTTCACCTGTCAAGATTGTACCGGGTCTGTGTCGGCGAGGACGCGGAACGCGTGCGCTCCATCCATGTCTTGCCCTGCGCGCTCGCCTCGTTAGCATCCGCGCCTTATGAATCGAAAACGCCTTGGCCGCACGGGTATCGTTGTCACGGACATCTGCATGGGAACCATGACCTTTGGCCTACAGGCCGATGAGAAAACGTCTTTTGAAATCATGGACCGGGCCCTTGAGGCGGGGATCGACTTCTTTGACACGGCAGAGCTGTATCCGGTGCCGCCGAGCGCGGAGCTGTTTGGAGTGACGGAGCAGATCGTGGGCAAGTGGCTCAAGGGGCAGAAGCGGGGTGAGATCATCATTGCTTCGAAGGTGACGGGGCCTGGGCATGGCTGGTTTCGCCCGCCGGTGCGCGGTGGCTTCACGGCGCTGGACCGCCGCCAGATTTTCCAGGCCTGCGAGGACAGCCTGCGCCGGCTGCAGACGGATTACATCGACCTGTATCAGACGCATTGGCCGGATCACGGCATGCAGCAGGAAGAGACCTTGGGGGCGCTGACGGATCTCATCGATCAGGGCAAGATCCGCGCCTGGGGCAGCAGCAATGAAACCTGCTGGGGTGTGATGAAAAACCTCTGGGAGGCGGAGAAGCACGGTCTGGCCCGCATGGCCACGGTGCAGAACAATTTCTCCCTCATCAACCGCCGCTGCGAGAGCGAACTGGCCCAGGTCTGCCGCAAGGAAGGCGTGAGCCTGCTGCCCTACTCACCACTAGGTGGCGGCGTGCTGTGCGGCAAGTACAATGGCGGTGCCCTGCCCAAGGGTGCACGCTTCACTGACTACATCCAGAACGGCGGCCCACGGCAGAAGCGAATGGCCGCGCGCTTTGTCAATGAGCGCAGCCTTGAGACCACGGCGCGGTTGCAGGTCATCGCGGCAGATCTCGGTGTCAGCGTTACTGCACTGGCCCTGGCCTGGAGCAAGCAGCATGACTTCGTGGCCTCCACCATCGTCGGTGCCACCACGGTGGCGCAGTTGAATGAGAGCCTGGCCGCTGCGGATCTGGTGCTGAGTGCTGAAACGCTGACCCGCATCAATGAGATTGATGAAGCGATCCCGTGCGCGATGACGGAGGATGGGTTGCGGAGGTTGTAGGGGCTCTGCGGCGCAAACCTGAGATTCCCACTCAAGAGGATTATGCGGTTATTTTTCGAACTGGGAAAAAGACGTTGCGCTGTGAGGCGGCTTTTGCTGGAATCGCCCACTCCCTGACCGCCCCCCTCCCACGCCATGACTCAGACCACCTCCGGCAAAGCCGACATGAAACTCTTCTGGGCCTGCTTCATCGCCCTGGTAGCCACCTCGTTTGTGTTTGGTGTGCGTGCCAACACGATTGGCGAGTTGCAGAACAGCTTCAATCTGTCTGAGTCGCAGAAGGGAGCCATCAATGGCGCGGGCATGTGGCCATTTGCGCTGAGCATCATCTTCTTCAGCCTGATCATTGACCGCATTGGCTACAAAACGGTCGCGCTGTTCGCCGCCGGCTGTCATGTCGTTTCGCTGGTGCTCACCCTGCGCGCCTCCGGGTATGAAGACTTTTACTGGAGCTCGCTGCTCATCGCGGTGGCGAATGGGACGGTGGAGTCGTTCATCAACCCGGTCGTCGCCACGATCTTCAGCAAGAACAAATCGAAGTGGCTGAACATCCTGCATGCAGGCTGGCCCGCAGGCCTGGCGCTGGGCGCGCTGTTTTGTGCGCTGCTGCCAGAAACGAAGCTGTTCTTCAATGCCGTGTGGCAGTTCCGCTTTGCGCTGTGCTTCATCCCCGTGGTGCTTTACACGCTGCTGATCCTCCCACGGACATTCCCAGTGAATGAGCGCGTGGCCGCCGGTGTGAGCTACCGCGACATGCTCAAGGAAGTGGGTGCGGTGGGCTCCTTCATCATCGGTTCCCTGGTTTACTGCGCGGTCATGCAGATGATCGGCTACGAGGCCTCCCTGAGGGACTCGCTCATCGCCGGACTGGTGCTGGGTGCGGCCACTGGCTTTTATACCCATTCACTGGGCAACTGGCTCTTCATCGTTGTTCTCATCACCATCGGGCCGCTGGCCACGACCGAACTCGGCACCGATGGGTGGATGCCGGAACTGCTCAAGCTCAGCGGCCCGGATTTCCCGAACTTCGCCACGTGGATCTTTGTGTATGTCTCCGTCATCATGACGGTGCTGCGCTTTTACGCCGGCCCCATCGTGCACAGATTCTCCCCCATCGGCCTGCTGGTCATCAGCGGGGCCATTGCCATCACCGGGCTGATCTTCCTCTCCCATGCCACTGGCTGGGTTATCCTCGCGGCAGCGACGGTGTATGCTCTGGGCAAGACCTTCCTGTGGAGCACCACGCTGGGGCTCACCGCCGAGCAGTTCCCCAAAGGCGGGGCCCTCACCCTCAATGGCGTCTCCGCTGTGGGCGTACTCTTCCTGGGCGTGCTGGGCAGCCCCTACATCGGTCACAAGCAGGATCTCGACATGGCCGAGCGTCTCTCCGCGACTGAGCACAGCGCTCTGTACTCCCAGATCAAAGGCGACCCCAAGGCTGGCATCTTCGGCAATGCGCCAACGCTGAACCAGGAAAAAATCAAGGCCCTCCCTGCCCCTCAGCATCAGGAACTCGAGAGCGTGCAGGCCGCGAGCAAGCGCAGCGTCTTCACCACCATCGCCATTCTCCCCAGCTTCATGCTGGCCTGCTATCTTGGCATGTTCTTCTGGTTCAAGGCCCGTGGTGGGTACAAACCGGTCGTGATTTCCGAAGGAGATGCCAGCCCGGCCCACTGACCCGCAACGCAGAATCGAGAGCCCCCTGCATTCACTGCAAGATCGACAGGCTTCGCTGCGATAACAGGTCCGCCCGCCCGAAAGCGCTCACAGCAAAGGTCTTTTTCTGGACGCGACTTGCGGACCTTTCCGCTGCGTGTTCTGGCAACTTCTCAGTCTTGAGAACACTTTTTCCTTGTCGCTCAGAGGCGTGGCACCTAAAACACGCCCGTTCCCGCAACTATCACTCCAACCAACACACACACTCCACTCCCTCCTCTATGAGCGAAAACAATCGAATGAGACTTCTCTGGGCCGGCTTCATGGCCATTCTCGCGGCCGGCGTCGGCTTCGCCATCCGCGGCGGCATCTTTGACAACTGGGCGAAGGAGTTCGGCTTCACGGGCGCGCAGCTCGGAGCCATCGGCGGCATGGGCTTCAACGGCTTCTGCTTCGGCATCATCCTTGGCGGTGTCGTGGTGGACAAGATCGGCTACGGCAAGCTCGTCGTGGTGGCCTTCCTGCTGCACATCGTCTCCGCGCTCGTCACCTTCACCGCCAGCGGCAGCAGCGCCTTCATGGTGCTCTCCCTTGGTATGTTCATCTTCGCTTTCGCGAATGGCACCCTGGAAGCCGTGGCCAATCCGCTGGTCGCCACGCTGTTCCCGGAAAACCGCACGCATTACCTCAACATCCTGCACGCCTCCTGGCCTGCCGGCATGGTGATCGGTGTTATCATCGGCTGGTTCCTTGACGACAAAATGGAGATCAACTGGCGCATCCAGCTCGCGCTCTATCTCATTCCAACCGTGATCTACGGCCTCATGTTCATGGGCCAGAAGTTCCCCCAGTCCGCCGCTGCGGCCAAGGGCGTCAGCTTTGGCAACATGCTCAAGGACGTCGGCATTCTCGGCGGTGCCGTGGCCTGCTTCCTCCTTTCCTTCTTTGCGGAAGGCTTCTTCAAGGATGTGCTCACCGTTGAGCCTGCTCTGGCCAAGAACCTCGGCTACGCCACGGGCGGCATTGTGCTGATCGCCGTGGGTGTGCTCACCAAGTTCTCGCTTGGATCGCTTGTGCTTTTCGTCCTCTTCGTCACTCACGCCCTCGTCGGTGCGGTCGAACTCGGCACGGACGGCTGGATCCAGAACATCACCGGCAACCTGTTCACCCCTGAGCAGGGCAAGGCCCTCTTCCTCTGGACCTCCGCCATCATGTTCGGTCTGCGCTTCTGCGCTCATTGGATCGAAAAGACGCTCAAGCTCTCCCCTGTCGGTCTGCTCTGCATTTGCGCAGCCCTCGCTTGTGGCGGCCTCACGCTGGCCTCCGGCATGAATACCTTCGGCACGGCGCTCGTCGCCCTGGGCGTGTATGCCTTCGGCAAGACCTTCTTCTGGCCCACGATGCTCGCCGTCGCTTCTGACCGCTTCCCAAGTACGGGCGCTGTGGCCATCTCCATCATGGGTGGCATCGGGATGCTCTCCGCTGGCATCATCGGTGGTCCTGGCCTCGGCTATACAAAGGACCGCTTCGCTGGTGAGTCCCTGAAGGCCTCCAACCCCGCCCTGTACGAAACCTACAAGGCCGAAGCTCCGAGCAAGTTCCTCAATCTGGAAGCGACCGCCGCCATCGGCCTTGATGGCAAGAAGCTCTCCGAAGCCAAGGAAGCCAAGGAAAAGACTCCTGATCAGAAGGCCGTGGTGCTGGCCGATCAGCAGGGCGACCGTAAGACTCTGAAGTTTGACTCCTACATCCCCGGCACGATGGCCGTGATCTACCTGCTCCTCCTGGTCTACTTCAAGTCCATCGGCGGCTACAAGCCTCTGACCATTGAGGAAGAGATGGCAGCGAAAGCCTGATCTATCGTCCCATTACTCCCACGCGGCGTCCGTTCACGGGGACGCCGTTTTTATTTCCTGCCTTGCGCAGTGTCATTCATTCGGCATTCGTATTTCGAACATTCGACATTTCTGATCATGCCCACCTACGTTTACGAAACCATCCCCCAGTTTGAAGGTGAACCCACCAAGCGTTTTGAAATCCGCCAGAGCATGAAGGACGCCGCGCTCACGCAGCACCCGGACAGCGGCCAGCCGGTCCGTCGCGTGCCGATTGGTGGCACGGGCATGATGGGCGGCAGCAGCGGTGGCTCCCAGGCCTCAAGCGGGGGTGGCTCCTGCGGCACGGGTTGCGGGTGCCATTAGAAAATGACGAGCCGAGCGAACCGCGACAGACGACCGTAGGGAGCCCGAAGGGTGAGCGCAGCGAATCAATGTCGAATTCCCGAATGACGAATGAAATCCGAAGCTCCAAGGCCTAAACGGCTGGAGCATTCGGAACAACTTCGACATTCGGAGCAGCTTCGACATTGGCCACTTTGGTTTCTTCATTCTGCGGAGCAGCTTTACGCATCAAGCGTGCTGCATAGAATCCGTCAAATGCTCCGGTCTCTGGCGTGCGGTGAAGTTCTTCTTCGAGGGTCCATTCCTCACCGTGTTTGGCCAGGAAAGCCTGGACCTGGAGTTCGTTTTCGCTGGGCAGGATGCTGCAGGTGGCATAGACCAGCTTGCCGCCGGGGGCGACCATGCGGCTGTAGCTTTCAAGAATCTCGGCCTGGAGGGCGATGAGACGGTCGATCTCGGTATCGCTCAGTTTCCACTTCGCATCCGGATTGCGGCGTAGAACGCCCATGCCGGAGCACGGCACATCTAGAAGCACACGATCCGCTTTTTGCGCGAGGCGTTTCACGGTCTTCGAGCCTTCGATCTCGCGCGCTTCAAGGATGTCCACCCCGGCACGTGAGGCGCGCTTGCGCAGTTCGGCCAGCTTCCAGGCATGAATGTCCAGCGCCAGCAGGCGGCCTTTGTTGCGCATGATGGCCGCGAGGTGCAGCGCCTTGCCACCGCCACCAGCACAGGCATCGATGACGCGCATGCCGGGTTCTGGCTGCAAAAACGGTGCGATGAGCTGAGAGGCTGCGTCCTGAACCTCGAACAGGCCCGCCTTGTAGGAATCGGTGCCAAACAAATTCGCCCGCTGCTTCAGACGCAGGGCGCTGGGCACCTGATCCACGGCTTCGGTTTCATAGCCTTCCTGGCCGAGACGCTCGCGCAGGGCACGTCGGTCGTTTTTGAGCGTGTTCACGCGCATGAACACATCCGCAGGGAGATTCAACGACTCGCGCAGCGCGGGCCATGCGGCACCAAGCTCACGAGTGCCACGTGCTTCCAGCCAGTCCGGGATTGCGGCACGGATCGCAGGAGACGCGCCTGCTTTGGCACGTTTCATCACATCCTCCGGCTTCACCTCGGGCGCGGTTTCATCCTTGGGCAAATCACGACCGTTGGAAATCCAATAGGCGGCCCACACACGCCAGAGACGCTCCGGGGTGATGTTCTCCGGCTGCGTGTGCTCTTCGTCAGGCAGCCCGGCCAGATACCAGAACCAGCGCCACCAGCGCACGCATTCATAGATCGACTCAGCGAAGATGCGGCGGTCCCGGCTGCCCCACTTGCGATGCCGTTTGAAGGTGAACTCGATCACCTTGTCCGCATAGCGTTTGCCCACAAAGACCTCTCCGAGTGAGAGGATGATTTCGTCGAGCAGGTGGGGCGGGAGCTTCATCCTACGTCGATAGTCCGCCCGCAGTCACGTTGCAAGCTGACAAGCCATGGTGGAATGAATCAACTCAGCGCCGCCGGCGCAGCCCCAAACCCAGCAGGCCGAACAGCAGCAGGCAGGCACGCCCCGGCTCAGGCACCACCACAATGATGCCGTAGGTCTGAAAGGCGCTCACATCCCAGCCGAAGCCAGCGCCGAGCGCCGCCAGGTCCAGATCTCCAGCAATGGCATTGCCGCTGGCATCCACAAAGGTCAGACCACCCACGTCGAAATTCCCGCTGATCGCCGCACCGTTCCAGTCGATCAAATTGAAGACCTGGCCAACGGCCACTGAGCCCATGCTGGAATTCACCACCACCGATCCCTGTCCCCAGGCGCCGCCGGCACGGTTGCCGATGCTCAGGGTGCCCGTGGCATCCGTGAGTTTGATGAAGTCGTGATTGCTGACGCTGGTGGGGCCGGTGTTCCAGGTGGTGAGCGCACCCGACTCACTGCTGAACAGGGAAAGCGCACTGCTGTAGTCATGGCCATTGTAATGGAACAGTCCGTTCGAGAAGGAGATCACGTTGGAGGTCAGCGTGGGGCTGGAAATGCCGAGGCGGATCTGCGCTCCGTCATTCACGGTGAGGGCTGTATTCGCTGCGGTGAAGGTGAGCGTGTTGTTGCTGGTCACCGTCGTGCTTGTGGTGCCACCCGTCGTCACATCTCCCGGCTGCAGCACCGATCCGGTATTCATCACCGTGGCGCCCTGCACGAAACCAGAGCCCGCGAGCGTGGCACCGCTGGCCACCTTTACCGCGCCGGTGCCCGAAGTGCCCGTGCCATTGGCACCCACCTGGAGCGTGCTGCCATTCACCTGGGTGACACCGGTGTAGGTGCTGGTACCAGACAGCACCACTGCACTGGGGCCGCTGCCAGCGATGGTCAGGCCGAGATTGTTGCCACCATCGCCAATGCTGCCGGAAAAGACGGTGTTGGCACCCGAGCTCTGAGTGAGTGTGCGGGTGCCTCCCGCCAGCGTCACATTCCCGGTGAACGTGAGCACCTTGTCGAGGCTGGCTGTGCCGCTGCTCACAAACGTGGTGTCCGCATTGAACTGAATGTTGTTGCCGATGGTGATCGCATAGGACGAGGTGGCGCGGATGGAGGAGCCGTTGAAAATCACCGTCCCCTGCCCAAACGGACCGCTCGTGGGCGCACCCGCCGGGCCCATGGAACTCGACTGCGGAATCACCAGCGCGACCTGCAGCATCGTGTCACCTGTGTACGTGTTCTGCTGTGTCGCCAGCACCAGGATGCCTGTGCCAGAATAACTGACCCCGGCGCTGCCTGTGACCACGGAGCTGATGAAGGTGTTGCCCACGGAATTGATTGTGATCAAGCCTTCGCGGGCGCCAAAGTCGAGCGTGCCTCCATTGATTCCCACACCATTGCCCGAGGCGAACAAGATGGCTCCGCTGCTCACCGTCAGCGTCTGCCCGCCAGCAATCGTCGCGCTGGCACCGTCGAGAATCAGCGAATTGATCGCAGCCGTAGTGCTGATGGGCGTGTCCGTGGTAAGGCGCGTGTTGTTTCCGGCCACGATCGCATTCTGCGTGAACTCATCCGTGGGGTTCAGCGGGCGCAGACCGGTCGTCGCATTGTAAGTCATGAAAGTGTTGGGCGTGGTGCTGGCTGTTCCCACACCGCCGCTTGTCAGCGTGGCCGCACCGAGCAGATAGGGGACGATTTTGGTGTTCTGCGCCGCGGCATTGATGCCCGTCGAGAGCGCATCCGCACCGCCCACCAAGTCTGGAACGACCGTGAAAAAGACCCGCGCCACACTGGCCGTGCTGAGTGAGTCCTTGCCGAGATTCACGCCATTGACCAGGAGAAGGCCGCCCTGCGCCGGGCGCGTGATCTGGTTGGCCGTCAGCGTCGCCGTATTGGTGCCGCCGAAGATCACGCTGAGTGTTTTCAATCCTGAGTTCAGGGTGAGATTATGAATGGTCTCGCTGGAGTTCGTGGCTGCTTGATCGGAGCCTTTGTAGATGAAAGAGCCGCCTTTGAAGGCAAAGTCCGCCGAGTCCGCCAGGCGGTTGGCGTTGTTGTTGCTGGCCCCGGTGTTGTCGATGGTGAAAGTCCCCCCATTCAAGATGAAGCTGGTGGAGGCCAGGGAACCACTGGCACCATAGGTGGACACCGCAAAGCCCACCTGCAAGATGCCGGAATTGACGGTGGTGGAGCCGGTGTAGGTGTTTGCACCAATGAGCACCTGAGTGCTGATGCCACTCTTCACCAGAGACAATCCCCCTGCCCCGCTGCTGCCGTCCTTCAGGATGCCGGCAAAGTAGGTGGTGTTGGCGGCGGGGTCAGAAATCGTGACCACGGAGGCTGCGGTGGTCGAATTGTTTGCCACAAACAGGAACGCGCCAGTGGCATGATTGCCGGACGTGTCCAGGCCGCGAAGCGTGAGCACATGACCGTTGAGATCCAGCGTGCTGGCCTTGGTGGCGGCGGTGGTGATGACGGACAGGCGGCTCGCGGCATTGATCGCATTGTCCACGCCGATGATGAGGTAGGAACTGGTGAGTGAGCCGCTGCTGTACATCTGGGTGTCGCCCGTGTAGGTGTTCACGGCTTTCAGGATTGTGGTGGCGTTGTCCGCCCGGTTGAACAAAATCGTTGAGCTGCCGCTGATGACGCCGGACACGATCAGCGTACCGCCGACGCCGCCGCCAAGACGGGCGCCGCCGCCTGTGACGATGATGTTTCCAGCCCACTCGGCCGTGGCACCGGAGGCGGTTTGCAGTGCACCATTGTTGTTTCCACCATTGTCCGTGATGGTGATGGTCTCACCCGTCACGACGACGCCATTTGCCAGCACCACGCGCGCGCCAGCATTCACCGTCGTGCCGCCCGCCGTGCCGCCCAGCGCGGTGTTGCTGGCCACCACGAGCGCGGTATTCGCAGCCGAAAGAGTTGTGAACCCCGTGTAAGTGTTGGCACCAGAGAGAGTGAGACTGCCCCCGCCGCTCAGCGCCAGATTCACCACCCCGAGACCATCCTGAATGACGCCGCTGTAGGTCGTGGTGCTGGTGGAGGACACGGTGAGAGTGGCCCCCGTGCTGCTGCGGTTGGTGATGTAACTGCCGCCGGTGCCAAAACCCGTACCAGTGCGCTGCAATGCGGCGATCGTTTGATTGAATCCGTTCAAGTCAAAGGTCGCGTCATCGTTCACTCCAGCCGAGCCCAGGGAGTCCACATCCAGCACCGTGGCCGTCGGCAGGGCATTGGTGGAGCCCAGCTTCAAAATGCCGCGAATGATCTGCGTGACGCCCGTGTAGGTGTTGCCCGTGCCGCTGATGAGCACTGTGCCGGTGCCAGCCTCACCGGAGATGGCCAGATTATTTGACGCACCATTTTGAATGCCACCGCTCACGGTCAGCACACCGCCAGCCTGAGCGCCCAACCGCGTGCCACCAGCCTCGATCGTCACCACACCGGCCCATTCCGCCGCACCACCGGCCACTGTTTGCAGGGCACCCATGCTGTTGGCACCGCTGCCGATGATGCCCACAGTCTCGCCTGTCACCTTGACGCCGTTGGCCAGCACCAGTGTGCCGCCTGAGGCCACGCTCGTTCCACCGACGGTGCCACCCAGCGCGGTATTGCTGCCCACCACGAGAAAACCGGCACTCACCGTGGTGAGCCCCGTGTAGCTGTTTGCGCCTGAAAGAGTGAGAGCGCCTGTGCCGGTCTTGATCAAGGCACCGCCAGCGCCGCTGATGATGCCAGCAAACGTCGTGCTGGCATTGCTCCCACCCAGAGTCAGCGTCGCACTGCCCAGCGTCACCTGCCCGCCTGTGCTGCCACCGCCTGCCAGCGAACCCACCGTTTGATTGAAACCGTTCAAGTCAAGCACGACGCCCGCTGCATCAGCCAGAGAGATGTCCGAATTCACACCAAAAACGGAGCCCCCGCCTGCAACTCCAGCCTGGAGCGTGCCAGCCAGAATGCTCGTCGCCCCGGTGTAGGTATTGGTGCCGGAAAGCGTCAGCACGCCTGCGCCTGTTTTCGTCAGGCCGAAGTTGTTTTCATTCGTACCCGTTCCCCCCAGCACTCCGGCAAAGATGTCCGACACATCAATGCTGAGCGTCAGCGTGGCGGCAATGGCGTTGCCATTGACCACGCTGTTGCCGGCCCCCGTTCCTGATGTCAGCAGTCCGGCGAGCCGCTGGCTGTTTGAGTCGAGTTTCAGCACGCCGCTGTCATTGGTCGTGCCATCGCCGAGAGTGACCACTGTCCCCGTGGGCAGGCGGTCATTGCCAGCGCTCACGATGAGCTTTCCATTTTTGATGAAGGTGCCGCCGGTGTAGGTGCTGGCACCGGCCAGTGTCAGGGCACCCGTGCCCACTTTTGCCAGTCCGCCATCCGCGGTGGCTCCCAGCGCCGTGTCATGCACCAGAGGTGCTGCGATGGTGACATTGAAGGCCTGTGTGTCGATCACCGCCCCACCCGCCTGCACATTGGCGGTGAATTGTGCGAGATTCGCCAGAAATGTGGTGCTGTCCTGCCGTGCCTGCAGCGTGCCGCCATTGAAGTTCAGCGCTGCATCGATGCCTGCTGAAACCACGCTTCGAACGATGGTGCCCACGGACAAAGTGCCGCCGTCGAGATTGACGACCGATTCATAAACTCCAGCGGCCTGGGTGGAACTCCCGACATTGTTCTGCAAATCCAGCGTCGTCACTTCAAACGAGCCGCTGTTGATGTCGAGCGTTGACTGAGTATTGCCCGTACCGCCGTAGAACAAGGCAAAGGTGGATGCGGCACCGATGCCCGTGATCTTCCTGTAGGTGCCGCCGTCAATGCTCAGCAATCCCACGGCATTGGTACCGTTGACCATGCCGTCTGCCGCCGAACTCGTGCTTTCGAAAATGCCGCCGGTGATGGACATCGAGCCGTTGGCACCGTTGGCGATGAAGAGGGATCGGCCCAAGCTGCCGCCGCTCAGCACTGTGTGCCCCTGGGCGTCGGCGTAAACCAGCGTGCGCGATCCCGTTACATTGAGCCGCCAGGCAACCGGAGAAGCTGTATCTCCGCCAGTGGGCGAAGGCGCGGTGCCACCCCAGTTCGCGCCGACGGCAAAGTCGGAACTGGTGGTACCCGTCCAGTTGAAATCCGTGGCATGCAGGGGGCAGGCCAGAAGCACCACAGCCATCAGGCCGAGTGATAAGTTACGGAGATCACGCTGACGAGCGCTGGGGGAAGGCGCTGAGTCGCTAATCATAAGGTTGTTTTTCTAGTTAAATAGAGCCCACCCGAGACCTGTCAACTTACATGGCCCTCCGGCAGAAATGCTTATGTTCGAGTCATTTCAGCATAGGCATGACAAGGCACCCGAATCTCACTTTAAGCAGGTTTCTGATTATCCAGCGTATCCGGCACGCGCGATCCCGCCATGGGCGGGCTTCCCAAAAGCTCAGCCCTGCTTTTCGGCGGAATCCGGCCAGTTCCTGTCATCTCCGAGAACCCAAGAAATCACTGGCCCCTGCGTGGAAGCAGCTTAGTCTCAGCCACCCCCAAATCATGCCCACCGAGTTCGATATTCAATACGCCCTGGAAAACACCCAGGTGCTCCATGAGCCGGACCGCCGCATCGACACCTTTGGCAGCACCCATTTCGAGTTTCAGATCGTCACCGAACTCATGGATACCGTCGGTGCCGTGCGCGTGCGTGAAGGCCGCATCGAGGCAGAGAAGCCTCTCATCCTGCGCCCGGAACTGCCCGGCCAGTTTGACTTTGAAGGCTTTGGCCCCGAAGTGGCCGGGTTTGGCGAATTCCTGCGGGACAACCTGCACAAGCTGGCGATCCTCAAATACGGCTTCAAATTTCGCAAAGGCGACATCAGCGAGCAGATCATCCATGAATCCATGGAAGAAGTCACGGGCAAGCTGCTCGCGAACATTCGCTCATCGGGCAATCCGATGCGTGCGGTCATTCAAGGCGTGGACGACACCTGGGAAATCTGCCTGCTGAAGTTCACTGTCGAGATGATCGAGAAGTCCCAGAACATCAACCTCTTCGATTTCAAACGCCGCGGCCTGCTGGGCTGAGTGGTAGTTTGCAGGTTCACGCAATGGCCAAGACCCAGATCAAACTGCTGATTTTCCTCATCACCGTGGGCTTGGTGGCAGGCACTCTGGCGATGGGGTACTGGGTTTACATGAACATCCTGCTCAAGGAGAGCCAGGTGGAGCAGGACATCGCCTCCATGAAGGCGAAGGACCGCCCGCGTGTGGACCCCGGCATCCGCCGTTTCGAAGCCGCCGTGGAGCTCATTCACCAGGGTAAAATTGACGACGGCCGTGATGCGCTGTACAAACTCTGCCAGCAGTTCCCTGACTCCAAGACCTGCGCCGAGGCCATGCGCATCATTGGTGAGATCAACATGGACCAGCTCTACTCGGCGAACTCCACCGCCGGGAAGAAGGATTACATCGTGCAGCCGGGCAATTCGCTGAACTCCATCGCCACCAAGTTCGACACGACCGTGGACTCCATCATCCGCTCCAGCGGTTTGATGAGCTTCAATCTGCACCCCGGCGACCACCTCACCATCATCCCGATGGACTTCCACCTCGGCGTCAGCATTTCCAAAAAGCAGGTCATGCTGCTGCGCAAAGTGGGTGAGAAAGAATACCTCTTTAAAGTTTACAATGCGAAAGACATCCGCCTGCCCCCCGGCATGCGCCTGCCGGTGGAGATGACGATCGCGGGAAAAAACTCCATCTTTGATGGCAAGCCCGTGGTCTCCACCGACCCCAACTACGTCGATGCAGAGAAATGGTTTGCCGGCACGAAATCCGGCATCAGCCTCCGCACTCCCCCGGTGGCCCGAGCCCTAACTGTTGAGGAACCGAAAGCTCCGACACCTGCTCCAAAAAAATCTGGCGCTCCTGCCGCCATGCCCGCTCCAGCACCCGCCCCAACGGCGGAAACCGGCATCTTCCTCGCCCGTGAAGACATCGAAGAACTCTTTGCGCTCGTTCGCAAAGGCTCAAAGTTGAGCCTCGTGAGATAATCCCTCCCACCCCTTTCCCAACCAGACCGCCATGAAACAAGTTTTGGAATTCGAAAAGCCCATCGTCAAAATCCGCGAAGAAATCGAGGAGGCCAAAAAGAAGCTGGCCGCCAAGCCCAGCGACAAGCTGGCCCAGCAGATCGCCGATCTCGAAACGAAGGCCGAAAACCTGCAGCGTGACATTCACGCCAATCTCTCCCCCTGGCAGCGCGTGCAGATCTCCCGCCACATTGGCCGGCCCTTCATGCTCGACTATGTGAAGCACATCACGGATGAGTTCGTGGAGCTGCATGGTGACCGCCACATCGGCGATGACAACGCGATGCCCGCCGGATTTGCCACCATCGGAGGTCAGCGCGTGGCGATCCTGGGCCACCAGAAAGGCCGCGACACCAAGGAAAACCTGCTGCGCAACTTCGGCAGCGCGCATCCCGAAGGCTACCGCAAAGCCCTCCGCCTCATGCGCATGGCCGAGAAATTCAGCCTGCCCATCATCACTCTGATCGACACCCCCGGAGCCTTCCCAGGCATCGGCGCGGAAGAGCGCAACATCGCAGAGGCCATCGCCTTTAACCTGCGTGAGATGATGACCCTGCGCACGCCGGTCATCGCCATCGTCATCGGTGAAGGTGGCAGCGGTGGTGCTCTCGGCATTGGCATCGCGGACCGCGTGCTCATGATGGAGAACGCTTATTACTCCGTCATCAGCCCAGAAGGCTGCGCCGCCATTCTGTGGAAACACCGAGAGCACGCCCCCGAAGCCGCCTCTGCACTCAAGCTCAGCGCCCAGGATCTCTCGAAGCTCGGCATCATCGACGGCATCATCCCCGAGCCTCTCGGTGGTGCGCACAACGACCACTTCGCCGCAGCGAATTCACTCAAAGACGCGGTGCTGGCCACGCTCAAGGAACTCAACGCCCTTCCAACCGCCCAGTTGCTGGAGCAGCGCTATCAGAAATTCCGCGCTCTGGGTCAGTTCACCGAAGGCTGAGGTCCGGCCTCAGGCCGCACCCCGCCACTGCGGAAGAAGCCAGTTTTGAAGCTTTACAGCGCCTGTTCCCCCGGGAAAGCTCGCGGCTTTTATGAAGTGGCTCATCCGCATTGTCGTTGTTCTCGTGCTCATCATCAGCGCCGGTCTTTGGTTTGGCTGGTCACAGCTTGGCAATCTGGTCAAGTTTGGTATTGAGCAGGGCACGCCGCCGGTGGTTCAGACCAGCGTGTCAGTCCGGCATGTGAGTGTCTCCCCCTTCTCCGGCACCGGTCTTATCGAAGACTTCCAGATCGGCAATCCCAAGGGCTTCACAGGTCCTTATGCCGTTCGCATTGGCCGTGCGGAGGTGGGCCTGGACCTCAACAGCGTCAGCGCAGACAAGGTGGTCATTCAGCACATCCGGATCACGGATCCAGAGATCAATCTCGAAGCAGGACTTGGTGGAACCAATCTCAAGCACATCGCCGACAATGCGATGAACTTTGTCTCCCAGCAAACCGCGCCTGCTGGCAATGCCGCCCCAAATTCAGCCGCACCACCGGCAGGCGGCAAGCCGAAGAAGTCCGTCAAACTCCAGGTGAATGAACTGCTCATCACCGGTGCCAAACTCAGCGCCAGTGCAGCCGGTGTTGTGCCAGGTGCAGACGCCAGGATGACGCTCCCTGAGATCCGCCTCACCAATCTCGGCACTGGTGCCGCAGGCATCACTCCTGCCGAGCTGACGGCTCTGATTCTCAGCCAGCTCAATACCGAAGCCGTCAAAGCCAGCGCCAGCGGTGCCCTCAAAAACATGCTTCAAGGTGGTGCGGCCAAGATCAATACAGGCGGCATCAAGGGCCTGTTTGGGAAATAGGAGCGGGCGGCGGGTGAAACCTGCTCAGCCTGCTGCATGGACTTCCTTTCTGACGAGGCCACCTTCGCGCCACCCGATTCCGTCTCGATGCCAAAATGGACACTATTTGTCCATTCATCAATTCAGCGGCAGCCCGTGCATGACAAAGAATTAGCTGATGTTTGGTTGGCATTACGCCTACGCCTATCGAACCCATGCGCCGATTCTCCCTCCCACTCCTGCTCGCCTTTTCCACTGCCAGCTTTGCCGCTGAAATTGCAGAAGATAAAAAGAAAAAGCCCGCCAAGACCGGTGACCTGCCCGAGGTGGTGATCACGGCCACGCGCAGCGCGACTCCGCTGTCCCAGGTGCCTGCGGCGGTGAAGACGCTGGACAAGAAACAGATGGAGGAGCGCCTCACACGCACCTTCCCCGAGGCGCTGCGGGAAACGCCCGGCGTGGCAATTCAGAAGACCTCCAACGGCCAGGGTTCCCCTTTCATCCGCGGCTTCACCGGTTTCCGCAACCTGATGATGGTCGACGGCATCCGCTTCAACAACTCCACCTTTCGTGATGGACCGAACCAGTACTGGAACACGCTGGATCAGTATGGCCTCGACCATGTGGAAGTGCTGCCTTCTCAAGGATCCGTGCTCTATGGAAGCGATGCCATCGGCGGCACGGTGAATGCCTTCACGAAGGGATCGGGCTTCCTCAGCGAAGCCGAAGGCGGCTTTTTCTCCCATGGCCGGGCCGACTATCGTTACTCCACGGCGGAGCACAGCAACGTGGAGCACCTCGAAACCAGCATCGGCGAAGGGCAGAAGTGGGGTCTGCATGCCGGTGTCACCTTGAGCCAGTTTGGCGATGTCACCGATGGCAGCGGACGGCGGCAGCGGCACACTGGGTACGACCAGTGGGCCTTTGATGTGAGGCTGGACATAGCGCTGGACGACCAGTGGACCTTCACCGCCGCGCATCAGCAGGTACGCCAGAACGATGTGTGGCGCACGCACTCCACCAACTCAGGCGTTTCCTTTGAAGGCACCACCGTCGGCACTGACCGCGTGCGGCTTTTCGACCAGGAGCGCAGCCTGACTTATGCCCGCCTCGCCGGGAAGGACCTGAACAGGTTCATCGACAACGCCAGCCTCACCGTCTCTCTGCAAACTGCCGGGGAGAACCAGTTCCGTGTCACTGGAGGCGGCGTTCAATCCTACAACAAGGTGGACGTCACGACGCTGGGTTCTGATCTTCAGTTCACCAGCAAATCACCCATCGGCACCTGGGTCTATGGTGTCGATTTCTATGAGGACTTTGTGCAGTCCCATGCCTCGGACAATCCTTTTCAGGGAGCCGTGGCGGACAACTCGAGCTACAGCCTGCTGGGGGTTCACATTCAGGACGCCATCGACCTTGGCGAACGCGTACATCTCTTCCTCGGAGAGCGTTACACGCATGCCACGGCCAGGCTCGGCAGCTTCCAGAACCCCACCACCCTCGCGCAGCAGTCGTTTGCCAGCAGCTGGGATAACTTCTCCGGCAGTGTGCGCTTCGTGATCGACCTGGATGAACGTGACCGCTATTCGCTGTATGGCGGTGTGTCGCAGGCCTTCCGTGCGCCCAATCTCTCCGACCTTTCGCGTTTTGATGTGGCGCTGTCCGGGCGCAAAGAAACACCGGCCACCGACTTGTCCCCGGAAAAATACCTGACCTATGAGATCGGTCTCAAGGCAAACACCGAGAGTCTCACCGCCAGCCTGGCCTATTTCTACACCAAGCTGGACAATCTGATCATCCGTCGCTCCACCTCCGTGCCACTGCAGGACACCAAGGCGAATGGCGGCGATGGTTACATGCAGGGCTTCGAGTTCGCCGCACGCTGGCAGATCGACAAGCACTGGAGCGTCTTTGGCCATGTGGCCTGGGTGGAAGGCGAGGTGGATCAGTTCATCGGCATCACCACGCAGAAACGCCGCGAGCCGCTGGGCAAAATCTCCCCGCTCGTGGGCTATGCCGGCGTGCGCTGGCAGACCACGGATCAACGGTTTTGGACAGAGTTCGTCTGTCTCACCTATGGCGAGGCCGGGCGCATGAACACCTCCGACCAGCTCGACACCCAGCGAGTCCCGCCCAACGGCACGCCTTCTTTCTGCCTGCTTACGCTGCGCGGCGGCTACTCCGTCACCGAGAACCTCATCCTGACCGCCTCTCTGGACAACCTGCTAAACAAAACCTACCGCTACCATGGCTCAGGCTCCAACGAGCCCGGTTTCGGTGCGAACCTCGGAGTGACGGTGAAGTTTTAGCAGTGACGCGTTGATTGGCTCAGAGGCCGGAATTCACGCATCCACCACCCGCAGCGCGGACTCGCTTGAGGCATCGCTCATGATCCGGCTCGTGATTCCGGCGATGCTGAACTTTCCGGCGTAGGGCACCTGCAGGTGCGAATCACGCGCCACCATGTCCCATTCCAAGCGCAGGTATTCGGCGATCACATTGGTGAGGCTGAGCTGAAAAAAGTGGCCGACCGCCGCCCACACGATGGCGATGTGGCCATCACATCTCCCCTGCTCTACGGCCTCGCGCAGACGACCCAGCACGCCTTGATAACGCGCATGCTTTGTGGATTTGAGAAGCACCGCGCCCGCCTGCAGACTGCGCTGGCAGGCGGCGGGTGAAAGCTGGGATGAGAGTCTGGAAGAAGCAGCGATGAGACCTGCCAGATCATTCGCATGCGCGCTCTGCCACGCGGACTTGAGCGCCGGACCGATGGCTTCACGCAGCACGCTGTCAGCCGCGACATTCCAGTCGCCCACATCCTCCACCAACAGCACCTCCACGCGAGCGCGCACGCTGCCCAGCAGCCACTTCACCCAGTCCAGTCCACGGGACCAGTCCTCGATGACCTGCTGATCATCCGCCGTATCTTGCGGCGCGGGCAGCAGAGTGATGGTGGGAAGCAGATGCAGTTTCATCGCGACAGCCACTGACACCGCGGCCATGGGCGGCGATTTTCAAACCTTCGTTGCATAGACCTGTTCATCGCACGAACTATGCCTCCAGCGCAGCAATGCGCGAACAGAATACTTTTCATGAGCGAAACCTCCCCACTTGACACCTCCACGCCCTGGTATGCCTGCCGGCGCTGCGGCAACTGCTGCCGCTGGCCGGGAGATGTGCGTGTCACAGACGATGAGATCACACGCATCGCCGCATATCTGGACATGCCGCGCATCGAGTTCGTGGAGCAGTGCACGCGGCTGAATGCGAACCGCACCGGCCTGAGCATCATCGACAAGCCCAACGGCGAGTGCCTCTTCCTCGAAGGCGTGAATGTCTGCCGCATCCAGCCGGTGAAGCCGGTGCAGTGTGAAGGCTTTCCCAATACTTGGAATTTTCCCGGCTGGCGCGAGAAGTGCGAGGCGGTGGAGGCACCGCGCCCTGACACCCGCTGATAGAGGCAGTTAGGAGCATCCGAAGACCGGTTCACGGACGATGTTTGGACGTATGTTTGGTCCGTGGTCCGCCCTTCGAACGTCGCTCCAGCATCTCAGCAGCGTCGTCTGGCTTCTCATAGATACGGCCGAGGAAATGGGAGACCGCGTGGTGCGTGGTCGCATGCCATTCCGGCTTGCCATCTTCTTTGAACAGACAGACCGCACGGGAGTGGGTTCCATCGGGCTGGTCTCACTCGTCTCTTTCTTCATTGGGCTGACCATGGCGCTGCTCACCGGCTACCAGCTCCAGACTTTTGGTCAGGAGCAGATGGTGCCCGGTCTGGTGGCCATCTCCTTCACCCGTGAACTCGGCCCGCTGATGACCGGCATCATGGTGGCGGCACGCATCGGCGCGGCGTACACCGCCGAGCTCGGCACCATGGTCGTGTCAGAAGAGGTGGAAGCCATTGAGGCCATGGGCATCGGCCCGCTGCGCTTTCTGGTGGGGCCCCGCGTCCTCGCCGTGTTCCTGCTCCTGCCCTGCCTCGTCGTCGTTTCCAATTTCACCGCCATGGTCGGAGCCGCCCTCATCTCCCGCTGGGCCTTTGACACTTCCCTTCACCACTTCGTGCATGCGGCCTTGGAGAGCATGCTCATCCGGGACATCGTGGCCGGCACGGTGAAGAGCTTCCTCTTTGGCCTCATCATCGGACTCGTGGCCTGCTACAAAGGCCTCTCCGTGCGCGGCGGTGCCGCTGGCGTGGGAGCTGCCACCACTCAGAGCGTCGTCACGGCCATCACCGTCGTCATCGCCTTCGACACCCTCTGCAACATCGTACTCGTCGCCCTCTTTGACACATGAACGAGCCCACAAAAACGAGCGTGGAACTGCACGACGTGCGCCTGGCCTTTGATGAGAAGGAAATCCTCGCGGGCGTGAGCCTGAGCGTGCCTTCCCGCTCGCGTCTGGTCGTGCTGGGCCAGTCCGGCGGGGGCAAGAGCACCCTGCTCCGCCTCATCCTCGGCCTGCTCAAACCCTCCGCTGGCGAGATCCTTTTCAACGGACTCAAGGTCAACCGCATGGGCCGCCTGCGCCTCAACCGCATGCGCCAGAAGATCGGCATGGTCTATCAATACAGCGCGCTGATCAGCTCTCTTAGTGTGCGGGACAATCTCGCGCTGCCGCTGGAAGAACTCACCAGCAAATCCCGCGCGGAGATCGACCAGCTCGTGGATGAAAAGCTTGCCCTCGTCGGCATGGCAGAGGCGCGTGACAAGATGCCCGCCGAACTCAGCGGCGGCATGCGCAAGCGCATCGGGCTGGCGCGAGGCATCATCATGGATCCCGAACTCATCCTTTATGATGAACCCACCGCCGGTCTCGATCCCGTCATCAGCGCTGTGATTGATGAACTCATCATCAGCCTCAGCGAAAAGATCGGCGCCACCTCCATCATCGTGACGCACGAAATGGGCAGCGCCTTCAAAGTCGCCACCCACATGGCCATGCTCTACAAGGGCAAGATCATCGCCAACGACACCCCGGACAATTTCAAAGCCTCCACCGATCCCGTCGTGGCTCAGTTCATCGCGGGAGAAACCCAGGGGCCCATCCTCCAGGCCACACCCTCATGACTATCTTCCGCAATGAAATACGCACCGGTGTGCTCGTCGTCGTGACGCTCACCGCACTCGTCGCCCTGCTCCTCTACCTCGGCTCGCCGGGGGTATTCGTCGCGCAGAAGAAGTTCCGCATCTACCTGGACAATGCCTCCAGCCTTGCGCCTGGCGCTCCCGTCCTCCTGGCAGGACGCAGGATCGGTCAGGTCATTGAGCTCCACTCCCCCGTGCCGGAGAAAGAGCGTCCTGACCCAAAGCTTGAGACGGTGGTGGACATCGAGGTGGACAAATCCGCGCAAATCTTCAACAAGGTCAAAGCCCGCATGACCCTCCCCAGTCTGCTGGGCAAACCGGTGATCGACTTCACCACCGGTCAGGAGTCAAGCGGGCTCGCCCCAGAAAACACCGCCTTCGTGGGCGAACGTGAGCCGGGCCTCGCCGATGCGGTGCCCACTCTGCTGGAGAAGCTTGATCCCGCCCTGAAAAAAGCCACTGAGACCTTCGATGGTCTGCAGAAAACAGCGGACAACCTCAACAAGCTGACCAAGGAGAACTCAGACCTGCCGAAGGCGCTGGAGGAATTCAAAAAGTTCACCACCCATCTCAACGAAGTGATCGGGCCAGACGGCGCACTGCGCGGCTCGTTGGAGAACATCAAAAAACTCACCAACGATGACGGCAAGCTGGCGACAGCGTTCGATCAGATCGCCAAACTGACCGGCCCGGACAGCGATCTGGCCAAGGCGCTCGCCCATGCGGAGAAATTCACCGGCAAGCTGGAGGAAAACAAAGACCTCGAAGCCACACTGCACAATCTGCGCACCGCCACGGAGAACCTCGACCGTCAGTTCAAACAGATCACATCAAAGCTCTCGGCAACGGCAGAAAATCTCAAGGAGGGCAGCGACACTCTGAAGCATCAGCCATGGCGGCTGATCTGGCCCACCACCAAAAAATACCCCGAAGAGAGCACCTCACCACGGCGCCCGTCATCAACCGCAAAGGCAGATGGCCGCACTCCTGCTGCCAGCCAAAAAGCCCCGCTGTTTCGATTTCATGCCGCGCCGCGGTAGCCAGAAATGAATCAGGTGCGCCCTACGCGGCGGCTGGCACCGACTTGTCCCAGAGCACGGACTTCGTGTAGGCGTAGGGTTTGCACAGCACGACCTTGCTGACCTCCGTGCGGATGACGGCAAATTTGTGATAGTCCTCCGTCTCGCAGTACTTGCGGTAGTAGGCCTTCGATTTGCCGGGCATCTGATCCCAGTAGCGCTTCGCCGCATCTCCCTCAATCAAACGAGTGTGTCCGGAGAGGTACACGATTGTCTCCATCGAAGGAGAGGCAAACATCCACTCCGCCTGCGGATTCGCACGCAGGATGTCGGCCTTCAGCGAATTTGGCGCGGTGATGGAAATGATCTCCTCCATGTCCGTGGTGACCTGCGTGGTCATCCAGGCTGAGTGCGGATGCCCCTCGGCGTCTGACGTGGCCAGCACGGCATTGCGGCAGTTGGTCACCAGTTGGGCGGCGTTTCGAGTGACTTCGTTTTCGATTTTCATGTTCAAACAAACGCCAAATTTTCAACAGCGTCTCCGCATGGCTTGCCTGCATGTGCGCCTTTTTTGAAGATCGCTGCTTTACTGGAGGAGCGACCCGTGCATGACATCTACCCACATGAAGCAGCAGACCATCGTCACCCTCGACCTCGAAGGCGTTCTCGTCCCCGAAATCTGGATCGCCTTTGCCGAGAAGACCGGCATCCCCGAACTGCGCCGCACCACGCGGGATGAACCTGACTACGATGTGCTCATGAAGGGCCGCCTCAAGATTCTGGATGAGCACGGCCTGAAGCTGCCGGACATCCAGCAGGTCATCGGCACACTTTCCCCCATGGATGGCGCCAAATCCTTCCTCGATGAACTGCGCTCCATCACTCAGGTGATCATCCTGAGCGACACCTTCGCCGAATTTGCCCAGCCGCTGATGCGCCAGCTCGCGTGGCCGACGATCTTCTGCCATCAGCTCGATGTCGCCCCAGACGGTCGCATCGTGGACTACAAGCTGCGCCAGCCGAACCAGAAGCAGAAGTCCGTGGCTGCGTTCAAAGCGCTGAACTACCGCGTCATCGCCGCAGGTGATTCTTTCAACGACACCACGATGCTCGGCGAGGCCGATGTGGGTTTCTTCTTCCACGCCCCGGCCAGCATTCAGGCGCAGTTTCCGCAGTTCAAGCCCTTCGACGACTACGGCGAACTGCTGGCGGCGATGAAAGCGGTGCTTTGAAGCATCATTGCCACAACGCGATTCCGCGTCCAGAATGCGCGCTCGTTTCACGCCCCGCATGCCACAGCTCCATCTTCAGCCCGACTTCGCCACCTTTCAGACGCTCGCGCAGCAGGGCAATCTCGTACCGGTGATGGCGGAACTCGCCGCCGACTACGAAACCCCGCTCTCTGCATTCCAAAAGATCCACGATGGCCGCTGCGCCTTCCTGCTGGAATCCGCAGAGCTCACTCAGCACTCCGGGCGCTACTCGCTGCTCGGCAGTTCACCGCGCATCATCTTCACGGCACGCGGTCGTGAGATTGAAATCGAGGAGCGCGGCAAGAAGCGCAGCTACACCACCACCGGCGATCCACTGACGGAACTGCAGGAGCTAATGAAGCCCTTCACCCCGCTGGAAACGCAGCCGCTGCCGGTCTTCCACGGCGGTGCGGTCGGTTACCTGGCGTATGACATGGTGCGCTTCTTTGAGCCGACGCTGCCGCCACCGCCGAAGGACGAACTGGGCCTGCCGGACATGGTCTTCATGGTCACTGACACCGTGCTGGTGTTTGATCACCGCACCCGCCGCCTGTCCATCGTGGCCAATGTTCACACCGATGAGCATGCCACGCTGGAGGCTGCTTACGACTGGGCGCGCGAGCAGATCGCGGATGTCATTGCCAAACTGGAGAAGCCGCTGGCTGCCCGACCGCTGCAAACCTTTGCCCCCGTGGGGCAGCTGCCACCGCCGGTGAGCAACACCACGCAGGAAGAATACGAGGCGATGGTACTCAAGATGAAGGAGTACATCGGCGCCGGTGACATCTTCCAGGGCGTGCCCTCTCAGCGTTTTGAAACGGACTATCAGGGCACCACGCTGGATCTCTTCCGCGCTCTGCGGCATGTGAATCCGAGCCCCTACATGTTCTGCATCGACTTCCCGCAGGGCTTCGCGCTCGTCGGCAGTTCGCCGGAGGTTCATGTGAAGTGCATGAACGGCCGCATCGACATCCGCCCCATTGCAGGCACGCGCTGGAGGGGCAAGACCCCCGCAGAAGACGATGCTCTGGCCCAGGAACTGCTGAATGATCCCAAAGAACGCGCCGAGCACATCATGCTCGTCGATCTCGCACGCAATGATGTCGGACGTGTGGCCGACTATGGCACCGTGCGCGTCAGTGACCTGATGATCATCGAGCGCTACTCACACGTCATGCACATCGTCTCCAACGTGGACGGCCATCTGCGTGACGACAAGACTGCCTACGACGTCATGCGCGCCACCTTCCCAGCCGGCACCGTCAGCGGCTCGCCCAAAGTGCGCGCCATGGAGATCATCAATGAGTGCGAGAAAAGCAAGCGCTGTGCGTATGCTGGCGCGGTGGGTTACTTCGGCTTTGATGGCAACCTTGATTCATGCATCGCGCTGCGCACCTGCGTCGTGAAGGATGGCAAAGCCTATGTGCAGGCCGGAGCAGGCGTTGTGGCTGACTCTGTTCCTGCGTCCGAGTATCAAGAGACGATCAACAAGGCCACCGGCATGCTGCGTGCGATTCAATGGGCGCGTCAGTTGAGTGCACCGTGAGCTGATTGAGTTGCTCACACACTAATCACAGCGAGCTAACAAGCTAATCACACAGTTGCTCACAATGCGCGAATGCATCACCCAGAAACAGAGAACCCCCCGGCATGCGAAGCCGGGGGGTTCCATTGGCGATCCAGCAACCAACAACGATAGAGGACCGATTGGCACGAAATGCGTTAGCTGAGGAAGCTTGCAAACGTGGCCCGCGGGTTGCCCCACAGACGACCGCATGTTAAAAAGTTTTGCCCCTCCCGTCAACCTGCCCACCCTTCTTTTGCAAAAAGAAACCGCTGAGTCGCAATCCTGAGAGCCTAAAACGCCCAATTGTTATCAAAATTTTAGCAAAACGAGTCTTGACACCTGATCTGTCACTTTCGCCCAACCACTACTCAAACGAACACACACCCTCATGCCCACTTCCCAAGACCTCGGCCAGCTCCTCCTCATGGGTGTCCCCGGTGCCGAACTCACTCCAGAAACCGCCGCACGACTCAAAAAACTTCAGCCTGGTGGCTTCATTTTATTCGGGCGCAACATCCAGACCCCGGAACAGGTCCGCAAACTCATCGATGACCTGCGCGACATTTCCAACGTCGAACCATTCATCACGATTGATCAGGAGGGCGGTCGCGTCTCGCGTCTCCGCCTGATTGGTGAAGAACCACCGAATGCGCAAGCGCTGCGTGACAAGGGTGATCCCGCGCTGATCAAACGTCATGGCAAGCTCACCGGGCAGATTTTGCGCCTCTTCGGTTTCAATCTCGATCTCTGCCCTGTGCTGGACATCTCGTATGATGATGCGGCGGACAATTCCCTCAAAGGCCGCACCTATGGCAAAGATCCGCAGCAGGTGATCGACAACGCCGGTGTGTTCAATCGTGCCATGCGCGCTGAAGGCATCCTGAGCTGCGGCAAACACTTCCCTGGCTATGGGCCGGCGGAATGCGATCCGCATGAGTTCCTGCCGGTCATCACCAAAAGCCGTGAAGAAATGGAGCGCAGCGAACTGCTGCCCTACTCTGCGCTGCTGCCGGAACTCGACAGTGTGATGACCTGCCACAGCAACTACACCGCGTACGATCCGGACCGTGGCCGCTGGCCTGCAAGTCTGAGCCATAACATCGTGACGAAGCTGCTGCGCCATCAGTATGCCTTCGACGGCTTGGCCATGACCGATGACCTCGACATGGGAGCGATCCTGAATGAAGTCACCTTCGAGCAGGCCATCCAGGAAGCGGTGCGCGCCGGCAATGACCTCGTCATGATCTGCCACCGGGTCGAAATGGTGGAACTGGCCCGCCAGCACCTTGAGGGCGTCGAAGCCCCGGCCCTGCATGATGCCTTGATGCGGATCGAAAAAACCAAGAAGCGCCTGGTGAAGCCGGACTCGTTCAATCTCGACCGCTTCGCCGCCATCAATCGCGACATCTGGCAACTCCGCGTCGACACCCTCGGCGAAGAGGCGGCCAAAAATCTCAGCGTCGAAGACGGCAAACGTTCGCCTGTGGAGCTCTATTGAGAGACTGCGGAGATGACGAATAGGTCCTATACGACTAATAGGTCCTATTCGGGGTCCTAGAGACTCTTGTCGATCAGCAGCGAAGCCGAACGCCGTGGATTCGGGTGGTAGCCGTTCATGGCGGCACGGATGCGCTTTGCGCGGTCCACACAGGCCTCGGCCTTTTGGAAATCTCCTGATGCCTTGTAAACCGCACCCAGGTTGATGAAAGTCTGGGAGAGGTCGGCCGGATCCATCTGCCCTTCATTGAGATTCTGCCGGATGGCGAGCGCCCGTTCATGCATGGCCTGCGCGCGATCCACATCCATGCTGCTGTAGTAGAGCACGCCGAGGTTGTTGTACACGGAAGCCACGCGCGAACTCTGCTCACCATCGATGCGCTGAAAAGTTTCCAGCGCTTCGCAGTAGTAGCCCTCGGCTTTTTCAAACTGCCGCAGCTGTTTGAAAATCATGGCCAGGTTGTTTTTGATCGTGGCCACCTTGTCGCTGTCCTCCAGCCCGTTGTTAGCGCTGATGGTCAACGCCTGCTCATAGAACTCAGCTGCCTTGTCCATGCGTCCCCAACGATCGTACAGATGTGCCAGGAGCGAGTAGATGCCGGTCAGCAGGTCAGGGTCCTGCTTGCGCAGTTCCTGCGCACGAAAGAGCGCCTCACGATAAAGCGACTCCGCCTTGCGGAAATCTCCCTCTTTCTGCCGCAGATCGGCAAGAACACTGATCTGCTCAACCAGAGCCCCGACGCGGACCGGATCATGGTACGCAAGCCTCCGCGCCTCCTCGACGCTGCGGGAGGCGGAGGCTATTTGGCGCTCCAATGCGGTATCCACGTTGGGTTGAAGGTTGGTTCACGAAACCGGTCAGACTCCGGCTAGCTGGCGTCGCGATAGGACTGGGCGAGATTGACGATGGTGTTGCGTGCATGAGCCATCATTTCGCGGGAGACACCGTTGTTCTCATACCAGTGCGTGTAGGCGTGGTTGTCGAACATGATGTCGAAGTTGGTGATGAGGCGCTCAAAGACAGCGGCGATGCCGGTGTGATTGACCAATGCGAGACCACTGGAGGCGAAGCCTTCGGGGGCGGTTTCAGCCACACCCATTTTGATGCCAGTCGGTACGTAGCTGGCGAAGTTCAGGCTCTTGCGGATGGCCGCCATGTTTTCCTCAACTTCCTTGGCTTTCACATCCCCACGGAACAGGGCGCAGGCGGAAAGGTACACGCCGTTGGTCCAGTCGATGGCCGCCGTGAAATTGTCCTGGGAGAATGTCTCACGTGCAACGTCGGGGAAATTGATTCGGACCTGTCCTTCCTGACCGGGACCACGCATGGGAGCAAACGAGGCCGTGAGGAAATGATTGCCGGGGAACGGCACCAAATTGGTCACGTATTCACTGAGATCGGTGTTCAGTTTTCCAGGGAAGCGCAGGGATGCCGTCACCGAGCTCATTATGAGAGCGATGATGTGGTTGAGGTCCATGTAGTTCGGGCTGCGGTGCAGCTTCGACTTCGCAATGCGGAAGAGTGCCTCGTTGTCCAGCAGCACGGCGGCATCCGCGTTGTCGAGGATGCGCTGCAGCGTGAGGATGGCGTTGTAGGGCTCGACAGCCGAGTCGGAGATCAGCGGGGAGGGAACCACCGAGAACGTGAAGATGCGCTTCTTGGGATAAGCCTGGCGCAGACGCTCCAGAATGAGCGAACCCAGACCGGAGCCGGAGCCACCACCGATGGAGTGGGTCATCATGAAGCCCTGCAGTGACTTGGTCTTTTCGACGGCGGCGTCGATCACATTCATGATCTGGTCGATGATGCGTTCACCTTCGACGTTGTAACCACGCGCCCAGTTGTTGGCAGCACCGGGGATTTTTCGAATGATGCAGCTCTCGTCAAACAACTGCGCCATGTCACCGCCTTCGATTCGGGCGATCACCCCGGGCTCAAGGTCCACCAGAATGGCGCGCGGGATGTATTTCCCGTCACGGACCTTGTGAAAGAACACCTCCATGTTCGTGTTGGCGGCGGCAGTCGTGTTGCCATCCTTCAACGTACCAGCCTCGGTCAGGCCATGTTCACGCAGCAGGAGCCGCCAGTAACGGTCGGCGATTTGATTGCCACATTGTCCGACATGAATGCTCAGAATCTCTCTCACGGTTATTCCTCCAAACGGTTGTTTTATCGATTGCCTGATTTGCTGTTCTTAACGACGACGGTCCACGAGGTCACGCAGACTCATGCCACCGCCGCGGCTGTCATCCACGCTGGCGCTGCTGCGCGGGAAGTCAGATGCGCTGTCCTGCACCTTGGCTTTGGCACCGCTTTCCTCGGCCACCTGATAGCTCTGAATGAGTTCCTGAGCGGAAGCACGGAGCGCATTGATCTGCTCTTCGGACATGCCTTCATTGAGGTACCAGTTGGCGAAGGCCTTGCGCTGCCAGAGCTTGTCGAAGTTGTGGCAGATCCGGTCCAGCACACGGGCGATTTCGGTGTTGTTGGCCAGAAGCACCATGCTCTTGCGATGGGAGATGCCGGGCTGCTCGACGTAGCCGATCTTGAACGCGGTGGGAATCCAGTAGGTCAGCGGCAGCTGCTCACGCATCGCAGCGAGGGCGGCGTCTGCAAGCGGCTTGTCGTCCATGATGCCACGGTAGAGCACCGCAGTGCTCAGAAAGCGGCCTTCCATGGGGGAGCAGGCGGCAAAAACGGAGCCGTTGTCAAACAGGCTGCGAATCATTTCCTCAACGCCCATTTCTTCAAACTTGCTGCGGTCAGGCGGTGTCAGCGGTGCAAAAGCGCACATGAGGAAGTGCAGCGAAGGCTGCGGCACCAGATTCGTGAGCAGCTCACGCAGGCTGATTTCCACGGTCAGGAAGCCGCTGAAACGCATGGAAGCCGTCAGACCGGCAAGGGCCTCGGTGATGAGCAGGTTCAGGTCATCCACCGTCGGGCTCTCGATGTTCCATTTGCGATGCGCGAGTTCGAACAGCGCTTCGTTGTCGAAGATCAGGCAGGCGTCTGCCGAACGGCGCAGCGTATTGAGCGTAAACACCGTGTTGTAAGGCTCGGTCACCACCGAGGAAACCTGCGGGGATGGCAGCACCGCGCAGCTCAACACGGGGAATTCAGGATACTTTTCTTTGACGGATTCAATGAGCAGAGCACCAAAACCGGAACCGGAACCACCGCCCGTGGCATGCAGAACAAGGATGCCGCCGACGTTGTCGCACTTGTCGATTTCGGCATCGAGCCGACCCATGACTTCTGGCAGAACCTCGCGCCCTGCACCGAGATAACCCACGGCAAAATTACCACCGGCACCCTCCGTGCGACTGATGAGGTTGCCAGGATTGAAGAGAGAGCCGGAGGTGGCCTTGATGTTGTCGATCACGCTTGGCTCCAGATCGACCATCACCGCGCGAGGCACATAGCTGCCGGAAGAGGATTCGCCAAGCTTGCTGAAAAACGCGCTCCAGTTTCCGCGCGGAGTCTGGCCCTGGGCGGTCTGACCTGTCATCGGATCAATGCCGTGCTCCTGACAGATGGTTTTCCAGAAAGACGCGGCAATCTGATTGCCTGCCTGACCGATTGAAATAACGATAGTGTTGTTGACCTTCATCAGTCTCTCCTAATTTTCGCGGTTTCTAATGTGATGTGTACTGCCTGCAATGGAATGGGGAAAACGCCACCAGCCTCAGCGTGCCGGTGATTCTCATCCGGCGTGCTCCGGATTTCGCAATCAAAGCGGCATTGTTTGCGGCGCTCATCTCCACTAAAGGTAGTTTTACCTGTGAGTGCGCCGTGAGTCCAAGCAAATTCGGTGCTTTCGTGAGGAATCCCACGCCAAAATGGCTGCAATATTGAAATGCGGGCAATGGCTGGGATCACGGTGTTTCTTTGCGTTTCGGCGGCAAGGGTGCGGCAGTGGATATGGCGGGCATCTGCCCTGTACTGCTTTCCACCTGCCCCTGTTTCATGCGGTCGATCTCCTCTTTGGAAGGAAGGATGGCACGACGAATGGTGATGGGTGCTTTCTCAGGCTGCTTTGCCGCAGTGATTGGAGGAGCCGAGGCGTGGACGGTTTGTGTCGGATTGTCCGCAGCAGGTGTCAGCACGGCAGCAGTCGTCGCTGCATCTGCCGCCACCGGCTTGGCCGTCGGCTTCACTTCATTCACCGGGGCCGGCACAAGGGGCGGCGGCGCAGGAACATCTGTCACCGATGCCACCGCTGCCGGTGCTGGCTTGACGGTTGGGTTCGGCACTGCCTCCTTCATCACCGCCACAGGCTTGATGGGGGCGGCAACGATGGGAGTGACCACCGCAGGAGCAGGTTGTGATTTGACTGGTTCAGCTTGAGCCGGAGCCGGAACCGGCTTGCTCTGCACAGCCTTCACGACCGCAGGGGGAGCGTCCTTTTTAATGACCGCAGGTCCTTCAGCTTCGACAGAGGAAACCACAGGCTGTGCTGCAGCCCCCGGCTCCTTTTTACCACCCATCAAAATCCACGCGCTAATGCCCAGCACCACTGCAGCCGCCGCCGCGATGGCACCCACTGGCAGGCTGCGTTTTGGCTGCACCAACGAATTGAAGTCATGAGTCTTGATCCCGCGCTTGATGGGGGAAATGGGCTCGTCCTCAAAATGACCAGCGGATGCTTCATTCGCATTCCAGTCATCTTCAAAATCAGACACGGAACCGACGCTTTCCATTTCCTCCAGCGCCACTGTACTGCTGCCACGAAGGCGTGTGGCAAGATCAACCGTCGGCGCAGTCAGAAGCCCCTCAAACTTGTCGATGAAATCACCTGGGCTTGGGGTCTTGCCCGCACGACGGATCAGTTCAAGGCACTCACGCACATAGGCGGCAGCCGCCTCAGGGATGGACTCAGGAAACTGCGGCACGCCTCCGGTCTGGCGCTCCCCCGTGAGCAAATAACCTGCAAGCGCCACAAACGAGCGGTGCCGGAAATCACGATTCTGCAAATGCTCCTCCTGCTGCTGTCCTTCGGTGAGGTCCATGTCCACCAGCAGCGGCTCGTACAGGCTGCGCATGGTCATGTGCGGACGCAGCTTCACCACAAATGAAGGCCAGGCATCCAGGCGCTTCTGCATCAGCCGTTCCAGTTCACGCGAGAGCAGTGGTCCATTTTTACCCACACGCAGCAGGATGTTGGAAGGGTGCAAATCCACACGCTGCACGCCACACTCCACCGCCTGATCAAGCCCGGCCCGGATCTGGCGCATCAGCACCGTCACTTCGGCGGGATTCAGCGTGATGCGTTCCGCCATGAGACGGCTGAGTGCAAAGCCAGGCTCACGCTCTTCGGTCAAGAAGGTCCAATCAGGACTTTCCCACAGACTCAAAGAGCGGAGGATGTTCGGGTGACGCTCCGGATTGAAACGCCACATCTGCAGGGGCACCGCCTCGTAGCGGGATTTGTCCACGATACGGGAGGGAGGAAGCAGGTGCACCGTGACAGCCTGCCCGAGCTTCGTATTGATCGCAGGGATGGAGAAGGGATAGCGGCGTGCGTGATCCGCATCCTCCACGCGAAACCGTGTTCCAAGAATGGTTTCGACCGGCACATCCTCCAACAGGAGTTCCTGAAGCTGTGACTGTGGCAGCAGTGAAGAGTTCACCACCAGGTGTTTGCGGAAATTACGCGCTTTGATGTTGCTCGAAAGCGCGCTGAACGCCTCGCGCACATCGTCACGCAGTTTTTCGATCGATGCCGGAGCATTTTCGGGGTCGGTGAGTGCAGCTCTGACCGCTGTGCGCAGACCCATCGGCAGCTGCGTCAATGCAGGGAAGCGATCTGGATTTTCGCCGGCATAAGGTTGCCCGGTCAGAAGCAGGAAAATAAGCCGGCAGGCCTCCACCACCAGCCGTGCACCGCTTTGCCCCTCGGTCCCTGCATCCAGCTGCGACAAACCGTAATCAAACACGCGGAGCTGCAGGAAGGTATCTTCCAAGGTCGTGACCAGCACGCGGTCCAGGTGCATGCGCGAGACAAGACGTTGAAATCCTTGCAACTGGAGCAGGTCATCCAGCAGTTGATAAACGAGCGCCAGAGCCGTCGCAGGCGCCACTGCGCCGCGCCTTTGAGTGTAATGCTCGACAAACTCACCATCGTTGAGATTGCTGGTGTAATAGACCAGCCCCTGATCCTCACCCACTTCCAAAATGCGCATGAAGGCATGCCCACGGATTTCCGAAGCCTGTCGGGCGCGATCAAACGCGGATCTCTTCATCGCCGCATCCAGCGTGCTTCCCCCGCGCAGCACATGCAGCTCCACCAGGCGGTGAATGCGGTTGTCGAAGGCTAGAAAAACCACCTCGTCTTTAGAACGCACCAGCTCGACCGGTGCACCACCGGTTCGATGAGCCACGGAAAGGCTGCCAAATTGCTGAAGCTCTTCAATCATAACAAGTTAATGACCATACAGATGAAATAATACCGATCAGTGAGTTGGGGGCAATGCTTCACATATATGCTCTAATTTATAAGGGTTGTGGCTCAAATTTGCAAAGTTTATTCTGAAAAGTCTGGTAATTTTACAATCCGAATAAGCCAGCATTTAGAGATTAAACCATAAAAAGCATAGTTTGTCCTAGCTAGTCTCAATAAGCTCAAAGGATACCAAGTGAACTCACAAAAATGCAAGATTTGCATCTCTGAAACTCAGATTTGAGCCAGAGCACGTGCTTCGTTTTTATTTCTTATCCCCGCCTGCCGGCGTGGATTTGCTGGCAGGAACGCTGCCTGCAATAGCGCCCAAGCGCTGTTTTTCGGCATCGCTCCATTGGTAGGCAGCGTCAGAGAGCACGTTGCGTGCCGCAGTTTTAATCTCTGCCGCATTCGGGGAACCCGGATAGTTCAGCATCTCCCAAAGTGTGATGGCATTCCCTTTCACTCGATCCAGCAGCAGTTTGCACACACGCAGGCGGACGTCTTGATCTTTGGGCGGGTCTAGATGAAGCCAGACCAGCAGATTCAGGTACTGCGGACTCTCCAAGGGCAGTTCCTGGCTTTTTCCTGAGAGCACCTTTTCATTTTCCTGCCAGCCACCCGTTTTTGCCAAAGCGTGCTGCGCTTCAAAAGGCTTCATCTCAGCGGCCTTCTTTTGCAGCTCGTTTTTCCGCCATGCCTCCATCTCGGCAGGGGTCGAGATCGTCGCAGCGGGCTTTAAAGTATCCAAAATGCCCAAGACAAATTCCCGTGGCAACACCAGCACAGGCACAAGCACGGTGAGCAACATCGCCAGACAACCGCAGAACCAAGGCAGAATAAACCGCGCCAATGGCCCTGCCTGAGGATGCGGTGGAATTTCTCGGGTGACTCTCCCGGCTGCCGGAACCAGGTCAGGCATGGCCTTGGGACCTCCCCCATTATCTGTTTTCGCGGTCGCCAGCTTTTGGGTCACATCCACCAGCTTTTCCTGCTGCTGCGCGAATTTCACCGCCAGTTCCCACCAGCATTCGGGCAGCACCGCCTTGAACAAGTCCGCGCCTTCCATGTCAGTCGTCAAACAGTCCGACAAATGATCCAGGGCATCGCGCTCCGCCTTGCTCTTCCAGGTCCAGGCCGTCTTGGGTTTGCGCAGCCGCACGTCCCAGAAATCACGTTCGTCCTGCACGGCGCTGCACACGACGCGTCCGGCCGCCAGCCAGCGCTTGGCGTCTGCCAGCGGCTCCTTGTGCTCCTCCCCTGCCAGTGGCAGAGCGGCATTGTACAACTGTTCTGCGCGTGAAAAGCGCGTCACCGCCAGTGTGGCGGCCAGCGCCAGCATCACATCCACAGCACAGGCGTTTCTGGAGGCATGGGATGCCACGATCGCATCAGCGAGTCTGGAAAGGCGGTGTGTCTCCCCGCGTGCGGCCCAGCGGGAGGCGACCATGCACGTTACATTCACCTCTCCGCTGCCCATTTCGATGACCAGATCTGGAATGCGTGCGAGTTCTGCGAGCTGATCCTCGTCCTGCTCAAACATCTCGGCAATCAGCAGACTGCCCGCCGCCGCCCACTCCGGTTTTGAAAACGCTTGGCAGCAGAACGCATCAAAGTGCCCGGGAACGGCAACCTTGGCGGCCACCGCACGCAGCAGGCCCTTGGCACTGGCGCGCAGTTCCTCCGGCAGCCCGGTATCGATCATCACCTCGATGCGAAGCATCGTCTCGGGATCGATCGCACTGCTCGAAGAAGCATCCAGCACCTGGCTGGAGGACATCTTCAAGGCGGATGCTGAGGCGCTGTTTCCCATTTTCAGCGCCATTGATAAGACGGATCACGCCAGATGCAACGCGTGCGTCACTTAGGGGGCTAATTCGCTCATGCGATGATCTCCTTCGCCACCGTACCGTAAACATCCGTAAGACGGAAATCACGGCCTGCATACCGGAAGGTAAGCCGTTCGTGGTCAAGACCCAGCAGCGCCAGCACCGTGGCGTGCCAGTCATGGATGTGCATCTTGTTCAGCACCGCCTCATAGCCGTAGTCATCCGTCATCCCGTAGTTCATGCCGCCCTTCACCCCGCCGCCGGCCATCCACATGGAGAAGCCTTTGTTGTTGTGATCACGCCCATCATCCCCCTGGCTGTGTGGTGTACGACCAAATTCCCCGCCCCAGATGACCAGTGTATCCTTGAGCAGCCCGCGCTGCTTCAGATCGGTGAGCAGACCGGCGATGGGCTTGTCGATCGCCCCGGTGTTGCGCTCCAGGGAGGCCTTCAGATTGAAGTGCTGGTCCCAGTTGCCATTCGTAAGCTCGATGAAGCGCACGCCGGCCTCGATGAACTTGCGAGCCATCAGGCACTGCTTGCCAAAGGCATCTGTCTCCTGCTCATCAATGCCATACAGCGCCTTCGTGGCAGCCGTTTCCTTGCTCAAGTCCATCACCTTCGGCACCTCCGCCTGCATGCGAAACGCCAGTTCATACGATTCGATCACGCCTTCCACCTCGGTGCTGACACCGCCGTCCTGCTGCATGCGCGCTTTGTTGAGCGCCTGCACCAGATCCAGCTGCGTGCGCTGCTCCTCGGTGGTGTAGCGGTTGTTTTTGATGTTCGCCACCGTGGCCTGTTCTGTACCCCCGAACCGCCTGCCCGCGGCACCACCGCCGGGAAGAGCGTTGCCGCCGATCTTGGTGCCTTGATAAATGGCAGGCAGGAACGCGCTGCCGTAGGTGCGCGTCGCGTTGCCGGGTGGATTGACCGTGATGAATCCGGGCAGGTTTTCATTCATGGTTCCAAGACCATACAGGGCCCAGGATCCCAGCGACGGCCGCACAAACTGCGTCGTGCCGGTGTGGAGCTGGGAAAACGCCTGCGGATGCGCTGGCAGATCTGTGGCCATGGAATTCAGAATGCACAATTCATCTGCATGCTTGCCCAGATTGGGGAACAGCTCTGAGATGTACAGGCCGCTCTTGCCCTGCCGGTTGAACTTCCAAGGCGAGGCCATGAGCTTTGCCGTGCCGTAGCGTCCGGCTGCTGAGGGCGCGCCTTTCCCATTGTCGGCGATCAGCTTGGGCTTGTAGTCAAACGTGTCCACATGCGACGGCGCCCCCTGCATGCAGAGAAAGATCACATGCTTGGCACGTGGTGCGAAATGCGGCGTTTTCGGGGCCAGCGGTCCCGTGGCGGCCTTCGGATTGGCGCGCAGCGCCTGCTGCTGTGCCAGCGCGGCAAAGACCAGGTAGCCAAAGCCGTTGGAACTTGTCTTCAAAAACTCGCGCCGGGAGAATGGGGTTGTGTTCATGATGTGGGAGTTGCTTTAATTGAGGTAACGAAACTCGGCGCTCGCGATCAGGCTCTGGCAGAAGGCGGACAACGCGGCAAAATCCGCCTGGGCCTTCGCTTCTTTGCTGGTGCCTTTGTCCTTCGCGATCTGCTGGGGGAAGCGCATCCAGAAATTGCTGATGGCCGCCTTCTCCTGCGGGGTCGGTTCACGGCCAAATGCCAGTTCGTAGGCGTAGCTCAGACGCTCGGCGGAATTCCCCGGGTGCTTGGCGATGCGTGCTGCAAACGCATCCGCTGCACTCTGCGCCTGCGGATTGTTCATCAGGTACAGGCTTTGCGAGGGCACGTTCGTCGTATCGCGATCCCCGTTCACCAGACTCGCATCCGGATAATCAAAGACCGAGAGCATTTCAGGAATCTGATCGCGAATGATCGGAATGTAGATCGAACGATAGGTGTAGGCTTTGCTGCTCAGATCCCCACGGAAGATCGAGAGCAATCCCTGACGGCCTTCACCCGCACGAGCCACCGGAGAACCATCCACCGGGTACAAATTCAGCGAACCGCTCACCGCGAGCATCGCATCGCGGATCGCTTCCGCCTCCAGCCGGCGCTGGTTCATGCGCCAGTGCCACTTGTTGTCAGGATCGACGGCATAGTTGGCCGCATCGTAGCCTGATCCCATCTGGTAGGCCCGGCTCATCATGATCTCACGGATCAGCTTCTTCACCGACCAACCGTTCTCCATGAACGAGACCGCCAGATAGTCCAGCAGTTCAGGGTGGGACGGCTTTTGGCCCATCGCACCAAAGTTGTCCGGCGTCGGCACGATGCCGCTGCCCATGAGCTTTAACCACACGCGGTTCGCCATCACACGTGCCGTGAGTGGGTTGTCCTTCGAGGCGATCCAGTAGGCCAGATCGAGTCTGCCGCTGCCGCTTTGCGGGCTGATGTTCAGTGGCTCGCCTTTCGCACACAGCACCTCCACCAGTCCACGTGGCACCACATCGCCGGGCTGCTTGATGTCGCCACGGATGAGGATCGGACTGTTGAACGGCACCGAGCGATCCAGCACCCCCATGGCCAGCGTGCGCGGTGTGCCGTCTTCATAAAAGAGATCCACGTCCGCCTTCACTTCTTCTGCACGATCACGCGCACCGCGGATGCGCAGGAAGCTTGCCGCACCGGCCTTCTCGCGGTCCTGCTGACGCATGGCGAAAACCTCCTTTTGCGCCTCGGCGGCGGCGGTTTTCGCCCGCTCATAGTTGGCTTTAAGCTCAGCCACTTCAGATGGCGAAATCTTCGCCAGGGAGGCCGTCTGCCCGGCGGTACGATCCAGTTCGATCAATCCTGCGGTGTTGTTGTTCTGCAGCTGCTCATACGTGCCAAACAGCGTCTCGCTGCTGAGGAAGATGCCCGCCAGCGCGTAGTAGTCACGCTGCGTCACCGGATCAAACTTGTGATCATGGCAGCGTGCGCAGGCCAGCGTCAACCCCAGCATCGACTGCGACACGGCATCAATCTGCTCATCGACCACATCCATCGCAAACTGGCGGCGGTCGCGGTTGTTGTGCCCCTTGGAACCGATCGCCAGAAAGCCCGTGGCCACGATCTTGTTCGCCTGATCGCGCTTGCCGTCAAATTTCAACAGGTCGCCTGCGATCTGCTCCTTGAGGAACTGGTCATAGGGCTTGTCCTTCTTGAACGACTCAATGACGTAGTCGCGGTAGCGCCAGGCATGCGGGTAGAGCACATTCACCTCTTTGCCGCTGCTCTCCGCATAGCGCGCCACGTCCAGCCAGTGCCGCGCCCAACGTTCGCCATAGCGTTCGGAGTCCAGATACATGTCGATGACGCGCTTCACCGCTTCCGGCGATTGATCGGCGACAAACGCCTTCACATCATCCGGCGTCGGCGGCAGTCCTGTCAAATCAAACGCAATGCGGCGAATCAGCGTGGGGCGGTCCGCATCGCGCATGGGGCGCAGCCCGTTGGCCTCGATGCCAGCCAGCACAAAGGAGTCGATCTCCGTCTTCGCCCAGCCTGCCGTTTTCACCGCAGGAGGCGCGTGTTTCACCGGCTTTTGAAAGGCCCAGTGCTTGCGCCCTTCATCCATGTCGATCACGCGCTTGCCACCGCTCGCATTCACCACCTTGTTTTCACGCGGGTCAGGGGCGCCCATCTCGATCCACTTCTTGAAGTTCGCGATCACATCGTCCGGCAGCTTCTGCTTCGGCGGCATCTGCATGTCCTCGTTCTTCCAGGTCATCGCCTCGTAGACGCTGCTCTGCGCGATGTTGCCCGGAGTCACCCCCGGATGTCCCGACTCCCCGCCCAGCAGCGTCGCCTGCTTGGTGTCCAGCGTGAGTCCGCCCTTGACCTTGGACGATTCGGCGGAGTGGCACTTGTAGCAGGACTGCACCAGCACCGGCCGGATGTTCTTTTCAAAGAACTGCAGCTGATCCGCTGGAATGCCAGCGTGCGCCGCCTCGGTGGCGTCAGCGGCACGCAGAGCCATGGGAGCAAGCAGAAGGATGGAGCAGGTCAGAGTCTTCATGGGAGGTTGAAGCGAAGACAGTGTGTAACACCCTGGTACTAAAAAGGTTTCTCCAAAGCTGCACCTGCCTGCCATCAACGCTGAAACTCCCCGCCGACGGGAGCCGTTTGCTCCATCTCCCGTTTCTTCCCACCCTTCACACCTCATGCGCCATCTCATCACCTCCCTGCTCCTTGCTTCCACCCTTCACGCTGCGGAACTCGTCGTTCCAGACAACGTCACCTTTACCCGCGACATCGAATTCTCCAATCCCGACAACCAACATCTGCAGGTGAATCTGGCGCAGCCGAAAGACGGCGCGGGCCCCTTCCCCGCCGTGGTCTGCATCCATGGTGGCGGCTTCCGTGCTGGCAAGCGGGAGGGGTATGACAAGCTGCTGCTCACACTCGCCCAGCACGGCTACGTGGCCATCACCGTCACCTACCGGCTGGCACCGGCCTACAAGTTCCCCGCCGCCGTGTATGACTGCAAAGCCGCCGTGCGCTGGCTGCGGGCGAACGCTGCCAAGTATCACGTGGACCCCGCACACATCGGTGCCATGGGCGGCTCTGCGGGCGGCCATTTGGCGCAGTTCCTCGGCGTGACCGCGGGCGTCCCTCAGTTTGAAGGCGAAGGGAATCTGGAGCAAAGCAGCGCGGTGAACTGCGTGGTCAATTTCTATGGCCCCAGCGATTTCACCAAGAGTTACGACAAGAGCGTGGATGCCAAGGACGTGCTGCCGCTCTTCTTCGGCGGCGACCTCAGCACCAAGCGCAAGGAGCACATCATCGGCAGTCCTCTCTATTGGGTGACTCCGAACGCCGCCCCCACCCTCTGCCTGCATGGCACGGCGGATGAATACGTCGCCTATGAGCAGGCCACGTGGATCGTGGACAAACTCAAGGCGGCCACGGTGGAAGCCGAACTCGTTGGTTTTGAAGGCGCTGGCCACGGCCTGAAGGGCGTTCCTCCTGAAAAGACCGAGCAGCTCATGCTGGCCTTTTTCGACCGTCATCTCAAGCCTGCCAAGTCCCCATAACTGCTTGTTGATTGAGTTTGCAATGATTTGATCACCCATGAAAACTCGTGCTTTTCTAAGCAATAGGCCAAGTTAAGATCGACCTTCGCGGGTTTATTTTTTAATTATTCTCTACCCATGACGCAACAGGCAAGAATGAACGGCAACCACAACTCACTCTGCATTTTAAACTGCGTCACCGGAGAGCGTTCCCGATTTGACGGCGGAACTTTTGTCATCGGCGCCGGACCGCATTCCGACCTGAAAATGAACTCGCCGCAGTGCCCCCAAGTGCTTTGCAAGGTGACGAAAACCGGCGACGCCATGGAATTTCAGTTCAGCTGCCCGGTGCTGGTGAACGGCTCTGAAACGACCTTTTTCAGGGCCCTGCCCGGAGAGGAACACACCATGACTGGCGCCGGGCAGTTGCTGGCCTTCAAATACAGCCCCCAGCCGGGCAACTGGATGGCCCTGGGGAACGACAACTCATGGTTCGTTTACAACAGTGAGCAGCATGACTGGAACGGCCCCTTTGGCCCGGAGTTTTTGAAAACCTGGCTGGGCCAGTTTTCCACCAACGCCCGCAAGCGGCTGGTGTTGATTCCCAACGGAATGGAGCAAATGGGGTTTCATGTTCACGACTCCGTGGAGATCCTCAAAATACCGCCGCCCATGACTCCACCGGCCGAAAAAACCGCCTGGTATGACCGGTACAGCTCTATGTCGGATGGGCCTGCCGACCCGGCTTCATCTCGCACTCGTTCTCATGAACCTGCGATGGAGGCCGCGGAGGTGAACAGCGAATACGGCGAATTCACCTGCCCGATCTGCTGGTTCAAATTTGACCGCGGCGATGCGATGAACATTGCCGTCCACAACAGCCTGCGGGGTGATCCCATGCTCGGCGATGAAGCCATGCAGCGCTTCCATGCCACCCGCTTTAATGATCGTGGCCAAGCGCTGGATGCCATGGGCCTGGCCACCTCCGACCTCGCCTGCCCGCACTGCCGCCGCAAGCTGCCACCGGGATTTCTCGACCTGCCCCATCACATCTTCTCCATCGTCGGCGCGCCATCTTCAGGCAAATCCTACTATCTCAGCGTGCTGATCAAAGTCCTGCAGAGCACCCTGTTCCAAAACTTTGGCATCACGTTCCGGGATGCTGATCCCTCCGAGAACGTCATCCTCACGCAGATGAAGACGCAGTTGTTTTCCTCTTCGTCACCGGAGGATGCCTTCCTGGCCAAGACCGATCTGGAAGGAGCGCTCTATGAGACCCTGCCACGCCAGGGACGCAAGGTGCGCCTGCCCAAGCCTTTCATCTTCAAACTGTCCCATCCCGACACACCGGACAACGGCTTCTCCGTGGTCTTTTATGACAATGCGGGCGAGCATTTCGAGCCGACCCGCAACAGCGCGGACTCGCCCGGTGCCCAGCACATCGCGGTGGCCTCCGGCATTTTCTTTCTCTTCGATCCTCTTCACAACACCGAGTTCCGCGCCATGATGAAGGGCGTCACGGATCCGCAGATCAAGACCCACCGCATCGACCAGCAGGATGTCATCCTCGCTGAAACGGAAGTCCGCATCAAAAGCCTGCTCGGGCTGGACTCCCGCCAGCGCGTCTCCACACCGTTCGCGGTGATGGTGGGCAAGTATGACACCTGGGCCCCACTGCTGGGAGATGCCCCCCTGCTGCCGGTCATTGAGGATGGCGTGGTCAGGCTCGACCACATCAAGGCAAACTCCGCCCGCGTGCGCAATCTCATGGTGCGCATCTGCCCCTCCATCGTGGCCAATGCAGAGGCCATCTCCTCCAATGTGTGCTACTTCGCCGTCAGTCCGCTGGGCTCTTCCCCGGTGGAATTTCTCGACCGGGAAGGCACGCCCCGCATCGGGCCGGATCCGAAGCAGCTCAATCCCCGGCATGTGGAGGCGCCCACACTCTGGGTGCTGTCACAGGCGACTCCTGAAATGATTCCCTCCACCTCCGCAAACTGACCTCATGGCCTGGCAGCTCATCTACACCAGCGCCCCACGCCTGATCGAAGCAGGCCGCACCGGATTCGGCACCGTGGCCAGACATCGTGCCGTCAGCGGCATGCTCGCAGCCGCCGTGGAACGCTTCAGCCAGTTTGCCCGTCTGCCGGGTCACGATCCCCGGCGCGTCGTCCATGCCCACCGCATCCTGACTGTGGGTTCGGGCACTTATCATGTGCTGAGCTGTCTGCAGGACGCCGGCTCCGATTACACCGGCCGCACTAATCACATCGCCCATCACCTGATCGCCGAACCTCGGGAGATTCGCGCACTCTCCGCCGCAGGACTGACACCTGCGGATGTGCTGCTCTCCATGGCGTGGCGCACGTCATGGAACGAAGCACCGCGTTACCTGGATCCATCCGAAGAGATCAACCTTTCGTCCTTCACCCCTTCGGCCTCCCGCGCCTGGGCCTCCGTCACCGGCAATCCCGCCTCAGCCGGCATCCTCTGGTCCCGTGAAGCACAGCGTGGATGCTATCTCATCACATCTTCTGGCATCAATGTGCTGGAGCTTTTCCGCGAGTCGCTGCTGGTGGAGCCCGCGCACGCCTGGCAGACCCGCTTCACCACCTGCCTGGAGCCCAATGACGATGTGGCAGACTTCCGCTGGATCGCCCTGTCATCCTCCTCCCCCATGCGTGCACAGGTGGAGACCTCCAACCGCTTCGTTTTCGATCTCACTTCTCCCGCTACCCTGCCCGAGCCGCCGCAACGTGAGGCTCCTCCGCCGGCCCTTGAAACCGTGAGTCCAGCAGCACCGGGGCCTGCACCGCGCCCCCCGGCATCGGTTTATGAACCCATGCGTTCGACAGTTGCCGCGTCAGCTCCCGTCAGCCCCATGGGCGCCTGGTCGCCTGAGCCGCGCCGCAAAGCTGCCAAATCAAACAGGAGCTTCATCGGCATCTCGCTCATCATTGCCGCCGTGATGATCGTTGTCGTGGTGGGGGCCTTGCTGCGGCAGAACAACCTGCAGGAGCAGGCCCGCGCGGACTATGAACAAAAAATCGCCGCCACCTGGAAAAATCATCAACTCGTCCTCAACGACACACGCAAGCTGCTCGAAGAGCAGCCCGACATTGAAGAAGGAACGGCACTGCTAAAGTCACACGAAGACTTTTTCCGCAGCATGAAGCAGGTGCTGAAGCAGCCGGGCACTTCCATCGAACTCCCATTGCCCGCACATACCGCGGACGATCTCGAAGATCTCAAAAAGCTGCTGGAGGAGTGGGCGGAACTGCATGTGAAACCCTGGGCGAAGCTGCAATCAGGCCAGACCACGGTGACGGCGTTGGACATTCTTGAGACCTACCGCAAATGGCAGGACTCACGCAATGCCACGTGGAAACAGCTCTCCCATTCTCTGAGCTTGAAAGAGATTCCGCCACCCGGCGAAGAACTGGTTCAATCCCTGAAGGACGCAGCCCGGGAAGTGCTGCGTCAGTCGGAGCCTGCACGTGACACCCGCGCTCAATGGGAGGAAGTGTTTAAACTCCCCGGAGACCTGAAGAACAGCACCGTTCTCGAAGTGCAGCAATGGCTGAAGCTTTGGGCGGTACTGGACGATGCAGGCCCCCAGTCCCAAGCCACATCGCAAACTGCCGCCTCCAACAATTCGCTGCCGGAATGGCTGCGCGAAAAGGCTGCAGGGGTGAAGCAGCCGCCTGACAAGAAAAACGAACCCAAGATGGCGGTCAAGACTGACGAGCCACGCACTCAAGTGGCGCCAAAACCGGTGGTCATCATCGATGATGCAGATGCGATCTCCGCCACGAATCCCATCTATCTTTGCCTGCTTCTGCCCAACGAAGATCCATCGGGCAAAGTCAACGGGCTGAAGGTCTCTGACGACATGCAGTTGTTTGTCGGCAATGCCTGGGCACTGCATTCACCCCCGGATGGAAAAATCGAGCCCAAAGAGGGCGAATTGAAGAAGTGGCTGCCGGTCAGCCTGGAAGGCGATGAGGTGCTCAAGTTCGGCACCTCCTTGTTTGCAAAACTGTCTGACATGATCGTCTTCTCCAAAGACGGCAAGCTAACCGCTATTCCTGAAGAACTCGGCAAATCGCCCGACGGTGCCAGGATCGTGGCCCGCAGCAAGGAGGGCACAAAAATTCTCTTTGATCTCCGCATTTTAAAATCGACTGCCAGCCAGCCAGCCCTGCTGCCATTCGTCTTGAAGGCCACGTTGGTTGAGTCACCTGAAATGGTCGAATCGCCAGAGCTCAGCGCATTGCTCAATCGTCTTTCTGGTTTGGCCCCCGCCTTTCAGTTGCGCCCTCCGTTGAATCTCGAAGCATCCTGGGATCTTAACCTTCAGGATGGAAAGTGGCTCCTGTCTCAGAAACAAAACGCCTCAGCCCCAAACTTCCTGGAAATAAAGCGTCTGGAAAACCTTATTCAGGCCTTTCTCGACGGAATAAAAAGCCTGGAAAATAAAAAGAAAGGGCTCAACAAAAGGCAGTCCAATTATGCGAGCGAGCTCCAAAAGTGTGATGACGGGATCGCTGCAAAGCAGAGCGAGCTGGCGGAAACCCAGTCTAAATTGGCAGACTTGAAACAGCCCAAAGCACTGCCCAAGCCCAGCCTGCCTTCGGGCGAATTCACTCTCTCTGCCTCACCCAAGGCGGGAACTGAGATCGACATCTGCAAAGTGCAGATCGTGCCTCAGGCAAAATCTGCAGCAACTCCCACGAACTAACCGTGAAACCTCTCACTCAAGCCATCGAGGCCATCCGCGCCGCCCTCAAAGAGGAGGTGCCACCATCCGCCGTCGAAGATGCCGCCATCATCTACGCGCAGTTTTGCTCGGACGTGGAGCGGCGGCTTGACCTTGTGGCAGCCATGCTGCAAAAAGGCAGTGACTATCAGGCCCTGCAGGTGGCCGAAGAAGATCCTCCCCTGCTGGATCTCGCCGCAGCCGTGAGTTTCGGCGAGGAAAAGAACTGGCAGATCTATTGTGAAGCACGCGGGCTGAAGGTGGCCGCGCGCGTGGACCTCCGCATCATTCAGGATCTTGAGTCACTTTATTCCCGGGGCATCTCCGCCAACCATCCGCTTTACAAAGACTTTCGCGCGGCGGTGCTCTCACGCGATGACGCGAAGTCGCTGCGCATCGTCAAAACCATCCTCAAGCTCAACCCGCAGGACGACAACGCCCGCAAGGAACTCCTGCGTCTGGAGAACAAGGCGCTGCAGGAAAAAATCGACCTGCTGCGTGAGGCGCTGAAGACGGATGACGAAGAACGCATCGCCACGCTCGCGGAGGACATCAAGGCCGCCGCTCCTCCATCCAAGCTGGAACGCCTGGATGTCTTTGAGCAGGGGGAGCACATCCGCCAGGCGCTCCGCCGCAGGCAGGCCGAGGCCCGCGTGCCGGACATGCTCGCCAACATGCAGCAGCTCATGGCCGAAGGCAGATGGCGGCAGGTGGGTCAGATGCTGAACGTCGTCAACGCCATGTTCAAGGAGCACGGATTCACGCCCGCCGATGCAGTGCAAAAAGCCACCTTGGCGGACCTGACTCAATTCCATCAAAAGGAAAGGGCAGCCGATGAAAAGCAGCGCAACTTTGACCTCACGCTCAAAAGCTTTCTTTCCTTTGTGGACGAGGTGGAAACCCGCCTGCTCACGGGGGCGGGCGTCACGTTTGAAGAGATTGCCGGGAAGGATGAAAGCTTCGTCAAACGCTGGAAGGAGCTGGAAGGCTATCAGCTGCCAGTGGCCGCTGACTCGCTGCAGCGCCTGCGCACCGCTGGCCAGGAACTGCGGCACAAGCTGGAGCGCATGCAGCGCACCAAACGTGTGGGCAACATCGCGCTGGCCGCTGCCGCATTGGTGCTGCTCTGCGGCGTGTCCGCCATCAGCCTGCATGCATGGAAGGCCTGGACGCTCACGCAGGAGCTCGCCTCGTATCAGGCCAAAGAAAACTACAGCGCCGCAGAAAATCTGATCAAGAAACTGCGCAGCGAAGAGGAGCTGCTGCTGCGCTGGCCCTACCTGCAGGCCCGGATCGAAGAAGTCAGTGCATGGGCCGCCAAATCCCGCGTCACCGGCAAGCAGGCTGCCGATGCACTGCTGGCGCTGGAAAATTCATTCCAAGGCGAACAGACCAAACTGACCGCCACTCAACTCGTCAGGCAGCTCAGCGATGCCGAAGCCTTGGTAAAACAACTGGGAGGAGATGTGGCTGCGGAGCCGAAAAACCGCCTCGCTGCCCTGAAGACCAAGGCGGATCTTCACCTCGTGACGGTCCTGAAAAAATTTGTCGCCAGCACCTCCACCACCCTGGCCAAGCTCGAAAAGCGCAGCGCCGCCGAGCTTTCGCACGAGAAGCTTTCGGCCAATGTCAGCACCAGTTGCACGGCCATCGACAAAGAGCTGCTGCCCCTCGAAACCCTCCTCAAGCCCGAGGTGCCGGCGCTGGCCTTCCCGGCGGATCTGGAGACGCGGATTCGCGCCCTGCGCCAGCGGCTGAGCACCTACCAGGAGGATCTGCGCACCTTTGCCGCCATCCGCAAGGAAACCGCCGGCGCGGCTTCACTGGACGACTACCGCAAGGCCATCACCAAGTGGCAGACCGTCAAGTTTGCCGAGGCCGCCCCCTCCCTCAAAATGCTGGACACCCTGCCGACCGAAAAAGCCTTTCAGGCCGCCCTCTTCACCGGTGGGGACAAGGACCTGCTCCAGGCCGTTCTCGATGACAAGTCCAGGCACTACATGGCACCCGACACACTGCTCGAAGCGGAGCTAAAAATGATCCTCTCCCTTCTGCACAACGAATATTTAAACAACATTTTCGAGAGCAGCTTGATCCATTATTCCAGCAAAAAGAGCGGCGGCACTGTGTGGTCCATGGGCAAGCCTGAAGCGACGATCATTGGGGGCTCCAGCCGCTGGAGCGCCAAATTCTACCAGCCCGACCCGACACAAACGTCGGTGATGTTTATCCAGCACAGCTTCACCCGCGCCGGAGAGGTGGGGGAATACCAGGGGGATGCCATCGCCACCACCCGACTGAGTCAGACCAGCGAGTTCATGAACTCATTGGATATCGGACGCATCAGTGACGAAAAAGGAGAGCACGTGCTCAAGCCGCTCCTGGAAGTCTGTGACAAGCTGGTACAGGACACCCGTGGCAGCCCCATCGCCAAAGCCTACGTCCTGCTCAAGCTTGAAGACATGATGCACCTGAGGCCTCGTGAATGGGGCTTGGTGCACTGCCCGTCCTTGCAGCAGGATCTGCAGGTTTTGCATCAGACTCTCGGCACCACGCCACTGCGCAGCGAAGACTGGCTCGTGCCGGAAATGCAGGAAAAATGGCTGGCCCCGCTCACCGCCTTTTTCAAACCTTTGAAATCACGCGCCTATCTGCGGGAGGCGCTCGCCCACCGGAACTACCTTCGCGCTGCCACCAGCGCCGGATTGAAATTTGCCGGTTATGTGGAGACCGATCTGTCTCTTGTCCTCAACTCACAGGGACGCAGCGCAGGTGAACTGTGGATGATCAGCAGGGAGAACGGCAAGCCGCTCCTCGTGCCCAACCCTGCTGCTGGAAAAGCCGCGTCAGATGCGCCCAAAGTGATCGTGGCCTCCGCCTCCGTTCCTCTCAGCCCGGTGTTCTTCGTGACCGCAGACCGGCGCGCACTGCTGCAGCAGTATCAAGAAGCTCTTTCCTCCACCGGAGTCGATCTCAAGCCGCTCCCTGCTGAATCCCTTTTCTTAACCAACCCCTGATATGAGCAACACAACCTATTCTCTGGAGTGGCGCGGCACTGTGAAGTCCGGCCTCACCTATGAAGACATTGAGGCCGGACTCGTCTCGGGTGATTTGCACACCTTGTACAAGATCCAGGTGAACGGCAGAAGGCTCGTGCTGCGGGACTTCGTGGAGCAGCAGCGTCCCCTGCTTGCTCCGCCCCCTGTGAGGAATCTCCTGCCGCAGCTCGCCGGCGATTCCCTGCCACGGCCAGATCTGCATTCATCGGCACCGCCACCGCCGCCCATGGGGAAAGCCGTCCCCACAACTCCCAGCCTGTCCGCAGGTGGCAAGGCGGCGAAGCCCGTCTGGTTCTGGCCCGCCATCATCCTCTCTTCCACCGCCTGCATTCTGATCGGCGTCGTGTTCGTGTATTTCATCGCCAGCAGTTTTTCCAGCAACCGCAGCTCCAAGACCACAACGAACACCTCCTCAACAAGCACCAGTGCTGGCAGCGAGGGCAAGGGAGAGGCCAAAGCGAGGGTCTTGAAAATCCTCCCCTACTCCCGCGCCGGGAAAGAGTTCTTCCCCAGTGCGCTCGTCTCCACCTATAACGTGCAATGGAACAACCAAGAGCTGAACAGTTTCGCCACGGCCATCTTCGGCAATGAGGGCAGCTGGCTGGGCCTGGTCTTGGAAGGGGTGAAAAAGGACGCCCATGTCAGCGTGGCGATCACCGTGGACGGCTTCACAAAACCCTCCAAATGGGAGGGGGAGATCACATCGGTAAGCGAGGACGGCGCGGCCATGATCATGCCCAAGCTCATCTGGGATTACGCGGCACTGCAGAAGGTCCGCCAGCAGCGGCCCGTCAATGTCAGCTTCACCGCCTCAGTCGATGGCAAGCCGCTGCCGGAAGTGACAGAAACCTACACGATGAGATCCATCAACGACTGTCCCCTGGTGCTGCTGAATGCGGATGGCAAAGGAGAAACAAACCTCTCCTTCCTCTTCGCCGCCTACGTCAATGAGGGCCACCCGCAGATTCAGAAAATCCTCAAAGAGGCGCAAGAGACCGGCCTGGTGAAGAGTTTCAACGGTTATCAGGGCGATCCCGAGAAGCCAGAAGAGATCAGGATGCAGGTTAAGAGGCAGGTGTTTGCGATCTGGAACGCCCTCCAGCGCCGTGGTATCAAATACAGCAGCGTTACCAACACGCCGCCCGGAGACCGCATGTTCTGCCAAAGCGTGCGTTTCTTGGATGAGTCCATTGACAACCGCTCGGCCAACTGTGTGGACGGCACGGTTCTCATGGCCTCTGTGCTGCAAAAGATCGGCATTCAGTCCTACCTCGTGCTAGTCCCCGGCCACTGCTTTCTCGCCTTCAACGAGATAGAGGACAGCGCGGCCCTTCCCACCGGCCTGGAGACCACGATGCTGGGCCGCGACAACATCACCAATGTAGAGAAGCTGGAGTTTCTCTCCGATGCGGAACAGTCCAAAGAAAACCAGGCCTCTGTCAGAACCTTTGTGGAGGCTATGAACGTGGGCAGTGGCAGAATTCAGGGCTGCGTCCTCAATTTGCAGGGGGGGAGCAGTTCAAAATACCAGCTCATCTCCCTCAAAGAGGCCCGCAACCTCGGCATCAAACCGATCGCGTCGGAGCAATGAACTCTCCTGCCACGTCCTACCACAAATTCACAGATCCATGAGCCCCCCCCAGGTTCCGCCCTCCAGCCCGGCCCCCATCTCCGGCAATCCTTTCCAAGACCCGAAAAAAGTACTCGACTGGTCGCGCTCAGACATTGAGCGCAGGCTCGGCTTTCGTGGCGGGCGCTTCACCAGCCCGGGCAATACATTGTCTTTGATCATCGCCCTGCTGCTGACCGCCGCATTTTACACCGCCATCATTCTGGTGCAGCAGAAGTGGCCGCAGACGCGGTGGTTTGCAGCCATGTTTCTGGAGCGCGGCCCCTGCCCCTATCCCACGATGCTCTTGTTCTTCTGGGCGCTGTCCATGCTGCTGCTCAAATGGCGCAAGCTGGTCTTCCAGCGCAGGGTCTTCGGTCTCCCCCTCATGCCCCAAGAGCCTGAATTTGTGCTGACATCCGCCACCGCCCGCGATGTGCGCGAGCGCATGAGCACGCTGGTGGACAATCCTCACAACTTTGTCCTCTTCAACCGCATCGATCTCGCACTCGCCAATCTCCACAACATCGGCCACACCGCCGATGTGGCTGCCATCCTCAAGGTGCAGGCGGAAAACGACGAAGCCCAGATCGCCTCCAGCTATGGGATCATTCAGGGCTTCATGTGGGGCATTCCAGTCCTTGGTTTCATCGGCACCGTGCTCGGCCTGAGCCAGGCTATCGGTGCCTTTACCGACACCCTGCAGGCGGGCGGTGATCTCACGGCCATCCGTGCCTCCCTCAAGACGGTCACCGGCGGACTCGCTACCGCCTTTGAAACCACACTCGTCGCTCTTGTCTGCGCGTTCATCCTGCAGCTCATCGTCAGTTTCATGCAGTCCCTGGAATCTCAATTCTTGGACAACTGCAATGACGTCTGCAGCAGACAGGTCGCTGGAAAACTCCGTCTGCAGGAAACCTGACCCCAAATGCGATGAGAGGCCGGTTCCAAAAATCCCATGGCAGCGCGGTGAGTTTCTTCGCGTTCCAGGACGTCATCACGGGCACCACCGGCTTTCTCGTCATCATCACCATTTTTCTCGCGCTCAATCTCGACGAGGTCATCAGTGTCAGCAGCAACGCAGATCCCCATTCGGCTCTGGCTGTCACCCTCAAAGACACACTCGCCGAAATCGTGAAGCTCAAGCAGAAGGGCGTCATGGCCGAACTGAGCCCGAACGAAACGGAGGAAACCATCAGACGCATGATCGAGGAATTGAAGCGCTCCATTGAGCGGCTCACTCCCTCCACGCAGCCGGATGCCACCCAGAAGACCACCGAGGAGTCGCCCCTGGAAAGGGAGGTGCGCATTGAAAAGCAGAAGCTGCTGACCACCATTGAATCGCTCAAAAAGCTCCTTCCTGATACCACGGAGAAGGCCGCGAAGGCGGAGTCAGAAGTGGCCGCGCTGGAGAGCGAGATCAAAAAAATCCAAAGCCTTCTGCAGATGAGCTATGACCAGCAGAACGTCCTGCGCCTGATTCCGGAAAAGAGCACCACCAACAAAGAGCCCGTACTCGTCGTGGTCGATAAGACCGGCTTTCGCATCCAGCTTTTTGACGGCTCAAAATCGAAGTCCGCCAGCTCGCTGGAGGAGCTGATGCAGACTTTGACCGCATTCCCATCAGCACAGCATTACATCGTGCTTTACTTCAAACCCTCGGGCGCGCTGCAGTTCGACGAAGTCACCCGGCGGACTCGGGGCGCAGGTTATGAAATCGGCTATGATCTCATCCCCGAACATATCCAGCTGGAGCCTGCTGGACCCACCAAGTAACAGGCCATGAGAAAACTGCGCCCCAAATCCGAAGAGAGCCTCGACCTGCTGCTCGACACCCTGTGCAATGTCTTTGGCGGCATCATCCTCATCTCCTGCCTGCTGGCGCTTCTGACCAATCAAAAGACTCCCATTCCGGGCGACCCCAGCGGCAACTCAGGCACCGAGGGCCGGCTGCTGGCAGAGCGGATCGAAGCCGCCAAAAACGAACTCGCGGGACTCCTAAAGATCAGCGAAAAAAAGAAGACCAAGGGGCAGGACGAGCTGCAGAGCCTGATCAGCGAGCGCAACGAACTTCAGGCCACCCTGGACCGGCTGAGAAAACTACAGCCGACGAATTCCGACACCACCGTCTCCAAAGATCCGGTGGGAGACCTCACGGTGCTCCGCTCCGAGGTCAAGGCCCTCGAACAGCGCCTCGCGGATGCCAAGGCCAGAAAGGATGCGGCGGACAAAAAGGCGCGCGACCTCGCCGCCCAAATCCAAAGCCTCCGCAGCAAGATCACCGCCGAGGATGAAAAACGCATCGAGCATGTGCGCTTCCCCAAAGAGCGGCAGATCACCAAATCGGCCACGAACATCATCTTGAAGTACGGTGCGGTGTATCCGCTGCAGGACTCCTCCGGCGCCAATTATTCCGGCATCACTCGTGTCATGAAGGGCCCGGAAGACTACGAAGCCATCCCCAAGAAGTCCGAAGGCATTCCCATGACGGACCTTGCCACGTTGCGCAGACTCCTGGCCAGCTACAAGCGGGGAGGTGTTTACGTCAGCCTGTGCGTCTATCCCGATTCATTTGAAACCTTCCGCGCCATCAAAGTGCTGGTCCTTGAGGCAGGCCTTGAATACGGCTTCGACGTGTATCCCGAGCACTACATCATCACCTTCAGTCCCAAAGGCACCTCCCCCGCTCCGCTTTGATGGAGGAGGTTCGGGCGGCGGAGAAGACATCCCGCGCCACCTCAGCCAGCAAGTCGTCTCACTTCACCGGCCGCAGGTCAAAGCACACCAGCTTGTCTTTCTGCCGCACGATCAGCCTGCCATTCGCGATGGCGGGTGAAGAGCAGCCCATGGCATCCGTCTTGGCACGGCCAAGTTGTTCGTAGGCGGCATTGGTGGCCTTCACCATGCGCACATGCGTGCCGTTGTTTTCATAAACCAGCAGCTTGCCGTCAGCGAGCAGCGGGGAGGTGATGGTGCTGTTGATCTCATTCACCACCCACTTCTCCGCACCCGTTTCAAGGTCGATGCACTGATGCTTTTCACCGCAGCAGAGGTAGACGCTGCCTTCGTAAATGATCGGACTGCCCGCGTAGCGACGCGTCACCCAGAAGTGAGACCACGCAGTCTTCGGCGTGCCATCCGCCTGCATTTTGTACGCTCGCAGGCCCACGCCTTCCGTGCCGCTGTAAAGCACCAGCCAGTCGCCGCTGCTCACCGGGGTGCTCTGGCTACCGCCTTCGGCCTTCCATTTCACGCTTCCTGTTTCCGGATCGAGACCGTAGAGCGCGTTGTTGCCATTGATGACGAGCACGGGCTTGCCGCTGCTCGGCGCCCACCACGTGGGGCTGGCGATCAATCCCTTCGCCTCTTTCTGCTCCCACAGCAGCTTTCCATCCGCTTTCGAAAAGGCGCAAGTCGCACCCGTGGCCATGTAAACGCGATCCCCCATCACGAGCGGTGATGCCGCTGGCCCTTTGACGGAAAGCGGTGCCGACCACACAAGCTTGCCATCGGCCTCGTTCACACAGAGCAGTTCCGAGCTGCACGCCGCATAGACCTTGCCATCCACCACCGCACAGGTGCTGGAGGACTGGCGGCCACTGGGCTTGCCCGGCTGCGTGTATTTCCAAATCTGTTTCCCGGTGGCCAGATCCAGGCAGAGGATCACATCCTGCGCGGTCTTCACCGTATTCGGCACCAGCGCGATCATCTTCTCCTTCACCTCCGGCGGAAAGCCTTCATCATCCAGCCACTTGCTGAACACTGCCGCACTGGCAAACGGCTTGCCCTGGCGGCTGTTCATCTTGTCCAGCCACTCCAGAGCGATGGCATTTTTTCCCGCCTTGAACCGGCTGGCCACCCAGGTGCCGATGTTGATCTCCTCTTTCTCGTTCAGGTTGTCCTTGCGCCACTGCATCACCCATTCATCGAACTTCGCGCCGCGCAGCGCAGGCAGGTTGAGGCGGGTTTCCTCCAGCTTCTTCGCGAGTTCCGGTGACGTGCCGCGATAGTTCAGCGACTGCATCACCTCTGTGTCGATCTCACGCGTTTCAGAAGGCACGCGCTCATGCCACACCACGCTGAGAAACACCTTCTCCCCGCTGACCACCGGGCTGCCGTGGCCACCATACTCATTGCTGGGGATAAACTCGCTCTCCCAGACCTTTTTCAGCCCTTCCGTTGGAAAGGCATCTGCAATCGGGCTCGTGTCCTGCGAGACCCCGTTGCGATCCGGCCCGCGCCATTGATTCCAGTCACCCGCCCATGCAGTGGTGGCGAAGAGCAGGACGTGCGCAGCAGCAAAAGCGTTTTTCATGAGCAGCCGTAAACGGCTTCGCGACACCTTAAGTTTCACCAGTCATCACAGCTTGATGCATTGTGATGAATGGTACGCAGGGAGGGGATCGAACCCTCGATTTCATACAACCCACTGATATTCAATGCATAAACTATACTCCCCTAGAGGGCAAATTTCCTGAGACGTCCTTGGACATGCTCATATGTTCCCATTATGTTCCCACATGGCGAGCATTTTCACACGTCCGAACTCCAAGTACTATTATGCCGCTTTTCGCATTGGGACCACGGACGCCAACGGGAAAAAGGGATGGAAGCAGATGAAGCAGGTCACGAAAGTCATCGTCCCTCAAACCACCAGGGAAAGGGAGAGAAGTGAACAAGAAGCTTTCAAAGTGGCACTGGAGTTTGAGCAGAACGCCCTTCGTGAGGCAGGTGCAGGAAGTGAGGGATCCCAACGCATCTTTTCCATTCTGCGCGAGGCTGCAGACAAAGCCGCCCAGAAAAGACTCACAGCGAATCTAGGCCGTGATTTCATCCGCCGGCTTGTCGAAGCCAGCACAGGAGAGACAATGCCAGGGGAGAAAACAATATCAGGCTGGTTAAATGAATGGCTCAAACAGAAGCAGGGCACCACCAAACCAGCAACCCAAGCACGCTACAAGGCGAGTGTGAAAGCCATTTTAATGCATTTGGGACAAGAACAATCCGACATGCCCCTGGACAACCTAACCATAGGCAAACTGCGGAGTTTTCGTGACAAACTCAAAGCAGAAGGCCGCACAGCCAAGACGACCAATCATTACCTCAAGGATCTCAACAGCGCCCTTCTTGCGGCGGTCAAAGAAGGCATCATAAAACGTTCTCCTGGCGAAAATCTGGAGCCTCTACCGGAAGAAGATTCCACCGGTCGCGAACCTCTCAGTTTTGCACAGATAGGCAAAATCATCCAAGCCGCACCTTCTGAGGAGTGGCGAGGCATCATACTTTTAGGTGCATTTGGCGGTCTTCGTCTGGGAGATGCGGCAAGAATTACTCGTGGCAGCATCGACCTCAAAGAAAAAGTCATCCGCTTCAAGCCGCAGAAGACGGCGCGAAAGAAGGAAGCCAAAAAAGCTCCGATCCTCCTTCCTATGCATGCGGAGCTTATACGCCACTTTGAAAATATCGAGCTCCCCTCCGACCTGAGTGCTCCTGTTTTCCCCTCTCTCGCTCGTGTCAGTGTCGCAGGCAACAACGGCCTTTCTAGCCGCTTTGTCCGCATTATGGAGGCTGCAGGCGTTTCACGCGGGCAGACTCGGGACCACGTTGATGGCATGGCCGGTCGCTCATCGCATTCTCTGTCCTTCCACAGCTTACGCCACACCTTCAACAGCAGCATGTTTAACGGTGGTGTGTCGCAAGAGATGCGCATGAAAATCGTAGGCCATGCGGACACCAAAACAAACGCAGGTTATACCCATGCAGAACTCACCGCTTTGCGTAAGGCAGTGGAAGCAGTTCCCTCCCTTCCCCTGATGCCCTGACCACAAGACTCAAAGAATGCGCAAATGAGTACGCATGTTCTGGGGGGTGTTTCGAACGCTCAAAACCCGTCCACGCTCTCAGGAAGTCCATCGGCTCCCTCATGGCCAACAAATTCGGGATCCACGCTGCGCAACGCCTTCTGAGACACACCAGCCCGACCATCACCTCGAAGTTTTACTCCGACCGGACAGCCACTACGCTTCCAGGGATCGGGTCGCTGCTGGAATCTCAATTACCGAAGGCATCCTGAATATGGGTGCCCCCTGCTCCTGGGGCATCAGCAACGAACGACAACCTGGAGTCTAAAAAATATATTTGCGCTCTCAACGTTCAATCATGTTTGCCAATGTTTGCGGCTCTGACTTGATATAAATTCGGCTTTCCAACTCACTTTTTCGAGGGATTTTGACCTGCCTTCATCACTGGAAACGAGCCTGTTGCACTCAAAAATGCAGCTGACTTCAACTGGCGGTGGATGTGCCCGATTATGAAATAGGGGTCGGGGTGGCTTATTGCCTCCGTTCCTCAAACGGATTGTCCTTGCGGCCCAGCCTCGGTGGTAACGCCGATGTGCTGGAAAAATAGGTTTAACCGGAGGTGGTCTAAGGACTGCCGCACCACACCATCGCGCCACCTTCGGTTAGACCACAATCTCCAATGCCCAATTTCCTCTTCCGCCCTCGTGGTTACATTCATTTTGACACCCCCTTGAACAGAGTGGCTGCTGAACGTCTTGCCACAGCCCCAGAACATGTCGCAGCCCATTCATTTTACCCCTTCATCTATTCGGTTCAGAAAACGCAAAAGATTGCCAGAGACGACCACAATCGGGTCCGCCTCATGCCTGAAAAGACGAGATCTATCGCCTATGCAGGACACGGCGATTCTCACATCTTCTCCCACTACGCTGACATCCTGAGCGAGCGTTATGAGGCAATTCTGGCTGAACGCGGATTGCAACAATGCGTCACTGCCTTCCGCAAACTCAATGGCCGGCGCAACATTCATTTTGCGGATGAGGTCTTCGAGTTCATCAGGCAAACTCCATCCTGCTGTGCGCTGGCCTTGGATGTGTCTGATTTTTTCGGCAGCTTGGGTCATTTACATTTAAAAGCCACCTGGTCCTCGTTGATGCAGGTGACGAGACTTCCTACTGATCACTTTGCTGTTTTCAAAGCTATCACACGTTTCTGTCAGGTCGAACGTGATGCACTGTTCAACGCCCTTCACATTCCCATCAATAATCCACGCTCCACGGGGAATCATCGTCTGCCACACCTTGATCGAAACCAGCAGCAGCACAGGACGCCATTCCCTGTCCAGGACGCTCCGCTGCGTAGACAGCCACCTTCAAATTCTAAGCCTAAAGGTTGGGACAGGAGGTCAATAGGCCTTGGTTACGCAACAGCGCGTCCCAGGGCTAATTTCAGTCTCTTGTAGACCCCAAAAGACAGCATGTTTTGAGCAAAAAGTTTCTACTTTCCTAGTTTGACTAAGGTTGAAAATGAGACTTAATCGCAAGACGTTAATGAAACCGAATCTCATTAGCATTAGTTAGCTTTTTCCTTTCAGACCTCTCATGCCACAAAAACTCGCCTCCCGTATTCACCGCACAGCTCGTAAGACAGGCTCCAAAACCCTTTCGGTCACCTCATTGCTCTGTGCTGCAGGCAGCTTGAACGCCCAGACGGCTGCCACCAAACCAGCCCCTAAAACTGAGGAGATGCCCACCGAAATGGAGGAGGTTCTCATTGAGGCAGCCGGATCCGTTTACAACGCCACCCGCCTGCAATCACCCAAGTACACCGAGCCGCTGCGTGATATCCCCCAGACGATCACGGTCATTCCCAAAGCGGTCATTGAAGACCGCGGTGCTTTCAGCCTACGCGATGTGCTGAAAAACACACCCGGAATCTCCATGCAGGCTGGCGAAGGTGGTGCCGGTGCCTCCGGTGACATCCTCTCCATCCGCGGCTTTAGCGCCCGTAGCGACATCTATCTGGACGGCATGCGTGACTACGCCACCTACAACCGCGATCCCTTCAACACCGAGCAGGTTGAAATCGCCAAAGGCCCCTCCTCCTCCACCGTGGGGCGTGGCTCCACCGGTGGCTCGATCAACACCGTCAGCAAGATGGCCAACCTGACGGACTCCGTCACCGCCACTGCCAGCGGCGGAACCAGCAACCTCTACCGCGGAACGTTGGACGTGAATCAGAAGCTCACCGAGCGCTCGGCCTTCCGCCTCAACACCATGTACTACAACGCCGACACTCCGGGGCGTGATAATGTCTCCATGGAACGCTACGGCATTGCTGCATCGCTGGGAGCCGGCCTCGGCACGGACACCCGCTTCATGCTGAACTACCAGCGGCTGGAGGAAAGCAACATCCCGGACTTCGGTCTGCCCTGGATCCCCAACAACGGCACTGGCCCCAATAGCGGCTTCACCGGCACTGGCGCTGCACTCTCCGGCTACCAGAACCAGGCACCTCCGGGGGTGAGCTTTAATACTTTCTACGGCCTGCCAGGCGTGGACTATGAAAAGATTCAGACCGACCATTTCACAGCGATCTTTGAGCACGATTTCACCAAAAATGTGCGCATCCGGAATGTGACACGCTACTCGCGCTCTCACCGCGACTCCGTGACCACCGCCCCCCGTTTTCGCGACATCAGCGCCGCTGCTGGCAGTCAATACAGCACAGTGCTGAACCGCCAGCTCCAGCGTCGCCAGCAGCTCACCGAGATGTATGGCAACCAGACTAACATTGTCGCCGACTTCTCCATCGGTCCGATCAAACACGCACTGGTGACCGGCATGGAGTTTTATCTCGAGTATCAGCAAAACGCCAACGCCTCCGGCATTGCGACTCTCAGCGATTTGTATAACCCAGGTGTCGTCAATCCTCCAAGCTCTGCCCCACCGGCGATCGCACAGGACATTGCCACACGGTATCCCGGCCTTCCAGCCGCGACCGACGCTTATCTCTACACCGTGTCAGCCTATGCGTTTGACACCATGAAGATCGGCAAGCACTGGGAGATCAGCGCCGGTCTGCGTTACGATCACATGTATGCGACCGTGAGCGGACCTGGAGGCACATCTGCCGGCGGTTTTTCCAATGCTGATGACCTCTTCAGCTACAAGGCCGCTCTGATCTACAAGCCTGTGAAGCAGGGCAGCATCTACTTCGGCTACGGCACGTCGTTCAATCCCACCATCGACGGTGCTTCCAGCGCAGGTCTGGGCCTCACCGCCGCCACATCCACGCTGGACCCTGAAAAAACCTCCACCTTTGAGCTCGGCACCAAGTGGGATGTGCTCAAGGAGCGCCTCTCACTGACGGCAGCATTGTTCCGCTCCCAGAAGATCAACGCCCGCACCACCGATCCTACCGGCATCACGACGCTGGGCGGAGACCAGCTGGTTCAGGGCATCGAATTCAGCATGACCGGCACCATCACCAAGAACTGGCAGGTCTTCGCAGGTTACGCCATCATGGAAAGCGCGACGAAAGCCTCCACCGCCGCTGGCGCTGTCGGTCAGGTTCTGTCAAACGCACCGCCCCAGACCTTCAATCTCTGGACCACCTACACCCTCATGGAGAAGACGCAGTTCGGCTTCGGTGCCCAGTACATGGGTCCGCGTACGAGCAACGACTCCGCTGCGACTTCCCGCACCGCGCCAAGCTACTGGACGCTGGATGCCATGGTCAGCTACAAGTTCACCGAGAAAATCAGCCTGCGCCTGAACATCTACAACCTCGCAGATGAACGGTACATCGGCAGCGTCGGCGGTGGCCATTTCGTTCCCGGCCCGGGACGTTCAGCCGCACTCACCGCAAGCATCAAATTCTAGAGCCTGTTATTAACTTTGAAAAGGACTGTACTCCGGTGAGGGTCCAAGGAATAAGCTTGCGATGGAACCCACGACCAACAAGCCAAGAGCCGCCTACACAATTAACGTTAGCGATGCATATTGGGACTTTTGCCGTCCCCACCCTGGTGCTGATGAAGGAAGGATGCGCCCCAGCGGAACTATTTTCTTTTCTACGCGAGCTTTTCAACGCGCTGCGCTACATCGTGCGTTGCGGCTGCCAGTGGCGCATAATGCCCCATGATCTGCCGCCCTGGCAGAACGTTTACCAGCAGGCGCAGCGCTGAATGAAGGCCTGCTGCTTTGAGGCCATGGCCATGATCTGCGTGAACTCTCACGCCTAGCCAAGGGCCGCAAGACCCAGCCCACGGCGGCCATCATGGATGGACGCACGCTGCAGTCCTCGCCTGAAAGCGGAGCCCGGGCCGGCGATGACGCCGACAAGCGCCGCAAAGGCAGCAAGGTGCACATTGCTGTGGACACTTTGGGGCATCTGCTGGCGGTGGACGTCTCGGACGTGATTTTCATAGTCCCTGTCTGTTGCTTCTCCAGATTCCGTGGAGATCAGGGATATAGGGACTTCAAAAACGGCGTCCGCTGCGTCCGAGCTAAAGAAAAGGGACCCGAATCAATCGAATCCCTCCCCTTTCAAGCACTCAGTCCCACATGCGTATCCAGCAACCCGTGGAGAGCTTCTGTGCGTTTCGGCAGCTCTGTCAGGTTCCCTTTCAGAGATTCCGTGTAGGCATTAAAAAGTGACCAGACGTTCCTCCCTTCAAATGCATCATGGGACGGCTCTCTCCATTCATGCAGCACGTCAGGGATCAAACGGTTGGAGCACACGCCGACATCCACAGAGCGGATGAGCAGGTCATGGGCTTCAATGTCGGTGATCTCTGCTTCTTTGTAGGCGCTGATGCGTTTATCCATCGAGTGCCATTTCGCCAGGAGCAGACCAATCGACCGAGACACCAATTGCGGCAGGTCTCGATTGATGAATCGGGTGTGCTTTCGAGAGAACTTGATGTCCCCATTAAATGAGAGGTTATCGCAAATGAAGACCGAGGCACCAGCGACTATGCCGGCGGGGAAGGTCTTGTCATGACTGTTGCGAAGACCGACCACGTAGCAGTAATCGTCGTTGGATCTCTGGGCATGAATCTCCATCAATCCAAAATAGCGTTGGCCTGCATGCGACAAAGAATGCGCTTGAGTTCCGATACGCAGGTTGGTGGTCTTGAGGGTGTTTTGAACCTGGCTGATGAGCTCGTGGTGAGGAATCGGGCACCAGCTGCTTGTAGAGCGTGGAGTCCTTACTTTACGCACTTCCTCCAATTCGACGTTTTGAGCGCCGCAGTGAAGGATGAGGTTGGGGGTTTTACGGGTGGCGATGACCGGGTGAGAGTCGAGGTTTGCAATCATGGTGGTAGTGTTTGGGTTTGGGGTTGAGAGTGTCAGGGAAACAGACGCTCGATTCTTTGAATGACAGGAACTGCGAGCTGTTTGGCCGCGAGATCACCAGTGGAAATCCAGTAACCGTTCTTCCATTCGACTTTGATGGTGCCGAGCGGAGTGATGATGGTGGCTCGCTTTAGCTGCTCGTGTCTGTTGAAGACGATGGTCGAGATGCGCTTCATAAAACGAAAGAGCCAGACACGCCGGTTAAGACACATCTGGCTCCTTGGGGTTTGGGGGCGGTCTAGATCTTCATCCCTTGGAGAGAGCGAAGCGTGGATCGAACAGACTGCATTTCCCGGGCGCTGGCTTTCTGGTCGCGATTGATGGTTTTGAGCTTCACGGACAGATCGCGCAGCAGGTTGAATCCATCGTTGAGCTTGTCACGAATAAGCAAGGTCATGTCGATGGCTTCTTCCACGGCGTTTTTGGCTTCGCTGGATGACGGTGGGGTTTCGGGTGTGGGGTTGTTGATCATGGGTTTGGGGGTGGGTGGTGGTGGAACGTTTGCGGGTTTGGGTGCTGGGGTGATGGTGCTCATTCTCAGCGGCATCACGATCATTTGTTTCGCCGGCGTATGGAACCGGAGCGGACTCATGTCGTTGATGAGGCTGATGGTGTTGAGACCGAAGCCGAGTGCTTTGATGAGGAACCGTCGACTCAGGTAGATCGTCACCTCTGTACCCTCTGCTTTGACGTCGGGGACCGGAACTCGTGTCCAGGGCTCGTTGTCGCTGTCTTTGCCGAGGAGCAGGAACTGTCCCTGGCTCCATTCCAGCCCGATGGTTTGATATCGGTCTGGATCATGACAAGGCATGCGCTGAACGAGTTTTATCAGCGCTTCCAGTTTGTTCGGGTCCAGGGTGATGCGCGTTTTGGCTTCACGCTGGTCTGGAACCGTGATGCGCCAGTCAGGATATTTGCCCTGAATTTGGCGGCTTATGAATCGCCAGCGCCTTGAGGAGAGCTGGATGAATTCATTGTCGGACTTCATCTGCCATTCCCCGTCTTGATTGAACTCCTTCCAGCCAATGAACTTGTTGGAGGGAATGAGGACGGAACTCTGAATGGGGAGGGTGAACGAATTGGCACTGAAGAGGTGCTTTCCGTCCGTTCCTACCACATTGAACGCCTTGGGGTTGCTGGCGTCGATGAAGGCCCCGTTGAGGATATAGCGGGTTTGGTCGGTGCTGGCACATTCAAGAGCCTGATGCAGTGATTCACGAACGGTAGGTGACAGAACCACGGCTTCGGTTTTGATGCGTGGTGTCTGAGGAAAAAGTTCCATTGGGACCAGCTTGACCTTGGAGGAGCCGAGGTTTTCAGCCAGGGCGAACCGGATGATTGGTCCTTGTGGCGCGTTTTCGACAAGAAGGCGTTCCTCCTTGCTGCAGTTCTTGGAGAGCTGCAGGAGCTGGTCGTATGGGACGAGGACAGCTGCAGGAGGGCCTTCGGCGGGATGTTCAAGGCGGAGGGTGACAAAACGGTCTAGATCTGAGCCAGTGAGTGCGATCCATCCATCTTGGGTTCTTTCGACTTTGACACAGAGCAGGGCGGGCAAGGTGGCCTTGTGGTTGATGACCTTGCCGATGCCTGTGAGTGCGGATTTGAGCTCCGCAATGGGCAGTGCGATGGGTTGCATGGGTGTTTGGGGTTGTGGGGTTAGACGCCAAAAAGCCCATGCGCCGGAATGACACATGGGCTTGGGGCGTGGATGGTGGAGCGGTTTACACAGACTCAGCTTTGTATTTGAGCTGGGCGGTGGTGCATTCGATGTGGCGGATGTCCTCACGTTCCCCCAGGTAAACAGGCTGGTAGATGGAGCCTGATTCCTTGAAGGCGTAGAGGTAACGGCATTCCACAACATCACCGGGATTGGGGATGTTGTGATTTAGTGGAATGGTCACATTGCCCGCAGGACGGATTTTCCCATCCTCGAACAGAATCAATGACACGCTGCGCTTCTCGTTGACCTTTGAGACGATGAACGATGCCGTTTCCACGAACTTGTATTTGAGCTGTGGGCCTCCGGCGTTGGGTCTGCCGGGTGTGTATGGCGAGTCGTAGTGCTTGAAGACGACGCCTTCCTTCCCTTCCCTTTTGAACTCGCTGAAGATTCCGTCTTTCCGGGGATGGATGTAAACGGGACCACAGTCGATATGAGGGTGGTCGAAGGATGCCAGCATGTCACGCATTCGCAGGTAACGGACAGCGAAACGTTTCAACCTCATGTCCTCCGGGCCAATGGTCAGGAGGTCAAAGGCGTGAAACTGATCTCCTACAGCTTCACCGTCGAGGATGAAGCTGCCTTTGTAGCGTTTGGCGTCTTCAACAATGGGTTCTGGAACCGCCGTGGGATAGCCCAGACGGTTGATGCCTGTGATGGTGTCGCCGTCCTTTTTGAGGATGAGCCGGCGTCCATCGTATTTCTCCTGCATCCAATAGTCCGGATTGAAGAGGATGTCATTGAGACGGTTTTCCTCCAAGGGATTGAGCAACTGACACTGGATGCCGGTGTGCTTGGTAGGTGTTGTGGGTGGCAGGATCTCTCCAGCGTCGTTGCCAGTGAGGTAGCCTTTGGCGGTCTTTTCATGGATCAGCCTGTCGTAGAGCCGTTTTGCTTCCGCATGAGTGACAGGACTTTGGGTTTTGGTGCCGGTGCTGAGGGTGGAACCACGACGGCCATACGCAAAGTGAACCATGAAGCCATTGTCCTGGGGACGAATGCTGGCCTGGTAAACCTTGTCGGATGAACCTTCGCGGAAATACAGGGTGGTGCTTTCCATGTGGGATTTCCTTTCCTTTTTGAAATGAAAAGAGCCGGACCATCCACAAAGGGACAATCCGGCTCTGGGTTTTGTCGTTGGGGATTGTGCTAGTAGCCGTAGGGGTCTCGTCGGCTGCTTCGGATGCGCATCTCAAGGATGGACCGGCCGATATAGATCATGCCACACACCAGAAGGATGCAGAGCAGAACCGATAGCGGGAACAGCACAAAGCTGCTCATAGTTGAAATCAGCAATGCGACCCAGCCTTTCAGTTGCTCCAATGCCAGTGTGACCAAAGGAGCCACGATGACGACAGGAACAGCAATGGCGACGGCAAGACGGGCATTCATTTTGATGAACTCCCGCAAACGGCCGGATGGAGACAACCAGTGCTCAAGCGTGGTGAGGATGAACCGAATCACCTCAGCAGCTCTTTCGATGCCGTTGAGGTGTGGCAGGTCATTGTCCACAACAGGTTCCGGCAGCGGTTTAGGCCGCCAGTGTCGTGTGAACATTTTCCTCAGTCGCTTGGGCCATGTGGGGCTTACGACCGTTGAGGGATGCTGGGGGAGTTGATCCTCCTCCCATTCGTCGTGTGAGTGATGCATAGAAGTGTTGGCGGGTTTTGGAGCCTAAGGCGGTTCCGAGGATGAGGAGAAACGCACAACCGACAGCCAGAGAACCGGTAGCAATTTGCCAGCGGTTGAGGCTTTGGTTTTGTGCGGCGAGTTTGTTTTCGAGTCCGTCGATCTTGATTTGCATGACGAGCAAAGGATCTGGCTTCGATGAGAACCAGCCTGCGTGTGCTAATGGTGAGAACAGGAGCAGACCGATGATGATGATGATGTGTTTCATTGGGGTGGTGGGGTTTGGGGTTTAATGTCTTCGGCATTCGTTGAAGAATTCGCAGGAGGAACAGTGCATTCCAGGTGAAGGAACGAATTGCTCATGCTGGAGCCCTGTGACGTATGCTTCCATTTGGCGGAAGAGCCGAGTTTCTTGATGTCCGGTCATGGGCGGCATCGTGGTGATGACGACCTTGGGGTTTTTGAGTTTGACCAGGTGATGAAGGGCCATGCCGCTTTCCTGTTGACCCGTGTTGTGACGGTAAAGGATGGCGTAGCCGGTGGTTTGGATCTCTGTAGTATGGGCAACCTTCTCTGGATTGGGAGTGGTTGCCGAGGTCTTGTAGTCAATGATCTGCCGTCGTTGAACCAGGTCGAGGATGCCAATCAACCGTGGTAAACCATGGTTGACGAGATCAGCCTCAACAGGGACTTCCACGGCATCCGGCTTCAAATCAGCAGGAACATGAGCTTCGCGTAGGTAGGTGTCGATCAAACGCCAGCCTGTGGTTTTCTCGTCAGCTTCCTCCCCAGCTTCCCAGACAGGTGTGCCTTCTGAGGTGTCCGACCATGCTTCTGTGTAAGAATCATGAGCCTGTTTGAGCGTTAGCGGCTTTTGGAGCCACCGTGCTTTGTTCCATGCCTTCAAGACAGCGTGAACCGAATTGCCGACGTGGAGCGATGGTGTTTTTGGCTTTTTCAGCCTGAGCACGTAGCGGAAGAAGAACTTCAGCCGGCATTGCAGAAATAAGGACAGCCTGGAAGCCGAGACCTTTTCCTGCAAGCCGGTGAGAATTTCCTTCACGCTGGGCTCTTGGGGTGGAGCTTCAGCGAGTGTTTTCATGCCGCTTGGTGGTTGGTGGGTTCTTGTTGCCGCCAACGTGTTTGACGTGGCGCTGGTTTACCGGCCTTGACGAGCAGATCTTCGATGAGCTGTGACGCTTGCATCTTGTTGAGCTGCTTCACACCGACACCGAAGAGCTGCTGGGACAGATCCTCGGCTACCTGTTTGGTGATGCTGGGGTTCTCATTGACGATGCGAAGGATGAATCCCTTCTGGCCGTCGGTGCAGTTCCAGGCATCACCGACAGGTTTGGCCTGCTGGTGTTGACCGTTGCTGTGCTGACGACCATTGCCATTGAGCTGGTAGGTGCGGCCGTTGTTCTGAGGTTGGTGACCGTTCCCATTGGTGTTGGGACGGCCATTGGCTTCAGGGACAAAGCCGGGGTGTTGGATTTCCTGATCGACGCTTTGTTGCAGGAGCTGGTAAAGCCTCTGCAGTTCGGATTCGACCTGGCTGATGTCGTTGAGTTCGACTTCGACGGATGCAGAGAAGCTGTGGCTCGAATATTGTGGGAGGCCGAGCTTCTTGCTGTAGTTGGCACTGAGTTTGATGGCCATGTTGGTGGGTGTGGTGGTGGTATGAGGACACGAAAAAAGCCAGACCGATGAAGGTCTGGCTTGATGCGTGGGATTGGGTGCTGCTTTACGTTCTAGGCCGCGTTTAACAGCTCAGAACGTGGTGGTGGTGTGATGTCCGCTGAATGCAGAGTCGTCGCTGTAATCCATCCTGGCGAACCACGAAGGGCATTGAGCAGAAGATCGTCCGTGAGCTTTGTCATGGGAATCTTTCTGTGCTTTGCCTCGTGGAACAAGACGGACACCAGAAACCTGCTGATGTGCGGAGAATAATGACGTGGTTTTGCCATGGTGTCTCCTGCTTGTGAATGATCGTGAAGGAGGACCAACGCGATCATTATATTATACCCCTTTTCCGATATTTTCAGGAGGGGGGGCTATTCGTTTGGCGGTGTCGTGCTGGTTTGATGAGCCGTGGCTGATTGGACTGCCTGAATGTATTTCGCCGAGATCCATCCTTTCACGAGTGGATACAGGACGTAGCCCAGAACGAAGATGCCGAACCACGCATACATGGGAGGCACCAGAGTCATCGCTGCGAGGCAAACCCAGATTGTTGTGGCTCTGGGCTGTCCGTTGAATGCATTGACAATGAGGTGGATGATCACGACGTAGTTGAACGCATACAGCAGGAATTTGTAGAGGTTCGTCACGGTGAGAGTGCTTCCTCCATTCTCCATCTGCACTGATGTGAAAATTGGGGCGTCGGATTCGAAAACCCTGAGGATGTTGGCGATGACGATGCAGTAGATGATCAGAGCCAGGAGCCATTTGGTTTTGGGCGATATGTCATTGATATTCATTTGCTTAAGGTGTGTTGAGGGTTAGGTGAGCTTGAGAAGAATCTCTTGCTCAATCTGCTATACCCGAAGCCAGATGGATTTAAGGAGGGGGGATCACTGCCGCTTGATGTCATTGAGCTTCCTATCCATCTCTTCGAGCTTCCGTTTCACGTCATCGAGCTTGTCCAACGCATCCTTGATTTTGAATGCGGAAATGAGCCAGTCTCTGAAATACCCGAGGATGGCCAACACAACGCCAAGAACGACCATCAGAACGAGCAGGATCCCCAATTCCTGTCCCCAACTCATTGCAATAAAGCTGAACATTTTCATGGCGACTTGAGGTTCATTTGTTGGAGGACCGGACGCAGAAGAGGATCAGTTCCATCATCGGCTTGGGCAGATAAAGACGGACAGCTTCAAGTGCTTTCCAGTTGGTTCCTCTGCTTCCTGAATTGGTGAGGTCAGGGTTCATGAGCAGGCTGTCGATCCTCAGCACGTCCACGGGTTCCTTTGGCTGTCCGTAGGTGTATTTGGCGCTGTATTCTCGCCATCCCTGCTTGTCCTGAAAGAAGGGCTTGTGGTCAATCCAAAGGCGTCTGCTGGCTTTAGTTCTCGAATTCACGAAATTGTAGGCATGCCAGACTGTCTCCTTATATGGCGCATCAACCAGATCAGTCTTTGGAGCCTCTGTCACCAGTTGAATGGCAACGACTTGATCCGCCTTATCGACAACGATGTAGAGCTGGTTGAAATGGCCTTCGAAACTCCCACTGAAGGAATAGTGGAAAAACGAGTCTCTGGGAAACCCTGGGCAGACCACCTTGTTTTTCGGCACGACTTTTTGAATCAGATGGAGCTTCTCCTTGGCTTCAACGTAGGGCATCAAATACGTGACGCCCTGGAACAGCTTTATGCTGGGTGCCTTGGATGTGTCTGATGAGGGTTGGGCAAATGGAGAGAGCAGTGCACCAAGATCCTCCATCGTTGAACTGCCTCCCTGAATCGGTGTTTGCCATCCCTTGTCTAGAACAACGGTGCCTGGGGAAGTTTGAGGTGTCTGGGAAAATCCTGCTGAACACAGGAATGCAACATAAACGGCGAGTGGAAGACAACGAGTGGTCATGGTAGCAAGAATCAAAACTCGCCACCAAGAAGGCAGACCCGAATGAGTCTGCCGAGGTGGCCGGAGAGTTAAGAAGTCGCCACTAGACGACCGCAACGGCCTTTAAACCGGTGAGGGCTCTGGACATACGCCGTCGCCTCCCGGCCATTATGCATGGTCGTTAGGCGACGTGTTTGCGGCACACGTCTGCCGCTAGTGGACGAGATTCTTAAGTCTCGGTTCAGGTTTCCCCGAACTGTTCAAATGCTAACGGGGAGCAGGACGCAGTAAAGGGGAAACTGAACCAGGAACCACCCACATCAGCTGCTTGCCCAATACGAATTATGCTCCCGTGGGCTGAATTTGAATGGTTTCAGAACATGCGTTTCCATCCCGGAATTTTTCAAGGTCCTGGAACAACAGCACCATTCACGACGAAACCACGAGCGAAAATTAGCAGGAGCAGCCGATTCCGTATGGGTTCGTCATCATCACTGGTTGTTTAGCAAGGAGTGCATACAGAGCTGCAGCAGTGCTTAAGAAAGCACTGCTGCTGCACATGTACTCACTGCACCCCAAAACTGCAGCAGAAGTGAAAAGTGCTGCTGCTGTACTTGTGTGGATTCGAGGTAGCAAGGCCAAAATTGGTTGAAACTGAGCCCTCTCATATTCATACCACCCAGTGTGGACAGGCAAAATTATCAGGCCGCTCTACATTTCGATTCCGACACTCAAGAGCGATCTCGGCGCCGCGAAACTGCCCTGACACTTCAAGCTTGTATGCACTGCATCACTTGAATGCCTTCAACGATTCCTTACCAAGGCGTCCATCATCCCAAGGCAGGATCTCTTCATCATGAACCGAACTCGGGCAAGCCGAGGTCCCTCCCTTACGAAACATTAATTGCCCTCCCTTATCCATAGCGTAGGTCATCCAATACTCGCGAGCGTTGCATTCATCATGCTCGTTACGACGGAATTTGAAACCGTAACATCTCCAGATGATGCAGAGACCCGATGTTGAAAGCCACTTAATCAGCGCGTCTTTCCTGACTAAGCACGCGCCATGGAAGCCCTCTCCCAAGTGGCGAACAAGCACTTCAGTCGAGCCCGGCTCAGCAAAATCAAACCCATGCCCTGTCCAAACCAAATTGCCAATTCTTGCAAGCTGCGGTGAGGGCATCGACCCATCTTTGGCTCTTCGGCGCTCTTCATCGGGGGCACATCGGCAGGTGGTCGAAATTGCTCCTGTGCGCCAATAACGCGATTCCCGCCAATTGTCTAGACAGCATCTCTTTTCCAAGGAATCTTGACTTTTGGGAAAGACCTTCAGGGAGGCCATTGACTGACCAAACTCGGGTTCATGGATCCACAATTGTCCCTGGTCGATGCACCTGTGACTCAGGTGGTCAACGAGCCTCCAGGCTAGGTCTGGAGACACCAAATATGATTGGATTGCCCATTCCATGCCAAGGCGATTAACCATAAAGCGATGCTCCCAGATTGGCGTCGGTTCATCCCACTGATGAAATGCAGAGAGCGTCAACCATTCATCCTTGCCGTCACATAACTCTAAGAGAATTCGAGGATCATCATTCTCGATCCGCTTAGCTAGCCATCGTTGCTCGTTTGCGCAGAGCGGCTTAGGAAGCGGATCCAGGTGTCCACGCCACCACGGTGACGGTGCTTTCACGAACATCCAGGTTTCATCACTGCGCTCCCTCCTATGGTCGACAATAAACGGATCGAGAAGATCGCGCGGTTGAATCTGTCGTGCTGAGCGAAAAGGTTGAGCGACGTCGCCCCAACCAGCAAAGTGGTAGTGGTCACTGAGATACCCCAGCAGCTCATACAGAGCAATCCACTGATACTTTTTGCTTAGCCGCTCGACCCGACGCTCAGAAGACTCTCCAGCGCTTTCCGGATGGATATCCGTCTTGGTGCAATCCCACCCCAGCTGAAATACACGTTGAATCACGAATCGTTTCGCAATCTGGGCGTCAAAGCAGCTCGCTTTGGATTTCGACGCTTTGCCTGAAAGCCTTTTATTCTGAAACTGATGCACATAACCTTCCATAATATAGCGCCCCCAATCGCCATATCCAATGCCCGGCCCAGGTTCAACTGAGTAATAGAGGCAACTGGCGTGATGATCACGTGATTCATTTCCGAGGGCTTCTTTTTGTTCTGTCACTTTTTTAGCTGACCAAATCTTGGGCCACTTGGAACGCCAGGGAGGGCGAAAACTGGCCGGCGGAATATCTTTTCCAAGCATTCCTTTTTCCTCGGCCTGAATACAGATTTCAGAAGCGTAGTGCCTTACGAGAAGGTGAGGTTCGATCACAGATCCAGCAAAGAACTCACGATAGGCAATTTGTGAAAGAGCGTCCAAACCTTTGTCACCGACTGACGCATGCTGCGCTGCTCCTGCACAAGCAAGCAACACGCGTTCTTTAATGTATGGGTCGTCAACCGCCACAAATTGCTCCAACAATTTAGCAGCCACAGATGTTCTGACAGCAACCACTCGCGTGAGAGTGGCGGCAAGCCGTAGCCGCTGTTCAACAACTGTTGTGCTGAGACACCATGCGATCACAGTGGCCAACAAAAGCAACTGATCTTCAGGGACGCGTTTGAGATCGCCACGTTCTGCCCATGCGCGGATTTCTTCGAGTGGATTGCTGTCAGTCCATCCGCTTAGGCTCTCGTTAACCCAAAACGTCCATTCTCGATCCCGCTTGGCAAGAGGCACGGCTAGAAGGGCCTGATGCAACCACGATGCGTTCCAAGGATGAGCGGGATTAGTTGCATAAGATACCAGGTGATCAAAATCGTTCCTCAGATAGCCCGACTTGGATACCTGCACGAACAGCTCACGTGCACGTTGGGTCATGCTTGTTTTAGTGCGCCACGGCATGCTTTCCATGAACGACCTGAGCAGGTCTGGTTCGGGGTCGACGGTGGAGGAGATCAGATCGAACAGCTCTATCTGTTGTTCTTCCGCGATACGGATACCGAGCAAATTTATTACTCCGCAATTCCGCCTCCGCCATTCCCAACTTCGAAGATTTTTCATCAAATCGTCAGCAGGACTTGCGCCCTCGGCCAAAAGGTGAACGCTCAAGAAATAATCCCACACACGCTCATAGGTAAACCGCACGGATTGACGATTCCCAAAAATGTTGCCTTGGCTCTCTGGAACCTCTGCTAAAATGCACTCTGATAGAAGAGCACGATAGAGCGATCTTGAAGCTGACGGTGCATTGTAATGCTTCAGGCAAATCCGGCGAGCCTCGTCGTCGGGAATTCTGAGGTTTTTGGATGCAAGCATCGCTCCCCCAATGTCTTTCAGCGCCCCAAGAACCTGCGCTATTTCACAGTCGATTCGCCCACTGATGATAGAGGCTTTACGTGAAGCAAAGTGACTCAAGATCACTGTAAGACTTAGAGTCCCAGCATCAGGTGTCTGCCCCGAATATGCTTCGCAAAAGATTCGTAGAAAAAGGGGAACCTTGAATTCCCTAGCCAAAGGCGGCAGAGCAAAACCTCTAACATCATAGGCTTTTAAATATTTAGGCAGGGCTTCGAGCACGTCCACACCCAACCCTTCGTGTGTTGTAAAGGACCACGCAGGCAAGGACCGCATCACCACCTCGTTCGGCAGTGTCTGTCTCATATAGTCCTCACGACAACTGACAATTAGTTTTATCTCTGGGTATTCCCTGAGCTCCGATGCAAACAATAGCAATCCGTTCCGCCATAGATCACGGTCGCTGATCTCGTTCAATGCATCGACGCAAATGAGAGATTTTAACCCAGTTCCTTCGCTGAGGGATGCAAATGTGGCCAGAAAGTCGCGCAAGCTTGTTCCCGGGAAGTCAGCCCACCGCATGACTTGCTCCCATAACGAGATTCCAGATTGAAATATCCCCCCCTCCATAAACAAGACCGCTCCACCCTGCTCTGAATATCGAGTGCACACTTCGGCAAGCACATGGGTCTTCCCACGACCAGGCTCCCCAGACATTAGAAGGACCTGTGAGTCAGATGCAGAGTGTTCTCGCAGAAAAGACGACAATGATCCGAGCGCCGAAGCGTTACCGGCGAAGCTTTCAAAGACCTCTTCTGAGGGGTGTTTTTGATGAGCATATGACTGCCACATTTCCCTGTCATCTCGTGGCTTCCGTGGGGGAATCAAAGCGCGAAGCCCCTCAAGTAAGGGTGTGAACGCTCGTGACACGACGTCGAGCGCGTCTGCGAGTTCGGAAAGTGATCGCGGCAGGGAAACGCCATCTCCCAGCAACGTTCGCATTCTGGCCTTTGCAGCCACAACAGCCTCGTAATGTTGCCGTAGCTCGTCACTCCACTCTGGACTGGCTTCTCTTCCCCCCAATCCCTTGCCTAGCCGCTCGCGCGCCTCCTCCAGATACTGGATTCGAAAGCGTTCAGATCTCAAAAAAGTGTGTATCGCATCTTCTGCGTCAGTCTCGGTATGCATTTCAGGACGATACCGGTCACCCAACGCACGAATGGCGGCTTCAGTCTTGCGTGAACACTGGGCACGATCAAAGTTGGGGTATTCAAAATAATGCAGCAGGAGCCCTCTGTGCGACGGCGAGAGCAACAGGCTTCGAATAAATGACTCATTCCAGAGCGTGAAGGAGATCCGATGCTCGTAACCGCAATCGGTCACAAAGGACGCCCAGCTCAGCTTTAAGGCGCTCCATTTGTCTGTTTGTTGCTGTGTGAAGTTTCTGGGTAAAGTGATAACCACCTCCCGAAGGGTGTGGCTAGCCGCATTTTCTCGAATTGCGGTCCGAATGGAAAGATCTAGGTCTCTCCACTGAGTTGTTCCTAGTTTGTCATCGAAAAATTTAGCCTGGAGCCCGATCAGAACGTGCCCATCAACGTCAGCTATAAATCCTTCCAGTCCCCCATCCCCCCCTGCGCCATGTCGTCGGACCGAAATATCCCTTCCAGCAAGCTCTCGTGAAAAAAGTTGGAATGACAGTTCTTCAAAAGCGCCACGGTGATCCCCTCCCTGAGGACGAATACACTTGAGGTTTATATGACGAGACATGTGGAATTCCCCCATTTTGTTCGCTCAAGACCGGCTTGCAACTCCCGAAGGAATATGCGCTCAATTTTTCAACGCTTGCCTGTCCGCCTTCTGCCTACACATTACAACTGAGGATCAAAATCGGGTGAACCAACTCACGTCCCCTTCCCATTTCAGACATGCCCAACCAACGACAAGCCGGGACGAAACTTGCCGGAGCCTACATCAGCGCCGACAAGGACAAGGCTCTGGCTGACATAGCTGCTCTCAAGGGCTACGCCAACAAGGCTGAGTTCATCCGCTTCCTTTTTGATGAAGCGATTGCGGAAAATGAACAGGCGATCAAGAAACCGAAAAGCGCAGCGAAATCCAAAAAGCCCATGCTCGGTCACTGAGGATCAACCTCACTTCCTGCCAATTTTTTTCAGGCTGTTTCGGACATGAATCGGATGTGTCAGATATGGAAGAGTCTACATTATAGTCACCTATTGGACCGATCCTGAGCAAAGCAAGGTCATCTGCATGCTCGGGCGAAAAAGGGCGGCACGGATGGCAATTGCGTCCGTTGCACGTCTTCATTTCGATGTGAAATTTGATCATGTTCGAGCCAACGCACAAAATCCTTCGCGAGCCACTTAAACAGCTCGCCAGTGAATCTGTTCTCATTGGCACGTCATCATGGAAATATCCGGGTTGGTGCGGACAGGTTTACGATGAGTCGCGTTACATCACGAGGAAGAAGGAAAAGAGAAGCTGCCGTTGCCTGTTCATCCAGTTTGCTGTGGCTTGGTTTCGTCTTTGGCGCTAAAGCCTCTTGGAATATGCCAAATCAAAGACAGCCCGGGACGAAGCTGGCAGGAGCCTATATCAGCGCCGAGAAAGACAAGGCGCTCGCAGATCTCGCGGCACTGAAAGGCTTCACGAACAAAGCCGAATTCATCCGGTTGCTCTTTGATGACGCGCTCGCAGCGAATGCAAAAAACCTCAAAAAGACGCGCAACATGACGAAACCAAACCGGTGACTAGACTTCACTGCGGGTAAATCTCTGCCCCCTTCGGCTTGGTTTCAGGCGTTTTCACAACTGGTTTCACCTCGACGTTCATCTGGCTCAAGGTCAGTGGCGTTCCTTCCGGGCGGTTGTCGGTGTCGAGGATTGGGTCATATAGATCGAGTCCAACGCTCTGCCGAAGCTTTTTAGCCTCCGCAGGTTTGTAGCTCGGGATTCCAACAATTTTCAGAGTTTTGATCAATCCGTCAGGTTGAGCCATGTAACGTCGGCTCATAAACAGCACCAGCGGGCCGGCCAACTTCAGTATGCGGTTCGAGGTTCGCTCGTTTGAATAATAAAAACCGGCACGTGAACCATAAGGCAACTGACGTAATTGCGAGCATCCCGATAAGAACTTTATGGCTGCTTTTTGCGGAGCATCACTTGATCCATCCACGCCAACGCAGTATCAGCTATGTCGTTTGACACGCTGCATCCTCCCAAATGTGGAATGAGTTCCGGAGAACCAAACCTCATACTCTTTATTGGCAGTGCCGACACTCAGTGGATGATACTGGCTATGTTTTTCATCGAGGGAAAAAGCATGAACGACCAGTTTGACATCCGCGTATGCACCAACGCTTATAGCGTTGAGGCTTTCCCGTCATCGTGACCTTGTCAAACGGGTCGTGGACATTATCACCACCCAAAAATTATACAAACCTTCATCACTTTAGATCTTTGCTGAAAGCTAAGCAATGCGTCTTTGGAGCTAAATTATTGTTCCTTGTGAATTTTTCGGAGCAACTGTTCAACACACGTCTCTATTGCTGATAGATTAGTATCAATCACCAAGTCCGGCGCGATTGGCTCTTCGAAGTCATAGTCTTCGCCAGGTAATTGCCTAATCGTTCCCGCTTTCACTCCCGCATATAAGCCTTTAGTATCACGCTTGGCGCACGTAGCAATGTCGCATTTTACGTATACCTCATAGAATGCCTCATCTCCGACCACACTCCTGGCAAGCTTTCGCATGTTTGCCGATGGAGTCATAAGAGCCGCGATAACTGTGACCCCTTGTTTGTAAGCTAGTCTAGCGATTTGTGCGGCTCGAAAGACGTTTTCCAACCGATCTTCTACGCTAAATCCAAGATCTCGACAGATAGATGAACGCAAGTCATCGCCATCGAGAATAAGGACAGCTTGCCTCGCACTCCGAAGCCGACTTGCCGTGGAATTTGCAATTGTTGATTTGCCAGCCCCAGAAAGACCGAAAAGCCAAATAACCCGTGCTTCGTCTAATTGTGATTGATTCTCCATAATAAATCCGATATACCGCATATGAAGTAGAGCACCTTACCGCACGCATGAAATGTCAAGATTTGATACATCGCGTAGCTGACACAGCGCCTACTAAACAATTCCATGCGCGCCGGCTGCGTTTACTTTCAGTACATTCGGGGCACATGTATTTTCGCTTCAGCGTTTGAAGACATCGCTGGAGAAATTTGGCCTTGATTTTGGCTATTTGTTTTTCAGGCTAATCACAAAGCGCTTCGGTTTTGGGGCGTCTGGTTTAAGAACTTCTATGGTGAGCTTCCCCCCAAGATACTTTTGAATTTCTTCCTCTAACGTTACAAAATTTATTTCACTCTCCTTTAGATTTCCAAATGTCACGAGACGATCTCCTTCTTTCACACCGACATTTTGTAACAAACTGTTTGCTCCCAATTTGGATATTACAGCTTCATGCTTCGCGATATCGAAAGATAGTTGAACTCCCAAAATGACCCAAGGGTCTACGGGGTGACTCAGGACACGACTTCGATAATATAAGTTGAGACCTTCGAAATCAATTAGATAATCGTATTGATGCAACCATCTTAATCCAATTTTATTTTCATTTCCTGAATTAACAGGACACCCCGCCAATGCTCGTCCCATAAAGTAGCCCTTCTGAAAAACGGCTCTTCGTTGCATCGTTTTTCCAGAAGTCTCGACCCCATAAATGGCGGACTGGTCATTTAGTTTCGCAGCGCTATTTGATTGAACAACCTCTAAATATAACGACTCTTCGAGATCAAGGAAATCGGTCATTGCTGTGGAGACAACAAACTGCCGCGGCTTTCCTTGAAGCTCCAAGGTAACACGTACCCCTTGAAGCTTTGGATCTATTTCGCATCTGCTCCATCTTTCGATGATATCTACAGGCACCTTTTCTAAAATGGATATCCTCCCTCCAGAGTTATTCACATAGATATGAGTCGCTTTCAGTTGTCGCACCCCAATGATTGCCTTGAGATTGAACCCAAGCGCCTTTTGCATGCCGTCCAGTGGCAGAACCGTTACCACATCGGCCGGCAGGCTATAATTGCCCAATTTGAAGGGCAATCCTTCCCGCACTTCGCTTTTCTTCGTGTTTGATCTTGGGTCGCCTTGGTTTATTTGAATTAACGATCCATAAAGATAGTCAGATTTTTCGTCTATCGCAGTTTCCAAACTGCCGGTATCCAGAGTGCAATAGAATTCTCTCCCTTCACATCGTGCCTTCAATGGCAAAAATGCGCCGGTCTTTGGAATCTCGAATTCAGCATTTTCTTCGGCGCAAAGCGGCAGCCATGCGAAATGAATCAATCCGAAAACTAGCATCTTCAAGGCACGCAAAAACGCGCTGCAGCTTTGACGGCCTGGAGAATTAGTCGAATAGATATCTGACCGTCGTTTACAAGTGTACTTTATCATATTGGAGAATGAGTTACCATCTTGCTTCGACTTTCACACGGATGAATCCTCCCGTGTTGTAGATATCGCCACGTTGAAGATTGACCTCTGATTCAACACCCAAGTCAAGACCGATGCTTTGAAAAATCCAAGTGGGAGGGGTAGAGAACATTAGTGATGAATAAATTGATGCCTTGTTTACTGGAGTGCCCGTTTGTTGATACAAGTCAGAATACTCAACTGTGAGATCTGCCTTTACCTCATCAGTATCAACTAAAGTTATCGACGCTTCTGCCGTGGTTCCAAATGCGTAGGTTACATTGGGCTGGTTATCCGCAAAAGAGGCCTGGAGGCTACTTCTCACTGCTGCGGTGAACCAGCCGTAGCTAAGGCCCTGTGAAACTCCCGCTTCAACATTTGTAGAAGCATTCCCATCAAAGTATTTGCTTGCTTCAGCGTAGAATTTACTCTCATAAGTTGGGCTAATTTCGGGCTCAACGTAAAGGGCCTGTATTGCATCGTTGACCGGCTTGTGGATTGGAATGCCCACTGATAGAACTATCTGCGATGTACTGACCTCCACTCCATCCTTTAGAAACTTGAAGGTGATTTCAGTTGGTGCGTGCCCATCAAGTTCAAGGTTTGATTTCGCTTGAAATGTTACTGAGTCTGGCGTGTAACTTTTGATGTCAAAGAACTCCGTCGGTCCTTCAATTGCATCATAATCAATTTGGCCAGGGTTCGAAAGTTGCGCTATCACTGAGGAATAGTCGACAGCGTATGGATTTGTTAACTGTAGTCCCGGCGCCACGAAGGAAATTCCTGGGCGCGAGGAACTGGATGAGGAACTCGAGGAAGAGCTGGAAGATGATTGCGACGAGCTGGAAGATGATTGTGACGAGCTGGAAGATGGCTGCGACGAGCTGGAAGATGGCTGCGACGAGCTGGAAGATGGCTGCGACGAGCTGGAAGATGGCTGCGACGAGCTGGAAGATGGCTGCGACGAGCTGGAGGTAGGCTGCGACGAGCTGGAGGTAGGCTGCGACGAGCTGGAGGTAGGCTGCGACGAACTCGGTGTTGGCGTTGGCGTCGGTGTCGGTGTCGGTGTCGGTGTCGGTGTCGGTGTCGGTGTCGGTGTCGGTGTCGGTGTCGGTGTCGGTGTCGGTGTCGGTGTCGGTGTCGGTGTCGGTGTCGGTGTCGGTGTCGGAGTTGGCGTCGGCGTAGGAGTTGGCGTCGGCGTAGGAGTTGGCGTCGGTGTCGGTGTCGGTGTCGGTGTCGGTGTCGGTGTCGGTGTCGGTGTCGGCGTCGGCGTCGGTGTCGGCGTCGGCGTAGGAGTTGGCGTCGGTGTCGGTGTCGGTGTCGGTGTCGGAGTCGGCGTCGGTGTCGGCGTCGGCGTAGGAGTCGGTGTCGGAGTCGGAGTCGGTGTCGGTGTCGGTGTCGGTGTCGGTGTCGGTGTCGGTGTCGGCGTCGGCGTCGGCGTCGGCGTCGGCGTCGGCGTCGGCGTAGGAGTTGGCGTAGGAGTTGGCGTCGGTGTTGGCGTTGGCGTTGGTGTAGGCGTAGGAGTTGGCGTCGGTGTCGGCGTCGGTGTAGGAGTTGGCGTCGGTGTAGGAGTTGGCGTCGGTGTAGGAGTTGGTGTAGGCGTCGGTGTAGGCGTCGGTGTAGGCGTCGGTGTAGGCGTCGGTGTAGGCGTCGGTGTAGGCGTCGGTGTAGGCGTCGGTGTAGGCGTCGGTGTAGGCGTCGGTGTAGGCGTAGGCGTCGGCGTCGGTGTAGGAGTTGGCGTCGGTGTAGGCGTCGGTGTAGGCGTCGGTGTTGGCGTCGGTGTAGGCGTCGGTGTTGGCGTCGGTGTTGGCGTAGGCGTAGGCGTCGGTGTTGGCGTAGGGTCTCCAATCTCAGCGGCGCGGCCTGTATTGCCCTGCGCTAAACCAGTATTCTTCGATGACTTTTTGCCTTTAGATGAGCTCATAGGGATACCATTTCAAAAGATGAGAGATATACTGACGGAAGCCTTCCTGAGAACCTGCTGTTCATTCAAGGAATGCCTAATCCCCAAATCTTGGAATACTCTTTTCAATTAGCAAATTCATTTTCCATTTGAACACTTGTTTTTTTTAGTCTCTCATTTTGGGAACTGGGTATTACATAGGCTTTTCGCCTATTTTGGTCACTCCGGGCATCGCAATCATTCGGCTAAGAATCACAAAATTTCACATGGGCGCATCTATTAAACGGGTATTCACATATGGTTTTCCTGGCAAATACGGAGGGGCAGGAACGGAATTGCATCACCAAATTCTTGTTTGGCTCAGAATGGGCCTAGAGGTTCATATCATTCCTTCTGAGTCAGGTTACCGGAGCGAACCATTGTACGGGGAAATGCTAGAGCGCGGCGTGACAATTCACGAGTACAATGATTGGTCAGCACTTTATCCAGGCGACCCGATCCTAGGCTTCTGCAACCGCGAGTTTCTGGATAACCTCCAGCCAATTCGTGAACACACTAGGCGAACTGTATTTGTGAATTGTATGACTTGGATATTTGACAAGGAACGTGAGGCAACGGCTAATGATCAAATCGCCATGTTTCTTTATCAAAACGATGATGTGAGACAAAGACATGAACAGGAACTTCGGGCCTTAAATTCAAATCCGAATGTGCAGTTTGTAACTTTTAAGCCTTACTTTGAGATGGAACATTTTCCATTCATAGCGAACCGTTCAGAGGAACGGTTTGGTTGTGGCAGAATATCCCGGCAAGATGCAGACAAGTTTGCGAAAAATACGCTCCATATCTACGAATACTTTGTCTCACCAAAGTGGAAAAGTGGTCTCTTTTTGGGTTTTGATGAACGCAGCAAATCCAAAATTGGCACTCCCTATGACTGGATAAAAACCGCAAGAGATCACACCGAAGTCAGCCAGCAGGAATTTTATCGCCATTGCGACATCGTTTTGCAACCCACAGATACAACTGAAAATTGGCCTCGTGTAGGTTTTGAAGCCATGTCTAGTGGCAGCGTACTTATTGTCGACAACCGCGGTGGATGGAAGCAACAAGTGCTTCATGGAAAGACCGGTTGGCTCTGCAATCACGAGAGAGATTTCATATACCATGCCAGCAAAATGGCCTATGAACCTAATATGCGGGCTGACATGGCAGCAGCAGCTAGGGAAAGAGCAAGAGAGCTGGGTGGATTATCAGCTTCCATCGCCAGCTGGGAGAGCATACTAGAAAAAATGACCCATCTCACTGAATAGTTTATGACATCACCATCAAGTAAAGATCAAGAACTGGCGAAAGCGGTCAACGATCCCCCGACGCCAAATAACGCAATTGTGACCGGATTATGGATCGGAGAGGCATTGCCTCCGTTGGCAGAGCTGTGCATCAGGTCGTATCAGGACCATGGTTTCACGTTTCAATTACTCGTCTATGCCCCCCCAAAAAATCTCCCTGAAGGTACCATACTACTGGATGCAAACGAAATCCTAGCTGAAAGCGAGTTGTTTACTCATTCAACAGGCAGCCTAGCACCCACTGCGGATAGGATAAGGTATAAATTTTTAGCCGAGCGAGGTGGACTCTGGACAGATATGGACGTGGTTTGCCTGAAACAATTCGTCCCTCCGGACCAGCCGTGGTTTGCCCTTCAAGAACCCGGAATAGCCAATCTTGCCGTATTGAGTTTCCCTGCCGGACATGAAGTTATGACAGCATTGGAACGACAGATGGCGGACCCGGCAGAACCAATGGGGTGGGATGACCCAGGCCAATTAGCCGTCAAGAGCTGCTGGCGCGCCTCGATGCCGGATGTAAAGCAGCGTCAGATGCATGCCGAATGGAGCCTTGGGGGTCCAGAAGGATTCACACGTGCCCTGAAGCATAATGACCTGTTTCATCTGGCTGAACCACAGAGCACTTTCAATCCCGTCCATTATACGGGATGGAGGTGGAGTTTTGATGGAACCTTGTTCGAAGGACATCCGCTCTTTTCAGACACATTGGCGATACATCTCTGGGCGGAGCTGCAGAGAAGAGAGCCTGACGCACTGGAATATATGTCGACGGAAAGTATCGTGGCCCAGTTAATGCGGAAACATCGTTGCCGGACCTGCTCTGCCGCCACGAAAGGTTATTCACCTAGCTCAAAAAAACCCAGGATACTCGTTGCAATTTGTAGCTGCCGGAAACACGCCCTGAGACGTCAGACCATCCGCGAAACCTGGCTCTCTGAAGCAGTTGATAACATTGAAGCAAAGTTTTTCGTTGGCACTGACCAGTCTCCTGAAAAGACTGACGTTCATTCCGCCAATGAACACGCATTTGAGCCGGATACAGTTATAGTAAGCGCGAATGACGACTATGAACACCTTCCGCAGAAGGTTCGCGCTTTCTTTACACATGCCGTCAAAAATGAAGCCTTTGACTGGTTATTCAAATGCGACGATGACACATATGTTGTATTGGAGCGTCTTCATGATCTCCTAGACGCGAGATACGAAATTATTGGCAATCCATACCTGGCAGAGCGAGGTTCCCCTAGCGGAGGTGCGGGTTATTTCCTCTCACACCGCATTGTGGAGACACTGGCAAAAGACGATAGCCTACCGATGATTGGAGACGAAGACATAGTCATTGGGACGGCTGCGATTCGTAACGGTGCTCAGCCCCTGTCAACAGGAAGGTTGCGGATGGACGCAGCAGTAATTCCCAAGAAGGATAATAACATTGTGACGGCCCACTGGTGCAGTACAGAACAGATGAGCAGCATCCACTCGATTCTGAGGAAGGAACCTCAAAGAGAGATCAAAATCCGTCATCCTTCCTGGAATGATTGTGTCCAGCTTTTTGACTCGGGTGCTTTTACCCGTGTCTCAACGAACTGCTACGGGAAGTGGGCCGAAAACACCGATGGGGAACTGCACTTGCATTGGTTCAACTGGCCGCCAGAGGTCTTTCACCGCTCCATCGCGACTTCCATTCAAGTCACTTCTGTATTCTCCTCAGAAAAAGTAATTTATCATTTCAAAGGAGTGCTGGAAAAATTGACAGATTTAACTCTCGGTTCCGTCCCCCCCCCAATATTGGTACATCTGGGTTGCGGGCCGAACCGGTTGCTTGGCTGGCAAAATCTGGATATGCCAGAAATCGACATCCGACATCCCCTTCCATGGAAGAGTTCGTTCATTGATGCGCTCTTTTTGGAACACGTCATAGAACATGTGAGTCCCGCGGAGGCCTATTGCTTCATGCGCGAGTCCTATAGGGTACTTAAGCCCGGAGGAATTCTGCGGCTTGCGTTTCCGGACGTCCTCCGAATCGCACGATTGGGAGACGCCGCTTACATTAACTTTATCACTCAACATGGCTGGGGAGATGGGAGCCCTGGGAGTGCGATAGCCTCCATTGTTCTAAACCATGGCCATCAAAGTGTCTTGTCTGCGGAAATCATGGCGGTTCTATTAGAATCCGTGGGTTTTAAAGTCCGCCATGAGGCACCTGGAACATCTACAGTTTCATTCCTGAAGAACCTTGAACGTCACGGCACGCAAATTGGACATGAGTTTAATGCCATTGAAACAGCGTGTGTAGAGGGCGTTAAGCCGGCATAAGATCAGCTCAAATATTAATTCGATTGGAACCAATATTTTATTACTATGAGTTTTGACCCAACCGTAGGAGTGTCTCCAGATTGGCTTGACTGGATGCGTGAGAACATCGCATTAGGAGCAAAGAAAGAGTCCTTGATCAGTGTTTTAGAAGAAAAGGGGTTTCCACCCAACGTCGCAAGTGCATTACTGATAGTTTTCGGAATGGCACCTCCAAATAGTGCAGAGCAATATTCAGATTTGAAGTTGAGAAAAGCCAAATGGCTATTGAATTCCCTTCGTGAACTGAATGAACTTGCCGGAGGATTTGGTTCGGTTCAAGAACGAACACAATTGAACAAAGAAGAATTTTTCTCGCATTTCTACGCACACAATACTCCCGTCATCTACCGGCAATGCCTGTCACCCTCAAGTCTTGAGAGCTCTCTTGATTGGGATGTTATTTGCAAAAAAGCTGGCCACTTCCAAGTGGAGATTCAGGAAGGTCGCTCTTCTACTACTGATTTTGAGAAGAAATCAGATGCCCTAAGGTCGAAGGCACTTTTTAGTGATTTTTTAAACCGAGTGGTAACAGTCAAAGAATCAAATGACTTTTATATGACTGCCAGGAACACATCGTCTAATGCCGATCTTCTTAACCAAGTTCTCGACACAGCGGCAGTCTGTCCGGAGTTGCTCGATGGAACTCGTTCACACAACAACGTTTTTCTATGGATTGGCCCCAAAGGTACATTTACACCAGCTCACCATGACCTGACGAATAATCTCTTCCTTCAGGTCAAGGGTTCCAAGTCATTCAGATTGGCTTCTAGCTTGGCCCTTCTGGAGGTAGGCAATAACCATCACTGCTTCACAAAGACTCCACTTTCTGAAGTTGACCAGAGCAGACAGCAAGCAGGACTACCACCCGTTTCGTTCACGGTGACCGTCAACGAGGGAGATGTATTGTTTATTCCCATCGGATGGTGGCACGAGGTGACTGGAATCGAACCTTCGATATCGGTATCCGCCACTAATTTTAGGGCGAAAAATGACTTCTTTCGTAACTACATTTTTTTTGGCTCGCTGGATTAAAACAGTATATCTTTTTCGAAAATACGAAGGCTCCAACGAAAGTGACATATCTCATTAATAAAAACAGATGAATGTAACAGACACCACGATCGAGTGCATCTCAGGCGAGCTTTACTTCTCCTCACCATTGCAATGTGCCTTAAATCCACTGGCGTCATTCGTGTTCAGCGCAATCAACAAGGCGTATTCTTGTAGTAGGATAATCAAAGCTGCGTCCGAGATGTTTCAGCAAATAGAGGGGGCACCGGTCTCCATGGAGGACGTCGTAGATCTTATACAGACGAGACTTCGGCTGCATAGGTTCCTCCATGAGGGTGCAGCCGCCTGTCACTTCTACAGATTTAGAACGTCCGTTCCGCCATCCAAATGCTTGAAAAACTATGTTGAATTGTTTCCACTGGTTTATTCCACTGCACATGTTCCGACCTCCGACGGCGAACCGCTTCATCCTCCGCAGGATATGAGACCCGCTGGAGAAGGTGAAACGTCGTCTTGCATGGGCTGTGAGCCTACATCTTTCGAAACCTCTCGCTGGCAATTCGATCCCATCAAACTGGAGGAGTTTTTGTTGGCTGAATCTGCGGGGAATGCTGGGCTTAATATTCTTCCGGTAACAGAGGGACGCCGCAATGCGGGCCACGACAGGTACCTACTTTTCAGACTGCATGAAGGGGGATTGAACAACCAACTCATGTCTTTGGAGATTGCCGTGGGCCAGGCTCATGCAACGGGTAGAAAACTGGTCCTCTACGGCACCGGCGGTGGTGACAGGAAGATTCAGGAATGTGGGGGAAACTTTACGGGCTTTCCAAAAATAGTCCAGGATCTCTTGGCTCCCTGCCCCGCCTCTCCTTCCTTATTGGAGTTGATCACTCCCCTTCCAGTCGAGACATTGAGCTATTCGGAATTCAGGCGTCTACATATACGGTCCCGGTTGAACATTCGTCATATGCAGCAAGGGATTGCCGATTCAGTTTTTGTCGGGGAAAAAGGAGCCTCGGATCAAGGCGACCTGCGAGATTTCGCGGACGGGAGAGCCGTGATTCACGATTCCGAGGAGGAAGTCATTCACATTAACCGTATGACCCTGGGCTACTATTCAAGATACTTTTACAAGCCAGCCGCCTCGATGGGTGAGACCATCAATGACATTCAATTTCTCAGTGAATATAAGGAGCTGGCCAAGGTCATTCTTGACGAATTAGGAGAGTTCGATGGCATGCATGTAAGGCTGACAGATTTCCGAGTATTTCGTCCCGATACTTTGGAAACGTTCGAATCAGACATGTGCAGATGCGTCGATGAGATGTTTGGATCGAGTGACTGCCTCGTCATCTCAACGGACGAATCCCGCAATCGCGATTTTTTCAAGAGTCTTAGAACCTCAAAAAGAAAAATCGTGTTTTTGGATGATTTCATTGCACTCGCCTTCAAGGAAAGGTTCCGTAAGCTACCAATGGCGGGCAAGATTGGGTTTGGCCTTCTGTGCAATTTAATCATGCAGAGTTCCCGTCAGTTTGCCGGAACTCCTGCCAGCACTTATACTGGCATGATTCAGCGCAGCATATGCATGAGAAGAAAATCCGCCAGCCTGCCGTTTCAATCTCATGAAGATAACACATTTCGTTTCATAAACAGCGGTTTCAAATTCACCTTGGAAGGATTTCAAAATTTTCAATATAACGATGTGAAGGAAGGACGTTATAGCTGGAACCGAATCAACCTTCCAATTGCCACTCAAGTGAAATCCTGGTTCCGGGAGTGGCCCGAATGTGATAACTCATCTAGTAAGATCAAGATCAAATCGTATTCATCTTAACTTTTATATCTCTCCCATGTTACGCTGGCTTGCATCTTATCCAAAATCCGGAAGCACCTGGATCCGGGCATTTCTTTCTGCCTACTTGCAAAAACTCAGCTCTAAGGAAGAGTTTGATTTGAACCTGATTTCCGATATCACAGTATCGGAGAGCCTAGGGGTTCTGTTCCAACGGATAAGTGGAAAAGCGATTGGGGAAATGTCTGAAGAAGAGATTCACGCACTCCGCTTTAGAGTCCAGGACAGTCTCGCCCGACAAATCGGCAGCACGAGGGTAGTCAAGACACATAATGCGTTCAGGACATTTGACGGTTACCCCTTGGTGAACTCAAAAGTGACGGACAGAGCCCTATACGTGGTCAGAAATCCCCTGGATGTCGTAGACTCACTAGCCGATCACGCCGGTATTTCCCGAGACGAATCCCTGAATCAAATGGGCAACAGAAGACAACGCCTCAGGGCCACCTCGAAGATGATCACCCAACACTTGGACACTTGGAGTGGGCATGTTCAGTCCTGGTCAGATCAGACCGAGTTCCCAGTAAAGGTGGTCAGGTACGAAGACCTTCTAACGGAACCTTGTCTTTTTTTCCAGCAGGTGATCCATTTCTTTGGGTATCCCGACAATGCTGACGCCCTTGGATGGGCGGTTGAAAAAACCTGCTTTGACTCTTTGAGAGGGATCGAAGATCGCCATGGATTTGCTGAATCTAGCAGTACTTCAACAATGGGACGCTTTTTTCGGCATGGGAAGATGAATCGTTGGCGATCCATCTTAACACCGGGACAAGTTGACAAAGTAGTAAAAGAGCATGGTGCGGTTATGGATATCTACGGTTACATGCCATAGTCGTACAACTCCGGCTTTGCCCTAGACTTGTACAATTGCGCGTTCAAAACGGCTCAATTTTTGGAATAATTGCGCTTAAAGGAGGCTGTCAAATGCGCCCGCCTTTCAGTCGAACATGGGTCCCGTTCCTTTTTCTCGAAACCACTTGGTAATTATATATTTCTCCCCTTCCTCGACAGGCAATCCGCAATGAATAGTGTCAGGGTTTGGCTGCCCATCTGTATGAAGATTATTCCAAACAACAGCAACCCCTTTTTTTGGGAAAAACGTTTTCTGTATGTTTAAAAACTCGGTTCCTCCACCCTTTTGAGTTTCATTAAGATAAACCATCACAGTCCATGTGCGATTACCACTGACACTTGCATGCTCTGCATATTGCTCAGGATCAAAGTAGTCAGTATGAGGTTTAAATTGTTGACCAACTTTATATTTTTGCGCCTGAATACCCTCCGAGTAGGTTAAGTTAATGCCGAGAGCTGCAGAGATTTTTTGATCGATTGCAGCAACAATGGGATTCTTAATAAGCGACAAATCGCATGTGGAACTGGTGCGGAATTGTGTGTCACTTGAATCCCCTGAAATTGTAGATGCTCGCAGATTTGCATCGATGATTTGGATAATTTGATCGCATTCCCAGCAACTCATGAAATCCTTAATCAGGTAGATCTGGGCCCTTTCAGTTTCGATGCGTTGCGCCCATTCAGGAGATTGCGTAATCCGTATCTTGGAAAGCTTTCGATAGTCGACACCTGCAGCGCAGGCTTGCGGCCTCCCCAAATCCAATTCACCTGGAAATGCGGAGCCCATTGCCTCGCGAATCGAATCCATGCAAAACCCTTCTTTGTCGAGTATTTGAACAATGCCTTTAGGAGAACACTGTCGTTCCACGTTTTCTTTTACCCACGCCTTCCAACTAAGATCTAGTGTTTTTCCGTTCATAACACGCTTTTTGTCGAGTTTATTTCCTGCCTGTAAACACCACTATCGGTAATTTGTCTTTGTCTTCAATAATGCGGCGGAAACAATGCCCGCATCGGAATCTGTGCAACATATTTTCAATGCAAATAAGCGCAGGTAGGGGGGGAACATTTAAAAAAGTAGAGGTTAGCGTGAAGGAGCCAGCTCAGATGACAGCACCAATGTAGCCAGGCATTCATGGAGGGCCCGTGGACAAGACTTGCAGACGGCCGCTGAATCATGGGTTCAAGGATCAAATTGTCACGACTTTAGCCAAATCCTAAATATGTCCATGCCTCGCGCACGGAATTCATCAGACGTTCTTAAGAAAACACAAAAGAAGTCGTTCATTTGTGCTGGCCTTGGGTCTGTTCATTCCATAGATTCGCAATCGATCCTTGCTTGCCTCTATGAAATCCATTCTGCTTTACGCCTTCCTGGTTCTTGGAGCTGTGACCTCGTTTGGAGCTGATACCCCCATTGAGATCAACCTCTTGGATGGATCCCGTATCAAAGGTCGTGTGATGTCGGCAACTGCTTCCGAGATCACATTCATGACCGATTTTGGTGTCTCGCGTATTCCTCTCGAAAAGCTGACCCCGGAATCCAAACAGGCCGTCACTCAAGGAGCCAAACCGGACGTTGATGCTTTGTTAAGGAGGGTTGCGGAGCTCGAAGCAAAGGTGTCTCAGCTTCAGCAGGAAAATGAATCCCTGCGCCGGCAAGCCGTAACAGCCACACCTACCTATCGCCCACCATCAGGAGCACAATCACTGACGCCTCCGGGATCGACCACACAACCAGCAGCAGGGGCAAGCCACACCATCAGCTCAACCGGCAAACGGCACAATTCAGGGTGCCGTTATTTTGGGACTGGCAGATCTTGTGGACCAACTGAGGGAGTCGCATGCAAAATCTGCGGTGGTTGATTCAATATGAAAGACGGCCTGTATATTGGTATCGACGTTGCTTGCGCTAAGGGCAAAACTCTTCCTGTCGCTGGAATCGTGTTGCGTAGTGGAGTTCGCAAACTTGCAAATCTGCGTGCACCTGGTTTTCCGTCACCGCCAAAAGGATGTGGAAACCGTCTGATCGCGGAGGACATTTTCCAAGCAAGGAAGTTCGCTCTTGAAGCATGTGCCTGGCTCACAGAGCTCGAAAGCTCGGCGTGCGAGAAGATCTTCAAAATCGCCATTGATGCCCCCAGAAGACCACGTCTTCGTCACCTTCCTGTCAGGGAATCAGAGTTGGCCCTTCAAGAAGCCAATATTCAGTTCATAAAGACGCCAGCAGAACACGAGTTTGGTGAAAAACGAAAGGAGGCTGCTAATCATCTGCTTTCTGGCAAGCCGGTGAACTCCCTCCCTGGAGCCAATCTTTGGTGGATGTGCGTTGGCTTTGCCCTGTTTGAAACCCTTACCGATCATTGGGACTGTGTCGAAACCTACCCGCAAGCCATTCTTCATCAGATCAAAGACGTAGGTTCACACAAGGGCAAAGATCATGCAAAGCAGCTTGCCCACATCATTTCGATTTCCGGGATTCAGGAGCTTTCCTCCGGAACGCTTCGTGACCGTTCATTTGGGGCCCCTCATGACAGGGTTGATGCTCTGATGTCTGCATGGGTAGCCAGCCTCCCTCAGAACCAAATTCACACATTTGGGACTACCCCGGAAGATCAGATCTGCGTTCCCACCCTTGTCATATGATGCCAAGGTTCATGATTCTGGCGCTCCTTGCCTGCATCGCTTTTGGAACGAACTTGAATGCTGCTGATGTCGTTCGCCTGGTCACTTGGAACTTGGAGTGGTTCCCTGGAAAGAAACCAGCGGCGTCACAGGAGGGACGGGACAAGCATTTTATGGAGGTGGCTGCTGTCTTGCCTCAGATGCGTGCAGACATTATCGTTTTGGAGGAGGTGAGGAATGATGAAGCTGCTCAACGTCTGGAGAAGCTGATGCCTGGGTTTTCTGTGCACGTTACTAGCCGATTCCCGGACAGTTTTACTCACAAGCTGGGAGAACAGCAGATCACCATTCTCTCGCGTTTTAAGGCCGATTCTGCATGGTCTGAGTCATGGAAGAAGGGTTGGGCTCGGGCTCCTCGTGGCTATGCGTATGCGAAGCTCCTGATCTCTGGGAAGCCACTGCATGTTTATGGCCTGCATCTGAAGAGCAATCTCGGCAATCCAGTCGAGAACACATCCAAGAGGGAGGATGCCATGGAGCAGTTGATTGAGCACACAAAGGAATACTGCAAACCCGGTGAGGGAGTGGTTGTGGTCGGGGATTTCAACACGTCCAAGGAGCAGGTCAATCTCGCTGGGGACACGACCTTGAAGAAAGTCGAGGCGGCAGGATTCTTTTGGACGTTTGAAGGAATACCACTCGAACATCGCATCACCATTCCACGAAAAGGCTCATACCCGGACGCCTGCTTTGACCACATCTTCGTGAGGGATCTCGGAAAACCTGCCGCAATGGTGCTGAAGGACACACCCGGCAGCGATCATTTTCCTGTGGTTGTGGATCTCGTCGTCCAAGATCGCCCTTAACCCACTATCTCCTTGAAATATCTGCCGTCACCGCATGTTTGGCTTTTGCACAGCGCCACATTAAGAATCTTTTTGCCGCTCTACTTTTCTGATCCGACTTGATTTTCTAACTGCACGATCAATTCACCACAATAATTATGTCACGTCATTTTTCATGCCGATCATTCAATGAAGATCAATGGCACTCCTACAGGCAGACCCTTGAGAATCAGCTAGTGACCGAAATCCATTCTCAACGAAAGGAGTACATCATTGCTGTCGACGAGAGTCAGTATATAAGCCACCTGATTGATAAATATACTCTCTCTCCTCTTGTGGTTGACAACGAGAGCGAGACAATTGCAAATCCCACGACTCTCGTGCAGACCAGAGAAGATTATGGAAGGCGTTTCCAAGTCGAAGCCTATGCCTTCAATATTAAATATCGTTTTACTGGCTCAGCAGGCTTGTTTCGGGTTCAGCCGTCGACATGGACTATGACAACGGCGGCAATACAAGTGGAGCCGGAAACATCCGAAGTGAGCTTTGAAGTCGTAATCGGGAAGAAAAGCCCCGAAGAATTTGCAAGAGCAAAGAAAGAAACCTGGAATAACGCTTTCTGTAACATCGGAAGCATCAACAATTGCGCCGCCGAGTGGAACAACGCACTTCCAGGGATTATCAATAGAACTTTCAATAGTAGGAAGAAGCACTTTTTAGATGAGAACAACTTTTTCGCTGCGATCAATGTAAAACCTTCATCGGCCAGCAGTGGGATTTTCTCTGTTCCACTTATTGAAAAAAAGAAAATCCCTCAACCTCAAATTACGCCCGGAACAACCTTCACTGCTGAGCCATCCTTCGCTGAATCGACTTATAGGGACATTCTCAAGCTCATGCACAGTATTGGAACGTCAATGGAACAAAAGCCATCTCTATACATCGGAAAAGAAGAAGAAGCCCTAAGAGACCATTTTCTCACGTTTATGGAAACCCGCTATGAAGGAACAACTGCATCAGGTGAAACTTTTAATCGCGGTGGAAAAACTGACATTCTCCTCAAATACCAAGATGGGAGCAACTTGTTCGTCGCAGAGTGCAAGTTTTGGTCAGGCCCGACAGGATTGCATGATGCGATCACTCAACTTTTCGATCGCTATCTTACTTGGCGTGACTCCAAGACGGCCCTGATTCTTTTTGTTCGAAACAAGGATTTTACGAATGTCTTAGCCACAATACAAGCCGAGGCAAAGAAGAGCAAATATTTCACGAAGGCCCTTCCTAAAAGCAACGACTCCTCATTTGCGTTCGAATTCCACCTTCCTCAGGACACGAAGAAGCCGGTTCAGTTTGAGATAATGGCGTTCCACTTTGATAAGGCGTCACCCACTCAGTAGATCTGTTTGAAACCAGGCACATCTCTCGTCCGTCCGGAAAGACTTGTAGTTGTCATAGGGCTACGTTTGCAGAATATGCGTCCATGGGCATCACCAAAATCATCTCAGGAGCACAGACAGGCGCGGACAGAGCTGGTCTTGATGTCGCGCTCGTCCACGATTTTCCTCATGGTGGCTGGTGTCCGAAAGGAAGGAAGGCAGAAGATGGCCCGATTGATGCGAAATACGACCTCACGGAAACGCCAAGCGCAAATTATCTCCAACGCACCGAATGGAATGTGCGAGATACGGATGGCACCATTGTCTTCACGATGGCCGAGGAAATCACAGGTGGATCAATGCGAACGGTCGAATTTGCCAAGAAGCACAACAAGCCCTGCCTCCATGTGTCCAAAGCAGATTCGAAACTGCCTGAATCATTGGTGACCGACTTTATGAAGAAGCACGGCATCAAATTGCTCAACATTGCTGGATCACGAGAGAGCAAGGAACCGGGCATCAACAAATGGGTAAAGCAGGTTCTGGATCGGGCGTTGTTTTCCACTGAGTCTCTGGGAGGAGCTGGAGAGGGATAGACTGACACCTTTGCAATAATTGACCTCAGGAAATTCTACGCGAAATATCTGCCCACATGGAGAAAAACAGCGAGACAGAGGAAAAGTTCGGAGCAGGGTTCGGCGCCACGGCCGGAACTGCTGCGGGAATCGGTGGTGGCGTAGCGGCTGTTTCGGCAGCAGGCACGACTGCAGGTTTATCTGGCGCAGGAATCACTTCAGGGCTTGCTGCGATTGGGGGAACCGCAATTGGTGGAATAGCAGTGATTGCTGCTGGCACTGTTCTGTTGGCTGCAGGTGGTGCGTGGGGCGGGTATAAACTGGTTCAGTGGTGGAAAACCAAAGACTGAACCCTGGGCCAAAGCAGACGATGAAAATGCCCCATGATGAATTCAGGAGGATGTGTGAGGCTGTCGAAGGTTATACTGCTTTGGGTTTGCTTGACGAGGCCCTCAATATTTTGGAGGATCTGCCGCCCAACCTGAAGATCACCAGAGAGGTCATCACACTGCACATGGGCATCCTCTTGAAGTCGAAGGATTATCTGAAAGCGTCTTACCTGGCTGAGAGCTTGAGCCTGAGCGATCCAGATAACAAGGAGCTGATGATGGAAGTTGCTCACCTTCGATATGACGCCGGCGATCCAAGGGAAGCACTCGACTGGTTGAATCAGATCGATCCCAAATGTGTTTCCCTCGCTCCCTACCATCATCTGAAGGCCAAGTGTTATGCAGCCCTCGGAGACCAAGAAAAGTGCCGGCATTCCTTGACGATTGCCCACGCCATTGACCCTGAACTGAAATTGGAAAGCCTTGAAGATCCAGCGTTTGAATCGATATTCGGCAAAGATCCCACCATTTAACACCATGTCCATCCCCTCCGTCTCTCAACTCCGCCATGCCCTCAAGATCGCAGAAAAACTCGAATCCATGGAGGAAGAGCTTGCTTCGATCTTGGGCGAATCCAGTGATCAGGCTCCAAAGGCTAAAAAAGGCCCAGGGCGACCAGCCAAGAAGGCCAAACGCCAGATGTCTGAAGAGGGCCGTAAGCGCATAGCCGAAGCCCAGAAAAAGCGTTGGGCGGCTAAAAAGAAGGCAGACAGCAAGAAGTGACCGAACCCCTGAGGCTACAACAACCCGTTAGACCCTATGCTGCACCACGACTTTGAGCGCCCGTTGAAGGATCTTGCCTGTATGGAAGATTATCGGGCACGAGATCAAGAAACGGCCCAGAAATATGGAAAGACAGTCAAGGCGATAGGAATCACGAACAGGGAGTACCGACAACGCTTCGACAAGCTGGCGGGTATTCGGTCCATGAAACCTCCTCCCAGCAGCGCCATCCATATCATGATGGGCTTCCTCGTCGTTCGTAAATTAGGCCCCCCCCCCCCCGGCAATATGAAACTTGGATGTCCGGTGATGTCTTCGATGAACTTTATGTGACGTCCGATCACAAAACCATGGCGCAGACGAAAGCATGAACAGCGGATGCCTTACACTGCTGACGTTCGGGCTTCTGCGGCGTGCGAAATCCGGCGCTAACCATCCTCTGGAAAATCCATATGGCCTGCGCGATGATTTTCTCTCGCCGGCCGAACTCTCTTTCTATCACGTGCTTCGGTCAACACTGGCGCTGGATGTGACGATCGTTATCAAACCAAGGCTAGGCGATATCCTCTTCGTCCGCCAACCACACAAGAACCAAGGAGCCCGAAACCGAATTGATCGCAAGCACGTAGACTTCCTGCTTTGCGAGACATCCACTATGAAGCCAAGACTAGTGGTGGAGTTGGATGACAGCAGCCATCAAAAGAAGGATCGTCAGGAACGGGATCAACTGGTGGATGGAGCTTTGAGGGCTGCTGGTCTTCCAATTCTACACGTGCGAGCCATGAAGAGCTACGTGCCACAGGAGCTGTTCGAACAAATTCAGCGGGCGATCAACAAGGCTGGTAGTGCATAAGCGTCCAACCCTCTCCTGACTCCCATGTTTCCGCCTCAGCGCGCATCAGGAGGTTCACAGGGATTGCTGAGGGTGGCCATAGCGGAAGTCTCATCCAGCAGCTCAAAGAGCCTCCAGAGCCCATATTGCCGCTGAGTGCTGACTCCATCTGCCTATCCCCGCTAGACCATTTTTAAAACAAATATATTGTCGTGTCTAGAGTACAGTTCCTCAATCCTGATCACCGGCATATTGGACGGCTTCATTCATCGTTGAAAAGAAGCCCAAAGGCCCCTGAGTTGTGACGATCCAATAAACCCCGAAGAAATCCATGATCAGTGTGTCGTTAATCTGTGATACCGGTTGTGACAGAAGCAGCAGGGCTAGTTTATCGATACGGGGATGCTTGATGTTTCCATTGAGCTCGTGCTGCTTCAAAAGAATGAGGTCGAGGAAGTGGTGGATGGGTGAGGGTTGGATCATGATGCCTCAACCTCCTTTTCCCACTCGCTGAAGAAGTTTGGCGTGGCATCTTTAAAATTGGCATCGTTGCGAAAGAATGCCTCCATCTCCTCTTGTGAATATTCATCTCTTTGGCCGGTGTATTCCTCCGCAAGTGCATGAAAGATCCTGGAGTGAAACCGTGTTGCCCAAGTCCCAAAATCCAGCATCGACAGGCTTGAAAAGTATGTCTTTCTTAAGTATGGGATTTTGCACGTCTCACAATACCGATGGCAGACAAACTCGCCTTCATGGAAATACAAAGCCTTCCTTGTGTTCGGGTTAACTTTGCAGATTTCACATGTGCCGGCCATCTTTGAAGCCCTGGCATAGAGCTCGTCAAAATAATCACGCTCAAGTGGAACGTAGTCGTATCGTTTTCTCAGAACGTTGTTTTCATAAAGCCACGTGGCGTATGAGGGAGCATTGAAAAAGACCCACTCAAACGTCTTCCCCTTGTGCACTCCGAAATTTAATTTGCAGTTCATTGGTCTTTGGTTTCGTCATAATTTTTGGTTTCGGTCTTTTGGGTGTATGCACTGCTGCAGCAACGGTTAAGAAAACCGTTGCTGCTGCACTACATCCTTACACCTCGATGAATGCAGCAGAGGTGTTTTGCTGCTGCTGCACTACCTTTGCTGGTGTTGTAAGCTTCGGTTTGAAGAGTGCAGCAGTGGGTTTTTGCTGCTGCTGCACTTCCTTGTTTTGACCGGTATGTGGTGGTGTGATGTCCTTAACAGGTATCGACTTGGGTTCAGGTGCGACTTTCCACTTTCCATTCTGTCCCTTGATTATCTTTTCGCTATCTTCTAAAAGTCTCCTTTTAACTGCGAACGTTCTATCCTTCATTCCGTTAAACACGCCACACGCCTCTTTCCATTCACTGGTAGTTAATTCATGGTCACCGAGAACTTCCAACAACTGGTCCGTCGTGAATTCCTCAACCCTTTTACCTGGAATTCTGAGCTTTCTTGGATCCAGTTTATCATTGCGTATCATGAGAGGAAAATCCCATTCCACACAAAACGGATCCACACGCTTAAAATCACGGAGCGTCATTTCGACAGAATAGACATCCTCTTCCTGGTGTTTCGTGATGATGACAATACCATCAGGTGAACGAGCAAAGACACCCGAACCAGAAATTCTGTCCATGGAATCCTTACCAGCCTGTCCACCTTTTGAAAAGTGATGACCTACTACGATTGCCGCCCCTGACTCAACAGCGATGGCCTCCAGTTCGTTCATTAAAGAATTGATGTCACCAGCGGAATTTTCGTCGCGATCACCTAGAACCTTATAAATGGGGTCTATAATGATCATCTTATAGTCACCATCACGAACCCGTTCTAAGATGTGTGGAGCTAATTCTTCGATGGATTGGGCATATCCTCTCAGGTTCCAAACGTCCAAATTTTTCAATGCTTTACGTGAAACATTCTTTTGGCTGCTGATAATATTCTGTCGTTGCTGGAAGTGATATTTTTTTAGTTCAAAGTCCAAGTAGAGGACCTTGCCTTGCGTTGTTTCCATGTTCCACCATGGCACTCCTGCTGCTACACTAATTGCCAGGTCGAGCAGGGCAAATGTCTTGTTGGTTTTTGAACCTCCACCATACACCATTGTCGATCCTTGAGATAAGACGCCCTTGATGAGCTCTGGAGGCATCGGTATCTTCTCGTCCATCATGTCCAAAGCATTTATTATCGGTGGCAGTGTCGATCTTTTTAGCCATTCCTTTGCACTTGGGACTGCTTTTTGAATCTCCACTGATGATGCCTTAGGAGCGCACATATTATTGGGAGAGGTGGGATTAGCCGATATTTCTACCGGCTCCCGCACATTCTTGCCTGGCTTAATTATCATGACATTCACCCTCCTCATCACGTAGGATGTTATTGGCCTGCAAATTCAATGTCACCACAGCGTCGTAAAATCCGACTTCATGCTTCTTCTTGATGTAGTCATATATGTCACCCTTCCAACCGCAATCCACACACTTGGCTCCTGCGTCATTGGACCATATATATAATTTGCCGTATTTATCTTCACAGAACGGGCAATTGCACCGCCACACACCCGGCTTTAATGAGCCCAATATTGCACCATCGTTTGCAAGGAGCTTTCTGAATGAGACTTTGCTCTTCAGCTCCTTGGCATCAATTGCGTATGTTTGATCGCTGCTTGTGGAAACCCTGGATTCGTTTTCAGGGCTTTCACAAAAAGCGTTTACTGTTCCTTGCTTGTCTTCTTTGACTGTATTCTTTGGTTTGATTTGCATAATACTAACGTTGCCCATTTGGTAGTTGTCACATGGGCGATGACTTCTGCTGTTCTTGTAGGTTTATTCGTGTTCATGATGGATAGACAATGTGGGGTAAAAAAAGAGGGGGTATTAGTTAAGGATAAGAGATGATGATAATTGTGCAGTGCGACCATCCTGGAGATACATCTTCAAGACGTGTTCGCTGCTGTCACCGTTGATTTGAAAAGTTCGTAGGCTTTGTGGAAGGATGCCAGCCAATCGGAGCTGTCTGGCTATCATATTGATAAAGGAAGAAGGGTAATCTTTTGCCTCTACCAATACCTTCTCTGTGCAGTTATTAATTGCTGAAAGAATAAATGAATCGAGTGCAGTTCCAGTGAGTTTTAGCGCAAGACCGATTTTACGAGCTTGGTATTCGCCAACACTCCTACTACCTGCTTGAAGTCCTCCGATAAGCGAGCGGGGGACTTTTGCGAGCGAGGCAAGTTCTTGATTGGTGAGTCTAGCCTCCACACGCAAGTCTGATAAATATTTTCCGAATCCCGTCTTATTCATTTTGGATAACTTCATTATTGCATACAATTTGCATTTGTCAAGCGTTAATTTATGGAAGCTACAATCAGCAAGCAAGCGGTTAACGATTCATTACGGGTCTAAATATACAAGTCTCTGCCCATAATATTCGTGTGGAAGGTATGCCCATGCGTCGTAGCGAAAACTTGAGTGAAAAATGCCCGCTTGCCCAAGGCTCGTTCTCAGTCGCTGGCATTGGAACAGCCATTCGGCTTTGTTTTCCGCCGCAATGTTAAACGTGACACTCAGGGTATGCACTCCCAATGCGACGACATCACGCACGGGAAAAAGGCGACCAGTAATTCCGGCGGTAAGGGCATTTAAGTGATTCGCTGAAATGACGGTGGTGGCGACATTCCAGGCAATCACGGCGTCAGCAACACGCTTCAAGGTCGCGTTATCGGCGTTCAGCTCATGGTTCACGCATAGCGGCCAGTAGCGATCATGGTTGACCTCTATGTCTGTCGTTACGTCATTCTGCCAAACCCTCTTTCGCCCGACACTCTGCGTGTTTAAGACAACTCGATTACCATGCGGCACAACTAGCCGAAGGTATTGCACAGCATCAACGAGCAGTGTCTCAACGGGTGATATTTCCATCAAAGGGAGAAACCTATCAAAAAATTCGCTCCATTCTCTTGCCTCTTCCGTCGCCTGAATTTCCATGAGGAGGTTATATTCCAGATCCTCGTCGATCCGTTTTTGCTTGGCAGATCCCGTATATCCATCCCATAGTTTGCCAAGTTCTTCAGCGGTTACAGGAGGATCGTAAATTGCGTTCATTATTCGGAGTGCGTCAGCGATATATTCTTCGCGCAATATCCCCGCTTTAACCGCCACAACACAATTACGATGAATCGCATGCTTTCGGGCGATTTCCGGATCTGGATGCTGTTCGTTTTCCATAATATTGAAATAATTAGAAAATGAGCCGCTCACTTCAGCTTGATTGCATCCATGAGCGGCCCGTTTTATCGCTTATGCAGCGGAGGTCTCTGCCGTGGCAGCGACAGATGCATCAGTCTGCTTGGCTCCGGTTTCTGCTGTGGGCAGGAGTTTGATCATGATCCGCGTCTGATCCTCTCCGTCCTTGTATTCCTCAATCTCCTGCGCACGTTGATCGGTGCTCGTCCTGAGTTTCTTACGCACCTTCAAGAGGAGCGCACTGTCCGGGAGGACTTCGCTGATATGGCCGAGTGTCAACGGCTTGTCATAATGCTTGAGGATGGCCTTGAGTGACACCTCGTAGTCATCGGCAATACCGAGCTCGTCGTTTTCGTCTTTGGTCTCAAGAAGAGCGATGCGCTTTTCAGCGAGATTGAGGCAAGCCGCGAGCTTTGCTTTTTGGAGCACGTCCTTATGGTTTGACATAGTTGCAGTTTTCTTTTGGTGTTTGGTCCACGCGGCATGTGCCCGTGGGTTGTTTTGAGCCGGGAGTTGTTCCGCAGCCCGAAAGGTTTGTGAGCTACTGGTGAGTTGACGCGGCCTCAGCCCCATCAATGCCGGTTGGTTGCGCCTCGATATGTGCGAGAAGGCTGGAGACCGAGTACAGCCGTATTCCTCTGCTCGCGTGTTTGTTGGTCTTCAAAGATTTGCTGACAACAGGTGGCTTAAAGCCATTTGCTTTCGTTGGCAAAATGAGCGCATTTATCGCGGAGCGTGAGAGCGAGCTGATAGGGCATCGGTATCCTGACTTTGGCAATTGCAGCCATTCAGGTCGCACCGAATAAGCTGCGTTTGACGGAGATTGATTTGTTGGATTCACGACGCCAAAGTGCGCGCCCCTGAGTTGAAAACCATGTCACGCACCCGACTTTTTGAATGACAAGTTACTGCCCCTCAAAGAAGGCGTTTCAGCACTCCTTTAATCAGCTCCACGGCCTTACGTTTGTCCCTCGCCACAGCCGTTTCATCTTTGACAGCCAGCGCAGCCCTTTGCGTCGCGATGAAATTCGGGACGTCCTTTGCCTTGCCCACGATTTTAATGAGTCGATACACCGATAGGAACTTCAACCGGTCAATGGGATGCTGTCCGCCTCTGTGCTCAGCGTGGGAACGGTCAAGCATTTGAAGTATGCTTGCGCGCGATGAGCTTGGATGGATCTCTAGCGACCACGTCGCCTGGCTATTCGTATAGCCTCCTCCAGGTGTATGAATTCGAAGGGCGAGTTCATTCCGCAGTTTGTTTAGCGACGAACAACGTGCCGCTCTGGAGGCACGTGGGAGCGAAAGAAATGGACGTTCTGGGAACTCGGGAAATGCGTCAAAGAACATTTTGCCAAGGAGGTTAGAACACCTGTCTGGGAAAAGCCCAGGGTCATCCCACACGCCGGCAGCACGATACCTGGCAACCATTTCAACGACGTCTTTATTATGGCGTGCATACTCGTAGATGTCGCACCAATGACGCTGGTCCTCTGGGCAGGTTGTGAATCGCCATTCAGCGTCTTCCAGATGTGGCACCGGCTCAATCGGTTTCGATGCGGAGATGATTTTCATAAGGATCGATTATTTTTTGATGAACAGAACATCGGTATAGCCGCGCACTTCACGACCCAGACGCTTCACGTGGTTGCTCTTCTCAACCTTGAAGCTGACGGAGGCACAGGAAAAGCGTGTCGATGTCTGGCTTGAAGAGAGCGATGCGCTGAGAGTGTTCGCAAAGGCAGCAATCCGGAACGGCTTGGGCACGATCACAGTAGAAGAGGTCACGTAGAAGGATCCCCGCATATCATGCTTGCCGCCGTATTTCTGCTCCGTCTGAACACGGTCCGCACCTGTCAGGGACTTGATCACTGCCGCACCTTGGTTGTTGAGGTAATCGGGAAGAACGTCCTTTCCGACAAGCGTAGATTTCCCAATGAAGCCGTGTGTTTCAAAGCGACCGGTTAGCTGATTGCTGCGGAGGTAACCAACTTTGCTGAGGCTGATGATTGCTTCGATGATTGAGATCAAGACGCTTTTGCCCGATCCCCCCTCCCCTTCAAGAATGGCGATGGTCTGTGCCTCGTTACCGGCAAACAGCTGGCGTCCAAGATCTCGCTGAAGAAGCAGGACATCGTCTGGATCAGGCAGGGCAGGACGAATCAGCTCATTGAGAAAACGTTCACATTGCGCCTCCTGATTATAGACGAAGGGGATCTTTTCAGTGAACCAATAATCAGGACTGTTTGGCAGCAAGACAGGAGCATCTGCCGAGAGATTGAGGACGCCATTTGCGATAGGTAAAAATGCTCCGACGGGCGGAGGAGGTTCACTGAATCCACGACATGCACCCACGAGATGCAGGAGATCCTTCAACTGCCCCGTTTTGCGTTTAACCAGCAATTCTGGTGCTTTGAACTCATCAGCCAGTTCCTTGAGCGTCGCAGCCATCTGCTTGATCAGGGAGTTGGAACTGACAGGGGCCCAAATGCCTTCTTTGTCGTGAAATTGGAAGAACTGCTTGTCTCTGGTCCGAAATGCGACCTTACGAGTTTCGGCGAACAAGGCGGCAAACGCTACCGGATTGAGCTTCGGCTTCTCACCTTCATTGATCAGGATGGAGCCGTGTTCTTCTGCGATTTTCTCCCGGTGTTTTGCTTTATCGTCATCCTGGTTGTCCGGGGCGTTATTGCTAGTGGGGTTGGTGTGAGGGGCATTTTTCTTGGTGAGAGGTGCCTTTGGTGATGGTTTCGTCTGAGGTGGTTTTTTCATAACGATGGGATGGTGCCTCCTCCACCCCTCTTCCGCGACGCACGGCTATTCCTTTGGAATACAAATGCACCTGTGCGTATTTGAACCTGCTTGCGAGCCAAGGTCGTACGAGTCGTCCGTCTCTGTCGCAACGATAGAGATTTTGATCCCTAATGCCTCCTCTTGGCCATTAGCATCTCCTCCCAATTATCGCACCTTCGCGCCTTCGCGACATGCTGCGCGCTCTCATCAACCGGGAATCGGCATACCCAGCTCATGCGCTCTTCCGCCTTATCCTGCGACATCGTTAAAAACCTCCGTGCGACCCGTAAAGGGACTCGTTCTGCAATCCATTCCGCCAGAGGCTTTTTGCCGCAATCCTTGGCGTTTTCCTTTGAAAGTTGGGACAATAGGCGCGCTTCAAGATCATGATTGCAGGTGAATTGCTTCTGAATTGGGGTCGCCCAGGCTTTGATTATTCGATCCGCCTGTTTCTTTGCAGCTGTCCAAACTGACGCTTTCTCTGCGAACAATCCCTGTGCGTTTCCTCTCCCGATTTTCGAGAGCTTCACTGCCGACTTGTATTCTCGGTTCTTCAGCAATCTCATGGCGCCAAGTGCCTTCAGAGCTTTCCGGACTGTCGCACGTTCGTCTTTACCCGGCTTCTTGACCTTGCAATCATCGGAGGCCTTTGGCTCGTTTTCATCGAGCCATTGTTTGAAAGCCGCAACAATTTCCCCGTTCGAATAGTGCCAAGAAAATACGAACGGCATGGCTGTCACGTGCACGAGTCCCTGTTCGCCAAAGCCGATTGCGTCCACCAGGCCATCCGTTGTTGTTTCCAGAGCCGCAAGACCACATCGAAACAACGGTGGAAATGATGGTGAATCCTTTCTGTGCTGATTCAAAATTGCCGTGCGTCTCTCGGCAGGTATTTTCAGCCATGGAGTAGAGGGGAAGTGTTTGGCGCACAACTTGTAGAACTTCTTCAGTGATGATGATTTCTGAATGACATCCTTGAGCGTTCCCCCATTGAAGATCCAGGCCCGTGAATATTCGTATTCAAAGCAGTCATACAACTCATCGTCTGAGCACGCCCTAAAGTCAGAATCCTTGTTCTCTGACGGATTAAAGTCCCATTCCTCTCTGAGGATGTCCTGGGGCTTAATAACGTTGTGGTCGGGCATACGCAAACAATGAAGAATCACCGATATTTGGCAACCTCCTCACCTGATCACATCCGGCAACGACTCCGCAGCCTTCTTCAGCGCACCAGTGCAGACGGATCCTGTGGTGTTTGCTCCACAAATGCCGAAAGGTCGTCCAAGTCGTCCGGAGACCATCGAGGAGGCAGAAAATTTGCGCCTGCGTCACATCCGGCTGAAACTCGGCTTTTCCCTTTGAGATTTCCCATTCCTGTGTCGCCCACTTTCACCGTGAAACGTCGCCGAACGATTCAGAATATAGGCGGATAATGTTCCCACTATGTTCCCTTTGGGCACCATTTGGGCCGCTTTTCTTCATCAACCACTCATTATCAAAGTGGTACGCAGGGAGGGGATCGAACCCTCGACCAATTGGTTAAAAGCCAACTGCTCTACCGCTGAGCTACCTGCGCATTCCCGAATCGGGGGCGGGTATGTATTCATAAGACAGCTCAGTGCAAGCCTGAATATGCCCCGGCGCGGACTTTCTTCACCAGCACGCAGAGTCCGCTTTCAGGTCGATTCACGTGAAAAGCATGAATTCCGCTGTTCTCCGCCCCGACCAGATCACACTTTTTGTCATCGCCGATATGCAGTGCCTCCTGTGGAAGACAGCCTGCAGTGGCCAGCGCGGCCTCAAACATGCGCGGATGCGGCTTGGCGGCCCCGACCTCGCTGGAAATGATGACCTGCTCAAAAAAGCGCAGCAGACCATGCCCGGCCAGGATGCTGCGCAGCCGGCGGTCGAAATTCGACAGCACCAACAGCCGGTGATCACGCGAGAGGTCCTCCAGCGTCGGCACCACGTCCTCAAACACGCTCCAGGCCTGCGGCAGCGCGTAGTGGAGGTAAAGCTCATCAAACAGGCCATCCAGCACGTGTTCCGCCACAGGATCACCCAGCACGCGGCCAAACACATCTCCCACAAGGGCCCGCCACCAGCCACGGTCATCATCTGCGGGCAGCTGGCCGACCGCATGCAGCGGTGGTGCAGTCTCCTTCCAGGCCATGCGGAAGGCCTGCATGATGGCCTCCGGCTCTGCCTTGATGCCATGCCGCAGGGCATGCTGCGCATACGTCAGTCCTACCGGCTCAGCAGGCCGGATCAGCGTACCGGCCGCATCAAAAAACAACGTTTGCAGCGGCATAAGGCTGAAAAACAAAAAACGGGAGCGACTTTGCAGTCGCTCCCGTGGGGAAATCAGATGCAATTACTTGGAAGCGGTGACCGGATTCTTCGGATTCTTGCCGTAGGTCTGCTCCTGCTCAGGCTCCACGGGGAGCTGTGGCAGGCGGCAATGATGGCCGGAACCAGGGAGGAGATAGCCACCATTGAGATCGTTCAGGCTGCCCACCATGTAGGACTTGGGCTCTGGCGGAGTGATGATGTCCACAGCACCAAAGAGACCACGGCTGACGGTTTCACCGTAGGTGTAGAGCGCGCTCTGATACACGCGCTTGGTCGAAACCATGCCACGCTGCATGATGCCTGTCGCCACCCCGGGCCAACGGCGGATCGCGCGGGAAGCAAAGCTGGCGCCATCATCCACGGTGTCCATACCGTAGTCGGCGTAGCGGTTGGTCTCACGGAAAGCGATGTCGTCAGTGCGATACACGGCATCCACGCCGATGTTGGTATAGTCACGGGCCTGGCGATCACTCACCTTGCCGACGAAATTGCTGCCGTCATCGACGATGTCCATCGTGCTGGTTTCCGCCTGACCGACGCCCTGACTTGCATAGCCGAGGCCTCTGTTCACGTAGCCCGCATCACGGCAAGGCAGCACTGAAGAAGGACGCGGGTTGTTCACGAGGTTCCTCGTAGCAGTGCAGGAAGCGAGTGTGGAGAGTAGAACAAGGGGCAGGAGCAATTTCATAGATTAATGCGTGATTCTGTCGGAAAGGACCATGGATTGTCAAAGCTAAAATCCTCCAATCTCCGACAAATGCACGCTCGAATGTCGCAGAATGTGAAAGACCCCTGCCAGCAGGGCGTTATCGCGCCATCCCCCCTCTGTATGTTCATGAAGCTGAATCCTCTCTGTGCCGTTATTGCATCGCTCGCCACGTCGGCCTTGGTGGCCCATGCCGCTCCCGATCTGAAGGCCACTGCCGCCAAGATTGACGAACTCGTCAACGCCAAGCTCGCGAAGGAGAAAATCCAGCCCAACAAACCCGCCAGCGATGAAATCTTCGTCCGCCGCGTTTATCTCGATGTCGCAGGCCGCATCCCCACGCTACAGGAGACCAGCGAGTTTCTCAAAAGCAACGACACCGACAAAAGGGAGAAGTTGATCGACAAGCTCCTCGCCGGTGACGGCTACGTGCAAAACTTCTACAACTACTGGGCCGACATCCTGCGCATGAAGAGCCAGATGGTCGGCGGTGGCCAGAGCCTGCCCGCCTTTTACGGCTACTCCAAATGGCTGAAGGACAGCCTGCGCGCCAACAAGCCCTACGATGAAATGGTGCGCGAAGTCGTCACTGCCAGCGGCAAGAGCTACGAAGACGGAGCCATCGGCTTCTACATCCGCGATTACAACATGCCGCTGGATAACATGGCGGTGACCACCCAGATCTTTCTGGGTACCAGCATGGTCTGCGCTCAGTGCCACAACCATCCGTTCGATAAATGGACGCAGATGGACTACTACCAGATGGCGGCCCACACCTACGGCATGACCGCCAGCAACGGTGTCACCAACCCTCTGCTCGCCCAGGCCATATACGGCGGCGGCGCGGCCAAGAACAAGGCCAACCGTTACGGCAGTGCCGTTACTAAATTTGAACTCCCCCAAGGCATCGAGCGCAAGGACGTCGGCCGAGCCATGACCGAAATCCTCCGCCCGCTGCGCTACAACACCGTGCTGGATCAGACGGACAAAAAGCCCCTGCTGCTGCCGCACGATTATCAGTACCCCGACGCCAAACCCAAGCAGAAGATCGGGCCCGTCATCCCCGCCGCCTTCAGCAAGGACGGCAAGATCGTGAAGGAGGGAGTGAAGCCCGTCGCATCCTACGCCTCATGGATGACGAGCAAGGACAACCCGCGCTTCACCACCGTCATCGCCAACCGCCTGTGGAAAAAGCTCATGGGCCAGGGCATCATCGAACCCGTTGACGAGATCACGGACAGCACCGTGCCGAGCAATCCGCAGCTCATGACCTTCCTCGAAGAGACGATGAAGGCCGCCAACTACGACATGAAAGCCGTCCTGCGCGCCATCCTGAACTCGCAGGCCTACCAGCGCGAAGCCTACACCAAGGACGTCGAACTCGGTGAAGTGTACAATTTCCCCGGCCCCCTCCTCCGCCGCATGAGCGCCGAGCAGATCTGGGACAGCATGGTCGCCCTCTACAAGCCGGGTGCCGACAATCCCAGCATCACCACCAAGGTGGATGCCGAGATCGCACTGCGCCGTATCGAGTGGCTGGATCGCGCGCTGAACAGCCTCACTCCACAGCAGCTCCAGGCCTGCACCATCGCAGTCGCTCAAAAGCAGAAGGAACTGGCCGCCGAAGTCCGCGCCGCCCAGGAAACCATGGATGCCGCCTCCAAGGCCAAGGACGAAGCCGCCATCCGCGCCGCCCGCAAGGCCATCCAGAGCCAGCGCAAGCGCATCGATGAAGCCGTGGACGCCGTGGTCTATGACGTCGGGTTCAAGCGCTTTGCCGAGCTCGCCCGCGAAGGCAAGCTGGATGAATTCTCCAAGGATGAAGACTTTGCCAAGGAAGTGGCCGCAGTCATCAAGCTCAAAAAAGACGGCGAAGACCTCAGCATGGATGAGGCCCTTGACATTCTGGCCAAGCAGCGCCGTGCCAAGCTCAATGCGCAGGCCAAGGCCCGCCTCGCCGCCGACGCCGGACGCTTTGAGGTCGATGACAAAAATGAAAAAGCCGCCCTCGTCGCCTGGGAAAACTTCCGCGACACCTACATGCTGCGCGCTGCCGATCTCCGCAGCCCGGCGCCCAACGGCCACTTCCTGCGCGAGTTCGGCCAGAGCGATCGCGAGCTCGTCGAAAACTCCAACGACGATGCCAGCGTGAGCCAGGCGCTCATGCTGCTGAACGGCAAGATCTTCAGCCAGCTCATGAACCGCTACACCGTCATCGCCCGTGCGATGGACAAGGCCAGAAAAGAAGGTTCCGAAGCCGTCATCGACACCGTCTATCTCAGCCTCCTCAGCCGCAGGGCCACCCCCGAGGAAAAGGAACTGCTCAAGCCCATCGCCGACAACGCCGACACCACCGACCGCGGCGACGTCCTCTGGACCGTCCTGAACACCCGCCAGTTCTTCTTCATTCAGTGAAGTTGCCCAGTTGCGGCGCAACTGGGATGCCTTGTTGCCAAGCAACAAGGCAGCTTTCTCTACGCCATCACGCCCTTCACCACCTCGCCCGCAATGTCCGTGAGCCGGAAGTCACGCCCGGCGTAGCGGTAGGTCAGTTTCAAATGGTCCAGACCCAGCAGGTGCAGGATCGTGGCATGCAGGTCGTGAATGTGCACTTTGTCCACAGCGGCGTAGTAGCCGTAGTCGTCCGTCGCGCCGTAGGCCGTGCCGGGTTTGCAGCCGCCACCAGCCAGCCACACGGTGAAGCCGTGCGGATTGTGGTCCCGGCCATCACTGCCTTGCGCCACCGGGGTGCGGCCAAACTCGCCACCCCAGACCACCAGCGTGTCTTCCAGCAGGCCGCGTGATTTGAGATCTGCCAGCAGTCCCGCGATGGGCTTGTCGACTTCGGCCGCGTTCTTCGTGTGGCCTTTGAGAAGGTCGCTGTGCTGATCCCACTGCACAAAGCTGTCGCTATGCGTCACCTGCACAAACCGCACGCCGCTTTCGGCAAAGCGCCGCGCCATGAGGCACTGGCGGCCAAAATTCGCCGTCACCGGATCGTCGAGGCCATACATCTTGCGCGTGGCCTCCGTCTCACCGGAGATGTCCTGCAGCTCCGGCAGCGTGGATTGCATGCGGTAGGCCAGTTCAAAGGAATTGATGCGCGCCTCCAGCGCCGCATTCGCCCCGGCCACCTCCAGATACGAGTGATTCATCTGCGACACCAGATCCAGCTGCGCGCGCTGCTGCTCAGGCGTGAGCATCTTGTTGTGGATGTGCTTCACCACCGCCTGCTCCGCCGGCACGCTGGCATTGCCCAGTGGCGTACCCTGGCAGTAGGCCGGCAGGAAGGCGGAGCTCCAGTTGCTCACTCCGCCATGCGCCAGCGTCGGGCAGATGGTGACAAAGGCCGGCAGGTCTGAATTCTCCGTCCCCAGACCGTAGCTCACCCATGAACCAAGACTCGGGCGCACAAACGTGTCACTGCCCGTGTGCAGCTTCAGCAACGCCCCGCCGTGCGCCGGGTTCGTGCCGTGCATGGAGCGGATGATGCACAGGTCATCCACATGCTTGGCCACATGCGGAAAGAGATCGCTCACCGGCAGGCCGCTCTGGCCGTACTGGCGGAATTTCCACGGCGACTTCAGAAGATTGCCCGTCTCGGCGAATTTCACGCGCGGCAGCGCAAAAGGCGGTGGCTTGCCGTGATCGCGGTCCAGCATCGGCTTCGGATCAAACGTGTCCACCTGCGAGGGGCCGCCCTTCATCAGCAGGAAAATCACCCGCTTGGCCTTGGCCGGAAAATGCGGCTGCTTCGGTGCCAGCGGATCAATCACCGCCGCCTTGGCAGATTCCAGCCCCAGCACGCCCTGCAGCGCCAGATAGCCAAATCCCGCGCAGGAATTGCGCAGCATCTCGCGACGGCTGAAAGGCATCATGGGGGGCATGGTTTTCACATAGCAACATACGGGCCTTGTTGGCCGACTCTTGCTGCCCAAGTACGCTGGATCGGCTTCGCCCGTGCCATTCCGGCTTCTACCGACCTGCCCTCATCAATGACGGACGCAAAGATTGGGAAGTCTCACCCCAAAGGATGCTCCCTTCCCCACCTCAGATTCAAACGTGATTTCGCCGCCCAGAAGATGCGTCAGGTACCGTGTGGCCAGCAGTCCCAGCCTCAGCCCGGGAAAATGGGAAGCAGATGCGTGATGCATCACACAAAACATCTGTCGTGCCTCCACCACGCTGATTCCATTCCCGTTGTCCGAGACCTTCAGCAGAACACCCTCCGCCCCATCTCCTGAAACTTCGACTTGGACCACTCCCGTCTGGGCTGCACAAATGGCATTGGTCACCAGATTGTCGGCAATGGCATTGAGCTTCTTCAGATCGGTTGTGATCGTCGCCGGCCCGCTGGTCCTCTGGCACGTCAGCCGAGTTTGCGTTGTCCTCGCCAAGGCGCGATGCCTCTGTTCCAGCGCTTCCAGAAAGGAATCCAAATCCACGCGATCACTCTGGGCCGGAGATTCGCCCGCCAGCAGGGGTGCATAGCTTTGCAGCCGGTCGAGAAGCCTCTGCAAGTGAGTGCCGTTCATTGCCAGCCTGTCCATGACCTCATTCACTCCAGGGTCTCTGGGCCCCTCCACCAGAGATGTTGCATTGAGCAAGACGGACTGCAGGGAGTTGCGCAGTTCATGGGTCACCCCCTGCAAAAGCTGCACCCGTGAATGAGCGGCCGCCCTGGAGATTTCTGATGCCGCCATCAGTCTCTTGTTCGCGTCTTTGAGCTGGCTGGCGTGCAAGGCAATCTCCGCCTCTTGCGCCGCCACGAAGTGCAGGCAGTAGTTCGCGACCTTGACATCAAAAAAAAGCCGCGCCTCTCGACAGGCCTCGGCCAGAGACGCGTCTGCAACGCATCCCTTCAACCGTAAAATCTCCAGCACCACCACCTCGCTGATGCCGCCCAGCGCCTTGATGACCACATCAAGCCGATGCCCCGTGTGGCACTCCATCCCTGCCGCAGGGCTTGGCGGCATTTGCGGCTCCCCGGTCATCACATGAGGAAGCACCAAAATCAATTCGTCCAGCAGCAGCGGCAGATTCGTTTGAATCGAATCCAAGATGGATTGATGCCCCTGCCCCCTTGAGTCAAAAGCCATGGCGCATTCGGCCATGATCCGGGCGCTGTTTTCTTTCAGGCACTGCCCCAACACTCCGACATCTGAAGGTTGGTTTGGGTGGGGCGTGATCATTTGGCATGACTCTTCGCATCTGCTGGCATCATCAGATGCGTCTAAATGCACCCGTGAGTAGCGGAGGCCTCCACGATCGCTCTGAAGTCGTCCCCGGAAGGCAGCAACCGGGTTTTTATGATCATTGAATGCATGGTCGAAATCTACGCTTCAAAGCACATCATTGCGCCAAAATTTCCCTCTGAAATATGCACGCGACTTTGGGGGTGCACGCGATTTCACGGGGAATCCACTTAAAAGCCATGTCATCTCACATCACCGTCGAACGCGTTGAGACAAAGCAGACCCTCATTGAAGTTGCCGCCAAGACTGCAGAAGAGGCCTTTAACGAAGTAAAAGCCGGTCAAGGACACGAATTGGGGACAGTCAAAAACTCCGAGCTCCTGATCCGTGACAAAGACCTGCCCAAGCGGTCGCGCAAATAAGCTGCCGAAGAAGCCAGACGACAAAATAAAGACATCACCTCATCAAAGCGGGACGATTCTTTAGCTGAGCATCAGGCCAGTACGATGGACACTCCTGTCGGTCGACCAGCGCTCACGCAGGCCGTATCATAACCGCGCCGGTGGAAGCCCTTCTGAGCCGGTTCCATCGCTGCGCAAAAGCACAAAGTTTGCAGCTGGCAAACCGGCGATCATGACTATTGAAGGCCGGTTTGGAGTGAAGCGTGAGCGAGACAGCCTGCACCGCCGCTGATCGACAGGCAGGAAAGCCTGTCGTACTTTACGCCCGCCCCGTCGCCGGCGTCCCGCGCTTGGCATCATCTTGGAAGAATCTCTCCATGCGCTCGCGCAGGTCGGCGTAGAAATTGCGGGACATCTCCTCGATCGCATCGGCGGTGTGGCTGACCCCGCTCTTGGCGGCCAGTTCCCGCGCAATGCGGCTCCGTTCTTCAAAGTCGCGCTCCAGGTCCATGAGGTACACCAGGAACTCCTTCGCGGAACGCGCACCGTCCACGCTGGTGACCAAAGAACGCTCCAGCGTCTTGTTGCGCGTGAGGTTCAGCATTTTGCTCCCCGCCAGCTCCTTCATCTGCAGGCTGAAGCCTTCCATGAAGGCCTTGCGCTCGCCTTCAAAACCCATCTCCTCGCGGTCCAGCAGCGTGTCATACGGGCCGGGCTTGGAGAAGAATTTCATGATCAGCGGAATCGTGTCCACCAGCATGAAGAGCAGCGTCAGCACCAGGTAGGCGACGAGTGCAAACGTGCCGCCCTGCGCCCCCTGCTCAAACAGCTCATGCAGCGCCAGCGTCTGCGTGAGGATGTCACGCCGCGGCTCCGCGCGGATGCCGGAGATGCGGGTGTCCTCGTCCTTGATGAGCTGGGTGATCTCCGTGTGCAGATTCTTCTGCTGCAGCAGCAGCGCGTCGATCTGCGTTTTGAGCGTCTCGCGGATGGCGTTCTGCTGGCCCACAAACTGGTCTGCCTGCTCCGTCTGCACCTTCTGCTTCAGCATTGCCACGCGATCCCGCTCCGCCTTGTCCAGCGCGGCTTTCTCAGCCGCCTGGGCATCCAGCGCGGTGTTCACACCATCCTCGGCCGCTTTGATTTCAGCCACCACTGCCACGCGGGTCTTCGTCATCGTGTCCAGCACGCCGCTCAGACGCGCGGACTCCGCACGCCGCCAGGTGAGCTGGTCTTCCTGAATACTCTTGGCACGCGGCCCCAGGCCGATGATGCCGCTGCGCTGGCCATTGACCTCGCGCTCAAATTCCGTCTGCCAGTGGTTCAACTCCTCCGCAATCTTTTGGTAATCCTTGCTCAGCGTGGCCATCTCCGTGTCCAGCTTCGTCAGGCGTTCTTTGCCCGGAGCCACCGCCTCGGCGATCTTCGCCTCGCGCTCCGCCTTGGCCGCCTTCTCATCTTCCGTCAGCGGCTTCTCGATCGGCTTGCCGCTGTCATCCAGAAACTTCGCCTGAAAGGTCGCGTTCCAGTTCTCGCGCTGTTTGGCGATCTCTTCCTCCAGCGGCACCAGTCGCGCCTCCACGGCGACCTTCTGCTGCTTGGAAACTTCACGCGCCGCTTCGATCTCGCTCTGCCGGTGTTTCTCGATGACCGATGAAATCGTGTCCTTGAACAGCAGCAGCGTCAGTGGATGTGAAATCGTCACGCCCATCAGCGCCGCCACCACCAGGCGCAGCGAGAATTGCGAGATCTTGCGGAAGAAGCCCTGATACGCACGATACGTGGCCAGCAGCGCACGGTCCACCGTGAGGATGATGAACGACCACACCAGCGACACCGGCGCGATGATGTACCAGTTGTCCGTCAGCGTGCTCAGCGCATACGCGCAGGCGATGATGGCAAACGTGGAGGGCACCAGCACCGTGGCGCCAAAGGCCACGTACTTGCGCCGCTCCCACGCCGGACAGGCATCGAGGTTGTCGGAGGAGGCTGCAGAGAGCCAGAAAAAGACGCGTTCGATGCGTTGCAGGAGGTTCATGGGCGTGTAGGGCTGCCGGATTCGGAGTGTGCGGGCGGGCGCGGGATTGTCAATCTGCGGGACTGGATTAATAAGACCCACCCTATGACGCCCGTGTTCGACGAAGCATTCATTTGTGATTCCGTGCCTGCGGAAATCATGGATCATGCTTGGGCGATGGGCTGGCGGCATTTCGGCAGGCATTTCTTCCGCTACAGCACCCAGCAGGCCCAGGACGGCAGCCTGCAGACCATCACCCCGCTGCGCATTGATACCGCCTCTTGCACCTTCTCCAAAAGCCAGCGCCGCGTGCTGAACAAGAACGCCGACCTGCGCACCGAGATCGCCCCCGCCACCATCGACGCCGACCTGCGCGCCCTCTTCCAGCGCCACAAGCAGCGCTTCACCCACAACATCCCCGAAACCCTGGAAACCTTCCTCGGCCCCGATCCCACCCGTGGCCCCTGTGAATGCCGCATGATCCGCGTGTTTGATGGCCCGCGCCTCATCGCCGCCAGCTACCTCGATGTCGGCCAGCACGCCGCCTCCAGCGTCTACGGCCTCTTTGAGCCCGAGCACTCCCGGCGCAGCCTCGGCATCCTCACCCTCCTGCTGGAGATCCATCACTGCCGCACCGCCGGCCTCCGCCATCTCTACTCCGGCTACGCCACCCGCGAGCCCAGTGTGTACGATTACAAAAAGCAGTTCCGCAGCACCGAATATCTCGACTGGACCCAAGGTGAGTGGCGGCCACTGCCGCCTTGACGTTCCCGGCAGGGCGGATGCCCGTGGACGACGGTGATTGCCTTTGATCTTTGGGCGGCGGAGAAGCTGCCTACTTGCCCTCCAAGAGCGGCTGCAAGACGGGACCATCCATGTTTTTCACCTTCAAGCCGAGCAAGGCGGCAAGCGTCGGTGCCACGGAGGTGTTGCTGACCGTGCCGCACCGGGCGCCCGCCTGGATGCCCGCGCCCCAGGCGACAAACGCCGCGTGCATGTCCGGCTCTGCGGCGTCAGATCCGTGTGAGCCCTTGGTCACACCATCCGGAGGCGTCACCACCACGTCGCCTGCCGGCGAGTCCACGAAATTGAAACCGCTCGCCGCCGACAGGACGAGGTCGGCCATCTGCGGATTCTTCGCTGGATCAGGCAGCCCCTGGGCGGCGAAGTCAGCCTGAGAGGTCACGGCTCCCACGCCTTCCAGTTGGCGGAACTGCTCTGCGAGCTTCGCCACCTGCGCCGCACGACCTTCATCCCGCAGCACATAGACAAAGCAGGCTCCGCCCTGCGCCACGGCGCGGACACTGCCGCCCGCGATGCGCGTCCCGAGCGCGGTGAGCAATCCCTCCTGCCGCAGCAGCACATTCGGCAGAACTCGCCGGCGGTAGGACACGAAGCCATGATCAGACACCACCACCAGCGTCGCGCGCCCGCCTTGAGTGCGCTGCAGCTCCTGCCAGAGCTCGGCCACGCACGCGTCCTGATTTTTCAATGCGGCATAGGCCTGCGGTGAGCGGGGACCAAACCGGTGCTGTGCGTGATCGAGCTCCACAAAATGCATGAGCAGCAGATGCGGGCGATGAAGGCCCAGCAGATGCTTCCCCATCTGCGCAAACATGCGGTCCCTCTCCGCGATGCGTCCGGTGTTCCACCACTCCTCCTGCATGCCCCAGGGGATGCCTTTCGCGGTGAACTCCTCCAGCAGCGAGGGTGTGGCGAACTGCTTCACCAGCGCCAGCGAGCCCACATCCGGAATGGTCCAGTCCAGCGTACGCGCACCTCGAGTCGCAGGCCAGATCAGCGCTGCCGTCTTGAGTCCCGCCTGTTTCGCGAGGTCGTAGATCGTCGGCACCTTCACAAGCTCGTCCTTGTTGAAAATGGGATCGACCACCAGCGGCACGATCTCATTCTTCACGCGATCAAGCACGCTGTTGCCAAGCACCCCATGCTTTCCGGGATGGACGCCCGTGACCAGCGTGGTGTGGTTGGGCCAGGTGACCGTGGGCATCGAGGCGATCATGCCCTGCGCACGCGCCCCCTCGGCGACCAGCCGGCGCAGCGTCGGGATCTCCGCCACGGGATCGTCGAGGTAGAAGTTCGCCAGGCCATCCACGCTCACCATCAAGACCATGCGCTCGGGAGTTTCCGCATCCACGCGGGCGGCACCAAGCAGCATGAAGAGAGCAAGCGGGAGAATGGAGAGACGGCACATTCCTGCGATGTAGCCTGCCAGCTCCGCGTTTCAAGCGATGCTGCACAACGCTGAAACCTCTCCGGCTGGGCGGAGTCAGAGCTGAAGCTGCTGGAGAAGCACGGTTCGCCTCTGTAACCTGATGTGCACTCTGACACCGTGCCCGCCCCCCCTCCCCGTCAAGGCCGCGCCACAAACGGCCAGAACAGCGGGATGAAATAAACGGACAGGCCCCAGAAGAGCAGGTTCAAGGGCACCCCCACACGGACGAAGTCACTGAAGCGATAACCGCCCGCATTGTACACCATCGTATTGGTCTGGTAGCCCACGGGGGTGGCAAAGCTGGTGGAGGCGGCAAACGTCACGGCCACCAGGAAGGGCTTGGGATCAAGGCCGATGCTATGCGCCGTGGCGATGGCAATGGGGGCGATCAGCACGGCAGCCCCAGTGTTGCTCATGAACTCCGTGAGGATCGCGGTGACGAGATAGATGGCCGCAAGCAAAGCCACGGGATCATCCCTCCCCGCGAAGCGGAGCACCACATCCGTGATGGTCTGTGCGGCGCCGGTCTTCTGCATGGCGATGCCCAACGGCAGGATGCCCGCCAGCATCACCAGCACACGCCAGTCCACCGCACCGTAGGCCTGCTCCGGGCGCAGGCAGCGCAGGATGATGAGCACCAGCACTCCCGCGAGCGCCCCCACAAGAATGGGTAAAATTTTCAGCGCGGCGAGCACGACGACAAGAACGAACACCCCCAGCGCCAGCAATGTCTTGCCACGCTGGCGCACTGGCGCCTCCAATTCGTTGAGGACGAGCAGGCCGTCCTCCGCACGCACGCGGTCGATGCCCGCCTGCTCTCCCAGCAGCAGCAGGGCATCTCCTATGCGAAGCCTCACGCTGGAGAGCTTTTCACGCAGCACCTGGCCGGTGCGCTGCACCGCGAGGGCGATGACGCCCGTCTTCTGGCCAAAGCGAATTTCCGCCAGCGTGCGCCCGATGAAGGGCGAGCCTGGCGGGACAATGGTTTCACAGAGTTTCACCTCGGTGGAGCGGATGGTTTCATCCCGCAGCTTGAACTCGGGCTCGATTTCAAGCTTCAGCTTGGTGGTGACTGCCAGCAGCTTGTCAGGCCTGGCGCGGACGAGCAGAAGATCCTGCTCCTGCACGCACTCACCTGCGGCGGCCATGAGGGTGTGGGTGGCACGACGGATCTCCAGCACGGTGACGTCATGCTCACGTGACAGCGGAGTCTGGCCAATGCGCTGGCCGATGAGCGGAGAGCCCGCCATGACGCGCAGCTCCGTGACGTACTCGCCAAGCTGATAAACGTCCGTGAGCTGCTCCGCACGGCGCGCCGGCAGCAGCCAGCCCCCGAAAAAGACAAGGTAGGCAACCCCCGCAACCGTCAGCAACAGTCCCAGCGGGGCAAATTCAAACAGGCTGAAGCTGCCGAGACCTGACTTCTCGTAGATGGAGTTCACGAGAAGACTGGTGGAGGTGCCGATGAGCGTGCACACGCCGCCAAACTGGGAGGCAAAACTCAGCGGGATGAGCACGCGCGAGGCGGGGATCTTTTTCGCAGCGGCAGCGGCGATGACCAGCGGCAGGAAGACGGCAACGGCCGCCGTGTTGTTGACGAAGGCGGACACGGGCACCACGCAGAGCATGACGAGCATGCAGAACATGCCCGGGCTGCTGCCGCCGCTTTTGGCAAGCAGCCTGCCCAGGGCATCCAGCGCACCCGTCTTCTGCAGGGCTGAACTGAGCACGAACATGCAGCCCACGATGATGACGGCTGGATTGGAAAAGCCCGCGATTCCCTCCTCCACCGTGACCACACCCGTGATGAGCAGAACAGCCGCGGCCAGCAGCGCCACGATGTCCACCGGCAGCTTTTCCGTGGCAAAGAGCATGACGGCGCCCAGAAGCGTGAGGAGGGTCACCCAGAGATCAAAACTCATGCGGGCAAATGATCATGGAAGTCCGGGCCCGCGCAGCGGGACCTTCGGATGAGGTGAGTATGTTTCATAGGGGGTGCAAAGAGAAACGCAGCAACGGAGCCAAGGCAAGATCAGGCTACGAACCGCAGCCCCCCATCATGAGAGAATTCGCACAATCTTTGTTCAAGGGTCTTTGAAGGCAGCGAAGGAATCGCAAACGACGCAGTCGATGGATGCACCACATGCATTTGAGAGGTATTCGGGCGGCTCATTCATGCCGCAGAAGCGCACGACAAACCCGGTTTCGCCTGCTACCTCATCCCACATCTACAGGACTCCAAACCCGCATCTGCCGGTGACTGACACCTTCAAAGCATGAACGCCTCCCCCATCGAAATCCTCGCGACCTCGCTCTTCGCCCTCGCCGTGCTGCACACCTTTGCGGTCAAGCGCTTCGCCCACTGGGCCCATCGCTATCCCGAAGGCTCCATCATGGAGAACATCCTGCATTTCCTGGCGGAAACCGAGGTCGTCTTTGGCCTTTGGGGGGCGGCGTTGTTCGCGGGAATCGCCGCGCTGAAACACTCGCTCCATGACGCGGTGGTCTACATCGAGGGGTTGAACTTTACGGAGCCCAAGTTTGTCTTTGTCGTCATGGTCGTGGCGGCGACCCGTCCCGTGGTGCAGCTCGCTGAAACCTGCATCTCAGGCCTCGCACGCATGCTGCCGTTCCAGGCCAGCGTGGCCTACTACTTTGCCGCCCTTTCCTTCGGCACCCTGCTGGGCTCGCTCATCACCGAGCCTGCGGCGATGACCCTGATCGCCATCCTCCTCAAACGCCGTTACTTTGACTGCGGCATCGGCGCAGGCCTCGCCTACGCCACGCTCGGGCTGCTGTTTGTGAACATCTCCATTGGTGGCACGCTCACGCACTTTGCCGCTCCACCCGTGCTCATGGTCGCCTCCAAGTGGCAGTGGGACTCCTGGTTCATGCTCACCCACTTTGGCTGGCGTGCCATCGCCAGTTGCATCGTCGCCACCGCCCTCATCACCTTTTTCTACCGGGCCGAGCTCAGCCGGGTGGAAGTGGTGGAGCAGCCCGCGCGGCCCCTGCCCGCATGGCTCACGCTGCTGCATGTCGTCTTCCTGGCGCTCGTCGTCCTCTTCGCGCATCACCCGGATGTCTTCTTCGGCGTGTTCATGATCTTCCTCGGCATGGTCAGCGCCACGCAGGAGTATCAGGACGATCTGCGCCTGCGTGAGGGCCTGCTCGTCGGCTACTTTCTCGCCGGCCTTGTCACCCTCGGCTCGCTGCAGTCCTGGTGGCTGCAGCCGCTCATCGCCGGGCTGGATGGCTCCAGCATGTTCTTCGGCGCCACCGGCCTCACCGCCCTCACCGACAATGCCGCCCTAACCTATCTCGGCTCCCTGGTCGAAGGCATCTCGCCCAAACTCCAATACGCCCTCGTCGCCGGAGCCGTCACCGGCGGCGGCCTCACCGTCATCGCCAATGCCCCCAATCCCGCCGGCATCGGCATCCTGCAAAGCTCCAAGGCCTTCAACAACGAAGGCATCAGCCCCCTGCGCCTCTTCCTCGGAGCCCTGCTCCCAACCAGCATCGCCATCCTGTTCTTCTGGTTTGTCTGATGCTGGCAGACGGCTCCCAGCCGGATTTGATGCCAGATGCCACGCCTAAGCACGGCATCATGGCATCTTTTTTTCAGAGCACCTGCCCAATCGTGGCAAACCATGGCAAAACACAGACACTTGAGCGCATCGAGGCGCGGCCTTTGGAAGTGAGTGATGGAGATGACGGCATCTCTTTCGCATGAATTTGATGCCATGGTTTCATGCCGCAGCCGCCTGGACCAGCCCCCGCTTCACTTCTCCCCTTGCCATCCGGCTGCCGCCGGGTATTCGCGCAATAGATGGCCTACCACCAAACCTCCGAACATGATCACGATGACCATGTCGAGCACCATGGCTACATCGCCATCGGTGAAGTTCGATCCGCGGAGGACGGGCAGCTCGCATGCCTGACCTTGTTTGAACTCGGCATCCCCTGCGAACTTGCCCACGGCGAATCTGAGGTGGACGAGTTGCGCCGCTTTCTCGAGAGCTGGTCCGCAGGTCAGCGGCTTTTCGTCAAACCGCAGGATGCCGCACGAGCTCTCGCTGCCGTTGGTCCCAGGCTCGCCCCCACGCAGATCTGGACGAATGAAACTCTGTATCTTGAGCAGTGCCCCACAGAGCATCTCTTCAAGATCTTGGACTTCCGCGATATTTGGACAAAACCCTGGGAGGAAGCCGCCCTCGGCACCGCCACGCGAGAGCTGGCGGCGCGCGGCATTCAGTATCCGCCTGACGGCGTTTCTTCCTGGATGCTCCCGGCCACTTGTTTGATCTTCGGAATCTGGGGCGGCCCCTTGGCTGGCCTCATGATGCGATGGCGCATCGACAAAATGAGACCCACAAAAGAAGGTGGCCAGCGTCCCCACTATGATGACAAAACCCGCCAAAGGTCAGACCGCTGCCTGCTTACAGTTTTCATCATTTGGTGTGCCGTCGTCTTTGCGGGCATGGTTTTCAGAGGGCTGCACCCCGACTAGCCTGGTCCGCGCCCCTCTACCGCCGGATATGCAAAAACAGATTCACGCCCTCGGGCTCCCACATCACCTCGATCGAATCCGCTGGCGCTCCCGCCTCCAGCGCCAGGGCGCGCAGGTGATCCCGCGTGCGGTGCTGCAGCACCCAGTCGCCCAGCAGCTCCATATAGTCGCGGCTCGGGTTGTGGTCGGAGAAATTCCCCACCACCACCTCCCCGCCACGCTTGGTCACGGCCATCAGGGCCTTGAGCAAAAAGACAAACGTCCGGTCCGTGAGGTAGTCAAACAGCCCCGCCGACCACACTAGCTCGTAGCCCTTGGCCGGCAGAAAGCGCAGCACATTGCGGTGGTAAAATTCCACCCGCTTCGCAAACGGCGCACACAGCTTCTTCGCCCGCTCGATGGCGTGGATCTCGGCGTCCACACAGTCGAAAAACACATCACAGTCCGGGTTGTCCAGCACCCACTCGCGCACGTCCCGCGCCGGGCCGCTGGCCACGTTCAGCACGCTCAGCGGCGCCTTGGTGCGCCCGGCGGAGTGGGAGTTCAGCAGTTGGTGAAAGTAGGCCTTCCTATTGCGCACCGCATTCGGCGCAGCCTGCGAATGGAAGTAGAGATCCCAGCGCCGCAGGTGCGGCTCTTGGGCGATCTGCAGCGTGTAGATGGCCTCAATGATCTCAAAATCACCGCTGTAGCCGTATTTCTTTCCCAGCGCCCGCGCCTGCATCGTCCCTTCCAGATGCCGGTTTGTAACGTCTTGAGCGTAAGCAAGCACATCATCCCGGGCGATCACCTTGGCCCGCACTGCATCCCCCAGCAGCCGCAGCGTGCGGTTCATCTGCGCATAGTCATTCGGCATCGGCCCCCCTTGGGCGATCAGCTCCCGCAGCAACTCGTCACACTCAATCAAAGGCGCAAATTCGTTCTTACGAACTGAATGGCGTTCTTGGAGGACAGGTGGCGGCATGCGCAGGGGGTGGCAGATTGAAGCCTCGATAGGCGTAATAGCTTGATAATAAGCGTTTATTTACATTTCGGGAAGCAAAAAGTAACAGCTCCCGCCTGCAAACCTCTGTTTTGGGTCAATTCACATTCATCCGTAAAATCAGCCCGTCTGGCGGAGATAAGAACATAAGCCCACTCATGTCTCCCTCCGAAAACGAACGCCACCACCGCTTCCTGCGCAGCTTCACCGCGCATGAGCCCGCCATCCGCGCCCACGTGCGCCGGCTGGTGCCCGCTCGGGCGGACGCCGATGACGTGATGCAGGAGATCAGCGTGGTGCTGTGGGAGAAATTCGACACCCTGCACGAGGGCGCAGATTTCAAAGCCTGGGCCTTCGGCGTGGCACGCTACGAGGTCCTCGCTTGGCTGCGGGATCACGGACGCGACCGCCTGGTGCTAGACGAAGAGGTCATCACCAAGATCGCCGAGGAAACCACCGCCATCGAGCCCCTGCTGGAGCGCCAGCGCGAGGCCCTGGAGCTCTGCATGCAAAAGGTGCCCGAAGAGCAGCGCGGCCTCCTCATGCAGGCCTATCAACCGGACTCCAGCATCCAAACCGTGGCGCAAGGCAGCGGCCGCACCGTCCCCGGTTTTTACCAATGGCTGCACCGCATGCGCAAGCTTCTGCTGGACTGCATCCGCCGCGCCATGACACAGGAGGTGGCCTCATGAAAGCAGAGCTGGAAGTTCTCACCACCGTCTATCTCGACGGCACCATAACGCCGCCGCAATTGCAGCAGCTCAATGCCCTGCTGCTCGCCGATGCCGAGGCACGCCGTGAATTCGCCGAGCTTCTCAACGTGGACTCCGCCCTCGCTGCGCTGGCGGCAGACTGGGCACCGCCTCAAGTCGCCGCTAAGCCCGTGAAGCCTGCCCGCTGGCTCACCGCTTCCCCACGCTGGCTCGCCGCAGCCGCCTGCATTTCCCTGCTGCTCGGTGCGTGGTTTTGGCAGGACACCCATCGCGCCTTTGCCACCGTGGGCAAAGCCGCCGGCGTGGTGGAGCTGGCAGATGGCACCAAACTGCGCGGCGAATCCTATGCCATCAGCGCAGGCAGCATCTCCCTCACCACTGCACGCGGCGCACGCATCGTCATCGAAGCCCCGGCGGAGTTTCGCTTTGAGTCCGCGCAGCGTCTACACATGAAGCGCGGCCGCCTTGCTGCGGATGTCCCACCTTCAGCCAAAGGCTTCACCGTCATCACCCCCACCGGAGACGCCGTGGATCTCGGCACACGCTTCGGCGTGGATGTGCCCTCCAGCGGCTCCGCCGAGGTCCACGTCTTCCAAGGCGAAGTCATCACCAAGGCCTCCGGCTCGCAGGCCAATCAAAGCCTGCGCGGTGGCGATGCCGTGTCGTTTGCTCAAGGTGCCAGCACCGCACGCGAGCTGCGCTCCTCCGCCTTCATCCAGCCCGATGAACTCCCCGGCCTCACCGCCGGACTCGCCGCCGGTCAGCGCGCGCGCTCCGCCGCAGCCGTCGCCGCTTTGAAGCAAGACCCCGCGCTCATCGCCCTGCTCGATTTCGAATCCGCCGAAGAACTCCCCGGCGTGTACCGCAGCGTGCAGGGCCGCTGGCCCGGCTCCCACGCCCCCGAGTTTGTGAATGTGGGCGATCACTTGAAACTCGATGTCGGCGGCGGCCGCGACTGGCCGCAGCTCACGCTCGCCGCCTGGGTGCGCATTGACCGCCTCGGCGCGCCCTACCAGTCCCTGCTACATACGGATGGCTGGAGCGGCAACAATCCCGGCCAGGTGCACTGGATCATCAACCGCGACACCACCATGCGCCTCGCCCTCATCGGCAACACCCTCGCCCCCGGCTCCACCGAGCGCCAGGGCCACCCCGACTCCCGCACCCCCGTGCTGCCAGAGCAGGGCCGCTGGGTTCACCTCGCCACCGTCTATGATTCCACACGCGGCACCGTGCGCTTTTATCTCAACGGTCAGCTCGACAGTGAAACTCACCTGCAGACCGCGCACCCCGCACGCCTCGGCCCCGCGCAGATCGGCAACTGGAACCAGCAGGACCGCAAGCTCAGCGGTCGTGTCGATGAACTCCTCCTGCTCGGCCGCGCCATGTCTGACGATGAACTCCGCGCCCTGCACGCCGCAGGCAATCCTTACCGCTGATCCCACTTCATGAAGCTGGCCGCTCTCCTTCTCCTCACCTCTTCCAGCCTTGCCGCTGCCGTTGATTTCGTCCGCGAGGTCCGCCCCATCTTGCAGAAGCACTGCTACAGCTGCCATGGCGAGAAAAAACAAAAGTCCGGCCTCCGCCTCGACATCAAAGCCGCTGCCTTCAAAGGCGGAGACAAACACTCGCCCGACATCATCTCCGGCAAAGCCAGCGACAGCCCGCTCATCCACTTCATCACCACCGATGACGACGATGAACTCATGCCCCCCAAAGGCAAGCTCCCCGCCAGCGACATCGCCACCCTCACCACTTGGATCAACGAAGGCGCCCCATGGCCCGACGGCGTCGATCTCGCCAAACTCGAAGACCGCCGCGATCACTGGTCCTTCAAGCCGCTTCAAGTTCCAAGTTCTCCTCAAAGCATCGACTCCTTCATCGACGCCAAGCTCGCCGAAAAAAACCTCCACCGCTCCCCTCCCGCAGATCCCGTCTCACTCATCCGCCGCATCACCTTCGACCTCACCGGCCTGCCACCCACACCCGAAGAAACCACCGCCTTCGAAAAAGAGTTCATCCATGATCGAGCATCCAGCATCCAGCATCTAGTGGACCGCCTGCTGCAAAGCGAACGCTACGGCGAACGCTGGGCGCAGCACTGGCTCGATGTCGTGCGCTATGCCGACACACACGGTTTTGAGGTCAACACCGAGCGCCCCAACTCCTGGCCCTACCGCGACTACGTCATCCGCGCCTTCAACAACGACACACCCTATGATCGCTTCATCAAGGAGCAGATCGTGGGAGATGCCATGGGCCAGGACGCCGCCACCGGATTCCTCGTCACCGCCTCCGTGCTGCTGCCCGGCCAGATCGGCAAGGACGATGCCTCCAAGCGCCTCGCACGGCAGGACTCCATCGATGAGATGGTCATGAACATCGGCCAGACCTTCCTCGGCCTCAGCGTCGGCTGCGCACGCTGCCACGATCACAAGTTCGACCCCATCACCGCCAAGGATTACTACGCCATGCAGGCCTTCGTCGCCGGTGTCGAATACGCCGACCGCGACCTGCACACACCCGCCGCCGAAGCCGCACGCGCCGAGGAGAAAAAGCTCAAAGCACGCCTCGCTGAAATCGACAAAGAACTCGCCCATTTCGTGCCCATGGCGAAATCCGGCGCCGAGCGCCCCATGATCAACGCCCGTGAAAACTCGGACCGCTTTACACCGGTAAAAACGCAGCGCCTGCGCTTCACCATCAAGGCCACCACCAATCTTGAGCCCTGCATCGATGAGCTCGAAGTCTTCAACACCTGCGGCGAGAACGTCGCCCTCGCCACCACCGGCACCAAGCGCAAATCCTCCGGCGACATCGGCGTGGCCGAGCGCCACGAGCTGAAATTCCTCAATGACGGCCGCTACGGCAACTCCCGCAGCTGGCTTTCCAACACACTCGGCAAAGGCTGGGTCGAGCTCGAGTTCCCGCAGGAGCAAACCGTCGAGCGCGTCGTTTGGAGCCGTGACCGCGACGGCAAATTCACCGACCGCCTCGCCACCGATTACCAAATCGAAATCAGCGATGCCGCCGGCCAGTGGCACACCGTCGCCGATGCCAGCGACCGGCAGAAGTTTGATCCGAAAAGCAAGAAGCTCGCGAAGCCCACACTCAAGGGACTCACTCCGGCCGAAAACAAACGCGCCCGCCCGCTCTTCGAGGAAAAGTCCCGCACCGAGAAACAAATCGCCCAGGCAGTCAACCAGCAGAAAGTCTTCGCCGGAACCTTCCGCACCCCGGACGACATCCACCTCCTCAATCGCGGCGATCCCGAGCAGCCGAAGGAAGCCGTCACACCCGCCGTGCTCAGCGCCCTTGGCAACGTGACACTCCCCAAAGAATCCGCCGAACAGGACCGCCGCCGCGCCCTCGCCGACTGGATCGCCAGCGCACAGAATCCCCTCACCGCCCGCGTCATGGTGAACCGCATCTGGCAGGGCCACTTTGGCACCGGCTTCGTGCAAACCCCCAGCGACTTCGGCCGCATGGGCATGAAGCCCACCCACCCCGAACTCCTCGACTATCTCGCCGCCGAATTCATCCGCAGCGGCTGGAGCGTAAAACACATGCACCGCCTCATCCTGCTCTCAGAGACCTACGCTCAATCAAGCCAGACTCATGATCAGCCACCGCCCTCCGCATCCCGCACGACTGGCAGCGAAATCATAAATCATAAATCAAAAATCATAAATGAAGGCCCCCTTCTCGATTCCGACGTCCGCTACCTCTGGCGCTACCCTTCCCGCCGTCTCGAAGCCGAATCCATCCGCGACTCCATGCTCGCCGTCAGCGGTCGTTTGAATCTGCAGATGTATGGCCGCGGCTTCAATCTATTCGATCAACGCGGCGGCCTCAGTGGCTTCGATCCCATCGAGACCTTCAATGCCGAGAACCAGCGCCGCATGATCTACGCCCACAAAGTGCGCCGCGAGCCCGAAACCGTCTTCGGTGCCTTCGACTGCCCAGATGCCGGCCAGAGCACCGCCCGCCGCATCGAAAGCACCACCCCCATCCAGGCCCTCAATCTCTTCAACAGCCTCTTCACCCTCGAACAATCCACCGCCTTCGCCACTCGCATCCAGCAGCAAGCCGGCACCGACCCCGCCAAACAAATCACCCTCGCCTACCAGCTCTCCCTCAGCCGCCCCCCCACCGCCACAGAACTCGCCGACTCTACCCCACTCGTTCAAACCCACGGCCTCCCCGCCCTCTGCCGCGCGCTCTTCAACAGCAACGAATTCCTCTTTGTGCCATGAGCTTGCTCATCCAAAATGCGGCGTTCAGTGGCAGTACCGGATTGATCATGACTTTCGACCAATTATCCAAAAAGCTGCGCCAAGTGCGTTCGCAGATGCCGCGAGTATGCGCTGAAGAAGCATATGCCCAAATGGATCGGCTGCTCGCAGCCCAGAAGAATTCATCCACTCAGCGGCTCCCGAAGGGAGCAGAGAAAATAGCCGGTGGTGAAGCGAAACCGCGAAGCGGTGCAGCGTGAACCACCGGACCAGTCACACAACAGCCCCACATTCAAAGCCGCATGCCAAAGGTATGCGAGAAGCCCTCGAAACAAACAACGCTCACGCGCCAACATGCCGTACCGTAGAATGGGTGTGGCGACAGCCCGCCCGTTCATGAGCGCGTGAAAATACCCCATAACTCACACCCCACATCTGCTCACTCCAAAAAATGAGGTTCACGAAACGCTATATCGTTAAATCTCCCCCCGTTGTGGAGAGTACCAAATGAACCTTCCTCATTTGAGCCGATGATCCACCCCTCCGAACACCTCTCCCCCGCCGGCCACGCATTGCTCGACCGCCGCCGCTTCCTCGGCAGCAGCGCCACGGCCCTCGGCTCCATCGCATTGACCAATCTCCTCGGCCTCGACGGCCTGTTGGCGGCGCAAGCGAATGGCCCCATCATCGATCCCGCGCGCCCCTACGCCCCACGCCAGCCGCATTTCCCAGCCAAGGCGAAAAACGTCGTCGTCATCTTCTGCGCCGGTGCCGTCAGCCAGCTTGAAACCTGGGACTACAAACCCGAGCTCATCAAATGGGACGACAAGCCCCTGCACGGTGGCCCCGCCGTCACCTTCCAAGGACCCGCAGGCAATCTCGCACGCCCGCAATACACCTTCCGCCAGCGCGGCCAGACCGGCAAGTGGGTAAGCGACATGATCCCGCATCTCGCGGAGCTCACGGATGATTTCGCCTTCGTGCATTCCCTCACCAGCAAGTCGAACACGCACGGCCCCGCCGAGAACTTCCTCTCCACCGGTTTCAATCTCGACGGCTTCCCCTCCCTCGGCGCATGGACGACCTACGCGCTTGGCAGCGAGAACCAGGACCTGCCCTCCTACGTCGCCATTCCCGATCCACGCGGCGTACCGCAAAACGGCGCCAACAACTGGGGTCCGGGCTTTTTGCCAGCCGCATTTCAAGGCACCACGATGAGCTCCAAAGCCCCCGTGCGCCATCTCGCCGCCACGGGTGTCTCACCCGCCACGGATCAGGCCGCGCGCACCCTCCTCCAGCGCATGAATGCCCGCCATCTGGAAGCCCATCCCGGCGATGGCAAGCTCGCCGCACGCATCGCCAGCTACGAACTCGCCGCACGGATGCAACTCAGCGTTCCGGAGATCAGCGATCTCAGCACCGAGCCCGCGCACATCCTCAAACTCTACGGTGCCGACGACACGCAAAACGCCGAGAAAGCAGCCTTCGCCAAGAACTGCATCCTCGCCCGTCGCCTCATCGAAAAAGGCGTGCGCTTTGTGCAGCTCTTCAACGGCGCCTACGCCAGCGGCGGCAAGCTCAACTGGGACGGCCACAACGCCCTCAAGGAGCAGTACGACGTTCACGCCCCCATCCTCGATCAACCCGCAGCCGCCCTCATCCGCGATCTCAAATCACGCGGCCTGCTCGATGACACCCTCGTCGTCTGGTGCACCGAATTCGGCCGCATGCCCTTCTTCCAAAAAGGAGCCAAAGGCCGCGACCACAATCCCGACGGCTTCACCTGCTGGATGACCGGCGCAGGCGTCAAGCCCGGCGTGAGCTGTGGAGAAACCGACGACCTCGGCCAGAAAGCCGTGAAGGACATCCACCCCCTCTACGACTTCAACGCCACCATCCTCCACCTCCTCGGCCTCGATCACGAACGCCTCACCTTCGAACACAACGGCGTCCAGCGCCGCCTCACCAACGTCGAAGGCCACGTGATCAAGCAGATGCTCGCGTGAGCCTCCCCATTTGGAGTGCGGTCGCGCAGTGAGGAACGAACGCAGCTACCGCTTTCCGCAGGCCGCTCAACTCGCTCATACTTCAAATCTCTCGATAGCTACACATAGCGTCGCACATACCAGCCCCAAAGGGGCTGCGGAGTCAGCCCAGGGTCAGCCGAGCCTCAGCGAGGCGACCCTGGGTAAAGTCATAGAACCTCGGAAAGCAAACCCATCACTCCGCCACACACCGCGCTCACCAGCAGCGTCTGTAACGAGTTCCGCCACACGCCTGCCGCGATGACATTCACCCCCGCATCAACCCCTCTATCTCCGCCCTCATCGGAATCGCAGGCTGCGCTCCCGCCTTCAGCGTCGCCAGTGCACCCGCCGCATTCGCAAAACGAATCGCATCTCCTCTTCCCTCGCTGCTCGCCACAGCAAACGCCCCCGCAAACGTATCCCCCGCGCCCACCGTATCCACCGGCATCACCTTCGGCGGCTCGATCTCCGTCACGCCATCTTCAGTGATGCTCAGCGTGCTATCCGCACCACGCGTGATGATCAAATGCCGGCACATCGCCTCACGCAAACTTCTCTGCGGCGTGATCTGCTCTGCCTCCCCCTCATTCACAATCAACACATCCACCGCAAATCGCGCCGCGAGATACACCGCACTCAACGGCGACGGATTCAAGACCAGCCGCACACCTGCATCACGTGCGATTTCTGCGGCCCGCTGCACCACTGCCAGCGGACACTCTAGCTGCAGCAGCAGCGCATCCGCCCCACGAATCAGCCCGGCATACTTCTCCACATCTTCCGTCGTGATCGCATGATTCGCACCCGCATTCACGATGATGGAATTCTCACCACGATCATCCACCGCGATGAAGGCCGATCCCGTAGGCATCGCCGAACGCAAGACGCCCGTCGTATCAATGCCCTCACTCTCCAGCGCCTCCATATATCGCGCCCCGAAGTCATCCAGCCCCACACAGCCAATCATGCTCACCGCACCGCCTGCACGCGCTGCCGCCACTGCCTGGTTCGCACCCTTGCCACCAAAGCACGTCAGCATGCCACTCGCCGTGAGCGTCTCTCCCGGCGCAGGAATGTGCGGCACACGCAGCGTGTGGTCCACATTCAGCGAACCAACGACGACAATTTTAGGGCGCCTCTCAGCCATCACTTCTTGTCGGCTGGAGGTTCCACACTGAGCTGCACAATCGCCTCGCGCACACGCGCCGTTTGCTCCGGGCTCATCACCAGAAAGCGGTGTTTCCCCTTGCCGTCCTTGCTGCGGCGGAACAGCGTGGCCGAATCATTTTCCACCACGACGTTCCCTGGCGGCGAAAGATCAAAGTAGCCGCGCTCTGGCAGCACCGCATACAGCACTGCCGTCGGATCCCAGGTCGGGCGATCATGCGGCGGCGGATTGTAAAGATAGTAGGCCTCCTTCAACGGATGATGCGGGATGTAGTTGAGGTCCTCTTCGATCACCACATGCGGAAACGCCGCCGCCACACCGATCTCATAACCGCTCCACACGATAGGCGTGGGCCACTCCTTGGCCAGCTTCTGCGCCGCCGGCACATCCAGCTTCACATTGTACTCCAGATGTCGCGTGTCCCACTGCACCGTCTGAAACGCACCCGCCATGATGCTGAGAAACTTCACCTTCTTCGCGATCAATTCCTTCCCGCCCGGCGAATCCAGCAGACGCGACAGATTGGTAAAGAAGCCCACCTGCGCGATGACCACGCTGCCATCCGGCTGCTTTGCCAGGATGTCCTTGATCAGGCCCACCGCTTCCGGCGCATCCGCTCCACTCTTCAAATCATGCGCATATCGCAGGCTGCCGTCCGCATTCTTTTCATCCGCCAGCAGATTGAATTTCCCCGCTTCCTTCGCCGCGCCATCACGCACCACACCAATGGGCGTGTCGGGATACCCATACAACGTGTTCACCGCATCCACAAAAGCCGCCGCCTGCGGATGGTCCTTCGTGATCGTAACAGCCAGCAGTTCACACGCGCCGCGCTTTTGCAGATTGTGAATCATCGCCAGCGCCATCATGTCATCGACATCATTGCCCATGTCGGTGTCGAAGATGAGTTTGACCGGCGCCGCCTGGGACAGGCCGCAGAGCGCGCAGAGGAATAGGGTGATGAGTTTTTTCATTTCTTGGGTGGTTGCACTGTGGTTTGGACGATGGCCTCCAGCACGCGTGCCTGCTGCACGGAGGTCAGGGTGAGAAAACGGTCTCGCTTGCCGCCTTTGCCATCTTTGCCCGGCGGCATGAAGCGCGTGAAGCCATCCGTGCCCACACTCACGCGCCCAGCCAATGACAGGCCGAAAAACTCACGCTCAGGAAACACAGCAAACAGCACGCTGCTCTCATCCCAGCACGGCCGGTCATGCGCAGGTCCGCTGTGCAGCAAATAAGCCTCCTTCACGATGTGGTGGGACAGATAGCCAAAGTCCTGCGCGATGCTGGCTCGCGGAAACGGCAGCGCCTCGCCGATTTCATACCCGCTCCAGTACACCGGCACCTCCTCCGGCCATTCATTCGCCACCGTCTGCATGAATCCGATGCCATTGATCACATTCGCTTCCAGATGGTAGTTCGTATGATTGCAGAAGGCAAACGCTCCCGCCATGATCGATAGCATCTTCACCTTCTGCCGGATCAACGCCGGACCATCCAACGGTGAATGCTTATCAGCCTTCGATTTCAGCAAGTTCGCCATGTTCGAGGCAATGCCCACGCTGATGATCGAAACACTCCCGTCCGGCTGCTTCGCCAGCAGTTCACGCAGCAGGTCCACCGCCTCACGCGCATCTTCATTCTGTTTCAAATCATGCGGATAGTCCGGCGAATCCGCCAGCTTCAGATAACTGCTCGCCCGCTTCTGCGCCGTCGGATCGAGCGTCACCCCAATCGGCAGATCAGGCCGACCATAAAACGTGTTCTGCGCATCCACAAAACTCACCGTCAGCGGATTGTCCTTCGAGATCGTCACCCCAAGAAACTCGCACGCACCACGATCCGCCAGCGTGTGGCACATCGTCAGCGCCAGCACATCATCCACATCTCCGGTGATGTCTGTGTCAAAGATGATGCGCGGCTTTTCAGCGAAAGCCGATGCACCAAACAGCAGTAAAAAAACGAGTGATCTCATGTCTGTTATTTCCTCCTCCAGGTATCCGCCAGCACGGCAGCAACAATGACGAGCCCGGTTACCACACGCTTCACCGGCTCCGAGGCTCCCACCTGAATCAATCCCGCCTCCAGCGTGGCAATGATCAGCACGCCCATGAAGCTCTTCAACACCGAGCCACGTCCGCCCATCAAACTCGTGCCACCCACCACCACCGCAGCAATGGCCCCCAGCTCAAAACCCGTGCCCGCATTCGGATCAGCAGACCCAAGCCGCGAGCAGTTAAACACCGCCGCCAGCCCCGTCAGCGCGCCTAGCAGCGCATGCGCAAAAATGCGCGGACGATCCACCGAAAGCCCCGAAACCAGCGCCGCCTCACGATTCGCCCCGATGGCAATCAAATGCCGCCCAATGGCCATCTGCGAGAGCATCACCTGCCCTGCCGCCACCATCAGCAGACTGATCACAAACGCAGGCGAAATCACCAGCCCGCCAAACGGTGCACCCAGCGCCTCAATATCCGCGCCGATGTACTTCGTCTGTGAGTTCGTCGTCAGAAACGCCAGCCCACGCGCAATCTCCAGCATGCCCAGCGAAACAATGAATGAAGGCAGTCGCAGCTTCACACTCACCGCGCCCGTCGTGCTGCCGATCACAGCTCCAACAGCGACACTGGCAAGCACCGCCATGGCCAGCCCCCAGTGCAGATCCGCCATCAGCACCCCCGTCACCGCGCCACAAAATCCCAGCAACGAACCCACCGAAAGATCAATCCCACCCGTCACCATCACCAGCGTCATCCCCGTGGCCACCAGCGCCAGCGCCGGAATCCGGTTCGCCACTGTCCCCAGCGTGCCCATGCTGAAAAAGCTGTCCCGCATCAGCCCAAAGAGCAAGATGATTGCCGCAAGCACGGCAATGAGGATGAAGAAGTCTTTCCAGCGGCGCATGGTGAAAAAGAGAGATCACTTCACCACCACATCCACCGGCGTCTGCTGATCCGCAGGCGTTGTCTTTTCCTTCAGCACTTTCAGTGCGGCCTCAATGCCAAACACCGCAAGCTTGTCCCCATGCTGATCGCACGTCGCCAGCACGCGACCATCCGCCAGCAACGGCTTGACCGCGGCGATGTTATCAAACCCGATGATCTGCACCTGCCCCACCTTGCCCGCTGCTTGTACGGCAGCCGCAGCACCTAGCGCCATGTTGTCATTCGCACACAGCAGCGCCTTCACATTCGGATTCGCGGCCAGGATTCCCGCCGCCACGCCATTGGCCTTCTCCATTTCCCACTGCCCGCTTTGTGACGCCACAATCTTCATTCCTGCCGCATTCATCGCATCTTCAAAGCCCGCCTTGCGCTGCTGCCCGTTGAAGGCCGTGGTCACACCTTCGATGATGGCCACCTCATCACCCGCCTGGAGTTTTTTCGCCAGCACCTCACCCACCGCCTTCGCTCCAGCACGGTTGTCAGGTCCGACAAACGGAATGCTCAGCCCCTCCTGCTTCAGCGTGTCCGCATCCAGCTTGTTGTCGATGTTGATCACCAGCACACCCGCCTCCTTCGCACGCTTCAGCACCGTGACGAGCGCCTTCGAGTCCGCAGGAGCAATGACGATGGCCTGCACTCCCTGTGACACCATCTGATCCACCAGCCCCACCTGCTCAGCCAGGTCCGTCTCGTTCTTGATCCCATTCACCAAAAGCTCGTAGTCACCTGCATGCGCCGCCTGATGTTTCTTCGCCCCTTCGGCCATCGTTTGAAAAAACTCATTCGCCAGCGACTTCATCACCAGCGCCACCTTCGGCTTGCCGGAGTGAGAGGAGGCGGTCTCGCCCGCAGGCTTGCAGGAAAGCAGCGCCAGGGCGGCAAAAAGGAGTGGAATGAGGCATTTCATGGCAGGAAAAGGTGATTTTGCGCAAACGATTGTGCAACAGGAAGCCTTTCGGTCAATCTTTCTTCTTTGGACCGATGGATGCACGCTCAATCAGCCGCACCGGCAGTGTCGTCAGCGCCTTCCGCGAAGCCTTGGCCCCCTGCTTGATCTGTGCGCACAATCTGTCCACCGCCACAGTCCCCATCTCCTCCACCGGCTGCGCGAGCGTCGTGAGCGGCGGCGAGAGCAACGACGCCCAGGGCTGCTCATCAAAGGCAATGAGCGAAAGATCATCCGGGATCACCAGCCCTCGTTCACGCACCGCTTCCAACGCCCCAAGAGCAAGCTGATTGCTCAGCGCCAGAATCGCCGTGGGACGCGGCCTCAAGTCCAGGAGCTTCAGTGTGTGCTCACGTGCAATGGCCAGCGAATGCTCACCACCAACCAGAAACCTCCTCTCAAACCTCACCCCCGCTTCTTCTAATCCCGCACAATACCCACGCACCCGTTCGGCAATGACCGAGCTGTCCTCCCTGCCCTGCAGGCACGCGATGCGTTTGTGTCCCAGCTTCACCAGCCTTCGCACCGCTTCACGCGCTCCAGCAAAGTTGTCCGCCACCACCGCAGCCGTTTTCAGCGAGGTAAACACACGGTCCACCTGCGTGAGCGGCAGCCGGGAGTCGATAAGCGGCCGCAGGTGCTCAGAGTCACCTCCCACAGGTGCGAGAATGAGTCCGTCAATTCGACGGTCCAGCAGCATGCGGATGCATTCAGCCTCCACCTCCGCAGATTCCTGCGAGTCAGCCAGCAGCACCGTGTATCCCAGAGCTCGCGCGCGCCGCTCCACCGCACGCGCCAGCGCGGCAAAGAACGGATTGGAAATGTCCGGAATCACCAGCCCCAGCGTCCTCGTGCTTTGCAGCCGCAGGCTGCGCGCCAGCTCATCCGGTCGCACACCCATCGCCGCAGCTTCATCGAGAATGTGCTTTTGCGTTTCCTTCGCAATCCGAAACTCATCACCCCGCCCCGCCATCACACGCGAGACCGTGCTGGCCGAAATGCCAAGATGCTGGGCGAGAGATTTGAGATTCATGCAATGCGGACGTCCGGTCTTTCAGCACAAACTGGCGATAAACCGCTCCCACCGCAACGTCCCCTTCTTCATGTTCCATTCAAGCCATCTGCTGCTCGCTCTCCCGCCACCCGAACAGAGCGCCCACGGAACACACGGAAGCATCAATCCAACTCTGGTTTCCGTGTATTCAGTGTATTCCGTGGTCAATCCTCTGGCCTCCCCTCTCCGAAAATATTTTGGCACTGCACCGCCCACCGCCGGGAATACACTGTGCCCATGCCAGACTCGCCCACCTCCACCGAAACACTCGTCCTGCTGCTCACCCAGCATCAGGAGCCGTTGTTTCGTTACATCTTCAGCCTCGTCCCGCGCGAGGCGGACGCACGCGACATCCTGCAGGAAACGAGTCTCGCCCTCTATCGCAAGTTCACCGAATACGATACCACCCGCCCCTTCCTCCCTTGGGCCTACCGCTTCGCCTACCTCCAGGTGCAAAAGCACCGCGAGAAATCCGCACGCTCCCCGCTGCTCTTCAGCGAAGACGTCATGGATCTCCTCGCCAGCGAGCGCACCCACATCGAGCCGCGTCTCGATGAGCGCCTGCGTCTCCTCGATGCCTGCCTGCAAAAACTCACCGCGCAGGATCAGGAGCTCGTCACCAGCCGCTACGCCATGCGCCAGAGCGCCGAAGAGATGATGAGCCGCTTTTCCCTCAGCCGCCGCACCCTTTTTCGCAATCTGGAGTTGCTGCGCCAGCGCCTGCATGAATGCGTCACACGCCAGCTTCAAGTGGAGGGCCTCGCATGAACCTCGACTCCCTCATCCACGCCGAGATCGACGGCGAAATCACCCCCGAGCAACATGCCCAGCTCGAAGACTTGCTGCGCTCAGACTGGCAGGCACGCCAGCGCTATCTCGAACTCGTCGATCAACACGCCCGACTGCTGCAACAGCCAGCCATAAACACCGGCCGCCTGCAAAAATCCACGCCCAAGCGTCCCACCCGCCGCTGGCTTCCAGCCCTCACCGCAGCCGCCGCAGTCATCGCCTGCGCCTTCATCCTCTGGCCTCGCCATCAGGCCGAAACCGAAGCCACCTCCAACGGCGTCGCCATGCTCAGCCAGACCATGGATGCCAGGTTCACCACCACACTCCGCAGCGGCGACACCCTCAAGCCCGGCACCGTCAAGCTCACTCAAGGCCTCGCACAAATCGAATTCTTCAGCGGCGCCACAGCCTTGATCGAAGGCAGCGCTGAAATCGAAATCCTCTCCGCCTGGGAAGCGCGCTGCCTGAGCGGCCGCGTGCGCGTCCATGTGTCACCTGCTGCGAAAGGCTTCCTCATGCACGCCCCCGGCATGAAGCTCGAAGACCTCGGCACCGAGTTCGCACTCAACGTCAAAGACGACACCAGCGCCGTGCACGTCTTCGAAGGCGAAGTCATCGCCCACACAAACTCGCAATCACCCGCAAGCTTGAAACAAGGCATGTCCTTGTCCTCCGCCAAAACCACCACCGTCACACCACAGGATTTCCTCTCCATCAGCGAACTCCATGGTCTCGTGAAACAACGCGACACCCAGCGCTTCGCCGACTGGCAGCAGTGGTCCCTCAACGCCTGCAAAGATCCGCGCCTCATAGCCTACTACACCTTCAAGCACCTCGAAGACGATCGCTGGGACCGCCTCGTGAAAAACGTCACCGAGCCCCGCCACCCCCAGCGCGCCGGTGGTGCCGTCGGTGCCGCATGGACCCAGGGCCGCTGGCCGGAAAAAACCGCGCTGGAGTTCAAGCGCCCCGGTGACCGCGTCCGCCTGAATCTCGACGGCACCTATCACGCTCTCACCCTCGCCTGCTGGGTGAAGGTCGACTCCGTGGACAAAAAGTACAACTCCCTGCTCCTCACCGACGGCTACGACAACGGCGAGCCCCACTGGCAGATCTACGAAGACGGCAGCCTCATGTTCTCCGTCATGTATCGTCCCGCGGACGCTGCGAAGAATGCCAAATACAACCAGATGTACTACAGCAAGCCCGTCTTCACTGCCGACAGCCTCGGCCGCTGGCACCACCTCGCCGTGACCTATGACAACACCAGCGGCACGGTCATCCAATACTTCGATGGTCAGCCCGTCGGCCACGAAATCTCCCCGCTGCACCAGCCCGGCCGCGCCATCGTCTTCGGCCCCTGCGAGATCGGCAACTGGGGCCTCCCCACTCAGGGCCACCAGTTCCCCATCCGCAACCTCAACGGCGCCATCGATGAATTCGCCATCTTCAGCAACGTTCTGAGCGCCTCTGAAATCAGCACCCTCTACAACCATGGCAAACCCGACTGACACGCATGCCACTCTGTTAAAGCGGGGTTTCGCTCATCTGCTTGGTCTACCACGTCGCTTGGACCAGCGCCCACTGGGAGCGCCGATATTTTATCGGCTCTGGGCGAACGTCCCTGCCGCCTCGTCGCGCTCCACTCCGCTCCGCCACACATCAGCCCCAAAGGGGCTGCGGATTTCAGCCCGGGGTCAGCCGAGCCTCAGCGAGGCGACCCTGGGTATGGCAACACACGACCAGGAAGCAAACCCATCACTTCGCTGCACCCAGCATTCACCAGCAGCGTCTGCAAAAAGCGCCGCCTCACATCGGCGCCGTAATTTCACAACACGCCCAGACTCTAAATCAGCCCCCTTGGCCGTTGGCACCTGCATATCTTTTTATTCCCCAGCCATGACCGGCAAAGTTCTTATCCTCTCCCTGCTCGCCGCTACCTCGCTCTCAGCCGAGGACGCTGAAGCCCTCTTCGCACGTCGCGTCTGGCCACTCTTCCAAGAGAAGTGCCTCGCCTGCCACGGCAATGACGAACAAAAAATCAAAGGCGGCTTCGACATGCGCACGCAGGAAACCGCGCTCAAAGGCGGCGAGAGCGAGAAGCCATCCATCATCCCCGGCAAACCCGAGCAAAGTCCCCTCTACCTCGCCTCCACACGCCAGCACGAGGCCGACTGGGACCCCATGCCACCCAAGGAAGCCGACAAACTCTACGCGGAGCAACTGAACTGGATCAAAGATTGGATCTCCGGCGGTGCCCCTTGGCCAGATGAAACAAAACGCAGCGCCATCGCGAAAGCCAACGCCGAAAAATGGAGCTCCGAAGATGGCGTCACCATAAAAACCACCGGCGCACTCTCGCCCGAATGGGCCAATCGTCGCTACAAGCCCGAAGGTCTCTGGGCCTATCAACCGGTGAAAAAACCGACAGTCACAAGCCCCAACCCCATCGACGAACTCATCGCCCTGCACATGCCCGAAGGCGTGCACCCCGCACCCGCCACCGATGCCCACACCTTCATCCGCCGCGCTACCTTCGACCTCACCGGCCTCCCGCCCACCCCCGAAGAAATCGCAGCCTTCGAAAAAGAGTTCATCCAGGATCAACCATCCAGCATCCACCATCTGGTCAACCGCCTCCTCGCCTCCCCTCACTACGGCGAGCGCATGGCCCGCCACTGGCTCGACGTCACGCGCTATGCGGACAGCAGCGGCTTCGCCAACGACTACGAACGCGGCAACGCCTGGCGCTTCCGCGACTACGCCGTGCGCAGCTTCAATGCCGACAAACCCTACGATCAGTTCATCAAAGAACAAATTGCCGGAGACGAGATGCAGGAAAGTAATGCGGGCACTCCTGCCCGCACCTTCCCCAACCCCGAACTCCTCATCGCCACCGGTTTCCTCCGCATGGGCCCTTGGGAGCTCACCAGCATGGAGGTGGCCAAAGTCGCTCGTCAGCGCTTCCTCGATGACGTGACCAACAGCGTCGGAGAAACCTTCCTCGCTCACTCCCTGCAATGCGCCCGCTGCCACGATCACAAATTCGATCCCGTGCCCACGCATGACTACTACTCCATGCAGGCCTGCTTCAGCACAACCCAGCTCGCCGAACGTCCCGCGCCATTCCTGCCTTCGGAAAACACCGCCGGCTTCGAAGAAAAGAAATACCTGGAATCACGCCGCATCGAGCACATGACCATGCTCGCCCGCCTTGACGACAAGATGCTAGCCAATGCCGGGAAATGGTTCGCTGAAAAGAAACTGGATCCTGCCGCATGGAACAAAGCCGTCACCTCCGCTCGCGACTTCATCGCCAACGGCGGCAAGATGAAGAAGAACCGCAGCTTCACTGGCGTGTTCGAAACCGCCCGCGCCATCCTGCAAAAGCAAAACATACCCGAAGACCAATACCCGCCCAAGCTCGTCGGCTTCGAGCCCGAAGACTACGGCAACGAACGCGTCGCGCGTAAAGGACTCGAACGCCTCAAGTGGGAGCTCGAACGATACGAGCCCTATGCCTTCAGCGTCTATGATGGCCGCACGCCGCAGATCACCAGCATCAATCAGCCCATCCGCATGCCGCAGGACCGCATGACCACCGGCGAGCTGGAGCAAACCGCCATCCTCGGCGGCGGCGATCCATTCTCCCCCACTCAACCCGTAAAACCCGGCGTCCTCTCCGTGCTCGGCAGCGTCGAGTTCCCCGATGCCATCGAAGGCCGCCGCACCGCGCTCGCCAATTGGATCGCCGGCAAGGACAACCCGCTCACCACCCGCGCCATCGTCAATCGCCTCTGGCTCTGGCACTTCGGTCAGGCCATCGCCGGAAATCCCAACAACTTCGGCAGCACCGGCAAAAAGCCCACCCACCCCGAACTCCTCGACTGGCTCGCCGCCACGCTCGTGGAGAAGAACTGGTCCATCAAAGAAATGCACCGCCTCATCATGACCAGCGCCGCCTATCGTCGCAGCTCCGAGTTCAAAGCCGAAGGCACCAAGCTAAGCCACGAAGAAGCCGAAAAATCCTACGCCGTCTTCAAACCCCGCCGCCTCATGGCCGAAGAAATGCGCGATGCCATGCTCAGCATCACCGGTGAACTCAACTCCACCCTCGGCGGCATCCCAAATCGTCCCGAGATCAACATCGAAGTGGCCATGCAGCCACGCCAGGTCATGGGCACCTTCGCCGCCGCCTGGGTGCCGAATGCGCTGCCCTCACAGCGCCACCGCCGCAGCCTCTATGCCTTGAAGATTCGCGGCGTGCGAGACCCCTTCATGGAAGTCTTCAACGAACCCGGCCCCGACTTCTCCTGCGAAGCCCGCGAAGTCTCCACCGTGACCCCCCAGGTCTTCAGCCTCTTCAATGGTCAGGCCACCTATGATCGCGCCCTCGCACTCGCAAATCGTGTCATCAAGGAGAAGCCAGCAGACGCCATCACCCGCATCTTCCAGCTCGCCTATGGCCGCCCTCCATCCGCCGATGAGAAATCCGCCTGCACCACACACTGGCACACCATGGTATCCAGGCAGGCCGCCATCGCCTTCAAGCAACCCCAGCCCCCTCTCAGCGTGAAACGCGATGCCGTGGAGGAAAACACCGGCGAGAAATTCAGCTTCCAGGAAAAGCTCCCTGGCTACGCCGATTTCATCCCCGATCTCCAGCCCGCCGATGTCGATGCTCAAACACGCGCTCTCGCAGACGTCTGCCTGGTCCTCCTGAACTCCAACGAATTCGTTTACCTCTACTGAGCCATGAACACGCCCTTCTTCCCCTGCGCCGGAGCACGCGCACTGCATGCGCCCACACGCCGCGAATTCATCTACGGCCTCGGCACCTCCCTCGGCAGCGTCGCTTTGACCTCCCTGCTCGCCGCAGAACAAACCGGCCCACTCGCACCCAAGGCCCAGCAAATCCCCGCCAAGGCCAAAAACTGCATCTTCCTCATGATGGAAGGCGGCCCCTCCCACATCGACACCTTCGATCCAAAACCCGTTCTCGAAAAACTCCACCTCAAGGAGTTCACCCGCGAAGGAAAGCAGAAGTCCGCCATGGAAAGCGGCAAGCGCTACTACGTGAAGTCACCCTTCAAGTTCGCCCAGCACGGCCAGAGCGGCGCATGGATGAGCGAGCCCTGGAAGCACCTCGCCAGTGTCGCCGATGAACTCTGCTTCTTCCGCGGCTGCCAGGTGGATTCCGTGAATCACCCCACCGCCATGTATCAGATGAACTGCGGCAACCGCTTCGGTGGCGATCCCGCCATCGGCTCATGGGTCACCTACGGCCTCGGCTCCGTAAATCAGGACCTCCCAGGCTTCGTCGTTCTGCCAGAAATCAGCTATCCCCAAGGCGGCAGCGCAAACTGGAGCAACGGCTACCTCCCCGCCCAGTTCCAGGGCACCCCGCTGCGTCCCAAAGGCTCGCCCATCCTCGATCTCCAGCCACCGCAGGGCATCGCATCAGACCACCAGCGCGCCAATCTCGACCTCCTCGCACAACTGAACACACGCCATGCCGAGTCTCACCCATGGCACGACGAACTGCGCGCCCGCATGCACAACTACGAGCTCGCCTTCCGCATGCAGACCCAGGTCCCGGAAACGCTGGACCTCAGCAAGGAAGACGAAAAGACCAAAGCCATGTACGGCATCGGCAGCGATGCCACCGACGCCTTCGGCCGCAAGTGTCTCCTCGCGCGCAAGCTCGTGGAAAAAGGCGTGCGCTTCGTGCAGCTCTACGCCGGCACCTGGGACAGTCACGACTACATCGAGCGCGCTCATGGGAATCTTATCCATCAAGTAGACCAGCCCATCGCCGCCCTCATCAAAGACCTCAAACAACGCGGTCTGCTGGAAGACACCCTCATCGTCTGGTGCGGTGAATTCGGCCGCACCCCGGACAATGGCGTGCGCGGCGGCACCGCCTATGGGCGCGATCACAATCCGAAAGCGATGACCGTCTGGCTCGCCGGTGGCGGCGTGAAGGCAGGGCACACCATTGGCAGCACCGATGATCGCGGCATGGAGGCCGTCGAAGAAGTGCATCACGTCCGCGATCTTCACGTCACCCTGCTGCGTCTGCTCGGCCTGAACGACAACAAGCTCACCTTCTACCACGCGGGCCGTTTCAAACAGCTCAGCCAGTTTGGCGGCCAGGTCATCGAGAAATTGATCGCGTAGTATTTGAGCGATGCCGCCTTTCTGGCACGTTCTTCCCTCATGCTGAAAAAACTTGTCATCGTCCTCTGCCTCGGAGCCGCCGCCGGTGCCGCATGGGTGGCGCTTAAACCCGCCAAGAACAGCGCTGCATCACTCACCGTCTTTTGCGCTGCCGGGATCAAGAAACCCGTGGAGGAAATCGCCGCCGCTTACCAAAAGGAAACCGGCACCGAAGTCCGCCTCCAATACGGCGGCACCGGCACGCTGCTCAGCCAGCTCAAAATCACCAAACAGGGCGATCTCTTCATCGCCGCCGATGACGGTGCCTTGGCAGACGCGAAAAAGCTGGGAGTCACCCGCGAAGAGTTCCCTCTGGTCATTCAAAAGCCCGTGCTCGCTGTCGCCAAGGGCAATCCCAAACACATCGACGGTCTCACCGCCCTAAAGAACCCCGACATCAAACTCGCCCTCGCGAATCCCGAAGCCGCCAGCATCGGACGCGTCACGAAAAAACTGCTCGGCCCCGAGTGGGATGCGCTGGCCGCGAAAGCCGCCGTGATGAAACCCACCGTCACCGAAATCGCCGCCGATCTCTCCCTCGGTGCCGTCGATGCCGCCATCGTCTGGGACTCCACCGTCCCGCAGTTCAAAGGCCTGGAGATCGCCCCTCTGCCAGAGATCGCAAAGCACGAGGAACATGCCACCGCGACCATCCTCTCATCCTGCCAGCAGCCTGCGGAGGCGTTGCGCTTTGCACGTTACCTCACCGCCCCGGAAAAAGGCGCCCCCATTTTCCAAAAGCAGGGCTTCAATCCCGTGCCCGGAGACAAGTGGGCTGTACGCCCTGATCTGATCATCTACAGCGGCGGAGTGAATCGTCTCGCCATCGAAAAGCTCCTGCAGCAGTTCGCAACTCGTGAAGGCATCACATTAACCACCGTCTTCAATGGCTGCGGCATTCTCTGCGCCTCCATGAAGACCATGAAGGACAGCAGCAATCCCAAGTTCCCAGACGTCTATTACGCCTGCGATGTCTGCTTCGTTCCTCCAGTGGCCGAACAGTTCCCCGAAGCCATCCTCCTCACCGAGGCCGAGATCGTCATCGCCGTCCCCAAAGGCAATCCAAAGGGCATCCACACTCTCGCAGACCTTGCCCGCCCCGGTCTGCACGTCGGCATCTGCAATGCAGAGCAGTCCACCATCGGCTTCCTCACGCGCTCCATGTTGAAATCCATGAACCTCTGGGAAAGCGTGAGCAAAAATGCCTCATCCCAAGTGCCCACCGCAGACTTCCTCGTCAATCAGATGCGCACCGGCTCGCTCGATGCAGCCGTGGTTTATGGCATCAACATCAACAACGACAAAGTCCACTTCGATGCCATCCCTCTGCCCGCAGACAAGTCCAAGGCCGTCCAGCCCTTCGCCATGCGTCGTGACTCCCCGAACCAGCAGCTGGGCCGCCGCCTCCTCGCCTTCCTGCGCGAGAAACGCACCACGTTCGAAGATGCCGGCTTTGTCTGGAAAGGCGACACCGCTCCCGTCAAAAGCGCGGACATCGTCCTGCCAGATTGGTTAAAGCAAAAGTAGCTGTTTCCTGCAGGCACAGCACCGCGTCCGTAGGTTGGGTGTGTTTGGCGTCCATGGCGTCCCGTCACCCACAACCTCCTTCGCCAAACCGCCCGACTTCGAGCGCGTTCATACGCCATGGCGTCTGCCACACACGGATAGCCGGGGCGTGCTAGCGCCCCCTTCTACTCCGCCGTCTGCAACACCTGCTCCAGACCGCTTGCCATCAGATCATGCTGCCAGTTCATCAGATGACTCGATGGATTCCCGTCCACGACGAGTTCTTCGATGGTCGCACGTGATCCCAGCAGCGAGGGCTCGATCTCAAGCTCCTGCGCCACTTTTTCACGATGCGCACAAAGCTTGTCGATCTGATCACGCTGAGCATCACTGAGGCGCCCTTTGGTCTTCTTGGCACGTTGCGGCCAGTCGGCGGCAGTGGATGCCATGATCGCCGCCACAATGTCAAAAAACTCCTTCTTCCAGCGCGGACGCCAGCCGTTCGGCGGATTCAGCGGCTGGCCGGCTTCAAACTGCTCGGCATAGGCCACCATCTGCTTGTTGGACATGATCTTGAAGCAGGGCGTGTCACGTTCTTTCGCGATCCCTTCACGCCATTCCCACATGCCTTTCAGGATGGCCAGTCCTCTGGGGTGCAACCTTCCACAGCCCTGCACACGCCACGGATCTTCGCGCGCCACATTGTCACGCGCGGCCACATCTTCCTGCAAAGACATGCAGCTCTGATGAAACCACTCTTCACGCCCCTTCGCTTTGAGTTCAGCCACGAATTTATCCGCGATCGGCAGCAGATAGCGCACATCATCCACCGCATAGGAAAGCATGTTCGGCGGCAGCGGCCTGCGGCTCCAGTCAGCCTTTTGTGAGGCTTTGCACAGGTCCAGATCAAAGGCGTTCTTCACCAGTGCCGCGAGCCCAAACTGGCGCGCGCCAAGCAGGCGCGCCGCGATCTGCGTGTCACGAATCACCTTCGGATTCCAGTCGTAGGTCCTCCGCAGCATCGTCAGGTCGTAATCAGCCCCGTGAAACCACAGCTCATGCGCATCCAGCAGTTCCAGCAATGGCGTCACATCTGAAATCGCCAGCGGATCCACCAGAGCATAGCGCCCGGCACAGTTCACCTGCAGCAGGCAGAGCTTCTCGTGGTAGTGGTGCAGGCTGTCCGCTTCCGTGTCCAGACAGCAGCGCTTGTCCGGGCTTTCTGCCAGCCAGACTCGCATCTTGCCCACCCATTCATTGAGGTGCTCCGGGGTGTCGATGAACTCGTAGTCCTTCGGTGGTGATCCTTCCTCGTTCATTTCAGGCCCATGAGGAGGATTTCCGCATTGTTGCTGGTGCGGTTGATATTGCGAATAAGCATCTCAAGTGCCTCGACAGCCGGGACGGCGGCAAGCTGTTTGCGCACCTGCGTGATGCGCCGGAATTCGTCAGGATGGTAGAGCAGGTCGTCACGCCGCGTGCCCGATTTGAGCAGGTGCAGGGCGGGGTAAATCCGCCGCTCGGAGATTTCTCGGTCCAGCGTGGCCTCCATGTTGCCGGTGCCTTTGAACTCTTCAAAGATCACTTCATCCATGCGGCTCTCGGTTTCGATCAGCGCCGTGGCAATGATCGTCAGGCTTCCGCCCTCTTCCACATTGCGCGCAGACCCGAAGAATTTCTTGGGCTTTTGCAGCGCCTTGGTGCCGACACCGCCGGCCATGTACGCTCCACCCTTGCTGCCTTGGGAAGAGTTGTAGCCACGCGCCAGACGCGTGATGCTGTCCAGCAGGATCACCACGTCCTTCTTCATCTCCACCAGACGGCAGGCGCGCTCACGCACGATCTCCGCCACTTGGCTGTGCCGCTTCGGACTCTCATCAAACGTGGAGCTGTAAATCTCGCAGCCGCTCACGGTTTCTTCGAAATCGGTCACTTCCTCGGGGCGTTCATCCAGCAGCAGCACGATGAGAGTGATCTCCTTGTGATTCTGGGAGATGGACTTGGCGATGTCCTTCAGGATCACCGTCTTGCCCGAACGCGGCGGTGCGCAGATCAGACCACGCTGGCCTTTGCCCAGCGGTGCCACGATGTCGAGAATGCGGGAGCTGACCGCGCAAGGCTTGGCCGTTTCGAGAATGATGCGCTTGTTGGGAAAGGTCGCCGTCAGCTTGTCGAAATCCGTCGGCGTCTCCCATTTGTCGATGGTAATCCCCTCGACTTCGGTGATCCGGTCGATCGCCAGATATTTGTCCCGGTCCTTCGGCGCCTTGGCAATCCCAGCGATTCTCTGGCTGGGGCGCAGATTGAATTTCCTGACCAGAAACAAAGGAACGAAGACGTCCTCTGGCAGGGGCATGAAACTGTACTTCGGATAACGGATGAGACCGTAGTTGTCCGTGCCGATTTCCAGCACACCTTCCACCTTGAGGCGGGTTTTGTGTTCCCCCATCCAAGAACAAAGATCGTAAATGAGCTGATGCTTCGTGCGGCTTGCATTCAGGCGGAAACCCACCTTTTCCGCAAGCTCCAGCAGATCAGCCAGCGAGGAGTTTTGCAGCTCGTTGATGGAGATCTCCTCTGGAAACGGTGGCTGTGCGCCATCCGTCTTCTGTGGCTCGGCAGGCGGCTCGCCTGAAACGGCGGCAGGTTGAGCAGGAGATGCAGCCTCCTGCTGCGGCTCGGGATTCTCCGGGGGGAGAGTGGCAACGGGGGTGGGTTCCGACACTGGGGAGGCGGGGGGTGCCGCAACCGTTGCGGGGGATTCGGTAGATGGGTCGTTCATGCTTGCAAGAGTGGACTTGCCAGCGTCAGCACCTGGGCTTCAAGAGAGGCCAGAGAACCATCATTCCAAATGACGGCATCTGCTCTTTCTACCTTGGCTTCGATGGGCCATTGGGCCTCCAGGAACTTGTGAACGGTCTGTTCGTCGAGTCCCCGGGTTTCCATCATCCGCCTGACTTGCACCGACCGGCTGGAAGCCACCACGATGACGAAGTCTGCTGAAACTGTACCTCCAATCTCATAGTGGAGGGGGACTTCCGCAAGGAAAAGATTCACCCCCGCCTTTTCGGCCTCCCTGCGGGCGTCCTCCAGAGCGGCCAAAACGGGGGGATGCAGCAGGCCTTCCAGTTTTTTGCGCAAACCCACATCCGGCAACACCACATCGCGCAGCCACTGGCGGTTGATCTCACCCGAATCACCCACTGCCTTCGCCCCAAAGGCAGCCACCAGTTCCTTGATCGTCGAGGCACGTTTCATGATCTCTGCCACCATCAAGTCGGCCGAAAAGAAACGATGCGGCACAGGAAGCTGCTGCGTCAGCAGCGTGATCAGTGAACTTTTGCCGCACCCTGCCCCACCGGTGATCAACCAAGATTTCATCGAAGTAAATGGCCTGTGCTTGCCCCGTCTGCAATCGCCAGTCGCTAAAAACACATCAGGCAGGATGCTTTCGCAATCCTGCCTGATGTTGGGTTAAGTATGTTTAGCTTAGGACAGTTAAGGAGCCACCGACGGCAGGAGAGTTCCCACTGAGCCAGGACCGGCTGCAGTATCAGCACCAACTGCTGCCTGCGTAGGGTTGACCGGCTTGAGACGCTGACCCGAAGGGTCGATCAAATGGGCCGTCACGAAGATCATCAGATTGCGCTTGTAGTGCTGCTCGGACTCACTCTTGAACAGGCGGCCCACGAAGGGCAGATCGCCAAGAATCGGCACTTTGTCCTGAACGTCCTGCACGTCTTCGCGGATCAGGCCGCCGAGAGCAACAGTCTGTCCATCCCAGATCGAAACACCGGTGGTCACTTTGCGCACCGAGAACACCGGCTGGTTGATGATGTTAGGAGTGATCAGACGCTCTGGCTGTTGCAGAGGAACGTAGCCCTGAACCTGTGTGGCGGCACCCAAGGCATCAATAACCGTGGAGGTAACGCTCAGCACCGACTGGCTCGAAGGAGACAGAATGGGGGAGCCATAGTTGATGAAGCCATCGAACTCCACCACTTCAGGAGCGAGGGTCAGTTCAATCGTGTTGCCATCCGCACCCACGGTGGGTTCAGCCTCAAGGCGAACACCAGTCTGGCGCATTTCAAACGCTGTCGGAGTCGTCGGAGTGGCAATCTGCTGGCCACCACCACCACCACCACCAACGTTCAGACCGCCACCACCCTGAGGAAGACGAGGAGGATCAAATTCCGTTGGGTAGATGAATTCGCGAGTCACTTCCATGGTGGCACGAGTGCCGCTCTTCGTTGTCACGCTTGGGGCGCTCATCAAATCCACGCCTTTTTTCTGGCTCAGACCGCGGATCACGTTCTGGAACTGCGGATCAGAGAAGATACCAGCGGTGGAGAAAATGCCCGGAGCCACACTGGTGGTGGAAGTGGTGGAGCCCGTTGTCAGCAGATTGTCGATGCTGCTGTTGTTGATGGCAAAACCACCACTGCGGTTCCCAGCCGTGATGGGGCCGCCACCGTATGGGAAGGGAGAAGTAAGGGTGGTGGCATCCACCGCACCGGAAGGGATCGGGCCTGCGAAAGCACCACTGATCGGAATGTTAGGGAACACCGTTTGGCCACCGACAACATAACCAGGCTGCACCAAGTTAGATGTGAACGGATAGTTGGCTGAGTTATAAGCATTGCCATTACCGGTGCTGCCACCGCCGAAGAAGACGTTGCCCTTGCCCACTCCGCCAAGGAGCCAGTCAAAGCCGAGCTCTTCGGTGTTCTTCTGAGTGACTTCGACGAACTTGGAAGTGATGACCACCATCTTGGGAGCCAGCTTGGTGATGGATTCCACATAGGCTTCCACCAGATCCAGGTTAGGCTGCGTGTTTCTCACCACCAACTGTGAGGTGGCAGGATTGTAGCTCGCCGAAGCGCCTTCCGGGAAAACGATCCCCGATGCTTCAAGAATCTGACGCGCTGTTCTTCTGGCGATCAAACCACTGCCGCCAGCTGCTGCACCAGCACCACCACCAGCAGCAAAAGGATCTGCGGCAGCTGCCGGAGCAGGAGCAGCGCCGTCGCCACCACCACCCGAGCTCAGGAAGTCAGGCGGCACGCGGTAGCTGCGAGTATACTGCTCGCTGGCATTTTCGGAGATTGGCACCACCAGCACGGCATGCGCTTCCACTTTGTATTTCATCTGCGCCAGCTCGGTCACATAGCGAAGAGCTTCAGACATCGGCACATCTTTCAAGTCCAGGCTGATGGACGCATTGCTTGGCGCATCGCCCATGCGGAGAATGATGTTGACCCCTTTGACTCCGGATTTGTCGGTGAAGGTGTCCAAATCACGGCTTTTAACACGAAGGTATTCAATCGCCTCTTCAATGGTTGCCCCTTCGAATTGCACCGTTGGGAAAATGATCTTGTTCATTTTTTCCGTCAGATACGCACCCGGGCTGCGTCCCACACCATATTCAAAGACGACAGCCTGGCCCTGCACAGGCACCTTGTCCTCCCAAGTCTCGGTCACCTGCGTCAGCATTTTGGCACGCTGGTGATCGTAGGCCGTCTTGAAGTAGGCCTGACGCTTGCGCTCAGCATTCTCCATGCCGCGGCGGGCGGCGCTGTTGTAGGGATCTGTCCGCAGAACATCCTGATACTGCGTAATGGCAGCATCATACTGGCCGGTTTCAACGGAGCTGTTACCCAGCAGGAGTCCTGCTTGAACCTTGCCCACGTTGGTCACGTGCTCGGCGGTGAGTGATGGCGGCCAGCGGTCTGGATCCTCAAGCTGCTTCTGGAATGCCAGAGCGCCTTTGTGCCCTGGAATTAACACCAGCGCACCTTCCAGCAACTGACGGGATTCCTTGTAGTTGCCTGCCTTGGCACGTTCCTGAGCAACCGTGACACTGCAGTCAGCATACTTGAGCTGGGCCAGATCCAGCCAGTCGCGGGTCAATGGCGCATTTGGCAGCGAATCGATGGCGGCTTTGTAGGAGCTAAGCGCACCATCATAATCCCCCTCGCTGAATAATTTGTCACCACGATCCATGGCCGTGCGTGCATCTTCAATGCGGGCATAACGGCGTGCGATTTCGCGATTGGCCATTCCAGTGACGGTACTTTGACTTTGGGCCATGATCGATGGCGAGGCCGCAGTCAAAACGAGAAGGGAAAGGTTGAACACCAGACGAGAGTGATGGGTCATAGGGCAAACTGACAATATTTTGTGGTAAAGAGAGATTACTAACAGAAGAGGGCGAACTTTGGCGAGCTAATTTTTGTGCCGGGATGAAAATAGCGAAGGCTCAGCCCTGCTTAATTTCGATGGTTTCTTTCGTGGGTTTACCATCCGCCCCGAGAGGCGAAATAATGGCTTTGGTTTCTTCCAATTTGAGAATGTAGTAGGTCTTGCCAAGGCCGGGAAGCTGGAACGAGCCTCCTTCTTTCACCCCCGGAATGACCTGACGCTTCTTCCAGCGGAATTCGAACTCAGCCTCATAATCGGCCAGATTCACTTCCTTGCCTTCCACCAGCTCAAATTCCTTCTGGGTGGACATATCGAGCATTTTCAGAACGTAGGCATCCTTGGGCCCAAACTTCGTTTCGATGGTCTTTTTATCAGCGGAGAGAATTTTGAAGCGCAGGGTGCCTTTGTCGAAACCAAACTCCTCGTTGAGAGGTTTGAAAACACTCGCGCGAGTCGGCACCAGACGCTGAATCTGGAAAGTGCCATCGCTGCCTCCCTTGAGCATCAGGATGTAGTCATGGCTGATTCGCTTGGTCAGGAACAGCTTGTCAGTATAAGGCGGCATCGAGCTCGCATCCCGGGGATCAGTCTTGGCATTGAACTCTTCCAGGTTGGAAAACCCGTCGTTGTCCGCATCCAGCTGGCCGACGTTAGGCGAAAAGATGTTGGGGAGCTGTGCTTCCGGCGGGTTTTTCGTCAGATCTCCCGTGAGGAAGAGGTTGGTCATCGGTTCACGCAGCTTCGGCTCCGGCAGCAGAAGGTCGAAAAGCTTCCCGTCCTTCATCACCAGCATCACGGACTTGTTCAATGGCACCGCCTTCTCATTTCGCACCGGGGAAAGCCATGAATACTTCTTCTTGAAGGTTTCGGTGGCGTCTTTCACCTTCTGGCTTGCGGGTGCGTTCAAGTCATTCTTGGAGAACCCCTGTGGCAGGGTAAGACTTTCCTCAAGCCCTTGCGATTCGAGGATCAGAAACACGGCCACCCCAATCGCTAGGAGGGAGGAAATGATCAGAATGGTTTTTTCGTAGTTGCCCTGTCGGTTCTGCATGGTGGTGCTTTAAGGCTGCGGATTTTTATAAAGTGAGATCAACGTCCGGCGGGAGCCTGGGCCGCAACCCCTGCGGCGGCGTCCAAAAATTTGATCAGATCGATTTCGAGCCTGACTTTCAGAAGCTCATTCCCAAACACAGGAATGGCATCCACAAAAGCCGGCGGCGGCGGCTTGATCTCATCCGAGGGCGCCTCCTCCGTTTTGACAGGTGCATTCGGGTCACTAGTCCCTTCGGTCGGCAGTCTGACTTCAGAAACAAGCGGGCCATCCTGACGTTGATTCTCAATGCGCAACAGGCGCAGGCTGGTGAAATACGGCATGTCAGTCGGGCTGGTCAGGCGGCTGATCAGCAGCTGCAATGGCCCCTGATCCAAGGTCAAAACCAGCGAAATCTGACGTTTCTCAACAATACCAGAGGGCACCTGCGCCCCTAACGCTGCGGCATTGTTGTTCCCCTGCGCGGCGGTGGAAGTTTTAGCGGAAGCAGCCTCGACGGGCAGCTTGGAGCGCTCCAGTAGATCCAGGGACTGCACTCCGCATTTCATGAGGAGCTTCGTCAGCTCATCCACGGCATCCAGATAACCGGAAAGCTCGGTGGCTTCGGCGCCGGATTTGGGCAGCGTGTGCGTGTAGTCATCAAAACCGAAGGCAAATTCTGCAGGGAGCTGCATCTTCGCCTGCACGGATGTCTTGCGGATTTCGGAGATCTTGGCTTTGAGTTTGTCCTGAAACTCAATGTCATTGATCGCCGCAACCTTCGGCTGAAGAATGAGCACCGTTTTTCCAAGGGTGTCCACCAGCTTCGAGTATTCAGCCACAGAGTCCTGTTTCGCCTTCAAATTGGCCTCCGTAGGAGCCAGTTGCGCGCCTTTCAGGCCGGCCACCTGGTTGCCCAGGCCAAGATAACCCTCCTTGGTTTCTGCATAGACACTCCATGCATCAAACAACAGATAGCCAAGGGCCAGCGAGCCGACGACGATTACGCCAAGAATGGCGGCCAATGGTTTATTTTCACGTATCCAGTCCATGATGCTTTATTGAAATTGCAGAGGATTGCGCAGAGGCATTTTAATTTCGAAGTGATAGGCGTAGCGCACTTCATCCACGCCACTGTCAACCTTCACATATGTGTCACGTTTGGCTTCAAAGTCCGGCGCGTTGAAGGCGTTCAGTTTGGCAAGCTTCGCGGCAAAATCATAGACCACCTTCTGCTCTCCTTTGTCGTTTTTACGATACAGCCCTTGCATGCGCAGAGTGTAGACCGGTGCAGCAGGCGCCCCTCTGGAGTTGCTGCTGTTATTGGGAGCAGGCTTGCTGTTGTTCTCGTCACCGCCCCACAGCGATTTGGTGATGGGTTTGTCATCCTTCAGCACTTCGATCACAGGCAGCCAGATCAGATCATTGTCGAACTGCTGATTGAGGTCATTGAGCAGATGCGCCCACCAGGAGCGGTCGGTCACCGCCTGCTCCAGCTGTGCGCTGCGAACTCGGAGTTCTTCCTGCTTGGCGTCAAGCTGGCGGATTTGATTGGCCAGACCATTGAGCTGACTGCTTTCAGCCTGCAGGGTGGCAGAACGTGTTTCCACCACCGCAGTCGCGCTCTTGAACCAGAAGATCGAGGCAGCCAGTGCCCCCATGATGCAGATCCCGGACAGAATAAGGGCCGGCGCACGACGCGCCGCGTCACGTGCCGAGGCCAGCTTCCCGGGGACGAGCTCGATTTCACAAGGGCAGGAGCCCATGCCTCGCAGCGCAAGACCAACGAGTTCTCCAAGCGCCGGTGCATCCATCTGGGCGGCATCCGCGCTCACTCCACGATCAGTCTGCACACCACGCAGCCCGTTGTAAATCTCCACCGGCAGCTTCAATTTTTCCGCGAAAAACTCCGCAATGTAGCCCGCACCCGAGCCACCGCCCGCGAGGAAAACGCGCTTGGGCGCGCTGCCACCCTGCTGGCTGCGGTAAAAGGTGATCGTGCGCATGATCTCAGCATGCAGCCTCGTCATCGAATTGCGCATGACCTTGGACATGGCGTTCACGCCTTCGTCCGGATGGTCTTCCACCGCTCCACCAAGGGCCACAAAGCCCTGGGAACGCTTCTGGCGCTCGGCCTCGGCAAAGGAAATGCCGAATTCCTTGGCGATCGCGTTGGTGACGGCAGCACCGCCCACCAGCAGATTGCGGGTGAAAAAGCGATCGCCTTCAACAAACACCAGATTCGTAGAGCGGGCGCCCATGTCCACGATCAACGCAGGCTCATCCACATCAGGATAGCTGTAACGGAAAGCGTTGTAGAGCGCCAGCGGCCCCACATCCATCCCGACCACATTGACGCCACAGGAAGAAACTTCCTCGTGCATCTCGTTCAGCGGCTCGCACTTCATGGCGGCCAGCACCACTTCGATTTCGCCCAGATCAGACTTGGAAACCACTTCGTAGTCCCAGGAGACTTCATCCAGCTGCCACGGCACATTCTGCCGCGCTTCGAACTCAACGATCTGCGCCAGCTTGTCCCCCTGCACAGGAGGCAGCTTCACAAAACGGCTGAACACCGGATGCCCGGGGACGGAACACCAGGTCTTCTGCCCCTTGATCTTCACCTTGGAGACGAGCTCCTGCAGCGCCGACTTCAACTGGGGCAGGCGGCTGACATCCACGGAAGGATCTCCATCCAGCTCAATGATTTCGTACCGCTTCAGGATGAGATCCCCTCCCGACGTCTTGCCAAAGAATGCTCCGCTGACACGCTGGGAGCCAAGACTGATGACTGCAATGCTGTTTGGGTCTGCCATGCTGGATAAGGTAAAAAATCGCTGAACTGCTGGGAACTGAAGGTACGGCTGGGGTTATTTGGCTTTGACCTGCACGTCGTAGTCACCAAAAACATCTGCGAAAGGCGTTTGCATCTTGTTCAGCAACATTCCCTGCATCATCGCAAATGCGTCTTTGTTCTCCCACCAAGGCTTGTTGCCCACGCTCGACTTTGCCGCAATGACCTTGCCTTCCGCCACAAATTCGACACCCCAGCCCTGAATGTCAGAGGAGGCTGTCACAAAATCTTTTTGGAAAATGGATTTGAGCGTCGAGGGCGAGATGTAAGCCAGCGCATGGCAGGGCTCATCAGCTGGAATGTCCACCAAATCCAACGTGCCGGTGAGCACCTCACGCTTGTTATCCTTGGTCATGTGCTGCAGTGCCACATAGATGTTGAGCTGCATGGAGGCATAGGTGCCTTTTCTTCCGCCTGCTTCTTCAGGAAGCTTGATGTCAAATTCCACATCCAGCTCAATCCAGTTCTTCGGAGTCCAGCGCTTCATCTTCACGTTCGTCGCGCTGATCATCGGCGTCGGCTGCTCTTCGACCTGCACGTTTTTGATCTTCAATTTCACCCCGGGCAGTTTTTCACCTGTCGCCGGCGCTTGCGCCTGAACGACATTGGCAAGAAGGAGAGATGCGAGAATCAAGCTGAGAGGTTTCATTGTGTGGGCTGGTTGTTCCAATATTTAAAAGTTTTATCAGCAAAACACCCTGCGCATCAAGCAGGGATTCGAGAAAGTCGCGAAAATACGTCACTGCGCGGAAATTTCCGTCTTCATGCAATTCCTGCGATTGCAGGTAAAAGAGGTCTTCTTGGGGTGGCTCATTACGGTCAGTTCAGGGGGCGGGGAGCGCGGAGTCTGTGGCAATCCCGTCAGAGTGCAAGCAAAAGACAGGCGGGGATTTCGTGAACATCTAAGGCTTGTGCAAGTCTGATTTCGAAGCCTAAACTCACCTTCTTCATCATGACGTTCTCCTGCACTCGACCCGCCGCCCTCCTTTTGGGCATCCTTTCATTGACCGCTTGCGATCAGTCGGACAGCCCCGTGGTGGAAAAAGCGATCAGCGATCTGGAAAAACAAAAGCAGGCAACTCAGGCTAAACCAGCAAGCGCACCCGCTCCTCCCGCCAGCGCACTGCCTTCCCCCGGCATTCTTGCTTCCACCGGCCTCGCAGCCAAGGATGAGCGCGCCGAAATCATCCTGCTTCTGCCTGACACACGCGTCGCCATGCAGGAATTCCAGCGCAATGGCCTCGCCATGCTCGTCGGCAGGCAGGTGGGCTACAAGCTCACCACCAGCGACGCCGCCGGCAGCAGCGCCAGGCAGATCGAACAGTTCCGCCAGGCCATCGCCGCCAAGCCTGCCGCCATCATCATCAGCCCCATCGATCCCCCTGCGGTTGCGGCACTCATTGTCGAAGCACAGACCCATGGCATCATCGTCATCGGCCTCGACAAACGCATGCTCAACGAAGGCTGCGCCAGTGTCGTCTTCACCGATCAGCGCAAAGTCGGGCGCATGGCCGCAGACACCCTCATCGAAGCCCTCAAACGCAAAGCCGCCGAAGAAAAACGCACCGAGGTCACCGGCCGCGTCGTCCAGCTCCGCGGCGCTGCAGACAGCTACTCCACCAACGAGATCGCCGAAGGCTTCAACGAAGGCCTTCGCACCCAGTCCGGCGTCATCCTCGTCCATGACGCCCCGGCCGATTGGAGCACCGATATTGCCACCAAGTGCACCACCGAAGCCTTCAACCTCCAGAAAAATTTCGACGCCATCTACGCCCAGAGCGATGCCATGGCCCTCGGTGCGGCCAAAGCCGCAGAAACCGCCGGCCAGCGTGAAAACATCTTCATTGTCGGCACCGACGGCCTCTCCGGCCAGAAGCGCGGCCTCGAGCTCGTCCGCCTCGGTGACCTCGACGCCTCCGTCGTTCAGCCCGCCCTCGTCGATCTCGCACTCAAGATCATCACCAAGTTGCGCAGCGACAAAGCCTTCAAACCACTGCCCTCCTATGAAATTCAGTCCGTGGTAATCCAGCCCAAAAACGTGGAGCAGATGCTCCGCACCGGCACCTACAGGCTGCCAAATCTGTGAACCAACAACACACCCCATCCGCCATGTTGCGCTCGCTCACCGCCCTCTTCTTCCTCCTCGCCTGCGTCGACCTGTCCGCGCAAGACGCAACCGCACCCAAGCCCGACGCCAAAACACAGCTCGAAGCCGCGCAAAAGCTCGTCAAGCAGGTCTCCCCCGGCGTCTACGATCTCAACGGCATCCAGATCACCGCCGCCACCCGCGAGCTGCGCATCCCCTGTTCCATCCTTCATCAAAAGCTGCCCATCGAGTACGCCCTCTGCCATGAAAACGGCGAGAAAGTCCACGAGACCATTCTCGAGACCAAGGTGAAACCCATTCAAATTCAACTCGCCCTCCTCCTCGCCAATTACCAGCCCGGCACCCTCGGCATCCTCGAAAAGCTCGATCCCAAAGCCGAGCGCCCCTACAACGCCAAGGACACCGAGCCCAAAACCCCCGGAGCCAACCGTCTCGCCATCCACGTCGAATGGAAAGAAGGCGACAAAACCAAAAAAGTCCCCCTCTCCGACTTCATCCAGAACATCGAAAAACGCAAAACCCCCGACGACCTCGACACCTGGATTTTCAACGGCTCCATCATCGATGAAACCGGCTTCGCCGCCGAGCAGACCGGCTCCATCATCTCCACCTATGTGGATCGCGCCGCCATCATCAATTCCGCCGCCAAAGGCAACGAACGCGACGACCTCTGGATCAGCATGCCCGCCAACATCCCCGCCGAAGAGACCAAGGTCACCCTCATCATCACCCCCGGAAAATAGCCTCGCCTCGCGGCCGAACAACATGCCCCTCCGTAGGATGGGTGTGGCGACAGCCCGCGTGTCCTTCGAAGCACGTAGTGCGAAGAATGGGCCCGTCCATCAGCGCTTGGCAACGCCCCTGACTGCGAAATAAAATAGCCCCGGTCAAAAAGCGCCCGCCGCCGTTTCGCAGTGGACAAGAATCGTCCACCCACCAAGACGCCCCCCTTGCCCATTGACGCCGCCCTCTTTTCACATCCAGTGCTCTGTACCATGAAAATCTCCGCCCTCCTCCTCACCCTGGCGCTCGGCACCACCGCCGCCTTCCCCCAGGCCGCCACCCAGGCCTCGCGCAACGAATCCCTCAAGCAGGAGCTCCGCCTCGGCGTCGAGCGCGGCCTCAATTTCCTCCGCTCCAAGCAAAACCCCACCACCGGCCAGTGGGGCGAGGCCGAGCCCGTCGCAATGACCGGCCTCGGCATCATCAGCTTCATGCTCGATCCCAATCGCAAGCCCGGCGATCCCGTCCCCGCTGAAGTCGAAAAAGCCACCAAGTTCCTCGTCGCCCAGGCACGCCCCGATGGCGGCATCTTCATCAAAGGCCGTGGCAACTACAACACCGCCCTCGCCCTCACCGCACTCCTCCTCAACAACAAGCCCGAGAACGAGGAAGTCATGCTCAAGGCCCGCCGCTACCTCGTCCACTGCCAGGTCGATCTCGATGAAAAAGGCAAGCAGGACAACCCGCTCGATGGCGGCATCGGCTACGGCGACGAAAAAGGCATGCACGCAGACATGTCCAATCTCACCTTCGCCCTCGAAGCCCTCTACTACTCCCAGCAGCTCCTCGCAGACAAAGGTGACGCCGCCAAAAACGAGCCGCAGTTGAACGTCGCCGCCGCCATCGACTTCATCCAGCGCTGCCAGAACCGCCCAGAAAGCAACAAGTCCGCCTGGGTCAGCAAAGACCCCGACGACGCCGGCGGCTTCATCTACAACCCCACTGAAACCCGCGGTGCCAAAGTCACCAATCCCGATGGCAGCATCGCCCTCCGCAGCTACGGCAGCATCAGCTACGCCGGCCTTCTCAGCTTCGTCTATGCCGGTGTCGACAAAGACGACCCCCGCGTCAAAGCCGTCATCGAATGGCTTCAAAATCACTACAGCCCGGATGAAAACCCCGGCCTCGGCGCCGCCGGCCTCTACTACTACTACCAGACCATGAGCAAGGCCCTCAGCATCGCCAAAATCGACTTCATCAAGACCAAGGATGGCAAGCTCATCGACTGGCGCAAAGACATCACCGAAAAACTCCTCAGCCTCCAAAAAGGCGACGGCTCCTGGTCCAACACCGAAGGCCGCTGGATGGAATCCGACCCCGTCCTCACCACCAGCTACATCCTCATGGCCCTCGGCCGCATCCACCAGACCCTCTAAAAGTTGCCCAGTTGCTGTGCAACTGGTCCGATCCCCACAAACGCCGCGCCCTCAAAAGCGCGGCGTTTTTTTATGCCCTCGAATGGGCCAATCCATTCAACCTCACACCCAAACGCCCCGCACGGCACAGCCCCCATTTGGACTGCGGTCGCGCAGTGAGGCACGAACGCAGCTACCGCTTTCGACGGCCTCGGTGACTCACCCATGCCAAAGAAAACCCGAATGCGGGAGCCAATCATTTTCCGCAAGCCACAATATCTCACGCCCACCGCAAGCCCTTAGCCCCCCCCGGCATCTGCCCTTCTCAAAAATCAGTTTCAGAAACCGCTCAAGATATCCATCTCGACATCCCGCCACCGCATCCCGTAGTCTCACCGGCATGCACCCCACCTGCAGCCTCCTCCTGCTTTTGACCTTCCTCACCTTGGCACAAGGCAAGGACCCAGCAAAAGACAAAGCACCGGCTCAAGACACCGCACCAGCGCCTCCCCCCGTTGACCTGGATGCAAAAGCTCGCCTGAGGCAGAAAATGAATGAGATCATCATTCCCACGGTTCATTTCGAAAACGCCACCCTTGAGCAGGCGCTGGAATTTCTCCGCAAGCAAAGCCGCGAGCTGGACAAGTCATCTGCCCCAGCAGGCGCCAGAGGGGTGAACATCATTCTTAGCCAGACAGGTTTTCAAGATTCGCCCCACATCAATCTGGATTTAAAGGATGTCCCGCTGTCCGAGGTTTTACGCTATGTCACCGAACTCTCGCTAAGGAGATTCAGGGTCGAGTCGCAGGCAGTGATCGTGACAGGACTGCATGATTTCGAAGACGCGATGCAAACCCGCACCTACCACGTCGTGCCAGATTTCCTCTCAACTGGCAGCACTTCGAGCACTGCGCCAGCGGACCCTTTTGCCACCGTCTCCCCCGTTCCCCCTGCGGCGCAGGATGTCCCACCTTCCCAGTTCAAGTCGGCCAGACAAATTCTCGAATCAGCAGGCATCACATTTCCCGAAGGTGCCAGCGCCATCTTCAATCCGCTCACCAGCCAGCTCACCGTCAAAAACACGCTGCCGAATCTCGATCTCATTGAGGCTTATACAGTATCAGGCCACCTTGCCCCCGCCCTCGTCGCCTACACCATCACCGTCATCGAAGGCCCGGGCGAACTCATCCGTGAGGCCAATGCGCAGGCCTCACAAAACGCCAATGCCGCGCCCGCACTCGCCTCGCTGCTAGATCACTCGAAAAATCCCGACTCCAAAGTCCGCGTCGTTGCCGATGCCTTCCTCGAAACCAAATCCGGCACCCGCGCCGTCCTCGAAGCCGGGTGCGAGCACAATGACTCCACCAACTTCACCCTGGATGCCAAAAGCCGCGCCTCCGTCACGAGGGAGACGCTCCAGACCGGCCTGCACCTGGAAATCGAGCCCATAGTCGGTGCCGACGGAGCCACCATCGAGACCACGCTCAGCCTCGCGCTCAATGCCGCACCTCCCACCCAGCGCCAGATCAGCGTCAACGACCCGCTCACCGGCCACCCAGCCGAATTCCCCGTCACCGACATTCCAGGCACGCACATCGCCACCGGCCTCAGCATCCGCGCTGGCACCACCAAGCTCATCGGCGTCACCAAACCCGTCGGCACACCGCAGGAGAGCACAGACATCCTCTGCGCCGTGTTTCTCACCGCCTCTCTGCGCCGTGTGGAAGCTGTGCCCCCATCGCAGCCCAAAGTCACATCCCCCACCTCCGTCCCGCCCGGCATGACCTTCGCCGCCCTCCCTGCGCCAGACGGTTTGTTCGATGAAGTGCTGCATGGCCCAAAGCACCTCACACTCCAGGCATGGATGGCTCAATCCGGCATCACCTTTCCCTCTGGCTCCATCCTCGAACATCGCGACGGCATTCTGCGCTGCGTGAACACGCCCGACAACATCGCATTCATCATGGCGATCATTGACCAACAGCTTTCCGTCTACCCCAAAACCATCGCCCTCACCCTCCACACCTTGGAGGCCCCCGCACCCTTCCTCCGCGATCTCACCCGCCAGACACTCGCCTCCGCCGATGATTCCGCCATGTTCGCCGCTGTGGAATCCGCCGTTGCCCGTGGCGAGGCAAAATTCATCAACAGCACCTTCGTCGAATCCAAATCCGGCACGCGAGTCAACCATCACGCCGCCTGCGAACACCGCTACCTCAAAGGCATCGTCACCGATGCCCAGGGCCGCCCCAGCCTCAGCTTCGCCACACGTCAGGTTGGCTCCATCTTCGAAGTCGAGCCAACCATTGGTGCCGACTCACGCACGGTGGAACTCATTTTCAGCCACGAACTCCATCCCACGCCGCCCATCCTCCGCCGCGACCACTTCCGCGATCCCGCCTCGCAGCAGCCCTTCGACATCCCCGCCACCGATTTCAACTTCCACAAAACCGTCACCGGCATCAGCATCGCCAAAGGCAGCACCAAGCTCATCTCCATCAACAAGCCCATGGGCCTCGGCAAAACAGACCTGCTCTGGGTCACCTTTCTGAAATGCGATGTGGTGCCACAAGTCCCGAAGACACACCATGCAATGGCAGAACCCGCACCTGATCCCAAGCCATCCGCCGACCCCAAAGCCATCCACACCCGCAGCTTTCGCGTGCCCCCCGATTTTCTCTCGGCAGGTGGAGATTCGACCTCCACAGTTGGCAGGATAGAACGCAAGACAGCAAGGATCATCCTGGAAGAGGCCGGCATCCCCTTCCCTGAAGGAACAGCCGCTTATTACGGTCCACCAACAACTCAGATGGTTGTCAAAAACACGAATGAAAACCTCGACCTGATTCAAACCTATGTTGACTCAATTGTTGTTTGCCCACCGGCAATCATCGCCTTTACCACCCACATCCTCCAGGGCCCCGGCCCGCTGCTGCGCCGCCTCACCGCACAATCCGCCGGCAGGTGCGATCACCGCGCCGAACTCAACGAACTGCTCGCCGCAGTGAAAGCAGGCACCGTGCAGCATCTCAACACCGCCCACATCGAGACCAAGTCCGGCACCCGCGCCACCACCACCCAGGCCACCAAACACATCGCCATCGCCGATGTCAGTGTGAACGAAAAAGGCGAGCCCCACTTCACGCAGGAGAAGCGCGAAGTCGGCCTCAAAATCGAACTCGAACCCACCATCGGCGCAGACGGCCACACCGTCGAACTCACCTTCGCCCCCGAATTCCACACCGCCCCTCCCCTCGAACATCGTGAGCACCTCATCGACACCCAAGGCCGCCGCCTCGAATTCCCCCTCACCGATTACTTCACCACCACAGGCACCACCGGCATCACCCTCCCCTCCGGCTCCGCCCGCCTCCTCTCCCTCTACAAACCCACCGGCAACCCCGAGTTCGAAAAAGAAGACATCCTCCAGGCCATCTTCATCACCTGCGACATCCTGCGCCCAGAAAAGTAGCCCAGTTGCGCCGCAACTGGAGTTCCATCAACCAAGCGTACGTATTGTAGTCCCGGCTTCAGCCGGTCTTGATCTGAGTACGTAGTTCGGGCTTCAGCCCGTCCGGATCTGAGTTCGGGGTTCGCTCCGCGTCATTCCAGCAGCCCATCCGGTCAAGGCCAACTCAAGCCCATCGCATGTATTGTAGTCCCGGCATTCTTGTCCTTCGTAGCCTCGGCGCAGAAGGAAGCCGGTTCCGGTAATTCGTGTCCTCCGTCTCGCCCTTCGTCGCGTTAGCGAAGAAGAAAACTCGAAGAGCGAAGAAGGAAGCCCGCCCGCTCCACCCTTTTCTGATCCGTCCCTAGCATCTAGCAGCCTCGGCGAAGAAGGCTCGACACCACTCCCCCGCATCCATTAACCTCACCGGCATGTCGTTCCACGTCCGCAGCCTCCACCTGCTTCTCATCCTCGCCTGCACCATGGCTCTGGGCGCAGAAAAGCCCGAGATGCACACCCGCATCTTCCAAATCCCGCCCGACTTCCTCTCCTGCGAGATTCCACCGGATGGTGCCCCCCCCAAAGCCACTGCCGATCCCTTCTCCGATGCCAATCCCGCAGCACCGGCGCCCGTTTCTCTTCTCAAAACCGCCAGACAAATCCTCGAAGCCGTCGGCATCCCTTTTCCCGAGGGCGCTAGCGCAGCATTCAGTCCAGTCACCAGCCTCCTCACCGTCACCAACACCGCACCAAATCTCGAGCTCGTCGAAACCTACATTTTATCCATCTCCCACCAATCGCCAGCCACCATCGCCTGCACCCTCACCGTCATCGAAGCTCCTGGAGATCTCATCCGTCAGGCCAGTGCCGCCTCTTCGCGCACAACCAACGCCGCCCCAGAGTTCACCAAGCTCCTCAGCCTCGTAAAAAATCCCGACTCCAACGTCCGCATCGTCGGAGACGCCTTTCTCGAAACCAAGTCCGGCACTCGCGCCACCACCGAAGCCGTGTGCGAACACACCTATGCCTCCGATCTCACCATGGACGCGAAAAGCCGCGCCTCCGTCACCCAGGAAACGCGCCAGATCGGCCTGTTGCTGGAATGGGAGCCGACTCTCGGCGCGGATGGCACGACCATCGAGTCCTCCGTTTCGATTAAATTGCATCCCGCACCGCCCACTTCGCGCCAGGTCAGCATCACGGAACCGGCCAGCGGTGGCACCGCTGAATTTCCTGCCACCGACATCCCCACGGCCCATTTCATCACCGGCTTCACCAGCACCCCCGGCTGCACCAAGTTCCTCGGCATCGCCAAACCTGTCGGCACCTCCAAACAAGACGCCGACATTCTCTGGGCCGCATTTGTCACCACCAACGTACGCCGGATGGAATGCCTGCCCTTTTCCAAACCAGCCCCTCAGCCTCAAGTCGCTCAGGTACCCGCAGGCATGAGTGCCGCCGCATTCAATGTGCCCGACGACTTGTTTGAATCCTTCATCGAGGAATCCCAACCTCCCCAGGCAATGGTCAAGCAACCCGTGCCGCTGCAAACGTGGTTCGAATCAAACGGCATCACTCCAGTCAAAGGGGCCATGGCAGAACACACCCACAATGTTCTGACCCTCATCAACACCCCCGACAACATCGAACGCATCGCCAGCCTCACCGACGAATGCCTCCGCAGATCTCGCAAGACGGCCGCATTCACCCTCCATACCCTTCAAGCACCCGCCCACTTCCTGCGTGAACTGACACACCAGATCACCGCCTCAGCGGATGATACCGCCATGCTGGCCGCCGTGGAAGCCGCCGTCGCTCGTGGAGAGGCCACCTTCATCGACTCCCTCTTCCTCGAAACCAGATCCGGCACCCGCGCCATGCATGAATCCGTGCGCGAACACACCTATCTCTCCTCCTTTGGCACCAATGCCAAAGGCCAGCCTCATCTCGCTTTCGCGATGCGTCCTGTCGGCTCCATCCTCGAAATCGAACCCACCTTCGGCAGCGATGGACACACAGTGGAAATCACCTTGAACCACGTGCTGCATTCCGCCGCTCCCGAAGCACGTCGCGAACACTTTCGCGATCCTTCATCGAACAAGCCCTTCGACATTCCCGTCATCGACTTTCACGCCGCCAAGACCACCACCGGCATCACGATGATCAAAGGTGGCACCAAGCTCATCTCACTCAACCGTCCCACGGGCCGTGGCGATGCCGACGTCCTGTGGGCCACGTTTCTGAAATGCGATCTCGTCACGCAGGTTCCAAAGTCCCGCCAAGCCCCCGCTGAAAAGAAAAAGAAACCACCACTCGACCCCAAAGCCTGGAACACCCGGATGTATCACGTCCCCCCAGATTTCCTCTCCACAAGCAGCGGAGGAGAGCTGACCACGGTCAAAGAAAGACAGGAACACTTAAAATCTCGTCTCACATCGAAGATGATTCTCGAAGCCTGTGGCATTCCCTTCCCCGAAGGAGCCACCGCCTCATACAATCCCGCCACATCGATAATGTTTGTCAGAAACACCAACGAGAACCTCACCTTGGTGGATGCCTACGTTGAATCCATTAGTAGACTCGCCCCCAAGACCGTCGTGTTAACCGCCCACGTGCTCCAAGGCCCCGGCCCCCTGTTGCGTCGTCTCACATCGCAAGCCGTCAGCAAGAGCGATCACCGCATCGAACTCGATGAAGCCCTTGCCGCCGCAAAAGCTGGCAACGTCCAGCATCTCAACACCGCACGCATCGAGACCAAGTCCGGCACTCGCGCCACTTCAGAGCAGGCCATCGAGTACACCGCCGTCACCGATGTGACCATGAACGAAAAGGGCGAACCCACGTTCAAGCAGCAGATGCGTGAAGTCGGCCTCAACATCGAATTCGAACCCACTGTAAGCGCAGACGGCATGTTGGTGGAGCCCAACATCACCTTCGAATTCCACACCGCTCCTCCCCTCGAACATCGCGAACACATCATCGACAACCAGGGCCGCCGCCTCGAATTCCCCCTCACCGATTACTTCACCTCCAAGACCACCACCGGCATCACCCTCCCCGACGGCACCACCCGCCTCCTCTCCCTCGACAAACCCACCGGCAAACCCGAGTTCGAAAAAGACGACATCCTCCAGGCCATCTTCATCACCTGCGACCTCCTCCGCGCAGGCGAGTAGCCCAGTTGCGCCGCAACTGGACTCCGATCAGCCCCTCTGAGTTCGTAGTTCGGGCTTTAGCCCGTCTGGTCAAGGCATCGTCAAAATCTTTGCCATCAAAGCTCCCAGCAGTCATCCGGCAACGACCCTCCATCATCTTTGCTCCTTCTTGCGCCCCTCCTGTCCTTCGTAGCTCGGAGAACGAAGAACGGATTGCGGCCACCTCTCCGGCCTCTCCCCTCACTCCTCAAACTCCGTGTAATGCCTCCTTCGCGGCGGCTCCGTCACCATCGCCTTCTGCTTCCAGAACGTGGCCAGATGCAGATCCTTCTCACAGCCCACGCCTTCCAGATAGCATTGAGAAAGGCTCTTCATCGCCTCCACCACGCCCTCCTCAGCCGCAGCCTTGATCGCCGCAAAACCCGTTCGGCGCTCCTTCGTCGTCTGCCCATGATTCAGCAGCACCATGCCAGCCAGATTCTTGGCAGGCGGAAATTTCTCCACCGCTCGTGAGAGCGTGTCATACACATCCTGCCACAGCGCCGGATCATGCTCCGCTTTGCGCCACAGCAGATGCGCCGCCAGGTACGCCTCCAGCGGATGCTTGGACCGGCTCATAAACGCCAGCACCAGCGCCCCCGCCTTCTCGATGTCCTGCGGCACGCCTTGTCCCTGAAACAGCGCCTCCGCATAGTAGAACCGCGCATCACGCCTCTTCCCCTCCTCAAAGGCCTTCTGGTAAAGCGCCACGCTGCGTGCCGCACTCCGCTGGCAGCCATAACCCGCCGCATACAGGTGCCCTTCCAGCAGCATCGCAGACACACTGCCGTGTTCGGCAAACTGGTGCACCTGCTCCGCCCACGCCGCATCCAGCCACTTGCCACTCATGAACAACTGCCGCGCCATGCGATCACACAGCTTGTCCGCAAACGGCTGCCAGAAAGTATCCTGTGGAAATTCATACATCGCGTTCATCAGCACCGTCAGCGCCGGCTTGAAGTCCTCCGTCGCCTCCAGCCCCCGCATCTGCTCCAGAATCTCCAGCCGCGCCTCATCCACCTGCTCCTCATGCGTGAAAGCCGGCTTCAGCTCGCGCAACGACGCAGCACTCACAAACTGCTCCTTCGTCGGCAGCAGCTCCGTCACCTCAATGCGGTCACTCGCATCCGTGACCCTCCAGTGGTCCGCCACATCGCGCTGCACCGAGCACACAAGCACACCCTTCCCCCGCGCAATGCGCTCACCACGCTGCACTTCAAATTGAAACGGCTGCGTCACCTTGATCACATCAAACGTCTCCAGCTCCGCCTGTGCTCCCGCCACCACGCTGATGCGCCGCAACGGCCAGCGGTCCCGCATTTCCTCCTCCTGGCGCAGCAGCACCTCCATCGGCGGATGATCCAGCGTGAAAAACTTCCCCTGCCCCGCCGCCACATGCTCCAGCAGCCTGGCCACGGACACCTCGTTCCAAGAGCGCACATACGCAGCCACACGGTCCAGCGCCCCCTGCTTGGCTGAAAGCTTCTCCACAGCACGCTTGTCTCCCGCCACCCGCGCCTTTTCAAAAGCAGCCAGCGCCAGCTTCATGTCAGGCTTTGTGCCGTTGCCATACTCGTAGCGCTCCCCCAGCGGCATCCAGGCCGAAGTCTCCCCGAGTTTCGCCGCCAGTTGCAGCTGCTTGAAAGCCACCTCCGTGTAGCGCGCCGGATTCTCCTCATCATCCACCACAGTCACAAAATCACGCAGCGCCTCGCGCCGTCCGCCCTCGACCGCCCTCTGCAGCAGCACCGCCACTTCCTCTCCAAACTTCCCCGAATCCCGCAGTGCCAGCGCCAGTTGATGCATCGCCGCTATATCCCCCTTCTCCGCCAGCGGCATCAGCATCGGCGCAGCCAATTGCGGAGCCCCTACACGAATGAGGTCCTCGCACGCCCACACCGTCGTCTCCGGCGAAAGAGCGGGAGCAACCACCGGCGGCAGCACCACCTCGGGTTTCGCCGCAGAGAGCTGATCCAGATGATGCGGCCAGTAAACGATGCCCGCGATCATCGCTCCGCAGAGAAGCAATCCCCCCAGCACCAGCTTGGAAGACTCCTTGTCCTCCTCATCAGCCGGCAGCGGCGTTTCCACCATCGCTTCCACCGTCTGAGTTGGCGGCGCGACAGCCTGAGTCGGCATGGGCACCTCGATTTCCGGCGGCGGACCAGCCTCTAAAATCACCTCCCCCACCCGCTGTCCGGCGCGTGGCTTCAAGGTGATCGGCCTCAGCAAATACTCCCGTCGGCTGGGTCGAGGCCCAGCAGCCCCCCCTTCAACTCCAGCATTAGGCTCCGCCGTGACCCCCTCTTCCAACGGCACCTCCGCTTCCCCCTCAGCGAGATCCACATCAAACATCTCCCCGCCAATCCCAAACTTGAACGGCACATTCACTTCCAGCTCGCTCGAAATCACGCCATTCACCGAGAACAGCGCCGCCGCATACACTCCAATGATTTGAAACGTCCGCTCTCCAGTCCGGTACAGCACGCAATGCCTTGGCAGGATGCCCACTCCTTCAAACGTCACATCACAGTCCGGTCCGCAGCCAAGCGTCAGAGACGTGTGCAGCGGACACGAAATCCGATGCTCGCCGTCTAGATTACTCAATGTCAAAACCACCAGGGGCATCCATGCAGTATGCTAAACAACGGTTTAGCGTCGAGTCAGCATTGCATAAAAGAACCTAGGATATCCTTACTTTCCAGCACCCAGTTCCTGATAGTAACGCTTCACCAGATCTCGGAACTCAGCCGGCACCGGATCACGATCCACCGGCGCCAGATTCTTCCCCGCATCCTTTTTCGAAAGCTCCTCCACCACTCGATCCCGCAGCTCCATCAGAGGCTGCGTGATGCGCGTATTCAGGTTGGCGACCTGCGGTGCCTCATTGCTCCGTTTGAGTTCAATGCGCAGCGCACGCGCGCGATCCTGCACCTTCGCCGCCTCGTTGCGCAGTTCCGGGTTGTTGAGAAGCTCCTCCACATTGCGCAGCCGGTCGCTCCATTGCTCGTAGCCACTTCCAGTAAAGACCCCGCTGTCAGGCTGCTCCTTGCTGTCGTCAAAGAACAGCGCCTCAGGCACAGCCCCCCCAGTGATCTGCGGACGCCGGCGGTCATTGTCCGAATCACGATCTCCCGTGATGCCAAGCCCCATGTTGGAATCCGCCGTCTGCGTCTGTGCCTGCCCCCTGCCTTGACCACGGCCTTGATTCTTCCCTTTGCCAGGTTGTTGTCCCTGACCAGGTTGCTGCCCTTCACCCGGTTGCTGCCCATTCTCCGCCGTCTGCGGTTCGCCCTGGCCTTGGCCCATCCCCTTGCCTTGCCCATCTTTCCCAGGCTGCTGACCTTCCTTGCCCGGTTGCTGCCCGGGTTGATTCCCCTTGGGCTGCTGCGCTGAAGCCTGCTGCCCCTGGCCTTCTCCTTGGCCATCAGGATTGGGCTGCTGTCCGCCTTGCCCCTTCTCGCCGGGTTGCATTCCTTGTCCCGGCTTCTGCCCGTTCTCAGCAGTCTGCTCACCTTGGGCCTCGCCTTGGCCTGCTTTGCCATCCTTGCCTTGTCCAGGCTTCGGCTCCCCTTCGCCAGGCTTCTGACCTGCGCCAGCCATCTTCGGATCCTGCGGCTCGCCTTGGCCATTCTTGCCTTCACCTTCTTTGCCCGGCTGCTGACCTTCCCCGGCCATCTTCGGTTCCTTCCCCTGACCTTGGCCATCCTTGCCCGGCTCCTTGCCTTGCCCATCTTTTCCAGGCTGCTCGCCAGCCCCCGGCTTCTCACCTTTCTCAGCAGTTTGGCCATCCTTGGGCTGCCCGTCTTTCCCCGGCTTCCCCTCTCCCGCTTTGGCCCCCTTCTCGGCAGCATTCGGCTCCCCGGCATCCGCAGTTTTTTGTCCTTCCTTACCTTTTTGCCCTTCGCCCGCAGCCTCCTGCTCCTGCGCCTCCTTGATTAGCTTATCGAGTTCATTCTTCGCCACGCGCAAAGCCTCGCTCTCACTGCCCAGCACGCTCTCAGCCGCCTTCTCCACGCCCTTCCTCAGCTCCTCCACCGCATTGGCCGCTTTGCGCTCCGCATCCTTGGCTTCCGCTTGCGATCCATACCGCAGCTGATCCCGTGTCTCCTTCAAATTCTCTTCCAGCCCGCTCGTCTGCGCCTTGCGCACAGCGTCGTAAAGATTGCGGTGCAGCAGCGGTTCGCTCTCCTCCGCCTGCTCGCTGAGCTGTCGCATGCTGTTGAGCAGCTTTTCCACCTTCTCCTGCTGCTCCGCCACCTGCCGGCTCTGCGCCGCATTCTGCATGTTCTGCTCGATGTCAGTCCCGGCCTCCTTCTGATTCTCCAGCGCCTCGCTGATCTTCTTCTCGTTCTCCGCCGCATCACGCGCCTGCTGGCGGATCTGCTTCACCTCCTCGGCAAATTTCTTCGAAGTCTTCTGCCGGAAATCCTCCTGCATCTTTTCCAGCTCACGCTGCGCACGCGTGGCGGAGTTCGCAGCATCCGCCAGCTTCTCATCCTTCAGCTGCTCCGCCGCCTCACTCACCTTCTCACGCGTCTGCTCCAGCTGCTCCTTCGCCTCCGCCATGTTCTGCGCGTTCTCCGGCTTCTCCATGCGCTCCTTGAGATCATCCAGATCACTCAGCAGCTGCTCCTGCTCCGCCTGCAAACGCTTGAGCTGGTTGTCCAGCTCCTGCTTCTCCTCCTCCGTCTTCGCATTGGCAATCTGGTTCTGCAGCTCTTTGATCTTTTCCGCCAGCGCCTCCTGCCGCCGCGCCAGTTCCTTCAGCCGGTTCAGCACCTGCAGGTTCTCCTGCTGCTCCGCCGTCTGCTCCTCCGTGGCGGCCTTCTCTTCTTCGTAGCGCTGCTCCTTCTGCTTCAGCTCCAGATCCATGATCTGGTTCTTGTTCGCCTGCTGCTGGCCCTGCGAGGGCTTGTCCTGCCGCATCACCTGGTGCTCACGGCTCTGCGCACGGTGCAGCCATTCCAGCGCCGTTTGTTCAAAAGTCAGCGCTTGATTCAGCGGCGAACGCTTCTTCTCCGCCGACGCCTGCTGCAGCGGCCCCTGCGCATCCTTGAGACTCTTCCACGCCTCCGTCAGCGACTGCTTCACTTCCGCATCCTCCACTTCTTCCATCGCCTCTTTGACCTTCTCCATCGCAATTCCCACCGACTGATGCACCACATCAATGTCCGGCGTCGCAGCCTCAATCACCCGCCCCGCGTTGGTATCACGAATGATCTTCCACGTCGCGTTGACGATCTGCTTCACCAGATCCACCAGCTTGTCACTCTGCGCCTTGCCGGGGGGGGCCGGCGCTGCCTCCATCTCACGGAAAATGTCTTCGTAATGTCGCACGTCGGCAAAGAACATCTCGCTCATGCTCCGCCGCACCTCCCCCTTCGGCCCCGTGTCCTCCGCCCATAGATAATAACTCACCAGCTGTCGCGGCTCGGCGTGCTCCTTCTCCAGCGCCAGCTCCGTCTTCACCTCCTGCTTCTTCAGCGGCGCAGTCACCGGATGCTTGAAAATGATCTCCTTGCTGTTGCCGTTGATGCTGAAGACCGCCCCAGATTTCGTGACCCCAAGATCATCCGAGACCTGCGCCTCCACCGGCAGTTCCTGAATGCTCGACACCTGCAGATCTCTCTTCGGAAACACCATCTCGATCTTCGCCAGCTGATTCGCCTGCACCGTCACCGTAAACCACGGCGGATTTTTGTTCCCGCGCTCCGCTTCATCCACCAGATGCAGCCGATACTTCTGCGTCTTCTCCGCCATCAGCGACCCCTCAAGCACCATGGCATCCTCCACCGAGGGCGTCAGTGCAATCACACTCTTGTCCTCTCCAAAAAGCTCCGCCGCCGTCAGATGCGGTGCAAACGGAGACACCTCTTTCCGCGCAGGTGCGCCCGACTCACCCGCGGCGATCAGCGGCTTGTTCACCTTGATCTTCCATACAATTTTCGAGCCCTCCAGCGCCGTCACCTTTCGCGTGTTCTTCGTCTCCTTGGCAGCCAGCTTCGTGTACTCCGGCGGCGTGACAATGACATCGCTGCCGACCAGCGCAGGAAAATCAAACACGGTCAGCGTATGCACCTGCGATTTCTGATCCGCAAACTCCACGTGGTATTTCGCATCACGCTCCACCTTGTTGATCATGCCGCCAAACACCTGCTCATCCACCGTCAGGCGCATCGGCAGACGCTCCCGTTCCTTCCCATCCGCCTCGCTCACCACCAGCGTCGCATCCGCAGGCACCGGCCCATTGAAACGCGCTTCGATGATGAGCCGTGAACCGCGTTCCAGCTCCGCATCCCCCGGAGTCAGCGTCGCTTGAAATTCCGTCGGCTTGGCCTCTTCCTCCGTTTGAGTTTTGACAATCTCCGCCTTGCTGCTGCGGCGTGATTGCAGCCGCAACGCCACATCCGTGGCCAGAAAAGCGATGATGGCAATCACCGCGCCCACCGCCGCACGAGTGTAAGGCTTGTTGGCCACCGTGACCGGCCAGTTCTGCGTGGCGGCATGCGCCAGCGCACGATCAATGAGCCGTTCATGCAGGAAACCGGCAGGCTTCTCAGCCTCCGGTTCGTGCTCGATGGCCGTCAGCAGCAATGCGTTCAACGAAGGATGCTTTTGCTCAATGACACGGGCGATGTCACGATCACTCCAAATGTTACGCCGCCCTTGGATCCAGGCAATCAGCCCCAGCACGATGAGCCCCAGCATCGACCAGCGATCAAGCCTCTTCGAAACAGGAAATCCATTCAGCGTCGCCAGCAGCAAGCCGCCCCTCACCACAACCCCCAGCGCGAACACAACAGCGAGATGACGCATGAGCCGCGCGAGACGCAGCGCCTCACGAACTTCAACAATGCGAGCTTCGAGGATGGTGCGTGCGATCATAAGTGGAGAGAATTACGCCGTTTGAAGAGTCGTCTGTCGGGCGCGCCCCGCAACCCACGTTTCGAGCAGGAGAACGGCCAGGAGGATAAGGAGAATATACCACCACGACTGCTGCCGCTGCTCCGTGTCAGTCGCCGTGAGCCGCTCGTCCGTGGTTTCACCGGCGGCACTACTATCACCACCGCTGGAAAGCTTGATCCCATATTCCGCCAGCTTCTGCGGAGCCAGCGGCAGCACACGCCCTTCATCCGGCGGGAGATTGACGGCCAGAATCTGCATATGGCTGGCGCTTTGCACCTTGTAGAGTCCGATCCCCGTCGTGGTGAATCTCTCGCCCGCCTCGAGGCTGTGCGTCTTGCCTTCCGGCTCCGTGATGGTGTACGCGGAAGCGGAATCAAGCGGCAGGTCTTCACCCACCAGCAGCGTCGCCGCTGGATCATGGCTGAAACCCGCCGCCGCCAGCCAGCCATACAGCAGCGGCACAAACTTCGTGCTGAGCGCCAGCTGGCTGTCACTCGGCTGCCAGCCTGAAGCCAGGACAATGAGCGTCCCCTTCCCAATGCGGGCGCTGAGAATCGCAGGCCGACCGTTGTCAAAGCTGGCCAGAGTTTCCAGCTTGTTGCCCGCATCTTGAATCCCGATCTCCCGGTGCTTCCAAAACCGCAGCTTGGTAAAGTCGCGCAGCTTCGGATCACCAAAGGGCTTGAGCAGCGGATGCTCCGTTTTGACATCCGCCAGCATCCGGTAGTCGTCATTGCCATCCCCGTCCTTGACGGTGATGCCAGGAATCCCAGTGAGCGTTTGAAGCAGGATTGCATCGGCAGAAGAAGAGGCGACCTCCACCAGAAACCCGCCCGCACTGACAAAGTCGCGCAAGGCGACATGCGTCCCGGCAGGCGGCGTGCTGCCCGAGATGACAAGCACGTCCGGCTTCTGCGCCGACATCGCCTTCCCCGCCGTGAGCACCGGCGCCAGCGTGGCCGTGGGTTGCAGCGCTCGTGCCAGATAATACAGCGGCGCAGCAGCCTCATCCCGCGTGGCCTCATCGCCCAGAAAGTGAATCCGCACCGCACGCGGCTGCGGCGGGGCGATGAACAGTCGGTTGTCGAAATCGTATTTGTCGCCCGTGAGAGTCAGCGTCGTCGCGCGATTCGTGGAATTCGGCGGTGCGTTGAGGATGCGCGAAGCTCCCGGCGGGATCTGTGCTGTGATGCTGTCCGTCAGCGGGCCTTTTTCCCACGCCAGCGTGAAGTCGCGCAAAGCCGAGTCACGCGTGTTGCTCAAACGCACACGAATGAGCGCGTCCGCATTCCCCTCCTCATCGCGCGCAGCCAGAGCCACAGCAAAATTATCATTCGTCACCGGATCAAGCCGATGCACATGGAGCGTGAGCTCGGCAGGCCAGGCAATCGTCCGCAACGCATCAAGGTGCGTCCCCTCCTGCAAATCCGTGATGAGATGAATGCGCTTCTTCAACTTCGCCGTGCTGGCATCAAACGACGGCACCGCAGCGATCAGCGCACGATCCAGCTGCGTGCCGCTCCACGTCGGCGCCAGCGCAGCCAGTCGGCTTTGCAGTGCCGCACTGCGATTCGCCGGCGTGTTGCGATCTTCTTCAAAACTCCACACCTGCGTGAGCTCGCGGTCAAACACCGCCAGCGCGATCCGGTCCGTAACCTTCGCCGCCTTAAAAAGCCTCTCCGCTTCAGCCAGACCCCGCTTCCACAAATCATCCCGCCGCATCGAAGCACTTCGGTCCAGCAGGATCAGCGTCGCCTGATCCGCCGATGAGGCAGTGGCACTTTCACTCTGCAAAAACGGCCGCGCAAACATCAGCGCGAGAAGGATCAGAGCGAGACACCGCAGCAACAGCAGCAGCCAGTTCTCCAGCCGCCTCTTGCTCACCGGCACCGGCGTGCTCGCATCCAGAAACATCAACGTGCTGAACTCCACCCGGTCCTGCGGCGGCCTGCGTCGCAGGTGCAACAAGATCGGCGCGATGATCGCAGCGGCACCAGCGAGGTAGAGTGGAAAGAGCCAGGACATTGGGAAAGGACGAGCTAGTTGGCGATGCGTGCCGCTGAGGATTTGGAAGCCTTCTTCCTCTGCCGCGCACTCAAAAAGTTAAACAGCACCTCTTCCAACGGCTGATCCGTCGGACAAAAATGGTATTCAACATTATGGCGGTCCGCCGCCAACTGAATCGTATCACGATGCGCCTGCAGCCGCTTCAGGTAATTCTCCCGCACCAGCTGCGGATCAATGAACCGCTCCGCCCCAGTCTCCGCGTCCCGAAAGTGCGCCGACTTCTCAAACGTGAAATCAATCTCCGCCCGGTCCATCAGGTGAAACAGCACCAGGTCATGCCCCATCGCACTCAGCAGCGCCAGTTGCTTCTCCAGATGCTCCACCGGCGCCAGCAGATCCGTGATCAAACAAATCATCCCACGCTTCCGCAGCAGATCCGCCAGCTGCCCCACCGACAGTGCCAGCGACGTCCCCGCTGCCTTCGCCGGCCTCTCCAGCTCCGTGATGATCCGTCGCAGATGCCCCGGCCGATTGCGTGGCGGCAGATGCTCCTCAATCCCCTCCGCAAAAGTCGTCAGCCCAGCTGCATCCCCCTGCTTCATCAAAAACGACGCCAGCGTCGCAGCCAGCGTCGCCGCATAATCCGCCTTCGTATATCCCAGCGATCCAAACCCCATCGACTTGCTGTGATCAATCACCAGCTGACACCGCAGGTTCGTCTCATCCTCAAACTTCTTGATATAAGTCCGGTCACTCCGTGCCAGCACCTTCCAGTCAATGTACCGCGGATCATCCCCCTGCACGTAAGCCCGGTACTCCGAGAACTCCACCGAGAACCCATGATACGGACTCCGATGCATCCCCTTCCAAAGCCCCTCCACCACCACCTTCGCCCTTAGCTCAAGCGACTTGATCCGCATCAGCGCGGCAGGATCGAGGAAGGATGCCTGTGAAGAGCGGGAGGATGTTGGAGCAGTATTCACAGCAGTATTATTTTAACAATCAGGCTAGCCAACGAGCACCAAATATTCGTGAATCAACACGATCACAAATACGCCAAAACTGATCAATCCAAGGGTTGATATTGCTTTTGAGGAAGCTCCTAACGCCACAGCACTCAGGATAACTGTGACTAAATCTTGCCGACAAACCACCCAAGGATGAATTTTGACTGAACTGACCCGAATTCCCAGCCATAAGATGATGGAGAATCCCAGACTCAGTATGGCAACAAAGTTGGGAATGTATGGAAGTTTTCGGCGCAGATTCATCTGGAATGTTCTTTCACCCCTTCACATGCGTCCAGTTGCACAGCAGCACGCTCGGCTCCGCCACACACCAACCCCAACGGGGTTGCGGAATATAGCCCAGGGTTGATCTTTCTTCGATAATGCAGACACTCAAAATAGGGTTAGTTGAGTTGGATGATTTTTTCGAAGTTGGCAGGTGATTGGAAGCCGAGGGAACTGTGGAGGCGAGTGGTGTTGTAGAAGGTTTCGATGTAGTCGAAAACCATGAGATGGGCCTGGGCACGGGTGGCGGGTATCATTGAACCAAAGCACTCGGCTTTGAGGGTGGCCCAGAACGATTCCATGGCGGCGTTGTCGTAGCAGTTGCCTTTGCGGCTCATGCTCTGGGTGATCTGGCAGAGGTCGAGACGCTGGCGAAAGGCGGCGCTGGTGTACTGGCAGCCGCGGTCGCTGTGGTGGAGCAGATCTGGCAGCGCGGCGGCGGGCCGTGCTTGAAGGGCACGGTCAAGGGCCTGGGTGGTCAGTTCGGTGGCGAGGCTGTCGTGGGTGCTCCAGCCGATGATGCGGCGGCTGCAGAGGTCGAGCTCGGCAGCCAGGTAGAGGAAGCCTTCGCCAGTGGGCAGATAGGTGATGTCAGTGAGCCAGACTTCATTGAGGCGGGTGACTGCGGGGTGCTTGAGCAGATGATTGGGCGACACCGGAGAGGCTTTGTCGGCCACGGTGGTGCGAGGCACGAAGCGGCGTTTTTGCTGCACATAAAGGCCCTGCTGGCGCATGAGCCGGGCGATGCGGTTTTTGCCGTGGCGTGCCCCTGCATGGCGCAGGGCGTGCATGATGCGCGGGCTGCCGTAGGTGCGGCGGCTCGCGTCGAAGGCGGCGCTGATCTGGCCGCCGAGCGTGGCGTCCTGACGGCGACGCTGACGCTGGTTCTTGTGCTGGTGGGCATAGTAACCGGCGGGGCTGATGGCCAGGGTGTGGCAGGCTTCACGAATGTTCATGGCAGGTCGGTGCAGGCGCAGCTGGTCGATCAGTGCGTAGCGTTCGGCGGATCCTGGGCAACGATGGCCAAGGCTTTTTTTAAAATGTCACGCTGACGAATGACGGCGTCGAGTTCACGGCGCATGTCGGCGAGTTGCACGGCGAGCTCCACGGTGCTGGCTGCGCCTGCGCTCGTCCCTGCGGCGCTGCGCGCCTGGGGGCTCGCTACGGCGCAGCCAGCACCGTAAATCTCCTTCCAGTCGCGCAGGTTCCATTGCGAGACGCCCAGCTCGCGGGCGAGCTGGGTGGCAGAGCGCCCCTGCTGCAGCAGCGCGACAGCATCGCGTTTGAACTGCTCTTCATACTGACGTCGCTTCGCTTTGACCTGGGGCGTTTGATGTGTTGCGGATCTGTTCATGCTTTGTGGGAGTTTACCCCTCTTTTCGTGTCTGCATAAACGAAGGAAGGTCAGGTCAGCCGAGCCTAGGCGAGGCGACCCTGGGTATCGATACATACGACCGGAAAGCAAACCCAGCACTCCACCGAACCCAGCAGCCACCAGCAGCGTCTGCAAAGAGCTCCGCCACGCATTCGCTCCGCGATGACACATCACTCCAAAACCACCCAGCCCCCGGATGACCGCCGTTCTGAACTGAGTGCTCTTCATAGTAGTCATGGGAGTGCGTAAGGTATCATCATTCGTCATTCCTTTGCCTAGACCTTCACGTGCTCCAGCAGCTTCCCTATCACCTTCTCCACCGTCACCCCCTCCGCCTCCGCCTTGTAATTCACCAGAATACGATGCCTAAACACCGGCAGCGCCATCGCCCGAATATCTTCCACCGTCACATGCGTCCGGTTATGTAAAAGAACCCGCGTCTTCGCCCCCAGCACCAGATTCTGACTCGCACGTGTCCCCGCTCCCCAGCTCACCCACTGATTCACAAAATCAGGCACGCCCTCTCTTCCAGGCCTCGAAGCCGCCGAAAGCCGCACCGCATACCGCGCCACGTCTTCCGCAATCGGCACCTTCCGCACCACCTTCTGAAACGCCAGCAGTTCCTCCCCGCTGAACAGCCTCTGCACCGGCTCGCCTTTTCCAGACGTCGTCTTCGTCACCACCGCCACCTCATCATCCTCGCTCAGATAATCGATCACGATGTTCAGCATGAATCGGTCAAGCTGCGCCTCCGGCAGCGGATACGTCCCCTCCTGCTCAATCGGATTCTGCGTCGCCAGCACAAAGAACGGTTCCGGCAGATGCATCGTCTTCCCATTCACCGTCACCTGATGCTCCTGCATCGCCTCAAGCAGCGAAGCCTGCGTCTTCGGCGGCGTGCGGTTGATTTCATCAGCCAGAATCATGTTCGCAAACACCGGCCCGCGACTGAACACCAGCTTCCGCCCATCCGGGCTGTCCTCCAAAATCTCCGTTCCCGTAATATCTGAAGGCATCAAATCCGGCGTGAACTGAATCCGCTGGAAGCTCAGATGGCACACATCCGCCACCGTCTTGATGAGCAGCGTCTTCGCCAGCCCCGGCGCCCCCGTGATCAAACAATGCCCCCCGCTCAGCAGCGCGATCAGCATCTCATCAATCACATGCAACTGCCCCACAATCACCTTCCCCACCTCCGCAAACAGCCTCTGGCGGGCGGTGGAGAGCAGTTCGACAATCTGACGTTCAGTGAGTGGGGCGGAGGACGGCGGAAGGTCGGAAGGAGCGCTCATGGAGTGTGTGTTGTATCAAACAGCGCCCACGATGCCAAGTTTTCATCCACCACGCAGGAACCCAAGATTGATCGTCCGAGTGCGCGACAGCGTCCTCGGAGTGCGGCGCTTCAGCGCCGCTTTCGAGCGTCCCTACCCATTCTTCCTTCTCAACAACCCCACGCCACTCACGCCTCGTCATCCAGCATCCAGCCCCCTACTTCGACCACGCCGGCTCCGGCTCCCACGTCTTCTCGCCGTGGCCCACACCAATCAGCTCCGCCTCCTCCTCTTCCTCCGTCTGCTCCAGCAAAGGTGCAAACCTCTCCGATCGGAATCCCAATTCCTGCTTCACGCTCGAATGCGGATCATCCGGATTATTAAGCTCCTTCAGCAGCAGCAGCAGGTCAAACTCCGCCCCCGCCAGCTTGATCTCCGCATCATCATTCACCACAAACTGCGGATTCGAGCGCCCCGCACGCAGCGCGCGCACGGTATAAATCTCATCCTTCTTGGGCAATGACTTGTACAGATCAAAGACCCACGGATCGAATTGATCATCAATGCAGACAACTTGCTGGCCGGTTTTAAACATGCAGGTAAAACGAAAAAGGGAGAGATTACGGGTGTACAAAATGAATGCCATGCTCGCCGGCAATCGCAACGAGACGCTCCATATCCGGAGCACCCGGTTTGGCAAATTCCTCCGCACAGCGGTCAAAGAAAGTCTCAAAGCCGGACGGCACCGTGGTGATCAGCATTTTCAGCAGCGTGCTGCCCGCATTGCGAAACGCATGCACCACGCCCTTAGGCATGAACACCGCTGTTCCCGGCGGCACCGCCGTCCACTGCCCGTCTTGGAAAAACTCCACGCTGCCCTCGATCACATAAAAGTTCTCATCCTCCCGCGTGTGGTAGTGCGGCGGCGGTCCGCCCCCGGGATGCGTGGTCTCAATCCACTGGGTAAAACGACCACCCGTCTGCTCCCCGGTGATCACAAACTCGACTTCATCTCCAAAAACAGACATAGCCCGCCCCTGTCCGGGCGGAGTGATCACAGGAATGGCAACGCTGGCTGAACTCATGCCCGCGATCGTAGCATACCCCGTGCAGCAGGCAAGGCATTGACATACCCCACCGATTCCGACGTACACTGCACCTAACCATGAGAATATTCCGCCTCTCCGCCTGCCTGCTGCTTTCGCTGTCACTCCCTCTCTTCGCCGAGGTGAAACCAGCCGCAAAATCCATTCGTGAAAGCATGGAGTCCTTCGTCAAAGAGGGCACCCTCTCCGGCGCCGTGACGCTTTTTTCCCACAACGGCAAGATCGTCAGCGAAGAGGCCGTCGGCTTGCGCGACATCGCTTCAAAGTCACCCATGACCAAGGACAGCCTCTTCTGGATCGCCTCCATGACCAAACCCATGACTTCGCTGGCAGTCATGATGCTGCAGGACGAAGGCAAGCTCAGCATTGAGGACCCCGTCATGAAGCACCTGCCCGAGTTCAAAGGCCAGATGCTCCTCAAGGAAAAAACCAAGGACCAAACCGTGCTCGTCAAACCAGCACGCCCTATCACCATCAAAGACCTCCTCACACACACCAGCGGCCTCGTCAGCAATTCGCCGCTCGACGGCACCGCTCTCGACGTCCTCACCTTGAAGGAAGCCGTGATCACCTACGCACTCTCTCCATTGCAATTCGAACCCGGCTCCAAATGGTCCTACTGCAATCCCGGCATCAACACCCTCGGCCGCATCATCGAAGTCGTCAGCGGCCAGGACTACGCAAAGTTCATGGAAAGCCGTCTCTTCCACCCCCTCGGCATGCACGACACCACCTTCTGGCCGAGCCCGAAGCAGCTCGCACGTCTGGCCACCAGCTACCAGCCCGCAGCAGACGGCAAAGGCCTGGAGCCCACCACCATCCGCTATCTCACCGCACCCTACTCCAACAAAAAACGCTCCCCTCTGGCCGCTGGCGGACTCTTCTCCACCGCCGCAGATCTCCTCAAATTCTACACCATGGTGCTCAACGGCGGCGAAGCCGGCGGCAAGCGCTACATTTCCGAAAAATCGCTCCAGCAGATGACCACAAATCAAACCGGCGATCTCAAGGCCAGCTTCACCGAAGGCATGGGCATGGGTCTAGGCTTCCACATCGTGCACCAGCCCACCGGCGTCACCGCCATGCTCAGTCCCGGAACCTTCGGCCACGGCGGCGCTCACGGCACCCAGGGCTGGATCGATCCCGTGACCAAATCCATTTACATCCTCCTTATCCAACGCGCCGGATTAAAGAACGGCGACGCCTCCCCCATGCGCCAGGCCTTCCAGGAAGCCGCAGCAGCAACTTTGCCCAAACCCTGAGGTTTGAAGCCAGCACTTCCACCTCTCCGCCCATGATTCGCCATCTCTGTTTCCTGCTCGCCCTGCTGGCCGTCGTCGCCACCTGCCAGGCTCAAATTCAACTTCCAGACGGCGTCCAAAAGCTCGATCTCACCGTCGATGGCGTCGCACGCAGCGGCTTCGTTTACACCCCTGTCACCGCCAAGGAAACGCCTGCCCCTGTCGTCTTCGTCTGGCACGGCCACGGCGGCACCGCAGTGAATGCAGCCCGCAGCTTCGCCATGTACCAACACATGCCCGAAGCCATCTCAGTCTATCTCCAAGGCCTCAACACCCCCGGCCAGCTCACCGACCCCGAAGGCAAAAAGCCCGGCTGGCAGCACGCCGCAGGCGCACAGGAAGATCGCGATCTCAAACTCTTTGATGCCACGATCGCGTACCTCAAAGATCACTACAAAGTCGACACCAAGCGCATCTTCTCCACCGGCCACTCCAACGGCGGCGGCTTCACCTACCTCCTCTGGCAGACCCGCCCGGACGTCCTCTGCGCCATCGCCCCATCCGCCGCAGCGTCCATCCGCCTCAAAGACACTCCCTTCAAACCCAAGCCCTGCATGCACCTCGCCGGCACCGCAGATCCCCTCGTCAAATACGCCTGGCAGGAGCTCGCCATGACCAAGGTCAAAGAGATCAATCAATGCTCACCCGAAGGCACTCCCTGGGCCAAAGACTGCACCCTCTACCCCTCCAAAGTCGGTGCCCCATTCATCGCCTTCATCCAGCAAGGCGGCACCCACAAGTTCCCCCCAGAAGCCCCACCCCTCATCGCCAAATTCTTCAAAGAACAATCCGCCGCCATCAAATAACGGCCCCTCCGGGAAAGTACGACAGGCACTCCTGCCTGTCGACCAGCGCTCCGCCACACCCACCTCACCCGCACATCCCAGCACCTGCTGGCGCCCCCCTCATTTCCCCAAAGCCGCCTCCCACTCCCCCTCCTTAAACCCCACAAGGAACACCTTCTTCCCCGCATCCACCGCAAACGGCCGCTTCACCAGATTCCCATTCCCCGCCAGCAGCCCCAGCGCATCCTCCGTGCTCATCCCCGGCAGCGTGTCCTTCAGCCCCAGACTCCGGTAGTCCATCCCCGACACATTAAAAAGCCGCCGCAGCTCCCCACCCTGCGCCCCCAGCATCCCCTTCAGCTCTCCCACCGACGGTGGCGTCTCCCGGATCGCCATTTCCTCAAAAGCAATCCCCCTACCCTTCAGCCACTTGATCGCATTCTTGCACGTGGAGCATCCAGAGTAGGCGTAAACTTTGAGCATAAAATAAAAGAGAAAAAGGCTGTGTCTTGAGTCACCCAACGAAGCGCCGATTCACACAAAGGAAAAGCAAAACCACTCCCCTCTTCCCCATTCCATTGCCAAAAAAAGCCCCCATTCGTCATTCGTCATTCGTCATTCGTCATTCGTCATTCGTCATTCGTCATTCGTCATTCGTCATTAGTTTCATCCACGCCCCATATTCCTCCGGCACCTTCGCCTCAAACGCCATCGGTTTGTCGTTGATCGGATGGTTAAACGAAAGCTTCCACGCATGCAGCATCAGCCGCGGCACCTGCACCCGCTGCTTCGCCGGATTCGCATAGATCGGATCCCCCAGGATCGCACACTGCAAAGACTCCCGCATATGCACGCGGATCTGGTGCGTCCGCCCCGTCAGCAGTCGGCACTGGATCAGCGCGCAGCCCTCGTCCACCGCCAGCCGCTTCCACTCCGTCACCGCATTCTTCCCCGCCCCGTCCAGCAGATTGCTCATCCGCTTTCGGTCCACCGGATGCCTCCCGATGCTCGTCTCGATCCGCCCGCTCTCCTCCTTCGGCACCCCGTTCACCACCGCAAGGTAGATCTTCGAGATCCGCCTCTCTGAAAACGCCTCCGTCAGCCGCCGGTGCGCGATGTCATTCTTCGCCACCACCATGCAGCCGCTCGTATCTTTATCGAGCCGATGCACAATCCCCGGCCGCATCTCCCCGCCGATCCCGCTCAGATCCTCAATGTGGTGCAGCAGCGCGTTCACCAGCGTCCCGTCCGGATTTCCCTCCGCCGGATGAACGACAAGCCCCGATGCCTTGTCCAGCACTACGATGTCGCTGTCCTCATACAAAATCGTCAAAGGAATGTTCTGGGCCTTGATCTCCACTTCCGCTACATCCGGCACCGTGAGACTCACCGCATCCCCGCATTTGAGCGTAGCCCCCGCCTTGACCGCCTTCCCGTTCAGCGTTGCGTGTCCCTCCTTGATCAAATCCTGCAATCGCGAGCGCGACATATCCGGCAAACGCCTCGCGAGGTGTTTGTCGAAACGATCTCCTATATCCACTGTTTCACTGATGAGCCAATCCACCCTATAAACTCAACATTCGAATTAATAAGGCAAACTGTAATTTCTGGCATATCGAATGCGTCCCTGCTACTGACAACACCCGTCCCCCTTGATTCTCGCCCCTCCAGAACAGTCCTTTTTGAGCACCTGCCCGGTGTGTCAGAAGCAGATTGATGTCACCTCCCTGGAGCCCTTCACCAAGCTCAAGTGCCCCTTCTGCGGCCAGATGGTCCGCGTCCGCCGCCGCTTCGATCAGTTCATGATCGTCCGCCAGATCGGCGAAGGCGGCATGAGCCGCGTCTTCGAAGCCGAAGACGAAACCCTCGGCCGCCGCGTCGCCCTCAAAATCCTCAACCGCCAGTACTCCCGCGACTCCATCCGCCTCGAGCAGTTCCGCCGCGAAGCCCACATCACCGCCAATGTGACGCACCCCAACGTCATCAAGCTCTACTCCGTCGGCTATGACCAGGGCTACTTCTACATCGCCATGGAGCTCGTCGGCGGCGGCTCCCTCGAGCAGCGCATCCGCCGCGAAGGCCACCTCAAAGAAGACGAAGCCCTCCGCATCGGCCGCGAAGTCGCCGAAGGCCTCCGCGCCGCCCAGCAGCTCACCCTCATCCATCGGGATGTGAAGCCCGCCAACATCCTCTTCACCGAGACCGGCACCGCCAAAGTCGTGGACTTCGGCCTCGCCCTCTTCGTCGATCGCGGCGGCGATCAATCCGGCGAGATCTGGGCCACCCCCTACTACGTCGCCCCCGAAAAAGTCATCGAAAACAAAGAAGACTACCGCAGCGACATCTTCTCCCTCGGCGCCACCCTCTACCACGCCATGACCGGCAATCCGCCCCACAAGGCGGACACCGCCGCCATCGAAGACCTCCGCCGCATCAAGTCCAAGCGCGTCACCCTCGGCGAATCCGGCCTCCGCTTCTCCCCCCGCACAGAGCACGTCATCAATGGCATGCTCTCCTTCAATCCCGAAGACCGCTTCGCAAACTACTCCGAAGTCGTCGATGAAATGCGCCTCGCCGAAGGCCTCCTTGATCGCGGCAGCGTCCGCCGCCGCCTCGTCAATCGCCGCACCCGCCTCATCGGCCTCATCGCCGCCGCCATCATCATCGCCTACGGCATGGGCTGGCTCCTCCGTGAAGGCGGGGAGCGCCGCAATGTCCGCGCCATCCAGCTCGCCACCGCCAATGAGCGCGAGCTCGATGGCGCCGGCGTCACCCTCACCGCAGACAAGGCCAACAAAAAAACCGTCTCCGAGCGCTTCACCGAAGCACGCCAGGCCATGCTCGAAGGCCGCCAGTACGCCACCGCCGAAGACAAGTTCATCACCCTCGCCAAATCCAAAGACGTCCTCCAGCCCACCGCCAACTGGGCCCGCTTCAATGCCGCCCTCTGCAGCATCATGCTCGATCGCAAAAAGGACGCCGCAGAACAGTTCGCCAAGCTCGCCACCACCCCGGATCTCAACGGCCTCGCCCCCTTCTTCGCCAAAATCCAGGACCGCATGTCCCACGACTTCGGCCTCGGCACCCCGCTCCACGCTCTCGACTACAAAACCGACAACGAAGAAATCCTCGGCTACCTCGTCCACGGCCTCGCCGAATGGCACTTCGGAGACGCCCTCCTCGGCGCCCAGGAGCTCGAGCACTTCCAGCAGCATCTCGCCGATACCAAAAAACCCCCCGCAGACGCCTCCGCAGCCACACTCGAATGGCTCACCCTCTACAGCCCCCTCGTAGACCGCTACAAGCCCGACTTCGCCCTCGTCCGCGGCGCCCTCCAGCCCAAGCGCTCCGGCACCATCCCAGAGCTCCGCACCGCCCTCGCCGAAGTCCAGCAGGTCCGCAAAAACCTCAAGACCAGCGGCGCCTTCCTCCGCTTCATCACCGACCTGGAGACCAGCTACCAGCGTGAGATCTCCAGCATGACCCTCGAAGAGCAGCAGCGCCAGATGGAGGCCGACAAAAAGCACCGCCAGGCCGACCTCGAGCTCCTCGCCGAAGTCAACGCCCTCGTCCCCTCCCTCGTCCAGGGCTACGACTACACCCGCGCCATCGATCTCCTCAGCGGCACCCGCCTCCAAACCGCAGACGTCCGCACCGCCCTCGACGGCCGCCTCTACCTCTACACCCAGTCCCGCGACTTCATCCGCCAGCTCACCGCCGATCTCGCCACCAAAGGCTGGACCGGCACCATCACCCGTCGGGAAGGCGGCCAGCTCACCGGCCGTATCACCTGCAACACCGCCGGCACCCAGATCAGCGTCACCCTCGATCGCGGCACCCTTACCCTACCCTTCGAAAGCCTCACCCCCGAGACCCTTGTCGAAATCGCCCAATCCCTCGGCACCCAGGTCACCGACTCCACCGACTACTACCGTCGCCAGGAAAACACCGCCGCCTTCGCCCGCCTCACCGGCCTCACCCAGCTCTCCACCACCATCGCCGCCCAGCTCATGGAAGAGAATAGCTCCTTCCGCATGCGCTGGATGAAAGTCATGGCCGCCGGCATTTGAGGTCCCCTTTCCCCACTGGGAGCGCCGGTTTTTAACCGGCTCCGGCTCAGCGCCCAGCCACACCCAGCGGCAAAAATCCCCACAGGCAGTCGCGAAGACGCCAGTAAAGTGGTCCGCACACTCCGTGTGCGGTTTCCGCCAGTTCGCGCAAGTCGCGCTCGAAAAGGTGATGAAGCGTTTCTACGGCGAAAGCGAAGAAAAGGTGGAGACCGTCGCCTCCGTTATTCTCGACGCCTTCGAGAAAGACGAATACTGGCTGGTGCTGAAGCAAATCGACGAAAGCAAAGGCGGCGATGTTGAGACCTTCGCATCCGCGTTGGAGGTGTTCGGATTACTCGACATGGCAGTCATGGCGAATCAGGCCAAGAGCCGGCTAAAAGTCCTAGACGACTTGGACGACTTCGTTCGCAACCCTGCCACGCTCGAGAAAAACGTCCACAGTGTCATTGAGCGGAACCTCTGGATCCTCGGCTACGACCATTCTCTCATCTCCTCAAACAAGACACTCGCCCGCACCATTGAGGAATACACCTCCGCGAAATTCACTGGCGACCGTGCTTCTAAACGTCCCGATTTGTTCCTCGCCAAAAACCTTAGAGGCGGGTATCTGCTAATCGAGTTCAAGCGGCCGTCCAAGGATATTGACCGGCAGGACCAACGCCAAGCGCAGGAATACCGCGATGAGCTCGAACCGAAATTCGGCCAGATTGAAATACTACTTCTGGGCAAAGGGCGTGATGTCACCGCCACTGCTCAAAATGATCCGCCTCGCCTTCAAGTATTTAGCTATGAGGCAGTCATTAGCGAAGCGCGCACGCAGTTGGATTGGCTTCTCTCAGAACTCAAGGCAAACAACTCGGACTAGCAGATGGCAAACGCGAAAACGCATATTCTCAATGATGACAGTCCGTTGCCTCCTGCTTGGCGGCGGTTCTTCCTTGAGCCATTTCTGATGCAGAGACTCCGTAAAGCGGGCCTGCCCGTAGTTCGTTTCGCCATTACCACTCCGGCATTGTATCGCGACTTCCGAAGGACGGGAAAAGTCGCGCGAGCAGTGGCAGAGCACCTGCTTGAAAATCTTCTCAGAGACAACACTTCTCAAAGTAGAAGCACTATTGTTCGATGCCCATTCTTGGACGTCGACGCCCCACTGCCCGAAGCTGCTACCGTCAACCTGAACGCAACTGCTATCCTAGGTGTAATCGAGTCCTTTTTCCGTGCATGGAATAACGAAAGTTTCGAATATTATAGAACTGCGAAAAGCGTTCCCGAGAGTGTGCATCCAATCCTCATCTTGCATAGAGGTTGCGGAACAAGCGGATTAGCCTTCAGCAGGTCACCAAGGACCGGAGAAAGAAGCAACGAATCAAATTGGGAGGGTAATCTAGTAGGCGCAATAAGCCGATTGCCAACGGAGACGAGTAAAGCGTTGCGAATGTCAGAGATGTTGCTTCACTACCCGGTTGCACTTACGGTCAATAATGTTACGCCAAAGAAAACTCTAACGATTTGCGGCGTTCAGCATCTTAAGTTGACTGCAGAATGCTCCCTTCGCGCATTGATTGAGATGCTTCGAGACGGCGAACTTACAGTTGCTGATTTTTTGTCGCAGATTGATATTAGCTGGTTCCGAGGCGCAACCAGCTTTCGAGTTATTCCGCCCTCATTCAAGTGCATGGGACTTCCGGTAGGTGCTGGAGTAGCATTCGCACCAGCATATTTGCGTCCTCCTTCGGACAGCGAAATTCCACGTGGGGGCATCTTTGTTGTCACCGAAGTTTCACCCGAAGATCTTCGCATGATCATTGCTTCTCAAGCGGTCGTCTCGACACGCGGCGGAATACACAGCCATGCTGCTCTTGCGTGCCGCCAAATGGGAATACCTTGCGTTGTGGGTGTGACCGCTCTTGAAATTGACTATAGCTCAAGGACTATCCGGTCTTGTGCCGGGTCGGTTCCTGAGGGAACTTTATGTATCCTGGACGGAACGACCGGAGAGGTGGCGTTTTTGGTTGGGGGGGTAGACACTATTACGGTTGCCAAAACAATCGTTAGGAGTACTGCCGAACATCTCAGAACATTGCGCACACTCTTCGGCAGAATACTCAGTCGTCACGTAAACCGGTTCGCCGGGCACAATGCTGAGGTATTGAGCGAAATTCAATCTCTCTTCGACCTTCTTGATGAGCCTTAATGTTCTAATCGTCGAAGACGACGCCTTGTTCGCTGCTGATTTACGTCAGGCACTACGACGTTTGGGACACAGTATTCGTGTGGCCGGGTCCCCATCAGCAGCAAAGCTCGAAATCAAGAGAACTAATTTCGATATCGCCCTGATAGACTTGATGCTTCCTCCGGACTTCAATCGGTCAGGAATTGAGGTGTTGAGAATGGTCCGAGAGAAATGCGGTGGCACCCATGCCGTGCTCATGAGTACAAAAGAGTCACAGGTAACTGAAATTGTCGCGGATGCGATGGTTCAAGGTGCATCATATTTTTTCGACAAGAACAGCCAGAGCTGCATTTCACGAATCACAGACCACGTCCAAATAATCGAAATCACCATGAAAGAAAACGTATTTGTCAGCCACGGACATGATGAGATCGCGAAACTAAAAGTTAAGGATTTTTTGATTTCTCGACTCGGAAAGCCGGCGATAATTTTATCCGAACAAGCCAGCAGGGGACTCACAGTTGTTGAAAAACTTGAGGCGGTTAGCTCGCGCTGCTGCTTTGCAATTATTCTGCTGACGAAGGACGACGCAACTCGTGACGGAGGAATGCGGGCGCGGCAAAATGTCATTCATGAGGTCGGTTTTTTTCAGGCCAAGTATGGAAGGGAAAAAGTCCTCCTACTTTGCGAGAGGGGTGTCGAAATCTTCTCCAATATTTCCGGCATAGTTCGTTTGGAGTATGAGTCGGGGCACATCGAAGAAGCTTTCGAGGCAATTCGTGTGGAACTCGAAGCCGCAGGTTTAATCAAGAGAACTGTTTGACTCTTCCCGTTGCTGAAACCAAAACCCCGCATCCGCCGTCACGCCGCCGCGAACCAGCACTCTCCGGAACTTTTAACCTGAAACTTTAAACCTTAAACTCCGCCCGTTCAGCTACATCAAGAAAATATCCGCCTCCGGATAAGTAGCCGCCGCCAGCGCCGCCCACAGCGGATCACCGATCACGATGACCGCCGTCATCACCCCAAACGCCGGCAGCCGATGGCTCAACGGCAGATAGCGCACCCCCGACGGATCATCCTCCATTTCCCTTTGATTCGAGCGCGCCACATACGCATAGCCCTCTTGATTCAAATGCTGGGCCAGCTCCAACACCTTCTCATCCGGCACAGTCGCCGCTCCCACCGAACCCGGCGCCACGATGAGAAAATTCCGATACGATGACTGCGTTTTCGCCTCAGGCTCAGACTCAGTTTCGGAATCAGCAGAAGCACGCGCCGCGAAAACCTGCAGAGCCTGGAGCATAGGAAGAGAAGTATTCATGGGAATGAGAGGTTCGAATCACCAGCAGCCGCTCGTCATGAGCCAGCATCAGTCACTCTTCGCATCCCATCAGCAATTGGCCGGGTCGAAAACACAACCTCAACCTCCTCCTCTTTTTCTGAGACAAACCCCGCTCAGACATTCCTCATCAACATCAGTCAGCAGTTCAAATCCCATTCTCCATTCCTCTGCCAATTCATTCCCCTGCCAAAAACAAAGCCCCACACCCACCTCCCATCACCACCGAATCCGGCATTTTCCGACTCCCATTATCAGCGTCTTACTCGTCCTCCGAAGCTTCAGCGAAGGAAGGATCAGCGGTTAAAAAATCCTCTCCATCACTGAGCACTCCCGCACACCAACACCCTCCGGAATCAGTCATTTTCGCGCCTCTCCTGTCCTTCGTAGCTTTAGCGAAGAACGGATTGCGGCCATCCCTCCGGCTCCTCAAACCCACCACCGCGTTGACAGCACTACGCTTGCTTCGGTTCCGTGTATTCAGTGTATTCCGTGGTCACTTTCCAGCCAAAAACACCCCCCAGTCTCCCAAGCCCCGAACTCAGCCCATTCCTCTGCCAATCCATTCCTCTGCCAAAAAAACAAGCCCACACCCACCTCCCAGCACCACCGAATCCGGCATTTTCCGAGTCCCATTTTCAGCGTCTCATTTTCAGCGTCTCATTAGCGTCACATCAGCGGTTAAAAAACCCGTTCCATTCACTGAGAACACCCGCACTCCCCCACCCTCCGGAATCCGTCATTTTTGCGCCCCTCCTGTCCTTCGTAGCTTTAGCGAAGAACGGATTGCGGCCATCCCTCCGGCTCCCCAAACCACCGTCAACCACCGTCAACTCCCCTCAAACAAAAACCCCGCCTGCCTCACGACAAACGGGGTTCTCAAAACTCACTTCAGCCGCTTCGCAGCTTACTTGATCTCCTGAGCCCAGAAGATGTGCCAGTCGTCCAGATTGTTCAGATCCACCGCACCTGGGTTCACACTGCCGTCATCCGCGATGCCATCCGCATCCAGAATCGTCTTGCGCGTCTCATCGCTGTGGATGTAGCCCGAAATCGCCTGGTTGTGCTTGAAAATATTGCCCTTCGTCAGGTTCACACCCGGCTGCGCCTTCACCCAGCTCTCAAGCTGCGGATAGCTCGGCTTCGTCGCGATGAACGTCCTGAACGTCTCGATGTTGATGCCCAGCGCATCCAGCGTCATCTGGTCATACCCGCAGCCGATGCCCGGATAATCAGCATGCAGTTTGCCCGCAGCAGCCAAAGAAGCCTTCTGCCAGAGGCGCGGAAGATGAAGAACACCGAGAGGGCCGGCGATGCCGGAACTGATAAGAGGAACGATCTGACTCATGGATAAGATTTGGGTTGGATTTAATTCAATGACATTCGCGACTGCGAAAGAGCCTCCAATTTAGGAGGCCCCGCGCAGCAGCATCAAGAACAAACGCATCAGCCAGGTTTTTTGAACGCAAATATCAAAAAATGAACTGCGAATTTTCACGAATCCTAACGCCCCCATCCCCATTTCAAAAAATTCGCGGCCCTTCGCGCCCATTCGCGTTTGCCCCCCTCCCTCCTCCACAAAATCTTTCTGCCCTTTCCCCCTCTTTCCCTCCACTCCAGACCTCTGAAATGATTTTACCCCCCATTATTCTACCTCAATTCCGGCCATCCACCTCCGCCCCTTTGCGGCAAACGTACGTCCCTCCCCCTCCTCTCCAACCACTCCGAAATCATAAATCATAAATCGTAAATCATAAATCCCCCCACGTTCCTCCCTTTCCAGTCACTCTTTTCAGAATCAATCTCTGCGGTGTAAAATCAGTGGATCCGCCCCCGTCCTCCGCTCGAAAAGCCCGCCTTCATTTTTGGCCCTTTTTTGCGCCTCTTTGCGGCCATCCCCTCCGTTCACCTTTTGCCCCCACGTTCCCCACCCTGTCCTTCGTAGCCTTTGGGGCGAAGAAAGGATTTCGGCCAACCAAATTCTGCTCCACAGATCGTAACCCCCTTTCATGAAAAACCTCTGTCACCTCGCCCTGGCCGCACTGCTCGCCCTCCCATGCCTCGCCGCTGACGAAACACCCGCCAAGACCAGAGCCAAGGCACCCAAGGCCGCGCCCATCAAATCCCCCCTCGAACTCCACCGCTGGTCCGGCACCCTCAACGTCCCCGACCCCGTCGCCGTCACCGTCGATCCCCAGGGCCGCATCTACGTCTCCGCCACCACCCGCCGCAAAGTCGCCGACCTCGACATCCGCGAGCACACCCAGTGGATCCCCGACGACGTCGCCCTCACCAGCGTCGAAGAAAAAGAAGCCTTCCTCAAACGCGAGCTCGCCCCCGGCAAAACACGCCTCCCTCGCGGCGGCCTCGCCGACCACAACAAAGACGGCTCCATCGACTGGAAAGACCTCACCGTTCACAGCGAGCGCATCTACCAGCTCCGCGACACCGACCACGACGGCACCGCCGACAAGCTCACCGTCTTCGCCGAAGGCTTCAACAGCGTCGTCACCGGCATCGCCGCCGGCATCCTCTATCACGACGGCTGGGTCTACGTCACCGTCGCCCCCGACCTCATCCGCCTTCGCGACACCAACGACGACGGCATCGCCGACGAACGCGAAATCGTCGCCCACGGCTTCGGCATGCACATCGCCTACGCCGGCCACGACATGCACGGCCCCCGCATCGGCCCCGATGGCCGCATCTACTGGAGCATCGGCGACAAAGGCGTCAACGTCACCAGCAAGGAAGGCAGACACTTCTACTACCCCCACGAAGGCTGCGTCCTCCGCTGCGAACCCGACGGCACAAACTTCGAAGTCTTCGCCCACGGCCTTCGCAACATTCAGGAAATCGCCTTCGACAACTACGGCAACATCTTCGGCGTCGACAACGACGCCGACCTCCCCGGCGAACGCGAACGCTTCGTCTACATCACCGAGCGCAGCGACTCCGGCTGGCGCTGTAGTCATCAATATCAAAAAGAAGCCAGCCGCTGGATCCGCGACGGCATCTGGCAACCCGCCCATCCTGGCCAACCCCTCTTCATCACACCCCCACTCGCCAACTACTCCAACGGCCCCGCCGGATTCATCCACGAACCCGGCACCGCCCTCGGCGCTTCATTGCGCAATCACTTCATCCTCGATCAATTTCCCTCCGGTCAGATGACCGCCTTCCAGATCGTCCCCAGTGGCAGCACCTTCAAGATGCAGAACGAACGAGTCATCCACTCCGGCCTCATGGGCATCGGCCTCGCCATGGCCCCCACCGGCGAGCTCATCATCGCCGACTGGGACGGCGGCTACCCCCTCGATCAAAAAGGCGCCATCTGGTTCGCCGACGACCCCACCGGCAAAAACAGCACCGAGCGCCAGGAAACCAGCCAACTCCTCAACTCCGACAACCTCGACGCCACCCACCTCTCCCACCCCGACCAACGCGTCCGCCTTCACGCCCAATTCACCCTCGTCAAAAAAGGTGATTACACCGTGCTGCAAAAAATAGCACACGACAAAAAGGCCGCCCAACTCGCCCGCATCCACGCCATCTGGGGACTCGGCCAGGGCATGCGTTCTGGAAAGGTCGATACCGCAACTCTTTTGCCCCTGATTGCGGAATCCGACACAGAGATCATCACCCAAGTCCTCAAAATGCTTGGCGATGTCAAAACCTCCGGCGCCCCAATTATTCCGCTCCTTGCACATCCTTCCCAACGCGTGCGCTTTCACGCCGCCATTTGCCTCGGCAAGCTTCAAGAAGCCACCGCTGTCACCGCCTTGCTAAACCTTGCCCCCAAGGAAAGCGCCGATCCCTACATGCGCCACGCCATCGTCACCGGCCTCGCCGGCTGCGCCGATGAAGCCACCCTCGCCTCCCACATCAACGACAAGCAGTCCCTCTGCTGCCTCCTTGCGCTCGCCCGCCAAAACTCGCCACGCGTTGCCGATTTCCTCACAAATCCGACCCTAGCCCCCGAAGCCGAACGCGCCATCCACGACGACACCGGCATCCCCGCCGCTCTCCCCAAGCTCACCACCCGCCAGACCCCTCGCGGCCTCAACGCCTGCCTCCGCCTCGACATCGCCGAACCCATCATCAAAACCGCATTACAGCGCAACCCGCTGCAAGCAGAAGCACTCGACGTCCTCCTCACCTTCACCAATCCCCCACGCCTCGACCGCATTGACGGCATGGCCCACGACACCGCGCCACGTGATGCCACCGCCTTCGCCTCCCTGCTACAACCCCACCTCGACGCCCTCCTCGCCATCCAGGACGGCACCCTCAAAGCCAAAGCCGTCGAACTCCTCACCCAGCTCCAGCTAAAAGTCGCCGCCCCCGTCCTCCAGCAGATCATCTCAGATTCCACCGCTCGCGCCACATTGCGCGCAGAAGCACTGAAACTCATGGCCTCGCAGCACGCTGCCACACCCGAGTTCGCCACCACCCTCGATCTCGCGCTCGCCAAAACCTCCCCCGCCGAACTCCGCCGCGAAGCCCTGCGCCAGCTATTCACCCACCAGCCCGACCGCGCCATCACCGAAGCCGCCGCCGTCCTTGCCAACGGTGACACCACATCGCAGCAACTTGCACTGTCTCTCCTTTCCACGTCCAAAGACGACACCGTCATCACCCAGTGGCTGGACCGCCTCATCGACAACAAAGCCCCCGCCGCCATCCAGCTCGACATCCTCGAAGCCGCCGCCACACGCGAATCTTTGAAACCCAAGCTCGCTTCCCTGCAACTCAGTGCATCTGAACTCCTAGAAGGCGGCGACGCCACCCGCGGCAAAGACATCGTCACCAACAACATCGCTGCCAACTGCATCGCCTGCCACACCATCGAAGCCAAGGAAGGCAGCCAGGTCGGCCCCAACCTGAAAACCATCGGCAGCCAGAAAGACCGCAAATACATCCTCGAATCCCTCCTCAATCCCCTCGCCCAGATCGCTCCCGGCTTCGGCCTCGTCTCCATCACCACCAAAGACGGCAAATCCCTCTCGGCCATTTTGGGGAAAGAGGACGCAAAACAAGTCACTTTACGCCTGCCTGATGGAAAAACACAGACAGTGCCCCGCGACCAAATCGCCACCATCACCCCACCCATGACCGTCATGCCCCCCATGCTCGGCATCCTCACCAAACCCCAAATCCGCGACGTCGTGGCCTATCTGGCAGGATTGAAAGGGAAGACCAGCAAGAAAGCGGTGGCTCCATCTCATTGAAGCTCAAGCAGGGAGCAAAGCACTCCCATCAGCCTGCGAGTTTTTGATTGCTCCGCAGATGCCGCTCATGCCAGCATCGCGGAGTTATGAAATGCCTGCTCACCATTCGCACCCTCTCTTTTGTCCTTTTCAGCTTGGTGGCAGTCATGCCCCTTTCAGCGCAACAAGTGGCAAAACAGGGTCAGGAAGCGCAGGGAGAATGGTCGCTGCGCGTTTACCGTTACCCGTCCTCGGAGTTGCTCGGCGGCTTTGTCTCCAGCGAACAGGGGCAGCTCACGGCACCCGCGCTTCCCGCAGGCAATGCGAGTGCGGAAGATGTCGCCAAATTCCTGCGGCGCTCTCATTTTGTCATCGACCAGCATCTGAAAATGATGGGCGTAACGCTGCCGCCAGGATCGCTCGCCGCATTCGACCCGAAAAACAAAACGCTGGCTTTGCGCAGCACCGAGCTGACGCATCAACGCATGGCGGCGCTTGCTGCACAAGCCGAGCGCGCCATGCCCAAGCTGGTGAGCATGAATGTACAGATCATCGAGGCGGAAGCGACCGCCGTAAACGAGGCGGTCAAGCAGGTGAAGGCGCAGGCGGACCACGCCGCCGCTTGGACCGCGCTGGATGCGCTGGTCTCCCAGAAAAAGGCCAGCTATGTGGGTGATCTGCGCATGGAAACGAAGAGCGGCAACCGTGCGACGATGGTGCGTGGAGAGGGGCGCACCTATGTCACTGAAATGACGGTGGATGAAACACGGCGCTCCAACATCGCCATGGAGGAACGTGGTGCCGGCACTCGCCTGGAACTGGAGCCCACCATCGGTGCCGATGGCGAGACCATGGAGCTGACCTATTCTCTGGAGCATCACTACCGTACGCCGCAGGAGCATTGGGACAAGATCAGCGCCACTGGTGAGCGGGTCGTGGAGACTCCGAACATTGATTTTTACAACGCCCATGTGACCACCGGCATCACGTTGCTCGGGGGCATGACCAAGCTGCTTGGCATCTGGAAGCCCGAAGAGGTCGCGGAGCCGGAGCGCGCCAGTCATCTGCAGGCCGCATTTCTGAAAGCCCACATCGTTTCGCTGCTGCCGGCCTTGGACAGGCGGGTGGAGCAATTGCTGCGGGAGGAAGGCGAAAAGATTGAGAAGACCCCCACCGCGCCGCCGCCAGAACCACCGGGTGCCACGAAGGGCATCATCACCCGCAGTTTCCACATCACCGAAGAGTTGCTGACGATGGGAGATGCAGCCGGTGGAGCACCTGCCGCCGCCGCCGATCCTTTCGCGGCAGGCGGAGCTCCGGCAGCCCCGATGGCAAACGAAGCACGGCTGACCATGCGCATCACCGCCGTGGAGATTCTGAAGTCCAAGGGCATCCCCTTTCCTGAAGGTTCCTCCGCCAACTACAAACCCAGCACTGGTGAACTTCTGGTGCGCAACACGCCGGAAAACATGAAGCTGGTGGAGGCCTACATCTCCTCCTTGAAACTCCATGCGCCGCACAATCTCGCGACAACTATGCACATCATTGAGGCGGATGCCGCCACCATCCGCAGACTGGTGGCAAGCACCGCCCCCACCACGGACCACACCACTGCATGGCAGGAGGTGGAGCAGGGCATCGCGCAGAACAAGATCCGCCTGCTGCGCTCCGCTTTTCTTGAGTCCAAATCCGGCATGCGCAGTACTTTTGAATCCGGCCGCGAGCTTGTGTATGTCACTGAAACGTCCAGCGGCGCGCAGGAACATTCTACCAACACCAGCAACACTCCGGGCGGCAATGACAAAGATGCGAAGCCCTCGCAGACGAGCATCAGCAACGTTCATGTCTCCAATGTCGCAACGCCACACTTTTCATCCGCCGCTGAAATGCGCTTGGTAGGACTGCGTTTTGAAATGGAGGGAACTGTCGGCTACTCCGAGCCGGACGCAGTCGAACTCAGCACCGTCATCAACTATGACTACACCAGCCCGGTGGTCACCGATTCTTCCGCACAGCCGGATGCCAAAACGATTCGTCCTTTAAACCACAGCATTCAGTTTCACCGGGCCGAATGCACCGTGAGCACCACCTTGGCCAGCGGCACCCATCGTCTGCTGAACGTGTGGAAACCTGAGGGGACACCTGAATTTGAGAAGGCTGACGTCCTCCAAGCAGCCTTCCTGAGCATTGACATCGTGCCGGTGGAACGCGCAGCAAAACCCTGACATCACATCGGCCCCGGCGGGCGCTCTTGTTCCAGCATTGGAACAGGCGGTACAGAGGGTCCACCGGAGCCTTTGCCGAGGCGACCGCTGTAGAGGTCGATGGCGCGCTTGGCGATGATGTCGATCACGGCTGGTTGCAGAGTGCGGGCGGCGACGTTGGAGACGGCCATGCCGGCCCACATGATGGGGGATTTGAAGCGCAGCACCTGCCAGTAGGGCAGCAGGCGTTTGTACCATTTGTTCGCCGTCTGCAGTTTTTCGTGTTTGGCGATCTTGTGGGTCATTTCCCAGGTTTTCAGCGCTGTGCTGGCACTGACATCCACGAGGCGGCCAATGGAGCGCGTTTGCAAAAAGTCCGCCACATCCATGGCAGCAAGGTGCACGGCGCGGGAGAACTGGCTGAGACCCGGGGCCAGCAGCGCCTCCTGCTTGCCGGGATGGTAGATGGCCGCGATTTCGCGGACCAGCTTCGGCACTTCATCCACCAACGGCGGCAGCCACTCGGGGTTGAGGTTCTTCTGCCAGCGCAGGCGGTTTTTACAGGCCTCGACGGCTGCATGGGCTTTTTCGTCCGCCAGACCGCATTCGGGATAGACGAAACTTGCCAGCGCATGCCGTGCCGCGCGGAGATCGGCGGCGAAACGCAGCAGCTTCCAGATCACAATCGAGGCTGCGCCGATGAGGACGCCGGCAAGGAAGGTCAGGATGTGGCCCCAAGGCATGCTCGTACCGGAGAGCACCCCGGGCAGGGTGTCAAGATGACGAAAGTGGCGAGACAGCCTGCTTGCGGCGGCGGGATGACACGCCATAGATGCGCCCCACACCATGTCCTCCATTTTCGAACTCTTCTCTCTTCAAGGCAAAACCGCTGTCGTGATCGGCGGCACAGGCGAACTCTGCGGCGCCATCGCAGAAGGCTACGCATCTGCGGGTGCGGAGGTCGTGCTCGTCGGGCGGGACCAGTCCAAGGCCGACAAGCGTTTGGAGACCATTCAAGCCGCAGGCGGACAGGCCTACTTCGTTTCCGCTGACGCCAGCCGCAAAGCCGACCTGCAAATTTTGCTGGATCAGGTGCTGGAGCGCTCCGGTGGCTGCCACATTCTGATCAATGGTGCCGGCGTGAATTCTGCGACGCCGTTCCTCGATATTCCCGAAGAGGAATACGACCGGATCATGAACATCAACACTAAGGGCGTGTTTCTCGCCTGCCAGGTGTTTGGCAAATACTTCGTGGATCACAAGATCCCCGCCTCGATCATCAATCTGGGCTCCATGTCCGGCCTGCTGCCGCTGAGCCGTGTGTTCACGTACTCCATGTCCAAAGGTGCGGTGCACAATCTTAGCAAGAACCTTGCGCGTGAATGGGCCCCTCTTGGCATCCGCGTGAACACCTTGGTCCCCGGCTTCTTCCCTGCCGAGCAGAACAAGAAAGTACTCACGCCTGACCGCGTGGCGAAGATCATGGGCCACACGCCGATGAACCGCTTTGGCGAAGCCAAGGAACTTGTCGCCGCGGCTTTGCTGCTCGCGGGTGCAGGCAGTTCCTTCATCACCGGCCATGAGATGGTGGTGGATGGCGGGTATTCGTCGCAGACGATCTGAGATTTGAATCCCTCGCGATAGAATCGCAAAAACGCCCCGTTTAAGCCAGTGGTAAGACCTCTAACCACATGGCTTTTTCATCCATCAAACCCCAGCGCAGCCTTGTTGAAGAGGTGTGTGCACGCATTGCATCTGAGATTCGGGACGAAGGAGGCGGGGGGAATGGGTGGCTGCCGCCGGAGAGGGATCTGGCGCTGAAGCTGGGCGTGAGCCGTCCCGTGGTGCGTGAGGCAACAAAGCGGCTGGAGTTGCAAGGATTGCTGGAAGTGAAGCATGGGGTGGGCACGAAGGTGGTGGACAAGCTGCACAAGCCGCTGAACGGCTCGCTGGCGCTGCTGATTCCGGACGATAAGGAGCGGCTGCGGCAGCTCATCCAGGTGCGCTTCATGCTGGAGCCGGAGAATGCGCGACTGGCCGCTGAGAACGCCACACCGGCGCAGCTTCGTCGGTTGCGAGCTGCATTGCAGGAACTGGCGGAGACGCAGGATTTTGAGACTGCGGTGGAGGCTGATATGGCGTTCCATCGGGAGCTGGCGGCGGCGTCGGGGAATCAGATTGCGAACCTGCTGCTGCATTCGCTCTCCGAATTGATTCAGACGAGTCTCCAGCATGGTTACAGCCGCACCTCGACTGACAATGCCGTGCGGCAGCATGCTGCGGTGCTCAACGCCATCGAGAAACGCGACCCCGCCGCCGCTGCGAAGGCGATGCGCGAACATTTGATCACCGCCGAGGCCGATCTGGCCCTGCCTAAAGCCAAGAAAGCAGCATGAAATCACTTCCTTATTTTTCCTTCGTCCTTGCGAGCAGCAGTGTCCTCGCCGTCGAGCCTGATGCAGCGAAGCTGTTTCATGAGCAGGTGGCACCGATCCTGGTGAAGAACTGCGTGGAATGCCACAATGACGTGACGACCAAAGGTGGCCTGAACATGAGCACGCTGGCGGATGTGCTCAAAGGCGGTGACGACGGTCCTGCCTTGGTTCCGGGCAAAGCTGCGGAGTCAGCGCTCTACACAATGATCGTGCCGGAAGCTGCGGGCGAGAAGGCGGAGATGCCGAAGAAGAAGCCTGCTCTTTCCACTGCCGAAACCGACCTCATCAAGCGTTGGATCGACATGGGCGCGGCGTGGCCTCAGGAGATCGTGCTCAAGGAGAAGCCGAAGGGCGATATCACGCACTGGTCCCTGCTGCCTCTGAAGTCATCGAAGCTTGCATCCATCGACGAATTCATTGGTGAAAAGCTGAAGGAGAAAAACCTCACGCTGAATGCGCCAGCAGATGCCCGCACGTTCATCCGTCGTGCCAGCTTTGATCTGACCGGGCTGCCGCCGACACCCGAAGAAGCGGCGGCTTTTGAAAAGGAATTCAGCCGGGATCAAACAGCGGCAGTCAAAGGATTGATCGACCGTCTGCTGGCTTCACCACGTTATGGGGAGCGCTGGGCGCGGCACTGGCTGGATGTGGTGCGCTTTGCGGAAAGCCATGGCTTTGAGATGAACCGCGTGAGGCCGAATGCGTGGCCGTATCGTGATTACGTCATTCGTGCGTTCAACGAGGACAAGCCGTATGACCAGTTTGTGCGTGAGCAGATCGCCGGGGATCAACTGGGCACCGATGAAGGCACAGGATTTCTTGTGGCGGGTTCCTGGGATCAGGTGAAGGGGCAGGACCCGGTGCTGCGGGCGAATCAACGGGCGGATGAGATGCATGACCTCGTCAGCACCACGGGCAGCACTTTTCTTGGGCTCACGATTGGCTGCGCACGCTGCCATGATCACAAGTTTGATCCCATTTTGCAGACCGATTATTATCGAGTGCGGGCCATCTTTGAGGGTGTGCAGCATGCGGAGCGTGAACTGCGTCCGGCAGATGCTGATCAACGGCTGAAGCAGGCAGAAGGCGTGCGGGCTGAGATTGCGAAGGTGGATGCGGCACTCGCACGTTTCCAACCACGCGCCCAACTGACGCGGCGTGTGCTGGTGGATGATGATCTGCCGCCGCCAACGAAGCCAGATGCGATCGGCTGCGTGCAGATCGAACAGCCCACGAATGGCAAGCCCATCGAATATTCTGCGGGCACAGAACTGGGCCAGGCAGCAGATCCGGGGGATGCGACACGACTGCCCAATCTCGGCGAGAGCTACCGCTATTGGAAGGCCGAGAAGGATGCCGCTGCGAAGGATTTCTTCTCATGGAATCCGCGTGTCTCAGGCAAACAACGCATCTGGCTTTCATGGGCGGCGTGGACGACGCATGCAAAGGATGCGCGCTACATCCTCGATCTGGACGGTGATGCGAACACGAAGGGCGACCAGCAAGAAATCGCCAGCGTGGATCAAAGCAAGTTTGCCGACGGCAGCGGTGCGATCCCAGAACAGAAGCGCTGGAGTGGTTTCAAGTATGCGGGGACGTATGCGGTGACGCCGGATTCCATCCTCATCCTGCGCAGCGGCAAACTCGGCGGGCCGACCGTGGCTGATGCGGTGCTGTTTGAAGAGGCGGACGGCACTCAGCCATCATCACAACCGCATCTGCGCGCGCCGGTGACACATCTGGCGAACCGAGAAAGCTTTGATGCGGTGAAGGCGAAGTTTGTGCGCTTCACGATTCATGCGACGACCGGCGGGCAGCCGTGCATTGATGAGCTGGAAGTGTTTTCCTCCGGGAAGCAGCCACGCAACGTGGCTCTGGCGAAGAACGGCGCGAAGGTGACGGCTTCGGATGTATTCAGTGATGGCACGAATCCGATTCATCAAATCGCGCACGCGAATGATGGTCTGTATGGCAACGCAAAGAGCTGGATTTCGAAGAATGCGGGCAAGGGCTGGTTGCAGATCGAACTGCCACGTGAGGAAAGCATCAGCAGCGTGGTGTGGAGCCGGGATCGGGGAGAGAAGAAGGGCAAGGTCTATGAAGATCGTCTTTCCACGGATTATGTGATTGAGAGTTCGCTGGATGGGAAAACATGGCAGGCGGTGGCGTCTTCCGCCGACCGGCTGGGCGTGGAGTATCGGGACCGCATTCGCGACATTCCAACCTTGAGCGGAGTCTCTTCTGACAATGCGGCCACGGTGAAGAAACACAGCGAGCAGCGTGCCGCGCTGCAGCGCAGACTGAAGGAACTGACGAGCTTCCCCATGGCCTACCTGGGCAAGTTTGAGCAGCCGGGACCGACCTACCGGCTGCAACGCGGCGACCCGATGACGCCGCAGGAGGAAATTGCACCGGGGGCGCTGGCGCAGATCGGCGCGAAACTGGACCTTCCCAAAGACACACCGGAAGCGGAGCGGCGCATGGCCTTGGCGAAATGGCTGACCGATCCACAGAATCCGCTGACGGCGCGAGTGATGGTGAACCGAATCTGGCACTATCATTTTGGCACGGGCATCGTGGATACGCCGAGCGATCTTGGATTTAATGGTGGCAAGCCGTCACATCCTGAACTGCTGGACTGGCTGGCAGCGCAGTTTATGCAGCACGGCTGGAGCATGAAGGAGATGCATCGGTTGATTATGAACTCAGCGGCCTACCGGCAGTCGAGCACGGCCAATGATGCGGGAATGCTGGCAGATTCGGGCGCGCGGCTTCTGTGGCGTTTTCCCACGCGGCGACTCGAAGCGGAGCCGCTGCGCGATACAATCCTAGCCGTGAGCGGCGTGCTGGATCTGACGATGGGAGGACCGGGCTTCGATTTGTTCGTGCCGAATGACAACTACGTGAAGGTCTATCAATCGAAGCAGGAGTTTGGGCCCGACACGTTCCGGCGCATGGTTTACCAGAGCAAGCCACGGGTGCAGCTTGATGACACGTTTGGTGCGTTCGACGTGCCGGATGCGGGGCAGATCGCCCCGCGCCGCACCTCAAGCACGACGCCTTTGCAGGCGCTGAATTTCTTGAACAGCACGTTTGCCATGCAGCAGAGCGAGCTGCTGGCCGCGCGACTTGAAAAGGAGGCGGGCAAGGACGCTGCGGCACAGGTGAAGCGGGCGTTTCAACTGGCCTACCAGCGTGATCCGAATGCGGACGAGCTGGCTGCCTCCACACAACTCATTTCACAGCATGGGCTGGCGATGTTCTGCCGCGCCCTGTTCAACACGAGCGAGTTCATGACCCTGTATTGATCCTGTTATGCAAAACCATCTTTTATCCCGTCGGAACTTTCTCAATCAAGGCGTCAGCGGGCTGGGCAGCATCGCTTTGACTTCGCTGCTGGCGCAGAAGGGCCTGCTGGCGAACGACCCCATTCGTCCGCGCATTGATCCGGCGCATCCCTATGCGCCGCGACCGCCGCATTTCGAGCCGCGTGCGAAGAACGTGCTCGTGATTTTCTGCTCGGGCGCGATGAGCCATGTGGATACGTTTGATTACAAGCCGGAGCTGGTGAAGCGGCACGGCATGCCGCTGCCGGGCGCGGCAGATTTGATCACCTTCCAGGGGGCGCAGGGAAATCTCGTCAAACCCATCTGGGAGTTCAAACCACGCGGACAGAGCGGCAAGATGATCAGCGACCTGCTGCCAAACATCGCGGGGCTGGCGGATGACATGTGCTTCATTCATTCGATGACGGCGAAATCGAACACGCACGGCCCGGCGGAAAACCAGATGAGCACGGGGTACATTCTGGATGGCTTCCCCGGCATGGGCTCCTGGGTGACGTATGCGCTCGGCTCCGAGTGCGATGACATGCCGGCCTTTGTGGCGATCCCTGATCCGCGTGGCGTGCCGCAGATCGGTCCGCGTCATTGGAACTCGGCATTCCTCCCGGCGGCTTTCCAAGGCACGGCATTCAATGCGAGCAAGCCGATCCCCAATCTGATCCGCCCTGCGAGTGTGAGCGAGGCGGCAGACCGCGACACGCGTGCGTTTGTGAATTTGCTCAATCAGCGGCAGGCGCAGGAGCATCCGGCGGACAGCGACCTGGCGGCGCGGATTTCGTCCTACGAACTGGCGGCACGGATGCAGATCGCGGCTTCAGAAGTCGGCAATATGTCGAATGAGAGCAAGGCCACGCTGGATCTTTATGGCGTGAACGACAGCAATGAGACAAAGGCCGGCTTCGCCAAGAACTGCCTGCTGGCGCGGCGCCTGATCGAGCGCGGGGTGCGGTTTGTGCAGCTTTTCAACGGCTCCTACGCCATGGGCGAGGGCGTGGGCAACTGGGACGGGCACAAGACCATCGAGCAACAGTACTCGGTGCATGGGCCGATCCTCGACCAGCCGGTGGCCGGGCTGCTGAAGGATTTGAAAGCCCGGGGGCTGCTGCAGGACACGCTGGTGGCCTTTGTGACGGAGTTTGGGCGCATGCCCACTTTTCAGAAGGGGGCCAATGGCCGGGACCACAACCCCAAGGGCTTTACGGTCTGGCTGGCGGGCGCCGGGGTTAAAAAGGGCTTCAGCTACGGTGCGACCGACGAATTTGGCTACAAAGCCGCCGAGCGGGTGAGCACCATTTACGACCTGCATGCCACGATTTTGCACCTGCTGGGCATCGACCACGAGCGCCTGAGCTACTATAATAACGGCATCGAACGGAGGCTGACGGACGTCCATGGGCATGTGCTCAAAGACGTGCTGGCATGAGCCTCCCTGAGAATGAGGGGGAAAAAACGTTTGATTTCCTTCTCAAAGTCTCCACCATGCGCCTCCCCAAAACCTGACCCCATTCCCGTACACGTACCATGGCAGTTGTTCTCCGTCTCCGTCAAGAAGGCCAAAAAGGCCGTCCAGTCTTCCGTATTGTTGCGGCTGACCAACGCTTCCCAAAAGAAGGCCGTTTCCTCGAAATCCTTGGTACCTACGATCCTCAAAAGGGCGTCAAAGGTGCTGTCGTGAAGCTTGATCGCGTCAATGCCTGGATCTCCCAAGGAGCCAAGCCCTCTGACACCGTCAAGAGCCTCATCAAGCACGCCGCTTCCGCAGTCCCAGCATAAGCTGCCATGGACGCGCCGGAAGCCCTCCGCGAGTTCCTTTCGTATGTGGTGGCGAATTTAATCGACCACCCGCAGCAGGCGACCATTGCCATCGGCACTAATATCAACGGTGCCGTGGCCTACCGTGTGCAGCTGGCACCGGAAGATGTGCGTCATGTCATTGGCAAGAATGGCATGACGATCAGCGCGATCCGCTCCTTGCTCAATACAGCGGCCGCCAAGCACGGGATCAAAATTTCCCTCAAAGTAGGATCCGCACGTGAAGAGGATGCGGAAGCAGCCCTCGAGATGCCTCAGTCTGAAGCCTGAGCTTATCAGGCCAGCTTGCTGCCCGCCCACCAGCCGACGGCTGCGGCGGTGATGCCCAGCAGAATGCTGCCAATGGCATTGATAAGCGCGAGCCAGGAATGCTGGTTCAGCATCAGCAGCCACGAGTCGTTCGCGAGCGTGGAAAAGGTCGTATAGCCACCGAGTACGCCTGTGGCGGCGAACAGCCATGGACCGCTGCCTTTTTCCTTCATGGCAGGCAGGGCGAAGAGGAAGCCCAGGATGAAACTGCCGAGGATATTGGCCGCGAGCACGCCCCAGGGAAAGACGGCCTTGGGCAGCAGACGCGCCATGCCGATGACGGTGCCATACCTCAGCACCGAACCGAGGCCGCCACCGAGAAAGATCAGCAGGATGTTCTTCATAAGAGATTGCTGATTGTGATCATGCCGTCACCGCCTGCTCACGTCTGGAGCCGCCGATCGTCTGCGGAGCGATGCGCGCCCGCCACACGTAGCGCTGGAAGAGCACCTTGACCGAGGCGGTGAGAGGCACCGCCAGGATGGCACCGAGCAGACCGCCCAGCAGCAGGCCCCAAACAAACACGGAAACGATTACCGTCATGGGGTGCAGCCCAACGGCTTCGCCGACGATGCGCGGGGTGATGAACAGGGCATCCACCTGCTGCACCAGGGCGAAGACCCCGGTCACCGCCAGCGGCATGACCCACCAAGGGTCCGCAGAAATCCACGCACTCCCTCCCTGCACGGAGGCAATGATCACCGCCGGTATCCAGCACAAGACGATGCCCAGATAAGGGATGATCCCCGCCAGGCAAAGCGCCAGACCGATGAGCAGGCCAAAATCCAGCCCCACGATCATCAGCCCGATGCCCGTGGCGATGCCATTGATCACACTGACAAAAAGCTGGCCACGGAAGAAGGCGACGAGGTAGCTGTTGATCTCGTTCAGGCAGCTCACCAGCTCGTCTTTGAAGGCCGAGGCCCTTAGTGGCAGGTAATCTGACCACCGCTCCTGAATATTGGCGCTCTCGATCAGGAAATAGTAGAGGTACAAGGGCACAATGATGAAAGAGAGCAGAAAGCCAAAGACGCCGAGGAAACCACCCACACTGGTTCGGAGGAAGGTCCAGACGATGCCGGGGACTTTGGGCAGCGTGGTCTTCACCCAGTCACCACGTAACAAGGCCTGAAAATCGGCGTCAGGTGCTTCATTGCCCTCTTTTACTGCCGGGATTGCCCCCTGCCCCGCTGGTGCTGCTTCAGACGAAGGCGAAGGAGCAGCGGTCGACTCTATCCGGGGCAACAGTTTGATGTCGTAGTCCTTTTCGATCTTCGCTGAAAACTCGATCACCGCCTTTTGCGCCTTGGCATAATAGACGGGCACGCGGTCTGCCAGATGGTGGGCGGGATCGTCCAACTTCACCACGATCCACCAGCCCAGACCGCCCATGGCCAGCGTGAACATCGCAAAGGCCAGCAGCACAGAGCGCTGGCGGTTTAGGCCGCGCCGCTCCAGCCACTCCACGCCGGGCTCCAGCAGGTAGGCGAGCACGCCTGCCACAGCGAAAGGTACGAGAATGGGCTGCAGAAAAGCCATCACCTGCGTCGCGAGATAGATCAGCCCGATGGACAGCGCACCGATGACGGTGATCGACACGGCGGTGATGGCTGTCCATAACGCATTGCGCTGAAAGACGGTGGGAAAGTTTTTCATCGGGGAGAATGGTGCGCAGACTAGCTGGGCACTGCCGTTTGGGTACTCCAAAAATAGCCGCAAATTGGACAGCTTAATCTCACTGCGTATCGTCACCCATCATGTCCCGCCCTCAGCCCCAGCCTGTAGATCCCGCCGAACTGCCGCAACTCGCGCAGGCCACCATGCTTGCCGCGAAGTTTCCCATGCTGGCCACGGTGGATGGAGATCAGCCACGGGTGCGACCTGTTTCACCCGTGCGCACGGACGGCTTCACGGTCTATGTCGCCAATTTGCGCCGCTATGGCAAGACGCACGAGCTGGCGAGCAATCCGAAGGCTGAATTGTGTTACAAGGATGATCAGGACAATCAGGTGCGAATCACCGCTGCGGCCGAGATCGTCACTGAACGACCTCTTTTGGAGGAAATCTGGGCTGCCAATCCTTTGCTGCGTGCCTATCTCGGCAGCATCGACAATCCCGAACTGATCATTTACCGCTTTGTTCCAAACCAGGTGCGCTACATGAGGGAATGGGCTTTGGAATATTTTGAAGTGCCCTTTTCGGCACATTCATAAAGTTGATACACACGTTGGCCTGAGCTGTGCGTTCATGGGGTGGTAGAAACGTGCCACCAACTGTGAATAACTTCGTCTTTGTGAATAAGTTCTTGCCAGCCACTGCACGTTCTGACACTCTTCAGCAATTACCGTGATTCATTCAAAAAATCACATTTCGGGATCGGTACGTTTGGCTCTCCCCCGCGCCAACGAAAAGCTGTCCCCGCCTTTTTCAACGCAGGCAACCACTACACCCACTAAAACACCATGGACCGTGACGACCACCCAGCATCGGTAATCTCTTCTGTCATTTCCACCCGCGCTTCTGACCCTGGTCCTGTTTCTGTGAATTCTGCCTCCTCCTCCCGCCGCCGCCGCGCCAGCACCCCGACCGCCACCAAGACTTTCGTTCTCGACACCAACGTCCTGCTGCACGATCCCGCCTGCATTCACCGCTTTGCCGAGCATCACATCTGCATTCCGGTCGATGTCCTGAGTGAACTGGACCGCTTCAAAAACGAGATGACTGAACGCGGCTCCAACGCCCGCGAGGTGCATCGGGCGCTGATGAAAATTTTCTCCAACAAGGGAGCGTCCGTCACCACAGGAGTGCCGACCGATGGCGGCGGCAGCATCCGCGTGGCTGTCTATGATCCTGCTGAGGCGCGCAAGCACGCCAGCGTGCAGGGATTTGAGCGTATTTTCCACGATCTGGACAAAGCCGACCACCGCATCCTGGCCTGCACGCTCTGGCTGAGTGAGCAGGTTTCACCGCCGGTCATTCTCGTCAGCAAGGACCTGAACATGCAGCTCAAGGCACGCGCGGTGGGCATTGAGTGCGAAGATTACCTCCATGACAAAGTGGAGCCGCGTGAGGTCGCGAACTTTGACATCGCCCGTGTGGAAGTCAGCCAGCATGAGCTGCAGCGCTTTGCGAGCAGCGGCTGTCTTTCCGTGCCAGAGACTCGTACCGTGGGGATGGTGGTGAACGACTACGCTCTGCTCACCGCCGGAGACAAAGCCACCATGCCTGCGAAGCTGAGCACCAATGGTGAATTCGTCCGCCTGCACCACACGCCGGAGTCGATCAAGGTCGGTCAGGGCCGTGCCATCAAACCGATGAATCTGGGGCAGGCCTGCTTCCTGGATGCGCTGCTTGATCCTGAGATCAGCCTCGTCACCTGCTACGGCCAAGCAGGTACCGGTAAGACATTGCTCGCCGTCGCGGCAGCCTTGCAGCAGGTGTTTAACCGCACCTACCACGGTGTCACTGTGAGCCGTCCCATCGTTGCCATGGGTCAGACCGTTGGTTTCCTGCCCGGATCCTTGCAGGAAAAAATGCGCCCATGGCTGCAGCCCGTCTATGACGCGCTGGACCTCCTGATGCGGCCCATGGAGGGCACACAGCAGGGCCCGGCCCGCAAAAAGAACCGCTTCATGCCCGAGCCGCAGCAGCAGATGGCCACACCAGCCGCGCCGTATGACCCGCTGATTCAGCAGGGCGTCATCGAAGTGGAGGCGCTCTGCTACATCCGTGGTCGCAGCATTCCAGACCGCTTCTTCATCCTGGATGAAGCGCAGCAGCTTACGCCGCTGGAGGCCAAGACGATCGTCACGCGCATGTCACGTGGCTCGAAGCTCGTGCTCGTCGGTGATCCGGCACAGATCGACAATCCTTATGTGGACAGCCGCAGCAATGGCCTGGTGTACACGCGCCAGCGCATGCGCGGGCAGACGTTTGCGGCTCACGTTCCTCTGGTCAAAGGTGAACGCAGTGCGCTGGCGGAAGCAGCGGCACGTTTGCTGTGAACTGCATTCGTTGTGGAAATTTGCAGCCGAAAAATTCCTCTGTGAATTTTTGAAATGGAATGAGGTCCTTTCCGTTTAACACGGCACGCACCGGACTGGGGACGCCCCCAGCACCCAGCGCTTTTCCATCAACAAACCAACATTGATCCACATGAAAGCTGTTACCTCATTCCTCGCCATTTTGGCGCTGTCCGCCGTCACCTCCTTTGCCGCTGAGGGTGACGCTCCCAAGAAACCCGAAGGAGACAAGGGCAAGCCCAAGATGACCCCGGAAGAAATGTTCACCAAGAAGGATGCTGACAAAGACGGCAAGGTCTCCAAGGAAGAGTTCCTCAAGGGCTCCAAGGATGCTGCCAAATCCGAGGCCACATTCACCAAAAAGGACAAGGACAAAGACGGCTTCCTTTCCAAGGAAGAATTCACCGCAGCTCCCAAGAAGAAGTAAGACGACTGAGTCGCCTGACTTTTGACTCTCACAAGTCACCACGCCGCACCCGCCCCGCGCGAGTGCGGCGTTTTTATGCCTGCATCAGGGAGGTCCCCGATGCGGTTCATAAAAAAGAACCATCTTTTATCGAAACGAAATGGGCGGCTTCTCGTTTAACCCGGCACGCACGGGACTGGTCCCCAGCATCCTGAGCTCCAAATCAACAACCCAATACAGATCCATATGAAAGTTATTACCTCGTTCCTCGCCATCCTGGCTCTCTCCGCAGTGACCACCTTTGCCGCTGAGGGTGATGCCCCCAAGAAGCCCGAAGGCGACAAGGGCAAGCCCAAGATGAATCCCGAGGAAATGCTCAAGAGACTCGACACCGACAAAGACGGCAAAGTTTCCAAGGCAGAATTCCTGGCTTCTCCAAATGCCAAGAAGGACGAAGCCAAGGCCACCGAGCGCTTCGGCAAGATGGACAAGAACAGCGACGGCTCCCTCACGCTGGAAGAATTGACCCCGAAGAAAAAGAAGGACGCCTGAGCCGTCTGACTCTTTGACTCCCCACAGTCATCAAGGCCGCACCCGCCCCGCGCGAGTGCGGCTTTTTTGTGGATGCGTTTGCCAGAACGCGGAAGAAGCCCCCTGCCCTTCAACGTACCTTCTGTCCGTCCTGCTTTTCCTTTTTTCGAATGCTCCGCTGCACCTTCATCACATTCCTGCTCTGCACTGCCGCCAGCCATGCGGCGGTGGACTACACCACGCAGATCAAACCGCTGCTGCAACAGCACTGCGTGAAATGCCACGGTGCGACCACGCAGAAATCCCAGCTCAAGCTCGACACCGCCATGGGTGCGCGCTCTGGCGGCAAGCATGGCGCCGCACTGCCAGATCTCCTCGTGCAGGTCGTCTCTGGGACTCACGCAGAAATCCCGCAAATGCCCTACAAACGCGGGCCGCTGGATTCTGCACAGATCGCGCTCATCAGGCAGTGGGTTGCTGAAGGCGCACATGCACCCGCTGAGGAAGCTCCGAGCGATGACCGGCACTGGGCCTTCATCGCGCCAGTGAAAGCTCCGCTGCCGCAGAGTGGCAGCATGCATCCCGTTGATGCCTTCATTCGCGCAAGTCTTAGCAAGGCAGGGCTGGAGCCCTCGCCTCCTGCCGCACCTGCCACACTCATCCGCCGTCTCCATCTGGACCTCACCGGCTTGCCGCCGACGCCTGCTGAAGTGGCTGTTTTTCTCAAACAGCCGGCGTCAAACAGTGAGGAACTGGTAACAAGACTGCTCGCCTCCAAACACTACGGCGAACGCTGGGGCCGCTGGTGGCTTGATCAGGCGCGCTACGGCGACAGCAATGGCTACAGCATCGACGCCCCGCGCAGCATGTGGCCGTATCGCGATTACGTCGTCAATGCCTTGAACCAGGACAAGCCCTTCGACCAGTTCACACTGGAACAACTCGCGGGCGACATGCTGCCCAAGCCTTCGCGCGAGCAGCTCATCGCGACGGGTTTCCATCGCAACACGCAGATCAATCAGGAGGGCGGCATCGATAAAGAGCAGTTCCGCATCGAGAGCATTTTTGATCGCGTGGCCACCACCGGCACGGTCTGGCTGGGACTGACCATCGGCTGCGCGCAGTGCCATGATCACAAGTTTGATCCGATCAGCCAGCGCGAGTACTATCAGCTCTTCGCTTTTCTCAACAACCAGGACGAGCCCACTTTGCCCGTGCCTGATCCGGGGCAGGATCTCGACAAGCTGAAAGCCGAGCACACGCAGGTGCTCAAGCAGATCGATGCGCACATCAAGGCGAGAATCGCCGTGCTGCAGGAGTGGGAAAAGACCTTGGGTGACCAATCGAAAAAGCTGGTTGATGCCGAAGCTCTCAAGTCCCTGGCCAAGCCCGCCGCGAAACGTGGTGCTGCTGATCAGCGCATTCTTTTCAAAGCCATGACCGGCACGTCTGACAGCGTCTTCAATCCGCTCTATGACCGGCACCTCGAACTCGACAACATCTTCAAAAACGGTACCACCACCCTGGTGATGAAGGAGCTGCCGCAGCCGCGCAAGACGACGCTCTTCATCAAAGGGGATTTCACCCGGCCATCTGATGAAGTTCTGCCCGGTGTCCTGGCCGTGCTGCCGCCGCTGCCAGAAGGGACCAAGGCTAACCGCCTCGCCCTCGCGCGATGGCTCATTGATCCGAAGAACCCGCTCACCGCACGCGTCATCGTAAACCGCGTCTGGCAGCAGTACTTTGGACGAGGCCTCGTCTCGACGGAAAATGATTTCGGCACCATGGGCCGTCCTCCCACGCACCCGGAACTTCTCGACTGGCTCGCCGTGGATTTCATGGAGCACGGCTGGAGCCTGAAGCACCTGCACAAGCTCATCGTCACCAGCGCGACGTATCAACAGGCTTCCACGATTCGGCCTGCATCAGCCCGCATTGATCCCAACAATGACCTGCTCTGGCGGCAGAACCGCCTGCGGCTGGATGCGGAAGTCGTGCGTGATGTGTGCCTTGCCGCCAGCGGCCTGCTCTCGCCCAAGATGGGTGGAGCGCCTGTTTATCCACCGATTCCTGAGGGCGTCATGTCATTGGGGCAGGTTAAACGCGGCTGGCCGCTCAGCAAAGGCAGCGATCGCTACCGGCGTGGTATTTACACCTTCATCTTCCGCGCCACACCGCCGCCTGCCCTCAGTGTCTTTGATGCTCCCGACGGCTTCAGCACCTGCACACGCCGCATCCGCAGCAACACCCCGCTGCAGGCCCTCACCCTGCTCAATGACAGCGCCTATGTGGAGTTCGCGCAGGCTTTGGCCGCACGCCTGATCAAGGAAGCCAAAACGGACGATGCCCGCATCTCCCACGCCTGCCAGCTCTGCCTCTCCCGCCCGCCGCTCGACAACGAACGTAAGGCTCTCACGCACCTGCTTGCCGCCGAACGTCAGGCGAACGCCACTGAGACTCAAGCCTGGCAGGCGGTGGCCCGTGTGATGCTGAATCTGGACGAGACCATCACACGGGAGTGAATATCACTCCGGTTACTGGCGGTTGGGCTCCTTCAATGCCAGGAGCAGCCACTGGGGGGCGTTGGCGGGAAGTTTGATCTTGCGATTCTGCTTCAAGAATTCGGACAGATGAAGCCGACCGGTCATCGTGCCCTTTTCATCATGCATATAGACATAAGGACGACCGCCAATCACGGCCCCGACAAGAAGGTTCTTCGGACCCGCTATGTTGAGATCTTCTTTGTCTGGTGTTTGGAATTGAGCGATCAACGGGACCGCCTCCGCAGGGTCCCAGGAATTGACCCTCAGCGTCTTGATGTTCGAACCACCGGTGAAGAGTTTGGCGATTTTGCCGGAAGCATCAAATGAGGCCTCATAGGTGGTTTTCACATTCCCATTCGGCAGTGTTTGGACAGACTTCATGAGCTTTCCGAAGGCGGGTCCCGGCGTGCTCACATACTGGTATGTCATGGTGCTTCCATCCAGCTTGGCATGCACCGCCACCATTTTTTGAGTGTAGTACTTGTAGCTCTCTTTCTGGCCCCGGGCATTCTCCCGTTCCAGCGAAGGAAATGCTTCTTTGCCGTCCTTGCTGGGAGTGACCGTGTAGGTGAAGTCTCCGTCTTGCCGCAGCCAGCCTGTCGCTGGATCCCACTGGAAGGTGCGTGACGTTTGAGGCTTTGGGCCGTCCTTTTCCTTCACGGTCAACTTCATCATTTTGCTCTGCGCGTCCCGCTCCAAGGAACTTTCCATGTTGTAACCAGCCTTGTTGGTCAAACCAATGATCGAGGTGGCCGTGCTGATAACGGACGAGCCACTGGCAGCGGCGGCCACCTGCGGCTTTGTCCCGATCTTGAAGGAGATTGAAGCGTCCTTGTTGTAGTCAATCCGGGAAACGATGCCGGTTTTCGGATCGTAGGTGACCGAGAGCAACCGGCCAAACTGCTTTGATTCAATGGCCGTGGCCTTGGCTTCCGTATAACTCCAGCGAAGCACGTCGCCTTTGTGGGTCAGCGCGGCAAGCAAACGGCCATCCGAATAGTCATAGGTCCAACCTGCGTCATCCGTAACTTCGAAATGATCCGCCTTGATTCTGCCCTTCCACTGCCGGTCCTTCGTGGCGTACTGACTGCTGTCTTTGGCGTCCTTGTACAGGGTTTCACTGTTGCCACTCAATGTGTAAAGCCTGACGCTGGTCTCGCTTAATTTTTTGACCCGGCTTTCAAGCAGCGGAAACCACCAGCCTTCGCCGCCGATTCCCTGCCCGACAAAACGCTGCTCGCTGCAAAACTGGAGACGCACCGGAAGCTGGGCCGATTCTTCTGGGCCACCGAGCTTCATGTCATCGTCAAAATCAAACCAGATGCTCAGATTTCCCCACCTGTCCGCCCAGCCCAGAGCATTCTTGATCTGCTGAACGTTCTGCGAAAACGCGGCAGTGGCCACCACGAGATTGGCAATCAAGAGCAGCAAGCAGGACCGGAAGTGGTGAGGGAGATTGAAATTCATGGTTCTCGCAGGGGACATAAAATCGAGTGGCTTGATGCAATGTTTCTCTAATCTTTTAAAGCGGCACAACCCCCGAATTATTGGGCTGTTTTTATTCACCTTGCCATGAAATACACCTGAAGAGCGAACCACTTTTTGCGCTTCAGGTAAAAAATGCCGCCCTCAATCTCTCCTTATCAGGCAGGCGGCAAACCACACTGCTGAAAGCGTCAAGAAGATCCGCCAAGGTAAGGCTCACTGAAGAATGCCGAGTCTTTGCACCCACCTGATGGCTCCCTGCCGTCCGATAATAGAGATGAGCAATCCTTATGAAAACCCTCATCCCACCCCAAACAATGTCACTCGGCCTCCTGGCCTTGTGCTTCTTTTCACTGACTGCCAACGCCGAGAAGCCTTCAACGCCGCAGGCTTCTCTGGAACGCCAGCGACTCGATCTTCAGGAGAAAAAACTCACGCTCCAAAAGCAAATCTTCGATCTGGATCAGCAGCAGCTGGCTTTGGAACGCAAAATTCTGGAGGTAGCCTCCGCGCGAAGAGCACTGCAGGTGGAGGAAACCGCCACCTCCCTCACCATGAAGCTGGAAGGAGACGTGCTCTTTGATTTTGACAAAGCCGCCGTGCGTCCGGACGCAGAAGTGCTGCTGGAAAAAGTCGCCACGGTCCTCGGTGAATTTCCCGAAGGCAAAGTCACGGTCGAAGGTCACACCGACTCGAAAGGCAGCGACAAGGTCAATCTCGACATGTCACAGCGTCGAGCCGATGCCGTGAAAACATGGCTGGTGAAAAAGAAAGGCATCCCCGAAAAAATGATCACCACCCAAGGCTATGGCAAGACCAAGCCCGCTGCCCCAAATAACAACCCTGACGGCAGCGACAACCCGGAAGGCCGCCAGCAAAACCGCCGTGTGCAGATCACGGTGGAGAAGTGAGCTCCATGTTTGATCAAATGCTTTCCCAAGCGCGCTCGCCCACCGGATCGCGACCTTCATCATACTCAATGTGGTCGATCAGGGTCTCGATGGGCTTGCCGCTGAGGCCGCTGTCCTGAATGCGCTGCGGGAGCACGGCGGAGCGTTCGTCACGCCAGCCGAGTTTGGCGATGAAACGGTTCCACATGTGGCACTCTTCATCTGTGCGGACGATGCCGCGGGCATGCACCCAGTTCAGGATTTCCTCGTCGGTGCCGCCTTCGAGAACGCGTGTCTGGAGCACTGCATACGGGACTCCGAGAAAACGGCAGCAACGGCCATCGAGAGTGTAAAACTGCGTGTCACCCAGCTGTGCCGTATAATCGGCCGGAAGTTTGGCTGCAGCGTGCAGACGGATCTTGTCGAGCATGCGACCAAAATAGATGAGGCGGCCAACCTTGGCGTAGCAACTGCGAAGACCTGGAACGTGGGGCATGAGGGCACTCTTCTCCATCAGACTGCTGTTTGGCAAGCCATGATGGCGGATCTCCTATGTCCTTTTGTCTTCCTCAAGGCGGCGGCAGCGGCACATCATTGATCCGTGGCGCAGCAGGTCTGGGCGCACCACCGGGGACCGGAGTGGATGGCGGAGGAAGAATCGGATTGGGCGGCAGTCCTGTTTGAACAGGCGGGGTGTTCATGGTTCGACGCTGCTGCATGCCCATGCCTTGATTCGGTGCTGCAGACTGCTGCGTGGGAATGGCACTCCTGACCTCGACGGGTGGTGCGGCGGAGAGATCGGCGAAGCTGATCCAGCCGGCCTGATCTCCCTTTTGTAATTGAATGCGGGTCTTGTCCACGCTCTCGCCAGGTTTGACCGCGCGGATCTTGATGCCCATTTCGTTTTCTGAACCAATGCGCGCCTCCATGACCTGCGAGGTGGTGCGATCCACCAGCACAGCGACGACACCGCCGTCGATCTCATAGATGCCGGAGAGGCTAAGGTTGTCGGCGAAGTTCGGCCCCGTGGGTGCATCGGGTGAAGGCAGATCCTTGGTGGTGAAGATGGAGCGCTCCCACAAAGGGGCGAAGTGCTGCAGCTTTGGAAACGGCACGGGGGTGGCGTCTTTCTTCTGTGGCTCCTGGGCATATGCATGAGGGGCAAACATCGCCAGCCCCAGCAGAGAGAATGATAATGTGGAAAGTTTCATGGCTAGTTTGCTTTGCTGACCTTGGGTGCCGATTTCTCACGGTAAAACTGCGTGAACTCGACCTCGGCGTTGATGGTCTTGTTCGTTCCGCTGGGATTGATCTGCATGCGGGTGATGCCGAGGAAGCTCTGCGGCTGCTGCAGTGCATGGAGCCAGCCAAAGAAGGCCTGCTCCTGAATGCCTGCGAGGGTGATCTTTACGGTGGCCTTGTCAAAATAGCCGAGGTTTTCCTCCAGCGGCAGACCGTCGGGCCCCAGCACGCGGGCGGCTTCGATGAACTCCTTGCCGCCGATGCTGATGCCCTTTTTTTCCGCCTCGGCAGTGATGACTTCCAGCAGCTTGGCTGAAGCCTCCTGGCGGCTGGTGAAGTTCGGGCAATGCTCCTCAAGCCAGCCGTACTTGTCCGCCCAATCAGCGCCCTGCGAGATGGCGAGATTCATATCGGCGAGACGGTCGCGTAAAGTGTCGTTCTCCTCGCGAATGGCCGAGTAGTTGTTGAAGGCGTACATGAGCCCACCACCGCCGATGATGGCGAGGAACAGGAAGGCGAAGACGCCGAGCAGCACTTTCTCACTCTTCTTCATTCGCCCGGTCCTCCCTTCATCTCAAAGCTGGCGCTGCCGTCGCTGGCAAAGGCTGGCGGCGGCCCGTTTAATGCGAAAGGAGCCAGAGCTTCGATCGACTTGAGTTCCTGGGTGTACTTGAACGCCAGAGTAGCGTCCGGCATGCGCCCACGCAGACTCATACGCTCAGGGGTCCATTCCCAATGCGTGATGGAAACTTCCTTGGATGATTCAGGCTCCATGAGGTGCAGCAGAACCTGCTGCGGCCAGGTGGTGGGATCCACGGCAGGCGCAACTTCCTGCCACGCTTTTTTGTGATCCATGACCCGCGAGGCACGCGGCGTGAGAACGGCAACCTTTTCACGCAGCAGGTTGCGCTCCTGCAAGGCCAGCGATGTCAGCGTGGCGACGAGGGCAATGGCCGCGGCGATCACTGTTCCAGCCGCCAGCGCCATGAAGCGTGTCTTTGCGCGGCGCGTCTGGCTTTGACGCTCGGCAGTGACATCCTGCGGCATGAGCAGGCTGGAGCCGCGCTCAGGCATGGTGGGTGCCGGCATGTCGCAGCGGTAGGCAGCCAAACCAGTGACGCGCTGGATCTGCGTGATGTCGCCCTCGTCAATCCACAGCACGATGCTTTCCAGCCTGCCAAGCACGCCCTGAAAACCGAGCTGCAGGCAGATGTTGTTCAGCTCTGCGAGTGCGTTGCCATCCAGCTTGTTCGCGGAGAGCGGGGTGCAATAGATCAACTGCGATCCGCTGGTGATGGCGACGACGAGGCGACCGAGCTCACGGAAAATCGTGAGGCTGTTTTGCACCATCGGGTAGCACAGCGCGTGCAGAGTGACTTCATCAGGCAGCCGTGCGGTGTCGGTAAGCGGCGATGGCAGATCCTTGAGTGCAAGGATGCGAGTGAGATACGCGCCTTCCTTTCCCTGCATGTTGCGCACCTGCACCGTGGCCTCATCATCCTCGGCTTTGATGCCCATGCGTTCGAGATGCAGCAACGCCATGCTGCGCAGGTGCTCGGGCTGGCCCTTGAGCCAGGCGGGCAGCGCCCAGAAATGAACGGCGGGAAGTGCGAGAACACGGCGCTGGGCGTCTTTGCCAAATCTTGCGCCCTCGGCGCTTTGCTCGGCGTGCAGCAGGCATGAGGCGCCCTCCGCACCCATCCAGCTTTGCCAGACTTGTGCGCCGGGGAGCAGCAGCTCGCAGGGAGGTTTACGTGTTTTTGCCATGGGCGGGGATTTCACCACGCCAGACGGCCTTGCCGTCCTGCGTGATGAGGATGAGTTTGCGTTGCAGAGGTCCGAGGGAACCGACGCTTTCGATGCGGCGAATGGGACCGGCGAATTGAATCCATTGGGTGAGCTGCTGAAGGATCTGCGGTTGATAGACGCCCAGCAACTGCGCCACCTGCGGCACGCTGCTGAGCCGCACATCATCCTGCGTGTGCAGCGCGCCATCGCGTCCGGCACGCAGCGTGAGCAGCGGCTGAATGCGCTCCAGCGGCAGATCGGCCAGCAGCGCGATGAGCTCAGGACGGGCGTCATTTATATCTACGCGGCCATCACCAAAGACGGTGAACCACTCGCGCCAGTCGGGGCGTTCGGCGTTGACGATGTCCATGCCGCGCACGAGCAGCATCTCCTCGACCTCCTTGAACGGGCGATTGAACGGCATGCCTTCAAAACCCATCTTTTCGTAGTCGCGTTTTTCGGCGCCATTGAGACTGACATTCTGATCAGCATCGACCCAATCCTTCAACGCATCGCACAAAGCGGAGACAAACTGCTCCTTGAAGCCCCAACTGGTGAACAACCGGCGCAGCAGCACCTTGTCACCTGTCTGGATAAGATGGTTGGCGTTCAGCCGCGCCTCCTCGGCCACGAGCTTGACGTTGTAGCCACCGCCATCGTCTGCATTGAAGTGCAGCAGAGGATCGTCCTCCCGCATGACGGGATGACGCGCCACCTCAAGGCCCATTTCCGCATAACGTTTGGCAAAAATGCGGCCCCGCATCATACGCGTGTACTGGGAGTCAGCCTGCAGAGACTTGGCACCTGCAAACATGACCATGCCGAGAATCGCGATCATCCAGAACACCACGATGAGTGCGGAGCCGCGCTGCAAGGACGCACGACGGAGTGTGAACGACGAAGGAATGACAAAGCCTGAACGACGAGCGTGGACTTCCTGACAGGCATTGCCGCCCATCATTCCTTCTTCGGTCGTTGGAGGTTCATTCGTCATTGCGGTGGTGGTGCCTGTGGCACGCTGACCTGAGCGAGGTCGTTGGCGATCCAAAAGGTGTACTCGTGCTCACGCGGGTCGGCGGTGAAGGCAAACTTGAGCTTCATGAAGAGCGGCGGCTGCGGGCGCTTCTTCGGATCCCAGCTGGTGTACCATTTCTTTTCCTCCTGCTCATAGAACTGCCACTGCATCTGCTTGAGTCCGTCGAGGATCGGCAGTTCTGCGATGAGATTGTATTCTCCCGGCGTGCGGGCCTTGGGGTTGAGTTTGAAGTGACGCACCACGAGGCTCAGGTCTTTGGTCTCCCGGTTGCGCACGACGCCAAACTCGACGGCATCGGCGAGCTTCAAATGACGCTCCCAAGCGAAGGGCATGTGACCTCCGGCGATGAACATATTGCCCGAGGCCCCGCGAGCGACTTTTTCCAGCCCGGCGCTGAGCTGGATGCCCGGGTCCATGGTTTCCAGATAGTCGCGCCACTGGGTGACGAAGTTGCTGATGCGGGTCTCAGCCACGCGAGCGGTGCTCATGGATTTGCCCAACTGCATGGCACCATTGGCCACGCCATAGACGGCGCTCAGGATGAAACCGATGAGCGCCATGGCCATGATGACTTCGAGCAGCGTGAACGCGGCCTTAGATCGGACTGTGGGGCGAATACACATAGGTTTCCATGCTGCGTTTCATGCGCCGCGTGCGCCCGTCATTGATCCATGCTTCGGCGCGGATGCGAAACATGTGGTCGAGTTTGACCTTGTCTTTGTTGATGAGTTCAACCTTCTCGATCGTGGCGCTGGCGTCGATGTGATCGGCGGTGGGATTGAAGGAGATGCTGGCGGCCTTGAACTCGGGCTGATGCGCGACCTCGGCGAGCACGGACTCCAGCACGCGCAGCACCTGCGCCTCCTGGCGCGCGGAGGTGGATGCCTTGGCAATCTCCTCAATCGCGCGCGTCATGCTGACGGCCACGAGCGAGAACAATGCGAGGGCGAGAATGATTTCGAACAAGGCGAAACCATGCGCAGATGAGGATGTGCGAGTGTGTTTCATCCTTTGACCTGAACGGATTTGCGTTTTGCACAGGCAGTGAGCGGATCGAAGCCGATCTCGATCTGTCCTGCCGGGCCGCTGATGCGCACTTCGATGGGCTCGCAGATACCGCTGGGACTGAACTCCCAGGCTTCGCCGCGTTTCGGCTTGCGGAAGGCGACTTCGCCATAGCGACGCACCTGCAGCATGCCGCTGAACTCATCGCTCGTGCCAAACGCACCGGCGGAAAGCTCCATGCGTACTGTCTGCTGGCTGTTGAGCGCCTGCAGCATGTTTTGCCGGGCGGTGGTTTCGATCATGGCCGCCGCACGCCGCAGTTTGTCTTCGGCGCGCACGCCGGAGATGCTGACAGTGGCGATGCCAATGATCAGCAGTGTGATCGACATCGCGACGATGATCTCCAGCAGGGTGAAGCCCGCTGCGCGGGAATGACGAATGCCACGCTGAGCTTTCAGCGCGGCAGGCGTCGAATTCGTGATGTTTCTGAAATTCGTCATTCCGGTTTATTCGTTCGTCACTTTCACTGGTCCCAGCTGCCGATGTCGTCAGCGTTGTCGGCAACTCCATCCGGACCTGCCGAATAGACATCGAAGCCGGTCTTGTCTTTCACGCCGGGGCGGCGGTAGTGGTAGGCGTTGCCCCAGGGGTCGATGGGCAGCTTCTTGAGCTTGGGGCTCCAGCTTTGCGGAGCGGGGCGGCTGGTGGGTTTTTCAACCAGAGAGGAGAGTCCTTGCTCCGTGGTGGGCAGGAACATGTTGTCCACTTCATAGGCACGCAGAGCCGAGGTGATGCTGCTGATGTTGCCCTTTGCGGTGGTTTTTTTGCCGCCCTCAAGCACACCGCCAAAATTGACGATGGCCGCGCCCACAAGGAGCGCCACGATGGCGAGCACGAGGATCATCTCGACGAGGGTGAAGCCGGACGTCGGGAGGCGTGGTTGGGTTTGGGTGTGTTTCATGTGTGTGTGGATGGGGCCGGGCGGCTACTTGTTGATGCTTGAAATGGTCTGGAAGATGGTGGTCATCATGAGGTAGGCCATGAGGCCGACCATGCCGGCCATGAGGCAGACGATGAGGGGCTGGATGAGCGCAGCGAGCGTGTCGATCTTCTTGCTGAGCTCGCGGTCAAAGCGCTCGGCTGCGCGTTCGAGTGCAGCAGGCATGTCGCCTGTTTGCTCGCCGACGTTCACCATGTCGATGAGCAGCGGGGGGAACTGAGCGCTGCGGTCCAGCGCACGGGAAAGAGCGACGCCTTCGCCGACATTGCGCATGACGCTTTCGAAGCCCTGCTGCAGGTAAGGATTGTCGATGGCCTGATGGGTGAGCTGCATGGCCTGTACCATGGTGAGCCCGTTTCCAAGCAAGTTGGCCATCGTCTCCAGGAACTGCACGTAAAAGCGTGCGCGGAAGATGCCGCCGAAGAGTGGGAGACGAAGTTTGAAGTGCGCCCAGGGAATGGCGGACTCGGGACGAGAGACCCATGCCTTGCCGAGAATGTACGCGGCGATGCCGCCGAGGATGACCATCCACCAGGTGGCCTTGAAGGTGTCGCTGATCTTCAGGATGATCTGCGCGGCGAATGGCAGCGAGCCGCCGGTCGAATCGAGCATCTCTGTGAGTTTCGGAATGAGATAGACGACGAACAGCAGGGTGACGGCAACAGCAGCGACGATGAGAAATGCCGGATAGAGCAGCGCGGAGAGCACCTTGGACTTCAGCGCCTGCAGGGAGCGCATGTACTGCGCCTGACGCTTTAGAATGGTGCTCAGCGAACCGCTGGCTTCACCCGCCGAGACGAGCGCGCAGAAGAGCTTGCCGAAGCTGGGACTGGTAGCCGCAATGGCCTTCGAGAACGCCATGCCATCGCGCACCTTGCTGCGCAGCACTGTGGCGAGTGTTTTGATGCCGGAGAGTTCGCGACGGCGCTCCATGGTCGCGAGCGCCGGCTCAAGCTGGATACCAGCACCGACGAGGTCGGAGAGTTCTTCGATGAAGAGAACCACCTGCGGAAGCTTGAGCTTGATGGGACCACCCGGGATGGCTTCGGCGGCTGCTGCACTTTGTTTGGCCTTGGCGGCAGAGCCTGCGGATGTCTTGGCGTCACCTGCGGCTTCGAGCTTGATGGGCTGAATTTTCTTTTTCCCGAGCAATGCAAACGCTTCACTGCGATCCGACGCAGACAGCTCACCGGTGATGACACCGGAAGGACCGTTGGCGCTGTAAACGAAGGTGGGCATGGGTTAGGCGGCTAAACGAGTGGAAGGCATGGAGGTCGTCTGCGGCGCGTGATTGCGATCGCTGGCGGCGGTGACGCTGAGGACTTCCTCGATGGTGGTTTCCCCACTGAGTACTTTCTGGAAACCATAGCCGCGCATGGGGATGTAACCATCCTTGAGGGCCTGCTTGTGAAACTCGGCGGGATGCGCACGGCTGTTGATGAGGTGCTGCAGCGCATGGGTGACGAGGCAGACCTCATAAATGGACAGACGTCCTTGGAAGCCGCTGCCACGGCAGGCCTCACAACCCACGGCACGCATGATTTTGCCGGACAGATGGGACGGAAAGCCGATGGACTTGAGGTAGCTCTCCTCCACCTCGGTGGGTGTTTTGCACACGGGGCAGAGTTTGCGCACGAGTCGCTGAGCGAAGAAGGCACGTACGGCGCTGGAGACGAGGAAGGGCTCCACGCCCATGTCGATGAGACGTGTGATGCCGCCGATGGCGTCATTCGTGTGAAGGGTGCTGAAAACCAAATGACCGGTGAGAGCGGCGCGCACGGCGATCTCCGTAGTTTCGAGGTCGCGCATTTCCCCGATCATCACCACGTTCGGATCGCCACGCAGAATGCTGCGCAGTCCTGCACCAAAAGTGAGGCCGATCTCCGGCTTCACCGCGATCTGCACGATGCCGGGCATCTTGTATTCCACGGGGTCTTCAATGGTGACGATGCGGCGATGGGTCTGATTGAGATCAGTGAGGAAGGCGTACAGCGTGGTAGATTTACCACTGCCGGTAGGACCGGTGATGAGAATGATGCCGTTGGGCAGTTTCAGCAGTTCATCGACTACGGGACGGATGTTGTCGGTCAGACCGAGGCGATTCACCGTGACCTGCTGCTGCGCGAGAAGGCGCAGGCTGATGCTTTCGCCTTCGACCGAAGGGATGGTGGCCACGCGCACGTCGATGCCGAGGCCGTCGAGTTCGAGATTGATGCGGCCATCTTGTGGGAGACGCTTCTCGGCGATGTCGAGACGGGCCATGATCTTGAGGCGGGCGATCACGGAGGCCTGCAACGACTTGATGTTCTCCGGCACGGGCAGTTCTTCGAGACGTCCGTCAATGCGGTAGCGAATGCGGAGGCGATCCTGCTGAGGCTCCACGTGAATATCCGTGGCGCGTTGTTCAAGGCCACGGCGGATGATTTGATTCACGAAGCGAACCACCGAGGCCTCTTCGTCCTCAGGTTCATCGAGCACGGTGACTTCATCCTTCAAATCTTCCGCGCCCCAGTCAGCACGACCACGCAGGATCTTTTCAAACGTGTCCGCACCCAGACCATAGAGCTTTTGCAGGCCTTCAACAATGCGGGTGCGCTGCCCCACATGCCAGACGACCGGCATCGAAAGACTCGCGGCCACACGCTGATGAGCCACAAGACTGAGGGGATCAAACGTGGCAATATGCAGCGTTCGCTCTGTCTCCGAACCGTCATCGTTTTTCGTTTCTTCAGTGAAAACGGGCAGCAACCGATGACGCAGAGCGATCTCCGCCGGCAGCATGCGGCGCATTCCTTGCTCTGTGGGCTGATCTTCATCCTTCGGCTCCCACCACGGCAGGCTGAGAGTCTTGGCCAGGGCCGTCAGGAAATCACGCTCGCGCACGCCTTCGCAATCCAGTACGGCATCCACAAAGGAGGTCTGATTGAAGCACGCCTCTTCCACCGCCTGCCGCACAGCAGGAAGATCGGCACAACCCGAGTCTTTGAGGATCTGATCGATGAGTGGAAGCATGAGGACGGAGCGCCTAAATTCGGCCTTATAATACCGTATAATTATGGTTTTTCATAGAAATGGCAAGTTTTTAATACTTCTAAACCATTTAGGGAGCCGAAAATTTCAGGTCTCAATCCATCGGCATGGGCTTCCAATGGACGCTATTTCCCACTCAAGCCGTCTATTTGGCAGCGGTTATCTGAGCCACCATCGCGTCCAAAGACCCGTTTTTGATCGCGATCAGGCCCTTGGGGTCGATGAGATAAAGGGTGGGAAAGTTGCGCAGGTTGTAGAGGGTGGTGTTGGGGCCGCTGCTGGTGTTGTCCAGCACGTTGCGGAAGCTGACCTGGTAATCGGCGAGTGCTTTTTTGGCCTCGGTCTCGATGTCGGTGTTCACACCGATCACGACGGCATTCTTGTCTTTGAGCTGCGCGGCGGCCTGGTTCATCAGCGGCAGAGTACCGTGGCAGGCATGGCACCAGCCGCCCCAGAAGATGACGATGACGTATTTGCCACGGTAGTCGCTGAGCTTGAAGCTCACGCCATCGGCGTCTTTGCCCTCGATTTCCGGCGCTTCACACCCGACCTGAAGGCTGGTCATCTCAAAGAACATTTTGGCGACAGAATCTGAGAGCTTGAAGCCCTGGATGGTGACGTCCTCATAATCGGCGTAGAGCTGCTGAAAACACTCAAGCGCCTTGCTCTTTGAAGCGGCAGCGGAGTCACGATCGGCAGAGGCGTCGAAGTTTTTAAAGTGGATGGCCCCCAGAGCATAGAGCGCGGCAGCTTTTTCGTCCCGATGCGTGTTCTTTTCGATCACAGCCTTCAGCACCGGCTCGGCTGGCAGGCCGTGGTATTCAAGCTGCTTCACCGCTTCGGCGATGCCCGCGCGATCCGCAAAGGTGGTGCCGAGCATCTTCAGCGCTTCCTGCCCTTCGGGAAAACCCGCCGCGCCCGTCACGAGCCAGTTCACCCCTTTCACCACGTCCGGCTGATCCAGGTTTGCCTGCACCAGTTTCAGCATCTTGGTGGCATAAGGTCCGGCACTGGGGATGCTGGCGCGAAACTTGTTCTTCTCCTCCTCGGTGGTAGCGGCGATGAGCTTCTGCGTATTGGCACGCACCGAGTTTTCGTACTCATCAATGATCGAACGGATCTCCGTGGCAAGCGGTGCAGATGGAGTCTGGGCCAGGATGGATGCAACGGATAGAAGCAGAAGGACGATGGATCTCATGGTGAATCAGCAAAGATGATGGCGTGAGCGGAACCCAAGCAGCGAAAGACCTGCGACAAGGCACAGCAGCAGGCTGCCCGGCTCAGGAACAACGGCGAAGGACTCGTAGACATTGTCATACACCAGCACGGGCACACCGTAGTTGTCTGTATGCTCAGTGAGCGTAAAAGTCTTGGCAGCAAGGCCGGTGTCGGGAGCTTCCACGCGATAGACAACACCATTGGTCAGGCCGGTAAGCGCGATATTGAAACCGCCGGCGCTGTTGCTGAATCCGCTCGCCACGAGGATCCCGGTGGTGTCGTTGTAAACATTAATCGCTTCACCAGCCAGCCCTTCTCCGGGCGTGTAAAAGGCGTCGGCCAGAATGGTGTCCTGATAAACCGAACCAGTCAGAATGGCATCTGAAAAGTAAGTCGTGCCATCATAACGAAACTGCGAGGCCAGATGCTCGGTGATGACGTACGGCCCGATGGCGGTGACATTGCTGCCCGGAATCGAGATGTCTTGGAAACCGATGCCGATTTCCTTCATGCTGGTATTGAGCAGGAGATCGCGGTGTCCGGTCGGGTTCTGAATGCCGTTGCCATAACCGGCCGTTGCGCCATTGCCATCTCCCCAGTCGACCACGAATGCGGCATGCGAATGAAAGGGGGACTGCGCCGAGGCAAAAAGATTCTCGCCGGCATTCAACCAGTTGGCGCTGTAGCCGCCGTTGATAATGCGCTGGTCGAGACTGTTCGTGTCCAGCGTGTGCGACTGCTGATCGGCAGTCACCATCAGGTTGGAATAGCTGGTGGCCGAGACATTCAAAGCGCTGCTCCATGCCAGCGGTGGAGCCGCAGTGAGACTGGAAAACTGCGTGGCCAGATCTGAGGCGCTGGTGCCAAAGAAATTCAGTGCGTAGGCGATGCTGGGATCGTTGGACTTGGTGGGAGCCCACACACCTGGAGAGGAAAAATTAACCAGCTTGGCCAGCTCCCCTTGGGGATCACTGCGGAATCGATTGGTTAGTTCGAGCATGTACTGCTGCTCTGCCGTAGGATCTGCGCCCTCTGCCATTCCCGGCAGAAGAATGGCCGCACACAGCAGACCTGCGCACCAACTTCGCCCAAAGTGGTGTGTCGTTTTGCGCAAAACTGACGCGGATTGATTCACTTCTCTTAACTTATGGTAATTATATTAAACTGCCAAGCCTGTTTCGTGTCGATCCACAGAATCATCGCTTTGTGGCGCAAAGTTTTACTTGCGTCATTCACTTTGGCGCGCAAAGTGATTCACATGAGCACGACCGAAGCCGCCTTGGAGAACCTCCGCATCATTCGTTCCCTGATGGAAAAGGCGCACATCTACCGCGCCGTCTCTGCTCCCGCGGCACTCACTGGCGGTGTGCTGGCGCTCATCGCCTCCGGGTGGCCGGTGTGGCACGTCGTGAAAATGCAAGGCGATGCCGTGATGTGTGACCTGTGCTTCCTGGAGACCTGGCTCATCATTCTGGCCATCGCCTCCGCCTTGAATGTCTTCCTGCTCGCCAAAGAGGCCAAGCGCCGCAACCAGCCCTTCGTCTCCGCCGGCATGCGCATGGCGCTGCGCGCCTTCGTTCCGCCGTTGCTTGTTGGCGGCAGTGTGGGCATTGGTTTGATCGTGTTCCTGCACAATCTCACCCTCGCCGCCCTCATCTGGGCGCTTTGCTACGGTCTGGCCCTTCTCAGCACCGCCAGCTTTTCGCCACGTTCTTTGGTTCGTCTTGGGTGGGCCTTCGTGATCACGGGTCTGCTGACGTTCTTCGGCTGGGCCGCTTGCAGCGATGTGCGCCTGCTCTCCAGCGATCTTGGCCCCGCTTCTCTCGTCATGGGCCTCACCTTCGGACTGCTGCATGTCGTTTATGCCCTGGCCGTGTTCCTCAGCGCTCAACCTGCGGAGGTGCAGCCGTAATGATCGACTTCGATCAAATCGACAAGCTCATTCACGAAAAGGGCCGCCTTTCCATCATGACGCTGCTCTCCACACGCGGAGAATGGGCCTTTCAGGATCTCAAGGCAGAACTCAGCATGAGCGACGGCAACCTCATCTCCCACCTCCGCACCCTCGGCACGGCCGGGTACATCAAGGAAACGCGCGACGAATCCGGCACTCGCCCACGCACCAGCTACGAACTCACCCCAGCCGGACGCACGGCCTTCAAGGACTACGTCGAAGTGCTCGGCGAAATCGTCAAAGCCGCTCAGCAGACCTGACTCGCCGTTTTTTGCCCATTCACTTTGCCACACAAAGCTAACACCATCATGAACCTCATCCTCGCTCAACATCACGGCATGTGCTTCGGCGTCCGCGACGCCCTGCGCACCACGCACGCAGCCGCCCAGCGCGCGCCGCTCACCATCCTCGGTCAGCTCGTTCACAATCCATTGGTTGATCGCCATCTCGCCACCCTTGGTGCACAGCGGGGTGAGCTTGATGATTTAACCAGCGCCAGCACGCAGCAGGTCGCCATCACCGCTCATGGTGCTTCAGACCGGCATCGACAGGCCTGGCAAAGCGTCGGACACACCGTCATCGACACCACCTGCCCTCTTGTGAAGAAGGCGCATCAAGCTCTCGCCATGCTGGTGAACGAAGGATACCAGCCCATCGTCATCGGCCAGAGTCAACACGTTGAGGTGCGTGGACTCATCGGCGATTTCCCTTCCGCCGTTGTTCTTCTTGAAGAAGCGGACCTTCATCGTGTGCCAGCTCATTCACGACTCGGCATCGTTTCACAAACGACGCAGCCGGTCGAACTCGCCCTGCGTCTGGTGGATGCGATCAAGCGGCGGCATTGCAGCTCTGAAGTGCGATTCATCGACACGATCTGCCATCCCACCAAGCAGCGTCAGACAGCCATGGATGATCTGCTGAGCGACTGCGATCACATCGTCGTCATTGGAGGTCGCAACAGCAACAACACGCGCCAGCTCGTGCAGAAAGCCGCCGCACACGGCGTGCCAGCTATCCAGATCGAAGGCCCCGGAGAACTCGATCCAGCCTGGTTTGGCAAAGCCCTCAATGTGGGTGTCACCGCAGGCACCTCCACCCTCGATGAAACGGTGGATGCCGTCATGCAACGCCTCCGCCAGATCGCCGCCGAAATGCGCAGCAACCCTGTCCATGAATTCCTCCGCTCCATGCTCCACGCCGCTTAACCCACCCACCAACCCTCCTTATGAACACCCAACATTGGATCAGCCACTTCGAAGCCAACACCAGACTCAATCATGAGCTGCAATTGCCGGACACCGCATGCGATCTGCCCGAACAAGTGCGCAGCGCCCTTGCTCGTTCCCTCGCCATTTTCCAACTGGGCGAAAGCGGTGGAGGCACGCGTTTGCGCCGCTACACCCGCAGCATCGCAGCGCTGGAAAATCTGCAGGGCTATCAGCGCGCCGTTGACCTCTTCGTTGCCGAAGAGCAGAGCCACGCCGCGCTGCTGGCACGCACCGTCAAACATCTGCGCGGCGCCTTGCTGCAAAAGCAATGGACCAATTCGATCTTCCGCTGGATGCGCGATCTGGTGAACCTCGAGTTCAATATCCAGGTGCTCCTCACGGCGGAACTCATTGCCGAAGTTTATTTCGGCCTGCTCTCTCTGCGCTGCAGCGATCCCGTCGTGCAAACGGTCGCAAAAAAGCTCCTGCGCGATGAGATGGGTCATCTCTCCTTCCAGCGTGACTTCCTGTTCGAGCGCCTCAAGACACTCACCCCTGCCACTCAGCGTCTCTGGCGCTGGCAGTTCCAGGCCATCCATTTCGCGACCGCCTGCGTCGTCTCATGGGATCACCGCGACTGCCTGCGCAGTTTGAACGTCACTCCCGCCGACTTCCGCTCCCGCGCCCTGCGCTGCTGGCAGAGCTTCCAGTCACGACTGGAACGCCGATTGCATGAGCACGAAGTTCAAGCCCGCCACGAAGAAGGATCCACACCCGGATACAGCCGCTCCAGCAGGGCCACCATGCAGTCTCCGGTGAGCTGACGGGACTGGCGTGAAAGCGCCGCGGGCTGAGTGTCTTTTTGCACGCCACATTTCCACAGATGATCCAGTGCATCGGAGTGCAGATCGGTCACTTCATCCACGACCTCCTGCCAGTGCTGCGGCTGCGCACTTTCCTTCCATTCGCCACGACCACGGCCAAAATGGCAGATGGCCAGGTAGGTGAGAAAGGCCAGTTTGACCTGCTCACGAAAATGCTCGCGTGACCAGCGAAGGCGCTGGTCGCTGCCACGCACGAGATTGTAGCTGCGGATCAAAGCATAAGCACCAATGCCGGAGGCAAGACCGCCCAGCAGCGCGCCACCACCAAAGGTCATGCCGCCCAGTTTGAGATCGGCAATAAGTCCCCCCATGGCACCACCGGCGAAACTGCCCAGCACGCCCCAGATGTTTTCAGACACGGCCTGGGGCAGATGAAAATGCTCGCGAGCGATCTCGTTGAGCTCATGGCCAGCCTGACCTTTCAGACCATGGGCTTCGATCAAATTGTTGGTCGTCTGCTCGGTGCGGTCCGCCAGCTGCGTGGCCAGTTTTTGGCGCGCTTCGTTGTACTCGCGGTTCAGGTCATCGCGCTGCCATCCCACGCGTTCCAGCAGCGTTTCAGAGCGCACATCCACGCCGTCAAACAGCGCGGCGGTGAGCTGCTCTGAGATCAGACGCACCGAGGCTTGAAACACCTCCACATTGCGTTGTGCCCAGGCGCGTTTGATCTGCAAAAAGGTGGGAATCTTGGAGCCCTGCATCAGCGGTGCCAGCGAGTCCATGAGGATGTCCTCCTGCACCCAGCAGCGGGCAAAGGCATCCAGCGTCAGCACTTCGCGCACGATCTCAAACTGCCTCAAATGTGTCCGCCAGGATTCCAGCTCGGCGGCTTCCATGGATGAGCTTCCCGGAAGTCCGGTCTGATTCAGCAGCACGACCACGGGTTTTTCCACCCAGCTGAGAATTTCCATTTCAGGCCCGATGTAGGCGGCAGCCTCGGGCGGTTCGGCGGCATTGACGAGGTACAGCACCACGTCCGCTTCATCGCGCACGTTTTTCAGCGCCTGCTGGCTGCACCACAGGGGCCGGTCGGTGATGCGGTCCCAGGTCTGCGAGAGAAACCAGAGCACGGGGCTGCGCTCACGCTGGAGACGCTTCAACAGCCGCGCACTGTCGCCAAAGCCCGGGGTGTCCCACAGCCGCAGCATGAAGCCGCCCGTTTCGAGCAGCGTGTGCGATTCATTGAAAAGGGTGACATGCGGCGCATCCTTCACCTCTCCCACATCACGGCGCAGCAGCGTGCGGGCGAGGGTCGTCTTGCCAGCATTCGTGTGCGAAATGAGGCTCAGCGTGACGATGTCCGAGGCATCACGCACATTCAGTTCCGCCGACTGTCGGTCAGAGGAGCTGGCAGTTTTGGTTCTGGAAAAAAGAGCGGGCACTAGAGACGAAAACTTCATGAACATTACGATACCGGAGGCTTTGCGCGTGCGGATTCTTTGCGTACAGCCACAATCACTTCAGAGGCCAGGCCTTCGACCATCTGCGACCATAATTGCTCACGCCCGGCGATTTTTTCTGGTGACCAGCGTCCCGCAAGACTCGTGCCGTCCAGCAGCACGACGAGCTCCGGCTCGGCATGTTTGGTGAGCAGGCGCTGGCGCACATCGGAGACGAGGCGTCGCTGAACCTCGGCCTCAGGCGTGGTGGCCATGTTGAAGAGGATCACCAAATTGGCGCACACGGGCTGCCAGGCTGCGGCAAATTCGTCCTCCTCCCCGGCCGGGATGCGCACATACTCCGCGCGCGCCATGCCGCCAAAACGCTCCCTGATGCCACGGTCCCAGACCTCGCGGTGATGAGCGGTGGGTTCGATGGCATGCACGAGCACCTGGATGCGCTCACTGCCGCCTTCCACCGCACGCAGCAAGGTGCGCAGGTAGCCGCCCCAGTTCAAGGCACGGGCCGGTTGCGCGACAACCCGGCAGCAGCGCGCCGTACCTAGGCCAGCCAGCAGGAGGCGCGGCACCACGATCAGCACCAGCAGAGTGCCTGCGTACAAATGAATCCATGTCAGCGCAGGGGCCGGTTTCGCCACCTTGCCCAAAGTGCGATGCATGCCGGCGATCTGATCCAGCGGCACGGGAATTCGCAGCACCTTTGAGGCGGGTTTGAACAAGGTCTCAAAAAAGGCCGCAGCCTCGTCGCTCTCTGCCAGCAGGGTACTTTCCCAGACGGCACGATATTCGTGCGACCAGCCACGGGCATACAGGGCTACCGCGCCACCGATGGCCAGCAGTGCAGCCGCCACGTGCAGCCACATCCGCAGCCGCATCTGCAAGCGCCGCCAGGCCAGCGGCCAGGCGAGCTCTTCATACCGCGACCGCACGGTTTCAGCCACTCCGCTTTCGACCTCCTTGGTCGCTTTGCCCATGCGCGAGATGCCATGAGCGAGAAATTCCGCCACCCAGCCACCCCGGCCAGCCACTGCGGAGGTCGGCATCAGTTCGCACAACAAACCGAGGACAATCACCACCGCATTCCAGGCCAGCAGACCCACCAGCGGCAGTGCCAGCAGATTGAATTCGCCCGCCTGCCCCAGATCGGTAAACCAATAGCCAGTCACCAGCGCCAGGCCCCAGCCCGCCAGCGCCCAGGACCAGCGCCCTTGGGGCACACGCAGCAGGTCGAGCACATGAATCAGGTCGCCGCGCCAGCCCACGGCCTCGCGCTCCAGCCACTCGGCCCGTTTGTCCAGAAACGACTCGGAACGCTCCTCCAGCACATCTCCTGTGATCTCCTCGGAGGCCAGTCCGGCTCGCGTGTGGGCCGTGGCCTCACGGCGACGCTCCGCATTGACGAGAACGCCATCGGCATCGCCTTCTTCGAGTGCGCGCCATTTCAGGACGCGCTGCCAGTCAGTCCAATCCATGCAGGGGGTGTTTTTAGGACACTAAACGCAGCTTCGGCGGGATTCCAACCGCACAGTACAAATCATCCCTTCGATTCCACCTCCAGCCGGCCTGCCACCATTCGCAGATGCAAGGTTCCCAGAGCCGCCGCTTCACTGCTGGAGTGGGTGACGTGCAAAACAGTGAGCGAATGCTCCTGCTGTACGCGCTGCAGCAAGGTCACAGCCTCCGCACGCATGCTTTCATCGAGCGCGGACAGCGGTTCGTCGAGCAGCAGCAGTTTGGGCTGGGCCGCCAGAGCACGAGCGAGGGCGACGCGCTGCTTTTCGCCGCCGGAAAGCAGGTCTGGCAGGCGATCTAGCAGGTGAGCAATGCCAAACTGCTCCGCGAGGCGGTTCACGCGTTGGTTGAGTTCCTCAGGAGCCATGCCGCGCAGTTTCGGGGCGAAGCCGATCTGCTCGCGCACGCGCAGGCCCGGGAACAGCGCCAGATCCTGTGGCACGTAGCCGATGCCGCGTTCGCGGGGTTCCAGATCGGTCACGTCCACGCCATCCAGAAGCACGCGGCCGGAGGTCGGCTGGCGCAGGCCGCAGAGGATTTCCAGCAGGGTGGTTTTGCCGCAGCCGGTCGATCCCATCAGCACGGCGTAGGTGTTGGCCGGGATGGCCACTGTCACGCCCTCCAAGATCGTGCGGCCAGAGACCTTCCAGGTGAGTTGTTCGAGCTGGATCATACTTTTTCCCCCGTGGCACGCACCGCCACCAGCACCAGAACGGCCAGCAGCACCATGAACAAGCTGACCGCCACGGCGGCTTCGAGATTTCCCACACTGAGCTCCAGCCAGACCGTCGTCGGCAGCACCTCCGTCTTCATGCGCGTGGCACCGGCAAAGACGAGAATCGGCCCGAATTCCCCCAGACTACGCGCCCACGCGATGCAAAACGCCGCCACCATGCCACGCCGCGCCGCCGGCAGCGCCACATGCCACAGTGCCTGAAATCGGGTGCAGCCAAGCGTGAGCGCCACGTCTTCAGGCCGCGCTGAGAGGTGCTGGAATGTGCCGCGCATCGTACGGATCGCGAAGGCAGCGGCCACGACGAATTGTGCCAGCACCACGCCGCTGACTTGATAGGTGAAGGGAATCGCCATCTCGATCACCTTGCCGACCTTGGTTTGGAAAAAGATCAGCAGGCACAGACCGACAACCAAGGGAGGCAGGATGATGGGAATATCGAGCGCCGCATCCAGCCAGGATTTGCCGCGAAACTCCAGACGCGTCATCAAATACCCCACCGGCACCGCCAGCAGCAGCGCAAAGCCTGCCGCGAGCGAGCAGGTCACAAGACTCAAAAAAGTCGCATGCCGGATCTCAGGAGAGCGCAGCACCTGCAGCCATGAATCCGGCGTGCTGTACGTCGCCGTGGCTCCGAGCAGCAACGCCCAGAAGAGGAGATACCCCGCTGTGATCAACGCCAGAACCAGCCAGCAAAGATTGGAACGGTTCAGGCGCATGACAGGTCACCAGTCCACATCCTGCCCGATCTTCTCGTCGAGCCACTTGCGCAGCTTGTCGAGGCCTTCGCCGGTTTCGGCGGAAACGGGGTGGATTTTGATGCGTTTGAAGCGCTCTTTGAAGTGAACGAGGTTTTCGGCGCTCTCGGGCAGGTCGATCTTGTTGGCGATGATGCACCAGGGGCGTTTGGCCAGCTCTGGGGAGTAGAGGGAGACTTCTTTGCGCACGATTTCCAGATCGGAGACGGGATCGCGGCCTTCGGTGCCTGCAGTGTCGACGACGAAAAGAAGGACCCGGCAGCGCATGATGTGGCGCAGGAAATCATGGCCGAGGCCGATATTTTCGTGCGCGCCTTCGATCAATCCAGGGATGTCTGCGAGACTGCCACGGCGGTTTGGACCAAACTCGATCACGCCGACCATGGGTTTCAGCGTGGTGAAGGGATAGTTGGCAATCTTTGGCTTGGCGGCGCTCAGCTTGGAGAGCAGCGTGGATTTGCCTGCGTTCGGGGCGCCGACGAATCCGGCGTCTGCGATGGAGCGGAGTTCGAAGTGGAAGTCACCTTCCTCACCGGGGGTGCCGGGGGTGAATTCACGCGGAGCCTGGTGCGTGGAGGTCTTGAAATGCACGTTCCCCTTCCCGCCTTTGCCGCCTTTGCAGAGCACGTAGGTGGAATTGGTCTCGGTCAGGTCGGCCACGGGTTCGTAACGCGTGACGAGTTCATGGGTTTCGTTGTCGTATTCCTGAGTGACGCGGCTGACGAGGGTGCCCGGCGGCACTTTGTACACCACATCCTTGCCACTGCGGCCGGAGCACTGCGTGGCACCGCCCTTGGCGCCGTCCTCGGCGATGAGCTTGCTGTTGAAAACGTAATTGCGCAGGCTGTCCGTGCTGGGATCCACCAGCAGGATGAGGCTGCCCCCGTTCCCGCCGTCGCCGCCATCGGGACCGCCTTTGGGACGGAATTTTCCGCGATGAAAATGAGCGCTGCCATCGCCGCCTTTTCCGGCGCGCGCATGAACTTTGATTTGATCGACAAACATGTGACGGTCCAGTTAACCGGGGATGGGCACGGGAGCAAGGGTTAGCTTCATGTCCCTGCTACTGTGCGGCGGCTTCCCGCTCCCCGCCTGCCACCTTGGCTGGAACGGGGTAGAAAAGCTGCATGGCGCGGCGGATTTGAGGGCTTTTCAGGCTGGCCGCATAGATGGCGTCCGGGATTTGGCGGTTTTTGGCAAACAAATGGTAGGCGCTGAGTGCCTCAAAGCCGGCATTGAGCGATCCTTCCATCGGCAGGTAGCTGCGGCCATCGACATTGAGATTCTCGACCATGCCCCAAGGCGGGAAGTAGCTGGCCTTCTCCATGCGTTCGAGCAGGTCAAACGTCTCCTGTGCCTGCGGATTCAGGGTGGCAGACATCAGGATGTAGTGCGGATGGATGAGCTTTTGATCCGGCAGATCGACACCGCCCACGTAGTAGCCGTTCCCCGCCTCATTTTCGCCGGCAGAGAGACCGTAGATGCCGTTGCGTGCGGCATGGGACTGCGGCCAACGTTTCGGAATGTAGGCGCGCTGTGCGCCCAACATGGCGCGGCGTACACTGAGCCAGCGAACACCATCATGCGCATCGGGCACGTCACTGTCGAAATCCGGATGGAGCAAACTTTGCAGCTCGGTGATGAAACCCGTGCCCTGCCAGGCCTTGCCCGGAGTGCGCATGGGCGGCGGGCGGTGATCGGGATTGGCGATGCCTTCCATGAGCATCACCAGGGTGGTTTCTCCCCCCCAGTCCTGCCAGCCATGCGGCAGGAGGGTGATGCCGTCGTCTGCAAGGCCGTGCGAGAGGTGGCCGTCTGGCAGGTGCAGCAGATCGTAGTCGATCTCTTTGATCTGCAGGATCAGGTCTTCGGCCACGGCCGGGACGTCCAGCATGATCGCCGCCTGCAGCATGGACTGGGCATAGATCGCCGTGTCCACCGTGCTGTATTCAGTACCCGGATGGATGCAGTAGGCGTTCTCCCGCCCATGCCGGTGCACAAAGTGGGGCAGCAGGCCCCGGCCGGTCTTGAGTTTCTTCACTGCTTCATGCGTGCGTGTGAGCACCCAGCGTGCGTAATCTGCCGTGACAATGCCCAGCGACTCCTGCGCTGCAGCCGCCGAAGCCAGGACATACATGCCCGTGGCGGAGACGGACTCAAACGCCCCCTCTTCAATGTGAGCGCGGTCACGCACGAAACCGGTCCCGATGGAATAACTGCGGGCGATCTTCGCGTAGGAGGCGAGAAAAGCATAAGCATCCCAGGGAATCTGGGGCTGCTCGATGCCGAGGAACAAGCCGGACACTTTGACTTCTGAACCAGGTTCAGCCGTCCATATGATGGTTTTCCCATCGCGCACCGCTTCAGGTGCCACCGGATAAACAAACATGCGGTATTGCGGCTCGTTGAGCTCGATCACCTGCGTCCAGCGCTGTTCGTCGGCGGGAGATTTGATCTCGAGCTTGATCCTGCCGCGCCCGGATGCCCTGAGCATGACCGCCGTGACTCGCGGCTGGTATCTGGCGGTGACCGGCTCGGGATAGGCATGCGTAAAATCCATCACACGGCTCGCATTGCGCGCCTGCCCGGCGAGGCTGTGCCACATGCCCGCCCATGCATCAGGCTGCTGGCCGAGATGCACCACGACTTCATCGGTGAGCCATTCGATCTCATGCTCCGCCGGCCCATGGAAACCGAAGTCCGTGCCGATATGGGTGTAGGCCGTGAATGAATTCAGCCGCTTGGTGCCGGCAAGCACCTGCTGCCCTTCATCACGGTGAATGAAATACTCCTGCACCGGCTGCCACACGAGACGTGTGGCAGGCTGCGCCATCACCTGCGTGCCGAGCATCACAGCGACGGCTCCGACGGTTGAAAGGAGACGCATGAAGCATCTACGTTAGTGGCAAACACAAAGTTTTACCACCTTTGCAGCATTCAAATTAATTCCTGCCCAACCTTTTGGCCGGGTAGAATCAGCGCTCGTCAATCGGCAGGACCTTCTGGCCATATGGCTTGCCGACATACTGGCTGAGGGGGCGGAAGAGGCGGTTTTCGCTCCATTGTTCCAGCACGTGGGCGGTCCAGCCGCTCATACGGGCGATGGCGAAGATCGGGGTGAAGAGGTCGGTCGGAATGCCGAGGCTGTAGTACACCGTGGCGCTGTAGAAATCGACGTTCGCATTGAGGCCCTTCTGCTCGCGCATGATCTGGGCGATGCGCTCGGACATCTGGATCCACTTCGACTCACCGAGCTGGCTGGTGAGCTGGATAGCCATCTCACGCAGATGCGGAGCGCGGGGGTCGAGAACCTTGTAAACGCGATGGCCGATGCCCATGATCTTCTTCTTCTGGGCCAGTGCGTCGGCAACCCAGGCGTCCACCTTGTCAGGGGTGCCAATCTCTTCGAGCATGTGGATCACGCCTTCATTGGCACCACCGTGCAGGGGTCCTTTGAGAGCACCGATGGCAGCGCTGATGGCGGAGAACATGTCGCTCAGCGTCGAGGCCACGACGCGGGCGGTGAAGGTGGAGGCATTGAAACCGTGCTCGGCATGCAGGATGTAGGCGATGTCGAGGGTCTTTTCGGCTTCCTTGCTCGGCACTTCCCCGTTCATCAGGTAGAGGAAGTGGGCGGCTTCACTGAGGTCCTTGCGCACAGGCGGCAGTTCCAGCCCCTGGCGTGCACGGTGGTAATAGGCGGCAATCACGCCAATCTGCGAGGTGAGGCGGATGGCGTTGGCCATGTTTTCGCTGACTTCGAGGTCATAACGGCTCAAGTCATAGCAGCCGAGCATCGAAACGGCCGTGCGCATGATGTCGATGGGCTTGGCGGTTTTTGGAGCCGCCTTGAGGAAGTCGATGACACCCTGCGGGAGCTCACGCTCGGCACGCAGCGCCGTGGTCAGCTTGTTGAGTTCGGTGCGGTTCGGGAGCTTGTTGTAGTACAGCAGGTAGACGACCTCTTCGTAGCTGACCTTGACCAGTTCATTGATGTCGTACCCGCAGTAGAACAAGATGCCCTCCGCTCCATTCACCTCCCCAAGACGGGTTTCGGCAGCAACGATTCCTTCAAGACCTTTGGATACAACAGACATGGGATGGGCGTGGGGTTTAGGTTTTGGTAGCAGATAGCGTGCTCAAACTACGGCTCAACCAAAGACTCGTTAACAGAAAAAGAAATCTTCTGCTGGGGGATGCCCGGCATCCCCTGAGGACAGGAGGCGGTTTTGTTTGTGAAACGCCTTTCGCTGGCCTAGCTCCCTCGATGGCCGCCCCTTATCGCCTCCTTTTTGTCTGCCTGGGCAACATCTGCCGCTCACCTGCGGCAGAGGGCGTCATGCGTGCTTTGATTGAATCTAAAGGATATGCTGATCGCGTCTCGATCCGTTCCGCCGGTACGGCCGGCTGGCATGCGGGCAAACTGCCCGATCAAAGAATGCGCACCGCAGCACAAAATCGGGGATATGATCTCAGCAGCCGTGCCCGGCAGGTCACGGAAAACGATTTGAGCGAGTACGACCTCGTCCTCGTCATGGACCGGCAAAACCTGCGCGACGTGCAGTCTTTTGACCGCACATCCCAGTTCAGTTCCAAAATCCGCCTTTTCTGCGAATTCTGCACCGACCATCAGGAAAGCGAAGTGCCGGATCCCTACTACGGCGGTGAGCAGGGCTTTGAACTCGTGCTGGATCTGCTCGAAGACGGCTGCCGAGGCGTGCTGGCGCACATCAGTTCAGCCCTCGCGTAAAATCGCCTCCGCCACACGCATGCCATCCGCAGCGGCGGAGATGATGCCACCGGCATAGCCCGCGCCTTCACCTGCTGGGTAAAAATGCTTCACGCCGGTGCATTGCAGCGACTGTGCATCTCGCGGGATGCGGGCGGGTGAGGAACTGCGAGTTTCCACGCCCGTGAGCACCGCTTCGTCCAGAGCAAAGCCGGGCAGGTTTTTGTCGATGCGCGGAATCGCCTCCTGAATCGTCTCAATCGTGTATTCGGGCAGCACCTCGCACAAATTGGACCACACCACGCCCGGTTCATAGGAAGGCAGGACCTTGCCGGGGCCGGTCGAGGCGCGTCCTGCGAGGAAATCGCCGAGCAGCTGCGCAGGGGCATGATAGTTGCCCCCGCCAAGCACAAAGGCGCGGCGCTCCAGATTGCGCTGAAATTCGATGCCGCTCAGTACATCGCCTGCCGGCATGTCTTCGGGCCGCACGTCCACCATGAAGCCGCTGTTGGCATTCGATTCTTCGCGGGCGTAGCTGCTCATACCGTTGGTCACGACCATTCCCGGCTCCGAGGTGGCCGCCACGACGAGTCCGCCGGGACACATGCAGAAACTGTAGGCCGCACGGCCCGTGCCGCAGTGAGCCACGAACTTGTAGGGCGCCGAACCCAGCCGTTTATCCCCGGCCCATTTGCCGTAGAGACTGCGGTCGATCAATTTCTGCGGATGCTCAATGCGCACTCCGATGGAGAACGGCTTGGCCTCAAATGGCACGCCATGCCGATGCAGCATGTAGAAGGTGTCACGTGAGCTGTGGCCAATGGCGAAGATGAAGCGTGAGCCTTCGATCGTTTCACCATCCGCGAGCGTCAACGCGCGCATCACACCGTCTTCGATCACCACATCTGCCACGCGAGCGCCAAAACGCACCTCGCCGCCCAGGGCGATGATTTCCTCACGCACATGCCGCACGACCTTGATGAGCCGGTCCGTGCCGATGTGCGGCCTGCTCTTGATCAAGATGTCCTCAGGGGCTCCTGCGGCCACCATTTCACGCAGCAGCCAGGGGATGCGGTGCTCGCGGTCCCGAATCTGTGTGTAGAGCTTGCCGTCCGAAAAGGTGCCTGCGCCGCCTTCACCAAACTGCACGTTGGATTCAGGATTGAAATCCCAGCCGCGCCGCCAGAAGCCGGTCACATCACGTGCGCGATCCCCGGCAGCCTTGCCACGCTCCAGCAGCAGCGGCTTGAGTCCAGCACGCGCGAGCAGCAGGCCACAGAACAGGCCGCAGGGCCCGGTACCGACGATCACCGGCCGCGCAGAGGCCGAACGTGCCACATTGTGCGCAACTTCCTGATAGATCTCCTCGGGAGCCGGGCCGATGCGCGGATTTTTGCCGATGCGCTTGAGCATGCGAGCCTCGTCTTTCACTTCGACCAGGAGCGTGAAGCTGAACTCCACATGCCCGCGCCGGGCATCAATCGCCCGCTGCTTCACTTTGACGCTGACGATGTCCTCATCGCGTGCGCCCAGCTGTTTCACCACTGCACGACGCAGATCATCTTCTTGATGATCGACGGGAAGGAGAACCTGGGAGAGCTGAAGCATGGGTGGCGGGAATTGGCGGCAGTGCCAATAGCCCACGTCAAAGCCATATCAACCCTGCTTCGTGTTCTCAGCCGCATGCGCGTGGCATCATCACACATTGCCTGCATGGCCGCGTAAATGAATCGAGGGGCCAGGGCTGGAGCGTGGATATATCAGTAGGGTTTCACCCCATTGTTGGCCAAGGGCGGCTGGCACGAAGCTTGATGCGTCAAAACGCAATTCACTCAAACCCAACCAACAAAGATGACCACACTCGACAAACACATCGCAATCCTAGCAGGAGCGCGCCCCTCGAAATGGCGGGCGGCCTGGTGCAGTCTTGGCCTCATGGCCGGGGGCATGCTGTTGCTGGAAGCACCGGCGCATGCGCAAAGCCTGGGAGCGGCATCGAACTTTTCCGTTCTGGGGGGCTCCACTGTCACCAACACAGGGCCCACCCTCCTGATTGGTGATCTGGGTGTGAGTCCGGGATCGGCGATCACAGGCTTCCCTCCAGGGGGCGTGACAGGGACGATTTATGTGGGGTCGGACGCGCCGGCGGTCAATGCACATGCGGACACGTTTACGGCCTATACCATCATCTCAGGGTTGGCGGTGAATCAATCCCTGGGGCAGGAGATGGGTGGATTGACCCTGACGCCGGGTGTGTATAACTTCACCAGCTCGGCCCAGCTCACGGGTCAGCTGATTCTCGACCCTCTGGGTAATTCGAACGCGGCTTTTTATTTCCAGATCGGAAGCACGCTGACAACAGCGGATTTCTCCTCTATCGCGGTCGTGGGGAACCTGCAGCTCGCGAACATCTACTGGCAGGTGGGCAGTTCGGCCACGCTGGGGATCGGATCGGCATTCGCAGGCAACATCCTGGCCTTGGAAAGCATCACGCTCACCACAGGTGCCAGCCTCTCAGGTGGCAGGGCGCTGGCGATCAACGGCGGTGTGACCCTGGACTCCAACAGCATCAACAATGGTGGGCTGGCGGGCGCGCCCATTGGCCTCAACGGCACTTACTGGAAGGGCGGCAACAGCAATCTGTGGTCGGAAATGAACTGGTCTCCAGACACCACCGGCGCAGTGGACCAGAACATCCCGGCCATGGGGGCAAACGTGATTTTCTCCGTGACGGGTGTGGTACCGCTCCGTCAGGACACCTTGCTTGGCGTGGACCAGAACATCGACAGTCTGGTCATCAATGACAGCGTGGCGGTGAGCATTTCTGGTGCGAACACGCTGACGATTTCGGGCACAGGACTGCTGGCTGGCATCCGGGTCAACAATGGTGCGGGATTGGTCACGATCGGGAGCAGTCTGGTCCTCGCGGGCACTTCCCAGACGATCAGTGTTAACAACCTTGCAGGGATGGTGATCAGCGGAGTGGTCGGCGGCACCATCGGTCTGACCAAGGACGGACTGACACAGCTCACGCTGACTGGTGAGAATGTTTATACGGGCCCCACAAACATCAATGCGGGCACCCTCCAGGTGGGCAATGGCCTTACGGGGTCCATTTTGGCAGGTTCGCTGGTCACGGTGGCCCCAGGGGCCAACTTGCTCATTGATCTGGTGAACGGCGGAGTGTGGAGCAATGCCGTCGTCAACAACGGCCAGATCCAATGGATCGCGCCAGGCAACAACGCCCAGGCGGCGACGAGCGTGATCAGCGGAACGGGCAGCATGCTGATCACCAGTCCGGGCAACACGGTTCTGCTCGGGACGAACACCTTCAGCGGCGGGACGACGATCAACACGCCAGGCAATGTTCTGGTGGGCAGTCCCTTTGCCAGCACTTCGACCGCCTTTGGCACCGGCACGCTGTACATTAAGCAGGGCAACGTGGACACGCTGGGCGGCCAGCTTCTGCAAATCAATGTCGGCGGTTATGTGCAAAGCGGCGGCCAGATCAGCATGCATCTGCAGGGCACCACTCCTGGCACCTACACGCAGTACAATGTGACGGGCACCGCCACACTGACAGGCGGCACGGTGTTTGTGTATGATGACAGCGGCCTGTATGTGCCCAATGGCGCATCGGCTGGCAACCCGACCGGCGACAGGCAGACGATCATCCAGACCACGGGCGGATTGACCGGCCAGTTCGCCTCCAACGCGCCCTTTTCGAGGTTCTACAACGCTCAGTTCAACCAGAACTTCTTATACCATCAAGGTGACACGCTGCTGTACCCGACTGTGACCTACGATGCCAACAATGCTTACATCACCTGGATCAAAGATCCGTACAATTCGGTGCCGGGCCTGACACCCAACCAGGCCGCTGCGGCCGGAGGCCTTGATGGTTTCCAATTTCTGAATCCAGGGAATGCTGCGGTCACCTACCTCAATGGACAGCCTGTTTCCCGGCTGCCGGGCCTCTATGACCAGATCGCGCCGGATGAAATGACCGCGATTTTTCAGATGGGTTTTCACGCGGCTGAAATTCAGGCGGCGAGCATCCAGCAGCATCTGCAGCAGGTGCGTGACGGTGCCCGTCGCGACAGCAGTGACCTGACGCGAAACACCATCGCATCTTCGGCGGATGGCAAAACAACTGCATCCACTGTCACCGAGCCCTACGAGCGACGCTGGAATTTCTTTGTCGAAGGCCTGGGTGGAAACGCCAATGTGAGCACGACCAGCAATGCGAGCGGTTACAACTTCAACACCATCGGCACCATGATGGGCGCCGACTACCTGCTGAACGACCACTTTGCCTTTGGTGGCATGGGCGGCTACACCCGGTCGAATGCCAGCCTTGTCAATGGAGGCAGCATTCAAGCCGACAGCTTCCGTGGGGCGGTGTACGCCACCCTGTTTGGCGGCGGCTTTTATCTCGATGGGCAGACCGGCCTGACCTACAGCTCCTATGACACCGACCGCTCCTCCCTGCTGGGCCGTGCGACCGGCAGCACGAATGGCGTGGCGTTCAACTCCATGATCAACGGCGGCTACGACCATCATATCGGCGACGCGACCGTAGGGTTGTTCTCCTCACTCGGCTACACACGGGTGAACTTTGACAACTTTACCGAAAGTGGCTCCCTGACTCCCCTGAGCTATCCCAAACAGTACCAGGAATCACTGCGCTCCAACCTCGGTGTCAGGGTCAGCTACTCGACGCAGGTGGGCCGCATGAGACTTACCCCGCAGGCGCGCGCTTCCTGGCAGCACGAGTTTCTCGACAGCATGCAATCCATCGATTCCAGCTTTGTCGCGGGTCCCGGCCCGATGTTCAGCGTGAATGGTCCAGCCATTGGCCGCGACAGCCTGCGGCTCAGCACCGGTGTGCACCTGCAGATCACTCCCACCGTGGGTGCCTACCTCTTCTACGGTGGCCAGTTCGGGCGCACGAACTACACCTCACACAATGTGACCCTGGGCGTGAACATCAGTTTCTAACACGCCTCTTCGGAGGATGTGAGCGAGTCGCTGCTGAAGCGCGCTCAGCTTAATATCTGTGCGCTGGCACCAAGCAGAATAAACACCTGCTTGGTGTCCAGATGTACGGGAGGCAACAACTTCATGTAAATGAAGCCAATGACAGCTACCGCCTTGAGGAGCCGGACAACCCTTTGCACCTGTCAGATGCTTTGATGTCAGCTGTCGCACTCGCGGCATGCCACTGATCTCCACGCCTCATGACTCATGCCAACAGCATCACAGCCCTACTTCGTGTTCGCCACCTTCTCCGGAGGAGGTGAGTACCAGCCGAAGACCTTGTCGCCATTGAACAGCTTGTGGTGCTCCGGCGTCATGCCGCCGTAGTCGGCGATGACTCCGGCCTGCTCCACCGTGCCGACGCGCAGATTGGCATACACGTCGCCTTCGTCGTAGAGCACATGCAGCGGATCGCGGCTGTTTAACTGAACGCCTTTGACCGGTTTGACGACGGTGAATCTCCAGGTGGTGTTGATGTGCTGGATGGAACCCAGTTCACGGTAGGTCAGAGCCTTTGGCACATTCTTGAGGTCATACTGCGCCACATTGTTGGCACGCCACGGATCATAGGCCGGGCTGCCCGGATTGGAGTAGTCTCCGGTCCAGAATCGCTGATACGGGGTGGGATCAGGCTGCGCGGCACGAATCGCCGCAGGAGATTGAGTGACTGGGAAATTGTGGATCACCGGCAGCGGATCGATGCGGTCCACAATTTTGCCCACGAGCGCGAACACATCACTCACTCTGCCATAGGTGAAGAACTGGTGGGAATCCATGAGCTCTGAGGTCGTGACACGGGTCTTCTTGACCGTCAGACGATGCTCATTGGCGTTGGAAAACAAATTGAAGCTCAGCAGGTAGTCGATGTCCTTGTCGAGCGCCGGTGTCTTGATGGGCGCATCCTTGGGCAGCACCAGAGTCTGAGTACCGTTCTTGGTCTCCTCGGTGGTCAGATTGAACACCCGCATCTGCCCGCGACGCAGCAAGTTGGTGCTGAGACTGTCCGCCAGCGCCCGGCCCAGATCGGGGCGGCGGGTGCCGTCCACCGTCACATCCTCGGCAAAGATCGCCACCTTGGGACGCTCGGCGCTTTTCACACTCCAGTCCCCTTCGGCGTGTATTTTGGCGGAGATGACCGTGCTCAGAAGAGCAGCCAAGGCGAAGGTAATTCGGTGCTTATACATGGCCTGTTGGAGTTCAGGCGATGTTAAAGGTTCAAAAATCGCTTGGGAAGCGAAATTTCGCCCCCTCAGGAGCGTGGGCCGGGGCGGTTCAAAAAGGCCTCATGCTCCGATTTTTCCAGCAGGCCATCGCCATTTTTATCCAGTAGTTGGAACAGCTGGGGCGGTCCGCTGAACTCCTCTTTGCTGACCTTGCCGTCCTTGTCCTTGTCGTCGCGCCCCGTGATGACCTCCCAGGGAATGCCGCGCCGCCCGCCGCTCTGAGGCATGCCTTTGCGTGGATCGCGTTCCATCATCGCCGTATCCGCAGTGCTTTCGGTGGTCAGGGCCTCGGTCTTTGCCGAGCTGCTTTTCAGCCGCTCGGCGAAGAACTGGCTGACCATGTCGTCGATGTTTTTGCTGGCAAAACCCGGTCCACCGTGTCCGGCACCGTGGATCGTGTGAAAATGCACGCTGACTTCCGACTGCTTGAGCGCATCAAACAAGAGCTGGCTCTGATTGATCGGCACGGTGGGATCCTTGTCGCCATGCACAATAAGAAAAGGGGGATCTTCCTTGGTGACGTAGGTGATCGGATTCACTCGCGCGGCCTTGTCTTTGCTTTGCATCACCGCACCGCCGATCAGTTTCGCTTCGGGTGAAGCATCGGTGGCATGACTCTCATATCCCGGTGTGGTGACGAACACGGTGAGGTCCGTCGGCCCATAGTAATCGCACACGGCTTGCACGCGGCTGGATTGATCCAGGTTGGCACCCACGTCGAACTCCTTCGCATTACCGCTGGTGCCGATCAGCGCCACCAGGTGCCCGCCTGCTGAACTGCCCCACACGCCGAAGCGCTGCGGGTCGAGCGAGTACTCCTTGGCATGCGCCCGCAGCCAGCGGATCGCGGCTTTGCAATCTTCAATCTGCGCCGGGAACACCGCGTGACCGCTCAGGCGGTAATTGATGCTGGCCACCGCATAACCCTGCGCGACGTAGCCAGCACGCAGCGGCGGGCAGCCATCCTTGCTGCCATTTTGCCAGCCGCCGCCGTGCACCCAGATGATGAGCGGCAGGGAGCCTTCGGCTTTCTCCGGCAGGTAGAGATCGAGCTTGTGACGCTCGTGCCCGCCTTCGACGTAAACGAGATCACGATGCGCCTTTACTCCCTCGATCTGCCCCTGTGCAGAAAGGACAAGACTCAGCGCAGCAAAGAAGGAGAAGGTGATGCATCTCATAGGCCTGATGAATGCACGGCCCCACTGAAAGTTGCGCCTCAGGCTCAAGGTTTTTTTACCAACGCCATCACTTCCACCGCGCCGATGGCCTGATGAAACACCATCTGGGTGCCCAGCTGATGGATGACGGTGGCCTCACTTTTCTTTTTCCGTGGCGGCAGTGCATCTTCGAGCACGGTCTGGATTTCCGACACATGACCCACCGCATTGCCAAACTGATCCATCAAGGCCGAGCCGCTTGATCCAGGCGCCCAGTCCGTCGTTGTCTCAAGCCACACAGGCTTGGGAGCCTCAGTACCTTCGGGCAGCTTGTCCGCCTCCTTTTTGGTCATGAACGAACGCTTCACAAAACGGCTCACGATGCCCTCGCTGAAATAGCCGCGCTTGCCGCTCGGGTCGCTGAAACACCACACGGAATCCCCCGGACTCACGTCCAAACTCAGCGGCAGCGGGGTGAGCGGCTGGGCGGACTTCACCCGAAGGATGGCGCAGTCGGTGCCAATATTGCAAGCAAGCACTTCTGTGACGGGCAGGATCACATCCTCCTCCGTGGCAGCGACCAGCCAGCCCTCTTTCATGTTGGGCGGCGGCGCGATCACATGCGCACAGGTGGCCACCGCGCCATCGGCCGTGATGGCATAGCCGCCCGACAGATCGAGGTGCCATTTGTCACACTTGGAACACAGGTACAACTGCCCCACACGAAGGTGTGACATGCGCGCACGCTGCCAGCGTTCGCGTGGACTGAGCGGCTTGGAATCAGCGGCTGGCAGGGTGATGTCGCACTGCGTGCGCTGCGCCTGTTCCAGAGCCTTCGTCATCGACAGCAGCTCGGAAGCTCCCTGCAGCTTTTTTGCCTGCTCCAACAGCACCGCATTGGGGCGCGCTCCACGCCCTTCAGCATAAACCGGCACACCCGGTGCCTGCGCACAGGCGATGCGGGCAGACACCAGCAGGAGCAGCAGGGCGCAGGCTTGTTTCATGAAGATCAGCCGATTTTCTCAGCACCGAAGTGACCGCGCAAAGCCTCAGGAATGAGGATCGTTCCATCCGCCTGCTGATACGTTTCCACGAGCGCCACAAACAAACGCGCCAGCGCCGTGCCGGAACCATTCAATGTGTGGGGGATGCGGTTTTTGCCGTTCTCATCCTTGTAGCGCAGGTTCATGCGACGGGCCTGGTAGTCACCAAAATTCGAGCAGCTCGACACTTCGAGATACGTCCCCTGCCCCGGCGCCCAGACTTCGATGTCATAGGTCTTGGCCGAGCCAAATCCAATGTCGCCCGTGCAGAGCTCGATCACGCGATAGTGCAGGCCGAGCAGTTGGAGCACCTTCTCCGCATTCGCGGTGAGGCTTTCCAGTTCGGCCATGCTTGTCTCCGGAGTGACGATCTTCACCAGCTCGACCTTGTCGAACTGATGCATGCGGATCAGCCCACGCGTGCCGAGACCCGCGCTGCCTGCCTCACGGCGGAAGCAGGGCGTGTAGGCCGCGTAATTCACCGGCAGTTTTTCCAAAGGCAGGATCTCATCGCGATGCAGATTCGTCACCGGCACCTCGGCGGTAGGAATGAGATAGAGATCGTCTGCAGCGCTGTGATAGACCTGATCGCCAAATTTAGGAAGCTGGCCGGTGCCGACGAGGCACTCCGACTTCACCAGCAGCGGCGGGCTGATTTCTTCGTAGCCATGCTGCGTGGTGTGCAGGTCCAGCAGGAAGCTGATCAAGGCGCGCTCCAGCCTGGCGCCAGCACCGCGATACACCACGAAGGCGCTGCCGGAGATCTTGGCCCCGGCTTCGAAATCGAGCATGCCGAGAGCCGCACCGAGCACGGTGTGGTCCTTCGGCTGGAAGTCATACGTGGGCTTCTCACCCCAGACCTTCACTTCAGGATTCTCCTCCGCCGTGCTGCCGACGGGGCAGGCTTCATGCGGCAGGTTCGGAATGCTGAGGAGCAAGTCGCGCTGGCGTGCGTCCGCCACATCGGCCTCACGGCCGATTTCTTCGATGCGACTGCCGATGCCACGCACCTCCGCCTCAATGGCACTGGTGTCCTGGCCGTTCTTTTTCGCGATGCCGATCTCTTTGCTGATGCGGTTGCGGTCACTCTGCAGCTTCTGCCGTTCCGTCTCTGCGGCGCGGCGCTGAGTGTCAATGGACTGCACCTCATCCACCAATGATGCGAAGTCGCCGCTGCGGTTGGCGAGGCGCTGTTTGACCTGATCTGGGTTGTCACGAATGAGGCGGATGTCGAGCATAAGGGCAGGGAGGTTAGCGGGAGTGGGCGTCTTGTCGAGTGCAGGAAGGGGTATTGACAGCGGGAATCGCAGTCCGACCTTCCGGCTGTGATCTACCTCGACGCCAACGCCACCACGCCGGTCGATCCAGCAGTGCTGGAAGCGATGCTGCCGTTCCTGCGCGAGCACTACGCCAACCCTTCCGCCAGCTATGCCGCCGGGCGCAGAGTGCGCCGCGCCATCGAGCAGGCGCGAGCCCAGGTGGCAGCCCTGCTCAATGCCAGCCCGGTGGAAATCACCTTCACCAGTGGCGGCACCGAATCCATCAATGCGGTGCATGCCTCCGTGCGCGCCCTGTGGCCGGAGAAGCCGGAACTCATCATCACCGGCACCGAGCACGCCGCAGTGATGGAGTCTGCCCGGCGCTGGCAGGCTCAGGGGGGCAAAGTCACCACAGCTCCCGTGCATCCTGACGGCCGAGTTGATCTGGATGCCTTGCGCGCGCTCGTTCGGCCAGGAGCCACCGCGCTTATCTCCATCATGTGGGCCAACAACGAGACCGGCGTGCTCGCCCCCATGCATGAAATCGTCGCATTGGCACACGCCGCTGGTGCGCTGGTGCATACGGATGCCGTGCAGGCGGCGGGAAAAATCCACCTCGATGTGCGGACGGCGCCGGTCGATTTTCTCAGCCTCAGCGGCCACAAAATGCATGCGCCGAAGGGCATTGGTGCGCTCTACATCAGCCAGCGTGTCCGCTTTGCACCGCTGCTCGTGGGCGGTGGTCAGGAAAGCGAACGGCGCGGCGGCACGGAGAATGTGCCCGGCATCATCGCCCTCGGCAAAGCCGCTGAACTCGCCGGCCAGCATCTCGCAGATGGCAACAAGGCCCGCCTCAAATGCATGCGCGACCGCTTCGAGCACCTCATCCACGCTGCACTGCCGGAGATGCGGATTCACGGCTGTCCGACGCACCGCCTGCACACCACCAGCTCCTTCTGCCTGCCTGAAATGGATGCCGCCGGGATGCTCATCCTGCTGGATCAGGCAGGCATCGCCTGCTCCGCCGGGTCCGCCTGCCATACCGGCGCGCTGCATGCCTCGCATGTGCTTGAGGCGATGGGTGTCAGCGCCCGTGATGCCGCGTGCACGCTGCGTTTTTCCTTCAGCCGCTTCAATACCAAGGCGGATGCCGAAACTGCAGCGCATGCTGTGATCGAGTCCGCCCACAAAATGCGCGAGGCGCAGGGGTGTGAGCTCGCCGTCATTTCTCACTAACCCGCCACCCAACCATCGTCATGAAATTCACCTGCATGCTTTTATTGCTGCTGCCTCTTGTACTACTCCCCGGCTGCGCGGCGGGAGGACTGAGCAGGGCCTTTGCCGGCCAATCGCTCACATTGAATTATGATGACTTCGGCCCCGAGCGCATGGCCGCGCCGTTTCTGGGGCCACGCGGCTCCCACACAGTCATCGTCGCGCATTATGGATTCAACGACCTCACTCCTTCAGGGCCTGAGGATGTTCGCTATGTGAATGTGCTGCAAAGCCTGAACTTTCTGCGGCAGGAAGTGCACAAGCTGCCGCTCACTGCGGCCAATGATCCCCTGCGCCAGCGCCTGCGCACTACTTATGCCCGGATCTACCCACTGCAGCTCCGGAAATACAACCTCGCGTTGAGCGGTTCCTTCATCCAACCGATCGGCGGAATGAATCGCAGGCTCATGCTCCCGGCACTTCCCCCTCCGGAGATTTGACGGCGATGAGTGTTTGAGAATCCGGCATCCAGCGACTAAGCATCCCGCCTCATGGCCCACCGTTTCACCTGCATCGAGCGCGTCCAGTTCTCTGACACCGACATGGCCGGCATCGTCCATTTCTCCAATTTCTTCCGCTACATGGAGCGCGTGGAGCATGCCTTCTTCCGCAGCCTCGGCTTCTCCATCGTCGACAAGCCGGTGGAAGGCGAAGAACGCGTTGGCTGGCCGCGCGTTCACGCCTCCTGCGACTACATGGCCCCGCTGCGTGTCGAGGAGGAGTTTCAATGCGAACTCCTCGTGGAAGAAGTCCGCAGCAAGGTCATCCGCCACTTCATCCGCTTTTGGAAACTGGACGGCACCCTCGCTGCCGAAGGCCGCATCACCGCCGCCTGCGTGCGCAAAGACCGCGAAACCGGCCAGATGAAGGCCGTCGTGATCCCCCAGCGCTTTCGCGACAAGATCGAAGCCGCGCCGCCTGAATTGCTGAAACGGCCGGACAGAAAGTAAACTCTTCATGAGCTTCTTGGCCTGCTCTAGTTTGCATAGGCTGACGGCTTATACTCGGCACTGCAAGCCTGGCTTTGGTCACGGCTTTTTTCGTTACCTCTATTCCAGAGGGAGAGAATTCTAGACTGTGCGCTGTCGCATTGCCCGCTCAAAGTCCCCTGACCATAAAAAGTGAACAAAGCCGTTGTGAGAGGCGTTCTCCAAAGGCAATTCATTGCTCACTCCCCAACTCTTGTGAACTCCCAACCCCGATCCAAAATCATGCAGCCCTGGCTCCTTTACGCTCTTCTCACCGTGCTCTCCTGGGGCGTCTATGGTGTCATTCTTCACGCGGCGCGCTCCAAGATGCCCATGGGTGCTGAAACCCCCAATGCCAGCCTGAAGGCATTTCTGTTTGTCTGCATCGCCTACGCTCTCATCGGCATCGTGACCGCGCTTGTGCTGAAGGCCCGGGGCACTAACTGGAGCTTCACCGGTGAAACCGGCAGCGGCATTCCCCTCAGCCTCATCGCGGGGATGGCAGGTGCTCTGGGTGCCCTCACATTGGTCCTCGCCCTCGGCGCTGCCGCCACTCCCATCATCAAGGGCGGCGGTGGCTTCGGTGTGGCCGCTGCGGCGGCTGTCATGCCCATTGTCTTCGGCGGCGCACCAGTGATCAACACCCTCACCGCCATGCTGCTCCATCGTCCGGAAAAGGCCATTCCACCGCAGTTCATCATCGGCTGCGTGCTGGCTGTCGTAGGCGCTGTCATGGTGGCCAAATACGCACCGTCCAACACCGGCGCTGCAGCACATCCTCCTGCCTCAGCCTCCAAGCCACACTGAGATGGCACGCCTGCTTCTTTTCGACATCGACGGCACGCTGATCGACAGCAATGGCGCGGGCGGCGCGGCGATTCTCGACGCCGCCGAAGAACACTTCGGCATTCAGCGCGAACATTTCCCGCCGCTTCAGCTCGCCGGGTCCACCGACCCAGCGATTGCCATGGATGTGTTCGGCCACTTGAGCCGCCAGCACACGCCTGAGGAAGTCATCGCGTTTCTTGACCGCTATCTCTCCCACCTTCAGCGCCGCCTCCAAGCGCCGGACTTCAGCGGCTACACCCTGCCCGGTGTGACGCAACTGCTGGAAGCCCTGCGCAGCGAAAGCGAAGCGCACCTGGGTCTGCTCACTGGCAACGTTCGTCGCGGCGCGGTGATCAAGCTCTCGCGCCACGGCATCTACGAGCATTTCCTCGAAGGCGGCTTCGGCAGTGATCATCATGACCGCAACCAGCTCGGCCCCGTGGCGCTGCAGCGCATGCAGGATGCCACCGGCACGACCTACCACATCGACGATGTGATCGTCATCGGTGACACACCGAAGGACATCCGCTGTGCCGAAGCCTTTGGCGCCAAGTGCCTGGCCGTCGCTACGGGTCAGTATTCCTACGCTGAATTGAGCGCCCTGAATCCCTGGCGCTGCGTCGAATCGTTTGCCGATGTGCCCGCCATCGTCGAGCTGCTGCTGCGTGACTGATCTCTCATGAGCAACACCTCCGACGCCACGCGCGCCATGCGGCTCTCTCTCGCCGTGGGGTTTCTCATGCTTGTGCTCAAAATGGGGGCGTATGTGCTCACCGGCTCTGCGGCAATCCTGGGCGATGCAGCGGAGTCCGTCGTGCATGTCGCGGCAGTGATGTTCGCGACCTTCAGCCTCGGTGTGCTGCACAAGCCGGCCGATGCCGACCACCCCTACGGCCACAGCAAGATCGCGTTTTTTTCCGCCGGGATCGAAGGCGGGCTGATCATCCTTGCCGCCTTGTTCATCATTTACGAATCGGTGCGCCGCCTCCTGCTGCACCTGCCACCCGCCAATCTGGACCAGGGCCTGGCGCTGACCGCACTGACGATCGGCATCAATGCAGTACTCGGCACATACCTTATCCGCACAGGGAAAAAACAAGGCTCCCTGATTCTTGAATCCAATGGCAAACACGTCTTCACCGATGTGTGGACCAGCCTGGGTGCCATCGTAGGCCTCGGCCTCGTCGCCTTGACCGGCTGGCACAGCTGGGATTCGATCTGCGGCCTCCTCATGGCCGCCAACATCATCTGGACTGGCTACGGCCTCATGCGGCAGAGCGTTGGCGGCCTCATGGACAGCGCCGATCCGAAACTGAACGCCATCCTCGACGCCGCGCTGCGCCGCGAAACTGAAAAACACGGCCTGAAGTTTCACGCCCTGCGCCATCGTGATGCCGGGGAAATGCACTACGTCGAAGTTCATTTGCTCTTTGCCGATGACATCATGCTGCGCGACGCCCACCGCATCGCCACCCAAATTGAAACCGCCGTGCAGGACAGCGTGGCCAATCCGGTGCTGATCACCACGCATCTCGAATGTCAGGGTGACCATGATGAACTGCATCAGCATGGCGAGGCCAGCGATCCTCACAGCATCCGTGCATGATCCCGCTTGATGCCAGCGCCTTGAACGATCCTGCCCTGCCGTGGCACGTCACGGTGCTGGATGAAGTGGGCTCCACCAGCGACTGGCTCAAACAAAACGCCGCCACTCTCCCGGTCGGCGCCGTGGTCTTCACCGAATCACAAACCGCAGGCCGGGGTCGGCGTGACAACCGCTGGATCGCCCCACGTGGCAGGGATTTGATGTTCTCGTTGCTGCTGAAGCCTTTGGCTCCCATGGAATCGTGGCCCCGCGTCACCACCCTGGCCGCGCTTGCCATCTGCAAAGCCATCGAGGCCGAACTGCCGTTGCAACCGCGCATCAAATGGCCCAACGATGTTTATTTGAGCGACCGCAAAGTCAGCGGCCTGCTGGCGGAGACTGTCTCCACGCGTGATGAAATGCGCATCGTCCTGGGCATCGGCTTGAACGTGAACGCGCGCGACTTTCCGCCTGAGATCCACGCCACGTCATTGCTGCGGGAGCTCGCCAGCCCCGTGGTGAGCGAACTCGACCGCAATACTCTAGCCCACCGCCTCCTGAGCTCTTTGCACACCGAGTTTGCCCGCATCGAAGATGATTTCCCCGCGGCCATTGCCGAGGTTCGTCAGCGCAGCTGGCTTTCCGGCAGGCAGATCCGCTGCCGCGCTGAAGGCCGTGAGGTGCATGGCCGTGTCGTTGATTTGAATGAGGAGGGCCACCTCATGCTTGCGCTTCCAGATGGCAGCACACTGACGCTCACCAGCGCGGAAGAAATCCGCGATGTGAGAATGTGACGAATTTCAGCTGAATTGGCTCGGTATCGGCTACCTAAGTAGAGCAACCTGTCACACACTCTCAGCTTGAGCTTTTTCCTGAATGAGGTTTAGGATGCATCTGGCCGTCCACGACTATCTCTGCATGAGCGAAGAAACTGAATCCCCCATCACTCCTGAAGAAAAGCCTGCGGAGGAATCCCCCTTCCCCACACTGGAGGAAATGGCGGCGCTGCTGCCGCAATATGAGTTTCACGGCATTCTCGGCGTCGGCGGCATGGGGGCGGTTTATCTCGCCAGACAGGCGGCGCTGGACCGCTGGGTGGCCATCAAGCTTCTGCCGGAATCCGCCTCTCAGAATGAGGAGGATGCACGCCGTTTCATCACGGAGGCACGCTCCATGGCCCGGCTCTCGCATGTGCACATCGCGGCTGTGTATGATTTCGGCCAGACCACACAGGGGCACCTCTATCTGGTGATGGAGTATGTGAATGGCATGGACCTGCACCGCCTTATTCATCGCGATGAAGTCACGCCAGAGCGCATCCGCAGCCTTTTGCCACAGCTGTGTGACGCTCTTGCCTACGCCCACAGTCACCACATCATTCACCGCGACATCAAACCCGCCAACATCCTCGTCACCGATGACTGGCAGGCAAAGATCGTCGATTTCGGCCTCGCACACGACAAGGACACTGATGCAGCCGGCGAGGCCGAGTACGGCACCCCTGACTACGTGGCTCCCGAACGCCTGCAGAGTGGTGCCACCGTGGATCACCGCGCTGACATCTACGCACTGGGTGTGGTCATCCATGAAATGTTCACCAAGCTGACACCTGGTGCGGCTGGAGTTATGGCAGGCCAGGGCGTGCCAGCGGCTTACGCCAGCGTCGTGAGCCGCTGCATGATGGCGGACCCCGCCCGCCGTTTTCAGAACTGCGGTGAAATCAAAACCTTCCTCCAGGCTGCAGCCACGGCAGCCTCCGCTCCGGCAGCGTCTGTGCATCGTGCACCGCCGCCGCAACTTCAGGCGCGGGTACGTCCGCAAGGGTCTGTCCACACGCTACCAAAACAAAAATCCTATGGATGGCTCTGGGCTGCCGCCTGCATGGCTCTGCTTAGCGCTGGCGGCTGGTTCATCCAGCAGCAGAACAAGCCTGACACCTCTGCCCAGCCAAAACCAGATGCGAAGGTCACAACAACGAGCGAGACGGACGCAAAGAAAGACGCGGCAGCTCCCGCCCCCACGCCGAATGCGGCCACAGCTCCTGCGCCCGCCATCATCAGCAATGCGCCTGCCGGGCCGTTCAAACCCGAGACCGGAGACTTTGCCCTCCTCAGGCGTCTCAAAGGTCACAAAGAAATCGTCTTTTCCTGTGGCATCCTGCCCGACCAGCGGCGTGCCATTTCCGGTGGCCAGGATGACACGCTGATGCTCTGGGATGTGGCCACGGGTGCTGAACTGAGACGCTTCCCCTCCCCCGTCGGCGATATTAATGGCATCGAACTGGCAGCTGATGGCAGGCGCGTCCTGGTCTATTCATTGCGCTCACATCAAGTCGCCATCTTCGACCTCGAAAAGAGTAGAACCATCGCCAGCATCAAAGCCCCTGCCAACAGGCTGACTTATGCCACGTGGGCCGCCGATCAAAAAGGCGTCTACCTGCTCTGCAATGACGCCAGCGGCGGCGTCTATCACTGGGACCCGTCGAAAGGTGCCGTGCTGCAGCAGTTCTCCGAATGGCCGCGCGCGGCTTATCACCTCTTTCAGCTGCCCACGACGAAGCCTGACGAGGCATCTCAGCTTCTCGTGGTTGGCAGCACCATGAAGCCGAATCCAAACCAAGGCCCAGGCTCCACTCAAAGCATCATCATGGACAAGCCCTTTGCGGCGCTGTTCTCCGCGCCAGACCATCGCCACATCCGCGATCTGCCGGGCTACACCAATATTCGCAACCGCCTTGCCCTCTCCCCGGACGGCAGCACGATCGTCGGTGGTCTCGGCCCTCTCTACCTGCTTGATGTTCCAGCGCTCACCCCGCGTTTCCTCATCAATCCCCCTGCCAGCCTCAGCTGCTCCGGCGCGGCTTGGGCGGGAGCCGGCCGACTCCTTGTCTGCGCCTACTCTAATGGCAGTCTTCTCATCCGCGAAGCCGACACCGGAGCTGAACTGGCCAGCCTCGACATCGGCATGCGCGCCAACACGATCCGCCTCTCCCAGGATGAGGGCTGGATGGTAGTCACCGGGTTCCCGATCGACATGAAAAATCCGCAGCCGGATGACTTCGATGCGCTCGTCATCCGCCTCCCGGATTTGAACAGACTCGGCACAAACAAAAGCTTCCTCTCCCTGGCCACGCGTCAGATTGCCCGTCTGGAAAAATTCGACCCGGAACTCGTAGCGTTGCGTGCTCAGTCAGCTCCGCCCGACTCGATCGTCAACGATGCGCAGTTCCACGCCCAGATCCGCGACCTCACCAGCAAATACGGTGCCGCCTTGCTTCGCTCCGCCGCCGCTGCTTCCCCCAAAGACCAGTTAGCCATGCGCGCTGAGGCGAATGCCATCGCCGCCGGACAGCCCGTGCCCGATCCCTCCACCGACGCCGCGACTTCGGGTGATCACAAACGTTTTCGTGGCATCTACCGCCAGCAGATCGATCAGCTTGAGAAGCGCCGCATGGAATCAGCTGACGCCATGCGCCAGAATCTCGAAAACGGTGTTAAAAACCTCGCCTCCAAGCGCCAGCAGGAGGGAGACCGTCTTGGCTCCGCCCGCTGTGATGCATTGCTCGCCAGCCTGCCCCCACCAAAGCCTCTCAACAATGTAACTTCTTCCGGCACTCCGACTCTAGCCGCGGTGGCAGCCCCATCTCCGGTCACCGCTCCCCCGGCGCCCCCCGCTGCTCCAATGCCGATCAATACGGCGGCTCCCAAAGTCCCTTTCGCGACCGGTGTCAAAATCGAAGTCATGATCGGTCGTCCCGCCAAAACCGAGGGCGGTGACTTTGACGACGAAATGCAGGTGATCAATCCGCGTGTCAAATTCACCAATACTTCGACCGCTCAGGCCTACGATGGCTACACGGTGAGTTTCATCCTTCTCGGCGAAAGCACGGTGGACATGAAAGTCGCCAAAGTCCTGCAGCGGGAGGATTTTCCGGTGTCCATCCCCATCCGCCAGGTGTTTGAAAACAAGCTGCCGAGTGTCACCACTCAGTTTGACACCACTGGTGCTGTGTTTGGTTTCAAGTATCAAGGCTGGATCGTCCAGGTCATGGATCCGAATGGTGCGATCGTCCTGACCAAATCCACCTCGTCGGCATTTGAGAAACTGGCGGAAAAGGTCAAACTGATGAAGGCCGACGAGTGCTACGACAAGAAGCTCACGAGTGTCTCAGACCCCGATAGACGTTTTTAGACCGGACGGCAATCAACGGTGTTCGTGATTGAACTGCCCGTCACCTCATACTATGAGGCAGGCCACCCATGTTTCGCGCCCTCCTCACGTCCCGTCTCCAGGCAGCCTTCACCGCCGCCGGCATTGATCTGCCTGAAGGTTTCACCCCCGGCGTCGTCATCGCATCCGACACACGCTTTGGCGACTACCAGAGCAATGCGGCGATGATCCTGGCCAAGCAGCTCAAGACAAATCCACGTGCTCTGGCGGAACAAATCAAGGCGGCGCTCCAGGTTGAGGACCTGTGCGAAAAAATCACCGTGGACGGCCCGGGCTTTCTGAACCTCACCCTCAGCCCTGCCGCGCTGGCCCAGAGGCTCTCCGTCATTGTCAAAGACGACCACGTCGGCGTCCCCCAAGTGGAAAAAGCCAAGACCATCGTGGTCGATTTCTCCGCGCCCAACATCGCCAAGCCGATGCACGTGGGCCACATCCGCAGCACCTTCATCGGCGATTCCCTGGCCCGCGTGGCCCGCTTCATTGGTCACAAGGTCATCACCGACAATCACGTCGGCGACTGGGGCACACAGTTCGGCATGATCATCCACGGCTGGAAGACGCAGCTTGATCAATCCAGGCTCAAGGCGGACCCGATTCATGAACTCGTCAGCGTTTACAAAGCAGTGAACGCCGCCGCGAAAGCGGATGAAGCCGTGCTCGAAACCTGCAAAGCTGAACTCGTGAAGCTGCAGCAGGGCGATGCCGAAAACCTCGGCATCTGGAAGGAGTGCGTGCGCCTCACACTCGAACAGCTCGAAAAAGTTTACGGCGCGCTCGACATCAAGTTCGACTATTACCTCGGCGAGAGCTTCTACAATGACGCCCTGGCCCCGCTGGTGGCAGAGATGCTCAATCAAGGCATCGCCACGATCAGTGAAGGTGCCACCGTGGTCTTCAGCGACGGCAGCGTGAAGCCCGAGAACGACCCCTTCCTGATCCGCGACAAAGACGAGTGGAAGCCCGCCCCCTGCATCATCCGCAAGGGTGACGGCGGCTTCCTCTACGCCACCACCGATCTCGCCACCATCGACTACCGCGTGAAGGAATGGCAGGCAGACGAAATCTGGTACGTCGTCGGAGCTCCGCAGCAGCTGCACTTCCGCCAGGTCTTCGCTGCCGCCCAACGTCGTGGCATCACCACGAAAATGATTCACATCGCCTTCGGCAGCATCCTCGGACCCGACGGCAAGATGTTCAAAACCCGCAGCGGCGAAACCGTCGGCCTCCTCGAAGTCATCGACGAAGCCATCGAGCGCGCGCGCGCCGCTGCCGATGAAAAAGAGCAGGGCCTGAGCGACGCCGAAAAAGACGAGATCGCCCGCATCATCGGCGGCGGTGCCGTTAAATACGCCGAACTGAGCCAGAACCGCCTCACCGATTACAAGTTCAGCTGGGACAAAATGCTTTCCCTGCAAGGCAACACCGCGCCCTACCTCATCAACGCCTACGTCCGCACGCGCAGCATCTTCCGCAAGCTCGATGGTGAAGTCACACTCACCGATGATCTCGCCATTACCGAGCCCGCCGAACGCGCCCTCGCGATGAAGCTCGCTCAGTTCGCTGAAAACGCCCACGACATCCTCGACGATCACCGCCCGAACCTGCTCGCAAATTACCTCTATGAGCTGGCGTCTGCCTACCATGCCTTCTTCGAAGCATGCAATGTGCTGCGTGCCGAAGGCACTGTCCGCAACACGCGCCTGACACTTTGCGAAGCCACTGGCCGTGTGTTGAAGACTGGTCTCGGCCTGCTGGGCATCCAGACGACGGAGCGGATGTGATCAGGCAGATCGCGCATCATCAACCGTGTACGTGAGAAAAAAATCCAGCCCGGGGTCCGCTCTCAGGAGGAGGTGGGTGGCTGGCCCAAACTGACGGAATAAGGAATCGCTGGCACGCCCCTCATTCGTCATTCATCATTCGGCCTTCGTCACTTTTTCCTCCCATGCCCGTCCCTCTTCTCGACGTCAACGCCCAGAACCTGCCCCTCGAATCCGAACTCCAGGCCGCCTTCACGCAGGTGCTGCATCATGGCAGGTTCATCATGGGGCCGGAGTTGGAGATCTTTGAAAAAGAAATCGCAGAGATGGTGGGCGTGAAGCATGCTCTGTCCGTCTCTTCCGGCACCGATGCCCTGCTGCTGGCCCTCATGGCGCTGGACATCAAGGCGGGTGATGAAGTTCTCTGCCCTGCGTTCACCTTCTTTGCCACCGCAGGAGCCGTCTCACGCCTCGGCGCTGTGCCGGTGTTCACAGACGTCTGCCCCATCTGCTTCAACATGGATGTGAACGATGCGCGGAAAAAGATCACCGAAAAGACCCGGGCGATCATCCCCGTCCATCTCTTCGGCCAGTGTGCGGACATGATTCCCATCCTCGCTTTGGCCAAGGAACACGGCCTCAAAGTGATCGAGGACGCGGCGCAGTCCATCGGCGCCAAATACCGCGGCGAAAGCAGCGGCACGCTCGGCGACTTTGGCACCTACAGTTTCTTCCCGAGCAAGAACCTCGGCGGCTTTGGCGATGGCGGCATGCTGGTGACGAATGACGACGCACTGGCCGAGTACGCCCGTGTGCTGCGTGTGCACGGCGGCAAGCCCAAGTACTACCATCACTATGTGGGTGGCAATTTCCGCATGGACACGCTGCAATGCGCCCTGCTGAGCGTGAAGGTGAAGCGCTATGCACAGTACACCGCAGACCGCCAGCGCAACGCCGCTCATTACATCGCGGCACTGTCGAAACTTCCCGGCGTGGTGCAGGCGGATCCTGCCCACTGCAAATGTGTCAGCACCCAGGACACCTGGCTGACCGCGCAGAATGCCAAAATCGTGCTGCCCGTCAGCTACGAGCACAACGAGCACATCTGGAACCAGTTCACCATCCGCGTGCTTGGCCACCAGCGCGATGCTTTGCGCGATCATCTGGTGTCCAAAAAGATCGGCTGTGACATCTACTATCCCGTCACGCTCGATCAGCAGACCTGTTTTGCCGGTCTTCCAGCAGCCTCGCTCTCAGGCTGCGAGGTTTCCCATCGAGTGGCAGGTGAGGTCCTCAGCATTCCGATCTATGGCGAACTCACCGAAGCGCAGCGCAATCAAGTGATCGCGGCGATTGCGGAGTGGCTTGCATAAAAAAAGCCGGACAAATCTTGTCCGGCTTCTAATTTCACACCAACCGACGGACAAAAGTGTCTGTCGTGTTGTTTTAGAGCTTTGGAGCCGCCGGTGCTGGAGCGGCAGGAGGCGTTGTTGCAGGAGCAGGCACTGCCGCTGGCGTGGTTGCAGCTGGTGCAGGAGCTGGCGAAGCTGGAGGCGCAGGTGCTGCTGCGGGAGCAGGAATAGCAGCTGGGGCGGGGGCAGCAGGCGCAGGAGCTGGCGAAGTTGGAGCCTTAGGTGCTGCTGCTGGCGCGGGGACAGGAGCAGCAGCTGGCGTGGTTGCAGCAGGTGCAGGCATCGTTGCAGCGGCTGGCGCAGGCACTGAAACCGGAGCGGTGGTGGCACCGATGCCGCTGTTGACTGCATTCAGTTTGATGTTCGGCATTCCAGAGACGGCGGCAGCAGGCTTGGGTTCCACTTTCGGTGCCGGTGGTGCATCCACTTCCTTGGTGGGCAGCGAGGCAGCGATCCAGCCGAGACGGTTTTGGCTGATGGTCTGGAAACCAGGCATGTCCGGGAACTTCACGGCAAGCTCTTCGTAGGCCTTCTTAGCTTCATCAGTCTTGCCCTGCGCCCAGAGGAGGTCCCCCAGACGGACTTGCGCCAGAGGAGCAGCCTCGCTGGAGGCGAATTCGTTGGTGATGCGCTCAAAAATAGCCTGAGCTTCCTTGGTTTCGCCCATGGCATCGAGCTTGGAGCCAAGGCCGAGCAGTGCAAAAACGGCCAGCGGGCTGCTGGCATCCTTGGTGGTGAATTCCCTGAGGGCTTCCACTGCGGAGGATTTCTTGTTCTGGTCCCAGAGCAGATCCGCTTTTAGCAGCAGCGCATTGGCAGCGGCATTGGAGCCGGGATAACGCGAGATGACGAGATCGCAGTCCTCCACCGTTTTGGCTCCCGTAAAGGCTTCCGCCGCCTCATTGGCCTTGAGGGTGTTTTGATGCTTGATCACGCCGAAGGCGATGATCGCGACCACCGCGATGATGAAAAGCCAGACGAGCTTGCGGGCATTGTCCTCCAGAAACTTTTCCATGCCAGTGGCCGGGAGTTCTTGGGAGATGGAATCGAGTTGGGACATAAAGGGGGGGTTTTGAAAGCGGTGAACAGCTGGTTCAGAAGAGTGACGAAGGGAACCGAAGCCAGTCACCCGTCAAGGTGTCCTGGCATTCGGGATTCATTCGCCCTTGGGAGGCTTACGCCCCCACTTTGGCACGGGCTTCGTCAGCCAGCGCGGTGGAGAGGTAGCGCTCGCCGGTGGAACAGGCGACGGTGACGATCAGCTTGCCGGCGTTTTCAGGGCGCTTGGCGACTTCGATGGCAGCGACCACATTGGCACCGGTGCTGATGCCGACGAGGATGCCTTCTTCCTTGGCCAGGCGGCGAGCCATGGCGAAGGCTTCGTCATTGCTGACCTTGATACACTCCGTGATCTGCGCATTTCCAGCGCTGTCTTTGAGGTGAAGGTTGCCCGGGATGAATCCCGCGCCGGTGCCTTGAATCTTGTGCGGACCGGGCTGCACGGGCTGGCCGGCGAGAGTCTGATTGATGACCGGGGAGGCTTCAGGCTCCACAGCAATGGCCAGGAAGCTTGGCTTGCGGGGCTTGAGGACTTCAGTCACGCCAGTGATCGTACCACCCGTACCAACGGCGGCGACGAGGATGTCGATCTTGCCATCAGTGTCGGCCCACAGCTCTTCAGCGGTGGTTTTCGAGTGAATGGCAGGGTTGGCGGGATTTTCAAACTGCTGAGGCATCCAGGCGTTCGGCGTGGTGGCGACGATTTCGGTGGCCTTGGCAATGGCGCCCTTCATGCCCTGCGCACCCGGCGTGAGCACGAGTTCGGCACCCAGAAGAGCGAGCAGCGTGCGGCGCTCCAAGGACATCGTTTCCGGCATCGTCAGGATCAGGCTGTAGCCCTTGGCGGCAGCGACAAAAGCCAGCGCGATGCCGGTGTTGCCACTGGTAGGCTCGACGATGACGGTGTCAGGCTTCAGAATCCCGCGCTTCTCTGCGTCCTCGATCATGGCGGCACCGATACGATCCTTCACGCTGCCGAGCGGATTGAAGAATTCACACTTCAAAGCGATCGTGGCGTTGAGGCCGGCGGTGACTTTGTTGAGCTTCACCAGCGGTGTTTTGCCGACGGTTTCGACGATGTTGTTGTAGATGCCCATGATGTTTGGAGGTTAGCAGTTGAAGACGAGGCTGGCCGTTTAAGGCAACGGTGCGGGATTAGTGCTGATTGCAGAACTCTTCGAAGCGGTCCATGCCGGCGTTGATCACGTCCAGGCCGGTGGCGTAGCTGAAACGCACGGTGTGCTCGGCACCGAAGGCGACGCCGGGAACGATGGCGACCTTCTGCTTGCTGAGCAGTTTTTCACAGAAGTTCACGCTCTTGATCTGCGTCGGCTCGATGTCCACCAGGAAGTAGAAGGCCCCCATGGGCTCGACCACGCGCACGTTCTTGATATTGTTCAAGCGGCCCAGCATGTATTGGCGGCGCACGTCGAACTCATCACGCATGTCGCTGACGATCTGCTGATCCATCTGCAGGGCGGCCAGCGCACCATACTGGGCAAAGCTGGTCGGATTGCTGGTGGTATGGCTCTGAATGGTGTCGATGGCTTCGGCGATCTTCTTCGGAGCGGCGGTGTAGCCCAGACGCCAGCCGGTCATCGCATAGGCCTTGGAGAAGCCGTTGATGGTGATGGTGTGGTCGTAGATGTCCTTGCTCAGGGAGGCGATGCTGATGTGCTCATTGCCACCGTAGACCAATTTCTCATAGATTTCGTCAGACAGGATGACGATGCCTTCACCCACGGCGATCTCGGCCAGGGCAGTGAGCTCTTCGCGGCTATAGATGGAGCCGGTCGGATTGCCTGGGGTGTTCAGGATGATCATCTTCGTCATCGGGGACATGGCGTCCTCGAACTCATCCGGAGTGAGCTTCCAGCCGTTTTCGCGCTTGGTTTCGACGATCACGGGAATGCCGCCGACGAGGCGCACCATTTCAGGGTAGCTCGTCCAGTAAGGGGCAGGAATGATCACTTCGTCACCTGGATTCACACAGGCAAGGATGGCGTTATAGCAGGAGTGCTTGGCTCCGCAGTTCACGCTGATCTGGGAGGGCTCATACTGCACGTTGTTGTCCACCATCAGCTTTGCAGCAATGGCTTCACGCAGTTCGAGGATGCCGGCGCTTTCGGTGTAGCGGGTTTTGCCGGAATTCAGGGCTTCGATGGCGGCGGCGATGATCGGTGCAGGCGTGTCGAAGTCGGGCTCACCGGCTCCGAAGCTGAGCACGTCCACTCCCTGCTTCTTCAATGCCTTCGCCTGGGCGGTGATGGAAAGAGTCATTGAAGGAGCTACTTCGGCGATGTTCTTGGCGATAAAATCCATGGTCAGGTGTGGTTGGGCGGGTGAAAAAGGCGGGGGGCCATCTATAAAGGCGGGGGCGGGAAGTTTGTCAATCATTCCTCCCACCGCAGACAAAGGGCGGCTTGTGTCCAGCGCCACACCGCCTTAGTCGTAAAGCCCATGAGTCAACCACGCCCGCCTTCCTCTTCCCGCCAGCCCACCGTCCCCATCCGAGGCATGGCGCTGGATGTCTTGGGCGAATGGTCCGGCGGAGAACGTTTTGCCGCAGATTTGATGGACCACATCCAGCGTGACTGCGGCCTCAGCCTGCCCGATGCCGCTTTTTTGCGTGACATTGTCCTCACCACACTGCGCAATCTCTCCCTGCTGGACCACTGGATTGCCGTGATCACCGAGGACAAGCACCTCGACCACCGCAGCCGCTGGGGCCTGCGCATCGGTCTGTGTCAGGTATTGATTCTCAAGGTGTCAGAATACGCCGCCGTGAATGAAACTGTGGCCGCCACCGGCCGCGCGCGCAGCCTGATCAATGCCGTGCTGCGTCGTGCCTGCCGCGAATCCGAAGAACTGCTGGCCATGACAGCCACTTTGCCGCTAGAAACGCGCACTTCGCACCCGAAATGGCTCATCGAACACTGGCTCGCCCTCTTCGGGGAAGCCAAAACGACCGCCCTCTGCGAGTGGAATCAAGTTCCCGCCCCGATCTGCGCCCGCATCAACCGCCTTTACCCGCAGATGACCGAGACGACGGATGATTTCATCATCTGCGATCACCTGCCGCGTGAAGATTTGAGCGTGGGCAGGGTGTACATGCAGGATCCCAGCACCGCCATCGCCCCACGCCTGCTCGCTCCACAGCAGGGCCAGCGCGTGCTGGACGCCTGTGCAGCCCCCGGTGGCAAGACCGCCCTGCTGGCCCAGCTCATGGAAAATACCGGCGAGATCATCGCCTGCGACGTTGCTCCGGGCCGCCTGCGCCGCTTGGAGGGCAATCTGCACCGCCTCCATGTGGCCAATACCCAAATTGAACAGCATGATTGGGCAGACCCGCAGATCCCCGATTTTGCCAAGGCCGGATTTGACCGCATTCTGCTCGACGTCCCCTGCTCCAACACCGGCGTCATGCGCCGGCGGGTCGATGTGCGCTGGCGTCTGCAGCCCGCCGACATCACCGCTCAGGTGGAAACCCAAACGCAACTGCTCAAAAACTGTCTCCGTGTCCTCAAACCGGGCGGCATCCTTGTTTATAGCACCTGCAGCATCGAGCCCGCCGAAAACGAACAACTCGTCGCCAGCGTCCTCGAAGCCACCCCTGGTTACGAACCCGTCAAACTCCGCCACAGCTTCCCGCCGGAAGATCAGATGGACGGTGCCTTCGCTGCGGCAATTCGGCGCGTTTAAAGTTCGGGCGTGACATTCGCTTCCCCATTCTTCAAAAATCTTCCCTCCACTCATGAAACTCAAATCCATCTTCCTCGCCCTTGCGCTCACGGCGCCGATCTTCGCCGCTGACGCACCGAACGCCGCCGGTCTGCAGCTCTACAGTCTGCGCAGCCAGTTTACCCTCCGTGGTGTACCATGGACGCTCGACCGCGTGAAGGAGTTTGGCATCAAGGAGGTCGAACTGGCAGGAACCTACAATCTCAATGCGGAGCAGTTCAAAGCTGAGCTGGAACAGCGCGGCCTGAAGGCCATCAGCAGCCACTTCCCCTACGCACGTTACAAGAATGATCTCGACAATGTTGTGAAGGAGGCCAAGACCCTCGGCCTCAAGTATGCAGGATGTGCCTGGATCGACCACAAGGACAGCTTTGACGAAGCCGAGTGCCGCGATGCCATCGCCGTTTTCAACAAAGCGGGTGAAGCGCTGGCCAAAGAAGGCATCACGATGTTTTACCACGCCCACGGCTTCGAATTCGAGCCCTATGGTGATGGCACGTTGCTCGATCTCTTCCTGAAGGAAACGAAGCCCGAATTTGTCTCCATGCAGATGGATATCCTGTGGATTGTCTTCCCAGGCCAAGATCCTGTGAAACTGCTGGAAAAATACAGCGGCCGCTGGAAGCTCATGCATCTCAAGGACTTGAAAAAAGGTGTCGCCACCGGCTTCCTCACGGGCAAGACCGACGTGGCCAACGATGTCACTCTCGGCACCGGCCAGATGGACTGGAAAGCCATCTTTGCCGCCGCCCGCAAGAATGGCGTGCAGCATTATTTCATCGAAGACGAATCCCCTTCTTCGCTGGAGCAGATTCCCAACAGTCTGACCTTCCTGCGCGCCAACGGCTTCGAGTGATCCCATGTCACGCCGCCTCCACGCCATCATCCTGCATGGCGTTTTCATCCTGTCGGGCATTTCGGCGCTGATTTACCAGCTCGTATGGCAGCGTGCGTTGCTGACGATCTATGGCAGCAATGTCGAATCCGTGGCGATGGTGGTGGCGGCCTTCCTCGCTGGGCTCGGCATCGGCAGCATCGCAGGCGGCTGGATTTCCAAATCGACGCGCGCACCGCTCGTGCTGCTGTTTGGTCTCGCGGAACTCGGCGTGGGAGCCTACGGTCTCATCTCATTGAAGCTGTTCGACGCCGTCGGTGCGCTGACTTCCATACAGTCTCACGGACTCACCACGGGTGCCTTGGTTTTCCTGCTGGTGTTTCTGCCCACTTTGCTCATGGGGGCCACGCTGCCGCTGCTGGTGGCACATCAGGTGCGCGACACCGCCCACGTGGGCCAAAGTGTGAGCCGCCTCTATTTTGTGAACACGCTCGGTGCTGCGCTCGGTGCTTTCATTGCCGCACACTGGCTGCTCGGCAGCTTCGGCATGAGCGGCACCACACGCATCGCCGCCTGCTTGAATGCCGCCGCTGCTCTCATTGTGCTGCTCATCTTGAGAAAACCCGCCGCAGAGTCTGCCGACAATGCAAAGGAACCTGCGGCCAATGCGGGATGCGAGATTCCTTTTCGCACCGCTTTGCTATGGTCTGCACTTTCCGGCTTTCTGGCGCTCTCCTGGGAGATCATCTGGTCCCGGGTTTTCAACTTTGCCAGCGCCTCCAAAGCCCCTGTGTTCGGCTACATGCTCGGCAGCTATCTACTCGGACTCGCGCTCGGTTCGCTTCTCAGTCCTTGGACTCTAAAACAAACCGGTGACCTGCGGCTCAAGTTTGGGCGCTGGGTTCTCCTTTCAAGTGTGGGTGCTTTCATGATTGCGCCGCTTACGGCCATCATGGCGACGCAGGCCTATTGGGAATATGGATTCTACCTCGTGATCGCAGCAGGCACGTTGCTGGGAGTCACTTTCCCCCTGCTCTGCCAGGCGGCGATTCCGCCCAACCAAGACACGGGGAGCCGCCTGTCCTGGCTTTATCTGGCCAACATCATCGGCTCCGGAACTGGCAGCCTGCTCACCGGGTTTCTGTTCATGGAATGGATGAGCATTCAGGCGCTCAGCGTGGCATTGCTGCTCGTTTCGTGGCTCTGGGCTGAATCGATTGGTCGTTTTAAGCTGCCCCTTCGGCAACGTTTGCAGCCGCTTTGCGTCATTGCCGTCGCCGTGGGCACCTTCCAAGGCTTCTACGAGCGCCTGCAGTACAAGCATGACTTCAAATACGGCATGCACTTCGCCCAGACCATCGAATCACGCCACGGCGTCATCACGGTGGACACCAGTGGTGCAGTTTATGGCAACGGTGCCTACGATGGCATGATCGGCACGAAGCTGGAGCCGAAGTCTTGGCTCGTGCGTCCCTACTTTCTCTCTGCTGTGCGGGATCGCATCGAAAACGTGCTCGTTATCGGTGTGGCCAGCGGATCGTGGACGCAAATTTTGGTCAATCATCCCCAGGTGAAGAAGGTTACCGCCATTGAACTCAGCCATGGCTACCTCGATCTCATCCGTGCGCGTCCCGAAGTCGCCAGTCTGCTCACGAACCCCAAGCTCGAACTCGTCATCGACGACGGGCGGCGCTGGCTGCGGCAGCACCCCGATGCGCGTTTTGACGCCATCGTGATGAACACCACGCATCACTGGCGTGAGTTCGCCTCAGCCCTGCTCTCACGCGAGTTTTTGACCGAGGTCAAAGCGCACCTCGGCCCCGACGGCATCGCATTCTGGAACTGCACCGAGTCACCTCGTGCTGCAAGTACCGGCATGGAGGTGTTTCCGCATACGATGATGGTCATGAACCACTGTCTCGCCAGCAATGCACCGCTGGAGCCAAATCGCGAACGGTGGCAGAAAGTTCTCGCGGCTTATCACATCGACGGAAAGCCCGTCATCGCCGCCGATCAAATCGAAGGCGTGCTCGACTTCCTCAAGGGTGAAGCCCTTCCCGTCCCCGGCAACATGTGGCATTGGTGTCGTCGTCCGGCCATGGAGACTGCCTGGGGTGGTGCCAAGATCATCACGGATGACAATTTAGGGCATGAGTATCCATGAGCCGAGATTTGCATTCTCTTGCTCTCAAGTTCATAAAAACGCATGCCAGACACTCTCATCTCCCCCGGCAGCATGATCGAACTCGTGCGTGAAACCGTTCTGCCTGATCTGCCTGCTGATTTCGGTGCCGAGGCGGATTTCTTTGAGGCGGGGCTCGATTCGATGGGGGTGATGCAGCTGGTGATGCATCTCGAAGAACGATTCGGCAAGAAGGTGGAACCGACGGAACTGAGCCGCGCCAATTTTCGCAGCGGGCAGGCCATGGCGGCGCTGGTGATGGGACAAGCGGCATGATCACTTCTGGAATCCCGCAGTACCCCATCTCCGGCACCGATGGCTTTGTCGTGGCGCTGGATCACCTCGCACGGTCTGCCGACGGCCGGGGGCTGGATGCCCTGAGCGAGATTCAGGTCAGCGGGCAGCCGGATGCCGAGCGCCTGCGCTGGCTGGCGGCGGAACTGCCGAAACGTCTGCCGCTACTGCATGCAACACTGTGCAAGGAGGGCCTCTTTGGCGTGCCTTATTGGGAGTGCTCGGGGGAAGCTGCGGCCATTCCGATTGAATTCCATCGTGTCAGGGGTGTAGAAGGAACCGAAGAGTCGGTGATTGAGTCGATCTCTGCATTGCGAAGCAAGCGGATGCAGGGCCATGCACGCACTTCCCTGGGCCCGCCGCACGTTCGCCTGGATGTGGTACGCACGAGTGATCAAACGTGGTCGATCCTGATGAACTGGTCGCATCTGCTGCTGGACGGCACCGGGGTGGAACTGCTTTTCAAGCACATGAATGAACTGTGGGAGGATTCGCAGGTTGTTTCGCCGCAGCAGCCAGTCGTGAAAAATGACAAGCCGTGGTGGAAGCTGTTTCAGGAAAGCGAAAGCTGCGGCAGGCACCTCATGAATCTGGGAGTGGAGCCGTTTGTTTCTGTGAGCAAGGGCAAGGTCGTCAGCGGACGCCGCTGCTGCCTGTGGGAAACGTTTTCCAAGGAGGAAACAGCGCGGATCAAGCTCACACTCAGCAAAATAGGCGGAGACATGATGCGCACGTTTTTCTATGCGGGGCTGGCCGCTCGCTGCCATCAGGCGGTGTTTCAATCACGGGGGCACTCAGACCTGTCGTATGCGGTGACCATGCCGGTGCAGCAGCGCCCTAAGGACAGCGCGGGGCGCACGGCGATTTTCCAAAATCATATGTCGATGTTCTTCTTCATTCTGAAGGATGCCGACCTCTGCGACCTAGGCGCTGCAAGCAAGGTGCTCATGAAGCAGCACATGGAACATCTCAAACTGAAGCGGCACCAGTCGTTCAACTCGCTGCAGATGCTCACGAGGCGCATGCCCGGCAAGACGATGCTGGATATGGTCCGATTTGCGCAACGGGGTGAAATTGCCACCTGTTACCACGCCTACACCGGCAGTTTTGGTGAAGGCATGACCACATTCTGCGGTGGGGAGATCGTCAATGCCATCCACCTGCCGACGGTGAACGCCCCACCAGGCAGTGGGTTGTTTGTGAGTGAATGCCAGGAGCAGCTCACGGTGACAGTAAGTTACCTGGAGAGCTGCCTGAGTGAATTTGAGACGGAGCTGATGCGGGAACGCTGGCGTTCTGATCTTCTCGGTGAATGATGGAGCCATGAATCCCGACGTTCTCATCATCGGCGGAGGCAGCGCAGGCGTGGCGGCGGCTTTGGCGGCGGCACGTTGTGGCGCGGAGACGCTTCTGGTGGAACGTCATGGCATTCTGGGCGGAGCAGGCACGGCCTCTTTAGTGCATTCATTCTGTGGCTTGTATGACCTGCCGCTGACGCCGGACGCAGCAGTTCGCATTGCCAATCCAGGGTTGCCGGTGGAGCTGGAGCGTGATCTGCTGGCACAAGGCATTGGTCACGGGCCGGTGAGAATGGGGAGGGTGGATGTGCTGATGCATCAGCCGCAAAAGCTAGCTTTGTATCTGGACAAGTTGTGTCGGATTCAGCAAAAACTGCAGGTTTTGTTACACACCGAGGTCGCCGGATGCGGGGTCGAAAATAAGCATATTACGGAAGTGACACTGCAGTGCCGGGGCACGACCTGGAAGGTGAAGCCGAGAACTCTGGTGGATGCCAGCGGGGATGCGGTGGTGGCGGCGTTTGCGAATCACTCCTGGGATCAGACGCCGGAGCATGAGCTGCAACGTCCGGCCTATATTGTGGGGCTGGGTGATGTGGATGCTGCCGTCCTCAGTGGCGATGGGCCTTTGAAAATCGCCGGATGTCTGGTGCGGGCGATTCAGGAGAAGAAGCTGACGGCAGAGGCGGCTGGGGCGCATTTCCGCGCCAGCTCGGCTTTGAATGAAGCGTTCCTGACGGTTGATCTGCCCGGAGATTCTTTTGATGCGACGGATGCGCGCAGCTTGACGGAGATCGAGATGCTGGGACGCAAAGTGACTTTTGCGATCATGGAGCATTTGAAGGCGAACCTGGAGGGTTTCAGCCAAGCGCGGATCACGACGCTGCCTGTACGCGCTGGTATTCGAGAAAGTCGGAGATGGATTGGTGAAGTCATTTTGACGGAGGAAGACATCCTGGAAAGCCGCAGCGATGCGCATGCGGTTGCGAATGCGACATGGCCCATGGAGCTGCGGGAAACAGCGCGGGGACCGCGACTGCTGTATCCGAAGGAGCCTAAAGCCTGTGGCATTCCGCTGGGGGCGCTGCGTGCGCGTGATTTGAAGAACGTGTTCATCGCGGGACGCTGCATTTCCTCGACGCATCGGGCGCAGGCGAGCACGCGGGTCATGGGCACAGCGCTGGCCACCGGGCAGGCGGCGGGCATTGCCGCGACTTTTCCTGAACAAGACACCGCCGATCTGGCACCGCAGGTGCGAAGCATTTTGAGCCAACTGGAACCCGCCAAGTGAACATCGTCGATCTTATTTTTGCACGCAGCACGCCCACGCATTCAGCCGTGGTCAGCCCGGAACTGCAGCTCACGTTTGGTGAACTGGAGGCGCGCATGAAGGAGTGTGCGGGGCGTTTGAATGAAGACGCCCACTGGCCCAAGAAAGCGAGGCCGCGCATCGGGCTGAATGCGCCGAGCGGGGCGGACTACATCGTGGTGGCGCTGGCGATTTTGCAGCAGAACGCGTGCTTTGTACCGATCCCGAACGAGCTGACAGTCAGCGAGCGTACACAGCTGGCCAAGGCGACGGCGCTGGATGCCATCGTGCATGCACAGAGTGCGGAGGAGTGGCGGGTGGAAGCGGTGGTGCATGATGTGCCGCCGGCTTTTGATGAAGCGACGCTCGTGGCTTTGAACCCGGCGTTTATTCGTTTCAGCAGCGGAACCACGGGGGCGTCCAAGGGCATCGTGATTTCGCATGAGACGCTGCTGGCGCGCATCACGGCGGCGAACGAGGGACTGCGCATCGGGGCGCAGGACCGGGTGCTCTGGGTACTCCCGATGGCGCATCACTTTGCGGTCTCCATCGTGCTTTATTTGTATCATGGAGCCACCACGATCCTTGCACCGGCGAGCGATCCCAAGGTGATGATTGAGATGATGCAGGCGCATGGAGCGACGGTGATGTATGGATCGCCCTATCATTACACGATGCTTTCCGGGCTGCCGAACGCGGCCCTTCTTGGCACGCTTCGGCTTGCGGTTTCGACGGCGTTTGCGCTGACGACTGAAGTGGCGGAGCTGTTTGCCGGCAAAACGGGGCTGCATCTCACGCAGGGCATGGGCATCATTGAAGCCGGGCTGCCCATCCTGAATTTGCAGCATGCGAAGGACAAGCCGACCTCCATCGGCCAGCCACTGCCTGCGTTTGAGGTGAAGCTGGATGACGGCGAGCTGATGCTGCGCGGGCCGGGGGTGTTTGATGCGTATCTGACGCCGTGGCAGTCGCGAGAAAGTGTTTTGCGAGACGGATGGTTTGCCACGGGAGACATTGCCGAAATGGATGAGGACGGCTGTCTTTATCTGCGTGGGCGTGTGCGCAGCGTGATCAATGTGGGTGGACTGAAGTGCTTTCCGGAAGAGGTGGAGGCGGTGCTGTGCAGCCATGCGGGAGTCAAGGCCGCCCGAGTGTCTGGCCGTGCCCATCCCGCGCTGGGAGCCATGCCTGCGGCAGAAATCATTCCTCAAAACGCCGACGCGCCGCCTGCGGCGATGGAGTTGAGAAAACTTTGCCAGGAACGACTCTCCGCCTACAAAGTCCCGCTGTTCTACACTTTCGTTTCCGAACTGCCGCTGACTGCCAGCGGCAAACTCCGACGCTATTGACTCATGAGCCAATCCCCACGCATTGCCATTCTCGGAGCCGGACCTGCCGGCAGCGCACTCGCAGCGATGCTGGCCCGACAAGGCATCCAAACGCTGGTCTATGATGATGAAAAACGTCCGGCGCTGCTGGTGGGCGAGTCGCTGATTCCCGCGATCGTGGCGATTCTGCAACGAATGGGCATTGAAGACCGGGTCGCAGCGATCTCGCAGTTCAAGCCGGGTGCGAGCTTTTTGCATCATCTGGGCACGCGCATGAATTTCAATTTCCGGTCCGTGGAGGGCCGCCTGCCGCCGTATGCGTACAATGTGCCGCGCCCAGGTTTTGACGATGTGTTGAAAAATTACGCCAAGGAGCTGGGCGTGAAGTTTGTGAAACATCGAGCCGGACTGGTGGCGCATCCGGGTGGCATGCCTGAGCTGGAGCTGGATGCGGCGGCGCTGGAGGCCGGTGGTTACAGCGGCGGAGCGAAGCCGGATCTGATCATTGACTGCAGCGGGCGGGCGCGAACCTCAGCGAAGCTGCTGGGCATCAAGGCGGCCACCGGGCAGCGCCGGGATACGGCGCACTTTGCGCACTTCACCGGGATCGAACATCCGTATGAGCCGGGGCAGATCGCGATCATGTACCACCCGTGGGGCTGGAGCTGGCGGATTCCGCTGCCGGACAAACTGAGCTTCGGCATTGTGATGAATCCCAAGGCGCTGCCGGAGTTTGGCGCCAATGGTGAGGAACGGTTGGATCGAGTGCTGGCGACTGATCCGGTGCTTTCACCGCTGACGGCCCACCGAGAGCGCGTGACGGATGTTTACACCTACACCAATTATCAGCTCATTTCAGACCGTGCGCAGGGGCCGGGCTGGGTGTCGGCAGGAGATGCGTTTGGGTTTGTGGATCCGATGCTTTCGCCCGGGGTGTTTCTGGCGCTCGACTCTGCGGAGTCTCTGAGCGCGATGTTTGCCAAGCATGGCGAGAAGCTGCTCGATTCACCGGAGCGGCTGGCCAAGGAACTCGGACGCTATGAGCAACGCCAGCGTGCCTGGCACGAGGCGTGGCATGAGTTGATCGAGTATTTCTACGATGGCCGCATCGTGGCTTTTTATGAACGCGGCACGCAGCTCAAGGCGGATCATCCCGGCCGATTCAGCAACATGATGGAGTACATTTCGAACCGAGTGATCGCGCTGATGGCGACGGGTGCAGGCACGCTCTCCATCTGGAACCGGATGTATTTGAAGGGCTGCTCCAAGTGGCTGCTGAACAATGACCGTGCGAAGGATCTGGCGCTGCCTTAAACTGCCCAACCTGATGCTTGCACGCCTGCGCGCCTCCAACCTAGCAGCTTACGTGCTGCCCCTGCTGCTGTTCACACTGCTGAACGGTTTGCCCGGGCTGTTTCGCATCGAAAATTCCGAACTGCCCTGGCATGTGCGTGCGCCGGAGCACTGGGCCTATCCGCTGCAAACGGTGCTCTGCGCGCTGGTGCTGGTGTGGTTTCGGCAGCACTACACGTTCAGACCGTGGCGGGGTCTGGGGCTGGCATTCATACTGGGGCTGGTTGGAATTGCCGTGTGGGGGGCGCCGTCGGTACTGCGTGAGAGCTTGATCCAGCAAGGGCATGAGCCGGCGGCGTGGTGGAAGTGGCTGGGACTTGCGGAGCGCCAGGAGGGGTTTGATCCGATGATCGCGCAGGGGTCACCGCTGTGGTTCAGTCTGGTGGTGGGCATGCGTTTTGCACGCATGGTGCTGGTGGTGCCGTTTGTGGAGGAGCTGTTCTGGCGTGGGTTTTTGATGCGCTATCTGCTGACGGAGGACGAGCGGTTTGAGCGCGTTCCTTTTGGCACACACCGGTGGAAGGTGTTTTGGATTGTGACGCTGGCGGTGATGCTGATTCACAACACGGAGGATTATCTGGGAGCGTTCGTGTGGGGCGCGCTGGTTTATTTTGTGGCAGTGCGCACGAAGAGCCTGGGGGCGTGTGTGTTCATGCACGCGGTGGGGAACCTGGCGCTGGGGCTGTATGTGATGAAGACGCAGCAGTGGGGTTTTTGGTGAGCGGTTGGGTGGAAAGCCGGTAAGGCGATAGGTTGATATTAGGAAGTGGTGGGAGACTTGAATGTCGTGGGAGGTCGTGCGGCGGAGCGAATTGCAGACGCTGCTGGTGAGCATGGGACGCGGCGGAGTCTTGGGTTTGCTTTCCGGAGGGTTGGTGCAGGACCCAGGGTCGCCTCGCTGAGGCTCGGCTGACCCTGGGCTGAACTACGCAGCCCCGTTGGGGCTGGTGTGCTGCGGAAGTGAAGTGTGTGAGCGCGCGTCCAGTGCCTCGCCTCGGCGACATTTTGTTTCGCGGTCGATGAGACGTTCGATTTTGCCGCAGAGATGCAGAGGGAGCAGAGAGAGTGTGAGCACGCCACTGCCAGGGCAGAGCGTTGCGTTGGGCTGCACTACTGAAAAGTGCGGAACCAACTGAAATCAGAACCCAAGTTTAACTGGTGCATGAGTGACGTTATTTTGTGGACGTTCGTCCGGAACCGCCTGAAGGCGGGACTACAAAACGTACGCTGGATTTGCGATGTCGTGGAGCGAAGTGGCAGAGATTGTGCGCCTGCTCAGAGGGGACTGATCAAGCGCGGTGGGCCCAAGCTTTTTTGACAGGCTTTTGAATGAGGTGCCCGGGGTGATCAGGCAGACTTGCCGCCGGCAATCTGGGCGGCGAGTTCCTTCACCCGTGCCACCAACTGGGGCAGGCGATTGATGCCGGCCAGACGGCGCTTTTCTTCGCCCACGGGGATGGCTGGAAAGCCGAGATAGGTCTGCCCGCCGGGCAGGTCACGGGTGACACCGCAGCGTGCGGCCAAGGTGCTCTGCGAGCCCACATGCACATGCCCGGCGATGCCCACCTGGGCGGCGATCACCACATAATCCCCAATGACCGCACTGCCGGCAATGGCGGTGCAGGCAACGACGATGCAGTGTTTGCCGATGACGACGTTGTGGCCGATCTGCACGAGGTTGTCGATCTTGGTGCCCTCCCCGATCCAGGTGCGGCCAAAGCGTGCGCGATCGATCGTGCTGCCAGCGCCGATCTCCACGTCGCTGTCGATTTGGACGATGCCTGCCTGACGCACTTTGCGATGGCGTCCGTTACCAAATTCATAACCGAACCCATCGGCACCGATGACGGCACCGGAGTGAAGAAACACATTTTCTCCGAGGACGCATTCGGCATGCACGGTGGAATTTGCATGGAGGCGGGATCCTTTGCCGATGATGACATTGCGGCCGACAAAACAACCGGGGCCGACCTCCACCTCATCTGCGAGCTCCACCCCCGATTCGATGACGGCATTGGGCCCAATGCACACATGCGCGGGATCAAATTTGACACCTTCTGCGACCACAGCGGACGGATGGACTCCGGGTGCAAAGGGGGCGGGCTGGAAGCCATAGGTTTCCACGATCTTCTCGAAGCAGCGTGAAGGGTCAGAGACTTCGATGCAGGAGGCGTTGGGTGGAAACTCCTTCCAGCCGAGGGGCACGAGGATGGCGCTGGCCTTCGTGTTCACCAGCCGCTCGTTGTAGCGCGGGTCGTGAAAGAAACTCAGATCGCCGGGAATGGCTTCTTTCAAGGATGCAAAACCTGTGATCTGCCCGTCGGGATCACCGCACAATACAGTCCCCCCAACAAGAGTTGCGAGATTGGAGAGGGCGATTTTCATGAAACGTATCTTCTCATTTTTTAGAGCTGCATTCCACGCCCATTTTTGACCGGCGTTAGATTTGCCGATCGAATCACTAGCCCTGCAAAGTTTCCACGCGCATCCAGCTCGGCTCACCACGCACACACTTGAGCTGACTGATGGCGGCGAGAGCCGACTTCATGTCTCCCAGACGTGCATCGTGAATCATGAGCACGAGTGATGTTTCTCCGCTGGTGTCTTCGAGATCCTCCGGCTGGATCATGGAAGAAATGCCAATCCCACGCTCGCCAAGTGCTGTGGCGACCTGAGCCAGCACCCCCGGAACGTCATCAACCGTCAGCCGCAGATAGTAATGTGAGACGGTATCATCCACGGGTTTGGATTTGCCGTAGAGGCCATGCGGCACAAAGCCGCTGTGGCGGGCTCCGTGCATCAAAACGGCGGCGGCTTCGCAGAGATCGCTGATGACGCTGCTGCTGGTCGGGTCCTGACCGGCACCGCGTCCATAGAAGAGGGTTTCGCCGACCACGTCGCCGTTCACGAGCACCGCATTGAAGGCACCGCTGACATTGGCGAGGACGTGAGACAGCGGCACCAGAGATGGCTGCGTGCGCACCTCGACGAGGCCGTTCTCATCCGCACGGATGACCGAGAGCAGCTTGATGGTGTAGCCAAGACGTTCGGCGAAGCGGAAATCGGTGATGTTCACGCGGTCCACGCCTTCCACATGGACCTTGTCCTGTGGAATCCAGAATCCGTAGCTCAGGGAAGCGAGAATGATGGCCTTGTGAGCGGCATCCCAGCCACTGACATCGAGGGTGGGGTCTGCCTCGGCATAACCCTTGTCCTGAGCCTCCTGCAGAGCATCAGCATAGCTGAGGCCAGCCTGGGACATGCGGGTGAGGATGTAATTGCAGGTGCCGTTGATGATGCCATGGATGGAGCGGATGTGATTTCCCACCAGCCCTTCCTGCAAGACCTGAATGATGGGAATCCCACCTGCGACAGCCGCCTCAAAGTAAATCGGCACGCCGCATTCCTCGGCCAGGGCGAACAATTCCTTTCCGCGCTCTGCGAGCAGGGCCTTGTTTCCGGTGACGACGATCTTTTTGGCACGCAGGGCAGCGGCCACCAGATCGTAGGCAGTGGTGGTGCCACCGATGAGTTCAACGATCACAGGAATGGCAGGATCATTGATGAGCACCTTCCAGTCTGTGGTGAGCAATTCGGCAGGCACCTCAACATCCCGCGGACGGGAGAGATCACGGACGGCTATTTTGGAGACTTGAAGTTCGGCACCGATGCGCTGACCGATCAGGGAGCGATTCTTTTGGAGATTCTTGAACACTCCAGCCCCCACATTGCCTAAACCGGCCAAGCCTATGTTGATGACACGCGGAGTACTGACGTTGGACATGATGGATAAGATGCCGGAATTGGGGGGCCGTAGTCATGGCGGAGGCACAGGGAACTCGCAAGCGAGAAGGCAGTTATTGAGAAACTCGGCAAATAACTTAGTCAATACCGAGCAAGGAACTGAAATTGAGATTTGTGCATCAATTTTGGAACAAAAAAACCTTGTTTGAACCGGGGAAGACCTGATAAAGATTATTTTAAATTCATGTCCTTCCGTTCCTTTAGTTACTGGTTAGCTTGCAGCATAGCTGCCGCCATGGCTGTGGGGGCGACGGAACCTGACAAGGCTGGCACGCTGGATCTCACAGTGTCTGGAGCTGCCATGAGCAGTGTGATCGCGGTGCCAGAGCCCAGCCGGGCATTGCTTCTATTTGCAGGAATCATGGCCATGGCTTTCACCTACCGCCACGCTTGGCTGAGCTGGAAGCGCAGTGCGCAGTCCTGAAGCGATCCCATCTGATTTGGGCGGCCGTTTTGATTCGACGCATCCGCTGCCGCGACTAGCATCCGTGGTATGAAAGTACTGGCCGCCCTTGTCCTGCTAGCCCACCCGGCACTGTTTGCCGCAGATGCAGCCTTCCCGAAACACGCCATAGCGACGGTGCACCCACTGGCGACTGAGGCGGGCCAGCAGGCGTTTGAAAAGGGTGGGAATGCCATTGATGCGGCCATTGCAGCGGGACTGACGCTGGGCGTGGTGGATGGGCACAACTCCGGCATTGGTGGTGGCTGCTTCTTTGTCATTCATGCGGCAGATGGCACGGTGACGTGCATCGATGGCCGAGAAATGGCGCCGGCCAAGGCAAGCCGCGACATGTATGTGATCAACGGCAAACTGGACGATGAAGCCAGCAAAACGGGGGCGCTGGCCTCCGGAGTGCCGGGATATTTGAAAGCCTGTGCTGCTGCGCAAGCGAAGCATGGAAAGCTCAAGCTGGCCGATGTGCTGCTGCCAGCCGCCGACATTGCGGAAAAGGGGTTCGAGATTGATGCGGTGTATGCGCGCAAGCTGGCGGCGACGGCGGCCAAACTCGCGAAGTTTCCTTCCTCCGCCGCCATCTTCCTCAAGGATGGCAAGCCGCTGGAGAAAGGCCAGCTGCTGGTCCAAAGCGACCTCGCACAAACTTACCGGTCTGTGGCGGAGAACGGGATCGAATGGTTCTATGGCGGTGAATTTGCGCAAAAGACTGGCGAATGGATGGCGGCCAATGGCGGGCTCATGACGGCGCAAGATTTTGCCGACTATCAGGCGCCTGAGCGGGCGGCGATCCGATCGAAGTATCGTGGCTACGATCTGATCACGATGCCGCCGCCGAGTTCGGGAGGGGTGCATGTGGCGCAGATCCTCAACATTTTGGAGCATTTTCCGATCCGCCACTTCCGAGCGAGCAGCCGGATTCATGTGATCACGGAGGCGATGAAGCTGGCGTTTGCGGATCGTGCCTACTGGCTGGGGGATCCGGACTTTGCGCCGGTGCCGAAGGGTCTGGTGGATCCTGCTTATGCGGCGGAGCTGGCGAAGAAGATTGATCTGGATCACGCCACCGCTGTTTCAGGGCACAACATGCCGCCGCACTGGGAGGGAGATGTTTTTGGCAAGCACACCACGTTTCTCTGCACGGCGGACGCTGAAGGCAACTGGGTGGCGCTGAATCAGACGATCAACACCGGCTTTGGCAGCAAGGTGGTGATTCCGGGGACGGGGGTGCTCATGAATGATGAGATGGATGACTTTGCGGTGCAGCCTGGAGTTCCGAATGCCTTCAAGCTGGTGGGAGCGGAGGCCAATGCGGTGGCACCGGGCAAGCGCCCGCTTTCAAGCATGAGCCCCACGATTGTGCTGAAGGATGGGAAGCCGGTGATCGTGACTGGAGCGGCGGGTGGACCTACCATCATCACACAGGCGCTGCTGCTGCAGACGCACATCATTGATGACGGGATGCTGCCGGCGGAGGCGCTGGCGGAGCCGAGATTTCACCACCAGTGGAATCCGGACGAGCTGAAGATTGAGAAGGCGTTTGGAGAGGGCACGCTGACGCGAATGAAAGCGCTGGGGCATAAGCTGGCGGAGTCCGAGGGGTTTGGGGCGTGTCAGGCGATCTATTTTGATGCGGACAAGAAGCTCTTTTTTCCTGCGAATGATCCGCGAGTGCCGGGGAAGGCGGATGGGAAGTGAGTGTGAATACCTGTTTCAGCTTTGTGAACGTTCGTCCGGAACCGCCTGAAGGCGGGACGACAAAACGTGGGCTGGTTTTGCTATGTCTTGGGGCAAAGGCGAAAAGGGTGTTTACTCTTCGCGGAGTTTCCGGCGCAGGGTGGCGCGGTTCATTTTCATGGCGGTGGCGAGGCGGGTGGGCTTGCCGTCGAAGCGCTTGAGCAGGGTGTCCAGCATGGTGGCCTCCACGGTTTCGAGCAGGGCATCATACGCTGGCATCATTTCATCGGTGCCAGTGGTCTTTTGATCCAGCCAGGCGGAGATGGCACGTTTCATCGTTTCTTCGAGGTGATTGGATTCCTCGGTCTTCACGATGCTGGCAGGCAGGTGATGGGGCAAAATGGTGCCGCCGCTGCAGACGGCGGCGGCGTGCGCCATGGCGGTTTTTAGTTCGCGCACATTGCCCGACCAGGTGTGGGCTTTGAGCGCGGCGAGAGCCTCTGCGGAGAGCACCTGACCGCCGAGAAAGGAGACTGCCAAAGCCGGGATGTCGGAGGTGCGCTCGCGCAACGGAGGCAGCAGGACCTGAAGGACCGCGAGCGCGTAGAACAAGTCTTCACGCAGGTGTGGTGCGGCCTCCTGACTGGATGCGCTGAAGAGGCGCGCTTTGATCATGCCTGAACTGAGGCGATGCATGAGTGCCGCCTGGAGGGGCTTTGACCACGCGCTGATTTCATCGAGAAAGAGCACGCCATCCCCTGCTCTGGCGATGGCTTGATCCAGCGCGGCTTCGGCACGATCTTCGGGCCATTCATCGGCACGGAATATGATGAGTGGTTTTTCAGAGCGAGCACTGTGGCGATGAATGACCTGGGCGGCGAGACTCTTGCCGCTGCCGGGGGGGCCTTGCAGGAGGACGGGCGCGTCATTGCCGCTGGCCTGGGCGATGACGGCGAACGCGCGCTGCATGGGCTCGCTGTTGCCGATCATGGTGGTGTCTGCGCGCTGCTCGGTTTTCGCTGGTGCGAAGACTTCGCGGATGGCCCGCTGGATGTCGGCGAGATTGAGCGGCTTGAGGAAATACTCGCGAGCGCCGAGACGCTTTGCCTCAAGGGCGGTGTCCAGCGTGCCGTGGGCGGTGATGATCATCACCGGGGGCGGCTGTGGGAGAGACTGGATTTTCTCCAACACCTTCAGGCCGCTCATGTCCGGCAGGCCGACATCGAGAATGATGAGAGCGAAGGATTGCGCCGCGAGTTTGTCGATCCCGCCCTGCCCTGAAGCGGCCACGACGGGCGTGGCATCCAGACGGCGCACCACGGTGGAGAGTGCTGCGGCGAGGGCGTATTCGTCTTCGATGATGAGGATGGAGGGAGTCATGCGGGAAGCAAGGGGAGCAGCACGATGATCACTGCTCCGCCCTTGGGGTCATTTTGCAATTTCAAGCTGCCGCCGTGTGCGGTGATGACGCTGGAGACGATGTTCAAGCCGACGCCCATGCCGCCTTCTTTTTCGGTAAAGAAGAGTTCGGTGCCTTGTGCCAGCGCGAGTTCGGAAAAGCCGGTGCCGGAGTCGGCGAAGCGAAGCTCGAACCCTGACTCGGCGGACTGGCCGCTGACAATGAGCATGCCACCGCGAGGCATGGCCTGGATGGCATTGATCATGAGGTTTCGCACGGCCTGGGCGAGGCGCTGGGAATCGCCCATGATCCAGATGGGAGAGGGCAGATTGATTTCGACTTCAACGCCGGCATGGCGGGCCTGAGCCTCGATGTTTCTGGCGACGCCGCGAATGCAGTCGGTGAGATCGAGCTTGGTGAGTTTGGGTGGGAGCGGATTTGCGAGGTGGAGCCACTGGTTCACGAGACCGGCGATGACTTCGGATTCGTTTTCGATGAGCTTGATGGCCTGGGCGTCTTCCTCATTCTGCGGGGTCATCAACTGCGCGTGAAGCTGAATGGAGGCGAGCGGGTTTTTGATGTCGTGGGCGAGGCTGGTGGCCACGCGCCCGAGCATGGCGAGGCGCTCGGATTGGGCGCGCTTGAGGCGCTCGCGGACGAGGAGCCAGCCCATGAGGCCGGAGATGAGCCAGAAGGCGATGAAGGCATTGAGTGTGGCGGGATCGCGCAGAGACAGTGACGACACCACGGGAGTGCGGGTGAAGATCATGTCGTTCTTTTCATCCAGGCGGATGGTGAGACGGTCTTCGGTGTTTGCGGGAGCTGTGCCTGCAGGGCGAAACTCGATCTGCATGCCAAGCAATTGCTCCAGATCCTGCGCGAGTTTGCCGCTGCGCGGGAGATTCATGCGGCGGACAAATTCGGCATCGGCCTGGGCTAGGGCCTGGAAGAGGTGGTTGGACTCCTCGCGCTCGCGCTGACGCAGCCACGCGAGGAGCAGCAGAGATCCCGCGATGATGAAGGCGAGAAAGCCGAGGCCGAGGGTGAGGCGGAGCTTGTGGGGAGAGGCGGACACTGCCTACGGTTCCGGCAGAGGAGCGCTTTTATCAATCGGCTTGTCTTCCCAGATGGCTTCGCCTGTGGCGGGGTCGTAGGTGAGGATGCGGCTCTTGCTGCCGGGGACGGGAGCTTTGTCGATCTTGGGCAGCCACTTGGCGAGTTCGGTTTTTTTGGCGATGTGCTGAGGATCCTTGGCGAGATTGGTCCACTCGTTGGGATCGTTCTTCATATCGTAGAGCTCTTCGCTGCCATCGGCGTAGCGGATGTAGCGCCAGTCTTGAGTGCGGATGGTGTGATTGCCCTGATTGTGGGTAGTGATGGCGGGCCACTCGCGGGGTGCGCTGGCGTCTTGGAACTGGGGCATGAGGCTGTGGCCTTCGAGGTCGGGGCGGGCGGGCAGTTTGGCGAGGGCGAGGAGGGATGGGAAGATGTCGAGGAGTTCGACGGGGCTGGTGCAAACCTGACCGGGCTTGATGCCGGGGCCGGCGAAGATGAGGGGGACGCGGGTGCTGCGCTCCCAGAGGGTGTTTTTGCCGGTCATGAGTTTTTCGCCGAGATGCCAGCCGTGGTCGCCCCAGAGGACGATGATGGTGTTGTCCAAGCGGCCGGTGGCTTCGAGCTCGTGCATGAGGCGGCCGACCTGGCTGTCCATGAAGCTGACGCAGGCGAGGTAGGCGCGGACGAGCGGGCGCCATTCGTTGTATTTGCGCAGGGTGCTGAGGCGTGGCTCGGGGAGCTTCCAGTGGAGGAAGTCGGCGAACTTGGGGAGGTCGGCGCGGTCATCTTCTTTGACCGGGGGCATCTGGAGAGTGGCGTCGGGATAGAGATCAAACCACTTCTGCGAGGCGAAGCATGGGACGTGAGGGAGGCGGAAACCAGCGGCGATGAAGAAGGGTTTGTCGGCAGGGGCGCGCTTCAGTGCATCAATGGCGGAGTCGGCGATTTTCCAGTCGGCGTTGTCTTCGTCCTTCTCGGGGAAAACGCCCCAGTCCATGGCGGGATGGCGGTCCGGGCCGGGGAGATTGGCGATGGGGGTTTTGGGTTTCGGCATGGGGCCGCGATTGCCCCATTCGGTGAACTCGGCTTTTTGATCGCCACCACGCATGGAGCCGTCGTGGTAGATTTTGCCGCTGTTGAAGGTGAAATAACCGGCCTGCGTGAAGGTTTGCGGGAGGGTGATGTGAGTCTTGGTTTGCTCCACTTCACGAATGCCGGGAGCGAGACCGTAGATGCCGGTGCTGGAGGGGCGGAGGCCGGTGAGCAGGGAGCTACGCGAGGGATTGCACAAGGGGGCCTGGCAGTGGGCGCTGGCGAAGAGAGTGCCACGTTTTGCCAAGGCGTCGATGGCAGGCGTCTTCACCTGCGGATGGCCGCCGAGGCAGCCGATCCAGTCGTTTTGATCATCGATGGCGATGAAGAGGACGTTGGGGCGTGAGTCGGCGGCGTGGACGGCGGCAGCGAACAGGAATACGGAGCAGAGACTGAGCAACTTCATGGTCGGCTTCAAACGAAGCTCGGCCGATGAAAATAGCAGCGTTAAGGGGCCACGTTTGGAACGAGATGTTCGGCGGCTTTGGCGGCTTCGGCGCGGAGTTCGGGATTGAGATTTTTCTGCTCGAATTCGCGGCACCAGCCTTTGATCTCAAGTTCGTTGAAGATCTTGCCGATGACGCGGCGGAGGAGGCCTTTGAGGTTGGGGAGTTCGACTTCCTGAAGGGAGCGGATGGCGGCTTCCTTGTAGCTTTCGAGAAGGGTCATGGCCTTCTCGTGAGCGCCGCTGTCGAGGGCCCAGTCTCGGATGGTGGCGTTGTCAGGCTTGGTTTTGGCGATGCCGTTCCAGAGGGCTTCCATTTGGTCTTTGACCTCGCCTTTACCTTTCTCGCGCAGGAGTGAGAGGACGATGCTGGGGCGCATGTTCCATTCGTTGTCGGCGGCGGAGTCTTCGCCGAGATCGTCGAGGTCATCGCGGATCTGGTAGGCGATGCCAAGATTTTCGCTGTAGGCGTGAAGCACATCAGCGCATTCATCGAGCTGGCCGGCGAGAGCGGCACCGACTTTGAGGGCGACCTCGAAGGCGGGAGCGGTTTTGCTGCGGAAGATTTCAAGCACCTGCGTGCTGCTGAGGGCAACGGGATGACGTGTCCAGAGGAGTTCGGCGCCCTGACCGATGCAGAGTTCGCGCTGGCCTTCGGCGGCGACGAGGATGGAGGCGCTGCGAATGTGGGCGGCGGCATCGTTGTCGGCGAGGAGGCGGTAGCCTTCACCGATGAGAAGGTCACCGATGTTGAGAGCCACGGGGATGCCGTGCTCGGTGTGCAGGGTGGTTTCGCCGTAGCGTTCGGCGTCGCCGTCCTCGATGTCGTCGTGAACGAGGGAGGCCTTGTGGAAGATTTCGACGGCGATGGCGGCTTTCTTGACAGTGTCTGAGATGGGGCCTTCGGGGTCTTCGCGCAGGGCCTGATAGGCGGCGACGGTGAGGAAGGGACGCCAGCGTTTGCCGGCGCGTGCGAGCCACTCGCGGGCGATGTCATCGCTATGGCCACGGGAGGGGCCCATGAGCGCGTTAAGGGACTCGATGGTGAACCATGTTTTTACCTCGTCATGCAGCGCGTTCAGATTGAGGCGACGGGTTTTGTCGTCGCTGGTGAGGTGGATGTAATCCCAGACCCAGTCGATATCAACGAGGGTGTCAATGCAGTCGTCCTGAAGGAGGGGGACGGCGACGGCGGGAATGGCGGCGGCTTCGATGTAGGGGAAGGTGCGCTCAAGGACGGGCAGGCAGGAAATGCCGACAATGGCTTCGATCTTACCCGTCTGGATGAGGGACATGACGATGGCGCTGCCTTCGGCGACGAGCACGGCGTAGCCGAGTTTTTCCGCTTCGTTTTGGAAATCCTGGATGGAGCAGAGGCCGCACTGCTTGCAGAGCAGGCCGAACTCATCAAAGGGGGCCGGGCATTTGCTTTCCACCCGGAGGCACTTCGGCATCAGCAGCAGACGCTTTTCAAACGGCACGGTGGCGAGGGATTCGCGCCAGGTTTCGTTGGCGAGAAGCACGCCGACGTAATCACGATGGATTTTGTCGATGGCGTGGATGGCGACGATCTTATCCGTGTGGTCCTGCAGATCTGCCAACGGCACCGGGGGGACGAGTTTCTGTTCCTCGGCATAGGCGCGCACCCAGCCGAGGATTTGATCACGATCCTGCTTGGTCTGCGGGATGTTTTTCTTCGGCTGGCGGATACGGCGGTTCAGACCGGGAATGGGCGGAGGAAGGGCGGCAGAACGGACGACGGCAGCGGACATGAGAGAAAGGGGAAAGTGGCAGAATGCCGGATGAAAAGAGTGGGCGGTTTAACCGTGTAAGAGGGGCTTAGTCTTGCAGATATTGCGCTAATGTGTGCGAATCTTGCGCTGCGAGAGGATACGAACTGGCTGCAGATGTCGTTTAGCAGCGGCAAAAACCAACCTCAAACCACCGTGCCACGACCACTTTTGGGCATGTTTTTCTTGGGCTTGGTCTCGGGGAGGCCTTCATCCTGGAGAATGGTGTCCTGAGGGAGCGGCTCCGCACCTTCTTCACCTTTGGGCTCAGGCTCGGCGAATGGCGTGGCCTTTTGGTAGAGCTTGAGACGGGTGTCGAACTCCTCCTGCAGTTTTTTACGATCTTCGTCGGGCAGGTTTTTGTCTTCCTTGAGCAGGGCGATGCAGCGCTTCTGCCAAAGCTCGGCTTCTTTGAATTCACCGTTGCGGGCAAGAGCAGCAGCCATCGTGTCGATCATTTCATAAGGCTGCTCATCGCTCTGGACGACTTCGGCAACGAGCTTCAAGGCACGCCGGGCGAGCAGGACGGCGCTTTCGCCATTGTGCAGATTGTCCTCAGGGCAGGTGGCCAGGAACCAGGCGAGATTGTTGGAAGCCCAAGGGTCTTCGGAGCGGGCCGCACGGCGATACCAAGCTCCGGCACGGCGGTAATCCACGGGCAGGCCCTGGCCGCTGTAGTAGAGATTGGCCAGGCGAGTCATGGCGGGAACGAAGTCCTGCTGGGCGGCTTTGAGGTACCAAAGCGCTGCCTTGGCGGAGCTTTTGTCAATGCCGTCGCCGCGTTCGAGCTTTGAAGCATAGGCGGTTTGCGAAGGGGGATTTCCCTGATCGGCGGCTTTTTTGAACCACTCCGCCGCCTTGACCACGTCTTTCTTCACGCCTTTGCCTTCCTCATACATGGCGGCCAGACTGTGCTGTGAGAGGGCAAAGCCGAGTTCAGCGGAGCTGCGGTACCATTCTGCCGCTTTGGCGAGATCCTTCTTCACACCGACACCATCTTCATAGAGAGTGCCCAGAACATGCTGCGCACGCAGATGCTTCTGCTTGGCGGCCTTCTCGACGGACTTCACGCCTTCTTCGAGATTTTTCTTCAAGCCTTCACCCGTGAGCATGCGCAGTCCCAGCTCGAACTGAGCATCGGCATCACCGCGATCCGCCCAGTCTCGCAGATCCTTTTCATCGATGCGCTGAGTCTGCTGCGCCATGAGAGAGGAAGCAGCAAACAGCAAAGCAACGAGGAGGCCGGCAAGGAGGGGGGATGAGGACGCAAGCTTCATGGAGCGAAATTACGTCTGGCCGGGGCCGTCTCAACCATCAAAATGCAGGCTCCCCTTAAATTGGGAGCGCTTCTACCCCAAATCACGGGAGGCCAGGCGACCTCAGCCACTGCGCCGAGGGATGGGTTTCATCAGAGATAAACTCAAAAAGCCGCCACCCATGTCAAGCCCCTGCCCTTCGTTTATCTTGGGCCGACGTTTTGACAAAATGCGTCATTTGTGCGTAACTAATATTGCAGCCGAAGCTGCCATTCCTTCCAGAGTGGTGGCGCGGGGGACCCAAACACCCTGAGTCGAAAGACGCAGGGCGGGGCGAAGGAAGGTGGGCAACCACCGACCAGTCCACTTCCAAGGACCAGTCCGACAGCTAACCTCGCAGGCGACATTGGAAGGGCGATCCTATGCCCGTCGCGAGTGCGCCGGAATCATGGTCTCCCAAGAACCACCGCTCCTGCGCGTGGACGGGCAACCGTTCACACACCGGGGCCAATGAGACCCAAAGCATGAACCTCAAAGAATATGCAAGCCCCCCGCCGGAGAGCGTGGTCAATCCACCTGTCCCAGGCACGGAGCCGCCGCCAGCAGACCTGCTGCTGGACTGGATGCACGTGATTTATCAACCGGACCACGAGTCCGAAGAACTCGATTTCGAGGAAGCCCTGAGCGCTGCGCCTCATGCAAGCGCCCCACGCCTCGCATGAACCGCACCACCCAAAACTCCATTCCAAATCTGAAATCTTCATGACACATCATCACTTCAAAGCCCCCTGGGACCGCACCCTGCTCATCATCTCCATTTTCACGACGCTGGTGACGCTTGGAGCTGCCATCGTCCTCACTCTCGGACGGCAAACGCCTCCCTTCCTCAGCCTGCCCGCGCTGCCTTCGCGCGGACTCGTCATCGCCGCCGTGCTGCTGATACCGCTGGGCGCACTGCCCTTCATGATTCGCGGTTATGTGCTCACGAAGGACGGCATTCTCATCAAACGCCTGTGGTGGAATACGGTGCTGCCCTTCGCTGAAATGCGTTCCGTCGAAGTGGAGCCGCTGGCACTGAGCCATAGTTTCCGCACCTGTGGCAACGGTGGCATGTTCTCCTTCACGGGCTTCTATTGGAGCCGGCAGCTCGGGCATTTCCGTGCCTACGTCACAGATCAGAACCGTACCGTCATCGTGCACATGAACAACCGCACGGCGGTGCTTTCTCCTGACGATCCTGAGGCTTTCGCACGTGCTGTCACAGCACATCTCCATGCATGACACGCCTACAGAGGCAACACTGGCACCACCTGAGGTGCTGAAAAAATGTGCGGGCTGCGCTGGGCGGTGCGGATGCGTGAGGGATCGGGACGATCCCTCTCCTCCGGAACGCTGACGCGTTGGCAAAGACGTGAGGAGCATTCTTCTCGGTGGGCTCACAGGCGGCCCGGCTCTTTTTCAACTGCCTACTTTTGACGTTCCAGCATTCGCAATCAGCTTCAACTATGGTATGAGGATCGCATGAAAGCGCTTCCGCTCTTTGCTCTGCTCGCCTGCTTCAGTGTTCTTTTTCTTGTCGGCTGCGACGCCAACTTGAACGCCATTCCCGGCCCGCCGTTTGCCTATGATGACTTTGGCACGGAGTCGATGGCCAGCGACCTGCTCGGTCCCAAGGGCAAGGACACCCAGGTGATTGCGCGGTTTGGCTCCACGAATTCAACTCCTCCGGCCGGTGGTCCTGATGTGCGTTATGTGGGTGTGGCGCAGGCCATGAACCACCTGCGCCACAGTGTGCGCAAGCTGGCCAAAACACCGGAAAATCAGGCGCTGTACCAGCGGCTCGCGACCACTTACAGCCGCTTGTACCGGCAATATTCCTCGAAGCGAGATGCTTTTATGGCCGTCCCCTCCGCCAGTTATGGCCGGGGCGGCATGAACCGGGCGCTGATGATGCCTCCGATGCCGCCGACAATCTGAGCGGAGCGCATTTGACAATGCTGCCGCTGCCAGCCACAATCCCGCTCTGACTCCAGTGAGTCGCGGGTGTAGCTCAATGGTAGAGCAGGTGCTTCCCAAGCATCATACGTCAGTTCGATTCTGATCACCCGCTCCACCGAGCATCGAAGCCATGTTTCGAGCGGCTGTGCCTAATTTTTCGATCTCCCCCACCGGCATAGGTGATCCCTATGTCTTGCCTCCTCTTAACAGCGCGCTTCATGCGTGAACACGCAGCATCGTTTTGCTATTCGGCAGCAGTAGAGTTGTGCGCTGCCCTGATACACTTCCGTTGTGCTTTGAGAGATGATCACAAGAAGGGCTGTGTCTTGAGAGAGGTCCATCGAAGAAGGTGCTCTGCAGCGTGAAGGAGCGAGACGGCAAGCAGTACGTGCGAAACGAGGGCTGGGAAGCCCATGCTTCCAAGACATTGAGTGACCGTGGTTGTTGCTGGTCAAATCATCTGACCAAAACCTGCACTGGCCTTTTTTAAGCGGTCATGCGCGCGAGCACAGCGTCGTCCACCGGCTTGCAGGAGCGGTAGCCTTCGCCGTGCTCGGGGAGTTCGGTGAGGAAGGCGGCGCGGGCTGCGGCGGTTTGGAAATCGAGTCCGATAAGGGCGCGGCCGATGCGTTCGCCGGACTGGCGGTAATTGAAGTAGCAGAGGCTGGCGCGATCGCGGATGAGGCGGGAGAGGAAGTCGTGCAGGGCGCCAGAGCGCTCATAGAAGTCGAGGCGCAGGAAGACAGGATGGGTGAGGAGATCACCGCGCAAGGGGATGGCGCGGAAGGCGACGTCCACCGCTCCGGTGAGGTCTTCCCAGGCATAACCGCCTGCGTCCAATCGTGTGGGAAGTGCTGCCAGCTTTTCGGAGTTTTCCGATGTGACGGTGAAGACGGGCCACGCCTCATCGGTGCGATGCAGTCCGTATTGAAAGTCGGCGATGTTGAGGCCTTCGAAGCAGGAATCCAGCAGCGCCAGCATGGCGCCGGGACGCTCGGGGATGCGCACACGCAGGGCGCGTGAGGCGGTGCTGCTGGAGCCTTCGGACTGTGCGATGAGGCCGAGCTGGAGGAAGTCGATGTTGGCACCGGTGATGACGATGAGGACTTTTTTTCCAGCGAGTGCGGCGCGGTCTTTCAGCACGGCGGCGAGGCCCATGGCGCCGGATGGCTCTGAGACGCAGCGCAGCGTCTCCCAGAGCACGCGGATGGCGGCGCTGACTTCGGCATTGGTGATGGTGGCTACTCGATCCAGAGACTGCTGGCAGATGCCAAAGGGGAGTGTGCCGGCTTTGCGGACGGCGGTGCCATCGCAGAAGATGTCGAGGTCGTGAAGTTCGACCGGCTTCTCTGCGGCGAGTGCCGCTTTCATGGAGGCCTGACCCACGCCTTCGACACCGACTGCTTCCATGTTGGGCCAGTAGGTTTTGAGCCAGCAGGAAACGGCCGAGGCCATGCCACCGCCGCCGATTTGGAGGTAGGCTGCGTCGAAGGGGCCGTGGCCAGAGAGCACGACCTCATCTGCCAGAGTCCCCTGCCCTGCCATGACTTTGAGGTCATCGTAGGCGTGCACGTAGGTGGCACCGCTGCTGCGTTCATCTTCGCGTGCGGAGGTGACGGCTTCGTCATAGCTGTCGCCAGCGAGCATGATGCGGACGAATTCGCCGCCGTGGTGGAGCACGGCGTTTTGTTTCACCTTGGGCGTGGAGCGCGGCATGTAGATGCGTGCGTGGATGCCGAGGGTTTTGGCGGCAAGGGCCACGCCCTGCGCGTGATTTCCTGCAGAAGCAGTGACGACGCCTTTGGCGCGCTGCTCGGGCGTGAGCTCGGTCATGGCATTGCAGGCGCCGCGCCACTTGTAGCATTTCACGGGGGAGAGGTCCTCGCGCTTCACCCAGATCTCAGGGCCGGGCTCGGCGCCGGGCAGGATGAGACGCTCCATGGGTGTGGGCTGGCCGAAGCGATAGACCCGCTCCCGGGCAAACAAGATTTCCTGCCGCAAGCGGCGATCCAAAGGCAAATTTTCGCGTTCCATTCGTGGCGGCATACATTCCCGCCCCGCATGCATCAGCAAGAGGTTTCGTGATCTCAATGCGCGACCTTTTTCTTGGAGACTGGATGCCTCCATTCCAAGATCTGCCCGTCCTGCTCAAGACGTGATTTGAGCTTGGTGTAGTCCACCTGCTGCACGGGAATATTGTCATCAATGGCGATGCAGGCTGCGGTGGCGGCGCTCTGACTGGTGCACATGAGCACGGGCTCCATGCGGATGCTGCTGAAAGCGGTGTGACTGGCGCTGAGGGCGAAGGTGACGAGGAGATTGTCGCATTCGCTTTCCTTTGGGACGATGGCCTCGTAGCCGATGCCATAGGGTGGTGCGCCATCGCGACCTCCGGCGGTTTTGCCTTCGCGAGTGACGACGCCGTCTTTTACGATGCGGCGGATTTCATGGGTGTCTGTGCCATAACTGCCGAGGCTGATGGGCTTGGGTGCATTTTTGCGACCGAAGGTATGGTGCTCGGTGAGCACGAGATCGCTGATCATGCGGCGGGCTTCGCGCACGTAGATCTGGTGCGGCCAGCCGCCGTTGTCGGTGAATTCGTCCTTGGGCAGGCCGAAGCGCTGCATGTCTTTGCGCACCTTTCCGGGGACGCGGGGATCGGTGGCAAGGAAGTGCAGCAGACCGCGATGATAGTCTTCGTGCTGCTTCGCGATCTTCTCGCGCTGCGCGTAGGAGGCCTCCGGCCATGCGTGTGAGGCGCCGGGGAGATTGCCGCCGAAGGTCGCGGTGTTGAAGTCCCATTTGTCATTCGGCAGTGCGTCGTGCTTTGAGAACCAGCGGAGGTCCATGGCATCGCCATTGGCGAGGCAGGCTGCGATGAAACGGACGACGATCTCGTAGCGTTTGGGATCGTAGTCCGAAGGCGGCGTGATGGGGATCATGTTGGCCGGATTGGTGGTGAGGCAGAGGCGGAAGCAGTAGGCCTGGACGCCGGGGGCGGGCTCGCCGGGGGTGCCGGGTTCGCCGGCTTGAATGAGGGGCAGCAGGCCGCTCGTTGGGTCGCCCTTCACGACGTAAGGATCGAGGGGGAAATCGCGATCCCACACGCCCTGGCCGCCTTTGAGACGTCCGCTTTCTCCAGGCTGTGCGTAGTTGATGTGCGGCATGAATTTTTCCACGTAGTGAATGCCGTTGTAGGTTTCGCCATATTTCGCATTGCCCTCGCGCATGAGGGTGTAGTTCACGCCGGACTTTGCCATGAGATCGCCCTCGTAGGTGGCGTCGATGAAGACTTTGGCGCGAAAGATGGTGCCGTCTTCGGTGATGAATTCGGTGATGTGTAGGCCGCTTTTCTTTACCGATGCCAGACGCGCTTTGAGGTGAACTTTCACACCGGCATCACGCGTCATGTCGTTGAAGACCTGCTCGGCTTTGTGGGGCTCAATGGCATAGGCACCGCCGGTGGCGGGACCGCCAGCTTTGCTTTCAAAGGCTTTGTCCCAGGCGAGTGTGACGCCGGCTGTGGCGGCGAGCTTGGTGAAGTATTCGCGGGCGATGCCGCCGACTGAGCGAGGATCGCCAATGTCCACGGCGCTGAGGCCGCCGCTGGTCATGCCGCCGAGATGGCGGCCCGGCTCGGCAATGACCACTGTCTTGCCCATGCGTGCGGCCTGCACGGCGGCTGCGACGCCGCCGCTGGTGCCGCCATAGACGCAGAGATCGGACTCCACCACAGCGGCAGAGGCAAGGGATGAGGAGAGGGCACAGGCGAGCAGGAACGACTTCATGAGTTGTACCAAAGCAGACGAATGAACGCGGCCTGCCTTGCTGGTCAAACTGACTGACCAACGGCGAGATCAACAAAGACCACTGAGACCGGCTCGCCAGTGCGCAGAGTGACCTCCAGGCTGTTTTTGCGTGCGTGCAGGAGTTTGGCGGGGATGGTCCATGCGCGCAGTTCGTCGTGTTTGCCGAGCAGTGAGGGATAAGGCACGGGGAAAGGTTCTGACACGTCCGTGGTCGAGGCAAGCGGCTCGTCGTTGAAGATTGCGGACCATTCGCTGCTGCCGAGGGGCTTGTCTGATTGAATGCGGATGCGTGCGTCTTGTTTCCAGCCTTCTGCGGGTGGGGCGAGATCGAAGTTGAACTTGGCGGGTTTGGCCGGTTCGATTTTGCGCGGGACGGGGAGCGGTTTCATACCGGGGGCGCGCCAGCCTTGGGCGATGAACCAGTGCTGCGGCTCCTGTGCAAGTGTTTGCGGATCGCGTAAAGCTTTCAGGGCTTCGAACGGTGGCTCGCCAAAGACGCCGCGGCCTTCGCCCTGGCCGTGCTGGCGATAGTAGGCGAAATTGAAGAGGCTGATGCCATCTGCACCACGCGAATAGGCGAGGTGTGCGGAGGTGTGGAGGTGCTCGCGGGTGGCACGACGGAAAGGAAAGACATCGTAGCCTTTGGCAACTTTGTCTCCTTTCCAGAGGGTGTGGCAGAGTTCGAAGTAGAGTGTGGCTCCGCGTGTCTGCTCGCTGATTGCGGCGAGATCGTGCTGCTGGGTGGTGAAGTAATGCTCGGAGGCGTTTACCATGTCGAGTCCGGCGGCGACGAGTGATTTTAAATCGAGGCCGAGAACGTCCAGTGCAGGCAGATGGCAGGGCACGCGGGCACAGAGCCAGCGGTGCTTGCCATTGCGGGTGGTTTGATCCAGCAATGCACGCACATCGCGCACGAAGCCGGTCATGATGGAGCGGCGCTGATCCAGAGGTGTTTCTTCGAGGCGGAAGTAGCCGTAGAAGCGGAGGAAATCGAGCTCCAGGCCGTCGATATCGTAGTTCTCACAGAGCTCGCGAATGAGTGCGAGCTTCTGCGCGCGCACCTCGGGCACGGCCCAGTTTTGGATGAGGTCGGCTCCGCGCAGGGAACCGGGCTTGAGGCGGAATTCGGGATGCTCAACGTAATGTTTCGTGACGCTCATGCCGATGCTGCCACCGGGTTTGTCGCCGGGTGCAGGATCGCTGAACTCCTTGTGATGCGCATCGTTCATGCGGAGGGAGATGAAGGCAGCCTGCTGGCGCTGGTGGCAGCGGTCGATGAAGACCTGAACGATATCTCCGCCGTCCAGCACAAACTGACCGAAGGGATCGGGCTTCTGACCGTAGCGCTGTTTGATCCAGGCGTAATGTTCCGCAAGTGGGAGCACCTTGCTGGGCCACATGGGCACCATGCCGAGGCCGGGCTGAAGGAGGTGTGCGTCCACGAGGCCTGTCACTTCATCCACCGTGGCTTCGAGCATCTCCTTGCGAAAGGGTTCCCGCTCCTTGTGAAAGGGGCTGATGCAGGAGGTGATGTTGGTGGTGTCGTTGCTGTAGAGAATACGCGGAGCACCACGTGATGAGTCCGCGGCGGGGAGCCGGGAAGCGGCGGCGAGCAGGCCTGCGCTGTGAATGAACTGCCGACGGGTGATCATGGTCATTGAGACTTCTCTGCGGCTGAGGTCATCTTCTTTGGCCCCTCGTGCAAATGCTTTGCCATTGCGGCAACCGTTGCAGCATTTGCGGTGTCTTTGGCGAGGTTGTGATTTTCCTGGGGATCGGTGCGTTCGTCGTAAAGTTCGGTGCCGACGACTTCATTCTTCATGTTGGTCCATTCGGTGTAGCGCCAGCGGTCGGTGCGTATGGAGCGGCCCATGAGCTTCTCTTTGCCGGGGCGCAGATACTGGCTGAAGGCGGCGGCTTTCCCCTTTTGCTCCGGATTGGCGAGCAGTGGAGCAAAGCTGGTGCCTTCGAGATGCGAAGGTGGCTCGAGGCCGCAGAGTTCGGCAAGGGTGGGATAGATGTCCACAAACTCCACAAGGGCATGGGTGCGTTGGCCGGGCTTTTGACCGGGTGAGCTGACGATGAGCGGCGCGTGTGTGCAGAGCTCGAAGTTCGTCATCTTGGTGAAGATGCCGTTCTCACCGAGATGATAACCGTGATCGCCAAGCAGGACGACGATGGTGCTTTCGCGCAGGCCGAGACGATCCAGTTCATCAAGCACGCGGCCGATTTGAGCATCGACGAAGCTTGTGCATGCGCGATAGCCGCGAATGAGATTGAGCGCCATATCATCGGGTATTCCACCAGCAGGAGGTACGTCGCCGTAGGTGCGGAGTTCGTACCAATTGTGCAGAGCCGGGGCGGGCACGTCGGGTGACGGCTGGTAGTTGTCGGGCAGTTTGATGGTGTCTGCGGGATACATGTCCCAGTATTTTTGAGGACAGGTGAAGGGTAGATGGGGCTTGTGAAAACCGACGCCGAGGAAGAATGGCTTCTCTGAGGACTTGAGGCGTTGGAGGGTTTCGATGGCTTTGGCGGCGGTGTGGGCGTCGCTGTAAACTTCGTCGGGTTCGTTCGCTGCTTCAAATGGCGGGCCGCGCACGAGTTTGGGTCGTTTATCAGGAGGGAGCTTTTTGATGGCCTTCAGCTTCTCGTCCGTTTCTTTGGAGAACCAGCTACGATCCGGGACGCCATGATACCATGAAGGCTCGCTCCATGACAGAGGATCATCTCCCGGCTCGCGCTCGCTGTGATGGAAGATTTTGCCCAGCGACAGAGAGTGCCAGCCGTTGTTTTTAAAATGTTGCGGCAGTGTGACGATGTCTGGCAGCTGAGGACGAAGGAAGTGCTGGTTGTCCAAGACACCCGTGGTGTCTGGACGCACACCGCCGAGCAGGCTGGAACGCGATGGATTGCAAACGGAGACCTGGCAGTAGGCGCGCTCAAACAGGGTTCCGCGTGCGGCGAGCTTGTCGATGTTGGGTGAGTGGATGTGCTTTGCGCCGTAGCAGCCGAGTTCGGCACGAAGATCATCAGCCATGATGAAGAGGACATTGAATTCCTTTGCGTGCAGCGCGCCCAAAGAAATGAACAGCAGGATGAAGAAAGATTTCATGGAAGTTTTCCAGCGGGTGATTTTTTGTTTTTGGCTGCGCCTTGTTTTTCTTCGGCTTCTCGCAGCCATTTCACCTTGGACTTGTAGCCTTCGGACAGGTTGGTCTGCGATGAGCGGAGGTGCAGCAGCATGCTTTCGCGCATTTGATTGAGTGTTTTGAGATGTTCGGGGTCAGCGGCGAGGTTGGTCATTTCAAAGGGATCGGTGTCGAGATCGAAAAGGAACTCGCCTTTTTCATCTGCCCACCATTTCCAGCGGCCGTCCGTGGCCATCATGTTCAGGGGTGACTGGGAACCGATCTCGCTGATGGCGGTCTTGCGAACCGAGCTGGTTTTGCCGGTCGCCACCGGCAGCAGGGAGACAGCCTGGCGACGAGGTGAAAGAGTGCCGCCGATGGCCTCGACGATGGTGGGATAGACATCGAACATCTGCACGGGTGCTTTTGTGTGGCCGGTTTTGACCTGGCCTGGCCAGCGGATGACCAAAGGCACGCGGACGGACTCTTCATAAAATCGGCCCTTGGTCAGCTGCCCCTGCGCACCCATCATTTCGCCGTGATCTGCGGTGAAACAAACCAGGGTGCGATCCCAGGTGCCGCGTTTTTGAAATGCAGCGACCACGCGACCGATGCAGTCGTCGGCGAGCGAGATTTTGCCGAGGTAGTTGGCGAGGAGTTCGCGTGCTTCGGGATGGCCGATGGTGCGCATCTCGCGGCGGAAGGTTTCGGGCACGTTGGGCGGCAGGGTCAGTTTTCCGGCTTCATACATGGTGGCGTATTCGCCGGGGGCATCGAGAGGAGGATGCGGCGAGTGCAGGCTCATCACGACGCAGAGAGGTTGATTGGCTGCTTGTTTGCCGACGAAGTCTGCCGCCTCACGGCTCACAAAGACATCGTGGTAGTGCTCCGGTGGCACCAGACTTGCTCTGGGCTGAAACTCCCATTTCACGTAGCGTTCGTGCATGTCTTCAGCGACTTGATCGAGAAGACCGAGTTTGCGCAGATAGGCGCCGTATGGGCTGCGGTCTGTGGGGGAATCGGGCGGGCCGGAGACATCGAAGACGTAATCCAGGCCAATCGCGTGATGATAGTCTTCTACTTTGGGAAAGGCCTGACGCAGACTGGGGCCAGAGGTCCAGTGGGTCTTGCCGATCTGGGCGGTGGTGTAGCCGGCCGATTTGATGTCTTGAAACATGGTGGCCTCTGCGGATGGCGCGTGGTAGTTCAATGCATTGCTCCAGATGCCGTGGCCGCTGTTGTGAGGATACAAGCCTGTGAGCAATGAGACGCGGGCCGGCATGCAGATCGGAGAGGTGGTGTAGCAGCGATCAAAGATCATGCCTTCTGCGGCGATGCGATCGAGATGCGGTGTGCGCACCTGTGGATTTTCCCAGCTAAGATAACGCGGGCTCCACTGATCCGTCAGGATTACCAACACGTCTGGTTTACGTGCGGGCGTATCACTCCACAGCGGAATGGCCATGCACAGCAGCAGAATCAAGCAAAGCGGTCTCATAAGGGGAAAAATCACGCCCTTTAACGAAGGTCCGTATCGGCTTTCGCTGCAATTTCCGCTTATGTTGATGGAGGATGTTACTTCCAGTGGGTGGTTTTCGTCTGCCCCGCGAACTCCACATTCAACTACTTGATTATGTCTGCGCAGCCATAGATACCTGCCGGGGCATTTGCCTGAAGCATCATGGGATCTGAGACGACTGCAGGCAGTTTCACCCCTGCTAAGGCGCGGAGACGCAAGACGAGGGCTGGTTTCATGCGGGCATCAGGACGTGTGGTCTGGACCGATGTTTCTGGCCAAACCGGCTAACCATTGGGGAAATGCGTTTGAGCTGCCAGCATGGGCTGCCAAGCGGCGTATGATGAACCCTCCATGAAGACTGCTTTCAAACTTCTCACTGTCGCGCTGCTGCTTGGCTGCTTTCATCTTCACGCTGAGACCAAGGCTCCAGCGGTGGTCATACCAACGCACACGCGGACGGACGATGTGGTCTATGGTCGGAAATTTGGAGTGGCGCTGACGCTGGATGTGATCACGCCGGAGAAGCCGAATGGCTATGGCATTGTTTACATGGTGAGTGGTGGCTGGGTGTCGGGCTACTCGCCGAACACGCCGGCATTCTATGCTCCTTTTCTTGAGCGCGGTTACACGGTGTTTTCGGTGAGGCATGGCTGTCAGCCGAAATTCATCATCCCTGAGATCACGCAGGACATTCACCGGGCGGTGCGCTTCATCCGGCATAACGCGGCCAGGTGGAAGGTGAATCCAGACAAGCTCGGCATCAGCGGAGGAAGTGCGGGCGGGCACCTCTCGCTTACGATGGCGGTGCATGGTGGGCCGGGAGATCCGAAGGCGAAAGACGCGGTGGATCGAGAGAGCAGTGCGATCCAGGCGGTCGCGTGCTTGTATCCGCCGACGGATTTCCTCAACTATGGCAAGCCGGGTGAGGATGCGGTCGGAGTGGGTACGCTGAAAAATTACAAAGGTGCTTTTGGAGCTGAGGCCGACACGCCGGAAGGGCGCCAGCGGCTGGGCAAGGAGGTCTCACCGATTTATTATATCACCGCGCAGCTGCCGCCGACTTTCATCATTCACGGTGATCAGGATTTCCTGGTGCCGCTGCAACAGTCTGAAACTTTTGTTGCCAAAGCGAAGGAGGCTGGCGCAACCGCGCAGCTGGTGGTCAAACCCGGTGCCGCCCATGGTTGGACGGACCGTCAGCCTGACTACACAGCGTTTGCGGAGTGGTTTGATGCGCAGCTGCGTGGCATCAAAAAGTAGCTGGCGCTACTTGGTCGGGAACGGGTTCCGCTCGTCGAAGCCGGCCTGGTGCCAATAGGGGTAGATCTTTGGCTTTTCGCTGGCGGCATCGAGCTTTGCGACCTGATCGGTGGTGAGGTTCCAGCCGACGGCGCCGAGGTTCTGGCGAAGCTGCTCCTCATTGCGGGCACCGATGATAAGCGTGGAAACGGTGGGGCGCTGGAGGAGCCAGTTCAAGGCGACCTGTGGGACGGTCTTGCCGGTTTCGGCGGCTACTTCATCGAGAGTGTCCACGACTTTGTAAAGATATTCGTCATCCACCTGCGGGCCCATGGAGGAGCTGAGCTTGTGGTTGAGGCGGCTGGTTTCGGGGCGTGGCTGATTGCGGCGGAGCTTGCCGGTGAGGCGGCCCCAGCCGAGGGGACTCCATACGACTGCGCCGACATTTTGATCGACGCCGAGGGGCATGAGCTCCCATTCGTATTCGCGGCCAATGAGGGAGTAGTAGGTCTGATTGGCGACATATTTGGTGAGGCCAAACTTGTCGGCATGCGCGAGGGATTTCATGAGGTGCCAGCCGGAGAAATTCGACACGCCGATGTAGCGGATTTTCCCCGCGCGCACGAGATCGTCCAAGGTGCCGACGACTTCTTCCACGGGCGTCATGGCATCGAAGCCGTGGAGCTGGTAGAGATCAATGTAGTCGGTGCCGAGGCGCTTGAGGCTGTTTTCCACGGAGCGGATGAGATGCCAGCGGGACGAGCCGACGTTGTTTGGGCCATCGCCAAAGCGGAAGGTGCCTTTGGTGGAGATGAGGACTTGATCGCGACGGCCTTTGATGGCCTGACCGAGAATTTCTTCGGCGAGGCCGTTTGAGTAGATGTCGGCCGAGTCAAACATGTTGAGCCCGTTTTCGAGGCAGATGTCGATGAGGCGTGAGGCTTCGGCGACATCGGATGCGCCCCATTCTTTGAAGAATTCTGTGCCGCCGCCGAAGGTGCCGGTGCCAAGGGTGAGAGCGGGGACTTTGAAGCCGGAGCCGCCGAGTTGTCTGTATTCCATAGGAGGTGTGGGTGGGTTTGAGTGTGAGTGAAGTTACGAATTGAAATGCAGCAGGCTTTTAAAAACATCTGCAGCGATTTCGAAGGAATGCAGACGTGCCTGCTGATCGTGAATGTGCGCGGTGGCGATGATTTCGTCTGCCCCGGTGTCATTGAGCAGGACTTCGATCTGCTGGCGGAAGGTGTCCGGTCCGCCGACGGCGGAGCAGCGGGTCATGCGGGACACTTGCGTAGCTTCCACGGGATTCCAGAGTGCATTGATGTCATCGACCGGCGGCTGCAATTGTGTGGGTCTGCCGCGGATGAGATTCAGGAAGACCTGCTGGAGCGAGGTGAAGAGGCGTTTTGCTTCTTTGTCGGTGTCTGCGGTGATGACGTTTACACCGATCATCACGTGTGGTTTGTCCAAAGCTGTGGAGGGTTGAAACTGGGTTCGATAAATGTCCAACGCCTGATGAAGCAACTCGGGTGCGAAGTGGGAGGCGAAGGCAAAGGGAAGGCCCATCTCCGCGGCGAGGGTGGCGCTGAAGGTGCTGCTGCCGAGGAGGTAGAGCGGCACATGGAGCCCCTGCCCTGGCACCGCAAACACGCGCTGACCGGGCAAAGGTGCGCCGAGGAAGCCCTGCAACTCGCGCACATCCGCAGGGAAAGTATCGCCACTGCTGCCGAGGCCACGGCGCAGTGCGCGGGCCGTGAGTTGATCTCCGCCGGGAGCGCGACCGAGGCCGAGGTCAATACGACCGGGATAGAGTGACTCCAGCGTGCCGAATTGCTCGGCGATGACCAGGGGCGCATGATTGGGCAGCATGATGCCACCGGAGCCGACGCGGATGGTGGAGGTGCCGCCGGCGATGTGACCGATGACGACCGAGGTGGCGGCACTGGCAACGCCGGGAATGTTGTGATGCTCGGCGACCCAATACCGGTGGTAGCCCCACTTCTCCGCATGCTGCGCCAGATTGAGCGAGTGGCGGAAGGACTGCGCAGCGGTCTCCCCTTTCAAGATCGGGGAGAGATCCAGGATGGAGTAGAGGAGGCCGGGGTGCGTTTTCATAACGCAGGGTAATCGGTGTAGCCCTTCGCTCCGTCTGCATAGAAGGTGGAAGGATCAGGATTGTTCAGGGCGGCACCTGTGGCGAAACGCTTCGGCAGATCGGGATTGGCGAGGAAGGGAACGCCAAAGGCCACGGCGTCGGCATCACCGGCGGAGAGGATGGCGTTGCCGGATTCGAGGGTGAATTTTTCGTTGGCCACATAGACGCCGCCGAAGGCTTTCTTCAATGCGGGGCCAATGCTGCTGGGGGCCTGATGCTCACGGGCGGCGATGAAGGCGATCTTGCGGCGGCCCAGCTCACGCGCGACGTAGCTGAAGGTCTCCAGAGGATTGGCATCACCCATGTCATGCGCATCGCCACGCGGAGCGAGGTGCATGCCCACGCGGTCGGCACCCCAGACGGAGATGACGGCATCCGTGACCTCCAGCATCAGACGGGCGCGGTTTTCCAAGGAGCCGCCGTATTCATCGGTGCGGTGGTTGGTTTTAGTCTGCAGGAACTGATCGAGCAGGTAACCATTGGCACCGTGGATTTCCACGCCGTCGAATCCGGCGAGCTTGGCGTTTTCAGCGCCTTTGCGATAGGCCTCGATGATGCCGGGGATTTCGGACAGCTCCAATGCGCGTGGTGTTACGAAGGATTTCTCAGGGCGCACGAGACTTACGTGGCCGGCTGCTGCGATGGCGCTGGGGGCGACGGGCAGGGCGCCATCCAGAAAAATGGGGTCTGAAATGCGGCCCACGTGCCAGAGCTGGAGGAAGATGCGGCCGCCGGCCTCGTGAACGGCATGGGTGACGAGTTTCCAGCCGGTGACCTGCTCGTCCGACCAGATGCCGGGGGTATTGGCATAGCCGACGCCCATGGGGGTGACGGAGGTGGCCTCGGTGAGGATGAGTCCGGCGCTGGAACGCTGGCGGTAATACTCGGCCATGAGGGCGTTTGGCACACGCTGCTGGCCTGCGCGGGCGCGGGTGAGCGGGGCGAGGAAGATGCGGTTCGGGAGTGTCAGGGGGCCGAGCTGGAGGGGATCGAAGAGAGTGGGCATGGGGATTAGTTCTTTAGTTCACAATTACCGAACAATAGAATGATTGAACTGCAAGTGAAATTAATGTAGCATCCACGCATCAGACCTCTCCACCATCCTCCAGCCGAAAGTTTTACCGTCGCGGGCATCCTGCATGCCCTGTCAGATCCGGTGCGTCTCAGCATTGTGGCCGAACTGCGCAAGGCCGAGGAAGGCCTGAACTGCGTGGAGACGACCAGTCGCCTGAAATGCACGATGCCGAAGTCCACCTGCTCGCAGCATTACCGCATTTTGCGTGAGTCGGGCATCATCCACAGCGAGCGGCGCGGCGTGGAGCTGACGAGCAAGGTGCGGCGCAAGGAGCTGGACAGCCGCTTCCCTGGCCTGCTGGATGCCATTCTCAAAGCGTGGCGGCGTGAGCAGGGGGAGTGAGATTTACTCCAGGGATTCTGGCGGGCCCAGCATCTCATGCCGCAGGGCGCCTTCCTGTGAAGCCTGCCAGCAAGCATTCGTGGCCACATCCAGGCAGGTGAGCCAGCCGCCACCATAGGCATAGGTGTCTATGCAGACGGCGTGACCGTAATTCAGCGGCCTGCCGTTTTTCTGCGCCGTATGCCCACAGAGCATCCGACGCCCTGAAATATGCGGACGTGGAACGCCGAAGTGCGCCCAGAGCAAGGTTTTCTCCGGCTGCTGCACGAGAGGAAGATCAGGCACAACGTTTGCGTGCACAAAAAAATCCTGTTCTTCCTCATGATAGAAGACTGTTGATTCAATGAAGTCCCAGTGAGCAGCGGGGATGTCGGCTAACGTGGTGGCGCCGTAGGATTCCAGAGTCACCGTGCCTCCATAAGTGAGCCACTTTGAGAAGAACGACCGTTCGTCCCGGGCCCGCAGCATCATCACTTCATGGTTTCCGCGCAACGTCACGAGCCGGCAGCGGCTGCGCAGTTCAAGAAGGTGCTCAATCACCGCCCGAGTGCCAGGGCCACGGTTCACATAATCTCCCAATGTAACGACCGTATCCTCAGCTCCAAATACCAACTCTTGATCCAGACGCCGCAAGGCATCCGAACTGCCGTGAATATCTCCTATGGCAAACAGTCGCATTGTAAATGGGTCGAGAATCAGGCATGGATCGGCAGGAAGACAGTTTTGTCAGCCGCTTTTGTGCCAGCAGGGAAGGCTGAAAGAAAGATCAGTCTGCTTTCAGCAGTCCGAGTTCTTCGAAAAACGCGTCCAGCTTTTGGAGTGTCTCCGCATACGAGTTGTGATGTTTAAACATCCAGGTGTGAATCGCCTCCTAGAATGCTGGAATCGTGTTTTCAGGATGCGTGCTCATGGCACCACGATGCACACAAAGAGCACGGACGGGCATGGCGATGTCTGCGGCGCTTCATGTGCTTTTAGCATTAAATTTACTTCAGCTCGAAAAAGGGCTGCTTCAACGCGGTTGCGGGATTGTGGAGCATGGGGCCGAGGAGAACAGGGATGTCGGTCTCGAAGATGTCCGCGCCCAGACTGAGGAAGCTGCGATAGCCTTCCTCGAGTTCTTGGATGTCGGCGACTTCGCCTTTGATCACCTTGAGATCGAGATGGCGCGAGGTGCCGGCCATGCAGCAGGCGCCTTTGCGGTGGATGAAATCATACAGAGCCACGTCTTGCGGCGGTGTATGGCCGACGAAGGCGATGACATTGCGCCAGGGAATGCCGAGGCGGTCAAACTCCACGGCCTTTGCCACGGTGGGGATCATGACCTCCATCATGATGTCCGGGTTCAGCTGATGGACGGCGGCTGCATCTTTGAAGCTGGAGACGATCAACATCACATAGGCCTCGGCCTTATGGCGAGTAACCATCTGGGCGCGCTCGATGGGTGTGACGTCTTTTTGATCAAGGACGAGCACGGTTTTGCCGCGAGCCCATTCGATGACTTCATCCAACGTTGGCATCAGGAAGGTGGTGGCCTGGCCTTCGGTGTCCTTCAGGCGCAACTGCTTGAGCTCCGCCAAGGTGAAGTCCGTCACGCGGCCGGTTCCCGTGGTGGCGCGCTCCAAGGTGGCGTCATGAAGCAAGACAATGGCTCCGTCCTTGGTGCGGCGAGGATCGATCTCCAGCATGGCAAAGGTGTGCCGAAGTGTGTGCTCGAAGGTGGGGATGCAGTTTTCAGGAAAGCCTTTGGCCGAGCCGCCACGATGGGCGCTGACAAAAGGCAAATGCTGCCCTTTGAATGCGAGAACGGCCTGCAGGTCCTGCGCGGTCTGCGGATGGATGCGGTGCAGTGGAGTGGAGGGAACTGCCGGTCCGGCACGAGGAGGCGGCGGAGTCTCTAACAACGGCTCTGCAGCGGCCTGCACGAGGCAGAGGCCGAATGCGAGAATGGATAAGGTTGTTCGCATGGTCGTCTCCTGAACGGTATTCGCTGCATGGTTCTGGCGGAATCCGCCCGATGAACCTCACTGAGGAGCCGTGAGCCATTCCAGATTGAAACGAGCCAGAGTCAAGCGGCCACCGGCAAAGTGGGCGAGAGCGGAACCGTCGCCGCTGCGGCCATAGAAGCAGAGGATGGTGCCGCTTTTGGTGACGGCGATGTCGGAGTACATGCTGGGGCCGGGCTCGATGGTTTTGTTTACCGGCCAGGTTTTGCCCTCATCGCGGCTGAGCTTCACGCTGACGTTTTTGCGGTCGCGGTTTTTGCCGGGCTCGGCTTTGGCTTTCTCTTTCTCCAGATTGTGGGGATTGGAGAAGAGGATGAGGCTCTGGCCATCGTGATTGTAACGGACGATGCCGCCCATGCAGATAGGTTCGAGGAGGGCATCGTCAAACTTGGGCGTGCTCCAGCCGGTGGCGCCGTCTTTGCTGACGGTGACGAGACGGCGGTGGGCCTTTGATTCACTGCGCACATTGAGCATGACGCTGCCGTCGTTGAGTTCGATGGCGACGGTTTCATTGGGGTTGATCCATTCGTCGGTGCATGGCACGGCGATGTCACCAGCCTTCCAGGTTTGGCCCTGATCATCGCTGTAGATGGTGGCGGTGACGCTGGGGCGGTGGGCATTGCCACCGGTGCCGGTGGAGAGCCAGACGGGGACGACGAGGCGACCAGTCTTGAGCTGGATGCTGTGGTCCGGTCCGGTGGCCAACACCTTCCAGTCATAGTCTTTTTTGAAGGCGTCGAAGGCGGAGGTGATCTCGGTGGGCTTGCTCCAGGTGAGGCCATCGTCAGCGCTGCGTTGGTAGAAGCAGCGCTCGTACTCCAGGCAGAAGAGCATGTGCACGGTGCCATCCTTGTCGGCGATGAGCACGGGGTTGTTGTAGGTGACGTCGTTGGGATCGACATTTTTCATCTTGAGGGCGAAGGGGTTTTTCGTCTTGGGTCCCTCTACATTGGCGATGCTCTGCGGGTCACTCCAGGTTTTGCCTTCATCGGTGCTGCGGCGGAGCAGGATGCGGATGTCGTCCCAGTCGCTAACACCGGCGGCACGCTTGCGAGCTTCACACCAAGCCAGCACTGTGCCCTTGGCGGTCACCACGACGCCGGGGATGTGGTAGAGCTGGTAGGCCGGATTGTCTCCGACGATGAAGAGGTCTTGTTTTTCGATGAAGGGTTCGGCGGCCAACAGCGACGAACCGACGAGCAAGAGTGTGAGGATGGATGATTTCATAAGGTTGAGTCTGGGTAAAAAGTGAAAAGAAGGCCATGGGATCACCACTCTCCGTGGCGCTCGAACTTCGCTTTGGCGTTTTTGCCGAACTGCGCTCCCGCAGCGGCGAGGTTGGCCAGCACTTCATCGCTGCTGAGACCGGCGCTGCTGCGTGCGGCGGGAATGACGGTCTGGCATTCGTTGGAATCCATGAAGCGGGAGGCTTCGAGGATTTGCGGCTGGGCTTCGGGCTCGATGACGAGGAAGCCGTGCTTGTCGGCGTGAATGAGATCGCCGGGAGTGACCTTGCGGCCAAAGACTTCGACTTCACAGTTCCAGCGCACGGGATGGACGTGCGCATGACCCACACAGAAACGACGGGACAGCGCTTTGAAACCAGCGTTGGTCATTTCATCCACATCGCGAATCGCGCCATCGACGATGGTGCCCACACAGCCGAGGGCTCGGTGCATGTTACTGTTCACCTCGCCCCAGAAGGAGCCGATGGTGCGCGGTTTGTCGAGATCCTGGACGCAAACGATCTTGGGGCCGGAGATGCTGGCGACGTAGCGGCGGTATTCGTTCCAAGCATTCGCATTGGCTTCGCGATGCGCTTTGTTGCTGGGCTCGACCACGATGGTGACGGCGTAACCGACCATGGGCCCCATCTGCGGCATGAAGTCTCGAGTTTCTTCGAGGTTGAAGCCATCGGCGGCGGGATCGCGTTTGGTGATCTGCTCCCAGCCGTTGTAGATGGTGGGGGTGTTCCAGCGTTTGAGTTGAAGGAGGTCGGAATGAGGAAGCATGAGGTGCGAAGGATGGGGCATCATGAACGACGCGACACTTGAAATCTCTGTGGTCATTTCAGCTTACCACGGCATGGTGGGAACTCCTGCTTATGCATGCTGTACCAACCAGACCTTCGCTCATCACTCACAGCGCCGACTTTTTGCGCGAGGCCCTGCTGCGTGGAGAATGGCAGGAGGTGCTGCCATCGGAGCGCACGCTTTGCACGCGACTGCGCATCAGCCGGCCCACGCTGCGGGCGGTGCTCGCACAACTGGAACGAGAGGGTGTGATCAGCGCGGTGGTGAACAAACGAAGGCAGATTCTCGCGGCACCTACGACGCGGAGAAAGAGGGCTTCATCTCGCATGATCGCGCTCCTGACGCCTGTGCCTCAGCAGGCGATGCCGCCGTTTGTACTGTTCTGGGTGGATGCGCTGCGTGAGCTGCTGGCAGAGGCGGGATATCAGCTTGAGGTGCATGTGAGTCCGCATTGTTTCACCGCCAAACCTGCGGGAGGGCTGAAGAAGCTCACGCAGCGCGTGCATGCTGCGGTGTGGGTGATGTTTCGCTCCACTCCGGTGATGCAGCGCTGGTTTGTGGAGAAGCAACTGCCCACCGTCATCGCAGGATCGTGCGCTGATGACATGGGCCTGCCTTCGGTGGATCTGGACTACCGTGCGACATGCCGGCATGCAGCGACGATGCTGATGCAGAAAGGACACCGCCGCATCGCCCTGCTGCTGCCGGACTCAGCGCATGGCGGAGATGTGGACAGCGCCCAGGGTTTCCGCGAAGCTTTTGCCACAAGCGATGCCGTGCCTTGCGTGGTGCAGCACCATGAAACCGTGGAACAGGTGATCGAGAGTCTGAATGAGGCGCTGAAAAGGAAACAGGCACCAACGGCGTTTCTAGTGGCGCGTACGATTCACACGCTGACGGTGGTGACGCATCTGCTGCGGCTGGGCCACAAGCTGCCGCGTGATTTTGCCATCGTGTCACGCGATGATGATGCGTTTCTTGATCATGTGGTGCCGAAGGTGACGCGTTATTCGGCAGATGCGGCCAAGTTTGCGAAGAGGCTGGCCAAGCTGGTGCTGGAGCTGGCGCAGACGGGGCATACGAGCGCGAAGCCGGTGCGTTTGATGCCGGATCTGCGACGTGGGGAGACGGTGTGAACGAAACCGCTATGCGCCGAAGGCTTCGATGAAACAGACTTCGAGGGCGAGGCCTTCGTTGACGTTGGTGTGCAGGTGGCTTTCGAGCTGGCGCAGGACGCGGATGCGTTTGGCGACATCTCCGGGCTCCCACTTGGCGGCGAGGGCGGCGGTGGCTTCTTGGAATTTGGGCAGGTCGAGATGCTCGGCTCCGGCTTGCTGGCGGGCGACATCGCCCATCCATGAGAGGAGGAGTTCCATGAGCGAGGTGCGCTGCTGGAGGTAGTCGGCCTCGATCTGGGCTTCGACCTGTTCTTCACGCTGCTTCAGCCAGGCACCGTCGGTGGTCTTGGCGTAGTGGTCCTGTTCGCGTTCGAAGTCGGCTTCCTGCTCCTTCTTAATGGCGTCGTGCAGAGACTCCAGGATTTCTTCGAAGTCCTTTTTCAATGAGAGAGCGGTGGAGATGCTGCCGCTTTCCTTTTTGGACATCTGCTTGAGCACGTAGAGCAGCTTTCCTTCGTGCTCCGTAAAGATGCGCGCGCCATCGGGAGGCATAAGCGCGACTTCAAGTACGCGGGACTGGATGGTGGGCAGGAGCTGCTGGGGCTGAGTAGAGAGCAGCAGCAGGAGCGTGTTTGGCGGTGGTTCTTCGAGTGTTTTGAGAAAAGCATTCTGCGCCTGGGCGTTCATGCGCTCGGCATCGACGATGACCGCGAGCTTCCAGCCGTTGGGTGCGGCGGTGCGGTGGATCATCTTTTCCAAAAAGCGGATGGTGCCGGGGTCGTCGCCATCATCACCGATGGTGATGCGGCGTGATTTGCTCTGCGGACGCAGGACGATGGCCCCCTGCCCTTCCCAGGCTTCGAGCGTGCCCATCTTTGTGCCGACGATGAGATCGAGCATTTTTGCGGCGAAGACTTCATGCTGCGCCTCCTTGGGTCCGGTGATCAGGTAGGCGTGGCCCAAGCGGCCGTTGTCACGGGCGCGGGCGATGAGCTCAAGGGCATGGTCGCTCTTAAACGGCATGGGATAGCGCGGTGATGGTCTGCCAGATGTTTTCGTGCACGACTTCAGGCGTGGCCGAAGCGTCGATGATTTTCACGCGCGCCGGTTCTGCCTGGGCGACTTCGAGGTAACCTTGACGGACTTTTTCAAAGAAGGCCTGCGGCTGGCTTTCCATGCGGTCCAGTTCGCGTCCGCTTTGATGAATGCGCTGCCAGGCGGTGGCGCTGTCCATGTCGAGGACGAGGGTGAGGTTTGGCTGAGTGCCGCCGATGGCGAAATGATTGATGGCGCGAACGCTTTCCAGCGGGAGGCCGCGAGCGATGCCTTGATAGACGGTGGTGGAATCGAGGAAGCGATCGAGGATGACGAAGGTGCCGGATTCGAGCAGTGGGCGGATTTTTTCGCGGACGAGCTGAGCGCGGCTGGCGGCGAAGAGCAGGAGTTCGGTCTCCGGGGTCATGGCGGCGCCTTCTTTGGCATGTTGCAGGAGATGGCGGATGCTTTCGCCAAGCTCAGTTCCGCCGGGTTCACGGAGCACCACGACGTTGCGCCCTGCGGCTTCAAGCCGGGTGCGAAGCAGAGCGATCTGCGTGGATTTGCCGCAGCCTTCAGAGCCTTCGAAAGAGAGAAGGAAGCCAGCGCTCATGACATCACTCCCACTCAATGCTGGCGGGCGGCTTGGTGCTGATGTCATAGAGCACGCGGTTTACGCCTTTGACGCTGTTGAGGATCTTGTTGGAGGCGTTGCGCAGCACGGAGTAGGGCAGCTCGACCCAGTCGGCGGTCATGGCGTCTTCGCTGATGACGGCACGCAGGGAGATGGCCTGCTCATAGCTGCGCTCGTCACCTTTGACGCCGACGGTTTTGACGGGGAGCAGCGCAGCATAGGCCTGCCAGGTGCGCTCATACCAGCCGCTGCGGCGGAGCTCGGCGATGAAGATGGAATCTGCATGCTGCGTGGTGGCGACACGCTCGGGCGTGATCTCACCGGGGATACGAACGGCGAGGCCTGGGCCCGGGAAGGGATGCCGCCACAGAGCCTGATGCGGGATGCCGAGGCTGGCGCCGAGGGCGCGAACTTCATCTTTGAAGAGTTCGGCCAGAGGTTCGAGCACCTTGCCCTGAGCCTTGAGTTCCATGATGCGATCGACGCGGTTGTGGTGCGTCTTGATCTTGCTGGCTATGGAACCGCTGGTGGCGCTTTCGATGACGTCAGGATAGAGCGTCCCTTGGGCGAGAAGCTCGACGTTGTCGGCGACTTTCCAGAATTCTTCAACGAAGAGCGTGCCGATGATGCGACGTTTCTGCTCAGGATCGGTCACGCCTTTGAGAGCACCGAGGAAGATGGCGCTGGCGTCGATCTGCTCGATGGGGACGCCGACTTCTTCAAAGAGCTGCTTCACTTCCGCGCCTTCATTGAGGCGCATCATGCCGGTGTCGATGAAGATGCAGCGGACTTTGACGCCGGCCTTGGCGAGCAAGACCGCGAGCACCGTGCTGTCCACGCCGCCGGAGACGCCGCAGATCACTTCACGGCTGCCGACTTCGGCTTTGATGCGCTCCAGCATCTGGGCTTTGAATTCCTGGATGTCGAACTTCGCGAGAACTGCGCCGCTGCGGGTGAGGAAGTTTTTGAGGATGGCGGTGCCTTCGTGCGAATGCGTGACCTCTGGATGGAACTGGATGCCCCAGCAGCGATCCGACCATTTGAGCGCCACGGGCACGGCGTCTTCATTGGTGGCGATGATCTGGGCCGTGCTGGCGAGATTTGCACAGGTGTCGCTGTGGCTCATCCAGACCTGGGATTCGTGGGAGATGCCGTTGAAGAGGTCCGTGTGATCGGTGACGACGAGCTTGGCGGGGCCGTATTCACGGGTGACGCCCGGTTTGACGGTGCCGCCATGCTTGATGTTGAGAAGCTGCATGCCGTAGCACACGCCGAGGACGGGAACGCCGAAGGACATGAGCTTGTCGTAATCAACATCGGGCGCATCAACATCAGAAGTGCTGCGCGGGCCACCGGAGAGGATGATGGCGCCGGGGCTCTGAAGATTGGCGAGTTCAGCCGGAGGATACAGGTGTGAGACAAAGCCAAGCTCGCGCACACGGCGAACGATGAGCTGAGAATACTGGGAGCCGTAATCGAGAACGGCGACTTCTTGGGCGGTCATGAGAGAGGGGGCAAATGCAGAATGAGGAACCGGACGCCTGATGGATCAATGAGGCTCGTAGTTGACCGGTTCTTCGGTGATGACGACATCGTGCGGGTGGCTTTCCTTGAGGCCACCGGCAGTGATGCGAACGAAGCGGGCTTTGGCACGCAGTTCATCGAGGGTGTTGGCACCGACGTAGCCCATGCCTGAGCGAAGGCCACCGATAAGCTGGAAGACGACGTCTGCGAGCGGGCCTTTGTAGGGCACGCGGGCTTCCACGCCTTCGGGAACGAGCTTGCCGGAGGAGTTCTGGCCGTAGCGGTCGCCTGCACCTTTGCGCATGGCTTTGAGACTGCCCATGCCGCGGTATTCCTTGAAGGTGCGGCCCTGCCATTTGACCATGTTGCCGGGGCTTTCTGCGGTGCCGGCCAGCAAGGAGCCGAGCATGACGAAGTCCGCACCAGCGGCGAGGGCTTTGACGATGTCTCCGGAGTAACGAATGCCGCCATCGGCAATGACGGTGACGCCTGCTGCACGGCAGACTTCAGCGACTTCCTGGACGGCAGTGAACTGCGGCATGCCCACGCCCGAGATGATGCGCGTGGTGCAGATGGAGCCGGGGCCGACGCCGACTTTGACAGCGGAAGCGCCAGCTTTGACGAGATCACGCGCGCCTTCGGCGGTGACGACGTTGCCAGCGACGATGGGCATGGTGGAACCGAGGGCCTCCCGCAGGCGGGCGATGACCTGCATGACGCGGGTAGTGTGGCCCGTGGCGGCATCAATGAAGACGGCATCTGCACCGGCAGCCTGCATGGCGAGGCCACGATCCACGCAATCCTCACCCACGCCGACGGCGGCACCTACGCGGAGCTGGCCGTTGGCGTCTTTGGCGGCATTGGTAAACATCTGGCGCTTTACGATGTCCTGCTTGGTGATCAGGCCGGCGAGCTGGCCGTTGGAATCGACGAGCGGGAGTTTTTCGATGCGGTGCGTGTAGAGAATTTTCAGCGCATCCTCAAAGCTGGTCTGGGGGGTGCCGACAGAGAGCTTCTCACGCGGCGTCATGATGGCCGAAACGGGGGTGTTTTCGTCTTCGATGTACCACATGTCACGGCTGGTGACCATGCCGGCCAGTTTGCCCTGCGCATCCACCACTGGAAAGCCGCTGACGCCCTTTTCGTGCATCAGACGCTGCACTTCACCCAGACGTGTCTCAGGGGAGACGGTGTGCGGCTGCTGGATGACGGTGTTTTCCGAGCGCTTCACCCGGGCCACGTGCTCCGCCTGCTGATCGATGGGGCAGTTCCGGTGAATGACACCGAGACCACCCTCACGTGCGAGGGCGATGGCGAGTTCGGACTCCGTGACGGTGTCCATGGCCGACGAGAGAATCGGCACATTGAGACCGATGGCGGCCAGTTTAGTGGAAACATTGACATCTCCAGGCAGCACCTGGCTCAGTCCGGGGAGGACAAGGACGTCATCGAAACTTAAAGCAAGAGAAGGCAGTTCACCCATACGCCATTCAAGCGACGATCAGGCGGCTGTCATGCAGAAAATTGGGCAGTTTGAAACGGACCGCCACTTCCCTGCAGCAAGAACTAGAAGCCAGGGCGATAGTTGCGCGCTTTGCCCGTGTAGGGATCAATCTGAATGGTGTAAAAGTTTTTGGGCAGATTCCCTGCTGTGACGTCCGCGCCGCTGTTGTAGGTGATGGTGAAAAAGCTAAGCGGCAGGGTGCCGTAATCGAGCTGCGAAAAACCGCCCAGCTGGGCGTTGACTTTTCGGCACGAACCGTCTGGCATGAAGCGAATGGCATTGTATTTGGCATTGGCCACGCCGGAATAGCCCGGACCACCACCTCCAGCGTTTGGCTTGACGTCATCGAGGGACGCACCGCCCGCCCCGTTCAGGAGCGGGGACAGATCCAGCCCCGCCGCGATGATGATGCCGTCAGACAGTTTGTACAAGGTGCCGACCGGCACCACTGACTCCGAGACCTGTGCACTCGCGCCCACGCCTTGTGTCAGCGTCACAATTTTAAACATCTGGTAAGACCGGAACAGCTGCACGGTGGAGCCGGGAAAATCCTGGTCGGGGTGTTTGAAAAACCTCAGTTCAACGGGAACACTCTGTGCGTAAGCCAGCTGCTTGGCTTCAGTGATGGCCCCCATGATGGAATCCCCCGTGGTTGCCAGCCGAGTGGCCTGCATGGTGCGCATCAAAGCGGGAGTGGCAGAAGCCATGATCATCGCGATGATGGCGATCACGACAAGCATCTCGATCAAGCTGAAGGCCCGCCTGGCCTGCCGCTCAGAGTATGGGGAGTGAATCATAGAATAAATGGGCCGGGTTTAAGAGCTAAGAAGGCTGCCATCAGAAGCTCCAGCGGGCCTGCTTGAGAGCGATGGTGGTGCTGAATATTCGATAATTGAGCTTTTGATCAAGCAGGAGCTGAACCAGCGTGCCCGTCTTGCCTTGGGCCCCATCAAGCTCTTCGACCAAGCTCGCGGCATTTTGGAGCTTGCCTGCAATGGCCGTAAGCAACTGCGTCCGCATCTGGCTGTTTTCTTCGCGTGCAAGAAACTCTCCTGACCGTTCATCCAAGGCGACCATGCTGACCTTGAGAAGCGGCGGGAGCAGGTGCTGAGTTCCCTGCGGGCTGGCATTGATTGGCGAAGCTCCAGGATTCACTTTCAAGGTTGAATCATAGATGTACAGAGGAGCGATGGCATAAGGAGCCACAGTCGTGTTGCCAGTGACCTCAATCTGCGGAGAAATCACAAGGGCAATGATGTTCTCGGCAATTGGCCGCGTGAATGCACGCGTTTGAGCGGTCTCTTGAGCGTTTTGAACCTCGGTGTTCAGCACATCCTGATACCATTCCATGGAGTGGGAGGTGATCGGCCGCAGATTAGTGTCATAAATCCGGTTCTTTTCGGCGGTGGGACTGTATTCCATCAGGCGAAGCCGGCTGCGCACCGGGACAGCATTGTTGAGCTGATCAAGAAACGCCGGGCGAAATGACGCATCCGTCCCCCATTCCACAAAATATCCCCGGCCACAGAGGAGGTTGACCATGTTTTCGGTATTGACGGGCTGGTTGGCGCCTCCCTGTCCAGTTGTCGCCACCAGACTTGCGATTCCCAAGGGAGCCTGGAAAAAAACAGCGTGGCCCGGATAGTTCTGTGAGTTGCCTGCAGCGGCAGGAATCACCCTGCTGGTGGGGCCACAGACAAACTGAAGTTCCGACTGCCTGAAGTAGTCTTTGGCCAGGGTGATCTGCTGCCCCGCAGCATCCGTACCCACGGCGTCAAATTCGTTGTCCCAGTAGTTGTTGAGAGTGGCCTGGGAGATTGAGCGAGAGAGTGTATCGAATGCCTGGCGTGCTTCACGAAACTGTGAGACACGGGAATTGGCACGCACCCAGGTGCGCTGAACGATGCCGATGACCTGCGAGACGACGAGCATCAAGATCACCAGAAAGGTCACTGAAACGAGCAGTTCAATCAGCGTAAAAGCACGTCCATTAACCGGCCGAGAGCAGAGACGCGACCGAGGATGTGATGAAAAGGCGGGAAGCTTCATGGCAGGGATAAATCAGCGGGTTTTAGCGATCAACTGATTGAAGGTGACATAAGGAGAAGTGGTATTGCTGTTAAGGGGCGCGAAGACAAAACCTGGCGAACTTGTCGCAGCGATCTTGATCACCATGCGCTTCAGGTAAGGCTGGGTCTTCTCGGCTTTGGGCAGCGCCACCACCTGCTGCGGTTCAATCTCCACAACGTAAGCAAGATCCGTGGCATCCTGCGCGACCTCACGTCCTTGATCGTTGTAGTACTTTTTTACTGTCGCATTCGGCAGCAAATCAAAGGAGGCATTCTCCATGTCATGCGTGATTTGCTCCAAAATGTTGCTGTCATTAATCATCAGCGACGTCTTGCGCGCCATATCGAGCCCCTGGGGCAGGAGTCCCAGGAGCGTGATGATGGCAAGAGCCGCAATGGCCACAGCGAGCGTGACCTCGACCAGTGAGAAACCAGCCTGTGAGCGGGATTTAGTGAGATGTTTCATATGAAAAGAGAGGTAGGGCCCAAGGGATCAACTGGCAGATCATCAGGGGCTGAAACGCTTGCTTTCCAGCGTGCGGAACTTGTAGAAAGTGTCCAAGGGCTTTTCACCCAGGGGGTTGGAGGCAGCACCATAATCAGGCAGAGGATTGGCCACGTCTGTGGGGTCAATGTAACGCTCAATCAGCGCGGACCCACGGTATTCGCCGAGAACGGCATCCTTGGCAGGGTCCATGGTATCCGCAGCCGTGGAACGCGCCTTGGTGATGACCTGCGCCCGCATGTGAACACGGAAGGTGTTGCTGCGCGTGGTGACACGGGCGTAGATGTTGGAATAGGGGCGTTCACGTGTGTTGTCCCCGGTTCCAGGATGGCTCTGCCAGAACTGCTCCATCACAGACTGCAAGTTGGTGCCGCTGGTGTTTGCAGTGATGTTGGAAATACTGCCGAGTGTTTCCCCACCGGATGAGGCTCCCTGGCTGACATCAGGAATCAGATGAATTTCGCAGATCTGGCTGGGGCTGCGGAAGAGACCCCGGTAGCGGTTGAGCGCATGATTGGTGCCCGTGGCAGAATGCTGGAACTTCTGGTCAAACTGATACAAGGTCTTGGTGACATCAATGGGGCGGTGCCAGTACTTCCCGTTGGTGCTCTCATCCCAGAAGCGGTCCCCCGAATTGCTCCACATCGAGGAAGTGGCGGCAGCCTGGTAGGTTTTGGCGTTCTCGGTGTCAGTAGCAGGAATGGTGGTCATGAACTCGCCTTTCATCACGGCATGCATGCCGGTGGCACGGGTGATGTTGGTGAAGGGCACGATCTGGTAGTTGAGGTTGATGCGGCCAGCGGTGGAAAGAGGCTCGCTGATGGCATAAGGCTCAACCACGGGCATAAAGAAGAGATCGAGCAGGTAGTGGTCTCGGGGATTGTTGTCACCCGGGTGGCCAGGACTGACCCCTTTGCCGTAGTTGGCGTTGGAGCTGGCATGAGGCCTGAACAGAAGCGTCTGCCAGGGTTTGCCCTCGGAATAAGTCACGCCACCGGAGATCGCACTGGTGCCGACATTGCCACCTGACCAGACGCCGGTAGGCAGTGAGCCAAACATCACAGGGGAAGACACGATGCGATTCGGGGTCATGTAAATGCCGGTGCGCCAGTCATCGCTGTTGTGCCAAGGCTCGTAGAAGTAGCCGGAACGATAGAACTGGGTCGAGTTGTAGCGGGTGAAATTTCCTGCGTAGAAGTTGCCTTCGTCCGGCTTGTTCACATAGGCGCCATCACGAGCATTGGCGATTCCGTTGTCATAGTCGCCGTAGGCGTTGGCTGTAGCCGCCCAGCCATTGTCTGGTGGCAGGTCGGGAATGCGCGCATCACCGTAAGTAACTCCAGCTACGAGCTGCTGGTCTCTGTTCAGCCCCAGATTAGGAAATCTGGTCATCGCAGCGGCAGTCGGCAAAATGCAACCTGGCTCCGTGGTGGTGACGTGTGTGGTGAATGAGTGAATGCTGCGGGGCTGATTGAGCGGCGGCAGGGAATCAACCGCCTGCCAGAGCGGATGGCGCATCCACATGGTGCTGGGCACATTGTAGCGTGCTGCAGGCAGGCGATAGTCTCCCACGGCAGGGACGAAGGTGCGGATGACATCCGAGCCTGACCAAGGATTGCCATTCGTGTCATAAATGGTGGCACCACTGGAGGTGACGGTCGCCTCGGGTGGGATGAGGCTCAAGCCGACTCTTCCGCCGTTGTCAAAATTGATCGTTCCGCCAGTGACGTTGGCAAATCGAGACTCGGTGTCCAGACGTCCGGTGCATACCTGATCATCGCTGGAATTGAAGGCGGTATAGAAGTTGGGGGCAGCTGGGTACAACGGGGGATTGGCGGTGCCGCGGTAGGCCAGATTGGGGGTGCCGGACATGCGATTGAGGCAGCCCATGCGATTGAAGCACCACCAATGAGGAGCTTGAGTGGAGCGGCGATAGGTGTCCCGGCCATAAGAGTCGATGTAGAAATAATAATCTATCTCATTTTTGTTGGCCGGATCAGTCAGCGGCGGGCCGTTTTGGCCGACACGTCTTTCGTTGGAGGAATAGACCAGAGCAGGGACAGGCAGAGAGGCGCCATCAAACGAAACGCTGATGCTCTGGCACTCCTGGCCGTTGTTTCCGGCTTTGGCGTGAGAGTCATAGATTCTGATGAGCAAATCGCGGTTACCGAAGGCCAAAACCATCGGTTGGTCACGGTTCACGGTAATGAACTGGCTGATCAGGCCCCAGTTGTTCAAACCGTCATGGCCGTTACTGCCGGAGCCGGGATTGGCAAGATAGCGGCTGGTGTCTGTGGAGCGGGCAGTGCCGGAGACGTAGGGATTGGTGTCGTCACCGATTAGGGTCGTGCCCCAGCCTGGACCGGCCCGGCCGCCAGCGATGGCAGTGGGACCCACATGGCCGCCCATGGAGTAGCAGTCAAAGGCCTCGTAGACGTTGCCGTTGGATTTGACGATCACTGTCTGCGATGAGGGAAAAAGCGACTGTCCATTCAGCGTGATGGCACGCAGGAAATCCCCTTCCAGAGTAATGGCCCATTCCGGGAACATCTTGGTCCAGCCGGACATGGGGCAGAAGAACTCCAGCATCAGCATGGCCTGCACGCGTTTTTCATTGGGTTTCAGGGGCGTGTTGAGATCCAAGGTCATGTTCCAGTTGGCCGGATTGTAACCTGGATGAAGCGAGGGGTGACGGTTTGCAATGGTGGGATTGCAACCGTAGAGCGTGCCGTTGCCGTAGGGAGCCGACAGCGGAGGGAAATTGGAATACCAGCGGTTGTAGCCCAGCCAGGGCGGGGTGTGCGGAGGCATCTGTGGTGGAAGCCAGGTGGCAGGAGCGCCACCTGGGTTGCTGCTGGGGGCCGCACTGCTTTCACGGGTGGAGAGCGCCTTGGGGGCGCTGCCACCACCGCTCAACACACCGCCAGTGTTCACCGCGTAAACCGGATCATTCATGCCATCCGCCGTGCAGATGAACTGGAAACCGATTTCTGAAATGGTGAACATGCGGCCCATGCCCTGCACGGTCCGACCGCCCGGTGATGTCCATCGAGCCGGAGAAACCTGGCCATGACCAGGAAACACATATTGATCGGCAGTGATCAGAGAACTGCCAATCTGCGTCTGCGTGCCATCATTTAAACTGCCCGACGCGCGGCGGGTGATGCGCTGCTCCGTGTAGGTGAAGCGGGAGGTGGCAATGTTGTCCCTCTGCAGGTAAAGCGGAGTGCCGGTGATGGGTTGGGGAGGGTTGCCGGAGTTGTAGCCAGACATCCCATCATTGTTGCGTGCCATGACTCCGTCATAGAGATTGGTGCAGCGGATGTAGTCAAAGAACTGGATGGCCAGCTGGGCGGCATTGTCGGTGCCGTATTTCTGGCCGAAATTATTGCTGCTGCCGAGCGAGGAAGTCTGGGGAAACTGCAAGGTCGTCATCTCAGCATAGAGATAATTGAGCAGGGTGTTGTTGCGTGTCAGCCCGGTGGAACCACCGTAATCCGATGAAGAGCCGGTCACGTCGTGGGTTGGATGATGGGGCTGGGCACGGCGGAAAATATAGCTGTTGGCCACTGCGGCACCGGCAGTCCTGCCACGGAGCGTGGAACACAGGGCGATCATGGTGTCGAAGCTGGTGCGACGCTGCTGTCCCAGCCCTTCGTCTGCCACCGGCCACATGGCGATGCGTGGCAGACCATGAATGCTGAACTCAGGAGACCGGCTGTTTGCAGTCAGGAAAAACCTGGATCGTTCGAGCGTGTCATGATCAAACAAATAGCGCGAGCTCTGGCCTGGCAGCGGAATGCTGGTGGCCACCCGGCCCAGATTGCTGTTGTAATTGTAGGCGTTGTCATTGGTGCCGTCCGCAAACAGCATTTCATCCACGCTGGCGAAGAGTCTTTCTTTTCTTGCCTGGACAGTGTCGCCGCTGGAAGCGACAGCCAGTTCACCATTGCTGCCGGAAAAGGCATCTCTGACGAACGGCTTGGTGCCGGACGAGGACCCCCCGGTGGCAATCTTGGGGATCAGCGAGTAAATGGCGTCCTTGGTCTGGGTGATGTTGGTGACATTGGCATTGCGCGCGTAGACGTCCAGATCCACCCCGGGTGCGAGCACCGTGCTCAAAGCCACCGTGGCGGGATGACCAGGATAACGCTGGTACTCGCCTGCAGTGCCGGGGAAATTGGCCCACTTGGAATCACGCTGGTGGTAAAAGTAGGGTGGGGCAAAAAAGGTGGGTTCGGATGCCGTGTTGACATTGACTTTGCAGGATTCGTCATCGGTCCAGAAAGCAACGCGTCCAACGATGGGATTGCTGGCGCTGGGGGTTGTCGCACCGTCGGCACTGATGAACTTGTTGCTGGCGTCAAGCGCGCCGGTGGTGCCGTCCCGCAGGACGTAGATCCACTCGACCGGCATGGGGAGGCGCAGTTTGTTGGGTTCAGTGCCAACATCCGAAGGCAGCACCACTTCATTGTAGGTCACCGTTCCACCGGCCCCGGTGATGGTGGGGGTGGACTTGGTGTATGTGAACCCTTCCACGGCAACCATTGTCCGCCCATTGTCCGGGTTGGTTCCGTTGTAAGCAGCACGGGGGTCAATGATCGGGAAATAGAGGGCCATGGTGCCAGTGGCGAGGCCGGGGCGTACGATCGGATCGTTCAAATCCACATAGCGAGCGGCGTTTTGCGTCGCGTTCCAGTCTTGAGGGATTTGATTGGTGCTGCTGAAAATATCCGCTTCATTGGAGCTGGTGATGACCATCTGCGAGCTGGAATAGAGCTTGTGAGCACGCACAAAATCACCATTGGCCTGATAGACACGCGCCATGCCAGGCTGGGTGGCATGGATGGTGCGGCTGAAGGAGCCCGTGACGGAATTCTGGGCATTTTGCAGCTGCGCCTCGGTGAATACGACAGCGAGATCCGCAAGCTGCTTGGCGCTACGAGAGGCCACATAGCTCTGGCTGGCTTTGTATTCCGTGCGAGTGACTGAAAATATAGCGACCACAAGCATGGACATCAAAGCCACGGTGGTGACCACCATGACTAAAGCCATGGCCTTCCTGCGTCTGTTCCAATTTGCGACTAATGTTGCAGCATTCATGATTAGCTCCTGGTAAATTACTGATTTATGAAGCGATAATAATAAAATCGCATCAACCTGACAAGGTATTTATCATGTAAACACAAAGGCGGCACTGAGCTTTTTCTCAGCAGGCCGGGCGCAGTCTGACTCAGACAGCCAGTCTGCGGCGGCGACGCCAGCCCAATGCCATAACTCCGAGGAGCAGCAGCAACAAGCGGCCGGGCTCTGGCACTGCCACCACGATGATACCCGTGGTGTACAAGTTGCTGATATCCCAGAACTTGCCTGCACCCAGGGTGGGCAGGTCAATGAAATCGGTCGAAGTGCTGCCGGAGAGATTGGCGAAAGTGCCGGTCGGTGTGAGGCCACCCCAGTCAATGAGCTTCCAGCTGTCACCCGTGTTGAAGCTGGTGGAAACCAAGGAACTGCCCGCACCGATGCTCACGTTCAATGTTGCCCCACTGATGGTGATCTGGGAGGCGCCTCCGACATCGCTGAAAACAAGGCGGTCAGCTTCAGTCGTGGTGGTAGAGCCTTGGTTGAGGAAAAGATTCAGCTTCAATGTGGAGCCGCTGGCCAGGGTGGCAAAACCTGGCAGCACAGTTGAATCAAGGTTCACGCTGAGCTGGCTGGCTGTGGTGTGGCCAATGGTGCCGACCATCAGGGTGGCTCCGGCGCTTACCGTGAGTCCATGGCCGCCGGCGGGGGCAATGCTGCCTGTGCCGCCAAGTGTGGCACCGGACTTGACCACCACGCTGCCGAAGCCCGTGCCGGAGCCGGTGCTGTTGTTCACCAGCAAGGTCCCGGCCGTCACCGTGGTATCACCGTGGTAGGTGTTGCTGCCAGAAAAGGTAGCCACGCCTGAGCCCGTTTTGTTCACATAGAGCGTGTCTTCAAGACCGTTGGCCTCACTGATGGTGCCGGAGAAGGTGATTCCCGTCCCCGAATTCGGCGTGGTGGATGCAATTGTCAGCTCTTTGGAATCAATAGTTCCATATTGGAGGAGGTCCTGCAGGGTCACGTTTCCGGTGAAATTCACCGCATTGGCTGAAGCAATGGTGGTGGTTCCCACTCCATTGTAATTGATGTCAATGTTCTGCGTGACCGTGGTGATCGCCGCGTTGTTGATCTGAAGGGTGACGTTGGCATTGCTCTGGTCCAGCAGCCAGTGGACAGGATCCGTGCCCACCCCATTGACATTGGTCACGCTCGGTGCCGCCATGAAGTAGGTCTGGCCAGCCGAGGATCCTTTATCCACAGAGACCTGGACGCCATAGGCCAGATTGCTGTTGGGATCATAAGAACCAGACAAGCGAGCCAGGTTCATGGTGAGGTCGTCATTGATCTGTGTGATCGTGTAAACCCCGTTGCGCTCAGGATGGTCAATCTCATCTTTCACAAGAATGGTTTTGCCGATGTCAGCGGAGCTGAAGGTGAAGCCGTCAATGGTGCGGCTGACATAGTAGAAAGCACCGTCACCACTATCCGGAAGATTAGAAACAATATGCCCGCCACCAGTGGCCACGAACGCACCACCATAACCACTGACATTGGGGACCACGATGGAGGTGTCGCGCTCCACCCCGAGCAAGGAGGCCCCTGCGGTGGCGTAATCTGCCAGCAATGAAAAGTTGAACGAATCCGCTGCGAAGCTCTTATCACCCAGTTCGAGGGTGGTGGTCTGCCCGAGCGCCGCAGCGTTTGTGAGAACCAGCGTGCCGGAGCGGATCACCGTTCCGCCAGTGATGTCGGCACCCGAGGCGCCCGTCTGTGAACCATAGGTGTTGGCAGATGAGAGAACCACAGTGCCCCCACCGATGACCGTGATGCCGCCCTGACCTGAAATGCCGCCATTATAAGTCACCGTGGAACCGGTGTTTTCGGAGAGGAACACATTGCCGCCGACCGTGCGGTTGATTGTCACAGCGCCACTGACCGTCGTGGAAGAGGCGGTGGTGCTGAGGACCGAAATACCGTCGTTGTTCACGTTGCCGAATGTCACCCCGTTGGAAAGGGTGCTGCCATTGAAGACGAGGGTCAGCGCCTTGTCGGAAGTGCGTGTGTCAGTGGTGGTGCCGACTTCGACCCCTCCGCTGCCCAAGGATCCGTTTTGCTGCGCGATGAGCGTGCCTTCGGCGAGCGAAGTGCCACCGGCGTAGGTGTTGTTCGCAGCCAGGCTCAGCACGCCGTTGCCACCTTTGACCAGTCGGCCGTCGCTGCCGGAGATCACTCCTGAGATGATGGCGTCAGGAATCAACGTCCCAGCTGATGGCGACGAGTAGACAGGGCCGCGACCGCTGATGACTTCCACCATATGGGACTTGCGGCCAAGATCAATGCCATTGGCGAAGTTCACCGTGCTGTCAGAGTCCTGGGCGCCGAGGATGAGGGAGTCATTGTCCGGCACGAAACCATTCAATCCCCACACAAGAGTGGCGAAACTGCCGCCGATATTGACGGTGCGGGTCGTGGTGTAGGCGGCAAAGCCACCGCTGCTGGTCCAGTCCACCTGAGTGCTGCCGGTGCCAAGGCTGCGGGTGAAGTCACCTGAATTGAGCCCCACCACACCGCCGTCGATGCGGAGATGGCTGTTGGCAGGCAGCGCACCTGCGGAATCCAGGCGCAAGACGCCACCCTGCAGGTAGGTGGTGCCAGTGTAGGTGTTGGTGCCGGAGAGTGCTGTGGTGCCGTTTCCGCTGAGCACCAGATTGACGAGCAGCCCGGCGGCGGTGTTGTTGGCAATGGATGAGCTGATGGTCAAGGCCGTCAGCGGATTCCAATTGTAGAGGATGAGGTCTGCGGTGGTTCCATCCTTGTTCACCAAGCCGCTGGTCAGGACACCGCCGACGATGGAGTTCACATGGGTGCCTGAGTGGGTGGATTGCAGAATGGCACCGCTGGCAATGGTGAGAGTGTCTGTGATGGTGACGGTGCTGGAATTGAGAGCCAGCGGGACGGTGGCCAGGTTTTCAGAGTACAAGGACACATCGGTGCCGCTCTGGTATGCGGAAACGGTAAGCGTGATGGTATGGTTGCCCACATCCACAAAGTCAATGACTGCACCCGCCGGGATGCCCGGCCCGGCGATCATCATTCCCACCTTCAGACGTGGATCATTGATGTTCGTGATGGTAGCGCTGCCGTTGGTAATGGTGCCGGAGACAAAGGCATTGGAGAAGGCGTACAAGGTGACCGCAGAACCTGAGAGCGTGGGGGCCTGGCTCAGAGTGATGGTGTTATTGGCCACATCAATGGCGGTGATGTAGGTGCCGTCGACAATGCCATTGCCACGGACCAGTTCTCCGACCTGCAGACGATCAACACCTGGAACGCGCTTCACCAGCGTGGGATCCGTGGAGAGCAGGTCAATATCCCCTGCTGTGGAAATTGCGTTGTTGGTCAGCAGAATCGTGTTCACTGAAGCACCGGACACTGTGCTGCCAGAGAACGACTCTTCCAGCAGGGTACCATCAGAGATGTTGTGAGTGACAACCCAGTCGGCGGGATTGGATTTGAACGTATGCGAACCTTTGATATCCGAGCCGGTCAGGATGTTGGTGGCGGAGTCGACAAAGGCAAAGTTGTTCACGCCGGGGTTGAGAGTGCTGTTGATGGTGAACAGGGCGCGGGGCATGAGAACACCGACGTCAATAAATGCGGTGCCGGCGACGGTGATCTGAGCCAGCAAGGCACCGCCATTCACTTCAAAGAGCACGTTGCCACCCTTTTCATAATTGATACCTGAAGGATTGTTGACGTCCTGCAGATTGAGGAAGGTGGCGGCGCCGGTGGTGCCAGTCACACGGATCCTGGAAGACCCCTCGGCGATGTTCAGAGTGCCGATGATGTTCTGCGTGGTGTTGCGGCCGGCGATGCTCTGAATATCGAGCGTGCCGCCGGCCATGGTCAGGGATCCCACATCGTTGCGGATGTACTGATCGTTGAATGCAGGCGAGAGCTTGAGTGTGCCGTCGCCCACCACGAGGGAATTGATGCCGTAGCCGCCGAAAGAAGTTCCGAGCAAAGCCAGCGTGCCAGCACCGATTTTGACAATGCCGTAATCATCCTGATTGCCGGGGGTGGTGTAGTTGCCGCCCATGGTCAGCACCGTGTACGCGTTGCCCACATCCCACACTGCGGTCTGATTGATGGTGAATCCACGGTCCGAGCTGGCGTCGGTGCCGTTGAATTGAAGCGTGCCGCCGTTGAACACCAGATTGGAGACGGTATTGCGGGAGGCGCCCAGGCTGGAAGCAGGACCGGCAAACACGAGGGTGTTGGAACCGGAGGAGATCGCCGCCACGGAGATGTAAATGGTGGTGCCGTCGACGATTTTGGTAATCGTGGCGCCCAAGGGGATGCCGGGACCCGAGACCAGCTCTCCCACACTCAAATTGGCAGTGGTAGGCACGGTGACCATGGAACTGCCATTGGTCGTGGAGGCGATGAGCGTCGCACCGATGCTGGTGCTGGCGCCAAAGGTGAGGTTGTTCTGGCCGGTGGTGGTGACGGGGTTGGAGATCTCGATCGTGTTTTGATCCAGAATCCGCAGGATGGTGGAGCCTCCGGGGATGCCGTTGCCGGTAATCGTCTGCCCGACGGTCAATCCGAGAGTGCTGCCCACCGTGATACGTGCACCGCTTTGAGTGTTGGTGGCAAGTGTTGTGCCGGGGGCGAGGAGGTTGGGGCTGCCAAAGGTGAGATTGGTGGTGCCGCTGGTAAGCGCGTTTGTCAGGGCATTGCCACCTGGGTCGATCACGCCAATGGTGATGGTGGTGCCGTTGACAATGGAGAGGATGACCACCGTTCCGCCGTTGGTGGGAATCACCCCGGAACCAGTGACGGTCTGGCCAACACTGAGCCCGGCAGTGCCGCCGGGGACGGTGATCGTGGCACTGCCAGCTGTGGTTGTGGCTGAAATCGTGCCAGATTTCGCTGCCACGCCGCTGCTATCAAAGTTCAGGTTGGCACCAGTGGTGGTGATGAGCGCGCCATTGGACAAGGTCACGGTGGTCGTGCTGTTGATGGCAGTGATGGTGACACCTGAGGGGAGTGCACTGCCGGTGACGACGGTTCCAAGGGTCAAACCGCTGGTATTGGCGAGAGTGAGCGTGCGGCCCAGCGAGGTGAGGTTCGTGATCAGCTGCGTGCCGGAAGTATAGCCTTCAACCCCCAGAGACTGGATGGTGGTGACACCTGCATTCAGGGTGGTGACGCCGGTGTAGAGATTCATGCCGGAGAGAATCAGATTGCCCAGGCCTGTCTTGTCCAAGCCGGTCACCTGTGAGAACGTCAGAGTGCCGGCTCCAGCTCCTGCAATGGCGGCATTGCTGAGGGTGATGGTATTGGTCTGGAAATTTCGGTCGGTCGAGCTGGAAATTGTTTCATTAGGAGTTCCGTCAAGCGTTAGTGTTGTGCCGTTGATGGCAATCACGGTGCGCCCAAGCAGTGTGGCTCCAACCAATAGATTGGACGGCACGCTGGATACTGTCACATTATTGCCGGAAGTTTGGGTGATGGTGACCGTGGCGGTAGTTGAAAGCGATGTGATGGTTGTTCCATCCACGATGCCGAGTCCGGAGACTCTCATTCCCACATAGAGGCCTGTAGTTCCATTGGTGCCGTTGAGGCCAGTGCCATTTGTGGTGCTGAGCCCGCTAACCAGCGTGCTGCCGGCGGCGGTGGTGCCGGAACGGTCCTGGCTGAACTGCAGGGTTTCCGTCACCGAAGCCGACGTGTTTGAGCTGAGTGTGATAGTGTTGGTCTGGAACTCCCGCGTGGTGGTGGCGGAGATCGATTCATTCGGCGCCCCATCGAGCGTGATGATTGTTCCATTGATGGCGGTCACGGTGCGGCCCAGCAGGGTGGCTCCCACGAAAAGATTGGATGGCACGGCGGATACGAACACGCTGTTGCCGGAAGTGCTGGTGATGCTGACTGTGGCCACCGAGGACAGCGCGGTGATGGTGGTTCCCGCAGCAATGCCAGATCCTGTCACGAGCATGCCCACGGCAAGATCCGCCGAGCTGATGTTGCGCACGAGGTTGCTGCCTGTCGCTATCGTTGCAGTGCGGTCCGCCCGGCTGGCGGTGTTGTCGATGATGGACGCGGAGATGTCCAATGGAGCGCTGGTGTTGTTCTGAATGACCAGCAGGTCATTGACCGTGGTGCTCACACGTCCGGTGGAGAGCGTGCCGATGCCATTGATCAGGGCCGTGCTGCCGCCCATGTTTGGGGAGACGAGAATGGCCCCGCCCTGCAGGGTGTTGGCACCGTTGAGCGTGACCGTGCTCACTCCGCCGCCGCCCACCGGGCTGTTAAAGCGCAGTGTATTGGCCCACCGATTTGTCTGCATGGTGTTCGCGATGAAATCCATGTTTCCAGTGGTCGTGGTGAGGACCCAATCATTGTCCACCTCATTACGGGTGTAGTCGGTGTAGGCCCGGATCATGAGGTCTCCAGCGGTCGTGTTCAGCGTATCGACCAGCGATTCGTTGAAGGAGCTCTTCGTCGCCCAGCTCGAATCGCTGACCGTGGCCCAGGAGCCCAGAATCCCGACCGTGTTGTTGGTGTCGGTGCTGGCGATGTCATTGCCGCTAAAATTGATCTTCGCTCCTGCCTGCCGGCTGATGCCGTTCATGCGCAGGATGGAAGTGCCGCTCAGACGCGTGACGCGGTTGTCCCCAGCACCCAGCGTGACGCCGGCGACGATTTCCACATGGGAGCCGCCCAGCAGTTCAAGGGTGCCGCCAAAACGGCTGCCACCAAGAACCAGAGCGCCAGTGTCTGCAAGCTTGCTGGAATTGTTGGTGGTGTAATCCAGGCGCAGAGTGCCGGCCTGAACCGTGTGGTTGGGCACATTGAACGAAGAATTCAAAGTATTGCGGGTGGTGGGATCTGCCTGGCCGCTAAGGATCAGCATGCCGCCGCCGATCTGCGTGACGCTGCCGTCACCGCCCAAAGATCCCTTGAGATTGAGAATCGAACCCTGCTGCACCAGGATGGTGGAGTTGGCATTGACAAAAACCGAGCCAGCCCATGAGCTGCTCCCCACAGTGGTGGCCAGAGTGCCGCCAGCGAGGTACATGGTCTGCACGGTGTTGTAGGCCACATTGCGCAGGTCGAGGGTGGCATTCTGATTGCCGATGAGGTTGCTGGCGTTGGTGCCGCCAGCGATGATCACGCCTGCGCCGCCCGAAGCACCGAAAGCGCCGTCCACAGTGGCTGCCAGAATACCGGCATTGACCATGGTCTCGCCTTTGTAAGTATTGGTGACGCCAAGGACCCAGGTTCCGTTGCCGATTTTGTTGAGCGAGGTCGGCCCACCCGTGTCATCCCCCAGCACCAGATTGAAGAGGTTGTCACCACGATTGGCTCCACCCAGGGTCAGGGTGCGGGAGCCGGAGCCGGTAAATGCCACAGCGGGGGAGCTAAGATTGTAGCCAAAGGTCAAGGTGGCACCGATCAGAGTGCCGTCTGCGATGATGGCTCCGGCGCTGTCACCCGTGCCGAGTGTGAAGGAGCGGTCGGTGAAGCTTGCGCTATTGTTAAAAAACCGCAGAGTGCCACCATTCAGGACCAGGTTGGCGGCAGCATTGGAAGAGTTGCCGATGCTGCTGTTTTGGCCACCGAATCCAATATCGGAGACGCGGAGCCCCCCGCCATTGATGACGGTAGGGCCTGAGTAGGAATTGCCGTTGGCCAGAGTCAAAATGCCATTGCCATTTTTGGTCAGTGACATGACACCGAAGGAGACCGCTCCATCGCTGATCACCCCATTAAAGGTGAAGTTGTCGGAGGCATTGACAACGAGGTTGGAGGCTGCGGTGCCATTGTTGGTGACCGTGCCGGTGCCGGTGATTTTAGCCACTGTGGTGGAGAAGCCGTTCAGATTGATCGTGCCATCGGTGACGACGGTATAGCCCCCGCCGGTGGTGCCGACCAGGCCGGTATTGCTCTCAAAACGGACTTCGCCGCCGTTGTTGGTGAGGGTGCCGTTGAACTGATTGCTGCCGCCCAGGCGCAGGATGCCGGAAGTCAGCAAAATATCGCTCGTAAGCGTATTGTTGCCAAGCAGGGCAATCGTGGACCCGATCATGCGGATGAAGCCGATGGTGTTGTTGCCGGTCAGTTTGACGGCATTGAAGCCATTGAATGCCAGGTTTTGATTGGTGCCATCCGCGACTGCGAACTGGGAAATCTCGATGGTGGTGTCGTCAACGATCCTGGTGATGACCGTGCCGTCCGGGATGCCATTGCCGGTGACCGTGGCCCCGACTTCAAGTCCTGCGGTGGTGGTGACCGTGACGGTGGTTCCGCCGGTGACGAAGGTTGAGGCCAGCGTGCCGGTGTTAGCCGTCTGCGCGCCGATGGTTTCCAGGCCGCCGGAGAGATTGTTGTTACCTGCGATGAGCAACACACCGAGACTGCTGCTGTCGGGAGCATAGATCAGGCTGCCGACGTTTCCAACGATGCTGTTGGCGGCGCCGATGGTCAGCGTGCTGTTGGTGGCCACGCGGAAGAAACCGTCCGCGACGCCCAGGGTGATGCCACGATTGGCATCGTTGAACACCAGGTTGGTGCTGGCGCGCAGCACCCCACCGTTGATGGTGAGCTGGTCAGCCTGATACGCGGTGGGATTTGAACCCAGGTCACTTTCACGGGTGATCTGCAGCACGCCGTCATTGATGTAGGTCTTGCCCGTGTAGGTGTTGAACACCCCGAAGGTCAGCGTGGTGGCGATGGAAGCAGTGGGTTTCTGGGAGAGGACCACCGTGTTATTGCCGGGATTGAAGCTCACCACTGTGGTGCCAGCCGGGATGCCCGATCCTGTCACCGTGGCTCCAACCGCGAGATCCGCAGTGGTGTTGCCATTGAGCGTGATGGTCGTGCTATTGGGGTTCATGGTGGCGACAGCCAGGCTCACGGTCGGGTTCAGCACCAAGGTGCTGGCCCCGGATTTCACCAAGGAAACCGCATTGCCACCATTGTCCACAATAGCGCTGAAGACGTTGAGCTGGTTGGTCGGCAACTGGAAGATCAACTCGTATGGATTGAGCGATCCGGTGTAGGTGCCAGCAGTGAGCTTGCCGTTCGCAATGGTATGTGTCGCCTGGGTGGCGAGGATACCCCCACTGTTAACAATCAGGGTGCCCCCGCCCATGTTAACGGGATTGATGTTGATGGTGAGGCCGGAGGTGCTCTGAATATTGAGCGAGTTGACGGTGCGGGTGCCAATGGCGGCGGTGGGAGCCTGGGAAGCTTGCACCTTCACATTTTGCGTGGCGGTCCAACCTGCGATGGCGGTGGTGTTACTAGTACCCGTCGCGGTATAGCCAGTGTACCCCGTGATGGCGTTGACGTTGACACCATTGACGTTCTGAGTTGCCACGGTGGCCCATTCGTAGGCCTGCACACCTGAGGTCAAGGTGGAGCGGACCGCCCAGCCGCCAATGATGCCGTTTCCGTTGGTGATGAGGGTCGTGGGTGAGGTGGTGAGCGCGATGACGCCGAGGTCCGTGTTGCTACGGATTGAATTGAAGATGGCGGTGGATCCCGCAGCACGGGTGCCGAGGCTGTCGAAGGTCAGGAGGTTGGAGGCTGAAGTGGCCCGCTCAGAGACGATGCGGTTGGAACCGCCCGCGAAGGACAAAGTCCCCAGGGTTTCAGAGAAGTTTTCCGTGCCTGCCGTGCCGACGCCCTGAAGGGTGAGCTGGCCACCATTCATGACGATCGCGGCGGAGTCGTTGATGCGGTTCACGGCGGTTGCGCTCGTGTTTTTGATTCTCAGGCCCTGGAAGGTGTTGCCGTCAGCCAGTGTGCCGCTGCCGGAGATCAGGATGCTGGTCACGCCGGTCAAGGAGCCCGAACCTTCAATGCGCATGTCGCCGCCGAGAAGATTGACCACTCCCGACACAGTGCTGGCTGAAGCGACCGTCAAAACAGCACCCGAGGTGACGTTGTTGCCATTGCCGACCACCGACAGTCCGCCGGACTGAACATTGACCACGCTGTTCCAGTTCACGGCAGTCAGGTTCTGTTTGCCGGAAATGTAAAATCCGCTGCCAGCGATTGTGATATTAGCGCCAATATTGGTGGTGCCGCCTTCCAAGACTTGGAAGCCGCCGCCGATGGTGGAAGCGGAATTGAAGGCCAGAGTGCCGTTGCCGCCGTCGCGCACGATCGCACCGGAACCAGAGATCAACCGGGTGAAGGTCCAGCCTGCGCCATTGTTGATGCGGAAACCCAGAGTGCCGTTGTTGACGATCGACTGAGCACCGAAGGTGCCTGAAGCGATGCCATTGCCGAAATTGGTGGCGCTTTCGAGAACCAAGGTGGCTCCGGAGTTGATGGTGGTGAGGCCGGAATAGATGATGTTGCCAAGAGCCAGGACCTGAGTGCCGGTGCCGCCAACGACGAGGTTGAGCACACCGGTTCCGGTGTTGTTGGCACGATCCCGGAGGAAGCCGTTGAAGTAGTTCACCCCGCTGGTGTTCAAGGTCAGGGTGCTGTTGGTCGCCTGGTTTTCACCCTCAAGGTTTTCAATGACACCGCTGGCGGTGAAATCGGACAATCCACGGACGGTCTCATTGAAGCCCATCAGCTTCCAGTAGGAATTGTTGCCGTTGTTGCCGGTTGAGTCGCCACCAAAACCGGAATCGAATCTGATGAGGGAGGTGTCGGCGATCTGTTCGCTGGCGCCAAGCTGGACGGTGGGGGTTCCCGAGCCGCCCATGCTGACATTGCCGATCTTCAGGTCTCCGATGATGGTACCGTTGGTGATGGTCTTGGCCAGCACGAGATTGGGGTTGGTGGCATCGCTGGAGCCGCGGCTGAACACGGTGGTCAGGCCGGTGTAGGTGTTGGCGGTTCCGCCGCTCAGAGTGAGACGCCCAGGTCCCATGATGTCGAGGCCCAAAGTCGAACCCGCGACCTGTGAAATGGAGCCGCTGATGTCGAGACGGGCGGTATTGCCACCCGCGTTGACATTGATGCGGAGGTTGCTTGCCATCACAATCGGAGCGGAGATCAAGTCGATGCCGACGGTGGTGCTGTTGGACTGCACCTTGCTGAGCAGGGCCTTGCCATAGTCACCATTGTTGAAGATCAGGCTTCCGCCGCTGCCTTGGGCAATTTCGAAGCGAGCGGTGTTGTTCTGGTCACCCATGACGAGCACGCCCAAAGTTTTATTGCCATCGAGGGTAAGGATGGTGTTCGCGGCGATATTGGTCGTCAGACTGACGATGGCTCCGATCGAGTTTGGCACGGCGGCAGGCAGCCAGGCGGCAGCGGCGTTCCAGGAAGTGCTCGCGCCCAGATTGAAGTTGCTCATCAGGACCGGGATGGTACCTGGCTTGGTGATCGCGAGGATGATGCCGTAGGTGGTGAAAAGGCTCACATCATAGACGAGTCCGCCGCCGAGAGTCGGCAGGATGAGATCGCCACCGCCGGAACCGCCCGTGCGGTAATTCTCGCCGACGTTGAAGCTGGAGAGCGCATTCAGGCCCACCCAGTTGCCGAGATTGAAGATGTCGCCGCTCTGCGCCTTGCCAGAGGTGGTGGCCAGGGTGAGGTAGTTGTTGAGATCCGAAACGACGAGCGTGGTGTTGTTCAGGGTCAGCATGCCGTTGACCGTGATGAAGTCCGTCCTGCCGGGGGTGATTGCGGTCGCATCCCATGTGGCTCGATTCAGATCACGATATCCGCCCAGGGTGTCATAGGTGCCCGTGAGCAGTGAGCTGGTCAGACCGGAACCACCGTTCAAGGTCGCATTGCCAATCTGGAATGTGGCAGCGGAACCGGTGTTCAGGGTGAGATTGCCGTTGAAGGTGAGGGATCCGACACTCGTGCCAAAGGCATCGCCGGGAGAGAGCAAGGAGCCGGTGTTGAACACATGATTGGTGCCATCAGTGAAGTTGTTGGCCAATGTGCCTGCGGTGCCATTGACGGTGCCAGATCCAGCCAGGGTGGCTCCGGTATTGACGGTGGTGGCACCCGTGCCGGTGCGTCCGCCAGAGGCGTTGCCGACCTGGAGAACGCCGCCGTTCACGGTCGTGGTACCGGTGTAGCTGCTGGTGGTGGAAGTGAGCACCCAGCTGCCAGCGCCGGTCTTGACCAGGCTGGTCGCTCCAGCATTGTCATTGACAGAAACCGCCAAGGTGTTGGCTCCGGTGTTGGTGCCGCCGAGGGTGAGGACGCGTGCACCAGCGCCGACGAAGCCCATGGTGACAGAGTTATTGAAGGTCAATGTGCCAGTGCCTGAGGCCTCAATCGTTGCCCCCGCAGTGCCGACACTGAAAAGCCGGTTGATCGAAACGGTGTTGCCGGTGTAGCGCAGCGTGCCACCATCAATGATCAGATTGGAGGCCTGGTTGGTGGAGGCTCCGATGCTGCTGTTGGTACCACCGTTGGCCAGGACGCCGACTTGCAACACCCCGCCACTGATGGTGGTGACCCCCGTGTAACTGTTGGAGCCGCCCAGGCGCCAGGTGTTGGAACCGGTCTTGGCTAGTGATGTGGTTCCGCTGCCATTCCCAATAGCAGCAATGATGCTGTTGATGATGGCGGCGTCACTGGTGCCGGTCAGCCTCAGTGTGTGTGTGCTGCCTGAAGTGAAGGCCAGTGCGCCGTTGTTGGTGAAGGCCAGTGCTCCAGTGCCAGAAGCGTCCAAGGTGCCGCCATTGGTGCCGCCGACGGTGAACAGGCGGTCGGTGCTGGAGCCGGTGCCTTCGTACCGCAGGGTGCCGCCGTCGATGACGAGATTGGCCGCAGCATTGGTGGATGAGCCTATGGCGCTGGCAATGCCGCCGTTCTGAAGATCGAGAATCCTGAGAATGCCGCCATTGATGGTGGTGACGCCGGTGTAACCATTGCCTGCAGAAGCGCTGAAGGCGATGTTGCGGCTCGTCTCGGCGGCTTTGAAAATGGTGACCGTGGTCCCGTTATTCGCCGTGACCGTGTACAAGCCGCTAGGATTTGGGGTTCCGTCTGCATCGACCTTGTCATTCACGGCAAGCGAGCTTCCGGGCAGGTCGAGGGTGACCGTTTCAGCAGCGGCCATTGCGTCGGAGGCTCTGTCGATGGTAAAGCTCAAGCCGTCTGAAGCGATGGAAACGACACGAGATCCGGCCTGGATCCCTTCGCCGCTGATGAGCTGATTGGTCACCAGACCGGTGGCGTCCCCCTGAATGGTCGTGGTGCCGTTGATGATGCCGCTGACGTTGGTGCGGCCATTGTTGGGCTGGAGCAGCCAGGTGCCGGAATCGGTCTTGGTGAGGGAGGTGGCACCGGTGCCGTTGCCAATGGCGACGACCATGGTGTTGTTGCCGGTGTTGGTTCCGCCCAGGGTCAGAAGGCGTGCGGTGGTCTGGTTGTTGAAACCCATGGCCCCTGCACTGTTGAAGATCAGCGCGCCCGAACCGGAGGATTCGATTTTGCCACCCGAACTGCCCACGGAGAACAGCCTGTTGATCGAGGCCCCCGTACCGGTGTAGCTCAGAGTGCCGCCATTCAGCACGAGGTTGGCCGCATCCGCCGTGGAGGCGCCAATGCCGCTGTTCACCCTGCCATTGGCCAGAGTGGCCACCGAGAGCACGCCACCTGTGATGATGGTCGCTCCCAGATAGCTGCTGTTCAAGGCATTGGAGGCCATGAGCAAGGTGCCCGTTCCTGCCTTGGTCAGGCTGTTGCCGACCTGGTTGTCATCCACCACACCGTTGACCGTGAATGTGAAACTGCCGCCGACGTTCCAAGTCTGGCTGGAGCCCAGGATCAGGTTGCTGTTGATGACATTGTTGGCTGAGTTGACGGTGATCGCCGTGGGGCTCAGCAGCATCAGGGTGTTGTTCGAAATGGTGACCGGGCTGCTGCCACTCAGGTAGGTGAGGCTGCCGGTAACCTGATTGCTCCCCAAGGTGATGCTCAGATTGCCAGCAACCGGGTTGGTGGTGGAGAATTTGACGTTGTCGAAGATGCCAGGCGCAGTAGGCCCAGAGCGAAGGACATTGCTCGTTTGATCGGTGTACCAATTGGCGTCGGTCCACAAGTTGCTGAGAGTGCCACCCCACCAGAAATCCACCGGAGTGGTGGCTGCCGCCACCTGGACTGAAATGGCCACGGCATTAGCGATGTTGGCAATGTTGGTGATTACTGCATTGGAGCTATCCCGCATGACCAGACTCAATCCGTAGCCTTGTCCGTTCACCAAGACACCCGGAGTGGCCAGAATAAACGCCTGGGCCAGGGTCTGGCTGTTGAGATTGAGGCCGCCGGCTTTGAAGGCGATCAAATCATGCAGACCCGCGGTCAGTGACGAGGCTCCTGATTGTGGCAGGATGAAGACGGTGGCACCACTGACTCCCACATTGATGGTGTTGGAAGCGGCGGTCGTCACGTCAGACACGACAATGGTGTCCGCGCTGTTGGCGGTCGTGCCGAGGTCAAAGGACATGCGCACGGTGCCGGCATTTGCGGTGCTGTTGCCAATGATCAGACCCGCGCCGGAAGTCCAGGCGGCGCTGCGATTGATGGTGAGAGTACCGGTTGAATCATTGTTCGCCATCGTGAAGGACGAACCGGGAGCCAGATTCAAGACGGCTCCGTTGGTGGCGGTTCCTGATGCGTTGGTATTCCCGATTTGGTAATTGAAGCTGGCAGCGGTGGTCACGGCCAGCGTGGCGTTGGCGGCCACATTGACGTTGAAAGTTGAGCTGGTGGTGGCCGCGTTGTCCAGGGAGCCAGCGGAGAGGATCAGCGTGCCTGCATTGACGTTGGTAGCCCCGGTGTAGGTGTTGGCGGCCGTCAGCGCCCAGGTGTTGCTGCCGTTCTTGGTGAGCGAGGTCACACCGTTGACGGTGGTGCCGTTGTTGGCGATGACCTTGCCAAAGGTGTTGGTGATGGCGGCGATGGAAGTGCCGGTGAGGATCAGAGTACGCGTCTGCTCCGCAGTGCCGTAAGCAATCGTGCCACCCGAAGAAGCGAAGGTGAGCGAGCCGGAGCCAGAAGCATCAATCGTGGCGGTCGCGCCAGCCACAGTGCTGCCAATGGTGAAGCCACGGTCTGTGGAAGTGTTGGCGACGCCAATGTATTTCAGCGTGCCGCCTTCAATGACAATGTTTGCTGCAGCAAATGCTCCCGCGCCGATGCCGCTTGCCACGCCACCATTGGCCATAGTGCTGACGCTGAGGGTACCGCCGTTGATGGTGACGGTGTTGGTTCCGGTGAAGTTGCTCACGCCGGTGAGGGTCAGTTCGCCAGTGCCCACTTTGACAAGGCGCAGATTGGCGAGCGTGGCTGCGGTGAGAACTCCTGAGAAGGTGGTGTTGGTGCTGTCTCCCACGGTGAGGGTGCTCAGCACGCCTGTGCCGGTGTTGGCAGCGGAAGAAGTGATGAAGCCGCCTCCAGAAAGTGATGCAATGGTCTGGCTGCGTCCGGCGAGATCCAAACCGGCGCCGGTGGCGATCGTGACTGCGGTACCGCTCGGCAGGACATTGCCGGCACCTGCGCCGGTGGTGTTGTCGCTGGTCATGCCCAGGCGAAGAATGCCTCCATTGATCGTGGTGGCTCCCGTGTAGTTGTTGGTGTTGTTGGTGAGCAACAAGATGCCGTTGCCCGTTTTGGTCAGTCCTGCCCCGGCCCCGCTGATCTGGCCACTGATCACGCCCACCACAAAAGCGCTGTCAACATTGATGGTGCGTGTGGTGGACCCGAGGTTGACCGCACCGGTGAGAGTGAGGTTTTGATTGGTGGTCTGACCGCCGAAACTGAAATCGCCCGTCACCGTCACGGCATTGCCGGTGTAGGTGGAGAAATTGATGGTGTTGGCGTTATTGTTGGCGGCGACGTTGTTCGACGACAAGGTGATCGTGTTGGCGCCGACGTTGATGCTGGTGATGTAGGTGCCCGCCAGGACGCCGGAGCCCCCATAGACCCCCTGCCCGACTGCCAAAGTGGCAGCAACGCCAGGAGCGAGAGTGACAATGTTAGAATTTTGCACGGTGCTGGTGCTGATACCGGTGACATTGCCCGCCTGGATGGTCGTGCCACCGGCGATGGTCAGCGTGCCAGTGCCCACTGCACCGCTGGTGAGTGCGCCGGGATTGCCCGCCGAATTGGTGCCAAAGATCAAGGTGCCTTCGTTCAGATTGAAGCCGTTGGTGAAGGTGCTGGAACCACTCAGGACCAGCGAGCTGTTGCCGGTCTTCGTGATAGCGCCGCCGGAACTGGTGATCGGCGCAGAGATGACCAGGCCGATGGGGGAGAGACCCGAAACATTGATGACGGGAGCCGTGCTGGTGAACTGGATGGCGGAATTGGCGGCGGTGGTCGCGGCCTGAATCATGGGGGTGGTGGCAAAGTCATCGTTGACCACGGTGATGGCATTCGCAGAGGTCAGCACGAGGGTGCTCAGCGCTGTGGGCGCGTTGAATGCGAACCTCGGCTGGGTGGTGCCACCGGTGTTGTTGAAGGTGAGGCTGGCCAGCGTGGTGGTGGTGGCGGAGGTGTAGCTGAACAGGTTGAGCACGGACCCACCGTTGAGGGTCACGTTGCTGCCCGCAGCGATCTGCCCGATGGTGGAGTTGAACTTGTTGGCATTGCTCATCGTCACCGTGGAGTTGTTGACGGTGAGATCACCGGGGATGACGATGGTGCCGGCTGCGCCGTTCAAATTGAGCGTGCCGCCGTTGACGAAGGTGCCGCCAGTGTAATCATTGGATACCCCTGTGCCTGGATTCAGCGTCAGGGCGCCGCCGCCGCCTTTGACCAGGCTGATGGCGCCGGTCACCTTGACGTTGAAGGCGGTTGTGCCCTGATTGATGTAAACGAAGAAATCGGGACCGGTGCCCGTGAGCGCCGAGGCCGCATTGCCTGCATTGATGTTGGAGCCGCCTGAGTTGGTGAGCAGGCCGACATTCAGCGTGAGGGTGACGGGGGTGGTGCTGTTGCCCAGGGTCAGAGTGCCGCCGGTGTAGCGCAGGGAATTGACGGTCTTGGAAACGAGCAGGGTCGGGCTGTTGCCGTCACTGATGTTCCAGGTGGACTGGGTGCTGGCGGAGGTGATGTCAAAACCGTCGTAGGTGGGGAACGCATTGCCGCCGGCGAACACATTGCCGCCCACAACGCTGCTCAGCGCCCCGATGCCCACGCCGTCCTTGTAAGTCGCAAAGCTGTCACCATTGACGACAGCCCAGCCGCCGATCAGCTTGTTCACCAACTGGCTGGCGGAGACGCCGACGCCATTGATCAAGGAAATCTGCACCGCGGCGTTGTTGTTGTTGCCCGTGCCGCCCATGCCCACGCCGTTGCCGGCGACGAAGTTGACCATGCTCCGGTCACTGTCGGTGCGTGTGAGTGATCCGATGCTCAAGTTGACCGCACTGCCGGCATTGGCCGCAGGAGTGACGGTGATGGTGCTGCCGCCGCGTTGAATGACCAGATTGTTCACGACCACGTTGGTATCGAGTGAACCACCGCCGGTGATGGTGAACGCCCCCCCCTGAAGGGTGAGCGTTGTTCCGGCGTTGATGCGAACCGGGTTGAGATTGTCCAAGGTGCTGAGACCACTGTCGTCCCAGTTCAGCGTGGCGAAATTCACCCCGATGGAGGAAGTTCCTGAGAGCGTGCCGCTGTCGCGCAGCGTGAGGCTGTTGGCCCGGACCATGGTGGCTCCCGTGTAGGAGTTCACATTGGTCAGGGTCATGGCGGAATGATTGGTGAAGGCCAGATTGCCCGTGAGGCTGCCATTGAAGGTGGTGGTGTTGCCGGTGGTTGTCAGCGTGGCGAGCGTGCTGGAGGAGTTGGTCACGACGCCCGTGCCGCCCACACTGTTGTTGCTGTTCAGGAAGGCGACCGCCTGATTGTAGCCATTGAGCTCCAGGGTGCCGCCATTGACGGTCAAGCCCTGGAAGCTTGCGATGGTGGTGGTGGGAGCGCCCAGCGGGGTGATCGTTTGCGGAGCCCAGATGGTGTTGTTGCCGCCGTTGAGAATCAGCGTGCCCGCATTGACGGTGGTGGTGCCGCTGTAGTAGCCGCGTCTATTAAGGCTGACCGTGCCGTCCCCTGACTTCGTCAGACCGCCCGAGGTGTTGAACAGGCTGCCGTTCACATTGAGCACGGTGTCTGCACCGACGGTGTGGAAGTAGAACGCGGCGTTGTTGTTGGAGGCAAAGAACGGGGCGTTGATGCCTGCATTGCCGCTGAAGGCAAGAACACCGCCGGTGTTGACGAGTTCATAAAGCAGGCCGGCACTGGTGTTGAACATGCCAAGGGCGGCCACGTTGCCGTTGGAGACACCACCGCCAGCCTGCAGCGTCAGGCTGTTGCTGTTCTGGCTGAAGGTAATGAGTGTGTTGGTGCTGAGCTGGAAGTTGGTGGTGAGGCTGTTGGACAGGCTGGTGCTCATTTCTGCCGAGGTCAGAGGCCGCAGGAATCCTGTGACGGAGTCTTTGGTGACGAAGGCGGTGCCCAGTCCCGTTAGTGAGTTGTCCCCGAGGATGTCAGAGCGGATGGATTTGGTGGTGGTCCCGTTGGCGCCCGTACCTTGGCTGGCAATGACGTTGAAGGTGGTGGCCAGAAGATTGGCAAAACCAGCGGAAGCTGCGGTTCCTGCGGCGCTGAGATCCCCGCGAAGCAGGAGTGTGCCGCCGGTCTGCACGCCATTCAGCGTGGCCACGGTGAGGGTCATGGAAGTCGCTGCGTTTGCGTCGAGTGTGATGATGCCGCTGCCGCTGCTGATGGTGAGCTGGCTGACGGTTTCAACGGTGTTGGCGCTGGCGTTGCCAATGATGTTGAAATTACCACCGCCGATGTTGAGAACGGTCGTCGGCGTGGCGGTGAGCGGTGTGGCGAGACGGTTGTTGAGGTTCCCGGCACTGTTGTCGAGCGTCAGGGTGCCGCCGGTGAGAACGGTCTGGTTTGGCAGGATGGCAGTGCCCGCACCTGAGTAGGTGACTCCGCCCTGGCCCACCGTGAGAATGCCCGTGGAGCCGCTGATGGCGTTTTGGACGCCGGTGATGGTCATCGTTCCCGTGCCGATCTTGGTCAGAGAGACGGCGTTAGGCGTGCCGTCATTGAAACGGTTGAGCTGACCGGAATAGGTAGTGCTACTGTTGTTGAAGCCAACCGTCAGCACGGCGTTGTTGGCGACGCTGTTGAACACCGAGCCACTGCCAGCCAGTGCGCCCCAGATGGTGGACTGGCCGTTGAGATTGAGCGAAGTCCCCGAATTCAGGGTGAGGGTGGAGAAACGTGAACCGGCGTTGACCGCACCCGATTGGATATTGCCGGCAACGACGTTGAGGGCGCCGACGAAAGTGGACTGATTGATCTGCAGCACGCCATTGCCCAGCTTGTTGAAGCCGCCCAGAGATCCCACCACACCGCCAAGGATGAGGCCGGGGGTTGTTGGAGCGAAATTGGTGAAGGTGCCGAAGTCGAAGGTGTTGACGGTGATGTTGTTGAGCGTGCTGCCGAGGTCGATGCGCCCCACAACCAGAGGGGAGGCCGCTGGATTGAACGGATTCGAGGTGATGCCACCCGCGCCGATGGTGAGCAGACCTTCACCGGAATTGACGGTGGGAGCCAGGTTGCCGCCACCCGAGCCATTGAAGGTCAGCCCCTGCAAGGTCTGGGTACCTGCCAGCACGAGAATGCCGCTGCCATTGATGGTGACTGCGTTGCTGGAATCAATGATGCCGCCAAGCTGCTGGACAAGGATGCCGCTTCCTGAGACGGCGCCGCCATTGATGGTGATGCCGCCAGTGCCGAGGGTGCCGGAACTGCCCACCACCAGAACACCAGAATTGACGACCGTTCCACCCGTGTAGGTGTTGGTGGCATTGAGGGTGAGATTGGCGGCGCCATCACTGCCGGACATGATCAGGCGGAGGGGCCCGGTGCCATTGTCCTTGATGGCCGCATTCATGGTGAAGGTGCGGTTGGTGCCACCGTAGGGCAGCACGTGGATGTAGAGGTCACTTGCAGTATTGGCCAGGCCGCCGGTGATGAAGCCGTTGTTGATGGCGATGTTGACGTTGTCATTGGCCAGAGCCAGCAGGAGGCCGCCCCCCTGCAGGGTGAGTGTCTTGCCACCCAGATTCACCGTCGTGGCGGCCACGGACGGATTGAGCATGCTGAAGGTGTTGACCGTGGTGTCCACCAGAAGCGGTCCCACGCTGGCGGTGGCGCGAATGTTGTCGGTGGCGATGGGGGTACCGGTGAGGGTATTGACGGAGTAACCGGCAAAACCGGTCTGGCTGAGGCGGCCCACCCCCAGGTCAGGGATGTAGCTGGCGAATTCACGGTCCACGACGGCCCAAGGTCCGATGAGACCATTGGTAAGGCCGCCGCTGTTGATGTTGACGCCGCCGGTGTTGGTGCTGGTGAGGACGCCGTTCAGGGTGGTGATGAGGATGCGGCCGTTGTTGCCGATGGCGCCGATGCCGTTGTCAGGGAAGCGAATCGTGGCCGTGGACCCCGCCGTGCGTGAGAGCGAGAGGAGGTTGAGCGTGGCTGAGTTGATGCCGGTGCCGCCATTGGCAGCCTGCACCATGTTGAGCCCCTCGGAGAGGATCACATTGCCAACCGATTGCGCGGTGTCTGTCTGGGCGCGTCCCTGATAGACGAGCGATCCGCCTTTGAGCGTGATGTCAGCGGCAAGGTTCACGCGGTTGGCCTGGGCAAAGTTGACATTGTCATCCAGACGGAAGGTGGCGTAATTGACGGCGATGGAGGAGGTGTTGGAGAGAGTGCCGCCATCTGCGAACAGATTGAGGCCCCCTGCAAAAACCGTGGCACCACTGTAGGTGTTCGCATTGAGGAAGTTGTACTGCTGGTTGCTGCTCTTGAGGAAGCTCATGGCCCCCGCGCCGGCTTCCTGCTTGATCACGCCGCCAAAATTGAAACCGCCGTTATCCAGGCCCAGGATAAGTGCCGCAGCTCCCGCTCCCGAGTTGGTGAAGGTCCCGGCATTGCCCTGCAAGGCGGCGCCATCACCACGTGTTCCGAAGGCAAACTGGGAAGTGCCGTTCAGGTCCAGCGTGGCTCCAGGGGCGACGATGAGGAACTGATTGGGGGTGAGCGTGTTGTTACCGCCGTTGAGTTTCACCGTGCCGTTGTTGACGGCGAAGTTGCCCGTCAGGAGGTAGCCGCTGAGGTTGGCCACACCGGCAAGATTGGTGGGAGCATTGAGAATCAAGGTACCGGGCAGGTCTTTGACGAAACCACCCGTGCCAGTGATCACGCTGTTGATGGTCAGACTGGTTCCTGCGGCGATGGCGGCGTAGCCCTGAGCGCCCAGATTCAATCTCGGGACACTGATGGTGTTGTCGCCATTGACGTTAAGGATGGAACCAGCCGTCAAAGTCAGTGTCGCCCCCTGGGTGGCGATGGAGTTTGTCACGTCAATGCCAGAACCGTTGATCTTGATGGCATTAACGGTCCGGCTGGTGGTGCCCAGAAAGGTCACGGCTCCCGTGATTTGCATGGTCGCTGTCGCTGCCGCTGTGTCGAGGTTGTTGCCGGCGGTGTAGGCCGTATATCCCGCCGTGCCAAAGGCTCCCACGCCCGGAGGCGTCGTGCCTCCGACATAGCCGGCAAATTCAAAGGTCTGGGAGTTGCCGGGGGACAAGTTGATCAGTGTGCGTGCCAGAAGACCATTGGTGGTGCCTGGTGCTGTGGTGAAGATGACTCTGTTGACCACGCTTGCGTTACCCAGATTTGCCCCAAGGAAAATCGTGCTGGAGTCACCGTTGTTGGTCCAGCTGGAGAAGGTGAGCGTGTTGGTGCCGCCAGCGCCTTGGTTCATGATGATCGTGTTGGTCGCACTACGATTAGTGGTCAGCAGGCCGAGGGTCTGCGCGGAGTTTCCGCTTGCAACACCGTCGAATCTGATGGTCCCGCCGTTCAGTGTGAGCGCACGCGCACCTGCGAAGTGGGCGGTGGCGGCGCCCTGGGTGTCATCCACCCACAGCAGTCCCGAAGGCCCCTGAATGGTGATGGTCCCCGTGCCACCCAGGGTGACTCCCGAGCCGGTGATTTTGAAGGTTCCTTCGTTGATGACCAGACCATTGACGAAGGAGGCGCTGTTAGCGCTAAGGGTTGTGGTGCCCGAGCCCATCTTGGTGATGGCATTGAGCGCGCCAAATCCAGCGCCGCTCACGTTGATGGCGCCGGCACCGGCAAGGAGCAGGTTCTGCGCACCGGTGATCGAGCCGGTCAGTGAGAGCGTCGCGCCTGCATCTGCACCGATGGTCGAGGCCGTTGCGAGCGTGACCGTACCGGTGACAACACTGGTGGTACCGTTCGCAAGCGCCTGAAGGGCACCGCCGTTGTTGATGCCGGAACCATTCAGAGTCAGGGCCTCACCGCCGATGTTGACACCGTTCAACTGCAGTGCGGCACCGCTGCCTGTCACCACCGTGTTGCCCGTGACGGTGCCGAGAGCAGCGGCATTGGAAACTTTCACCGCTCCCGAGCCGATGGTCAGCACGCCGTTCCAAGTGCTGTTGGCGTTGCTGAGTTCCAGCGTGCCGTTGTCATTTTTCCGCAGCGCATTGGAAACGGAGGTCAGGCCGAAAGCCGTGTTCAAGGTCAGCGTGTTGCCGGCCGTCACTTCGATGGCGTTGCTGGCCTGATTCAAGGTGATGGTGCGGCTGGTGGCGAAGGTCCCGGTCACACGCAACCCGACGGCAGTGGCGGCGTTCACATTGAGAATCACGCCGTTGGCCACATTGCCCAGTGCTTCATTCGAGGAGACCGCAACAACCCCCCCCTGAATGTCCACATTGCCGGTGAAGCTGTTGGAGGCATTGCCAAGCACCAAGGTGCCCGCACCCAGCTTGGTGATGGCACCGCCTGAGACGACGCCTGAGAGAGTCAGCCCCTGAGTCCAGCTGGAGTCCGACGCGGCGCTCACATTGATGACCTGATTGGAGCCAAGTGTGACGTCGCTGGTGATCTGCAAGCCGTAGCCGTTGCTGTTGGTCACATTCAAACCACCGATGGTGAAGGTCGTGCCGGTGGAGCCGGCAATTTGAATCAGCTTGTTGGATGGCGAGGTGAAGAGCGGGGCGTAGACGGTCCCCAGACGGCCGACGGTCAGGTTCAAGGCCTGGGTGGAGTTGACTGTGATGCCGCTGGCGATCACCTGCCGGGAGCCGGTGCCGTCTCCATCATTGAGCAGGGAGAGATTACCACCGTTCATGTTCAAGGTGACAGTGTTGCCTGCGGTCACGGCGCCCAAGGAAAGGGTGCCGAGGCCGGTCTTGTTGATCACGATGTTTCCGACGGAACCCACGCGGGTGATCTGACCGAGGGCGGCGGTCATGCCAGGATTGATGACATTGATGTTCACCGAGCCGGGAAGAGTCACCAGACCACTCAGCGTGAGGTTGGAACCGGTGGAGACAGTGCTGTCGAACCTGAACTGCCCTGAGAAAGCTGAATCAAATGTAACGGCGTTGCCGATGGTGAGGCTGGCGCTGGAGAGGAGCGTGAGATTGTTGCTGCCAGACATGGTCAGGGTACCTGTGCCCATCGGGCCGGCGCTCACTCCGCCCGTGGTGCCGGCATTGAAGACGCTGCCGGAGCTGAAGAGAAGGCCGCCGTTTTGGAGGCTGATGCCGCCGGAGAAGGTGCTAGGGCCAGTCAGCTGCAGGACGCCGTCGCCGGTCTTGATGATGCTGCCGGTTCCTGCCACGATGCCGTTGATGCTCAGGGAGGGCTGCAGCGGCGCCAGATTCTGACCGTTGGCATTCACCGCGCTGATGTTGAATGTGTGCGCCCCGCTGGTGAGGACCATGGAGCCAAAGCCTGCAAAGGTGAGCATGCTGTCTCCGGTCACGGTGCCAATGGCCGCATTCGTGGAAATTGTGATCGAAGTAGGGCTGTTGATGGCGGTGATGATGGTGCCTGCGGCAATGCCGCTGCCTGTCACCGCCGAGCCCACCGTGAGACCTGCGGTATTGCCCAGAGTGATCACATTGCTGCCGTTGGTCAGGATGCCGTCCATGATGCTCGTGGTGATGGTGGAGGTGCTGCCAAGATTTGAGGAGGTGGCGGTGATGCCGCCGCTGAGGGTGAGCGTGCCAATGCCCACGAGCAATGACGGGGTGGTGCCGCCGGTGTTGTTGAAATTCAGGGCTCCAAGGGTCTGATTGAAGCCGTTCAGTTCGAGCGAGGACCCGCCATTCAAGTTTAGGCTGGCCGTGCTGTTGATCTGGTTGGAGGCTCCAAAGACCACCGTGGATGTGCGTTCCTGGAAGGTGCTGCCATTGGTGGTGCCACCGCCGGTGATGGTCACATCGCCTGCGCCAAAGGCGCGGCCCGTGGTGGATTTCGCCATGACGAAGCCTGCATTGACGAAGGTTCCGCCGGTGTAGGTGTTGTTGCCAGTGAGCACGACCTGATTGGAGCGGAAGCCGCTGAGGCCGCCCGTGCCCGTGGTGCCGCGACCTTCGGTGCCGTCGATGACCAGAGTCACCGCCCCGGCCCCGCCGTTGTTGTCGATGATGTTGGCACCGACGATGACGTTATGACCATACACGTTGCCGTTGCCATTCACATAGCCAAGCGCATGGAGGTAAAGATCTGCCGCGCCACTGCCCGCAGTGAGGTTGCCGTTGGAGATGACGATCGGCATGTTCAGGGAACTGATGAAGTTGACCGCAGTCGGGGCGGCAATGTTGGCATTGGCGTTGCCGGCGAGGGTGACTGTCAGGCCGCTGATGTCCGTCACGGTGCTGCCCAGAATCACAGAGCCAATGGTCAGGGTGTTGGGAATGGTGGCCAGCAGGACGGTGTTGCTCGTTGTGGAGCTGGTCACCACGTTGACCGTGGTGTTGATCAAATCGAAGCCCTGGGAGGCGATCAAACCACCGCTGGCAAGGTTCAGGGTGAAGCCGCCGAGATCGAGAGTGCTGTTGCCGGACACCACCATGGCTAGGCTGTTGATGGTGCGGTTGCCCGTGAGGGTGACCGTCTGCGGCATAGTCAGGGTGGGATTGGCGGCGCCCAGATTTTGGTCGATGGTGAATTTGTTGCCATCAATGATGGAGGCCACCACGGCACCCACGGGGATGCCGCTGCCGAGGACGGCATCGCCGACTTTCAAACCGGCGGTGCTGGCGACGGTGAGCTGGTTGGAGCCAACGGTTCCGGTGGAAGTGACTGCTGCATAGGCCATGCGAATGTTGTCCGTGGCGATGCCTGAGTTGATGTCGTGGGTGGAATAGCCTGCGTAGCCTGCTGAATTCAAGGCTCCCACACCAGTGCCAGGGTTGTAGCTGGCGAATTCGCGCTCCACCACGGCCCAGCCGCCGATCAAATTGTTGGTGAGGCCGGCGCCCACAATCGCGGTGCTGACGCCGTTGATGTTGTCGAAGAACACGCGGGCGGTGCCGTTGCCGTAATTGCCGGTCACGTTGAAGAACCGGAGCGTGCCGTGGGATCCGGCCTGCTGGGTGAGGCTGGTGAACGTCGCCGTGGAGCTGTTGATGCCGGTGCCGGGGGCTGCAACATCGATGACGCTGGCGCCTTTGCCGAGAGTCAGCGAGCCAAAGGCCTCCGTGCCTTCAGTGCCAAAGCGCGCGCGATACTGGATCATGCCGCCCGACATGGTGATCGGGGCCGCGTTGTTGATCCGATCATCAACCAGCGCGTCGAGAATGCTGGTGCCGTTGTTGTTGCTCAGCAGGAGGGTGGCCTGATTGATGGTAAGGGAGGAAGTGTTGCTCAGGGTGGCGGTGCCGAGGAGCTGGAGGCGGCCGCCATTGAGGATCGTGGCGCCCGTGTAGGTGTTGGCGGAGTAGATGTTCCAGTCGGTGTAGCTGTTTGCGCTGGTGGAACGCACCAGGGCCACATTGCCCGTGATCGATCCTGAGAAGCTGCCACCCGTATTGACCAGGCCCAGAGTGGCCTGATTGGCAGAGGAGTTGATGATCGTACCGCCGATGTCTGGCACCAAGTTGGCGTTCTGAGCAGTCGTGGTGTTGGTGCGCAGAAGGTTGAGCACCTGCACATTGCCGTTGAGGTCCAGCGAACCGCCCTGAAGGACAAAATCATTGTTGTAAAAGATCGTGTTGGTCCCGCCCGCCAGCTTCAGGATGCCCTCATTGATGGCCGTGCCGCCAGTGTAGAACTGCTGAGTACTGAGCGTCAGGGTCGAAGCGCCGGCTTTCACCAACCCGGCCGAAACGCCGAACATGGCTGCGTTGATCGACAGATCGCTCAAGGTGTAATAGACGAACTGGGCGTTGCTGGTGGTGCCCAGACGACCGATGGTGCTGCCACCGATGCTGGCACTGGTGGCGCCTGCAAGCACCAGCACGCCGCCGCTGTCCAAGGTGAGGGTCTGCCCGGCATTGAGGGTGACAGCGCCGCCCGTCTGAAGGGTCAGCGAGTTCACGGTCAGGCTGTTGACCAAGGTGGCGGTGCTCAGGCCGGCCGAGATCGTCTGGTTGGTGGACAGGAGCACGTTCAGCGGAGTGGCGACACCGGCCAGATTGTTGGTCAGCGTCGAAGTCATTTCGGTGCTGCTGTTCAAGGCACGCAGCGCTCCGGTGACCGAGTCAGCGGTGGCAAACGAAGTGCCTGAGCCCGAAACGCTTGGATCAACGATCACCCAAGGAATGATACCCTTGTTGAGGGTGTTGGCACCGCCGTTCTGGCCGGTGAAGGCGAAGCCTGTGCCGGTGGCCTGCAATGTTGCAAGCCCGTTACCTGCCGTACCGCTGATCCCACGCACTAGCATGGTGCCGGTGATGCCACCATTGTTTGTGGCACGTGATACAGCCCCGGTGGTGAAGTTGAGCTGCTTTCCTGTATTCGAGTCACCTACTGCGGTGAGCGTGATAACGGTCTGTCCGGCATTCACTGTGAGGGCACCCACGGTTTCTGTGGTGTCATTTCCCGAATTTCCCAAGATGTTGATGGCGCCGCCATAGAGCGTCAACGCCCGACTGCTGAGCCGGTTGTTGGCATTCGTAGCGGTATTGTCGAGGGTGAGAGTCGCCTGAGGCGTGACGAAGACGGTGCCAGTGCCGCCATTCGCACCGGGCACACCCAAGGTGCCATTACCGCTCAGGACCAAAGTGCCCTGATTGACATAGACCGTCTGTCCGTTGAACACGTTGGCAGCCGTCAGTGTCCAGGTTCCTGTGCCTGCTTTCTCCAGCGAGTAGGTGCCGAAGGAAAGATTCCCGTCGTAGGTCATGGCCGTGTCGATGAAGCCGTTCCCTGCCCCGACCAGTCCAAACCAGGAGCCACGACCAGTGCCAGCGGTGCCCACCCGACCTATCATGGAGCCAGTGATGTGAAGTGTCGTTCCGGCATCCACTCCGATGGTGGCGGAACGGTTGTTATTGTCTGCGCTGGTGGGACCCGAAAACGTGATGATGCCGCTGTAGGTGTTGTTGCCGCTGAGGGTATAGGCCTGGCTGGTGGCGCTGGAGATGTTGGCATTCGCAGTCGAGGCCAGAGTGATCGTGTTGCCATTGACGGAAGTGATAGTGGACCCCATGAAGAAGGCCCCCGCCACCAGCATGGCCGGTGGAGCCCCCACCAACGTGACCGTGGTGCTGGAGGTCGAGCTGCTCAGCACCTGAACCGTGCCGCTGAAGGCGGAGTTGCGCAGAGCGCCGGCACCATTGATGCCGTTGGAGGTGATGTTGTTGCCAGGATTGAAAACCAAGGTTTCTGCGACCGTGACTCCTCCCGTCAGCTCCAGTGCCGCAGCCACATTGGCCACCAAGGTGTAGGCGGAGCCTGAATTGGAGCCGAGACTGTAACTGCCGGTGGAGCCAAGGGCCTCGTTGTTTGTGATCCGCACGACGCCCTGACCGACGGTGAGAATGCCGTTCCAGTTGGAGGTGAGTCCATTAAGCCCCTGCGTCATCTTCTGTGAGAGCACCAAGGTGCCTGCGTCGTTCTTCTGCAGGTTGTTGCTGTTGTTCGTAAAGCCGAAGGTTTTGTCCATCGAGAAGGTGTTGCCAGCCGTGACGTCAATGGCGTTGCTGCCCTGGTTCATGACGAAGGTGCGGCCGGCGGAGTGGAAGGTGCCGTCTGCACGCAGGCCCGCCGTGGCGGAGTTGGTGTTGACGAAAACTTCATTCGAGGCATTTCCCAGCGCCTCATTGCTCGTGAAGGCAAGCACGCCGCCCGAGACATTGATCACTGAAGTGCCGGTAATGGAACCACTGGGTGCGGCTGTGAGCCCCTGGCTCAGGTTCAACTGGGTCAGCACCAGGGTGGGATCATCTGAAGTCACGATCAAATTGGGCGTTGATGCCAGAGAAGCATTGGTCAAAGTCACCTGATGCCTGACGAGCGTGGGGTCGTTGGCGGTGATGTTCTGACTTAGACGCAGTTGGTTGCCGGGCAAGATTTCAGCCACAAAGGTGCCCGCTGGTATGCCGTTGCCAGACACGGCCATGCCCACGCGGAAGTCGCTGGTACCACCGACACTTGTCACAGTCACGATGGAGTTGTTGAAATTGCTTCCTGTGGTCGTGGTGGTGACGTTGTCATTGATGGAGGCGATCTTCGTTCCGGAGGCAATGCCGTTGCCGCTCACCAGCATGCCGACGGTGAAAGTGCTGGCGATGCTCGGAGTCAGGGTGAGAACGGTCTGGCCGCTGGCCACGCTGGAGGCAAAACTCTGCGTGGAGATGGAGCTGATGCGCGTGCCGACACCGCCGGCGTTGACGCCAGTGCCGCTCAGCAGCTGGCCGGCGACCAAATTGGACGCGCTCTCGACGGTCAGAACTGTCCCGTTGATGACACCAAAAGCATTGAAGTTGACCGTGCCGCCAAAGTTGTTGGTGGAATTGCTGAGAACCAGCGTGCCGCCACCGGCTTTGAGAATGCTGGCGCCCGCGCCGGTCACCTGACCGGCGAGTTCAAGGCCCTGGACCAGATTGTTCGAAGTGGTGGCGTTGTTGACCGTGAATGTCGGCGCGCCCGTCAGGGTGGTGACACCGCTCACCTGCAGACCATAACCATTGTTGTTGGCCACCGTCACGCTCCTGTTGCCCACGTTCAAAGAGGAGATCACCGCCCGTTTGTTGGCCGGAGGATTGTAGAAAGGGGAAATGGCGGAGGAAACGGGTCCGACCGTCAGCGTGACATTGCCAGCGACAGTGATGTTATGATTGAAGGCCAGATTCTGCAGGCCGCCGGTGCCGTCACCGTCGTCCAGCAGCTGCAGGGTGCCGCCAGCCATGGTGAAGGTCTTGTTGTTGAGGGCGCTCACGCCCAGCACGCGCAGGTTGGCACCCGGTTCAAAAACCAGCTGCCCGGCAAAGCCCGAGTTGTTGCCCGTGAGGCTCACCGTGCCGCTCTGGGAGGCAAAGCCGGTCTGCTGCACCACTCCCGTGGCCAGCGCATTGACAGCACTGACCGTCGTTCCAGCATTCTTGGGGGTGGAACGGATGACGAGGGTCGTGGTGGCGTCTCCGGTGATGCCGCCTGAGACGATGAGATTCGCTCCCACATCCGCGACGGGCTGGCCGCCCGCAATCGCATCCAGCACCAAGGTCTTGCCGCTGGCAATGGTCACTGCGCCGCCCAAAGTGACTGAGACCGCATTCGCCACGTCCTGAATGACGGCGTTTGAATTGACATCGACCGCATTGCCAAACGTGGTCACGGAACCGGCGCCACCTTTGGAATCCAGCACCAAATTGCCGCCCGAAAGCACGACCTTGGCCGAGCCAATGGGATCAAAGGAGCCTCCAACGGTGCTGCCGGTGAGCACCAGCGTGGGGGTCTGGGAGAAAGTCAGCGCCGTGGAGGAAGTCACCGCAGAGGCATCTCCCGAGACCTTGAACTGGGTGCCGTTGACGATGGCGATGATGACCGCGCCCTTGGGAATGCCCGTTCCGCTGACCGTCATGCCCACGGCCAAACTTGAGGTGCTCCCACTCGCCAGTGTCAGCGTGCTGGCCTTGCCGTTGAGAGTACCGTCAGCCACATAACTCGAGGCGACGTAGGTGGCATTTTGGGTCACGGATGTGCCGATCATCTGAATGCTGCTGGTGGAGCCCAGAGTGTTGGCGCTCTGAGTCCCATTGAAGTAGAGCCAGCCAGCGCCGGTCTTCTGGATGGTCATGGCCCGGCCCTCATCCGAAACCACGCCGTCAAAGGCCACATTCATGTCCGAGGCGATGGTGACCGTGCCGGCGGTGCCTGAACCCAGGGTGCCAAACACGGTAGGGGAACCTGCGGTCCCCCCAAAGCGCAGCGTCTTGCCAAAGCCGCCGCCGTTGCCCACCACGGCGGTCTGGCCGAGGAGATCGTAAGACGACACGGTGAGCTTGGCACCCGTGTCCAGCAAAAGGCGCCCCATCTGAGCGGAGGTGATGGTGGTGTTTGAGAGAGAAATCTCGGCGTCCCCCGTGAGGCGCACATCATTGCCCAGCTGCAGGGCGTTGCTGGAACCGTTGACCGTGTTGACATCCGCCAGACGAAGAACGCTGTTCGGAATGACTTTGCGAATCTGCCCGTTGCCCTCGTTGGTGTCAGGGCCTGCGTAGCCCAGATTGATGTTGCCGCCGCCGGAGCCATTCACGTAGTCGATGCGGATTTCGTGTGCGCCGGAAGCCAGAAAGATCGGCGCGCTGGAAAGATCCGTGTTGCCTTTGCCGCCGTCGTTGTTCAAGACCAGCACCCCGTCGATGTAAACCTTGGCACCGTCATCAGCGGCGGCAAAGAAGGTGTAGGCTCCGGCAGAACCGATGACCACCTTGCCCACCCACTGAGCGCCACCGGCCGCCGGGATGTTGTTGACATTGCTCAACTGGAGGTCCGTGCGGACGCTGTCTGCGACCCCGGTGAAATTGACGAGGCCGCTGTCACCGGTGCCGGTGGTGGTGAACTGACGACCTGAGAGGCCGTTTGAGGTGGAGTTGAAACCAAGAATGTCGAGCCTCGAACCTCCCTGCAGAGTGACCTGATTGGTGCCCAGCGGGTTCTTCCCGGTGGTGAGGTCGGTGGAATTCGCATCCACCCGGAGCATGGCTTTGTTGCCAACGGAAATGCCGCCGGTCAGGGAAGTGGCGAAGTTGTTGTTGCGAGTCCCCAGGTGCAAAATACCATACTTGGACCCGGCAGAGCTCGCCGTGTCGGTAAACTGGATGGACAGACCATTGGTGCCGGCCAGCGGAGCCGTGAGAGAAACTTCAGTGTCGGAGACGCTGGAGTCCCCCTTGATGGTGATGGAAGGCGAAGCGCCGGTGAACGTCAGCGTATTCGCTGCGGAGGAAGAGGTGATGCTTGTTCCCGCCGCTTCGAACCGCAGACCACCCACGGAGATGGGAGCGGTGATGGTCACGTTGGTGGAACCCAGGAAAGCAGCGATGTCTCCGCCCGCGTTGTTCCAGGCAATCTGTGTTCCCGCCGAGCCCGTGGGCACGGTAGCCAGCCAGTTCTTGGTGGTCGTGTCCCAGTTTCCCGAGGTGAACTCGCCGGAAACCTTGCCATCTGTCGTCCAGTAAATGGTCGCAGATTGCAAAGGCGTGGCGACTTGCATGACGAACACCAGCACGGTCATGAACCAGCCGAGGAGGATGCGATTGTGTCGAAGTGTTTTCATCAGAGAAAAAAGTTTGGGCAGGGGCGGCGCGGGAGAATTTTAAAAAAGGCGGAAGAAAAGGACACAAGACAGCGAAACGGCGGCGTTTAGACACTGAACCTGCGCATCCATGGGAAACCCTGAAAAGTCACAACCGTTCGACACAACGAGCATTTCGTTGTGCGTCTGGTCGATGGGGTGATTTCTCATGGGGGTAAGCAAATGGTTGGTGCGTGGATGCACGCCGGGGTAAGACAGCATTCCAAGCCTAGCGTTCAGAATAGCGAAAATGGATCTGTCCCGTCAATGCAAATACATCGACTTTACGATTTTTCGCCTCTGAGGAGCCTCAGGGCACAGCCACGGCAGGTCCATCTAGGATTTCCACGCGCAAAGCCGCCAGTTCCCCAGCGTCGCGGGTAATCAGCACGCTGATTCGGTGGGTTCCGGCGCTCAATTCGAGCTCCTGCTGGGGCAGCAATTCCTTTAGCTCTGCCCCGTCCACCGCCACAACGATGCCCTTCACGGCACTGAAGCCGAGTTTGACTTTGCCGGCACCGTCCAATTTCAGGCCAAATTGGACGATTTTTGGGAACCAAGGATACATTTTCTGCGCCGCAGGCAGATCAGCGAGAGGGAGGTCGCCATTCACCTGGCTGAGCGCCATCTGCCATGGGAAGGGATGTTTGTCGTCGTTCAGGGCAAAGCTGCCCACGTGGCGGACGTGGTCCACGTCCTTCTGCTCCATCTTGCCCATGGCCTTCCAGGTGCGGACGTAGCGGTTCGGCTGGGTCTTGTAGGCCCCTTCCCGGCCGAGTTCGGAGAGGAAACGCACAAGATCGATGAATTCGTCTTCGCGCAGGCTGGCGGTGAGGCCGGGGGGCATCATGCTCACGGGGCTCATCTGGCGGCTGGCGATGGCGGATTTGGCCACCCTGATGATCTGATTGGCGGGGTCACGAATCGTCAATTCCTCAGCGCCATCATTGATGAGGCCGCCGGAGATGACTCCGCCGTCCTTTTTGCTGATGATGACCATGTGGTAGCCTTCCTTGATCTTCTTGCTGGGTTCCAGCAGGCTCTCAATGAGGTAGTCCACCGGGGCGCTGGCACCGATGCTGACGAGGTTTGGCCCCAGCACGCCGCCGGATTCGCCAATGGCGTGGCAGGTGGTGCAGAGCATCTGCTGGCGGCGGTAGACGGCCTCGCCACGGGCGGGGTCGCCCTGGGTCTTCACCTTGGCCACCATGGCGCTCATTTCCTCAGGGGTGAGGGGGCGGTCCATCTGCTTGACGCCGCCGGCTTTTTTGAGGGCATCAGCCAGGGGGCCCTGAATGCCGCGTGAGGTGACCATGCGGATGCCTTCGACGGCCACGGAGTCAAGAATCGTCTTGCCTTCCAGTTCCTTGGCCAGCACGCCGGGGAGCTGCTTGTTCTTCAGGAAAACGGTGAGGATGGGCTTGGCGGCATCCACTTCTGCCTTGGCCAGGAACTCGACGGCGCGCTTGGCCGCGAGCTGCGGTCCGACGCTGGTCAGGCCGTCAATCATGAGGGCACGCAGGCCGTTGTCCTGGGATTCGGTGAAGAGCTTGTCGAAGAGGTCACGGGACTTCACGCCGCCGAGGGCGGTGAGGCCGCGTGTGGCACCATCGCGGATGGCAGGGAGGGTTTTGGCGTCCGTGAGCAGGGCGACCAGCGTGTCGCGGGCGGGTTCCACTTTCCAGAGTCCGGCGAGGATGGCGGTGCGGTGCACCACATGGGGCTCAGGGCGGGTAAACCAGGCCATCACGATGTCTTTCGCGCCTTCCGGAATGACCTTGCGATCCGTGGCAGCCTTCACCAAGGCGTCCTGCAGGCCAATGTAGTAGGGGGCAAGGGAGGCGTCGTTGACCATGTCGACCATGGTCCTGGCCTGCGCGGCGTCGGCGGCGCTGCCGGCCATGTCGAGCACGGCGGCGGCGTCTTCGGCGCTGAGCTTGCCGCTTTTCAGCGCAGCAAACAGGGGTGGCAGGGCATCGCTGCGGCCGGTGCTCTTCATGGCGTAGACGAGGTGCTTGGGCCGCTCGTCGAGCTTGAGCTTGCCCTGGACGACTGCGGGCATCCAGATGTCGGCCTGCTCACGGCAGGTCTGCTCCAGGAGGAAATCGAGGGAATCGTCCATCGGGCGGTCCAGCACCTTGAGGGCGAGGCTGACTGCTCCGGGCTTGCGCATGTCTGCCAGTACGGCCAGGGCCCAGAGGCGCACCTGGGCGTTTTCGTCCGCCACGGCCTGCTCCAGCACCTTCATCACTTCAGGGAAAACCTTCCAGCGGTGGCTCAGGATGCGCAGCGCGGCGGCGCGGATGCGGTAGTCCCCATTATCCCACAGCCTGCGCCAGAGCGTGGGCGAGAAGGAGTTCACGCCTTCGCGCGCCCAGGCGGCTTCGAGCAGGGCGTGGGAGTCGGCTTCCTTGGTGGTGTCCAGCTTGGCGGCCCACTCGTCCAGGGCCAGCGTGACTTTGGCGGCACCTTGGTCGCGGAGCTCGCGTTTGGCAAAACGACGCACGTGGTTGCGGTCGGACTTGAGCATTTCCAGCAGGTCGGCCGTGGTGGCACCGGAGATCTGGACCTTGGGGCTGAGGGGCTTGCCCTTGGCGGTGATGCGCCAGATGCGGCCGTGCGAGTGGTCGCGGCGGGCGTCGCGGAAGTCCACTTCCCCGTGCTGGATGATGGGATTGTACCAGTCGGCGATGTAAATGGCACCGTCCGGGCCCATCTTGACGTCAATAGGGCGGAAGGCGCGGTGCGTTGAGGCGAGGAGATCCGGGAGCTGCTTGGCGATGTAGCTGCTGCCGCTGGGGGTGAGCTGGAAGCGGTTCACGCGGTTGCCGCGGAAATCATTGAGCACAAAGGTGCCCTGCCAGTCCGCCGGGAAGTGGGGGTCTTCGATGATTTCCAGTCCGCACTGCTTGGGCTGGCCGGGGCTGAGGCCGTGGAGGATGCGCTTGGCCCCCGGGGAGGTGGCGAACACGGAGCCGGGGAAGATGAAATTGATCCCCTCCCCGCCTGCGCCGTCGCACGCGAAGCTCTGGCCCCAGCGGTCGAACTCGAGGCCCCAGGGATTGATGAGGCCTTTGCTGATGATTTCCGCCCGGCGCGTCTCCGGCCGGAACTCCCAGATGCCGCCGCCCATGAGACGGCGAATGCCGTGGGGGGTCTCCATGTGGGTGTGGATGTAGATGGACTGATTGAAATAGAGCATGCCCTCCGGGCCCCAGCGGAAGGTGTGGAGGAGGTGGTGCGTGTCCTCCGTGCCGAAGCCGCTGAGCAGGATGGTGCGGTCGTCCTCTTTGAGATCGTTGTTGGTGTCCTTTAAAAAGAGCACCTCGGTGGAATTGGCCACATAGAGACCGCCGTCTCCGGGGGCGAGGGCGGTGGGGATGTGCAGGCCTTCGGCGAAGGTGGTGGATTTGTCGGCCTTGCCGTCGCCATCGGTGTCTTCGAGCACGACGACCTGGTCCTTGGCCTCTTCGCCGGGCTTGATGTGCGGGTAGGTGGTGCTGGTGACGACCCAGAGGCGGCCCTGGGCATCCCAGTTCATCTGCACGGGCTTCTGGATCATGGGCTCCGCCGCGAAGAGATTCACCTCAAAGCCCTCGGGAACCACGAAGGCCTTCAGCTCCGCCTCGGGATGCGCGTCCGGCAGATCGGCGAGCGATGTCGGCTGCGAGGCATGGGCGGCGAGGCCGATCGAACCAACGAGAATCAGGGCAAGGCGAGTCATCATAAAAGGGAAGCGCAAGATACGACGCTGCGGCGGACATTTGGCAAGCATTCTCTCGGGGGAAATGCAGGGGGGTGGTGGGGAGGGTGGCGGTTGACCGATGCGGAGAGTGCGCTCATGGGTGAGCGCCCCGGACCGCATCCCCTGTTGAAAGCAAGGCCTTCAACATTTAGAATGCGCACATGAGCACCGCCGCCCTCAATATTGCCGAGCTTGTCGAATGCGCGCTCTCCATGCCTCGTGCCGAACGTTCCTATCTCGTCACCAAGCTTATCGGCAGTCTTGATGATGACGATGACCTCGAAGTGAGTCCGGAATGGCAGGATGAGCTCAACCGACGCGTGGAGGAAATGCGCGATGGCAGCTCTCCTGGAATTCCGCACGAGGAAGTTATGAGCGGTGCGCGGGAGCTGCTGGCCAGCATCCGCAAAGAAAAGCAGGCCGCATGAGCCTCATCTGGAACAGGCATGCCCGGATCGAATATTACGAGGCAGTCGGGTACTATGCCCGGATCCCCGGTTGAAACCGGACCCGATGACTCCGCAGATCTGGCCTGAGGGATCAAGATGATCCCCTCCTCCCAAAGCGCCAGTTTGCCTACGCAGGCGAGCCCTGACTGCGGCATCGCCCCCACGAGATACAGGCATCGGGTGAGGACAGATAAACGTTGTATTCAGCCAACGACTTAGAATCATCCTTAACCCCTGATTGCATCACAATCTTAGTATGGGGTATTCACCCCATATCAAATCGAGCTTAAACCATCTATTATTTCCATTGTAGCTATAAATTACAATAAATATAGATGACCTCATTACCTAATCGTATTTTCTCGCATATCCTCCTAAGGCGCATCTCTTGGTGCCTGATCACCACGGCCGCTGTGGCCGGATTCCACCTCTCGGCGGCTGAATCTCCCATCGTGCTGGGGCAGGCGGCTGACTTCGCGGTGCTGGCGGGGGCGGGCATCACCAACACAGGGCCCACCACCATCATCGGAGATGTGGGCAGCCTGCCCACGGCCACGATGACGGGCTTTGGCTCGGTGACCCTGACAGGGATCAATCACGGCGGAGATGCCATCACCCTGAGCGGCAAGGGCGATCTGCTCACGGCTTTCAATGACGCCGCCGGCCGCCTGCCGACGATCATCTATGCGCCGATCGCGGATCTGGGCGGACTGACGCTGGCCCCCGGGGTGCACACGGACTCCAGTTCCTTTGGCATCACCGGCACGCTGACGCTGGATGCGATGGGAAATCCCAATGCGGTGTGGGTTTTTCAGGCGGGCTCCACGCTCATCACCGCCGCCGGCAGCAGCATCAATCTGATCAACGGCGCGCAGGCGGCGAATGTCTTCTGGCAGGTGGGCAGCTCAGCCACACTGGGGGTGAACTCGGCCTTCATCGGCTCCATTCTGGCGAACACCGACATCACACTCAACACCGGGGCCACGCTGGACGGGCGGGCTCTGGCCCTGAATGGAGCGGTGACCATGGACAGCAACAACATCGCCATGACGCCCCTGCTGGTGAACGGCCCCACGCATTGGCTGGGCGCCGCGAGCGGCCTGTGGACGACGGCGGGCAACTGGGCCGTGGATGTGGCAGGCACGCCTTCGCTGCTCGTCCCCTCCGCTTTGGACAACATCACCTTTTCCGCCAACGGCGCGGCCAATCAGAGCACCAACCTGGGCGCTGATTTCACCATCAACACGCTGACCATTAAAGACCCGGCGGCGGTCACCATCGCCGGTGCCAACACGCTGACTCTGGCCGGCGATCCGGGCCTCACCATCAATGCCGGCGCAGGGCTGGTGACGATCTCCAGCGGTCTGGCCTTCACCGGCTCGGCACCGCTGGTGACTGTGAACAACACAGCCGGGGCGATTTTCAGCGGCGTGGTCACCAGCGCAGGCAGTTTGATCAAAGCCGGCACCGGCAGCCTGGGCATCAGCGGCGCGACCACGGTCACCGGCCCTGCCAGCATCGCTGCGGGCACGCTTAATATCCTCACGGGCGGCAGCTTCACAGCCCTGAGCACCACGGTGGCAGCAGGCAGCACGGTCTCCGTGGCCGGAGCCCTCAACTCCCCGGCGGTGAACATCCAGGCTGGCGGCAATCTGGATGGCACGGGCATCATCACCGGAAACGTGATGAACCTGGGCACGGTGAATCCGGGGGCCGCCGTGGGCGCCCTCACCATCAACGGCACCTACACCCAGGGCGGCAGCGGTCTGCTGGCCACCGAGCTGGTGACTCCGGCCAACCATGACCAATTGCTCATCAGCGGCGCGGCGAATCTCGGCGGCACGCTGGTGATCACCACTGCGGGCGGACTGCGCCCGAACCTGGGCGACAGCTTTGATATCATCCAAGCCGGCAATGTGGCGGGTCAGTTCGCCACGGTGGTCAATCCCTTCGCAGGTCCGGGCACCCTGGTGAATCTCGTCGTCGTGTACACCCCCACGGCCGTCTTTGTAAATGCCGTGCAGAACAGCTTTGGAAATGCGCTGAGCCTCATCCCGCTCACCCCGAATCAAACGGCCGTGGCGGGTGCGCTGGACTCCGCCTTGAACGATGTGCGCCAGGCTCCCGTGCTGGCCTATCTCAACGGTCTTAACATCAACGCCGTGCCGCAGCAGCTGGAAAAAATCGCCCCGGAAGAGCTGACGGCGATCTACAGCATCGCCTTTGCCCAGCTGGACACGGAAATCATGAGCGTGCAGCAGCGCCTTTCCTCCATCCGCAGCGCGGGCTGGAGCGAGCCCGTCGCCGAACAGACAGAGAGAACGAGCGGCAAGGATGTCTATCCCGTTTCCGGGCTCTCCCCCACGATCTCGCCAAACAACTACCGCTATGGCTTCTTTGCCAATGCGACCGGCCAGTACGCCAGCCTGGGAAACACCGCCAATGCGAACGGCTTTGATGTGCAGTCCGTGGGCAGCACCATCGGCGCGGATGTGCGCCTGAATGACAACTGGGTCCTGGGTGTCACCCTCGGCTATGCACGCTCCAACAGCGATCTCACGGACGGCGGCAGGCTCACCGCCGATGGCATGCGCGCAGCGGTGTATGCGATGTACCTGAGCGGCGCCTTTTACACCGAACTCATGGTGGGCGGCAGCTTCAACAGCTATGACACGCGGCGCAGCGCGCTGGGCGGCATGGCCACGGGAAACACCAACAGCACCAGCTACGACGCCTATATCGGCACCGGCTACAACATTCAGGTGAACCAATGGACCTTCACCCCCATGGCATCGCTGCGCTACACGCACGTGAACATCGACAGCTTTGAGGAATCCGGATCCCTGCAGCCGCTGCGTTTTGGCTCCCAGAGCCAGGAGTCGCTGCGCTCACGCATCGGCTTGCGTGCGGCCTACACCGCCCTCGTGGGTGCGGCCCGGGTCACTCCCTCACTCAGCATGCAGTGGCAGCATGAGTACCTGTACTCCCAGCTCGGCATCACCTCCCAGTTTGCCAATGGTGCCGGCAATCCCTTCACCGCCTACGGCCCCCGGATCGGGCGGGACAGCGCCCTCGTCACCGCAGGCATGAATGTCGCGTGGAGCCGCTACGCCGTCTACCTCGCCTACCAGGCCGAGCTCTTCCGCACCAACTACCAAAGCCACACCGTGTTCGCCGGCTTTCGCGTGAGCTGGTGAGCTGACGCAGGGTGGGTTCTCGATCCGAGCACAACAACCGGGCGGCATGCCAGAAGGTGGTATGAGTGCGGCGGCAGCCCGGGTGTCCCTGAGCGGGTGAAAGCTGGAGCGTCGCCAACTCCTCCAGCCTCTCACCGCTCCAGGGACGGCGCACCTTTTTGACCGCCTGCCATGCCACAGACCCGAAATCACGGACCCGACACAGCCTAACTCTTACCCACAACATGAAGCAGCTTCCAGGTTTCGGTCATGTCGTGAAGATGGCGCAGACCTCGCCAGAGGACTTCCATGCCTGGCGGTGGATCGTTCTTGCGATCCAGGTAGCCTCCCAGCCGCGCGATCCAGCGCACCGCCTCGGCGATGCTGGGTGGACTTGGAGTTTTCGTCTTGAGCTGACGCGTGGCCCAGGCGTTTAACACCGCGCACTCCTCGGCCTCCAGCCACTGGGTCGCGGGCTTCTGCGGCTTTTGACGCGCGGCATCGCGCAAGGCCATGAGCCTCCAGGCCACGATCAAGTCCAGGCTCAGCGCCTTGCGCAGCCTCTCCAGGCTGCCCAGACGCCGCGCCTCGCTCTGACAGCCGCTCTTGAGCGTGCGGTGGAACACCTCGATGCCCCAGCGCTTCGCATACCACTGCAGCTGTCGTTGAACCTGCGCCGCATCCCCGCAGGGAATGCTGGAGAGCAGCTTCCAGTGCAACGCTTCGCTGCCTTCGGGCGCGCCGGTCTCCACCGCGTCGATGGCCCAGAGATCCAGCGGTGTGCTCGCGCCAAAGAACCGCGCCTTGTCCCGCGGCACCCCCAGCTTCACCGGCGCGCTGCGCAGCACCAGCGTGGCCGTGCGCTCCTTGCGCGTGCCCTGCGCTGGCACCACGATCTCAACACGCGCCAGCTCCGGCTGCGCTTCGAGGTGGTCCCACACCACCTCTCCCGTTTCGTGCAGGCGGCGCGCATGCAGGGCGCGCACGAGCACGGCACATTGCTCGTCATGCTGCCGGTTGCTCACAAAGAGCTCGTAAAGATCGCTCTCCCGGTCAGCAACCAGCACCACACGGGGCTGCCTGCCGGAAGCCGCCTGACGCTGGGCCACGATGGCTTCATAAGCGCTGACCCACCGGTGGCTCTCGCGCTGATCGAGCGCTTTGCGGTTCTTTTGCGCCTGCCGTTGCCGCCGCGAGGGGCCGTCACGCTCGCGCGCCCAGGTGTGGGCATGGAGCACGCCGAGAGCTTCGCCCTGCTCGCTGAAAGCCAGCACGCTGTGCAGCAAGAAGCCCTGCGCGCAGCCATTGCCCTGGCCGATGGGGCCGACACCCTCCGTGCCAGCATGAGTCGTGTGATTGAAGCTCGTCGTGTCAGCCACGGCCAGCACGACCTCATGGCCGGCCATGCGCCCCCAGGTGGCCTCTCGATGACTCTGCCCAATGTCAGCAGCTTCGAGCCGTTCATTGGAGAGCAGACGGTAGGAAGCCTTGACAGCCGCTTTGCTGCGGCTGCCTTCAGGGATGGAGGCCTGCGGCTGCGCCGCCCAATCTTCAAGCATGATGGCCAGCCGTCGCACAAGACGCGGATCAATGCCACTGAGATGCGCCAGCTCGCGTTGCGACCAGCCCGCCGCCAATGGACTGCCTATACTTTTGCCTTTCGATGACGTTGCTGCTGTCATCTCCCATAGTTTAACCGCACCCGTTTTTGTACAGCGCTCCTTCCTCAAACTTGTGGGTAAGAGTTAGGCTGCGCCGCGTCCGTCGAATCCTTCGTCCCAGCGTGCACTGGCATCATCTCACGTTCTCCCTTTCCAAATCCCCCCTGCCCCTCACCGCCACGCACTCACCGCCGAGGAGTGCTCGCGGTAAAATTTCTCAAAAGCCGCGTGGGAGCCGTTGAAGAAGCTGCGGTCGCAGAAATGGCGCAAAGAGGCACGGCCGCCGTGGCGGGTGTAGGCGCCGCCCACGTCTCCGGTGAATTCCGGCCCCAGCAGCGCGGTCTTGGGATGGCCGCTGATGTCCCCGCAGTACTGCCAGAAGCTCCAGGTGCCAAAGACGCGCGGCACGCTGAAGGTCATGCGCATGGCCGACTGCTCCCCGTAGCGCGGGATCCACAGGCCGCAGGTCTTGAGCACCGCGCGCTCCGCCGGAGTGAGCGCCTGCAGCTCGCGCGTCTGCTGGTCAAAGCCCGGCATACCAGGAAGTGGCACGCTGCAGTAGAGCAGCGGCCATGCGCCGGTGCGCGCCCGCACGTGCTGAGCGCCCCAGGCGAGCTGCGACCACGAGACGCGGTCCTGCCCTTCGTTGTCCAGCACCATGAGCACCGGATGCGCGGTGGTGCCATGCCGATGCGCCGTGGCGGCCACCACGCGGATGAAGCGGTCCAGCTGCGCCTGCAGATTTCCGGCGCGGTTCACGTAATGATACGCGCCCCACTTCAAGCCAGCCACCCGCGCCGCGTGCTCGCGCTGCGCATACTCCACGTCCGACTTCGATGCGCCGCGTGTGGCACGATGGATGATGAGATCAATGCCCATGCGGCGCAGGAGATGGCAGTGCAGCGCGCCGCCGTCCCAGCCGAAGTCCACAGTGTTGTTGAGCAGCGCGCGCGCGCGATGCACAGAGACGGTCTCCGTGCGGATGGGGGAGCAGGACGCGAGCAGAGCTGCCACGGCAAGGGTGAACCAGATCGAGGCGCGTGTGTTCATCCGCCGTTTTAGCGGGAGGCGTGGGGTGGCGTCAATGAGGAAGCGTGGGGGCTGGTGATGTTAAAATAAAATATGACTTCTCTGCGGCGCCATCTTAACGATTTCCCATGCCCACATTGGTGACGAAAGACCTGCTCGATTTCTACGACGAATTCAAAGGCGACTTTGGATTGCTCGACGAGCGTTGGGCACGCCAGAAAGACCGGGACAGGCATGATCAGTTTGGCAAAGAAGCGGCGTCATTGCTGAGCGAATATGTGGACAAGCTGTACTTTGTGAAAGTCGAAGCGCTTTCGGAGAAGCTCAGATCAGACACCGTTGAAAGGATCGCTGAGCTTGAGAGCATCATTGATCCGGAAGTCGTTGGGATTTTGAGAAGAAGAATATCGTGACTTCAGAAAAGAGACCCCCCATGCATGATCCACGCTTCCAATCTTGAAGTCATTCTGTCATGCAATCGAATCAAAACACTCTGTAGCTCCTGACCGAGTATGAAAAGCAAACGAAAGGCGCAGGATCGAAGCTACCAAGAGCGCGCCGCCCCCCCCGAACCGGCCGGCTTTTTCACCTGACAGGGGGCTGCCTGCATGGGAGGCAAAAAAGCCGCACCTACATGCCTCTTTTTAGGAGTCCTGATGAAACGTCGCATCCATTCTTGCCGTCCCGCAGGGTCTGAATAAGATAGCCACCTGTGCCTCCCCCCAAGATATCTCACACTCGCTGCCTCCTTTTCCTGATCGCCCTGTTCTCTCTGGGACTGACTGCCGCCGAGGCCGCGACTCCTCCGTCACTGGGGACCGCAGCCGTTTTCCAGCTCCAGGATACCAGCGCCTACCTTCAATTGTCATCCCTCACCACGGGCAGCACCCCGGCGAGCGTGATGTTCGAGTACGGCACGGATACCACCTACGGGAGTCAGCTGGCGATGACGGGCCCCTATGGTGCCAATGCCACATTCTACGCCGTGGGCGGCAGGGTCACGGGCCTGAATTCTGCAACCACCTACCATTATCGCGTCAAAGTCACCGATACAGCGGGCAGCGTATTCAGTGGAGACCAGACCTTCACCACCACGGCCCCGCCGGTCTTGACCACGGGCACTGTTCTGTCGGTGGGTTATGTCATCGCCAATGTCAGCGGATCGGTGGATCCCAAGGGGCATGACCTTCTGATGTCCTACCAGATCAATCAGTTCAGCGACTATCGCAGTGGAGGCGGGAGCTATGGCACGACTCCGTACATGGTCAGCGGCAGCGGTGTCGCCCCCCTGACCTGCACGCTCTATGGCGTGGCGGGAACTGTTTACCACTACCGCCTGTGCGCGCAGGACCAGACGACGGGCGATTTCTACTACGGTGCGGACCAGATGATCACCTTTCCGAGCGGGGACGCCACCACGCTGGCCGCCACCAGCGTGGCTGACATCAATGCCACCGTCAGCGGCAGCTACGGCAGCGATCCCTGCATCTTCTCCTTCCAATACGGCACGGACACCAGCTATGGTTCCACACAGGTCACTGTGAGCCTTCAAAGCAATCCGATCAACTCCGGCCCCGTCGTCGCGACCGGCATCCTGACCGGCCTGCAGCCGAACACGATCTACCACTACCGCGTCGTGGCCTATGTGCCTTCCAAAAGCAAAACCTACTATGGGGCGGACATGAGCTTCACCACCGGGCCGCCTGCCGCGCCGCCCTCGTTCACCTGGGTGAACGGGTCGCTGACGGATCTTGCCGCCACGGGCACCCTGCTCAGCGCCTCTTTCCAGACTGGCAGCTCCCCGGCCACCCTCGTCTTCGACTACGGCACTGACACCACCTACGGTACCACCGTTGCCTACCCTGGCACCCTGCCCGCCAGCACCAGCCCGAGCCAGGGTGTCCACATCACGGGACTCTCACCAGGCACCGTGTACCACTTCCGCGCACGTGCCACCAACAACGAAGGCTCCGCCACCTCTGCGGACGCCACCTTTACCACGCTGCAAATCCCCACGGCCACCACGGATGCGGCGACCTCCATCGGGGCGAACTACGTGGCCTTGAACGGCAGCTATGCGAGGCAGGGCGGCATCTACACGGCCAGCTTCGAGTACGGACTCAGCACCTCGTACGGCACCTCCGTGGCAAACTCAAATCCGGTCATCATCATCATTGGCGGCAACAACCCGCTGGCTGCCTCGGCCGCTCTCACCACGCTTTCTCCTTCAACCACGTACCATTACCGCCTCAAGCTGGTGGACAGCACCGGCACCGCCTACTACGGGAACGATGCCACCTTCACCACGCTCTCCTTCGCCGATGCCTGGCGGCAGACCTACTTTCATACCACCGGAGACACAGGGAGTGCCGCAGATCTCGCCAACCCCTCTGGCGACGGCATGCCTAACCTGCTCAAATACGCCCTGGGGCTGGATCCCACCATTCGGAGCGCCCCGCCCACGCCAAGCTGCCAGAGCTACAATGGCGGGGGCACGCGCCTCTCCCTCTCCTTCACCCGCCTCTCCTACCCGCCGGATGTGACTCTTGAAGTCCAGACAGCGGACAGCCTCTCCGGACCTTGGACCACCATCGCCAGCAGCAGCAATGGCGGCGCGTTCGCCGCCGCCGCTTCTTTTGATGCAGGAATTGTGCAGGAGGTGGTTTACCCCAGCAGCGCCCGCGACGTCCTCGTCTATGACACGGTCCCCATGGCTCAGGCCACGCGCCGCTTCATGCGTCTCAAGGTCTCCCGCTGAGCACCGAGGAATCATGACGTGATTTCACTCATGGCTCAGGAGGCAGGCTGCGCTGCGCTGGTCCTGTCCCTTCACAGCCGTGCACAAAAAAACGCGGCATCCGTGAAGATGCCGCGTCTGAATTGAATGGTTCCAACGTGTGCGTCTGAACCCCTGCCGATCAACGGCGGCCAAACCAGCGGCGGAAGAAGCTGGGGCGGGATTCCGCGCGGTTGATGCGATGCGACAGCACGTTTTCCTCGCGGTTGAGGCGCATGGTTTCACGACCGGTCAGATGCCCGTTGTGCATGAAGCGATCACGGTTTTCCTGCCGTTGGATGTGCTGCTCGCCGCGTTCCAGGCGATTGGCCTGCCCGGGGCTGAGCCTGCCGGTGACGACGCCGTTGTTGATGCGTCGCTGCTCGTTGTTGAGGCGGCCGCTCACTTCATTGACGCGAGGGTGCGAGCGGAAGAAGGGCAGGCCGGCACTGGCGCTGCTGGGAACGACGAAAGAGCCCAGCACCGTGGCACAGGCGAAGGTGAGAAACGTTTTCATGGTATTTGAGTGGTTGTGTGTTTCTGTTCTTTGGGTGCGTCCGAAAATCGAACGTCGCCGGTAGAGACGATGCCCTGGATTTCATGATTCAAAAGAATTCAGATGCCGCTGCAAAATCAGCATTGTGGTGGAGTGCGCATGGGCCCTGCGCCTATGCGCATGAGGACAAAAAGAGACCCCTGATCAGCGGCTCAGAACTTCTGCTGTCAGCGCTCCTCGCTTCAATTCCTCGCCATACCATGTCATAAGTGGAGCCATATGAATGCTGACAAGCGCACGGATTTGTGAATGATCATGCCACATGAGGACATTGAAACGAACACTCTTTCTCGGGCTGCTGGTGGCGGCGCTCACGGCACGTGCGGATCTGGCCACGGAGCCGTGGCCGGGAGTGCTGCGGGAGTTCCCTTATGACGTTCCCTGCGCGCTCACGCAGGGCGGTTTTCGCATCACTATCAGCGAGCCGAGTGACCCGGAAATCCGCAAGATGGGCGGCTCCGGCGGGTGGATGCTGAACTTCACCGTGCTGAATGAGAAGAACGGGCGGAAGCATGTCTTCTACGATCAAAGCGTCAGCGTGCGGTGGCTGGCGCCGTTTGAAGGCCATCCGCAGCTGGAGATCTGGGGGCGCGGTGGTGGCGGCTTCTACTCGCGCTGCCTCACCCGCGTGATCCGCGGCAAGTACCGCTGTGTACGCATCGACGAGTTTATCAATGTTCGCGAACGCTCGACCCAGCCTTCCATCACCACCACTCTGCCACGCAGCGGCGAGGTGCTTTACTTCACAGAGACGCGCATGCCGGAAGGGTCGGAAGGTGACTTGTTCTATGAGGATGAGAAATAGGCGTGATGAACCTTGAACTGAGGCCCCTTTGACACCCATGAAACCTTTCCACGCCTACCGGCTCGTGCCTCTGAGTGCCATTCTATTTTGCCTGCGCTTTGCGGGGCAGGCGGCGGAAGATCCTCTCAAAGTTCTGAGCTCAACCTTCAAAGACCTGCGTGCAGCCCCTGTCGTTTCTCTGCATGGTTGGAACCACAAGAAAAAGGTGATGTATGTGTATGAGCGCGAGGTCAAAGCCTCGACGGCTGCCGCCAGTGTGAAAAACGCCACTTCTGATTTCCTGACCTCTCAAAAGTGGATTTTCAGGCCCGATCTTGGCGAACCCATTGGAACGGGCGCGGCCATACACCTGACGTTTAAGAACCCGAAAGGGAGTTCTATCACTCTGTCGATGCTCGCGTATTCGTATCTCGTCATCAGCTATCCCGATGACAGCAAGGTGCCTCATTTATGGTTTAGCGTGGACGGCAAAGGTGAGCTCAACAATGTGTTCTGGCCTGAGCTGTTTGAAAAATACTCGAAGGAGTGGAAGGTGGAAAAAATCGAAAGAGAGAATAAGTGACAGGCCATGACACGACGTGAATGGCGGTTGATTGAGCGAAGCGGCTGGCGTGGGCAGGTGATGCGGACACTCTTGCCTGCGACGAACGTCCTGGAACTCTCACCTGCAGGCAAGAGTGCCTGCAGCACTCATCCTCACTCCCCCACGTGCTTGTCCACCAGCGCATCGAGCGCCTGGTAGAGTTCATCGGTGTCCAGGGTGTCGCGATTGCTCAGAATGATGGTGCTGCGATTGCCTCCGATGTCGCGATAGTAGCTGTTCTCAAACCCGGCCCAGGTGCCGTCGTGACCGCAGGCATGCACGGAGCCGTCGTCATCGGTGTAGAGGGTCCAGCCCAGACCGTAGTCGAAGGCCTTGCCTTTGCGGGTGGTGGCGGGCGTGAGGGCTTCCTTCCAGGTGGCGGGTTTGAGGAATTTTTTGGCGCGCACGGCAGCGTCCCACTTGGCCATGTCTTCGAGGTTTGACCACACGCCGCCGTCTCCCACCACCATGACTTTCTGCGGCCACTCGGGCGGGGTGCCCCATGTGGGCTTCCATGTTTCTTTCTTCTCACGCCACTCATAGCCGAAGGCGCGGTTGTACTTTTCATCGTCCTCGGTCTGCGGCACGGACTTGGGGCTCTGGCAGATGAAGGTGTGCTGCATGCCGGCGGGGAGGAAGATCTCATCCCGCACGAATTCGCCGAAGGGCTTCTTCGCCACGCGCTGCACGATGCTGGCGAGCAGGAGGTAGTTGCTGTTCGTGTACTCAAACTTGCTGCCGGTGCGGAACTGCAGGGGGTAGTCCTTCTTCAACCGGGCGAACATGCCGAGGTAGTCCTCGTTCACGGCGTAGGTCTTGTGGCGCATGGGCACGCCTTCATCATCAAAGTCGAAGTACTCGGGCAGGCCGGAGGTGTGCTGGAGGAGATCGCGGATGAGGATGGGATTGTCGCTGCTGTATTCAGGCAGCTCGGGGAGGTGGTCGCGCACGTCGTCATCGAGCGTGAGCATACCACGATCCACCAGAATAAGCAGGGCGGTGGCGGTGAAGGGCTTGGAGCAGGAGGCGAGCTCAAACAGCGTGCTGGGGGTGATGACTGTCTCATCCTTCACGCTGGCCAGTCCGTACCCCTTTTGGAAATGCAGCCTGCCCGGCACGCGGATGAAGATGGCCACGCCGGGGCTGCTTTCATCGATGCCGGTTTTGGCCACGAGGCGGTCGATGGCGGAGACGAGTTCTTTGCTGGGGCGGAGGTCTTGCGCGAGGGCGGCGGTCGCGGCGGCGAGAACGAGGAACATGGTGAAATGGCGCAGCATGCGGGGCAGTGCGGAGCGGGTGAAAAGCATGGGCGCTGTCCCTGCGCCAGTGACGGGAGCGGGGCAAACAGTTTCAGTCTAAGCTTTCAACCGGGCGCGTCCAACTAACGAATGTGGCGGTGTGATGAACAGATTTTTAACCGCTGATATGACGCTAATCAGACGCTGATAAATCCAAATCAGAAAAGGGTTTTTGAATGAGGAATCCAGTAGATCCCTCTGATTCCTGAGCTCCTGCCTTCCTTTTTTCGGGCTTGGAATTTCAGGTCCGACATTCTGGATTATTAGCGTCATGTCAGCGTCTCATCAGCGGTTAGAATCTGAACTTCTCGCCGAGGACAGCCGAGCCTCTCAGCAGCCAGCCTGGGGACGTTCGATTTTCCGCAGAGGCGCGGAGGGAACAGAGATTGAATCTGAACTCTGCCACCTCTGCTCCTTTGCCCCTCTGCGGTTGATTCGAAGATGCCTTCAGCCTCCGATGACTCCAGGGTCGAGCAAGAGGAAGATTTCTCTACGGCGCTCCTACTCCGCACCACACAGGCGCACGGGCTTGATCTCCACGGTGCGGTCCCCTTCCCCGACAAACAGGACGCCTTCCTGCAGCGTCACGGTGAGGTCCATGGAGCGCTGCGCCAGGGCGCCGAGGGCCTCGCTTTCGGCGGCGGGGATCTGCCACACGGTGAGATTGCTCACGCGGGTGAATTTCCCGGCGAGCGCGGCCCACCACGTGGCGGCGTTGCTGGCAAAGCTATACACGCTCACCTTCTTGGACCTGCCGCAGAGGCGCACGAGTTTTTTCTCATCGGGCTGGCCGAGCTCGATCCAGTGCATGAGCAGGCCGGTGAGGTCGTGCTGGCTGAGCGCGGGCTCATCCGCCTCCCACATGTCCTTGCCAAACTCCAGCTTGCCGAGGTCATTGTTCTCCGGCGCATTGAGGACGAAGGCCAGCAGCCGGATCATCATGCGCTCCTCCGTCTCCGACGGATGCCGCGCGAGGGTCAGCTCGTGGTCGGCATAACGGTTGGCGTCGAGGTCGGAGAAGGAGACCTTGGCTTTGTAGATGATTGCTTTGAGGGCCATGCGTTCGCTTAGACGGGAATGCGGCGGGTGGCAAGGGAGGGTGTGTGACGGCATTGGTCAGGGAAGGCCCACCGCATGAGAGCTCCGCCCTCCTGCTCGGCTTGCCCTTCGAAGCTTTAGCGAAGAATGGGGCCTCGATCCTTCCGCGCCGCAGCAGCCAAACGTGAGCGCATTGGAAAAAGGGGAAGGCGCAATCTCACCCGCACACGCAGTGACGAAGGATTCTACGGACGCGCACAGCGCATCCCTACCATCCAGCGTAGCGCGTGCCGCAGGGCTGGTAGGGAACCGCTGCGAGGGTCCGTGATTTCGGGTCTGCAGCTTCCGCAGGCGCTCAAAAAGGTACGCCGTCCTTGCGGCGGTGAAAATGCGGGGATCGGCTCGTCACCGATCTCCCCTCATCGCACGATCTCCCTTCCCCACGCTCCCAATCCGGAAAAGTGCTGAATAAATCAAGCGCCGCCTAAGTCTGAATGCCGCGAAGGTCTGATCACGCAGGCCTTCTCCGCGTCCTTCCCAGCCCGGCGGAATCCGTGTGTCCTCAGCCATTCGCAGCCAGATGCCTTGTTCTCCTCTGCATCCTTTTCACACCCCCTTGTATGCGCCTCGCCGTGCCCCAGGCCATGCGGAGCGGGGCCTGCGAAATAAGATTGCAAATTTTCCGCAGACAGCAAAAAATGGCATTTCGTGGCAGGTCGCCATGGCTCCGCTGTTTCCTCCCCACCCACGCACCATGCGGCCTCCCATGCAGGCCCCTGCCCTTCAGCGAATTTTCATTTGAATCGAACCCCCGCCCCTGCACCCAGCCATGAAACTCGCACGCATTCTCCCCGCCGCACTCATCCTCCTGGCCGCCAGCCAGCACGCCCAGGCAGAGCTGGGCCGCAGCGCTCCGCCTTCGCAGGCCACTCCGGCTTTGAGCACCAACTACCGGCTGAAGCTCGCCGCGAAGTCCGGGGACAAGGCGCTGGGAGAGATCTCCCTGCTGACCTGCGCCCCGGTCATCGATGCGTCCGGCTTTCTCGACAAACCGGCGGATGAATCCCTGCCCGCCACCACGCTGACGCTGCGCGGCAAGATCGAGGAGCAGGAGGGCGGCGCGCTGCTGATGACCTACACCTTTGGCCTGAGCACGCCGGAGGTATCCCGCACGGTGCTGCCACCCGTGAAGCGCGCGGAGTCAGACGCCAAGGCGGCCGATGCCAAACCGGAGCCGCGCGGCAACGTCTCCAGTTTCATCTCCTACCGCGACCACTTTTCCACCGGAGCGCTGCGCATGCAGCCTGGCAAATCCTACGAGCTGGTGACGATGGCCGGCGTGGTGTACTCCCTCACGCTTTCCCCGGAGCCGCAGAAGTGAAACCCGGGCCGCGCCCCGCACAGAGGCCGCCATGACCACGCGCACAAGCACCCACCCACACTCCCGCTCCCGATGAAACCCTCCCTCTTCATTCTCCTGACCGCGCTCGCGCTTGGCACGGGCCTCATGCCGGCCGCCGCGCAGGACAGGAAAACCGTCATCCTGCCGCCCCGGCCGATGCAGAACCCGCTGGCTGCACCACCGTCACTCGACTCCGCCGAGGCTGAAAGGGAGACGCCGCTGCTCGGGGCCAACTACCGCATCGTCATCAGCGCGGCGGCAAAGGGCCAGCCGACGGGCGAGCTCTCCGCGCAGACCTGCTCCGCCTCCTTCCAGATCAACGGCTGCCTGGCCATGCCCACGGCGGAAGATCCCCACGGCGCCGAGCTCTCCGTGCGCGGCATGCTCTCCGAGCTGGAGGGCGGCGGCCTGAGGCTGGGCTATTCCCTGGCCGTGACCACCCGCGTGCCCAGCCAGACCCTGGGCCTGCCGGGCTCAGGGCAGGCGGTGGTGAGCACCTACAGCTTCAAGAAAAACGGGGCCACAGGCATGCTCCTGCTGCAGCCGGGCAAAAGCTGCGAGCTCATGCAGATCTCCGGCGTGGTGTATTCCCTCTCCATCACGCCCACGGAGACCTGGCCAGCCGCCAAGCATGCAGCACCCACGACTGCAAACGGCAAAAAGCAGGCCGCTGCCGAGACAGAAACGAAGCAACTGGAGGACGCCACGGGCAGAGGCCCGAGTGATGAGGACAGGAAACGCTACGAGAGTTTGTCGGACCGGGGAAAAGAAAAATTTCGCAACACCCTGAGGGAACACTTCAGCCAGGAGCAATTCCGAAACGCCCCCGAGGAAGAGCGCCGCGAGCGCATCAAAAAGCTCTTCAACGAGGCCGAAGCCGAGGACAGGGCGAATGCAAAGTGAGGCCTGCGGCGGCGAGGGTGCGTGGCGGCGTGGGTCAATCCAGCCCACCTCAGGTGATCTTACTCGTCCTCGTTCCTTCCATTGCCGACTGCATGCGCCATGCACGAACAACCTGGCAACGCGGCGAGGGAATCAGGCCTCCAGAATCACTTCAATTCCTGCACGGCATCCCGCGCTCCGTGCAGCACACGCACCACTTCCAGCCGATCGTCCACTCGATACACGATCAGGTAATTCTTCCTCACGGTGTGAAACCACAGATCGTGCGGCGTCAGGTCACGCCTGCGATGGCCCAGAGAGGGCAGTTCCGCCAGTTGTTGCACCTCCGCACGAATGTCGGCCTCCAAAACATCGGCAGCATCGGGATTGTCCTCCGCGATGAAGGCCCACAGGTCTTGCAGATCGTCTTGCGCGGCGTGGCTGTAAACCACCCCGCTCATGCACCTGCACGCCACCGGGTCTTGAACTCCGCCATCTGCGCCTGCGACTGCTCTTCGGTCAAAACACGGCCTTCCTCCAGATCACGCAGACCGGCGTCGATCTTCGCGGCAGCAGCCGCCTTCCAGCGCTCCTCCTGCCGCAGCAGTCCAAGAGACTCGGCCACCACCTCGTCCGCATCACGATACAGGCCCGAGGCGATCTTCTGGCTCACAAAGGTTTCCAAAGCGGCGGGCACGGTCACGGTCATGCTGGACAGTCTCTCAAACATGAGGGCTGTCAAGCCAGCCCGCCGGCGATGATTCCTCCTCACCAGCTGTCCGCACGGCGAAAGCGGCGTCGCGCCAAGGCTTGGTGCCGCAGTTCAGGACGCTTGGCGCAGGCGTGTTCCACTCCGCATCTCATGCCCTGTCCTGCCTTGGCGTTCTTCCCTGCCGGGCGCTTTTGTGCGCCGCATTGCCAAAATGCTCGTTGACGTTCCAGAATTCGTGCCTAATGGGTGATAATCACCCACGGTTTTCAGGTCCGAACAGCGGGCCGTCCGGGAGGATACCAGACACTGCTCTTCTCTCCTATGACATTGAACACGACCTCCGACCTGCCTGTTTCTCCCGGCTCCGGCCCTGCTGCCGTCCCTCACGCCGCCCTGCCTGCCACGGCAGTCGCAGCGCCCCCGGCTCCTCCTTCACCTCCGTCGGCCTTGCTCACCTCCGCCCAGCTCATGGCGGCTCTGGGCATCCACCGCCGCATGCTGAAGAAGTGGAACCGCGACCGCCTCATCCCCTCCATCGGCGTGCGCCATGCGCGGCGCTATGATCTGGAGCAGGTGATGGAGGCCCTGCGCACGCACGGTCAGCCGGCCAGGGCGGCTTCCGCTTTCGCTGCTGCTGCTTCCGCCCCACCCGGCATGGGCGTTCCCGCCGGGATGGCTGCGGCCTCCTAATACCAGTTTCTACCATGTTTAATCACACAGACGCCGCTTTGTCCGCGTCTGCTGCCTCCTGCTGCTGTTCGATCACCACCCTCCTCCTGCGACGCGCCGTGATTGAGGACGATCCGGCCACCACCACCCCTTTATGACTGCACGCACAAACCACCACGACATACCAGCCTTGAAAGAACGCCTGCTCATCCCGGAGGTGTGGCAGAAGCTCGGACTCTCGGGGAAGCCGGCGGCGGCGTGCCGCTCGCCCTTCCGGGAGGACAAGAACCCCTCCTTTTCCATCTCCAAGGACGGGAAGCGCTGGAAGGACTACGGCACCGGCCAGAACGGGGACGTGATCGACTTCATCGCCATGGCGCGGCAGATCACCACCGGGGAGGCGCTGAAGGTGTTTCTGGAGCTGGCCGGGGTGCCCGTGCCGGTGAAGGGCCGCAGCCCGCAAAGCGGCACCCCACGCGGCACGTCCTTCAAAGAAAAGGTCACCGCGCTGCTGCCGCCGCAGGAGCCGCCGCAGCGGGAGGGCCTGCGCGTGCCGCTGCAGAATGGCACGGAGGCGGACCGGCTGCTGGTGGCGGAGACACGGCGCATCACGCTGGAGGCCGTTTCCACAGCGCTGGCGCTGCGCACGCTCACCTTTGCCATCGTGCAGGGCTTCCGCTGCTGGCTGCTGGTGGATGCGGAGGAGCGCGTGGTGGAGGCGCGGCGGCTGGATGGCATGCCTTTCACAGCGTGCGGCTCTCTGGGCCGGCGGAAGGCGCACACGCTGCGCGGCTCCCGCAAAGACTGGCCGCTGGGCGCGGCGGTGCTGCGCCGCCTGCCCCAGTTCCGCACGCTGCTGCTGGTGGAGGGCGGGCCGGACTACCTGGCGGCGCTGCACTTTGCGCACGAACTGGAACGCTGGGATGTGCTGCCCGTGGCCATGCTGGGGCGCGGCACGGGCGCACGGATCGACCCCGGGGCGCTGGAGCTCATGCGCGGCCGCCGCGTGCGCATCTACCCGCACAACGATGCCGACGGCGGCGGTGTCAAAAGCGCCCGCCAGTGGGCCTTGCAGCTCGCTGAGGTGGGCTGCGTGGTGGACATCTTCGATTTCACCCGGCTGCGCCGCACGGACGGCACGCCCATCAAGGACCTCAACGACTGCACCGCCGGCCTGGATGAGGAATCCACCGCCGGACTGCGAGAGGGCCTCTTCCCCAAACCCGATCTGGAGGTGCATCCGCCGTTTTGAGTCCTACTCGAACTCGTCCTCGATCACTACAATCTCTTTGGCTCCCGCCCTCAACGAAGAACCGAGCATCCGGAACCGGCGATCGAGCCCACCGTTCATCGCCCCCCTTTAGCCACTGCGAAGCCATAGGATCGAGGACGAGTTCGAGTAGGAGGACGAGGACGATCCCGCATCTCAACCACCGCTCTCTCCCTTTCCAACCGCCCCCGCCTCTCAGCCACCGCCAACAACCGCAAATTTCCCGTCAACACCATACCCTAACATAACATAACATAACATAAACGAACACACACACCATGGACCTGGCCACACCCTTCATACCCACCGCCGAAGAACTCGCCGAGCGCGAGCGCCTGCGCGCACGCAGCCCTTTTCCTGCGCAGGGCACCACCCACACGCAGAGCACGGGCGTCCCCGCTGCGGCCCCGCAGGCCTATGCCAGCAGCGCTCAGGCGCAGCCCGCCCCCGGACAGCCGCCGCCACGGCCACCGCTGGCGCAGTTTGTCCTCACGGCAGAGCAGCTCGCGGCCCTCGTCATCCCGCCACGGCCCGCATTGCTGGACCAGTGGCTGTGCCAGGGGGATCTGGGCTACATCTACGCCCCGCGCGGCGTGGGCAAGACGTGGATGGCCATGGCCCTGCCCGGCGCCATCTCCTGCCGCCGCCCGCTGGGCCTGTGGGCTGCCGCTGCCCCCGACACCTCAGATACCGCCCCCACGCCGGACGATGCCCCCGAAGCCACGCCTGCGCCCGCACCCGATCACATCCCCGTGCTCTACATCGATGGCGAGATGGCGCTGGAGCACACCAAGTACCGCGCCAAGGGGCTGGACCTCTCCAAGGTGTGCCACCTCCACCACGAGCACCTCTTCAATCAGAACGGCACCTGCCTGAACATCGGCGAAGTGGAGGACCGCCAGCGCATCACCGACCTCATCATCCAGCAGGGCTACCAGGTCATCATACTGGACAACCTCAGCTCCCTGGCCTCCGGCGTGGATGAAAACAAAGGCATGGACTACGAGCCCCTCTCCCACTGGCTGCTCGAGCTCCGCCGGCGCAAGATCACCGTCATCGTCGTCCACCACGCCGGGCGCAACGGCATGATGCGCGGCCACTCCAAGCGCGAAGACGCCTGCTCCTGGATCATCGAACTGCGCAACGCCCGCCTGGAAAGCGACCCCGGCGCGAAATTCGTCAGCCACTTCGCCAAACCCTCCCGCAACACCGGCGATCCCCTGCCCGACATGCTCTGGCACTTCACCACCGACAAGACCACCGGGATCACGGACATTCAGTGTGAGCTGGCGCAGGTCTCGGAATACGAGCAGTTCATCCAGCATGTGCTGGAGGGGGTGACGAGCCAGAAGGACCTCGCGGAGCTGATGGACAAGAACAAGGGCACCGTCAGCAAATGGGCGCGCAAAGCCCTGCAGGATGGCCGTCTCAGCGGCGGTGCCAACAAGCTGCTGCCGCCGAAAGCCTCGCCGTCCAAGGGGCGCGGCAAAATACGCGTCCACGCCAGCGATGATGATTTCGACGATGACGACGGCTACGAACAGGACGACGACAGCTAAAACCCCGCTCCACCCGCTCCACACGGCACCTCTGGTTGCCGGTTGCCCACCCTATGTTTTCGAAATGGCAACCGGCAACCAAGCCTCTCCACCCCCTCGTTTTTTGGAGCTTTTTATGGCATAATGTAGCACACCGTGGCATCCCGTGGAAACCCGACGCACGTTTGTGAAGGTCCGAAGCCAAACCCATGGCAACCGAAAAGGGGTGTCTGGTTGCCATGCGGCAACCGGGAAATGGCAGTTCCGAGAGCGCCCGCTGGGCATCAACGCCCCTGCGCATTCACCACCGGCTCCTCAGGAAATTCGACGCCTGGCGCGATTTTGCTGACGAAGGCCACGGCATCCGCATAGCGGTCAAAGTCTTTGATGTGCTCGACCAGCCCCTCGGCATTCACGCCATAGAGGGCGAGAATGGAGGGCTCGTATTCGGCATCGAAAGGATCATCGCCGTAGATCATGGGCTCAAAACTGTCGTCGCCGCTTAGGCAGCGAATGGTTTGAATGCGCCAGTGGGTGAAGGGGGAAGCTGGAACAGGATTGATTGCCTTCACGTCCAGCGGCAGGCGCGGCGCATCTTGATAATGCAACGGCAGCAGGAGTTTCATGGCCACATCCGGGCAGTCCTCGGCGTCGAAGCCGCTCAGATTCTCCACACTCATGCGCTGCAGACATGCGGCTCCAAACTTGTCCTCCAGCAGGTAGGGCCAGACGTCCTCCGTCTCATCAAAGACCACATGCTTGCAGGCCCATTCCTCAAACAATGCCGCAATGCGCATCGCTTCGCGGTAAAACTGATCCACGCCGTTGAAGACATCGCTTAGACTGAGGTTTTGCAGCTTGGCGGCCTGATCGCAGGCATCCCGCAGGGACATGGCACAGGCAAAGACAGCAGCAGGATCGAGAGAGTCGTTTTTGAAAATCATGACTTCCCAGCAACGCACAAGGGTTTTAGTTTCCTGGAATGCCCGCACGCAAAAACTGGACCCGTCCTGAGCTGCTCATTCTCTTGAATGTGTACCACAAGCTGCGGTTTGGGCAGATGCATGAGCGGCAGCCGACGGTGATCACGCTGGCGAAGAAGCTGGAGCGCACGGCGGGGAGTGTGGCGATGAAGCTGTGCAATCTGGCTTCGCTGGATCCGGCGCTGAAGCTGCGCGGGATCAAGGGGCTGGATGGCGCGAGCAAACTGGATGCTGCGATGTGGCAGGAGTTTCACGACAACCTGGAGGCGTGCGTGCCTGCCAGCGAGGCGGCGCTGCGCGAGCTGATGAAGGCGGGGCCGGAGGCGGAGATGGAGGTGCTGCCGAAGCAGGGCATCCGCATCATCAAGACACCGCCCTCAGGGCCGACGACGACCACCAGCACGGTGCAGGTGCGGCTGGGTCAGGACTATTTTCGCAATGCGGTGCTGAACAACTTTGGCGGCCGCTGCGGCGTGTCGCAGCTGGGTCTGCGCGAGCTGCTCATCGCCTCGCACATTCTGCCCTGGGGCACGCATGCCGGCCAGCGGCTCAATGTGCGCAACGGCCTCTGCCTCTCACGCCTGCACGATGCGGCGTTTGACCGCCATCTGATCTCGTTTGATGACAACCTGCGCCTGCTGCTTTCCAAGCGCCTGCTCAGCGAGCTGCCGCAGCGGGCGGTGCAGGAAAACTTCGCCGCGTATGAGGGGCAGACTTTGGAGATGCCTGAGGACTCCGTGCTGCCGGATCTCGCGTTCATGGCGGAGCATCGGGAGACGTTTTTGAAGATGTAGCGGAGTTCAGTGTCAGAGATCCAACCCCAAGCCACATGGCTTACCACCCCCAGCTCATGCCTATGCGTAAATCCCTTTTATGTGCCGTGATTTTCATCGCGGGTTTGGTGTGTGGCCAGTTCATCAGCAGACCGATGTATGACCGCAATGGCGAGTCCCGTGAAAATCTGGTGAGGCTGAAATGCCTGCATGGTCTGGCTGAGGATTTCCGCCGTGCGCATGAGCGCTGGCCGCAGAGCCTGCCGGAGCTGCAGGACTGGTGCCAGGGGGACGCGCAACGACGAATCATGTTTGATCGGTCGTCGAACGTTTCTGCGGAGGGTATGACGTTCATCCCGTGGAAGCTGCTGAAGGACCCGCAGTCAGGGCTTTTCAGCGGTTTCACCTCCGGCAGACACGAGGCTTTGCGATGCGAGTACCAAATGGATGCCGAGGGCCGGGCAACGGTGGTCAAGTGAATGGCTGATCCTTGGGAGTGGCCGCTAAAGATGGAGCCACAAGGCCTCCGGTTGCCGGTTGCCATTTCGAAAACATAGGGTGGGCAACCGGCAACCATGAGGGTGCGGAGGGGTCAAAAACACGGTGCCGGAAATGGCAACGGGCCGCATTGGAGTGCAGGAGGCGGCGGTGCGTGGCAAGCGGTGGAAGGGGCGAGGGGGGTGCCTGAGACGAAATCATGGCAACCGGAGGGGGTGTTTGAGTTGCCGGGGTTTTTGGTTCGTTGTTCTTGGTTCTTGGTTCTTGGTTTGTGGGGGCAGCGGAGGGCGTCTTTGGAGCGCGGACCTCCGAGTCCGCAGCGCCCCGCAGCACGCGGCGCTCCGCTCTTCGCCTTCAGCCCATTCACGCCGAGGGTCACCGTGTTTGCGAGGTTCATCATGCAGCGCCACACGCGAAGTTTTGGCGACCTGCTGCGGACTCGGAGGTCCGCGCTCCATAGCCGCAGAAGCGTGCGCCTTTTAGACAATCTCAAGTCCCCAGCGCCCGCCTGAGCCGGGCCAGCGTCTGCGCTTGGCGCTTGCGGGAGAGGGCGCATTCCCAGAGGCGGAGGACGGTCCAGCCGGATTTGCGGAGCTCGCGGGTGACGAGGCGATCCCGCTGGCGGTTGCGGGCGATTTTTTCGTCCCAGAATTTCCGGTTCTGCCGGGGGCGGGTGGCGTGGCGGGGGCAGCCGTGCCAGAAGCAGCCGTCCACAAAGACGACGACGCGCTCCTTGCGGAAGACGAAGTCGGGTCGCACGCGGGGCTTGCGGATCTTTTTCTCCCCGGCGCGCGGATGGGGCATGCACACGGACACATGCCGCCGCCAGCCGGTGATCTTCTCGGCGCGCAGCAGGTCCCGCAAGCGCAGCTCCGTGGCGGCGTTGCCGGTGGAGCGGATGCGGCTCATCACCTCGCTGCGCTTGGCTGGGGTGAAGACGTCTGGCATGGGGCGGGAGGGGACTAGATCCTAGATGCTGGATACTTGATGAACTTGAGGAAGGAGGCTGAGGTGGCGCGGTGGGGTGGGGTTTGAAGCAGAGGGTTTTGAACCGCTGATATGACGCTAATGAGACGCTGATAAAAACCAATCAGAATATGCGGACTGATTGATTGATTCGCTTCGCTCACCCTCCGGGCTCCCTACGGTCGTCTGTTTGCCTTCGGCTATCTCCGCTACGCTCCGGTTCACTTCGTTCGGCTCGCTTCGCTCACCCTCCGGGCTCCCTTTGGTCGTCTGGCTCGCTTCGCTCGGCTCTGATGATTAGCGTCATGTCAGCGGTTGGAATCCGGGCGCTTCACCTTTTGCGCTGCCCACCGTGGGACGATGATATTGAAAGCAGCCTTGTGGCTTTTGCGCACCCAAGCCCTCCCGGACCCGCTAGGCTCCATGCCTATGACGCGCTCGTCATGAAGCTTGGTTTATGCAGGTAAAAACCACGCAGTGCTTCGCAAGGGACGCGGAGCAGGAGGGCGCGGGGAGGACTAGGATGGCACTCGTCACAGGATCATGGGATCCGCGCCCCGGCACACACACATCAGGGGCGGGGACCGCATGCCGGTGGCAGGCGCTTGCGGCGAAAGCTGCGGTGCTTCCCCTTTTTTTCGGACCAACCAGCGAAATCCAACCAACAGCAACCACCATAACCTACCACATCCTATGAAAACACGACTGCTCCTCCTCGCCACCCTGGCCGCGGCCGGCTTCCTCAGCTCCTGCGCGGCCCCCACCCATGCGTCTTCGACGCCCCACAGCGCCATCACCTGCAGCAAGTGCCACACGGTGTACTTCAAGTCCCCCAGCGTGACCACAGCGGCGGGAGACAAGGGCTTCGTGACCCTGAAGTCCGCCAGCAAGATGTCCTGCGCGGACTGTGAGAACAAGGTCGTCTCATGGGTGAAGACCGGCACCTTCACCGAGCACGTCTGCAAGACCTGCGGCGGCGCCATGAAGCACTGCAGCATGCATTGAGCTCCTTTTTGAGGGTCGAGTGAAGTGAGGCCGCCAGCGGATGATGCCGCTGGCGGCTTTTTCTTGGGGGAGGGATGCGGGGGCTTGAAGCAGAGGTTTTGGAACCGCTGATTGGACGCTGAAAAAAAACGTCAGAATATCCGGAGTCTGAGTTCTGGATTCCGGATCAGCGTCATGTCAGCGTCACATCAGCGGTTGGAATCCGGGCGCTTCACCGAGGGCGTACGAACAGCGAGTCATGGCTCGGTTTGATCAACCACGGAATACACGAAATACACGGAACCCGGAGTTCGGTTCAAAATCAGATTCTGTGTATTCCGTGTGTTCCGTGGTCAGCATTCAGAGCTTTTGAACCGCTGACTAGACGCTCATTAAACGCTGATAAATGCCCACCAGAATATCCGGATTAGTGTCACCTCAGCGGTCAGAATCCGGGCCCTTCACCGAAGGCGCGGCGGCGGTTTGCCCACCGGCCTCAGCGCGCGGCGGATTCGGCGGCGGAGTTCAGGAGGAGGGCGCTGGAACTGAGGCTGCCACGCACGGAGGCGAGGCTGGCCACGCCGAAGCCAAAGCCCTTCATCTCGTTCACCCAGAGCTGCCGGCCGGTGGTGGCATCCAGCGCGTACATGTAGCCGTGGATGCAGACGATGAGGCGGTCGCCATCCAGCAGCAGGCTGGCGTAGGTCTCGCCGGAGGGAGCCGTCCACTGCCAGACGATTTCGCCCGTGTCCCGGTGCAGGGCGGCGACGCGTTTGTTGAATCCGGTGAAGACGAGGTCGGAGATGTCCATGGCGGGAAAGAGCAGCCGGGGGCGAGGACGCGCCAGTGGAAGATGCGGCGTGGTTTGGAATGGCGGGAGGCGATCCCCTGTTCCGCAGGAACATGGCTACTTGGCTGGCGCTACGGCCGCTCCACCTGGGCTTCGAGGTTCTGGATCTGCTCGGAGTCGCCGGGGAAGTGCAGCGGGCCGGCGAGCATGATGGCGCCGGCGGAGTTGTGAAGCTCCACACGGTAGTCGCCGGGGGAGATCAGGGCGAAGCGGCAGGTGCAGTCTTTTGTGAGGAGCGTACGCATCACCAACCGCCACCGCGTGCCGTGCGCGTCTGTTTCCGGCTCCAGCAGGAAGGCATCGCCACCGATGAGTGTGTGGCGCCAGTAGTCCGCCTCGCCGAGTTTCCGGTCGCCGATGCGAAAGGACACGCGGGCGGTGTTGCCCCCCACGGTGATGTCCACCTTGCGGCCCTGCCGGAGCAGGGTGTCGAAGTCCGTGTGCAGCACCTCGCGCTTCCACGGCGCGAGGATTCCAAGCTCATCGCGCAGCTGGAGTTTGAAGCCTGCGAAGGTGGCTGGACCGAGCCTCCACACCTTGCGCTCGGGCTCGCAGAGGGAGGGCGGCGGCTCCAAGAAAACGCGGTGCTTGGAGTCCGGATTTTGGGTGGCGTAGAGCACCAGATGCTCAAAGTACTGCCGCGAGAGCGGGCTGGAATACCCCAGCTTCAGGGTGATGACGACGGGCTGGGTTTCGCGCTCCACGAAGGCCACATAGCCCCAGATCCCTGCAGCCAGGAGGGCGGCGGAAATGAGGATGAATGTGAGGCGCTTCATCGGTGTGGGTCATCGTGACGGGAGCCGGAGGAATTGTAAATGCAGAATGAACTGGAGAGGCGAGGTGAGGGTTGGAGCAGTTTGTAACCGCTGATTTGACGCTCATGAGACGCTGATAAAGGCAGTTGAAAGGCCGGAGTGGTGCGGCCAGCGCAGCAGGCTTGAGAGCATCAACCGGCCTGCGAAAGCGGCGTCGCGCCGAGGCTTGCCGCCGCAGTCCAAGACGCTGCCGCGGGGCGCGGATGCTGGGGCGCTACTTTTAACACCATCCGCCTGGGGGTGGCTTCAGCTTGGATTTCACCAGGTCGAAATACTTGGTGGGTTCCTCTTCAAAGATTTCTTTGCCTGCACCCATGTACGCGCGGGCCAGTTCATCCGCAGCGAGGACTTCATGGCCCAGTTCGAGCTGGGTCTGCCCCAGCCGCAGATGCACAAAGGGATTGCCGATGCCTCCTGCGCATTTGACGGCATTGAGCAATGGCTGAATGGCCTCGCTGTATCTTGCTGACTGAAAAAGCGTGTCACCGATGGCTGTGAACAGCCAGCCGGCAGCGGACCATTGTTCGATGGGTGTTGGCAAAAGATCGAGGGCCTCTTCAAAGCATCTCACTGCAGCATTGCAGTCGCCAGCATCAGCGAAGGCGTCGCCTTGCTCTGACAGGCGGGTGATCTGCGCGTGGATGTGGTCGGAAAGATCGCTCATTTTACTGCCACGGCTTTCTAAACTTAGAATGAGGCGGTGTCTGCGCGATGATCAAACCACTGCAAACGTTTGGGCCCCAGCGACGCGCTAGGATCGAGGACGAGCAGGAGAACGAGGACGAGGACGAATTGGCGGCTGGCAGGGCTGGGGCGTGGCGGCGCGTTTTCCAGACCGAGCTAAAGCTCGGGAGTACTTTGCCTCACGGCCTGCGCGCCTGCTGCAGGGCTTCTTCCTTCAGCTTCTGGATCGTCGCATCGCCCTGGGCGATGAGGGGGTCGAACATGGGGATTTCCTTGGCATTTTGCCCCTGCTCGTGTTTGCGGAAGCCGAAGAGGTAGGTCTCGTTGTGCGGGCGCCAGCGGTTGAAGAAGAGGGTGTCTTTGGCGATGACGGCGCGGCGGAGGTTTTCCAGCGCGGGGGAGGGCGCATCGGGCAGCTTGAGGCCGAGGCCTTCGATGAGCTTGGCGCTGAGCTTTTCATAGCCTTCGCGGGTGTAGTGCACGCCGTTTTCGGTGAGGGGCTTGCGGATGACGCCGGGCTTGGGGAGGCCGCCCATGAGCTCGAACCAGTCGACAAAATACGCGTTCTGCATGAGGGCAAATTTGTGCAGGGCATCGCGCAGGCTGGAGAGATTGCGGTTCGCGGCGGAGAGGTCTGGCAGCGGGGGCGGCAGGGTCTCCAGCGGGGGCGGGGTGGCGATGATGACGCGCACGCCGGGGGATTTGGAGCGGATGAGGTCGATGAGATTGCGGTAGCCGGTCAGGAAGTCCGGCAGGGAGCCGAGGCGCTCAAACGCGAGCTCGCTGCCGTAGCAGAGGATGACGACGGTGGGCTTGAGCATTTCCAGGTGCACGGAGAGACGCTGCAGGCCTTCCTCAGGCGGGCCGAAGTAGGAGCGTGCATGGCCAAAGACGGTGTCGCCGCTCCAGGCGAGATTGCGCACGGTGACTTTTTCTTCGCCCAGGGCGAGATCCAGCCGGGGCTCAAAGGAGCCGTAACGCTGCTCGCGCTCCAGCACGGTGTTGCCGATGAGGACGACGCGGTCGCCGTCCTGAAACTGAAAGGAGGAGGGCTGCGCCGGTGCGGAGGCAGCAGGGGCGTCCGTCTCCGGAGCTTGAGCGGATGCGAAGGAGGCGCTCAGAAGCACCACGAGGCCGGCCAGGGATTTCAAATTCATGCGGGCGCTATTGGAGCGGAGGCGGTGGGAGTTGTCTAGAGGGAGGTTTGGGGAGAGGATACTTCGACAATCAACCATCCTTGCTCATCAACGCGTTCTCCGTAGCAGGCACTGCGAAGGATGAATCGTCCATCAGGCGTACCCAGGCCGCGCCGCAGCCGGAGGATTGACGATTGATGAGCCATCGATTTTTGATTTTTGAGGTGCCAAACCAGCGCTGCGTCGATTTCGGGATGGTAGGGAACCGCTGTGCGGGTCCGTGATTCCGGGTCTGTCATTTCCCGCAGGCGATCTAAAAGGTGCGCCGTCCTTGGGGCGCCCGGCAGCGGAGGGCGGAGGCGTTTGAAAAGGGGGAGAACGATGAGGCAGCAGACGCGCTGGGACGAGGGATTCTACGGACGCGCACAGCGCATCCCTACCAGCGCTGCTTGGCACGGCGCTGTCTCTGGAAAACAACCGTCAACCATCCTTCTTCGCTCTGCGAGCTACGCAGGACACGTCGCCAACCACCGTCAACTTCCCCTTCCCCCTACCCTCCCCCTCTTCAGTTCCGCACCACCTTCACGCGCATGAACCGCGGGCCGCCGCTGCTCAGGGGCTGGGAATCGCGCACGATGAGGCGGGTGCTGGTGTCCTGCTCGGTGACGAGGCCGGCGCTGCTCCAGCTGGCGGAATTGCTGAGGTCGCTGGTGGCTTCCACGGTGAAGGTCACATCCGTGGCGGCGGCGTTTTTCGGCACGGTGATGCGCAGGTATTTCTCTGAGCTGACGCTGGAGGTGTCAAACACCAGCGGGGAGCTGCCGGCCAGCTGCGGCGCGGTGCCGAAGGCGTATTCCAGGAGATTGGCCTGGCCGTCATAGTCGGCGTCCAGGGCTTGGGCGGCATTGGGGTCAGCGTAGCCGCCGGTGGCGGTCCAGTTCTGCGCCTGCCACACTTCAAAGGGCTTGGTGTAGCCGGTGAAGGGGAGGTCTTTGAAGGTCTGCGCGCTGCTGTCGTTGGCGGTGAAGCGCAGCACGTAGCTGCCGGCCTGCCCCAGGGTGGCGGTGGTGTCTGTGGCGGTGGCATTGCCAAAGGCCACGGTGCCGGGGCCGCTGACCTTGGTCCACAGACTGGTGAGGGTGACGGGGGCGGGGTAGCTGTCATCCGTCAGGGTGGCATCCAGCGGCACCGGGGAGAGCGGGTAGGTGGCCGCATTGGCGATGGCGATGACCGGGGCGCTGTTGAGCGGGGCGATGGTGAGATTGGTAAAGGTGCAGGTGTTCATGCCCACGCCGCTGGAGTTGTTCACGTAAAAGCCCACCCAGACCGGAGTGGTCATGATGATGGTCTGCGGCTGGCCGATCTGCACCCAGGTGCCGGGGCTGCCGGAGACGTCCGGCGCGCGGTAGGCGGTGATGCCGTTGCCTTTGCGGATGAAGCGGATCCAGTTTCCGGAGGCGATGCCGCTGGGCACGCCACCGCCGGCACCGCCGGCCAGGGAGGTCCAGTAGTAGCCATTGTAGGCGCCCTGGGGCATGCGGCCGATGTGGAGCTGGCCGCCGTTCTCCATGCTCTCCGCCACACGGAGGCCGCCGCTGGAGCTGTCGGCGTTGGAGCCGTAGGTGGCCAGACGGGTGGTCACGACCATGTCCCCATAATACTGCCAGCCATGGTAGTAGCCGGTGGTGCTGCCCGTGATGGTGTAGGTGCCGCTGCTGAGGCTGCCGCTGCCGGGGGCGGCGGGGGTCACGGTGGAGTCTTCGCTGAGCAAGGCGGGGCCGGTTTGCGCCGGGGTGAGGGTCATGTGGTCAAAGATGCCCGTGGCGGTGCTGGCCGTGCTGTTGCTGGTGGTGGTGAGGCCGTAGTGCGCGGCGGCGTCCATGGGGATGGTGGCGGTGCCGAGCTGCACCCAGGAGCCGGGCGTGCCGCTGCTGTCCGCCGCGTAGCTGGCGGTGACGCCGCCGGTGGCGGCATTGCGCTCCAGTTTGAGCCAAAGCGGCAGGCTGGGCGCGGCGACGCTGCTCACCGTGTCCGCAGTGCTGACCGTGAGGCGGGTGCGGAACTGCAGGCCGCTGCCGGGCACCAGACCCAGCACGGCCCGGCAGCCGGCGCGCAGCATGGAGTCGCGGATGGTGACGCCGGAGAGCGCGGTGCTGGAGCTGAGGCTGGTGAGGCGCGCCACGACGGCACCGTCCCCGCTGATCTGCCTCATCATCACATGCGCACCGTCGCTGCTCGCGGCATAGCCCGCGCCGGTGCCCGTGACGGAATGCTGGCCGCCGAATTCCACCCCCTGCCCGCGCCGTGCGGAGCTGGGGCCGAGATCATGCGTGATCCAGTCCGCCGCCACCAGCGCGGAGCCCACGACCACGGTCACCTGATCGCTCACCGTGAACTGGGTGTCTGTGGCGGTGACGCGGAGGATGTAGTTGCCAGGGGCGGAAAAGGTGACGGCCGTGGTGCTGGCGGTGGGATTTTCAATGGTGGCCACGCCGGGGCCGCTGATCTGCGTCCACAGCTGCGTCACGGCTGCAGGCGCGCCGTCGTCGGCGATGGTGGCGCTGACGATGACGCCGTTGCCATTGGCGATGAGGGAACCCTGGGAGCCGGGGCTGTTGATGAAGAGGGTGGGCGGGCTGTCGTTGTCTGCGATGGTCACACTGTCAAAGGACTGCGCGCCGATGTCGTAGGTGCCGGTGTTCAGGGAGAGCGTCACCTGCTCGTCCCCTTCGGTGGTGCCGTCGTCTATGGGCAGGATGTCCACCGTGCGGGTGGCCTGCCCGGCGCTGAAGGTGAAGGAGGAGGTCACCGTGGTGTAGTCGGTGCCGTTGGTGGCGGTGCCAGCAATGGTGAAGCCCACGGCCAGCGTGCCGGTGGTGGGCGCCGTGCGGGTAAAGGTGAACTGCCCGGGATTGCCCGCCGTCTCCGAGGCGCTGGCGTCATTGGCCACCAGCGTCACCGTGCTGCGGTCGTCATCCAGGAGGTTCACCGTGGCGGTGGTGGGCGTGCCAATGGTGTAGGAGGAGCCGGAGGCGAGGGTGAGGATGATGGTCTCGGTGCCCTCATTCGTGGAGTCCTGCAGCGGGGTCACATTCACCACCACGCTGGCGGCGCCGGCGGGGATGGTCTGCGTGGTGGCGATGACGCTGTAATCCGTGCCGCTGGTGGCGGTGCCCGTGCGGGTGAGATTCACCGTCAGAGACGCGGCGGTGCTGCCGGTGCGGGAGATCGTGAACTGGCCGGGGTCCAGCCCCGCCTCGGAGGCGGCGGCATCATTGGCCGTGATGCTGACCACCGGCAGGTCGTCATCCGTGATGGTGAGGGTGTTTGAGGTGATGCTGCCGAGCTGGAATCCCTGGGGATTGGCCAGGGAGATGATGACGGTCTCTCCCGCGTCCACCACCGCATCATCCACGATGGAGACGGTGATGGTCTGCACCGTGTCCCCGGGGGCAAAGGTCAGCGTGCCGGCGTCCAGGGTGTAATCCGTGCCGCCGCCCGTGGCGGTGCCGCCGGTGACCGAGTAATCCACCGTGCTGGTCACGGTGGCTGGCGTGGCCAGGCTGACGGGCAGGTCCACCGTGCCAGCGCTTTCCAGCACGGTGCTGGTGGCGGCGGAAAAGCCCACGTAGGGACTGGCGGGCGGCACGTCGTCATCCATGATGGTGTAGCCGTAGAAGTTGCCAGTGCTGCTGACGGCGGCCCCGTTGGCATTGGAGAGCAGCAGGGTCACCAGATTGTCCGGCTCGTCCACGGTGTCATTGACCACGCTGAGCACGATGTTCTTCGTGGTCTCGCCGGGGGCAAAGGTCAGCACACCGGGTGGCAGGGTGAAGTCAATGCCGGTGCCAAAGGCGGTGGTGTAGCTCTGAATGCGCTGCCCCTGGCCGATGCCGGCGCTCTTGATCCAGCGGCCGATCATGGCCTTGGAGTAGCTGTCGCGCGACTTGCGCATCATGATGCCCGCCTGCGAGGCTGTGTCGCCACCCGTGAGTGAGGTGACGCGGGCGATGAGGGTGAAATCTCCGGAGACGGAGGTGGCCGCGAAATGCCCCTCGTCGTTCAGGTTGGTGCCGCTGCCATTGAGCGTCCACACGCCGTCGGCGTAGCTCTCGCTCCCCTGCTCGTTCACAAAGCCCACCGTGCGGCCCTGCAGACCGGTGCCGGGCACGGCGGCGCCATTGAGCGTGACGTTGTCAAAGGTGGCCGTGGCGATGAGGCCATCCGTCGCCGCAGAGACGCCAAGTCCCGCCAGCACCGTGGTCCCCACGGGGATGGTCTGGGCGGAGCCGCCGCTGGGGATGGCCCAGTTGACGCCGTCCTTCGAGTTGGTAACGGTGAAGACATCCCCCGCACGCACCAAGCGGAACCACTGCGGCAGCACCGGCGCGGTGTAGGTGGTGGGGGAGTTTGAGACGGCGTTCAGGGTGGTGCGGTTCAGCGTGTAGTAGGCGCTGGTGGAGGCCGGGGTGGCCAGACTGGCGGCATAGACCGAACCCGCCGCCGTGGAGGAGCGCAGCATGACGCCGATGCGCGCACTGGTGCTGGTGGTCCCCATGGAGACCACGCGGGCGCTGATGATGCAGTCCGCCGAATTGGTGACGGTGGAGTTCACATAGCAGAAGTTGTCCGAGGTGGAGCCGGAGAAGATGCCCGCGCCGGGCGTGCTGAAGGTGTACACGCCGTTGCTTAACGTATGCGTGGCCCCGGCGGCGGTGCCTACCACGGACCGCGTTTCCGTGCCGACGGACGCCCCGGCGGTGAGGCCGGTGATGGAGTAGTTGTCGATCACCGCCGAAGTGGCCGTGGTGCTGCCCGCCGCGGCGACGATGCCCGCAAGATAGCTCGTGCTGCCCAGTCCGCTGACGGTGAAGCTGCCGCCGCGCTGCGTCCACACCGTGCCGTCATTGGACTCGAAATGGGTGATGGTGTTGCCTGACTTGACCACGCGCACCCAGAAGGGCAGCCCGCGCAGGAGGCCGGAGATGCTGCTGTTGATGTTGGAGCCGTTCACCGCGTACTCCACGGTCACAGGCGTGGCCTGCGCCGGGGTGAGGGTGACGGGGATGTTCACGGAGGTCACACTCTCCAGCCCGGCGGAGCCCGGGGAGCCAAAGGCCACCGTGGCCGTGGCGGTGTCATTGTCCGCGATGTACATCACCGTGCCGGGGCTGCTGCGGGAGTAGCCACCCGGCGCGAAGTCAAAGGTGAGGGTCTCGGTGCCCTCAAAGGTGGTGTCATTGATGACGGACACCGGCACGTCCACCCCCGACGCGCCTGCGGGGATGACGATGCTGCCGGGCAGCGCGGTGTAGTCACTGCCGCTGGTGGCGGTGCCGCCCAGCGTGTAGTTCACCGTGAGTGCGGCGGTGGTGCTGCCGGTGCGGGACACGTAAAACTTCACCGGCGTGGTGGCGGCCCCTTCAGTAAAGCTGATGCCGCCGGAGGTGCCCACCTGCGTGTCCACAAAGACGGTGTTGATGTTGTCGTTGTCCTTGATCCACATGGTGGCGGCGTTGGTCTGGCCGTAGGTCTGGTAACCGGTGCTGGCGGCCAGGGTGAGGGTGAGCGTCTCCATGTCCTCCAGCTCCACATCATTGGTGGCGGTGATGGTCACGTCCTTGGTCACGGTGGCGCCATTGTTCAGGGTGATGGTGGTGCCCGTGAGGGTGTTCCCCGTGCCGCTGACGCTGAAGTCCCCCGCAGAGGCGGTCCCGGAGAAGTCGTAGTTCACCGCCAGCGTGCCCGTGCCGGTGCCGCCGCGCAGGGTGATGCGGAAGACGGCCGTGCTGCCGCCCTCCGTCACGCTGCCCATGTTCACCACGTCCACATAGGGGAGGTCGGGCGAGTTGTCATTGATCGTGAGGAACGCCGTGCCCGTGTCTCCGATGATGTAGTTCGTGGCATTGCCCCCAAGGTAGAGCACCACCTGCTCCGGCCCCTCTCCCAGCGAATCAAAGCGCGGGACGATGGTGATGCTGGCCTGCTTTTCCCCGGCGGGGATGACCACGCTGCCGGGCATGGCCTCATAATCGATGCCATGCAGGGCCATGACGCCCGAATTGTACGTACCGGCAAAGGCATAATAAACCGTGAGCGCCGCCGTGGTGTCTCCGCTGCGGGTGACCACGAAGGTGCCGGTGTCCGCCTTGGCACCCGGCACGGTCAGGTCCACCTCGGTGGCCACGGCGTCCGTGGCAGCCACGGTGACGATCTGGGTGTCGTCATCATACACGCTGGAGGTGGCGCTTGCGGCGGTGGATTCCACCAGGTAGGCGGCCGTTCCGGTCAGGGTCACGACCACCGTTTTCAGCGGCTCGGATACGTTGTCATTGATCGGCGTGATGCTGACTGTGGTAGTGGCGGAGCCCACCGGGATGGTGACGCTGCCAGGCAGCGCGGTGTAGTCCGTGCCGCTGACCGCCGTGCCGCCGACGGTGTAGGAGACGATCAAATCCGCCGCAGTTGACCCGGTCCGCGTCAGGGTGAGCACGGCAGGCGTTCCAATGCCCTCCAGCGCCGCATTGGCCGTGGCGAGGATGGACACCTTCTGCAGGGGCGTGTCGTCATCGGCGATGGTCACGCTCGCCACCGAAGGCAGGGCGACGAGGTAGCCGTTTCCAGAACCGAGCTGCAGCGTGGCGGTTTCCGGCCCCTCCGCCAGCGCGTCCACCACGGGGGTGAGGGTGACGTCCAGCGTCTGCGACCCGGCGGGAATGGTGAAGGTGCTGAAGCCGTTGGAACCCGCGACGTAGTCCGGGGAGAGGGTGTAGTCCGTGGTCTTCGTGGCGCTGCCCAGGGCGGTGTTCACATTCACCAGCAAATCCTGGCTGGTGTCTCCGGTGCGGGTGAGGCGGAAGCTGCCGGGCGTCACCGGGGCCAGTTCATTGGCCGTGGCGTTAGGCGCGGTGAGAGTGACGACGGACTGCGCGGTGGCCTCGAAGTCCGCGCCGGCAAAGCTGGGAGCCACGGTGATGCTGTTGTTGAACAGCTCGCCAAAGGTGTAGCCATACAGCAGGGGCGTGAGCGTGTAGTTGTTCGCGCTCAGGTTGGGGATGGTGAAGCGGCCGTCCTCGTCGGTGATGACGCCGTTGACCCCATTGGCGGTGACGACGACCTCCGGCAGCCCCGCGCCGAGGAGGGTGATGCGGCCGCTGATCGTGTAGGTGGTGGCGCTGCCCACGGTGATGAGCAGGCTCCGTGTGGCGGTGCCGCCCCGCATGTCGCTGGCCGTGCAGGTGACGACGTAGGTGCCCGCTGCGGTGAACTGACGAGTGATGACGGCCGCGTTTGGAGAGGCGATCTTGATGGAGGAGCTGCCGAAGTGCTGCCAGTAGTAGGCCAGGGAGTCGCCGTCCGCATCGCTCGCAGTGGCGGTGAAGGTGACGGTGGCATTCAGCGGCACCACCGTGGCGGAGGCCGCGAGCGCCAGCGTGGGGCGGTGGTTCCCCGGGAAGCTGCCCATGTTCACCTGCACGTCCATGTAGCGCGGCACGTCATTGGCCGCCACGGTGGTGATGTGGATGCCGGCCTCTGTGTCTGAGAAGGTGCTGCCTGCGGAGATGGCGGCGTCCTCCTTGAGGAAAGGCGAGCCGTTGGTGGTGTCGATGAGCTGGAAGTTGCTGGCGCCGCCATTGGGGAAGCGCCACCCGAGGACCATGCCGTTTTTCATCCAGGGGTTGGTGTCAAACAGCGAGTGGACCTCCCCCCAGTAAACGCGCTGGGAGTCCTTCACGATGTTCAGCGCATAGCGCCGCTTGGGGTCCAGCGTGCCCTGGTCATAGGCATAGATGCGGTAGAGGCCGCTCTGCGTCACGGGCTGCAGGAAGTTGCTGGGCAGCCAGCGGATCTGGTTCTTGGCCTGGGTGTTGTACTGCCCGTTGGGAAAGCTGCCGCTGCTCCCCATGATGTCATAGCTGTCGCCATACTCCTCGTTCACCCCGGCGCCGATGCTGCTGGTGCCGGCAGTGGTCCAGAAGTTCGCATGGGCAAGGCCAAAGCAGTGGCCGATCTCGTGCGCCCAGAGGCCTACGCTGTCTCCCCGCACCCAGACGGTGCTGCCGCCGCCCAGGCCGCCGTAGCTGCCAGGGCCGCCATTGTGGCGCAGCACGGTGCAGTCGTAGTCATTCCAGTCAAAGCCCAGCTTCCGCGCCTCATCCCTCGACTCCTGCATTTCCACGCTGGTGCCGCTGATGTCTCCGCCGTTGCTGGTGTCCCGGTTGATGTAATAGGCCTCATTGTGCTTCAGCTTCACCGGCGGCGTGACCACGCCCGCCAGGGAAAGGCGGCCGTAGGAGGACTTGGAGTAATGGTCAGCCACATCCCGCAGGGTGGCGTACAGCGCCGCCTCGGTGGAGGGCACGCCGTTCTGATCCGCATACGTCATGGGAATGACCAGCACCTTCACATTTCCCAGCGCCGGTGTGGGCGCGGCAGGCAGGATGCCGGTGAAGCCAAAGGTGCCGCCCGTGCTGCCCTCTCCCATGATCAGGGTCTGATTCAGCACGTCGATGTGCATCGTGTTGCAAAAGTACATCGTCTCCGTGGCCGTCTCCACCGCAGGCGTGGCCGCCGTGATGACATCTGTGATGGCGTCGGCATTTTCAAACACCTGCTTCCCCGACACCGGGCAGTCCACCACGGCCGGTTTGTTCGCCGGCGGGATCTCCCCCACCTCCAGCGTGCGGGAGGGCATTTCATTGACGGCAAAGTCGGCGTCCACCGCCACGCCATTGAGGGAGGCATTGGCCGTCCAGGTGACGACGGGTGCCCGCGCTCCATAAACGTAGGCGCGGTAGGTCTGGCCGCTTTGCAGCTCCACCTCCCGAAAAGTCAGCGACCCCGAGGGCAGCGGCTCGCCCTCCATCGGCGTCGCCTGCAGCACGCGCAGCACGCCGATGTCGTTCACCCGCTTCTCGAGCTGCTGCAGCACTGCCACCGGCAGCTTCTGCCGCACCACCATGGGCACCGCACGCGTCAGGGCCTGCCTGGGGTCGTCTTTAATCATCTGCTTGAAGACCGGCCGGCGTGCCTCCGCCAGCTTCACGCCTTTCTCCACCAGCGCCCCACGCTCCTCGGGTGCCGCCTCCAGATAGCTCTGGCTCCACTCATCAAAGGCCTCCATCGCGCGCCCCGGCTCCACCGCCGCCGCCTCAACAGCGGCCTCCTCCTTGAGTTTCGACGCTGGCTTCGCAGGACTCCCCCCTGGCCCAGCCTCCATCAGTCCCGGACGCAGACGCGGCCCCGCCACGACCTTCGACATTTTCCTCGGAGCCGAAACCACTTCAGGCTCCTCCAGGACATACGCACAAAGCACCGCCAGCAGCAGCACCGCAATTGAGATCAATAGATAACGAAAACGCATGGTAGAATGCCAGCTTGGTTGGGAACGTCGGGAAACTTAACAATCGACAGTCCATTTTATTAGAAATTCTTTCGGAATTTCGGAATCAAATGCTGCCAATTCTTTATCTGTGATACCCGATTTCCGCCACAAAAGGCAATACAGGAATGCTGGGCCCTAAGGAGATAGCATTTTCCGAAACTGATTTCCGGAAAGCGAGCATGGAGACGCTCGGCGGCGGCTTGAGGACAAGCCGCCCTACCTCGTGCCGGGCGCTCGCATGCCCAGCGCTGGTAGGGCGGGTTGTCCTCAACCAGCCGCCGTCGACGTGTCCTTCGTAGCTCGACGCAGGAGAGCGAAGAAGGAAGCCCATGATCCTCGATCAAGAAACAGCCGCTAAATGGAAATGAGTTTTGTGAACCTCTACAACCAACCCTCACCTCTTCCTCAGCACCAGCAGCACATCCGCATAGCTGTCGTCAAACTTGCGGGGGTCGGTGAGGTCATACGTAAAATCGTAGCACTCCAGGTACTCCAGTTCGGGGACTTTGCGGAGGAGGGCCTTCAGTTGCGCGGCGCTGTAGGTACGGAACTGCCAGCGCGTCTCCTGCGTGTGGGTGCGGCCGGAGTCGGTGATCTTGAGGCGGGTGCGCAGGTTTTCCAGGCGCGTCTTGCGGTCGGCCTGCCAGGTGTGGGTGTTGCACACGACTTCGATGCTGCCGCGCCTGGCCACCCAGCGCTCGTGCTCGTCTTCCTCGCGGTCGTAATCCGTGAGGTGCAGGCCCAGGAAGAACACGCCCCCGGGGCGCAGGGCGGCGGCCACGCGGCGCAGGCACTCGGCGGCGTCCTTTTCCTTGAGCAGGTACTTGAAGGTGCTGACGAGGCAGTGCGCCATGTCAAAACCGCCCTTCACGCCCTTGGGCAGGGTGAAGCTCTGCATCCAGTCCTCCCACAGGCGCGCCTTCAGCCCCGCCTTTTCCAGCCGCTGCTGGGCAAAGGCGATCATGTGCGCGTTGCCATCGAATCCGCTGACCTCCCAGCCGCGCCGGGCCAGCTCCAGCGCCAGACGGCCGCTGCCGCAGGCGGGCTCCAGCAGGCGGTGGCGCGCCACCTTGGCGGGCGTGGCGTATTTGGCGTAGGCCTCTTCCAAAAAGTCCGCCTCCTTGAGGGTGCCATCGTCAAAGACGATGTCGTAGTAGAGGGGCGTGTCGTACCAGTCGCGCTGTTCAGTGGGCATGGGGGGAGGATGGCGAGTTTGGGAAAGTGCGCCAGATTGGAATGACGAATGCAAAATGCCGAATGGGCTTCGCAACGTCATTCGTCATTCGTCATTCCGCCCTGCTGCCGTTTAAGCCCTCCTTTTCACCGCAAGTAGCGCCCGCCTCCACGTCGCGCTTAAAAATCCCGCCCCTACTGGCACCCGAAATGCTGCTTGATTGTTGGTAACTGGTGGAGATTGATGCGCCCCCGTGCCCTGCTTCCTCTTCCGATATGATTGTGTGGGATAATTTCTTCTGGTTTACCAGCTACATCCTCGTTTTTACCGCCCTGTCCGCCTTTGGCGCGCACAGAATCAAGGTGTTATACCACTATTGGAAACACCGCATGGACGTGCCGGTGCCGCCTCATGAGTTCGCCGAGCTGCCCGTCATCACCGTGCAGCTCCCCATTTTCAACGAGCTCCACGTGGTGGAAAACCTCCTGCGCACCGTCAGCGCCCTGGACTACCCGCGCGACCGCCTGCAGATCCAGGTGCTGGACGATTCCACGGACGAAACCGCCCCGCATGCCGAGAAGCTTTCCGCCGATCTGAAGGCCAAGGGCTACGACATCGAGTACCGCCACCGCAGCAACCGCAACGGCTTCAAGGCCGGCGCTTTGGACGAAGGCATGGCCTCCGCCAAGGGCGAGTACATCTGCATTTTCGACGCCGACTTCCAGCCGGCACCGGACTACCTCAAGCAGGTGATCCACCACTTCACCGACGAAAAAGTCGGCATGGTGCAGGCGCGCTGGGGGCATCTGAACAAGAACTTCTCCCTGCTCACCAAGCTGCAGGCCCTCTTTCTGGACGGCCACCTCGTGCTGGAGCAGACGGCCCGCAGCCGCCACGGCGAATTCCTCAACTTCAACGGCACCGCCGGCATCTGGCGCAGAGCCGCCATCGAAACCGGCGGCGGCTGGCAGCACGACACCCTCACGGAAGACTTGGACCTCAGCTACCGCGCGCAGCTCAAAGGCTGGAAATTCATCTACCTCAAGGACGTCGTCGTCCCCGCCGAGCTCCCGCCGGACATGGATGGCTTCAAGAGCCAGCAGCACCGCTGGACCAAGGGCAGCATCCAGGTGTGCAAAAAGACCCTCGGCAACGTGTGGCGCAGCGACATCCCCCTGAGCCTGAAGATCGAGGCCACCTCCCACCTCACGTCAAACTTCGCCTACCTGCTCACGCTTTGCACCCTGGTGCTGATGTACCCCGCGAATTTCGTGATGGGCAGCAGCTGGCACAAGGCGGTGTTTGTGGACGTGCCCGTGTTCTTCTTCGCCTCCCTCAGCGTCATCATCTTTTACATGACTGCCCAGGGCGCCCAGGGCCGCTGGGGCTGGCTCAAAACCCTGCCGTATGTGCCCATGCTGCTCGCCCTCGGCATCGGCATGAGCATCAACAACGGCAAGGCCGTGCTGGAGGCGCTGCTCAATCAGTCGTCCGAATTCGTCCGCACGCCGAAATACGGCATGGAAAACAAAGCGCAGGCCAGCAAGCAGCGCTCCCGCTACAAGGCCGGCAAGTCCATCGCCCTGTGGATCGAAGTCCTGCTCACCGGCTACTTCGGCTGGATGATCGCCCTCGCCGCCCAGCGCGGCCAGTGGGGCAGCATCCCCTTCCTGCTGCTGTTCTTCTTCGGCTTCGGGTATGTCGCGGCAGGATCGCTGATGAAGCGGTTTTCGATGTCCGCGTTTCAAGCACCGCAGCCGGTGCCGGTGGAGGTGTGAGGAGGAGTGTTGACCAGTTGCGCTGCAACTGGACACCCGGCGGGTCCGCAACATGGAAAAACACCCGCCTCTCGCCAGCGGAGCGCAGCGTGATGTGCCACCGCTACGCGGTTCCACGAATTTGGAAACGATGTGCTGATCGCAAACCGTGGGTTGGCACCCACGGCTACCGTTATGCCAGCCCTACGGGCTTCCTGAGCAGAAGCGCCTAGCGTGAGCAATCAGCGTGGCGTCAACGTGGAAGGCGATTGGCCTCATGCTTTACCAAGCGATGCCACAAAAGCATCCATCTCTGCCTCGACTTCTTCGAAAGGAATCAGCTTCGCGTGACCTGCCTCAATCTCCTGAACGCGGGTTCTAATCACAGCATCCCATTCAGCTTCGGCCTTGTCAGGAGCAGATGTGGGGGACATGGCACCGTTTTACCTCCCGGCGTTTTGGTTGTCCAGATCCTCGATGGGTATTCCCCCATGCGATACGGCCAGCCCTGCGGCAATTGGCTCGAAAGCGCGTAGCGCTGGCACAACGGTAGCCGTGGGTGAAACCCACGGTCGGCCGACAACCCACCGTTGCCAGGACGGTGGAACCGCGTAGCGGTGACACAAAGCCCCGCCGCACCCATCGCCTCCGCCATGGCCAATACCTACACGCAGATCCTGTATCACATCGTGTTCTCCACCAAAGAGCGTGCCACGGTTCTGCGGGAAACCCGGCGGGAGGAATTCTTTCGCTACGTCTGGGGCGTCCATCAGGGCCTGAACTGCCACCTTCACCGCATCAACGCGATGGATGACCACGTGCACATCCTGACGACGTTGCATACCTCGCTGTCGCTGGCGGATTACATGCGCGAGCTGAAGGCGAACACCAGCCGCTGGATCAAACAGGAGAACCTCTTTCCCGGATTCGACGGCTGGCAGGACGGCTACGGTGCCTTCACGATTTCGGTCCGCGAAAAGGATGCCGTGATTCGTTACATCAAGGACCAGCAGGTGCATCATCAGCACACGGATTTTCTGGGGGAACTGCGGCGCATGCTGGATGAGGCCCGCATCAAATACGACAACCGATACATCGCGTGATCGTGGACTTGGGCTGATGCGGAGGTTTGTGTCACCGCTACGCGGTTCCTCGGGATTCGAACGGCATGGGCCACGCGGTTCCGTGGGTTGGCACCCACGGCTACCATTGTGCCAGCGCTACGCGCTTCCGGAGCTGAACTTATGAGCCGGCTTAGCGCCGAACGATCATGGCAGCGCCACGCCCTTTCATGGACTCGTCACTCTTCCATGCTCTCGCAGGCCGAGCTGAACCTGTACAGCTCGTCACGGATGCTTCGCAACAGATGTAGATCCCACCATTCGCCTGGGCCTTCGCTTTCCAGCAGCAGTCTGGGGATCTCTTTCATCTCCAGCACCTCACGGTCTAGAATGGAGCAGCGGGCATCGACCGACAGGCAAACGCCATATTTGACGCTGACCAGATCCACGAATCGAGCAAGGTGTTCCGGGGACATTGAATCGGCGATCATCATTGTTTGATGGCTGGGGCGAACTTATCCCGTTGCTGCGAATTCGGCAAGCAGTCCGGGGCGCGGAATTCAGTCCGCAGCAGGTCGCAAGCCCCCAGCGGGTGGGACTCCACACGGCATCGCACAAACCAGACCCATCCTCGGTGTGAACGGCCGGCACGTGAAACTCAGAGCGCCACCTGCTGCGGAGTGCTGCGGAATCAATTCCGCGCTCCATCCTTCCCGCATTCCCCCGCGTAACTTTCCCGCCCTCTCCGGGTTATCCCTCCCCGCATGAAATTGCTCTCCCGCGCCTTCGCTTCCGCCTCTGCCCTCACGCTCGCTCTTGCCACGCCGTCCCTGCTCACCGCCGCTGGCAATGACTGGCCGCGTTTCCTGGGTCCCACGGGCGCGGCCATGGTCACGGAATCCAAGGTGCCGCTGAAGTGGAGCGACACGGAAAACCTGCTGTGGAAAGCGGACATGCCAGGGCCCGGAGCCTCCAGCCCCATTGTGCTCGGCGACAAGGTCTTCATCACCTGCTGGACCGGCTACGGCGACAAACCGGGCGCGGACGACATGCGCCAGCTCGTGCGGCATCTGCTCTGCCTCAATCGCGCCGATGGCAAGGTGCTCTGGGATGCCAAGGTGCCCAGCGCCGCTGCGGAAGATCCGTTCACCGGATTCATCACCGAGCACGGCTACGCCACCCACACGCCGGTGACGGACGGCGAGCGCGTCTATGTGTTCTTCGGCAAGAGCGGCGCGCTGGCCTTTGACCTCCAGGGCAAGCAGCTCTGGCAGACCTCCTGCGGCACCAGCTCCGGCCAGCGGCGCTGGGGTTCCGCAGCTAGCCCCATCATTCATGGAAATCTGCTCATCGTGAACGCCAACGACGAGAGCCAGACGATCTTCGGCCTCGACAAAACCAACGGCAAAATCGTGTGGAAGGCCGAGGGCGATTTCGGCATGGCCTACGGCACGCCGAACATCCTCAAACGCGATGGCGTGGACGATCTCGTCATCGCCGTGCCGCAGGAATTGTGGGGCATGAATCCCGACACCGGCAAGCTGCGCTGGTATGCCACGCACGGCCTCACCGGCAACGTCTCCCCCTGCCTCGTCCCCGGTGGTGGCGACACCGTTTACGTCTTCGGCGGTTTCCCCGCCACGCGCAGCACCGCCATCAAGATCGGTGGCAAAGGGGATCTCGGCCCCAAGGCCATCCTGTGGGACAGCAGCTCCAGCTCCTACGTGCCCACTCCCATCCTCAAAGACGGCCACCTCTACGTCATCAATGATCAGGGCTTCGCGCTGTGCATCGACGCCAGGACCGGCAAGGATGTGTACCGCGAGCGCACCACCATGGGCTCGCGCGGCGGCGGCAAGCCCTTCTACGCCTCGCCCGTGCTCATCGGCGACAAGCTCATCTGCGTCTCCCGCCGCAACGGCGCCTTCATCCTCGCCGCCAAGCCCACCTACGAGCTCCTCGCCACCAATGAATTCGCCAGCGACACCACCCACTTCAACGGCACCCCCGCCGTGAGCGGCGACTTGCTGATTCTGCGCAGCAACAAGGCGGTGTATTGCGTGGGTGTGAAGTAGGAGGCTGAACGCCAGAATCAGTGGCCGCAAAGAGACGCAAAAAGGAGCAAAAAATGAGACCCTGAAGCGGCTTCTCCCGCAGAGTCGAGCCTCCAAATGAATGGGTCCGTTCAGAGCGAAAAGACAGATCTGTCCGCCCTCAACAACCACAACGACCTCTACTTTTGCGCTTTTTTGCGCTTCTTTGCGGCCAACCTCTGCGGTCCTCTCCTTTTCGCACCTGTTTCAGTCCTTTTGTGCTGCGCAGCGGCGGTTTTCCCTGCGCAGCCTGTTTTGCAGCCAAACCCCGCCGAAAGGCCGCACCACGCGCCGCGTAGTCTTCGGCCATGATTCGCACCCTGCTCTTTGTTGTTGGCGCTTCGGCGCTGCTTTCCCTCCATGCCAGCGGCCAGCACATCCGTGCCGGCATCATCGGCCTGGACACGTCCCACGTGCTGGCCTTCACCAAGACGCTGAATGCCACGCCGCAGAAGCCGGAAGTGATGGGGGTGCATCTCGTCGCCGCGTATGCGCAGGGCTCCAAGGACATCCCCTCCAGCACGGAGCGCGTGCCGGAGTACACGGAGAAGGTCAAGGCCATGGGGGTGGAGATCGTCCCGAGCATCCATGAACTGCTCGACAAGGTGGACGTCGTCTTCCTCGAATCCAATGACGGCCGCGTGCACCTGGAGCAGGTGCTGCCGTGCATCGAGGCGCACAAGCCGGTCTTCCTCGACAAACCCATCGCGGGCACATTGGTCGATGCGATCAAGATTTTCGACGCCTCCAAGAAGGCTGGCATTCCCGTCTTCTCCTCCTCCTCGCTGCGCTTTGGCAAAGGCACGCAGGCCGTGCGCGGCGGCAGCATCGGCAAGGTGAAGCAGGCCAGCACCTCCAGTCCCGCCAGTCTGGAACCCCACCACCCCGACCTCTTCTGGTATGGCATCCACGGCGTGGAGTCCCTCTTCACGGTCATGGGCACCGGCTGCCAGAGCGTGAAGCGCGGTAGCGTCATGGAGGAAGTCACCACCGTGGACAAGGTCACCAAGAAGGAGACCAAGCAGACCGTCGCCCGCATCACCGTGACCGGCACCTGGGAAGGCGGCCGCACCGGCACCTTCACCGAATCCAAAGGCTACGGCGGCAAGGCCATCGGTGAGAAGGGCGAGGCCGACATCGGCACCTACGACGGCTACGATCCCCTGCTCTACTCCGTCGTGCACTTCTTCCGCACCGGCGTCGCTCCCGTGAGCCCTGAAGAAACACTGGAAATCTACGCCTTCATGGAAGCCGCCGACGAGAGCAAACGCCGCGGCGGAGCCGAAGTCACCCTCAAGGAAGTGATGGACAAGGCCCTGGCGGAAGCGCGCAAGTAGTGCCGGCATTTCCCTACACGCACCGTCTGTCAGCGAACCGCGTGCCCGCAGTGCAGGGCGCGCGGCCAGGCGGTGATGGCTTCAGCCATGTCCGCTTCTTAAATTCACAGCGGCAGAGCCGGTGAATGAATTACCTTGCCCGTTTGTAGGCGTGACTGCTATAAGCGATTTGCATGACATTCACCGCGCGTTGTTTCTTATACTCGACCTGTATTTTCCTTGCCCTGTCAATGTCCGCCCGGGCGGCGGTGGTGAATGCTGTCTGGAACACCGCAGCAGATGTGCCGGTGACCTCCAGCATCTACCTTGCCACCTACTATGCCACCGGGAACACGGTCAATTTCACCCTGAATTTCGCCCCACCTACCGGCACGAATCTGACGGTGGTGAACAACACCGGGCTGCCCTTCATCAGCGGAGCTTTCAGCAATCTGACGCAGGGGCAGGTTGTGAACTTGAGCTACAATGGCCTGACCTACCCGTATGTGGCCAACTACTACGGCGGCACAGGCAATGACCTTGTGCTCGTGTGGAAAGGCAACCGACCTTTGTCATGGGGGGGGGATGCTTATGGGCAGTTGGGAAACAATGCGACAACCACCTCCCCGGCACCTGTGGCGCTGAACACCGCCGGCGTACTGGCAGGCAAGACGGTTACCGCCATTGCCAATGGTTCAAACACCAATTTGGCGCTTTGCTCAGATGGCACCCTGGCCGCGTGGGGTTACAATGGCTATGGCCAGCTGGGAAACAACAGCACGGCGACAAGCAATCTGCCTGTGGCGGTCATCACCGCAGGTACGGCACTGGATGGCAAGACCGTCACCGCAATCGCCGCCGGAGATACTCACTGCCTGGCGTTGTGTTCAGACGGCACACTTGCCGCGTGGGGCGGCAATTTCAGCGGCCAGCTGGGCAACAACAGCACGACACAAAGCAACGTGCCCGTGGCTGTCGTCACGGCAGGCACGCCGCTGGCCGGCAAGACCGTCATCGCAATTTCAGCCGGTAATTCCCACTGTCTGGCACTTTGTTCAGACGGCACGGTGGCCGTGTGGGGTTACAATAACTACGGACAATTGGGCAACAACAGCACGACGACAAGCACCGTGCCCGTGGCAGTCACCACCAGCGGAGCCTTGTCTGGCAAGACTGTCATCGCAGTTTCAGCCAGTTATTCCCACAGCCTGGCGCTGTGTTCAGACGGCACGGTGGCCGCGTGGGGTTACAATGGCTATGGCCAGCTGGGAAACAACAGCACGGTGCAAAGCAACGTGCCCGTGGCGGTCACCACCAGTGGAGTCTTGTCTGGCAAGTCCGTAACCGCAATTTCTACTGATTACTACCACTGTCTTGCGCTCTGCTCAGACGGTACGGTGGTCGCCTGGGGTAACAATAGCTACGGCCAGCTGGGCAATAACAGCACGACACTAAGCACCGTGCCAGTGGCGGTCACCAGCAGCGGAGTCTTGTCTGGCAAGACCGTTGTTGCAGTTTCAGCTGGTTATTACCACAGTCTGGCGCTGTGTTCAGACGGCATGGTGGCTGCGTGGGGTGGCAATTCCTCTTACCAGTTGGGCAGCAGCACCATGAACCAAAGCAACGTGCCGGTGGCGGTAAGTGCCAGCAGCAATGCCTTGACGGGCAAAACAGTGTCTGCGGTCATTTCCGGGCAAGACCACAGCGGCGCCCTGTGTTCCGACGGCACCGTGGCGATGTGGGGCAGCAATTCCTATGGACAGCTGGGCACTGGCGCCGCCTATGTTTTCCCAGTTCCGGCGCCGGTTACCACCACCGGGACACCCTTGAGCGGCAAAACCCTCATCGCCCATACCGTTGGGGGCGGCCATTCCCTGGGCCTCTGCTCCGATGGAACGCTCGCTGCCTGGGGCTCCAACTTCAACGGCCAGTTGGGCAACAACACGACAGCCAGCAGCAGTGTGCCGGTGGCGGTGACCACCGGCGGCGTTCTCGCCGGCAAGACGGTCATCGCGGTTGCGGCGGGCAATTCCCACAGTCTTGCGCTGTGTTCAGACGGCACGGTGGCCGCCTGGGGGCTGAACAGCAACGGCCAGCTGGGCAACAGCAGCACAACGCAAAGCACCGTGCCCGTGGCGGTGACCACCAGCGGAGTCTTGTCTGGCAAGACGGTCATCGCAGTCGCAACTGGCACCTCTCACAGTCTGGCATTGTGTTCAGACGGTACAGTGGCCGCGTGGGGTGCCAATTACTTCGGACAATTGGGCAACAACAGCACGACGCAAAGCACCGTGCCTGTGGCCGTCGTCACCAGCGGAGTCTTGTCTGGCAAGACGGTCATCGCAGTCGCAGCTGGCACTTCCCACAGTCTGGCACTGTGTTCAGACGGCACAGCGATCGCGTGGGGCTACAATTCCAACGGCCAGCTGGGCAACAACAGCACGACGAACAGCCTCGTGCCGGTGGCAGTCGTTGCAGCAGGAACGCCGCTGGCTGGGAAAACCGTCATCGCAGTATCAGGTGGTTATTACCACAGTCTGGCGCTGTGTTCAGACGGCACGGTGGCCGCGTGGGGTCAAGCTATCTTCGGACAATTGGGCAACAACAGCATAACGCAACGCACCGTTCCTGTGGCAGTCACCACCAGCGGAGCCTTGCTCGGCAGAACCGTCACCTCAATCTCAGCCGGTTATTACTACAGTCTGGCGCTCTGTGCAGACGGCACTCTCGTTTCCTGGGGGTATGGCTCGAATGGTGAACTGGGCACCGCTACCTCGTCAAGCACCGTGCCGGTGGCGGTCAATACATCCGCGCTCATGCCCAACGAGAAGTTTGTTCAGGCCAGCAGCGGGTCGGCAGCCTATCACAACCTTGCCATCGTCGCGACACCACCTCCACTGCCCTCGATTTATGTTCAGGCGAGCGCAGGCACCAATCTGCTCAGCGGCAATACCGTGGACTGCGGTAACAGCGCTGTAGCAGTGGGGATCACAAAAACGTTCACCTTGGGGAATTCCGGCACGGCAGCTCTCTCCATTTCAGGTGTGACGATTGACGGCGTGAATGCGGCAGATTTCACCATCACGACTGCACCTGCCAGCACCGTGGCTGCAGGCGGCACCACCACGCTGGTGGTGACATTTACGCCCGGCGCTGCGTTTGGCCGTAATGCTGCGCTGCATGTGACCAGCAATGATCTTTACGGCAGCCCGTTCGACCTCAGCCTTACGGGTGCTGGTATTACCAATGTAACAGCCAGCTACAATTCGGCCACAGACGTGCCTGCCACCTCCAGCTCGTTCAACGCCAGCGGCAGCACGGTGAACTTCACGCTCAACTATGCACCCGTGCCGGGCACCACTCTGACGGTGATGAACAACACAGGGCTGGGCCTCGTCAGCGGAGCGTTCAGCAATCTGGCGCAAGGCCAGCTCGTGAACCTGAGCTATCATGGAGTGACCTACCCCTTCGTAGCCAGCTACTATGGCGGTACGGGCAATGATCTGGTGCTCGTCTGGGCAGGTTCACGCCTCGTCTCCTGGGGCTACAACAACAGTGGTCAGCTCGGCAATAATACCACCACCGACAGCTATGATCCCATGACCGTGACGACGTCGAGCACTCCACTGGCCAGCCGCACGCTGCTGGCGCTCTCAGCAGGGAATGCTCACTCCCTTGCGCTATGCGCGGATGGCACCCTGGCTGCCTGGGGTCTCAATGTTGAGGGTGAGCTGGGCAACGGCAGCACTACCAACAGCAGCATCCCGGTGGGCGTGACGGCGGCAGGAACGCCGCTTGCCGGAAAAATGGTCGCAGCGCTTTCTGCGGGTTATAAGCATAACCTCGTTTTATGCGCGGACGGCACCTTGGTGTCCTGGGGCTATAACACTTTCGGTCAGTTGGGCAACAACTCGACCAGCAACAGCAGCACTCCCGTGGCTGTGACGACTGCAGGCACACCGCTCGCAGGCAAATCCGTGGTCGCTGTCAGCTCGGGCTCTTATCACAATCTGACGCTCTGCGCGGATGGCACTCTCGCCACGTGGGGCTACAACGCTTCCGGTCAGCTGGGCAACGGCTCGACCACCAGAAGCCTTGTGCCAGTAGCGGTGGCGACCGCTGGCACACCGCTCGCTGGCAAATCCGTGGTTTCTTTTGCAGCCGGGGGAACTCACAACATCGCACTCTGCACTGATGGCACGCTTGTGACCTGGGGATCGAATACGAATGGCCAGCTCGGCAACAACAGCACCACGCAAAGCACGGTGCCCGTGGCGGTGACCACTGCGGGCACGGTACTAGCTGGCAAAACCGTCATCGGAGTGGCCGCTGGAAATAACCATTCTCTCGCGCTATGTTCTGATGGCACGGTGGCCACGTGGGGTGCTAATAACTACGGCCAGCTGGGCAACAACAGCACCACCGACAGCAGCCTTCCCGTGGGCGTGAGCACCAGCGGCATGCTGGCGGAGAAAACGGTGGTCCGATTGATGGCGGGATCTGCTCACAGCATGGTTTTGTGTTCGGACGGCACGATGGCAGCCTGGGGAAACAACGTCCGTGGACAATTAGGCAACAACCCGACCAGCAACATCACCAGCAGTATCCCCTTGGCGGTGAGCATCAGCACACTTGGCGTGGGTGAGCGTTTCGTTCTTCCGGCCAGCGGCCAGACTGCTTTGCACAATTTGAGCCTGGTGGCCTCGCCCGTTCCTGCCTCGGCCACCACCCTCCCGGCATCTTCTGCCACCGCCACCACCGTGGTGCTGAATGGCACGGTGAACGCCAACGGCGCTGCCGCCACCGTGTCATTCGACTACGGTTTGGACAACACCTACGGCACGAATGTGGCTGGCGCGCCTGCTTTGATCACCGGGGCCGACGACACAGCCGTCAGCACCACACTGACCGGTCTCGCCCCGAACACGACCTACCATTTCCGCGTCAATGGCAACAATGGCTCCGGCTCCGCGAACGGTGCCGATCTGACCTTCACCACTCCATCCCTGAGCCCGCTGCAAAACTGGCGGCAGACGAACTTCGGTACCCCGGCCAACAGTGGCAGCACGGCGGATGCCGCAGACTACGATGGGGACGGCATTTCCAACCTGATCGAGTACGCGCTGAACCTCAGCCCCACGGTGACCAGCAAGCTGCCCCTGGCCACAGTCCTCAGCGGCGCAAATTTTGAGTACACCTATTCCCGCAGCACGGCTGCCGTGAATGCCGGCACCACCTTTGCGGTGGAATGGAGCGGCACGCTGACAGATACGTGGAGCCGCAGCGGGGTGACTCAAACGGTGCTGAGCGACGATGGCACCACGCAGCAGGTCAAAGCTGTGATTCCTGTGAATGCAGCGACCACGATGTTTATGCGCCTGTCGGTGACTGCGCCACCGTGAGAGGGGGGGCAGGGGCAGGCTGGGAGATTACCGCAGCTTTTTAGCTCGAATCCGTGAAAGACCCGCCCAAAAACCTGCTGGGACCGTTCTCTGTAGGTGGGGTTGCAGAGGATGAAAGAGTCCCTTTCTTTCGTGCAAATATGTTCAACATTCCCTGCGTCACTACGTCTGAGAATCATGCGCTCCTCAAAGAACCGCTGAAATATCCCACCCCCAAAACCACTCCATGAAGACCCAACCTCGTCTCTGCATTGCGTTCACCTGCGCCGGCATGCTGGCGTCAGGACTGCCCGGCGTCCACGCCCAGCAGCCCGGAGCACTGCCGCCGGGCGCATTGCCGCCTCCCGCATCGACAAAGCCTGTGGCACCGCCAACGCTGATGCCTCCGGCGGATTCGAAGGAGCCTCTGACGGCGGATTTTTCCGCGAAGATCCTGCGTGATCCCAGCGTGCTGCCGAACAACGGCCAGTTGCAGATGAGCTACGCCACGGTGGTGGAAAAGATCCTGCCCAGCGTCGTCACCATCCACTCCTCCACCCCCATCAAGGCCCCGGAAGTGGACCAGATCCCGCCGCAGCTCCGCCCCTTCTTCTACCGCTTCTTCGGCGCCCCCGGCGGCGGCCAGGATCCCTTTGGCGGCGGCATGAATGAGGACGACGAGCCCGCACCGGCACCGCGCCGCCGAGGCCAGCCGCAGCAGCCCCAGCGCCCGCAGCAGCCAGCCCCGGATGATGACGCCCATCAGTCCCAGGGCGTCGGCTCCGGCATGATCATCACGACCGACGGCTACATCATCACCAACAACCACGTCGTGGCAGATGCCAAAAAGATCGACGTGGATGTGGACGTCAATGGTTCCACCAAAACCTACCGCGCCACCGTCATCGGCACAGACCCGCTCACGGACGTCGCCCTCATCAAGATCGACGCCACCGGCCTCATCCCCGCCACGCTGGGAGACAGCTCCAAGCTCCGTGTGGGCGACATCGTCCTCGCCGCAGGTGCGCCCATGGAGCTCAGCCGCTCCGTCACGCAGGGCATCGTCAGCGCCCTGGGCCGCAGCAATGAAGGCATCGTGGGCAAGGGCAACGGCCGCGGCGGCCGCGTCCAGGGCTACGAAGACTTCATCCAGACCGATGCCTCCATCAATCCCGGCAACTCAGGCGGCCCGCTGGTGGATGCCATGGGCCGCGTCGTCGGCATCAGCACCGCCATCCTCTCCCGCACCGGTATGAACGCCGGCATCGGCTTTGCCATCCCCATCAACATGGCCCTCCACATCGTTGAAGACCTGCTGGACGACGGCGCCGTGCAACGCGGCTTCCTCGGCGTGCAGATCACCGATCTCGACGGCGCTCTCGCAGAACGCCTCGGCTTTAAGGAGCAGGGCGGCGCAGTCGTCATGATGGTCGGCGCAGGCTCACCCGCAGAAAAGGCCGGCATCCAGCTGGAGGACATCATCGTCGCCATCAACAATCAGCGTGTGGACAGCAGCAGCCGTCTGCGCCTCATCGTCAGCGGCACCAAGCCCGGCAGCCAGATCCCCATCGACGTCATGCGCGGCGGCAAACGCCTCACCCTGAACGCCACGCTGGAAGCCCTGCCCGAGGAGGCCCTCTCAGAGCTCAGCAGCGGACAGCGCGGCATCCCGCTCCCCGGTGCCCCCGGCGGCCAGGCCAAGGACAACATCAGCGAACTCGTCTCCGGCGTGACCGTCCAGACCCTCACCCCGGCCCTGCGTGAGCGCCACGACATCCCTGACAACGTGACCGGCGTCATCGTCACCAAGGTGGACGCCGACAGCCGCGCCGCCGCCATGGGCGTGGAGGAAAGCGACGTCATCTCCCACGTGAACCGCAAGCCCGTGACCAACGCCGCCGAAGCCCGCACCCTGGCCAAAGGCAGCGACAAAACCGTCCTCCTCCGCGTCTGGCGCAAAGGCGACACCATGCTGCTCATGATCGGTAACAATTAAGCCGCGAATGATTCAACGGCCCGCGTGTGCTATGAAGCATGCGCGGGCTTTTTTGTGCTCAGAAAGTCCGCCATGTGCAGCCAGTCAGGAGACGTTCGTCTTGCCGCAGAGAGGCAAAGGAGCAGAGGTGGCAGAGTTTGAAATTCATTCTCTGCTCCCTCTGCCTCTTTGCCCCTCTGCGGCAGATTCGAACGTGCCACAGACTTTCAAACAGCAGGGCTTGGGACGTGGAGTGGAACGTGATGCCAAGGCGAATCAAGTGACAAGCACTGAGAAACAGGCACGTTTGGAGCCACCTCCCAGATGAACATGAATGCCGAAACAGTTTTTAGCATCGCGCAAATGCAGCAGCATTACGGAGACTTTTATGCGCTCAGTCCAAAGGTGGATTTTGATCCAGACGAAGTGCCAGACGAACTTGTGCCTCTCATTCCCTATGCAGCTTTTTGGGGCCTGCCGGATGATTTGGACCGGGAGAATTTGGTAGAAGCGGCCTCCCCCGAGATCGTTGCGAATCTCAAATCCATCATTCGATCGCACGACGACGCGCTCGACGCCTGGCTGGCGGGGCCTTTGGCAGACAAGCCGCCATTTTCGGCCGCCTACATTGCTTTTTCCGCCATGCGAATGGCTGCGGATTATTGCTGAGCCCCAATGCTCTACGACGCCCACAATCATCTCCAGGACGAGCGGCTCGACCCGTGGCGTGAGGAGATCCTCGCCACGCTGCCGCAGACCGGGCTGGCGGAGATGATCGTGAACGGCTCCTGCGAGGAAGACTGGCCCGCCGTGGCAGACCTCGCCCGCTCCCACTCATGGATCCGCCCCGCCTTTGGCCTGCACCCTTGGTATGTCAAAGAGCGCACCCAGGACTGGGCCACCACACTCAAGCAGCTTCTGGTAGATCATCCCCACGCCGTCGTCGGTGAGATCGGTCTCGACCGCTGGATTGAAAACCCGGACATCGACGCGCAGCTCGAATGCCTGCGCACGCAGCTCGCCCTCGCCGTGGAGTTGGACCGCCCCGCCACCATCCACTGCCTGCGCGCCTTCGGCCTGCTGGAAGAAACCCTGCGCAACACCCCGCTGCCACGCCGCGGCTTTCTCCTCCACTCCTACGGCGGCCCCACCGAGATGATCCCCGGCTTCGTCAAACTCGGTGCCTACTTCTCTCTCAGCCCTTACTTCGGGCACCCGCGCAAAGCCGCGCAGCTTGCCGTTTTTAAAAGTGTCCCGCTGGAGCGCCTCCTCACCGAAACCGACGCCCCCGACATGTGGCCGCCGGATGATCTGAACCCGCACCCGCTGCATGCAGCCGATGGCAAGGCCCTCAATCATCCCGCCAATCTGCGCGTGAGCTATGAGCTGCTGGCTCAGGTGCGCGGGATGGAAGTGGCGGAGCTGGAGAAAGCCATCGCGGAAAATTACCGGACACTTTTCGGTGCTGCATCTTGAGCGCGCAGGCTCATTCCCTCTAAAATCAAAAATCGATGGCTCGACAATCGTCAATCCTCTGGCTGCAGAGCTCCGTGGGCATGCGCGATTGACGATTGATGAACAATCGATTGTTGATTGTTGAAGTTTCTTCCCCGCAGCCCGCAAGTTCCAGCCCCGTTGCGAGGTGCGCCTTGCTTTCGGGCACATCAGGGCCAACGCTGGCCCGTCCCCTGCTTTCATTATGCCATCCATGCGCAAAACCAAAATCCTCTGCACTCTCGGACCTGCCACGGAGAGTCCTGAAGTCCTTGCCAATCTCATCGCCAAAGGTGCCGACGTCATCCGCCTGAACATGAGCCACGCCTCCCATGACTGGGTGCGCACCGTTTACGCCCGCGTCCGCGAGGCCGCCGCCGCCTCCAAGCGCGAAATTGCCGTCCTGATGGACCTCACCGGCCCCAGCATCCGCACGGGCGATGTGGAGCAGCCCTGGCTGCTTCAGGTGGGAGACACCGTGGAATTTCGCTGCAAGGCCGAAGTACCCCCGAGCACGCCCTACTCCGTCAGCGTGAACTACCCGGAACTGGGCAAGGACCTCAAGATTGGCGACACCATCATGGTGGACGGCGGCATGATCCAGATCAAGGCCAGCGAGGTCTCCACCCTCCGCGTCATCGGCACCGTCATGACCAAGGGCGAGATGAAATCCCGCCGCCACATCAATCTCCCCGGCGTGCCCGTGCGCCTGCCCCCGCTCACGCAAAAGGACTACGCGGATCTCGATCTCGGCGTGGAGCTGGGCGTGGATTTCTTCGCCCTCAGCTTCGCCCGTGAGCCGGGCCACCTGCAGCACCTGCAACTCCTCCTTGAGCAGAAGCAGAGCAAAGCGCGCGTCATCGCCAAGATCGAAAACCAGCAGGCCATCGACAACATCGACGCCCTCGTGGAAGCCTCCGGCGGCATCATGATCGCCCGTGGGGATCTCGGCAGCGAATGCCCCATCGAGGACCTGCCGCTCATCCAGCGCCAGATCGTGGAGCGCTGCTCCTACCATGGCCGCAAGGTCATCGTGGCCACGCAGATGCTGGAAAGCATGATCGAAAACCCGGTGCCGACGCGCGCGGAAGTCACGGACATTTTCAACGCCGTGATCGAGCAGGTGGACTGTGTGATGCTCAGCGGTGAGACCAGCGTGGGCCGCTACCCGGAGAAATGCGTGGAGGTGCTGGACACCGTGATCAGCCGCATTGAGCAGAAGTATCCTTCCGGCCGCTTCGCCAGCGATGCCCCGCTCAAGACGAACAAGCACAAGACCGTGAAGGCCGCCATCCTGCTGGCCAACAGCATCCCCGGCAGCAAGCTCCTCGTCTTCACCATCCGTGGCGTCATGGCGCACTTGCTTGCGCATCAGCGCCCCGAGTTCGCCCCCATCTTTGCCTTCACGCCCAATCTGCACGTCAGCCGCACGCTGGTCACCGCCCGTGGCGTGAACCCCTTCGTGCTCCAATTTACAGAAGGCGACCCCGAGGCTGCCATTCGCAACGCGCTGGACCTGCTGCGCATGGAAAAGCTCATCAAGCACGGCGACCCCCTCGTCATTCTCAGCGATGCACTCTACGACGGCATCAATGTGGATGCGATTCTGCTGCGCGAGGCTTGAAAGCGTGCGGCATCCGGCAGATTAGGGCGGTGTCAGCCGTATTCCAGCCCATGCGATCCGTCCGCCTGCTAGTTCTGTCCTTTCTCATCGCCCCCATGGCGCTGGCGGACACCCGTGTGTTCGTCAGTCTCGCGGGCACGCTGCTGGAGGCGGAGATCACCGCCGTTTCAGGGGACAATGTGACCCTGAAGCGCAGCAGCGATCAGCAGACCCTCACCATCAACCGCAAGACCCTCTGCAAGGAGGACAGCGCCTACATCGCCACCTGGGCGGCGCAGCACCCGGATCTGGCCACCGGCCCTGTGCCCACAGCAGCCAGCACCACAGCGCCAGCGCAGAAATACCGCCTCGTCTGCCAGACGCTGCCGGCCAAGAGCAACCGCAGCGGCGGAGACCTCTACCAGCGCACCTTTGAGCACACTTACAACTTCAACATCAGCAGCCAGGAGGTGACCCGCGACCTGCAGAATGCCCGCGGCCTGGCCCTCATCCTGGCCAAAAACACCTCCGACCGCAACGGTGACCTCATCGTGCTGCAAAAGGAGGAGTTTGACATCTCCATCCGCCCCCAGTCCAAGATGGTGCACACCACTCAGCCCGTGCGCCTCACCTATTTTGTAGGCGGCGACTCGCCGGATGCCGGGGTGAAAAGCTACGGCTATGTGCTTATCATTCGTGATGCCGCAGGCAACGTCCTGCACGTGGAAGCCAGCCCTGACACCAGCGCGAAGTTCACCAAAGAAATCCTCGCCCTGCCCGAAGCCCCCTGCATGGTGGACCGAGAGTTCAAGCTCAAGGCCAGGACGGATGTGCCTCTGGAGTACATCAGTTTCTAGCGCAGCAGGTGCTTACTGCCCCAGCAGAAGCAGCACACCTGCCACGATGGCAAGAATGGGCACCAGGATGCTGAGCGCGCCGAGGGTGATGCCAAAGGCACCCATGAAGCCCACGAGAATGAGATAGATGGCCAGCGCAATCATGCCGCGATTGTTGGTAAGTTTCATGCCTTTGTATTCGGTTTCGCACTTCAGTCCGGCCGTAACGCAAGGGCTCAGACACCTTGCCGGGCCCTGCGGCATGCAGGATCTCTTCCTTCGAATTTAACAAAGGCGCTGCAGCGAAGCCTTTGAGGCTTCGCTGCAGCGCCACGCGCTTGGCGCATCCCGTTTATTGCAATCCCAGGGCGTGCAGCAAAGCAGGAACAATGGAATTGGTGACGCCCATGCCATGATCCTGCTGATACCGCCCGATGGCGTTCAACGTTTGCGGCCCGATCCGACCATCGATCGGCCCCTGATAGTAGCCAAGACGCGCCAGCGCCTGCTGCACGGCGAGCTCATCCGCATACTGACTGTTGGGCTGGTAGGCGTAGCCTCTTGGAAAGCTCTCCCGTGTGGGATAGAACTTCACATTGGGGTTCTCGTAATAATAGGGCGAATTCGGCGGCCCGTAGTAGAAGCCGTGGCCGGCATACCCCATGCCTGGAGACAGGACGTAACCCGAACGCGGGTGCTGCATGTACACGACCTTGTTGTGCTCGTTGTAGTGCGGGATCTTCTGCACGAATTTTTTATCGAACTTGGGCTCAAACTTGTGTTCGAACTTTTGCGGATGTTTGGGGCCGGCAGATCCATGCTTGCCGTTGTTCCCATGGCCTTTGTCCTTGGCCGGGGAGGTCGATGCCACCGTCAAAGAAAGGACGACGGCCAGAGACGCCGAGCCTAATGCTCGGAGACGAATGAGGGGTGGTATTTTCATGGGGATGGGGTTGGGGGTGTGGTGGAAATGAGTTTTTGAATGCCGCGTCTGCGGGTAGATCAGGGCTCAATGGTCACCGGCGTGCCCACTTCCACAGCGTGGAAGAAGGCGGCGGCCATGAAGCCGGGCATGCGGATGCAGCCATGCGAGGCGGCGTAACCCGGCAGGTAGCCCTCATGCATGCCGGTGCCGCCAACGATGCGCATGAAATACGGCATCTTGGCGCCGTCATAGATCGCCCCTTTGGGCTTGGGATCCTTGCTCGTGTCCACATCCTTCTGGATCACGTTGCCATTGGCATCCACGTAATCGCCAAACAAGGAGGACACATGATCGATGTCTTTTTCGATAATTTTAAAATTGCCCGTCACCGTATCGAGCCCTTCACGCCCTGACGAAATGCGCGACATTCCGGCAAGCTGGCCGTCTTTGTAGAAAAAGGCGCGCTGCTGCGAAAGGCTGATGCGGATGGAGGGTTTGCCGCTCATGTAGTCGCCGTTCCAAAAGGACTCTTCGACGGCAACTGGCGGAGACGGGGGCAGAGGCTCGACACAGCCCGGGAGCAGGCAAAGGAGGGCAGCGGCGAGAAGGCAGGAACAGCCATGGGATAGGGTGGAGGGCATTGCAGATAACATGAAGAGCGGAGCTGGCTGACGCGATGAGGTGTTCACCCCATGGATCGCGGCATCAGCCTCTGTCATCTAATCGGATGAATTCTCCAATCAGCCTTCTCGGCATGCGACTTCCTGCACTGGATCTCGCCCGGGCTGCAGCATGAGACATTTTTTAATACGACGTCCGCTTTGGCACCAGCCTCCGATACATCTCAAACCCTAACACCCAATCCATCCATGAATATTCTCCTCATTCTTCTCATTCTGTTGCTTATCGGTGGCGGTGGCTACGGTTTCCGTTCCGGCAATCATTATGTCGGCGGTGGTGCAAGCCTGCTGGTCATCATCCTCATCGTACTGCTCCTCACCGGGCGGATTTAAACTCCAATCCACCCTCTTCGCGGCCGATCGTCCGCTCAAAACCACCAACCCGTCCGTTAACAAAACTCATGAAACTCAGTCCTTTTCTCCTCCTCATTCCCGCCATCGCCACCCTGAACCTCGCATCCTGTGTGGATCCGATGATGGGAGGAGGCGGCTATTCCAACGGTGGAGGCTATGGTGGCGGCTTCAACACCTACTCCACTCTGCCGCAGAATTACTCCGGCAGCGCGTACTACTACCAGGGGCGCTACTATTCAGGCGGCCAGTATCAAACCGGCAGATACAGCTATCAGGGCAGGCAGTACTCGAACCGCTACTACCACAACGGGCAGTACTACTACGGCGGCCAGCACCAGAACCACTCGCATCCTGGCATCCATCCTTCGAGCTACCGTCCTTCGAACAGCTACCCCTCCAGCTTCCGCCCGTCGAACAGCTATCCGTCGAACGTTCGCCCTTCGGGTTACCGCCCATCGGGCAGCTATCCATCGAGCAACCACCCTTCGAACTACCATCCGACGGGCAACTTCCCCGCGAACAACCACCCTTCGGGCGGCCATCCCTCGGGCAATCACTCCTCGGGTGGCCATTCGTCCGGGGGGCACTCGGAACATCATGAAGGCTGGAACAGGTCTTCAGGCCGCCGCTAAACAGCGGGTTTGAATCAGACTCTGGGTGGAGAGGCGTCATGGCTTCTCCACCCTTTTTTCGTACAGGGGCATAAGTGCGCCGGACATCCGCAACCGGGCGGCGATGCCAGACGCCATCTGCTGCGACATCCGATTCTGGCATGACCTGCGATTCATATTTGCACGCAACCACGCTGAAAATTTAACCCACTCCGCCCCGCCATGAATCTCCTCCTCATTCTTCTCATCGTACTGCTCATTGGCGGAGGCGGGTATGGCTTCCGTTCCGGGAATCATTACGTCGGCGGCGGCGCCAGCCTCCTCGTCATCATCCTCCTCGTCCTGCTGCTCACAGGCCGGATTTGAGCGATACCTGCGTCTTGCCACCCACTTGTCTCAAAACTGTGATCTCATGAAACTTCATACCAGCCTCCTCATCCTTCCCGCCCTTGCCGTGCTGGCGCTCTCCTCCTGTGAGAATCCAGCGATGCCCGACAGCGGCGGCCACAGCTACACGAAGCTGCCCCGGAATCACACAGGCAGCGCCTACTACTATCGTGGCCGCTATTACACCGGCGGCCAGTATCAAACCGGCCAATTCACCCATGAAGGACGCCCGTACACGAACCGCTACTACCACAACGGGCAGTACTATTACGGCGGAGAGCACAAGAATTTCCCCCGTGAAAACCACGACTTCCAGCACGGTGACTTCCCGGCGGGCAACTATCCTGACGGCAACTACCAGGGCACGAGCTGGAACAAACCCTGAAAGCCTCCTTGTTGCGCAGCAACAAGGCAACTTTTCACTCCTTCGTCACCGCTTCGTCCAAGTTCAGCAGCATGAGGCACAGGCTCGTCCACGCGGCGTGCTCGAGGGCATCGATGGATTCATCTCGCTTCGACTCCCCCACCGCGAGCAGCTTCAACGCCGCCGCACGATCTGACTGCTGCGCCCGCAATTTGCCAAGCTGCACTTTCAGCAGCGCAGCTTCCGCTTTGGCAGGCTCACGGCAGGTGACGAGATGAAACGCCTGCACGAGCGCGGCGTCTTCATTTCCACGATTTGCCAGCAAGACTCGCTGCGCCAGCACACGGGCGGCTTCCACGTAGGTTACGTCGTTCAAAGTGACCAGCGCCTGCAACGGCGTGTTGGTGCGTGTGGCTTTGATCACGCAGGTCTGCCGCGCGGAGTTGTCGAACAACATGGTGGGCCCCACGATGCGGCGCCAGAAGATGTACAAGGTGCGGCGGTAGAGCGCATCGCCGTGATCCTGGACGTAGCTCTTTTTGCCAAAAGTCGCCTCCTCCCAGATGCCCTCGGGCTGGTAGGGTTTGACTGAAGGCCCGCCAAGCTTGTCCTGCAGCAGGCCTGCCACAAACAAGGCCTGATCACGCAGCATCCACGACGGCATGCGAAAGCGCGGCCCACGTGCGAGATAGCGGTTCTCGGGGTCGAACTGCGCGTCTTTGATTTTCGATGATTGCTGGTAGGTCTCGCTCGTCACGATCAAGCGCATCAGCGCCTTCACATCCCAGCCGCTGTCGATGAACTCGGAGGCCAGCCAGTCGAGCAGTTCGCGCTGCGGTGGCTCCTCGCCCTGCAGGCCAAAATCCTCCGCCGTCTTCACCAGGCCTACACCAAAGAAGGCCTGCCAGAAGCGGTTCACCGTGACTCGAGCGGTGAGCGGATTGTCGCGGTTCACGATCCATTCCGCGAGGCCAAGGCGGTTGCGCGGTGCGTCCGGCTTCATTGCGGGGAGACTCGCGGGTACGTTGAAGCTGACCTTCGTGGTGCTGGGCTTGTCATACGCGCCCTTTTCCAGCACAAAGGTCTCACGCACCTTGGGTGTGGTGTCCATGACCATCACCTTGGTGACGGCGTTGGTGGCTGAAACACGCGCACGCACCGCGGCGAGGAGCTTCTGCAGCAGCTTCGTGTAAACGGCGTCCTTGTCTTTGAAGTAGTTCACCGCCTCCAGCAGCGGATCCACGCCCCGGTTCTTCGGCTCTGTCTTGGCGATGTAGCTCGGCAGGTTTCCAGGCAGCTTGATCGCATCGGATTCCGTCAGCGGTTTGCCTGCGGGACGCGGCCACTTTGTCAGCTCAAACGCCTCCACCTCCGCAGCGACTTGCTTCACTTTTTCCGTGGTCGTTTTCACCCGTTCGAGTTCGGCAGGCGTGGACATGTCCATCGCCGGAGCTGCCTGCCCACTGCGGCCAATGCCGTCTTCGCTTGTCTGGTTGAAGACATCGTAGAGCCCGTAGTAATCACGCATCGTCAGCGGATCAAATTTGTGATCGTGGCACTTCGAGCAGCCCATCGTCAGCCCCAGCCACACGGTGCTGGTGGTCTCCACGCGATCCATCACATTCTCCACCCGCGTCTCTTCTGCGATGCGCCCGCCCTCGCCATTGATCATGTGGTTGCGATTGAAACCCGTGGCCAGTTTTTGCTCCGGCGTTGCATTGGGAAGCAGATCGCCACCAAGCTGCCAGATGGTGAACCGGTCATAGGGCATGTTTTCATTGATCGCCTTCACCACCCAGTCACGCCACGGCCACATGGTGCGCTCAGGATCGCCCTGGTAGCCGTTCGTGTCCGCATAGCGCGCCGCATCCAGCCAGTCCCAGGCCCAGCGTTCCCCGAAACGCGGTGAATTCAGCAGGCGCTCAACCGCTTTGCCATACGGCTCCTTCAGTTCATCCGCTGTCGGAGGCAGCCCGGTCAGATCCAAAGACACACGACGCAGCAAGGCCACCGCATCGGCCCGTGGCGCAGGCTTCATCCCCTTCTCCGCCAGCTTCGCACGCACAAAGGCATCGATGGGGTGCTTGGCGCCCACGTTCGGCACCTGGGGCCGCTCAATCCGCTTGAAGGCCCAGTGCGTGCCCCACTTCGCCCCTTCGTCGATCCACTGCTTGAGCAACTGCTTCTGCGCATCCGTCAGCGTGCGATTGCTCTTCGGTGTGGGCATCACCTCATCCGGGTCGGTGCTGAAGATGCGTTCGATCAGGGAGCTCTCATGGCTCTTGCCCGGGCGAATGGCCGCCACTCCGTCCTTCACCGCTTTCGCGTCTTTCTCCACATCCAGCCGCAGATCGCCTTTGCGCTCCTTCGCATCCGGGCCGTGGCAGAAGTAGCATTTGTCGGAAAGGATCGGCTGGATGTCGCGCGAGAAATCAATCGCCGCCGCAGAGAGAGCGGAGCTGCAAAGAAGGAGAACGCAAAGGACACGCATGGTTGGGCGGAATGAGCATACGATGTCTGCAGGTTCAGTATTGCCAAACACGCATGGCAGATCCTAGCATGCGACCAATGCACATCCCAACCCTCATCGAGCACAAGCGCGACGGCGGCACCCTCACCTCCGAGGAGATCCACTTCGTCATCAGCGCCTTCACTCGCGGGGACATGCCGGAGTACCAGATGAGCGCCCTGGCGATGGCGATCTTTTTCCGCGACATGACAACGGAGGAAACCGCCGCGCTCACCGAAGCCATGCTGCACAGCGGCAGCATGCTGCTGTGGAACGACCACGACCCCATGCGCGTGGACAAACACAGTACCGGCGGCATTGGCGACAAGACTTCACTCATCCTCGCCCCACTGCTGGCCTGCGACAACGTGTGGGTGCCCATGATCTCCGGTCGCGGCCTCGGCATCACGGGCGGCACCTTGGACAAACTGGAAAGCATCCCCGGCTTCCGCACGCAGCTCAATGAGGTGGAGATTCACAATGTCATCGACCGCATCGGCTGCGTGATGGTCGGCCAGACCGCCGGCATCTGCCCTGCGGACAAAAAACTCTACGCCCTGCGCGATGTCACCGGCACCGTGCCCAGCGTGCCGCTCATCACCGCGAGCATCATGAGCAAAAAACTCGCCGAAGGTCTGAACCGCCTCGTGCTGGATGTGAAGTGGGGCAGCGGTGCCTTCATGAAAACGCAGGAGGAGGCGCATCGACTCGCCCACAGCCTTGTCACCGTCGGAGAGGCCATGGGCGTGCGCTCCAGCGTGCGCCTGAGCGAGATGAACGAGCCCACGGGAGAGTCCGCCGGCAATGCCCTGGAAGTCGCCGAATGCGTGCGCTGCCTCCAAGGCCAGGGCCCGCAGGATCTGGAGGACATCGTGCTCGATCTCGCCTCCGCCGTTTCCGTTTCATCCCGCGCGGATCTGGCGATGATGCTGCATCGGGGTGACGCCTGGCAGAAGTTTCAAAAGATGGTCACTGCCCAGGGCGGCAACGTGGATGCACTGGAAAAGATGGCCACCGTGCATCGCGCGCCGTTCATCGGCGAACTCAAAGCCACCGCCAGTGGAACCCTCACGCGCATGGATGCCGGCGGCATCGGCCAGGCCGTCCTCGAACTAGGCGCCGGCCGCTCCAAAGCTGCTGATCCCATCGACTACGCGGTGGGCTGTGATCAGATCGCCAAGACTGGAACGCAGGTGCAAACCGGCGATGTACTGCTGCGCGTGCATGCGCGCACGAAGGGCGCGCTGTTTCGCACGCTGGATGTTTTGGGCGAATGCGTGGAGATTGACTGACGTTTGTAACAAGACCAATCAGCGTTTATTGATGACCATGCCTGAAGAATCGAACTCAAATGCGCCAAGTTGGGCCCGTGGTTCCCAAGGTTGCATCCGCTCTGACGGCTTACGTGTCATGATGTGCTGGGAAATCGATCGTTTGCTCAACAGGGAAATCGCCACTCATTGGAAAATATGGGGCAAAGACATTCTCGCCGAGCAACCAAAGAGTCTCCCTCTGGCTGATGTTTTGAGATGGGTTGATGAAACATACCCTCTACTTCCAAGTGCATCTCAAAACTCCCCTGAATCATCATGAACCGCCGCCGCTTCCTCCAGACCACCACCGCCGCCGCACTGCTGCATGAGTCAGTTCAGGCCGCTCCGCCTGCGACGCGCATCATCGACACGCACACGCATTTCTATGATCCCTCGCGCCCCGGTGGCGTGCCGTGGCCGGGCAAGGGCACGCCTTTGTACCGCACCGTGCTGCCTGCCGACTGGCTCGCGGTGGCAGCGCCGCACGGCGTCAAGGAAACCGTCATCGTCGAAGCCAGCCCGCTGGTGGAGGACAACCAGTGGATTCTCGATCTCGCTGCCAAGGAAAAGAGCATCGTGGGGTTCGTGGGTCATCTCGATCCGGGCGCGGAGTTTGCTGGCCATTTGGAGCGTTTCGCTGCGAATCCCATCTTTCGCGGGGTACGCTGGAGCGGCGCGTTTCTGCAGGATGCTGCGAAACAGGAAGCCGTGCTCGCCGGTGCCAGGCTGCTGGCCAAGCACGGCCTGGAGCTCGATTTGAACGGTGGCCCCAGTTACCTGCCACACGCCGCCAAACTCGCCGCCGACGTGCCCGATCTGCGCGTCCTCATCAATCACCTCGGAGCCTCCGGCGATCCCCAGTCCCTGCGCCCCGAATGGAAGGACAACATCCGTGCTGTGGCCAAACAGCCGAACGCCTTCATGAAAGTCTCCGCCCTCGTGGAGCAGGTGAAATGCGAATACGGCAAGGCTCCGAGCGATACCTCCTACTACCTCCCCGTTCTCGATCATCTGTGGGAATCCTTCGGCCCTGACCGCCTAATCTACGGCAGCGACTGGCCTGTCTCCGACAAAGGGGCACCGTATGAGGTCGTCTTCAAAATCGTGGACGAGTACTTCCGTGCCAAAGGGACTGAAGCCTGCGAGAAGTACTTCTGGAAGAATTCGAAGGCGGCGTATCGGTGGGTGGAACGAAGCTAAAACGGCACCTCTTCTATGGATTGACCACCCCATTGATGCATCTTAGAATAGGTTTATGAGTACTCAGTCTGCCTTCCATCGCGGCGTGCATCCGTTGCTCAACCTCCTGCTCCCTGGCAAGGAGGCGGCAGTGCTGGCTGTGAAACCAGATCAAGCCTTGAGCGCCCGCATTGAGGAACTTGCCACCAAGTCCACCGAAGATAAATTGACCGCCGATGAGCGTGATGAATATGAAGGCTATGTTCAGGCCAACAAATTTGTAGCCACACTCCGTCGGCAGGCCCGGAAAATGCAATCTGAAAGAGCCTCGTGACCGAAGCGACGAGAGCATTCGTTCGCCAACGAGCAGGCTTGCGCTGTGAGTACTGCCGACTGCATCAGGACGATTCACCATTGGCAGCTCTTCACATTGAGCACATCCGCCCGCGAAAACACGGGGGTTCCGATGATGCTGACAACCTCGCTCTCGCATGCATCGACTGCAATTTGCACAAAGGATCTAATCTCACAGGCATTGATCCTCTGACAGGCACTGTGACTGAGCTGTTTCATCCTCGTCTCCAAAACTGGAATGACCACTTTGCATGGCAGGGAATCCGCCTCACTGGCAAGACCGCCGTTGGTCGGACGACTATTCAGGTCTTGAACATAAACTCCGCAGATCAGCTAGATCTCCGTGCTGCTGGATAAACATATGCGCCTCGTCCTCCAACGCGTCTCCTCCGCTTCCGTCACCGTCGAAGACACCATCACCGGCCAGATCGGCATGGGCTTGATGATTCTCGCGGGCGTCGAAAATGAGGACACTCTGGAGGACGCGACCTGGCTGGTTCAGAAACTCACGCAGATGCGCATTTTTGGCGATGCGGAGGGCAAGATGAACCTCAGTGTGAAGGACATCGGCGGGGAGCTGCTGGTGGTGAGCCAGTTCACGCTGCATGCGAGTACTAAGAAGGGAAACCGCCCCAGTTTCATCCGCGCTGCACGGCCAGAGACTGCGATCCCGCTCTATGAACAGTTCCTAGCGCTGCTGGAAACGGAGATGGGCAAGCCTGTGGCGCGCGGCATCTTCGGTGCCGACATGAAGGTGGCTCTGGTCAATGACGGGCCGGTGACCATCTGCATCGACTCACGGGCGAGAGAGTGAAAAGCAGCCCTGTCTGCCTCATGAACATAAAAAGGGCGGACCGAAGTCCGCCCTTCTCATTTGGGTTTTCCAGGTTTTGGGGGTTGGAAAGTTAGGCAAGTCTAGGCTTCACCAGCGTCTCGAGGCGGTTCACACCGCGACGAATGCGAGCTTTAATCGTGCCAAGAGGCTCGTGCAGGCGTTCGGCCACCTCGGCCTGGGTGAGGCCGGTGAAGTAAGTCAGCTCGATGGCTTCGCGCTGATCCTGGGTGAGCCGGGACACGGCGCTGTGGAGAATCGTGTCGCGCTCCTTGAACTCGAGGTTCTCGTGGCCGGAGGGCTCAAACTCGTACTGGTCCTTCTTGTTTTCGGACTCGAAGTCGTCGTTCAGGCGTGAGCGGCGCTGCTTGGAGCGGATGCGGTCGATGGCACGGTTACGGGCCAAAGTCGTCAGCCAAGTAAGCGGCTTGCCTTTGCGGGGTTCGTAGAGGTGGGCCTTGTTCCAGACCTGCACGAGGACCTCCTGCATGACGTCCTCCGTGTCGTGGTGGTCGTTCAAGACGTTGGAGATCGAGGCGAAGATGAGGCCGCTGTACTTCTTGTAGAAAGTCTGGAAACTGGCGGAATCGCGTTCCGAGATGCGCTTCAGGAGGCGGATGTCTTCGACGACATTGGGGTCAACCTCAGGGGAAATTTCAGTCATGTTCATGGTGATTGGGGTTACCTGACAAATTGGAATAATTGCGACAAACGACCTTTCGTCAAAGATTTGTTTCTCTTTTGTCTAATTTTATATCGAATTTTGTCTAACTTTACGGCGCTGAGATGCATCAGCCTGCTTAATATGTGACGGATCGATCCTGCTTTTATTCCCACTGAATCTGAGCCCCCAAAAATGACGACTCCAAGGTGCACAACAGAGCAGCGCACCCATGAATCGATGCCCGGCGAGCCTTTGGATGGCAAAATTTATCCGCGATCTGTATTCGGCCCTATTTGGCTTTTTTAGCCGCCGCTTTCCGGCCGCCATTGCCCTGCACCCCGCGCCCGTTGGGCTTGGCGGGGTCGTACCCGGCGTTTTTCGTGGGCATGAGGGCACCCACGTCTTTCTGCCAGGCCTGCAGTTCGGCGAGCATGGCCTTCACACGCTCAGGCTCCTGGGCGGCGAGGTTCTTGGTCTCGCTGAGATCGTCCTTCAGGTTGAAAAGCTCAGGCTGGTCGTGCTCAAACCACTGGATGAGCTTCCAGTCGCCACGGCGCATGGCCGCACCGGGGGCGCCGCCTTGATTGCCATAGTGGGGGTAGTGCCAGAAGAGAGCGCGCTCGGGCAGCGCCCCCTTACCTTCCAAAAGGGGCCGCAGGCTCACGCCATCGATTCTTACGGTCGGCTGGGTGCCGGTCACATCCGCCAGCGTGGCGAAGTAGTCGGGGCTGCACACCGGTGTACCCACCTCCGCCCCCGGCTTCACCACGCCCGGCCAGCGCACGATGAGCGGTTCGCGGATGCCGCCTTCATAGAGCCAGCCCTTGCCGCCGCGCAGGGGCAGGTTGGACGTGGGCGAGCCCTCGCTGGTGCTCAAGCCGCCGTTGTCCGAGGTGAAAATGATGATCGTGTTTTTCGCCAGGCCCAGTTCGTCCAGCTTGGCCAGCACCTTGCCCACGGCGGCGTCCATGGCCTCCACCATGCCAGCATACACCGCGTGCTCCTGCACCAGGCGCACATCGCGCGGCTCCTCGCGGCCAAACTTGGGCTCCAGCCCGAGCTTCTGGCGCTTGGCCTCATACTTCGCCTGCAAATCGGGCCGCGACTGCAGGGGCGTGTGCACGGAGTAGAACGAGAAAAAGGCAAAGAAGGGCACGGCCTTGTGGGCCTCGATGAACTTGTTGGCCTCCGTGGCGAGTCGATCCGGCAGGTGCTCTCCGGGCGGGCCGTCGGGCAGGCGCGGATTCCCATAGGGCACAAAGTATTTGCCGGGGCCATACGGGCCGCCGCGATCATTGCCGCCCATGTTCACATCATAGCCCTGATTCTCCGGCCAGAAGCCCTCGGGGCCGAGGTGCCACTTGCCGGCGAAAAAGGTGGCGTAGCCTGCGCTCTTCATCAGTTCGCCCAGCGTCATCTCCTCATGCGCCAGACGGTCCGAATACGGGGCGGGCAGCAGCCGGGTGTTGCGCTTCCAGCCTTCCGGCTTCAGCGGAGAACCGATGTAGTCGGTGATGCCCGTGCGCTGCGGCCAGCGCCCCGTCTGCACGGCGGCGCGAGTGGGTGAGCACACCGGGCAGGCGGCGTAGGCGTCCGTGAAACGCGCACCCTCTTTGGCAAGAGCGTCAATGTGGGGCGTCTCATAGAAGGTGCTGCCGTAGCAGCCCAGATCACGCTGGCCGAGATCATCGACGAGGAAGAAAACGACATTGGGCCTTTCAGCGGCGTGCAGCGCAGCGGCGAAAACGCCCAGAAGGAGCAGTGATTTCCAAAACATAGGCCGAAGGGAACGCACCGCCCGGCTCCGACCTTGCCCCAAAACCCCCGTTTTGGCCCTGCCTTACCCCTTGCACGCAGGCCGAATCCGCCGACTCTACGCGCCCTTTTTTCAGCCATGATCCCCAACGCCTACCGTACCTTTCACTGCAACGCCGTCCGCTCAGAGCACATCGGCCAGACCGTCACACTCTGTGGCTGGGTGAATTCGGCCCGCGACCATGGCGGCGTCATCTTCATCGACCTGCGCGACCGCGAAGGCCTGACCCAGGTCGTCTTCCGCCCGGAAGAAAACGCTGAGCTCGCCGCCCAGAGCCATCACCTGCGTGACGAAGACGTGCTGCAGATCACCGGCAAGGTGGCCGCACGCCTCACCGGCACGGAAAACGCCAAGCTCGGCACCGGAGAGATCGAAATCGTCGCCACCGAATTCAAAGTGCTCAACAAGGCCGACGTGCTGCCCTTCCAGCTCGATCGTGAACTGTCCAACGAAGACATGCGGATGAAGTACCGCTACCTGGACCTGCGCCGCGAGCGCATGAGCAAGAACATCCGCACACGTCACAAGATCACCAACGCGGCACGCAACTGCCTCGACGCCGCCGGCTTCATCGAGGTGGAAACACCGATCCTGAGCAACCCGACACCGGAAGGCGCACGCGACTTCCTGGTGCCTGCCCGCCTGAACCCCGGCCGCTTCTACGCGCTGCCGCAGGCTCCGCAGCAGTACAAGCAGCTCATGATGGTCGCCGGCCTTGAGCGCTACTTCCAGATCGCCCGCTGCTTCCGCGATGAAGACCTGCGCGCCGACCGCCAGCCTGAATTCACCCAGATCGACATCGAGGCCAGCTTCATCGAGCGCGATGACATCCTGAACCTCGTCGAAGACCTGCTGGTCAAAATGTTCAAGGCCGGCACCGACCGCGACATCCCCACGCCCTTCCCACGCATGACGTATCAGGAAGCCATGGACCGCTACGGCTCCGACAAGCCGGACACGCGCTACGGCAACGAGATCGTGGACATGGCCGACGTCTTCGCCAACAGCGGCTTCAAAATCTTCCGCAGCACCATCGAGAACGGTGGCGTCGTGCGTGCCATCAACGCGAAGGGCTTCGCCGGCATCACCACCGGGCAGATGATCCGCCTCAACGAGATTGCCACGCAGGCAGGCATGAAAGTGAAGCAGCTCGCCTTCATCAAGGTGGAGCGTGATGCGAATGGCGTGCTGGAATACAAGAGCCCGCTGTGGAAGTTCTTCAGCGAAGACGAGCAAAAGGCCCTCATCGCCAAGCTCGGCGTCGTAGAAAACGACATCGTGTTCTTCTACGCCGGCACCTGGCAGGAAGCCTGCGACATCCTCGGCCGCGTGCGCGTCGAGATCGCCAACATGACCGCGCTGACCAAGGACAGCACCGCCTTCAACTTCCTCTGGGTCGTCGATTTCCCATTGCTCGCCCAAGATGCCGAAACGCAGAGCTGGGTGGCCGTGCATCATCCCTTCACCCGTCCGAAGACCGAGGACATCCCGCTCATGGACGCCGGCGAGTACGGCAAGGTGCGCGCTGAAGCCTACGACGTGGTCCTCAACGGCTACGAACTCGGCGGCGGCTCCATCCGAATTCACGAGAAGGATCTGCAGGCCAAGATGTTCAGCGTCCTCGGCGTGAACGAAGAAGAGCAGGCCCACAAGTTTGGCCATCTGCTCGACGCCTTCCGCTTCGGCGCCCCTCCTCACGGCGGCCTCGCCCTGGGTCTGGACCGCATCGCCATGCTGGTGAGCGGAGAAGACAGCATCCGCGAAGTCATCGCCTTCCCGAAGAACAACAAAGGCAGCGACTTGATGACCGACAGCCCGACGAACATCGACTTCAAGACCCTGCGCGAAATCTACATCCAGAGCACCTGGAAGGAGAAGAAGCCGGAGACTGCCGCGGTGGCGACCGCCTAAAGTTGACCGGTTGCGCCGCAACCGGTTCCAGACTCCAGTTGCGGCGCAACTGGGCTACTTTGGCTTCGCCCATGCTCGAAACTCGCCTTCCTTCAAGCGGGCCTTGATGGGATTTTTCAGGATGTACTCCCGGAATTTCTCCAGGCTCGCGGGGCTGCGTACGACGTGGTCAAAGCTCTCCCATTGCCAGAACTGGCCGCTCTTCTCCAGCAGGGCATTGATGCGACCTGCGGTGTAGCGTTTCCAATTTCGGCAGAGACTCTGCATGTCGCCGCGCCCACGAATGCCTGCCAGCACATGCACGTGATTCGGCATGACCACGAAAGCCTCCAGTTGATACTTTTCGCCGTCCATGTGCCGCAGATTTTCTTCAACGATCTCACTCAGCCTTGGTTGCTTTAGCACACACTCGCCGTGGCATTCATCCAGCATCCCATGCCACTTGGCGGTGAAGAGGCGGTAGAACTCCCGATGGTCCCGCTCGGGCAGCATTTCGACTTCGCGCTGCCAGTCCTCAAAGGTGGGATCAATGCCATGATCTCTCAGCCATGTACACCGTTCCGCATCCCATTTCTCGAAGACATCTGCGGGGATGGAATCCGCCGTGCGCCAGGTGATGAAGTAGTAGGCGTTCGCTTGCTCCCAGTGCGGCAGGCTGCCTTGGCTGATCTCCGTTTTCGCTCCTGGATCAAAGAACCGAAAGTCCATGCGGCAGCGTAAAGTTGACCGGTTGCGCCGCAACCGGTTTCAAGACTCCAGTTGCGGCGCAACTGGACTACTTTCGCAACGCGCCCATCAGTGCGTCCAGTTCTTCGCGCACGTCTCCCGCCTCTCCAAGCGTCTGCGCGATCTCAGCTCTCACCGCCTCGCGGAAGCGTTTCCGTAGGCGATGCACGGCCACTTTGATGGCTTCGATGCTCATGCCGAGTTTCGTGGCCACTTCGCTTTGTGGCGTCGCATCGGCTTCCGCTGTCAGCCACGGTTTCAACACATCAAAATGCTCTGACTTACCTTCATCCCGCATCTCGGACTCCAAACGTGCCAGCGCACGCGCGAGCAAGGTCAGCGCCCACTGGCGGTCAAAGGCCGCATCCGGTGCTTCGGTGCGCGTGTCGGCGATTTGCAGGCCCGCGCCGGTCGTGTCGGAGTCACCGTCGATCACCGCATGAATCTGGCCGCCGCCGCGCTTGGCAGCACGATCATGCTCGCGTTGATTGGCAGCAAAGCGTTTCAAGACCGTGAGCAGGTAACTGCGAAATTTCCCACGCAAAGGATCGGCCCCGTCAATGGTCCCGCCCGCGAGAAGCTTGGCAAAGAAGTCATGCGCCAGATCCCGCGCCACATCCTCCGCACGCCCATCACGCCGCAGAAACGCCATCACGGGTGCGTAGTAAGCCTCGCACAACTCGCTCAACGCAGCCTTCGCCTGCGTGTCCTCGCCGCGAGAGCGGGAGACGAGCGTCCAGCGGGTCTCGTGGAAAGAGGAGGTCATTGGGGAAGAGGAGGGATAACCACCGAGTCGAACGTGACCGTTTGAACTTTCCGGCTGCGTATTCGAAAGCGTTCCACCTCTCGCAGAGGTGTCGGGAAATAGATCCTTTCAGTCACGCTGTTGCGGGTTCCGCTGCTGGACTTGCCGACAGAGCCCAAAGAGGTTCCGTTCTTCAGCAAAGCCACCCCATCATAGCTGGTCTCATCTTCAAATTTGGACCACGCGAGAAAAGCACGCTGATCATGATCTTCACCCAATGCAGCAAGCAGGCAGCCATCTCCAAGAGCCATGGAGCCATTGAAGTCAGTAGGAACATTGGAGCCGTATTTCCACGGCCCAATGCTGTAGTGCAGCACGATGCGCACCTTCTCGGGCAGTTTGCCGCGACGGCCTGGGCTGATGACCAGGCTTTTAAGAAGAGGCGTCGGCTTGTCAGACGACCAGCCAGGTCCGGCAATATCTGCATCTCGATCTAGCAAGGGCTGGCCGTTCACGTCTGTGATGTCCACCCTCAGCACACTGTACTGATCAAAGTCTGGATGCCCAAACCAGAGCTGCAGCCAGCAGGTCTCATCGCTTTGGTTTTCTACATCCCCGCCTGTTGATTTCTCGATCAGCGGTTCGGACTCGTTTGCGGGCACAGGCCTGCCCTGAGGAGAGTAAACCGGCCACTGCCACTCCTTGCGGTTTTGTTTGAGACGCGTGAACTTCAGCACAGGTTTGTGCTGCAGCGCAGATGCACTTCCTTCAATGACCGGACTTGTCGGCGAAACGGCTGGAGTGAGACCGGCCCCCTTTAACTCATTCGGCGAATAATACGGAAACAGCATCTTCCCGATGATCTTGTCCCACGACATCAAGTATTCCTCGGGATTGCCGCCGCGTTTCAGCAGCAGTCCTTTGGATTCGACAGCAACCACACGCGCCAGCCAGGTCTGCCCGTTCTCATGTGCATAGGCGATGAGGTCTCCCTGGGCGAAACCGGTGTCGAGATGCGAGGCGATCCAACGGCTGTTTTTAGCCACCCCCGGTTCATTGCCACTCGGAATAAAATAAGGCCGGGCGATGAACGAGCGGACGAACAGTATCAACACGACCACCGGGATGACAAGCTCGAGATTCCGCACGAGCCGATGAGGCTTGATGGCAGGACGCCCCACCGGATGCCGGTGCATCCATACCAACGTGGAAACCACCGAGGCAGCCACTGCGACCAGCGTGAGCGTGATGGCAGCCCATGAGTAGGCGTCCTGATGGCGCGGCAATTGATAAATGCCCGCGATGCCCGCAGCGACGACGGTGAGCGACCAGCCATAGAGATGCTTCCCAAAAACGGCGTTCACATCATACCAGCGCTCGTCGGACAGAAAGGTCGAGGGCAGGCGCACGCCGTAAAAGGAGTTCATCGGCACCAGACGCAGCCAGAGCGGCAGGCTGAGCAATGCAAGGATGCTGCCAATGATTTCAATCCCGGACGCGACCAAAGTTTGTGCGGTCACCCCGGTCTGGCTCGCATGCACCCAGTGGCGCGTCATCCAGCTGAGAGACAGAAACAAGGGGACAACAGCTGGAATTAACCAGAGCACACGCGAGGGGCGCTCATGCCATGCGGTCGGGCGTTGGGCACCGCCCTGCGCTTCAAATTCGAGCTGCCTGCGCGCCCACCACGGCATGAGCACAGATGGAAGCATCATTGGCAGCCAGATCCACGTTGCCAGGAAGCCGCTTTCATTCGTAGCCCGCACCAGCCATAGCAGCAGAGGCGGTGCCTCCGTGAGATTCTTGATCACATGTGGTGCGTGCACCTGCCCGCCCATACCGCTGACAAGAGCATACACCTGTCCGCCATACGCATGCACACCAGCCGCCAAACCTCCCGCAGCCTCCCAGCCCAAGGCCAGGCCACCTGCGGATAAAAAGCCGATGCTCAGGCCGCCATAGGCCAGCAGCAATGCGAGAGCAAACCCACCCCAGGAGATGAGGCCAATGCTCATGCCACCGAGCGCACAAACACCGACGGCCATGCCACCACAGGCGAACAAGCCACGCGCATAACCACCAAAGGCCACCACTCCCACAGCCCGGTCTCCAAAAGCAAAGAAGCCACGTGCAGTACGCTTGCGCCCCGTCGTGGGATCAATGCCTGAGGTGATGTGCAGCAGCGGCCTGCCCAGCAGTGTGCGCTTGGACTTGTACTCAAAGCTGCTGAACCGCATGGCCAGCGAGCGCCGCGCCTGCGGCGGCATGGAGGCGATGCCTTCGATCTGCGTTTTGAACTCGCCCGCGCTCTGCTGGCGCATGGCGCGGTCTTTGGCCAGCGCACGAAACACGACCTCGTCCATGTTGCCATTCACGGCGGATTTTTCGGAAGGTGCTGCAAAGCGGCCCAGCGGAAGTTCGCCGGTGAGCATCTCATAGAAGACCACGCCGAGGCTGTAGATGTCCGCACGGTGGTCCACGCTGCCGGGCTTCTCGATCTGCTCGGGCGCCATGTAGGGGGCGGTGCCGAGCTTGGCACCGCTTTGGGTGAGCATCATGCCGCCGTCGCCGTCCTCGTTGAGGATCTTGGCGATGCCGAAGTCGGCGATCTTCACCCTGCCCTTCGTATCTAGCAGGATGTTCTCCGGTTTGATGTCACGGTGCAGCACGCCCTGGCTGTGGGCGTATTGCAATGCTTCACACATCACGGGGATGATGTTCAGCGCCTGCTCCGGGGTGAAGCGGCCGGCACGCATGGCCTGCCGCAGGTTCACGCCATCGACATATTCCATGATGAGGAAGCAGAAGCCGCCGCTCTCGCCAAAGTCATGCACGGTCACGATGTTGGGATGGCTGAGCCGTGCGAGCACGCGCCCCTCACGCGTGAACCTCTCTGCAAAGCCCGGCGTGGCTGCGAGGGATTTGGGCAGCACCTTCAGCGCCACCATGCGGTCCAGCCTCGGCTGCCGTGCACGGAAAACCGCGCTCATGCCGCCGTGGCCGATGAGATCGAGGATTTCGAGATCGGGAAACGCAGCGGCGATTTCCGCGAGCGTAGGCAGGTCACGCGGGGCGAGCGGCAGAGTGTCTGCGCCACCGTCCGTCGGCATGGCAGCAGCGGCCATCAGGTCGGCAGGGTTCAGCCCGTGGAAGGGATCGGATGAGAGCGTGGGAGTGTCCATGATACCGGCTGCATGGGGAATGTGGCGGCGGAGGTTACACACGATCATGCGGTGCAAGCCAGAAACTTCATCCCGGGTCATGGAATCCCTTCTTGCGAAAATCGAGCAATACCGTCACACTCGCGCTCCAACTTCCCCAACCCGCCACCATGCGCCTCCTCGCGCTGCCAACCCTCTTCCTGCTTTTCATGTCGATCTCCGGTTCGTCACCTGCTGCCAGTGTTGAATCCTCCATCTGGGGAAAAACCCCGGCGGGTGAGGAAGTGAAACTCTTCACGCTGCGGAATGCGAAAGGAATGGAGGTCAGCCTCACCAACTGGGGCGCCTACATCGTCGCGGTGAAGGTGGCTGACAAAAACGGCAGGTTTGCCGATGTCGTGCTCGGTTTTGACACGCTGGACGGCTACCTGGGCAAAAACCCCTTCTTCGGCTGCATCGCGGGCCGCTATGCAAACCGCATCGGCCATGCGAAGTTCAAGCTCGATGGAGTGGAGTACCCGGTGACCGCCAACTCCGGCAAGCACCAGCTTCACGGCGGCAAGGAGGGCTTCGACAAAAAGCTCTGGTCCGCGAAACCGACCCCGAACGGCGTGGCACTCAGCTACACCAGTCCGGATGGCGAGGAAGGCTACCCCGGCACACTGCAGTGCTCGGTGACCTACACGCTGACCGAGGACAACAGCCTGAAGATCGACTACCACGCCACCACGGACAAGCCCACGGTGCTGAACCTGACGAACCACGCCTACTTCAATCTGGCAGGCGAAGGCAACGGTGACATCCTGGGCCATGTGCTGACGCTTCCGACGGACCAAATCACCGCCACCGATGACGATCTCATCCCCACGGGAGAGATCGCCAGCATCAAGGGCACGCCACTGGACTTCACCACCCCGCATGAGATCGGCGAACGCATCGGTGCGGATTTCAAACCGCTCATTCAGGGCATCGGATATGATCACAACTACGTCTTGTCCGGCACCGGCATGAAGCTGGCCGCCACCGTCAAAGATCCCGCCAGCGGCCGGGTGATGACCGTGCGCACCACGGAGCCCGGGGTGCAGCTTTACACCGGCAACCACCTGAATGGCGTGCCGGGCAAAGCGGGGCATATTTATGCAAAGCGTCATGGCTTCTGCCTGGAAACGCAGCATTATCCCGACAGTCCGAACCATCCCGCCTTCCCCAGCGCAACCCTGCGCCCGGGTGAAAAATTTAGCAGCACCACGATTTACCAGTTTTCCGCCGAGTGAGCGCCACCACCACCGTCCTGACCGATCGAGTCCCCCTGTTTGAATCCCAGCCACCTGCCTTCATTCAGGAGCAGGATTTTGCCGCGAGGCAGTATCGGGGCCGTCGTGACAATCAGGAAGACTACTATGCCTTTGCCGACGCCGCCGAACCCGAGGAGCGCAGCCTTGAGCGCCTGCTTCTCGTCATTGGCGATGGACTCGGCGCGCATGCCGGCGGCAGTGTGGCCAGCTACATCGGGGTGAACGCTTTTGTACGTGCCTACCATGAGCAGGACGGCCCGACTTCCTGGAAGCTCAAGCATGCCGTCGAGACAGCGAATGAGACCCTCGGCATCATTACCAGCCGCATGCCCAGCGTGGCTCCGCCCATGGGCACCACGATGGTGGGCGTGCTCATCACGCCGAAGACGATGGAATGGATCAGCGTGGGCGACTCGCCACTCTTCCTTTTCCGCGATGGCGTGCTGCATCGCCTCAATGCCGACCACAGCCTTTCCCCGCTCATTGATGCCCGTGCAGACCGTGGTGAGATCACCCGCGAGGAAGCTGAGAATCACCCCGACCGCCACACGCTGCAGGCCGCACTTCTGGGCATGCCGCTGGCGATGATCGACACACCCTCCGAGCCCTGGTCCCTGAAGAAAGGTGACATCGTCATCGCCGCCAGCGATGGCATCTTCACGCTCACCCACAAGGCGCTGGAAGAACTGCTCAGCTTTGGCAAACACACCACGGCGGACAAGATCGCCGATGCAATCATCTTTGCCATCCGTCGCATCAACAACGACCGTCAGGACAACACGACGGTGGGTGTGGTGAAGATCGGGTAGCAGCTGGGACTTCAAGTCCGGCAGTGCATGCTTGTTAGTAGGACGGGGTGTGGCGACAGCCCGCCCGTCTCTGAGCGTACGGCTAACACCACGGCGTGCGAACGTCCTCGCAGTCGGGCGGTTTGGCGAAGAATGCCATGGAGCATCACTACACACTCGATGCTAAACACGCCCAACCTACGGCCTGAACGCCGCCAGCATCAGCAACAAGTCTGATATTCAAAAACGCACGCTCGGCTTGCCAGGATCATCCGGCTCGGACATGTCCGAGTCCAAGGCCCACCGCCAGCCAAGACGCAGCAGCCAGAGGCCGCCTATGAGCGACACTCCGCACGAGATGCCATAGAAGCGCAGCAGACTTCCTTTCTCCACGATTTCGGTGGATTGAATGCCGAGATAACAGACCCACCCGCAAACGATGGCATAACCAACGAGCGCGATGCCCACCAGGCCGATGACACAGCCTGCCGGTGTTGCTTTCGTCGGACTCTCCATGACGGCTGAACTAGCCAGGTATTGGAGAATTTGCCGTTACAATCCCAGCTCGCGTTTCACGATGCCCACCCCCGCCACCATGCTGGCCAGCTTCTTCTTCGCCGCCCAGCGTGCAGTCTGGCTTAGGCCGCAATCAGGCGCAAACACCAGCTTGTCCGCAGGCGCGTGCTTCAAGCAGGCATGCACGGCATCGGCGATCTGCTCCGGTGTTTCGATGTGGTAGCTCTTCACGTCGATGATGCCCACGGCGACATCATAGCGTTCGGCCATCGGCTTGATGACTTCCAGTTCGGCGTATTCGCGGTTCGCCATCTCCACGTGCACTTCGTCGCAGTGCAGATCGAGGAAGGCGGGGAACAGCGGCGCGTATTTGCGCCAGCCCACGGGGTGGCCCTTGAAATTGCCGAAGCAGAGGTGCGTGCAGATGCGCGTCTTGCCGTAGCCGCTGCTCACGGTGCGGTTGAAGATGTCCACAAATCGCTTCGTGTCTTCGCGGTAGCCGTAGCAGCTCATGCTTGGTTCATCGACGCAGATCTCTTCCGCACCCGCCGCCACGAGATTCGCGATCTCCTGGTTCACGATGGGCAGGAGCGCCTCCGTGATGGCGTAGCGGTCTTTGTACTGCGCATTCGGCGCCAGTCGGCCACTGAGCGTGTAGGGCCCGGGAACGGAGACCTTCAAGCGCTTGCCGGTGTGTAAGGCCAGACGCTGCAGGCGCTCAAGCTCCTCCACCACGCCCAGGCCACGCGGGGCGCGCAGTTCGCCCACGATCTCATGCTTGCCACGCTGATCATGCGCCGGCGGTCCAAAGCGTCGCGGGCTGGCAGGCTCCAGCGCGATGCCCTCGATGAAGCCGTAGAAGGACAAATTGAAGTCAAACCGTGTCTGCTCGCCATCCGTGATGACGTCCAGCCCTGAGGCGATTTGATCCTGAATGGCCACCTGCGCCGCGTCGTCCTGCATTTCCGCGATGTCAGCGCTGCCGAATTCGGCGAGATGCCGGGCCGAAAACTCGAGCCACCCGGGAAACGGATAACTGCCAATAACGGAGGTGCGGAGGGGTTGGGATTGCATATGGAGCAGCTTATCGACGCAAGAAGCTCAGCGTCAAAGCCAAGCGGCAAAACACAACCGATGCGGCGGAAAGGTTCATTCGCCTCATCCGCTTCTAAATTAAATCTTAGTTTAGCACGCGACGACTTAACTAAGTTCGTAGAGTACTTTTGAAAACTTACATCCTTATGAAAACTAACCCGCTTATTTTATTTATATTAACTAATTTACTTACTATTTTGTCACTTAATGCCCAAACGCCACTCGTCGGCACCGGCAGCAGCTACAGCTCGATTTTCCCCTCTTCCGCACCCGTTACTTACGATGTCCCGGGCGGAGGGCTGGTCTCGATCACTCTTTCAAACGGCTCCACCACTGCAACCCGGGGGCTGTGGGATCTCACCGCCCAGGGAGGTGCCAACGCGACGATTCTCCTAAGCCTGACCGAATCCGCCGCGCAGGTGGCGTTGACAGGATCAGCCCTGCAGTTTCAGATCAGCAACGACAACAATTCATTGCTCGGCCTCCTGGGGGCCGGCACCAGCATTCACTATGGGTGGCAGGCGGTGGCTTATTTCGACACTCCCGGGGATGTTCTCAACTACACCCCCAACACCCATTACAGCGTGAGCTTTGATGTGGATGGCAACAACGGCCTGCTCAGCTCCGTGGCGGGATTGAACCCGAGTTTCACCTTCGAACTGATCGACGGCCTGGGGAACACGCTGACGAGCACCAACAACACTTCCCAGATCAACATCGCCGGCCTGCTGGGCTCGGGTGTCACGACAGGCACTGTGAATCTGGACTATATTATTGATGGCACCGTTCCCAGCGGCCCCATTGGCGTGCGGTTCATTGGTGATGCGCAGGTCGGCGCCACCGCACTGAGCCTCGGCACCGACTTTGCCACCATCTCGAACCTGAATATATCCGCCACCCCCGTGCCAGAGCCCGGCGGCAGCGCGCTGATCGCCTCCGTGGGTGTGCTGATGCTAATGCGCAGGAGAAGACTGGGAAAGGCCTAGGCCCCCAGTTTCGCATAATACTTCGCGATCCGTCGCGCATGCTCGTCATACGCGGCTTCAAACAACTCGGTGGCTTTCTCAGCTCCGACAACTGCTCCCGCCGTGAGCACCTTCGGCGGCTGACCGGCTTTGACCAGCCGGTCGGCCACTTCGGCTTTGACGGCGTTCACCAGCAAACAGCCGCCCACGGTGCTGCCGGGGGCGACGGGGGTGTCGAGATTTTCGATCTTGATCATGGCATCGCCAACGGGCGCGCCGGTGTCGAGGACGATGTCGGAGAAGTCCTGCAGTTTTTTGCCATCGCGGTGGCGGCTGGTGCTGGCCTCGCTGTGCGTGGTGCTGATGATGGCGACGACTTTGACGCCTCGCCGCTGGAATTCCTCGGCCATTTCCACCGGGACCACATTGCAGCCGCTGCTGGAGATGACGAGGGCGCTGTCGCCGGGCATGAGATCGAAGTTCCGCAGGATGCGGTTCGCCAAGCCGCTGACGTTTTCGAGGAACATGGCCTGCCGCTGGCCGTTCGCGCCGACGACGAGGTTATGGAAGGTCAGCGAGAGCTCGACGATGGGATTGAAGCCCGGGAAGGAGCCGTAACGCGGCCACATTTCCTCCACCAAAATGCGGCTGTGGCCGGAGCCAAAGACGTGCACCATCTGTCCGGCGAGGATCGTCTTGGCGAACATATCAGCGGCCTGCTGGATGAGCGGAAGCTGATCACGGACACGGTTGAGGAGGCCTTGGCTGGCGTCGAGGTATTGGAGGGCGGGAGTCATGAGTGTTGCAGGAGATTGAAAACGGAACCGAGGCATCCGGCGCTGTCGCCGAGCTGGGCGGGAACGATGCGGGCCTGATGGCCGCCGGGCCGCCATTCAAACTCCGCGAGGGTTTGCCGCAAGGGCTCAAACAGGCGGGGACCAGCGCCGACAGCGATGCCACCGCCGACGATGACGACTTCGGGATCAAGCACGTTGATAAGGGAAGCGATGGCGGCGGCGAGATTGCGCACAGAGGCCAGCCAGACTTTGGCAGCAAAGGCTTCCCCTGCACTCAAAGCATCCAGCAGCGCATGCGTGGTGGCGTAGCGGCCTTCACCGCGCTGGGCGATGGTCTGGTTGCCGATGGCGCTTTCGAGACTTCCAGGGGTGCCGAAATCATCGCACAGTCCATTCGCATCGATGGTGATGTGGCCGAGATGCCCTGCCCTGCCAATCTTGCCTTTGAGCAAGCGTCCGCCACTCCAGATCGCGCCGCCAACACCGGTGCCGAGCGTGAGCATGAAGGCATCCTGCGTGTCCTTCGCAGCTCCGGCCCAGACTTCACCGAGCAGCGCGGCGTGCGCATCATTCAGCACGCGGCAGTCGCGCTCCAGAAAGGTGGACCAATGGAATTTTTCGAGCCCGTGCATGCGTCCCGGCATCCAGTCGATGCAATGACCGTCCGGATTTGCCAATCCGGGTGCGGAGAGACCTACACGAAGCTTTTGCCCGGCCTGAGCTTCGAACTCATGCACGATCTCACGCACGGTGAGGGCGAAGCGCGGAGTGTTGCCGTCTAACTCCCCATCACGCGTGGGTTTTGAAAGCGTAGCGAGGGTGCGGGCACTGGCGGTGTCCACGAGAGCGGCCTTGATGTTTGTGCCGCCGAGATCGATTCCGATGGCCTGGCTCATGATGCTTGGAGCTGGCCCTCGCTAACAGTCCACCCGCCATCCACGGCGAGGACCTGACCGGTGATGAATTGGGAATCGGGCGACAGCAGGAGCAGAGCGGCGGCATCGCAGTCCTCAGGCTGGCCGATGCGGCCACCGTCGAGCGGTTGCTTGGTTTTGACGAAGTTCATGATGGTCTCGTTGCTCACCGCCCGCTGGGACATCGGCGTCTCGACCAAGGCGGGGGCGATGACGTTCACGCGGATGTTTTGCGGCGCGTAGTAGGCGGCGATGGATTTGCTGAAACCGATGATGCCCGCCTTAGCCGCAGCATAGGCATGGGAGGCGAAAAACTGCGCGGAGGGTGAATAGCCGAGCACGCTGGCCATGTTGAGGATCACGCCACCGCTGCCCTGCTTGAGGAACTGGCGGATCGCGGCGCGGTTCGAGTAGATGACGGAGTTCAAATTGAGGTCCAGCGTGTAGCTCAGGCCTTCATTGGTGAGTTCGTGCAGCGGCCCGTCTCCCCGGCTGCGGCCACTGCCGCCGGCCACGTGGTAGAGAGCGTCCACCTTGCCAAATTCACCCACCGCCAGCTCCACCGCACGCTCCGCCGCCTCCGGCGTGGCGGCGTCTGCTGCGAAGCCACGCGCGTTCGATCCGAGGACTTCCAGTGCGGCATCCACATTCGCCTGTGAGCGGCTGCTCACAACGACCCGGGCTCCCGCCGCGACGAGCTTTTTCGCCGCAGACAGACCCAGCCCCGTGGTGCCGCCCATGAGGATGATGTTCTGGCCGGAAAGGGAATGCATGTTGAGTGAAGGAGTCGGACGTGCGATGTCGTTGTTCAAGCTTCCTCATGAACACACGACGTACTTTCCTTCGCAACCTCTCAAGTTTGGCTTTTACGGCTCCGTTGATGGCGGAAACGCCGAAATCGAAGAACACCGTCTGCTTTTTCACCAAGCACCTGATCGGCCTTAGCTATGACGAGATCGCCACGCTGGGCGCAGAAATGGGCGTGAATGGCGTGGAGTCGCCGATCCGGCCCAAAGGACACATCGAACCGGAAAAGGTGGTGGATGAGCTGCCGAAGTACATCGAGTCGCTGAAGAAGCAGGGCTTGGAAATGACCATCCTGACCTCGGGTATCAACGAGGTGAGCAAGGAGCAGCGCACGGAAGAAGTGCTGCGCACAGCGGCGAAGCTGGGCGTGAAGCGCTTCCGCATGAACTACTACAAGTACGACCTCAAGCAGCCCATCTGGGAGCAGCTCCAGGCCGTGCGGCCCAAGATCAAGGACCTCGTGGCCCTGTGCAAGGAGATCGGCATCCAGCCCATGTTCCAGAACCACAGCGGCAAGGACTACTTCGGCGCGCCCGTGTGGGACATCTTCTCCATCATGCGCGAGTATCCGGCGGCAGACTTCAGCTTCGCCTACGACATCCTGCACTCCACCTGCGAAGGCGGCCTGTCCTGGCCCCTGGAGTTCAATCTCGTCAAAGACCACATCGGCGCCGCCTACTTCAAAGATTTCAAATGGGACGGCCGCAAGCTCGTCACTGTCCCCCTCGGTGAAGGCCAGGTGGACCCCGCCTACGGCAAGATGCTCATGAAAACCGGCTACAGTGGGCCGATTTCGCTGCATCTGGAGTATCTGGAAGGGGATCCGAAGGATGCTGCGGTGCTGAAGGGTTTCCGCGAGGCGCATGTGCGGGATATGAAGACACTGAGCGGGTGGCTGGGCTGGGCGTGATGGAGTGGGTTCGTTTCCTGGGAAATGGAGAGGCCTGCAACTCACGTCATGTTAAACACGAAAATATGACGCCCTTGTACGTCATATTCTACAATCCTACAGCCCATCGACAAACCTGTGGCACATAGTGCAGATACATCTCGACAGATTTGTCGGCTATTCAATAATTCGCCAGCCTATCAGCGCCACTCGCATGAATCTCCGAGGCATAGTCCAGCGCGTGTTTGGGATTAAGCAGCCTTTGCCTCTTCAGCACTTCACGAAGCACATAGACGCTGATTTGGGAGAGTTCACCTTTTGTCGGATTTCTTCATCGTGGTTCATTCATCAGCACAGCGATGCCGGAAACATCATGATTCGAGGCAGATCAGAGTCCCCCACCGACGAGCAGAAGGCGCTCATACATCACTTCATGCCTTTGCTGCCATCACTCACAGAAGCATCACTGGTCATGCTTCGCCCGCCGCATGACTTTCCGGACCAGCATATCCCCACCCATCTCATTCTTCGAGAGCTTCGATTTGAGTCCACAGGTGTCGCTGAGCTGTTCTTTGACCCTGAAATAGACATCGATGGATATATCTTGTGGCCTATGGCCACTTGCTCACATGCCGGCTCACTGCTATCTACAGACTGGACGACATGACCACATCCACGACTATCGACCAAACGAGGGCGAACAAAACGCTGATGGCAACTGCTCTTAGCCAGCTGTCGTGTCAGCCGAGACTTGCGCTCGACTTTGCCGCAGCTTAGACGTTCGTTGATCGGCCGGTCAACATAGCTCCCTGATCACAACGCCACAATGCGCCGGAGTCCCGGGATGGATTGACAACGAGCTGCCTTCAGCCCCTCCTGAAGCATGCACACACAGCCCTTGCGCGCCCGCCGGAGCGCCCTAGAATCCGCTTCCCCCTTTCCACCCAAAGCATGAGCACCCACGTCAAACTTTACATCCCTGGACCCGTTGAAGTCAGCCCTGACACCTATGCTGCGATGGCGCAGCCGATGATCGGGCACCGCGGCAAGGGGTTTCAGGACCTTTACGCCGAGATCCAGCCGATGCTGCAGACTCTCTTCGGCACGAAACAGCAGGTGTTTCTGAGCACTTCCTCCGCCTGGGGCGTGATGGAAGGTTCCATCCGCAATCTGGTGAAGAAAAAGGTTCTCAACTGCTGCAACGGCGCCTTCTCCGACAAGTGGCTGGACGTTTCCAAGCGCTGCGGCAAGGAAGCCGAAGCCTACACCGTGGAGTGGGGCCAGCCTGTGCGCGCCGACGAGATCGACAAGCGCCTGGCCACCGGCGAGTTCGACGCTGTGACCTTCATTCACAACGAAACTTCCACCGGCGTGCTCAGCCCCATCGCGGAAATCGCCGCGCTGAAGAAGAAGTACCCGGATGTGATGTTCATCACGGATTCCGTGTCCGGTTTCACCACCGTGCCGGTGAATTTCGACGAACTCGGCATCGACGTGCTGCTGACCGGTTCCCAGAAGGCCTTCGCGCTGCCTCCGGGCCTGGCACTCTTCACCGCCTCCGAGGCGGCGATGGCCCGTGCGGCCACGATCAATGATCGCGGCTACTACTTCGACTTCCTGGAGTTTAAGGCCAACGGCGAGAAGAGCATGACGCCAAGCACGCCCTGCATTTCCCTGATCTACGGCCTGCGCCACCAGTTGCAGAAGATCTTCGCCGAAGGCGTGGACAACCGCTACGCCCGTCACGCCAAGCTCAACGGCATGGTGCACGAGTGGGTGCGCCGCAACGGCTTCGAATTCTTCGCCCCCGAAGGCTTCCGCTCCAAGTCCCTGACCTGTGTGGCGAACAACAAGGGCATCGACGTGGCGACCTTCATCGCCCTGCTGAAGAAGAACCACAGCATGATCATCGACGGCGGCTACGGCAAGCTGAAGGGCAAGACCTTCCGCGTCTCCAACATGGGTGACGAGTCCGAAGCCAGCATCAGCACGGTCATCGCCGCGCTGGATGACAGCCTCGCCAAGCTCTAGTCGATACCCGCCTCATTTCACCCCTGAGGGTGATTCATCCATTGCCGAACGGCCCTGAGAAATCAGGGCCGTTCTTTTTTGTGCATCGGCCAGCGTTCACAAACCTGTTACGAGGTGTGAGGCGTGTTGGCACGCGGGATGCTTTGAATAAGCATTCAGATGGAACCAACTCGCATCATTCCGATCTCATCAGCCCGCCACGCTGCGGGTGCGCAACCCAGCAACATCGTCCGCATGGAACCCGATCCTGGTCTGATCAAGATGGAGTCCTTTCAGGGACGCGAAACTCTGTCAGGTGGCGACACTGAATCCGCCCAGCGTTTCGCCGGCGAGGTGAAATATGTTGGGTACTTCGCAGACAAGCTGGCGGAGACGCTCGGCATGCGCCGTTTGGAAATCGCCATCGTGGAAGACAGGGAAGGTCAGACATCCATCAGCACGGGGGAAAAGACTGGCAGCTGGCACGGAATGATCAGCAGCAACCGCAGGTCGATCAAACAGGTGCGCGAGTCACTGGCACGCTGATCCCGATTTCCTCATGAGTTTGAATTCTGTGATCACCTCCGCAGCCTCCCTGCAACGCCTCGACGGCGTGGCAGGCGTAATGCTTTTCAAAGGCCGCAACACCATCCACCGGCAGATGCCCTTCTCCGACACGCGTGCGGAGAACCTGCGTGAAATCATCATCCAGATGCTCGACGGCTACCGCCAGGTGCGTCGAAAAATGCACCAGGTCTTCCTGGAATTTGACGGCGGCTCCCTGCTCATTGTGACGCAGGATGAAGCGGTGATGCTGTTCTTCCTCACCTCACGGGCAGACTCCGATCTCGCGGCCAGCGCCGCATCGGTGATGCTCAATGATCACGCCAAGGTGCTGAACGATGCCTCTACGGAGGCGCAGCCAGCTTCAAAGCCGCCGGCAGACGGCATCGAAGAACTCGTCGTCACAAGTCCGCGTGCTCTCTCCCAGCTCACCGAAAAAGCAGAAACGACCGTCAATCAGTGGGGAGCTGTGCGCAAATGCGTGGAAGGCGTGCTGGGCAAGGTCATGGGCCGTGCGCAGGCCAGCAATCTGATCCAACGCACCATTGACGAAGCGAAAATCCCCGACCCCTACCGCCTTTCCGCCACGGAGGTGCGCAAGCTCGCCATCAGCGTGATCGAGCATGTGCCGAACACCTCGAAACGCCGCCAGCTGCTCGTCGAACTCGACGCCTCGATGGAACATTTGAAATTCTGAACCTGACCCCCACACATGCTGCACTTCCGCGCCTGCCTTTTTGCCTTCATCACACTGCTCACCTGTGCGTCTGCCCAGGAAGGCAACGCCAAGATAGAGGCCAAGCTCGACACCATCATTAAGAAGCTGGATGCCAGCCAGGGCACCCTGAATGAGGTGGCCAAAGCCGTGAAACCCGCAACCGCACCCGCCGCGGCGGCTCCCGCTGTTGCCAGCACGCCGGCAGACGCAGCCCTGAAGTCTGACATTGAGACGGTGCAGATGAATCTGAACTATGTCTGGATGGTGGCCACGGGAGCGCTGGTCTTTGTGATGCAGGCCGGATTTGCGATGGTGGAACTGGGATTCGCACGGGCGAAAAACAGCATCAACATCATCATGAAGAACTTCCTCGACTTCTGCATCAGCGCCATCGTGTTCCTGTTCATCGGCTTTGGATTGATGTTCGGCACCAGCGCAGGCGGCTGGATCGGCAGTGACAGTTTCTGGATCTCCAATCACGCGGCAGATGACAAGCTGTGGGCCTTCTGGTTCTTCCAGGTCGTTTTCGCCGGCACCGCCTGCACCATTGTTTCCGGAGCCATGGCTGAGCGCACGAAATTCGTCGGCTACCTGATTTATGCTGGCCTCCTGGCGGGCCTTGTGTATCCGCTCGGTGGGCATTGGGCCTGGGGCAGCTTTGGCGGCGCGTTTGGAGTCGGCGGAGAAAAGGGCTGGCTGGAGGCGCTGGGCTTCGTCGATTTCGCTGGTTCAACAGTGGTGCATGGCTGCGGTGGTGCATGCGCACTGGCTGGCATTCTGGTCGTCGGAGCAAGGCATGGCCGCTTCGCCAAGGACGGCACGCCGCGACTGATCGCTGGTCATAACATTCCACTCGCCGCTTTCGGGGTGTTCATCCTGTGGTTTGGCTGGTTTGGCTTCAATGCCGGTTCCACCCTCATCGGCAACGGCACGATTGGCCGCATCGCGGTGAACACCACCATCGCTCCTGCGGCAGCCGCCCTTTCCGCCATGATTTCCATGTGGTTTGTGCAAGGCCGGCCGGACGTGGGCATCACGCTCAACGGTTCGCTGGGTGGGGCCGTCGGAGTCACCGCCTGCTGCGCCAATATTTCTCCCGCCTCCGCCTTGGTCGTCGGTTTGATCGCGGGCATCATCACCACGGTGGCCACCATCGCGCTGGAGCGCATGCAGATCGACGATGCCGTGGGCGCGGTGCCCGTGCATCTTGCGAATGGCTGGTGGGGCACCCTCAGCGTGGCCCTCTTCAACCAGGACGGCTTTGATGCGCACAAACTCGGCGTGCAGGCGCTGGGCACCTTTTCGGTCACGCTCACCGCGTTCACCATCTGCTTTGCCATCTTCAAGCTGGTGGACAAGCTCGTCGGCCTGCGCGCCACGGACAATGAGCAGATCGACGGCCTCGACTTTGCCGAGCACGCCGCCAACGCCTACCCCGACTTCCAGACCACGGAGCAGGCCTGAGGCAACCTAGGTCACGCAATGCGCAAGATCGGCGGCGCGACCCGGACGCGGTTGTGCGTTGATTCCGGGTCATGATCAATCTCACCCGCCTTTACTGTGATGTCGCCCAGCCCATGGACCACCTGCGCTATGGCCGCGGCCACGGTTCCCCGACTTCCGCCGCTGAGCGCCGCCCCATCGTCGTCTGGAACATCACCCGCCGCTGCAATCTGAAGTGCGTCCACTGCTACCAAGATTCTGATTCGAAATTCTACCCCGGTGAACTCAGCTGGGAGCAGTGCAAAGCCGTCATCGATGATCTCGCCGAGTACAAAGTGCCCGCCCTGCTGCTTTCCGGAGGCGAGCCGACGATCCACCCGCACTTTTTTGAACTGGCTGAATACGCCACGGGCAAGGGCCTGCGCCTCACGCTTTCCACCAACGGTACGCTGATCAATCCCGAGTGGGCGCAGCGCATCAAGGACATCGGCTTCTCCTACGTCGGCATCTCGCTCGATGGCATGGGTGCCACGCACGACCACTTCCGCGGCAAGGTGGGAGCCTTTGACAAAGCGGTGGCTGCGTTTCGAAATTGCAAAGCGGTGGGCCAGAAGGTGGGCCTGCGTCTCACGCTCTCCCGTCACAACATCGCCGATATCGAATCCATCCTCGACTTCATCGAGAAGGAGGACATCGAGCGCGTCTGCTTTTACCACCTCGTCTACAGCGGACGTGGGGCAGATCTCATGGAAGTGCCGCATGAGGAGACACGCGGAGCCATCGACAAGATCCTCGACCGCACCGCCAAGTGGGCCGCGAGCGGCAAGCCCCGTGAGGTTTTGACCGTCGATCAACCCGTGGACGGCCCCTACCTCTACATGCGTCTGAAACGGGAGAACCCCGAACGCGCCGCACGTGCGATGGAACTGCTCACCTGGAACGGCGGCGGTGCGAACAGCAGCGGCACCGGCATCAGCAACATCGACACGCAGGGCAATGTGCATCCCGACCAGTTCTGGCATGAGCTCACGCTGGGCAATGTGAAGGACCGCAAGTTCAGCGACATTTGGAGCAATCGCGACAACGCCACGCTCAATGCCCTGCGGGATCGCAAACAGCACCTGACTGGCAAGTGCGCGCAATGCAGTTTCCTGGATGTCTGCGGTGGCGGCTTCCGCGTGCGCGCTCTGCAAATGACCGGCGATCTGTGGGCGCCTGACCCATCCTGCTATCTCAATGATCAGGAGATAGGCATCGCTCAAGCGGCTTAAAAAATATCCAGTTTAGCTGGTATGGAAATTTAGCGAATTACATCGTAATCACTGGATTTTACGACGCTGTTGTCTTGCCCTTTGGGCATACTCCTGCAAGCATGGTCAGGCGTTGTTTGAAGTTACACTTCGCATCAACGTCATCACCTTCATCTTCTTAAAATCCATGAAAGCTTCGCGTTGCCCCACCGCCTGTGTTGCGCGCATGTTCGCCATGCTGACGCCGGTCGTCCTACTGGTCCAGTGCGCCATGCCACCCAGGGAGGCCTGGCACAGCATTCAGACGAACGGACTGATTCCCTACCTGACCTCTGCGAGACCGTCACCGCCATTCCGCACCGGTGCTTTGTACGCCCACCGTTACTCCTCCTACACTCAGCGCCCTCGCTACGGCACCGGTTACACGCCCAACAACTATTTCAGCACGCTCTCCACGGGATTGGGCAGTTCCAGATATGTGCCTCGTAAGCGGTCGAGCAGTTCCTCGCTGGTACGCAGCCCGGATGTGAAAATTCCGGTGGAAGAACCTGTCCACACGGCTCCTCCGCGCATCGCGAATAATCCGCCTCCCGTCAGCCCGGCACCAAAAATCACTGACAGTGCCGAAGCCACCACTGAAAGCCTGCCCTACGGCGCCCCAGTCCCGGGCCGTATCAACATGGTGAACAGCCCCTTCGCCGGCAAAACGCAGCTGGTGGATGTTTCCGGCATGAGTGCCGGCCAGACCGTGAAGTGCCCCTACACTGGCAAATTGTTCAAAGTACCGCCAACCCAGCAGGCTGCAAACAGCGTGGAATCGCGATTGGAATCCAAGCCCGAGGCCCCCAAGGCCAGCGAGGAGCCCAAGGCCGAGGACAAAAAACCCTGAAAACTGCTCCAAAAGAGGGTTTCACCGCGCTCGAACCCCGGGAAACCGGGGGCGGACTGCATTTGATCTTGATTCGATCTTGATCAGTGGAACTCTTGCCGCCCTCAAAACCGCAAACGACAACCGATCATCCATCATGGGTCAACAACTGAACAAAGTCATCAAACGCCGCCGCCGTAAGCTCTATCTTGCCCGCAAGAAAGCTCTGGCCAAGGCCGGCGTCTCCCGCAAAGCACGCGCCGTTAAATCCGAAGCCAAAACCGCCAAGAAGGCTCCAGCCAAGAAAGCTGCCGTCAAGAAGGCCACCACCAAGCCCAAGGCTGCTGAAGTCGCCGCCGAAGCCACTCCAGCCCTTGAAGTCGCAGCTCCGGCCGTTGAAGTTGCTGAGACCGCTGCTCCTGAAGCTGCTGCCCAGGAATAACCGGTTCGCCGCGCAGTCATTTCAAAACAAGACCACCGTCATGGCCTGCCGTGACGGTGTTTTTTTGTGCTGATGCGCTTCCGGCCCCGCTTAGCGGAACCACAAATTCCCACCTGCGCCTGAATTTGCGCCGTTGGAGGAATTTGAATTGTAGCCGTCGTAATAGCCGCGTTCAAAGCTGGAGCGATAGCGCGGATCATAGCGCCCTACCTGCGCCGACGGATCGGCCACCCGCCCACCGGTGCGGTCACGCAGACCATAGTCGTAACCTTGGTTGTAGGTAGGATCACGCGGTGCCTGCTGCTGCGGCACATTTTGCACCGGTGGCTGGGCCATGCCCTGATTCGGATAGCCCCCGACTTCTCGGCGGCTGTTCATCGTCAGTCCGTAGCTTTGATTGTAAGCATCGCGGTAAGCCATCTCGGTATTGCGGTCATAACGTGATGGATAGCGCTGGTAGTTCTGGCTCTGGCCCTGCTGGGCGTCCATCTGCCCGTCCTGCTGACCACGCTCAAACGCCATGCTGTTCATCTGCGAACCCTGATCCCGCATGTCCTGACGGTACGGATTCGCATAGGGATCAGCACCGTTCGGACCTTGATAAGGATCCACGCATTGCGTGAGAAGCAGCGGCAGAGCCAGTGTGAGGAGATGGGCTGATTTCATAAGCTGAATCGTATGGGAAGATCACGGACTGGCAAGAATGCAGTCGGCCGAAACTACTTCTTCCCCTTTGCTGCAGCCGCAGTGAACCAGTCGCCACCACCACCGCCGCCAAAGGGATTGCCCATGCCGCCGCCGGAGCTGCGCTGGCCACCACCGCCGCTGGAAAAGCTGCGCTGACCGCCGGCAGGCCCACCCGCCGGGCGTGGCCCTGCCGCGCCTTGTTTCTTCTCAAAGTCAGGCTTCGATTTCATGCTCAGAGCGATGCGCTTGCGCGGGATGTCCACTTCCGTGACCGTCACCTGCACGCGCTGCGCGACCTTCACGACTTCCGCTGCATCACGCACAAAGTTGTCACTGAGCTGGCTCACATGCACGAGGCCGTCCTGATGCACGCCAATGTCCACGAAGGCGCCAAAGGCGGTCACGTTCGTCACGATGCCCGGCAGCTTCATGCCCACGGTGAGATCCTTCATGTCGTTCACGCCGTCGGCGAAGCTGAAGACTTCGAACTGCTTGCGCGGATCGCGGCCTGGCTTGGCGAGCTCGTTCATGATGTCCTGCAATGTCGGCAGACCCACGTCCTGGCTCACATACTTCTTGAGATCGATCTTCTGGCGCAGGTCCGCACGCTGCATGAGTTCCGGCACCGTGCAGCCAATGTCAGCCGCCATTTTTTCGACGAGAGGGTAGCGCTCTGGATGCACCGCGCTGGCATCCAGCGGATGCACCGCATCGCGGATGCGCAGGAAGCCCGCCGCCTGTTCAAAGGCCTTGTCGCCCAGTCTTGGCACCTTCATGAGATCTTTGCGGCTCTTGAATGGGCCGTTCTCGTTGCGGAAGGCCACGATGTTGGCCGCATGCGCGCTGTTCAAACCGGAAACATAGCTGAGCAGTTGCTTGCTGGCAGTGTTCAGCTCCACACCGACGCCGTTCACCGCGCTGATGACCACATGATCGAGGCTGGTCTTGAGCTGGTTCTGATCCACATCGTGCTGATACTGGCCCACGCCGATGGATTTTGGATCCAGCTTCACCAGTTCCGCCAGCGGGTCCATGAGACGGCGGGCGATGGAAACGGAACCACGCACCGTGACGTCATGATTGGGGAACTCCTCACGCGCGACTTCGCTGGCGCTGTAGATGGAGGCGCCGCTCTCGTTCACCATGATCACCGGGATTGATGCCGGCACGCCGATCTTCTTCACGAACATTTCCGTCTCACGGCTGGCGGTGCCATTGCCGATGGCAATGGCCTGGATCTTGTAACGATCCACCAGATTGAGCACCAGGTTCTTCGCATGCAGCAATCCGCTGCCCTCGCCGAGCAGGTAGATCACATCGTTGTAGAGAAGCTGGCCCTGAGCATCGAGCACGACGACTTTGCAGCCCGTGCGGAAGCCTGGGTCGATGCCGAGAACACGCTTCTGTCCCAGCGGCGCCGCCAGCAGCAGTTCGCGCAGATTGTCTGCAAACACGCGCACGGCCTCTGTATCTGCTTTCTTCTTTGATTCGAGACGAGCTTCGGTCTCCATGCTGGAGCTCAGCAGGCGCTTGTAGCTGTCGGCGCATGCCAGCTTCATCTGGTCAGAGCAGGCATTGCCGCCTTTGACGAACAGGTTTTCGATCATCTTGATCGCGGTGTCTTCTGCAGGCTGAATGCGCATGAGCAGGTAGCCTTCTTTTTCCCCACGACGAATGGCGAGCATGCGGTGAGACGGGATGGCTTTCAGCGGCTCACTCCAGTCGAAGTAGTCGCGGAACTTCTGCGCCTCTTCGTCCTTTTCTTTTCCGAACATGACCTTGGAAACGACCGTGGACTGCTCCGCGAAAAATTTACGCAAGGTGGCACGTGCGTCCGCATGATCGCTGATGCGCTCCGCGATGATGTCGCGTGCACCACTCAGAGCGTCGTTGGCATCCTTGACGCGCAGCTCTTCGTTTTCGTGGTCCGGGTTCACATACTTCACCACCTCGCCATTCAGATCCACGCCATGGGTCATGAGATTGGCCTCAATAAAGTCCGCCAGCGGCTCCAGACCTTTTTCTTTGGCGATCGTGGCGCGTGTGCGGCGCTTCGGACGGAACGGCGCAAAGATGTCCTCCAGTGCATTCATCGTTTCTGCCTTCTCGATCTTCGCGCGCAGCACGTCGGTCATCAGCTTGCGCTCTTCGAGCGATTTCACAATCGCGGTGCGGCGGTCGTCCAGCGCCACGAGCTGAGTCATGCGCTCCTGGATGTTCTGGATCTGCACTTCATCCAGAGACCCGGTGGCCTCCTTTCGGTAACGGGCGATGAAGGGCACGGTGGCGCCATCGGCAAAGAGTTTGGCCGTCGCGCCGACCTGGATGGCCCGCAGGCCCAGCTCCTTGGCGACACGTTCGACGTGGGTGACATTGATGTTGAGTTCGTTAGCAGCAGACATGGTTGGAAAGGGAAAAGTGAAGGATAAAAATCCGGTTGGGATCAGTGGAGTTAGCGAGACGATCACGGGCAGCAACCATTCAAGATCACATGTGAAAAACTTTTGTCGGAGCCATGGCTTGACATCGTGTTGCGAAATTTCCAACACGGCTTCGTATTGAAGCTGCATGAAGAAATTTTTTGTGGCTTTTCTGCTTTCACAACTTGCAACTGCCGCTGAGGACTGGCCGCGCTGGCGTGGAGCGAATGCGGATGGAGGGTGGAATCCGAAGGACATCCCGGCGGACTTTGCCAGGAAAGAGCCCGAGAGACTTTGGAAAAAAGAGATCAGCGCCGGGTTCGGCGGCGTCACCGCAAGCAACGGACGGGTGTATGTGATGGACCGGATCAAGACCCCCAAAGAGATCGAACGCATTCTGTGTTTCGACGCCGAGAGTGGCAGAGATGTTTGGCAGCACACTTGGGAGATCAGCTACGGCAGCATGGAATATGGCACCGGGCCGCGTTCATCGGTTAATATTACTGATGGCAAGGCCTACGCCTTGGGTGCGACGGGCGTGGCATTGTGTCTTGATGCTGTGAAGGGCCAGGTGATGTGGCAGGTGGACATGGTCAAAACCTTCGGGGCGGAGATTCCGAAGTGGGGTTTTGCTGCATCGCCCGTGATCGATGGGGATCGAGTACTGCTGCATGTCGGAGCGAAGGCTGGCTCGGTCATTGCCTTGGACAAAACATCCGGCAACGAAGTCTGGCGGGGCGGCCCAGATCCAGCGGGTTATTGCACACCGGAGATCATCTCGCATGCGGGCACACGTCAGCTCATCGCGTGGGGACCGGAGCATGTGCAGAGCCTTGATCCAGACAGCGGTCGGGTGAACTGGCTTTTTCCATACAAGATCACGTATGGCGTCAGCATCGCGCAACCGCTTTATCGTGATGGCATTCTTCTCGTCTCGGACTACTGGCATGGCGCGAAGGCACTTCAACTCGAAAAGACTCCCGAGCTGCTGTGGGAAAATCAAACCGAGATCTGCGGCCTCATGTCGGCTCCATTGTATAAAGACGGCGTCGTTTACATGCTCGACAAGACTCGCGGCCTTCAGGCCTTCGAGCTCAAGACCGGCAAAATTCTCTGGAGCGATGACAACTCGCTCACACCGAAGGAGAGCAATCCGCAGATGAGCCTCGTGTGGATGCAGGAATCGACCAACCTCGCCGCCTTGCTCAATGCCAACGGTGAACTCATCTATGTCACACTTAAGCCCGACAAGCGCGAGGAACTGGCCCGCTGGCAGATCATCGGCAAAACCTGGGCGCATCCGGCATTCGCGGGAAACAGGGTATTTGCGCGCAGCGATAAAGAATTGTCAGCCTGGCGGCTTTGGTAGTGAGTATGAAACTCTGGCTGCCCCTGCTTCTCTGTGTTTTCTCCATCGCCGCCGCTCCTGTGACAGAACAGCCTGCATGGAAAGCAGGTGCGGCATCAGCCAAGATCACTCCGGATAAACCGATGTGGATGGCGGGTTATGCAGCGCGCACCAAACCTTCTGAAGGTGTGGAGCTGGATTTGTTCGCGAAAGCATTCGTGCTCACAGATCAGACAGGTGGACGGTTTGCGCTGATCACAATGGATTTGATCGGCGTGCCGAGGAATCTGCGCCTCGCTGTGGCAGAGCGGGTGAAAAAAGAACACGGCATCGAACCGGCAAACCTCGCCATCAACGCCTCTCACACGCACAGCGGGCCGGAACTGCGCACGAGCAAGATTCATGGCGCGGATGATCTGGCGCTGCGTGAGAAAGAAGCGGCTGAATACACGACACAATTGGAGAACACCTTGGTCAAACTCGTCGGTGAAGCGCTGCAAAAATCGGTTCCGGCGCATCTGGATTACAGCACGGCACGCTGTGGAGTCTCCATGAACCGCCGCACGCCGGACGGCAAAGGCGGCTGGAACAATTTCCCGAATCCAAACGGCCCGGTGGATCAAACGGTGCCCGTGCTCAAAGCCAGCAGTGCTGATGGCAAGGACATCGCGATCATCTTTGGCTACTCCTGCCACTGCACCACGCTTGGTCATCAAAAATTCAGCGGCGACTACGCGGGCTACGCACAGCAGGAACTTGAAAAGGCGCACCCCGATGCGGTGGCGATGTTTGCGAACGGTTGCAGCGGCGATCAGAACCCCTATCCGCGCAAGACCATGGAACTCGCGCAAACGCATGGCAAATCGCTCGCCACATCCGTGCAGGCCGCGCTGGACACCCACATGCAGCGACTCAAGGGCCCCATCCGCGCCGCGTATCGTGAGATCCCGCTGGCCTATGACAAGCTGCCCACCAAGGAACAGCTTCTCGAAGAGCAGAAATCCACGAACACATGGCAGGTCACGCATGCCACCCGCGTGCTCCAGCGCATCGCCGACGAAGGCCCGCTGTCCCCGACCTATCCCTATCCCGTACAGGTGCTTCGCATTGGCAACGAACTTACGTGGGTCACGCTCGGCGGTGAAGTCGTCGTGGATTACTCACTCCGCCTCAAACAGGACGTCAAAGATCCCATCGTCTGGGTCAGCGGCTACACCAACGACGTCATGGCCTACATCCCCAGCCTCCGTATCTGGCAGGAAGGTGGCTACGAAGGCGGGGGAGCCATGATCTACGGATCGCATCCCACACGGTGGAGCGACAAGACTGAAGAGAATATTGTCAACACGGTGATGGAACTGCGGAAAGCAGTGGAGTGAAACACCCGGGCCAGGTTCACTTTTGCGCTCGCAACAAACGGACCTGCGCCTTCAGCAGTTCTGCTTGTGCCCGCTTGATCTCGACGTCAGAAACGCGGGCGAGTTCTTTCATCCTTTTGGCCCACTCCACCCTGCGCTCGTTAGCAACCACCAGATCCTGAAGTGCGGCAATCAGGGCATCCCGCTGCCCCTTTTCACGAGCGAGATCGACCTTTGCTTCCGCCAGTTCAACCTCGGCCAATTCCACCCCCGATCCATTCTCTGCGGAAGCCCGGCCCGACTGGTGAAGAGCCTGTTCGATTTCAACGAGCTGCTCTCGAATTTGGACAATTTCGGTGAGCTTTGTGAGGACTTTCGCATCCGGCTCGGCCGAGCCAGGAACTTTGGGTGACTCCTCCGCAAGGATTGTGGACGAGAAGAGCACGGCGATAGCGGTAGTGATCAGTTTTGTTTTCATGGGAGTGGTTGGATTCACATGCAACTGCGGCCCGACTGAGCCAGCAGCTCAACTGCTTACTAACGACATTTGGATTTGATGGTTACCGACTTTTCCGCTGAAGCAGATGAATAGGCATGGGCATGACCCAGCTTGTAGCGGCAGGTATGATGGCGCCTCGCCACAAAAAAACAGGCCGGGAACTACTCCCGGCCTGTAGATCTTGAGGAATGACTTCAGTCGTCGGACCAAGAAAGCCCGACATCAGGTCACTTGCTGTTCTCAGCGAACTGCGCGTCGAAGATGATCTTCGAAGGCGGGAAGTCGATCTTCTTCACGAAAGCGGCGGATTCGGCGGCGCCGAACTCGCGGTCCATCGCGCCGTCTTCCCACTCGACGCTCAGCGGTCCACCGTAATCGATGTCGTTGAGGGCGCGGATGATGCGCTCAAAGTTGATGTTGCCACGGCCCACGGACTTGAAGTCCCAGTAGCGGCTCGGCTTGTGGAAATCGACGTGGCCGCCGAAGACGCCGGCGGTGCCGTCACCAATGCCCCAGGCGACGTCCTTCATGTGCACGTGGAAAATGCGGTCGCTGAACTTGTAGAGGAACTTCACATAATCGACGCCCTGATAGCCAAAGTGGCTGGGGTCGTAATTGAAGCCGAAGGCGGGGTGGTAATCGACGGCCTGCAGCGCGCGCTCGGCGCTGGCGATGTCGAAGGCGATTTCGGTAGGATGCACTTCGAGGGCGTAGCGGATGCCAAGCTTCTGATACTCATCGAAGATCGGGGTGAAGCGCTTGGCGAAGTCCTTGTAACCGGCGTCGATCTGGCCGGGGAGATTCGGCGGGAAAGAGTAAACAAGGTGCCAGATGCTGCTGCCGGTGAAGCCGTTGACGACGCTGACGCCAAAACGCTTGGCAGCGTGTGCGGTCTTGATGAGCTCTTCAGCAGCGCGCTGGCGGACGCCTTCAGGATTGCCGTCGCCATAAATATGGCCGGGAAGAATCTGGGCGTGGCGGGGGTCGATGTTGTCGCACACGGCCTGACCGACGAGGTGGGTGGAGATGGCGTGGCATTGCATACCTGCGGCCTTCAGTTTGGCGCGCTTGGCATCGCAGTAGGCCTGATCGGCCTTGTCCACTTCGAAGTGGTCGCCCCAGCAGGCGAGTTCGACACCGTCATAACCGAAAGCCTTGGCCTTCTGGATCATGGTATCGCAGGAAAGATCGGCCCACTGGCCGGTGAAGAGAGTGACTGGGCGTGGCATGTCAGGTGTGTGGTTGAGTTGAGGCGGGGAAGAAGGAGAAAGATTCGTGAAAGTCGAATGTGAATGACGATTTTTTGCGAGGGGCGGCTATTTGCGCTCGACCGCCTGGGTGCGGACGAGGGTGTAGGGGAGCTCAAGGGTGAGCTGCGCCGGCTTGCCTTCTGCGTCGTTGACTTGGGCGATATTCTTGAGGCTGCCGGATATTTTGTTGCTCACATCCAGCATGTCGGAGAGGCGGCGGACGAGGGTGATGTCGAAAGCGACCTCCATGCGGCTGAGGTAATTCATGGGCCGCTCCATGGTGAAACTGCCCACGATGTGCACGGTGGCCTGCTTCCCGTCGGGGCGCTCCTCCAAGGCGGCCAGTGTGCATTCGATGTCTTTGGCGACCACCGCGCCGTAATCCTTGCCACTGGATTCATTGATGCTGACTTTCCACGTCTCGCCGGCTTTGCGCGTCTGATTGAGAAGGCACGCCTCCGGGATTTCCAACAAAAGTCTGGTGAATGCCAGATCATTGAGGAACTTCTGCTGCTCGGCCGTGGGCTTCCCTCCGACCAGGGCGCATTTCCATTTTCCATCTGCTGATTTGCGAAGACGGAGGGTTTTGCCCACCAAGGGCCCGGCCTGTTCGGCAGGCTGCGGGGCGGGGCCGTTGTAATTGACCAGTTCGCAGACCATCTCGCGCACCTGCACCTCCTCGGCGTCAGTTCCCAGCAGACGCCGGACGAGGTTGACCCGCTGAACGAAGCGGCAGGAGAAATCATTGGCGGAACTGGACTTCTGCATGCGTCCTTTGCCTTCCTGCACGCGCACTTCGCGCTTTTCCCGCAGCAGTGTGCCGGTGCGGAGCGAAGAGGGGGCTCCCAAGTCCACAGGTCCTGCCGAAGTGTCAGCGGCGTTCAGATGAACGGAGATGAGCAAAAACAGCAGGAAACACAGCGGGGAATGCATGCAGCGAGACTACCAAAGACATGCGTGCCAGCACAAGCCGCAAGTGCCGACCCCGGCAGAGCACGCTCATTTCATGCTTGGCGAATGCCCCCTCTTCATTCCATGATGCAGAGATGCACCGTGTGTTTTTCCTCTGCCTCGCCTTCACCGCCGTGATTCATGCGCAATGGACCACATCACACGTCCATGGTTCACCTGAAGCACCAAAACCCTTCATCGCTGAGCAGACTTTTGCCTCCATCCAGCTTCAGGATGCCTTGGAGATGATCGCCGTACCCGGTGCGCAGCGCTTTGTCACCGTCGAAAAGGGCGGCAAAATCTGGAGCTTTAAGGATGCACCGGACGCCAGCGCCAAAGACCTGCTCATCGATCTCAAGCCGGAGCATCCGACGCTGCAATACGCCTATGGCATCGCGTTTCATCCACAGTGGAAGGAGAACGGCTATGTCTTCCTCTGCTATGCCTATGGCGACAAAGTAGCTGATGGCACGAAGCTCTCGCGCTTCAAACTCACGCAGCAGGAGCCGCCGGTGCTCGATCCCAAATCGGAAACCGTGCTGCTCACCTGGCGCAGCGGCGGTCACAACGGAGCCTCGCTGCAGTTCGGCCCAGACGGCATGCTCTACATCTCCACCGGCGACGCTGAAGTCCCCTCCCCGCCTGACCCTCTGAACACCGGGCAGGACATCAGCGATCTGCTGTCCTCCATCCTGCGCATCGACGTGGATCATCAGGAAAATGGCAAGGCCTACGCCATTCCAGCCGACAATCCCTTCTTAAAAACACCCAAAGCCATGCCGGAAATCTGGGCCTTCGGCTTTCGCAATCCCTGGAAGATCAGCTTTGATGCCCAAGGCCGCCTATGGTGCGGCGATGTCGGCTGGGAGCTGTGGGAAATGATTCATCTGGTGCAGCGCGGCGGCAATCATGGCTGGAGTGCGTATGAAGCAAGCCAGCCGATCAAGCCCGAAACCCAGCGACCCGAGCCCATCATCCCGCCCGTGGCCGCGCACCCGCACACCGAGGCCGCGAGCATCACCGGCGGCTATGTCTATCACGGCACCCGGTTTCCGGAACTGCGTGATGCCTACATTTACGGCGACTATGAAACCGGCAAGATCTGGGCGCTATGGCATGATGGCAAACAAGTCACACGCCGTGAGGAAATCGCCGACACCCCGCACAAGATCGTGACCTTTGGCCAAAGCGAGGATGGTGAGGTGTACTGGATGAACTGGGAAAACAGCACACGAATCTACCGCCTGACGCCGAATCCTGCCGTCGGCAAACCGAGCCAGTTTCCACGCAAGCTCAGTGACACGGGCTTGTTCAAGGACACCGCTGCGCAAACACCCGCCGCAGGCGTGCTGACCTTTGAGATTGCCGAACCGATGTGGCAAGACGGTGCCACTGCCACCCGCTTTGTAGCTCTGCCCGAAGGCAAAAGCATCACGACAACTCGCAGCGGCAATCCCGCCAAGCCGAATTTCAAAGTGGAGTGGCCCGCCGAGTCCGTGCTCGCCCGCACCATCACCTGGCCCGCCACCCAGCAGCGCATCGAAACCCAGGTGCTCCATTTCGACAGTGAGACCTGGAACGGCTATTCCTACCGCTGGAATGTCCAAGGCACGGATGCTGAGCTTGTCGAGGCCGATGGTGCCGATTTCACTGTGCAAAAGCAGCCCTGGCGCATTCATGGCCGCGCCGAATGCGCCCGCTGCCACAACAACTGGAGCGGTTTCGCTCTTGGATTTCAGCCAGATCAGCTTGTCAGCATTGGCGGCAAAAAAACAGCCGAAGCATCAGCTTTGTTCAATGGCCCATTCCTTGAACGGTTGCCCACGCATCTCGTTTCCAGTGGGGATAAAACAGCAACTCTCGAAACCCGCGCCCGCTCCTGGCTGCATGCAAACTGCGCCCATTGCCATCGCCGCCACGGCGGCGGCAGCGTGCCGTTGATGGTGAACTTCGATCTGCCCACGGCTGAAACGATGATGATCTATGAAAAGCCCACACGAGGTGATCTGGGCATTAAGGACCCTGCCGTCGTCCATCCCTTGGCCCCGCAACGAAGCATTCTGTTTCATCGTATGGCCAGCACTGGAAGCGGCCACATGCCGATGATTGGCGCGCGTGATCCTGATCCGGCAGGTGTTCGACTGCTGTGGGACTGGATCAGTGATCTCCCCACCCAAAATACGCCTGAGCTGAGCTACACCGTTGAGTATGACCGCAAGAGCCGCTTGAACTTTGAAGGCGCTGTTGCTCTGCTTGAGGCAGACAAACAAGTCGGAGGTGCGGATCCCATGCGCTGGTTCCCGACTCCGTCTCATTTGATGATGGCGATCAACAACGATGTGCTGCCCCCTCAAGCTCGTGAAGCCGCCATCAAAGCTGCCATGGCCAGCGGCGATCCGAACATCACCGCCTTGTTCGAGCGCTTCCTACCGCCCGAGCAGCGGGTGAAGACGCTCGGCGTGAACTTTGACACCAAGAAGCTCCTCTCCAAAAACGGCGATGCGAAGCGCGGCGGTGGACTCGTCAGCATGAGCGGCAAGCTGGCCACCTGCCTGGCCTGCCACATCGTCAACGGCATCGGCCGCGATTTCGGCCCGGATCTGAGCAAAGCGGGGGCGCGACTGACGCGTGAACAAATCCTCGAAAGTCTGCATAAGCCCTCAAAAAACATCGCCAAGGGTTACGAGACCTGGCTCGTCACATTGAAGGATGGCAGCGTGCAAAGTGGTTTCGTCACCCATTCCGATGAAAGGACGATCACTCTCAAGCTCCCCACCGGACAGCCGCAAACGATCCAACGTGACCAAATCAAAAGTCAGCAGCCGCAGCCGGTGTCCCTGATGCCCGAAGGGCTGCTGCAAAGCATGACTGAGCAGGAAGCCGCAGACCTCATGGCGTTCTTGGCGGGCTTGAGATAGGCACATACCCCCTTTGCGACACGCCCATTCCCCCCGCTCTAACCCACAAGAAACTGCATACACCGGACGAGGATGATGCGTTCAAATATCATTGATGCATACCACCCCAGTCACCTGCCCGAGCTGTTTTCAGGAATTTGAGGTTTCTACCCCATCCTATAACGAGGTGCCATGCGATGTGGACTATGACTGTGAGGTTTGCTGCAGACCTCTGCGCATCTTTTTCTCGGAAGATGACGGTGAAGTCTTGGGCATGGCCTACGGCTTGGGAGAGAACGGGCCCTATGGGTGATTCTCATCAAAACACAGCCTAACATTATGATAGTCCCAAGTATCCCCTTTCCTATGCCTCCCTTGCGCGTTTTCGCAGAGAATGCATTTGGCTGTTTGCAAAAACGGAAGTTGTCGTTAATCTCGAAAAATCCCGCTGCCAGGAGTCTGGTGGATGGGAAGCTTGACAAACAGGTTAACACCCACACACATGAAAATCGCTATCCTTACCCTTATCGCGGCTTCCGCCGTCCTCTCCGCTTGCCAGCAGCCTGCTCCTCCTCCTCCGCCGCCACCAATGCACAGCGGCAAGTAAGCAGTCGGCCGCCTGGTGCGGCTGGTTGTGAAACTTACGTGTGATCATTTAATGATCCGTCTTGCCACTGTTCTGTCGCTGCGTCCGTGATGCTTCATGCATCCTGTTCCAGCTAAGACGGCATGTGCGAAGTGCGACGCCAAAGCGAAGGCCGACTGCAAAGACGGTCACAAGCTCTAATCTGACAGGCAACTGTCACATTGCGCCGCCGTTCCCCACCCAACCGGGGGACGGCGGCTTCTTTTTTACTCTTCCAGTGCCGAATTCCAGATGCCGGAGACCTGTTTATACTTCATTGATGGACTGCCATGCCAGACTGCCTGCTCGCCCTTGAATCCTCCTGCGATGAGACTGCTGCGGCCATCTGTACCCTGGACGGCGAGCTGATTGCCGGCAGGATCGCCTCACAGATTGAAATTCACCGCCAGTATGGCGGAGTCGTGCCGGAGGTGGCCTCACGCAATCACATCCTCCACGTGCGGCCGCTGGTTCAGCAGGTCCTGGCTGACGCCGGAAAAACGCTCGGTGACATGTCAGCTTTTGCAGCCACCAGCGGTCCGGGATTGGTGAGTTCGCTGCTCATTGGAACGTCCATGGCCAAGGCGCTGGCCATCTCTGAAAACAAGCCTTTCCTGGCCGTGAATCACATGGAGGGCCACCTGCTCTCCCCCTTTATGAATGGCAACGGCCCGGTGCGCCCCTGTGTGGCGCTCATCGTCAGCGGCGGACACACAATGCTGGTTCGGATGCGCGGCGTGGGCAGCTATGAACTGCTGGGTCGCACGCGTGACGACGCCGCAGGCGAGGCCTTTGACAAGGTGGCGAAGATGATCGGCCTTCCCTACCCCGGCGGGCCGGAAATCGACAAGCTGGCCACACGTGGCGATCCAACCGCCTTCGCCTTTCCACGGAGCTTCCTGGATGGCCGCAGCCTGGAGTTCAGTTTCAGCGGCTTGAAGACCGCCGTGCTGTATGAACTGCCACGAGTCGACCTGAAGAGCGAACAGGTGCTGGCCGACCTCAGCGCCAGTGTGCAGGCGGCGATCATCGAGGTGCTGGTCGAAAAACTGGTGCTCGCGGCCAAGCAATGCGGGGAGACTCTCGTCACCGTGAGCGGCGGGGTCAGCTGCAACCGCGGCCTGCGCGCGGCGCTCACCGCACGTTGCGCCAAAGCAGGCCTGCAACTGCTGCTCGCAAGGCCGGATCTTTGCACCGACAATGCGGGCATGATTGCATTCGCCGCTGCGCAACGTTTCAGCATCGGCCACACTTCTCCTTTGGAGGCGGATGTGGATCCCAATCTCTCCCTTGTCAGCTAATCACCCTCCCCATGTTCATGCGCCCGACCTTTCTTTTCCTCTGCGCATTCACCAGCCTCCAGGCAGGCGACTGGCCGCAGTTTCTCGGCCCGCAGCGCAACTGCACCGCCACTGACGAAACCGCGATCGTTGGCAGCACTGAACCCGAGATTGTCTGGAAGCGCATGCTGGGCAGCGGTCATGCCGGAGCCGTGGTTTGTGACAACTGCGTGATCATGACGCACCGCCAAGGCGGCGAGATCATCACCGAGGCGCTGGCGGCTGCGGATGGCAAATCCCTCTGGAAACACGCCTGCCCTACTGCCTACCGCGACAGCTTTGGCTTCGACAACGGCCCCCGCGCCGTGCCGTGCATCGCTGCAGGCAAAGTCATCACCCATGGCCCCGAAGGCATGGTCCAGGCGCTCGATTTCAAGACAGGCGAGCTGATCTGGAGTTATGACACCGTCGCGGAGCTTGAATCACCCCAGGGGTACTTTGGCCGCGCCTGCTCACCTCTCGTCACGGATGGCAAAGTGCTGCTCAATGTGGGTGGCAAGAACGCAAAGGGCGGGGCGGGCATCATCGCGCTGGATCTTGCCACGGGAAAACTCGCCTGGCAGGCCACGGAAGATGAAGCGAGTTATTCCTCCCCCCTGCTGATCCCCGGAGATCAGGGCGTAAGCGCCTTTTTCACCCGACGCGGTGTCCTTCTCACGCAAATCAGCGATGGCAAGGTGCTGGCAGATGACTACTTCCGCGCCCAGATCGATGCCTCAGTCAATGCGGCTTCTCCTGTGCCCTGCGGGGATGGCAGGCTGCTTTTCACCGCCGCGTATGACGTGGGTGCTGGCCTGTGGCAGTGGAACAAGGCTGACCGCAAACTGACCAATGTGTGGAAAAAAGCCGACACCCTGGACTGCCACTACACCACGCCAGTTTACCACGCCGGGTACGTCTATGGCCTGCATGGCCGACAAGAGAGCGGCATGACTCTGCGCTGCATCTCCGTGGCCGATGGCAAGATCGCCTGGGAAGCTCCGGATCGCCTTCAGGGCGGCACCCTGATTCTGGTGGGAGACAAAATCCTCCTGCACAGTGAAGCTGGCGAACTGTGGATCTTCACCGCCGATCCGAAGAAATTCAATCTCCTGCAACGCAGCCAGATCACCCGTGCGGGACATCGCAGCCATGATGCCTTCTCAAATGGCCAGCTTTACGCCCGGGATGCGGAGAAACTGGTCGTGCTGAAGGTGAAGTAGGCGCTGGATTGATCCGCAGGCGCGTCTAGTCTGCGCTGCATGGCTCAAATCGGCAAACGCAACTCCCTCATCGTCCTCCACAGTACGCCGCACGGCATTTATCTGGACGGGGGTGATCACGGTGAGATTTTGCTGCCGAACCGTTACATCCCCAAGGGCACCAGCCTTGGCGATGCCCTGGACGTTTTCATTTACCGTGATTCCGAGGACCGCCTCGTGGCCACCACGGAGGTGCCTTTTGCCATGGTGGGCGAATTTGCCACGCTGGAAGTGGTGAGCGTGAACCGCAACATCGGCGCCTTTTTGAACTGGGGCCTTCTCAAAGATCTGCTGCTGCCCTTTCGTGAACAGGCGGATCAGGTTTACGTGGGAGACAAGGTCGTGGCCTACATCATGCTGGATGAGAAAACGGACCGCATCATCGCCACCACACGCCTGAACCGGCACCTGAGCCGCGAGCGCCCGCCGTTCAAGCCGGCGCAGCCTGTGCCTTTGCTCATCACCGCCCGCACGCCGCTGGGCTACAATGCCATTGTGGCGGGAACACATGTCGGACTGCTGTATCACACCAATATCGGCGCACCACTGCAGGTCGGACAACGAATCAACGGCTTCGTCAGCGCGGTGCATCCCAGCGGCAAGATGGATCTCAGCCTCGATGCCTCAGGCTATCAGCGCGTTGCATCACTGACGGACCGCATTCTCGAAGCACTCAAGAACAACGGCGGCAAGCTGGACTTTGACGACGACAGCCATCCCGAGGCTATTCGCAGCCACTTCGAAGCCAGCAAAAAAGCCTTCAAGCAGGCACTCGGCTCGCTCTACAAACAGCGCCGTATCGAGTTCACCCGTCCGGGTATCGCATCCCTCGACGTTCGTGAGCCAAAAGAAGGTGACTGGAAGCCTTCAGTCAAAAAGGGCTAAGACGGCCTGCTGAGCCTTATTCGGCGCACTGTCGACCACCGGCGAATAAAAAAGGAGCGCCCGTTGCCAGGCGCTCCCTCCCAAATAACTCACTCATCCACAGCTCAAGGCAGCGGGAAGCGCTGGTTCGTCTCGCTGACTTCCTTGCGGATTTGAGCCAGAGCGGCTTCGTCGTCACGATTCGTGAGCGCACGGTCGATCCAAGCGGCGATCTGTTTCATCTCAGCTTCCTTCATGCCGCGCGTGGTGACGGCAGGAGTGCCGACACGGATACCGCCTCCGAGGGTGATCTTCTCGGTGTCGAAAGGAATGCCGTTTTTGTTCACGGTGATCGCAGCCTTGTCGAGTGTCTCGCTGGCGACCTTGCCATTAAGGCCTTTCGGGCGGAGATCGACGAGCATGAGGTGGTTGTCCGTGCCACCGCTGACGATGCGGTAACCGAGCGCGGTGAGGGCGGCAGCGAGGGCTTGGGCGTTTTTAACAACCTGCGCAGAGTAGTCTTTAAAGCCGGGTTTGAGGCATTCGCCAAAGCAGACGGCCTTGGCGGCGATGACGTGCATGAGGGGACCGCCCTGGACACCGGGGAAGACCTGACTCTGGATCTTTTTGAAGAGGTCCTCACGATTGGTGAGGATCATGCCGCCGCGCGGGCCACGGAGGCTCTTGTGCGTGGTGGTGGTGACGAAATCTGCATACTCCATCGGGGAGGGATGGGCGCCACCGGCCACGAGACCGGCGATGTGGGCCATGTCCACGAACAGATAAGCGCCCACGCTCTTGGCGATCTCGCTCATCTTTTTGAAGTCAATGATGCGCGGGTAAGCACTGGCACCGGCGGTGATCATTTTGGGCTGCTCCCGCAGGGCAACTTCGGCGAGCTCGTCGTAGTCGATGAGTTCGTTTTCCTGGTTCACTCCGTACTGACAGAAATTGTAGAAGCGGCCCGAGAAGTTGGCCGGATTACCGTGAGTGAGGTGACCACCGTGGGCAAGGTTCATACCCAACACCTTGTCGCCAGGCTGAAGGACGCTGAAATAGACCGCTGCATTGGCCTGCGAACCGGAGTGCGGCTGCACATTGGCGAATTTGGCGCCAAACAGCTCGCACGCGCGATCGATGGCAAGCTGCTCGACCTTGTCGACTTCCTCGCAACCGCCGTACCAGCGCTTGCCGGGATAGCCTTCGGCATACTTGTTCGTGAGGCAGCTGCCCTGAGCGGCCATGACCGACTTGCTGGTGAAGTTTTCACTCGCGATGAGCTCGATGTGATCCTGCTGACGGTGCTGCTCGCCACGAATGATGTCGGCAACGGCGGGATCATTCGCTTCCAAAATATCGAGCGGGTGCGGCTGTGCGTTCATCTTGTCCACCCGGCGGCCATGACGGCCACCAGCAAAGGGTGTTTTCAGCCATGCATCCACGATCTCGTTCGCGGTGGCTGGAGGGGTGTTTTTACCGGAAAGGCACAGCACGTTGGAGTTGTTGTGCTCGCGCGTGATGGCGGCGGTCTGAACATCGCTGACCAGCGAGGCCTGAATGCCCACATGACGGTTTGCAGCGATGCACATGCCGATGCCCGTGGTGCACACCAAAATGCCCGCGTCAGCCTCGCCAGACAACACCTTGTCAGCGACCACTTCGGCGTAATCAGGATAATCGACGGAATCGTGTGAATTCACTCCCAGATCCTCCACGCCATAGCCGGCGGATTGCAGGTGTGCGACGACGGCATTTTTCAATTCCACTCCGCCATGGTCGGCGGCGATGGCGAGTTTATGGGGAGGGCTGCCGTTGGGATTGCTGGTCATTTTTTTTCGCGTTGGGGTGAGGGTCGAAGATGGGTGGGCGATGGCTGCTGTCATCCATCATTTTGCTTCCAGGTCTGGTCGATGTAAGCAATCAGGCTGGGCAGTATTTTTTCCAGGCTGCGCAGCGTCTCTTCATACGCTGAACGCCCCTGTCCAAAGGGGTCGGAAACGTCCCTGCCGCGCAGAGCGTCTTCGGCGGCAAATTCAGAGACAAGATAAACTTTGTCGGCCTGCGCGGGAAACTCATCCACGATGGCCGCCATGTGATGCGAGGACATGGCAAATACGTGCGTGGCCTGCTCCAAGGTCTTCTGATCAAGCATGCGGCTCTGAAAACTGGCCAGATCGAGACCGCGTTCCTTCAGCAGAGCCGCCGTGTGTTTGCTGGCAGGCATGCCGGGTGCCGCAGCCACACCTGCGCTGGAGACCTGATAGTCAGTGCGTTCCCTGACCAGATCACGGAAAAGCGCTTCCGCCATCGGGCTGCGGCAGGTGTTGCCAGTGCAGACAAAAAGAACGTTTTTCAAGATGCTGAGCGGGTTTGGTTCGATCCCGCCAGAGCAGACGGGGGAGGTCAGTGTGTCGCGACACCATCATTTTGTCAAAGGCGGAGCAGTTTCTGCTCATAAGCATTTTCGTGGAATATCCCGCTTGCCAAAGGGGAGGCTCATGGGCTTTGCTTCTGTTCCTCTTATTTTCAAGCGCTTAAACATCGGATGGCGGAACGATATAAAATATATGAAAAGCTCGGCATGGGCGGCGTTGGAGCCGTCTTCCGCGCTTATGACAGCCAGTTGAAGCGCTGGGTCGCCGTCAAACGACTGCTGACCGCCAACGAAGCCGACGTCGACAAAGGCGTCGCTTCCGAGCTGCGACGTGAGGCCGATGCACTCGCCTCCCTGCGCAATCCGAACATCGTGACCATCTTCGATGTGGCTAGCGATGACGAAGGATTGTTCATCGTGATGGAACTGCTGCAGGGTGAAGACCTCGCAGATGTCGTCGCCCGTGGCCCGCTGCCCTACGATGATTTTAAAGAACTGGCCTCGCAGACGCTTGAAGGACTGCTCGCGGCGCATCAGCACCACATCCTGCATCGGGACATCAAACCGGAGAACATCAAGGTGGAGCGTCTTCCCGGTGGCCGTATGCAGGCGAAGATCATCGACTTCGGTCTCGCACGTGCAGGGCTGCGCGCCCGCAAGCAGACGGAAGACCAGGAAGGCACGGTGATGGGATCCATTTACTACATGGCTCCCGAGCAGCTCACACGTGAACCCGTGGATGAGCGCACCGATCTCTATTCACTGGGCTGTGTTTTCTATGAAGCTCTCTCCGGCAGAAAGGCGTTCGATGGAGCTTCGATGGCCGAGGTCATCGACAAGCACATCGACCATGTGCTGGTGCCGCTGCATGAAATCGCTCCGCATGTACCGCAGTGGCTGGGAGCTTGGTGCGCGCGCCTCATGGCCCAAAAGCCTGATGACCGCCCGGCCAACGCGCAGCAGGCCATCGAAGAATTCCGTGCTTGGGAAAAAATGCCCACCATGGTGCCCTACGGCCCTTGGATGGGCATGTACGCACCGCCGCCCGTTTATATGCCACCGGGCATGCCTCCGGGAACAGGCACGGTGCCGCTGACGGGTTATTATCCTCCCCCCGAAGCGCAGCCCGTCTATGCTGAGCCTGTGGCCGTGGAAGTCATTCCCGAGGCGCAGCCTGTTGTCGAGGTCGCCGCACTCACGACGCCCCTGGCCCCAGCGCCACGCAGGCCCGGCACCGGGCACACGACTGCGATGCAGCGCCCGCCATCGGCGATCCGCTCTTCATCCACCCCGGCTTCATTCATTCAGACAAACGCGAAGCTGATTAAACAGATCGCCATTATCGGCGGAGGCATCATCGTGCTGGGCATCGGCGGCTGCTTTTTCTTCGGTAAAAAACCCGGCGCTTCATCTTCCAGCAATTCGGCGCTCTCAGCCATTGGCATCTCGTCCAATCCGCCCAAGGTCAGCTACCAACTCCCACAGGACCGACCGTTTCCGCCTGTGGACCGTGGCATCGCACTCTTCTATGTGGGCAACACCGCCAACCTGACCAACCGCAAAGGAGCCGACGGCAAACCCGCCCAAGCCAACCCAAACGAGCCGGTCATCGAGTGGCATGACCTTTCTGAGAGGGGTGGCGACAACATTTTGCGCAGCTATCAGAAGAGTCCAGACTACGCGCCCAAGCGCGTCAACTGGCCGGAAGCCGCCAAGGGCGGCACCCCGAAGCCGGGGCGGGTCGTGCTCGATTTCCATTCCCGCAATGGCAAGCCCTGCATCCTGGAGCTTGATGATACGGGCTCTGAGACACAGAACATGCCCTTCGGAAGCAAGGATGTTGGAGTCCCCAACGATAAAGGCCTCACCGTCGTCATCGCGTTTCAGGCCGATGCGACCAAGCTCCCCACGCGTGTTTTCACCCTCGGCAATGACGACGGCACCACGGTGTCTTTGCTGGTGGACGAGAAGAAGAATCTCGTGGTAGAAGTTAAAAATGCAGGCGGCAGCCCTACGCTGACCTCGAAGGATGTGAACGGCACGCTGGCCTGCCTCGCCTTTGTGAGCTGGAACGCCAGCACGGGCCTCGTGGAACTCCGTGCACGCGATGCCGATGGCAAGGCCTTCACCTCTTCCGGCGGCAAGTCCACCGCTCCTTCCAAGCCCCTCAACTGGCTGCTGATCGGCCGTGGCCAGGACAGCAGTGGTGGAAGCGTCAGCCCACAGGATCAATTCAGCGGCTATCTGGCGGAATTATTCGTTTACTCCATCATCTTGAAGCCTGACCAGACCCAGCTCATCGATGGCCGGGTGCGTGATTGGTACTTCCAGCCCGCAGCCCCTGCGCCTCTCAACACCCGGCTGAGAACGAAGCTTGCCTGGATCGAGCCGCGCAGTGCCTGGAAGCTAAACGCCAGCCTCAAAAAAGAAGACTGCGCAAAGGCTGTGGACAACAATACAGGGTCTCGTTGGGCCACGGGAGTTCCCATGAAGGGCGGCGAGTGGTTCACCGTTGAACTCCCAACCGAGGAAAACATTGCCGGCTTGGCCCTCGACAGCCAGGCCAGCTATCAGGACTACCCGCGCAAGTATAAAATCGAAGTGTCGTCCAACGGCACGCAGTGGAATCCCACAGATGCCCAGGGAGATGGGAGTGTTGTGACCGAGATCGTTTTCAAGACACCGCAGAAAGCGCGTTTTGTTCGCATCACTCAGCTGGGCACAGCAAGCAGCTACTGGGGCATCAACGAACTGGTTCTGTTTAAGAAGTAGCCAATCGCCCTTTAAGGGCGGCTCCTCTCAGTTCATCACATCACGCAAGGCTCCGCGCAGGAGGTGTGCCTGTTCATGACTCAGCCCAGCAGGAGCAGCCACTGCGGCATGCACAATCCCGGCGGACGTTTCACACGGGATCACAGTGAGCACTTTCCCAGATGCCAGCGGCTGGTGAATCACAGGAGGCGTTTCACAGGCGGACATCGCGCTCGCACGGATCGCCGCTCCGCATGCCATCATGGTGGAAAGCACCAGCCCGGCTTTCGCCTCCCCACCCCACAGGACTTCACCGTCATCACTCATCACAAGAAGCTGTCCGCCCCCATCATGCAGAACCTGCCGCGCCCAGCCGGCAAATGCAGCCAGTCGCACTTCACGCGAGCCTTGCGGAATTTTAAAAGCGGCTGTCTGAGGAGAAACGGCCGTGAATTCTGGCACAGCATCATCTGTGTCTTCTTCATTGCAGAATTCGGCCTCCTCGGGGGCGCCACTTCCATCATGAAGAGGAGCAAACACTGAGATTCTTTCCTTGGCAGGTGGCTCCACTGCCACACTCTCGCTCATGCGGGTGAGGATGCCCGCGTCGGTCGCACGCTGGCGAATCGCACGCAGTTTGTCACGGATTCGACTCAGGGGCAGCGCGGCAGCGGGGTTGGGAATGGACAGACCGTGCTCGTCATCATCCGTTTCATCTTCCATCACTGGCGGTGGCTCTGGTTCGTAAGCCAATGTTTCAGCATCTACTACAGCAGGCTCTGGCCTCACGGACGGTTCCTGCCAGTCCATGGCAAATCCCCAGGCCTCGGCTGCATTCCCAGGCAAGGATTCTGGAGTCGTATCTATCTCAATCAAGCCTGACGTTTCTTCCACGCCTGCCTCCTGAGGTGCGATCTGCGCCACCAGCGCCTTGATCCGCTCGGCATCAATCCATGAGACTTGCATGGCCATGCTCCCTTTCACGTTCGTGGGTCAATCCAATCCGCTGCTCCAGCTCGGCTGCGATCTGGTCAAAAATCAACGCTTCGGGCGGCGGGTTGCGCTTTGTTAGCGCCACCGGCACCCCCAGAGCACTCGCTTCGAGAAACGAGGACAGGCGCGGAATGCTCTGCTGAAACATCAGGTTTGCAGGCAGCATTTCGCGCAGCTCACGCGCAACCTTCAGGCTCATCTCATTTTCCCGCATCACCATCGTCAGCAAAATGCCCGCAACACGCACACCAGCCCCCTCTGCACGAAAACGCGCCAGAGTCTCGAGCAAATGCGGCACGCTGCGGATCGCCAGTGGCTCGGCCTGCTGGGGCAGCACCACAAAATCACAGGCCTTCACCACGGCTTCCGTCGTGCTGCTCATCCCGGCCGCTGTATCCATCAGGACGACATCGACCCCTCTCAGTTCGGCTCCCCGCAGCAAATCGGCCAGACGAGCCGGCACCTCATGAGCCGACCAGCCCTGCCGTGAGCAGGTGTCATACTGCCCGGCGGGTACGATCTCCAGCTCTGGGAGCCGCGTTGGCACCACCATTTTGTTCAAATCCCCGCCTCGAACGAGAAACTCATGAAAGCCCTCACGCGCCTTGGTGCTCTTCGCCAGCGACAAGCCCACTCCGCCCTGCGGATCCGTGTCGATCAACAGCACGCGCCAGCCACGCCGCGCCAGAGAGTAGGCGAGGTTGATGCATAACGTGGTTTTACCCACGCCGCCTTTCTGACTCGCTGTTGCAATCGCTATCACACGTCGATGCTAGGATGGGTTTGCCGAATGGCAAGGAAGTTGCGCGGCAGACCATTCAAGATTAAATCCCGCGAGTCTCCCGCTGGCGGGGATCATCTCCTGCCCCCTCACATGAAACCGCCTCTATGCTTTTCCTGTCTGGCGCTCTGCTTGACGAGCCTGTCCTGTGAACGCCACACGGAGCTCAAGCGTGAAATCGCCGCACTGGACGCCACACTTAAAAAGGACGAATCAGCCACCCAGCAGTACGATAAAGACATCGCCGCACTCGGTGGCAGGGAGGGGTTGACGCATCTTCTCGAACAGGGCCAGATCAAAGAGAACCAGCTGCGTCCGTTGGAATTTGTCAATGGCCCCAGGACGCGCAAGCTCTCCGCCATTGAAACCGAGTTCGCCAAGCTCAAGCCGGCCGCTGAAGCATTCAAAGCCGCGCAACCCAAGTAAGCCACATCACAAAACACCGTGTTTGAATTCCGTTTCAGTTCCTTTCTCAAGGCCCTGCTTTTGCTCGCCTGCATCATCGGCGGCTGCGACTACCTTGCCAAACTCGACAAACTCAAGGCGGAGCTTGCCGAATTGAAATCCCAGGCGGGCACCGCTCGAGAAACAGCAGAGCTGCGCCGGCAGGAATGGACTGAGATCAAAGCCGCCAAAGACAAGCTGGATCAGCTGGAAGCACGCATGACGGAGGTCATTCGGCAGCGCGACCTTCTGGACACCAAAGAGCGCAAACTGACCGGCGAAATCAAATACATGGCAGATTCCATGGCGGCAGCTGTGGAAAACATCCGCACATTGGCCATCGGCACGGTGATACCGGAACTCAGGCTGCCAGGACGTTCAGCCCTGTACAATGCCAAAATCTTCAAGATCAACGACGATTCGATCTCTTTTCTGCACGAAGATGGCGTGGCCAATCTGCAGGCGAAAACCGATGAGCTGCCGGTGGAGTTGGTGCAGAAGTATGACCTCGGCCCGAAGTCCATCCATGCCGGTCTGCTGCGCCTGCTTGATGAGCTCAGTGCGCCGACGACCTCCAAATCAGCCCCATCCGGCAAGCCCTAGGGCTTGTAGAGTTTCTTTTGCCTCTTCAAGAGGCTCTCTTTGCACCACTTTCCGCATGCAAACATTGTTTCTAAATGTATTTATAATCAGAACATTCTTTCATTCCTAGCATCTCCACAACATTACCTAATGTACCGCCCCCTAATTTTAACCGGCCTCGCAGCCACTCTTTTTGCAAGTTCCTGCGATAAAGTTGGCACCTTGAATAATGAGCGGGCCAAGGTCGAAGTGGAGATCCAACAAATCAGAAAAGAAATGGCCTCTATTGATGATAAATTCGAATCGCTTCGAACCATCCCTGTATCAAACGGAATGACCTTGGAGCGTCACCTTGAAGAGTCGGTGAAAAAAAATGTGGAACTGGAGGCAAAACAGGCTGCTCTAAGCAAAACATGCGCCGAAGCCGAGGCTGCTCTGAGCGTATTTCGTCCCCGTTTGGAAAACTACAAAGCCAAATACCTGTACTAATCATGTTTGAAGAAAAAAAAGCCTGGGCCGCTCTCTTTCTTGTTGGCCTTATTATAGCGTTTAGTTATTATATTAATTACGAAGACAAACTAAGTGCGGCCAGTTCAGCTCTACAAGAGAGCAAGTCCCAGTTGACAAGCATGAAGGAATTGTTGCCTCAAAAAAAGAAGGCTTGGAGCGAAAAAGAGCGAGTTGTTAACAAGATCAAGGCTGAGAATGACAAAAACACCGCTCTCCTCGCGGAACAAGACACCTTGGACCAGCGTTATCAAAAAGCTGAGAGCGACCTCAAGTATGCTCTCAACTCCATGCAAGAAGCGGTGGAGAGAACGAGAAACAACGCTCCCGGCACCGAACTGGGAGAGATCAAATTAGCCAACGGCAAAACTCTGCTTAACGTTAAAATTCGTAGAGTGGAAGAGTCCGGCATTTCTTTCATCCATGCTGATGGCGTGGGCACAATTCCAACCGATCAGGTTCCTGAAAACTTGAAGGAACAATATGATCTGGGGCCGAATGCTCTTGTCTCCATGATTCAGCATGCCCAAACAGCATTGCTGCAAGAGTCAGGAACGGACGGCACCAATAATTTATCAATCCCGCCCCTCGAAATACTTGGCAGTTCGCCTTCCGCAAACACCATGGCCAAAAAAATCGCCGTTGATGATTCCAAGATAAAAAGTATCAAATTGCGGATGGCTGAGTTGGATTCACGCATCGCAAACTGCGCCGGTTTAGTGACGCAATATCTATCTGCGGCAAAAAGCCATCAGGCGCTGGCTGAGACAGCCAAATTTCGCGGGGTCCCTTCCACGCGGCACACTGACAACGCGAATAAAAATCTAGCCCAAGCAGCTTTGCTGGAGAATCAAAAGGCAGGCCTGGTTGAAGAACGTGGAAAGCTCGCCATCGAACTCGACTATGCGATAAGAGGCAAGTAACGCCAAGCTCCACTCGCCATCTTCGGATTCGGCGGAGTGAAATGAGCCATGCAGCCAATTATCATCGCATCAAAAGTCTGCCGGTCCAAATTCGCAGTTTCGGTGGGTTAAGGATTGGCGGAGTTGCTGGATCTGTTAAACAACGGTGATTTTCACTGTGCTGCCACAAGGACTGTCTTCATCGTGCCTAAATTCGAAATGACCTTTTCGAGGCTGGGAGCCTCTACTGCCGCGTCAGTTTTCATCCAACCATTCGGCATAAGCCGTAGCATTTATTCTTGTCACTTTTGACACCTCCTGATCTGATGCTAAAAATATCCAACATGAAATACCCATGCATTTTCACTGCTTTGGCTGGCATTCTATTGACAGGCGCCTGTGATAAAAATGAGTCCATGTTTAAAGAACAGGCTGGTTTGGAAGCAGAGTTCCTTCAAGGCAATGAAGAGCTGCAACATCTCGACGCAGAACTGGTCCAAGGCACCAATACCATCGACCTGAATGTGCTGGCGCAACAGGAAATGGAATGGGTGAAATACAATGCCGCAATCGAACAGGCTGTGGCCGGGCTGAAAAAAAAATGCACCCAGGGTGATGATCTGCTGAAAAAAGTTCAATCCAAGCTTGATGCCTACAAAGCCCTCAACGCTCAATAATCCCCACCACCATGCTTACCTCACCCAAGTTTTGGCTTCTGGTTGTAATCGGCGGCGGCCTCGGTGGCTATTTTTATCATGATTATACCGCCAAGCTCAAGGCATCAGAACTGGCTGTGCAGGAAGTCACCACCCGACTTGCCGACCAACGCAGTCTCATCGCTCAAAAGAAAGCGTTCCTGAATCAACGCCGCGATACCATGGAAAAAAATCAGGTGCTTCTGAAGGCCAAGGGCATCCTCGACAAGCGCCTTGAAAAAATCAACGCCGACCTGGCGCAGAACACCGACTCATTCAAAACGGCAGTGGAGAACGCACGTTCCTCTGCCGCTGGCAAGGAATTGGGAGATTTCACGCTAACCAATGGCAAGCTGGTCCGGTCTGCCAAAATCCGCAAAGTGGATGAATCAGGCATCTCATTGATCTATGCCGATGGCGTTGGCACTGTTACGGTGGATCTGCTGCCTGAGAATTTGAGAGAGAAATATGATCTGGGAGCGAACGCCCTGATACCCAAGCTGATTGCTGCAGTTACGGCTTTTAAAACATCACCACCAGAAGCAGCGCTCACATCAAAGTCCCCAACCAGTGAGCCAACGCCGCCGGAAATGGCCAAGGCTCAAGCACCAGCCACCTCCAGCGTGACGACAACCATACCTGCGCTGGCGGCGGGTTCATCCTTTGATGCCGGTTGTCTCATCATCATCAAAACAGACCATGGCAGCGGCTCAGGATTCATCGCCCAGGTGAATGGCAAAACCTACGTCTATACCAACGCGCATGTCATCTGCGGCACGCCCAAAAGTTTCACCTCCAAGATTGAAAGCATCAAAACGGCATCGGGACGGAATATCCCGATTCCATACGAGATTGAGCTTTCGAACACATACGATCCAAATTCATCCAATGGCCTTGAAGACGTGGCACGTTTCCCTGTGACGCTCAAAGACGGCGAGACCTCTTATGCCCTTGTAGACACCAATTTTTCGGTCGCCGTCAATCAAAGGGTAACCGCCTATGGCAACAGTCTGGGAGGCGACGCTGTGACTTCGCTTGATGGTGCGGTGCTTGGTTTGGGAAGTGACCGAATCGAAGTCAGCTGTCAGATCGTACCTGGCAACAGCGGCGGGCCAGTTGTACTCACAGACACAAAGCAGGTACTAGGTATCTCAACCTACCTGGATTCAGGCAAAAGTGACATCTGGACCCGGGGAACCGTTTTCGAAAATGTAAGACGCTTTGCGGTGAGGCCTGACAAGGTGACCAAATGGCGGAAAATGCAATACACCTCACTGATGAGTTCCTTGGCCGAGCTGAAAGCTTTCCACCGTGATACTTTGACTTTGGCTGCCGCATGCTATCTCGACCCCAAGCCCAATCGCGGAGGGTTTGACATTCCCAGCCGGCCCCGCGGTGACTACATTATCCGCCAGGTCATTGTGGATGGCAGCAGATTTACATTAGGCGCGGCCATCAGCAACGGCATTGCCAAGGTCAATCAACGGCTGGGGTTCACGAAAGGCACAATGGCCATCACCCAGGTGGTTCCTGTCTTCGCTGAATTCTTTGGCTCCGTGGCCCAGGTTTCATCATCACAAATAAGCATGCTCTCCAATGCAGACCGAGCTCCCTATCTGAAGCAGTTCATTCCTGAATTGCTGGAGATCAGAAAAACGATTCATGCCAATTTCCTCAATGAAGGCGCCACGCGCTATCGCTGAGAAATTTCACTTCTTCACGTCGGCGACCTCCGGGTTCAGCGGCGTGTAGTGCTCCATGTAGCCGATCATCATCTCGTCGAAGGTCTGCTGCCCCCAGCGCACGGTTTTGGTGGGATCAGGGTTGGCCGGATTGCCAGAGCTGTTGTCATACACGGCGGTGATTTTCACCGTGCTGCCACGAGGCAGGAAATGCGGCATGGCGTAGTCGTAGCGGAGCTGCCAGTTGAAGTCGTATTTGGGGATGTCCAGCAGCGTTTCGGTCTTGCCGCCGGGCAGAGTGACCTCGAATTTGAAGGCCTTGCCGCGCACGTGCATGTGGGCCATCCAGGCCATCACATTGACATCCACCGGCAGCGTACGCTGGGCCACCTCCACATGATTGGCCTCTCCTGGAGGGATGCTGAGGCGTGTATTGGACAAGCCGGTGGTGTGAACGACATATTTCGGCAGTGCCTTGGAAAACAGCAACCCCATGCGGATCGTGTCTTCCACCGCCTTGCCGTTCGGCGTGTAGTGAATCTGAAAGCTCACCGTCGCGCCCGCCGGCAGCTTGCGGGCAAAGCCATCGGGGTAAATCTGCTTCGTATTGCCGGGAACATAGGCAGCCCAGTAGCCTTCAGCGCCTTCATCACCACCACCGCGCACCTTGCTGCCTTTTTCATGCACACTGACAATGACGTGATGCACGACTTCGCGGGCGCTGGGAAGAATCTCATAACCGCGCACCCAGCGGTCTTCAGGAAATTCGGTGGCCACAGTCACGCGCTGGTAGGGCATCGTGCCTTCGGCCTTGATGGCAATCGGCTTTGCGGCGGCGATGATTGCATCCGGCTTGCCAAAGCTCCATTCGCTGGGGAAAACGCGCGGCTTGGGCGCATCCGCAATGTCGCCTTTGGCACGATCCGCGCTCAACCATGCCAGCAAATCCGAACGATCACGTTCGGATAAAGAGCGGTCATTGATCCAAGGGGAGTGCGCACGCCCTTCAAGCGGAGCGGCAAACCACGGCGGCATGGCCCCGCGCTCCACCTGCTTGCGGATCATTCCAGCGTGCTCGATCACCGCCTCATACGAATCCAGTGCAAACGGCCCCACGCCGCCCTTGTGATGGCACTCCACGCAGTTTGCCTGCATGATGCGCGCGATGTCACGGTGATAAGTCACGGGTGTGCTGGCGATGCCTTGTTGCGCAGGCAGATCCAGCGCGCATCCCGGCGCACTGGTCGCGACCAGTTCTGCCGGCTCGCCACGCAGCATCGCAGCCACGGCATCGCGCAGGTAATGATGCTGCGGCTCATTCTTCGAGTAGCCGAGGCCATATTGATCATTCAGAGCACCGCGGTAAACGAGCGTGCGTGCAGCATCGAGCAGGAACACCTCCGTTGTGGTCGTTGCAGCTAATTGCTGCGCAAGTGTGCCAGCCGCATCTGTAGCGACTGGGGAGACCAGCTTGTGGTCTGCGATGAACTGCGTGATCTCCTCGGCTTTCTGTCCTGGAGGTGCGTTCACCAGCAACATGCCCACGCCCTGTTCCTTCAGATCTTTTTCCAGTCGGGCAGTCTCGGGCGCCAGCTTGCCGCTGATCGGGCAGCTCGCGCTGAATAGTGCAATCACGAGGCCGTTCTTGCCTGAGGCGCTGCTCAGTTTGATTTCGCTTCCATTCAAGGTCTTCAGGCCCAGATCTGCCACCATGCGCCCCACCCCATGTTCGCTGCCCTTGAGCAACGCAGGCGCTTCCTTGAAGGAAGGATCCTCGGAGGCGGGTTTGATAGGGCTCTCAGTGGTCGCGCTTCCCGTACTGCCGCGCTTGCGCAAAGTGGCGATCACCTTCTCCGCCTCTTCCAACGTCACCGAGCCGTCTTTGTCCGTATCAAGGCCGTTGAACCATTTCTTGTTCGGCAATTCCTCAGCGGTCAGTTTGCCGTCGCTGTTCTTGTCCATGCGCTTGAAGAGGACGGGCGTTGGCTCGTCACCTACCCCAGCGGGCAGATTGCCCGAGAGCTTGCGCATTTTCTGGACGGCTTCGAGCGCTTCGTCATGCGTCAGCTTGCCATCCTTGTTCAAGTCCAGCCGGGGCAGGTAGTTCGCGCCGTTCATTTCACTCCCACTGATGATGCCGTCGCTGTTCTGGTCGAACGCCTTGAATTTTTCGTCGAACTCAGTTTGCTGCGCCTGCGCACGCAGACCGACGACGGAGAACGCCAAAGCTGCGCTGCCGAGCAGAATGAAGAGAGCTTTTTTCATGGGAAGATGCATGGGAACACGCTGTGTGACCTGAAGTTTCCTGCCGTATGACAGGATCATCCAGCAAAATCACCGTTGTACGATTGACGCTGCCTCTGCGTTCCGTTTGAATCCGCCTGATGAGCAACCGCATCCTCTCCCTCCTGTCCGTCATGGCCTTCGCCAGCACCGCTGCTGCCGAAGTGGCCTATGAATTCGTCCCGAACTTCATCACCCCGCCTCCAGGTAAAGAAACCATCGGCGACGGCCACGGCGAAATCGCCGTGGATTCCGCCGGCAACATCTACGTCAGTGTGCAGGACAAAGACCCCGCCCTGGCAGGCCTGCAGGTGTACGGCAAGGACGGCAAGTTCATCAAAACACTCCCTCTCCCCCCTTCTCTTCATGGCTTTGTGATTCGCAAGCTTGGCGGTGGTGAGCACATCTATGCTGCCGTGCTTGGCGAACAGAAGGTCATCAAGTGCAACCTGGATGGCAGCATCGTGATGGAGATCCCCACCAGCGCCTTCCCGGCTGAACAGCGTGATTTTGTGAGTGTCACCAAAACTGACGAGACCGATCCGAAAAAGAAGACTCCCATCGCATCGGGCCTGAAGATTGCTGATACCAAAACAGAAATCACCCTGAAGCTCGCTGACGGCACCGAGAAGAAAATCGCCAAGGAAAAGGGCGTCGCTGCAGCTGGCGGACTCAAGCTCACCAACTGCGACGTGGCTCCCAATGGCGACATTTACGTCGTCGATGGCTATGGCCGCAGCTTCATCTTCGTGTTCAGCGCCGATGGCAAATTCAAGAGCGTTTTTGGCGGCCCTGACAAGCCCCTCGCGCTGGCAAACGCCCACAAGATCTTCATCGACACACGCTTTGAACCCGCCCGTGTCATGATCTGTGACCGCGGCCACAAGCGCATGCTGCACACCGACCTCGCAGGTAATTTCATCGGCGAAATCGCCACCGAAATGCGCAACCCCAGCTCCGCCAGCTTTCACGGCGATCTGATGTGCGTGGCAGAAATCGCCGGCAACGTCAGCGTCTGGGACAAGGCCAACAAGCGTGTGGCCGATCTCGGCACCAGCCCGGAAATGACCAACACCCCCGGCATTGCCCCCAAGGACTGGAAGCAGGGGGTCGTGACCAGCCCGCATGGCATCACCTTCGACAACGATGGCAACATCCTTGAAACCGAGTGGAACAAGTGGGGCCGCGTTTTGAAGTGGAGCGTGAAGAAATAATGATGCGCCTCGCGCGATCCATCCTCATTCTCGCCGCAGGGGGAGCCGTTCTGGCCCCCCTGTGTGTTTTGGGGCATGGAGCCGAATTTTTGAGCGCCAAGCTCACCCTCCTGCCGGATGCGGAGGTGCTGCTGGAGGTCACCGCTGACTACGGCAGCAACCCGCTCATCATGGATGAATCTGCTGCGCTGGATGCGCTGGCTGACCCAGTACGCCTCAGGCAGCACGAAACTCTGCTGCCGCTTGCCCATCTGGCCACGGCAACCCTCTCGCAGCACCACAACTGGGCGGATTATGCCCCTGCTGCCTACCTGCCCTCCGGCACCGAAGGTGAAGATCATGCCTTGATCACCTCAGCCTGGCGCTGGCGCAGCGCGGAGCCAGAGATCGTTTTTGAAATGCCCAAGGGCAAACTCCACGACGTGCTGCTCTGGACGCACGATGCAACGCATCCTGACGCGCCGCCCAAGTGGATGCTCCTGCTTGCGGGAGATCGTTCCCGCCCCATTTCCATCCAACTCACGCCTTGGTGGCGCAGCTGGATGGCGGCCGCAGGAGCAGGCGGCCTGGTTTTGGTCGGAGTTTACTTCGTCTCGCGGAACTTCACATTGCGCCAGCGAACGCTGTAGGGGCCGGTGCCGCCTTTGATGCCGTGTACTTGAAAGCCAATGTAGCCTTCGGGGTCATTGGGCTGGGTGAAGTCGGCGGCAGGCACTCCGTTGACGAAGCTCTGGTAATGATCACCCTTCACCACGATGCGGTAGTGGTTCCATTCGCCCTTTTTGAAGGCTGCCTTTGCGGCATCGGTCCGCACTGCGTCCGTTTTGGTCAGAATGCTCCACCAGGTACCGCGACGTGCTTCATCATAGAAATCACCGGCAGTGCCGTTGATGGCGATCTCACACTGCGGTCCGTAGAGGCGTCCGGCTGGAAGCTTGCCTTTGGCGCCCTCAGGCACTGGATCGCCTTCTTTGGCAATGTGGCTGCGCACCTGCACGCCTGAATTCAGCGCATCATCCACATTCACTTCGAACTCGAGTTCGAAATCTTTAAACGGGCCGATGGCGAGGAAAGTGTTCGGGCTGCCTTCGGTGGTAGTACCGGTCAGCACCCCGTTTTCCACTTTGTAGGTGGCTTTGCCGCTGATGACTTGGCCGCCTTGCAATGAGCCGTCGGCAAACCAGTTCTGCCAGCCACCTTCTTCCTTGGTTTGGGCGTTCAGACTGAGAAGGGCTGCCCCGAGCAGGGCGGCAGGGAGAGAGATACGGAGTAAGCGTTTCATATGGATTGGGCGGTTTTGAACGCTGTTCGAGACCGTTTTCCATCGCTAACTGCCAGATGCTTAATGAACCTTAAATAAAACCGGGGTTTTTATGGGGTTAAAACCCCAAATTAATGGAAGCCAACCTTGACCATCGGGTCAAGTTGGAATTAAAATGGGGTTATTACCCGGTTATTATTGGATGGCCCGCCCCTCAAACACCTTCGACTCATTGTCACTGACGATCGCGATCACACCGCAGATCAAGCAGTACCTCGAAGACATGACCTTGAAGGGCACGTTTGGCAGCAGCCCCGCCGAGGCGGCGAGGATGCTGTTGAGCAATGGGATCGATGCCATGTTGAACTCGGGTGCTTTGGACAGACGCAAATGGACTCTCAAGGACGGACAACTCGTGCTTTTGACGCCGGATCAACCTTCACTATCATCATGACACTGCAACACGATCCTCAGGCTGACTCCACTGTCTTCTCCACCCTCGTTGAAGTCGAAATGACCGACATGGACCGCAGCAAGAAAGGCAGCTGGAAATCCGAAACCCGGCTCTCGATGCTATCGCACGAGATCACCCGATACATGCCTGAACTCGCCGCCCTCCTAGCCGAAGGCGGCAAGCAGAAGCTGTTGGCTGCTGCCTAAGTTGGAAGCCGCCAAAGAGCGGTAGAGGATGTTAAAGTAACGCCACTAAAGTTACAGCCCGCCACTGAGCAGGCCCCAAGGACCAAGCCGTTCGGCGGCTTTTTTGCGCAGGATCGCCTGCTTTTCAGCAGGGAGATGCTGGCAAATACGATTAAGCGAACCCGCCACGCTCACGTCGGCCTTCTGCCAGACTTCACGGCGCAATGCCTTGAATTCCGTGGCCGCTTGCAGCAGTTCCGCATGCACCGCTTTGCGCTCGGAATCCGTGAGATCAAGCTCCGCCACCATCTGGGATTCGATCTTGCCCACGACTCGGTCAACCGGTGCGTGTGACTCATCAGGATGTACCATGGCATGCCGAAGGATTCGACGCAGGACCAGCAGTCCTCCGCCAATGCCGCAACCTGCCCCTAGGGCAAAGACCAGCAGCAGCAGAAGAACCGCTTTCCAGCGTGACGAGGTGTTGGATGGAGTGTTCATGGAAATCAAATGCCTGCAAACACGGGGCCCTGAAGCTGCCAGATCCAGGCAATTTCATTCACGACTTCGAGGCTCTCGAGGCAAGCCAGAACGGCTGCAGCAGCGAGACACCCAAAACTGGTCTGCAGCCATCGGGAACGAAAGAGACTGAGAACATCGTCCAATAGAGACACGGCTTGTGACCGGGAGGAGGTGATTTCAGCGCGAATGGCAGCACGCAGATCCAGGTCTGCTGGCGAAGGAGCCGATCGTGCAAGGTGTGTGAGCTGGTCCCAAGAAGTGGGTTTACGAGAGGTTGTATCCATGGCGTGTGAGGATGGTTTTAAGGCGCTGCCGTGCACGGAAGGCTTTTACCTTGGCGTTGACTTTGCTCCAGCCGAAGTGCGCGGCGATGTCACCCAGTGGCATTTGTTCGAGGTGGAGCAGCGTGAGCAAGGCACGGTCATCCGGCGGGAGATGCGAAAGGATGAACTGCGCACTGGCAAGAGCGTCGCTGGCAGTTGGGACGTCCTCCGCACTGGCGATGTGGTCGAGAGGATTGGATTCATCGGTCGGCTGAACGAGGCGCGAAAAGGGTGAACGCTGATGCTTGCGGCAGAATTCGAGGCCGATGTTGGCCGCGATCCGTTTGAGCCAGTGCAAAAAGGGTCTGTCTGGCCGCCACTGGGGCAATGCGCGCCAGGCACGCACAAACGTCTCCTGCACCATGTCCTCAAGATCGGCACGGTTGGCGGAGAAGCGATGGAGCATGGCGGTCATGGTAGACTGGTGGCGTGTGATGATTTGATCAAAGGCATCGAGATCTCCAGCCTGCGCCGCCTGAATCAGGACGAGGTCATCGTCCACAAGGCTTTCAGTTTGAGCGGCGGCGGTCACAGCTGGTAACGCAGGTAATTCCAAAACGGAGAATGGCAACGAGGCAGACCTAAGAAGATCAAGCCTCGTTGCCGTGGAGCGCATTCAGCGCAGCGCTGAGGCGAGCGCGCCATCGACCATGCCTTCGATCTCTGTGCGGGCTGCTTCGTGCTGTTTTTGCTGCTCCGGCGTGAGCAGGGGCCGGACCTGCGCACCGATGCGGGCCATAAGCAGCGCACGATCTCGTGCGGCATCGCCGATCTTTTCCGCAGCAGCCTTGGCGCTGCCGCCTTCCTTGACGGCTGCCTCCATGGCATGGCGAGCGGCGCGGCTCTGGTTGATCTGCGCATGAATTTCCTCACGGTGCTCTGCGAGGATCTTGCTGATCGCCGCCTTCTGTTCTTCGTTGAGCGGCGTCTGCTTGCGGAAGTTCAGAAAGTGACGCACCGCCGTGCGCACGATCTCGCGGATGGAGGAGCGTGTTTGATCAGGGATGATTCCTTCGCCGATGTCGGCGCTGCGGCCGAACGCCATCGCAGGGATGGCGGTGGCAAGGCCAAAGACGGCGAGCAGTGACAGTATCAATGTTTTCATAATTTGGCAGTGTTGGAGGTTTATTGATTCTTTGTCGTGGTGGTGGTCGCCGACTTGGTCTGACCATTTGGCCCCGTGGCGCTGCGGGTGGCGGTGCGGGTACCATCGGCATGTGTCACGGAACCACTGGTCGTGGCGGTTTTGCCATTCGGGCCGGTGACCGCACCGCTGGAGGCGCGACCGTTTTCGATGCGAGTCACCTGCTGGCTGGCGGTGGCAGTTTTGCCTTTGGCTCCAGTCGTGGCGGCGGTGCGACTGGCACCGGTGCCAGGAGTGACATTACCAGCAACTGCACGCGAGCTGGTGCCTCGTTTGGTGGTAAATGAGGAACTGCGGCCGAAATCGCGCGCCTGCACGCTTCCGAGGGTGAAACCGAGAGTTAGGAGGATGAGGGTAGTTTTCATGATGTGATGTGGGTTTGGATGGATCGCGGCTTGAGAACCGCACAGTGAGCCGAATGCCGGACAGAACCGTGTGGTTACAGAAAAAGCCGCCCTGCGGTTTTTGGCGTCGGCTGTTGACTCGCCGCCACGTCTGCATGACCAGAAAACATGCAGATCATCTCCGGAACCGCCGTCGCCGAAAAAGTCCTCGAAGAATGCCGCCGCGAAATCGCCGAACTGGCCGCGCTGGGGCGCAAGCCGGGCCTCGCGGTCGTCCTCGTGGGTGATGATCCGGCGTCACGGGCTTATGTGCGTTCCAAAGATAAAAAGTGCCGTGATCTGGGACTGCACTCCGTCAAACTCGAACTCCCGGCCACCACGACTCAGGACGAGCTGCTGGCCCATGTCCATGCCTTGAACAATGATCCGGCGATTCATGGCATCCTGGTGCAAAGCCCGCCCCCCAAGCACATCGACGAGGCCGCCATCGTCCGAGCCATTGATCCGGCCAAGGACGTGGATGGTTTTCACCCGGTCAATGTGGCCAAGCTCGCGCTGGAAGATCCCACGGGGTTCGTCCCTTGCACCCCGCTGGGCTGCCAGCGACTGCTGATCGAAGCCGGCATCGAAACGAGCGGTGCCCATGCCGTGGTGGTCGGCCGCAGCATGATCGTGGGCAAACCCATGGCCCTGCTGCTCATGGCCAAGGGCAAAGGCGGCGACGCCACCGTGACCGTCACGCATTCCCGCACACGCGATCTCGCCGCGATCACCCGCATGGCGGACATCATCATCGCCGCGATTGGCCGCCCGCATTTCATCAAGGCCGAGCATGTCAAAGAAGGTGCAGTCGTGATCGACGTGGGCATCAACCGTGTGGACGATCCGACCACTGAAAAGGGTTATAAACTTGTCGGCGACGTTGCCTACGATGAAGTCGCGCCGAAATGTCGTGCGATCACCCCCGTCCCCGGCGGCGTGGGTCCGATGACCATCGCCATGCTCATGGCAAACACGATCAAGGCCTGCAAGCAGGCGTGATCGCGGTGGTTTCATGCGGATTTTGATTCTCAATACGTGGCGCGCATGCCATGCTTCCGGTCACCATGCGTATCCGACCGACCCTTTTGACCTCCGTACTGGCCCTTGCGATGCCCGTTTGTCTTTCCGCTGAAGAAGACAAGCCAGCCAAACCTGAAGCCCCGCCTGCGGAGAAAAAGGACAGTAAAGCGGATGAGAAAAAAGAAGGCAAGAAGCCCGAAGCCGACAAGCCGGTGGTGACGAGCGGCAAGGTGACCATCGGTGGCAAAGAAATCGCCTATGAAGCCAAGGCGGGCACGCTGCCCATCCTGAAGCCAGACGGCAAACCTTCGGCGCAGGTCTTTTACACGGCCTACACCATGAAGGATGTGAAGGACGCGGCCACGCGGCCTGTGACGTTCTGCTTCAATGGCGGTCCGGGCAGCAGTTCAGTGTGGCTGCATCTGGGAGCCTTTGGCCCCAAGCGTGTCGACCTGCCGGCGGATGGACTCACGCCCCCGCTGCCACCAGGCGGACTGGTGAACAATGAGTTCTCCCTGCTGGATGTAACGGATCTGGTGTTCATCGACCCGGTGAACACCGGCTTCAGCCGTGCCGAAGATCCGAAAAATCTCAGCGAATTTCTCGGCGTGCAGGAAGACATCGCCAGCGTGGGTGAGTTCATGCGCTTGTGGGTCACTCGTGAGGAACGCTGGAGGTCGCCGAAATTCATTGCAGGGGAAAGCTACGGCGGCATTCGCGGCGGCGGGCTGGCAGAGCATCTGCAGCAGCGGCACCGCATGTACTTGAACGGCATCGTGATCGTGTCCGGATTGCTCGATTACGCGACGCTGATCCCCGGACCGCTGAATGAAACACCGTATCTGGTGGGACTGCCTGCGATGACCGCGACGGCGCACTACCACAAGAAGCTGCCGGCGGATTTGCAGGCGGATTTCAAGAAGGCCGTGGCGGAATCGCGCGCGTTTGCCTTTGGTGAATACGCTTCGGCCCTGCTCAAGGGAAGCGACCTGACAGCTGCAGAGCGTGAGTCGGTGGTGAAAAAACTGGCCCGGCTGACCGGCTTGGAACCGAAGCTGATTGAGGAGCAGGAACTGCGGATCGACAGCGGGGTGTTTCGCGAGCGGCTTCTGCGCAAAGAAAAGCTGGTGCTCGGTGCCTACGATGCGCGGGTGACTGGGCGGGATGGCGATGAGTCGGAAAATCGTCCACAGATCGAGCCTTTCATGCGAGTCGTGGGCAGCATCGCTGCGGCCTCGATGAACGCCTATTTGCGCGAAGAATTGAAGTATGAAAAAGACCTGCCGTATGAAGTGCTGGCACCGCAGCCGAACTGGAACCACGGCAAGGGCAACAGCTATACGAGCGTGAGCGGCCAGCTGGCGGAAGCGATCAAGCAAAACCCCCATCTCAAGGTGCTGGCTCTGGTGGGCTGGCGTGACTTGGTGACACCACCTGACAACATGCTGCTGAGCGTGCGCCAGATGCACCTGCCAGATGAACTGCGCGGGAACATTGAATTCGCCGAATATGAGTCCGGCCACATGATGTACACGAACCGCCCCGACATGGAGAAAATGCATGCGGACATCGCCGCATTCATCGCCAAGGCCCTGAAGTAATCCCCAGCCCCCACGCCTACATGAAAAACTGCTGGATCGCAATGATGCTGGTGTCTGGGGCCATGGCTGCGGACAAACCCAATGTGGTGCTGCTCTATGCGGACGATCTCGGCTATGGAGATGTGTCCTGCTACGGCGCAAAGACCATTTCGACCCCTCACATCGACAAACTGGCTGCTGAGGGGCTGCGTTTCACGGACGGACATTGCTCGGCGGCGACTTGTACACCCTCACGATTCGCGATGCTGACCGGCGAGTACGCCTTCCGGCAGAAGGGCACGGGCATTTTGCCGGGGGATGCCAAGATGATCATCCCACCGGGCCGTGCGACCCTGGCCTCTGTCTTCAAAGGCGCTGGCTACCAGACCGGCGTGGTCGGGAAATGGCATCTGGGGCTGGGTGACGGCGCTTTAGACTGGAATGGCGCGATCCAGCCAGGACCGCTGGAGATCGGCTTTGATCACTGTTTTATCATGGCCGCCACAGGAGACCGTGTACCTTGTGTGTTTGTGAAGGATCATCAAATCGTGGGTCTTGACTCAGCGGACCCGATCCAAGTGAGCTATCAGCAGCCCTTTCCCGGAGAACCAACGGGCAAGGCCAACCCCGAACTGCTCAAGATGCACCCCAGTCACGGGCATGACATGGCCCTGATCAATGGCATCAGCCGAATTGGTTATATGAAGGGAGGAAAAGCGGCCCTTTGGAAGGATGAGGAGATGGCGGACACCTTTACCAGCCAGGCGGTCAAGTTCATCGAGGCCAGCAAGGGAGCCCCCTTCTTTCTCTATTTTGCTGCACATGATCCTCACGTGCCGCGCGTTCCCCATCCGCGTTTTGTTGGAAAAAGCGGCATGGGACCGCGTGGAGATGCCATTTTGCAGTTCGACGACAGCGTGGGCACAATCCTAGCCGCACTCGACCAACTGGGCCTGAAAGACAACACCCTTGTCCTCCTCAGCAGCGATAATGGCCCCGTGGTGGATGATGGATATCAGGACCAAGCGGTCGAAAAGCTCGGCGATCACAAGCCCGCCGGCCCCCTGCGGGGTGGAAAATATAGCGCGTTCGAGGGGGGCACCCGCGTGCCTTTCATTGTTCGCTGGCCCGCGAAAGTGAAGCCGGGCGTGAGTTCCGCCCTCGTCTGCCAGGTCGATTTCCCCGCCACTTTTGCCGCTTTGACCAGCCAGCCAGCTCCAGCCGCCGCGGCGGACAGCCAAAATATCCTGCCCGCGCTTCTAGGTGCGGATGAGAGCGGAAGGAGCGAACTGGTCGAGCAGGGTGGTCCAATCAGCCTGCGGCATGGGGATTGGAAATTCATCCCTCCCAGTCCTGGGGCCGCCAAAAATAAGAACACCAATAGTGAGACCGGAAATGCCCCCGGCCCTCAGCTCTATGACTTGTCCCAGGACCTTGGGGAAAGCCAAAACTTGGCTAAAACACAGCAAGATCGGGTCAAAGCCATGTCATCCGCGCTTGAAAAGGCGCTTTTGGGACCGGGTAAATAGGTCCTTTCCCGCGTCCAAGCTTGCCGAAACTGCAAAAAAACCGCTAATTGGCCTAATTGGATGCCCCTCCGGCACGTTCGAGCCATTGGAATTCCATTCCCTTCATTCCACACCACCATGAAACAAACCACGAAACTGCTCAGCAGCCTGCTTGTTTCCGCGCTTTGTGCGTCTTCCGCCTTGGCGGAAATTCGCACTTGGACGGACACCTCGGGCCGCCAAGTCACTGCCTCATTCATCGGACTCGATGGTGAGGACATCATTCTGAAAACCGCAGACGGCGCCACTCACAAGTTCGCGCTGACCAGATTGTCTGCGGAAGACCAGGCGCTGGCCAAAAGCATGAAGCCTTCGGACCAGCCAGTGATGCTGGCGAACGCCACGGTAGCCCAGGCATCCGCTTCAGTTGACCGCCTCGTGGCCAATGGCCTTGTACGTGCCAATCCTGAGCGCGCCAAGGGTGGCAAGAAGCCGATTACCGGATTCAACCCGCTGGCCAGCGACGAGCAGTTCGTGCGCCGCGTTTATCTCGACATCGTCGGTCGCATTCCGAATTACGCGGAAACCAATCAGTTCGTTTCGGACAGCAATCCGAACAAGCGTGCCAAACTGATCGACATGCTGCTCGACAGCCCCGGTTACAACAGCAACACGTTCAACTACTTCGCGGAAATGCTCCGTGTGAAAGACCGCCTCGAACAGGACAACCTGCGCGGCGTTCCCTACATCAACTGGATGCAGCACGAGATCGAGAAGAACACCCCGTGGGATAAGATGGTGTATGAGATGCTGACCGCCAAGGGAAAGATGTGGCAGGACGGCGCCGCTGGTTATCTCCTGCGTGACGCAGGCATGCCGCTGGACAATCTGGCCAACACGCTTGCAGTGTTCCTTGGCACCGACGTGGCCTGCGCCCAGTGCCACGACCACCCGTTCTCCGACTGGACTCAGCACCAGTTCTATGAAATGGCCTCCTTCTTCGGCGCCACCACCACCACGATGCGTGCTTATGGCAAAGGCAAGGGCAAAGAAAGCCCGGGCATGGCCATGAACGCCATGAATGATCTGATGCCTAAGATTGAAGAAATGGTCACCCAGAGCGGCCAGGACATCAAGCGCATCCGCAATGGCATCCGCAACTACATGGGAGCCAACCGCTACATCGTCGGCGACATGGACACCAACACCATGAAGCTGCCACATGACTACAAGTATCCTGATGCCAAGCCCAATGATCCGGTGGAACCCAAGTTCATCACCTGGAGCAAGGACGACAAAAATCTTCCTGCCTACAAGCAGAAGATGAAGTCCGCAGAAGAACTTCGTCCAGCATTCGCCAAATGGGCCACGGATCCAAGCAATCCCCGCTTCGCCATGGCGATCGCCAACCGCATGTGGAAGCGTGCTTTCGGCCAGGCCATCTGTGAGCCAGTGACCAACATTGATGATCCAAAGCAGTCCGTGAATCCCGAACTGCTCATCCATCTGGCTGAAGAAATGAAACGGGTGAAGTTCGACATCAAGAGCTTCATGCGCATCATCTACAACACCCGCGCTTATCAGTCTGAAGCCACCTCGGAAAAGATTGCCATGGGCGAACCCTACTACTTCCAGGGCCCCCTCCTCCGCCGCATGAGCGCTGAGCAGGCCTGGGATTCCTACATGACCTTGGTTCTCGGCGACCCCGACAAGTATGCCAAGCCTCTTGAAGATCTCTACAGCCGCTCCATTGACCTGGACCTCAGCAATCCAAAACTGGATGCGCAGACCGTGCTGGTGAAGTATGACGCCTTCCGCAAGATGGCAGAAAAAGAACGCGCCCTCATGGGTGGTGGTCTTGCCGAAGCCGGTGGTGACGACATGATGATGGACAGCGGCAAAGCCAAAGGCAAAGGAAAGGCAGAAGCCAAACCTGCAAGCGGCATGATGGAAAACGCCTCCCTGACCTACAACGGCATGGTTCTTCGCCGGGCCTCCACTCTGGAGCAGCCTGCTCCAAACGGCCACTTCCTCATCGACTTCGGTCAGTCCCCCCGCTCCCTGATTGACGGCAGCGTCAAGTCCGGCTCGGTTCCCCAGGTGCTGATGATGATGAACGGCAAGGCGCAGCAGATGCTCACCAGCCCGGATTCACTGATCTTCCGCACAATGGCGCAGGTGAAGTCCCCACCTGAAAAGGTTGAGGCTCTGTTTGTCTCCGTCCTTAACCGCCGCCCAACGCTTGCGGAAAAGGACATCGCCAAGCGCGCCCTCTCCGGAGGTGATGACGGCTATGCCAACATGATCTGGGCGCTCATCAACACCCGCGAATTCATCTTCATCCAATAATCCCAAGTTTAACCGACAACACGTAACGCGCAGACATCTCTTATGAAACCAGCACTCAACAAGCTCAACCCCATCGCCCGTCGTGACTTCATGATGCGCACGGCTCAGGCCGCGCTCGGCGTGACCGTCATGCCCTCTCTGAATCTGGCGGCTGCCGGCACCACCGGTGCAGGCACCCCCGGCTTCGGCAAGGCCAAAAACGTCATCTTCCTCTGGATGGGTGGCGGCATGACCCACATCGACACTTGGGATCCAAAAGACGGGCCAACCAAAGGCCCTACCGATCCGATCAAAGCAAATGCTGGCTCCGGCAACATGGACCGCCTCGGCGGCACTATGGAGAAGATGGCCAAGGTGGCCAACAAGTTCTCCATCATCCGTTCCATGAGTTCCAAGACCGGTGTGCATGATCAGGGCACTTATGTCATGAAGACCGGCTATGAGCCGCGTGGCACCATTGTCCATCCTTGCATCGGCGCCTGGGCCTCCCATTTCCTGGGCCGTATCAAAGGGCCAACCCTCCCAGACAGCGTGGTCGTCAACAGCGGCAATGCTTTCCCGGGCGCAGGCTTCTTCCCCACCACGATGAGCCCCATCCCGATCTCCAATCCAGAGACCGGGCTGCAGAACATCAAGCCGACCACTTCGGAAGATCAGTTCAAGAAGCGTCTGTCCCTGACCGATGAATTCGACACCTCCTTCCGCAAAAAGTTCCAGTCAGACGATGTGAAGTCCTATTCCGAGTTCTATGACGAAACCGTCAAGCTCATGAAGAGCGAAGACCTGAAGGCCTTCGACCTCAGCCAGGAACCAGCAGCGGTGCGTGAGAAGTTCGGCAGAAACAACTTCGGCCAGGGAGCCCTCCTTGCCCGTCGTCTGGTGCAGGCCGGTGTTCGTTTCGTCGAAGTTCAATCCGGCGGCTGGGACATGCACAACACCATTGACACAGCTCTTGGTACAACTGCAGCAACAATGGACAGCGTCTTCGCCGCATTGATCGAAGACCTTGTGTCCAACGGCTTGTTTGAATCCACGATGATCGTCATGGGTTCCGAATTCGGCCGCACGCCGGACATCAACGAAAATGATGGCCGCGACCACTACCCCCTCGCTTACTCCACCGTCTTCGCAGGCGGCGGCGTCAAGGGCGGCTTCGTCTATGGCTCCACCGACAAGGAAGGCCGTCGTGTCGCTGACAAGCAGTGCACACCGCAGGACTTCCAGGCCACCATCGGCCATGCCATGGGCCTTCCCGTGGACGAAGTGGTCATGTCACCCTCCAACCGTCCCTTCACGGTCGGCGACAAGGGCGTTCCTGTCCTCGACATCTTCGCGTAACCAATCGCAGGATATCTCCTCAATGAGAAGCACCCGGTCGCAAGACCGGGTGTTTTTTTGGGGGTCTTGCCCTGCATAACCCGCTGTCAGCAGGTCACGCACGCCTGCGTTGGGCATTCAGCAGGGCGGCCCCAAGGAGCAAGAGCAACACGCTGCCGGGCTCGGGCACCGGTATGACGGAAGTGATCGTAAAGTTAAAGTCGTCAAAGCTTTGAATGTAGCTCACCGCGCCATTGTCCAGACTGCCTCCGCGCAAATCCCACTGCAGTCCGGTAATGGCTCCGCTGACCAGCCCTAGACTCTGATTGTTGAGCACCCCCATGCTGCTTCCCAGCATTGAACTTCCGTCATTGTAGGCGCTTATGCCGAGAGTTGCGGTGTTGTTCAGTGTATCCAGCGCCACGGTGATTTCAGACCAGCCCTGCGTGCCCATTTGATAGGCTGTCTTTTGCCAGGCGTCGCCGATCATGCGGTACTGCAGGAAGTTGTCGCCGGTGTACCCCACTTCAAACACGGGCTGGTTGGCCGCATCAAGCAGCGACAGCCCCAGCATATTGCCGGTGTCCAGGTCATCCCAGTCCGAGGGCTTGACCCAAAACGACATTTGCACCTGCAATCCTGCAGTACTGGCGGGAGTAATCCCGTCATAATCGCGCGAATCCATACTGTAGCCGTAACTGAAGCTTTGATCCGAAGCCATCAGGTTCAGGGTCTGTGCCCCGGAGTGCGGCATGGTGTTCCGGTAAGCGACGATCTGATTTCGATAGTACTGGCTCCCATAATAATAGGGGGCCGTGGCATCTTCGTACAGCCTGCCTCCTGACAGCACCTGCCAAAGGCCTGTACCGTCAGCAATGTCCGTCGCCCCTCCCCCGGGGCCTGAGTTGTTGGTGCCATACTGACCCGCGTTATAACGTGTAACGTCGGGCCCGTTCGTGCCGTCCCCAAAGGAGTTGGGGTAGGCTCCCAGCGGCACCACCCCGGTATAGCCGTTGGCGGAGCTATTGTTGAGATAGAATTGGGCGTCCCCCACCAGATAAGCAGACAGAATTTGGCCATTCATGGGCACCCGATAACCATCTTGCTCCTCAAAACTGCCTAAATAGGCATGGGCGTCATGGGACCAGAACATGGCTCCAATGACGCACGCATAGAGACAAAATCTGCGTTCGAGGATCTTCACAGGCTAAACATTACCTTAGCCAATATAAATATAAATTCAATAATTAACAAAATATTCCATATTAAGGGAAGGCATTCGCTGATTGCCTTCGGGTGCAGGGATATGCGAGGAGCCGTCAAACCAACCACATGCCACCTCTATCCCACGCGTCATTTTGAATCCTCCATCACCGCCAAAGGGGGGCCAAATGCCTTTCACGCACGCCTTTTCCTGCTTGCGGCCTCCTATGAAGCCCGGATAATGACTGCCCTTCCGTGCCTCCTTGGCTAGTGATAAATACACATGAGCAAACCCAGCCCCAAGTCCGACGAACCCTCCTTTGAAGACGCCATGCAGCGCTTGGATGAGATCGTGGCGGGAATGGAGGACGGCCAGCTTTCCCTGGAGGAAATGATTTCCAGCTACGAAGACGGGGTGCGACTCCTCAAAGTTTGCCGGCAGCGTATCGATGGCGCCCGCCGTCGTGTGGATGTGATCAGTGCCGATCTGGAAGGTGGCAAAGCCTCGCTCAGTTCATTTGACGATGCCGCTGATAACGACGAGAGCGCCGAAGACACCGAAAAACTCCGCGCCCCCGCCCGCCGCCGTAAAACCGCCGAGCCTGAAGGTGGCGAAATTCGACTTTTTTAGACCTGTGGATACCCAACTGCCTGCCATCAACTCCCCTGCCGACCTCAAAGCCCTGCCGCTGGAGAAACTGCCCGAACTTGCGGAGAAAATTCGCCAGACGCTCATCGAGACCCTCAGCCAGACCGGCGGCCACCTCGGCCCAAATCTTGGTGTCGTGGAGCTTAGCATCGCCCTGCATCGGGTGTTCGACACCCCCAAGGACCGCTTCGTCTTCGATGTGGCGCACCAGGGCTATGTACACAAAATGCTCACCGGCCGCTGGGACCGTATTCACACCATCCGCCAGCATGACGGCCTGAACGGCTTCCTCCTTCGCACTGAAAGCGAACACGACTGCTATGGTGCAGGCCACGCTGGCACCGCCCTCTCCGCCGCCCTCGGCATGGCCACGGGGCGTGACCTTTGCGGAACGGACGAAAACGTCATCTGCGTGGCCGGAGACGCCGCGTTCACCTGCGGTCCGGTGTTTGAAGCGATGAACAACGTCGCTGCGCACACCAAGCGCCTCATTGTTGTGCTGAACGACAACGAGTGGTCCATTGATCGTAACGTCGGTGCGATTGCGAAATACTTTAATTCCATCGCCACGCACCCTGCGTACGCGAACCTGCATCAGAAAGCCGGCAAACTGCTTGAGTTCGTCCTCGGTGAAGACGCACGCCGCATCGCCAAGAAGGTCGAGGACCACGCCAAGAATATTCTGCTCCCGCAGAGCCAGACCCCGTCCAATCGCAGCTCGCTCTTTGACGAATTCGGCATCCGCTACTACGGCCCGATCGATGGACACAACATCCCACTGCTCATCCAGACCTTCGAGTTCCTCAAGACTCAGGACGAACCGGTGATCCTGCACATCATCACCGAGAAAGGCCGTGGCTACACCCCTGCCCTCAACGATCCGGGCAAGTTCCACGGTCTTGGTAAGTACACCATTGAGACTGGAGAAACTCCGACCAGCGACAAGCCCACCTACTCCCAGGTCTTCGCCCGCAGTGTCACTGACTTCGCCAAGGCCGACAAGAGCATCGTCGCCATCACCGGAGCCATGCCCGGCGGCACTGGATTGAGCGTCTTCAAAAAGGAAATCCCTGAGCGCTATTTCGACGTGGGCATCGCCGAAGAGCATGCCGCGCTTTTTGCCTGCGGACTTGCCACCCGGGGGCTGAAGCCCTTCCTTACCATTTACTCCACCTTTATGCAGCGCGCGTTCGACATGATCGTGCATGACATGGCAGTCCAAAATCTCCCCGTGCGCCTCTGCATGGATCGTGGCGGACTCAGCGGCGATGACGGCCCCACGCACCATGGGCTTTTCGACATCGCCTACCTCCGGGGCGTCCCCGGCATCGTCCACATGCAGCCGCGCAATGAAGACGAGTTTGTGGACATGCTCTGGACCATGGCATGTTATGAAAGCGGTCCCATCGCCATCCGCTACCCGCGTGGCAATGGCCCTGGCATCATGCCCAAGGACAAGCCGGTCCGCCTCGAAATCGGCAAGGCCGAAGTCGTTGCCGACGGCAACGATGTCGCCCTCATCGCCCTTGGTGATATGTTCCCCATCGCTGAAGCCGCTAAAATTGAACTCGAAGCCAAAGGCCTCTCTGTCGCCCTCATCAATCCACGCTGGATCAAGCCCCTCGACATGGACTGCATCTCATCCTTCGCTAGAAAAGTGAAGGTTGTCTGCACCCTTGAGGACCACGTCCTGCGCAATGGATTCGGCACCGGCGTCATCGAACAGCTCAGCGACGCAGGCATTCATACTCCTGTCGTCCGCATCGGCTGGCCCGACCAGTTCATCGAGCACGGCACCCCCTCGGTCCTCCGCAAAAAACACGGCCTCAGTGTCGAAAACACCGTCGCAAAAGTGCTCGGTGCTTTAGGCCGGGTGTGATGGCAGCGCTGGGTGGCTTGCTGAATCGTCTTTTCAAGAAAGCCGAGGCACCTCCATCTGAATATTGATTCAACTGTGATCTGCGGCTGCTTTCCTTCTGGAAATGTCAGCACCATTGACTCATCCTCTCATTTTGCTCCGGACCACGCATGACAATGCGTTTGGAGGACAAGAATATTTGTATTCAACTTTGCCTGTACTGAGAAATCCTGATCAGACGTTTTCACAGGCCGCTCCAGAGTCCCTATGTTATTTCGTGACGATGCCGCTATTCCTTTTTCGCCCCAAAAAGTGGGTGATTCCGGATGGCTGAGGAACAGGGCACGTCATCGGCCAGGTCTGGCTGAAGACGGCCAACAAGCACGTGCGACCCATGCGCCGGCCGAGGTGACATGGAGCAATGAGAGGCCGTTCTACAGCCGTCCCTCGCAGCGCAATCGGCGCGTGCAGCCTTTTCAAAAATGGTTCATTGCAGCAGGCTTCCTCATGGCCGCCGCTCTAGGCTACGTTCTCGGCCTCAGTCATCGACTCCCTGAATCTCGGCCTGAACTTCCAAGCCAGGATCTCGCATCCTCGTCAGCGATGAAATCCGGAACCGAACTAGTGACGCTGAAGGGGGGGAGCTGCTCCAAGGGGAACCCACTGGGTGAATTGAAGGATGCACGGCCTCATCAGGTCATTCTGGCACCGTTCATGATGGCAAAATTCAAAGTCCCCTCCGAGGTCGAACTAGTGGCGCTCAAGGGTGGAAGTTTCTCCATGGGCGACCCACTGGGTGAATTGAAGGATGCACGGCCTCACCAGGTCACTCTGGCACCGTTCATGATTGCCAAACACGAAGTCACCTTGGAGCTATGGGACAGCGTTATGATTTGGGGGCGGGACCATGGCTATCCAGATCTCCTTGCGGGCAATGGTAAAGGACACAATCACCCTGTCTACGGCATATCCTGGGGAGATGTGGTGAAGTGGTGCAACGCTTTAAGCGAAAAAGAAGGCCTCACTCCTTGCTATTATACCGCAACCACCAAGAAGCACATCGCACGCAAAGGCAGGGTGGACATCGGCAACCAGCATGTCAACTGGGAGGCCAATGGTTACCGCCTGCCGACGGAGGCAGAATGGGAGTTTGCAGCCCGTGGTGGCCTCGCAGACAAACGTTTTCCCTTGGGCAATGAAATCACGCATGAGCACGCCAACTATCATGGATCACCCCTTATTGAGTATGACAAAAGTCAGCGTGAAGGAACAGCCCCTGCTCTGATGAGCAGCAAACCCTACACCGCCGTTGTTGGCAGTTTTCAGCCCAACGGATTCGGCCTGCATGACATGGCTGGCAATGTGTCCGAGTGGTGCTGGGATTTCTACGATTCAAACTACGGCACCTCAGAGCCGCAGCTCAATAATCCCCATGGTCCTGACAAGGGCCAAAACTGCGTCGTCAGAGGTGGCAGCTGGCGGCATACGGCCGCTGAAGCTCGCTGCGCGAGTCGTTTCAGCCTGCCAGGATATCTCCCAGCAGCGCATGTCGGCTTTCGGGTCGTTCGCTGCCGCTGAGACGCCTGTCGTAAGCAACAGGTCATTCTTTGTCCCCCTAACCTCCTGATTCGGCGGAGCGCCCATGATCTTCAGGGAATCACCGATGCGAAGTTCTGCGTGGCATAGACATGAAATTTCGGACAGGTGCAGGCATGTGTGCCGCAGCCTAAAAACAGGAGATTGCGGTTCAGAATGTTTACCCGGTGGCCCGGAGAGTTCATCCACAACTTCACCATCTCATCCGCAAAGGCGAGGTAAGTGAGGCCGTTCGTGGTGCGCATGGCGATGTTTTCAGCACGCTCGCCACTTTTCAGGCCCTTGGCCTCCATGCGCTGCCAGGCGGTGCGTTTGGAGGGATCATTCGGATTCTCGTGAGAAAAGAAATTCTCCAAGGCCATGTCTCGCGAGTGCTCATAGGCACATGCCGTCAGCGCACGTGAAGTTTGGAAAATCGGCAACTTTTGCTTCTCCCGCTCCGCGTTGGTGGCAAAGAAAATCGCCGCGTTGAGCAGGCCAACATCCATCTTGGCATGATCCATCACCCTCATCGCAGGTGCATACAGGCGAAAAGTGGCAGGATTAAATCGCTCATAGTCAGCAAACGTCCAAGGCGCAGACGGCACCGTGTCTTCAGCACCCAGCGACAGCGTTAAAAGAAGCAAGAGCGAGATCAAACGCATCAAGGCAGAAGGAAGCCGGGAGTGGCTTGAAGGCAACTGGATGAACGCCTCCCTGCCAAGAGACCGATGAAATTCAAAATACAATGTCAAGGGAAACAGCCGTGCGGCATCATCACCTCTCCTCCACCCAGCCCGGAGCCGGATAGCTGCCAAGGATCTTCACCTGGACTGCGATGCCTTCGACTTCGAGAGCTGTGATGGCCTGCTGGAGCGTAGCATCGGAATGATGACCGCTGATTTCGAGGAAGAAGCGGGCCTGGGTGCCGCTGGTGGTGGGGCGATTCTCGATCTGGCGGACGTTGACGTTGCGTGAGGCAAAGACCTGCAGGACTTCCATGAGCGCTCCCACGCGATCCTTGGAATGGATCATGAGCATGGTGTTGTCATTGCCGGAAGGGGGACCCGAACGGCGACCGAGAATGATGAAGCGCGTTTGCGTGGCGTACTCACGCGGTGACGTGGCGATGACGCGCAGATCGTGCAGTTCAGCACTCAAGGGCGTGCCGAGAGCGGCTACAGTGGGATTCTGCGCCGCGAGCGTGGCTGCAGCACTGGAACTCGCTGACTCGATCAATTGTGCGCCAGGGAAGCTCTGCATGAGCCAGGGACGACAATGGGCGAGCATCTGCGCCCGGCCATGGATTTCAGTGATGGTGCTGTTCGGCCCCTGAGCCATGACGGCGGCATCGGCCTTCCACAAAATTTCGGCGTAGATCTGCAGCGTGCTGTCTGCCAGATGGTCCAGCGTGTGATGCACTGCGCCTTCCGTCGAATGCTCAATGGGCAGCACGCCGTAGTCGGCGGTCTGCGCGGCCACTCGGCCAAAGACTCCTTCGGTGCTGGCTTCAGCGAGGTATTCGACGCAGTGGCCAAACTTGTTCACCGCCGCCTGATGCGTCCAGGAGCCCGTGGGGCCGAGGTAGGCGATTTTGAGGCTGTCCTCCAAAGCGAGCGCTGCGCTCATGATTTCGCGGTAGATCGCACGGATCGCCCGCTCAGTGAGACGGCCGTTTTGCGCACGGTTGATCTCCGCCAGTTTGCGCAGCAGTTTGTCTTCGCGGCCCGGCACATAGATGTCGAGGTCGTCCTTGCGCTTGATCTCGCCAACAGCGTGCACCAGTTCGGCGCGCTCGTTGAGCAAACGCAGCAGCTGCTGATCGATGCTATCGATCTTGTGGCGGACTTCTTCGAGGGACATGGACCGCAGGAGAAAAGAGGGTTAGGACTCGTCCGCCGCAGGCGTGACGGGAGCCAGGGAGAGCTGATGCTCCTGCGGGTGCTCGGCAGCCGCCGCACTTTCTTCGGCGGTCGGCAGTTTCACACGGCGAAGCTCGGAAGCGTTGGGCATGTCATCGAGACTGCGCACGCCGAAATGGTCAAGGAAAGCCTCCGTGGTGCCATACAACAGCGGACGGCCAGGCAGATCGGCCCGGCCTTCGATTTTCATCAAACCGCGGTCGATGAGCTGTTGCACCATCGCATCCACCGATACACCGCGAACCGCTTCGATGCCGGCTTTTGTAATTGGCTGGCGGTAGGCCACAATGGCGAGTGTCTCCAGTGCTGGCTGGCTCAGGCGCTGCACTTTTTTACCGGGATAAAGCGCGCGGCACCACTCGGCATACTCGCCACGGGCGGCGATTCGCCAGCCGTTTGCACGCTCGACGAGGGTGAAGGCATGCTTTTCCGCGGCGTAGCGGGCGATCAGTTCATCCAAACTCGCACGCACCTGCTCCTCTGTTGTAGCCGCCAATGGGGCCACCCACTCCGGGATCTGGATCGGACTGCCTTCGGCAAGCGGCTCGCTGGCGGCATCACAAATGTCCTTGGCCGTCTCTTTGACGGCGGCACACATCTGCGGCACACCCAGGGGCTCCTGGGTGGCAAAAAGAAGAGCTTCGACGATCGAGATCAGTTCCATGGCGCGGACAGGCAATCTCAAGCGAGCCAGAGGGGAGAGTCAAGCCATGCCTTAGCCTTGACACTCCCGCCATGCCCGCTCTCTCATGCTCCCATGGCCCTGCGTCTCGACACTGCCGTCATCCGCGGCGAAATCGACAACACCACCCGCGACAACGTGCGTGGCAAGCTGTGGCTGGTCGGTCGGGAAGATCCCGTCATCATTGACCTGAGAGGAAATGCCTGGCGCGACGTCGCCGGCTGCAAAATAACTTTCACCAATCCCACCCCCTCGCCTGGGCCCGCCTCGGCCTTACAGCCGAAGCAAAAGGGCCATGTCGGCGATATCACCACTTCCCACAAAGAGGAGCTCGAGAGCGCCAATGCGCTCTACATCGAATGGTTCTCCGAGGAAAACGGGCGTGTATTCATCGAGGGCACGGATTTTGAGGTCAGCATCTCCGCATGGGTCTGGGAAATGGACGAGGCGGAGGAGGAAGCGCAAAAAATGAGCAACCTGCAAGCCATGCGCGAATGGCTGGCCGGCATCATCCAGCGCCCCGAACCGAGGGAGGATGACGACGATGAGGAATTCGATGCCAGTGAAGAATCCTGGGAAGACTCACTCAAGCAGTCTGATCGCCTCACCGATGCAAACATGGAAGCCATCGAAAAATACGGTATCGATGGCCTGCATGATGACCGCATCGCCTTTGTCATGGGCTGGGATCACATGCTGGACGGCAGCCGCGGACGCGAACGAGGAGACAACGATGACAAGGGTGAAAACTGGAAGGAAGGCCATGATGGCATGCCAGAATTGGACGGGATCGAGATGGAACTCGATGACCAAGCCTTCCCCGACTACCTGGAAGAAGAGAGCGAGCGTGAAACCCACCCGCTGCAAACCATGGCCCATGCTTTCGTCCTGCGACTTCTGACCGAGATCAAAGAGGAACGCGCTGAAAACGCCGCAGAGAGCGATGGCAGCACAGCGCTCGACCGTTTCATCCGCAACTCGATGAACATCAGTGGCAAGCTGGCTGGAGCACTTGGCACGCAGGATTTTGGCGGCTCATTCCAAACCGGCCACACGCTCGCGATTCTACGCCGTTGCCTCAACTGGGCCAACGACGCCTTAGCTGCATTAAACGAACTGATGGAGGCCCCCGAATGGAAGGACCGGCAAGATTTGCTCAACGACTTCCGAGCCGAACTCTTTGCCATTCGCGACGGCATCAACGATCTGCGCAAGCAACTGCGCGCTGAATAGCCACGGGGCTACTTCCGCAAGGACTTCCAAGGCTCTTCTTCACTGTGATCCACCAAACCGGGCTCATCCGCCTTGGCCGGAGAAAGAATGGCCAGAAAGACGAGCATTTCATCGCCCACGTTCCAGGTACCATGGATTTCGCCCATGGGAATGAAGGCCGTGTCACCGGGACCGAGGATTTTCTTCTGCTGGCCGACCCATTGTTCGGCCTTGCCCGAAATAATGTAGATCATCTCCTCCCGGGTGGGGTGCGAGTGGAAAGGGTGGCTGCGCCCCGGCTCCATGTTGGCCCGCACCATCATGAGGTGCTCGTTGTTCACGATGTCGCTGCGGCAGATCCATTCCTCCAGCGTCCACGGGGAGAGGTAGTCGATTTTTTCGGCAGCGGTGACGAAACGGCGGTTGGCGATGGCTTCGGACATGGTAGGCGGATGCTAGCGTGATGAAATCACCCCGGCAAGCCGGGGGATGCACCTGTGACTATCCGTTTTGCCACTTCAATACGTGAACAAATCCTTCACCACCCACGGGCGCTCGATCTCCACGCCCTTCTGCTTCATCAGGAGATTGAGGGCATCGGCCATGCGCTGTTTCATGTGCTTGGTCAGGCGGCGGCCTTTGCGGGCGCGCTGCACGGCTTTGTGGGTCATTGGCTCCGTACTGGCTGCCACCAGGGCGTGATTTCCCAGTTCATGCTCGGTCATGATCCCGTCCAGAGGCTGCACGCCCATGTTGCGCTCGATTTCGTCTTGTCCCATGATCACCCTCTCATTCCGCAAACCGTCATCTGCAATCTGAATTCCAGCCATGCGCATCCTTCTCACCACTACCAGCTATCAGGACACCCCCGGCGACCACCACGAACTGCTCGCCGCGCAAGGCTACGAAGTACACCGTGAACGCGGCCCCCTGCCGGAGAAACGCATGCTGGAGCTCGCGGGCGAATTTGACGCCTTTCTCTGCGGTGACGACGAAATCACCCGCGCCGTTTTGGACAAGTCCCTGCCCCGCCTGCGGGTGATCTCGAAATACGGTATCGGTTTGGACAAAATCGACGTGGCTGCCTGCACAGAGAAAAAGCTGCCCGTGCTCTTTACCCCGGGCGTGAACCACACCACCGTGGCCGAGCACACCTTCTGCCTGCTGCTCGCCATGGTGCGCAATCTCGTCGATTCCGCCAACTCCGTCCGCAACGGCCAGTGGAAGCGTGTCACCGGCCACGAAATCTGGAACAAGACCATCGGCATCGTCGGCCTGGGCCGCATCGGCCAGGAGGTGGCGAAACGCGCCACCGCCTTCGGCATGAACATTCACGCCATGGATCTGCCGCAGTACTGGCCCAAGGCTTTCGCAGACGTTCACGGCATCACCCAGCATGAGGAAATTGAAACGATGCTCCCCCACATCGACGTGCTGAGCCTGCACGCGAACCTGAGTGAGAGCACCCGAAACCTGATCAACGCCGAACGCTTGAAACTGGCGAAGCCCGAACTGCTCGTCGTGAACACCTCGCGCGCCGAACTCGTCCACATGGCCGACATGATCGCCGCGCTGGATGCCGGCAAAGTCGGCGGCTATGCAACTGATGTGCTCGACGAAGAGCCCCCACCTGCTGATCACCCGCTGCTCAAGCACCCCAAGGCCCTCATCACGCCCCACATCGGTTCACGCACTTACGAAAGCGTGCCCCGCCAGGCCATGCGCGCCACACTGAATCTCGTGAACTATCTCAAGGGGGAGAAGGACGTGATCCAGGCGAACAAGTGGTGACCTCCACCAGCAGCATTAAAGCATCCCGTGCTCCTTGAAGCTGAAGTAAGGCAGCGGGCGTGATTCAGCAGGTGTGCCGATGATGAGGTGGTCCTGGAGAAAAAGCCCAGTGGCTTCGGAAGCTTCACGGAGTCGGCGAGTGATGCGGCGGTCGGCCTCGCTCGGGGTGGGATCCCCGGAAGGGTGATTGTGAACGAGAACGAAAGCGTAGGCGTTATGGATGAGCACTTTCCGCAGCAGATCGCGCGGATGAGCGACGCATTCGTTCAAGCTGCCTTTGAAAGCCTCCTCACTGCGCATGACGGCAAGCTTTGTGTTGAGCAAAATAATGCGGACTGACTCGTGGCCGAGGGCCTGCATCTCGGGGCCGATGTAGTCGTAAATGCGCTGCGGACGATCGAGGATGACCTCCGTATGCGATGGCTCCTGTGCAGAGCGGCGGCCCAGCTCAAAAGCAGCGGCGAGCAGGGCGGTTTTCGCAGGACCAAGGGCTTTGATCTTTCTCAAGATGGCCGGCTCCAGGCGGGAGAGGTCACGCAGGGATTTGTAGTCTCGCAGGATGCGCTGACCGATCTGAAGGGCGTTTTCACCCTTCGTGCCCGTGTTGATGAAGAGAGCCAGAAGTTCCGCGTCTGAAAGAGCCTGAGGACCCAGACGAAGCAGACGCTCACGCGGGCGGTCGTTTTCCGGGATGTCGTGGATTCGACTCATGAATCAGCGCTCACTTCACACGACTTAAAATAAAAACTCAATGAAGCGCGCGGCACTGGTCCAGCAGGCTGTGCAGATAACCAACGATGTCTTCGAGCGCCTGTTTGTGCGGCGAGGCATTAAGGCAGACCAAATCGGCGCGGGCTTCGACCAGCATGTTTTGCGCAAACTTGACGGCGCGCTCGACGGCCCCTTCGTAGTCGGCGATGCCGGCAAGAATGGTGGTGTCCATGGGCTCGCCTTTGAGCAGCATGCGGTTGAGCTTTTGCTTCTGCGCATCGGTGGCTCCTTCGAGGAGGTAAAGGATGGGCAGTGTGAGCTTGCCACGTGCGAGGTCGGTACGAAGCGTTTTGCCCACCGTTTTTTCGTCACCGACGATGTCGAGGCAGTCGTCGTAGATCTGGTAGGCAGTGCCGAGTTTGAGGCCGTAGTCCTTCAATGCGGCCTGCACGGAGTCGGGCTGCTGATTGAGACGGGCGCCGAGTTCACTGGCGGCGGCGAAGAGCGCGGCGGTCTTCATCTCGATCATCTTGAGATAATCGGTGACGGAGAGATTGAAATCGAAGCGGCGCTGGGTTTGCAGGATTTCGCCCGTACAGACATCACGTGAGGCTCGGGCGATGGTGCGGCAGACATGCGTGTCTTCAAACTCGGTGGCGAGTTCAAGCGCGTAGGCGAAGAGGCTGTCCCCCAGCAGGACGCTGAGACTGCTGCCCCATTTGGCGACGGCGGTGGGCTGGGCGCGGCGAATGTCCGCACCATCCATGATGTCGTCATGAACAAGGGAGGCAATGTGGACGAGCTCGAGAATGACGGAAAGGCGCGTGTGCCCTTCGTGAGTGCCTCCCGTGGCGCCGCCGGCGAGCACGGCCAAAGCAGGGCGGATGCGCTTCCCCGAAGTTTTGCAGACATAACTCACGTAACCTTCGACACCGGGATCAAATGCACGTGCTTGTTCGAGGATGGCCGTTTCCACGCGTTCCAAGTCTGCCCGCACGAGGTGAAACGGAAAAACAGGATTGCTGGCGCTGAGGGCTGGGGCTGACATGGAATCTACCTCATTCCATCCACCACGGCAGGGGGTTCGTCAAATGCCGTGCAGATGCCTCGCTAAAGTGAACTTTCAAAAGAAATGAAAGCCGGGCTTCACTATTTTCGTCTGGCGGCCAGAAGTCCGCTGACGATTGCATCGGCAAGTTTCTGGCGGTGAGCAGGATCCGCACAGCGCAAGGCCTCGCGCTTGTTGCTGAGATAGCCGCATTCGACAAGCACGGCAGGCATCTCGGTCTCACGCAGCACTTTATAATTGCCATGAAAAATACCGCGAGTGCCACCGGTGACCTTGCTTTTGATCGAACGGCTGATGGCTGTGGCGATCCGTTTGCCGCGCGGGCTGCGGTAATACACCTCCCCACCCGAGATGATGGTTTTGCGGCTGCCATTGAAATGAATGCTGACAAAAACTGACGAGCGGACGCGATTGGCGATCCGCGCCCGCCGCTCGAGTTCCACAAAAGTGTCCGTGCGCCGCGTCATGACGGTTTTCAGGCCTCTTGATTTCAGCGCCGTTTCAACACGTTTCGCGACATCTAGACAGAGCTTTTTTTCGATCAACCCATTCCAGACGGAGCCGCCGTCTTTGCCGCCATGGCCAGCATCAATCACCACTGTGGAAAAACGCAGCCGCTCCTCTGCCACAGCAGCCACCTCTCCTCCCACGAACAACGCCAGACAGAAAGCAGCGATGCGTGAGGGGTGAGCGTTCACAACCGCTAGGGAATTTTAAGCGTTCTGCCCGCGCGGATCTTGTCGGAAGACAGCCCGTTTGCAGCCTTGAGTTTCGCCACCGTGGTGCCGTTCCTGCGGGCGATGGCCCCCAGGCTGTCACCGCTTTTGATGGTGTATGAGCCACCTTTGCGGGTGCTCTTGCTCCCGGAGTTCTTGCCGCCGGATTTGGATTTGGAGGAGGATTTTTTCTTGGAGGAACTGCGGGAAGAGGAACCGCCATGAGAGGAGCGCCAGGAGGAGTAGTCCATGCCAGCCCCCTGCCCGCCCTCGGCAGCCCAGTCACTTTTGTAGTCACCGTTGGCCGCAAATGGATAATCTGCATGCCCCAAACTGTGTGGCGGCGTGTCCGGCGACCCATGCAGATTGATAACCGGCAGGTCTTTGGGCAGCCCCTTGATGTGGCCAGAATTTTCACACGCTGCCAGCAATAGCAGCGGCAAGACCAGACAAGCTTTGAGCAGCAATGGCGTACAATGGTTCATGCAAGAGTATGCGTCACTTTCGCCTGTTTCGTGCAGGAATCAATTCGCCGCATGAAAACGACTGATGCGCTGTTTGACCCGGGGAACACCATTTTTATCCTTCACGAAAACAATGGTGCGCTCATGATAATACCCTGCACCGCTGGCTGGCAGGCTGTAACGCCAGTTGGCAACATCAGCGCTGGGATCATTGCCTTCCATGGGGTTTCTGATCGTGTTATAAACAGTCCTGCCATCCATGCCGGGCCTCACCAGCGAGAAATTTCTTTCCGAGAACCCCATGGAGTAGCGCGTGCCGGTGGAGCCGATATGGAACACCGCATTGATGGAGTCAGGAACAGAATAACCGTATTTGACGGTGCAAAAAACAACCATCAATGCCGGGATAAGGATGATCACGGCCGGGGTGAAGAAATACCAGTTCTTTTTGACGAATGCAGAATTCATGAAGCCCGCATGCTGGTGGAAACGACGGCCGCAGGCAAGGTAAAACACATGGCAAATCAAGACTGCCTATTGCTCAGCTTGCGACAAAAACATCCCCTAGTTCTCTGGCAGATTTGAGCAACAGGACACTTTCACTGAAGGCAGCATCGTGATTCCGATCCTGCTGCCCCATTGATTACAAGTGCTGATCTCCAGGTGGAGATGCTGTTGTGGTGTAAAGCAGTTGACCATCTTGCACCCGAAGGTATTTCGCGGCCCCTTGGATGTCTTCATCACTGAGACCAGGAACCACAAAGACCCGACCACGCATCGCCCCGCGCACCGACATGCCACCGCGCACAATGGCACGCACGGTATCGATCACACTCTCATCCTGCACAAAGTTCAGGTCAGCTGCCTGCGCCATCATGCAAGTAGAGCACAGCTCCTGCGCATTGCGGCGATCACGCGCTGCATAAGCGGCATCATTCTGACCCAGCATCGGGACCACCATTCCGACCATCACTCCAATAATGGCGATAGACATCAGGACCTCAAAAAGACTGAACGCCGAACAAGCTCGGCATTGCTTGGATATGTGCGCGTGGTTTTTCATGGCTGCCTGTATTTATGATGGTAAATTGTGATAATTATTGCAAAGATGCAACCTTAAAGTGTCAAATTTCGGTAAAAGGGTCATATACGCGTCTCACAATTGATAACGATAAGGCAGACCGACACTAATTTGAAAACCGACTCCGTGCATCACTGCTTGCCAAACCAAGCCAGAAACTCGCGATTACCTTCCGTTCCTTGAATGGAGGACTCAATCAAACCCCGCCATTCCAGTTCTGGCTGCGACTTCACAAACTCCTCAATTCGCGAACAGGCTTTGGCATGAAGTTCTGGTTCACGCACAATGCCCCCCTTGCCAATCTCCTCCCGTGAGAGCTCAAACTGAGGTTTGATCAAAACCAAGGCCTGCCCACCCGAACGCAGCGCCTGCAGCACCGCAGGCAGGACCAAGGTCAGGGAAATGAAAGAGAGATCAGCCACCAGGATATCGACCTCCTGGCCTATATCTTCCCGGCGCATGTGCCGAAGATTGAACTGCTCCCTTGAGACCACTCGCGGATCACTGCGCAGCTTCCAGGCGAGTTGATTGGTGCCGACATCGAAGGCGAAGACCTTCACCGCACCGCGCTGCAGCAGGCAATCGGTGAATCCCCCCGTGGAGGCACCCACATCTAGCGCGGTCATTCCCGTCACATCAACTCCAAAATGGACCAGCGCACCTTCGAGCTTCAAACCACCACGGCTGACAAATTTGGGGCGCTCCCGAACGACGATCTGCTGGAGCTCAGCGACCAACCAGCCCGGATGGGTGATGCGCTTGCCCATGACACTGACCTCACCCGCCATGATAAGGCGTTTGGCCTGTTCACGTGAAGGCACAATGCCGAGCTTCAGCAGGGCGAGATCAAGACGTTCGCGGGGCATCTAGGATGATCGTTATTTCCGAATCGGCAGAATCAACTCGTCGCCTGCTTCAATGCGAACACCTGGAAGCGAGGCCGTGTTGTCGATGTCCACTACGGCTTCCGCTGCTTCGATGGTTTCACCCACGATCACGCGGCCGACCAGTCCATTGCCGCGGCGGACATCGAATTTCATCCCACCGGCCAGTTGTTTGTCTTTTCCAGCACTGATCACGGCAAAGCCCTGATCATTGTGTACTTCAATCACCTTGGCGAAGGCTGGCATGCCCAAAAGCTGCTTTTGCAGATCAGTCAGAGGCGCTGCTGCAGGTGAGGCATACGTGGCCGGGGTTCCAGGCATCAGGTTGCTTCCGGCCAGAGGCGGCACTGAGGTCGCCGGCACTTCCGGCGGCGGCGGCAAAGCTGTCACCGTGTCAGGTTTCGCCGGCATGGCCATCTCATGGGCTGCCTGCTGCCTGCGCACTAGTTCGAGTTCTTTGCGCGCTCCTTTGGCCTCCTCCTGTGCCTCCCAGGCCAGATAGCCGGTGATGGCGAGCAGAATGATCGTGAGAGCCAGGGCATAATGAGAGAGACGCATGCCGCATGCTAGACGCAAGCTCAGCGCGGATCAACCCCCTCTCACTTCAGCGCAGCAGTCCAAGCAGTTCACGCATGCGTAGCTCGATGTTGAGCAGGCTGGCCTGCACGCCGGCCAGCCACTCCATGTCAGCACCTTGGGGATGCTGCTGCACCAGCTTGTCTGTCGCATTCAAGGCCGCCGCAAACAGGGGCAGACTTTGTTCAAGATCGACCACCAAAAACTGCCATTGATCCTTTTCTGCTTGGGCAAACTGACGCAGGACATGGATGAGATGCGCAGCCAGATCTGCCACCGTGGAGAGCAGACGCAGGACCGCCGGGCGGGTGCGCACCTCCTCATTGAAAACAAGCAGGCTTTGAAAACGCCTCAGTTCCTTGGCCAGCGCCGCAGAGCGCGCCACAGGATTCAGGTTGCTGCTCCCCTGCGCTTTGGCGGGTGTTTGACGGGGCGGCTCGATGGTGGGATCATTTTTAATTGAGGCGAATGGATCGCTGCCTGGTTTGGCAGGCTGAAATGGGTCGTCAAAACCGGGACTGTGCAAAGCATCGGCTGATTTTGAATTTCGGCTAGTCCCCAGCAGGAAATGCTTCCGCCGGGCCCGGTTCTGTCGCAGCAAGGCGGCCTCTTCCTCCTTGGTCAGCTGCCAGCGCGGTGATGAGACACGCATCTGCAAATGCCAGGACTGGATCAGGATGCGCTGGTGATCCTGATTGAACCACTCAAAGAACAGCAGGTTTTTCAGCCCGGGCGGCTCAGGTAATGTACAAACCATGCCAGATTGGGCTCTTCGGCGCGGGAGTTTCAGCACGCGAGAGGAGGCTGTCATCAAGCCACTGTATCCGTACTGCATGGCCGAGATGGCATCCACATGGTCTTCATTGGCATTTGGCAGCGGATTGTGAAAGTCCACTTTGCAGCCGGCAATATCGCGCAGAAAATTGCCCACCAATTCCACTCGTACGGGCTGATTCTGACCTGCGAGGTGAAACACACCTGTAACCAAGCCGGGTACTTCGTTGGAAAGGTACCCGCCAAGGATGGACGATTCGAGGCAAATAATCATTAATTGTCATATAAACTAGAGGCCGGAGGTGGGTGTCGCAAGCAGACATGCCTTCAATAAAGCAAAAATTACCTCTAGATTGGCCCGCCCCATTTATTGTGGAACTGTGGCAAGATTGCTGCTTGTTCCACAGCTCATGTGATGTTACGGCCCAGTTCCCCAAAACCTAAACACCAATAAAAACATACCATGAAAGACCTCGTCTACCTCAGCCGCGCCTTCGTTGAATTCGGACCCTTCGCAAAAAAAGAAATCCTCGATTTCCAAAAGCGCGGGATCCTCACTGAAACTGATTATCTCCGCGATGAAGGCAGTGACAGCTGGGTTCACTATCAGGAATGGCTGACCGTCGTCCCGATGCCTGCGCCAAAACTGGTCAAGAAGACTGCTGATAAAGCACCTGCTGCCAAGACCCCCGCTGCGAAGAAATCCAAGAAAGCCGCGTGATGCGCAGTGCGAGGCCTCAGCGCCTTGCCTGTTTGCAATCTCTAGTCTGATGCGCGCCCAGCCTCTGTGCTGGACGCGCATCGTTGTTCATGCGAATAGCCCGCGTGAACGAAGCCGATGCAATCACCTCCCGGACCTTGCGCAACGAACTGTGGCGCTCGATCCCCTCGGGAGTCATCGACACCCTGACCGCCACCTTCGGCATGCTCATCGCCGTGCGGGTGTTTCACATGAGCGATGTGGCAAAGTCCGTCTTTCTCAGTGCCACCAGTGGGGGCATGGTGGCCAGCTTGTTTGTAGTTCCACTTCTGCTGCGGGCCAAAAGCACCATCGCGCGCACAGCGGCCAAAGTGCAGTTGTTGGGCGGTGGCTGCATGGCCGTTTCAGCGGCGTTTCCACACAACCCTCTGCTCTACATTGGCGGCCTGAGCCTGGGCTTGTTCTGCCTGACCATGCAGATCCCTTTGCTGACGCAGATCTACCGCATCAATTACCCTGCTGAAAAACGCGGCAAACTGTATGCGGTCACCGGGGTCACACGAGCGGCGGCAGCGGTGTGCTTCGGTTTTGTGGGCGGCAAACTTCTCGGGTGGGACATTGCTAACTATACTTGGCTGTTGTGGGCCTTCGCTGCCAGCGGCTTCATTTCCGGCTTCTGGACCTATGGCCTGCCGGTCACCGAGTGGGAAGCACCGGAAAATTCCAGCACCAGCCTCTGGAGCTCCATGCGCTGGGTTAGGGAAGACCGCGATTTCCGCACACTGCTCATCTCATGGATGATGATGGGCATCGGCAATCTCGCTGCCGCATGCCTGTTCGTCGAATACCTCGCCAACCCGCGCCACGGCATCAACTTGAGCGAGTTCAATGTCGCCTGGATCACCGGGGTGGTGCCTGTGCTGGCCCGCGTCGTCTTTTCTTATCCCTGGGGTCTGGTTTATGACCGCTTCCACCTCTTCACTGTGCGTGCAGTGCTGAACGTCTTCTTTGCCGCCGGCATCCTCTGTTTCTTCCTTGGCCACAGCCTCTTCTGGTGGACCTTTGGCATGGCCTTGTGGGGCATGGCCAATGCTGGTGGCAATGTCACCTGGGCGCTCTGGGTCACCAAACTCGCTGACAAACACGCCGTCGCCGAATACATGAGCGTGCATACCTTTCTCACCGGCGTGCGCGGCCTCATTGCCCCTTCCCTGGCTTTCGCCATGATCAAGGTCATGTCGTTCGACACCTTTGCCATCGTCTGTGGTCTTACCATTCTTTCCGCCAGCGGCTTCATCGGCGTTCGCGCCCGCAGCAATTCTGAATCCACTGACCGCCTTCGTCCGGGTGCCCGTAAAGAACGTTTATGAATATCCACCTCGTCCAAATCAATTCCGTCTGGGAAGACCGTTCAACCAATCACGCCAAGGCGCGCCAGTTGATCGCCAGCGCCAGTCCGCAGCCAGGATCGCTCATCATCCTGCCGGAGACCTTTTCCACTGGCTTCAGCATGAATCTCTCCGTCACTGCCGAGCCAACGAATGGCCTCACCGAACAGTTCCTGCGCGAAATGGCCGCGCAATACCAAAGCTGTGTCATCGGTGGAGTGGTGACCTCCTCCGAAGATGGTCGTGGCATGAACCAAGCCCTCGCCATCGCCCCGGACGGCACCGTCCTTGCCCGCTACACAAAAAATCACCCATTCAGTCTGGGCGGCGAAGACCGCGCCCATCTCGCAGGCACGGACGTCAGCATCTTTGAATGGCAGGGGCTGCGCATCGCCCCGCTCATCTGCTATGATCTGCGCTTTCCAGAACTGGCCCGCAGTGCCATCCGCGCCGGAGCCGAGGTACTTGTCTTCATCGCTGCCTGGCCGGTGAAACGCATCCAGCACTGGATCACGCTGCTCCAAGCCCGCGCCATCGAAAACCTGGCCTATGTCATTGGCGTCAACCGTTGCGGTACCGATCCCGAGTTTACTTACACGGGTCGCAGCCTCGTTGTCGATCCCCACGGTCTCATCATCGCCGATGCCGCCGAGCAGGAACGCGTCATTAGCGCCCGGATCGACCCAGCCGTCCTCCACGACTGGCGCAGTCAGTTCCCTGCGCTCAGGGACGCCGGCATCCCGTCCTGATCACCACAGGCTTGTCCGCATCCGCCCGGCCTCGAGGATGGCATCAAACCGACGTGCATCGTCTTCCCGCGTGCCGCTGACGAGAACGTAGCCATACTTGCGCCAGTGCTCCATCTCCGCAGCTGCGTTCTGCATGCGCAGTTCAAACGCCGCGGCATCCTCTGTCGCTCGGCCTGAGAGGCGGTTGCGTAGTTCCTCCAGACTGGGTGGCATCACGAAAATCTCCAGCAGGCAGCGCTTCACCAGTTCGTCCTCACAGGCGCGCACCTGCATCGCTCCCTGCACGTCGATGTCCATGATCACATCCACCCCGCGTTTGAGATTCTCATACACATAGCTCTTTAGGGTTCCGTAAAGCCGTCCATGTACCCGGGCATACTCAAACAGCTCCCCTCGTTCCACCCGTGCCAAGAAATCCTCCTCGGTCAGGAAAAAGTAATCCCTCCCATCCACCTCACCCGCTCTGGGGGCACGCGTCGTGCAGGAAACGGAAAAGACCGCCTCGCCGCGATCACACACTTTCCGTGACAGCGTCGTCTTGCCGGTGCCCGAAGGCCCCGAAACGACGATCAACTGCCCAAGACGCTGTTTTGAGAATTCCATCCTGCCGAATACCCACGCCAACGGCATGTGCAAGAGACTTGGCAAACCCGCAGTACTGTTCCACCCTCAAATCCCACCCAACACCAACCATGCAAACCGCATCCTCACGCCGTCAGTTCGTCAAAGTTGCCGCCGCCTCGGTGGCAGCTCCCTTCATTCTCCCCTCACGCGTCTGGTCGCAATCGGCCAATGGCAAGATCCGCATGGGCTTCATCGGCCTCGGAAAGCAGATGGGCGGCCTCATCAGCAAATTCCTCCAGTATCCTGACATTGAGGTCGTCGCCGTCTGCGACGTGTATGACGTGCGCCGCGATCTTTACAAAAAGAAGGTCGATGACCACTACGCGAAGACCGGCGGCAGCGCCAAGCCCTGCGAGACCACTGGCGACTTCCGCAAGATCACCGAGCGCACCGACATCGACGCCGTGTGTATCGCCACACCGGACCACTGGCACGCCATCATCACCAACAGCGCCCTCAGCCACGGCAAGGACGTATACTGTGAGAAGCCGCTCACGCATAACATCCACGAAGCCGTCTCCGTTGTCGAAACCGTCAAACAGCACAACCGCGTGCTTCAGACCGGCTCCATGCAGCGCTCCAGCAAGGAATTCCGCATCGCCTGCGAACTCGTGCGCAACGGCGTCATCGGCAAGGTCGAGCGCGTCACTATCACCATTGGCGATCCCGCCAAGCCGAACGCCTACCCCGAAGAAGCGACGCCCGCAGGCCTCGACTGGGACATGTGGTGCGGCCCGGCTCCGCTCGTGCCCTTCAACCACGAGCTCTGCCCCATCGGCGAAAGCACAACCTTCCCCAACTGGCGCAAGACCCGCGAATTCGGCGGCGGCATGATCACCGACTGGGGCGCGCACCACATCGACATCGCCCAGTGGGGCCTTGGCATGGATGAAAACGGTCCGGTTGAGGTCAAAGCGCCCGCCGACTACCAAAACGCCAAGCGCGGTGCGCAGCTCATCTACGCCAGCGGTACGGTGCTCACTCACGCAGAAGGCAGCCACGGCTGTACCTTCCACGGCACCGAGGGCGAGGTGAACGTCGGACGCGGCAAATTTGCCCTCAGCCTCGGCGGCAAAGAAGTCCACGCCTTCCACGGCAAAGATCAATCCGCAGGCACTTCCGTCGATCGCGAAGTCGCCCTCGCCGAACGTGACTTCCTCAAGGACAAGAAGGTCTCACTCTACGAGAGCAAGGATCAGATCGCCGACTTCGTCGCCTGCATGAAGAGCCGCAAGCAGCCCATCTGCCACGCCGGCGTGGGAGCAAGCAGCGCCATTGCCTGCCACCTCATGAACTTTGGCTACTGGTACGGCGCCAACATCAAGTGGAATCCAACCGAACACACCTTCGTGAGCGGCGGCGATCCCAAGTGGCTCACCCGCGAATACCGCGCCGGCTGGAAAGTCTAAAAAACAGCCCGTCAGCACTTCCAAGGCGGCCTCGAAAGAGGCCGCTTTTTTATTTCACCTCTGCGCGCTTCACCACACTTGTGCCATCCCGCACGGTATCCGGCGGGTGCATCAGCACTTCATCCCCTTTTTTGAGACCCGCCAGCACCTGGGTAAGTTTACCGTCAGTGCGTCCGGCCTTGACCACAACAGCCTTGGCGCTGCCGGCATCAAAAACAAAGGTCTTCCACTCGCTGCCCTCGCGGAACAGCGCTCCAGCCGGCACCAGCAGGGTGTCATCGCTGTGCCATACGGCCACACGCACTTCCACGCGGTAGCGGTCTCCCAGTGCTTTCAATGCGGGTGTCTGATCCGTAAAATCACTCAGGACCAGCACTCGCTGCTCTTCCACACCCAGCGCGGACACCTTGGTGAATGCCGCGGGTTCCACACGGCGCACACGGGCTTTTGCCGGTTCATCGCCCCCCCACTGCTCCACCGTGACAAGCGCCCCCGGTTTGATCGTCACAGCATCTCGTGAGAGGATTTCCGCCTCGATTTCCAAATCCGTGGGGTCACCGATTTCCAAAATGGGCGCACCCGGAGCCACAATCGTCGCGCTCTCCTGCTGCACCCGCAGCACAACGCCGCTGACCGGAGCACGCACTTCGATGAATACACCGCCTGCGCTTGGTTTGTCGATCTGCTGCAGCGCCGCCTTGGCCTGCACCAGTTCAAAATCGGCCACTTGGAGGGCAAACTCGGCCGAACGAACTTCACGCATTTTCATTTCTGCCTCACGCTCAAAGGTATCGCGGTCGGTGTCGCTGACGGTTCCCTTGTCAGTATTGTTCTTGATGCGGTCCCAGTTCGCCTGGGCGTATTTCAGAGCCGTGCGTGACATTTCGATGTCTTCGTTGGCCCGGCTGCGGGTGGCAGTTGCCGCATCAACGCGTGCCTGTGCCTGGGATCGTGCCCGAGCATCCAGCAATGGTGAAAGCGTCGGTTCGATGCGTGTGAGCACTGTTTCCCCCGCTTTTACCGCATCTCCCGCTTTCAAAGTCACGCGCTGCATGCTGCCCGCGACGGGTGCCGCGACGATGTGGCGGTTGCGAATGCGCGTCTTGCCTTCCTCGGACACATACACCGTCAACGGTCCCTGATGAACCACTCCAGTCTCAACTTCCACCGCCCGCGGCTGCAAGGCGTAGACCATCGCCAGCACCAGTGCACCGACCACAGACCAGAAAGCCAGCTTGCGTGACAGGCTGCGTCGCGTGATCGGAACTTTCGTTTCCCAGGGCGGTACGGAGGGTTGCGGTGTTTCGGTTGGAGCTTCAGGCATGGCGTGCGCCCACTATGCGCGAAGTTCGTGCGGCGGCAGGTGATTTTTGCTTGTTGCTTGTTGCTTTCACCGATCTCTGTTCACAGTTTGCCGTTCGCGGCCTGAGCTGCGAACAGCGAACCATCCAAACGACAACTTCACTCTTATGCCCCACGTCGAAACCAACGGAATCAAGATGTTTTATCAAGAACGCGGCAGCGGCGAACCGCTCGTCTGCATCATGGGCGTCACCGCTCCCGGAGGCGTGTGGGACGCGCATGCCCAGGCATGGGAAAAGCACTTCCGCTGCATCCTCGGTGACAACCGCGGCGTGGGCGAAACAGACAAGCCCGCCGGCCCCTACACCACCGCCATGATGGCCGACGACTACGCCGGCCTCATGGACAAGCTTGGCATCAAGCAGGCCCGTGTCGTGGGCTGCTCGCTCGGCTCAGTCATTGCCCAGCAGCTCGCCCTGCGCCACCCCGAGAAGGTGAAGAGCATGATCCTCATGTGCACCTGGGCCCGGCAAGATCGCTTCGGTCTCTACACCTGGCAGCACCTCATGAAAGCCAAGGCGACCATGCGTCCTGAGGACTTCATGCAGTGGATTCAGATGCTCATCTTCACCAAGCCGTGGTTCGACAACGATGACTGCTGGAACAACATGCAGCAGGGCCTCAAAGACGCCGCCACCAATCCTGCGCCACAGCCCCTGCACGCCACCGAGGCGCAAAGTGCCGCCGCGATGACGCACAACACCCTCAACGAACTCAAAAACGTGAAGTGTCCCACGCTCGTCATCGGCGGCAAAGACGACACCTTCACCCCTCAGTGGATGGGCAAGGAAGTCGCCGCCGCCATCCCCGGCGCCGAACTGCACCTCTACGACAATGCCGGCCACGCCTTCCACTGGGAACAGCTGGGTGACTTCAATCCGCGCTCGACTGAGTGGCTGCTGAAGCACTGATCCAGCCAGTATTCACGCTCATCACGAAACAGGCACGCGGTGTTGAGACTGCGTGCCTGTTTTCGTTACCGCCTTCCTCCTGCTGATGACTGACGAATAAGCATCACCTCTTCTTCTTGCCTGGCTCGTAGGGAAAGCGGCAGGTCACGATGACGCCCCGCCGGGGCTTGGCCTTGATCGTTAGCCGCGCCCCGATGAGGTTGGCGCGGTAATCCATCACCCGCACGCCGATGCCGTTGTGCTGACCACCTTTGGTCTTTTTCAGTCCGGCGCCGTCGTCTTCGATTCGCAGCTCACACTCGGTCTGGCTCACGTGCTGCAGGGACAGTTTCACTTCCGAGGGCTTGCCATGGCGCAGGGCATTGTTGACCGCCTCCTGCGCAATGCGGAAAAGATGAGCCTCAATATCGTTGTTTTGAATCGCGATGCCGGCGTCCACATCGCACAAGCATGGCGTGCGGAAATTGGTGCGCACAGTTTCGGCAAGCAATTGCAGCGCACCTACGAGACCCCGGTACTTGACGCTGGTGGGCGAGAGACCGTGTGACATGCGGCGAACTTCAGAAACGGACTGGCGCAGGAGTTCATGAATGCGCTGAGCCTGCTGCCTGGGCTCGCCATCCAGGTCTGCCTCCAATGCTTCCAGCAGTGAAACAATGCCAGTCATGGTCTGGCCCACGCCATCATGCAGATCATGTCCCACGCGAGCCTGCTCCTGCTCCACCACCCGCAGAACCTCCTGCTGCAGACGATTGCGTTCCGTCATGTCGGTTCCCGTGACCACGATGCGGTCCAGGGTTCCGTCCGGTTTGCAGGTGGCGATGCTGCGCAGTTCGACGCTGCGCCACTCCCCATCCTTCGTGCGCAAGCGTGAATCGGTGGGCGGATTTTTCTCTCCGCGCAGCAGACGCGCGAAGCGCTCCTTGGAGAGCGCTGTCTCCGCTGCATCCATGAGACCGATCTCCCAGGGGGTTTTACCGATCACCTGCTTCTTGTTGTAGCCCATGGTGTCGCTGAAGGATGCATTGGCGTGCACGAAGCGTCCGGCCAGATCGAGCACAACGATGAAGGCGGAGGTGTGGCCCACCAGCGCCTGGTTGTAGGCCAGCTCACGGCGATAATCTAGCTCCACGCGTTTGCGCTCTGTGATGTCTTCAACGACAGCGACATGACGCAAGGCGGGCTCGCCGGGAAGCCACATCGGTGCAACGGTCAGATTCACCCACTTCAGGGTGCCGTCTGGCAGCAGGTTTCGTTTCTCGAGGTTATAGCTGCGAATCTTTCCTGCCTTCAATTCCTCCATGCGCTGCAAGGATTTCGGCAAATCCTCCGGCAAGGTCAAATCACTGAACGTCAGCTTCAGCATCTCGTCGCGTGAGCGTTGATTGATCTCACAAATGCGCTGGTTCACGCTGAGAAAGCGTCCCGTGGTGGTGTCCATTTCAGCAACACCAACTGCGGCCTGCTCAAACACGGCACGAAAACGCTGTTCGCTGGCCAGCAGCGCCTGCTCCGCCAGTTTGCGGTCTGCTATGTCTGAGATGGTGCCGGTCATGCGCACCGCCTCTCCTCGCTCATTCCAGTCGGCTTCCCCCCGGGTGAGAAACCAGCGATATTCGCCGTTCTTGTTGCACAATCGAAGTTCCACCTGATAAGGCACACGCTTTTCAAAGTGCGCCTTTCGTGCCGCTTGCACTCGCGGCCAGTCCTCCGGGTGCAACCGGGACATGAACGACTCCTGGTCCTTGCCAAGCTGATCAGTTTCCTCGAATCCAAGCATCTGCTTCCAGCGCGGTGAGAGATAGGTTTCACCCGTCAAAACGTTCCACTCCCACAAGCCGTCTGTCGTGGCACGCATGGCACGCGCATACCGCTCCTCGCTGACCTGCAGCGCCAGCTTGCGTTCTTCACGTTCAATGGTCAGCGCGGCAAGACGCGCAGCGGCAGTTATTGCCTGGATTTCCTGCTGATCCGGCGTGTGAACCTCACGGCGATAGCAGGCGAAGGCCCCCAGCACCTGCCCGGCACCACTCACCACCGGCTCAGACCAGCAGGCCAGCAACCTGGCCTTCTCAGCCAGTTTATGAAATGGCTCCAACCGTGGATCGGCCATCACATCCGGACAAATCACCCGCTTGCCACTGAAGGTGGCCACGCCGCAGATGCCAATGTCTGGTGCAATGGGAGTTCCATCCAGTGCCTTTTTCACATATTCGGGCAGAGTGGGTGCGGCTTGCAAACGCAGCCTCGTGCCGGTTTCATCAGCCAGCATCACACTGCAGCGCATGCCGGGATGCCCTGCCTCAACGCTGCGCAAAATAGCTTCCAGCACGGCGGTGCACGGCGCCCCCTCCACGATCAACTGCAAATTATGCTCCTCGCGCTCCTCGGCTGCCTTGCGGCGGGAGATGTCTTCAAGCGTCCCCGTCATGCGCAAGGCTCGCTGCTGATCATCACGGCGAATGACCTTGCCGCGGCCCATCACCCATTTCCACGAACCATCCTTGCAACGCATGCGAAACTCCCGGGCGAAGTCGTCAGTCCGCTGCATCAGATGATCATTCACCGCCAGTTCGGTTCCCGGCAGATCTTCGGGATGCACCATTACCTGCCAGCCAAGGCCAGCGTCCGGGATTGGCTCATCTGCACTATAGCCGAGCATCACCTTGAACTGGCTGGATCGGAAGATGGTATCGCGCGTCAGATCCCAGTCCCAAACTCCAAAACCTGAACTCTCGAGGGCAAACTTCCAGCGTTGCTCCCCCTCCTGCAGACGCTGTTCCGCCAGCACACGCTCCGTGATGTCCCGTCCGACAGACTGCATCTGCTTCAGCTGCCCCTGATCATCGAAGATGGCACGATTGACAAACTCCATCCACCGCACACGCCCTTTGCCGTCATAAACCCGGTTCTCTATGGTGACGACCGGAGTCTTCGGTGAAAGCATCCGCAGCCTTTCCTCGATCAGCCGCAGGTCTTCGGCCACTGCGCCAGGCTGCCATCGCTGGCCGATCAGCTGCTCAAGTGTCTTGCCAAAGAAGCGGCAGTAAACTTCATTAACATAGGTGAGGGTGCCATCCGGAAGAAAGCGACAAATAATCTCCGTCAGGTCCTCCACCACAATGCGGTGGGAATCTTGAGCCAGCAGCTCACTCGCTGCAGCCGACGGGGCTTTGGTTCGGGCTTTGCGTGTCTTCATGCAGGCGCAATCTCAACATAATCCGTTTCGGCGCGCAAGCCACCACACAGATGAAGGGATCACGGAATGTATCCCATCGACTTCATCCACTCCGCCACGCGGTTTGGCCAGTCATTCACAGGTCCGCCGCTTTTACGCATGCCAAAACCGTGGCCTCCTTTGGCGTAAATGTGCAGCTCGCTGGGGATGTTGAGCTTTTTATACTCAAGATAGAGCAATGCGCTCGCGCTGGCCGGCCACGGATCATCATTGGCATGAACGAAGCACATCGGCGGCGATTTGGCAGTGACTTCAAAACCTGGCAGCAAATGCATGATGTCATCCTTGCTGACAAGATAGGCTGGGTAAACGGGGATGGCAAAATTCGGTGTCGCGTCCTCGACATCAAGCGCAGGATCCGTCGTGTAAGTCCGCACATTCGCATGCAGCGCCGTCATCACGGTCAGGTGTCCACCAGCGGAAAAGCCGAGAATGCCGATGCGGTCCGGTTTGAGCCCCCACTCGGCTGCGTGATGGCGAATGATCCCCATCGCACGCTGTGCATCCTGCAATGCCTCGCGGCCTGGGTCCTTGGGATCACGCTTCGGCACACGGTATTTGAGCAGAATGCCAGTGACACCATGCTGTTTGAGAAAATCACACACCTGCGAGCCTTCGTGTTCATAAGCGAGAATGCCGTAGCCGCCGCCAGGACACACCATAACCGCCGTGCCGTTTGGTTTCTCTGGTTTGAAAACCGTGATCATGGGATCGGTCACGTTTGTGATGCGCTGCACATCGTCTGCCGATTTTTTTGGCACTTCTTTCTCGGCTTCGATCTTCACCCCGGGCTGTTCTGGTGCACCTCCGGGCCAGAGTTTCACAACGATCGGTTCGGCGGCAAAAAGGGACGACGAGACAAACAGAAGGGCGGGAATGAGCTTCATGGTGCCGCCAATGGAGCGGAAATCACCGTGCAACGCAAGGCAGCATCATCGCATCCCGCATGCCGTGGAGGATTTTTTTGTCCGCCGGACAGACCGTGGCCAGCACTCCACCGAGAGCCGGGTCATTGTCTTCCTCCGATGTGGCAAAATAATACGGGCACAGTCGCACCCGGCTCTGCATCGCCCGTGTGGCCTGCATGTCTTCATCCCAGGCTGGGTGCGTGACCACTCTGGCACGATGAAACTCCTGCAGCACGAAGGGATTGGTGGGGAAGCTCGCGAGAGCCTCGTCAATGGCCGCGCCCCACTGCTCCTGTGACAAATCGTGCCCGATAAATACACCGCGTGACCCCCAGCCGCGCTCCGAAAAACCGCTGATCTTCAGGACGAGCTGTCGCTGCTTGCCTCCGAAGGCTTTCATCTCATGCCAGCTCTGAATGTCGAGCTTCGGCCAAACTGCAAAGGGCGGCAGTGGCACCGGATCGACCACCCAGCCCATCGGAATGCATTGCTGCAAAAGCGCCAGATGCTCAGCACTGAGTGCCGACTTCCAGAAATCTGCCAGCGCAGGCGACCAAAACAACGCGAGCCACAGCTTCTCTTCGAGGAAAGCCTTGATCGGCGGTGTGAAACTTAGCTCACCCCGCTCCGCCATGCGCAGCATCACATCTGCGTTCTCCACGTTGGCGAGATCAAACAGTTCGAAGAAGCGGTAAATCGCAGCGCCATTGAGTTCATAGGGTTGCACCTCCCATGGCCGCAGTACACGACGGCCCAATCGCTCCGCCAGCCAGCTCATCTCTGGGAGGTAATCGCCCGATTCACGCGAGATGAGAATGTCCTCGCTCGGAAACGCAGCGGCAAAACCCTCGACCATGCCTGCGGCTCCACCGATCACATCTTGACCCAACGCTGCGTAGGTCTCATTCAGCCAAGCTGTTAAACCAATGCCGCCGGGGAGTGAATCCAGCTCCGAGATGGTCACTCCGGTCTCCGTCAGTACCAGGTCCGGCCGCAGCACGCGTGGCAGGTCTTCATGCCAGCGCGGATTACGTCCAAGATCCAGCACGCGTTGCGACTTGCCCTGATCCAGCAGCCTCGCCACCCACGGATAGGCCTCATCAAAGTACAGCCGATTGCACGCCCGCTGAAAGGCGCGCAGTGCAGGCCCTAGATTGCGGATCAACGTCACCGTTGCCGCATCCAAGGCGAACGCCTCTGGAGAAAGCACCCATTCCTTCTCCGCAAAGAAGCCCTGCTCCGGAAAGGAGGCGCGGATTTGGGAGATAGATTCAGCGGCAGATACTGGCATTGAAAACGATTACGACGGGCGAATTCATCTGTCTCACTTCACTTCTGCGACTTTCGTATTTCCCGAAGGCAGGGTGCGAATGCGCTGCGTCGGACTGAGGCCGTATTTATCGGGCTGATACATGGCTTCAATGCGAGCGGGCGGAGCGATGGTATCCCCTTCAGCGATGACGCGTGCGAGGTATTGCAGGCTGAACTTGCCTTTCGCAGGTGCGAAGTCAGTGAAGAAGAGGGCGCGGTCGGTGCGGATTTCGCGGTGGTCGCAGAACCAGGCCTGGGTGCCGTCGGGCAGTTGGTCGCTTTCGCGTTCACTCTGGGTGCCGAACTCAGGATTGATAGCCTCGAAGACGGCAGGCAAAGCATCGTCGATAGCTAGGTAGCGATCACCGCCGCCAATTTCGATCTTGAGCGTGACAACCACCATGTCACCGACGCGGAGGTCATCGGTTCCGGAGGTAGAGCCGTCCATGTTCAGTTCTTCGTAGCTGCGTTCGATGGCGTAGCCCTTGTTTTCACCCGCGAAATCACGCTGCGGCGGGAAACTCCGGGCCTCGATGCGACCATAGATCTCGCGACCTGCGGGGAGTTCGACACTGAGCGGTTTGGCACTGAGCGCCTGATTGAGCGCAAAGTTCACACGAGTGCTGGAGAACCCTGCTGCAAGATTCAGCGGGATGGCCTGAGTGTCCCAATGCCCCGTCGCAGCGAGTGGTTCGCCGACTTTCTTCAAGCTGCGCTCGTAGGCGGCCAGGGCGGTGAGCGTCCATGCATTGGTGAAAGTGTTGCCCCACTCACCGCGACCGTTGCGAGATTGCAGGATCGACACGGCGAGATTCTCCGCATCTTCGGTGAGTCCGAGATGCGTGTAGCAGATCAAACGCAGCGCCTTGTTCGCACCGTTGCCGGCCCAATGGCTCCAAACGACAGGTCGTGGTGCTGACGCGGGTGTAGCCTTGGCCTTCGTTTCCGTTTTGGATTTGGATTTGGCCACGGTTTTGGACTTGGCATTGGCGACCTTGGCCTTGCTGTCTTCCTTCACGGGAGCAGGATGCTCAATAGGTTTCCAGCCGAGCGTGTCCTTGATCTGCTGCTCAGGGGCGTTGCTCAGGCACATGGAGAGTGCGAGGTAGAGCCTGGCGATTTCTGGCAGGTGTTCGCGTCTGCCGAAAAGCAGGTTCTGATAGGCAGGTTCGGGCTTGCCCGCCTTTGCGAGGGTGTAGAGCGCCAGAGCGGAATCGGTGATGTTGTAGAGGTCTTTCTCCTCATCAAGGCCACGCAGTTTCTTCGAGAGGAACTCGACGAGCTTGTTGATCACATCCGCAGGCACATCAGCGCCTTGATCGCGCGCGCGCAGCAGCATCATGCCGCCGTAAGCACTGCCCCAGAAACTAGACTCGGTGCCTCCGGGCCAGTAGGCGAGGCCACCTTCATCTGTGGTCATTTGCAGGAGCTTGTCCACACCGGCCTGCACCACCTGCTTGGCCTTACCTCCACCGAGTTGATCGGGGAACAACGGCTCGTATTTTCCGAGGGCGAGCCAGGGCATCGTGGCCGAGGTCGTTTGTTCAACGCAGCCATAGGGATAGTGCAGCAGGTAATCGAGAGCATCACGGGCCTCAAAGAGGCGGCTGTTGCTGATGCCCAGTGAAAGCGAGCCTTCGCCTTCGAGCAGCGCAGGGTTCACGTCCTTGATGAGGTTCTCGTTCGGTTCATCGGCTTTCAGCCGCGTATAGCTCACGTAGCGCAGTTCAGGCACGGGGTGATTCACCTCAAAAGTCGATTCGGTGCCGTCGCTGGCGGCAACAGGCCAGTTCACACCGCGTGCGGTCCATTTCCATTTCGCGGTGCCCAGTTGCACGAACTGCACCGGGAAGGCAGTGGCGGCGGTCTCACCGGCTTTGATTTGCAGGATGATCTTCTGCTGCTTGGCGTTGCCTCCGGCATCAGCCTTCAGCGCGGCAGGAACGAAATCTCGCTTTTCCTGAATGAAGTTCGCCGTGGCGTCGAGTTCGAGCGTGACCTCCACCGCGCCGGCATTTGGCGTGGTGTTGTGAACAACGGCTTTGACGAGGAATTCATCCCCCAGGCGGGCGAAACGTGGAACGGCGGGCTCAATCATGAGCGGCTTGTTGATCTTGAACGCGGATTCGCCGCTGCCAAAACGATCCACGCCCTGCGCGGCGACAGCCATGATGCGATAACGCGTAAGATTGTCCGGCGCAGTGACGCTGGCAGTCAGCCTGCCCTGCGCATCTGTGGTCCCCGAGGCAAGCCACAGCGGTGTGACGATGAAATTTTTGCGAATGTTCGCGTTCGGCCCGTTTTCGTCGCCATCACCACCACCGACGACGAAGCCTTTGTTACCCCGGTCGCGAGCAGCTGACTCTTCTGACAGCAGATTGTCAAAGGAGGTGAAGCTGTCGATGGCAAGCGGCAGTTCGGCATGAAAGTACGCTGAGGGATCAGGCGTCTCATGCTTCATGAGGCTGAGCACGCCTTCATCGACGGCATAGAGCGTCACATCGGCACCTGAGACGGCAGCACCTTTGGCATCGGTGATCGTCGTGGTGATTTTCACCTCTTCTGCAGGACGCACTTCATCATGATCCGGCTTCACCGCGAGCTTCAGTTCCTTCGCATCCGACTCAACCGTCAGAGCGCAGTATCCGACACGATACTCAGGCATCTTGTGCTGCTTCGTACTGGCAGCCGAACCACGGATAACGATGACGGAGACGAAGACATTGGGAAACTCGTCTTCGCCGAGCGGCACGCGGATGATGGGATTTTCGAGCGTGAGTTCCGTCACAAACTGGCGGTGCAGCTTGTTGCGCTCCACGGTGACGAGGGCAGTACCAGCGATGGGTGTCTTGACCACGATGACGGCGTCCTCACCGGGCTTGAGCGTGGTTTTTTCCGGCTGAAGGTTCATGCGGTTGCCATCCTCCATCGCCCATGGGAACTCTTTGCCTCCGACTGCATAGAACGGCATGCGAGAGAGCACCTTCGTGCCTTTGGCATCCACCGACTCCGCAGTGACAAAATAGACACCACCGCTGGCGGGAGTGAACGGAACCGTGACCGATGGAGCGGAACCTACGGTGGCAGCTTTCAAATCGAAGCTCTGCTTCAGCTCCTCACGAAGAATGACCTGGTCCTTGGTCGTCGATCCACCGCCAGCGGTGGCGATTTTGAGCGTGTGGTATTCCTGACGTTCGACTTTGAGATCCACGTGCACAGGGCCTGCGGCAGGTGCGCCTTTGGAATCAATCGCGACGACTTCGAGCTGCAGCGCCTTGCCAGCACTGCCGAAATAATCAGGACCTTTGAGCCCCAGAAGGAAATTCGCGCCGGGCACTTCAAACTCAGCACTGGAGCTGATGGTCTGCTCGTTGATGTCGGTGACTTCAGCATTCACCCGCACGCGCTGTGGCAATGCGGCGCGATCGGGCGGTGGCTGCGGCATTTCGAGCGTGGCGGTGCCGTCTTCGGCCAGGAAGAGATTGCCATTCACGAACCACTCGTTCTCCACATCGTCATTTTCATGACCGGCGTAGTCGCCATCGGCATCACGATCCTGGGCATAATGTGACCACGCAGGCGCTTCGCCGAAATGATACTGGCGGTAGGCCTCCGGCGCTTCGTAGTCACGCTGGGAGTTCGCGCTCCACTGCACCTTGGCAACGGAGAGAGCCTTGCCCATGTAGTAGTTTGCACTGAGCGGCACGTGAATACGGTCGGGCTGATACTTGATCGCTTTCGTGTCCAGCTTCACCTCAAAGGTGTTAGGCTTGTAGTCATCGATGCGGAAGGTCATACCGCCACCGTCATTGCTCTGACTGTTCGGATTGGCCGCCTTGAGATTGATCGAAAGATCATACCAGCCTGCCGGGCCGGTCGGAAGAACAAGATCATCCGCCCAGGCACCGCTGGCGGTGAACGTGACCGGTTTGTCGACCACGATGCGGTAACGCGGATCGCGAATGACCAGACGTCCCTGCGCCGGCTCCTGATCAAGGCTCAAATCATCACCGATAAGCAGCCGGGTGTGCGCCTTGAAATGCGCAGTGTCGCCGGGTTTGTAGAGCGGGCGATCAGAAAAAACAAAGGTGCGCCGCTGCGGCTGCCAGACGTTTTCATAGGCCTGCGAGATGTCGTAGGGAATGGAGATGCTGCTATCGCTGCACTCGATAACGGCGCAATCCCCGTTCTTTTCTGCAAGCACGAATGCAGGTGTGGCCCCCGGAGCGGTGGCGATGCCACTGGCATCCGTATCCCCGTAGCCGATGAGCTTTAAATCAGTATCGACAAGGGTGAGACGCACACCAGGCACAGGCTTGCCCGTTTCCAGCGAGGTCACAAAGATCATCGACTCGCGGCCATTGCTCTTTTGCATGATGCCCAGATCGGTGAACTGCACGAGCGTCTGGGTGACAACTCCTTTCTGCTCGATCCCATCAGCAGCAGTGCCTTCGAGTTCAATAAACAGCGGCGCAGCAGGAAAATCGCCCAGCACTTCGCGCCAGTTCAGCTTCAGGATCTCGCTGTGGTCCAGCGCCTTGTTTACTGGAAAGCTACGGTCAAACACCTGCGTACCGGGGTAGGCATCGATGGACTGAGTCTTGTAAGCCGCCTTTTGTTTGTCGTTGCCGTAGTAGGCAGTGCGATAGGCGCGATATTGATCGAGAGCTTTGAGCAGTTCGGGACCGTTGAGCCTCTTCGCCCGAACGCGCACCTGCTTCACGTTTGCGGCGCTGAATTCATAATTCGCATCGCCCTTGGCCAATTGCGCATTGATGAAGGTAGGCGCGGCCAGATAGGGAGGATTGGGGATGAAGGTGACCTCGTTTTTGTAGTTCGCCTGCAACGGCAGATTGTCGCCCGAGGTCATCGCCATATCGACCGCGACGGTGTACTTCTTGTTCACCTCGAATGGCCCGGTGAAGCGCAGGGTGCGCCCGAGAATTTCAACCTTGAGCCCCGTCAGCGGTCCTTCATCCTTGTTCACCACCGACGCCAGTTTTTGCCCCAGTGACGTGCGCCGGATGGTGACGAAGGGCGCGAGCTTTTGCGCAAATGCTTCGACCATTTCCTTGGTCATTTCATCATTGGTTGGCGGCAGGAGGCGCTTGTTGAAATCGATATCAATGTAGTAGTCGCTGTCGAATGGCGTATGTGCCTCGACCTCGCGCACCTCGAACGGTTTGATCTCACCGAGCTGGATGTCATCCCCTGCCGCGATCTGATTGACGCCAGAGGTGTTGCTGAGTGTTTCAGCGATGGTAAGGCGCCATTTGCCAATCGAGAGCTGTGTTTCAGGCTCAATGATGATGGCACTGAGGCGGGCGGCATCATCTCCCACGGAAGGCTTCACCTTGGAGATCTGCTCCGCCCAAGTCGCCTGCGGCTCGGTGCCCATGCGGGTGAAGTCCTTGCCCGTGGCATGGCGGATCTTGGCAGCGACCGGTTCCGGCGATGATTCAGAAACGAACTTGATGTGCTTGACGACTTCCGCAGGCGTCACGCTGTCGTTGAACTCAAAGAGAAAACGCGGGGTGCGATTCTGCGCGTCGTCGTCGAACCAGCGCGGATGCTGGTCGATGATGCGAAAGCGGGCGCTTTCCACGGAATTAAGCCTTTCGGCCGCGAGGGGTTTGCCGGCGAGGTCCGTCAAACCGGCGCGCAGTTTGAATTCGTAGCTGGCGGCGAACTTCGGCGCCTGCGTCAGGTGGAACTGACCGCTGCGGGTGCTCGTCCACTCAAACGTGCCGGTCAGATCTGGCAGGATGACCAGCGGAGAGGCGGTCGCGTTTTTGCCGATTTGATCCTTCGCCACCATCGCCGTCGGAAACACGACTTCGATGGTGGAATCCGGCGCCAGTTCCTCCGGATTGATGGTGATGTCCGCATGCAGTTCCTGCGGCGGCGGCGCCTTTGTGTCAGAACGGCCTTTAGGCGGAGCCGCGTGAGAGATAGCAGAAGCAGCAACAAACGCCAGCGTCATGGCTGGCAGCAGCGCGAGGCTGAAAGAAGTTTTCATGGCGAACAGTGGGTTCGCCATGAGAGTAGCACGCCCCTCGCAGGGGCGAGGACATTTTTGGAGAGTTTTTGGAAACCCCGAACGGGCCTCGAATCAGATCAATTCGGCCGCTTTGCGCCGCGCCCACGCATCCGCCTCGATGAGCGCCTCAAGATCCGGATGCTCAACGGTCTGATGCGCCGTCATGACGCGCTCGACCGTCTGCCAGATGCCGGGGAATGAGATTTTTCCGTTAAGAAATGCTTCAACGGCGACTTCATTGGCCGCATTCAGGACGGCTGGCAGGGTGCCGCCGACCGTCCCTGCCTGGCGGGCGAGGTTGATCGCGGGGAAATCATCCACGCGCGGCGCTTCGAAATGCAGGGCTCCTACCTTGGCAAAATCGAGCGGCTTGAGATTGTTCGTCACGCGGTCAGGCCAGGTCACCGCGTATTGGATCGGAAAGCACATGTCGCTGTGGCTGAGCTGGGCGATGACGCTGTTGTCGGCAAATTCGACCATGCTGTGGACGATGCTCTGCGGGTGTACGACGACCTCGATCTTGTCCATCGGCACATTGAAGAGCCACTTTGCCTCGATCATTTCCAAGCCCTTGTTGAAAAGGGTGGCGCTGTCGATGGTGATCTTGCGGCCCATGGTCCAGGTGGGATGCTTCAGCGCCTGCGCCACGGTGACGCTGGGCAATTGATCCGCGGGCAGCGTGCGGAAGGGGCCGCCGCTGGCGGTGAGCAGGATGCGCTGGACGCTGCTGTGCCGGTGGCCTTCGAGGCACTGGAAGATGGCGTTGTGCTCGCTGTCCACGGGCAGAATGTTCACGCCTTTGCGTTTGGCGGCCTCGGTGACCGCTTCGCCGGCCATGACGAGGATTTCCTTGCTGGCCACGGCCAGATGCATGCCGCGCTCAATGGCAGCGAGCGCTGGCGCAAGGCCGGCGGTGCCAACGATGGCAACAAGCACCATGTCGGCATCGGATTCGTTCACGAGATCGACCAGCCCCTGCGTGCCGGTGTGGACCACGACATCTGCGGGCAGCAGTGCACGTGCCTTCTCCGCAGCGGCGGCATCGGTGAGGGCGACCTGCTTCACGCCGGTCTCGCGGACCTGCTCCACAAGCGCCTCGACACTGCAATTCGCAGCCAGTCCCACGATCTGCATGCGCTCGGGAATGTCGCGCGCGACTTTGAGGGCACTGGTGCCGATGGATCCGGTGGAGCCGAGGAGGAGAACTTTGCGCATCACGAAGGCTTGCTTTGGCTTATCGTGCGATGGCGGACAAGTAAAAATAAAACACCGGCGCGGTGAAGAGCAGGCTGTCCGTCAGATCCAGGATGCCGCCGATGCCGGGAAGCGCGTGACCGCTGTCCTTGATGGCCACGCAGCGTTTGAGCACGGATTCAGCCAGATCCCCCGTGACGGCAGTGGCGCAGAGCAAAGGGGCGAGGATCATGCCATGCACCCAGGTGATAGGGGCGATTTTTTCGGGGATGGTGGCCAGCAGCACCGCAGCGGCGCCGAAAGAGCCGATGAAAGCGCCGACAAAGCCCTCCCATGATTTAGCAGGGCTGATGTGCGGAATCATTTTGTGCTTCCCGAACAGCACGCCCACCACGTAGGCCCCCATGTCGCTGAATTTCGTGACCATGATGAGAAAGAGCACGAGAAAGATGTCGGTGATGCCCTTGCCATCCGCATGGAAGTACATGAGCCGCACCATGAAGCCGAAGAAGATGACGGTGTAGACGGTGCCAAAGACGGTGTTGAAGATGCGCTGCAAGGTGGACGCGCCTTCGAGCTGATGGCGGTAGCAGAGGATGAAGGAGCCGTGCACGCTGGCAGTGAGCGCCGCAAGATCAAACTCCATGGGCGGCGCCTTGTGCCGGGAAGTCGTGTACCAAAGCACCACTCCCCAGTAAACAATGCAGATGACAAAGCCCAGCGCATTGAAGGAGCGCGCATGCGGATCATTGCGCAGCAGCCGGAAATACTCGACTGCGCCAGACACGCCAAAAAAACCCGTGATGGCGATGATCAGCCAGGTGTTCTGCCACTGCAAAAAAGCCAGGGTCAGGAGAGACCACAGCAGCAGGGTGCTGAACAAACGGGATGCGAAAACGCGACGCTTGCTGGGCGCGGGGGTCGGCGTGGCGGCGGCGGTTTCGGACATGCGGAAGGTTGGGGGGTGCGCCATTTAGAGCCTATCCCGCAGGTGAGAGCAATGCGATTTCGCATTTGGCTTTCCTTCCTGCCAGGTTAATTTCAGACCTTATCGCAGCTTGCGTCATCCAATGTGGCCGGAAAAAGCGCCAAATTTGACATGCGCTTGACCAGTTTCAAAGCCGCCAATCCAAGCCTAGGCCAAAAATCTGGCCAGTAGATCACAGCCCACCGGCAAAAAACGTGCGAAGCTCGTGCAGCCCCTGCCCTTCGGCGCAGACTTCGGCCAGATTCGAAATCGCAGCCGGAATGTGATGCTCGTAGTGCGGTTTGCCCAGATTGCGGCTCAGATTAGCATAAGCCCCAAGCGCCTGCATGAGCCGCTGGGCGGCGCAGAGGTAAAACACCTCACTCACGTCCTGGAGAGCCAGGCTGCGATGCTCGGCATAGTAGCTCAGCAGGCAGGCGCGCTCCGCCTTCGTGAGGCTCACATACGGGTCGTAGAGCAGCGAGGCGAGATCGTATTCGGCGCGGCCAAGGCGCAGGCCTTGGTAATCGACCAGCCACGCGTCCTCACCGCGAATGAGCACGTTCTGGCTTTGAAAATCCCGATGCACCAGACAGCGCGGTAGTCCGGCCAGACGGCGGCGGAGCTGCCGGAGCGTTTCATGGGCGGCGTTGTACTCGGCATTGGCAAACTCGCGCCCCAAATAGCCTCCCACAAAGTGCTCGAGGAAGTAGCCCTGCTCCCATTCATAGAGCGCCTCGTCAAAGCCGGGCTCGAGCTCGTTGATATCCACCGCTGTGAGGGTGTTTTCGCAGATGCCATGAAACTTGGCAGCCTCACGCAGAGTCGCCTGATAGAGGGGCAACCGCCGTTCCCAAGGGTGGTCGTTGAAGGACTGCAGGTCGATGCGTCCCAAATCTTCCAGCCAGACACAAAGGCGCTGCTCATCGAAGGCATACACCTGCGGCACATGCGCACCGATTTTCCTCAGCCGATAAGTGGCAGGAACGAACTTCGGATTGTCACGACGCGCCAGGGTGTAAACCATGAGGATCATCGGCTCCCGCTCAGCCTGCCATTTGAGTCGGTAGAAGTGGCGGTCAGAGGCCCCCTTGAGGATCACCTCCACTTCACATGGCGTGGCGTTCAGTTCAGGGAACTGTTCGCGCGTGAAAATGAGCAAAGCCTCGTGTTCGGGGAGCATGGCGGGGAAACGTAGAATGACGAATGCGGACGCTGAATGTCCAACGCAAAGCAATTATCGCCTAAAAATCGACGTCTTCAGCCCTACCCGCCGCCGTGATGCCACTGCGGACGATGCAGCGCTTCAGATCAGCACCCGCCTTGACCCGCCCGCCGGGCCAGACGATGCTGTCTTCCAATTGTGTTCCGGCTTCGATCACCGCTCCGGCACCGATGACATTGATGCCACGCAGCACGGCTCCGGCTTCGATTAGCGCCGCTGGATCGATCGCAGGGCCATATATGCCGTTCAAAGCTGAATGCGCTGACAAATAGGCCGTGCGGCTGCCCAGATCCCACCAGCTGCCCTCATCAATCACGACGGCACCGAGTTTCGCCCCGGAGCGGATCAGATTGAGAAAAATGGGGATGACGGACTCCACCTTGCCGGGAGTGATCCAGTCATGAATGGCCGGATCGCAGGCGTAGATGCCGGTGAAGAGGTATTTCCCTTCGTCCCCGGTGCCAAGCTTGTTGCGAATGTCGGTAACGAGACCGCGCCGAGGATCAAAAGCGATGTGCAGCGACGGCCCATGACTGCGCAGTACCAAGGTGACGAGATTGCCATTTTCACGATGCTCAGTGAGCAGCGGCTTCAATGGCAGATCGGTGAGAATGTCGCCGTTGTAGACGAGGAAGGGCTCGTTTCCAAGCAGGTCACGCACATTGGCAATCCCGCCGGCTGTTTCGAGGCGCACTGGGCTTTCATTCCGGAACTGGATCGGCGTGCCCTTGTAGCTTTGGTCGGGAAAGGCCTCCGCATAAGCTTCCGGGATGTGATGCGTGTTCACCACCAGACGTGACACGCCCGCCGCCATCAGGTGATCAAAAGCATAGGTGATCAGCGGCCGGTGAAACACCGGCACCAGCGGCTTCGGAAGCTGCTCCGTCAACGGTTTAAGCCTCTCACCAATGCCTGCGCCCAATACAAATGCCTGTTTCACGCGCGGCATTTACGCGGACACGATGGCGGCGCAAACGGAAGTTGCCCCTGAAGATCAAGCAGTTCGCTTCTTTCGCAACCAGGCGACCAAGCCGACAAGGCCTGCCACGGAAAGCACCACGGGCAGAAAGTACCCTCCCTCCGAACCGGTGCCGCACAGCGCGCACATGGGATCCGCGCCGTCCATCGCAGCTGCGGACTGAACCGAATCCGCCGTGATGGGCGGCGGAGCCTTGGTGCGTGGCGTGAAGGTTTTCAAATCCAGCACGTAGCTCGTTTCGCCGGGAAAGAGGATTTGGTAGCGCTCCACTTTCTTGCCCAGAGCGGTGTTGTGATACAGCACGCTCAGTGTTCCCGTCGGCAGGGCCTTGATCGAGTAGCCTGTGCTGCCGGCAGGGAGCTTGGTGCGCCAGGTGCCGGTGAGCATGACCGGGTCTTCTGGCAGTTTAAGCGGGGCATTTTCTGCTGCGGTAAACTCCCAGGCAAGATCAGGCTTCACCTCCACCACGGGATCGAGAACGACCTCGACCACCTTCTTCACATACTCACGGGCTTGGGCCTTAAGTTTTTCCTGCTGCTCCGCCGGGGTAACGCCCAGATCGGCATTGGTAAGGTAGGGGGCCACATTGGGATCCGGCTGGAAGCTGCGAGGGTCAATCTCTACCTGCATCATCCAGTCCCCGTTTTGCTCAAAATGGGCACGCACCGCGACATCTGGCAGCGGATGCGCCAGGCAGGGGGCTGTAAACGCCATAAAGGCGAAAATGGAAAGGAGGGCCGGGAACTTCATCCAGCCAGCGTGGCACAGCCCGGGGCCGTGTGACGAGCTTTTTTCAAAAACCCCACATTTTTTGATTGTCAGGGGGGGCGGCTTTCGTTTTGAATGACTGCAAATCCGCTCGGTCACTTCCTGACGGAAAGCTAACCACACTCCAACTCAACATGAAATCCATCCTCACCACCCTCGCCGTTCTCGGCCTTTCTGTGTCCGCCTTCGCAGGCTGCGGCAAAACCGAAACCACCAGCGGCAAGCTCAAGTCCGTTAACGCTGACTCCAAGTCCATCGTGATCGACGCCGGCGGCAAAGACGTCACACTCACCCTGACCGCTGCCGTCACCGGCGCTGACAAGCTCGTCGGCAAGAAAGTGACCGCCGTCAGCTCCCACAAGAAAGTGGAATCCCTCAAAGAAGGTTGATTTCCGGTGAGGTGATTCATTCGCCTTTTGAAGCCCGGAAGCGCCCCTTCCGGGCTTTTTCATGCCTGGGAGCAGACCCAAGATCTCAGCGAATTTTTAATTATTCTTGAGATTGCATGAAATAACTTGTTTGTTTTGCCCTCTTAATGCTGCTCAGAGGTCATCCGGCCTTTGCCAGTCACAAGACATACACACCACACACTATGAAATCACTTCTCACTCTTGCACTCGTCTCCACCGGCCTCCTGCTGAGCAGCTGCGCCAACGGCCATTGCGTCTTCGCCAAGAAGAAAGAAAACTGCTCCTCCTGCTGCACTCCTGCCGCCAAGAAGAGCACTGCCGCCTGCTGCGCCACCCACACTCCCGCCAAGAAGAAGTAATTTCTGGCAGATCGGATCTCAAAACCCGGAGGGAACACCTCCGGGTTTTTTTGTCATCGCATTAGACCAATTTTGCTCTCCACTGCGCGTCTCTTGTCGCAGTTTGTTTAAACATGCATGCCATATGCAAGTTTAACCTCATGCACTCGTAAATCGAGGCATGCGACTCAGCCTTTTCTCTGATTACTCCCTGCGCGTGCTCATGTTTGCCGCGCTGAAGGAGGGAACATTTTCCCTCAGCGAAGCCGCTGAAGCCTACGACATCTCTCGGCACCATCTGGTGAAGGTGGTGAACTTCCTTGCCAAGCTCGGTTACCTCGAAACCCGCCGTGGCAGAGGCGGTGGCATCGTTCTGGGCATGCCGCCGGAGGACATCCACGTCGGCATGGTCGTTCGCCGCACGGAGGACACACCTTTCATCGTCGAGTGTTTCGACAAGCAGCACAACACCTGCGCAATCAACGGTTCCTGCCGCCTCAAGGGTGCGCTTGCCCAGGCCGTGAACGCCTTTTACGAAACTCTCGACCGCTACACCCTGCGCGACCTCGTCAACGGTTCCGCAGGCAAAGACATGAAAGCAAGGCTGCTGCCGCAGCAGTGACGAATACCGACTCATCCGCCATGACATCCCCTGCCTCCAAGTCTCCGATGCGCTCAACATTCTTGCCGTTGAGCCTGGCCATTTTGGCTTCGTCACTCCTCACGATCCATGCCGAGGATGAATATGAAAACGCTCCTATCCGCTATTCTGATAGCACACCCAACGACGCTGCTCAGCAGCTCGAAAGCCTGATGGCCGCAGGCAAAGTTAAAATCGACCGCACCGATGCCTGGACCGTTTTGCGCGATGTCATGAAGCAGTTCAACATACCGCAGGAGTCGCAGGTCATGGTCTTCTCCAAGACCAGCAAGCAGAACGACCGCATCAGCCCCCAGACACCACGCGTGGTCTATTTCGGTGACAACGCCTATGTCGGCTACTGTCTTGGTGGCTCGATCGAGGTTGCCACCATTGATCCGAAGCTCGGCCCCATCTTTTACCTGCTCGATCCTTATGAAGTGCCCGCCAAACCCCTGCACTTTCAGCGCGACAACAGCTGCCTGAGCTGCCACGGCGGACCCTTCACCCCCGAGGTGCCCGGCGTCATCGTCCGCTCCGTGTATCCTGGCCCCGAAGGCCATCCCATCATGAGTCAGGGCAGCACCGTCGTCGATACGACAACCCCGTTCTCCGACCGCTGGGGCGGCTGGTATGTCACCGGCAGGCATGGCAGCATCCTGCATCGTGGCAATGTCACAGCCACCGAGAAAAACGATCAGTCCATCGACATCGACTTCAAAGCCGGCGCCAACATCACCGACCTCGCCAAGTTCTTCGATGTCACGCCCTACAAGCGCAAGCAGAGCGACATCGTCGCCCTCATGGTGCTGGAGCATCAGACCAGCGTGCAAAACATCCTCACCAAGGCGAACCACGCCGCCCTGCGTGCCATGCACATGCAGACCAGTCTTCAGCGCGAACTGGGCGAAACCGTCATGAGCGAACCCACCGGCACGGCGCGCCGCATCATTGACCATGCCGCCGAGGACGTCGTCGAAGCCCTGCTCTTCAAAGACGAAGCCGCCCTGCCCGAAGGCGGCATCGAAGGAGATCCCGCCTTTCAGACCGCCTTCACCAAACGCGCCCCGCAGAGCAGCGACGGCCGCAGCCTGAAGGATTTTCAGCTCCTGCATCGCCTGTTCAAGCACCGCTGCAGCTACATGGTCTATTCCCTCACCTTCCAGCACCTGACCGCCCCGCTGAAGCAAACCGTCCTGGCCCGCCTCTGGAACATCCTCGATGGCAAGGACACCTCCGGCCACTTCGACTACCTCACGAACACAGAACGCGGCCACATCCGCCGCATCCTCGCAGAGACACTGCCCGGCGCTCCGGCGGAGTGGAAGAAGGCGCTGGCCTCAAAGTGAGCAGAGCTGCGAGTTGAAAACCCTCGCTCCATCTTCAACCTGCGCGCATGAAACAGCTCCTCACCCTCCTGCTCTGCGCCCTCAGCCTGACTTCCTGCGGAGAAAAACAATCCGCCCCGGTCGAAAAACAGCCGGCAGAAGTCGGCTTCGCTGACAAGGAAGTCGAAATGCTCAACGATGGCAAAGAGGCGACCTACAAGGGCAAGCCCTACACCGGGCTCATCCGTAACAAACACTCGAACGGCAAGACGGCTGGTGAATACCCTTACATCGACGGCAAGATGCACGGCGTGATGAAGGAATGGTGGGAGAATGGCCAGCAGTCCGCAGAAACCAACTTTGACCACGGCCAGCGCCACGGTCTGAACCGCTACTGGGACATGAAGGGCCATCAGACAAAGGAGCAAATCTACGACCACGACAAATCCATCAGCGAGAAGCACCTCTGATCCAGCGTCATTCTGAGGTAATCATTCGTCTTCCTTCATGGTCGCCCCTGTCATCGCACTGTTTATCATTGCCCTCGTCTCGCTGCTGGTGGTGCGGGTGGGTTCAACCGCGCTGATGATGACCGGCATCAGCTGGGATACGGCGAGTTTTCAGGCCTACTCCGCTTTCTTCGGCGTCGGGTTCACCACCAAGGAGACGGAGCTCGTCGTGAACCACCCCGTGCGCCGTCGCATCATCCGTGACCTCATTCTGGCCGGGAATGTGGGTCTGACCTCCGCGCTCGCCACGCTCATTGTCACCCTCTTGCAAAGCAGTTCGGGTGGAGACACCATGCTCATGCTCGGCTGGCTCACCGGCGGACTCATCGTGATGCTTTTCATCAGCCGCCTCACCTGGTTTCAAAAAGTGCTCGACCACCTCATCCAGCGCACCCTTGAGCGCACCGGCATGGTGCATGCGCTTGATTACGAGCTGCTGCTGCGCATCCAGCACGGCTACGTTGTTTCTGAGATTGAGGTGCCGCCGGGAACCTACCTCGCGGGCCGCACCCTTCGTGAGTCACGCCCCTGGGACCGAGGAGTCGTGATCCTCGCCATCAAACGCGATGGCCACACCCACTCCGGCATTCCTGCCCGGGACGATATGATCCTGCCAGGCGATGCACTCACCGCCTACGGCAAAGAATCCGCCATTCAGGCCATGACCCAACCCTTGGAACAACAAGGAACCAAGAACAAAGAACCATGAACCTCACCAACCAAGTCTGCGCCGTCACCGGCGGTGCCAAAGGCATCGGTCTCGCCACTGCCCAGGCCCTCCTCGCTCGCGGTGCGCGTGTGGCTTTGCTTGATCTCGAAAACGTCGCGCTCGATCATCCGCATGCCCTGTCGATCCGCTGTGATGTCTCCCGCGCCGCGGATGTGCAGTCAGCCGTCAATCAAATCACTGAAAGACTCGGCCCCATTGACGTCTGGGTGAACAACGCGGGTCTCGCACGTCATCGGTGGATTCCTGACTACACCGAAGAGGAGATCGACCTCATGCTCGCAGTGAACCTCAAGGGCACCATTCTCGGCTCTCAGGCCGCATTGAAAGCCATGATCCCGCACAAGCGCGGCCACATCATCAACGTCATCTCCACCGCCAGCCTGCGCGGTATTCCGAGTGAGACCGTTTACTGCGCCGCGAAATGGGGCGTGCGCGGCTTCACCCAGGGTCTGGCCGAAGAAGCCGCCGCCCATCGCATCCGCGTCACCGCCATTCTGCCAGGCGGAGTGGACACCGCCTTCTGGGACGACGCCTCGCAGCGCCAGGCACCGAAGCAGCTTTTTCTCAAACCCGAGCACATCGCCAACGGCATTGTGAGCTGCCTTGAAATGGACGATTTCTGCGTTCCCCGTGAGCTCATCCTGCGTTCCCTCGACGACAGCGATTTCTCGGTGAAGCCTGCGTGATCATTGGATACCCGATTGTGCGGCCTTGGCGCACGAAGGGGGCGAACGGCATGTCTGCTGAGCGATGAACCGGCGCAGCACATGCCCGTATGAATTCCTCCCGCCATGCGTTCTCTCAGCATGAATTGAACCTCTGGAGCCATCACATGAACACACTGATCCATTCGCAGGCCTCCCGACGTGATTTCATCAAAACCTCGGCTTTCAGTACCTTGGCCAGCATGATCGCCGCTCGCATATCAGACGGCAAGACGCCGCCATCCGGCGAGGATGGCCAGCGCTTAGGAGGAGAGCTGCCACCCGCAGATTTCATTGCTCTCTTCGATGGACGTACCTGGGCCAATTGGCAGCATGACCCGCATCTCGATGGCGTGTGGGAGATCGCGGACGGCGTCATCCGCCTGCGGACCGACGAACCACCGCGCGTAGCCGGCAAGGACTACAACCTCTCCACCTCAAAGAAATACAAAGACTTCACCCTGATGCTCGACTGGCGGCTCACTGGCAAACCGGTGGTGAAACCGCACCAATGGCTCATGGCCGACGGTCAGTTCCATACCGATGCCGCCGGCAAGGTGATCATGAAGGACAACCTCACCTGGGGCGACAGCGGCGTGTTTCTGCGCGGCGCGCGTTCGGCGCAGATCAACATCTGGTGCCAGCCCTGCGGCAGTGGTGAGGTCGGCACCAAGTTCAAGGACGCGCAGGCCACCAAGGAAGAGCGAATGAAAACCATGCCCAGCGCCCGCGCCGACAAAGGCCCGGGCGAGTGGAATCGCTTCATCATCACGCTGCGTGGAGATCGCGTGGATGTGTCGCTCAACGGCAAAGATGTGATCCAAGGCGCACGCGTGAAGGACATACCAGCCGAAGGACCGATCACCCTGCAAAACCACAAGGACGGGGTGGAGTTCCGCCACATCTTCATCAAGGAGTTGTAGCACTGAGCTTCCTCACCAACACCATGCCCCTATGAAGCTGTTCGTTTCCCTTCTCCTCTTCTCCACAAGCCTGCACGCCGAGGCGCCTCTCGACACCTGCATTGAGGAGCAACGGCCCTCGTTGATCCAGCTTTATGAGCATCTGCATGCGCACCCCGAGCTTTCGTTTCATGAGGAGAAAACGAGCGCACGCATGGCGGATGAAATAAGAAAGGCGGGCTTTGAGGTGACTGAAAAGGTGGGCGGTTTTGGTGTGGTGGCCGTGTTGAAAAACGGGCCGGGGCGAACGGTGCTTGTGCGCACGGATCTGGACGGACTGCCAGTGCGCGAGATCGGCTCTGTTCCTTACGCCAGCAAAACAACCACAAAGGATGACGCGGGCCACGAGGTCTCTGTCATGCATGCCTGCGGACACGACATGCACATGACCTGCTGGATCGGCGTAGCGCGGGCGCTCGCGGCTTCCAAAGATCAATGGAAAGGCACGCTCGTCTTCATCGCACAACCGGCAGAGGAACGCGGCATGGGTGCGCTGGCGATGATCGAGGACGGCCTGTTTCAACGCTTTCCCAAGCCCGATGTCTGCCTGGCACTGCATTGCGATTCAAGTCTCGCAACCGGCACCTTCGGCTTCACCAGCGGTCCGGCCACGGCGAGCACCGACACCGTGGACATCGTCGTGAAAGGCATCGGCGGCCACGGTGCGATGCCAAACTTGACCAAGGACCCCATCGTGCTTGCCTCGCAGATCGTGCTGGCGTTGCAAACGATCGACAGCCGTGAATTGCATCCGGTGGAGCCGGTCGTGATCACGGTGGGCAAGTTCATCGGCGGTACCAAGAGCAACATCATCCCCGACAAAGTCGAACTCGGCCTTTCCGTACGCACCACCAGCCCCGAGACACGCAAACAGGTGCTGGATTCGATTAAACGCATTTGCCGTGGTCTAGGCATCGCCGCCGGACTGCCGGAAAATTTGCTCCCGGAAATTTCTTTGGTCGGCCCCGGCACTCCTTCCGTGCACAACGATCCAGCGCTCACCGCACGCGTGACCCAGGTTTGGGCAGACGCCTTCGGCAAAACCAGCCTCATCGAACGCAAGCCCACGATGGCCGGCGAGGATTTCTCCCGTTATGCAATGACCCCCGAAAAGATCCCCGTCTTCCTCGCCTGGCTCGGCACCGTCGCACCCGAAAAGATCGAGCAAGCGAAAGCCACCGGCGAAATCCTGCCCAGCCTGCACTCCCCGTTTTATCGTCCCGAACCAGCGCCCTCGATCACCTTCGGCGTCAAAGCCATGACTCTCGCGGTGCTGAACGAACTCAATCGAGATTGAAGCGAAGCACCCGTTCGCGCCGTTGATAGTCGCATGATCCGCCTCCTCGCCGCATTCTTCATCCTCCGAAGCCTCGCGCTCGCCGAGTTCCAACAACCGGCGCCTGACGTCTTTCTCTGGCAGGACACCTGCAACATCTATGTGCTGAAGCATGATGACCGCGCCCTGCTCATCAATCTGGGCGATGGCAGTGTGCTGGAGCATCTGGCGGAGATCGGCGTGAAGCAGGTCGAGTGGGTGCTCTTCACCGATCATCATCGCGAGCAATGCCAGGGGGCATTCAAGCTGGATCGTCAGGCAACTCGGATTGCCGTGCCGAAAGATGAGCAGGCTTTCTTCGAAACGCCCAATGATTTTCGCCACTGGAACCCGCGCCTCAGCGATAAATTCACAGTTCATGGTTCCAGCTATCTCCGCCCGCCTGCCAAGCCGGTGAAGGCCGACAAGGGACTCGTGGATGGCGACACCTTCACTTGGCACGGCCTCACACTCACCTGCGTGAGCACCCCGGGCCATTCGCCTGGCGGGATGAGTTTCATGCTTAATCAAGGCGCGCGCACGCTGGCCTTCAGCGGCGGCATCATGCATGACGGTGCTAAAATGACCAACTGGTTCGACACCGAGTGGGACTATGGCTTTGCCAAGGGGCTCGATGCGCTCATCTCCACTGTGGACAAGCTGATCACACTCAAGCCGGACACCGCCTTGGCATCACAGGGCCCGGTCATCGCGAATGCCACGGCGCAATTCCAGACCTACAAGGACCGACTCACCCAGTTCCGTCCGGATTACGTGCGCGGCTATCCCGTTGCATCATTCGGCAAACGTCCGCAGCACCCGGCAACAAAAACCACGAAGGCCCACTACATCGTTCAGGTGACGCCTCACCTCTACATGTTTGGCCCGGAGATGGCGGGGAAGAACTTTGCCATCATCATCGCCGACAGCGGCCACGCTTTGCTGCTGGACTGCGGCCTGTTTCCGAAGCTCGTGCTCGAACGCATCATCAGCGACATGAAGGAGTTTCTGGGACTGAAGCAAATCGATGCCTGCTGGATCTCCCACTCACATGGCGACCACTTCACGCTCTTCCCTGCGCTGAAGGACCATGGTGTGAAATTCTGGACGATGGACACCATCGCCGACAAATGCGAAAACCCGCGCTACTACGACTACCCCGCGATGATCGGCGCCTACAACGCCGGATTTGAACAGGCCAAGATCGACCGCATCCTCAAAGCTGGCGAAGTGATCGAATGGGAAGGCTACAAACTTCACATCGACTGGATGCCCGGCCAGACCGAATTCGGCAACGCTCTCTGGCTGGAGCTTGACGGCAAAAAGATCGTTTTCACCGGAGACAACCTCTTCGGCGATCCTGCTGACCCTGCGCAGAACGGCCACGAATGCGTCAACGCACGCAACAGCGCCATCATCGATGAGGGATACCTCGTCGCCGCCAAGTACCTGCAAAAGCTCCAGCCCGACATCATCATGGGCGCGCACGGTGTGTTGATGACCGAGCCCAAGGCTTTCATCGAACGTTACCACGACTGGGCGCAGCGCATCATCCGCGAATACAAGGAACTGCTGCCTGACGCGAACTATGAGTATCTCTACGATCCCTACTGGGTCAGCGCCTATCCGTATCGTGTGGACTTCCAGAAGCAGACCTCGCAGGAAGTCAGCATCACTGTACGCAATTTCCGCGACACTGTTCAGCGGCATCGCATCGTGCTTCAACTTCCTCCAGGAATCACCGCAGATACCGCCTTCCTCGAAGGCACTATCCCTGCGAAATCACGCCAGAGCTTTAAGATCAAACTCACCGCCGATCCCGCCCAAGTCTCAGCTGGCGTGCAGATGGTGCCAATGGACATCACGCTCGACGGCAGGCATTACGGCCAGCTCTTTGATTTCATCATCCAGGCCAAAGAACCCGCAAAAAAAGAAACTGCTCAATGAACCGCCGCTCCATCCTGACCTTGCTGAGCGGCCTTGCGGCGACGAAAAGCCACAGCACCACACCTGACCGCATGCAATCCGCCGCCCAGCTCCTCCAGCAGCAAGTCGATGCCGGCATTCTCGAATCCGCCGTGCTGCATGTGAGGCAGGGCAAAGACACATTTCAGCAGGCTTTTGGCAAAGCGGGAAATGCAGATGCTGTTTTCCTTCTCGCCTCGATCACGAAAACGATGACAGCAGCGGGCGTGATGGTGCTGGCGGATCGCGGAGAACTGCAGATCTCAGATCCTGCGATGAAATTCATCCCGGAGTTCAACGAAGGTGAACGCAAACAGATCACCATCGAGCAACTGCTTGCGCATACTTCCGGCCTGCCGGATCAACTGGAGAACAACACCCAGCTGCGTTCCCGCCACGCACCCCTCGCAGAATTCGTGCAAGGCGCGATCCGCACGCCGCTGCTGTTCACTCCGGGGACGAAGTATCACTACCAAAGCATGGGCATCCTGCTCGCGGCGGAAATTGTGGAGCGCATCACCAAGACGCCACTGCCGGATTTTCTGGCAAAGGAGGTTTTCACACCGCTCGGCATGACTCACACCGCTCTGGGCCTTGGCCGCTTCAAACTGGCAGACACCATCCGCTGCCAGACGGAACACGCCGCGCCCGAATCCGGCGCGGGAGATCCGCAAGCCGCCTCCTGGGACTGGAACAGCCCCTACTGGCGCAATCTCGCGGCCCCATGGGGTGGTGCGCATGGCTCCGCCGCCGATGTGGCGCGCTTTCTGGAGGCCTTCATGCACCCATCTGCCAAGGTGTTTCGTGAAGAGACGATACGCCTGATGCTGCAAAACCACACCCCGGGCCTCTCCGCCCGTCGAAGCATCGGCTTCGCCTTGGGGCCAGAAGGATTCGGCAAAAGCTGCTCCCAGCAGAGTTTTGGCCACAGCGGGTCGACAGGCACACTCGCCTGGGCCGATCCGGCGACCGACACAACCTGCGTTATCCTCACCTCCCTGCCCTCGCGCATTTCAGCAGAGACGATTTTGCATCCAGTCTCGGATGTGGTTTCACAGGCTCTCTAGCGCGCTGCGTGCTCACGGATTTCATCCGCGCTGAGCACGTGATCATAGACCGCCATTTCAGCCATGCGCCCGATAAACTGGCGGGAGTCGCAATGACCTGCAGCTTCAAAAAGGCGGCCAAAGCGCAGCACGCAGGCAGTGGTTGCTTCATTTCCTTTCAGGGAAGTGTCTCCCACCAGCTTGCCATCGAGGTACATTTCCAAAACATGACCGCGACGCTGGCAGACGAGGTGCTGCCATTGATAAGGCGTGTAAACCGGGGTGCTGTACACATTCACGCCATCCCTGCTGCCGGGAGGCCAGCGGAAAAGAAAGCGCACCCGGCCAGGACGCAGGGCATTGCGTGCATCGCGCCGTGTCAGTTGCAGCAGGGATAGCGTATCATTCTCATCTTCGACGGCATGCATCACCGAAAGCGCACTGTTGTGAAAGGCGGCGCTGGCAAACCAGAGCTCCATCGCAAACTCAGCAGGAGGTGCCCATTCGCCCTCAGCGCGTAGAAATTGCGGTTCGCTGACCGCAGCAAAGGCCAGGCTGCCATCCTGCTGCGTCACCACGTCACCCTGAATGTGCAATGCCTTGGCGCCAGGACCTGCATCAGAGATAAGTCCCTTGGACACCGCCTGACCACGCCAGTAATGCAGCGGCCTTGATTTCAGGATGCGCTGCGGATAATCGGCGCTCAAATTCAGCGATGGAATGCGAAGATCAGGCGCGGCGAGTATTTCACGCGGTTCAACGCCTCGAAAGGCATCTGCCTGAGGATCGAGTTCCGAGGACTGCTGCGCATTCAGCAATCGCGTTCGCCGTGGGCTGCCATCAGGGGAAAGCAGCGCCAGTTCGGCCTGGCCCTGGTACACCATGACCTGTGTCTTGCCGCCATCTTCCACGTTTACACCAAATTCAGTCCCAAGATCCACTACGGCACCGCCGGGCGTTTCGATGGTGAAGCCCTCAGCCCCTTCATTCACCAGGGTGCGAATATTGCCACGCCGGCACGAGATGCGTTCCGGCCCCAGCAGGGTGATGTCCGCAGGACCTTCAATGTGAACACTGACGCCGCTCAGAAACGCCAGCGTGAGTTTGCCGCTGCCAAAGCGCAGATCACCCACGCTGACAAGGCCTCCCGCCTGCGGGGCATTCGTCTGCCTGGCATCCCACCGCACCCCATCCACACGAACCGCCACCGCGAGATGCTCGCGGTTCGGCATGGCAGCCAGAACTGGCTGCGGTGACTTCAACAGCAACAAAACCGCAAATACGGCAGCCAAACAGGCAGCCATGGCCGCGACAGGCCGCCACCACGACGCCACAAAGGGACGCGGCTGCGAGCGAATGGCGTCGAAGATGCGCTCTTCTGAGAAATCATTCCTGGGATTTGTCATTCCCAGTTCATCCTGCAAAGCCAGCCAGCGTGGTTCCGGAGCCTGCACCGCATGCAGCATGGCAAAAGTGCGCAACTCGGTCACAAATTCGGCCCGGAATGCTGCATCCTGACGCAATCGCTGGAGCAGGGCTTCACGGCGTTCGTCCGGCATCTCTTCGCCAAACCATGCGGTGATGATCTCATGCAGGTCTTCAGACATCTTGAACCTCCTTCATCACGCACGCCCGCAGGAGCTGATTGGCGCGATAGTGCAGCTGATAAACGGCACCCGAGGATGTTTGCAGCGCCTCGGCCAGCGCGGAAACCTTGATGCCATCGAGTCCGGCATGCACGACACGCCGCAGCTTGTCCGGCAGCTTTGCAATGCAGCGCAGCAGTGCCGCGATTTGTTCGTGCCTGTCACCCGCGCTTGCCGCATCAAGTTCCTCCCCCATGATTTCCACCACCTCGGCTCGGAACCGGTCCAGCGCGCTCGCACGCCGTTGAGTGCTGCGAAAGTACATCAGCACCTTGTTGCGCGCGATGCCCCGCAGCCATGCACCCACGTCATCTCCACGCCGGAAACTGTGCAAGGAACGATAGGCAGCGATGAAGGTTTCCTGCGCAAGGTCATCCACATCTCCGCTGTTGAAGACCTGGGCACCGATGTAGCTGCGCAGCATCAGTCCATGCGCCTGCACCACCTGCATGAACGCGGCGGAGTCTCCGCGCGCCACGGCATCGAACACGGCATCCAGTTGGGACAATTCTGTCATTCCTCCACAGTTTGCCGCATGAGACGAAATCTCACACAAAAACAATTTCCTGTGAGATACCCGTGTTTGCGGCAAATCAGGCGTCAATATCGCGTTCTATGGGCGCGTATTCCTTTCCGACCGTTTATGACTAAACCAACCTGTCTTCTTCTGCTTGCAACACTGGGCCTCCATGCCGCGGAGCCGCCGGTCCCGGCCAAGATCGAGTTCAATCGCGATGTGCAGCCGATCCTGTCGGACAACTGCTTCTACTGCCATGGCAACGATCCCAAGCACCGGGAGGCGGATCTGCGGCTGGACATCCGCGACGAGGCCGTGAAAGCGGAGGCGTTCATTCCCGGCAAGGCGGCGAAGAGCGAACTCGTCTCGCGCATCTTCACCGCTGACGCGGACGACCTCATGCCGCCGCCGGATTCTCACAAGAAGCTCACGCAGCGGCAAAAAGAAATCCTCAAGAAGTGGATCGATCAGGGCGCTGCCTATCAGCAGCACTGGTCTTATGAGAAACCGGTGAAGGCAGCAATCCCGGCCGGCAAGAATGGCGTGGACGTGCTGGTTCAGCAGCGCCTCGCGCAGATCGGCCTCAAGGCCTCACCACAGGCTGACGCTCGGACTTTGATCCGCCGACTTTACCTGGATCTGATCGGCATGCCGCCCAAGCCGGAGGAGGTGGCAGCCTTTGAAAAAGACTCATCTCCTACCGCTTATGCAAAGCTGGTCGAAAGCCTGCTCAAAAACCCACACTACGGCGAGCGCATGGCCATCGGCTGGCTCGATGTCGTGCGCTTTGCCGACACCATCGGCTACCACAGCGACAATCCCCACAACGTGTGGCCTTACCGCGACTACGTCATCCAGTCCTTCAACAGCAACAAACACTTCGACCGCTTCACCCTCGAACAAATCGCCGGCGATCTCCTGCCAGATGCCACTCAAGAGACGCGAGTCGGCTCCGCATTCAATCGGTTGCTGCTATCCACTGAAGAAGGCGGAGCACAGGCCAAGGACTATGAACAGCGCATGCTCACAGACCGCGTCCGCGCCGTGGGCAATGCTTGGATCGGTCAGACCACCGGCTGTTGTCAGTGCCACGATCACAAATTCGATCCTTGGACTCAGCGTGACTTCTACTCCCTGGGCGCTTTCTTCGCCGACATCAAGGAGCCGATTCTCGGCCGTCGCGAACCCGGCATGCTGGTGCTCGATGAAGCGGGACAGAAACGCCAGGCCGACATCGCGCAGCGCTTGGCCGCACTGCAGGCCGAATTTGCCAAACCGCGTCCCGAGCTCGCCCCAGCCCAGGCAGAATGGGAAAAGCAGGCGCTGGAGGCCGTGACCGCCAGCGGAATGTGGCAGCCATTGAAGCAAATCACGGCGTCATCAACCAAGAAAAACGTGGCTCTCAAAGCCGACAAAGAAGGCGTGGTGCGCGGCACCATCGACGCCAAACGCAACGAGCGGAAGCAGAACGACGGTACCGACACCTACACTCTCACCACCAAGCTGCCGCTGGGCACCACAGGCATCCGCATTGAAGCACTCAAGGAAAAGCTGCCCGGCATCGGCCTCGCCTCGAATGGCAACTTCGTCCTTAGCGAAGTCACTCTTACAAGCGGAAAGAACAAGATCCCCGTCGCCTTTGCCAGCGCCACATTTGAGCAAAGAACCTTTCCCGCCGCCGCCTCTATTGATGGCATCGCTGACAAGAAAGAAAATGGCTGGGGTGTGCTGGGTGCCACAGGGGCCGATCAGTCGCTCTACCTCGAACTCGCCGCACCTGTCACAGAAGCCAATGCCGCAGTCACATTGACACTCACCTTTGGCTGGGGAGAAAATCATGAGATCGCCAATGTGCGTCTCAGCAGCACCATTGCACCCAAGCCCATCCGTGCGCCCGGCACCTCCCTGCCAGCCGCAGAAATTGCCGGCATAATCAAGACAGCGCAGAACAAGCGCACCCCTGAGCAAAAGCAGAAACTCAACGCCGCCTACAAGCAGATCGCCCCCGAACTCAACGACCTCCGCACCAAGATCGCCACGGTCGAAAAGGAGAAGGCGGATTTCGAAAGCAGTGCACCCAAATGTATCGTCTCAATCAGCGACACCAACAAGCGCACCGTGCGCATCCTGCCGCGTGGCAACTGGATGGATGAAAGCGGTGAAGTCGTGAAGGCCGCCCTGCCCGGCTACCTGCCAAAGCCCAAAATCGAAGGTCGTGATCTCACCCGCCTCGATCTCGCCCAGTGGCTCGTTTCCAAGGAAAATCCGCTCACCGCCCGCACGGTGATGAACCGCCTGTGGAAACAGTTCTTCGGCACCGGTTTGAGCAAGGTGCTCGACGATCTCGGCGCACAGGGCGAGCCGCCGGTGAACCCCGCGCTGCTCGACTGGCTGGCCTGCGAATTCATGGACAGCGGCTGGGACATGCAGCACATGATCCGCATTATCGTCAACAGCGCGACTTACCAGCAGGTCTCCACCTCCACGAAGGAACTCACCGCCGCCGATCCCTACAACCGCGAGTGTGCACGCCAGAGCCCCTTCCGCCTTGATGCCGAACTCGTGCGTGACAATGCGCTCACCATCTCTGGCCTGCTCGTCCCTAAAATCGGTGGCCCGAGCGTGAAGCCCTACCAGCCCGCCAAATACTGGGAAAACCTGAACTTCCCCACGCGCGAATGGCAGAATGACAGCGGCGAGGGATTGTATCGGCGCGGCATCTACACTTGGTGGCAGCGCAGCTTCACGCATCCGTCCATGCTCGCCTTCGACGCGCCAAGTCGTGAGGAATGTGTGGCCGAGCGCAACCGCTCCAACATCCCGCAGCAGGCCCTCGTGCTGTTGAACGACCCGACTTACGTCGAAGCCGCCCGCGTCTTTGGTGCCCGCATTCTGACCGAATCAAACGGCGATGCCAGCCAGCGCATCACCTGGGCCGTTCAGCAGGCCTTGCAGCGCAAGCCAAGTGCGGAAGAACTCAAGACGCTTTCCTCCTTGTTCACCCAGCAGCTCGCCGATTACCAAAAAGATCCAGCTGCGGCGATGGAACTGCTCAAAACCGGTGCAGCGCCAGTCTCACCCAATTTGAATTCAAGCGAGCTCGCTGCGTGGACACACGTTGCGCGCGTGATTTTGAACCTGCACGAAACCATCACGAGGAGCTGAGCCATGAATTCAACCTCCGCTCAAACCCGCCGCGCCTTTCTCGGCCGTACGACACAAGGCCTCGGCAGCGTGGCTCTGGCATCGCTTTTGCAGCCACAGCTTTTGAATGCAGCATCTCGCGGTGTTCTCGGCCCATTGCCACTGCCACAAAAAGCCAAGCGCGTCATCTGGCTCACCATGGCTGGCGGCCCCTCGCAGTTGGAGCTCTTCGACTACAAACCGAAGCTGGCGGAGATGGATGGCAAGCCAATGCCGGAGTCGTTCACGAAAGGGCAGCAGCTTGCGCAACTCCAAGGGCAGAAACTCGTGTGCAAAGGACCAATGTTCCGTTTTCATAAGTATGGCAAATGCCAGACGGAGCTTTCGGAACTTTTGCCGCACATCGGCGGAGTCGCAGATGACATCTGCCTTGTGCGCTCGATGACGACAGACGCGATCAATCACGATCCGGCGCACATGTTCATGAACACCGGTTCGCAGATCGCCGGACGTCCCAGCATGGGCTCCTGGGTGACCTACGGTCTCGGATGCGAGGCGGATGATCTTCCCGGCTTCGTCGTGATGATGTCCACCGGCAAAGGACGCAATCCGCAGCCCATTGCCGCACGGCAGTGGAACAGCGGCTTCCTGCCTTCCAAGTATCAGGGCGTGCAGCTGCGCTCTCTCGGCGATCCCGTACTCTACCTCACCAGCCCAAACGGCGTCACACGTGAGCGCCAGGGTCGCGATTTCGCCGCCATCAATGCGCTCAACAAACAGCACTCCGCACTCTGCGATGATCCCGAAATCGCCACCCGCATTGCCCAATACGAAATGGCATTCCAAATGCAGGCAAGCGTGCCTGAGCTGATGGACATCCGCGATGAAGGCGCCAAAACACTCGAACTCTACGGCTGCCAGCCCGGTGATGGCTCCTTCGCCTCGAACTGCCTTCTCGCACGCCGCCTCGCCGAGCGCGGCACACGGTTCATCCAGCTCTACCATCGTGACTGGGATCACCACAGCCTGCTGAAGGAAGAACTGCCGCTGCGTGCCAAAGAAGTGGACCGGGCCTGCGCGGCGCTGATCAAAGATCTCAAACAGCGCGGCATGTTTGATGACACGCTCATCGTCTTCAGCGGTGAATTCGGCCGCACGCCCATGGCGCAAGGAAACAAAGGCCCCATCGGCCGGGATCATCACAACAAGGCCATGTCCATGTGGCTCGCCGGTGCGGGCATCCAGCGCGGCGTCACCTTCGGCAGCACCGATGACCTCGGCTATGCCGCGCAGGAAAACATCACCACCGTTCACGACCTTCACGCCACGATGCTCCACCAGTTCGGCATCCAGCACGACGCCTTCAGTTTCAAATTTCAAGGCCTCGACGCCAGGCTCTCCGGCGTCGAAGGTGCCAAAGTCATTCAAAAAATTCTCGCATGAAATCCACCGCCCTCATCCTTTTCGCTCTAGCAGTCAACGCCGCCGCCTTCGACATCACGGTCGCGGAAAAAGACCACGTCGATATTTCAAACGGCGGCAAAGTCCTCGCCCGGCTCATGATGGCAAATGATCTGAGCACGCCCGAGAAACATCACGAAACCTACAAGCCCTATCTGCACGTCTTTGATGCCAGCGGAGCCACTCGACTCACCAAAGGTCCGGGCTTCAACTTCACCCATCATCGCGGCATCTTCCTCGGCTTCAGCAAGATCAGCCACGGTGGTAAATCCTACGACCGCTGGCACATGAAAGGCGGCGATCAGGTCGTGACGAAAGTCGAACCCAGCGACTCCAGCTTCACTGCCTCCATCGACTGGCAAGGAGAAACCAAAGATGCGTTTTTGACGGAAGAACGCCGCTTCACCTTCTCCACCCCCGCGAAGCCGTTCTATCTCGGCATCGACATGACCAGCGCCATCAAGCCCGTCAGCGGTGAAGCCGAGATGAGTGGCGATCCTGAACACGCCGGCGCGCAGTTCCGCCCCTCCGAACTGGTGGACACCAAAACGACGACCTACATCTTCCCCGGTGAAAACATTGACGCGCACAAGGTCAGGGACCTGCCATGGGCCGCCGAGGTCTTCACCGTAGAAGGCAAGACCTTCACCGTCGTGATTCTCAATCATCCCGACAATCCCAAGGATACCGCCACCTCCGCCTATCGTGATTACGGTCGCTTCGGCATGTTCCCGAAAGGCAAAGCCAGCGCCGAAACCCCCTTCAAACTACACTACCAATGGCTCGTCGCGGAAGGTGATGTGCGCGATGCCGCCGTGCTTCAGCAGTCATGGAATTCCTTTGCAGGCAAGAACGAGCCCGTGCCAGTGCTCACCATCAAAGGCTCTGAGCAGCCGAAGCCGAAAAAGGAGAAATGAGGCAAAAACCACGACGCCAGAAATACCAACTTTGGTCATTGAGCGACTAGGATTTCGCCCGGCATATGGTTTGGTGATTACCCCCCCTCAAACCAAAAAACCGCACCTCAATGCCTCCCCAAAGGTTCCCCTCATTTATCCTGCGTTCGTCGCTGTTTATCCTAGCGTCGTCGTTCCTGCCTTCTGCACAGGCCGTTCATCAAAAAAACGCCGGACCCGAGAAGGTCGAACTGAAGTTCAAGCTGCCACCGCCTGCTCCATTGTCTCCAGAGGAGGCCATGAAGACCTTCAAACTCGAAAAAGGTTTCCACATCGAACTCGTCGCCAGCGAGCCGATGATCGAATCGCCGGTGGCGATGAGCTTTGATGAGCAGGGACGGCTCTACGTCGTCGAAATGCGCGGCTACATGCATGACCTTGAGGGCGGCGGCGAAAAAGAACCCACCGGTCGTGTTTCACTGCTCGAAGACACCGATGGCGATGGCCGCATGGACAAAGCGACGCCGTTTCTCGACAACCTCGTCATGCCCCGCGCCGTGCTGGCCGTGAATGGCGGAGCCTTGATCGCCGTGCCGCCGAATCTGTATTTCTGCAAAGACACCGACGGTGATGGCAAAGCCAATGTAAAAGATGTCGTTGCAACCGACTTCGGCACCCTCGGCGGTCAGCCGGAGCACATGGCCAACACTCCCATCTGGGCCATGGACAATGCCATCTGGAGCGCGGGTTACTCCACCCGTTTCAAACTGCGCGGTGGCGTGTGGCAAAAGGACACCGGCCTTGGTCGCGGCCAGTGGGGCCTATGCCAGGACGACTTCGGCCGCCTCTACTTCAACTACAACTCCGACATGCTCCGTGCCGACCTCCTGCCCACGGAGGCTTTCACCCGCAACCCGCTGCTGCGCAACGCAACGAGCATCAATGCCAAAGTGGCTGCGGATCAGACGCTCTACCCTTCCCATCCCACCCCAGGAGTGAATCGTGGTTACGAGGCGAAATCACTTCGCTCCGACGGCACCCTGCCAAAACCGACTGGCACCTGCGGAGCACTGATCTATCGCGGCGATGCTTTTCCCGCCGCCTACTGCGGCAACGCCTTCGTGCCTGAGCCCTGCGCGAATCTGGTGAAGCGATTCACGATGAGCGAAACGGACGGCATCGTGAAGGCCACCAACACAGCCAAGACCACCGAATTTCTCACTTCCACCGACGAGCGCTTCCGCCCCGTGCAGGCCGCCAATGGCCCCGATGGCGCGCTTTACCTCGTGGACATGTATCGCGGCATCATCCAGCACCAGAGCTTCCTTACCCACTACCTCATCGCGAACATCAAGGATCGCAAACTGGAAACCCCGTTCAATCAGGGTCGCATCTGGCGCATTGTGCCAGACTCAAAAGAGCGCCCGCAGCCGGTGAAAGTGAGCAAAGACGTAAGCCTGCTCACCCATGCCAATGGCTGGGTGCGCGATACCGCACAGCGCCTCATCGTCGAATCTAGTGATGCCTCCGCCGTGCCCGCGCTGAAGGAGATGCTCACCCACAAATCAGCGCTCGTTCGCCTTCACGCGCTCTGGACTCTCGATGGTCTGGCAGCCCTCACTCCTGATCTGCTGCGCGCCACATTGGCCGACAAAGACGCTCAGGTGCGCGCTGCAGCGGTCCGTATTTCCGCACGTGACTTGGCCCCGGATTTAATCGCACTCACTGCGGAACAAGACGCGCTCGTCCTCGCCCATCTCACCATCAAGCTCACCTCATTCAATCTGCCGGATGCCGATACCGCCGTTGCAAAACTGCTCGCGAGCAACGGCAAAAACATTTTGGTCCGTGAAGGTGCCATGACAGGCATGCGCGGCAGAGAGGCGGCCTTTGCCAAACTCATGGCCAGCCAGCTCACCAAAGACAACAGCTCGCAGATCATTCCCGTGATGGAGGCCCTCGGCTCGCTCCTGGCCCAGGCTGGCAAAGCAGGACCATTTGAAGACATGCTCGAACTCGCTGCCACACAGCCTCAGGGCGGCGCGATGCAGATGGCCGTCATCAAAGGACTCGCCAGCAATGGTGGCGACCCCAAATCCAAAACGCCCGCCAAGCTGCTCTGGCTCGACGCCGAACCTGCATCCTTGAAAACACTCAAGTCTGTGATGAGCGACAAGACGGGAGCCAAGCTGTTTGCGAGTGTCGAGGCGCGTCTCGCATGGCCCGGCAAACCGGGCGCTCCACCGCCACCCAAAATCGTGCCGCTAAACGAGGCGCAGACAGCCTTGTTTGAGAAAGGCAAAACCGTCTATGCCACCCTATGCGCCGCCTGCCATCAGCCGCACGGCTTCGGCCTTGATGGCCTCGCGCCACCGCTGGTGGACAGCGAATGGGTGCTGGGCAAGCCGGAGATTCTCACACGCATCGTCCTCCACGGACTCGCCGGCCCGATGAAGGTTGGCGGGCGCAGTTTCAACCTCGCCATGCCGCCGCTGCCACAGCTCACCGACGAAGACATTGCCGGCGTGCTGACCTACATCCGCCGTGAATGGGAGCACAACGGCTCGCCGGTTGAAATCAAATCCGTCACCACCCTGCGCGCACAAAACAAGGCCCGCATGGCGATGTGGACGGAAGAAGAATTGAAAAATCTCGGCAAGAAACCGAGTTCCAAATAACCATGCACTCATCACCACTGCTCCAACGTCGCGCTTTCCTCGGCAAAACTTCTCAGGGACTCGGAGCAGTGGCGCTTGCATCACTGCTGCAGCCAGCCCATGCCGCACCGGTGCGCGGCGTGCTGGGCACACTGCCCCTCCCCCAGAAGGCGAAGCGGGTGATCTGGCTCACCATGGCGGGTGGCCCCTCGCATCTGGAGACGTTTGATCCCAAACCGAAGCTTGCCGAAATGAACGGCAAGCCGATGCCCGAATCGTTCACGAAGGGGCAGCAGCTCGCTCAGCTGCAGGGCAAGCCGTTGAATTGTTTCGGGCCGCAGCACCCTTTCGCCAAATTTGGGAAGAACCAGATCGAGATCTGCTCCCTGTTTCCCCAGATTGGCAGCGTGATCGACGACATCTGCCTGATCCGCTCGATGACCACGGACGCGATCAATCATGATCCGGCGCACATGTTCATGAACACCGGCTCGCAGATCGCTGGCCGCCCCAGCATGGGCTCATGGATCACCTACGGGCTCGGCACCGAGGCCTCGGATCTGCCGGGCTTCGTTGTTCTGACATCCCTCGGCAAAGGCGGCCAGAACCAGCCCATCGCCGCACGGCAGTGGAGCAGCGGCTTTTTGCCATCGAAATACCAAGGCGTGCAACTGCGCGCCCAGGGCGATCCCGTGCTGTATCTCACCAATCCGAATGGCATCACGCGCGATCAGCAAGGCCGCGACGTGGCGGCAATCAACGCGATCAACAAGCAGCACGACGCACTTGTGGACGACCCTGAAATCGCCACGCGCATTGCCCAATACGAGATGGCCTTTCAAATGCAGGCCAGCGTGCCCGATTTGATGGACGTGAGCGCTGAAGGCGCGAAGACGCTGGAGCTTTACGGCTGCCAGCCCGGCGATGGCTCCTTCGCATCCAACTGCCTTCTCGCACGCCGTCTCGCCGAACGCGGCACGCGCTTTATCCAGCTCTATCACAAGGACTGGGACCATCATGGCGGCGTCAAAGAGGGCATCGCGCTCAAAGCGCAGGAAATAGACCGCGCGTGCATGGCACTCATCACCGACCTCAAGCAACGCGGCATGCTGGACGAGACCCTAATCGTCTGGGCTGGAGAATTTGGCCGCACCCCGATGTCACAGGGCGGCAGCGGTCGCGACCATCACAACAAAGCCATGTCCGTGTGGCTGGCAGGTGCAGGCATTCAGGGCGGCATCGTTCATGGAGCCACTGACGATCTCGGCTATGCCGCCATCGAAAAAATCACCACCGTCCACGATCTGCATGCCACCATGCTGCATCAGCTCGGCATCAATCACGACGCCTTCAGCTTCAAGTTCCAGGGACTGGATGCACGACTGAGCGGCGTGGAAGGTGCCAAAGTGATCAAGGACATCCTCGCGTGAAATGAGCTTCCGCACCTTTGAATCAGCCCACATCGGCAACGGCATTCATCACGCCACGGTGAAGTCAGCCGCACTGAGCCGTCGTGCAGACATCAGCTTCTATGTGCCACCTGAGGTGAAGGCAGAAAAGCTTCCTCTCGTGATCCTGCTGCACGGCGTTTACGGCAGCCACTGGGCCTGGCTCTACAAAGGCGGAGCACATTTGGTGCTCGACCGACTGATCAAAGAAGAAAACCTGCCGCCGATGATGCTTGCCATGCCATCAGACGGCCTGTGGGGCGATGGCTCGGGCTATGTGCGGCATGCTGCGGCCGATTACGCGAGTTGGATTGTGGATGAAGTGCCACTCGCAGCCGCTGAAATCGATTCACGCTGCGTCGAAACCCCACGCTTCATCAGCGGCTTGTCCATGGGCGGCTATGGCGCGTTGCGGCTCGGCCTGCTGCATCCGAAAAAATTTACGGCCATCAGTGCGCACAGCAGCATCACCGACGTGCCGCCGCAGATGCGGGACTTTGTGGAGGAGACCCTGGCAGAATTTGAACTGGCCGAAACCGAGCCTCTCGCGGTCATTGATTGCGCCAAACTGAACTCACGCCTGCCGCATTTGCGTTTCGACTGCGGCAGCGAAGATGTCTTGATCGAGCACAACCGCACGCTGCACCGCGATCTGGAAGCCGCAGGCATTCCTCATTTATATGAGGAGTATCCCGGCGGCCACACATGGGAGTACTGGCATGAGCATCTGGCGGACACGCTGCGGTTTTTCAAAACGTGCCTCCCCTCGTAGGGTCACTTCTTCACCGACCTCGCCTTGTCTGTATAAAACACCATCGGCAGGCTCAGATGCTCCTTATCGCCCACCGTCTGCCCGACGAGCGGAATGAGGTTCTTGAAAGGAAACTCAGGGCTGGGGGCAAAATCGCGGTCAAAGGCGAGCATGGGGCCACGCACGATGAGGTCACGCCATTCGGCATAGGGACCGGTGTAGATGTCGGTGATGCGCTCGACTTTGGCTGAGACAGGCGTCATGACGAAACCGGCCAGCTTCACCCCACGCGCCTCCGCCTTTGATTTCATGACTTCGTAGTCGCCACGCTGCGTGCACAGATCCACACAAGGCACGTCCCCATACCAGGCGATGAATGCAGGCGAATCTGAGATGACGAACTCATGCTTCTCCATGAGTTGTTGCAGAATGGAAACACGCTCCGGCAGGAAGGGCGGCCAGTGGGGCGGAATTTTCCCGCCCATGGTCAGGCCAAACTTCATCAACACAGGCAGATTCACCGCCAGTGGCAGCGCGGTGATGAGCAAGGCCACCAGCGGCGCACCCCAGCGTGCCATGAAGTCGCCGGACATGTGAAAGCGGGACCACAGCACCACGAGCATCGCCGCACCGAAGGTGCACATGGCGGGCATCAGCACGATGTAGAGCGCATTGTCATCCTTCTCCTTGTCGGCCAGCCCCAGGAGTCCCATGCCGATGGTCACGCAGGCGAAAGCGACCGCCAGCGTCCAGCGCGCGGAAGCGGCATCCGCCTTGCGGAAGCGGTGCATGAGGGAAAGGAAAAACAGCAGGGCGGGCACGACGTAACCCAGATGCGCCACGAGCAGCCCCAGCTGATCCTGCCAGCCAAGCCCGAGACGCCGCAGCAGATCATCCACCTGCAGCAGCGGCACGCTGGGGGAAAAGTCACGCAGCAGCAAATCATGCGCCACGGCAGAAGATTGCGCCTGAAACAAGGCCTTGATGCCGCCGAGCGGATCTCCACAGAGCTGAACGTTCCACCAGCCCCAGGCGGCCAGTGTCAGCACCGGAAGGAAGGCCACCACAATGGCCCCGGCCTTGCCGCGCGGAAGAAACACCACCATGCCAATGATGATTCCCGTCACAATCCAAAGAGCCATCCAGTGCGTGAGCACCATCAGCGAACAAACAATTCCCAGCAGCGTCAGCGGCACAAACATGCCGCGATTTTCCACCGCACGTCCCGCCGCCGAAGCATACAGTCGAAACGCCAGCGCAAACAGCAGCACCAGCAGCCCCCTTGGCGCACCGCTGACCATCAGCTCCCACACCGGCTCGCACACCAGCAGCGCGATGGCAGCAATGGCTGCCACTTGTTCGTCAAACAAACGACGCGCCGCGCCGTGCGTGAAGAAAATCGTCAGCAAATACCACGTCACGCCGAAACACGCGATCACCCGGTCCAGCATAAAGATCGCCCCGCCGGTGACTGGATCATAAACCTCCCAGCGCTTCAGGAAACGAAACGCCACCGACCACAGCAGGGGCTGAAGCGGCGGCTGCACGGTCTCGGGCATCGCCAGGGGAGTCGGCTGCTTCTGCGCCGCCTCCATCTGCGACCAGGCGTACGGCTCGATCACGTGCGTCTGATACGAGCCCGTCCGGGCGATCTGCCGCGCGAGCTGCGCCTGATTCATACCCTCAGCACTACTCAGGCCGCGAAACGTCACAAACACATGCAGCAGCGCTATGACGATGGCGGCGGCATAAAACACCAGTCGAAGCAGAGCGCCGGGGCCGGAGGAGTTGGGAGACATGGCCGTTACATGCCACAGACGGGCCCTGCGTGCCAATACCGATCTCGCATCTCACTGATGCGGCTCGAAAATCACCCCGCCGCACTGGCGCTGCCCGTCCGCGCCCGCACAGCGCCAGTACCAGCGCACCGCAGGCTTCACAAACGAACCTAGCTTGCCTTCCAGAATGCGGAACTGCCCCAGCAGCTCGCCGCCATCCAGCACCTGGAGCGAACGCGCCGCCACAGTGCCTGACAAGGTGCCACCCTTTTCCAAAATGACGGGGCCTTCACACACAAAATCCCCCGAAGCATGGCCCGCGACGATGATCGAACGCGCCCGCACCTCCTGCAAAAACGTCACTTCACAGCCGGCGCTCACTGCAAGGCGATCACAGACAATGCTGTCTGCGATCAGTCCGTCCATGTCGATCGTCCTTGAAGGCAGCTCCAAAGACTCCTGCTCGATGCGCTGCAGCTTTTTCATGCAGATCGGGCAGGAAGGCGTGGCGAAGTCGCCCGCCGTGGTGACGACGAAGAGAAAATCACTTTTTTCAGCCGGCAGAGCCCTCACCGCAGCATCCAGCGCCACCGCATCCACTGCTTCGATGCGCAATTCCTGCGCCGTGCTCAGCGCCGCCGGGCTGAAACCCGCAGGTGCAATCAAAATGCCGCGGGTATCGCGGGAGGTGCGCAGCTCCTGTGCAAAACGCTGCACCGACTCAGGCGTGGCCCCCCATTCATTCCATGGGGCGGTTTTCACGATCGCCCGCCGCGCTTTCACCGATCTGGGTTCCTCGATCATGCCAAACAGCACTGCGCCATCCGGCATGATGCGTGAGCCCGAAAGTTCGCAGCCAGCCTGCGCCGCAATTGAACGCGCCAGCTCCGAAAGGCGCGCCCAGTCCAGGCATGCGATCAACTCCGGCGACCAGCCGGCCAGCCGGTCCACACCGCCACTCCGCCGCAGGGAGAAACCTGCTTCTTCGAGAGTGACAAACGGATCAAGCATGGGGGAGGACTGGAGTCTGGCAGCCGGGTTTCAGGTAATAAACGACCGTATTAATGCAGATTCAAGGCGGGCACCAGCCAACCATGGTTCAAACCATCCGGCAATCGGGCATCCAACACCCGGCGGCAAGCAATCCGCCTTGCCGCTTCTCCAAAACCCTGTTTCTTCCGCGCCTCATGTCAAAGGCCGTCAAAACAGAAGAAACCAAGTTTTTCCACACCGGTAGCGCCAAGGAACCCTTCATGTTCGCCTGTGGCGCGCAATTGCCTGAAATCACGGTCGCCTACGAAACCTACGGCAAGCTCAACGCCTCCAAATCGAACGCCATTCTCCTGTTTCACGCCCTTTCCGGCAGCCAGCATGCGGCAGGCGTTACCACCGAAGTGCCAAACACGGATGAGCGCTGGACGGAGGACTGCCACAACGGCTGGTGGGATCTGTTCATCGGCCCCGACAAGGCGCTCGACACCAAGCGCTACTTCATCATTTGCGCGAACTACCTCGGCGGCTGCTACGGCAGCAGCGGACCGGCTTCAATCGACCCCGCTACCGGCAAGCCCTACGGCAGCGCCTTTCCCGAGGTGCGCACCAGTGATGTCGTCAAATCCCAGCTGGCCCTGCTCGACGGCCTCGGCATCAAAACACTCCACGCCGTCATGGGCGCCTCCGTCGGCGGACTGCTCGCGATCAATCTCGCCACCCTGCATCCTGAGCGCGTCAAACTCGTCGTCCCCATCGCCAGCGGCTGCCGCACCACGGTGCTCACACGCCTCACTCTGTTCGAGCAGGTGCTAGCCATCGAGAACGATCCCCACTTTCAAGGCGGCGACTTTTATGAGGGCAAGGCACCCGAGTATGGCCTCGCGCTCGCACGCATGATCAGCCACAAGACCTTTGTGCATCTCGATGCCATTGAGCGCCGTGCGCGGAAGGATGTGAAGCACGGCGGCGACACGCTTTCGTGGTATCGCGTTCAGCACAACGTGGAGAGCTACATGCTGCATCAGGGCAAGAAATTCGTGAAACGCTTCGATGCCAACACCTACCTCCGCATCGCCGACATGTGGCTGCGCTACGATCCGCTCGGGGATGCAGGAGTGACAACGTATGCCGAGCTCTTCGCCCGCAGTGCCGCTGCAGGGCAGCACTACCTCGTCTTCAGCATCGACAGCGATTTCTGCTTCTACCCCGAGGAGCAGGCGGAACTCGTGAGCCACCTCGAAAAAGCCGAGGTCTCCAACATGCACATCACCGTGCATTCGGACAAAGGCCACGATTCCTTCCTTCTCGAACCCCAGCTCTACACCCCGCATCTCTCGTTCACCCTTGATGGCCGCTGGAACAAAGGCTCGGTGGATCGTCCGGTGCAGGAGGTCGAATAAATCCCATGTCCATGCAACTCACATTCCTCGGCACCGGCACCTCCGTCGGCATTCCGGTGATTGGTTGTGACTGCGACGTGTGCCGCAGCACCGACCCCAAGGACAAGCGGCTGCGCAGCTCCATTTACATCCACACGCCCGAGGCGGCATGGGTGGTGGACACGGGGCCTGATTTCCGCATGCAGTGCCTGCGCGAAAACATCCGCAGCCTGGATGCCGCGATCTTCACGCATCCGCACATGGACCACCTCACCGGCTTCGATGATCTGCGTCGCTTCACCACCGAGGCGGATCATTTCCTCCCGATTTACGGCACACCGGAGTGCCTTGCCGTGCTGGAGCGCATGTTCATCTACGCCTTCAATGGAGAGAACCGGTACCGCGGCTACTTGAAGCCGTTCCCGAAACCGATTCATGGCCCCTTTCATCTGGGCGAAACCACGATCACCCCCCTGCCCGTGCAGCATGGCAAGGTGGACACGATCGGTTTTCTCTTCTCACGCGGTGGCAAAAAACTCTGCGCCTACATCCCGGACTGCAAAACGCTGCTGCCCCATTCTCTCGAATTGCTGAAAGGGGTCGATACACTCATCATCGACGCCCTGCGCCACACGCCGCACCCCACGCACATGAGTTTTGAAGAAAGCCTGGCCGTGCAGCGCGAACTCCAGCCGCGCCAGACTTGGTTCACCCACATCCAGTGTGAGATCATGCACTCGGTGGAAGACCCCAAACTTCCATCCGGTGTGAACATCGCTTACGATGGACTTAAACTGGAGTGGACTTGAATGATGCCTGGGATTCCAATCCTGAATCAGAAGATGCGCGTCAGAGCTGCGAGAGCCTTCATTCGTCATTTCTGCCTCTTCCTCCTGGCCTCCGCCTTCTCAGTCCACGCCCAGCTCATCGCCGATTGGGATGCCGCTGCTGAGACCGCTGTCATCTTCAATCCAGATTTTCCCGGCTCCGCTGAACTGGCCGCCTACTATGCCGAACAGCGCCACATCCCCAAGGAGCGCGTCATCGGCCTGCGCTGCTCGCAGGAGGACGCCATCTCACGCGGTGAGTTCGAAGCCCAGCTGCGCGGCCCCTTGCTTCAGCTCTTTGAATCCAGGCACTGGTGGAACGCAGCCCCGCCCACCCCCGGCAAGCCGCTCACCGGAGACGGCATCACCACCACCCCGTCCAGCAAGGTGCGCGTGCTGGTGCTCATGCGCGGCATCCCCTTTCAAATCCGACGTGCAGCGCAAAAGCCCAAACAATCCGAGGAGGACGAGGCCAGCGTCGACTCCGAACTTGCGGTGCTCGGACTCAACAATCCGCCGGTCAAAGGCGGCCTGCGCAATCCCTACTTCGACCAGCAGACGCGTTTCCCCCATGCTCAAAACTCGCTTGGCCTCCTGATCGTTGGCCGGCTCGATGGACCCGATGCCCCCACCGTAAAACGCATGATCGATGACGCGATCTATGCCGAGCAAACTGGCCTGCTTGGCCGTGCCGTCATTGACCTCGCTCAGAAAACCGGTGCCTATCAGGAAGGTGAGGACTGGCTCAAGAACAGCGCCGAATCTTATCGCCGCGCCGGCATTCCCGTGTTCATCGACCGTTCCGCTGACGTGCTGCGCGATGGCTGGCCTCTGCCAGACACCATTTTCTACTTCGGCTGGTACACGGATCACATCGTCGGCGCGCTGGCCTCTCCCGCCTTCCGTTTCAAACGGGGGGCCATCGCCTGCCATCTGCATTCGTTCAGCGCCAGCATCATTCGCTCGCATGACAAAGCCTGGGCAGGCCCGCTGCTCTCGCACGGAGCCGCCGTCACTTTTGGCAATGTGTTTGAGCCCTACCTCGCGCTCACGCTGCACTTTGACATCTTCAACAAGCGCCTCCTCGAAGGCTTCACCGTCGGCGAGGCCGCATGGAATGCCACACCGGCGCTGTCGTGGATGAACGTCGTCCTGGGTGATCCTTTGTACCGCCCCTTTGGCAAAGGCATCGGAGCCAAGCTCGGCGAAGGATCCGACCGTGACTACGCACTCTATCAAGGCATGGCGCTGCGTCTGGCGGGAGAGCCTGATGGGCACATCAAAACCGCCCTCACGGAGTTCGCCGAGAAACGCCAAAGACCTCGCCTCCTCGAACTCACAGCCCTGCTCTCCGCCCTGCAGTCCAAACTCCCTCAGGCCATCGACCTGCTCGAACACGCCGAATCCACTACTCAAGATGCTGCCGAGCTGCTGCGTTTGAGATTGTACCGTGCCGAAATGCTCCGCCGCAGTGAAAAAGCCGATGCCGCGCGCAAGCTGCTGCGCGAGACACTTGGTGACGCCCGTTTCAAAGATCAACCCTCCCGAACCACCGCCGAGTCCCTGCTTAAGGACATGGGCGGATGAAAAACTGCTGCCAGATAGAATGCAGCGAAAGTGGCACTCTGTGCTAAAACCCGGGGCCCATTGCCCGTTTGAAGTTAGCCGCTCATTCACAACCATCCATGAAGATCACCACCACCGCTCTGTTCTTACTTTGCCTGACCCTCGGGGCCAGCGCTGAAATCCGCATCTGGAAGGACGCCTCAGGTGCCCACGAAATCAAAGCCGAACTCGTCAGTGTCGCCGGCGGAAAAGTCACCCTGAAGCGTGAAAACGGCACCTTGCTCACTCTGGCGGTCGCCTCTCTCAGCAAAGCAGATCAGGCTCTCCTCGGTGGAGGTGCCTCCAGCAGCGCTGGCGGCGCTCCAGGGGACTGGCCGCAGTGGCGCGGCCCGGGCCGTGACGATGTCTCCAAGGAAACGGGGCTGCTCAAAAAGTGGCCTGCAGGTGGCCCGAAGCGGCTGTGGGTGAACGAAGAAGCCGGGCTCGGCTATTCCGGTTTTGCCGTCGTCGGCGGCAAACTTTACACCATGGGCTTGTACGATGCTGAGGAAAAGCTCATCTGCATCGACACCGCCACCGGCAAGAAGCTCTGGGAAACCGCCGTCGGCCCCATTTTGAAAAACGGCTGGGGAGATGGACCACGTGCCACCCCATCAGTCGCCAACGGCATGGTCTATGCCACAGGTGGCAATGGTGACATCATTTGTGCCGATGCTGCATCCGGCAAAAAAATCTGGGAAAAAAGCCTCCAAAAAGATCTCGGCGGCAAACTTCAGGGCTGGGGCTACACCGAATCTCCGCTGGTGGACGGTGATCTCGTCATTGTGACTCCAGGCGGCTCCAAAGGCGCTGTCGCCGCCTTGGATCCCAAGACCGGCAAAGTCGCATGGCAGACCACCGACGTGACAGAGAATGCCCAATATTCCTCTGTCATTCCCATCACCCAGGGCGGTGAACGCGAATACGTGCAGCTGCTCATGAACAGCATCCTCGGCATCTCCAAAACGGGCAAGGTGCTGTGGAAGACCGAATTCCCCGGCAAAACCGCCGTGATTCCAACCCCCATCTACAGCGACGGCCAGGTGTATGTGGCTGCTGGTTATGGCGTCGGTTGCAAGTCGGTCAAAATCGACGGCAGCAACGTCACCGAATTGTATTCCAACACCAACATGGTCAATCACCATGGCGGCGTGATTCTCATCGACGGCCTGCTCTACGGCCACTCAGACAAGGGCGGCTGGACCTGCCAGGATTTCAAAACCGGTGACATCGTCTGGCAGGACAAGGGCATCGGCAAAGGCGCGGTGACCAGCGCGGACGGCAAGCTCTACTGCCTCAGTGAAAACGACGGCACAGTCGCCTTGGTCGAGGTATCCAAAAAGGGCTGGCAGGAAATCAGCAATTTCAAACTCGAAGCCACCTCCTCTCAGCGTAATCCCAAGGGCAAGATCTGGACGCATCCAGTCATCAGCAACGGCAAGCTTTACCTGCGTGACCAGGAGTTCATCTCCTGCTACGATGTGAAAGGCTGATGCACAGTTTCATCAAATCTCTCGGAGGCAGGGCCGCATGGCTCTGCCTCTTTTTTGTGCTCACTCAATGCGGTCCGGGGCCCCGCAGCCAGTGGAAGCTGCTCTCTGAGGAGTTTGCACCTGCTTGGAAAGCCTCAGGCATGGCCGAAGAAGGCAAAGTTTTGATCCACGACGGCGAGATCACCTTGCAACCCGGCCAGCCAATGACCGGCGCACGTTTTGATGCGTGGAGGTCCGCTGGCCTGCCCGTTATGCGTTATGCCATCGAATACGAAGCCATGCGTGTGGAAGGGAACGACTTCTTCGGCACCGTCACCTTCCCGGTCAATGATGCTCATGTCTCGCTCGTCCTCGGCGGCTGGGGTGGTACGCTCGTCGGCATCTCCAGTATCGATGACATGGACGCCAGCGAGAACAGCACCCACGGCAACGGCTACTTTAAAAACAACCGCTGGCACAAGGTGCGCATCGAGGTGCGCGATGACGAACTGCGGGCCTGGATCAATGACAAGCTATTCGTCAATACCAGCACCAAAGGCCACAGGCTCGGCCTGCGCACCGGTGACATTGAAAAATGCGTCCCCTTCGGATTCGCCAGCTATGATACCCAGTCGCGCATTCGCGGCGTGCTGATTCGGCGACTCTAAACTATCCGACCTGAGGCTTGACCTTGCAGGGCCACCCCATATCCTCCGCAATCATGGCAACCGAGCACTTTCAACGAGGTCAGGTCATTTTTCGTGAAAACGACAAATCGAAGGAGGCCTACTTCATCGTTAGTGGGCTGGTCGAGATCTCCATCAACACCGCTCACGGGGTCCAGTCACTCGCCCAGATCGGCCCGGGTGAAATCTTCGGTGAGATGGGCATGATCATGGACCGCCCGCGCTCCGCCACCGCCACCGCGCTGGAAAACACCACACTTGAGACCATTGCTGAAGAAGAGTTTGAACAGCAGATCATCCAGCGCTCCGACCGCCTGCATGTGTATCTCGCCACGTTGTTTGAGCGCATCCGCAGGACCGATCTGCTGCTGACCACCACAACGAATGCCACCGTGCCACTGGTGACCAAACCCAAACCAGCCAAGGAACCTGTCTTCCGCGTGAAGATCCGTTCGCATTACGATGAAACCGGTTTCGATCATCCTCCGGTGGAAAAAACGATCACCAAGCTCCCCTTCCGCATCGGTCGCACTTACTTTGACACCGCAGTGTCATCCCTTGCCCGCAACGATATCTCCATTGAAGAACATCATCCGTATCAGCTCTCGCGCAATCATTGCGAGATCGATTTCGAGCACGGTCATTTCGTCCTGCGTGATCGCGGCAGCAAGCTCGGCTCATGGGTGAATGGCGAACATGTCAGCGTTGATGCGGGCTGCATCACCAGCCTGCTGAAAACCGGCGAAAACAAAATCATCTTCGGCAACGCCGACAGCCCGCACCGCTATACGATCACGATTGAGGAGCTGCCGTAAGCGCGCGCTTCACTTCATCCGCACGATAGCCAAATCCTGGGCCGCTAAGCGTGCTCAGGTCCACGATGCCATTGCGCCGCTGGAACAGACCCGGGTGAATCTCCTGCTCAGGAAGTGAAGCATCGGGGTAGAACTGCATCGCATTGCACTCCACGCCCTGAATCGTTCCAGCATGGGCGGCCAGCCGCACGTGCGGAATCATCGCCAGCATCGGGTTCGTCAGATCCTGAACCATCAGCGGCATGCCATGCGCCTTGGCCCAGCAAAGGCTCAGCAGCGCGCCCGTCTGGGTTTTGCAGGTCTTCAAGGCCACACCGGACCAGCCGAGGCGGCGCCCCAGGCGCACAAACTCCCAGTCATGCGCGCTTTCGTCCAGGAACAACGGCTTGCGCGCCGAGACGCTGCGCACGTCGATTTGATGCGCTTCAAGATCGTATGGGAAAGGCTGCTCCACATACAAGGTGCGGGCAAAAATTTCCGGTTCATCACGCAGCAACCGGTCAAGGATGTCATTCACATACCCAGGCTCCTTGACGGTGCAGTTGAAGTCAGCGCTGAGCCATTTGACCCCACCGGCGAAACCAATCCGGCCGATGCGCTGCATGCGCTCAAAATCCCAGGCCGCATCAGTGCCGCGCAGCTTCACTTTGAGGCATTTCAAACCGTCGCGTTTGATCCAGTCTGCCAGCAGCAGCGGATGCTCGTCTTTCGGCTCCGTGCCGTTCAAATCCGCTGCCTCCAGCGCATCCACACCGCCCACGAGATGCCAGACCGGCAGTTGCTTCGGCGCATCCATGACAAGGTAGTCCTGCGGGTAGCGTCCCTTGAAGTCAATGCCGCTGCCCACTTCCGGCGTGATGAACGCAGACAAATCCCGGCTCATGAACTCCGCATTGTACGTGGAGTAGATGTCACGGTTGTGCAGCACGCCATACGCATCATGCACCGCGATGTCGAAGGCGCTGAACGCCACGAGCGAGCCGAGGTAGGGCATCTCATCCCCGCCTGCAGCTGCGTTGGCCTCCTTCAAGGTCGCTGCCAGCGGGCCGTGCATGAAGTCCTGGCCAATCTCCATCGGATGGCCGGTAAAGCCGCTCTCCACGAGGCGCTTGGCCAGCAGTGTGGAAAAATCCTGCATCCGCTGCGCACGCACCGCCACGCTCAGGCTGCTAGGCCAGACCCATGACACGCTGAGTGGAGTCTCTCCCCAGCCCTGCGCCGTTTTGCCACTGCGGTCGGCCACCGTTACACGCACCCGCAGGCAGACGGCGCTGGTCACGGTCTCCGGGCCAAACTTCAGCGGCACACGCATCGTGACGGGCAGAAAGAAAACTTCGGCGGCGGTGACTCGGATGTCAGTGGGTTTGGTGGTGGGCATGAGTTCAAAATGAAGCGCCTCGGCAAGCTCGCAAAGAAAACATTGCCGTGGCGATGGGCTTCCGCTTCATTCTTCCGCATGCGCATTTGGGATCTGCACTGCCACATGTCCGGAGTCCCCGGTCTCACCCCGGAGGAACGCCTCAAGGCGCTGCTCGTTTATGCCGACCGCATGGGTATCGAGCGGCTATGCGTTTACATGGGGTTGAAATGGTCTCAGGACCCCTCCCCCGCCGATCTAGTGCAGCAGAACAATGAAGTGCTGCGCGCCATCGCAAAGTTCCCCGATCGCGCCTTTGGCTTTGTCTATCTCAGCGCCAAGCACCCCCAGGAAAGTCTCGCCGAACTGGAACGCTGCGTGGCCAACGGCCCGATGGTGGGCGTGAAGCTTTGGGTGGCGGAAAGATGCAACGTGGCCGCCATCGATTCGATCATCCGCCGCGCCGCTGAACTGAAAGCCGTCATTTTCCAGCACACCTGGTTCAAAACCACCGCCAATTATCCAGGTGAATCGACACCGGACGAACTCGTCGCGCTGGCAAAACGTTTTCCAGATGTGCCCATCATCTGCGGCCACACCGGCGGCACCTGGGAGCTGGGCATTCGCGCCATTCGCGCCCAAACCAATCTCTATGCCGATCTCGCCGGCTCAGATCCTACCGCAGGCTTCACGGAGATGGCGGTGCGTGAGCTCGGCGCTGAGCGCGTCATCTACGGCAGCGACTGCGGTGGCCGCAGCTTCGCCAGCCAGCTGGCGAAAGTCCACGGCGCGCAGATCAGCGATGCCGACAAACAAAAGATCTTCTGCGACAACCTGCGCAACCTCATGCTGCCCATCCTGCGGGCCAAAGGTATCAAGGCGTGAGGTCAGTCCTTCTTTTTGCCGAAGCCAAAGAGACGCCTCAGGAACCCACCGCCGGTTTTGGTCTCGGCGACTTCAGTGTTTGGGGCGTTCGGTCCGGCCAGCCTGCGAACAACAGAGTCAGATTTTTCTTCAGCAGGTTTCTTGGTCGCCACAGGCGCAGGTCGGCCTGCAGGGGTCGGCAACGATGCCGTCCACCACGCAGGTGCCAGCGCGGCCACCGTCTGCCATGCCTCCAGTCCCGCATGCCAGATGAGAGAATCCGAAGAGAGCTTTTTGGCACGGACCAGCTCGGTCATCGCCAGGTCATCCATCGGACCCTCGGCTGCGCCTGCGTTATTGTAGTACCAGTTCATCTTGATGTGTCAGTAGGCTACCTTCACATCAAAACAGCGCAAGGCAGGAGGAAATGCTTTTCACAGCCCCCGAATCGTTCAAACTACCGGCATGAATCGCCGGAATTTCATGCTGACCTCCAGCGCCATGCTTGCAGCCACGTCCCTGCGCGCGGCGGAAGAGTCAAAATTGACTGACTGCCATGTTTATCTGGGCTCCCATCCGTTTCGGCAGCTTGGCGCTGAAAATCCCCAGAAATTCATTCAACGTCTGACCCAGCGCGGCGTGACGGAAGCCTGGACCGGCGCCTTTGAAGGCCTGCTGCGGCGGGACGTGGCCAATGTGAACCGAGAGCTCGCCAAAGCCTGCCAAACCTCCATTCTCAGCCCCTGCGGCACCATCAATCTCTCCCTGCCAGACTGGCAGGATGACGTCAAACGCTGCGCTGAGGATCACGGCATGCGCGTGGTTCGCCTGCATCCCAACTATCACGGCTACGACTTGCAAGCCCCGGCCTTTCGCCAGCTCCTCCCTCTCGCTGCCAAGCACCGTCTGCTGATTCAGCTCGTGGTTCAGATGGAAGATGAACGCACTCAAAACCCGCAGGTGCGTGTGGCTCCGGTCGATCTCAAGCCTCTCTCAAGCATCCTGCAGGAGATGAAGGAATCCCGCATCATGCTGCTCAATGCCAACGCCGCCATGCTGCTGCGCCATTTGCAGGAATGCCCGAACGTGTGGATCGATTTCGCGATGATCGAAGGCGTGGGCGGCGTGGAAAACCTGCTCAAGACCTGGCCGCTGGAGCGGCTCGTATTCGGCTCGTTCGCCCCCGTGTTCTACTGGGAGTCCGCCCGGCTGAAAATGCAGGAGTCCGCGCTTGATCCAGTGCAAACGCAGGCAGTTCAAGAGCGCAATGCAGCCGCCTTGCTGGGCTGAGCAGCAGATCGTTCACCGGCTAACAGCAGACTGCCAAGGTCAACCGCCAGAGCGGCGAGAACCAGATTGAACCCAATCCGTAACGCCTGCAGAACCTGCTCCGACACGCCGAGATCATCCACTCCGCTGGGCACATAGCAAAGATAGAGAAGCCAAGTGATGAGACGAAATCGCTGGAACCATGACAGCGAAGGGTGGGCGGGAGAGCAGGCGATCCACAGCACTGGCAGGCCATACATGTGGGAAAAAATTCGCGAGCTGACCGCCAGAAGGGACAGCAGGAGCAACACCGCCGTCCATCGAATCAAGTTGTGGCGGTCGGTTTTTTTTCTGCGCAGCCAAAGCCACAGGAGCCCGCCCAGCATCAACAACAGGAGCATGGATCCACAGAGCTGAACCGGAACAGCAAGGTTCGGAAACATCTCGTTCCATGAGCGAAACGGCATCCAGACCGTCAGCAGGCTGTTGCTGTTAAAGACCCTCGTGTTGCCGCTGAGGACATCCGCGAAAATCGTGATCGGATTCGCGTTGATGATGCGGCATAGAACCAAATGCACTCCAGCGTGAATGACCCCTCCGACCAGCAGGCAGCGCCAGCGCCATTGCATGATGAAGAAAAACAGCACCAAGGGCCAGATCAGCGCATATTTAAACACCCCAAAGGCGAGCAGCACTCCGGCCAGCATGGGCCGCCGGGCGCAGTCGGCACGAAATGCAGCCAGGGTGAGCGCCACTGAGAAAATGGACGCCTGCCCCATGGCAAGACAGCTCCAGAATGGAATGCCGCAGATCCAGAGACAGGTCATCAGCATCTGATCCCCATTGCATGGGCCGCCCGCTGCCATCATCCAGCGCATGGTGCAAACGAGCAGCACCAATGACCCCAGGCTGATGAGGAGCCACAATGTTTTGACTGCATTGAAAGGCAGCCTGGCCATCAGCAGAACTGGCAGCAGGGTCGATGGAAAGTAATCTGCGCCTACAAGCTGGCCCGCGCCAAGCAAGGTCGCGGTGCGCAGATTGAGGTCTTTGGACGCATCGAGTTGATAAATATTCTCCCCCATCAGGAGCATGCGCACCTCATTGTGACGCAGCAGAAGATCCTGTGAACCGGACAACGCGTTTCGCACATTTCCATCAAAGCCCATGGGTTCACTCAGAGCAAAGAATGCTCCCACACCCAAAAAAGCGGCGGCAAACAACACGGCGCCCACTCGAATGATCCGCATCAGCCAGGGTTGGAACAAAGAACGCTTCATGGTGAATGGGCAGAGGTGCGCCTGCGCATCAGTCTCAGATAGGCCCATGCCGAGAGCAAAGTCACATAAACAGAGTCCAGCAGATGTTCAAAATGGTGCGCTGCAGCAAGCTGCCACAGACCTGTCTGCCGCTGCGCCAGGGAGCCGATGTTCACCTCTTTCAGCCGCCAGACAATCCAAAGCGGGATCAGCGTGGCCAGGACAATCCAGGCCACCCCCTGCCAGATCATCCTCCAATTGACCACTGGCAGCCTGGATGAAGCAGCAAGCCGCAGATCAAGCAACAACAAGCAGGCCAGCGCCGGACAGAGCGTCAATAACCGGTGAGTTTCGATTTCTCGTGCCTGATGCGCGAGGTAGAGCGGATCTGTCAGCGCTCTGAGCGGCGATCCAAATCCCAGGGTGATCATGACAAAAGCCACCTCCAGGACCGCCAGCCAGCCGAGCGCTCTTCGATTCAAACCACCCGCATTTGTCAGCCCTCGGCTCACCAGCAGCATGCCCATGCAAAACAGGAAGCTGTCCACGATGTGCAGGAGGTGGTAGCGCCAGTGGGAACCAAAATCGGCCAGTTCATCCCGTGTGCGATACTGGGCGAGTTCGGTCCAGGCTTCGTTCCGGTCGTATTGCACCCAGGTGATGGTGATCGCAGTTGCCGCCATCAGGAGAGCGGCCAGACCAGCATGGCGGCATGCTTTTCCCGACTGTGCGGAGCTGCCCTGCTCCAGCGGCGAATGCAGCCCCGCCAGCATCCCCAGCGCCATGGCGATCAAGGTGTTCACTGGCAGTTCGCGCACGAAATGCCTGAAATAGAAAATCGTTTCCGTGAGGGTGTAACGACCATTCTCATGCACCACGACTGGAAATACATTCCAAACCCCATGATGCAGTGCCAGCAGTACATAGGACCCCAGCAAAACGGCAGCAGGACACCCCAGCAGGATCATCCAAATCCAGCGAACCTGCCGGGTCGTCCGAGTTTCAAGAGCGCTGGCCTTCATGTCTGCTGTTGCGCCTGTACCAATGCAGCCACCACATCATGCCCGGCGCGCAGCATGTCATGCGTGTGAGTGTAGCGGAATTCTCCGTTGCGGCCCAGAATGGTGAGATTTTCAAACCGGGAAAGCGCATCCATAATCCGTTGCACCCGCTCCCGGATGCCTTCTTCGAGAACCGGGTAGGCGGCGGGAAGACGTTTCACACAGCCCCCCAGCACTTCATCCTCGTGAAACCAGCCGCAGACTTTGAGCTTGTCCGCCACAAGACGGACCAGTTCGGCGTCAGCCTGCCGCCACACCTCATCGGCAGCATTGCACGGAATTTCGACCGCCAGCATGGTCTGACCAGCTGGTGCCATGGCAGCACTGCGGTTCCGAGGTTCATAGACGCGCGTCATGGGGAAATCCGGATCGGAGAAATACACTGATCCCACCTTCGTGACGGAAGGCTTGTTCAAATACAAGGCCACCAGCACGACATTGCGAAATTTGAGTCCTGCGACGTCATCTTGGATTGAGGCTGGCAGCCCAGAAGCAAGCAGACGGGCCATCAGCGGCAGCGGCAGGGTGCTGATGATGCGCTCCACCGGGACGTTTTCATCGCCGTTGATTTGCAGCGAAAGAATGCGCCGGCCATCATGTTGCATCCCGGTGACGCGTGCGTTGGCCCTCAGTCGCTCCCGCCCGCAAGAAGCGGCCAGTCCTTCCGTGATCATGCCAAAGCCATGACGAGGATAATAAAAGTGGCCGTCGAGGTGCTCAGATTTGGCGCTCCTGCCACGAAACGCCTCCAGCAAAAACGTACGCAAATCCAAGCCCTGCAGACGCTTGCCTGAAACGGAAGGACAAAGCTGCGAACAGGGCAACCCCCACAGCTTGGCAGAGTAACGCAACAAAAAACGATCCGCGATGTCACGGCCATAAGCCCGGATCGCCTGCCTCTCAAATGACTGCGATGCGCTGCGTCGCGACACCCTCGCGGAAATAAAAGAGCCCAATGCCCGCACGCTGGCAGGCACGCCCAGCGCGCGAATCATATTCAACGGCGACAGCGGAAAATCGACAAAATTCCCATGGTGATAAATCTGGCTCGGAATGTTGCATTCAAGCAAATCATCTCCGAGCAGAGCTTTGACTTCCTGCGTCATGGCCTTGTCCCGGTCATGCAGCCGGTGCGCCCCAGAATCAAAACGAAATCCGTTTTCAACAAAGGTCGTCGCATTGCCGCCAAACCGGGATGAAGCCTCCAAGAGTTGAAATTCGAGTCCTGATTTGCGCGCAAAGTGCCCCACTGCAAGCCCCGCCGGACCGCCACCAAGGATCATCAGTCCGGAGTGCTGGCCGGAAACGCTGTTGGCTATGTGATGTTCAGAGCCAGAGATTGGTTCGGCCATTTTTCAGGTATGACGCCCCCCCGCTCAAGTTCAAGAAAAGACTCCTCCCCTGTCGAGAATAACGGCTGGCCCCACTTGCCCTCCCTCAGCCGGTCATTTTTTGTCGAAGCCAAACCTTGCGCTCCAGCCCTCTGCATCCATCAATCCCATCTACCGTATCCCCATCCCCCCGACCATGATCAAACTCACCGGCATCGCAGACGAAGCAGGCGCATCCTTGGATGTGCAAATCCAGGCCCACCAGGAACTCGGCTGGGACAGCATCGAGTCACGCATCGTCGAATTCGACGGAGTGAAGGGCAACCTGCATGAGATCCCCGACGCCACCTTCGACAAAGTCGTGGCACGCCTTGAAGAGAAAAACATGAAGGTCAGCGGCTTCGGCTCCCTCATCGGCAACTGGGCCAAAAAAATCACCGACGATTTCAGCATCACCGAGGCCGAGATCGGCCGTGCCATCCCCCGCATGCAGCGCCTTGGCGCCAAGCTGATCCGCGTCATGAGCTACGCCGTCTGCAAGGACGAAGCTGGCAAGGATCTGGAGGAGCAGTTTGCCCCCGAGCGCATCAAGCGCATGAACGAAGTGAACAAACGCTTCGCCGACGCCGGCCTCACCGTGGTGCATGAAAACTGCATGAACTGGGGCGGCATGAGCCCCACCTACGTGAAGCGCATGGCCGAGGCCGTTCCCGGCATGAAGTGGGTCTTTGACACCGGCAACCCCGTCTTCATCGACGACCGCGACAAGCCCGGCCACAAGCAGGATGCGTGGGAGATGTATCAGGCCGTGAAGCCCTTCATGGCCCATGTGCACGTCAAAGACGGCATCTGGGACAAAACCAAGAACGACGCCGTTTACACCTTCCCCGGCGAAGGCGAAGGCCAGACCGAGCGCATCATGAAGGACCTCGTCGATACCGGCTACACTGGCTACATCAGCATCGAACCGCACGTGGCCGTCGTCTTCCACGGCGCAGGTGCTGCGGATGAACTCTCCCCTGAGCAGAAGGCCAAGGAGCAGTACGACAGCTATATCAAATACGGCCGCATGCTGGAAGCGATGCTGAAGAAGGTGGGCGCCAAGCTGAGCTGAGTCAGAGCTTCACATTCGAAATTCGTCAAAGGGGCAGGAGTCGCTCAGAGAGCTGCTCTTGCCCTTTTGGCTGTTCAACCTTTAAACCTCAAACACGCCGGTCCCGCCTGCGAGAAACATCTCCCAGTCCCGCACACGGTGGTGGTTCTTGATGAGATGCGTCACGGGAATCTCGCGTGGCACGACGGGACGCCGCAGGAGTTTCAGACCTGCCTCCTCGGGCAGTTTGTTCCCCTTGCGGCTGTTCACCCGGCGGTCGGCCAGCACGCAGTTTTCCCAGTTGCTCGCGCCACCCCGGGAGACGGGAACGATGTGATCAATGTTGCCCTCATGGGGGCGCAGCTTGCGTCCCGTGTACTGGCACATGCCGCCATCGCGTTCCCAGATCGCCTTCGCACAAAATTTCGGGCGGCGCTTGGGCACCTTGTCAAAGCGGGCCAGCACCAGCACCGAGGGCACACGCACGCGACCATGGACGGTGCCTATGCTGTTGTCGCCTTCGCGCACTTCCAGTTTCAGCCATTCCTCCCAGGTCACAGGTCGCATATCGCCCGCGGCTTGGATATCCAGCGCGGTCGCATTGCCCGCCGCCATCATGCTGAAGGACTCAATGGGCGTTTTCGAGTCGATGGCCTGCCAGTGCCGATTCAGCACCAGTACGGTCGTTTTGGTCAACGTTTCATTCATGCACAGCTCCTAAGTTGGAATTTCGGCACGAAGGAACTCACACGCTTGGTGATCGTTCCTTGATGTTGGACAGCTATGCTGGCGAGTCTTGGCCGTTTGCCAAGTGCCAAGATCGTTTCTCCTCCTCAAAACAGCCCAAATGCCGCCGGGTTGCCCCGGCGGCACAGGTCATTTGGCCAGAAACATCTCCCAATCCCGAACCTGATGCGTGTTGCGGATCAGGTGCGTGACGGGCAGTTCCCGGGGCACGGCAGGTTTTCGCAGTAGCTTCAGGCCGGCCTCTTCAGGCAGCTTGCTCCCTTTGCGGCTGTTGACGCGCTTGTCTGCAAGCACGCAGTTTTCCCAGGAGGTGGGCCCGCCACGGGAAAGCGGCACCACGTGGTCGATGTTCCCTTCGTGCGGGCGCAGCTTGCGGCCGGTGTACTGGCACAGGCCGCCGTCGCGTTCCCAGATGCCGCGCACGCCAAACTTGGGCCGTTTCTTCGGCACTCTGTCATAGCGGGCCAGCACCAGCACGGAAGGCACACGCACCGGACCGTTGACAGTGCCGATGGCGTTGTCGCCTTCACGCACCGGGAGGCCCAGCCATTCCTTCCATGTCACCGGACGAATGTTTCCGTCCGCTTCGATGTCGAGCGCTGTGGCCGCCCCGGTGGCGATCATGCTGAAGGCCTCCAGCGGCGTTTTCACGGCGATGGCCTGCCAGTTGCGGTTGAGCACCAGGACGGTGGATTTGGTGAGGAGGTCTTTCATACCTTTCTTGAACTTCATTTTTTAATCTTCTGCTTTCTCTCCAGCCGGACACATCTTGACGATGCGTGGCTCAAACTTGCCGAGCACTTCGACAAGATCTGTCTGCGCGGCCATGACGCTGTGGATGTCTTTGTAAACACCCGGCACTTCATCAAGACCGGCGCTGAGCAGCTCGACACCTGCGGCGGCGAGCTGTCTCTTCACATTTCCCCAGGCGAAGCTCTGCAGCGCCTGGCTGCGGCTCATCACACGACCTGCGCCGTGAGAGGCGCTATGGAGTGACTCGGGGTTCCCCTTGCCACGCACCACAAAGCCCGGCGTCGCCATCGAGCCCGGGATCACTCCCAGCACGCCTGCTCCTGCAGGTGTGGCACCTTTGCGGTGCACGATGACTTCGCGGGATTCTCCGTTCACCACATGCGTTTCCTTCCATGCGAAGTTGTGGTGGTTCTCGATGTCGAGCATGACATGAGCACCCACCTTCTTCGCGATGTGCTTGTGAATGAGCGCATGATTCGCCTCCGCGTAGCGGCCCATGAGGTTCATGGCCGCCCAGTATTCCTGACCGGCCTCTTCCTCAAAGGTAAGCCACGCGAGGTGCCTCATCTCGTTCGGCAAATCGTAGCGTCGGTCCATGGCGATGCGGCTGTAGTGCTGGCACACCTGCGCCCCCGCACCGCGTGAACCGCTGTGAGAAAGCAGCGCGATGTACTCGCCCGGCTTGATGTCAAAGCCGGACTCCTTCAACGCGATGGCATCATCTGCCGACACGCTAAAAGAGCCAAACTCCACGAAGTGATTTCCCGAACCGCTGGTGCCGAGCTGCGCCCACGCCTTGTCTTTGTGACGACGCGTGATCGGAGACACGCTCCAGTCCTCGTCCATCACATCGTGCTGACGGCGCTGCTTGAACTCACAGCCCATGCCAAAGCGGGTTTCACTTTCGATGATGTTCGCCAGTCGGTCCTTCTGCCCCGCAATGGTGCTGGCCTTGCGGTCATAAACCGTGAGACGCATGCGGCACGCGATGTCCACACCGACGGCGTAGGGAATCACACAATCCTCCGTCGCCAGCACACCACCAATCGGCAGGCCGTAACCAGAATGAGCATCCGGCATGAGTGCTCCCGCCACGGCGACTGGCAGCGCACAGGCGTTCGCCAGCTGCTGCACCGCACTCGCATCGAGGCCGACGCCCCACTGATGCCAGGGCGCAATTTGGTCACGCTGCTTGTAGGCAGGCGCATACAAATCACGAGCGAAGGCCTCCCGCAAAGGATCGCCGAGGAATGATTCCGGCTTGGAGATGATGGCACCAAGTTCTTCCTCCAGGCGCGCGGACTCGCCGCCTTGGGAGATGAAATTCGCAATGAATTCCATACCAGACTTGAGCGCTGCGCCCTGGCTCACGCCAAGGCGTGTGAGTTCTTGAGTTTGCATGATGAGATAAAATGAGATGTTGAAAGACGGGCACGGTCCTCCCGGCAGCGATGTTCGTTCTTTGGGGTAAATTTGCAGCCTGGAAGGAGTTGCCATCCTTCCAGGCTGCGGGTTGGGCATGATTGGCCCTGCTAGTTCTTCAAAGCGTAACGCCGGAAGAAGAGGTCGAGTTCATCCAGGTCACCCATGGCGTCCTCAGGATCGTTCAGCGCCTTGAGCCTCTGCAGTTCCGCGACAATGAAGCGCGAAAGCACCGCATCAGGCGCGGACTTGCTGAGTTCATCACCAGCGCGCTTGCGGACAAGGAGGGCCTCCAGGGCCAGCCGGACTTCGCGCTCATCGAGCACGGCATCCACCAGCTCCTGAAAGAGCATGGGCACCTGACCCAGCGAACGCTCGATCCAGCGGCACGCCAGCAGCGGCCGGAGGACGTAGAGATACTTCTTCAGGCTGACCTGATCCCTGCCCTCCAGATAGCTCTTCCAGTTGCCAGATGCCATGTGCAGGTAGTGAGCAAAGCAGCGGCGCGGCGAATAAAACATCCCGGCCAGCTCCTCGAACTCACGGGTGAAGTCCGGATCACGATGGTACACCATCGGTGACTTCATCCATTCAAGGAGTGGCGGATTGCTTTTCCGCAGCAGGCGCAGTGCCTTGCGCAGTTCCCAACCGCTGACGTCGAGTTCATCGGTCAGCGGTTCCTCGATCACATCGCGCCGGCTCTCGATGGAGAGATACCATTCACGACGGTGCACGTACAGAAAGCGCACATCGTAGTCGCTGTCCTGGGACGCAAAACCCCAGGCACGGCTGCCGCTTTCGCAGGCATAAAGCACCCGGACATCTTGTTCGGTTTCGAGACGGTTGAGCGCATTGCGGACGCGCTGAGAGACTTCGTTGTTTTGCATGGTGAACCTCCTTTTCTAGGGAGTGGTAAAATGAAAGGCCCGCCGCCCGGAATGGGCGGCGGGCCGGGTGTGTGGTTGGTGTTATAGCTCCACGGCTTCGATCATGCGGATCAGGGCGCCTGGGTCGGAATCCAGCAGCTTCAGAGTCTCCAGCGTTTTGTCGTTGAAGCCGGCCAGGCAGCAAACCTGGCGCTCTGGGAACTGCAGGGAGCCGTAGCCGTTCAGGTCAAAGCTGAACACTTTCGGATCGCAGCGATGGCGCGCCTTCCAGCAGCGGAATGTCTCCACGGGCGCGTGGTGTCCCACCCAGCCCTGCATGTCAGAGAGGATGATGACACGGTCATACGCCCGGTCTGCGCACTGGAAGATGGAGTGGAAGTCGGTTCCCGCCGACTGCGCCTGGCCTTGCAGCCATTGGGCCAGCGAGAGCGTGCTGTCGCGCTTGTTGAGCGTGACGTATTTGGCCCTGTCGCTGAAAAGAATGACATCGGCGTCATTCGCCTTCAGCAGCGTGGCGGCAAAGAGCGAACCGATCTGCAGCGGCCGGCCCATCATGGAACCGGAGCCATCCAGCGCGACAAGCGTGCGGCCTGGAAAGGATGGCACGTTCGCGAGCGAGATGTCCACGGCATCGCTGAGGGCAGCCAGGGCATCGGCTGCACGCGGCAGATTGCTGGCCTGCACGGCGTCGAGCGCCGTCTGAAAGCGGAACGGCAGCACAAGCGATTTGCGGATGAGTTTTTCATCACGCAGCATCGCCAGCGCCTCGTTCACAGCTTCTGGAGCAGCCTCGAGCACATTGCGCAAGTTTCGTAGCAGGGCGAAGTAACCCAGCTTCCGCGTGCGAATGAGCTCCGACCATGCCTCGCGTTTGAGCGAGGCAAGAGCATCGTCATTCTGCGCGGCGGCACCGGCCTGCGTGAGCTTGGTTTCCCAAGTTTCGGCAGCGGCCAGTGTGCCTTTGACGAGCTTTCCCAAGGCTTCCGTGGCAGGCGGGTGAACGAGATTCACGACATCGACCAGCGAAAGGTCGGCACTGTCTTTGCGGTATTTCGCGAGCTGATACTCGTCGAAACGCGCAAGAGCGCGGCCAAGGCCTTTCTTGAGCGAGTTGGGAATCACTTTCCCATGCGCACCGCGGTAGCAGGCGAGGATCTCGATGGCGTCATCCGGACGATGCACGACACGGTCATAAAACCGCGACGTCCACGACTGCCCCTTCACGCTTTTGGCCAGCTCCGCCGCAGCGAAGTGGCTCACACTCCGCATGCCGGCGGATTTGCGGGCATAGAGCGCGGCCTTGGCCACGAAGCACTTATCACTCTGAGCGGAGATCAGCTCACGCAGGCGCTGCGCGGTGGCATCGCCGCTGCGGTAGAACTCATCCTTGAGCATGGACGTGAGCATGAGGGAGGCGAGTTCGAGTTTAGGCGACTCGATAAAGGCCTCGCCACCCGCGAGGTTGAGCGTGTCAGCACGCGGGCGTTTCTTGAGGAAGTTAAATTTCATGATGTTGGTTTGCTGGGTGGTATGCGGAGAAAGTTTGCCAGGGAGACGGCCCGTGATAAGCCGCCGGCGCTCTTGCGAGCAGACCGGCTCCCGAAGTAACCCCGGCATCACTGCCGCATGGTGTTCTTGATTTCGGAAAAGGTTTTGGGGAGAAAGGTGACCAAGGAACGGATGCGTTAACATCCAACTGCTCTACCACTGAGCTACAGATGCCTGGTGGCACCTGACAGGACTCGAACCTGCGACCAGTCGATTTTCATTCGAAGTATCCCTGATCTGACTGCCCCAAAAAAGAATCGCGGAGAAAAGCAGACAGGCTCTAACTGAGAAAGCCGGGAATCGAACCCGGTGCCGGTTTCCACCGACCCCCAACTCATGGGCAGTCGCACTTCAGTTTGGTGTTTGCGCGAAGAAATCCTGTCTTCACTGCCGCGAAATTGAAAAAGAGAATCTGAGGAGAAAACCGGCCAGGGCTTCACCCTGTTGCCAGAGTGATGGGATTTGAACCCACGATTTCCGGAGTATCCCCGGCCTCGCTGCCTCAGAATCGTGTGCTAAAAAAATTGAAATGCGTGCGGCACACTTGCAGCATGCCGCACGCACAGGGATTGAACGTGTCGGATTGAATCAATCGAGGAAGGCCAGATTGCTGCGCGAAGGAGCACGGTGCTCCTCGTTCATCAATACCTGGTGCCAGTCGTGAAGCACGATGGTGGCATGGTCGGCGTGACGAATCGAGCCCCGGGCATAAACACCGGGGTTTCGGCGCATCTGGCGCCATGGCCAGCTTTTCGCGGCAGGACGGCGCAGGAGCAGGTTGTCATACTGCTTCTGCGTGAGTCCGCGTGGATGCTGTTGGTGGACATAGACGACCTCGCCTCCGGTGCGGTAGAGCTGCTCCACGAGGTGCGGCTTGCTGCCGCCTCCGCGGGAGATGGGCTCGTGACGCAGGATGAGCTTGGGATCTACGACCAGTGGTTTTTCCACGGGCACGAAGAACCACTCACCCTGACGGCGGAAGGCCGCGTTGTGGCGGGTGTTGGCCTGGCGGGCATTCAGGTTCTTGCGAGCCTGCGCCTCACGCACGGGAGCTGGTTTGAGCGCCTCCTTGGCCTGCACCACGGTGGATGCATTGCTGGGGACGGCGGCGACAAACCATTCGCGCTCATCGTGACCGCACAAAAAGCGGTCCTTGCGTTTGCTTTCCTCGTTTTTCACAAGGAGCAGCAGGTGACGGTTATCCTTCTGCTTGTGCAGCAGGGAGAACTCCACCTCCGCAAGGCTCACATCATCGCCACGAAGGGCGAAGAACTGTCCATGTCGGTCATGACCGATGTCGAGCGAGTATCCCGAAGAGGCGCCCCGGCTGCGAGCCGGAGCCTCCACACGAAGCCGTGCACCGATGGATTCAAACGCACGTTCGAGATGTTCGAGTTTCATAAAGGAATCATCGAATCATCATCCGTTCGATCTGCCCGTGAACGGGCACGCTGGACGGATGTGACAGCGATCTTCCAAACAAGGATGACGCCAGCGGGAAGATGCGCTGGCTAGGTGGGCTGGTGTTTCATAGGATGTATTGAGATGAGGTCGAAAAAGGATTATGGAGGAAGTCGAACGAAGTGCTGTGACGCCGGCGGACCGGCATCTCGGCGGGATTCGCACCCGCATGTCTGAGCTCGCACCCAGTGCTGTACTGTTTGCTACGAAGGAACTCCGTTCTCACTGCCGCAAAATGCTTGTGACATCACTCTTCGCGCACGAGCGCGTAAAGCCGTCCGTCGTAAAATTGGCCGTCGCGGTGGTAGGCCAGGCGCAGAAGCGGTGCCTCCACGACAAAACCGTTTTTCTCCAGCACGCGTCCGGAGCCTGAATTCGGTGCGAAGATGGGGGCGGTGATGCGTCGCACACCATATTCACGGAAACCACGACCCACGACGGTTTTAACAACCGCCGTCATGATGCCGCGTCCCCAGTAGGGTTTCGCCAGCCAGTAGCCGATCTCGGAGACATGCTGCTTTCCTGCGCTCCCGGGATGAAGTTCGACCGCGCCGATCATTCGCCCGGTTGATTCCCGAATGGCCCACAGAGTATACCTCCCATTCCGCTGCACATCATCCGCTATGCCCGCGATCCATTCGTGAGCCATCTCCAGCGTGTAGGGATATGGAATGAGCAGAGTGTAGCGGCTGACCTCGTGGTCCTGCAGATGAGCGGTGATGTCTGCAGCGTCTGCCGCCGTGATGGCGCTCAGGTGGATGTCGGGTGTGATGGCAATGCTCATGGTAAATGGTTGCAATGAAAAATGGTCGCCCATGAAGGTGCTGCCCCCTCGATTTCTGGATGTAAGCCAGACGTGATGCTGTTTCACCAACAGGCGTTGAAATGGTCGGTCCACAGGGACATGCACCCTGCTATGCCGGTTAAAAGCCGGCTGCTTCGCTGTCTAAGCTTTGGACCGTGAATGGTGCTCACAGCGGGACTCGCACCCGCACTGGCGACGTTCTCGACGTCGTGTCTCTGCTATTGGACTACATGAGCTTTGAAAATGGAGCGCAGCCTCGTCATGCAGGCTGCGTCTTTGAAATGGAATGCGAGGGCTGAGACTACACCTCGCGTGCTGCTCCGTTGGAGCCATTATCCAAGGGTTTGCGGCCCTTGGTTCGACTCGTATCCACCCCGCCGAGCGGGGTCGAACAGCATAGCTGCCTTTTTTAAAGTGTGGCGTATCACTTGTCGCGTGACGACTGTCGGCACTGCGCCTACCACCGACCTTTCGGCCGTTCAGGGGAGCTACCCCTTGTGTGCGGATTCATACCGACATCTCCGGGCTTGCGGCCCTCGGATGCCTCCATTGCACCATGGCTGGAGGATTGAGCTATTTCACTCGTCACGCCGGACACCTCTTTGCGTTTTTCTGATTACGAGTCATACCTGCGACGATGCGGATGCCCTGCGGTTGTCGCCGCCTTTTGGGCTGCGAAATGCCGCACATCGTCTGCCTTTCACCTGTCGGTTACTCAACGGAGTCTCAAGACAACGTCCGTGTTTGCACACGTCCGTCACCTCTTGCTCTGCGCCATCACCCTTGCCGACAAGGCTCGGATGTTTCTGGCACTACCCTTGGCTTTATGGATCGCAGTCTGGTTGGTCGTGAGGCCGGCACCACCCGCTGCTCTCCGGCGGCTGATGTTCCCCGTTTCCGGGCATCTAAACCGCCGTTCGTTCCACGACGCACTGCTTTCCCAATACGACCACGGCCTTCGGGGCCATGATCGCCCGCTTTCGCGGGAAGCCTGGGCTTGCATGGACTGTCCGTGATCCCTCACGGCGCGAAGGTTTTCAGGCACCTTCGCCTCTGACCGGCTCACGCCGGCTGTCGGGGCCATGCCCCCATCGGTTTCTGAGTTTCCCCACGGCACCGATGGCCCGTTGTTAAAAAATAAAATTGGCAACCCCGGCGGGATTCGAACCCGCAATAACCCGATAGAAAGTCGGGTGCCTTGGCCAGTTAGACGACAGGGCCTTTTGAAAATGGCGGAACGCCGAGGACATGCTCCTCATGCCACACGATGGCAGCACGATCTCGTTAGCACCGAGTCCCGGCTCGCTGGTCCGGTTGGCGTTCCATGATGAAATAGTGCCCATGACAGGAGTTGCACCTGCACTGCGCAGCTTTTGAGGCGGCTGTCTCTGCTGTTGGACTACATGGGCGTGAAGGTGGCGCTCCTGGAAGGACTTTCGCCTACAACCTCCGCGTTCGAAGCGCGGTGCTCTATACATTGAGCTACGGGAGCCTTGTAATGGTGTCTCCGGCAGGATTCGCACCTGCGGCCTGCTGATTCGTAATCAGCCACTCTTTCTGCTGAGCTACGGAGACTTTGAAATGGTGCCCATGGCAGGACTCGCACCCGCACTGTACCGCTTCTGAGGCGGTTGTCTCTGCATTGGACTACATGGGCATGAAACTGGTGGCCTTGGATGGATTTGCACCATCAACACTGCGCTTCAAAGGCGCATGCTCTGCTGATTGAGCTACAGGGCAGTTTTTTTAAATGGTCGGTCCGGCTGGAGTGCTGTGCGCGGTAGCGCAATTGCGAATGCGCAGCCTTGCTGCACAGGCTGCAAAGCAGCCAATTGCACCAGCACCCTGCGGGTTATGAGCCCGACGCTCTACTGTTAAGCTACAGACCAATGATGAAAATGGTCGGATACCCCGGTGCTGCCCCGAGCGTGTCTTGGTCCCAAACCAAGCGAGAACGGCTGGCTCTCTCGTATCCGATGAAAAGTTGGACGTGCGCCCCAGACTTGCACTGGGTAATGCGGTTTTGCGGACCGCTGACTCGGCTCTTTGTCTTGCGCACGAAATAAATAAAATGGTTCCCTCAGCCGGTTCTGCCCCGGCACCGCTTCGTTCACAACGAAGAATGCTGCTGTTACACTATGAAGGGTGTGTTGAAATGGATCCTCCGGTGGGTTTTGCACCCACATGCTCCGATTTACGAAATCGGTGCCTTTCTGTGTCGGCCACGGGGGAATTTGAAAGTGGTGCGGCATGTCGGTGCTGCCCCGACGTGATGAGTTTGGAAGACTCGCATGTTGCTGTTACATCAATGCCGCAAAAAAATGGTCGCTGGAGTTGGTAGTGCGCCAACCTGTGCGGATCTTCAATCCGCCGCTCATCTGTCTATGCCATCCAGCGTTCTTTAAAAAATGGTCCCTCGGCGTGGTGACGCTCCACGGTCTGCCGGTTATCGACCGGCTGCTCTGCTGTTGAGCTACAGAGGGAATGAAAAGGGTATTAGCCAGAAACCCGGCACAACTGCACGCAAGGCGGCAGCGACAAACGAAGCTTCTGCACCAGACTACCGCGCTAAAATGCAGGCCTCGAACACTCCATCCTCTGCCACCCGCCTCCTGCTGGTGACCGCCTATCTGGGCTTCATCAGCCTTGGGCTGCCGGACACGCTCATCGGCGTGGCCTGGCCTTCGGTGCGGGATTTTTTCGGGCGGCAGCAGAGTGACATCGCGTGGATCTTCTTTGGTGCGGGAGCCAGCTATTTCGTTTCAGGTTTGCTCACGGGAAAACTACTCAAGTCATTTGGCATCGGGCTTCTGCTGGGTGGCAGCAGCCTGCTGGTGGCGGCGAGTGCTTTGGGTTATTCGGCCGCGCCTGCATGGGGCATGTTTGCAGCTTGCGCGCTGCTGCATGGGCTTGGCTCCGGTGCCATTGATGCCGGGCTGAATCATTATGTATCGAATCATTTTTCGCCGCGACACATGAACTGGCTGCATGCCTGCTACGGCATTGGCGCCACACTGGGGCCGCTGATCATGACCTCGATGCTGGTTTCGCTGGGATCTTGGCGGGCGGGTTATGCAACGGTCGGCGCCTTGCTCCTCATTTTAACAGGTCTGTTCATTTACACTCGCAAGCTGTGGGACACTCCAGGCGAAACCACGACCTCGAATTCTGATACCGAAGCTTCCGTGAGCATGCTCGGAGCCTTGAAACATGGCGGTGTCTGGGCGCATATGCTGCTCTTTTTCATCTATACCGGCCTCGAAGTGACGGCAGGACAATGGAGCTTTACGGTAATGACCGAAGCACGCGGCATGACCAAAGAAACCGCCGGCATGTGGGTGACGATTTACTGGGCCAGCATCGCCACCGGTCGCGTGGTATTTGGCTTCATCATTGAGTGGCTCGGCATCGATCTGCTGCTGCGCCTGAGCATGCTGGCAGCGGTCCTCGGCACCGCCTTGTTTGCGGCAAACCTGCCTTTCTCAGCAGGAGCGCTGTCACTGGTCGGCCTTGGACTGGCCTCCATTTATCCATGTCTGATGACACGGACACCGCAGCGGCTGGGCAAAGCGCGTGCAGCCCATGCCATCGGCTTTCAAGTCAGCGCAGCGATGGTGGGTGCAGCCGCGCTGCCAAGCGCCTGCGGATGGCTGGCGCAATCTCGAGGACTAGAGGCCGTGACATTGGCTACCACAACTATGGCTGTCGGCCTGCTCCTGGTGCATGAAGCGCTGCTGAAATTTGATCACAGGGTTTAGCGAAATGGCGGAGCACCAGAGAATCGCACTCTGGACGCCTTGAGAAGGCGCAGCGGTTTTCGAGACCGTTTCCTCGTCTATGCCGGACGTGCTCCTTTGAATTGGTGCCCACACCAGGAACGCCATGCGCGAAAGCGCACACATCAAAGCGAAGCCTCATTGCGTAGGCTGCATGCAGCCAATCGCACCTGGAAGCACGACCGTTAGAAGCGGCGTATGCATATTCTATTACACCTTGCGGGCTTTGATAAATTGGCTCCCCGGCATGGACTCGCACCATGACGATCGGCGTAACAGGCCGACAGGCTACTTTACCTCACCGAGGATTCTAAAATGGTGGAGCCGGACGGTAACGCTCCGTCTCTTGCTGGGTGCAAGCCAGCCGTGCAGTCTTCTACACTATGGTCCCATAAAATTGGACGCAGGGGATGGAGTTGCACCAACCAAGACAGGCTTATGAGACCCGTCAGAGCACTGGCTCTCCCTGCATTTGAAAAAGAAAAGGAAATGAAAACACCCACGAAGGGCACGGGGCTGCCACGGAGGGCCGTTTGCGGCATATGAAGTTGCTGCCGTGCGCCCCGTGTTTCGTGGGCATGAATGATGAATGGTGCGGCGTCACGGGAATGCTCCGTGTGGTCTCTCGATGAGCTCTGGGGTTACAGTCCAGGTCGCCTCTTTAACGATCTACCGCCGCGTTCTTGGTTTGAAATGAAATGGCACGGCGGGTGGGTACTGCCCCCACATCTTCGGGTTTTGGAGCCCCGTGCATTGCTTGTCTGCCACCGCCGTATTGTATTGGAAAATCTTTTCCGTTCTGCCATTCAAGGACACGGAGACAGCCTTGCCACTGTACACACTCTCCCAAGGTTACATCACTTGTTGCTGTGCTCCGCGCCCTTGAATGGCAGATCAGCCTCATTGTGAGGTGATCTGCCATATAAAGAACGAACACCGCTGCCACGCACGGGATGGAGTGTTGGTCACTCCATCGCTGGCGTCGCACCCGCAGGTATTTCACGGCGGATGTTTCGGTGTTTATGGCACACCTCCCGGGGAAGCCGTTTCGTGATGTCAAAAATGGGCAATGAATTCCCGTATTCCTCGTCTCGACGTAGGAATATTGCGTATTCGATGGCTGCTTCAGTTGACATTCGGAAGGAGGGTGCAAACCTGTCTGCAGGTCTTGCTCTGGCGTCTCTAAACGACTCCTCCGGGAGTCAGCTCGGCTGGCCTTGCCCCGGTGTCCGTTAGCGCGGATGCCGGGGTTTTTTCGTGCTGTGGGGAAGCGGTCAAAGGACCGCGGGTTCAATCAATGGGTATGGAAAAGGGGTGAGTGGTTCGTTTCGCGGCCAAAAAAAAAGCCCTGCTGCCTTGGAGTGGGCGAGCAGGGCTTCCTTGGGAAACTGGCCTTCGGGGGCCTAATGGGGTGTCAAAGCACCCTGCTCGCTATATCTCTTTGTTGGGAGACTCCAATCTTGTGCTGGATAGGCGGCCATAAAGCCATGATCCAATCTCCCACACACGATCGCTCCCCGACGCTCGGTCAGCGCGGATGAGTTAAGATGTGTCTGGTTGGTTTTCATGACTTGTTGTGAAGGTAACGAATAATGACACAGCCTTGTTAGGCCGTCAACACGATAATCTATATTTTTCTTATTCGGTCGATCTCCAGATGTGTTTTCACACCTAAAACTTCTGCATGTCACTGAAAGGCCTTCTCCATCGCCTCCACATTCGCTTTCATCACAGTCATGAAATCACCACTTGCAGGCACATTGCCACAGGGATCAAAGACGACGCTATGCAGCCCAAGTGCCTCAAGCTTGTCGACGTTCTCCTTGCTTGGCTCGCCTTCCCAGATCATCCACCGGGCACGATGTCCAGCAAGAACGCCATTGAGATCCCTGAGCGCTGTAGCATCCAGCACGGTGTCGGGCTCCCAAAGGACTGACCTCACTTTCAATCCATACCGACGTGCCATATAGTGGTAGACTGGATGCGATGCCACCAGCGGATACTGCACCAGACGGCGACTAAGCGTGCTCATTCGGCTATCGAGAGCCCCCAGCTCATCCTTCAGCTCCTGCGTATTCTTGCTGATGGAGTCTTTGGCTGCCGGCACCAGTTTCGCCAGTGCATCACCCACCGCCTGCGCCTGCATGGAGGCCTGCTTAAAATCGATCCAGGTGGTGAATGCGGTGCCATTGTGGCTGTGCTCGCCGCCTGGGCCATGGCTGTGGGTGGTGGCATCGCGCACTTCAATGTAATTGTTGGCAAAGGCGGCGGAAGTATCCACGACCTTCGACTCTGGCAGCGTGACTTTGTCAGCCCACTTGGAGTAGCCCGCACCATTCATGAGAATCAGGTCGGCTTTTTGAAATGCAGTGATGGCGGCCTCATCCGGCTGCCAGAAGGCAGGGTCTTCGTCTTTCAGCGCCAGGAAGCGCACCTCGACGGCATCGCCCGCGATGCGCTGTGCAAAATACTGCAGCGGGTAGTTCGCCACCAGCACCTGCGGTTTGCCAGATTTTGTGGCAGGCTGAGCCGCCGGGGTCTCAGCAGCTTTTTCCGCCGAAGGTTTGCAACCCGCAATGACAAGGGCTAGGCAGGAGAAGAGAAGAGTGCGCGTTTTCATAAAAGGCAATGGCATCTAGTAGGGCATGGGAAGTCAATCGCAAACTGACAATTCAGGCACTGAGCCGGAACTCTCCGCGCTGGAGCAGATCGTTCAACGCCTTACGATACGGAGCAGGCATGGGTGTGGATTCAAGTTCAGCCACTGGTATTACCCGATGCGTATCAGGCCATTCCCCTGTTTGCGCATGCGGTTCATGAACCCAGAGCGTGACCTTGTAGCGCGTGATGCCATACTGCATGCGCAGCAGCACAGGCGGCGGTGAATCCTCATGCGTGGGATGGAGCGCCGGCAGCTTCCACAAACCGGTGCGGCGTTTGCCGGTCTCCAGCTCCAGCATCACCCCCTCGCGGGTGCGCAAAAAAATCACGCGCTCAGTGACGGCGGTAATCTGCTGCCGCGCGTTCTTCACGGGCAGCGCCTCGGGGTCCGTCGCACGGCAGTGGGCACGCACCGGGCAGAGATCACAGGCAGGCTTCGTCGGTGTGCAGTGGGTTTGCCCGAGCTCCATCAGCGCCGAGTTCAAGGCACGCGGATCATCCGTCGCTTGCACCAGGGCTTTCGAGCGTTCCCACAGCAGCTTCGTGCCGGCGGTGGAGTCCACCGGCGTGGCATCGTTGTAGATGCGCGCAAGCACCCGCGCGATGTTGCCATCCACGATGGGTTCCTTGAGGCCAAAGGCAAAGCTGGCCACCGCACCGGCCGTGTACGGACCCACACCCGGCAGTTCGAGAATGACCGCATGCTCGCTTGGAAACACCCCGCCATGCTGCGCCATCACCTCCTGGGCAAGCCGCTGCAGATTGCGCGCCCGCCTATAGTAGCCCAGTCCCTCCCAGGTTTTCAGCACCTCCTCCTCGCGTGCAGCCGCCAGCGTCTTGAAATCAGGAAACCGCTCCAGCCAGCGGGCGTAAAAACCGCGGTCCAGAACCGTCGCGATCTGCGTCTGCTGCAGCATCACCTCCGAAACAAGAATGGCATAAGGATCACGCGTGCGACGCCAGGGATAATCACGCGCATTATGCCCAAACCAGTTCACCAATTCCATGGCGATAGCTTGGGGATCAGGCCTGGCAGTTCGAGAGCGCATCGTGCCTCACTTATGAACGATCCGGCGCATTTTTCATGAGTCTTTCGTCACTCCTGTGATTAAAATCACGCCCATGCCAGCCCTGACAAGCTACACCCACGCACTCACCTCCCCACAAGCGGCGAAGCTGCGCACCCTGCTGGAGGAACGCGGCTTTGAGTTTCAAACCAAACCCTACTGCCTCTACGCCGCCGCCAAATCCAAGGTGAACGTATGTGTCTATGAGAAAGGCCCCAAGATCGTCGTGCAGGGCAAGGACACCGAAGATTTCATCACGAACCTGCTTGAACCTGAGGTGCTTGGGGAGGCAAAACTCGGCTACGAAGAAGTGCACAATCCCGAGATGTTCCAGCCTCACATCGGCGTGGACGAAAGCGGCAAGGGCGACTTCTTCGGCCCGCTGGTCATTGCAGGCGTTTATGTCGATGGCGATGTGGCACGCCGCCTGCGTGAAGCCGGTGCCGTGGACAGCAAACGCATCAGCAGTGACGCGCGCATTTTTAAAATTGCCGCCGACATCCGCGCCATTCCCGGCCTCGCCTGGGAGGTGATCGCGATCCACCCCGGGCGGTACAACGAGCTGTACACCAAATTTGGCAATCTGAACCGACTGCTGGCTTGGGGGCATGCCCGGATCATCGAAAACCTGCTCGAACGCGTCCCCGGCTGCCAGCGGGCCATTTCTGACCAGTTCGCCAATCCCGCCGTTCTGCAGCGCGCCATGCAGACTCGCGGCCGGGAAATCGAACTCGTCCAGCGCACCAAGGCAGAAAGCGACCCCGCCGTGGCCGCCGCCTCCATTTTGGCACGCGAGGCTTTTGTGGGCTGGCTGAAGTCCCAAGGTCAGAAGCTGGGCGTGGAACTCCCCAAAGGAGTTTCAGATGGTGTGAAAAAAACGGCCGCCAAGCTCGTAGAACAGCACGGCAGAGACATTTTGCCAACGCTGTGCAAGATGCACTTCAGGACTTCTTCTGAGGTTTTATCGGGTATAGTTTCGGATCACCCCAAATAAACCTACTGACTAAATCGTAGGTAGAGACAATAATTCGACACAGAAATTAGTTGCACCCTGTTAATCGTCTCGCTAGTCACCTTATTATGACCACGATCACCAAAAAAGATTTGGTTGCGGAACTCAGCAACGCAACGGGAATCAAGCATGCCGACACACTGGCCATGGTGGAGGCCTTTATGGAGTTGGTTTCGAAGAATCTAGCTGAGGGGAACGAAGTGACGTTGCGCACTTTCGGCACCTTTGACCTCCGTGTGGCGCGCGGCAAAATCGGCCGCAACCCAAAGCAGCCGAATTCTGAGGTGATGATCCCTGACCGCTGTGTCGTGCGTTTCAAGCCCAGCAAGGAGCTCAAGTCCCGTGTCGCGTCGCTGTCCGTGCAAAGTGTGCACGATGGTGTGGCCCTGAACGGCAGCAAGCTCAATGGCAGCCAGGTCTAGCCTCGGCTGACCAGCTCAGCGTACGTGTTTGCCAAAGGATGGCAATCGCGTGCAACGTCAGGTGATTTGGTGCGTACTTTCCGCCCACCATGTTGCCTCGTATTCTCTCCACGTTCGCCGCTTTCGCCCTCCTGCTGAACACCGCCTCCGCCGCTCCGCAGTGGATCTGGCTGTCCAAGGATGGCAGCAAAGACCCGCAGGTCACCTTTCGCTATCGCTTTGAAGTTCCGGCCAAGGTGCAATCAGCCCTGCTGGAACTCACCTGTGACAACGGCGCGGACGCCCTGCTCAATGGCCAAAAGGTTCTCACCAATCCCGACTGGCAGGAGGCCACGAAGGTGGACATCAGCAAAAATCTCAAGCTCGGTGCGCAGAATGAAATCATCGTCAACGGTCGCAACAAAGGCGGCGTCGCGGCGCTCATCGCCCGCCTCACCCTCAAGCTGCCGGACAACGCAAAGCCCCTCATCGTAGAAACCACGGACAAATGGGAGGCCACCAAGACAGGCACCACCGCCTGGCAGCCCGCCATCGTCATCAACGATTATGGCAAAGGCCCCTGGGGACTCGCGCTGGATGGCAAACCGGGTGGCGGCAGAAACAGCGGCCCGGCAGAAAGCATCGCTGCATCTGAGATCACCGTGCCCAAAGGTTTCAAAGTGGAAAAACTCTACAACGTGCCCAAAGATCAGGAAGGCTCCTGGGTGGCTCTCACCGTCGATCCGAAAGGTCGCCTCATTGCCTGCGATCAGTATGGCAGCATCTACCGCATGGGCGTGCCGGCCATCGGCAAAACCGAGAACCTCAAGCCGGAAAAACTCGCCATCGAATTGGGCAAGGCCCACGGCCTTCTCGCCGCATTCGACAGCCTCTACGTCATGGTCAACGAAGACGGCAAAAACAACGGCCTCTACCGCCTGCAGGACACCAACGACGACGATCAATACGACAAGACCACCAAGTTGCACACCATGGCAGGCGGCGGCGAGCACGGCCTGCACAGCATGACCGTCAGTCCGGATGGCAAACGCATCTTCTTCAACTGCGGCAACCACACCAAACTCCCCGAAGGCCTCACGGACAGCCGCCCCGCCAAGATCTGGAGCGAAGACCACATCCTCCCGCGCATGTGGGACGCGAACGGCCACGCACGCGGCATCCTCGCACCAGGCGGCTACATTTGCAGCATGAACCCCGATGGCACCGGACTGGAGCTCTTCTGCTACGGCTTCCGCAATGAGTTCGACATCTGCTTCAACGACCAGGGCGAACTCTTCACCTACGACGCCGACATGGAGTGGGACATCGGCAGCCCCTGGTACCGCCCCACCCGTGTGAACCACTGCGTCAGCGGTGCGGACTACGGCTGGCGCAGCGGCAGCGGCAAATGGCCCAATTATTACGCCGACTCGCTCCCCACCACGCTCGACATCGGCCCCGGCAGCCCCACTGGCGTCGTCGCCGGCACCGGTGCGAAGTTCCCTGCCAAATACCAGCACGCCATCTTCATCAACGACTGGACCTACGGCACCATGTGGGCCATCAACCTGGACGCCAAAGGTGCCAGTTACGCCGCCACCAAGGAGGAATTCGTCTTCGGCAAACCTCTGCCTCTGACCGATGTCGTCATTCATCCGCAGGACGGTGCCATGTACTTCGCAGTGGGCGGTCGCAAAACTCAGTCCGGTGTCTATCGCGTGACCTATGTCGGCGATGAATCCACCGCCCCCGTCAAAGCGCAGCCTCTCGGCGAGGACTTCAAACTGCGCGCCTCCCTCGAAGCCTACCACACCGGCAAAGTCGATGCCGCGAATGCCCTCCAGGACGCCTGGAGCAAGCTCAGCCACGACGACCGCAACGTGCGCTATGCCGCCCGCGTCGCGATTGAAAAACTCCCCGTCGCACTTTGGCAGGAAAAAGTTTTCAGTGAAACCCAGCCCGTCGCATTGATCGAAGGCATCATCGCCCTCGCGCGTGTCACCGGGGCCAAAGCCAATTCCGAAGGTGGCAGGCCAGCTGCCAAGCCCACCGGCACCTCCTCGGAACCCATCGGCTACGTCTCGCCTGAAAACGTCGAACTCGAAGGCCGCATGCTCCTTGCCTTGGGCAAACTGGTCGGAGCCAAGCTCACGCTCGATCAGCAGTTCGCCGCCCTGCGCGCTTTGGAGCTCATCCTGATCCGCCTTGGCAAGCCGGATGCAGACGTCTGCTCAAAGATCTCCACGGCGCTCGACCTCGTCTATCCCACGGAGAATCCCTTCTTGAACCGCGAGCTCTGCCAGATCCTCGTCGCCATCGATACCCCCACCGTCGTCTCAAAGACCCTCGCCTTGATGGCCACCGCCAAAGACGACTTCCAGGAAGTCGCCACCGATGCCGTTTTGAGCCGCAACGAAGGCTACGCCAACGCCGCCCGCGCCGCCGCTGGCAGCCGCCCCAATGCCCAGCAGATCAGCTACATGTTTGCCCTGCGCAACGCCACCGCAGGCTGGACTCCTGAGCATCGCAAAACCTTCTTCTCCTGGTTTCCCCGCGCCCGCACCTGGAAGGGCGGCAACAGCTTCAAAGGCTTCATCGAAAACATCCGCAAGGACGCCCTGGCCACCTTTGTGCCGAAGGAAGAACTCGCCGCGCTCGACACCCTCAGCAACAAGGTCGAAGCCAGCACCTCCATCCCCAACTACGTCGCCCCCAAAGGCCCCGGCAAGAATTGGACGGTCGATGAAGTCGTCGCTCTCACCACCGGCGGACTCAAAGGCCGCAACTTCACCAATGGCGAAAACATGTACCGCAGCATCATGTGCGCCACCTGCCACCGCTTCAATGGCGACGGCGGCAGCATCGGCCCCGACCTCACCGGCGTCGGCAACCGTTACACCATGCGCGATCTCATGGAAAACATCGTCGATCCCAGCAAGGTCATCTCGGACCAGTACGACAGCCACGAAATCACCAAGAAGGATGGCAGCGTCATCATCGGCCGCATCGTCGTTGAGGAAAACGGCAAGGTCTTCATCATGACCAACCCCTTCGCCCCCAATGACCACATGGCCATCAACGAAAGCGACATCGCCAAGAAGGGCACCCGCAAAGTCAGCATGATGCCGCCCGGCCTCATCAACTCCCTCAATCAGGACGAACTCCTCGACCTCCTCGCCTACCTCACCAGCGGTGGCAATGCGAAGGACAAGGCCTTCGCCAAGTAGCCCAGTTGCGCCGCAACTGGACTCAAGAAGGCCGGCAATGCGCCGGCCTTCTTTTTGCCCGCAAATCATCTGCACCCACACCGTTACAATCATCATGCACCGCCTCCTTCTCACCCTCCCCCTCTTCGCCGTTCTCGCCGCCGCCGCCGAGCCCACCAAGCCGGCCGAACCCAAAAAAGAAAAGCCATTCACTCCCGGCGGCATCTACCGGCAGGGGGACATGCAGCGGCCGCGGCCTACGGTGATCACTCCGCCCACGGCCACCACAGCGCCGAGCGATGCCGTCGTTCTCTTCGATGGCAAAGACCTCTCCAGGTTCATCCGCAAGCCGCGCAAGGATGACAAAGACCAAAGCGACGTGCCCAACTGGAAGATCGAAAACGGCTACGCTGAGATCAAGCCCAAGGGCGGCGACATTGATACCAAGGACAAGTTTGGCTCCTGCCAGATCCACCTCGAATGGGCCACGCCCGCCGAGGTGGTGGGCAAGAGCCAGGGCCGTGGCAACAGCGGCGTGCTCATCCATGGCTGGGGCGAGGTGCAGGTGCTCGACTCCTATGACAACGACACCTATCCGGACGGTCAGGCCGGAGCGATCTACAACAATTACCCCCCTCTCGTGAACGCCAGTCGCAAGCCCGGCGAATGGCAGAGCTACGACATCATCTGCGAATGCGCGCAACTCGATGACAAGGGCACTGTGCTCCAGCCCGCTCGCATCACCGTTCTGCACAACGGCGTCATCGTGCAGCATGCCACTCCGCTCGAAACGAAGCTGCAGGAAGTCGGCTTCGCCCTCCAGGACCACCACAACCCGACCCGCTACCGCAACATCTGGGTGCGTCCCCTTCACCGCCGCGATGAGAACGCGAAGTAACCAAGTCTCTGGAGTGTGAAGCAGCACGACAGTGTCCTGGAGTGCGCCGGTCCTCCGGCGCTTTCGGACGTTCACTGGCCTGCGGAAAGCTCCAGAGGACTGGAGCACTCCAAAACGCTGTCGCGCTGATAGACGCTCTTCAGCCCCACCTACTTCTTCGCCACCGCAGGCTTGCGCTGCTTCTCCGTCACCAGCTTGTGCGTCTCTTCGCCGATCCAAAGGTCGGTGCATTGGGAGGGCTTGCCGGGCAGTTCTGCAGTGCGGTTAAAAAGCAGCACATCCCCCGCTTTCAGATCCGCCAGCTTCACCTGCTGATCCGCCTTCCACACGCGCGTGGCATCATTCACGTGGAGAATGCGGCTGCCGATATCCTGCGGGCGCTGCATGTCGCCATTGTAGTCCTTCACCAGCGGAAGCTGCCAGGCCACGTGAATGCGGTCCCCGTGAATGGCGGTGACGCGTGCCGTGCTGGCATTCGCGCTGGCGTGGCTGAAGTCATCGCTGATGAAGCTCACGCGGGTGAAGGCACCTTTCTCGTCCTGATACAGATGGAAGCGGTAGCGCTGACCGGTGGGCAGCTGCGCAAATTGAGGATCAGCCCCGAGATACTTCAAGGTGTGGCGCTTGGTGAGCGTGAAGTTCACCTCTTCGCCGGTCAGCTCAGCAATGAACTTGCCGCTGCCAGTCTTGGCATCAGCCTCCACGAGCTGCCCGTAAACCACGTGCTCGGAAAAGGGCGGCGGCTTCACCTCGTCTTTAAGCTGATACCAAGGCAGGTTCGCGTTGCTGAAATCCGTGCGGAAAGGAAACTGCTCCGGGTATTCCTTGGCCACGTTTTCGACCAGTTCCTGATTCAGCATGCGGCCAAAGCCGTAGCCCATCAGGCTCTCCCCATAGAACTGATCCTGCACTTTCCATCCCGCCAGAAACACGCGCACAACGCGGCCACGACGGAAGCCTTCGAGCATGTTGCTCACCTTCAGCGTCACCTGCACGCCGCTGCTGCCGAAGTATTCAGTGGGCACCTTGTTCGCTTCCGTGATGGAGCCACGCTCGCCATCCACACCCGGATTCCACGTGCGCAGTTCCTCGTTCGCCACGCAAAGCTTCCCCTCCTTCCCAACCGCCAGCAGTTCTTTGTAAGCAGCCTGAAACGCGGCGGGGTCGGCGCTGAAAAAGGTCACCGTAACCGTATTCCCCTCTGTCTTGTTAATCCATCCCGCGATGCCGCGCTTCTCGGTGAACTCACGGAACTTCTTCAACTGCGCAGCGTCGGCGGGTTGGCCATCATCCGTGGTGACGAGGCGTGTGAGCTGCCCCGCAGCGTCTGGCAGCATAAGGAAAGTCATCTTCGTCCCCAGCGGTACCTCGCGCAGATCCGCCTCCACGCCCTTGTACTTCATGATCGCATACGGCGGCATGGAGAACGGCATCAATTGGCCATCGTCGGCACGGAACTCTCCTTGGCGCAAAATGCAGTCCACGCTGACCAGCTCTCCATGGATGCGCTTGGCATCATTGAGCGAAGGGAACTCCATCGCCTTGGCTGCATCGGCGGCAGACAGGGACAAGGCGGAGGCAAAGAGAAGGACGCAGAGAAGTCGCATGGGGTGCCGGTTGAATCGGATCACTTGAATTTCACGTCCACCTTCGGCAGCAGCGCCTTGATCTTGGCCTCCGTTTCCGGCGGATAGCCCTTCTGGCGGTCGATGATTTTCAGCTCCTTGAGGAAGGCAAACCCTTGCAGCAGCGGCAGGCGTTCCTCGGGCATGGCCGGGCTGCCGAGCTCCAGGGATTCCAGCTGCGTCATCGTGGCCAGCACCTTGAGGTCATCGTCGGTGGTGGTCTTGCAGTTCGTCAGCGTCAGGCGCTTCAGCGTCTTGATCTCCTTCACGATGGGCAGCGACTCGGATTTGTCGAAACCTTCGCCAAGCTGCAGAGATTCGAGCGGCAGTGCGGTGATGTTCTTCAGCGCTGCAGGCGTCGCATGAGCGCCGAGCTCCAATCCCTTGAGCTTCGTCAGCTTGGCCAGATTGGGGGCACCCGCATCCGTGAACTTCGCATGCGCGAGGCTGATGCTTTCGAGATTTGGCAGGTGGTCGCACAGCTCCTTCAACCCTTCGTCGTCGATGCTGCTGCCCCGATGGCTCACCTTGGTCAGCTTGGTAAAGCCCTCAAATTTCGCATAGGCGCGTCCGGTGATTTTGGTGCCGACGAACGAGAAGGATTCGAGATTCTTCAATCCCGCGAGCTGCTCCATGCCTGCGTCCGTCAACGATCCGTTGTTGGTAAAGCGCAGGGTCTTGAGGTTCGTGAGTTTCGCAATGTTCGGCATCCACTCATCGTTGAACTTGGTGGAGATCACATTCAGCGACTCCAGCGTGGTGATGTGACCGAGATGCTCAAAGAAGGCGGCATCATACGGATCTTCCTTGCGGTGATCATGCGGCCCCGTATTCGGCACGGCGAGATCCACCAGCTTCAGACTCTGTCCGTCCTCCGTCTTTTCGACCTTGCCCTTCGCGCCCTCGACAATCTTGGTGACGGCTTCGACATGGGGGTCCAGAGCAAGGGAGGGAACGGCTGCAGCGAAAGACAGCAGGGCGATGAATGAGAGAGTTTGTTTCATGGAGTTGGGTTGGAAAAATATGGAAGGCTGAGGCATTTTGATCACACGATCTCACTGACCGGACCGAGGCTGTCCACGAAGGTCTCGGCATTGACCTCCATCTTTTGCAGCATGGTCACAAGCACGTTGCTGAGGCGGGCCTTGCCGTCCTTGGGCTTGCCGCAGAGGCTGCGCCATTCGTCGTAGCTCAGCGTGTAGTCCTCTTTGAGATGCGGCTTGTTGTAGTCGAGGTGCTGGCCGTGCTTCAGCCCGAGCCCCTTGCCGCCTGCGAGCAGGATGGGCAGGTTGCTGTTGCAGTGGCTGTGGCCGTAGCTCATGCCGCTGCCGAAGAGCACCATCGTGCGGTCGAGCAGAGGTTCATCGCCGTCTTTGACCGCACGCAGTTCATCGAGGAAATGCGCAAACTGCTGCATGATGAAGGCATCGCTCTTCGCCAGACGGTCAAGCACCACCGGATCGCCATTGTGATGCGAAAGATTGTGCCGCGCCTGCGTGATCTGGATTTCCGGAATGGCCAGGCCATTGCCCTCGCTGCCGTTCATGTAAGTCACCACACGCGTCATGTCCGTGCGCAACGCGAGCACGATGAGGTCAAACATCGTGCGCCAGTATTCCCCCGCCTGCGCCTTGGGCACATCGCGCTGGAAGGGTGCCGCCAGATTCTTTTCCACCACAGGCTTCGGAATGTCCAGCCACGCGTCCAGACGCTCCGTGCGCTGCTCCACATCACGCACCGCGTGCATGTATTCATCCAGTTTCGTGCGGTCATCCGTCCCCAGCGCCAGCCGCAGTGACTTCGCATCATCAAGCACGGCATCCAGCACGCTGCGGCGCTTCGTGAGGCGTGCACGCTGCGCACCGATGCCACCCGCTTCCTCGCCAAACAGGCGGTTGAAGATCGTCTTCGGATTGTCGTCCGCCGGCAGCGGCACGCCATCGCGTGAGAAGGCCAGTGTGTTCGTGCCAAAGGGCTGCCCAGTCCCGGAGGAGATGGACAACTCCAGCGAGGTGAACCGCGTCTGCTGCCCCACCACCTCGGCCATCATCTGGTCGCAGGAGATGGTGTTCTCGTATTTGCGCCCGCCTTGCGCATCAATCTTCGCACCCGTGAGCCAGGTGTCCGCGCACACATGCGCCTGCCCCAGACCGTTCGGATGATGCAGCCCGCTGAACACGGTGAAATCCTCCTGATGCTTCGCCAGCGGCTTGAGCGAAGGCGAAAGCTCATAGCCACGCCCGGCCTTCGTGCACTGCCACGTCATGCCATTCACGCCGTTGGGGATGTACACAAACACACTGCGGCGCGGCTTGGCCGTTGCAGCAGCACTGGCGCGCAAAGGCACCATCGCATCCAGCAGCGGCAGCGCCATGGTGGTGCCGAGTCCGCGCAAAAAGTGGCGGCGGTTGAGAAGCCAGCGTTGGGATTGGATGTTGCTCATGGTGATGCAGGTTAACGTTTCAAAAACAGCGGACTGGTGACGAGAGATTCAATGAGGGAGGCCAGCTTGTAGCCGTCGGCCTTGGATGCTTCAGCGATGCGCTTGAGCTCTTCGCGATCCGAAAACGTCATGCCCCGGCGCAGGGCATAGGTGGCGAGCTTGTCCGTGACGGCAGCGGCAAATTTATCGAGATCATCGATCAGGATCTTCTTCAATGCCACCGAGTCAGCAAAGGCACGCCCGTCCGGCAGCACGCCGCTGGGGTCCAGCGCCGGGTTGTCACCGGTGCCGTCCTTGATCGTCTCCACGGTGCGCCAGCGGCCGATGGCGTCGTAGTTGTCAAAGGCGATGCCGAGGGGATCGATCTTGTTGTGGCAGGCGGTGCAGTTGGGGTCGGAGCGGTGCAGCTCCAGCTTTTCGCGCACGGTCGTCTTTTTGGCCTTCGCATCCGGCGTGGTCAGCGCAGGCACGTTGGCAGGCGGCGGCGGTGGCGGCCTGCCGATGATGGACTCCAGCATCCACACACCGCGATGCACCGGGCGATGCCGCGTGCCATCGGAAGTAAGACTCAGCACGGAAGCCTGCGTGAGTAATCCACCACGATGATCCTCCGGCTTGAGCGCCACGCGCTGCAACTGATCACCGCGAACACCTTCAATGCCGTAGTGCATGGCCAGGCGCTCATTGATCATCGACCAGTCGGAGTCGAGAAACTCGCGCAGGCTGCCGTTGCGCTTCAGCACCTCGTTAAAGAAGCCCAGCGTCTCCGCCACCATGCTCTGCTCAAGGTTCTCGTCGTAGTCGGGATACAGCTCCTTGTCCGGCGGGAACATGCCCACCTTGCGCAGTTGCAGCCACTGGCGCGGGAAGCTGTCGGCAAACTCCTGCGCTTTCGGATCAGCGAGCATGCGCTGCACTTCAGCACGCAACGTCTTCGCATCGTGCAGCTTGCCTTGCTTGGCGAGCTCCAGCAGATGCTCATCCGGCATCGAGCTCCACAGGAAGTAAGACAGCCGCGAGGCGAGTTCGTAGTCGCTGAGCGTCGGCGCAGCCTTCGCGGCGTCGCCCTCTTCCAGGTAAAGAAAGCTCTTCGCGCACATCACGCCGATGAGCCCGTTCTTCACCGCCACCTCAAACGAATCGCCCAGTTCCAGCGACTTGTTCACGGGCTGCATCAGGCGCTCGATCTCCTTTGCCTGCACCGGTCTGCGCCACGCACGTGTGGCAAACTGCGTCAAAATTTCCCGCGCATCCTTGCTGCTGTAGATCTGCTGGTGCGCCTTGGTCGGCCACGAATCCACGATGGGCCCGTCCCACTCCACGGTGTCCACGATCAGCGTCGGCTGGATCGGATTGAAGTCATCGTCCGTGAGCTTGAGCTGCCACGGCACGCGGCTGCGCGTGTTGGTAAAGGCGTTCGGCGTGCCGCTGTGGCGTGAGCGCCGGCCTTCGGGGTTCGGCCCCGGCACGGAGTTGATGATGCGCACCGGATACTTCCCCGCCACCAGATGCACGCGTGCCTCGACAGTAATCGGCTTGTCTTCCGGCGCATCGATGTCCTGCTCGATCAACGTGGTGTTGATGCTAGACAGGTACACTTTCAAGCGCGGCGCACGACCACCGGCGGGGCGCAGGCCGCTGAGCTTCAGCCGCAGCAGGTAGTCGCCCGTAGTCTTGATCTCAATGTTCCAGGAATCCGTCGTATAGTTGCGCGGCACGATCTCGATCCGCACCTTGTCGGCAATGCCACGCGCCTGGTATTCCTCTTTGAAGCCCTTCCAGCGCATGTCGAAGGCCTCCCAGCGTATCACCTCGCGCTTCGGCTCTGGCCGCAAAGACAGCGCTTCATCCAGAATCGCATCCGCAGCGGACAAGTATTTTTCAATGTGCGCAGGCGAAAGCGTCAGCACGGAGCCGATGCGTTCAAAGCCTTTCCAATCCGGGTCCTCCGGCAGTCCGCTCGGTGCCTTGACGTCAAAGTTCACGCCCAGCAGATCGCGCACGGTGTTGCCATACTCATCACGCGTCAGCTTGCGAAAGGCCACACGTTCACCTGCGGAGGACTGGCGCACGGTTTCCGCCTCACGCAGTTGCAGCAGGATCCAGTCGGCCACCTTGGAAATCTCCTCCGGCTTCGGCCTCGCTTCATCCTCCGGCGGCATGTCGCCGGAGTTGATGCGGCTCATGATCTCCTCCCAGTGCCCCATGATCTTCGGCGATTGCAGGTCCACGATGAGATTGTCCACGCGCAGATCTCCCTTCTGCTTCTTGGTGCCGTGGCAGCTGTTGCAGTGCTGCTCAAAGAAGGGGCGCACGAGGCCTGTGAGATCACGCGATTCAGCCCCCATGGCAGCATGGGAGGCCAGGAGGGCGGTAGCGGTCAGCGCAGGAAGCAGAAAACGTGTCATCGGTCTTGAGTTCAAACGGTGCCACGCAGAGCTTTGTGCACCTCCCCCGAATGTTCGGGGGCCCCTGCGGCAGCAGAACCCGGTGGCAGGGCGGTGCCCTCCTCGCTAGGCTCCCTTCACGGTGCGTCACCTTCTCCATCCATGCTTTGGCGTTCTCCTCATGCTGTGGGGCGGGGAAGCCCATGGCGAGCTCACATCATGGATTCCTGAAATGCGCGCGCTGGCGGCAGAGCGCACGGCTTTGCAGGAAAAGCTCAGCGCCATGCCCGCAGCGCCGGAGGTGCAGCTCACCCAGCGTCTGGGCTGGCACAGCGAGTACTCATCCTCCCAAGACAAGGCCGAATGGGTGGAGCTGAATTTCGGACAGGCGCAGAAGATTGACTCCGTGGTGCTCATCGCCCCGCCACCGAACGGAGCCGCCGTGGGCAAAGGCTACGGCTTCCCCATCCGCTTTTACGTGGAGCTGCTGGATGAAGGCGAGGACAATGAGCGCACCATCATCGCCGACTACACCGACGCCGATTTCCCCAATCCGGGCCTGCTCCCCGTGGTGATCCCCGCAGGCGGACGCATGGCGCAAAAAGTGCGCATCACCGCGACGCGACTGTGCACCTCCGGCGAACGCAGCTTCTGCGCCTTGGGCGAGGTGATGCTGCTGCAGGGAAAGCAAAACCTCGGCGCACGGCTGGAGGCCATCGGCCCTGCCGCCGTGCGTGCCAGCAGCAGCCAGGGCACACGCCCCGACTGGGGCCGCATCAATCTCGTGGACGGCCACACCGTGCTCGGCCCGCCGCTCGGCACGCACCCCAGCCCCACGCTGGGCTTTCGCAGCGTGCCCACCAGCGAAGGCCGCCCCTACACCAACCCATGGGTGGAGATTGATCTCGGCACCGTCAGGCCCATCGATGAGATCCGCCTCTTTCCCTCTCATCCGCCGCAGTTCTCCCACAGCCACGGCTACGGCTTTCCCGTGCGCTACCAGATCGAGCTGCGCGAAGAGGACAACGAAGAGCCGCGCCTCCTGCCCACGCCCCAGTCCGGCAGTTACAATGCCCTGCCCGGAGACAATGTGGTCACGCTCGTCGGCGCGCATCGCGCACGGTATGTGCGTCTGCAGGTGCTCGATCCGCATGTGAGCAACGGCTCCGTCGTCCTCGCCATGGCAGAGATGCAGATCTGGTCCGCAGGCAAAAACATCGCCACCGGCTGCGATGTGAATTCCCCCAATTCCACGGAACAAAACGGCTGGTCACGCGCAGCCCTGGTGGACGGCTTTGCCAGCGGTGCGGACATCGTGGACTGGCCCGGCTGGCTGGCGGATCTCTCCCAGCGGCGTGAGGTGGAGCACCAGCTTGGACAGATCGAGAAGAAACGCGAAACCCTCACGCAGCACTGGCAAAAAAACGCCCTGGGGCTGCTCATCGGCATGGCCGTGGCAGGCGTCATTGTGCTGCTCCTGTGGCTGCAACGTCAGAGACGTGCCCGCCGCGCAGAGCTCGAACGCCTGCGCGAGCGCATCGCCCAGGATCTGCATGACGAGATCGGCAGCAGCCTCGGCAGCATCGCCCTCATCGCGCAGGACCTTCTCGCTGAGGGTGGCCAAAGCCCCCAGTCACGCGAAGACCTGACCGACATCAAAGACATTGCCGCTGAAACCGTGGACGCCATGCGCGACATCACACGCCTCATGCAGAGCGAGCGCTACGGCACCGACGACCTGCCCACCCTCCTGCGCGAAACCGCTGACCGCATGCTGCGCGGCATCCAGCACACGCTTGATCTCGATGACCACGCCCAGACCCGCCGCCTCTCCGTGGACCGCCAGCGCGACCTCATGCTGATGTTCAAAGAAGCCCTGCACAACATCACCCGCCACGCCGCCGCCACCGAAGTGCACATCACGCTCAAGCAAACGCACAACGACATCATGCTCACCCTCCGCGACAACGGCCACGGCTTCGCCCCCGCCGCCAAACACAGCGGCATGGGCCTCACTAATCTGCACCGCCGTGCCGCCAAGCATCAAGGCAGCACCGACATCACCTCATCGCCCCAAGGCACCGTTTTAACCCTCACCCTGCCGCTCCATGCCTGAGAGGGCACATTCCTGCGCATCATCCTCATGAGTTCCCCGTCCTCTGACATCGCTGCCATGATCCGTCAAAGACCCGGCATGTACATTGGCGATGCAGGACCACGCGGTATGGAGCACCTGATTCATGAACTGGTGGCAAACGGCCTGGACCAATACCTCGCGGGAAAGGCTGACCGCATAGGAGTCTCCTGGCATGATGGCCATTCCCTCTGCGTCTCTGACAATGGCGAAGGCCTGCCTTTCGACGTCCCAGGTGCAGGGAGCAAGACGCTGGCGGAAACCTATTTCACCGAACTCCATTCCACGCCAACAGCAGACGGGCACAGCCCTCACGTCCATTTGAATGCCGGAGGCGTCGGATTGGTCGTGGTGTCTGCCTTGTCGAGCGTCGTTGAGGTTGTCTCCCACCGTGCCGGATTTCGCTGGGAGCAACGCTTTGAGAAGGGGCATGCCGCCGCCCCTCTGAGAAAATCAAAGTCATCCGCACGCGGAACCAGCATCACCTTCGTGCCTGACGCGGAAGTAATGTCTGCACAAGCCCCTCGATGGTCCATGGTGAGACGCAGGCTCTTCGACACTGCTCATCTGTTTCCAGGTGTGATGTTAGGACTTCAAGAAGAGACGTTTCATGCACCGGGCGGACTGCTTGACCTCGCTGAGTTTGAGTCTTCAGAAAAGGATGAAGCCTTCACGAGCATGGCTCCGTCAGCGTTTAAGCTGAATGTGGAGCTGGAGGATGTTCACATCAATGTGGCAGCGTGCGGAACCGCCAAAACCTGCCGCTGGCGCTCCTGGTGCAACGGCATGCCCACGGCCCAGCATGGCACCCATGTCGCAGGATTCAAAGATGCGCTCAAATCTGCAGGCTGGACCCCGGCTGCGGCCATGATTCACGTCCTGCTCAAACGGCCGGAGTTCAGTGCTCCCACGAAGTCATCGCTCACAACCAAGCACGTGCGCTCAATCGTGCGCCGGGCCGTGCTGGATCAACTGCAGCGAAATGCCCCGGCCCACAATCAATCATCCACACCCCATGCCTGACACCATCCACCTCTGGATCATCGAAGATCACAAGACCTACGGCGAGCGCCTCGTACGGGCCTTGAACCGGCTCGAGGGCATCTCCTGCACGCAGCGCTTCACCGCCTGTGAGGACGCCTTTGCCGCGCTCACCACGGAGCCTGCGCCGCAGGTCCTCCTGCTGGATGTCGGCCTGCCGGGCATGAATGGCATCGAAGGCATCACACGCCTGCGCCAGCTTGCTCCCAATACCGCCATCGTGATCCTCACCGTGTTTGAAGAGGACGACAAAATCTTCCGCGCCATCTGTGCCGGTGCCGCCGGGTACCTCTTAAAAACATCCAACACCGAGGACATCGCCGCCGCGATCCGCAGCGCGGCCGCAGGCGGCTCGCCCATCAATCCCCACATCGCCCGCCGCGTGCTGGAGATGTTCTCCAAGGCCAACGTGCCGCAGAAGGACTACGGCCTCACCCCGCGTGAGCTGGACATCTTGAAGCTCCTCGTCAACGGCAGCACCATCAAAGACGCCGCCGCCCAGCTCGGCATCGGCTACTACACGGCGGACGAGTACATCCGCAGCGTGTACGTGAAGCTGCAAGTGCGCAGTCGTGGCAGCGCCATCGCGAAGGCGGTGAAGGAGGGGCTGGTGTGAGAGGTGCGCGGGTGAAGGATCGCAAATGAAATGACACACGGCATTGATCATCACACGGTCCTCCGCGTATACGGTCTGCTGGCTCCCGGAGGGAGCAGAGAACGTAGCCGGTGGTGAAGCGAGGCTTTGCGAGCGAGAACCACCGGAACACGCAAACCCACCCCACGAAATCAAGGTCGCATGCCGGAGGTATGCGAGAGCCGTTCGCAGACTCCTCGTCTACGCTGGGCAACAGAAGGCTTCTCGCATACCTCCGGCATGCGCCTCTGTTCGGTTCGATTATGCGGACTGAGTCCGGTGGTTCCCGCTGCACCGCTTCGCGGTTTCGCTTCACCACCGGCTCATCTCTCTGCTCCCTCCGGGAGCGCATGCCAGGAATCCCGGAGCATTTTGAAGTGCATCTCTCTCACATCAATGTCCTCTAACAAATCCAGCGCCTCACTGAAAAGAGAGCCCCGCCCTACTTCAAATACGGCCCCACCACTTCCTTCCAGATCACATACCCCTTCGGATTCATGTGCAGCTGGTCCTCCACAAAAATATCCGGCTTCGGCTTCCCATCAGCACCCAGCATGTGCGGATACACATTGATGAACTGCAGCCGCTTGTCGGTCTTCGTGTACTCCTCCACCAGACGGCTGGTCTCGATCATCTTGTCGATCATGCTCCAGCGCTTCGGATTCGGCGCGTTTGAGATATAGCAGATGCGGCACTCCGGCAGCGCCGCCCACACCTTCGCCACGAAGGCTTTGAAATCCGCAAACACCCGCTGCGGCGTTTTGCCGGCATTGATGTCGTTGCCACCGGCATACATCACCACCTGCCGGGGCTTGTACTTGATCACGGTCAGGTGCGCGTAGTTGAAGGAATCAAACACCTCGGAGCCGCCAAAACCGCGATTCATCACCGGCAGTCCCGGGAAATCCTCCGCCAGCGTCTTCCACTTCACGATGCTGGAGCTGCCGGTGAAAACGATGGGGTTCTCCGGCGGCGCCTTTTCCGCATCCTTCTTCGCAAAGGCCAGGATGTCCTTCTGCCAGCGGATGGCGGAGGTCACGACATCGTAACCCGCCTCGCTGAAGTGCAGCTTGTCCTCCACATACAGCTCAGGCCGTGGCTGGCCGTCCGCACCGAGGAGCAATGAGAACACATCAATGAAAACAACGCCCGTCTTCTCGCAGGACGCGGCAATGAGCGCATTCGCCTTTTTCACCTGCTCCACTTCATCCCAGCGCGAAGGCGAAGGTGGAATGGAAATGAAAGCGATGGCAGTCTTTGGCAGCGCTGTGCGCACCTTCGTCACAAACTCCTCAAACGCCACCAGCACCTCCTCCGGCGTCTTACCCGCATGCAGGTCATTGCCCCCGGCATTGAGGTAAACCTGCTTCGGCTTGTATTTGATGACACAGCGGTCCGCAAAGAACGCCACATCACTGAGCTGCGAGCCGCCAAAGCCGCGATTCAGCAGCGGCGTTTTCTTGAACCTCTCCGGCAGCGACTGCCAGCGGCGGATGTTCGAAGCACCGACAAACACCGTGACATCCTTCGGCGGTGCCTTGGCCGCATCCTCCGCTTCAAAAGCCTGCATGGCCTTTTCAAAACGCGCCGGGTCCGCCGGCTTGAGGGCGTGAGCCCATGAGGAGCAAATGACAAGAAAAAGGACAAGAAAATGGCGATAAATCATGGCGGCATGGCAAACGTTGTGCGTTGTGGATCTCATGCAACCTTTGCTCACCAGCTTAAAACGCAAATTTGCCCGGATGGCCACGCCCACGCCCCCTGCTCGTGCGGCCACGCCAGTCTCCCCCTTCCCTGTTTCATTCGAGATCAATGGTGAACCGCTGACTCCCGGCGTCACGCTGCTGCGTGAAAGCACCCGCTTCGTGGTGCACTCCCGCCACGCCGTGGCCCTGGACCTCTGCCTCTACGATCCCAAGGACCCCGCCCGCGAGGCCGCCCGCGTGCGCATGCAGCGCACCGAGTGCGATCTGTGGCATGCGACCGTACACGGCGTCAAAGCGGGCACGCTCTACGGCTACCGCGCCCACGGCCCCTGGCTGCCCCAAAACGCCATGCGCTTCAATGCCAAGAAGCTCATGCTCGACCCCTACGCCCGCGCCATCCACGGCACTCCGGACGAAGCCGAGCACATGCGCACTCTGACAGATCCACGGCACTCCCATGGCTGCATCGACAACGGGGCGCACGCCCTGAAAAGCGTGGTGGTCGATGAGTCCTTCGACTGGACCGGCGATGCCATCCCTCGCGTGCCCTGGCAGGACACCGTGATCTGTGAGCTGCATGTGAAGGGCTTCACCCAAACGCACCCGGACGTACCTGCCAGGCTGCGTGGCACCTACGCCGGCCTCGCGCACCCTGCCGTCACTTCCTACCTGCGGGATCTCGGCATCACCAGCGTGCAACTGCTGCCTGTGCATCAGCATCTGGACGACGGCTTTCTGCTGGGCCGGAATCTCACCAACTACTGGGGCTACAACACCATCGGCTTCTTTGCCCCGCACAACACCTATGCCTCCTCCGCGGACCCGCAGGAGCAGGTGCGCGAGTTCAAGGCCATGGTGAAGGCCCTGCATGCCGCCGGCATCGAGGTCATCCTGGATGTCGTCTACAATCACACCGCCGAAGGCAATGAGCACGGCCCTTCGCTGATGTTTCGCGGGCTGGACGATCACAGCTACTACCGGCATCATTTCGGCGAAAACGGCGCGGACTACATCAACGTCACCGGCTGCGGCAATTCGGTCGACTCCGCCAGCCTGCCCGCCCTGCGCCTCATTCTGGACAGCCTGCGCTACTGGGTCACGGAAATGCACGTCGACGGCTTCCGTTTCGATCTGGCCGTGACGGTGGCGCGCGATGAAAAGGACGGGTTCAACCGCCAGTCCCCCTTCCTCAGCGCCGTGGCGCAGGACCCCGTGCTCTCGCGCGTCAAGCTCATCGCCGAAGCCTGGGACATCTCGCGCATGGACAGCTATCAGGTGGGCAATTTCCCCGAACCCTGGCGCGAGCTGAACGGCAAGTATCGCGACACCGTGCGCAGCTGGTGGCGCGGAGACTCCGGCTGCACCGCCGAATTTGCCAAGCGTTTCTGCGGCAGCCAGGACGTCTTCGGCTGGAACCAGCGCCCGCCCCTGGCCAGCATCAATTTCCTCACCTCGCACGACGGCTTCACGCTGCTGGACCTCGTCAGCTACGCGGAAAAGCACAACGAAGCCAACAACGAGGACAATCGCGACGGCGACAGCAACAACCACAGCACCAACTGCGGCGTGGAAGGCCCCACCACCGATCCCAAGGTGCTGCAAACACGCGGCCAGCTCCGCCGCGGCCTGATCGCCACCATGATGTGTTCCCTGGGTGTCCCCTTTATTACCGCTGGCGACGAACGCGGCCGCACCCAGCGCGGCAACAACAACGCCTACTGCCAGGACAGCGACATCAGCTGGATCGACTGGCACGACTGCGACGAAGAAATGCTCACCTTCACCCGGCAGATCACCGCCTTCCGCCGCAGCCACGAGGTGTTTCGCCGCCGCAGCTATTTTGATGGCAAGCTCAATCCCTGCACCGGCCTGCGCGATGTGATCTGGCTGGAAAGCGACGGCACCCTGCTGCACCACGAAGAATGGCATCAGGAAACACGCCGCTGCTTTGGCGCACTGATGGGCGCCGTGAGTGATTCCTCCGCCCCCCTGCTGCTCCTGTTCAACAACAGCGCCGAGCCGCAGCCCTTCACACTCCCCGGTGGCCCGGACATCCTCTGGTCCCTCGTGTTCGACACCGCCTTGAGCCCCTCCTTCCCAGTCAAACCGCCCCCCGGCCTGGCTGGCTCCCAAACCTACCCGCTGCTCGGCCAGGGCATCGTCTGCCTGACCCTCGCCGCCGGAGACCGCGCAACGCTGGAGCCGAAGCTCTGAGACGGGTCTCGAAGACTACTCGAACAACGCAAAGCACGGAGGGGGATCGTCCCGATCCATCTCCTCACAGAGCTTCCTGCCACGAAGTGGTATCAAGTATCACTCGGTATCAAACCGGTATCATTGATACCATCGGTATCTTGGTATCAAGGTATCACTCCCTGTATATAGGGAGTGATACCTTGATACCAATTCCAACCCCCAACGGGAGAAAGCCAGCGGGGTTTGCCATGCAGCACTTCCCGCTCCCGAGGGAAGCAGGAAGACGCGCAGGGTGGCAAACCACCCTCCATGGCGCGGAGCCAAGCTCCCCCCCCGTAGGTCGGTCGTGTTTGGCGCCCTGCACCTTCCCACGCCGCACCGCTCCCACCGCCAAACCGCCCGACTGCGAGGACGTCCGCACGCCAGGGTGCTTGCCGCACGCTCATGGACGGACGGGCTGCCGCCACATCCATCCTGCGGCCCCGAGCTTCCCGCGATGAGCCAGGCTCAAACGAGGATCATGAGCCTGATAGGCTCATGATCCTATCAGGCTCACAGGCTCACTACCTATATATAGGTAGTGAGCCTGTGAGCCTGAACCCAATGGAGAGCCGAACCCCAACGGGGACAGAAAAACCTCCCCACTGATGTCCAACCCCGTTGGCATCAGGTTCAGGGGCTCAGGGTTCAAAACACCTTTTTGAACCCATGAACCCAACTCTGAAACGAGACCCGGCGGGACATGCCAACGAGTCTGCTCGCCCGTTGGATGGGTGTGGCGACAGCCCGCCCGTCCCTCAGCGTACTGCAAACACCTCAGCCTGCGAGCACCCTCGAAGTCGGGCGGTTTGGCGAAGGCCGCATAGGTGATTGGACAGCCCAACGCGCCAAACACGCCCAACCTACAGCCCAGACCCACCGCCCCCATCCCAGCCCCTCCAGCCCGCCTTCCACGCGCCTTTCCCCACCCGCCAATACAACCGCACCGCAGCCCATTCCGACGCGCCCAAGCCCCTTAAAACACGCTTTAACCCCCTGTCAGAGACCGGGAAAAAACCACCCGTCCTCCCCCTGAATCCCCCCCTAAATATCCCGACCTCAAGTTTGCCGAATCGTTTTATGGTGTTTATAGTTTACTAGAATGCCTGCAATCCGCCTCGCTCTGCCAGCCCCCCTTCGTGCCTTGCTCGCACGCGGGGCCGGGTCGGCCATGGTCTCAGGCTTTCTGCTGGTGGCCCTGCTCACGATGGTGGGCAAGATCGTGGCCTTCGCCAAGGACGCCCTCGTGGCCAACAAGCTCGGCACCGCCAGTGAACTGGACGCCTTCATGCTCGTCTTCGGCTTTTACACCTTCATCGGATCGGTGCTCGGTGGCGGCATTCCCGAATCATTCGTGCCAGCCTACGCCGAACTGCGCGAGCGCCGGGGCCTGCGCCGCGCCTACCGCCTTGGGATTCAGAGTGTCGCATCGCATTTCATAGCCTTGCTCGTCTGCGGTGGCCTGCTGACACTCGCGGCCCCATCCGTGGTCGCATGGACGACGAAAGGCTTTGATCCTACCAAGCAGGCGCTCGCCGTGAGCCTGCTGCGCGGCCTGCTCCCCTTCCTGCTCTGCTTTGGCGTGGCCCAGCACCTGGGCGCGTGGCTGCGTGCCGGGAAGACCTTTCTGCTGGCCGCCTCCGCACCGATGCTCGTGCCCCTCGGCATCGTCATCGCACTGCTGCTCGCTGGCAATCAGGTCAATGCCTGGACGCTGGTGCATGGCACGGTGTGGGGAGCGGTGGCGCATCTTGCGGTGCTGCTGGTAGCCATTCTCCGCCGCCTGCCGCGCCGCCTGAGCTGGTGGCGCTGCTCCCTGCGCCACAGGGAGCCGGGGCTGCGCGTGGTGCTGCGCAATGCGGTGCCCTTCCTCATCGGCGGTGTCGCCTTTGGCAGCGCGGTGGTGGTGGATCAAACCATGGCGGCATGGCTCACCGCAGGCTCCGTGGCCGTGCTGGGCTATTCGGATAAAGTCTGCGCCATCGTCCTCGCCGTCACCGCCGGTCCCGCCTCAGACGTGCTCTTCCCCCACTTCGCTGAACTCGTCGCACGCCGTGATTGGAACGGCCTCCGCAAGCGGCTCTTCGCCAGCGCCGGGATCATCGTCAGCGCCTCGCTGCCCATGACGCTGGTGCTGTGCTTTCTGGCCCCATGGGTCGTCCGCATCCTCTTTGAGCGTGGTGCCTTCGGCCCGCAGGACACCCAGCGTGTGGCCGAGGTGCTGCGCTACGCGGCCTTCCAGATTCCCTTCTACATTCTCGGCACCGTGGCCGCACGCATCGTCATCTCCTTGCAGGCCTCGCGCCACATGCTCACCATCGCGTTCAGCGCCCTCTTTCTCAATGCTTCGCTCAACTGGCTCTTCATGCGCCATCTGGGCGCGGCAGGCATCGCCCTTTCCACCACCATCGTGCATTGCATCTGCGCCTTCGCCACCTGCGCCACCTGCCTGCTGGTGATCCGCCGAAAGGAGACCGCATGAACGCCGCGCCCGCCGCCCCAAGGATGCCCGCCTACATGCAGATCGCCGCGAAACGCCGCGAGCGCCTGGTGAAGTTCCTCCTCCTGGCTGCGCTCGCGCTGCTGGTGCCTGCCATGACCAAGGCCTTGTACTGGGCCGATGGCGCAGGCGTCATTCCCTTCAAGCCACGCGACTACACCCTGCTCACGCTCGCGGGTGCCGGAGTGATGTCTCTGCTGAACAAGCCCAGCATCTGCCCCCCCGCTTTTCTGATGCTCATCGTGCCGCTGCTGCGCGTGCTGGATGCCGCGTTTCTGCAGCGCTTCACCATCACCGCCCTGGGAGATCACAGCATTGTGGTGATGTCCCTGCTCTCGAACTTCCTCGTCACTTTCACCACCGTGCTGCTGCTTTCCACGGAGCCATGGCGGCGCGTGGCCATGTGGGCCGCCGTTTGCACCGCCGTGCTCTCCGCCGGCTGCGTGTATTACGAATGGCTGGGCTTCCGCTCCTTCACGCGCATTCCAGGCCGCATGGCTGGCTTCCCTGACGATCCCAATGACCCGCCGATCATCATCACGCTGATGCTCTCGGTCATCTTCACGCTGAATCCCCGCTTCTGGTGGAATGTGGTGCTCATCGGCTTCGTCGCGCCCGCCATCGCGCTCACCCTCAGCCGCAGCGGCATGGCCGTGTTTTCCTGCCTGATTCTCTGCTACATCATTGGAAATCTGCGCAAACACTTCATGGGCATGCTGCTCCTGGTCGCCATCAGCGTCCCCCTCGCCATCGGTGGCGTGGCGATCCTGGCCCAGACCTCCACCAAGGTCGGGATCATGACCAACAAGGACACGACGGACCGCCTCAAGGCCATCTACGAACTCGACTTCGAGCGCATCAAATCTCCCGAACGCGGCAAGGACCTGCAGGACGGCTGGGAGGCCGCCGGCAAAAAACCACTGTGGGGTCATGGCACCGGAGCAGGCACCAGCATCTGGAAGCCGCACAATCAAATCGTCTCCCTCTGGATCGATATCGGCATCCCCGGCGTGCTGCTCTACATCGGCGGCCTGCTGGTGCTGACCATCCGCTGTTTCCTGGTCAAGATGCGCGGCATTTACTGCCTGGTCCCGCTATGGCTCTTCATACCCTGCAGCCAGATTCTGGTCGAATCCCCCCACTACTGGTTCGCCGCCGCCGTGTGCTGCAATCTGGTATACACCGGGCGCTTCCGCCTCGTGCTCTCCGCTCCTCCGAAGGCGCAGGCCACGCCTCACTCCCCGCTGCCGCAAGCATGAAGATCGCCTTCATCATTCGTGATCTCGGCCACGGCGGCGCCCAGCGCCAGCTCGTGCTGCTCGCGGGTGGTCTGGTCAAAGAGGGCCACGAAGTCAGCGTGCTGCATTTCTACGATGGTGCCTTTCGTGCGGAGCTCGAGGCCGGCGGAGTGCAGACGATCTGCGTTGGCAAAAAGAGCCGCTGGGATCTCGCTGGTTTTTTCATCCGCCTCATCAAAGCCTCACGCAGCGTCCGCCCCGAAGTCCTCCACGGTTACCTCGCGGAGTCCAATCTCATGGCGCTGTTTCTGAAGCCCTTCTGCGGCTTCCCACGCATCGTCTGGGGTGTGCGTGATTCGCAATCCGACGCGCACCTCTGGGGCATGCTCAGCAAGGCAAGCTTCCGCCTCAACTGCCTGCTCGCCCGCTTCGCCGATCTCATCCTCTGCAACTCGCAGGCCGGGCGCGACTACTACGCCGCCCGTGGTTATCCGCTCAAGAGGATGCACGTCATCCCCAACGGCATCGACACCGAGCGCTTCAAGCCGCAGCCACGCACTCCGAACAAGGAGCTCACCTTCGGCCTCGTGGGTCGCATGAACCCGATGAAGGACCATGCCACCTTCCTCGCCGCCGCAGCCCTCGATCCGCATGCCAGGTTCATCATCGTCGGCTCGGGCGATGCTGCCTACGAGCAGCAGATGCGCGACCTCGCCGCCAGACTCGGCATCGCCGACCGCATCACCTGGCTGCCCGCGCAGCACGACATGCCTGCCGTTTACGCGAAGTTCGACTGCCTCGTGAACTCCAGCGCCTTTGGCGAAGGCTTCTCCAACGTCATCGGTGAAGCCATGGCCTGCGGCGTGCCCTGCATCGCCAGCAACGTGGGCGACAGCGCCTGGATCATCGGCGACAAAACGCAGGTCTTCCCCGTGGGAGATCACACCGCGCTCGCCCATTGCATGCTCGCCTTCCACCCGCACAACCCACGTCAGCGCATCGTGGATGAATTCAGCGTGGCAAAGCTGGTGGAGCGCACCAGCCGCCTGCTTTCCAAAAAGGTGCTCTGGCTCACCACCGGCCTCGGCAGCGGCGGCGCAGAGATGATGCTGGTGCAGCTCATTCGCGGCCTGCCGCAGTTTCAGCACGTCGTCATCTCCCTCACCGCAGGCGGCAAACACGCCACCGCTTTGCGCGAGGCAGGCATCGAAGTCCACAGCCTCGACATGCCCGCCGGCAAACCCACGCTGAGCTCCCTCTGGCGCTTGTTCAAAGTGGTCCGGCAGACCCGTGCGGATGTGATGATGGGCTGGATGTACCATGGCTGCTTCGCCGCCGTACTCGCACGCTTCATGCGTTTCAAACGCGTTCCCATCATCTGGAACGTCCGCCAGAGTCTCTACGATCTGAAGCACGAAAAGCGCGGCTCCGCGCTTGTCATCCGTGCTCTCGCCAAACTGTCCTGGCTGCCGCAGCGCATCACCTACAACACGCAGACCGGTGCGAAGCAACACGAAGCCATCGGCTTCCGCGCCAGCAAAACGCAGCTCATTCCAAACGGCTTTGATCTCGCCAAATGGCAGCCCGGCAAGCCCGTGCCCGGACGCATCGGCCGCTTTGGCCGCAATGCCCCCATGAAGGATTACGCCACCTTCATCGCCGCTGCCAAGCTCATCGCGGAGAAGAAGCCGGGCACCGAATTCATCATCGTCGGTGCAGACACCGAAACACTCGAAGTTCCTCCCAACATCCAGCTTCTTGGCGAGCGCCACGATCTGCCCGAGCTCACCGCCTCGCTCAACATCGCCGTGTCCTCCTCCGCCTTTGGCGAAGGCTTCCCCAACGTCGTCGGCGAAGCCATGGCCTGCGCCGTTCCCGTCGTCGCCACCGACATCGGCGACACCCGCTGGGTCACCGGCGAGGCCGGCCACCTCGTGCCGCCGGGAGATCCCGCCGCACTTGCCAAAGCCTGCATCGAAATGCTCGAATCTGGTATCACTCAAGACCCCGCCGCACGCACACGCATTGAGCAGCAGTTCTCCATCGAGAGCGTCCTGCAAACATTCGCCGCTCTGTTGAACTCATCTCACGCATCCGCCGCAGCTCCCGTAGCTCCGGTGCCGCATCCACTCGCATCCCCCCTTCCCCATCCCTGATCCATGTGCGGCATCGCTGGCTTCTTCAATCCTCCCTCAGCGTGCCCGTCGCACGAGATGAACGCCATCGTCACCGCGATGACCGACGCCATCATCCTGCGCGGCCCCGATGACGCCGGCGCGTGGGTCGACTCATCAAGCGGCATCGCCTTGGGCCATCGCCGCCTTTCCATTCTCGATCTCTCACCGCTCGGCCACCAGCCGATGAACAGCGCCGATGGCCGTTTCGTCATCGTGTTCAATGGAGAGATCTACAACTTCCAGGAACTGCGCGCCGAACTCGAACCCCTAGGCCACACCTGGCGCGGCCACTCCGACACCGAGGTCATGCTCGCGGCCTTTTGCCATTGGGGCGTTGTCGAAGCCACCCGCCGCTTCAACGGCATGTTTGCCTTCGCCGTGTGGGACAAGCAGCAGCGCACGCTGCATCTCGCCCGTGACCGCATGGGTGAAAAACCCCTCTACTACGGTTGGATCGGTGAAACGTTTGTCTTCGCCTCCGAACTGAAAGCCATTCAGCGCTTCCCCGGCTTCAACGCCGCCGTAGATCGTGAAGCCCTTACCGCACTGCTGCGCTTCAATTACATCCCCGATCCGCTCTGCATCTATCAAGGTTTCAAAAAGCTGCCACCCGCTGCACTGCTGAGCTTCAAAGCTCCCTCCGAGCGCCCGCAACCCGGATACTACTGGAGCCTGCCGCACGTCGTCGAAAGCGGCCTCGACAACCCCTTCACCGGCACCGAAGACGAAGCCATCGACACCTTTGAGTCCATGCTCAAAAAAGCCGTGGGCATGCGCATGATCTCCGACGTGCCGCTCGGCGCCTTCCTCAGCGGCGGCATCGATTCCTCCCTCATCGTGGCGATGATGCAGAAGCAAAGCGCCCTTCCCGTGCGCACTTTCACCATAGGCTTTCACGAAAAGCAATACAACGAAGCCGAGATCGCCAAGAGCGTGGCGAAACACCTCGGCACCGAGCACACCGAAATGTACGTCACCGGTGAGGATGCGCTCAATGTCATCCCGCAGCTTCCCGCGCTCTACGATGAGCCCTTTGCCGACTACTCTCAGATCCCCACGCATCTCGTCTGCAAGATGGCCAAGCAGCATGTGACCGTGGCCCTCAGCGGAGACGCGGGCGATGAACTCTTCGGCGGCTACGAACGCTACGCCATGGGCCGCAGCCTCCACAGCAAATTTGCCTGGATGCCTCCGCCACTGAAGAAGCTGACCGCCGCTGCGCTCACCGCAGTACCTCCCGGCCCGCTCAACGCCCTCGGCTCCAAAGTCCTGCCCAAGAGCAAGCGCCACATTCCTGTCGGCGATAAGTTGCACAAACTTGCCGAAGTCGTCGCCGCTCCCGGCATCGAGACGCTCTATCTCAATCTCATGTCCTACTGGAAAAAGCCCACGGACATCGTCATCGACGGCAAAGACCCCGTCACCGCGATCACCAACACCAAGGCATGGCCGCGCGTGAGTGACTTCACCCACCGCATGATGTATCTTGACATGGAGACCTACCTGCCCGGCGACATCCTCACCAAAGTGGACCGCGCTGCCATGGGCGTCAGCCTCGAAGGCCGCATCCCGCTGCTCGACACCAACCTCATCGAGTTCGCCTGGACCATCCCGTATTTCATGAAAGTACGCGATGGCAAAGGCAAATGGCTCATGCGCGAAACGCTCTACCGCCACGTGCCCAAGGCCATGATCGACCGCCCCAAGCAAGGCTTCGGCATCCCATTGGAAATCTGGCTGCGCGGCCCCCTGCGCGAATGGGCCGAGGATCTGCTCAGCGAATCACGCCTCAAACGCGAAGGCTTCTTCCACCCTGCCCCCATCCGCCAGAAGTGGCAGGAACACCTCAGCGGCACCCGCAACTGGCACTTCTACCTCTGGGACATCCTCATGTTCCAGGCCTGGCTCCAGACGCAGAAGGCTCTGTAAAGTGGTCCGCACAGTCCCCTGTGCGGCGCTCCGCTACCGCAAGTCGCCCCTTGTCAGACAGAAGCATTTTTTATGTGCCGTCTTTTTCTGGGAAGTGAATTAGGAGACTCTGTCGAACCGCACAGAGGACTGTGCGGACCACTCTCTCACGTAAACCGCCGCAGCCTGTCCCGCACCCACCGCATGGACGGCCGCTCAATGCAAACCGAGATCACCCACGCCAGCACCACCATCGCAGCCACCGTGATACCAAGCCTCAACCACGCCGAGTCCATCACACCACCCAGCGCATTCAAAAGCACCAGCCCAATGTTCTGATGAATCAAATACAGCGGGTACGAAATCGCCCCCAAAAACACCAGCGGCTTCGCATTGAGAAAAGGCAGCCATCCCGTCGTGGCCAGATGCAGCAGCAATCCAAAACCAAGTACAAACACAAAATGCAGCGGAAACGCCGCCTTCCACCAAGCCAGCGCCGCACACGCCACCAGCACCAGCGTATGCCCAATGCTCCACGCCCGTCGGCGATGCGCATCGTATAAAATCATCCCCACGCCAAACAGGTGAATGTAGTCGAGACTCGTGACAGCCTTGATCTTCCCCGTCAGGCGATAAACCAACGACTCCGGCTGCCCGTAAGTGAGCACCCCATGCGCCGCAGCCGCAGCCCCCAGCCAGAGCAGCAGCACCGGCACCGTCAGCTTCTTGAAGGCCCCCAGCCGATGCAGAACAAGCATGGCCACGTAAAACAAGATCTCGAATTCCAGCGACCAGTACGCGCCATCAATCATCTGCGCCCGCGCAAACCGCGGCAGCATCGTGATGTTCCAAAGCGCATCACGCAACGTGACTCGCATCCCTGCCAGACCATAGATTTCCGTAACCAGTAATGTGATCAGCGCGCAGGCCCAGAACGTCGGATACAAACGTGAAAACCGCCCCACCGCGTAGTGCATCGCGGACCGCGCACGATCCAGTGTCATGAAGATGACGAAGCCGCTGATCATGAAAAACAGATCCACCCCCGTGCCGCCATAAGGAAACTCAAAAGGCGGGTCGTAGAGATGAAACCACGATTGCTCAAACGCCCAGTTCTTCGCGATGCCGCTGGTGAAATGAAACAGGATGACCGCCATGGCCGCAATGCCGCGCAAAGCATCCAGTTCAGCGATTCGCAGCGTGGGATTGATCGACTTCATGGCAGGGCGGCAGGCAGTTTGAGAACAGGCGTAAGCTCACGAGCCAGCACGACATAACCCGCCTTGGAAAGATGCAGATGATCCTCCTGATAAAGCTGCAGTCGCTGATTGCCGTCCGTTTCCAAAAAAGCGGATGAGAAATCAAAGAACTCCACCTTGTTCCGACCATCGAGCTTTTTGAGCGCCCCGTTGATCTCAGTAATCCAAGGCCGAATCGGCGACGCCGCCTCATACACGGGCAGCAGGCCCAGCAGCACGATGCGCGTCGTCGGATGCCTCGCGTGAATGCGCTCCACAATGGCTTCGATGCCACGCGTGGTATCCGCAGCGCTGAAGTGCCGCCAGAAGTTGTTGATGCCAATCATGAGCACCACCGTCTCCGGCGACGGCCCGTCCAGAATGCCATGCTCCAGCCGCCACAGCACATGCTGCGGCCCCTCGCCACCGATGCCAAAATTCAGCGCCTGCGCAGGAGCGATGCGCCTTTGCCAGACCTCCTTGTCCCAGCTCTCCGTGAGCGAATCCCCAATGAAAATGAGTTTCGCCTGCGACTGCCTCATCGTCTCCGCCTGCTGCTTCACCGTGTCGGCCCAATAGGCCGTATCATCACGCATCGCCGGCTCCCACGACACTTCCGCTGCATTCACCCCCAGGGCGGCAAGGCAGAACAAACCCAGAAGATGTCGGAACAATGACATGAAAGCCGAAAAGCTAAGCCCCTGCGCTCACGAGATCAAGCCGCGTGGCAAAACAACCGAGCGCAGAAGTTTACACATACCATTCGTGATGGCCTCAAAGCGAATCCCCTCTCCCCACCGATGACAAGGCAATGCCCAAGACTCTCTTTGGGGAACCGGAGCGCAGCGCAGGTAGACTGCCGCAGGCAGCCCGAAGGGCGAACGCAGTGAGTCAAAGGGCCGGGTGAGGGGTCATCCCATGACGACGCAGGGTGCTCGTCGTCCCCTCACCCCAGCCCTCTCCCCCGAAGAAAAACATAGACTACCACCGTGTGTCAGGGGCGGGGAGAGGGAGAGCCGCTTTTTGCCGCCCCTGGATTTTCCGAGCCCAGAATTACCGCCCCACCTTCAGCTCATACTCCCTCACAATCGCCCCGAAACACGCCTCCTGGCTGAACCTCGTCTCCGCGATCTGCCGATGATTCGAAACCCGCCCCAGCGCACAATCCTGCGCCCATTGCCCGATCACTTCCGCAAAGCCATCCGCATCCTCCTTGCCCGCCGACCAGCAGTGCGACAACCCCATCTCCGTGAAGTCGTTGTTCCCCGGCACCTGGCTCAAGATCACCGGCAGGTCACAGGCCAGTGCCTCCAGCACCGCAAAGGACAGCCCCTCGTAGCGTGAGGTCAGGATCATCCCATCCAGCGCCTGATAAAACGACAGCGGCTCCGACAAGTAAGTCTGGCGCACAATCCGCGAACGAATGCCCAGCTGATCCGCCAGAGCCGCACACTCAGCCGAGAGCTCGCCCTCCCCCAAATGATACAGCCACAGCTCAGGCCTCTTTTGGCAGGCTTTGGCAAACGCGCGATACAACGTGATCGGGTCCTTTTGAAACGCCAGCCGTCCCACCGCCCCCAGCAGGATCGCACCTGCCGGAACACCCAGCGCATCACGAATCTCCTGCCGCTTCGCTGCATCCGCAGGCCGAAACCGCACACAGTCCACCGGATTCGCAATCAAGCGCAGCCGCGCCTGCGGAATCTTCAAAGAGCCCCGCGCAAACGCCCTCTCCCCCTCAGACAAATTGATCGTCGTGCCCACGCGCCCAAGCACCGTCTCCACCGCATTGAACACCCGCGACTTCATCCCACCCTTGCCCGACAATCCAAAGTAGGCATGCGGCGTGTAAAAAACCGGCTGCCTCACACCGAGCAAGACCATCGCACGCACCAGCGCCCCCGCCTTGGAACTGTGCGCGTGGATCACATCCGGCCTCGCCTCCGCCACCAGCCTGCGCAGTTTCAGCAGCGCCGCCACATCACCGGGGCCGGGCGCATTGCTCACCGCGAGATTCACCGTCTTGCCACCCGCCGCAGAAACCTTCTCCACCAGTTGTGTCAGCCGGTCCGAACCCCGCACATCCGAATAGGCCAGATGAATGCGATGACCACTCTCCATCAAAAACGACGCCAGTGCCTCAACGTGCCGGAACACGCCATCAACGCCAGGTTCGGTGACTAGAAGGATTTGCATCGAAGAAAGCCACTTTAGCACCATTCAGCGCAGGCACGAAAGCAAGGATGCACTCTGCCGCGAGATTACCGCCTCAGTCTTGCTCTTCTGCCTCGGCCTTGCCGCCGAAAATGATGCCCCGCTTCGTCGTGGCCACGAAATCCGTGAAGGCCGCCGCCTCCGGCGAGAGCTCTCCAGCACGAAGTTCCTCCACGGCCTGGGCGTTGTTCAAACCATTGCGATAAACTTTGCGAAACGCCTCACGCAGAGAACGCATCTGCTCACGGCTGAATCCCGCGCGTTGCAGGCCGACGATGTTCAAACCACGCGCACGGGCCGGATTGCCATCCGCAGTGCAGAAAGGCGGGATGTCCTGCACCACTTTGGCACAGCCACCAATGATCGAGCGTGTGCCGATGCGGCAAAACTGATGCACCGCCGTCAGACCACCGATGATGACATGATCCTCAACGACCACATGCCCCGCGAGGGTGCCGTTGTTGGAAAAGATGACGTGATTCCCCACGATGCAGTCATGCGCGATGTGCACGTAGGAGAGGAAGTTGTTGTTGCTGCCGATCACCGTCTTGTCCCCGGCAGACGTGGCGCGATGTACGGAGCAAAATTCACGAAAGGTGTTGTTGTCACCCACTTCCAGCCAGGTCGGCTCGGCCGAGTATTTCAAATCCTGGGTCTGCTGACCGATGGACCCGTAGGAGAAGAATTTGTTGTTCTTCCCGATCTTCGATGGCCCCATGATCGTCACATGGTGCTGCAGCCAGCATCCATCTCCGAGCTCCACGTCCGCGCCAATGATGCAATACGGACCGATGTGGACATCCGCACCGATCTTGGCGGAGGGATCAATGATGGCGGTCGGGTGAATCGTGGCGGGCATGCGTCAACAATCTAACTTTTAACGATCCACCACGCTGAACATCAGCTCGGCCTCGGAAACGACCTGCCCATTCACACTGCAACGGCCAATGCCGCTGGCGATGCTGCGCTTGGTCTTGAGGATTTCTGTTTCGATGAGGAGCGTGTCGCCCGGCAGCACCGGCCTGCGCCACTTCACATTGTTGGCGCTCATGAAATAGCCGATCTTGCCCTGATTCCCCGGCATGCGCAGCAGCACGATGCTGGCCACCTGCGCCATCGCTTCGAGTTGCAGCACGCCGGGCATGATCGGATGGCCGGGGAAATGCCCCTGGAAATACGGCTCGTTGATCGTGACATTCTTGATGCCCGTGCACTTCGATTCGCCTTCGAATCCGATGATGCGGTCCACCAGCAGGAAGGGGTAGCGGTGCGGCAGGATGTTCATCACCTCGTTGATGTCGAGGACGGCCTCGCCACCGGGGATGTGCACCGGCGCCGGCACCATGCTGCGCATCTGGTTGTACTGCGCCACGATGGCGCGGGCCAGCTCCGTGTTCGGTCCGTGGCCCGGACGCACCGCAATGACGTGGCCCTGGATGCGTTTGCCGGAGAGCATCAGGTCGCCCACGATGTCCAGAATCTTATGCCGCACGAACTCGTCCGCAAAGCGCAGCGGCTGCTTCGAGAGCAGCGTGTCCCCACGAATGACGACCGCCGCTTCCAGCGTGCCGCCTTTGATCAGCCCCTTCTCCATCAGCGGGGCGATGTCCTCATAGTACACAAAGGTGCGCGCAGCCGCGATTTCCTTTTCGTAGGTCTCAGGATTGATCTCCGTGCTGAAATACTGCGTGAAGCGTCCGCCCGGGCCCACGTTCGTGCAGGAGATGCGGAACTTCTTATCGGGAACAATGGTCAGGATCGTGCCGTCACGCGTTTCCTGGTAGATCGGCTCGCGCACCTCGAAAACCTTGCGCGCTTCCTTCTGCTCCTGCAGCCCGGCGGACTTGATCAGCTCCACAAAGGGCATCGAGCTGCCATCGGCAATGGGCGGCTCGTTGGCATCCATTTCAATGATCGCATTGTCCACGCCCATGCCCGCGAGTGCGGAAATGACGTGCTCCACCGTGTGCACATTGACACCGCCTTCGGCAATGGTCGTGGCACGCTCGACTTTCTGGACTTTCTCGACCAGCGCCGGAATGAAGGGTTTGTCCTCCAGATCGATGCGGCGAAATTTGAAACCAAAGTTCTCCGGGGCGGGTTGGAGGGTGAGTGTGACCTGTTCGCCGGTATGCAGCGAGGTGCCCGTCATCGAGACGGACTTGGCGAGTGTGTGCTGACGGTCTGAGGCGGCCATGGCGGGAGCGCGTTCGTTAGCGTCGCGGCCCGGTGGGGTCAAAGGGAAATGCAGAGCATGCACCTCCCCTCCCCGGGCTAATCCCGATACCCGCCCCTACCTCTTCCCAATGCACCACAGGTGCTTGTAGCCCCGGACGAAAAGCTGGCCGTCGCTCACGGCGATGGAGCCGATGATTTTCTCCCCCAGTGAATTCGTTGCCAGCAGCTCAAATTTCGGGCTGGCCTTGAACACGAAGCAGTCGCCGATCTGATTCGCCGCATAGCATTTGCCATCGGCGCTCAGCACCAGCGAAGACCAGTTGTTGCCTTTGAGCCGCTCCTGAAACACCATCGTTCCCGTCTTGAGGTCCCGGCATTCGGCGATCCCGCCATCACTCAGGATGTAGTGGTAGCCATCATGCACCACACCGCTGCCAATGCGCTGGCTGACCTTCGGCAGTTGCCACACTCGATTTTTCTCCGTCACATCCCCGTCGCCGCCGGTCTTCACCGCGAGTGCGGCACCACCGTAGCCGCTCATGGCGATCATCACCCCATCGGCAAACAAGGGCGAATTATACACCAGGTCAGTCAGGCCGCTGGAGGTCCACAGTTCCTTGCCAGTCTGCGGATCAAAGGCACAAGCACGCCGGGGGTAGCTCATCAGCAGTTCATACCGTGCGCCGGTTTTGCGCAGCAGCGGATCGCTCCACGAGCCCAGCCACTTCTTGTCCGCCCCCTCGCCGGAGGCGCCGCCCGGCTCCTTGTGCTGCCAGATCGTTTTGCCCGTCTTTTTGTCAAAGCAGTACAGCACCGTGTTCTCCCCGGGCCCAAAGTTCAGAAACACCCGGTCTCCCGCCAGCACTGGCGATGTCCCATTTCCCCAGATGTGGTGCTGCTTGCCCAGGTCCGTGCGCTTCCACAGTTCCTTGCCATTCATGTCATAGCAAAACACACCTGCCGAGGCAAAGAACACGATCACCCGCTCGCCATCCGTCGCCGGTGAGGCTGCGCAGTACGGATTCGTGGCATGCGTCAGCTCCGGCTCTTTATAGATCGTGCCAGCTTCCCAGAGCTGCTTGCCCGTCTTTTTATCAAAGCACAGCAGCAGCCGCTTCCCCTCCTTCTCAATCGCCTGCGTCACCAGCACCTTGTCCCCCCACACCACCGGCGTGGAGTTCCCTCGCTCCGGCAGCTCCACCTTCCACACCACATTCTCCGTCTGGCTCCACTTTTCCGGCAGCTTTGACTCCGCAGAAGTGCCGTCTCCGTTCGCCCCACGCCACATCGGCCAGTTCTCCGCATGCAGGGAGGCTAACGAACAAAAGGCAAAGACCAGTGGGAGGGTGCGTTTCATGGCGGTTGGGTGGATGGTGGATGGTGGATGGTGGATGAAACGTAAGCCAGCAGGCATTCATGCATTTCCGCTTTCCTCGACTGCAGCACCGACATCCCCTAAAAAGGTTGCTCCGATGTACTGGAACCAACCGTTCATGCGAACGGACTGCACCCAGACAAGGCGAGGAAAACATCACTTTGACGTGATGTTTTCCTCCTGAGTTCCTCATCAACCAGCCGAATTAATCTTCCCCACCCGCAGCAAGCTGCGCAATGACGTTGATGTCTTCCAGCGTTGTCGTGTCGCCCTTGATCAGCTCGCCGGCGGCGATCTGTTTCAACAAGCGGCGCATGATCTTGCCAGAGCGCGTCTTCGGCAGTGCCGCAGCAAAGCGGACCTCGTCCGGAGTGGCCACGGGACCAATGACTTTGCGGACGTGCTTCTTCAGCTCTTCGGCAAGTTCGCGGCTGGACTTGACGCCTTCCTTCACGGTCACAAAGCACACGACGCCCTGGCCCTTCATCTCATCAGGGCGGCCCACCACAGCGGCTTCCGCCACGGCAGGATGGGAGACGAGCGCGCTTTCCACTTCGGCGGTGCCGAGGCGATGACCGGCCACGTTGAGCACGTCGTCGATGCGGCCGATGATCCAGAAATTGCCCTGCTTGTCACGGCGGGCTCCGTCGCCGGCGAAGTACCAGCCTTTGAAGTCGCTCCAGTAGGCGTCCTGATAGCGCTTCTTGTCGCCCCAGATGCCGCGCAACATGGAAGGCCACGGCTTGCGGATGACCAGCTTGCCCTGCTCATTGACGCCGACCTCTTTGCCGAGGTCATCGACGATGGCCGCATCCACCCCAAAGAACGGCAGCGTGGCGGTGCCAGGCGTGGTCGGTGTGGCACCCGGCAGCGGCGTGATCATGTGACCGCCGGTTTCCGTCTGCCACCAGGTGTCAACGATCGGGCATTTGCCGCCGCCGACCTTGTTGTGATACCACATCCACGCTTCAGGATTGATCGGCTCACCCACGGTGCCAAGCAGGCGCAGGCTGCTGAGGTCATGCTTCTTCAGCCACTCGTCACCCCACTTCATGAAGGCACGGATCGCCGTCGGAGCGGTGTAGAACACCGTCACGGCGTATTCTTCGATGATCTTCCAGAAGCGGTCGTTCTCAGGCCAGTTCGGCGCACCTTCAAACATGAGCGAGGTGGCACCCAAAGCGAGCGGACCATAGACCATGTAGGTGTGTCCCGTCACCCAGCCGATGTCGGCGGTGCACCAGTACACATCGTCGTCGCGCAGATCGAAGACGTATTTGCAGGTCATCTGCGCGTGCAGCAAATAACCGCCCGTGGTGTGCAGAATGCCCTTCGGCTTGCCGGTGCTGCCGCTGGTGTAAAGGATGAACAAAGGCGACTCCGCATCCATCGCGGCCGCTGCGCAGCGTGCGTCCACGTATTCCAGTTCACGGTGCCACCAGACGTCACGTCCTTCTTCGATGTGCACATCCTGGCCGGTGCGCTTGTACACGATCACCGTCTCCACGGGCGTGTCCTTGGCCTTGAGGGCGTCATCCACATTCTTCTTCAGCGGCACCACGGCACCACGGCGGTAGCCGCCATCGGCGGTGATGACGATCTTCGCGCCGCAGTCCAGCACGCGGTCCTTGATCGACTCGGCGCTGAAACCGCCGAAGATCACGCTGTGCATCGCGCCGATGCGGGTGCAGGCCAGCATGGCAATGGCGGCCTCAGGGATCATCGGCATGTAAATGATGACGCGGTCGCCCTTCTTGACCTTGTGGCGCTTCAGCACGTTGGCAAAACGGCACACTTCGCGGTGCAGCTGCTGGTAGGTGAGCACCCGCTTCTCTCCGGGCTCGCCTTCCCAGATCAGGGCGGCCTTGGTCTTGCGCGGGCCGTCGAGATGGCGGTCGAGGCAGTTCTCACTGACATTCAGCTTGCCGCCGGTGAACCACTTGGCGTTCGGGCATTTCCAGTCGAGCACCTTGGTGAAGGGCTTGGTCCAGTGCAGTTCCTTGGCCTCACGTCCGAAGAACTTGTCGGGATGCTTGATCGACTCCTCATGCATCTTCTTGTACTGCGCCATCGAGCTGATGCGGGCTTTCTTGGAAAACTCAGCACTCGGTTTAAACACCCGGCTTTCAGTCATCAGGGATTTGGAATTGCTGGCTGCCTTGGGGGCGGTTTTGGCAGCTTTCTTGGGGGAGGATTTGGCGGCGGCTTTCTTGCTCATGGCTGGTTGGGGTCGGCGATTGGGAGGCGCAGATTAGAAACCGGAGCCGCCCGCGTGCAAGGTGAAGCTGCATCTACACGCTCCTGACAGGCGAACTTCACCTTGCCACAGCGGCCCCAAGCCTTACGATAAGCTCCTCATTTGTCATGATTCCCCTGCGCATAAGCCTGTTTGCCCTCCTCTCCGCCTGCTCCAGCGTCCTCGCCCAGCAGTACACCAACAGCATTGCGGCTGTCGTCGATGGCATCCCCATCGCCTCTTCCGAGGTGGAGGAAACCATCAAGGCTCAGGAGCAGGTGATCCAGTTTCAGTTCCGCAATGACCCGGCACGCATCGCCAAGGAAATCGCTCTCCTGCGCCAGGGAGCCATCGAAACACTCATCGACCGCGAAATCCTGCTCGCCGAGTTCCGCAAGATCGGCGGCGTCATCAAGGCCCAGTACGTCGATGACGACATCAACGGCATCATCCGCGAGAGCTTCAAGGGCAACCGCGACGCCTTCGTGGATGAACTCACCAAGGGCGGCATGACCGTGAAAAAGTTCCGCGAGCTGCGCGAGAAAATGGTCATTATGAACGTCATGCGTGCGCGCAATGCCGGCGACCATCCCCCCGCCACCCCCCGCGAAGTTCAGGAGTACTACGACAAAAACGTGGATAAATGGCGCGAAGGAGATCAGATCAAAATCTCCACCATCACCATCCCCAAGTTCACCGGGGACAAAACCCCTGAACAGCAGCAAAAATTCGCCCAGGAGCTGCGCACGAGAATCGTTCAGGGCGCTGATTTTGCCAAAATGGCGAAAACCAATTCACAAGACAGCCATGCCGAAAATGGCGGCGCCTGGGACTGGATGTCCAAAACCGACCTGATGCCCGCCATCGCCAATGCCGCCATGGAACTTAAAACCGGCGGCGTCAGCCCGGTTCTTGATCTGGAATCCAATTTCATCATTGTCTCCTGCGATGCCAAAAAGCTCGGTGCCGCCCCGGACATCGAAAAGCTGCGCCCGGAAATCGAAAAAATGATCAACCAGGAGAAATCCAAGGCCAACATCGACAAGTGGATGGAAACCGTGCGCAAAAAGCACGTCATCAAACGCTACAAGACCTCCAACGCCCCGCCCGCCCCAATCCCTGCCGCACAACAATGATCCAGATCGTTTTCAATGACATCAGCGCCGCCGAGCTTTCCCACCTGCCCACCCAGGTGCAGTTTCATCTGCTGGAAGCGCTGAACATTCAGCCCGCCGATATTGACGAATCGATCCTCAGCAAACGCTACGGCGTGCTCGAGCGCGGCGGCAAAAAACTCTACCGCTGCCGTGCCGGCGACCACCGCATCTATTTCGCCGTGGTCGATGGCAATGTGAGCGTGCACCGCGTGCTGCACAAAAACACCCTCACCGACTTCCTCTTCCGCAGCAATCTGCCCGGTGGCGGCGAAGACGAGGCCCTGAGCCAGTCCAAAAGCTTTTGGCACCTCATCGATGAAGGCGCCAAGACCTTGAAGGTCGCCTAGCCAGCCTGCCTTGGCGAATTCGTCACCCAGGGTCATGCGGCATTCGTTGTATTAGCCATGCTCACTCTCGATGCCCTCCTGTCCGATGAAGCCCTGCGCCAGCAGGAGTTTCCCGTGATCAAGGACAGCCTGTTCCTCGCCCATGCCGGCGTCACCATCCTGCCGCGCCGCGTCACACGCACGATGCAGGAGTACCTCGAGCAATGCTGCCTGCGCATGCAGGAGTATCCTGAGGCCTGGAAAGCGGTGAACGAAACACGCGTCGTTGCTGCCGAATTGATCGGCGCCAAAGCCAGCGAAATCGCCCTCATCGGCCCCACCTCGGTGGGCCTCAGCTTGGTCGCCAACGGTCTCCCATGGCAGGCGGGTGACGAAGTCGTCTGCTACCTCGATGACTATCCCGCCAACGTTTACCCCTGGACCGATCTCGAACGCCATGGCGTCGTTTTAAAGCGCCTCCAGCCCGCCTCCCCCGGTGCCATCACCCCCGAACTCGTCGAGGCATCTCTCACGCCCAAAACCAAGCTCGTCGCTCTCGCCTCCTGCCATTTCCTCAGCGGCTACCGCATCGAAATCGACCGCATCGGCCGCATGCTGCGCGAGCGCGGCATCCTCTTCTGCCTCGATGCCATCCAAACCGTCGGTGCCTTCGAGACCCGAGTCGACCACGTCGATTTCCTCTCCGCCGATTCCCACAAATGGATGCTCGGCCCTATGAGCGCTGGCATCTTCTACGTCCGCGAAGAACTGCAGGACAGGCTGCGTCCCAGCCTCCTCGGCTCCTGGAACGTCCGCAGCCCCAACTTCATCGCGCAGGAAGAGATCGCCTTCGAACGCGGCGGCCGTCGCTACGAACCCGGCGCCCTCAACATCTCCGGCATCCTCGGCATGAAAGCCGGCATCGACCTGATTCAGGAGATCGGTCTCCCCGCCATCAGCGCCCAGCTCTTAAAGCTCAAAGCCCGCCTCCACGCCGGACTCCAGCCGCTGGGCTTCACCTTCCTCGGCCCCGATCCGCGCAGCATCAACGCCTCCTGCATCACCACCGTGCAGCACCCCCAGCGCTCGTTGGCGGACATCTCCGCACATCTCACCGCCAACAACATCACCACCTCCCTGCGCCACAACCGCGCCGGCCAGCCCCTCCTCCGCTTCAGCCCCCACTTCTACAACACCGAAGCCGAGATGGACCGCGTGGCACAGGTGATTGGTGAGGCTGCCTGACCAGCCTTCGAATAGGCGCTGGATTCGCATGGAATTCCATGTTTATTCCGGTCCATGTTCCAGCTCGAAGACATCCATCCGCTCACCGATTTTCAGCGCAACGCCAAGAGCCACCTGAATCGGGTGAATAAAACCGGTCGCCCAGAGGTGCTGACTGTCAACGGTCGTGCTGAGGCCGTATTGGTCGGGCGGAAGGCTTATGAGAAAATACAGGACGCGATGGAGGAACTTGCCAGCATCAAATCCATTCAAACCAGCCTCAATCAGATGGCCGCTGGCAAAACCATCCCCGCCAAAGACGTGCATCAGCGCTTGCGCGAGCTATGAGCTTCGAGATCGAATACACGCCGCATGCGCAAAGCGAATTGGAGGATGTTTATCTGTGGATCAAAGCACGCATGCCGATGTCTGCTGCCCGCTGGAGGGACGATCTGATCGCCAAGGTGGAATCCCTCGCATCCGATCCTGATCGCCATCGACTGGCTCCAGAAAGTCGCAGGTTTCCGGTTGAGATTCGCCAACTGCTCTTTCGCAAACATCGCAGCCAGTTCCGCATCCTCTTCACCATCTCCGGCAAACGTGTCGTCATTCTATCAGTACGGCACCACTCACGCAGACCTCTGGAGGAAGGCGATTTACCAGTTTGATTCAGATCACGAGTCATCAGCTCCGACCTGCCATTGCGATTATCGCGATGGCAGGTCATCACAATCAAGCAACCCCTACCTCCGCACCGTCGCAGGCAAGGTCTTCTCCAGCGCCGTGAGGATCGCCGTATGCGCGGCATCCACCTCTGCGGTTTCGAGGGTCTTCTCTGCAGACCGGTAAGTCAGCGTCCAGGCGATGGATTTGCGGTCCTTCGCCATCTTGGTTCCCGATGGATCAGCAAAGACGTCGAAGACCTCAGCCCCCACAAACAACGGGTGTTTCTGGGAGGCAAAGAACGCGGCCACCTTGGCGTGCGGAAGATCCGCTGGGACCTCCATGGCCACGTCACGCGTCATGCCAGGGAAGCGCGGCAGCTCCTCAAACTTCGTCGGGCCGGTGCTGCCCTGACGCAGAGCGCTGATGAGCAGTTCGGCGACATACACGGGATAACGCGCATTGATTTCACGCGCACGTGCCGGATGCAATTGCGCGATCCAGCCCAGGATGCGGTTCCCGGCACGCAGTTCGCTGGTCAGCAGGTAGTTGGCGCCGTTCTCCTTCACGGGACGCACTTCGAGCGGCGTGCGCGTGAGGTTTTGGATCTGCCCCACCAGTTCATGAATGTCAGCAGCCTGCGGTTCACGGCCATGCCAGCTCGTTGGCGAAACGGGGCCACTGAGCAGCACGGCCAGGCGCTCCTCTTCACGGCTGCCACCCTTCGGCAGCGTGAGGAAAACTCGGCCCAGTTCAAAGAAACGAAGGCGATGCAAGCCCTGCCGGATGTTGAGCGCCGCAGTGGCGACAAGCCCCGGAACAATGCTCGGGCGCAGCGTGGTATGATCTTCACTCAGCGGGTTTTTCACCGCCACGCCCTGACCACCACCGAGACTGTCAGCGAGCTGCGCATCCGCAATAAGCCGCAGCGTTTGCGCTTCGAAGAAGCCGCGCGCGGCAAGCGACTGCCGCAGGCCCATCGCGAAATCATACGTGCGGTCAGCAGCTTCGACCGGCGATGCAACCGCAACCTGCCGCGACGGCACGCGATCCAAGCCAATGACACGAGCAACCTCCTCAACAAGATCAACCGGGCGCTGCAGATCGAGGCGATAGCTGGGAATGCCCCAGTGGCTCTCATGCTTGCTGGCGGACTTCTTGGTGAGGCCGAGCTTTTCGAGGATGGCGTGAATTTCATCACCAGTCATGTCCGGCGTGCCGAGCAGCTTGCGCGCACGGTTTTCATCCAGCGTCACTTCACCGACGAGCTTGGGCGCTTCGCCCGCGACTTGCACCACATCCTCTGCGGTTCCACCCGCAATGGTGAGGATCAGCTTCGTGGCGAGTTCCGAACCACCCTGCACCTGCTGCGGATCAATGCCGCGCTCAAAGCGGTAGCTGCTGTCGCTGCTCAGGCCCAGACGGCGCGAAGTGCGGCGGATGCCGCTCGGGGCGAAGTAGGCGCTCTCCAGCAAAACGTTCACTGTGCCTTCCGTGACACCCGTTTCCTCACCACCCATGACACCTGCGATGGCCACTGGACGCTGGCTGTCAGCAATCACGAGGTCGTCGGTTTGCAGCGCATACGTCTGCCCATCAAGCGCGAGGAACTTCTCACCCTCAGCCGCCATGCGGACAACGATGCCCCCCTTAAGCTTGTCCAGATCGAAGCAATGCAGCGACTGCCCCATCTCCATCATCACATAGTTCGTGATGTCCACGATGCTGTTGATCGGGCGCAGACCGATGCTTTCCAGACGCCGACGCAGCCACTCCGGACTTGGTCCGACTTTGACGCCCTTGATGAGCCGCGCCGTGTAAAGCGGACAGGCCTCAGCAGCCTTGATCTCGATTTGCTCTTCGCCTGCAGCCTTCGTTTTCGTGCTCGTGCTGGCATGATGGCGTTCGCCTTTCAGCGGCAGGCCGGTGAGTGCCGCCAGTTCGCGGGCAAGCCCCAGATGGCTGAGCAGATCAGGACGGTTCGGCGTGATCTCCAGATCGAACAGCACGTCGGCAGGATTGAGCTTGTTGAAGGGCGTGCCGACCGGTGAATCAGCCGCCATGATGAGCAGCCCGCCGGTGTCCTCGCCAATGCCAAGTTCCTTGCCACTGCAAAGCATGCCGAGGGAATCGACCCCGCGCAGCTTGCCCTCCTTGATGGCGAATCCGCCGGGCAGCACAGCCCCCGGCAGCGCCAGAGGCACTTTGTCCCCTGCTTTGAAATTCTTCGCACCACAGACGATTTGACGCAGCGCACCGCTGCCGTCATCCACCTGACAAACGCTGAGTTTGTCAGCATTCGGATGCTGCTCAAAAGACTGAATCTGCGCCACGACGACCTTGTCGGTCGCGACCCCGCGTTCTTCGATGCCTTCAACTTCCACACCCGCAAAGGTGAGGAGATCAGAAAGCTGCGGGACAGTGTAGGAACTCAGGTCGAGATGGGTGCTGAGCCAGGAGAGGGAGACTTGCATGACAAAGAAAGGGAAAAGGAAGGATCAAAAAGGGCCGCAGAAAATCACGCTGCAAACTGCTGCAGAAACCGCACATCATTTTCAATGAGATGCCGGATGTCAGTGATGCCATGCATGATCATGGCCAGACGGTCGAGCCCAAGACCAAAGGCAAAGCCCGTGGTGGTCTCCGGATCGAAAAGGTTGTCGCCACGCGCCTTGTTGATCTCAGCGAAAACAGCCGGATCAACCATTCCGCAGCCCGCGATTTCAATCCAGCGCGCATCCTTGCCCTTCGCTTCAAGCTTCACATCAATCTCAAAGCTCGGCTCCGTGAAGGGGAAGAAGTGCGGGCGAAAACGCACTGCCGTGCCGACACCGAAGATCTCGCGGAAGAAGTATTCCAGCGTGCCTTTGAGGTCGCCGAGGCTGACGTCCTGATTCACATAAAGTCCTTCCAGCTGGTTGAAAACACTCAGGTGCGTGGCGTCGATTTCATCACGACGATAAGCAGCCCCCGGCGCAATGATGCGAATCGGCAGCGCTTTGGCCGCCTCCATCGTGCGAACCTGTACACTCGACGTATGCGTGCGCAGCAGTCGGCCATCCGGAAGATAGAACGTGTCCTTCTCGTTGCGTGCCGGATGGTCGGCAGGCGTGTTCAACGCATCAAAGCAATGCCACTCGGTTTCAATCTCCGGTCCTTCAGCCAAGGCGAAGCCCATGCGGCGCAGCGTGCGGATGGCGAGGTCACGAATCTGCGTCAGCGGATGCAGCGCGCCAACGCCTGCTCCCGGACGCCCCGGCAGCGTGATGTCGATGCCTTCCACCGCCTTCGCATCCTGCGCGGCCTGCAGCGCGAGTTTCTTCGTGTCGATGCCTTCCGTGATGGCGGTGCGCACTTCGTTGAGCTTGGCGCCCACTTCCTTCTTCTGCTCCACCGGCACATCCTTCATGCCCTGGCTGAGAGCGGTGACACTGCCTTTCTTGCCCAGAAAGTTCACCCGCACAGCTTCGAGGGCGGTTTCATCCTGCGCAGCGTCAAGGGCGGCAAGGGCTGCGGTTTTGAGAGAGTCGAGTTCGGAAAGCATGGAACCGGCCACTTAGCTGCGACATGGCCCGCATGCAACTGTTGGAACCACCCGGCCTGCTCTTGCAAATCACGCGCTCACGCCCGCAACAGCTCCGGACTGCGCAACGTCAGCTCCGTCACCTCCGGCGGGGCGCCGATGCGCAGAGGCACTCCCACGCAGCCGATGCCGCGGTTCACATACATCTGCAGTCCCTCCACCTTGTAATGTCCGGCGAGGTACTTTTTGCCAAACTTGGCGCGCCGCAGGGACATGGGCGCTTTGCCACGGAAGACGAGCTGCCCGCCGTGCGTGTGCCCGGAAATTTGCAGTGCCTTCACACCAGCGGCGGCGATCGTGTCAGCGGCGTCCGGCTCATGCATCATCAGCACCAGCGGCTGGCTCTGCTTCCAGTCCTGCAGCGTCTTGCGCACATCCGGCCGGTTCACATACATCGAGTCAAAACCACCGAGAACCAGCGTGCCGTTGTCCGTGCGGATGCGCCGGATCTCATTGCGCAGCACGGGAATATTTCTCTCCGTCAGCGCCCGGATCACCTCAGAAGCACCACTGGCGAAATCATGATTACCCAGGCTGGCATACACGCCGTAGGGTGCCACAAGTTGGGAGAGCAGTTCCGCCACTTGCGGTGCTGGCCGCGCCGTATAAGTCACAAAATCGCCCGTCAGGGCCACCATGTCCGGCTTCAGGGCATTGCAGGCCTGCACGCTTAGCAAAATGTCCTCCGCCGTCGTGAAGGGTTCCAGATGCAGATCGCTCAATTGCGCGATGCGAAAGCCATCCATCGCCGACGGCAGCCCGGGAACCTGAATTTCAACACGCTCGACAATCAGCTTCTGCTTCCGCTCACGCGCGAATGCGGGCGATGTGGAACCGACTGCGGCCAGAACAGTGAGCTGGCGCAAGATGCTACGGCGGGAGTAAGGTGCGGACATGATGAATCAGCAGGCTGGCTCGATGAGAGCGTAAACGCGCATCTCAGGATACGCAGCGGGATGGAGGAACGACGCGCAGAAAGCCACGTCTTCTTCAAGCACTGGTGCTGGGGAAAAGCCGTGCATTGATTAATGACCCACAGTGCGCCCAAAAGTTCAAAAAATCAACCCACTCAAGGATTTCACATCCCACTTGCCCGGCATGGCCCGGGCACAACAAAACAGCCGGAGCTTGCGCCCCGGCTGTTGAGAATCTTGGAGGTTCCGTTGGAGCTTACGCTGCAGCGGTTTCCTTCGGCGCTTCGGCGGCCTTCTTTTCCAGCGCGGCCTTGGCCTGCTGAACGAGAGCTTCGATGGCGGCGATGTCTTTGACGGCGAGGTCCGCGAGGACTTTGCGGTCAAGGTCGATGCCGGCGAACTTGAGGCCTTCCATGAAACGGGAATAGCTCAAGCCGAGAGGACGGGTGGCGGCGTTGATGCGCTGTACCCACAGGTTGCGGAAGCTGCGCTTCTTGGCCTTGCGGTCACGAGTTGCGTAGGTTTCGGCTTTACGGACGGCGTCCTTCGCATAGCGGAAATGCGTGGAACGGAAGCCGCGGTAACCTTTGGCTTTTGCCAGCACGCGCTTACGGCGCTTCCGGCTGGCGGGGGAGTTGGTGGCTCTTGACATGTATCTTTCTCTATGATCAGGCTGTTGTTTGGGTAGCGATGGCTTGCCTCACCTGGTCGAAGGCCTCCCAAAGGAAGCCAGGCAAGTTCATCGTGGTCTCTATTGAGAGACCGTGGTCGTCTTAGCGATGGGAGAACGGCATGTTCGCCTTGATTGCTTTGACATCCACTTCCGCCACGAGGGCGACTTTACCGAGGTTACGTTTACGCTTACGGCTCTTGTTCTGCAGAATATGGCGCTTGCCTTGTTTACGGCGCAGCACCTTACCCGTGGCAGTTATTTTGAACCGCTTGGCGTAAGCTTTCCTCGTCTTGGCGATACCGGCATTTTTGGACATAGGGGCGGCGATGGTAAAGGAGAAGCCCGGTTCGGCAAGGTGTTTTTCACCTTCTCATGCACTCTCATCAAATTTCCCGCATACGTTTGCTCTCAAATATGGGAGTCAGAAATATCCAGAATATCAAAAATTAAAGTTGTCTTAATTATCTAAGATTGCTAAATGAGTCAGAATCACGCGGATAATTCATGACTTCTTCCCTCTCCACTTCCTCCGCAACTCCAGCAGCAATCGCTGAACTGGAGCAGGGGCTGGAGCACCTCAAGGTGGCCAATTATTACCTCCGCGTCGCACTCGATCAGGTCGCCGATGGTGTGGTGATCGTGGAAAGCGAAGCCAGTGATGCCAAAAGCGGCCAGAAGGTCCTTTTCAGCAATGCCGCCGCCGCCATGCTGGCAGGCGCCGATCCTGAAACCGGACTCCGCGGTCTGGGCCTCAATGATCTCGTGGCTGACGTCAAGGACGCTGCCACGCTCCAGCAAAGCCTCCGCCTCGCCGTGGACAATGGTGGCTGCCATGAATGTGAATGCCAGCTGCAGAGCCTGCGCACCCAAACCCCGGTGCCCAGCAAGTGGCGCGTGCGCGCCGTTTTCAACAGCATGCGCAAGCTGCTGAACTTCACCATTCTCATCAGCCCTGCTCAGGCCGCTGCCTCCTTAGCCAGCACCAAGACCGAGCCAAAGCCCGCCGCCGACGATCTGGACGCCCAGTCCGCGCAGCTCCGTAAAGAAAACCTCGCCGCGCTCGCCCAGGGCATCGCCCATGACGTGAACAATCTGCTCGGCCCCGTCACCGTGCGCCTCTCCGCGCTGATCCAGCAGGTGCAGGAGCATCCGCCCCTGGCTCAGGAGCTCCAGCTCGTGTTCGCCGGATTGAAGCGCGCCAAGCAGTTCACCTCCCAGGTCGTCACCGCCTCCAAGTCCTCCCCCCGCAAGCTGGAACCCACCGACATCATCTCTCTGATACGCGACACCGTGGAATTCGCCGGCGCCGGATCCAACGTGCACGTCTGCGTACGCAACGACGAGAACCTGCGCCAGGCCGTTGCCGATCCCGTCAAGCTCAGCCAGGTGCTGCAAAATCTCGTCATGAACGGCATCCAGGCCATGCCGCACGGCGGCTATATGGATGTGCAGGCGGCCAACTATCTGGTGGGCCCGGCCGGAGACGGCAAACTCAAGCCCGGCAAGCACGTCCACATCATCGTGCGTGATCGCGGCTGCGGCATCGCCAAGGAAAATCTCGACCGCCTCTTCCGCGAATCCTTCACCACCAAGCCCGACGGCAACGGCATCGGCCTCACCACCTGCAAACGTTTCGTGGATGAAATGGGCGGAGACATTCGCGTGACCTCCACCCCGAACATCGGCACCGAGTTCAGCGTCTTCCTGCCTGCCGCCGCAGGCTCCGGTGGCACCCGGCCTCTCACGCCAGCGGACTCGGCCCCCGTTCCGCTGAAGCATGGCAAAGGCAAGGTGCTTATCGTCGATGACGAGGACGACCTCCGCAAAGTCGCCCACATGATCCTCACCCGCTGCGGCTATGAAGTCGTGCAGTGTGACAATGGCCAGGACGCCGTGCGCATTTATTCCAGCCTCTTCCGCACCGGCACCCCGCCTGATGTGGTGCTCATGGACCTCACCCTGCGTGGCGGCATGAACGGCACCGAAACCGCCGCCGAAATCCTGCATCTCGATCCTGAAGCACGCATCGTCTGCACCAGCGGCAGCGTCACCGAGGAAGTGCAGATGATCTTCCTCGAACGCGGCTTTGTCGGTGTCCTGCCCAAACCCTACGAAGCCGGTGAGCTCACGCAGATGGTCCACCGCGTGTCCACCATGATGAAACGTCATTGAGCCGGGGCCCATGCGTGCTTGAGTGAACTTTTCCGCTCCGCATGAAAACACGCCGCCACTTCCTCTCCGGTCTCGCCACCGCCGCCGCCGCCAGTTTCACTGAAACCCTGCGCGCTGCACCCGATCCGAAGAAAGACGTCGTCATCGGCCACGGCGCTCATCGCTACAAGGTGAACAAAGAATGGGTGCCTGCAGGCCAGGGCCGCCATCACCCCATCCTCAACTGCCACGAAATGGTGCAGGTCAAAGACGGCCGCCTCTTCATGATCGGCGACCACTGGGACAATCAGATGCTCGTCTTCAAACCCGACGGCACCATCCTCGACTCCTGGGGCAGCGTCTGGCCCGGCGGCCATGGCCTGACCCTCTCGAATGAAAACGGCGAAGAGTTCCTCTTCGTCACCGACAGCGGCCTCTGGAAGTCCGGCAGCGGCGGTTACCGCCAGACCGGCCGCATCACCAAGACCGATCTCGGCGGCAAAGAAATCTTCTCCATCAGCCATCCCATGAGCGTCGGCGCGTATGAGCCCGACATGATCTTCAACCCCACCGAAACCGCCATCGCCCCCAATGGAGACATCTACGTCGTGGACGGCTACGGCTCGCAGTTTGTGCTGCGTTACGATGCACGCGGCAAGTTCATCCAGCGCTTCGGCGGCAAAGACGGCGTGCCAGAGGAACAACGCCTCAACAACGCCCACGGCATCGCCATCGATACCCGTCAGGGTGCCGACAAAGCCACCGTCATCGTCACCTCACGCGTCGACAACTGCTTCCGCCGTTTCACCCTCGACGGCAAATACCTCGAAACCCTCGCCGTCCCGGGCGCCATGGTCTGCCGCCCCGTGATTGCCGGGCAGGAGCTCTACGCCGGCGTCTGCTGGTCCAAGACCCCCGAGATCAACAAGCTCCCTCAAAACCCCAGCGGCTTCACTGTTATCCTCGATGCCGCTGGCAAAGTGATCAGCGCTCCCGGTGGCACCGAACCCGTGTATGAAGAGGGCAAACTCAAGCCCCTCATGCAGGCCGAACGGATTTTCGATCATGGGCACGATGTCTGCGTTCTCGACAACGGTGATCTCATCGTCTGCCAGTGGAATGCCTTCCAAACCTACCCGGTTAAACTCGAAAAAGTGGCCGCGTAAGCAGCTCTGGCCCACTTCTGTGTTTGCGCTGCGGCAAATGACGAATGCAGAATGACGAAAAAAATCCGAATGACAAATGCCCTAAATGCCGCAATCACCCTGCGGCGGCACGGTTTGTTTATTCAGGCTGCGTCATTCATTCGTCATTCTGCATTCGTCATTCGTCATTTTTCTTCGCCCCGCCCCTCGCTCTTAATCCATGAAATACCTCACCATCGTGCGTCATGCCAAATCCAGCTGGGGACAGCCTGGACTCGCAGATCATGATCGCCCGCTCAATGAGCGTGGGCAGCGGGCCGCTCCGGCAGTCGCCACATTTTTGCATCGCACCTACTTCGGCGGTGCCGATTCCCCTCCCCTTCTCCCCCTGCCGGACCGCCTCGTCACCAGCACCGCCCTGCGCGCCCTGAGCACCGCGCAGATCATGCGCGAGACCTTTGCCATGCCCGTGGAAAGCCTCCTGCTCGAATCCCGCCTCTACCTCGCTGATTCCGACAAAATTCTCGACGTCATGCGCGGCTTTGAAGAGAGCTGGAATCACGTCATGATCTTCGGCCACAATCCCGGCCTCCACGACTTCGCCGAGCACATCCTCGCCCGCGCCAACATTCCCAAGGTCCCCACCTGCACCGCCGTCATCATGGCCTTCCCCCACGAGTTCTGGGGCCTCGCCGACTGGAACGAAGCCCAGCTCATCGGCTACATCACCCCCAAGTCCCTCGAACGCCGCTTCCCCGAACTCTACGCCGGCATCTCCCGCGAAGACGGGGATGACTGAAGATTCAGTAGTAACGATGGCCACTCCTGGCCGTCGATCTCAGCGCAGGCTCGTGCATACACCACCGTTCCACGTCCCTATATTTTCGAAATCAGTCACATCGACCGACACGTGTCGGTCGAAAGAGTGAACCTATCATCGTAGTTCGAATCGGCGATGGTCAGGTTCTTTTGATCTCAGTTTGAATTCTCGGCTTAGAACTGATTCTAATTTTTCGAGCACGGGTCTCCGCAAGGCGAATTCCCCCAATTCTTGGGACCAGTGCAATAACTTACATCCTTGCCTTGAAGGCCAACGGCCTTCCGGATTTAAGCCCAGGGTCAGCCGAGCCTCAGCGAGGCGACCCTGGGTGAATGATCCGCCTGACCGGGAAGCAAACCCAGAGCCCTCGCCGCACACCGCCCCCTCCAGCAGCGTATGCCCGCCATCCCGCCGCGATGAAGAGCGTGCAAGCACCTCCCAAACACGACCATGTTTGACCCATCGTAGCCAAGTAACTCCGGAAATCCGGAGATCTAGGCGACGGCTGTCTGCTGAACACGTGCGCAGTGCGAGAAGTGACCACGGAATTCCGCGGTGCCCGGGGCTGTAGATCACCGCAGTGCACCTGCACCAGGATTGCGAGCTTTTGACACTTGCGGCGTAAGGTGACTACAAAACATCACTCTTCCTCCACCGCACCAAAATCCCCACGCCGTCGTGCCAAACGGCATTCACGCCGCAGCAAGACACCGCCAGCATTACCAATTCCACCAATCACGAAGCGCAAGAGTAGCACTAAGCAGCACCTTGGTAAAAAGTCGCTAGCGAGCCGTTACATTTCAGAACTGAAAAAAGCCTCCATTCCCATCTTGCTAAAATACTTTGTTCATCGTGCTCTCGACTGGCTGATAAATTGGCTCTTTTGACGATATAAACGTTTCCCCTCACCCATCCATCCGGCTCCGGTGCTCACTCGGCCGCCACCCGATCCACTTCTTGAACGTGTTGCTGAACACAAACGGGTTCTGATACCCCACTTCGTGCGAGATCGTCTCGATCTTCAAATTCGTCGTGCTTAGCAGCTCAGCCGCCTTGCGCATCCTCAGCCACGTCACGTGATGCATCGGCGTGCGTCCAAGCGCCTTCCGGCACAGCCGGCGCAGGTGCTCGGCGCTCACATGCGCTTGATGCGCCAGCTCATCCAGCGTCCAGTCATAGCCCACGTTGGCAGAAACCTTTTCCCAAATACGGTGCAGCCGGTCGTCCACCTGCCAGGGCTGCGCAAAACGCTCGATGTAATGCTGCACCAGCTCCACCCAGTGAAACATGGCGGCGGGCTGCGCGGCGTTTCCAGCTTCCTCAACGAGTCCCTCAATGGCATTCCACAGCGCTGCACCCGCAAACGGTGCCATCAGCGGCGAGCTGCTGCTCAGAATCGGCGTCTGCTCCGGCTGCTGCTCATAGCGCACCCAGCAGCAGCGCCAGATCTTGCCCGGCACCGCATGAAAGGCGTTCACCATGAAAGGCGGCAGCGCCACGGCCATGCCTGCCGTGCATTTCTTCCACACACCATCCACCAGCACGCGTCCCTCACCTTCCAGACACGCCAGGAAATACAGGCCGCCCTGGTGCATCCGCACGATGCGGTAGGGCGCACGCGCCGTCATCACCCCCGCATGCGCGATCCGGTGCGTCGCCAGCGTCGTGCACAGCGGCGCACTGCGCAGCCAGGCCCGCGCATCCCTCTCCGACCCACGCACCATGCGGTACTCCGTGTCAGGCCCGTGGGTGTGCGTTTCGGATAGCTCTTGGATGGCGGCGCGGGCGTGCATAGGGCGGAGTTTACGGTTGTTTACAATTGTTGACCGTAGTTGACGATGGTTGCAAACCACTGTCATCCACCGTCAACTATCGTAAACCACCGTCAACCACATCAAGCCATGCCCAATCCCTGGACCGGAATCGGAAATCCCTACACGAAGCAAGAAGTCGTGGACCGTCTCAAAGCCACCCGCGCCAAGGGTGAGCCGATCATCGCCGCCGGCGCAGGCACGGGCATCAGCGCCAAGTTCATCGAAAAAGGCGGGGCCGATCTGATCATCATCTACAACAGCGGCCGCTTCCGCATGATGGGCCACGGCAGCACCTGCGGCCTCATGGCCTATGGCGATGCCAATGCCATCGCCATGGAGATCGGCGAGTACGAAGTCCTGCCCGTCGTCAAAGAGATCCCCGTCGTCTGCGGCGTGCACGCCACCGACCCCCGCCGCCGCATGTGGCACTGGCTGGGCCGCGTCAAGGAAATGGGCTTCTCCGGCGTGAACAACTTCCCCACCCACACCATCGTCGACGGCCATTTCCGTGGCGTCCTCGAAGAAACGGGCATGAGCGTGGAAAAAGAATTCGAAATGGTCGGCCTCGCCACTCGCATGGACATGTTCAGCATCGTCTATGTCGCGACTCCTGAGGAAGCCATCAAAATGGCCAAAAACGGCGCAGACGCCATCATCGCGCACGTCGGCACCACCGTCGGTGGCAGCATCGGCGTCACCAATGCCGTCGTCAGCTGGGATCACACCGTGAAAGTCACCCAGGATATCATTGATGCCGCCAAGAGCGTGAATCCAAACGTGTTCACCCTCACACACGGCGGCCCGATCAACACGCCTAAGGACGTGGAATTCATCCTCAGCAAGACCTCGGCAGACGGTTTCGTAGGTGCCAGCAGCCTGGAGCGCATGGGCGTCGAAGATTCGCTGACCAGCCTCACACGCGAGTTCAAACGCATCCCTATTGGGCGTTAGCCCCCGGCTTTACCCCCCTCAAAAGGGTGTCCTTATCCCCGGCGAATCGCATTTTGCAAAAAAATTACCGGCGTGTATGCTCGGACTCGCGTTACTTAGTTGTAACAACCCCCGCACATGTCCGACGACCCCTTCAACAATCGCCCCGACGGCCCCAACCGTCGCAACCAAGATCCGCAGTTCAACTGGCGTGGTTTCATGCTCTTCGCACTCGCGATCACCCTGTTGATCTCGGGCTTCATGATGAACAAGGGACTGACCGGCAGCCGCAAGGTGTTCGACTACGCAGAATTCAAAAAGCACGTCGAAGCTGACCGCATCGATCCGAACAAGCCGCTGTCCCTCATCAATTCCGACGCTACCTCAAAGCAAACCATTGAGGGCAGCTATTTCCCACTGCCTGCCAGCGTCACGCCTCCCGTGGTCGCCGCAGCAGGCAGCCCCGAGCCTGCAGCCCCCGGCGTGATCAAACCTGTGCCTGCCGAGCCAGCCAAGGAAATCACTGAGAAACCCGCCATCGAAGCCCCCAAAGCGGACTCGAAGCCTTTCAGTGTGGCCGTGAACATCGAGTTCCAAAAGGAGGAACTCCACAAGCTGCTCGACGCTCATAAGCTCGTGCTCATTCCTGTCTATGACAATGAGATGTGGTCCTCCCTCATCGGCTTCCTTCTGCCTCTGCTGGTCATCCTCGCCTTCTTCTACTTCCTCGTGCGCCAGCAGCTTCGCAGCGCAGGCCGTGGCGCCATGAGCTTCGGCAAGAGCAAGGCCAAGATGCTCGCCCAGGACCGCAACAAGGTCACTTTCAAGGACGTGGCCGGTGTTGAGGAAGCCAAGGAAGAAGTGCAGGAAATCGTCGAGTTCCTCAAGGACCCGAAGAAGTTCCAGCGCCTCGGCGGCAAGATCCCCAAAGGCGTGCTTATGACCGGCCCTCCCGGCACCGGCAAAACCCTTCTGGCCAAAGCCATCGCGGGCGAGGCCGACGTTCCCTTCTTCAGCATCAGCGGCTCGGACTTCGTCGAAATGTTCGTCGGTGTCGGTGCCAGCCGTGTGCGTGACATGTTTGAACAGGGCAAAAAGAACGCCCCATGCCTCATCTTCATCGACGAAATCGACGCCGTGGGCCGTCATCGCGGTCACGGCATGGGCGGTGGTCACGACGAACGTGAGCAGACTCTCAATGCATTGCTCGTCGAAATGGACGGCTTTGACACCCAGGAAGGCATTATCATCATCGCCGCCACCAACCGCGCCGATGTGCTTGATCCCGCCCTGCTTCGCCCCGGCCGTTTCGACCGTCAGGTCACCGTCAATCTTCCCGATGTGAAAGGCCGCGAGGAAATCCTCCGCGTTCACGCCAAGAAGGTGAAGCTGGCCGACAGCGCCGACCTTTCCAAGATCGCCCGTGGCACCCCCGGATTCTCCGGTGCCGAACTGGCCAACCTGCTCAACGAAGCAGCCCTGCTCGCCGCACGCCGAAACATGAAGTCCATCACCAATCCCGAGCTCGAAGAAGCCCGTGACAAGGTGCGCTGGGGCCGTGAACGTCGCAGCATGGCCCTCACCGAGAAGGAAAAGGAAAACACCGCCTACCATGAGGCCGGCCACGCCATCCTCAATGAAGTGCTGGAGCACACCGACCCCCTCCACAAGGTCACCATCATCCCTCGCGGCCCCTCCCTCGGCGTCACCATGATGCTGCCGGAAGAGGACAAGTTCACCCACCGCAAGAGCGAGCTCATCTCCAATCTCATCGTCACCATGGGTGGTCGCGTGGCCGAAGAAATCCAGTTTGGCGATGTCACCAGCGGAGCCAGCGGAGATATCCGCATGGCCTCACGCATTGCCCGCAGCATGATCTGCTCCTGGGGCATGAGCACCAAGCTCGGCATGATCGAGTACGGCGAAAACGAAAGCAACGCCTTCATGGGTCGCGGCAGCAGCAATTACAGCGAGGACACCGCCCAGAAGATCGACGAGGAAGTGAAACGCCTCATCGACGAAGCCTACGCCAAAGCCAAAGAAGTCCTCCTCCAGCACAAGGACAAGCTCGACGTCCTCGCCCACGCCTTGCTCGAGTACGAAACCCTCGACGGCACTCACATCAAGGAAATCATGGCTCACGGCCGCCTCCTCAATCCCCCGGAAAACAAGAGCAAGCCGCCACCCCCGCCCCCCCTTCCCAAATCCCCGGACGCACGCCCAGTAAAGCGTGAAGACGAGGATGACGGCGGCATGGCCCCAGGTTTGACCGGCGTGCCAGCCTGACCAGCACAGGGATCATGCTGATCCCTTCAATTCAACACTCATCAAAGGGGGATCAGCAATGATCCCCCTTTTGTTTGGCATTCAATGAGAGCAAATCGCAAAACTCATTTCCGATTGGTTTGCCTGACACCAATGGCGCTCATTTATAGCAAATCGCAAAACTCATTTCCGGATCGAGCAGATGGAGGCGGTCTGAGAGGCCGATGACATGAAGTGGTTGAGAGCGTGGCAGAGACGGTCTTCGAGCTCCGCGCCGCTGCGTGCGATCCAGTCGGCAAAGAAGTCGGCCTTCAGGCGCAGCCACAGCCGCTCAATAGGGTTGAAGTCCGGGCTGTAAGGCGGCAGGAACAGCGCTTCGAAGTGGTGCCAGTTGAGCGTTTTGACCTTGTGCCAGGAGGAGTTGTCGAGCACCAGCACCCGGCGCAGATCCGGTTTCGCTGGCACGCTGCGCGCCAGTTCGTCAAGCCAGCACTGGAAGACAGCGCCATCGACGCCATCAAACATGAGGCTGAAGAACTCGCCGCTCTGCGGACAGACGGCCCCTACGACGCTGCGGCGGATATGCTTGCCGAGATGCGGCACCTTGGGCTTGCTGCCCGGCTGCACCCACCGGCGTCTTGGCCGGGGATCGCCATCCACGCCGCACTCGTCACCGAACCAAAGCTCGACCTGTGGGTCTGCGGCCAGTGTGGCGATCTGCGTGCGGAAGCTCTGGCGCTGCGCCTCACGCTCGGGTTCATCCAGCAGGGGCAGCGGCCAGGGACGCGGCACGCGCAGGTGAAAGTCCAGGTCATGGAGATAGCGCACCACGGTGCTGTAGCTCAGCTCGGCCTGGAGCCGCCCGAGCAGCCAGCCGTGGACCTTCACGCCGGTCCAGTGCTCCATGGCCGCCTGGGCGGGGTCTTTGAGCACGGGCACCAGCACCTCTTCGAGCCGTTGCAGGGCGATCTTGCGTCTTCTGCCTCCCGTGGGTTTGCTGATGAGCGCGTCGATGCCTCCATGGTTGTATTTGATGATCCAGAGCCGAACCATGCGCTCGCTGCGGCAGAAGGTTTCGCAGACATCCACACGGTCCATGCCTCGCAGCAGGCAGCGCATGGCGGCCAGCCTGATATAGCTGCGCTTGTTGGGCGCGGCCTCCATCGCCGCCTGGAGTTGCTCCAGCGTGGCGTTGTCCACATCAGGTCTGAGTTCTTGCGCTCTCAACAACCATCCTCAAAGCACTGCCGCACGTTTTGTACAGCACTTTTTGCTCCGCTATCCGGAAATCAGTTTTGGAAATCGCTATAAGGCGTCCTTTTCGTGTGTTTCGTGGTGTCATTCGCCTGCGTTTCCCAGTGAAAGAGGTGTCTTTTTCACCACTCAGCCCCGCTTCCACACCAGCACCAAAGGTGCTGCGTAATTGAGCCCAGGGTCAGCCGAGCCTCAGCGAGGCGACCCTGGGTATGGCAACCACGATCGGGAAGCAAACCCACGATTCCGCTGCATCCCAAGCCCACCAGCAGCGTCTGCAAAAAACTCCGCCGCACGTTTACCCCGCGATCATTCAGCACCCCGCCCCCTGACCGAGCCCCTTCTTCACTTCAACCGCAGCACCAGCCTCACCGCATCCAGCCTCACCGTGGTCGCCCCAATAGCCGCCGCCAGCGCATCCCGCTGATCCCGCAAGGCTGCGATCTCCTCGGGCCGCACATGCGGGTTGCGCGCCTGCAAATCTTCCAGTCGCGCGATCTCCTCATCCATCTGCTTGCGCATGGCCGCCACCGCTCGCTGCTGCAGCGTCTTGAGCTGCGCCTCGGCAAGCTGCTGCGCCTTGCCCAGCATGGTGGGCAGCAGCTTATGGCGTACCGTTTCGTTCTCCACCGTGCGTGTCGGATCACCCGGCGTGAGCTTGGCTCGTGTAAAGGCAGGATCCGCGCTCAAATCCTTGCCCAGATGATCCACCGCGACCCGCAAAGGCATGGCAGGCATGAAGCGCGTGGCATGCAAGGCTGGCGGCGCGATGCACTCCGCAATGAAGCACGTTTGCAGCACCAGTCCCTCGCCACCTGACGCCTTCCAAAACGCAAACCCAGCGTTGCCGGCAGGAGAACCGAGCAACACATCCAGGCCCGCACAAACCAGCGGATGATCCCAGGTCAGAAACGCCTCGTGGTCACGCGAGAGCGCACGTTCACGATCAAAGGAAAAAGTAAGCCCTTCCTCCGGCAATGAAGGCAGCGCGTCCGTGATCAGATTGTCCGGACGAATGTACCACGTCCGGTGCGTCATCTCCTCGATGTGCATTCCGAAGTGATCGAGCAGCCGGATGAAAAAGCGCTCAAAATCCAGCCCCGCATCCACATCTCGAATGCGCTCGATCATGCGTGCAGCAAGGCGCGGCTTGCACGAGTTCAGTTCCAGCAGCCGGTTGTGACCCCGCTCGAGCTTCTGGCGCACTTCAAGACTCAGCGCCTTCGTGCGCCGGATGCAGTCGGCGAGTTTTTTGGCATTGAAGCCGCTGCAGAGTTCTTCGATCTCCGCCGCAAAGCTGTGCAGCAGCTGCGTGGCCCCCTGCAGGCTGTGCTCAAAGGCGTCGAGGCCGTCATGATACCAGCGCGCCAGCACCTCCCCTTCACTGCCTGCGATGAACGGCACATGAATGTTGATCGTCCCTTTCTGACCAATGCGGTCCAGGCGTCCGATGCGTTGCTCCAGCAGTTCCGGATCTCGCGGCAAATCGTACAAAACAAGATGCTGCGCGAACTGGAAATTGCGGCCTTCACTGCCGATCTCGGAGCAGATCAAAATTCGCGCGCCCTCGGGATCGGCGAACGCCGCAGCGTGCCTGTCCCGCTGCATCAAAGTGAGCCCTTCGTGAAACAGCACGGCATGCACATTGATCTCGCGCAGCAGGCGCTCATGAGTGTCTTCAGCAAGCTTGCGCGTGCGGCAGATGAGCAAAACCTTGGCTTCACCAAGCTCGCGCAGGGTCGCGGCAAGCCAGCGGGCAAGCACCTCTTCAGGCGTCGCCCCAGCCTCAAGCACAAGCTCCCGCAGATGGCACTTCCTCGGCGGGAACCCCTGAATCACGGCGCGGGTGTTCCGAAACATCACGCGACCAGTTCCAAATTCATCCAGAAGGTCCGCCACAAGGCGCTGACGCGCGGTTTCATCGCCTCCGACAAGCTCAGCGGCATGCTGCTGCACCCGCGGCGAATGGCTGCCAAAGAGTTCACGATCCGCCGCGCTCATGAGCCCGCCTTGCAGGATGCGATCCACCACCTGCGCCACCTGCTCATAGCGGGTGGACTCCGCCAGGAAGGCATCCAGATCGCCATAGCGATCCGGGTCCAGCAGACGCAGCCGGGCAAAGTGACCTTTAGCACCAAGCTGCTGCGGCGTGGCGGTCAGCAGCAGCACGCCAGGCACCCTCTGCGCGATGGCCTCGACCACCTGATAAGCGATACCGGGTGCTCCGACAGCCCACTCAAGATGGTGAGCTTCATCCACAATCAGCAGATCCCAGGCCGCGTCCGCAGCCTGCTGCGCACGCTTGGGCGAGCCGCTCAGGAGCGAGAGCGGGCAGAGCACCAGCTGGCTGTCCAGGAAAGGATTGCCCTCAGGATCTCCCGCTTCGATGGCCGCGCAGCGCTCTTCATCAAAGAGGCTGAACATCAGATTAAACCGGCGCAGAAGCTCCACGAACCACTGGTGCGGCAGCGCATCAGGAACCAGCACCAGAATGCGTGAAGCACGTCCCGTAAGGTTCAGGCGATGGAGGATCAGCCCCGCTTCGATCGTCTTGCCCAGCCCCACTTCATCCGCCAGCAGCACGCGCGGCAGCAGGCGACCCGTGACTTCTGCAGCGATGGACATCTGATGCGGGATCGGATCGACTCGCCCCCCGATGAAACCACGCACCGGCGAGGCCTGCATGCGGCAGCGCCATTCCACCGCCTCGGCGCGCAGGGCAAAGGCCTGCAGATCGTCGACGCTCGCCGCCAGCAGGCGCTCCTGCGGCCCACCCAGGCTGAGAGTGTCGGCAAGGTCGGACTCAGGGATGCTGCGTGTACCACAATGGTAGAGCAAAGCCCCGTCTATCGAGGCGACAGAGTCGATCTGCAGTTCCGTCCCATCGCGCAGGGTGATTTTGTCCCCAGCCTTGAAACTGGCACGGCGCAAGGGGGCCCCGTTGCGGGCGTAGCGGCGCTTTTCACCTGCGGCAGGAAAGCGCAGGTCAATAAAATTGCCTTCAATGCTGCTGACGATTCCGAGTCCCAGTTCGGGCTCGCTTTGACTGATCCAGCGCTGGCCGGGTGCGGGGGCTTCCATCAATGCCGTGTTTGTATTTTCCTATTTGCCGAACAACCGCCCAAAGAAGGATTTTTTCTTCGGTTCCGCCGGGGCCTGGGTCGGGGCTGGGGCCTGGGCAGGCACGCCCTGCTGGGGTGGCACCATTCCAGGAGCCGCATTGTTGGTGAAATCGATGACGCCGGGCTTGATCGAGGGGGCGGCACTGGGATTCACATTGATGACTTTCGGTTTCTTTGCGACGCCCTGGGCATCGTACTCATAGATCACCTGCTGATAGCACTGGCCGTTGAGATTGAAGGAGCGCATCTCCGTCGCGCGTCCATACGCATCAAAATAGACCTGGGAGCGGGCCACAAGGTTGCCACGTCCGTCGTAGATGTGCCCCTGGGTGGGCAGCCCGCGTTCATTGAGCAGGTAGTGCTTCTTCGACACCAGCGCCCCGCCGGCGTTGTAGGTGGACTCGATGAGCTCGTTCGTGGTTTTATCAACGATGGTCTCCGAGTGCGAGTTGTCGGGGTGGTAGGTGCTTTTGGCCACAATGGGGGTGCCCGCCGGGGCAGCGGGCTGCGCGATAGCAGAGGTCACCCAAAGAAGGACAAAAAAAGCAGAGCAGGTTTTCATGACAGAAACGAAGATAACGGCAGAATAACGCCCCGTTTCGCCGCGACAACGACAAATCCCGACTTCACACCCCTTCCCTGCGTCATGTTTTCTTCCACCGACCCCTACTGGGCTGAATTCCTCACCCAAACCATCGCGGATTTCGGCTGTACCACGGGTACGTTGCACCGTCTGGACCCGGCAGACCGCCATCTCAAGCTGGTGGCCCATCAGGGCATCCCGGAAGCGCTGATGCCCATCATCCAGTCCATCCCCGTGGGCAAAGGCATTGCCGGCGTGGCCGCAGAGCGCAAGGAGCCCGTGGAAATGTGCAATCTGCAAACCGACACCTCCGGCGTGGCCAAACCCGGCGCGAAACAAACGCAGGTGCAGGGCACCCTGGCCGTCCCTGTGCTGGATGGCGAACGCCTCTGTGGCACCTTGGGCATCGGCAAGCTGGTGCCGTATGACTTCACTTCGGAGGAGAAGACAAAGCTGATTCAAACCGCCCGCAATATCGCCTCCAGGCTCTTGCCCGGCTGATTTCCTCTGCCATCCCTAATCCCTAATCTTGGCTGCAACCTGTCCGGTTGACCAGCAGGCAGCAAAAAGCCCGATCGCGCCACTGAGGCCGACCGGGCTTTTTGATGAATCAGACCCGCTTACAGGCGGCTGTAACGGCGGCGGCGGTTGTAGAAGAGGCCCAGGAGACCAAACATCAGGAACAGCATCCGGGAAGGCTCAGGCACCACAACGATGACGCCGTAGGTGCTGAAGGCGCTGACATCCCATGCCAGCCCTGCACCAAGCGCTGCAAGATCGAGATCGCCGGCAATGACACTGGTGCTTGCATCGTAGGTGTTGAAAGCCCCGACACTGAAGCCACCGCTCAGATTGGCACCGCTCCAGTCAATAAGGTTGAAGACCTGGCCTTGCTGCGCTGAAACACTGCCGACCGAGTTCACCACGATGGAGCCCTGACCCCAGGCGGCGCCTGAACGGTTGCCAACACTCAGAGTGCTGTTAGTGCCGCTGAGATTGATGAAGTCATGATTCGTAGCGGATGTCGGCGCCCCCTTGGTGTAGATGTCTGCACCTGATCCCAAAGCGTCAAAGTAGTCCTTGGCGTTGGTATAGGTAGTGGCACCGATGTTGAAGGTGTAGCTGTAGTTTGTCACCGCCGCGGTGGTCGGAGTGGTGATGCCCAGCTGGATCTGCGAACCGGTCGCCACTGTCAGCGCTGTGTTATTTGCAGTGATCGTCAGAGTACCCTTGTCTGCATTCGCAGAGGTGGCACCGGGGGTGAGGATGCCGACGCTGTTCACTCCACCCACCGTCACCGCACCAGCGATGACGCCGGTGTTCGTGCCGTCGCCAGCACCGGCAAGAACCGCCGCGTTGGTGAGCGCACCACCGCTTTCACCCACGATCACCGACCCGGCTCCCGTCAGACTGCCTGTGACACGCAGCTCACCGTTGGAGACCGCAGTGCCGCCGGAGTAGCTGTTGCCAGTCGTGGACAATGTGGTGACACCCGTGCCGGTCTGGGCGAATCCACCCGCACCCGTGATGGTGCTGGCGCTGAAATCAGTGCCCTGTGCGACGGCATTGCTGCGATTGACTGCAAAGACCGCACCTGTGCCCACACTGACCGTGCTGTTAATGTCCAGTGAGCCGGTCGTGCCGCCGTTGCCGAGCTGCAAGGTGCCTCCCGTAACCGTTGTTGTGCCAGTGTAGGTGTTAGCCGTGGCGGCAGCGAGGACCACCGTGCCGGCACCGACCTTGGTCAGGTTCATGCCAGCGCCAGAGATCACGTTGCTGATTGTCAGAACGTCCGTGGCGTTGGTGGCTCCAATGGAGCTGTTGCTTTGCAGGACGACCGATCCACCCGTTACGGCAGACACTCCGGTGCCGGTGAGGGCGCCATTTCCACCGACCCCGGTGCCGTTCAAATTCACCGGTGTTTCAGCCACCGTCACACCATTGATGTTGAGCGTAGCCCCGCTGGCGACCGTGACGCCACCCGCCACGGTTCCAAGACCTGTGGCATTGGAGACGATCACCGTGCCGCCGTTGATGCTGGTGGCACCAGTGTAGGTGTTGGCGTTGGTGAGGGTCAGTGTGCCCGAGTCGTTCTTGGTCAGAGTGCCGGCAGCCGTGCCAATGATCCCGTTGATCACCGTATTTCCGGCACCTGATACTGTCAGGCCGAAAGCACCACTGATGCCGCCATTGATGCTCAGGGTTCCTGCGTCCGACTGGATGGTCGAGGCGCTGCCGAGGGCGACGGTGCCGTTGTAGATGTTGTCACCGCTAAGGTTGCGGAGGGCACCGCTGTTAGAGGCACCGGATCCATTGATGGTCAGCGCTTCACCGATGATGTTGATGCCGCCCTGAAGTTCCAGAGATGCCCCGCTGGAGACAGTCGTGGCTCCAGCCGTTGTACCCAGCGCCAGATTGTTGGCGGCACTCAGCACACCAGCGCTGACAGTGGTCAGACCGGTGTAGGTGTTGATTCCGCCGAGAACCAAGGTGCCGGCACCTGCCTTCGTGATGGCCGTGCCGCTCACACCACCATTGAGGGCAAGCGCGTTGGACGAGTTAACCGTGATGGTGGCGGTAGCGGCGCTGAAGGCCACGTTGCTGTTGATCGTCGCGGCGCTGGATCCTGCGTCCGTGGTGATGCCGTTGGCAATGGTCAGTGTGTAACCACCGTCGCTGTTCAGCACCACCGCACTGCCGGTGCTTTGTGCGTTCACCGTGAGGCTCTTGATGCTCATGTTGGCGCCCAGAACCATGTTGCTCTGGTTCGAGTTAACAGTGGCGGAGAGGAACACATCCGTGCCGACGCTAGGAACGAGTCCCGTGGCGGTGCCAGCCAGATCTGTGGCCCAGTTGCTGGCCGTGGAGCCATTGGAAACCGCCCAGACATTGGCCGCACCGCTGTAGCCACCCGTCCAGTAGGCCGCCGTGAGCGCTGTCGTCGGTGCAGTGTTGAAATACACCAGCGTGTCCGTGGCAGTGATGCTGGTGACCTTGAAATTGGTGACGTTGTAAAGGTTGCCCACGGTATAAGTTCCTGAACTAGTTCCTGAACTGCTGGTGCCGTTCACAAGGCCGCCGGAAGCAGCAGCGAGGATCGTGGAGGTGGCCCCCGGCGTCTGCCCGCTGAGGAAGTAGGCGTCCACGGTGACATTGCCGGTCACATACGCCATCGCTCCGGCGTTCAGCAGAATGCTGCTGCCGATGGTTCCCACTTCAACACCCAGGCGGCTGCCGCCTGCGAGATTGAGGATGGTGCCGGTATAAGGCGCCAGTGTCAGCACACCGCCCGTGGTGCCGGTCAGCAGGTTGAAGGTGGCTCCGCTGGCAACTGTCAGCGAAGAGGTGCCGGAAATGCCGTCGATGGCACCGGAGGTGACATGACTGATTTCCAGAATGCCGCCGCTCACCGTAGTATCACCCGTGTAGGTGTTCATGTTGGTGAAGACGAGCTTCTTGGCTCCACTCTTGACGACGTTGATGTTGTTCTGGACGACACCGCTGTAGGAACTGTCCGTCGTTGGAGTGACGGTGAGGGTCTTCATGACCGTGGCACTGTTGGTGATGAAACCGCTGGAACTGCTGAAGGCCGCACCCGTGATCACCGAGGAGCTGAGATTGCCGATGGAGGCGTTGAACCCGCCAAGATCAAGGACACCGCGGCTGGAGGTGGTGACGTTGGTGCCGGTGGGCAGGGCGGCGGCCGAGGCGAGCCTGAGGGTGCCGTTGGCGATGTTGGTGCCACCATTGTAGGTGTTCGTGCCCGAGAGGATGACGGTGTCAACGCTCTGCTTGGTGAGGCCGCCTGCACCACTGATGTTGCCCTTGATTTCAAGGATCGCGCCACGGGCCGTATCGGTCAGCTCGCTGCTGTTGTTGCTATCCGAGCCGACGCCAGTGGTCAGGGTGGTCGTGCGTCCATTGTCGGTGCCGTTCGGGCCATCGGTGAAGGCGTTCTGGCCTACGAAGGAGTTGCCCAGCAGGCTGATGCTCACACCGGCTCCCAAAGTGCGGAAGACCGTGCCAGAGTTGACGCTGGACACGTCATCCGTGCGGAGGAAGCCTTCAATGGCACCACCGTTGATCAGAATGGTGGCCACCGTGGTGTTCTGGTCGGCGTTCACTTGGAGCGAGCCGGCGCCGAGGTTGATGGTGCCGCTGCGGGCATTGTCCACGCTCCAGCGTTCGATGGAGCCGGCCTCGTAGTTGATCGAGCCGACGGTGGCTACGGCGGCGGTAGCCTTGGTGAAGCCGGTGGTCAGGATGTCCAGCACACCGTAGCGCTTGACCGTGATGCTCGTGGAGGCGTTGGCGAAGGCGTTGGCGTTGGTCACGCCGATGGCACCTTCCTCGATGCTCACATTGCCCGTGAAGCTTGCGCTGTTGTTGCCGCCGACCCAGAGGTAACCGTTGCCCCACTTGATCAGGTCACGGCTGCCGTTGAGGCCCATGACGTTCAGGCCGGAACCCGTGGCACCAGAGGTGATCTGGTTGTTCACAGCACCCGCGTTGATGTCGAGGATTGAGCCACCAGCCCCGGTGAGGAAAAGCGTTCCTGCATTCAACACGGAGCGGGTGTTGCCGGTTTGCACACGGAGGCGGGCCGGTGAGAGACCTGTCGTGTCTGTCGAGAAGGACTCAAGGTCACTAATGCTCACGACACTGTCAGTCAGGTTCGGCGTCGACACGATGATCGTGTTGTCCACGGCGATGATGCGGCCCATCGTGTATTGTCCGTTGAGCGAGTTGCCGGGCTGCGCCAGCAGGTTCAGCGTGGTCCCGGAGGCCGTGGTCGTGCTGCTGGAGTTGAGCGTGATCGTGCCGCCGTCACCCGATGCGCCGAAGGTGTTCAGAGTCAGTGCACCGCCGTTGACCGTCCAGTTGCCGGAGAAGCCCGTGCCGTTGGCGGCTGCGGTCTGATCCTTTCCAATCACAAGCGCACCAGCACCGAATTTGACGATGCTGCCCGCGTAGATGTCGCCGGTGAGTGTGGTCGTGCCAGGATTGAAGATGATGCCTTCCTTGGTTCCGGTGGTTCCGAACCTCAGGTTGGTGGCGATGGTGGTCGTGCCCGTGCTGATGAGGCCGCCACGGTCTGCATCCGTAGCGCCGTCGGCGAAGGTAATGGTGTTGTATTGACCCACACCGCTGTTGATCCCGAAAGCGGTGCGCAAGGCATAGACCGTTTGATCTTGCGTCAGCGTCACGACACCGGTGGTGATGTCCACCACGCTGCTGGCATTGGTGTTGGTGCTGAAGACACCGCCTGCGAAGATGTTGCTGTAGGCCACCTGGTTAGTGGCCGGAGTCAGCGTGCTAAGCACGGACTGGAAGCCACTGGTGCTGTTGTAGCTGAGGAAGGTGTTGCTGGTGGCATCAATGTAGTAGGCCGGGAGAATGCCGTTATTGGCAAAACCAGGGGTGGCGTTGCGGTTCAAGTTGCCAGAAAGCGTGGGCAGCGTGGTGTCCCAGGCGGTGACCTTGATGCGCTCGACTTCATCAACTCCCGCATTGAGACCGAGGAAGGCACCGTTGGTGACGATGGACAGGGTGCTGCCGACGCCCTCACGGTTGAGGCTGGCAGCCGTCAACTGTACCGCGCCATTGGTGATGCGACGGTTAACGCGGAGCGAGGATCCCCTGGAGTAATTGACCGCTCCCACCGTTTCCGTGCTGGTGACGGTAGCGTCATTGCGAGATTGGAGGTAAAGCTGTCCGCCATTGAGGTTGATGGCCGTGTTGTCATCCCAGCGATTCGTCAGGTCGGTGGCATCGTTGTCGAGCCAGAGCACGGAACCGGGGTGGAGATTGACGGCGTAGGCGTTGGCCGTTCCGTTCGCGTTGCGCAGGGTTGCGTTGCCGTAAACCTGCAGGGTGCCAAAGATGTCCACCGCGCCGCCCACACCCAGAGGTCCTGCAGTCGCCGTGGAGGTCTGCCGGATGACCATGGAGGAGCTCCGGCTGATGATCGTGCCACCGGTGTAAGTGAAGAGATCCTGGCTGTCGATGCCGCCGTTCACATTGGCCGCCTGCCCGCCGACGAGGAGTCTCGTGCCGCCAGCATCCACGAGCACGCCCATCAACCCTGCGGCAGTGGAGTCGAGTGTCAGGGTCTGGCCATTGCCGCCAATGCGGTAGATGTTTCCGGCTCCAACACCGAGTGCGGTTCCGTTGTAGGTACGGGCAGCACCCGTCGCCCCGAAGTAGAATTTGCCGTTGCCGATGGTGGCAAGATTGAAGTTGTTGGCGTTGGTCGCGTCCAGCCCGATCACGCCCTCAGAATCAGCACTGATGGCGTTCTGGAGGTAGGATTGACTCAAGGCGGAGCTCGCAAAACGCAGGAGAGCCAGTTGCACTCCGGATCCCAGCACTTGCAGCTGACCCGTGCCAAAATTGATGTTGGCAAGGTTGGTCAGATACATGTTGCCGGTCGGATTGATCCGGATCGTGCTGCCGCGGAGCATGGTGCTCAGGTTCAGGAACGTGCCGTTCTCGCTGTTGACGTCACCAAAGCGCAGCAGGCCGCCGTTGACCACAATGCCGAGGCCGTTGGCCCCCACCGTGCCGGCGTAGAGACCACCGAAGGTGCTCGCGGCGCTGTTGAGCCAGAGGTCGCTGCCACCGCCCTTGATGATGGCCTGGCCAATGCTGCCTGGAGCTGAACCTGCACCGTCATTGATGACACCGTTCAGAAGAAGCGGTGCGCTGCTGGCATTGAGCGTCGGCGTCCCGGTCAGATTGGTAAGGCCGTTGATTTCCAAGCCGTAAGTGTTGGCGCCAGTCACCGTCAGCGTGGAGCTGCCGATGGTGAGATCCTTGAAGGCAAGGAGTTTGTTCGCCGCAGTGGTGGCGATGTTTCTGTTCACATCGATCGTGCTGCTGCCGTTGATGATCAGGTTGTTGCCGGCGGCGTTGTTGCCAATGACGTAGCGCTCACGGGTGGTGGTGTTCGCTCCGTCGATCCGCAGATTAAGAATGCCAGAATACAGGGTCACATCACCTGCACCGATACCGCCATTGTTGATGCCGCTGAAGAGCGTGGCGAAGTTGGCCGGCGTGCCCGTGGTGGTGCCGCGCACCGTGATCGAACCCTGCACGTTCTGCAGGCCACCACTGAAGGTGTTGATGCCGTTGTTGAATGCGGTGAAGCCGTTGCCGAGTTCGAGGGTGCCGCCGCCGGTGTGGACCAAAGTCGCACCACCGGTGACCTGACCATAGACGGTGAGGGTCGGCTGATTGGTGAAGAGGTAGTTATAAGCCGGTGCGCCTTCCATGGTGGCGGCGCTCAATGCGAGCGGTCCGTTCACCTGAAGGTTGACGTTGTTGGCGGCGTTGTTGAACAGCAAGGTCTGGCCTTGCTCACCAGGAGAGCCACCGAAGCGGATACCACCGGTCAGGATGCTCAGCGCATTTGCAGCACCTGCGGCGCGGTCGTTGTTGATCACGGCGTAAGGATTGCCTTCACCGATCACCAGACCGAGGTTGAACACCGTGTTGGCAGTATCAGCACGGAGCTGGAGATTGCCGCCAAAGCTGTTGATGACGACGAGGCCGTTGGTCCCGGCGTTCATCTGGGAGAGGGTGGCCGTGCCGCCGAGGTTGGGCTGCACCGTCGCAGACCGGAAGGCAATGCTGCCCTGATTCACGATCCAGTTGCCGCTGAAGCTGGCCTGAGGGGAATCGATGATCAAGGTGCCGCTCCCCTGCTTGACAACGTTGCTGGCGTTCGTGATCTGACCCGTGAGCGTTGGCGACAAACCAGGCAGCGTGGAGGATGCCGTCTGCGTCGTGATCGTGCCGATCGTGACGGTGTTCTGGTTGTAAATGTTGAACTCCTTCAGGCCGCTGCCCGCGACCCCGACTTCAATGCCGGTGAAGATCTGGACTGCCGCATTGGGGTTGATAAAGCCACCGCTCTGGAGGCGGATGCGGTCCGTGGCGGCTGCAGTGATGTTGTTGCCGAAGGTGATGCCCGTGTCAAAGCGGCCCGCATAGACATCCAGGCCAATGCCAAGGCCCGCTGCGTTGAAGGTCAGAACCGCCGTGTTGAGGAGGAAGCGGTCATTGGCACCGATGAGCTGGCCGGCGGCGGCAATATTGCCACCTGCCGAAGTGCGGTCGAAGCCTGCGTTCACGAAACCATTATCCGCCGTGTAGGTGAGGAATTGCGCATCCGTGGCGTTGACGATCCAAGGAGCCACCATGCCATTGGTGATACCGCCGAGAGCCACGAGGCCATTGGCCCCGATGCCGCTGAAGAGCTTCACGCGCTCATCGCTGCCGAGAACGCCACCTGAGACCGTGTTGATCTGGAGCGTGCCAACGTTGCCAGCGATCGCGAGGCCGTTGTTCGTCTGCGTCGCACGGGTGATGTCCACTCCGGCGCCGCCGCCGACGACCAGGTTCACGGTGCGGTCGACAAGGTCACGCTGGACAGCGAGCTGACCAAACTTGCCCACGGTGATGTCACCGACAGTTTCCGTGACTTCGATGTCGCGGTTGCCGATGAGGCGGATGGTGGAGTTGTTGAGGTCGACGCCCTGAGTGTCGAGCCAGCGGCCCTGGCCGCCGTAACCTTCGAGCTTGGTGGTGGCGAGCAGGCCGGTGGAGTAGTCGAAGCGCACTTCCGAGGTGCTGCGAAGAGTGACCGGGGCCAGCATGGCCGTGCCAGCTGCATTGAGGAAGGTGCCGCCCAGGCCGCCGGCCGTCAGGGTGCCCCAAGTGTCAAAACTGCTCGTCGTCAGGCTGCCGCGGAATTCCAGCGTGCTGGCGCGGTTCACCAACGTGCTGCCGGTGTAGTTGTTCGCGGTCATGAGGACCGCAGTGCCACGACCGTTGCCTCCGGTGATATTGTCACCGTTCACAGCGCTGTGGGGCTGGCCGACGATGAGAGCCGCACCCGCTCCGGTGAGCACGTTGCTGTTGGCCATGTCACTGGAAACATAGAGAATGCTGCCACCCGCACCGAGGCGGTAGGCGTTGCCGGCGCCGGCACCGAGGGTGGCGGCGTTGTAGCTGCCGTTCAGGCCCACACCGTTCTGAGTGCTGCCGAGGAAGGCGGTGCCGTCGCCGATCGTCGCGAGATTGATCGTCTGCGTATAGACCGTGTTCAGCGCGATGATGGCCGATCCAGCGTTCTTGCCGCCACCATTGAATCCGTTGCCGCCGGCCAGGCCAAAGTAGGAGGTGTTCTGCGGGCCACCAAGGTTGCCGATGAGGAGTTTGAAGTCGGAGAGCGGGGCATTGGCCGCCATGCGGAGGATGCCGTAGTTGCCCATGGCATTGCTGCGCAGGTCAATGCTGCCCGCACCCGCAGCGATGTTGCTGGTGCTGTTGTATTGAATGGCGGAGCCCGGCTGGATGAGGGTGTTGCCGGTGCCCAGGTTCGAAGTGGCCACGAGTCCTGCGATGCCAGGGGTGTCGCTCAGCGTGGTCACATTGCCTTCGAAGGTGCCGAAGAAAGTGACGCCGCCATTGCTCACGTAGCCGCCCTTGAAGATGGCGCTATTGTCGCTGTTGATGAACAGACTACCACCGCCGCCCTTCAAAAGGGTGCCGTTGCCGCTCACCGGTCCATTGATGGTGACGTTGCCGTTGCCGCCCGTGCGGCTGTTGTTGGTGATCTGGGCATCCTTGATAAAGCTCAGGCCGGTGAAGCTGTACGAGAGCTGCTGGTTGTCCGCAACGTTGTTGAGGGTCAGGAGAGGAGAGCCCAGAGGACCGCCGAAGGCCAGGGTGCCGAACTGAACAGTCTTGTTCGAAGCGGAAGATGCCCGGGTCAGATTCAGAGCCGTCCCGCCGCTGCCGATGTAGCTGCCGCCGCCGAGCGTGGCGGTCGAACCGATGGTCAGGTTGTTGTTCGCAAAGGTGCTCAGCACCTGCATGTTCGCGGTATTGTCACCCTCATGGCTGATGACAAGCGTCGCTCCGTTCAGGGTGATCGGAGCAATGGCCCCGAGCGGGTCGGAGGCCCCGTTGGAGAGGCGGACTTCCGTCGTGCCAGCCATGAATTTCCAAGCGCCCACCGCATTAGCAGCGGCACCGCTGTCTCCATTGGTCAGGAAAAGGGTCTGACCGCCGATTTTCACCAGAGTCTTGCCCGCAGCCGCGATCTGGCCGCTGATCACGCCATTGGCCGCAGTGTTGAGGGTGGTTTCACCGGCCGCATTGACGGCGAGGACGCCGTTGATCTGGACGTTCGTGGAATTGCCAGTCCAGCTCAGGGCCGCAGCGTTCAGCGTCACGTTGTTGATCAACGACCAAGCCACGGGAGCGACACCCACCGAAAGCGTGGAAGTCGTATTGGCGTAGGTCGAGCCGTTGCCGAAGCTGTTGAACTGGTCAACGATGATGTTGTAGCCGCTGCCCGAGCCAAACTGGATGGTGGAGATGTTGTCCGTGACTTCGCCCGCCGCGTAGCCAGCCGCTGATGTGGCAGCGAGGTCAAGAATCCCCCCCTTGAGGGTGATCGGACCGGTCCCGAGCGCAAGGGTGTTGCGCACGGCAAGTGTACCGGTGCTGACCGGGGCGACGACGTTCGCGCTGGTGACACGCCCCGCATTGATGATCGTACCGCCAGTGTAGGTGTTGGCCAGCGGAGCGCCATCCGCGATGGGGGACTGACTGAGGGTCAGCGTGCCATTCCCTGTCTTGGTGAGGCCGACGTTGCCATCAATCGTTCCAACATAGGTGGTGCTCTGACCGACGCCGGTGTTCACCGTCAGTGTGGCGGATGAGCCCGTGTTCGTCACCCGGCCGACGCCGGACAGACCGCCGATGGTGGCGTTCTGACCGTTGAGGTCAAGGCCATTGGCGCTGCTGTTAATGACAAGGTTGACCAGACCGCTGGAAGGCACTGCGCTGGCGCTGGCAAACTGCAAGGTGCCTTCCTGCACAGTCAGGTTGCGCAGGCCGGTGGTCTGCGGAGCCATGATGTTGCCGGTGCCAGAGAGCAGCAGGGTGCCCGCGCCGGCCTTGGTGAAGTCGGTGGCTTCAAAGTTGCCGGAGATGATGGAGGCGCTGGTCTGACCACCGCTGATAAATACGAGAGCTTCCGTCGGCGTCGCACCCGTGCCGAATCGCAGGTTGCTGCTGATAGTCTGGCCCGCGGACGTCACTGCGCCGCCGTTCATGATCAGGCCCGCACCCGCGATGCGGAGCAGCGAGGAGGCACCACCAGCGGTGATGTTGCTGTTCGTACGCAGATCCAGCACATCGATGGTGCTGTTGTCCACGATTTGGTCGCTGGTGATGTCGGCCAGCGAGGTCGCGGCCGAGGCACTCAACACACCCACCGTGGTGGCATTGTTCAGGAGGAAGCCGTTGGTGGCATCGTAGCGCAGGAAGTTTAGCGAGTTGGTATCCGCACCCGTTGAAGAGCGACCAACGACAGATGGTGTGGCGAGGATGAATCCACCCCCGCTCGCAGTATTGGCCGGTGCAGAATTCGTGACCTTGAAGAACTCATTCACACCGAGATCTGCGGACAGGTCGGACGCAATGATCGTCAGCATGCCGTTGGTTCCGCGGGTCAGCGCGGTCGCGGTCAGCGCGGAGCTCACACCGGTTCCCTTGGTCAACTGGACGCGGCCTGCGTTGTAGGTCATCGAGGTCACCGTGAGGGCCTGGTTGACGACACCGAACGTCAGCGCATCAGACGCCGCCACAATCCCCGCCGTCGGAGCACTCAGGGTGAGGACGTTGCCATTGACCGCTGTGACCAGCGTTCCCGCCGTGATATTGGCGGGATTAGTGGAATCAGCGATGGTCATGCCAGGGACGATGCCCGCAGCGTTGCTGACCGTGAGGATGTAGCTGACTGCCGCCTGTGCGCTTGCGGTGACACCCACTGGGGCTGTCCCCACCGTTCCCTGAAGCTGCAGGGTGCCGTCGGTAAGGGTGATCGCGCCTGTGCCGAACGGCGTGCCGCTCGTCATCTGAGTCATCACGGTTCCGCTGCTGCCGATGCCGCCGATGGTCAGGCTGTTGTTGGCATTCACGGTCGAATTGAGCACCAGAGTGCCGCCGCCGAGCTTCGTCAGGCCGAAGACACCGGTGATGGGCAATGGCACAGCGAAAGTGGACCCAGTTGAAACGCCAATGGCACTGGCCGCAGTCTGGATCAGCTGATGGGAGGTGGTGAAGGAACCGCCCACGGAGAGCACACCGCCGCGCAGACGCACGTCCGTAGGCAGGCCGGCCACAGTGTGAGCGGTGGAGGTACCGACAGCGATCGGCGTGGTATCACCCAGGTTGATGTCGGCGGTCACCCGCAGCATGCCCGCATCAATGAACCATGAAGTGCCATAGTTGGCGTCCGCAGTGGTCTTGTTGTAGGCCGCATTGTTGCCCGTGATCACCAAAATGCCGGGGCCTTGCTTGAGCAGGTTGCTGCCCCCTGCGCCGCTTGCCGTGAAACCAGCATCAAATTGGATCGCCCCCTGCGTGGTGTTCACCACGAAGTTGCGGTTGCGCAGCGTCGCGTCGGAATTGAGGTTCCACGTCGACGCCGTGTTGATGAAGGTCAGGTTGCCGCGGCCTTCAAAGGTCATCGAGAGCGTGGCGGCGGTGCTGAGCGTGCCGAGAGCGTTCGGGACGATCCGGTCTGCGCCATTCGAGCCAATGAAGGTGCCGCCGTTGTTATTGCCTGAGCCGAAAGTGAGCGTGCCGGTACCGAAGGGACCGCTGATGATGGTCAGCGCATTCGGCGCACCCGAGTAGTAGGAATTGGCACCGACCACCACGCGGGCGTTGTTCAGAGTCGTGTTGCCCGTGTAGGTGTTCTGTGAGTAGCCGTTTGGCCCCGCTCCGATGAAGACCACGCCGTTGCCCAGTTGTCCGCTGGTCGCCGTGCTGCCGATGAGGATGCTGTGCAGGTTGCCATTGCTGGAAATCGGTCCCAGCAGTTCAAGGCGGCCACTGGTGATGGCGAAGAGCGTCAGGGTGCGGTCCGCGCTCCCGGAGACGATGCCGATGCCCCCGGTGATCTTCGACCCGTAGAGCGAGTTGCTGAAGATCGACATGTTCGACCCGGCATTCGGGTTGCTGATGATGATGTCGCGACCAAATGTGATCTGCCCGGAGAGGCCCAGGGCGGCGAAGGTGGTCGCAGCGACGGAGCCCGCGGCGACATTGGTGATAAACAGCGGCGAGTCGGTGTTGCCGAGGGCGCCAGCGACGTTCGGCAGCACGTCTGTGCCGACATAGAGGATGCCCGCCTGGGCCTGGTTGCCGTTGACAGAGGTGCCCGTCAGAGTGGTCGTGCCAGTGTAGGTGTTCATGCCATTGAGCACCAGGTTGCTGGTGCCGCTCTTGATCAGGTTGCCGTCCACACCGCTGATCACGCCGAGGATGCTCAATTCCGCCGTGTTTTCAATCGTGCGGGTGCCGCCCACGCCAGCCGGCGTGAGGTTGACGTTGCCGCGCAGCACGAAGTTCGTGCCGGCCGAGCGGAAGTCAGCCACCAGATCCACGTTGTTGAGAAGGCTGATGCCACCAGCACTCACTGCACCCGTCTGTCCCTGGCCAATGTTGAAACCACCATCCGTGGTGTTGTTGATGACCAGCTTGCCGCTGCCCAGGGCGAAGTTGTTGCCGATGTTCAGCGTCGAGCTGCGGTTGGCCCAGGTGTCGCCGGTGTAGTTGTTCCGGGTGTTGAGCGTGATGTTGGTGTTGCCGTTGATGACGGGCTGGTTGGCATAGGCGTTGCCAGCCACCATGGCCCCGATCTGGACAGAGTTGGAACCCGTGAGGACGTTTTCAAACGCGTTCACACCGATCTGCATGGTTCCCTGGTTGCCGCCACCGCCGAAGCGATAGACGCCGTCCGTGGAGGCACCCAGCGTCGGAGCAAAGTAGTATTGGTTGATCGCGCCGCTGGTCGAGGTGCCGAGCCAGAGATGCTCCACCGCCCCACCCTGATTGAGAGCGGTTTCCATCGCGCCCATGTCGAGGGCTCCATACTGCACACCGTTGTCGAGGGAAATGACGCCGAGGCTGGAGCCCGTGGTGCTGAACTGCACTTTGCCGTCGGCCGCAGGACCGGTGGTCAGCACAGCAAGGATGTTGGCCTGGGTCAGCGCGGTGCCGTTGTTGTTGTTGCCAAAGGCGATGCCGCCAAAGGCCCAGTCATCGCTGACCGCATTGATTTTCTGGAAGGCGATGTTGCCGATGTCCGCAAGGCGGAGCTGCGCACCAGCGAGGATGTTAATGTCACCCACACCAAAGACGCCCGTGGTCGCGGTGCCTGCGGTGAGCGAGGTGGAACCCACAATGCTGGTCGCGGTGTTCTGGGTGCTGGCCCAGATTTCCAGCCCGACCTGGCCGTCTGTGCCGAAGGTGTTGGCCCCGTTGGCGAAGAAGAGGCCGCCGTTGCCATACTTGACCAGCTTGCCATTCGCGCCGCCCACCACCAGGCCTTCAAGGATGCTCTGATTGGCTGCACCAAAGGAGGAACCGATGAAGTTGCTGTTGGCTCCCAAAGTCGTGGTGCCGGTGACTGTGATGCCGTTCTGCGAGAAGTTCAGGTAGATCGGTGAATTGGCCCCGAGATCGGCAATCGTCAGGTTGTTGATCCGCTGCATGAACCCCTGGTTGTTGCTGGTGATGCTGGCATCACCATTGACGAAGACGTTGCTGCCAAGGTTGCCGGTGAGACGGACCCCGCTCGGGAGGTTGGAGTCACGCCCGGCGTCGTTGGAGAGCAGGCTGTCGATGACCAGACTGCCGGAGTTGATGATGATGTTCTGTCCGTTGGTCGTGCTGGCGATGGCCACGCCGGAATTCGAAACCGGGTTCTGCAGCAGCAGGGTGCCTTCGTTCAGCGTGATGGTGCCAGTCAGACCTGCGTTGCTGGAGGAAATCGTCAGCTGGTTCGGGCCGAACTTGGTCAGGCCGTTGCTGCCGGTGATCTGCGCATTGATCACGCTGGTGGCCACACCAACATAGATGACGGCTTCGTTGGCTCCAAAGGCCAGGGTCATCGGCAGGGTGATGGGTCCATTGGTCGTGCCAGCGGTCTGGACGGGGTTGATGGTGCCGCCCGTCAGCAGCAGGCCGCCGCCGATGTTGCCCGCACCACTGTCAAAGGTGATGGTGTTGAAGGCAGCTGTCGGGGTGATGTTGAAGCCGCTGCGAAGAGCATAGACAGTCGAATTGGCCGACAAGGTGGCCGCCGCACGCACATCCAAGGTGGTGCCTGCACCAAGCGCGCCGATCGCACCACCCGTGCTGACCGAGCTGTAACCCAGCTGGCCGGCACCCAAAGTGGCGGCACCAGGGATCATCAGAGTCTGGAAGCCTGTCGTGGCCGCCGTTGGATTGTATCCCACGTAGGAGTTGCTGGTCCGATCCACGATCCACACCGGGGCAATGCCACCGTTGATGACGCCCGTTCCGTTGGCCGTTGTCCCAGCGACTGCGACACCAGACGTGACGAGCAGCCGGTCATACGAGGTTGGCGCAATCCCGCTGGTGATCACCCCGCTGCCTGCAACTGCAGCAGCACTGATGGTGATGGTGGTGCCGTTGGTGATCGCCGTAATCGTGGCGTTCGCAGGAATCCCGGCGCCAGAGATCGCCTGACCAACCAACATTCCCGCCGTCGAAGCGACGGTAACAGTCGTGCTGGCGGTGGTGGTGCCGGTCGTCGCCACGTAGTTTGGAATCCCAAGGGTGCCCACAGCAGAGGTCGCAAGACCAAGAGTTCCATTCGAGCCACGGGTCAGACCTGCGGTTTCCAAAGTGGTGGAGCCTGAGCCGGCCGGACGAACCACCGTAACGGTGGATCCCTTGTTCACTCCAAAGGTGCCAACGAGTTCGTAGGACTGGGCATTGGCCACACCATCGAAACGGAAGGTGCCGCCGTTCAGGTCCTGTCCTGTGGCATCCGCCCAGCGGCCCTGGCCGTTGGGTTCGCGACCAAGCTGGTCGAAGATGCGGATCTGACCGCCGGGACGAAGGATGATCAGGTTGTTGTTGAAGCCGGTGGTCGGGTTGTAGAACGATGACGCACCCGAGATCCCGGTGGTCGGCGCGACGACCTGGATGGTGCCATACACTTCAACGCTGCCCGTGCCGAGCGGGGTCCGCCCCAGCGCACCGACTTCGAGCGACACGGCCGAACCTTTGCTGATGGTCGTGCCGCCGCTGAAGTCATTGGAGTTGCGGATGGAAAGCGTGCCGCCACCGTTCGTGATGGCGCTGCCTTGAAGATTGCTCAACTGGGAGCCGACGATGAGGCGGGCGGTGCCGGTCAGCACATTGTCCGCGCCGGAGAGGGCCAGCGTGCCGCCGTTGTTGCCGCCGAGGCGATAAGTGTTGTCCGCGCCGACGCCCAGTGTCGGAGCCATGTATTCGACGACGGTATTGTTGAAGTAACCACCGAGGAAAAGACGTCCATTGCCAAAATCTGACAAATTAAGCGCCGTGGTGAACGTAGGAACCGCGAGCTGGAGGGCAGCGCCAAAGCCACCTTGCTGTTTGATCTGCGCGTTCAAGCCCGTGCCAGGGTTGTAGTCGCTGTCGAGCACGAGCGCCGGCAGGCTGTTGATATTGCTGTTGAGCAGCAAGCCATTGAGGGCAACACCACCAAGGCTGCCGTTGCCGGCAATACGCAGAGCCGCGCCTGGATTGACATTGACCAACGCATTGCTGCCCGTGCCGCCCAGCGGCGTGCCTGTGGTCCCGGTAATCTGAAGTGCCCCGACCAGCACATTGGTCCCGCCGGTGTAGGTGTTGGCCGTCCCGGAGATCCGCAGCGTGCCGTAGCCGGTGGTGGCACCGCCGTATTTATTGAGGTTGCCCGTGCCGACGATCGCCCCAGCCAGTTCCAGAAAAGTCGTGCCACCGGTGGAGGTGTTGATGTTGGAAGAAGAGCCTCCCACGGTCGTCGTACCAGCCACTCGCAGAGAGTAGCTGTTGCCGCCGGTCAGGGTCAGCGTCGCAGCGCTGAGGTCGAGGTCGCCAATCTGGATTTGGTTGCCCGTGTTCGCGCTCACCCGGTCCACATTGATCGTGGCAAACCCGGCCGCCTCAACGTTGATGCCGTTGGTGTTCGGATTGCCAAAGATGATGGTGCCGTTCGGGCCGCCACCGTTGCTGTTGAGCGCCAGAATGCCGCCGTTCACGGTCACCGTGCCTGGGGTGCTGTAGCTGGTGCCGCCCGCAACGAGCGGATCTGCACCGCCAAGACCGAACGGATCCTGCACCGTCAGCTGACCTTGGTTGATTCTCACACCACCCGTGAAGCTGTTCTGACCTGCATAAGTGAATGTGCTGGTGATCGTGCCAAGGGTCAGTGTGCTCGAACCATTCTTCACCAGCCTCGTTGTCTTAGTCCCCGCGCCAAGTGCATCGACAATGTTGCCTGTAAAGGTCGTGTTGTTGATGCTGTTGACGACCAGCACGCCGTTGGATGTAGTCGATTGGTTGCCCACCGTGCCGCCCGTGCCGGACAGTCCCGCTGTCACCACTCGGATGCCGTTGAGGTCGAGGTTGCCAATGTCATTGAGCACCAGTCCCCCGGTAAGCGAAGGAAGGGAGTCCGCGTTGGCAATAGTCAGGAAACCCTCGTTGACCGTGATGTTGCCAAGGATGTTGTTGACGCCCGACAGGATCAGGTCTCCCGCCCCGCCGATGGTCAAGTTCTTCGCCGTGATGTTGCCGCTGATCGTGGCCGCATTGGTGCCAAGGTAACCACCACTGACGTAGATGATGCCTTCTCCCGCGTTCACGCCGCCCGTGGCGCCAAAGGGGTTGATGAAGATGTTGGAACTGATGTTCGGAGCCGCACTGCCCACACCATTGATGAGCAGGCCGCCCATTTCATTGGTGTTGCGCGAGAGGATGTTGATGGTGCCTCCGCTGATGCTGGCCGAGGTGCGGACACCAAATGTATCAGCCGCGCCAGTGACGACCGTGGCGGTATTGATGTCGACAACGCTCGAAACGGTGGAACCGGCGAAGGTGTTGGTCAGCGGATTCGCACCCGTGGAGGTCACAAATCCAATCACAGGATCGTAGCGGACGAAGCTCGCGGTTGCATCCGTGCTGGAGGCAAGGCGCAGGATGGACGCGGCGGTCACCTCGGCATTGATCCCGGAAGCAATGCCTAAGTTGTTCAGGGCCGCGAGACCCGCGGCGGTCGTGGTGTTCTGACCGAGGATCGTCGTGCCGAGGACGCGTGCGTCCGCACCGGCAGTGTTGCCGAGGTTGCCATCCACTCCAGGCACAATAGTCAGAATGCCGGATCCAACGCGGGCGAGCGTGGTGGCGGTGATCTGGATGTCATTGCCCATCTGCGCGTCGAGACGCATGTAGGCGGCCCCCGAGAAGTTGACAGCCGGAATGACGAAGGCTGCGCCTGGTCCGTTGGTGTTCACACGGAGGGAGCCGCCGTTGATGGTGACTGTGTTGGCCGCACCATCGCCGAATGGAGTACCCCCTGTTGCCTGAGTCATCACCGTTGCGCCGTTGCTGATGGCGATGCTGTCATGAAGATTGAGGCCGGTCTGGTTGCCATTAAGAATCGCCGTGCCACCTCCATTGAAGGTCAGGAGGCCAGTATTGTTGCCGGTAATGCCGTTGATGATCAACGTCTTGCCCGCCTTCACACTGATGCTGCCTGCACCGGTCATGGTGATGACACGATTCGTGGTCATGTCTTCAGTAACTCGCAGAATGCCGCCGTTGAAAGTGATGCCGCCAGGGGTGACGTTCAGACCACCCGTTGAGCCAAGGTTTGCATCGCTGCTGATGCTCAGGATACCCGCGTTGATGGTGGTGCTGCCGAGGTAGGTGTTGCTGCCGCTGAGCACCAGGGTGCCGAGGCCGGTCTTTGTCAGGCCCGTCGGCGCACCAACGTAGGTGAAGTCGCCGCTGATCACGCCAGAACTGGTCAGCGTGGTCGAGGCACCCACGTCGATCGTGCTGGTCTGGATCAACTGCATGTTGTTCGCCACCGTGAAGTTGCGGTCCCAACCGGCAAGCGTGCCGGAGTTGAGGAGGATCGTGCCCGGAATGACTCCAGTGCTGCTGAGGGCCAGAGTACCCTGGCTGATGGCGATGCCGTTGGAGCTGTTGCTGGCATTGGTCAGGCGCAGGATGCCCACCCCGGTCTTGACCAGGATGGAGGCTCCGCTGATTGCGCCGGAGAGCGTGACGATGCGGTCCGTACCCGCGATGCTCAGAGCACGATAAGTGGCCCCGGAGAGGTCCACGGCACCCGTCAGGATCAGATCCGTCTGGCCGAGCGGACCTGCGCCGATGAAGGCATCGGCGGCAAAGGCACCCTGCAAGTTGCCCGAGCCTGCAAGAGCAGTAAGAACACCACCGGCGGAGAAATTGATGTTGTTGGCCAGCGTGAAAGGCTGACGCAGAATGATATTGCCCGTCGTGCCCAAGCCTCTCTGGTTAGGCTGCAAGGTACCACCATTGAAGGTGATCGCACCCGTGCCAAATGCGTTCGCATCGCCGATCTGCACGACAGCGTTGCCGTTGATCGTGGTGCCACCGCCATAGCTGTTGGCCGTGTTGAGCACCACGGTGCCGCCGTTGCCGATGAGGTTCGCACCCGGGGTGCCGGTGACCGCGCCGATCACGACCGAGTTTCCGGCACCGGTCAGAACTGCACTGTTGATGTTCAAGATGCCGCCGCCGGTGCCAAGACGATAAACGTTGCCCGTGCCCGGTGTCAACGTCGCCGCCGTGTAGGCGCCGCTCAGCGTGGAACCGAGAAAGCGCTTGGTGCCGGCCTGGCTCAACGCCGTGTCATAGCCGCTCACATCAATGGCCAGTGTGCCGTCGTAGTTCGGATTGGTCGAATTCCACGTAACCGTTCCAGGAGCGCCCGCATAGGCCAGGCTCAGAATGCCAAGGCCGTTGTTGTCCGTGTTCACGGTCACCGAACTGGCGGTGGCCAGATTGCTTGGGCTGATCACCCGCAGCACTGCGCCCGGGTTCACCACCACAGCCCCGGTCGTCAGGGCGTTGTTGCCAATGCGCGCTTCCAAGGTGCCCTGCTCAACCGTGATGGCACCCGTGTAGGTGGACGTGCCGCCCAGCATCAAAGTCGAGGTCCCCGTCTTGGTGATCGAAGGCGTGGTGCCGGAGAAGGCCCCAAGCACGTTCAACTGGTTGAACGTAAAGATCGTCGTGCCAGTGGTGCCATTCACCGTCAGTCCACCGAAAATGGTGTTGGTGTTGCCACCCTGAACTGCGAGGGCGGTGCTGCCTGCCGCCATCGTCACAGCCCCAATGGCAGTATTGCCAACCGAAGCGTGCAGGATGCCGTTGGCACCGAAGTTGACGGCATTCTGGACGAAGACGTTCGTGGCACCATTGAGGTAGGAGCCGCCATTGAAGTTGAGAGCGGGGCCTGCTGTGTAGGTGGAACCTCCCAGGCCATACTGCGTGGTGGTCGCGAGCCAGCCATCATTGATGGTGATCGGCGCGGTGAGGGTCGGATTGCTGGTGGCGCTGATGACGAGTTGGCCAGGACCAGATTTGGTGAAGGTATTGAATCCGCCTCCCGCTGCGAAGGGTGCACCAAGGGTCATGGCGATGCCACCATTGCCAGCGAAGTTGTTCTCCACCGTGATGGTCGGGTTCGCCGTGCCAAAGGTAATGGTGCCGTTCAAGGTCAGATTCTGAGCCGAAACACCAAAGATGAGCTGGGTGTTGACGGTGATGTTGTTGGCGATGGTGCGCGCAGCTCCACCGGCGAGGATCTTGGCCCCGTCGGTGATGACCAGATTGCCCAGACCGACCGGGCTGGCCGTGATGGTGGAACCCACAGTGTTCGGCGTGCTGTCAGCACCGAAGATCAAGGAACCTGAGGAGAGCGTCGTGGAAGTCGAGCCGGCAACGCCAAAGGTATTGGCCCCCGCGAGGACCACGCTGCCCGTGCCGGCCAGATTGAGGACATTGGTAGCACCTGTTCCGGAAACGATGGCGTTGACGATCAGGCTGTTCGGGGACAGGCCGCCCGTCGTGATGGTCCGGGTGCCGCCGCCCAGATCGACGGTGCCGGCAATGGTCGGCGTAAAGCTGAAGCTGTCGTTGTTCGAGACGATGCTGCCGCTCAGCGTCAGCAGACCGCCAGTCGTGACGGTCGGAGTCGCCGCACCGCCGCTGTTGTTGAAAGTCAGCGTGCCTGCCATCGTGTTGGCACTGGTGTAGGTCAGCGTGGAACCCCCGTTGAGGTAAATGTTGGTGGCGTTCGCGATCTGACCAGCGGCGCTGATCGTGACTGCCGAGTTGTTGATCGTGAGTCCGCCTGCGGAAGGAATCACCGTCACGGCGGCCGCACCGGTGGTATTGACCGTCGTGCCGTTGATGATCGTGCCGCCGGTGTAGGTGTTAGCGACCTGAGGTGCCAGTGTTACGGTGGCACCGCCGGAAATCACGAGAGCCGTAGTGGCTCCCACAACGCCGCTGTCGATGATCTGGGAATTAATCGTGAGTGTGTTGGCCGTGTTCGTGACGAACAACTCCGTGGCGGCGGCCGCCGATCCACCGGAGGTCAGTGCGCCACGCTGTCCAGCCGTGGTTGTTCCGATGATGGCACTGGCACCGCTGTGCAGAAGACCGCCGCTCACAAGGTTCAGAGCGTTGGCTGCGGCATCGGAAGTGAAGGTCACGTTGGAACCAGCAACCAAGTTCAAGGAATTAAGCTGGTAAGCCGCTGCAGGCACGGCACCGGAGGCGACGAGACGGATGTTGTTGGTCGGAGCGGTGGCTCCCGGCAGCGTCGTGCCGGTATACCCCGCATACCCAGTCTGGTTCAGGGCACCCACACCGGTGGCACCAACATAACTGGCGAATTCCGTGCCACCCGTGATGGCCCAGCCGCCGATGAGGTTTTGGGTCAGCGCTGGAGCGCTGCCATTGATGTTGGTCAGGAAGATCGAGGAGGTCGCGATGCCGGTAGCCAGGGGCTGGCCAAGATTAGCACCGGTGAAGTTGACCGTGCTGCCAGCCGTGCCGCGCACGAGGTTGGTGATGGTGAACTGGGCATTGCCAACCGGCGAGGCGTTGGTCGCATTGATGACATTGAAGCCACCGGAATTGGCGCCGCCCTGAAGAGTGACAGTGCCGACGGTGGCGGCGCTCTGTGCACCCGCGTAGGTCAGCGTGCCGCCCTGCAGGGTGATGCCATTGACCACGCGGTTTCCTGCAAGGTTGGCGGAGGTGTAGAGGCCGGTGTCGTCCAGCGTAAGGGTGCCGAATAAGTTGGTCACGGAAGAGGAACCACTCAACCGTCCCTGATCACGCAGGGTTAGCCCACCCCCGCGGATGATCGTCGCTCCGAAGTAGGTGTTGTTGCTGGTGAGCGTGGTGGTGGAATTGCCAGACCGGGTGAAGGCCAAATTGCCTGTGATGGTGCCCGCAAAAGTGCCTCCAGGGCTCGCCGTGAGAGTGGCTGCCGTGAGGCTGGAGTTCGTCACGATGCCGCCGGTGCCCGCAAGAGAAGAGGTGGTATCCAGAGTCCCGATGGCCTGGTTCCTACCGAACAAATCCAGCGTGCCTCCGCTGACACGCACGGACTGGAGAGTCGGCGTCGTGTTCGTCGCGATCACAGTCAGGGTGTTGTCCACACCGCTGTTCAGGGTGAGCAGGCCGTCATTGATCGTGGTCTGGCTGCCGCCGGTGAAGAACTGCTGCTTGTTGATGCTCATCGCACCCGCCCCGGCCTTGATGAAACCGTTGCTGCCCAGCACCTGGGCGTTGAAGTCGAGAGTATTGCCAGTGTCGAGCTGGTGAATGATGAGCTGATTGCCACCGGACTGGATGAGGCCGCCCGTGAAGTCGGTGCCGCTGGCGTTGAGGACAAGGATGCCGCCACTGCCGATATTCAGAATGGCTTGATCGCGGATCGCGTTCAGGGCGGTGGGACCATTGATCGTCAAACTGTTCATGGTCACCGAGCCAAAGAGCTGGGTGCTGTTAACCGCGACGTTGGAGTTGGTGGCAAAGACGCGGAAGAGGCCTGGAGCGAGTTCGCTGGCCGCGAGCGGACGCACACCACCGATGGCGGAATACGTGGCAAAGGCGGTTCCAGTACCAGTCGCGCTGGCGTCGGCGATGGTGTCCACGCGGATGCTGATAGTGTTCGATCCGTTGCCGCCCCCTCCCCCGATGAAGCCGTTGCCCATGTTAGGAGCAAACAAATTGGCCACGCCAGCACCTGGAGCACTGCCCAAGCTGTCCCCGCGGACGAGCAAGGAACCACCACCGGAAAGTGAGGCAAAGTTACCCGCATTCAAGGTCAAGGACTGGCCCGCATTGGCATCCAAGGTCAGGATGGACCCACCGGAAACGACGTTGATGGCGCCCACGGTGCCGAGGTTGATCGTTTCCACCGTCGCCGCACCGGCGTTGCCGATGATCTTGAACTCACCACCCTGCAGGGTGATGTTGCGCACCAAGCTCGCGCCGACAGCGAAGTCGGTGCCGCCAAGGCGGTTGTTCAGATTAGTGCCGCTGTTGTCGAGGATCAGCGCGCCTCCCTCAAGGACGGTGTAGGTCGTGAACTTCGTGCTGCCGGCTGCGCCGCTCAGAACCGAAGTGCCTTGGGAGGTGGTGAAAGTACCGATGCCCATGGTGCCAGTGCCGGCGGCGCTGTCGATGGTCAGGGTTCCCGTCCCGATCTTGTTCAGGTTGAAAGACGTCGAGGTCTGGTTGGCGGACCCGAAGCGGCCGGAGAATACAAACGAGCTGTTGTCGAAGCCGGTCGCAAGGGTCGCTCCAGTGCCCGAGTTGTTGGTGACCAAGCCCGTGCCGGTGATGGAACCGGTAACCACGTTAGTGCCGGCGACATCAAGCGTGCCGCCCGTGGCGAGGTTGATGTTCGAGAAGCGGGACAGTGTGTTGGTCCCGCTCGGGCGCAGCGTGCCGTCGTTGACCTGGGTGATACCGATATAGTCGTTCGCGATGTTGCTCAGCGCCAGGATGCCGGGGCCGTTCTTGATGAAGGTGAAGGCACCCGTGTATTTATTGCCGAGGGTGCCGGTCACCGCCGGACTTTCCACCGTGACCGTCGGCGTGAGGACACCACCAAACGTGATCGCACCGTTGAGGGCGAGGTTGTTCGAGGAAACACCGCTGATGATCAGGTTGCTGCCCGCGAGTGTGATCGGGTTGTAGATTGTGGCACTGACACCGGTGAGCTTGAGGTCGGTGGCAACCGAGAGCGTGCCGAGGCCGAGAGGACCACCGGTTTTGAGACCTGCCGCGAGCGTGTCATTGGCCCCGATGATGATCGAGCCGACGTTGAGGTTCACACCGCCTGCGAAGGTGCTGGTGGCGCTGCTCAGAGAGAGCGCACCCGCACCGATCTTCGTGAGAGCTCCATTCAGAATCTGAGCGGAGATGTTCAAGTTGTTCAGTGAGAGACCAGTGGCGTCCACGGTGCGCGTGCCTCCACCAAAGTCCACGACCCCGGCGATGGTCGGCGTGAAGCTGAAGCTGTCGTTCACCGAGGTGATGTTGTTGTTCAGCGTAAGAGTGCCGCCGGTCGTGATGGTCGGTGCTGCATTACCACCGGTGTTGTTGAAGGTGATGGTGCCGCTCAGGGTGTTGGCACCCACGTAGGTCAGCACACCACCGCCATTGATGACAATGTTACCAGCGCTGGCGATCTGGCCTGCATTCGTCGACATGGTCACCGTTGCATTGTTGATGGTCAGGTTGCCAGGAACCTGCGCAATGGATGCAGCACCACCCAAGGTCAGAGTGCCCTGGTTGACGATCGTTCCGCCGCCATAGGTGTTGCCCACGGTCGAGGCCAATGTCAGCGTCGAGCCTCCGTTCTTCACGAGGGCGACTGAGCCCCCGGTGATCTGGCTGCTGATCGTCGAGGCCGCGTTCGTATAGACAAAGAGTTCAGTGCCGCTTGTGGTGAGGATACCCCCTGTCAGCGTCGTGGCCGCTCCGAAGAGCAATCCACCCGACGTTAGGCTGATGGTTGTCGCAGCGGTCTGCGTGATGGTCGCTGCTGCGCTGACGCGGAGGGAGTTGATCGTCTGGGCCAGAGCCGTCACATTCGCTGCCACGGTCACGTTGCTTGCCGCTGCAATTGAGGCGGTGCTCAGTGCAGTGGTCACATAGGCACCGTATCCGGTCGTGCCAACCGCTCCAACACCACCCTGGGTTGCTCCTGGAGCGACATAACTCGCGAAATCGGTTCCGTTCACCGTGGCCCAACCGCCGAGGATGCCGTTGACGAGAGCGGGAGCTCCACCATTGATCTGAGTCAATTCGATTCCGCCGGAGCCAATGGCAATGACGCCAGCGGAGGCACGCTGACCGAGGTTGAGGTTGCTGCTGGTGAAGTTGACTCCTGATCCGGCGTTGCGGACGAGATTGCCGATGGTGAGCAAAGCTGTGCCGGTATTGCCCGGAGTGGCGGTGATGGTGGTCTGCCCCGCCTGGACAGTGACGGTGCCGAGGGCTTCCGCAACCGTCTGGCCTTGCACACCCGTCAGGGTGATGGTGCCGCCTCGGGTGCTCACAGCATTCCCCAACGCAACGCGTCCTCCAAGGTTCGCAAGATTGGAGTTGTCAAGATTCAGGGCGCCGAATTCAAGGTTCAATCCAGCGGTGCTGGCAAGCGTGGCGCTGTCGCGCAGTTGCAAAGTACCCCCGCGAACGTTGGTGGCACCTTGGTAGGTCTGAGCGGTGGTAAGCAGCGTCGTGTTGTTGCCCGAACGAGTGAAGGCGAGCATGCCGCCAATAACGCCCCCAAAATTGCCTCCACCCGTGGAGGTCAGGGTGGCTGTGCTGGCGCTGGTGATTGTGCCTCCGGTGCCGGGGAGGATATTGGCGCTGGCGAGAGCTCCTACCGCCTGGTTACGACCGTTCAAATCGAGGGTGCCACCATTCACCGTCAGAGCCTGCGTTCCCACCGCAGCAGCGGTCGGGTTGACCACGATGGTGTTATCAGCCGAACCATTGAGGATCATCATACCCTGATCCACAATGTGCGTGCCGATCGTGAACATCGAAAGATTCATGGTGAGGGTGCCCGCGCCAGCCTTGGTGAAACCGTTGGCCGTGTTGATGAGGTAGCTGTTAACCGTCAGATCGCCTGGCGTATGTGCCCAGAAGTGGGATCCACCACTGGAGATCTGTCCACCGCTCAGGCCGGTGTTCCCTGTTTTGGCGAGGAGGGCGATGCCGCCCAGCGTCAGGATGCTGCCAGTGTTGTAGCCAGTGGCACCACCGCCGCTCTCAAGCGTAAGGACGTTGATGGAGTTCGTTGTAAACTGCTGTCCGCCGCTAAGGGTCAGGTTGGCGTTGGTGACAAAGATCGAGTTGATGTTGGAAATCGATTCGTTGGCGGCAAGGACTTGGAAACCAAGTCCGGGTGTGTAAGTAGCAAAGGAAGCACCTGTGCCGGTCGCCGATGTATCTGCGAGCACATCAGAACGGATGCTGCGGTTGGCGAGACCTGGGATAGCCCCACCGCCGCTGGATACCACGGTTCCCGAGACGAACACATTCGCCACACCTGCTCCTGGAGCCGATCCGAGATTGTCGCCTCGGACGACAAGCACGGTACCGCTCGTAGTGAGGGCGGGGATGGAGGCAAAATTAACCGTGGTGGAGCCCGCGCCCGGGACCACTGTAAGAAGGCCGGCACCCGAACCAATCGTCAGCGCATTCAGCGATTCGCTGGTGCCTGCCGCGTTGCCGACCACCTTGAACTCGCCACCGGCGATCGTCAGGCCCTTCAGCAGGCCACCGAGACGGTTGTTCTCGTTGGTCGCGCTGTTGTCGAGGATGAGCGAGCCGCTCTGGTTGACCACGTTGGTGGTGAAGACCGAACTGGCGGTGCCAGAGTAGGTGACCGCACCACCATTGATGGTCAAGGTGCCGGTGGAGGTGCTGTCACCGCCGGTGAGACCGAACGAACCGGCGCCGATCTTGGTGACGTTGAGGGTCGCAAGAACGCTGTCGTTGTAGCCCAGGAAACGGCCATTGAAACTGGTGGCGGCGTTGTTCAGGCCGAAGGTCAGCGTGCGGGCCGTGCCAGAGTTGTTGGTAATGTCCCCTGCCCCGGAGAGCTGGCTCAGAAGTTGATCGAAGTTGTTGAGATCCAGACGGCTGGTGCCGGCCATGCTGAAAGTCGAAGCATAGGGGATCGCATTGGTTGCACCGATGAAGATCGTGCCAGCGTTCAAGTTTGTGGCTCCAGTGTAGTAGTTGACGCCATCGAGGCGGATTCCACCATTGCCCTGCTTGGTGATGCCGCCCGTCGTTCCGATCATGGTCGGCAGAATCAAAGCGAGTGTGGAATTGGCCGTGCTGGTTGCCGTAATGTTGTGGTTGCTGCTGCCGATATTCATCAGACCGCTGGTGCTGACGCTGAAGGTCGGTGCGCCGTTTGATTGCCCGACGGTTGAAGTGATATCGCCTGTGAGGGTCAATGTGCTGCCAAAGGTCACCGTAGTGTTGGTGGCGGCCCCGGTGGCGGCCTGGGACAGAGTCACCGTGGTCGAGCTGGGGATGGCGGCAATGGTGGTGCCCGCTGGAATGTTGGTGCCGGTCACAGGCATGCCAACCACGAGACCATCGGAACTGCTCACGGTCAGCGTGGTGCTGCCGGTAACCGTGGTGGAGTTGCCCCCGGTGACGCTTGCCGTGCGGACGGTGGCAGCACCGTTGGCACTGGTGGAATCAAAGATGAAGTTGTTAAGGCTGCTGTTGCCCCACAGGTTTAATGTACCACTGCCATTGATCGTGATGTTGGCACCCGTGCCAATTTTGCCGCTCTGTCCGACATTGTAGGATAGCGTGGCGTTGTTGATCAAAATCCCACCTGCGGCTGGGAGAACCACCGTCCCGTTGGTGCCGGAGAGCGTGGTCGTGGTGTTGATGACGGTGCCTCCTGTGTGGGTGTTCGTGCCGGCCAGCACAAAGGTGCCACCGCTTGGGCCGCTGAGTACAAGGCGGGTGTTTCCTCCACCAGCATTGTCCACGATGGTCGAGTTGACGGTGAGGGCGTTTTGGTTGTTGGTCAGGAAGAGTTCCTTCACCCCCGCACCCACACCCGCACTAAGACGGCCAGAGTTCACCGTGGCACCGATGTTTCCGTCAAACGCACCCGACTTCAAAAACCCACCGGATGTCAGGTTCAATGTATCCGTGCCCGTCGTGAAGTTGATGCTTTGAGCGGCGGTGTTGGTGAGGAAGTTCAACGAGTTCAGAGAATAAACGCCACCTGTGGTCGGAACGCTGAAGCTGTTATTTGCCAGCCTGATGTTCTGTGTGGCACCACCCGGTGCCGCAGGGAAAGCAGATCCCGTGTAACCAGCGTAGCCGGTCTGGTTCAGCGCACCCACTCCTGTGCCTGGCAAATAGCTGGCGAATTCCGTGCCGTTTACAATAGCCCAGCCGCCGATGAGATTGTTGGTAAGCGTCGGGGCCGTGCCAAACTTGATCTCCGCATTGCCCGCATTGAGGGAGATGCCGAGGTTGGTGCCCCCGAAATTCAGCACTGAATTCTGGTTGCGCGTGAGGCCGGTGAAAGTCAGCAGAGCTGAGCCGCCGGAACCTACAGTTGAGCCCACAAAGGACATGCCTGAATTCACGGTCAGGGCGCCGAGGTTCTGGACGGAGTCCGTGCCGTTGCCACTGAAGTACTGGAGGCTGGCGGCCTGGAGCGTGACAGAAACCACACCGAGGCGGGTGAGGTCAAACAACCCGCGATTGTCGATGTTAAAGGTGCTTCCGGTCAGAACTTCCACCGCTGTGGTATTGGCGAAGGTGCCGCTGTCGATCAATGTCGTGGTGCCGCCGCGCAGGCTGGTGGTGCCAGTGAAGCTGTTGGCATTGGTGAAAATGGCGGTGTTGTTGCCAGACTTCACCAGGTTGATGTTGCCATTGATCGAGCCGTTGAAGCCCGCTCCATTGGCTGCGGTCGTGGTGCCGCCAGCAATGGTAAACAGAGCGGTGGTGCCGCTGCTGTTGTTGATCGTGCCCCCCATGCCCGCGAGATTGCTGGCGCTGCCAAGAGTGTTCACCGCCTGGTTGTTGCCGTTCAGTTCAACCGTGCCGGAATTCACTTGCAGGCTGTTAGGGGCACCAATGGCATTCACGAAAAGCGTATTGGCTCCACCGTTCAAGCTCAAGGTGCCATTGTTGACCGTGGTCGTACCGGTGTAGAATTGAGGACGGTTGAGGGTCAAGGTGCCGAGCCCAGCCTTGGCCAGACCACCACTGCCGGTGATTCCTGCTGAGAAATTGGTGTCGCCGTTGGCATAGATGAACCCTGGAGCAGATCCAAAGGCCACGAGCCCCCCGGAGATTCCCCGATTGCCCGCCTGGGCAATGATGCCGCCGCTGGTGATGGTGAGAGTCGTGTTTTGCGGAATAGGTCCTGCAGCCAGTGTGCCGCCGTATTGATTGAGCGTCAGGCTGTTGATTGTCGTCCCGGTGATGAACGCACCCCCAGCCTGGTAGCCCATGGCCACGTTGGCTGTGGCACCCGAGCTTAGGAAGGGCGCGAGTTCCGCTGCAGTGAGTGCGCGGAATCCATTGCCACCGACGGCACCCGCCACTCCGCCAGCACCAACGTACGTAGCGAATGAGGTGCCTGTGCCAGTCAAAGACGTATCCACGATAATATCAGGACGGATCGACATCGTTATCGATCCAGCCGCACCAGCACCACCGATTTGGACCGGAGCTGTACCAGTGAGGGTGAAGTTCGCCACGCCTGCACCTGCAGTACCACCAAGATTCGTACCACGCAGCAAAAGTGAACTGCCCGTGGTGACTGCACCCAGAACACCAGCATTCAGGACCGTTCCCTGGGTGCTGGTTGGTGTCAGATTAATGGTGCTGGCACCAGATGCCATGGTCACCTGGCCGCCTTGGATCGTCAGGGCCGAGCTAAGCGGAACCGTGGCGGCCACACTCAAGGTGAGCGTGTTGGTGGCTTGGTTAATCGCCGTAATGGTCGTGTTGGCAGCGATGCCGGTGCCCGAAATGCCCATGCCCACAACAAGATTGTCCACATTCGCAACCGTCAGTGTCGTCGATGCAGTGGTCGCCGTTCCTGACGTCCCTGAGATCACCCGCCCCAGCGACTCGGTAGTACTCGCCGCGCTGTTGCCGATGAGGGTCAGCGTTCCTCCGTTCAGCGTGAGACCGACGCTGTCCGTCGCCGTGTCCACCTGGCCGCCGAGGCGGCTGTTGACGTTGGTGCCGGAGTTGTCGAGCACCAGCGTTCCACCATCGAGAACATTGTTCGTGGCAAAGAGGCTGTTCGCCGTGCCGCTGTAGGTCAGGGTGCCCTGCCCGGCGATCAAAATGCCGGTCGAGGTGCTGGTGCCGGTCAGAGTCAGATTCCCGGTGCCCATCTTGGTCACGTTCAGCGTATTTGGCGCTGCCGCACTGAAGGCGGCAAAGGAACCAGCGAATGTAGAGTTGGTATTGTCATAACCAACCAGCAAAGCCCCGGCCGTGCTCGCCGCGTTGGTCACAATCCCGCTGCCCGTGATGGAACCGAAAAGAGCACTCGCTCCGTTGAGATTGAGATAGGAAGTCGTACTGGCGAGATCGAGGCGCGAATAGCGGGCTCCCGCAAACGCACCCGTCGGGTTGGCGGTGATGGCGATGGTGCCCGCATTCACCGTGGTGTTACCACTGTAAAGGTTCTGCGCATTGAACCCAAGGACGCCCGCGCCAGTCTTGGTGAGGCCGGCCGTGCCGAGCAAGGCTGCGGTAATGTTCAAGGCAGGCTGCAGGGCAGAGACATCCTGCCCATTCCAGAGGGTGGATCCGATGTTAAAGATGCGGCTGCTGCCGCCGAGATCGACGCGCCCGGCGATCGTGGCGATGGACCCCGGATTGCTGGAGGTGACGGTGACTCCACCATTGAGGGCCAGCGAGCCGCCAAAAGCACCTCCACCTCCGACGACCGAGCCGCCGCCCGCCGTGTTGACGGTGGGGTTCGAGGCACCGCCGCCATTGTTATTGAAAACAATGCCCGCGAGGGTGTTGCCGTTGCCCGCGAGGTTGAGCGTTCCCGGCCCATTGATCACCACGGTGTTGCCTGCCGCGATCTGACCACCATTGACGTCGAGGGAAAGGACGCCGCCATTGATGACCACACCATTCGTTGGATCCGCCGCCAGAGGAACCGTCACCACCCCGGAAGCCCCAACAAGGCGCAGCGTTCCCTGGCTCACAATGGTGCCACCAGTGTAGGTGTTCGGGGCGGAAATCTGAACCGAGGAAGCGCCCGTCTTGACGAGAGAAACCGTCCCCGTCCCGCTCCCGATGGCGGTGGCCGTATCGACAATGGCCGAGTTGATAAAGATCGTGGCCTGATTGTTGTAAACAATCAACTCCGTGTTGCCACTGGAGGCGTTGCCCCCGGCGGTGAGAATACCACGCGTTGCCGTAGTTCCGATGGAAGAGTTGTTGTTGTTGTTGCTGCGGATGAGGCCGCCCATCTCGAGGTTGAGGACATTCGTGGCTGCGCTGAAGGTGACATCCAGGGTGGCACCGGCCGAGAGGCGCAACGCACCCGTGACGTTGTTGGCTGCGGTGAGGTTGGTTGTGGCAGTCAGGTTGGTGATGTTGCCCGAGGCAAGAGTGGTCGCATATTGGGCAAATCCCGCCTGGCCCATTTCACCGATGCCCAGATCCGAGTTGTAACTCGCGTAGCCCCCGTAGTTGGCGATCGCCCACGGTCCAATGATGCCGTTGGTAAGCGTGGGTGCGCTGGTGAAGAGGATATTGGGATTGCTGCCAATGGCACCGAGGGTGCCGACGCCGGCGCTGTTGATGAAGTTGCCAAAGTTAATTGTGGCCCCCGAACCGGCGGTGCGGTTCAAGGAAGCAAAGGTCAGAAGAGAGGAACTGACACCCACGTTGCCATGCTGGGCATTGAGGGTCGAACCCGCCTGAAGGATATTGAGCGCGCCGAAGGTCTCCGTGGAAGCCGTCTGCGCTCGTCCAATGTAGTTCAGCACGCCACCACGAAGATCCACGCCTGCCGCGTCGTTGATACGATTGTTGTCATTCATCGTGCTGGTGTTGTTGTCCAACTGAAGCGTGGCGTAGTTGATGTCCAGATTGTTGGTGCCAGAGAAACGGGCGGAATCGCGCATCAACGTGGTGCCGCCGGAGATGAGGATGTCGCCCGTGGTGTTGCTGTCGGAATAAAGGGTCAGGGTGTTCTGACCGGTGCGCTGGAAGGCGACGGAACCGGTGATATTGCCAGAGAAGTTGCGTCCAGCGTTGTCCAGATTCTGAACAAACGTCGAACCCGCAATGCCCGTAATGGTCCCCCCGCCGTTGAAGGTCGAACCAGCGTCAAACAGACGAGAGGTTTGCGCATTGCCGTTCAGGTCGAGTGTGCCGCCAATAAGACTGAGGAAGTTATTGAAATAAAGGGTGTTGTTCCCACCGGCGAGTTTCAATGTGCCTTGGTTGATTTCGGTCTGGCCGCCAGCGATATTGCCCGCCACGCCTGTGATGACACTGGCCGTCGGCGCAAGAGTGAGAATACCGTCACCTGCCTTGATGAAGGAAATGTTGCCGTTGCCTTGGCCATTGCCCCCCTGAAGCAGACTGGTGATGGTGGTGTTATCCGTGGCCAGGCCGACGGTGTGAATGACGAGGGGAACGCCGCCACCTGGGTAGGAAAGGACACCCCCGCTGATTCCCGTGTTGCCAGCCTTGGTGAGGATACCACCGCTTTGAATGGTGAGCAGGTCAAGGCTCTTGAGGCTGACACCACCACCGCTTTCCAGCGTGAGGGAGTTCAGCCTGCGGGTGTCGATCGCGGCGGGACTGGAGATAAGGCGGACGTTGGTGTCCACCGTGAGGGTCGAGACCATTTCTGTTCCAGTGTTCAATGGGCGGAGGATGGCTGTGATGTTGCCAGCAGCGGCAGCAGTATCGCCAGTGGCGAAGGAAACCCCCAACCCCGTGGCGGTGTTATCCACAAGAGCCCATGGAATGATTGACTTGTTGGTGGTGCCGGTAGCACCAGTCTGACCAACTACGACAAACCCCGTGGTGGTTGAGGCGATGGTGGAGATTCCGGCACCCGCAGCCGTTCCGAGACTGGTTCCACGGAAGAGGGCGGTCGCACCCGAAGGGACGGTCGTGTTGTTGATCGTCGTCGAAGGATTGTTCGGAGCACCGAAGGCCAGGTTCGTGCCGCCCTGCCCCGCTACGGATGTGACGGTGATCGTGCTCTGGCCGCGGGAGAAAGTGGGGGCGCCGAGGGTTTCCGTGACCGTGGTCACCGAGGCGCTTGGACCAATCAGATTGAGGTTGCCGCCAGAGAGAGTGATGGGCCTGCTGCCCAGACGATTGTTGACCTGAGTCGTACCGTTGTTGAGCGTAAGCGTGGCACCGGGAAGCACCTGCATGGCGATGGTATTGCCTCCAGCCAGGGTTCCGCTGCCGCTCAAGGCCAATGTGCCTTGAAAAATCTGCAAGCCGGTGTTGGCATCCGTCGGAATGACGGTGTTGGCCGTGGTGAAGTTCAGTGTGCCGGTGCCATATTTGCGGATCGCGAAAAATTGGTTCGCCGTGGGCGTCGTGGCCGAGGTGAGGTTGCTGTTGACGTTGATCACCCCGGTGCCTTGGGCATTAAACAGAAGCGCACGGCCGCTCGCGCTCGTGTTCACAATGCCGCCGTTGATATTGAGTGTCGCACCGTTGTCCGCACCGATGGCTGCATCAAAAAGTGCCTGGATCGCGCCAGTCGTGGTGCTGGTGGTGCCAGAACCGACGGCCTGCAATTGCCCGCCGAAGTTGATGCCACCCAGGGCGACGTTGTTGGTGCCCTGAAGGTTGATCGTATTGCCAACGGAGACGTTGTTCAGCTGCAGGGCGGCCCCCGCGGCTGCTGCACCCGGGGAAATGCTGATGACACCGGTGCCGAGACCGGTCGCATTGCTCAATTGCACCGCACCAGCATTGATCGTCGTAGTACCCGTGAAATTCTGGCTGGCGCTGATGACCAGGGTGCCGTTGTCGGCCTTCACAAAACCCGTCGCGTTGGTGATCGCGTTCACTCCCGTCAACGTCAACGTTTGACCAGCCACGACTTCGACGACGTTGTTGGCCGCCGTACCGTTGGCAAAGCTGATCGAACGAGCACTGCTGATCGGAGTGGAGCCAATGGCACGCAAGGTCGCCGTGGTGCCATTGAGTGTGATGGTATTGGCGGCGTTGCCCAAGGCAGCGTCGCTGTTGAAGGCAAGAATGCCGCCAGTGACGCTGATGTTGCCGGTGAAGTCATTGGCGGCGTTCGTCAAAACGATCGCGCCCGTGCCCGTCTTGGTCCAGTTCTGGTTGCCCGAGACCTGACCACTCAAAGTCAGGCCCTGAACCACATTCGATCCGGTCAAGGTGCTGACGCTGATCGTGGTTGAAGCCTGATTGATGTTCGTCAGACCCGTGATCTCCAGCCCATAACCGTTGCCCGGGGCCACCGTGAGCGTCGTGCCGGCCGCCGTCCAAGACAGGGAGTTCATCTGGATCGTCTTGTTCAGCGCAGTCGATCCCGGGAAACCCGCCACTCCAGTGCGGTCAGGCGCGATGGTGCTGCTGCCCGCAATGCTCAGGTCGTCGCCAAAGGCGATGCTCTGGCGCTCACCGTAGCCGGAGCCGTTGTCGCGGAGCGCCAGGGTCGTGCCATTGGCCAGCGTGATGGTATTGGCAACACCGCTGTTGAGAGAAGCCGCCCCCGCGGCGACAAGGGTGCCGCTGTTGACACTGACGGTTCCAGTGAAACTGTTGGTGCCAGCCAATACGGTCACGCCATTGCTGCTGCCAGCCGTGTTCCCTGCGATGACCAAATTCTTGGCACCTCCGCTTTCCGAGATGTTGCCAGAAAGCGTGAGCAGACTGGTCGTGTTGGCCACCGCGTTGGTGATGTTAAAGTCAGCGCTGCCCGTGCTGGCAAGGATGATGTCCGTGGCGATCAGGTCATTCGCCGTTGCCGCCGCTGCCTTGGAAAGCACCGCCGCCAAGGCTCCGTTGTCAAAGGTCAGCGTGCTGCCATTGCCCGACTGCAAGGTGTAGCCAAAGAAAGCGGTGGTTGGATCTCCAATGTTCAGCGTGCCGGTCAGGGCGCTGATGTCCAGATTGATGATTTGCGCCGCAGTAAGATTCGCAGTGAGGTTGATGACGTCCCCTGCAACATTGGCAGGCACACCGCCCGTCCAGTTGCCAGCAGTGTTCCAAGTAAAGGGACCGGCACCAGTCTGATTCCAAGTATAGGTGGCACCCTGGGCGACGGGTCCTGGCAGCCATGTTGCCATCAGGCAAATCATGAACCATCCAAGGAGTTGGCGGTGGTGGCGTAATGTCTTCATAAGGGATAAGGAAAAAGGTAAAAACAACCTCAGTCTGCGGTCACAAATACAGCGACGCAGCTGCACGCATTCTCTTCGAAAGAGGTGCGGCTGCTGCATTCTTTATTTCTGCGCAGGGTGTGGTTGGAGGCATCTAAAGGTATTCTTTGTATCAAAACACAATGAACCCTTACCAGCCAAGCTATTTTTATCCTTTCGCAAAAAAAACTTAATCCGCTGAAATTCAGCATTTTAAGTTATTCACAATGCCCTCTCAAAGGATGGTCGTAATTCCTAATAAATGAGAACCGAGCGAGACCATTTCTCAAAAAGCCCATGGAAATGCCAGTATTTACGGTAAATCAACCGCTCACCCCAACCTCCACCCCCTCATTCCTGAACCGCGTATCCCCGACAGGAATCGAACCTGTATTTAGAGTTTAGGAAACCCTCGTTCTATCCATTGAACTACGGAGACTCGTTGCAGATCAATGACTTACAACACATTCACTCCTCGGAACTTGCAAAAGTTGCACCAAAAGTTGCACCTGAGGCAAGGATAGATCGAGGAAATTCGGCGATGTTCACCACTGTCTTCCACCACATTTCTGCATCATTGCCCTCACTTTGCAACACCCCATCAACAGTTGTTTCGCCTTGCTCGGCATTCTTTTAAAACCATGGCACTGGTGTCGGCCGTCGATTCGCCCGCTGCAGAGCTGAATCACCCAATCACCCCTTGATGAACCAATAATGGTGCCAATGACACCCCAATTAACTTTTCCCAGGGCAATCCGAAATCCAAGGTCAGGCCACCTCTATATAGAGGCATCCTCTCTCCAGGTGTCTTGAACATGCTCAGCAAGCCACACCGGCTCTTTCCGTTTACCGCCCCCTTCCCTCTTCGTTCAGCCCCTGCCCATCAATTGTCCGCAGCGATACGGCTCATGGACCGACCGCTGATGACGGAGGTTTGATCGGCCTGTGTTGAGAGCCTTCCCTGTTTTGAAGAGAAGGCACCGGCATCAAGGAGCAGGTCAAAACCCACTGGCCAAGGCTGCAGGAGGCCATTGGAGCCGTGATCACTTCTTCACGGTCGCAGTTCCTGTCAGCCCTCCCGATGAATCTCTGAAGGTGATGGTGGTGCCTCTGACTGTGCTGGTGCCGGTCATTTTTCCAGATGAATCGCGGTAGGTGGTGACTCCAGAGGATGATGTTGATGCCGTGGGACTGATTCGTCCTTGGGAATCTCGGCTTGTGGTAGTTGTTCCGTTGGTGCTGGATGTGCCGGTCGTTCTTCCCTGTGCATCCCGGAAGGTCGTTTTGTCGGTGTTCGATTGTGAGGCTGTTCCCGTCATCCTTCCCTGTGCATCTCTGAACGTGGTGTTGGTGCCTGATGTGCTGGTGATTATCGAGGATCTGCCTTTCTCGTCTCTCAGCGTGGCATTTTTACCAGCGAGAGTGGAGGCAGGATCAGCAAAGGCGAGGATGGGAAACAGGAGGACCAGAATCAGCTTCACGGATGGCTTGGACGTCATTGGGCTGGAAATCTTCACCTGCCCTTCAAAGGCACAATCATTCCCGTTTGCCGTGTTCAGCCTTCAGTGCCTCCCCTCACTTTGCAGCGCACAACTCCTTGCCATCGGATTCATACTCGGCTTGAATAGGTAAATCACCACATGGCCAGCAAAACAACCAGCAAGCCCGGCTCCGGCACCTCGCAATCATCCGCCACCATAGGCTTGGAGGCCAGCGACTTGGGCTTTATCCACTTTTTTTGAAAACCGAAGCCCGCACCTTCGCCGCCCAGTGCGACACGCTGCTGCCGAAGCTGCTGAGCGGTGAGTTGAGCGTTTCCAACTACGATCCTCAATTATGAGCAACGACAATTCTCCAGCGCCACACCCGGCACCAAAGTTCTCCCGCGCTTTCAAGCAGATGGCGAGTTTCGTTGCGATTGCCAAGACACGAGCAACCTCACAGGTTTTGGACGAGCTGATTCTCCAGTGTTTTGTCGTTCTTCCTTCCGATCCACTATCCACGTCTGAGCAGGTTTCGGAGGCAGTGTTGGCGCTGTTTGGAATTCAAACGAACCTAAAAGATGTTTCAATGGCTCTCGCGCGTCTCACGAAAGCGGGGAAGCTCAACGGCGTGGGAAATGGCCACCTTTCGCTTGCCCCGGCGGTTATGGTCGAACTGACCACTCGGATAGAAGCTGCGAAGTCGCTTGAGAAAGATGTGCGAGAAACATGGCTGGCTCAGGTTCTGGAGATTGCTCCGACCTTGGAAGGAAAAAAACTCTGGGCAACTCTGTTGGCGTATTTGCAGCAGGCATTCCGTCGCCATGGTATCCAAGCGGTCGAGTTGCTCAATCCCGAGGTGGAGATAGCGAACGAAAGTATAGGAGGTCTGTCAGCCGTCCTCGATAGAATCATCGGAATGACCTTTGCCGATAAAGAACGGGCGACTGCGCGGCAAGCGGTATCAAGTTTCTTTCTCACGGTTGCGCTAGACCGAAAGCGCGCAGAATACGTGGCAAGTCTTGCCGACGCAGCATTCAATTACTTCTCGCTCGCTGTTGCTCCAGAGGTTTCCGAGAAGCTTCGGGGTAAGCTGAACAATCTGACACTGTTCTTGGATACGAACTTTCTGTTTGGCATTTTGAATCTTCACGTCAACTCGCAAGTGGACGTGTCGAGCGAACTACTGGAGGCGATTCAACGATTCAAGCTGCCATTCCGGCTCAGGTATCATGAGGCAACTGTTCGCGAGATGTCGAATACGCTCTACTATTTTGGAAAGGAATTGAACAAGCAGAAGTGGCCACAGAAGATTAGCCGTGCGGTTGTGGCAAGCGGTGCATTGTCCGGGGTGGAACTCCGCTATCATTCGAAGAACGCCGAGCAGCCTGTTTCAGTTGACGATTTCTTGGCACCTTTGCAGCACTGGCAGATATTACTGAAGGACAAAGGAATCGACGTTTACAATACCGACTCATCTCAAGCTCGCCTCTCGGCACGCGCCAACCTTGAGGCAGAATACAACGATTACCTCGCGAGCGTTAACCGAGAGAAGCCAGTTGATGCGGTGCAGCATGACATGACGGTGCTGGAGACGGTTCAATCCCTGAGAACCAAAGCGAAAACGACACTGGATGCAGGTTCACTCCTAGTCACTTGCGACTATCACCTGTTCCGCTTCGATTTCGAACACAGTCGAAAAGACGACCGCCACCACTCAACGGTGCTTCCAAGTCTGCTCTGGCAAATTCTCCGTCCGTTTGTTGCGGACAATGATGATTTCGATAAGGCGTTTGCTGAAACGTTCGCTCTGCCAGAGTTTAGTCTTGGAAGAGGTGGCGCCCAACGAGCCGCCGCCCGAATGGCAAGCATTCTAGCCAGCTACAGCGACATTGCTGAAGAGACAGCTACAAAAATGCTCGCAAATGACCTGCTGATTGCAGAACTGCAAAGCAAACGAACCGATGCGGAGTTCGCTGGGACAATCGAGTCTGCAGTAGCCGCTGAGAATGCCCAACTCGTTGAGGAACGTGCGGCATTGGCGGCGCAGCTCGAATCCGAGAAGGCGAGGCGTGAAGCCAAGCAACGTGAACTTGATACTGCTGCGGAACAACTTCGTGCCCGCGAGCAGAGTCTTGAACAGAAAGATCAAGACCTTCGCGCAAAGGAAGAGGCAATTCAGAGTCTTCAGGCGGAGAACGCGACCCAGGTTCAAATAGCAGAAGAAGCGGCGAAGCGAGTCATCGCGGAACATCAGGAAAAAGAGAAAGCGAAGAGCCAGGCAGAAGGCCTCGCAAAGGAAGTGGCGGATGCCGCGAAGCGTGAGGCTCGAACCGCTAAATTTGCGAGTATCTTGATCGCGGTTCTCGTGATTGGAGTTTGTGAGCTGATAATTCGTTCTGTAGTGCCGTGGCGCTGGCTATTGGATCATCCGAATGGCTATGGGTTGGAAGGCTGTTTTATCCTGACTCTAGGGTGCGGGATTATTGGACTCGGCGTCAAGACGTGGCGGAAGGGACTTTGGATAACTGGTCTAGTTGGTGCCGTTTTGGTGGCATTACAAATCATGGGAGGCAAAACCCCCACTCAAAAACCCATCAGCCTCAACGAATCCATCGTTAAAAACGCCGACGGTTCGGGGAGTTGGGCTATACAATCGGGCAAGGGTGGCATTCTGGATGATCACGTTGCTCGATGGAGGCAAAGAACGCATCAATATCGACCTGGAGAATGGCGCTATTTCAGCATGCTCACCATTACGCCCATCCCATCAAGCAGCTTCTTCCCCATTTGCCGTGTTTTATCGTCGGAGGGCTTGGATGGGCGTGCAGTCAGGAGCCTGAATTTTGTGCATGCCAACGACCATTACTCGTGCTCTTGATGACCATGCGACGATTCCTAATTGGATTGACGGTCATCTTTGCTGCATGGCTTCTTTCGCTCCTGTCACCCCTTCCAAAGGCAAAAAGCTCGGATGGGTTATTTATTCATGACAAAAGCTTGAATTTTATGTGGTTGCTGCCAGAAGGATGGCTTCTGGTGAAGCCACTTACTGGCGCACGGTATGCGTTCAACCTCCGAAATGAAAAGAGCTGCTCTTTGGTTCTGGATACGTGGGAGGAAACTCAAGATGATGCCAATTCGCTAACAGAAAAGCATCGATCCAACCCCAGGTTCTTGTTTGACGCTGGTATCAAGCCGAAGTTTCCCGCTTCCAGCTTTTTAAGATCGACGATTGCGAGCCTAAACACACAGCCCGCAATTCAGACTGAATGCGAATTAGTCACTCCTCTGGGAAATCAGTTCGTTAAATGGTTCTGCTGCCAGTTGGTAACCATTCACAACAACACGGCCTATAATTTTGTGCTTGAATGCCCGATGGAAAAACGAGAGGCCGCGCCGCTTTTGCTGAAAAAGGCGTTGGAACAATTCATCCTGCTTGATAGTCAAGCCGAAGAGCTATTTACATATGTATCGCCCTCAGGCTTAAAGTACGGCATTGGAACACCTGCCGGGCTTGTTCCCAGCAAAGCGTTCTTAGAAGAAGTCATGGCGAGAACTCGGGACCACGAAGACAGCTTTAGTGACGATATAATCCCGGCTGTTATTAACAGTTTAATTCAGGGTATAGTGCTCCCATTTTATGAGTATCCTAAAATGGTAACGGATTTTTTGCATATGCCACGCAGCTGGGATTTCGGCACCAAAGGACTGTTGGAAACAGCTGCGTTTAATTTTCCAATATCCACTCAATTTCATAGGAGCGCCGCTGTTCACACGGCCAGATACGTTCCAAGCGCTATTTACGCGGCTCTGTTGTTTCGACTTGTTTATCGCAAACGGAAAATGGCCAAGAAAGGTCAAAGTACGCAAAAAAGTGAAACCTAGTGCATCGACTGTATTAGCGAAAATTTCGGCAAGACGGTTCACCTGTATTTCAAAGTCGGTGATGCGCTGATTGATCCGTGTTTGGGTCAGCCACAGATCGTCGTTCAAAACAGCTTGTCGGCGTCCATGAAATTCAACCCCAACACCCAGCAATTGTTTACGGATGGTGGCCTGCAGATCAAACGGCTGCAATGCCCGTTCCGATTGGACTGGAGCAAATTGAGACCGACAGATGATCCTGCAGCTCGGTCCTGTGAAATCTGCCAGCATGTTGTCACTGATACGGCGCACCACTCTGAGGAATACCTGTTGACCCTCATGCAGGAAAATCCACACGCCTGCCTGAAAGTGGACCTGTCTCAGCCCAATCTCACCCTGACGTTCCGCCATGAAAGCAAATGACCACAAAACGCCTGAAAAACTTCGGGTGATCAAGACTGCACGAACCGAAGATGCCATCAATAAAGCGGCTTTGGCTGGTTTTCGTCCACTGCTGAGGGTTGTGAAAGCATCGGCCAAGATTCGTAGCAAATTCTGTGTGTGGCAGAATCGGTTCACTGGGGAGATTCGTGTCATTGGCGACTTTCGTGGAAGCCTTCTTGATACGGAGTGGGAGAAGGTCATTGACTGGACCCGCTATTACCCGCACTCCTTTCCTGAACCATTCGCGGCCTACCTCATCCCACCAGACATCCAGATCGGTGAACACGTTTTTGTGGAGGATCTGATTGAGGATTTTATCGGCATGAGCTGGAACCAGGGGGACAATTATCGGCTGGAGTCTTGTGCAGCGATTTGGGATGGGAACGACCTCAAGATTCAGTATAAAAAGTCCAAAAACCGCCAATTCGTGGTTGGCTGAGAGAATCAGTGATTTGACCGCTCAGACCTTCACCTGGCACCTGAAGCCCTCAATTCGTTCTTCGGCAATGGGTCGGATCCCACATTTTGCTCTTTCCGTGCCTGTGGAATCTGCTAGCAAGAAGCCCATGCCAAGCAGCCCCCTGCAAACGATCCTCGCCCAATTCCGCGCCACCTCTCAGACGGAGCGGGAAAAAGGCACCTATTTCGAGGAACTCATCCGCACCTATTTCCGCTTTGAGGCCAGCTACGCCGACCTCTATTCAGACGTCTGGCTGTTCGCTGACTGGGCCAAGGCCATCGGCACCCCTCAGTTTGACATATCCGGGCAGGACACCGGCATTGACCTCGTTGCAAAGACACGCGGCACAGAGGAATTTCATGCCATCCAGTGCAAGTGCTACGACGAGTTCCACAGGGTCATGCGAAGGGACATCGACAGCTTCTTTACAGCTTCAGGACGGGCACCTTTCACCCAGCGCATCATCGTTACCACCACTGACGACTGGAGTGAACATGCCGAGGCCGCCCTGCTCCACCAGCAGCCGCCTGTCACAAAGATCGACCTACACGATCTTGAAAACTCGCAGATTGAATGGGCCAAATACCAGCCCAGCAAGCCTCCGGCTCTGAAAGCCAAGAAGGAACTCCGAAAGCATCAGGAAAGTGCAAAGCTCAACGTCACACTCGGCTTCAAGTCCGCCGACCGAGGCAAGCTCATCATGGCCTGCGGCACCGGCAAGACCTTCACCAGCCTAAAGATTGCCGAAGACATCGCCGGAAAGAACCAGATCGTCCTCTTCCTTGTCCCCAGCTTAAATCTCCTCTCCCAGTCACTCACCGAATGGACGCAGGAGAGTGCTACGCCGCTGCACAGCTTTGCCGTCTGCTCAGATGCCGAGGTTGGAAAAAAACGAGCCAAGGACGAAGACATTGTCGAGACCTTTGCCCATGAACTTCGCTATCCAGCCACCACAGATTCCAAGCGCCTGGCAGTCGAGGTGAATAAGCGTCACGATGACAACCACATGAGCGTCATCTTTTCGACGTATCATTCCCTCGATGTCATCAGCCGTGCCCAGCACCTCTATGGGCTGCCGGAAATTACCCTTGTCATATGTGACGAGGCTCATCGCACCACTGGTGCAACATTTGAGAGCGAGGATGAGAGCAACTTCGTTCGTATTCACGACAACGAGTTTATCCGGGCTAAAAAACGTCTCTACATGACCGCCACCCCGCGCATTTACGCGGACAGTGCCAAGGCCGTGGCAGAGAAAGACAACGTCGCCATCGCATCCATGGACGACGAATCCCTTTACGGGAAGCAGCTCCACGTCATCACCTTCTCTGAGGCTGTTCAGCTCAAACTTCTCACCGATTACAAGGTTCTCGTTCTCACCATTAGCGAGGATCACATCAGCTCCCGCCTCCAGAGCCTCCTAAAGGACGACAACAATCAGCTCAAGGTGGATGATGCTGCCCGTATTATTGGTTGTTGGAAAGCCCTCAGCAAACAAGGCCTTCATGAAGACCTCAGCTACGACTCCCACCCCATGCGCCGTGCCGTGGCCTTCTGCCAGGTCATTGAACGACAGACTGGCAGTGGCAATCACAAAGTCAGCTCCAAACAGATCGCCGCTATGTTCCAGTCCGTTGTGGACGCCTATCAGGAGCAGGAAGACAGTGACCTCCCACTGAAATGCGAGGCTGAGCATGTCGATGGAAGCATGAATGCTGCTGAAAAGGAAGCCAAGCTCACATGGCTGAAAGCCGAGCCTCCTGCTGATACATGCCGCATTCTTAGCAATGTCCGTTGCTTGAGTGAGGGAGTGGACGTTCCTGCGCTTGATGCCGTGCTCTTTCTCACACCTCGCAATTCCCAGGTCGATGTCGTTCAATCAGTGGGCCGGGTGATGCGCATCGCACCTGGGAAAAAACTCGGTTATGTGATCCTCCCGGTTGTCATTCCCTCTGGAATGGAGCCTCATGAGGCCCTTGCAGACAACAAGGTCTATAAAGTTGTCTGGGATGTCCTGCAGGCACTTCGCTCGCACGACGACCGCTTTGATGCCTTCATCAACAAGCTCGACCTCATTGGTAAGGATCAGCGTAAGATGGAAGTCATCGCCATCACCGACAAGATTCAAAAGAAGAGCGACAAGCCAAAGACGGATGGCAAATCAAAGGCCAAAGGCGGTGACAGCATCGGTACCCCCGGCGACAGCCCACCTGTTCCTACTCAGACCGAACTCCAATTCCAAGTAGGCGAGTTGGAACGAGCCCTGTATGCCAAGGTGGTCAAAAAGTGCGGTAATCGAAGCCATTGGGAGGATTGGGCCAATGACATCGCCAAAATCGCTCAGACCCATATCTCTCGCATCACGGCTATTGTCAGCGACCCGAAAAACAAAAAGGAGGTGGAGGCCTTTACCTCATTTGCAAACGAACTTCGCGACGACCTCAACGACAGCATCACAGACCCCGAAGTCATTGAGATGCTGGCTCAGCACCTCATCACCAAACCCGTTTTTGATGCCCTTTTTAAAGACTACTCCTTTGCCAGTAATAATCCCGTTTCACAGGCGATGCAGCAGGTGCTCGATGTCCTCCATGAGCATCGCCTAGATAAGGAGGCTGACACGTTGGAGAAATTCTATGCCAGTGTCGCCATGCGGGCTGAAGGCATTGATAACGCCGAGGGGAAGCAGAAAATCGTTGTCGAACTTTACGACAAGTTCTTCCGCAATGCCTTCCCAAAGATGACCGAACGCCTCGGCATCGTTTATACCCCTGTGGAGGTTGTGGACTTCATTATCCACAGCATTAACGACCTTCTGCAAAGCGAATTCGGTCAGACCCTTGGCAGCAAGGGCGTCCACATCATCGACCCTTTCACTGGCACGGGCACCTTCATCACACGCCTGCTGCAAAGCGGCCTCATCAAGCCTGAGGAACTTCCGCACAAATACCGGCACGAGATCCACGCCAACGAGATTGTGCTGCTCGCCTACTACATTGCCGCCATAAATATCGAAGCCGTCTATCACAGTCTCGTCGGCAAAAAATACGAACCCTTTGAAGGCATCTGTCTGACTGACACCTTCCGCCTCGGTGAAGAGGATTTGATCAGCGGCCTACTCGCGAACAACTCCGACCGCCGTAAGCGCCTGCAGAAGCTCGAAGTGCGTGTCATCATGGGTAACCCGCCGTATTCAGTAGGCCAAGACAGCGCCAACGATAATAACGTCAACGTAGCATATCCCGAACTCGACAATCGAATCCGAGAAACATACGTCGCAAATTCAACAGCTACCCTTCAACGTGCACTCTATGATTCCTACATTCGCGCCATTCGTTGGGCTAGTGATAGGATTGGCAAGAGCGGAATCATTGGGTTCGTAACAAACGCGGGCTTCGTTGAAGCGACTACTGCGGATGGACTGCGCAAGTGCTTGTCAGAGGAATTCAGCAGCATATATGTTTTTCACTTGCGTGGCAATCAACGAACGCAAGGCGAGCATTCGCGGAGAGAAGGTGGAAAGATTTTTGGCAGTGGTAGCCGATCACCTATCGCTATCACTCTGCTTGTGAAAAACCCCTCAGCCAATCACAATGGGCAGATACGCTTCCATGACATTGGTGATTATCTGACAACTGAGCAGAAACTCCAAATTGTTAGCGGCTTCGCAAGCATCGGAGGAATTGCCGCAGCAAACGCTTGGCAAGAAGTAACGCCTGATCAGCATCACGATTGGATCAAACAGCGTGACTCCTCATTTGATCAGTTCATTAGCATGGGTGACAAAAAGGACAAAAAGACAATCTCGCTATTCGACGGTTATTCACGAGGAGTGATGACTTCAAAGGATTTTTGGCTTTACAACTTTTCTAGGCCATTGCTGGAAGCAAACGTCACAAGACTCATTGAAACGTATAATAGCGAATTAAAGCGATATAAACTATTCGTCGAGTCAAATGGCGTACCCGAGACGAGTGCGGTCGCAAAATTCTGGACTACTGATTCAACCCAAATCAGTTGGGATGGTGAATTACAGGTTGCTTGTGCTAAAGGGAAAGCCATCACTTTTAAACAGTCCGCTCTTAGAACTGCGCTTTATCGGCCATTTTGCAAACGTCACTACTACTTTGACGCCTCAGTGAACCTCAGGCTCTATCAGCTCCCAAAATTGTTCCCCACAGAAGGATTTACCAATACCGTGATCGTATTGCCGGGTCCTGGAGAAAACCGCCCTTTTTCGGCATTCATTAGCCAGGTGATCCCAGATCTTCATGTATTGCACGGTGGTCAATGCTTCCCCCTCTACCTCTACGAGAGAGCAGCCGACAACGGGGAGGACTCGGAAGACAGCCTGTTTGCAAAGCCCAAGACAGACGAAAAGTCTGCCAACAGCTACACCCATCGCGACGGCATCAGCGACGCAGGCCTGGCGCATTTCCAGGCGGCCTATTCCGCCAAGGGTGAAGGCAGAACAATCACCAAGGAAGACCTGTTCTACTACATCTACGGCCTGCTGCATACCCCCGACTACCGAAACCGCTACGCAGACAACCTGGGCAAGGAACTCCCACGCATTCCCGCCGTAAGGACTTTTGCTGACTTCAAATCCTTTTCCAAAGCTGGACGCGATCTAGCCCACTGGCACCTGAATTATGAGACAGTGCCAACGTATGCAGGCGCGAAGCTCGATACTGGAAAAACCACCCTCAAATCTCTCACCGGAAGCGACTACCGTGTGACAAAGATGAAATTCGGCGGCAGTGGCAAAACCAAGGACAAAACTATCGTCCACTACAATGATCGCATCACGATCCAGAACATCCCTCTGGAAGCCTACGACTACATCGTCAATGGCAAGCCTGCACTCGAATGGGTCATGGAACGCCAATCCGTCACAACCGATAAGGACAGCGGCATAACCAACGACGCCAATCTCTGGGCCACCGAGACAATGAACAATCCCAAATATCCGCTGGAACTGTTTCTCCGCGTCATCACCGTCAGCCTGGAAACGATAAAGATCGTCAATGGATTGCCGAAGTTGGACATTGCGAATTAAAGAAGCGACATAAAACACCCATGATCGTAGCACCAAAGTTTCCAGGCGATGACGACGCGTTTGTGCAGGAAATTCAGCATCGTTTCTATGGGGAGTGCATTGGATTGTTAGTGAGTGAGGTTTGCCGTGCGTTTATCTTTGCAAGTCAGGTGGCAGAAGGGTCAGAAAATCTGTCAGCCAAACTGAAAATTGTTCAGACGAAAGGGTGTGATCATCGCATCGTCCAAACGGTTCATGATCAGATTGCCGGGCGCTTTCGGCAGTCTCGTCACAACAAACTGCAGCCAATTCTGTCGCTCGATGGTCCTGTGTGTGAGTCTGAACGAATTGAGTCTGATTGGAGAGAATTCTGGGCATACGCAGTCCGATGCATCTGTGAAGACGCCTCAACGCTCCGAGTTGCTGCGGAATGTATCGCAACATCTGGAGGAATGAATGACTCTGTGAAGGAGGAACTCTTGCTGCGATTGGTGACGCAGCGGTTTTCGATTACAAAATCCTAGTTTGAGAGAATTCTGGCGCTCGACATTTCGAATTTTAGAAAACCACTTTATGGGCCTATAAAATACAAAGATGTTAGGTTTTAGCAGTTGATCAAGAACAGCCAGAGCCGCTAATTTGAGAGACGATGAAAAAGATTATTGAGCAAGCCATGGCAAACCTGTCTCAGAAGCGCCCCATTTTTCACTCTGAGGCCGACTTTCAACATTCACTATCCTGGGAACTCCGAAACATTGACCCTAATCTGGATATAAGACTTGAGGTGCCATTTGCCCTAAACGCAGAAAGACGTTACGTAGATCTCATCATTCGTTTGGGTGATCGTGTGATCTTCGTTGAGTTAAAATACAAAACCAGAGAGTCACGACACCATCACAACGGAGAACTCTTTGCACTCAAGAACCAAGGTGCCATTGACCAGGGGGCCTATGACATCCTAAAGGACTTGTGGCGAATTGAACAATTCGTCAGTAAGACGCCGAACTCAGAAGGATTTGTGCTCGTGATCAGCAACGATTCGCGCTATTGGTCGCAGCCTGTTGTTCGAGCAAAGCCAAGCATCGACGAAGAATTCAAGCTGACGAATAACCGTGCTTTTCATGGAACACTCAGTTGGCATTCCAGCGCAGGCACCGGAAGCACCAAAGGACGCGAATTTCCTATCAAGCTGCGTCACACTTATATCGCGGAATGGAGGGACTATTCCACAGCACCAGAGATCTTTCAGGCGCTTTGTTTCCATATTGGGTCTTTTGCAGAGGTCAGTGACAGTTCGGTAGAAGTTGATCTGCACAGCAACGCTTTAGCGACCAGAGCCAAAGACCACGAAAAGAAAATTCCCCAGCCAGTCAAAGCTGTAAATTCAGAACAGGGTCGACGACCACCAAATTGGCAGGTGGTATTGGAAACGCTAACAAAGCTCGGTGGTCAGGCAAGCTTGGCGCAGATCCGAGATCGTTTCGCTATCGACAATCCAGATCGAAAGCCAGTCAATGCACGACATGAATTGGTTCTTATGGCTGTGAATCATCCCAAGCGCATTCATTATGGCCAAGCAAAGAAGCCTCGCTTTACCAATACAGGTCATGCTGTCGATAAGGTATTTCTGCGGGAGGACGGAAATTACGAATTCTATGTTCCAGAAAAGCACGGCGTTTGGGAGATCTACAATGCCGCTTCAGGCACCCCAGCGGTAAGGCAGGCTGAATGAAGTCTGTGGCCATACAATTCCTCTCAGTTAAAGAAAAGGGATCCGGATAAACCGAAACCCTCCTCTTTTCTTGCTCAGGCGCTCAACCCCACGTGCGTATCCAGCAGTCCGTGGAGAGCTTCTGTCCGCTTGGGCAGCTCTGACAGATTTCCATCTTTCAGAGACTCGGTGAATGCATTGAACAGGCTCCAAACGTTCCTCCCTTCAAATGCATCATGGGACGGCTCACGCCATTCATGCAGCACGTCAGGGATCAAACGGTTGGAGCACACACTGACATCGGTAGCGCGAATGATCAGGTCATGCGCTTCAACGTCCGTGATCTCTGCTTCTTTGTAGGCTGCGATGCGTTTGTCCTGATCGCTCCATTTTGTGAGGAGGAGGCCAATGGAACGACTGACCAATTGAGGGAGGTCGCGCACAATGAACCGGGTGTGTTTGCGGGCGAATTTGATCTCCCCAGAAAAGGAAAGGTTGTCACAAACGAAGACACTGGCACCAGCGACAATGCCGGCAGGGAACGTTTTGTCATGGCTGTTACGGATACCCAGAACCCAGCAATAATCGTCGTTGGATTTCTGGGCGTGGATTTCCATCAGGCCAAAATAGCGCTGGCCTTCATGCGACAAAGAATGTGCCTGATGGCCGATACGCAGGTTGGTGGTTTTGAGGGTGTTTTGAACCTGGCTGATGAGCTGGTGATGAGGGATGGGACACCAGCTATTTGTGGAACGTGGTGTCCTGACTTTACGCACATCATCCATTTCGACGTTTTGAGCGCCGCAATGAAGGATGAGGTTGGGGGTTTTACGTGTGGCGATGACGGGCAGAGGATCAAGGTTAGCAATCATGGTGGTGTCAGTTTTTTGGTTATTAAAAAGCCCATGCCCCTCAATGAAGAAGGACATGGGCTTGGGTTTTGTCGTTGGGGAGGTTTAGATCTTCAGCCCTTGGATGGACCGGAGAGTGGATCGGACAGACTGCATTTCACGTGCGCTGGCCTTCTGGTCGCGGTTAATGGTTTTCAACTTCAAGGACAGATCGCGCAGCAGGTTGAATCCATCGTTGAGCTTGTCACGGATGAGCAAGGTCATGTCGATGGCTTCTTCCACTGGCGTTTTCTGATCGTTGGAGGGTGCTGGTCCTTCAGAGGTGGGGTTCGTAATCATGGGTGTGGGTGGTGGTGGAACATGCAGACGTGGTGCCGGTATGTTCACGGGTTTGGGTTGCTGGGTTGGTGGCTGGCCGGGATCCATGCGCAGAGGCATGACGATCATTTGCTTCGCTTTGGTGTGGAACCTGAGCGGATGCATTGAATCAACCAGGCTGATGGTGTTGAGACCGAAGCCGAGGGCCTTGATGAGGAACCGACGGCTCAGGTAGATTGTCACCTCTGGGCCTTCTGCTTTGACGTCAGAGACCGGAACTCGTGTCCAGGGCTCGTTGTCGCTGTCTTTGCCGAGGAGCAGGAATTGACCATCTCTCCATTCCAGTCCGATTGTTTGGTATCGGTCTGGGTCGTGACAAGGCATGCGCTGAACGAGTTTGATAAGCGTTTCCCGCTTTGTTGGATCCAGGGTGATGTGGGTCTTGTCGTCGGCTGGGTTTGGAACAGTCACGCGCCAGTCAGGATATTTTCCTTGGATCTGACGGGTGATAAACCTCCAGCGTCGTGATGAGAGCTGGATGTTGTCGCTATCGGCTTTCATCTGCCATTCGCCGTCACTGTTGAATTCCTTCCATTGGAGGAACTTGTGAGCAGGAATGAGCACCGAGAGCTTGAGCGGCAGGGTGAACGAATTGGCACTGTATAGGTGCTTCCCGTCCGTCCCTACCACATTGAAGGCCTTGGGGTTGCTGGCGTCGATGAATGCACCGTTGAGGATGTAGCGGGTTTCATCAGTGCTGGCGCAGTCGAGAGCCTGATGCAGGGATTCTCGGACGGCCGGAGGCAATGGAACAGCTTCGGTCTTGATGCGTGGCACCTGTGGGAATTGATCCACATGTAACGGTTTGACCTTGGATGCGCCGAGGTTGTTAGCCAGGGCGAACCGGATGAGTGTTCCATCAGGTGTTGTTTCAATGAGAAGGCGTTCGTCTTTGCTGCAGTTTTTGGAAAGCAACAGGAGCTGGTCGTATGGCACGAGCACAGCGACGGGAGGGCCTTCGGCTGGGTGTTCGAGACGCAACGTAATGAAACGGTCAAGATCAGTGCCGGTTAGGGCGATCCATCCGTCTGAAGTTCTCTCAACTTTGACATGGTGCAGGACGGGCAAGGTGGCTTTTGAATTGAGCACCTTGCTTATGCCTGAGAGCGCGGATTTGAGTTCCGCTATTGGTAGGGCAATCGGGTTCATGTGTTTTTGGGGTTGTGGGTTGAACGCAAAAACCCCATGCGCCGTTTTTAGCGACACATGGGCTTGATGGGTGAGTTGTTAAGCAGACTCAGCTTTGTATTTGAGCTGAGCCGTGGTGCATTCGTCAGAGCGGATGTCTTCACGCAGTCCCAGGTAAACAGGCTGGTAGATGGAGCCTGATTCCTTGAATGCGTAGAGGAAACGACATTCCACGACAGCCCCAGGTGAAGGAACGTCGTGGTTGGGTGGGATGGTGACGTTGCCAGCAGGACGCACTTTTCCACCGTCAAACAGGATCAATGAGATGCTGCGCTTGTCATTCATCTTTGCGACGATGAAGGAAGCCGTCTCAACGAACTTGTATTTGAGGTGTGGGCCTCCGGCGTTGGGTCTGCCAGGGGTGAAGGGTGCATGCTTGTTCTTGAACACAACTCCTTCACTGCCTCCGGCTTTGAGCTGTGTGAACCAGTTCATCAATCCAGGAGCCAGTTGTGATGGCACTTTATGGATGTTGGGATGGTCGAAGGCGTAGAGCATGTCACGCAGCCGGAAATACCGAACTGAATATGCCATGGGCCGCAGATCTTCAGGACCGATGCTGAGCAAATCAAAAGCGTGGAACTGGTCTCCAACTGCTTCACCGTCGAGGATGTAATCTCGTGGGTAGTTGATGGCGCTGTTGATGATGGCCTCAGGAATCGCAGTGGGAAAACCCAAACGATTGATGCCAGTGATGATGCCGCCTTCCTTTTTGATGAGGAGCCGGCGTCCATCCAGCTTTTCCTGCATCCAATAGTCGGGATGAAAGAGGAACTGTTCAAGCTGTGTGTCGGTGATGGGGTTGAGCAACTGACATTGAATACCGGTGTGCTTCTTCGCTGACGTTGGATGCTGGATCTGTCCGGCATCATCACCAGGGAGATAACCTTTGGCGGCTTTCTCCTGGATGAGCTTGTCGTAGATCCGTTTGGCTTCGTTGTGAGTGACCGGGCTTTGAGTTTTGGTGCCGGTGCTGAGGGTTGAACCACGACGGCCATACGCAAAGTGAACCATGTAGCCTTCGCCTTGTGGACGAATGCTGGCTTGATACACTTTGTCGGATGAGCCCTCGCGGAAATAGAGAGTGATGCTTTCCATAGTTTTGAAATGAAAAGGGCCGAACAATCCTGTTAAGGATCATTCGGCCCTTGGGTTTTGTCGTTGGGGATTGGCTAGTAGTTGTAGGGGTCTCGTCGGCTGCTTCGCATTCGCATCGCAAGGATGGACCTGCCGATGAACACCATGCCGGAAACCAAGAGGACGCAGAGCAGGACCGACAGTGGGAACAGCACGAAGCTGCTCATCGTTGTAGTCAGCAATGCGACCCAGGCTTTGAGTTGTTCCAGAGCCAGTGTGACCAGAGGAGCCACAATGATAACAGGAACAGCAATGGCGATGGCGAGGCGGGCATTCATTTTGATGAACTCGCGCAGCCGACCAGAAGGAGACAGCCAGTGCTCCAGCGTGGTGAGGATGAACCGAATCACCTCAGCAGCTCTTTCGATACCGTTGAGGTGTGGCAGTTCAGTGTCCACAACGGGTGCTGGAAGTGCTTTAGGCTGCCAGTGTCGTGTGAACATTTTCTTCAGTCGCTTGGGCCATGTTGGGCTTACGACCGTTGAGGGATGTTGGGGAAGGTGTTGATCCTCCTCCCATTCGTCGGGTGAATGATTCATACCAGTGTTTGCGGGTTTTTGATCCTAATGCTGTGCCGATTATGAGCAGGAAGGCACAACCGACAGCCAGGGAGCCAGTAGCGACCTGCCAGCGGTTGAGACTTTGATGTTGTGCTGCGAGTTTGTGTTCCAGTCCGTCGATCTTGATTTGCATGACGAGCAAAGGATCGGGTTTGGAGGAAAACCAGCCTGCGTGTGCTGATGGTGAGAACAGGAGCAGGCCGATGATGAGGATAAGGATGTGTTTCATTGTGGTGGTGGGGTTGAGGGTTTTAATGTTTTCGGCATTCGTTGAAGAACTCGCAGGAAGAACAATGCATCCCAGGTGAAGGAACAAATTGCTCATGCTGGAGTCCTGTGAGGTAGGCTTCCATTTGGCGGAAGAGCCGGGTTTCCTGATGTTGGGTCATGGGCGGCATCGTGGTGATGACGACCTTGGGGTTTTTGAGTTTGACCAAGTGATGAAGGGCTACGCCGCTCTCCTGTTGACCGGTATTGTGGCGGTAAAGGACGGCGTAGCTGGTGGTCTGGATCTCAGTGGTGTGAGCGACCTTGTCCGCATTGGGAGTGGTTGCCGAGGTCTTGTAGTCAATGATCTGCCGGCGTTGAACCAGGTCGAGGATGCCAATCAACCGGGGTAAACCATGGTTGACGAGATCGGTCTCAACTGGGACTTCCACGGCGTCTGGCTTCAAATCTGCAGGAACATGGGATTCTCGCAGGTAGGTGTCGATCAAACGCCATCCAGTGGTTTTGTCGTCATTCTCTTCGCCGGGTTCCCAGAAGACTTTGCCTTCGGTATCGTCCGCCCATGCTTCTGTGTAGGCATCATGAGCCTGTTTGAGCGTGAGCGGTTTGAGCAGCCATCGAGCCTTGTTCCATGCCTTGAGGACGGAGTGAACCGAATTGCCAAGGTGAAGTGAGGGTGTCTTTGGCTTCTTGAGTTTGAGCACGTAGCGGAAGTAGAACTTCAGCCGGCATTGCAGAAACAATGACAGCCGCGAGGCCGAAACTGTATTCTGCAATGCGGTGATGATGTCCTTCTCGCTGGGCTCTTTGGGTGGAGCTTCAGCGAGTGTGTTCATGCTGCTTGGTGGTTGGTGGGTTGATGTTGCTGCCAGCGTGTTTGACGAGGCGCGGGTTTACCGACCTTCACCAGCAGATCTTCGATGAGCTGTGAGGCTTGCATCTTGTTGAGCTGCTTGACGCCGATACCGAACAGCATCTGGGACAGATCCTCCGCTACCTGTTTGGTGATGCTGGGGTTTTCGTTGACGATGCGAAGGATAAACCCACGCTGGCCATCGGTGCAGTTCCAGGCATCACCGACAGGTTTAGCCTGCTGGTTCTGTCCGTTGCTGTGCTGACGACTATTGCCATTGATCTGGTAGGTGCGTCCATTTTGATGATGACCGTTTCCGTTGTTGTTGGGGCGGTCATTGGCTTGAGGAACAAAGCCGGGGTGTTGGATTTCCTGATCGACGCTGTGCTGCAGAAGGGCGTAAAGCTTCTGCACTTCAGCTTCGACTTGGGTGATGTCGGTGAGTTCGACTTCGACTGATGCTGCGAAGCTGTGGCTGCTGTATTGTGGCAGACCGAGCTTCTTGCTGTAGTTGGCGCTGAGTTTGATGGCCATGATGTTGGGTGTGTGGGTGGTGGGATGAAGGCACGAAAAAAGCCAGACCGTTGATGGCCTGGCTTGCGTCGTGGGATTGGGTGCTGCTTTGAGTTCTAGGCCGCTTTTGACAGCTCAGAACGTGGTGGTGGTGTGGTGTCCGCTGAATGCAGAGTCGTTGCTGTGATCCATCCTGGGGAACCACGAAGGGCGTTGAGCAGAAGATCGTCAGTGAGCTTGGTCATTGGGATCTTTCTGTTCTTTGCCTCGTGATACAGGACAGCCACAAGGAACCTGCTGATGTGCGGAGAATAATGACGTGGTCTTGCCATGGTGTCTCCTGGTTGCTTTGAATCGCGAAGATGAACCACGCGATCATTGTGTTATACCCGAATTCTGATATTCACACAGAGGGGGGCTATTCGTTTGGCGGCATGGTGCTGGCTTGGGAAGCCGTGGCTGATTTGACCGCCTGAACGAATTTTGCCGACATCCAACGTTTCACGAATGGATACAGCATGTAGGCCAGCACAAAGATGCCAAACCAGACGTACAGGGGAGGCACCAACGTCATTGCTGCGAGACAGACCCAGAGTGTTGTGGCTCTCGGATGTCCGTTGAATGCGTTGACGATCAGATGGATGATCACGACGTAGTTGAACGCATACAGCAAGAATTTGTATAGATTCGTCACGGTGAGAGTGCTCCCACCATTGTCCAACTGCACCGACGTCAGAATGGGCACATCAGATTCAAAAGTTCTGAGAACATTGGCGATGACGATGCAGTAGATGATCAGAGCCAAGAGCGATCTGGTTTTGGGTGTAATGTCGTAGAGGTTCATTGCTTGAGGTGTGGTTAGGGTTTGATGAGATCAGGAGGAATTCCTTGCTCTCTTTGCTATACCCGACACGAACTCATTCTTTGGAGGGGGGCTAACGGAACCACGCCGATAAGCAAGTGCCTGCGAAAATATTTTCGCATAGTGACCAGCCCTGCATTGACTGACCTTCAATTGATCTCCGGCAGCTTTGATGAATGTGGCGGGCCGTATTTTGGGCCTGTGTAATGATGTACAATCATCAGGACCAACATCCATAAATAGAACCCGACAATTAATGAGAGGCCCAAATAGGTGAGGAAATTGATCACAGGATGCCCGAATTTGCGATGCATGGCTCTTTTCATCTCCTGGCAATGCGGGCATGCTTTTGCTTTTGTGGAAACCATTCCTGAACAACTTGGGCAAGTGATGATGGCCATGGCGTGAAGTTTGGAGCTGTTAACGCGAGGTTTGATCCAACACCTGCCAGAGATCGGGTTTGGTGATGTAGTCCATAGGGATCGCAAAGTTCACATTTTGGGCACCATTTCCCTCAAAGCTTGAACTCGTGATGCCAACGAGAGCACCCCCTTTAAGACTGAAGAGACCGCCACCGCTATTTCCTGGGCTGATTGGTGTCGATGTGCGAATCATGACATTTGTTCCAAGATCATCGAACCTTGAAATGATGCCAGATGTCACGCTCAATCCTCCACCTAATGCGTTGCCGATTGCCGCACAGCCTTCTCCAACCTCCAACTTGTTGTATAGTTGGTAAGGAGTGGTGAAGACCTCGTTAATTTGGGGCGAGCGAACAATGATCAGAGCCATGTCAAGATTGCCCTTGCCCAAAGCAACCACGTTGAACGGCAACTCAATGCCATTGTAATCAATTGTTCGGACGACGTTTTTGGCACCGCTTGGCACACTCACGACATGTCGATTGGTCACTAACTTCAGGACGCCAGACTCTCCCGTCAATGCCACAGCACTACCGTCTTTTTCACCCCTCTTTGTGCTGGTCCAGAAAATCCAGGAGGACTCATCCTCATCCCAACGAACAATCACAGGATAAACGTAGTGCCCCATCTGCCTCACCACTTGCTTAGGCGTCAGCATGGCATCAGGTTCCGACAGCGTGACTTTATCGAGCAGTGCGTAAGCAGTGGCACATATGAACGGGGCAATGAAGCTGATCGCAATTCCCACTCCTATGGGCATGATCCATTTCCGCCTTTGATAACCGATTGCATGTTTTCGCACGTGCAGGATTTGAGGCAGGCCAAGAACAACAAGCCAGACCAAGAACACCCAAAAGCCCCAACCAAATGCAGACATGTCAAGCCGACCAAAATAGTCGATCAAAAGCACTACGATGAATATGGCCGGACCAGCATACCACGCCAACCTTGCTAACCTTGGTTGTTTCAGTCGTTGCCAATTCAGAGCTACCATTCCGCTCGCACAGAACAGGCCGAGAAGCGGGAATTCGAGAATGGCAATAACGAGGGGATTCCACAGCTTTGGCTGATCCGGTTGGGCCTCATCCTGACCTGTCGGTTTCGCCTTCAGCTCACTCATGAGGAACTTCACTAACTTGGAAATGTTCTCAAAGATCCTGGTGAGAAGCCGACGAACCTTGATGAGATTGTGCTGAGCATTGACTGGCTCAACAGGTCCACCACAAAAGGGGCAGCTTGTGGCAGCTTCAGCGAGGGTGTTGTTGCACTCGGAACAGATCATGGCGGCAGAGATTCAAAACTCGCCACCGAGAAGGCAGACCCAAATGAATCTGCCGAGGTGGCCGGAGAGTTAAGAAGTCGCCACTAGACGACCGCAACGGCCTTTAAACCGGTGAGGGCTCTGGACATACGCCGTCGCCTCCCGGCCATTATTCATGGTCGTCAGGCGACGTGTTTGCGGCACACGTCTGCCGCTAGTGGACGAGATTCTTAAGCCTCGGTTCAGGTCTCCCCGAACTGTTCAAATGCTAACGGGGAGCAGGATGCAGTAAAGGGGAAACTGAAACAGCTTGGGTGTGTATGGTGTCTTTGCTCTGGCTGCTGTGTTTCACCCAGAGAATTGATCCTGAACCATCCCTGGCCCCCAAAATCACCGCTGCCCGCACCTTCACATAATTCTGATGTGAGATTTTGAAAACCCCAATGATGCCCCAGACCACGGAAGCTCTCATCAACGCGAATCACATGCAGCAGCAGCAACACCATCATGAGTTGGCATAATTTTTGGTTCATTCATTTCTGGAAAACGTGCATACATCGCTGCAGCAACGGTTAAGAAAACCGTTGCTGCTGCACATGTACACACTGCACTAAACCACTGCAGCAGAGGTGAAAATGCTGCTGCTGCACTGCTGCACCTGGGGTTGAAAAGGGTGGGGTGAGTCAGACCCTATTTGATGCCCACTGGACCTGGCATTCGACGTCTGTTCAGGTCCTCAGCTGCCATTTTCAAGAATTTGATGCTCATCCAACGGTCCAAGGCATCGAGTGTGGGTAATGGTCCAGAGAGCTGAATTTTGTTGCCAGTGTCATTTCCCATTAGGACCTTAATTCCTCGAAATATACCGGCCGTGTTTTTCGCAATAGCGTCCGTCACATCCTGCACCTTAATGGGATCTGCATTTACCTCTGCGAAGGCTTCCACCAGCGCAGGAGAAAGGGCATACCAGCGTCTGCCTTCCCGCAAAGGAGTTCCATGAAAATGAAAGGTGATCTTGGAGCCATCGAATATCAGCCTTGCACCATGATGCTCAGCCATCCACATCAAGATCATTCCTTTTGGGGAGCTTCGCAGATTCTTGATGCTTTCGTCTTTGTTCGGAGGTCCTGCTCTACTGCCTTCAAACACGGTTGAAGCAGTGATCAAGAGACGTTCAGCTTCGGGTAAGGAGGCAACATAAGCCGCCACATCGCGCTTGAGGTCCTTACTGAGTGGGACTTCATCAGCCTCAAACGGTGACATCATTACTGATGCCAGAGAAAGCTCCTTTTCGTTGATTTTGGTCGGCTTGAGTGCGGACTGTCCAGCTCCAATAGTGACCGAGAGCCAGAGTGTCAGTGAACAAATGATAAGAATTTTCATGCGATGTCCCTTATGAATTCGTGGATCAAAGATGAGCCACTTCTGCATGATTGAACAGATGTCGGGCGTGTTCGTCAAGGGTGTCATAAACCTCGCACACATTTCATCCTGAGAACTCGTTGAGGCAGTGCGCCAATCTGATTTGGATCCCTCACAAATGAAATTCAAGGCTATGGTGGGCTCAAGACGCATATTATAAGAATGTTCAGACAAGGGATTTTGGCGTTGAAACTCTTTCCATCGCAAAGGAGTTTGTCGGCATGGAGGCAGTTCAGACACCTCAACGACAACTGAAACTGTTCCACATCGAGAATCCGCTCTCGGTACGGCTGGGATCTGATTTCTTTCGATCTCTGCCGCCTGTGCCTGGGGTCTTTTTCATTTACGGGAAGGAGGGCGATCTGTTTTACATCGGCCAGTCGTTGGACCTCAAAGCACGAATCGGCAGCTACAGGCATGTCACCCCGGATAAAAACCCAAAGCGAACATTGAAACTGGTGCATCGCATTGTCAGGATCGAATGGAGGAATGCTCTACGCAAGCCGAATCCATCGAGCTTGAGCGCGTGCTGCTGCTGGAACATCGACCAGCATTTGACCGTGCCGACTTCTGGTAGAGTGCTCCAGGGTGGCTGAAAATTGAAGCCACATCCGACAGCCTGAATGTTGAACTCGTTCGTTAGGAGTGCGGCACAGGTCCTCATTCACCTGCATTCCGGTATGTCTTGGGCAGTCTGGTCCGTTGCCTGTATCGGATGTCATTGCCACTTGCCCCTCTTTCCGTCTATCCGCATGGCGTGTTTAATGCAGCAGTTCCGTTGCCCCTCTCCCTACCGATCCCGAACGCATTTGAGGCCGCAGAATCGCTCAAAGCTTACGCTGACGGCAATCATGAGCCTCTGCTCTCAAGGCTCGCAGGAATGCTATAGGGGCCACAGGATCGGAGCAAGATTACTTGCGCGAGGAACTGGAACGCATGCAGAAATATACAGCCAAAGTTCAAAAGCTTCTTCATGGTGCTGGATCGTGATGCTTGGACCCGCCAACGCACAAACTTCTTTACAGACATGCCAAACCAACGACTACCAGGAACCAAGCTGGCCGGAGCCTACATCAGCGTCGAAAAAGATGAGGCTCTTGCTAAACGCGCTGCTTTGAAAGGTTACGCAAACAAAGCCGAATTCATCCGTTTCCTCTTTGATGAGGCAATTGCAGAGAATGCCCACTTACTCAAAAAAACGGTTCCATCGTCTTAAGAGGTCAAATTCGAGTGTCAATGTCCTATAATATTTCAGCGCTGCAGGTCAAACAAGCGACACCCCCCCCATTCGGAAGACACGTTATCACCATTGACACCAAAGCCTCCCGACAATACCCTAAATTTGGTTCAGTGATTTTAATCCAAACGTTGTCTGTAGCAGTTCACTTTGAGATACAGAAAAGCAATGAGACGCTACGATGCTATTTTAGTACTTGGGACAAGTGTCAAAAAATCTCTATTCAAAGAGAGGGTTGAAAAAGCCAAGAGGTTATACGATCTTGGCATCGCCAAGCGAATTATTTTTTGCGGCCGCTGGTGGGGGGGATTGGTAAAACGACCTGATACCACTGAGGCTGATGCGATGGCGAAGTATGCACTCTCCGTGGGAATTCCGAGGTCTGCTATCAATCTTGAAAAGAGATCGTTGAATACAATTGGAAACTTTTATTTTTCCAAAACCATACTAGAATCCGCTAGCATTAAAAAAATAGTGATTATCACTCACCGTTCCCATATGCCAAAGGCAAAATTCCTTGCTCGCAAAATACTGGGGTCAGCTTACATCATGAGTTTTCACGAATCTGGCACCATTGGAATTGAAGGATTTGGACACTGCGGTCTCGAACAGACTAAAACTCACTTTGAATCAATTAAAGATGCTGATGACGCAGCGATAACCAAACTTCTTCAAGGCCACCCATTCTATTCACGTTATCGCAGTTTTTAAAAGAGCTTAAATTTATTCATCAGCGAATTTACACATGCCTGGATGGAAGCGTTCACTGTATCCAAGACTAGGTCAGGCTTAATTGGCTTTTCAAATACAAAATCCTTACCAGGAAACTGAAAAAGGTTTCCCAAAGCAGCTTTAGCATACAATCCTTTAGTGTCTCGGCTTGCACAGGTTGCGTAATCGCACTTCACAAATACCTCTTTGAAAAAATCATCTCCAATAATTGAGCGAGCCATTTGCCGCATGTTCTCGCGCGGAGTCATTAAAGCAGCAATCACAGTAAATCCTTGCCCGCGAAGCAACTTAGCCAATTCTGCTGTCCGCCGGACGTTCTCTAGTCTGCCCTCAGGTGAAAAGCCTAAATCTTGACAGACCCCTAAGCGCAGAATATCTCCGTCTAAAAAAATCGTCGGCTTGTTAGATTCATTCAGCATTTCAGCGACAGCAGAACCGAGTGTTGATTTACCAGCACCTGAAAGGCCATAAAGCCAAAAGACTTGAGTGCCAACTTCTTTAAAAGATCCAAGGTTGGTTAGGGCCATATCAGTCTATTTCCATTTTCCCGCTGATATTGTAGATCCAAGCTTTGAATCAGGTCGGAAGAATCATGTCGCTGCATATGCGTAGCAATTCTACCGTCAGAAAAGTGGTAATAAATCACCTCTTTAAGCCAGCTCTCGTCAAATCCGTAGTAGGGGAAGCATTTGAAGGGGACACGTTCACCTGGGTTTGGACCGCAGTATTCTGAATTTGCTGAGCGAGGGATGAAATATTTCCGTCCATGCAAGTTTTCATGTGCAAAATTCACCGGCCGATCCTCGCTGAGAATATTGAGTGCAATGTATCCTAGCATGTTTTCTGCCGCATCGAAGTTCACATGGTGAGGATTGACCATAAAATCGTTGCCTAATATAAGCGCCATCTGTCCTCCGGGCCCTGTTGACTGTAGGGGGCGTGATAAAGCAATTTGGGGATTTTCTTCCAATAACTTGAAAAGCCGCTTAACCCTGCCAATTTCGAATTTCCTGTCAGAGTCAGCGATGTAAACCGCACGACATTTGAAATTGAAAGCAAGGAAGCGCCACATTACCCCAGGACTTTGGGCGAAACTTGGATGTTTCATAACAATTACATTCACCCCGTAATCTGTGAGAATTGATTTGAGGCACATAAGGTCAGAGGCAAGGAAAACGACGCTCCTGTAAGGCTTGCGCTCTCCCTGAAGAAGCGGCCAAACGTAATTATCCATAAAGCATTTCGTTTCCCGATTCGTGCCTTGGAAAACGGGGTGGGATACTTTTTCAAGCTCACTCAGAGGAATCTGTCCCGATGAATCCCGGAGAGGATGTTCATTGCGTTTGTTGAAACTACATCCTTTAAAGAATAATGAAGCGCTGATGATGATGTCATCCGGACAAATGTCAAAGTTAAGTGGCTCATGCGCAAACATATTGGGAAAGTCGTAATGCGCTCTATTTGTTGAATCAAGGTATGCTGTCACGTCTACCCCGTAATCTTCCAGAAATATCCTGAGCATCTGAATAGAATACCTTGGATAAACATCGCTGATTTTTTTTGGGGTTGAATTGTTCATTGCATTAATATCTTGAGTGCTTCGCTCTGGCGATGTGTTAGCATCTGCGCATAATCTCCGGCGACACCTTTTCGGCAAAAGGCTGTTTTCACCTCACGCTGGTTTCGGTCACGATGCAGATTGATGTCTATTTCATTGAATTCTGATGTCGAGGTGATCTCTTCAATGCGACGCTCAGAGAGGTCCCTTGACAAAAGACATTGTCCAAGAGATTCAACGGCAGTTTTGAGATAGGTCCGATTTAGAAGCCGTTCGTATTCCAGTTGAAGATATCTATTGTGGTAAATCAAACCGCTGAACATCTTCCACTGAATCATCCACTGGATCATTTCAGGAGTGCCATAAAATTGACGTGTGATCTCAACGTCAGAGAGGTGGGGATTGGCTTCAACAAAGGCACATTCCGAGGGCTTGCCTATTGCCGGAAGGTAGTAGCGGTTATACATCAGCCGGGAAACAAGAACGTCTCTGAAGTCACGGACAACGTTAACCACCCAAAAGTCGGGATTTTTATCGAGAAAAAGTGGCACAAGTTGTAGCGGAAGATCATGCGTTTTGAAAACGTGTGAACCCGTCAAATTTGAAAGTGATAATAGGCTCGCAGAAAAATCAGCGATTCTTTGCTCGTCATCTATTCCAAACTGGGCGAAATCGAGAAGGTTCTGCGAGAGTCCAGATACATATTCAGCCATCCCCTCCTGGCGCACAATCTTACAACAGATAGAAGCGATCCAAGTGGATCCACACCGCTGTGTGGTGCTAATCAATACTTTGCACGGTGAGGCAGGGAGGATCATGGCAAATGTATTTTTGAGTGCATCAAATTATGGACAACTCGCCTCTCCATATCAGCCAAATACTCAACAACGCCCCCTTGAAAATATATCTCGATTGCACGAATTACATCAGCAGCCGTCACCAAGTCAAGGCACCGAGGAAGATAATCCGTCACCTGGCGGCCAGGATAAGCAGGCAGAGCGTGCGTTGGAACATCATCCATTTTTGATCGAAAATAACTAAGCTCTGAATCACGTAGATGAACCACATTGTTGCAGAGAGAAGCCGGAGAATCCTTATGGTCTAAATCCCCCAGTGGCACAACTCGCGCCTTCCAACAACCTCCTTGTTCACAACATGATAATGCGCCGTTCGTGTGGAGGTATTGATGATGAGGATAGGCTTCCCATTGCGCAGGTTCTCGACCGCCGGCTACCACAACACAAGGACGATTCTTCGGCATCCCATAACGCACAGGAACTGCCGCTGCAAGATGCATATGCATTGTTACCGTGCACAAGACACCTTGCGCATGATGCATTAACCTAACTATTTGACGCAGGTTTGTTTTACCAACTAAATTGAGCGTGCCCCGGAGTGGAGGATGATGATGAGTTTCTTCTCCTACCTGAACAAAAAATATCCGCCCATCAAAGTGGTCCACAACTTGTTGATAGCGCTCTGTTGGCCACCATTTTGCCGTATAGTCAAACTTTCCACCTGCAGATATAATCCAAAAAGGAACCGGCATCTTTGTTATTTCTTGCACTTGGCTCATCCACTTTCTTTCTATTTCAGCGAGATGTATATCTCCCTTGAAATCTGTTGGCTTAATCGGCACGCCAAGCTTTTCGCTTAAATTTTGAATAAAGCCGTGTATAAAATGCCACGGCCCAGTATTACTACAATGTATAAGCGGATATTCACAAGAAATGTCCTCCACATTACCTTCAAGAGGTAATGATGACAAATAAGGGTTATTTTCCCATAAGGCATCCGCAGACGTTCTCGTCTGTGTAGTAAACTTCTTCGGATGATTTTTATGCAAATCGCGCACTGCAGCCGTAAGCATAATAATATCACCCGGAGATAAAGAACTCCTCATTATAACCTTCCGCATCTTAATCTAGAAATGAGGTTATTCCAAAAGATTGTTATCGACTAACTTTTTCGCTCCAAATTTTATTGTAACTTTATGATTATTTGTCGATCCAATAGATCTTACTTCACACTCAATCTGATCGTTTGCCTTTTCCACCAATTCCTCAATCTTGAGTAAATTCAGTTTATCAGTGGGCAAACCACAAAAAGTAGAAATTACATCACCCAACTTTAGACCTGCCTGTTCAGCAGCTCCAGAACCCCCAGGTTTTAGTTGCGCAACATTCATTTGCCCGTTTTCAAATATAAAGACGGCTCCAAGTGTGCCTGTAACGTTTATTGGAGCATTAAGTTTTCTATCTTGAAAATAAATTTTCTCCTTGAGCATATCAATAACTATATTGAATCTTACGAGCCACAATAGTCCCGCGCTAGCCCCACTGTTTCGAGTGGATGTTACTTGCGCACCACGCAAGGATCTCCCCATAAATTCCCCCCTAGTAAACCATCCGCTAATCACTGTCATATCATTGGCAAGCGATTGATTTACAGCAATGCCCCCCCCTTTTGCTTTATCCGTTCTTTGAATGACCCCGCTTTTCACATACTCATCAAAAATGGCAGCATTTAAATTGAAGGCATGATTAAACCCCGTATCAATTAAGCATTCGAACTCCCGTCCATCAATTTTCATAGTTACCTCTGGACATCCCTGACCTTTTTTAAGGTCCACTGACTGATACCCTCTCAATGGCGGAAGTGTGTCAGCTATTGCAAAGATGCGATCGTCATAATTTAGTTGTATTATGGCTGATTGGAATGAGGACATTCCCAGAAATCCTTTAATGGGAACGCCTGTAAGCAGGCGAAACGAATTAAACTGGGGAGCCAATAAGCACTCATTCATCAGTTTAAATCCGCCTAGCATCATTTTAGGAGAACTGCCTTTTTCTAGTAAGGTTGAATTACCATTCGCATCATTTACAGGAACCTTATCAATAGTGGGAGTAATTGAGCTTCCTGCTGCTTTCTCAATAACTATTTGAGATGCACCCGTATCAAATACCATTACCAAAGTGTCATTTCCTGTAGTGACCGGAACATTAATAAACACGGGATACGGCTTTAACTCCTGTGTATATAATTCAGCTGAGTTAAGCCGATCAACTACACAAACGAATAATAGTAAGACAAAAAGACGTTTCATATCTATCGATTCTATGTTCTTATTGTTAATCTATAAACAATTTCAAAACGTAACTCGAAAGAGACCTTCAAACCTGCTAGGTGTAATATCGCTGTTCCCTGCTGGAGAAACTATCTGGCTGGTGGCTCGAATAACGCCATACCATTTAGCATTTAATGCACTGGAAGTAATGCTTTGAATGACGAGCTCCGTAGCTAATGCAACGCTTAATGAATTCGAAGAATATGGTGACCATGTCAAATCAGATCGCAAAGTACCAGTAAATAGAAAATTGCCAATTTCGTAGCTTAAAAATTCGAAGCTGCCTGTTGCAGTAAAAGAAACAGAAGTATTTTGCGTCTGAGGAATTTCAATTACTGAGCTTTCAAAGGCAGCTTGAATACTGAGATCGAAATTCGACGAACTAAAATCCGCTGCCACCGTAGCCTGCGCCAGTGTTGGGGCGTCAGGGGATAGTAAAGCTCCCTGGTTTACTAGATCCTGAGCATAAAGACCGAATTTTTGGGATACTGATTCCGACATTGATACTTGCATTTGGAGCTCGCTAGCTGAATCCGTCATCAAGTTTATAAGCGTTTGATCAATTGTGGCTTCAAGAGTTGGATTAGCCAACTCCTCGCCTTCAGGGCCAAAAAACTTCATTTTTGCAAATACGGAAGCTATACCCGCCGGCGTTACAGATGATGCAGCAAAAACTTTTATTGTACCGCCTTCTGCTGCTACGCCTTTGCGTGTCGCAACTCCTTTACGTGCCCCCGCCCCTTTTCGTGCCCCCGCTCCGACAAGTTCCACTGTGATGTTATCATCATCACTTTCAACATTTGTAACCTCTTTTCCCGTATTGTTCGTAAACCCTATCTCATACCCGGTGTAATCGCCAGCATTAGGATTTGTAAGCCTACAAGTCGATTGATCAAGATAGAGCGATCCGCTTGAACTGGAGCTGGAAGAGGAACTCGATGACTCAGATGACGAGCTCGATGACTCAGATGAAAGGCTCGATGACTCAGATGAAAGGCTCGATGACTCAGATGAAAGGCTTGATGACTCAGATGACTCAGATGAGGGACCCGTTGAACTAGGCATGTCTGAAGAAGAGGGCATTTTTTTGATTTGTTGATGTTATATTTCTTATGCCACGAGGTTTGGGCAGGAATTTTGGATAACTAAAGACGCTTTTTCCTCTGTCAAGTATTATTACTATTTTAGCATTGTTTTGCTAAAGCATTCAGACTAAGTCTATTGAAGTTTTAGAAAGTGTTTCGTTAGGCGTATTGCCTATTTTTCGAGTTTTACCTGTATTCTTCTATTTACAATATGGCCGACTATATTTTTGTTGTCTTTTGATATAAAAAGCATTTGCTCTGCTCCGTTTCTTCACAGTAATGGTTTTTCCTGATTGAATTGCTTCGTTTATTATTTTCTAGAAGTTTATTTGGCAGAATATATCTTATGCGATTGAAATATATACTTAAAAGCGACCTGGCCCTAGGTGACATCGTAGTAATGACGGCAGCAGTGAGGGAGCTGCACCTCCAATATCCCGGTAAATTTTTAACGGATATTCGGACTCATTTTCCTGCTGTATGGGAAAACAACCCCTATATCACCCGGTTGGATGATGATGATTCTAAAGCGAAAACGATCAGATGTGATTATCCTCTCATCAACCACAGCAACCAAAGACCATATCATTTTCTACACGGTTATACGCAGGATCTTGCGAAGAAGCTTCATGTACGTCTTGACTTAACAAAGTTTCACGGAGATATCCACCTAAGATCCGAAGAAAAAAGGTGGATTTCCCAGGTTCATGAACGTACCGGGTTTGATACTCCCTTTTGGGTTATTAATGCCGGTGGCAAATTCGACTATACCATCAAATGGTGGAGGAAGGAAAGTTATCAAGCTGTAGTAGACCACTTCCAGGGGCGCATTTTATTTGTCCAAGTTGGAGACAATCAACACTACCACCCAAAATTAGATCATGTTTTGGACTTGCGAGGCAAAACCAACGTCCGTCAGTTAATTCGCCTCATCCATCATAGTCAAGGTGTTCTCTGTCCGGTTACCTCTCTAATGCATTTGGCAGCAGCCGTTGAAACTAAGCATTCAAATAGGAAAGTACGTCCCTGTGTTGTTGTTGCTGGAGGAAGAGAACCAGCTCATTGGGAAGAATATCCAGGCCATAAATTTCTTCACACCATCGGTACCTTATCATGTTGCGCCAATGGCGGCTGCTGGAAATCACGGACGCTCCCCCTTGGTGACGGCGATCTCAAAGACTCTGTAGGAGGCCTTTGCACAAAAGTCGTAGATTCTCACCCTTTATGCATGTCAATGATTAGGCCGGAGCAGGTTATCGAATCTATTGAGAGTTATCTTGCTGGTGATAATTGGTCTCCTCTCAGTTCGTGGGAAGCAGACCAAGTTGCTGGTATAGTCGGGTGGAATGCAAGGTCCGTAAGATTCGCGCAGCCAAAAACTGATGCACTCGAAAACCGGGGAAATTGGCTGCCTAGTCATTTTTCAGGAATTAATGATCAGAATGCAATTTTTAGAACATTTTCTGCCGCCCAAAAAATATCTCTATATCCAAGTCGCTTCAGCGGCCGTGGGATTGTTATCTGCGGAGGAGGACTGCGCTATTTACCTTCCGTCTATATCAATATCAAGATGCTACGCGCGCACGGCTGCAGGCTGCCTGTCGAGCTATGGCATAGAGCGCATGAGGTGCCTGAGGCCGTCCGTCAGCTTCTTGAGCGCGAGGGAGTCACCTTCAGAGATGCCAGCGATAAGAGCCTGATGACAGGAGCGCCAAAATCCGGCTGGGAGCTCAAGAGCTACTCCATTGTTCACACTTCTTTCGAGGAGGTCTTATATCTTGATGCAGACAACATGCCTGTGAAGGATCCCACCTGTCTTTTTGAGACAAAAGAATATTTGTCCACTGGTGCTGTGTTCTGGCCAGATTACGGGCGCCTTGCTTGCGACGACCCAGTTTGGTCAATCTGTGGAGTGGATTATCTGGACGAGCCTGAGTTCGAAAGCGGTCAGATCCTGGTCAACAAGAGCAAATGTTGGAAGGCACTAAACCTTGCTCACTGGTACAATGAAAATTCTGCCTTTTTTTATAAGCATTTCATGGGAGACAAGGAAACATTTCACCTTGCCTTCCGCTTTTTGAAACAACCTTATGCGATGACCTGCCATGGCATCTTCAATCTCTCTGATGCTGTCATGTGTCAGCATGACTTTGACGGGCAACGGCTGTTTCAGCATCGAAACAGGGCAAAATGGAAAATGTTTGGCGAAAACAGGTCTATTCCGGGATTCACAGGAGAGAAACGCTGTTTTAAATTCCTAAAGCAGTTCCGTCAGAATTGGGATGGCAGAATGGAAGGCCAGCAGCGCTGGGATTCTTCCAAGGCCTCTGAAGGCTCTCTGAGCCTGTGCATGGAATTGATAGAACACTGCTGGGAGCTGCATATCACGGGTGAAAAAATATCGCGATTGCAGTTCATGCAGGATGGAACGGTGACCACAGAGTCAGACAAGATAATTTTTTGGAATATACAGACTGAAGCCGAATCCTCGAAACTGATTTTCAGCAATGAGGAAAGAATCGTCGGCGAACTTTCGAAAACATCGCTGAATTCATGGGTAGGAACTTTCAATCTGGGAGCGAGATCCGTCCATGCTTCCGTCAGTGCCTGGCGCAACTCCGAAATCCCACTCTCTGAGATCGAAGATGAAGTAGCTGCCCATGAGTGGTTGTACATTTTCAAACCCGGCGTGCGACGTTTGATGCATTTCGGGAGGCGAGGTGAAATTGCCAATGGGGCGGGAAATCTCGAGTCAAGATGGCACATCGAGGAAAGGAACTCCGCCGTTTATCTTCACCTAAGCGATTTCAAACAGATCAATGTTTCCCTGCGCAAACAGGATCGCGACTTATGGCAGAGCGATGCAGCAGGAGATCATCGCGTGGAACTTCACAAGGTCCTGCGCCTCGACAAAAAGTCCCGACGAATGAGTTACCTGACAACTTCAAGGCCGACCGCTATCGCGGACATTTCCAGTCAATGGTACGCCTCCATCTGCGCAATCTTGAAGGAAAAGCCCGTTTACAACAGGCAGCAATGGGAGCTGGCTTCGATCTTTGCCGCCGCCAGAGATATCCTGACACCAAGTTCGACCGTCACAGTCATGTCCCCCCAGTTCAATCCGCTTGTGGATGCGCTTGCATCTCTTCGAGTGAAGGTCAATTGCTTCGAGCTGGTGAACAGATCCGTCAACAATTCTCACGATGATCACTGGTGCCGCACCTTGAAATCGGAGCTCAGCAACAGAACCGTTTCACAGCCGGATGAATTCACGAAAGCCGTGTCCCTAAACATGTGGCCTGCCTCTATACCCCCCTCGTTACTGGAGGGCCAAAACCCCATTGTTATCATGCAAGGGGCTCTTTCGCGGTTTGATGAGGTGCTTGAATCCACCCCCGGTCTCCTGGAATACATTGGTTCAGTCTCTACCCAGGCACTGATTGTCACAGGAGACGTACGGCTTCTTGCTGGAGACAAGGTCAACGCTCATTTTAAAGTCAATGAAGAGTCTTTGAACAAGATCGAGATCATGCTGCGGGAGATGGGCTATAAAATTAAGCAGAACAACCAGTTCGGCACCTCCATCATCGAACACAGCGCGGACACCCGGCCCTATTCACCCGCACAGCATATCGTGATAAACACCGGTCATGCAATCCTGACCTCGTATATTCTGATAGCGACCAGAGATAAGAAAGACTGATAACCCAACCATGAGATGTAGCGCCAAGTCTGCGTAACCGGCAATGAGGGACTTGGAGAATGCACCCGAGCAGTTAAAATAATTAACATGAATAACATCAAATATTGTTTTGTGACCGTCACTGACTACGCATTCTTTCCCGGCACCGTGGCGACGGTCAATAGTATTTTATATTTCCACCCCAACGCTACGATTTATGTAGTTCAGAATGATAAAGCTCCTCTATCCACCCCTCAAGCTCAGCTGCTGCGGCAGAGTCCGCAAGTGACTTTGGTCCATTCGAAAAGTATGGACCGTGACGACCGCTATATCAATGCATGGGAGCTTAAAGCTTATGCCGCTCATGACCTATGCATAGGTTATGATGTGATTGCAGGGATTGACTCGGATTGCTTGCTGTGTTCTCCAGTAGAGGAACAAATCGTTCATGCATATAAGAGCGGCGGCTGGTTGGGCGGAAAGGATGGCGGTGGTGCCGACTACGGGGACGACTACAAAGTGTATGGCATGCAGACTCCCGCCAAGAATCTGAAATACATGAGCACTTCGCTGTATTTCTGTGCCGTCTCAGCAGAAAATCGTCAGGTTCTCGCCCGCTGGGCTGAGTGTTGCAGCAAGGCAGTATTCAACGGTCAGGGCGCCTACCCCGGACACGGTGACCAAGGAGTTTTAAACGCTGTTTTGTTCACCACCAATAAATCAATAAATGTTGATTTGCTCCCGAACGAGCTTTGGAGTCAGCATTGGGTTTACTGGACTACAATTTCTGACTTCCAGAATGAATTGTTTATTAACCGTTCCGCAGGAAATGAGCGACAACGCGCCTTTCATTGCGGTGGAGGGGAGAAATATTGGCGAAAAGAGCATCGCGACCTTGTGTTGGACGACCACCCACTGCAAACCTACCCATACGTATGGTTTCTGGCGATGCTGTGGTTTGGCAAGTGTCGAGACTGGGCAATTGATCCTTACCAGTATCTGCCGCCTTTAAGTCATCACCTGGTGGAAGATTTGTTTTCATTCTTGCCTCAAATTATGACGGTGCTGCCTGACTCACGCCTTCAATGGGAGAACATAACAGATGATTTACTCAACCGAGCTATCCACGGCATTCGACGTGCATTGTCCCTCGGAGGGGGGAGCATGACCGAAATGATCGGACTGGTAGCTTCACACTCAGAAATTCGACGCTACGTAGAAATCGGAAGTTATCAGGGCGGCTCGATACTCACAATGGCTTTGCGTTTTGAGAATCGAGATATTGATTTTTATTCTGTCGAATCTTTCATGGGAAATTTTAATGGGACGATGGACGGCCATCCCCTGCCGTCACGCAGGCAATTTTTGCTAAACCTCGCCCGTTTTCCTTCGGCTCGAGTGAAACTTATTGCTGGTGATGCCTCGCATAACGTTGCGCAATTTGCCGATCGTAGCATTGATTGCCTTTTCATCGACGGTTGTCATGATACCCCTGCTGTTTTGAGAGACATTGATGTATGGCGTTCCAAAGTTCGGGAGGGCGGCATTATTTCGGGTGACGATTATAACTGGGAGTCCGTCGCACAAGCTGTCAAGCTGCGCTTCCCGAGGTACTCGGTCACGCCTTCCGGCACTGTGTGGTGGGTGCAGATATAAAATGCTGGTTCACAACCGCAACAGTTCTTGCAGCCTCGGAAGCGTGCAGTGTCCAGGAGTTCTTTTGGTCATATTGGCTTGCTTCTTCTTCCTGATATTTCAAGCCAACTCCAGCATTTTTGCAGGAACCGCTGATATAGCGATTTCCAAAACTGATTTCCGGATAGCGCCTCAAAAAAGCGCTGTACAAAACAGCAGTCAGTGCTTTGAAGATGGTCGTTGAGAGAGAAGGAAGTCAGACCTGATGTGGACAACGCCACGCTGGATCAACTCCAGGCGGCGATGGAAGCCGCGCCCAACAAGCGCAGCTACATCCGGCTGGCCGCCATGCGCTGTCTGCTGCGAGGCATGGACCGTGAGGATGTCAGCGAGACCTTCTGCCGCAGCGAGCGCATGGTTCGGCTCTGGATCATCAAATACAACCATGGCGGGATCGACGCGCTCATCAGCAAACCCACAGGGGGCAGACGGCGCAAGATCGCCCTGCAACGGCTCGAAGAGGTGCTGGTGCCTGTGCTCAAAGACCCCGCCCAGGCGGTCATGGAGCACTGGACCGGCATAAAGGTCCACGGCTGGCTGCAGGAGCAGCTCCAGACCGAGCTGAGCTACAGCACCGTGGTGCGCTATCTCCATGACCTGGACTTTCACCTGCGCGTGCCGCGTCCCTGGCCACTGCCCCTGCTTGACGAGCCCGAACGTGAGACTCAGCGCCAGAGCTTCCGCACGCACATTGCCGCGCTCGCTGTAGACCCGCAGGTCGAGCTATGGTTCGGTGACGAGTGCGGCGTGGACGGCGATCCCCGGCCAAGACGCCGATGGGTGCAGCCAGGCAGCAAGCCCAAAGTGCCGCACCTCGGCAAGCATATCCGGCGCAGCGTCGTGGGAGCCGTGTGTCCGCAAAATGGCGAGTTCTTCACCCTCATGTTTGATGGCGTCGACAGCGCCGTCTTCCAGTGATGGCTTGACGAACTGGCGCGCAGCGTGCCACCGAAGCAGGGACTGCGCCGGGTGCTGGTGCTCGACAACGCCTCCTGGCACAAGGTCAAAACACTTAACTGGCATCACTTCGAGGCGCTGTTCCTGCCGCCTTACAGCCCGGACTTCAACCCCATTGAGCGGCTATGGCTGCGCTTGAAGGCCGACTTCTTCACCGACTGGATCGCACGCACCGGTGCTGAGCTTGAGGATCGCCTCTGCCATGCCCTCAATCACTTCATGTCATCTGCCTCAAAGACCGCCTCCATCTGCTCGATCCGGAAATGAGTTTTGCGATATGCTATAAGCAAAACGACTGCATCACCAACTCACAGGAGAAGTCATGAAGTTCATGACCCTCGCAGACCATACAGGCATCGTTGAAACAGAATTGTTTGCCGACACCTACAGGAGCTATGGCATCGTCACTGTGCGGTATCCTGTGCTCGAAGTGCATGCCACAGTGGAGCCGTATGAGAATGGGCGAGGATTTTCACTTCGGGTGCATCGAGTTGAGAAACCCCGCATGTTGGCGTGCATCTGACGTGGGGCTCTTGATCCGCATGCGCTGTCCAATCAGCAAGGTCAGGAAGTGAGTGGGGACGATGGCATATCCGGATTTACAGGCTCCATCCCAAGTGCCGATTCAAAAGTTCGAACGAGGTCAAAATTTTTGTCCTCTATACCGAATGAGGAAGTGTTAGCTGATGCCAGCCCACGGGAGATTTCAAGAATCTCTTCGAGAATTTGTCTATCATTGCGACTCGGCGGTGATGGACTATCAGGAGTTGCAGTTTGTTGTGCCACTATCACGCCCTCTAAATCCGACCAGCAACGTTCGAAACCTCGTTTGAGACGGTCGCCATCAAGTGGCTCCTTCAACATGCTATTGATGGTGCAGAGCAGCTTGTAAACTCCCTCTTTGTCATCATCAACGTACTGGAACTGAGTCAGAGGCGACTTAAGTTCAGATGCTTCCATTGCGAGCAGCACAGGTATAACGTAGCCACCTCCTACACTATTTGATAACGCGCCAGCCTCGAACAATAGCCAAGGAGCTGATTGGTTTTCTGGAGTAACGCACAGAACCCCTAATTTCGCCCCCTTTAACGCTTCTCCGATTTCGAGACTCCAACGCTGGCCAGCGTCAATATCATGGGCAGAAAGCCAAGGTTTGGTAGCGTTTAGAACATCCGGAATCCAGTTTCGAAGGCACTCGGCCAAAACCTTGCTCCTCTTTCCGGACCAACTAATGAACAATTTCATAGGATTTGATTGCCCTCTTTATAGTCCCCACATGGTGTAGGCAGCAGCATTGTAATATGATAGAGGCCCTTGGGGAGGGGTGTGCACAGCAAATCGACCGATGGCATCCATTATCGGTGCCTTCCTGAACGGTATATGTATCGCTGACAAACTCTTAGCATCGATTCGCTGCTGCAGGGCTCTGGGCCAGAGTGGCTTCAAAAGCCCTGGGTTCAGGATTTTTTGATAGTCAGGATACACAACGATAAAAGGAAGACCGTATTTGTCCGCAGCCATTTCTATTTCAAACGGCACCCAATCAGTGTCGAAGCGAGTCGTTTCTCCAACAATTAGGATGAAGTTCTTTGAATTCCGCAATCTTTCTAGCAGTGATGATCGCAGGGTCGATCTTTTACTTGAGTCACGAACTGCCCAGGCCTTATCGTGGCTGTTGATCAAGGCGAAATCATCGTCGGGATGGGCGGACCATGCACGCATCAAGTTGTAAAAGTCCATGTCAGACTTTCCAGGCAAGTTGGTTCCATTAGCGTGAAAAGCAATATAAGTTCCGTTACGGTAAGCCATTATCGTTCCTCCCAGTAGTGTTTGACGTCTCTCAAATCGAACTCCTCGTAGCGATCACGGTGCAGAACGACACGTATTCGTCGGGTAATTTTTTTCTCTTTCGTAGCAGTTATCGCTGATAGCACTATCAAGTTGAGAAGATCGCGGGCCGGAAGTCCAATGTTTGACAAACCACTGCCGACTAGTGGCAAGTTAAGTGTGTCACCTCCAAGCTCATTCCTGGCGCGTTTCCACAAATTCTCCAATGCCTCCCAAAGCATGGAAACATTAGCATCAGCTTTGCATTCCACCGGATCGGCTTCAGCTAAGGCAAACGGGAGAAACTTTCGGCCGACCACAGAGATAACTGCAGTTGTCCCAATCGGGTATTTATTGGTTTTTCCTACCTTTTTTGTTGGAACTGAAACAGCGCTCACGCCTGCAAGTTGGGTCTGGATCTGTTGGTCAAATGTTGCTACTCCCCCGCCAAAGTATCTGAGGAGAAACTGGCCATGAAGGCTATTGGCCGAGACGGGTTTGCCCGCCTGGCTCTCGAAATAAACCGTCATGGGAATTGCACACATGCCCTCTTCTTGAAAGATATCCCCAAATACCACATCAATGGTGGTATCAATGGTTGCCAGCCTTATAGAGATCTCTGTGGGTTTTAGGACCTTTTTGAGGCTCCAGAGGACCGAAAAACCGACAATTATCCCAAGCGGCCATGGTCCACCAATGATCACGCCTGGCACAAACTTGTCGAACGCTTCAGTCACGGTCCAAATCACACTGAATGCAGCGAAAGCATGGAAGGCAGTGCTCCACGGATGGCGTTTCAAACCTTGTAGTAAATCATGTGCTATGTCCCGCTTGTTCGGCTTCATATGAGACCAATATCAAAATTTTATTTAACTCTGTCAATGCTCTTTCGTAGCTGAGAGTCCCGCAATGACATTTAATAAAAGCTTAGACTTTAATTCTGACTGTCTGAAGCGCATACTCGATCCTTCGCTACTGGCTGAGAGGAAAGTTGGTCATGAGCATCTTTAACGCGCTGCATCATTTCGTCAGCACGTCGAAACAGGACCGGTGACCACAATCGTTCAATTTCCCAGCCCTGTGAGCGAAAGACACGAGTGCGGAACATGTCCCATTCAATTGGGTCAGGAGTCTTGTGGAAACGACTGAAATCAGTCAAAACCCCAACAGTGACATCAGCCGGCATCAAAGGATGGATACAGGCCACATCAATGCAGAACCCTTCATTACCCCAATTCACATGTGAACCTGCGTTGTGCTTTTGAAGCAGTGCATTGCCGAAGGAAGAAGCCACAGTGGATGGTGTCGCACTGGGCCATTCCTTGACTTCGGGCTTGGTATCACGACGCATCTTTTCAAGCTCCTCCTGATATTCGGCAAAAATGACAGCCAACGATTCCGCGTAGCGCAGATACGCATAGAGCTGCAGACGGCCATTCGGCAATTGACCTGGCTCAAGTGCTTCGACTGCGCTGTATTCTGCTACAGGAATTGAGGTGAGCACATGAACCGCATCTCGCGCTCGGGTGACAAGCACGTTTAAACGTCTTCCTCCTTCTCGCTGTGATAACGCGCCAAAATTGCGACGGAACTTGCCCTGAGGATCTGGTCCGAAAGTGGTACAGATGATCATCACATCTCGTTCATCTCCTTGAACATTTTCGAGATTCTTCACAAACAACCCTTCGAATGAGTCTCGCCCTTTACGGCGCTTTGCCTCTTCATATCGGCGAGCAAAATCAGCATCCTTCCCTACTCGTGCCGCTAGTGCTTCATGAATGGCCTCCTTCTGTGTCAGGTTAAAGCAGGCCACGCCAATCGAAGGCGGCTGTTCTCCCGCGAGCAGTTCTGCAATGAGATCAACCGCTGCTTCCGCCTCCTTCACATTGGCCCGCTCGAAATAAACTCCATTCACACGATGAAGCTGAATTGGAGCGCTAAGAGCCTTGTTGCGTGGATGTCCGGGAATCGGTTGCAGGCGTGATCCGTAGTAGTGTTCATTGGAAAAGCCGATCAACGCTTCGTTTCGGCTACGATAATGCACGTCGAGATACGCCTCCCGCACGTCAAGATTCAGTGCGGCCGAAAGCAGGTCTTCCGCTTCTTGCTGCTGTTGATAGAACAATTCCTCAGCAGTCTCGGCATCACTATCGCCCGAATCAGCCAGGGCAGACTCAAAGAAGCGGGTCGGAGGAAGCTGTTTTTGGTCGCCGGCAATCACTACCCGATGACCACGCATCAAAACTGGAAGTGCTTCCTCCAAACGGCACTGAGAGGCTTCGTCAAAGATCACGACATCGAAGATTGCATGCCTTGGAAAGATCTGCGCCACCGTTGAAGGGCTTGCCATCCAGACGGGACACAAATCATAGATGGGATCACCTCCTTCTGAATCTGCCCCAGTTGCAAGCATCTGACGAAGTTTCAGCGCCTTTTTGCCTCTGACGTAAAGACGCTGCCGCAGACTCGCCCCTTGTTTGTTCAGCTGAGTGCCTGTGCTGGCAAGCAAACGACTTTTCTGATGATGGCGCCAGAGGAAGCGAATGTAGTCAGTGACCAGTTGTGGCTTTTCGTTGGAGAGGTTCAAGAAAGCATCGAAAGCAGCCTCAATACGTTCGCCATCGATTGCCGTGAGTTCAGGATCGTTTTTCAAGCGATCACGCAAAGCGTTTTCGAGCGCCTGACGGTTGAAGCAGGAACGCACTTCATCGTACGCTGCTCCTTGAACGATTAATTTCTCGGTGGCCAAGTGCATGTTCTGCGGCAACTGATCCAAGGAATTCTGTAAACGAACAACATCCTCTAGCGTCTTCGCATGTGTTTGCCAGTCCCGAGTGGTATCCCGAGCACTGGTGCCGCTCAGCCAATTCGTGAGCAATTGATTTGGAGCCCTTTTGGTGAACAACCCACTTTTGGAGACCAAGACAACGAGCTGATCTAACGCCAGAGCCCAGCGTGAATCACTTTCCAACGCCGAAGCCAATTCATTTAGAGCCTCGGAATCACGAATGCACTCCACGAGCTTTTGTGAACCGCCAAGAGAGGTGAGGATGAATTGTGCCTCCCATATGGTCTGAGCGATTGATGTGCGTGTTTGCAGTTCTGTGTCATCCGCAAGAACTACCGAAGCTGAGCCGGTAATGCGTCCGAGCCAATCGAGAACCTGAAGTCGATTCTTTACTCCTCGATAGAACGTCAAACCTTGCTGCCATCCAGAGTCCAATACGAGGCCCAACGGCAAGAGTGCAGCAGTGGCCGCTTTTTTAGCTGCTCCAGCAAACAACTTTTTGAAGAAGCTTCCCGCCACAGCTTCCCATGAAGTGAGGGCTGCAAGGTGCTGGTTCACAGTGGTCAGGGAAAGAATTCCAGCACTACGGGCACCGGTTAACAGTGCACGGTCAAGAGGGGCTGTTCTAATCGTTCCCACCCAAACGAGGACATCGGACAATTCATCCTTTAGATCTTTTCTGCGACCTTCGGGCAGTGTGGCGACGGTGTGCGCAAAATCAGAATCTCCCAAAGTTGCAAGGTGCCTCACAAGTTTGGCTGTTGCATCCCTCTGTGCTGCTTGTTCAACAAGTGGCTTGGTGAGATTGAACTGGCAGACCGTTTGCTCAGGCTTGGCGCCATCCGTCTTTTCAGCAGCAGCGGCCAGGGCATCAAAAGTCGTAGTGGTGTCGCTGTTCGTTCGCGCAAACAGATCCGTCAAGCTGATGCCTACCAGATTGCGAAAGGGATTCGAGGGATATGACGACTTCTCTGCACGCCGACAAATCTCATCAAGCGTTGTGGATGCTTGCTCCACTTCTGCGGGCATCAAACCAGGCATGCTTTCCAAGGCAGGCAAATCTTCCCTGGTGGCATAAGCGAGCCAGTTCCCTAGCAAATCATGAAAGCTCTGTGTCGCCGGTTTTGTGCTGACATGAAGCTTTTTGCGATAGCCTTCTAGCTCTGAATGGATGGCAGAGAGCTGCTCATTGACGGAATCCAACTGCAGCCGAGGATCTTTGATTGGCGGCATATCCGCCAGGTTCTCCAGCTGAGAACGCAGCCCCATATAGAAGTCTTTGCGGTCACTGCTCGGATCATGCACCACACCGCAAAGGTCTCCGATTCCAACAGAGTCTAGGCGGTATTTCACCACATCAAGAGCTGTTCGCTTGTCACAGACAAAGAGAACTCGTTCTCCACGTGCAAGATGGTCCGCAATCATGTTGGTGATTGTCTGGCTTTTCCCTGTTCCTGGTGGGCCATGAACAACCAGAGCCTTTGCTTCACGCGATGCCAGAACTGCGTTGGCCTGACATGGATCTGCAGCGGAAACGAGCCATTCTGCTTTGAAGTCGCGCTTCTGGATGATCACCGGTGCATCATCCTCCTCTTTGCCAGCTTCATCGTGCAGGGCTTGGGGATTCAGGAATGCCGTTAGTGGCTCCTGCAGTGCCGACTGATTATCCAGCATCCATCTTGTGTCACGCAGAAGCGATTGGTTGGAAAGTGGGAACAGGCCCAGAACAGCACATGAAAGCACAGAGACGTTTTTGGGTAATTTCTCCATCGCAGGCACGCTCTCTAGAAGCGCATCGTTGTGAAATGCGGGAGCCGTCGGAAGATCCAGCAGCTGATTGATTTGCTTCAACAGCTCATCCACTTCGCGCCATGGATCTGTACCCTCTTCGTCCAGATAAATGTCGCCAATTGACTTCCCAGTTTGGCGTTCCAGCCAGGCTATGAGCGCAGGATTAGCCACCATCAAATCCGCACCCTCACCAACGCATTCAATTGTCAGTCCCATCCGCGATGCTGTTCGGACCTGAAGATTAATGGGCATCAGAAGCAACGGTGCCAGAATGCGACTAGACCCACGCACCGCATTCTCTTCGCCAGTGGGTGGTAGGGAGATCAATGGAAACCCAAGTGCCAGACAGGACTCTCCATGATCATTCATGTATTCCAGGGCATCATCTGCGATGTCTCTGAGCTTTTTCAGCAGCTTGGCCTGCTTCTGGTATGCATCGCGGGCCTGCTTTTGCTCATCGGACCATTCTGCTTCTGGATATGTCGGTGCGCTGAATGCTGGCACTTTGGCTGGGAATTCGATCTTGCGCTTCTCCAACAGTGTTTTGAGCGCAGATGCAGGCTCGACACCCTTGAAAAGACTCAGCTCCATCCAGTCACAGCGTTGCCGTGAACGATGAGGGCGGGCATTCATGGATGGCCCGTGGACGAGGCTGGCAAACAGCCGCTGGATCATGGCTTCAAGGATCATGGTGGCATGACTTGGCCCAAATCCGCAATATGTCCATGCCTCGCGCACGGAATTCATCAGACATTCTTAAGAAAGCACAAAGAAGCCCCTCAATAATGCTGGCTTTCATACCACGCACTCCATAGATTTACCTTTCTGTCCTCCCCTGCCCAATGAAATCCATTCTGCTTTATGTCTGCCTGGTTCTTGGAGCACTGAACTCATTTGGGGCGGATACCCCCATTGAGATCAACCTCTTGGATGGTTCCCGCATCAAAGGGCGTGTGATGTCGGCAACAGCTTCCGAGGTCACATTCATGACTGATTTTGGTGTTTCACGCATCCCTCTGGAAAAGCTGACCCCGGAATCAAAGCTGGCAGTCACACAGGGGGCCAAGCCTGACGTGGATGCTTTGTTGAGGAGGGTTGCAGAACTGGAAGCCAGGGTGTCTCAGCTCCAACAGGAAAATGAATCCCTTCGACGGCAAGCCGTAACAGCCACTCCTACATCTCGTCCACCATCAGGAGCACAATCACTAACGCCTCCGGGATCGACCACACAACCAGCAGCAGGGGCAAGCTACACTATCAGTTCAACGGGAAAGCGGCACAATTCAGGGTGTCGCTATTTCGGTAGTGGTAGATCCTGTGGACCAACTGACGGAATCGCATGCAAAATCTGCGGTGGTTGATTCAAAATGAAAGACGGCCTGTATATCGGTATTGACGTTGCTTGCGCTAAGAGCAAAGCTCTTCCTGTCGCTGGACTCGTGTTGCGTAGCGGAATTCGCACACTCGCGAATCTGCGTGAGCAGGCTTTTCCCTCACCACCAAAAGGATATGGAAACCGTGTCATAGCGCAGGACATTCTTGAAGCAAAGAGGTTCGCCGTTGAAGCATATGGTTGGCTGAGAGAAATCGAAAAACAGTCGTCCAACAAGATCATCAAAATAGCCATTGATGCTCCCAGAAGGCCGCGTCTCCCTCATCTTTCTGTCAGGGACTCAGAGTTGGCCCTTCAAGAAGCCAACATTCAATTCATAAAGACGCCCACAGAACACGAGTTTAGTGCAAAACGAAAAGAGGCAGCCGCGCATTTGCAGGCTGGCAATCCAGTGGCCTCGTTACCTGGTGCCAATCTTTGGTGGATGTGCGTTGGGTTTGCCCTGTTTGAAACCCTTACCGACCTTTGGGACTGTGTCGAAACCTACCCGCAAGCCATTCTTCATCACATCAAATACGTAGGCGCACACAAAAGCAAAGATCATGCAAAGCAGCTTGCCCACATCATTTCGATTTCAAGGATTCATGAGCTTTCCACTGAATCACTTCGTGCCCGTTCATGTGGGGCACCTCATGATAGGGTTGACGCTCTGATGTCAGCATGGGTGGCAAGCCTCCCTCCGAGCCAAATCCACCTATTTGGAGCTGCCCCAGGGGATCAGATCTGCGTTCCTAACCTTACCATATGACTTTCAAATGGTTGCGTCTGGCTCTCATTGCCTGCATTGCTTTAGGAGCGACTTCAAATGCGGCAGATGTCGTTCGCTTGGTCACTTGGAACCTTGAGTGGTTTCCAGGGAAGAAACCAGCGGCATCACAGGAGGAACGGGACAAGCATTTTATGGAGGTGGCTGCTGTCCTCCCTCAAATGCGTGCTGACATCATTGTTTTGGAGGAGGTGAGGAATGATGAAGCTGCTCAACGCCTGGCGAAGCTGATGCCTGGCTTCTCTGTGCATGTGACCAGTCGATTCCTGGACAGTTTCACACACAAGCTAGGAGAACAACAGATCACCATTCTTTCGCGATTTAAGGCCGATTCTGCATGGTCTGAGTCGTGGAAGAAGGGTTGGGCCCACGCTCCTCGTGGCTATGCGTATGCGAAGCTGCTGATCTCTGGGAAGCCACTGCATGTTTATGGGCTGCATCTGAAAAGCAACCTGGGCAATCCAGTCGAGAACACATCCAAGCGGGAGGATGCGATGGAGCAGCTTATCGAGCACACCAAGGAATACAGCAAACCGGGTGAAGGGGTGGTTGTGGTCGGGGATTTCAATACGTCGAACGAACAGATCAATCTGGCTGGTGACACGACGTTGAAGAAGATCGAGGCGGCTGGGTTCTTTTGGACCTTTGAAGGCATCCCGCTTGAGCATCGCATCACCGTTCCGAGGAAAGGCTCATACCCAGAAGCCTGCTTTGACCACATCTACGTGAGGGATCTGGTAAAACCCGCTGCTATAGTGCTGAAAGACACACCCGGCAGCGATCATTTTCCGGTAGTTGTGGATCTGGTTGTCGGAACCAAATGATCAGTATCAGAAAATTTGGGCTCCAGCCCCAGCAGGTCTCACAAAGCAGCAGAGCGGCGACTATGAAGCGGCTGACGAAACGACAATTGCAAATGCGATAATGACTGCGGCAAGAACTATCGCCACAGCAATATTGCCTTTCTTCAATTCCTCCCACTCATCAATTGGCGTGATCCGATTCCAGACCTTGACCAATATTGTCAATGACAGCGACATCATTAAAGCGCCTCCGATGCCATATCCAAACATCTGGGCGAAGTTTTGAGCAATAGGATTCATGATATTTATTTATAGGAAACGCCCTGTAATACCAGTTCAGTCGGATAATGACAACTGGAAATGCTCGGGTTCAAAACGACCGATACCCAAAGGCAGAGTCTTTTGGCAGTCCTCGATAATGCGTATGCAGTTGCTGCCGTCTTACACACCTAGCGATTCCAAAGCAAATGCTACGTTGCCTGTTGGGCAGATGAAATCGTTTTGCGGACTTGCGCGACCGCGTGGCGTTTGACAATAATTCCGCATGGCAAAAAAAACTGATTCTGGTTGTTCGTCGCTTCTTGTTGTAGGCGCGGTCATGTTTTTTCTCGGGTTGATGTTCAAGGGAGGCTCTGGCGACAAGAACCCATCCACCGCAACAACTGCATATCCGCAATCAGGGGACTACCAACCCATTCCCCTATCTGCTCCGCCTCAGGTTAAGCTTCCCATTGCAAGGGATGGCACTGTGATCACCACCCCTGAAAAATACGTCCCGAAAACCGTCCTCATCCAAAAGCCAGTGGAAGTCGGTGCATGGGACGGAAAAAAAATGAACGGCACAAAGGTGCTGCCCGTCGGCACGGAGGTGAAGATCAAGGGGGTTGAAGGATACAACCTCTACATCGAGATCGACGGACATTGGCAGATCATCGCCGCGTCGGCAACCGACATCCTTGACCAGATGGCTCAGGCGGTGGTCATTGAGGAATGAGCCGGGATCGGCCTGATGTGATCGCTATACTTGAAGGTGGCAGAGGCAAAGAAGCCCGCACACTCGGATTTCATGACGCAGGATTCGCACACCGGCATGTAAATGTTCTTCCAGTCGCTGATCGATTTCTGGGCAAACGGCCATAGCTCCTGTGGCATGAGGCAGAGTGGAAGGTTGTAAATCATGACCGTCATCCCGGCCTCAGCCAGTATGCTGACTGCCTCGCTCAACGATTCCCGATATTCCCAAGGATCAATCCATAGGACAGAAACATTGCTGCGTGTGAACCCGATCGTTTCCAAGCCCATCAGGGCCACTTGCGAAGCAAAGGGCAGGTTCCTAGCAATGAACCGGGCAGTCTGCACCAGGCGTCCCACGGTTTGCCGGTGGATGACAAAACGGATTTCCACTGGCACTTCGAAGCGTGCGAGGTTCATCATTCCACGCAGAGTCTGATCGAACGCATTTTGCGCCTGCACCACAAAATTGTGCACATTGGCAACATCTGCATAGAGAGGGATGCCAATCATGAGATCGCGAATGTCTGAGCGACTCATTGCTTTGGCCGTCTCCTTGTATGCGAATGCACGCCCGTTGCTGAGCATGTGAAGGGCGGTGTCAGGAAGATGCCTTGCTACCATTGTCATCACCTCCATCAGCCGCCATCCCAAAATGGTCGGTTCTCCGCCGGTGATACAGAGCACCCGTGTGTCAGAACCCATGAGTGGAATCGTCTCCAACATGTCGTCGACGAGATACTCATCGTCTACATCCCGAGGCGGTTGCGAGCACATGAGGCATCGGCTGTTGCACCTTTCTGTGAAGAACAGGACGTTGTGGTGGGATCCTTTCCGATAAAGCACTCTTAGTTCGCCAGCAGCCTCATTTATTCTAACGATGTCGCCATCCTGAAGATGATCCAGAGTGCTCGGGACACTCAATTCGTGGTCTGAGCAAGCATTTCCTCCCACTCGAAGCACACGCCTAAATCCCCTTTCCTTCACTGCTTGCTGACCTCGCAACAATAGCACTTCGTTTTCACGCAGAGGCTCGGGCAGATTGACGTCGTCCGAGAGCCGGGCGACAAAACTGTGGCCGTCGGATCGCCTTTCAAATGTCGCGGTCAAGGGAATCACAGCCAGGATTTTAAAATGGTTGCGGCCTCTTTGTCATCTTCAAGCAGGGTAAGGATGTGGCGTATGACTGCCATGTTCCTGTGACAGAACGCACTTGAAGGACGATGGCCGATAAAATCCCCCTGTGTGCGGTGATGGAAGACTGGATCTGTGCCGCAGTAGGCCTGAAAGGCGCAGTCGCAGCATCCGGGTATTCCTTCCACCATGGATTCATGAATCATCCCCAGCAGCGGGGATTCCAAGAAGAGCTGTTCGTAGCGGTCATCCACAGTTCCCATCTGGAAGGTCTTGTCCCCCATCTCGGCAAGCATCCGCCCCTCGTCCGACGCATAGACCTCTCCGTTGTAGTTGTAAACGATGCCGCCGATGCCGATGCCTGCTGGCGACTGGAGGTCTATGTAGCCTGAAGCACCGGGCATGAGAATCTTCTGAAGAATGATCTGGGTGTAAGTCTCGCGGATGAAAGTGCCCTGCTTGTTCAGCTCCAGGATGTAAGCCAATCCTTCCTTGAAGAAGCGTATGAACTTCTCGGTTTCGTATCCGATTTTGGCCACGCTTTTGACGGCAAAGCCATAAGGGCTGATGTATCGCAGAAATACGCTGTCAAAACCCAGGCGCAGATATTCATCCACAATTTGCTTCGGCTGATCTAGGCTTGCCGCCGTGGTGGTCATCAAGGCCGAGACGGCATGGGGTCCGAGCCTTGCTCTTATTCTGCGGATGCCCTCCTCTGTTTTCGCATGGCTGTTTTTGCCGGGTCTTGGACGGTTGGAGTTATGAAGAGCTTCCGGGCCATCCAACGAGGTGGAGAATGAAATCTGGTGCTCCTCGGCAAAATCGAGCATCTCTTCGGTCAAGTTGGCCAGATTGGTGGTGATCACGAATTCGAGCTTTCTCCCGTCATTTCTGGCTTTTGCCTCTGTAACAACATGCCGGACCAGTTCGAAATTTAGCAGTGATTCGCCTCCCTGAAACTCTACCTTGAGGCAGGGCGACGGGCTCTTGAACATCAGCCGTATGGCCTTGGAGGCGGTTTCGGGCGTCATGTCGAAGCTGCTGCGGTCTTCTGACACCCGGGAGACCTGGCAGTATTGGCATGAGTGGTCGCAACGTAGGGTTGTGACAAACATGTGGAGCGCCGTCCAATCGGGCAGACGTGACTGCCGGGTGCGGTATTTCGCGGCTATCAGTTCACGATAGATGTCCGAATCGTCGTCGGCAATGAGATGACTTCCGAGCAGGTCGGCGTAAAGCGGATCAGTGGGTAAAACTTTGCCATGGACCACCTGCTCAAGCTGTGAGCGATCCATGAACAGATGATCACCTCCCATGCCTGAAACGAAATATCTGCTGTCGTCGAAACGCATAAAGCGGAGTGGCAGAAGTTTGTAGCCTTCTGCCTTTCTGTAGAACTCAGGACTCCTGAAGCTGCGATTGAGGCCGTTCATTTCTGGTCTGGAGTGAGGACACCATGAGGGTCCGAGAAGGCTGTAGCCTCCTCATATTCTGCATGCAGAACAGGATGTCTAGATAGCGCATGTGCAAGAATCAGATCACGTTCGAGCCGGGATTCTCTGGCAACAACAGCCCGCAGACTCTCATCGAGAAGTTCATTTTGGAAGGAATCCTCAATGCCTTCGCAAGGGGTCTTGTCCTTGGCTTTCAGCTCGACTTCTACAGCACCCTCACCGACGACCTGAATGGAGACATTAAATCTTCCGGAAAACCGGTGCGCTGCACGCACGATGATCTCTGTTGGAAATAGGCTCGTCTGGACGCTGATCGTCCTACGCTCGTCAGTCACCTCGGCACAGTCCCTCGGTTGAACTGCGGGTGAAGCGGAGGTGCTCATGGCGGTAATATGTATTGATTTTAGGTTTGGAGTGCCTGTACATACGGCAAATCACCGTTGTCATGCAACCTACACTGCTGTTCCGCCAAATCTTTTCGCTGACAAGCGCCGTTTCGGCTTTGCTGTCTTCTGAAACCGAGAAACAGGAACAGCACTTTCCGGCCTTCCTCGTTCCAGACAGGAGTCAGTTTCAGGATGAGACCGATCCGCCGCTGGTCTTGACGCCTTCGCGGGGCCGTGAGCACGACATTTATCTTGTTGGTCACCGCTCTCACAGCTCACATCGGTCTCACTCGTCCCATTATTCCTCCACGACATCGGGGCACTCATCTCATACTTCACATTACAGTTCATCTTCGCCTACGCCCTCTTACGCCCCTTCTCCGCCCAGCCCTTCAACGTCTCGTCCCAACACTTTTGCTCCGGATCCTTCGTACACCCCGTCTGCTCCAGCGGCGCGTCCTTATGCGCCTTCAGCTCCCGTTGCCCCTGCGCCAGCCGCTCTTGCCCCGCAGCCTGCTCCTCCTACATCCATCCCCCCTCAGAAGGTTGATCTGGTGTTCAACAACGGATTAAAGCTTTCCGGCGAGGTCGTAGCCTATACCAGCGATTCGATGCATGTGCGGGTTGAAAGCGGCAAGGTGTACAAGATTCGGCTGATCCTTCTGACCAAGGACTGCGCAATGTCCATGATGAAGAAGATGGTTGCTTCGCGCTAATGAGTGCCTGAACGTGCTTAAGTGAGGGAGCATAGAAAACCAACCGCATTGATTTTGAAAGTCTCTCGGGGAGAGAACATTCAAGCAGCGTTGTGGGTCTCGATATAGAGGGCACATGAGCATCACCAAAATCGTTTCTGGAGGACAGACAGGCGCGGACAGAGCTGGTCTTGATGTCGCGCTCGTCCACGATTTTCCTCATGGTGGCTGGTGTCCGAAAGGAAGGAAGGCAGAAGATGGCCCGATTGATGCGAAATACGACCTCACCGAAACCCCAAGCGCAAATTATCTCCAACGCACCGAATGGAATGTGCGTGATTCGGATGGCACCATTGTCTTCACGATGGCCGAGGAGATCACAGGCGGATCATTGCGAACCATTGAATTTGCAAGGAAGCACAACAAACGCTGCCTCCATGTGTCCAAAGCAGATTCGGAACAGCCTGAATCAGAGGTGACTGACTTCATCAAACAGAATGAGATCAAGATGCTCAACATTGCTGGATCGAGAGAAAGTAAGGAGCCAGGCATCAACCTATGGGTGCAGCAGGTCTTGAATCGGGCGTTGTTTTCCACCGAGTTTCGGTGAGAAGCGAGAGAGGGATAGACCGAGATCTCTGCAATGATTGACCTCTGGACTTTCTACGCGAAATATTCGTCCACATGGATACAAAAAACGATACAGGAGGGGTGGTCGGTGCAACCGTCGGAGCCACGGCAGGAACTGCTGCGGGAATCGGCGGGGGCGTAGCAGCTGTATCGGTAGCAGGCACGACTGTAGGTTTATCTGGCGCAGGAATCACTTCAGGGCTTGCTGCCATTGGAGGAACCGCAATTGGTGGAATTGCAGTGATTGCAGCTGGAACCGTCCTGTTGGCGGCGGGTGGGGCATGGGGCGGGTATAAACTGGTTCAGTGGTTGAAGGCTAAAGAATAACCCCTGACCCAAGGCGAACGATGCAAATGTCCCATGATGAATTCCGGAGGGTGTGTGATGCAGTCGATGGATACATTGATCTAGGCCTTTTTGAGGAGGCACTGAAGATTTTGGAGGATCTTCCCACACGAGCGAAGATCTCTAAAGAGGTGATCATTCTCCACATCCGCATTCTTGTGAAATCGGGCCAGCCACTGAAGGCTTCGTATTTGGCTGAGAATCTCTGCTTTGGGGATCCTGACAACGTGGGACTGATCCTTGAGGTGGGTCAGTTGAAGCATGACGCCGGCGAATTCACTGAGGCATTAAAATGGCTGATGAGCGTGGAGAGCAAATGCCGCAGTTCAGCTCGATTCCATCTTCTCCGAGCAAAGAGTCATGCATCCTTGGGAGACTTGGAGGCATGTGGATTAGCCCTGCACGTAGCCCACAGAATCGATCCAGACCTCAGAATGCAGAGCTTAAATGATCCTGCATTTGAGGCGATTTACGGAGCAGCTCCGGCCGCATCAACGTCGATTTGACCTTTCCACCGGACTAAGGATTGTTCCTCTTGTCAGCTTAGTCCCCTGCCCTTACCATTTCCATCATGGCAACTACATTCTTCCCATCCGTCGCAAATCTCAAGAAGGCACTGAAAATCGCTGAGCAACTCGAAGCCCTTGAAGCTGAACTCGCGGCCCTCCTAGGCGGTTCATCAAAGTCAGCCAAAAGCGTGAAGGAACCCAAGACACCGAAAGCCAAGAAGACGAAGCGTGTGATGTCTCCAGAGGCTCGTGAGAAGATCGCTGCTGCTCAACGCAAACGTTGGGCCAAGACCAGGAAGGCAGCTCCGAAGAAGTAACTAGCCAAAGGAGGCAAGAAGAGCCCGTTAGCCCCTATGCTTGACCACGACTTTGATCGCCCTTTCAGGGATCATGCCTCTATGGAGACCTATAGGGCATGTGACCAAGAAACGGCCCAGAAATATGGAAAGACAGTCAAGGCACTGGCAATCACGAACCGAGAATACCGCCAACGTTTCGACAAGTTGGCAGACAGTCAGTCCATGAAGCCTCCTCCCAGCAGCGCCATTCACATTATGATGGGCTTCCTCGTCGTTCGTAAACTAGGCACCTCCCGGCAATATGAAACCTGGATGTCCTGCGATGTCTTCGATGAACTTTATGTGACGTCCAATCCAACCACCCCATCTGGGGCTAGGAAACGCTTCGGAGATCCGTAGACATGAGCAATGGATGCCTATCACTGCTGACTTTTGGCCTTTTGGGACGTGGTAGAGCTAGCACCAACCGTCTTCTGGAGAATCCTTATGGCCTGCGCGATGATTTTCTCTCGCATGCCGAACTCTCTTTTTATCACGTTCTGCGTTCCACAATGACGCAGGATGTGACGATCGTCATCAAGCCAAGGCTAGCTGACATCCTCTTTGTCCGCCAACCACAAAAGAACCAAGGAGCCCGCAACCGAATTGATCGCAAGCATGTAGACTTCCTACTTTGTGAGACAGCGACCATGAAGCCGAGACTGGTGGTCGAGCTGGATGACCGAAGCCATCAAAAGAAGGATCGTCAGGAACGGGATCAATTAGTAGATGGGGCTTTGAGGGCTGCTGGTCTTCCTGTCCTTCACATGAGAGCGATGAAGGGCTACGCGCCGCAGGAGTTGTTCGAACAAATTCAACAGGCAATCCACAAGGCTGGTAGTGCTTAAGCGTCCCCTCACCATTCCACTTCATCTGGGGTCATGAGGAACCACAAGTTTTGAGGAGGCCTGGTGGATTTGATCACTGTCGTCTGCAATGTTGAGAATGCCCCTAATTTGCGCCACAGAACTCACCAGGAGGCCCACAGGGATTGCTGAGGGTGACTATGGCGGAAACGACGTTCAACTGTTTAAAGAGCATCCAGCATCCATTCTACGATGGGCACTGGAAGCTCCTCAATGCTGAATGATGCGGCCTGATTCAGTTCCTTGATCGACTGCATACGACCGATAGACCATTTTTAAAAGTTTCTATATTCCGTCTTTAAGCACATCACACTCGTCATTCTTGATCTACGGCAAACTGAACAGCTTCATTCATCGTTGAAAAGAAGCCCAATGGGCCCTGAGTTGTGACGATCCAATAAACCCCGAAGAATTCCATGATCAGTGTGTCGTTGGTCTGTTGAATCGGTTGTGACAGAAGCAGCAGGGCCAGTTGATCGACACGGGGACGCTTGATGTTTCCATTGAGTTCGTGCTGTCTCAAAAGAATGCGGTCGAGGAAGTGATGAATGGGGGAAGGTTGAATCATGACGACTCAACCTCCTTTTCCCAATCGCTGAAGAAGTTTGGTGTGGCATCTTTGAAGTTGGAGTCCTTGCGGAAGAATTCCTCCATCTCCTCCTGACAGAAAACAGTTTTTGGACCTGTGTATTTCTCCGCAAGTGAATGAATCACCTTGAAATGATGGCGAGTTGTCGAAGAGCCAAAATCAAGCAGCGACAGACTTGAGAAATCTCCGTTGCTTAATCTTGGGATCTCACACGTATCACAAAACCGATGGCTGATGCACTTGCCCCTATAGAAATTAAAAGCCTTCCTGGTTATCGGCCGGAATTTGCAGATCTCACATGTTCCATCCAGCTTTGAAGCCCTGAGATAAAGCTCGTCAAAGTAATAACGCTCAAGGGCATCGTAATCGGATCGTGTTCTTAAAATCCTTTTTTTATAAAGCCACGTGGCGTATGAGGGAGCATTGAAGAAGACCCACTCGAACGTCTTCCCCTTGTGCACTCCGAAACTTAATTTGCAGTTCATTTGTCTTTTGTTGGCATAAATTATTGGTTTCTGTCTTTTGGGTGTATGCACTGCTGCAGCAACGGTTAAGAAAACCGTTGCTGCTGCACTACATCCTACACCTCGATGAATGCAGCAGAGGTGTTTTGCTGCTGCTGCACTACTTTTGCTGGTGTTGTAAGCTTCGGTTTGATGAGTGCAGCAGTGGGTTTTTGCTGCTGCTGCACTTCCTTGACTTGATTGGTCTGTGGTGGTGTGATGTCTTTAACATCTATCGACTTGGGTTCAGGTGCGACTTTCCACTTTCCATTCTGCCCCTTGATTATTTTTTCGCTATCTTCTAAGAGTCTCCTTTTAACTGAGAACGTTCTATCCTTCATTCCGTTAAACACGGCACACGCCTCTTTCCATTCACCGGTAGTTAATTCATCTTCACCAAGAACTTCTAACAACTGATCCGTCGTGAATTCCTCAACTCTTTTACCTGGAATTCTAAGCTTCCTTGGATCCAGCTTTTCATTGCGTATCATGAGAGGAAAATCCCATTCCACACAAAACGGATCCACACGCTTAAAATCGCGGAGCGTCATTTCGACTGAATAGACATCCTCTTCCTGGTGTTTCGTAATGATGACAATTCCATCAGGCGAACGAGCAAAGACACCCGAACCAGAAATTCTGTCCATGGAATCCTTACCAGCCTGCCCACCTTTTGAAAAGTGATGACCTACTACGATTGCCGCCCCTGACTCAACAGCGATGGCCTCCAGTTCGTTCATTAAGGAATTGATGTCACCAGCAGAATTTTCATCGCGATCACCTAGAACCTTATAAATGGGGTCGATAATGATCATCTTATAGTCACCACCCCGAACAAGTTCTAAGATGTGTGGAGCTAATTCTTCGATGGATTGGGCACGTCCCCTCAGGTTCCAGACTTTAAACTTTCCCTTCAATGCTTCACGCGAAACATTCTTTTGGCTGCTGATTGCATTCAGTCGTTGCTGGAAATGATACTTTTTTAATTCAAAGTCCAAGTAGAGGACCTTGCCTTGCGTTGTTTCCATACTCCACCATGGCACTCCTGTTGCTACGCTAATAGCCAGGTCGAGCAGCGCAAATGTCTTGTTGGTCTTTGAACCTCCACCATATACCATTGTCGATCCTTGAGATAAGACGCCCTTGATGAGCTCTGGAGGCTTCGGTATGTCTTCGTCCAACAAATCCGAAGCATCTATTATCGGTGGCAGTATTGATCGTTCCAGCCATTCCTTTGCACTTGGGACTGCTTTTTGAATCTCCACTGATGATGACGTAGGAGCACCCATTTTATTGGGAGAAGTGGGATTAGCCGGTATTTCTACCGGCTCCCGCACATTCTTGCTTGGCTTAATTATCATGACCATCACCCTCCTCATCACGTAAGATGTTATTAGCCTGCATATTCAATGTCACCACAGCGTCGTAAAAGCCGACATCATGCTTCTTCTTGATGTAGTCATATATGTCACCCCTCCAACCGCATTCGACACACTTGGCTCCTGCGTCACTGGACCATATATATAATTTGCCGTATTTATCTTCACAGAACGGGCAATTGCACCGCCACACACCCGGCTTTAATGAGCCCAATATTGCACCATCGTTTGCAAGGAGCTTTCTGAATGAGACTTTGCTCTTCAGCTCCTTGGCATCAATTGCGTATGTTTGATCACTGCTTGTGGAAACCCTGGATTCGTTTCCAGGGCTTTCACAAAAAGCGTTTACTGTTTCTTGCTTGTCTTCTTTGACCGTATTCTTTGGTTTGATTTGCATAATACTAACGTTGCCCATTTGGTAGTTGTCACATGGGCGGTGACTTCTTCTGTTATTGTAGGTTTATTTGTGTTCATGATGGATAGACAATGTGGGGTAAAAAAAGAGGGGTATTAATTAAGGATAAGAGATGATGATAATTGTGCAGTGCGGCCATCCTGGAGATACATCTTCAAGACGTGTTCGCTGCTGTCACCGTTGATTTGAAAAGTTCGTAGGCTTTGTGGAAGAATACCAGCCAATCGGAGCTGTCTGGCTATCATATTGATAAAGGAAGAAGGATAATCTTTTGCCTCGTCCAAGACTTTCTCTGTGCAGGTGTTGATGGCGGCAAGTATAAATGAATCGAGTGCAGTTCCATTGAGTTTTAGCGCAAGACCGATTTTACGTGCCTGATATTCCCCGACCCTCCTACTGCCTGCTTGAAGTCCTCCGATAAGCGAGCGGGGGACTTTTGCGAGCGCGGCGAGTTCTTGATTGGTGAGTCTAGCCTCCACACGCAAGTCTGATAAAAATTTTCCGAACGCCACCTTATTCATTTTAGTTACTGTGATCTTAGCACACAGTTAGCAAAAGTCAAGTTATAAGTTATGGAAGTTATAAGTCGGAGTTATTATTCCGGCCGCGCAGTTATAACTCGCTGATAACTCGGAATATCATAAGCCGGCATTTAATTCCGTGCCTGCGCCAAGCCTTCCAAGCTGGTCAATGCCGCCAATGCGATGTATCTGTTGCTGTCCAGATTCAACGTGATCCAGGCCTCACACCGGCAAAGCCTCAGACTCTCGTTTCTTTGGCGTCGAAATGGGGCTAGCCACTGGAAGCCTTAAAACCACATCAGCGGCATTAAATTCAAAAGCAGGCTTAACCAGCATGCCCCTGTCCAATTGGATTTAAATGCCCCTCACCGCCTGAGGCAGTCATTTCGCCCCAACCACCCGCAGGATTGGAAACTCGATGCTCAAGGCCAAAAAAGAGCCACCCCACACCGATTGAGTGCGAGGTGACCGATCTAACCTATTATCCTCTGGCGCTACGTAGAGACAGGGTGCCTGGGATTGTATAAACCACCCATTTGTGCAATGAGCATCCACGGGCGGCCGTGATGGGGGCTTATTTTTGGCGGCGGCGAGGCCTGCTGCGGCACCGAGCGGACGCAATCGCCATGGTCGTTGTCGAATGAGTGAACCTCAGTGGGGATCATAATGAGTGTGGCTGCCTCTAACCACGCGATCAAAGGCAGCCGGGATTTAGGTTATTGTTGGTGCTTCAGTTCGGCCTCCCGACGCTTCTCTGCATCCATCAGCTCCTTGAGTTGTCGCTGGTTGTTGCGTTTTGCCGCGCCGAGCTGCTTGTTAAGGTCTTTGGGCATCTTGAACGCTTGGAGGGCCATAGACGCCGCCAGAATCGCAAAGGAGGCTGTGCCAGAGATGCCCAGGCTCTCCGATCTCATGAACAAGTATGCAGCTCTACTTTTCCAGCCAGTTTCATCCCAGTGCGTGAGTTTGACCTCTTCGATCCATTCGATACGGGCAGGGCTTATGTTGCACAGGAACTCTGCCAGCTTGTCCTCGCGTTCGACGTTGGGACTCAGCTCGATCTCGTCAAACTGCATCGGCACCTCGTGTTTAATCGAGTTGCAGATAGCCTGAAATGACATCGGGGGCGCATCCGCTTTGAGTCGGGAGTCACTTTCAAGCGTGAGCTTGAAGAGGACCTCGTGTTCTGCTTGCAGGATAATCGCGAGCAGTGAGTTGGTGATGGGGTTTTCCATGATTTTGAAAAGTTTTTTAGACGTAACCGCCTTTGCTCTTGTTGAACGCGGGGCACAGACCTTCCATGCCCCGGTTCTGTTTCGTGTGCGTTATGCTGCGATGTTGAGGTTGGCGTAGTTCTCTGACGCTGCTTCGTGTGCAGCACGGAGGCTTGAGAGTTCTTCCTCCGTCAGCAATTTGATCTCGTAGGAGGCCAAATATTCGGTCCAAGAGGCTACAGCTTTGATCTCTCGTCGTTCTGATGGCGAATATTTATGGGCTAAGATATACCACTCTCTGACCATCGTATTCGTGAGGTAAGTAGGCGAGGGAATTGTAACGGAAGGGTTCGTGTTTAACGCCAGAAATTTTGAGCATCGTCTTCAATTCTCGACATTTCTCCAGCCACTCGTCCCTGTTGGCCGCAGCGATATTGAATGTCACGCTCATTGTATTGACACCTACGGCCACAATGTCGCGGACCGGAAGCAAGCGCCCCGCAATCCCCTCCGCGAGGCCATCGGCGTGCTCTGCGGAGATGATTGTGGTGGCGACATTCCAAGCCGTAACGGCATCGGCAACACGCAGCAAAGAGGCATTGTCGTGGTCCAGGTCATAAGTCACGCAAAACGGCCAATAGCGGTCCTCGTTGACCTTCACCTGGTCATCCCCATTATTTTCCCAGACCAACTTTCGCCCGATGATAGGTGTGTTCACCAGGACCCGATGTCCAGGCGGCACAAGCAATTGGAGGTAACGGGAGGCATCTACATTTTGCGGATCGACCGGCGATAGAGCCAACAAGACCCCAAATTTTCTCAAGAACTCAATTTGCTCCTCCCGTTTCTTCACGTCCTCCTCGATGTGGAACATATTGTATTCAAGGTTCAATTCGACGGTGCTGCCATCGTATTCGTCCCATATCGCTCTTGCCTCATCAGCGGAGAGCTGGGCTCTAAGCATTAAGCCTGTCGCAATTTTTTGGATGAACGCTTCTCGGCCGGTGCCAGCTTTGACCTCACGAGCGCAAAAATTATGCACTCTAGCTAGTGACTCCAACCGGATGAGTTCCGGATCTGTTTCGTATGCTTGTTCCATGATGATTGTAGGGGGTATTGGGGCCGCTCACTCAGGCTGATTGCATTCATGAGCGACCCGTGTTGTTCGTTATTGAAGCCGGGGCACAGACCTTCCATGCCCCGGTTCTGTTCTGGGTGCGTTATGCGGCGATGTTCAGCTTATTGTATTTTTCGATCGCCTTCTTGTTCAAGTCGATGAGCTGTTTCCGCTGCTCCTCAGGAAGGGACGCGACATCGCAGGCGCTCAGATAAGCAACCCAAACACCGATCCCTTTGATTGCCGCCTCGATTTTCGGCTTCAGCTTCTTCTTTGCTTTTGCCTTGCCCGTCTTTTTTTCCATTTTTGGGACCAACTGGTTGCGGATCTCAATAATACGATCAGCGGTAACATTGCCATCAGCCACCACGGCATCCAGCACATTCACCACAAGACTGTCAGGCACTTTCATCAATTCCCGCGTCGCCCGTTCGCTTTTAATCATCAAGGCCTTTGGATTACGTGTAGCCAGTGAGTTGCGATACTCGGCAGCAGACATGAGCTGATAAGCACGCTGTTTTGTGAACTTCCAGCGTCCTTCAATATAAGCTTCGAACGATGGATACGTGCCACGATACAGCGCAGTGTCCCTGACAATCGCGAGATTAGTCCCCACCTCAATGAATGTGTCGATACCGTCGCAGATGATCTTTTCACATGCGGTGAGATTGTCCATTTCCTCGGGGGTCATCGGCATCCACTTATTTATGGCGTTTACCGGTGTAGTTGTTGCGGCAACTTCGCTCGCGACTTCGATGGGGCTAGGGGCACCATCTCCACCTGCTTCGCCTTCGGCAGATGGATTCACGCTGACTTCGTGTTTAAAGGTAGATGTCGATCCTGTTCCACCTGTATCGATGATTTCAGCGTCAACCACTGGTTGACCTTTTGTTTTCGTGTTTGTCATTTGTTTTCTGATTTGTGTTATGGTTTGTTTTCTGCGCATCGTGGCGTGAATGCCAAGGTGAGCGAAATTATTCCTGCCGGTCAAAGGACCAGCATGAAGAGGTCGGCGCGGATCAAGCATGCCCCTCAGGATGGTGCATTTCCGTGTTGAGCAGTTCCAAAATGGCTGCATATGGGACCAGGGTTACCCCACGGTGGTTCCCTCGCTTTTTAAGGCGCACCAATTTCAATTGCCCTTCGGCCTCAGCAGCGTAATAAAAGCTTCTGGAGAGGCCGAAGTAGGGATCACGCTCTCCGCTTTTTGGCAGACGGAATGTGGCGGGTTGGATGTTCTTTTCCATGTTGGTCATGTGCCCCAACATTGAGAAATTTTGCCAACGGCCTAGTTTTCTGGTGCATCATTTCCCGCATGCAGCGTTTGTCATCCATTTCTCCTTGACGCACTCCTCATTGCCTAATCTTCGCTCATCACAAAATGCCTTCTGGCTCTATGAATCTTCATGCTTCCTTTCCAGTCGGGAACCTTCCAGTGGCACCGCTTTCGCTGCTGCACGATTTTTTGTCAAAGCGGTGCTCATCTGATTCCTTTAGAGAAAGCCTTTCAACTTGCCCGCTGATAACCGCGCCCGAGGATACAACGTCGCATGTGATCGGATTCACGACTCGTTTAGATCAAGACCATGAAGCGATGCACTCAGGAGGTCGATATGAGAGGCTCGTCTCTCGCTCTCTGTATTTCACTATCCTCCCGTTTGAGACCGGAAAGTTTTTTTCCTTGGCATGGAGTCAAGGCTTCTCTGGGCAATCATGGCGCCTTCAGATCAGTGAGGAAGCCAACGTCGAAATGCTCTGTAAGTTTTGGGTGCCTGTCCCTTGGCTTGAGTCTTTAGCGCGTTTAGCCGTCGTTCCGGTTTTGCCCCTCGCGAGATGTCTCAGCCTGGTCAAAGACGAACGAGCAGTGGGCATAGAGGACGAAATTATCAAACGTGCCACCTGCTTTGCCGCAAAATCAAACGCCTTGTATTTCCAAAACGTGAGGCTTTTCTTAAATTGGGAAGTCGCTTTTAGATGGCCAAAATGGGAGCAGGACTCAATCGCCGAGAACGATCGTTTGGCCGAATTGAATCAAGCATGGTCTATTGATGTTGATCTGGAGGAATTCCGGCAGCTAAGCCCACGCAATTTCCTCAGAACAGAAAAACCTCTTGTAGGTTTTTTCCATGATTGCCCTCATTATCCATCAACAAGAAGAAGCATCTTGGATAAGACATTGCGTGAGGCTACGGTTTTCTCTCGCGGTGGGGATTGGAGAGATTTTCTTTACCGAGCCAATGCTTCCGTAGCCAACACGATGCCAAACAAAAGTTCTCTGAAGTCTGAGTCGGAGATTGAGAGTGCCCTATGGTGGTGGAGGTCCATCTCTGAATGGCCTCTTTTGATGCAGGAGGAGTTTAATGACAATTGGAGTGAGAGCGCATTTTTATATGAACTGAGAGCCCGGTTGTCAAAGACACGAACATGGGACTTCTTCCAGTGCTCATGGTTCCACCTCGATGTTTCCCAGCGTGCTGTTCTCTACTACTTTTGGCCTCCGCGCTATCCAAGAGGCAAACATTGGAGGCAGGGACAGATCTTCGGTGACAACAAGGCATCACATGAATTTCACAATATTAAGCCGGACAAAAATCCAGCCGCTTTCAGCAAACAAGAAAAGATGGCATGGGATTCACGCTTTCAAACGTGGCATCATGATCTTTTAGGTCTGCCACCAGACAAAAGGCGACGTCCAGGGTCAAAGAAGACGACTGCTTGGGATCTGTTAGAAGTGCTTGATCTCGATTATTACCTTCCTGACAAAAACAAGCTCACAAACACCGAGCACCAGCGCAAACGAAGAGCTGAGGAGTTTCTTGAAAAAGCCTGCAAAGAAGCAGGTTTACCGTCACTCGCTATCCATTAGAACGGGTGTCTTCCTGGCTCAAAACCTCATTCGAATCTGCTGACGTGGTCAGGCATGCGCAAACAATGATGAATCACCGATATTTGGCAACCTCCTCATTTCGTCACGTCCGGCAACGACTCGGCAGCCTTCTTGAGTGCATCAGTGCCGACATGAGTGTAATGCTCACTCATCTGTTTGGAGTCATGGCCGATCATTTCCATGACGACCGCTGCAGGGATGCCGGCTTCTTTCAGCATGGTGACGGCTGTATGGCGCAAACCGTGGAATGACACCACTCACTTTTCAGTCGTTTTCTGCTGATTCACCCCAAGCCCTTTGATTTTCTCCAGTGCTCGTTTCTGCGTATCGACCTCAAGATGAATATAACGAGAGTGGGCATCATCCGCAGAATGGCCTGCGAGAGCTTTGCTGACAACTGTAGGAACATCAGCGTTAGTCAGCTTGGAGATAAAATAATGTCTCGTGCTGTGGAACCCGAGCGCGTTGAATTTTCGGCCCAACGTCGCTTTCTTTTCTGACGGATCCCTTACCGTATTTGTGCGAAGGCCAGTCTTGACCAGAATTGCTGCAAACTGATTGCTGAGCCCCCCAGCACTGCCTGATTTCTTTCCCGACAATGATGGGAATACGGTATCGGTGTCCTTTTTGGGTTTCGGAAGTGATCTAAGATATTCCATCACCTCTGTGTGAAGGGCTACTGTGATGGACTTACCCGTTCTTAGAGCGGTTTTAGCTGGCTTAAATGTCAGGGATCCTTGGGTGAGGTCCAATTGATCCCACCGGATGTTTGCTGCATCATTCAGACGTAGGCCGCCAAAGGCACCCAACAAAATCATCCCTCTCCACTCGCTATTAGCATTGGCACACAAGACGGCCAATTGTTCATCGGAAAAAGCCTGTCGCTCTTGTTGATTGACGTGAATGGACTCAACGCCATCCGCCGGATTATCTAGTCGCTGGTTCTTCTTCCTAGCACTTTCAAACATCGCACGCAGAACTTTGACTCCAAAATCAGCAGTGCTTGCGACCTTCCCTTGTGCCAATTCCTGATCCCGAAACCGCTCAATTTCGTCAGACGTCACACTCGCAATCGTCGCCTTGGCACGTTTCGTTCCAATGAACTTGAGGAAATTTTGGATCACTGACTCGTATCTCTTGCGTGTCGATTCAGCTTTGACTCCCCTTGTCAGCCAACCTGTAGCGAACACATGCGTTGAGACCTTTCCGATGGAATCCTGGCCAACCTTATCAAGCAACTCATTCACGAATTTGATGACTGCTGCCTGCGTGATTTCGCCTTTGTGGGCGTCCTTAGCCAGTCGCTCCCACTCCAGCGCCATGCGTAGCGCGTCTGATCTGTTTTTCTGCTTCGTCGAGCGATATGATACAGTGTCACCCTCCCGAAACTTGGCGATCCAAAAAGGTGACTTTGGGACTCTTCTAATGGATGCCATGGCTTGCTCAATTCCAAAAATAGTTGCACCTAAAGTTGCACCTGTCGAGGAGATTTTAGGATGTTCCGTGAAGTCTAATCAGTTGATAACCAATGTTTTCAAACATCCTCAAACATCAAAGATGGAAACCCTCGTTCTATCCATTGAACTACGGAGACGACAAGCGCTCCCCACGTTTCCACCGGTTCCCGTCAGGATTCAACTCCCGAATGCAAGTTGCAACCAACTCCAACCTCCTCTTCCCTCCCACATCTTCCTCCCCGGACCACCGCATTCCAATGCCGCTCCGCCTCCGGAGCCCCAAATCACAAATCATAAATCCTCCCCGCCCCCACTCCCTGCAACATCCCCTCCTCCCCCACGTTTCCCGCCTCCCTTATTAAACACACCAGCCCATGAGCACCCACCCCCTCTCCCGCCGCCACTTCCTCACCACCACCGCCGGCCTCGCCGCCAGCGCCTTCACCGGCCCCAATCTCCTCCTCCGCGGCCAGGACACCGCCGCCAAGCGCCTCAACCTCGTCCAGATCGGCGCCAACGGCAAAGGTCTCGCAGACACCGGCATGGTCACCCTCAATCACAACATCATCGCCATGGTCGATGTCGACACCAAGCGCCTCGATGAAGCCGCCAAAAAGCGCGAAAAGCACCACCTCGACTCCTCCCAGCCCGCACCAGCGGCACCCAAGCTCTACCAGGACTTCCGCAAGATGTTCGATGAAATGAGCAACCAGATCGACGGCGTCATCGTCTCCACCCCAGATCACACCCACTACCTCGCCGCCATGCACGCCATCAAGCACGGCAAGCACGTCTGCGTCCAGAAACCCCTCTGCAACTACATCTCCGAAGTCCGCGATCTCCACCGCGCCGCCAAAGACGCCAAAATCGTCACCCAGATGGGCAATCAAGGCCGCACCATGGACGGCCAGCGCATGGCCAAAGAATGGATCGAGCAGGGTGTCATCGGCACCCTCAAAGAAATCCGCCTCTGGACCAATCGCCCCATCTGGCCCCAGGGCCCCATCAAAAAGAAGCTCGTCGAGTGCCCCGCCAATCTCGACTGGGACCTCTGGCTCTCCTGCGAACCCTCCGAGCCCTACTTCGAGTTCGACCTCGACCCCGAACTCGCCAAAAAGAAGCAGCGCTCCCCCGGCCCAGCCCCCTTCAACTGGCGCGGCTGGTGGCAGTTCGGCTCCGGCGCCCTCGGCGACATGGGCTGCCACATCATGGACTCTAGCTTCTCCATCCTCGGCCAGCTCATCCCCGAAAAGATCGAAGCCGAATCCGGCCCCATCACCGACCTCAATGCCCCCATGTGGTCAAAGCTCGTCTACCACATGCCCGCCGGCAAGCACCCCGCCCTCACCGTCTCCTGGCACGACGGCGAAAAAGACGGCGTCCCCAATAAGCCCGAGCGCCACCCAGACATCCCCGAAGACACCTTCAAGAAAGCCACCTCCGGCATGATGTTCATTGGCACAGATGGCGTCATCTTCGAAGGCGATGCCTACTGCAAGAGCCCCCTCGTCTACCCCCTCGAAAAATACAAAGCCGTCCGCGAAGACATGAAGTCCGGCAAGATCAAGCAGACCGAAACCCGCTCCGTCATGCCAGACAATCCCCAGGGCGAATGGGCCCACCACATCGTCAATGGCGGCCTCCCCTCCTCAAACTTCGACTACTCCGCCCCCCTCACCGAATTCGTCCTCCTCGGCAATCTTGCCATCCGCGCACAGCAGACCGTCCAGTGGGATAAATCCGCCATGAAAGTCACCAACGTCGAAGCCCCCAACAAATTCATCACCCGCCCCTCCTACCGCGACGGCTGGAAAGCCTAAATCTGAGTACGTAGTTCGGAGCTCGCTTCACCTCAGCCGGTTCTGACTCCGTCTCCTACTCGTCCTCCTACTCGAACTCGTCCTCGGCTCAGCAGCTTCGCTTCACGCACAATGTTTCCAAGCTGCCCTCAGCTCCCGACGCAGTTCTTCGTATTGCAGTCCCTGCTTTCCTGTTCTTCGTAACTTCAGCGAAGAAGGAAGCCGGTCCGGAATCCCACACCACCCATCAAACCCAAACGGCAGCGCTCACCCCGCTGCCGTTTTTTGTGCCCGCCGCCCCCCTTCCGAGCTTCAGCGAAGAAGAGTCCTTTCCGTCCTTCGCAGCTCAGCTTGCCGTACCCAGCATGGCCCATGCCGCGCAGCTTCAACTACCGAACACCACCACAGCCACAGCGCCAACGGCGCGACCTATCGCAGCCCAGGGCAACGCCCTGGGTCCAGCACCGCCCATCCGGAAAGCAAACCCGGCACTTCATCACACCCAGCGTCCACCAGCAGCGTCTGCAAAGAGCCCCGCCAACAAGCACAGACGCTCTGTGCAAACAGCGAACACGCTAATATGGACTATCGATAACAAGCTTACTGTGATTGCTTTTGTTTGATCAAAGCGCAGCTTGCCAATCCTTCATGTCAACCACCTCAGACTACATCGATCTGAACCGACAATTTTCATTGCGAGAAGGCAATGAGAATGCCGAAGAATTGGCCGCCATGAGCTACGACACGCGTGCGTGGTTTCACCGCAGCTCTCTTATTGGCTGGGATAAGCTAATCGCAACAAAAGGTGTTGCTGTCGTCCTTGGAGAACCGGGCAGCGGTCGGACTTGGGAATTTCGCGCACAGGCTCAAAAACTTTCACTCGCGGGACAGGTCGCCTTTTTTGTTCAATTGCAACACTTGATCGGCAACCAACTAAACTCACTACTTGATTCAGACGATTCACATCCATTCCGATCCTGGCTGCAGGGAGCTGACAAAGCAGTATTCTTCCTCGATGCCGTGGATGAGGCCAAGCTCAACTCCACAGCGGACTTTGAAGCGGCTTTGCGCCACTTTCGAGATTCCTTAGGCTCACAGGGGCTGGATCGCTCCACCGTGTTGATTTCATGCAGGGTTCATCAGTGGGATCATGCTACTGACAGCGAACGCGTCAGAACATACCTGCGTCTATCAGAGAACAAGTCTTCCGATTCTGAAGAAGACGAAGAGGAAAAAACAGCCACCACCAAACAAAACAAACGGCTTCAAGTATGGCTCCTCCATCCTTTGGATGAATCCAGAATCGCTCTGTACGCCAAGCACAAAGAAGCCGCAGATGTGGGCGGATTTATTGACGCTCTGAAGCGGCACCACTGCTGGGACTATGCCGGACGTCCATACGATGTGGATTTTCTGCTCGGTTTCTGGGAGAGGCATGGCGGACTCGACAAGCTGGCCACAATGCTGGATGAGCTGGTGGAGCGCCAGTTGGAGGAAGACAAAGAAGACAATTCTAAAAAGCAGCCGCTAGGTAAGGAGAAGGCAAGACTGGGAGCCGAGTCCTTGGCTGCGGCCTCGTTGTTTTGCCGCAAACTTGATTTCTTCCCTCCTTCAGTCCGCAATCCATCTGACGCTTTGGCGTTGGAAATGAAACGATGTCTCCCCGGTGACTGGACAGATTTCGAAATCAGAGTTCTGGCGGACCGTCCCATCTTCAGTGCGCCAAGTTTCGGACGGGTTCGCTTTCAGCACCGTCGCACCACTGAATTTTTGGCAGCCTGCTGGGTGCGCAGGCTCATAAGTGAGACATCGTCTGCCGAACTCAAGCACCTGTTTTTTGCAGAACACCGAGGCCGGCTTGCTGTTCGCGAATCTCGTGCACCTGTTGTGGCATGGCTGGCCGGCCTGTCAGAGGAGCCTTGGGCACTCGAATTGCGCAGCCTGCTGCTTCATGTGGCACCGCATGTGTTTTTCCGTTATGGTGATCCCTCCAGCCTGCCAATTGATTACAAAGAAGCCATTGTCGATGCCTTCGTGTCTCGCCATGTGCAGCAGGACGCAGTGCGCACAAAATATGAGGCAGGCTCACTGAGCCGTCTGACTGATGGCTCCATGGCAGCAGCACTCAGCAAGCATCTAAATTCCTCCACAGTGCTTCCGGGAGTCAAGATCACGCTGTTGAAAATGGCGACATATGGCCGGGTTGCCGGATGCGTAGAGGCAGCGCTAGGCCTCGTGAACGCTAACACTAACCGTGGTGACCTTCCCGGCTATGCTCTTTGGGTCATTCAAGAATGTGCTGATAGAGAGCAAAAACAAAAGCTCGCAATGATCGTGGATGAACTCGAAACGTTGAGTCCTTCTTTTGCAGGCAGTGTGTTGGAAATCCTTTTTCCAGAGGTCATCTCCGCAGCTCAGATGGAAAAGCTCCTCAAAAAAGTGGCATCGTCTGAATCGATTTCGAATTCCACTCTGCCTTGGATGATCAGGCAAGCGTTTGGCAAATTACAGCATAAAAAGCAACGATCAGAAGCCCTTGATCTGTGCATGCGTTTGCTGGCGGAAGAACCGCATCTCCCGGAAACCACAGTATCTTCTCGTTTCGCCTGGATCGGAGATTCCTTGTCCACCCTTCTCAAATCAATTCTGGAGGAACCCATACTAGGAACTGCGGAATGCTTCTCTATAGCACAGGCCATATTCCTCTTTAAACAAAGACGCTTTCGTACGGACCTTTTCTTTGACGCTGACGATGATGTGACAGGAAAGAAGTTCGATCTGCAAGAGCTTACCTGCCGTCATCCTGCAACAAGAAAACACGCATTCTGGCTGAATATCGAAGCTGAATCCCGAAAACAGCGTCCCGAATCTGATTCATTCTGGCGCGGTCGTTTCGCATTTGAAGATTTAGGTTTTACGCTGGTTCAGGAAGATTGGCGCTGGTTGCTTGCTGGTTTGAACGAAAATAAGAATGATCGAGATCGAGAAACCTTATTCCATCTATCTTACAATGCATGGCTGTCGCTCGGCAAGGATCATGGGAAGTTGAAGCAATTGAAACTGGCGGTCAAAGACGCTCCAGAATTATTAGCACTTCTGCAGCAAAATTTGCGAGGCTTGTTCTTCTTTTCTTGGCACCGGTTTTGGTCTCGCCAAAAGAATCGAGGTTTCTTTAATAAGTGGTGGTGGAAGCACCGATCGTATAGTTTCAGCTTGTTCAAAAACGAATTTATTTGGCAATGCCAACTGCACTTTTATATCAAAGACATGCGGGATGGAAAGGCCATAAATTTGCTGTGCAGCTGCCTAGATATCAGATCGAATTTTAACATAATGCCAAAGGATTGGGTTAAGCTACAACATCGGTTCGGCAAAATTTCTCACTTATTGGGAAACAGGATAGTCACAGCCGTCCAATCTGGATGTATTAAGGTTTGGGAATCATACAGTCCCGATCCAAACCAGAAAACCTATGGAGGAGAGTTGGGAATGGCGGGAATTCAAATACTCCACGACTCGGGCAGGCTGCGATTTGACAGTCTAAGCGATAGCGATGCACGCAAGGCGGCCTGCTATGCAACACAGGAAACCAGTAGTTTCCCAGGCTGGTTTGCGGAACTGGCTGAGCATCAACCGATCGCAGTTCGTGATGTGCTCGTCGAGCTGTTGACTCGAGAATGGCAGATGCAAACAGGAAAAGAGTATTACCCAGAATTCATTTCGCGTCTTAGCGCAGAAAAGTGCACATATTCTCATTTGGTTGTGCCGGATATGATCGCCATGTTAAAAACTAATGATCCAGGCAATCATCGCGTGCTCGAACACGCATTGCTAATCCTGACGCGTTATGGCAAGCTTTCAATGGAAGAGTGGTCTGACTTAGCCTCTTCGCGTGTAACCTTATATCAGCCCGAAGATGGGCAGTATAAGCTCTGGCTTCTGCTCTGGCTTCAGGCAGACGCACAGTCGGCCATCAAATTTCTGGAGGCCGTGCTGCCTCCTCCGGCACAAGCAGAACGCATGACAAATCCTGTAGTTATCCTGTGTGCAGTGTTTCAGAGTCGTATGCACCCCACGCCCGTCTTATCCGAGGAGTCTTACCGTCATCCAGCCAATGCAGAAAGATTCATCCGGTTGATTTACAACTATGTGAGACCATCAGATGATCTCCATCGCAGCGGAGGTTACTCACCGGTGGCACGCGATGAAGCTCAGCATTTTCGCGGAAACCTCCTTACCCCTTTGGCCATGCGCCCGGAGCCAGAAGCAGATGAAGCTCTCGGCAAGTTAGCGGCGGCACCTGAACTTGCAGACATGCGTGACTATATTCTAGGCCTGATGGATGAGCGGGCAGAGCGCATGATAGACATTCATGCCTGGTCCACAGTAGAATTTCAGTCTTTCGCCAAAGACCGAGAATGCCTTCCAGCCAATCTCGATGACCTATTCCATATAACGATGAGGCGAATGGATGGAATAAAACACGATGTCGAAGATGCAGAGGAGAGCATCAGGGATGAAATGAATGCGAGTCGGAACGAAGAAGGATTACAGTCCTTTCTTGTGCGCAAACTCCGGGAGCGGAACAATGGACGCTACACAGCGCCCAGAGAACCTCAAATTGATGGTGCTGAACGACCTGACATCCAGATTCATCGGGCTGGTGTACCTGGTCATGTCCAGATCGAAGCCAAGTTGGCTGACATGGCAAGCCGGTCGATAAATAGCTTATTGGCCGACCTCGAAAACCAATTGCTGGGCCAATACATGCGTGATCAGCATTCCACACACGGAATTTTTGTGGTGGGTTTTTCTGGTCGTGGCAAGCGCACCCAGTGGGAAGATCCTGAGACAAGACAAAAGGTCAGCTTTGAAGAGGTTATTACTCAGCTGAAAAATCGTGCGTCTCAGCTTGAAGCGGACTCAAGAGCACGAAAGAAGCTAAAAGTCTACGGAATCGATTTTCGCGAGCGTGAATAATCTTGGACTCTTGAGAGCATGCAGCTCTGACAACGAAAATGCAAAGAGGTGGTGCCAGCCAAATACCTCACAAAACACCCGCCATTCCCAGGCCCAAGCTCAGTCCATTCCTCTGCCAAAACCAAAACCCCACATCCGCTGCCAAGCTGCCCTCTGACTCATTCCGACTCAATTCTTTCTCTGCCCCCTCTGCCTCTCCGCACCTCTGCGGCAAACTCGAACGTCCCTGCCTCTCTCCAACAACAGGATCATGCTCAACATCAGTGCAATCCGTGTTCAAAACTCCGCCCCTCTGCCTCCGGCCATTCCCTTGTTCACCATTCCCTTGCGATTCACAACGCCTCTTCAACACCCAAACACCGGCACCTCCTAAGAAGTGCCGGTGTGAATTAGAATAGATTGCTCCGATCCGTCAGAGCCATCAATCAATCAATCATCAATCACCACGCGGCTGATCACGCGATTGTCACCATCAGTGATGTACTGCACGCTCACCGGACTGCCCACACGAACGCGTGCGTTCAGCATGTCCTGGGTGATCACCTTGCCGCTCTTGGTCACATAGACCACTTCCTTGCCGTAGCGGTAAGTCACCGGGCCGGTCTCCTCTTTAAGGATGAAGGTCGATCCGGGCACATACTCCGTCAGAGTCCCGGTGCTGGTGGTTGTCTTCACCGTTGTCTGCGTCGAGCCGTCCGCCTGGACAGTCGTCGTCTTGGTGGTGGTCGTATCCTGCGCGAGAACAGCGGATGAAGCGATAAGCGCGAAGGCCAGGCTGTAGATTTGGGTTTTCATAAGAGACGTTAGGGTTGGGTTGTAGCCCACTGTTTGAGAATTCATTCACTGGGCGAGCAACACCCTGCGCGAGATCCCCCGCCCATGAAATGGGGTGAAACCCGCCTTCTTCATCGCACCAGATCCAGCAACCACATCCGCGTGCGCCCCCTGAATAACAGCCCCTCTCCGCGTCCCACACTCAGTCCATTCCTCGGCCAATCCATTCCCTTGCCAAAAAACAAACGCCCCCTCTCGCCCAGCAACCCTTCAAAACCCCACCTCCACCTCTGATCCGACTTCCGTGTATTCAGTGTATTCCGTGGTTCAACTCGGGTCCCTCCCGGCCTCCGGCCATTCCCTTGCTCCTCATTCCCTTGCAAAAAATAACACGGCCAAATTCCCCCCCCGAGTCCCCTCTCGGGAACTAAGGACAAACCACCGTCAACAACGGTCAACCACCGTCAACAACCGTCAACTCCCCCTCCGCTCCCTCACCATCGCCGCAATCTCCTCCGGCGTCGCACACGCCACCGCCCCCACCTCAGCCGCAGCCACCCGCCCCTGGCAGTCCACATCATACAGCCTCGCCATCTGCCTCAGCGCCCTCAACCGCACCGACAGCATGGGCGCCGGCACCAGCGCAGCCCCCTCACTCTCGCTCGCAGCCTTCACCTCAGGAACCCCAAACGTCCCCACCACCGTCTCCCACAGCGCCACACTCACGCACTCCCGCAGCGCCACCAAATCCTCCTCCGACCTCGGAGCCAGCGGCGGCAAAACCCGTTCCCGTTTCGGAGCCAGCGCCGCCCGCGCCATCCGGATTTCCCACCAGTGCTCCCGCACCTTCCCCAGTCCCACCCTCAGCACCTTCGCCACCTTCCGCAGCGCCAGCCCTCGGCGCACATGCAGCTCAAACACCAGCTCCGTATCCGTCAGCCCTTTGACCCGCGCCCCCCTCACCCACCGCCGCAAACTCGCCATCTTCACCCGCCGACCCGCCCTCACCCCGCCTCCGCGGGCCTTTTTGGAAGAAGAAATAGCCATGATCTGAAAAGTAAAAATTACACATGGTAGCAACTGGTATTCATCACCCGACCACCACATCATACCACAACCCTTGGGCCCCATTTTTCAAATTCAACCCCTTTCTTCAAAGAACCTCAATCCCATCCAACACCATGCCTGAGCAGATGGCTTGAAGTACGACAGACACTCCTGTCTGTCGGCCAGCGCATCGCAAGCACCCACGACCCACGGACCAAGTCCTGCCCCCATTCGCAGAGTCCTCCCCCATGCCGCTCTGCACCACCAAGCGCAGACGAATCTTAGTACGACAGACACTCCTGTCTGTCGGCCAGCGCATCGCAAGCACCCAGAACCCACGGACCACATCCACCCCTCCCACAGCGCAAACAGACCCTCCCCCAAACCCCACCTCCACCTCGGATCCGACTTCCGTGTATTCAGTGTATTCCGTGGTTCAACTCCGGTTCCTCTCCGCCTCCCTGTCCATTCCCTTGCTCCTCATTCACGTTGCAAAAAATAACCCCACCAAACCACCCCGCCCCACCACACCAACAAAAAGCCCCGCGCCCCCTCTCAGGAACTCAGGGCAAACCACCGTCAACAACGGTCAACCATCGTCGACAACCGTAAACTCTCACCTCAAGTTCACCGCGCCCCCATCAATCGGATACGAACTCCCCGTCACAAACGACGCTTCATCACTGCACAGATACAGCGCCAGCGCCGCAATCTCCTCCGGCTTCGCCATGCGCCCAATCGGCTGCGCCTCACTCAGCTTCTGAAACATCTCAGCCTCCTGCCCCGGATACGTCTTCGCCAGATACCCGTCCACAAACGGCGTATGCACCCGCGCCGGAGCGATGCAATTGCACCGGATCCCCTGCTTGATAAAATCCTTCGCGATCGAATACGTCATCATCAGCACCGCGCCCTTCGTCATCGAATAAGCAAACCGGTCCGCCAGCCCCATCTGCGCCGCGATCGAGCACATGTTGAGGATCACCCCCTTGTTCACTGTCGTCATGTGCGCCAACGCCGCCTGCGCGCACGCATGCACCCCCTTGATGTTCACCCGGTGCAGACGGTCCATGTCCTCCTCCGCCGTGTTCAAAGCATTGCCGATGTGCGCGATGCCCGCGTTGTTCACCAGCACGTCGATCTTCCCATGCTTCGCCGCCACCTCATCAAAAATCGCCTTCACCTCCGCATAGTTCCCCACATCACAGGCCGAACCCCGCGCACTGCCCCCGGCAGCCACAATCTGGTCCACCGTCACCTGCGCCCCCTCCTGCTTCAAATCCAGCACCTCCACATGCGCCCCCTGCTTCGCAAAAAGAATGGCAATGGCCTGACCGATGCCCGATCCGGCTCCGGTGATGATAACGGTTTTATTGGCGAGTGAGAACATGAGCAGAAGTAAACAATGATTGGCAGCCCTTTTTTACGCACGTTCCCCTTTTCATCCAAACAATTCTCAGCAGAAACCCAACGTAACCGGGGCATTCCTGCCCCGTCTGAATCCCCACCCTTTTTTGCATCCCTTTTTGCGCCTCTTTGCGGCCAACCCTTCCGACTCTGGCCAACAACCGTCAACCACAGTCAACAACGTTCAGCCACCGTAAACTCCCTCCCCCAATCCTACTTCTTCCCCTTCTTCTTCCCAGCCTCCGGATCCACCGGCAGAAACGCCGCAAACCGGCTCTCAAACCGCTTCGGCAGCACGCACTGAATCTCCGCCCGGCCCGTCTCATAATCCTCGCTCAGCATCTTCCCCTCCTGATGGATCAAAGCCACCAGATCCATCCGGTCCAGCGGCAGGCTCAGCGTCAGCCGCACCACCCGGTCGATCATGAAATCATGCAGCCGGTGCAGCAGATCCTCCATCCCCTGCCCCGTCTTCACCGAAATCGTCACCGCCTCAGGAAAGTCCCTCTTCAGCTCCATCAGCCGCGGATCATCAATCAGATCCACCTTGTTCAGCACCAGCAGCACCTTCTTGTCACCCGCCCCCAGCTCAGCCAGCACCTTCGACGTCGTCTGGTAAAACTCCACCGCCTGCGGCGAGCTCGCATCAATCACATGAATCAGGAAATCCGCCTGGATCGCCTCCTCCAGCGTCGCCCGGAACGACTGCACCAAATCGTGAGGCAGGTTCCGAATGAACCCCACCGTATCCGTCACCAGCAGCGGCTGCCCGTCCGGCAGCTCCATCCGCCTCGTCGTCGTGTCCAGCGTCGCAAACAACTTGTCCTCCACATACGCATCCGACGCCGTCAGCTTGTTCAGCAGCGATGACTTCCCCGCATTCGTGTAGCCCACGATCGCCGCATGCGGCACCGGCGTGCGCAGGCGGTCCTTGCGCATCGTCTCCCGCTGCTTCTTGACCTCCTCCAGGTCCGCCTTCAGCTTGTCCAGCCGCTTGCTCGCCAGCCGTCGGTCCACCTCCAGCTGCGTTTCACCCTCACCACGCGCCGCACCCGCACCACCCACCCCGCCGCCGGCGCCACCGCCCTGACGGTCCAAGTGAGCCCACATCCGCGTCAGCCGCGGAATCGAATACTCCATCTTCGCCAGCTCCACCTGCAGCCGCGCCTCACGCGTCTTCGCCCGCATGTTGAAAATGTCCAGAATCACCTCATGCCGGTCGATCACGCAGATGTCCCCCTCGCTCTCCCACGCCCGCTGCTGTCCCGGACTCAGCTCGTTGTCCCACACAATCACATCCGCCCCCAGCTCCTTCGCCTGCTTCATCAGCTCCGCCGACCTCCCGCTGCCAATCAGGTAGCGCGCCGTGTGCTCCCGCGCAAAAACCAGCTCCTTGCCAATGATGTTGATCCCCAGCGTCCCCACCAGCTCTGCCAGTTCCTCCAGCAAATCAGTCGCTTCCTGCTTCTGCCGCCGGTCAAAGTACGCACCGACCAGAAAAGCGTTCTCAACGGCATTGGGTTTTTCTCGAATGTCAAACATGGGGTCCTCAGTATGGAGCACGCCAGCGCATTGCCAAGCTGCGTATTCCATGCCATGAACACCCAACCCACATGACACGCCGCCTCCTTCTGCTCAGCCTCTGCCTCGGTCTCGCCGCCTGCGATTCCTCAGACACCGCCCCCCTCCCGCTGAACCTCTATGAGTGCGATGCCGGCGAAGCCGCCGTCCGCCACCTCATCACCCTCCTGCCCGACATCAATCCCGGCGTCCCCAAAAGCTACTCCATCGTCCTCGGCGAGATCAACCGCGACGGCATGACCCCCGCCACCGACGAATTCACCAAACGCTTCGCCGACCTAAAGCTCAAATTCGTCAACGCCCAAAACCTCAAAGTCATCGAGCCAGACCACACCATTGCCGAATCCGACACACGCCTCGCCGCCTTTGTCCTCCAACTCCGCAGCCTCCAGCCCACCAGCGCCACCACCTGGACCGCCGAAGTCGGCTGGAGCTACAAAAAGGAATTTGCGCGCATTAAAATGCACCTCGAAGTCAAAAATGGCAAAACCAGCGTCGTAAACGCCGAAAAAATCGAAGGCTCGTAATTTCGGGCATCAATGAAAGGCCGCGCCGCCATCCTCAACATTGTCCACGTCCATCTGCCGCACACGCTTCCGATCACGTTCAATTTGCACCGCCGTGCGCAGTTTTTCACGCACGTTCTCAATCCCCGGAATGGCACGCATGGAAAGTGTGGGAGTCGTGGCGTCTGAAGTGATCAAGGTCATGTTGCCCAGACCGACCAAACGCAGCAAAAAGGGCTGTTCCATCGTGTAATCTCGCACCCGGAAAAGCTCCATTTCATCGGTCTTTTTGCTGAGAATTCCGGAACGAATGCGCAAACGCTGGCTGGTCAGTTCATAAGTTGTGCACTTCGTCGCCCACCAGCGGAAGACCCACATCAAAAACGGAATGATCAGCGCCAGATACCCCAGCGCTCCGATGCCAGCAGTCGCCAGACCGAACACCGTGGCCGCCACTGCAATCCCCGCAGCCAGCAGGATGCAGAAAAAGTAGTACCAGAAATGAACCCACTGGGAGGTGTGACCCGACCAGAGATTGGTTTCCGCTACGGGGGCAGGAATGGGAGCGTCTTCTGTAGGCATGGTGTGCGAGGGTGTGTGAGTTTAGGAAGCGGTTGGAAAATCAGAGCATCGACTTGATCTCATCAAGGGCCTGCTTGGTACGCTTGATGCCTTCGATTTCAGTGTGCTTGTCGCCTTCGTATTCGATGCCGATGTAGCCATTATAGCCCGCCTTGACGACGATGTTAATCAAACGCTCGAAATCGAGTGTCATTTCGCGGCCTTCTCGGCGGTCTTCGGTGTAGAATTTGCCAGCACCCGTGTCCCAATCGTAGGCCTTGGCGCTCATGCCTTTTTTCACCCAGGGCATGAACTCACGCAGGCCTTTGTAGGGGTTGTAGAGCTCACCTTTGACGCGGTCGGTGTAGAAATTGCCAAAATCCGGCAAAATGCCGACGCGAGCGTGGTCTGCGGCTTTCATCACGCCAGTGAGCCAGAGGCCGTTGCTAGAGAGACCTCCATGATTTTCCACGACAACGTAGAGTCCACGCTTGTCGCCTTCGACGCAGAGACGATGCAGGCCATCTGCCGCGAGTTTCATCTGCTCGTCCCAGCTCAGCTTCGGATCGCTGGCGGCATTCACGCGAATGCTGTGGCAGCCGAGGGTGGAAGCGGCGTCGAGCCACTTGAGGTGATTTTCGACGGTTTTCGCACGTTTGGCCTCATCGGGATCTCCGAGATTGCCTTCGCGGTCGCACATGATGAGCAGGCCTTTCACGCCTTCGCCTTCCTGGCGCTTTTTCATTTCGCCGAGGTAAGCGGCGTCAGTGGCCTTGTCGAAGAACATCTGGTTCACATACTCGACGCCATCGATGCCCAAGCTGCGGGCGATCTTGCAGAAGTCGAGATGCTCGTGGCGCTCTGCGTTGCCTTTCCCCAAAATGCCTTTGTTCAATGACCATTCAGCCAGCGAGATTTTGAACGGCGGCTCCTTGTCGGCGGCAATGACTTGGCGTGAACCTGCAGCAGCAATGGCTGTGGTGACGAGTTGAAGGAAGTGGCGGCGGGAGGTCATGGGTGTGATAGCACCCACTATGATGTGAGGAGTCCCCAAAGCTCCAGCAGAATTTTTGCCCCGACTTTGTAACCCGAAGCCTATGCCGCCTTGCGTTCCACCCGCTTGCGCAGCATGGCGGCACGCTCGCCCTTGACGACGCCTTCGTTGATGGTGACGCCGCGCACGTCCATCCGGCTTGGCACGTCATACATGACGTCCAGCATGATGCGCTCGAAGATGCTGCGCAGTCCGCGTGCACCGGTGCCGCGCGTCACCGCCTCCTTGGACATGGCAAGCATGGCGTCACGTGTGATGGAAAGCTCCACGCCGTCCATGTTCATGAGTTTCGCGTACTGTTTGATCAAAGCGTTCTTCGGCTCAGTCAGCACTCGTACGAGTTCCTGTTCCGTCAGCGACTCCAGCGAGCAAACCACCGGCAGACGGCCGATGAACTCCGGAATCAGGCCAAACGACAGCAGGTCCTCAGGTTCGACTTCGGCCCTGGATTTCGCGCCCTCAGGTTTCACGGCCTGGGAATTCACAAACCCCATGGTCTTGCCGCCACGGCGCCGTTCCATGAGTTTGTCGAGGCCGACAAAGGCTCCGCCGCAGATGAACAGAATGTTTTCGGTGTTCACCTGGATGTACTCCTGCTGCGGATGCTTGCGTCCGCCTTGTGGTGGCACATTGCATACAGTGCCTTCGATGATTTTCAGCAGCGCCTGCTGCACGCCTTCTCCTGAGACATCACGGGTGATGCTCACGTTCTCGGTCTTGCGGCCGATCTTGTCGATTTCGTCAATGTAGACGATGCCCATCTCGGCGCGGGCGACATCGTAGTCCGCCGCCTGCAGGAGCCGCAGGACGATGTTTTCCACGTCTTCGCCGACGTAGCCGGCCTCTGTCAGCGTGGTGGCATCCGCGATGCTGAACGGCACATTGAGAATGCGTGCGAGAGTCTTGGCGAGCAGCGTCTTGCCACAGCCCGTGGGTCCCATAAGCAGCACGTTGCTTTTTTCGATCTCAACATCATTGGGGTCGGGTAGAGCGGTCGTCACTTTGCGAGGGGCTCCGCTGCCGGCACGCGTGGCCTGCTGCTGGGTGTGCAGGATGCGCTTGTAATGATTGTGCACCGCGACACTGAGCACCTTCTTTGCCTGAGACTGGCCGATCACATGCTGATCCAGCAGCGCGGCGATGTCCGCCGGGCGTGGCACCAGCAGCGCCGGCCCACCCTCGGAATCGACCGAGGTTTCCTTGTCGAGGATGTTTTTACAGACGTGAATGCAGTTGTCGCAAATATACACCCCCGGACCTGCAATGAGTTTTTTGACCTCTGCATGGCTTTTGCCGCAGAAGGAGCAGAGAGTAACGTTGGAGCCGCGTGCCATGGTTTTTGGGGATGGGAGAATGTCGCACGGAAGCAGGATGCACGTCAAGGTGCCGCTTCAAGAGAACGCAAAACAACCTGACCCGTGTCATTCCGCCCATACCATGCATTGAGTAATACGCCTGAAGCCGGTCGTGAGATCAAAATGCTGTTCTGCGAAAGAGACGGATTTGCGAGTATCAGCCCCTTAGGGTCTTGGATCTCCCACTGCTGCCCCCACAATTGCGGGGGCAGCTTCCAAGAAACCGTATCCAAGCCCTGAATCACCGCACCGGGTGGAACCTGAGCCGGGTCCATCAGCCATGCCTGCGGCACCAGAGTTCGCAAAGCCACAAAGTGCTGCTGGCGCAATTCCTGGCTCCAAAATGAGCGCAGCGCCGGCAGATGCAACAGTGCCTGCTCCAATGGAGAATGGGCGAGTGCTGCACTGCCCCCCACGAGTTTCAGCCCCCCTCGATCCTGTGCATAATTGAATGACAACCAAAGATCTGAGTCCGCCCCCTTTGCGGGGGCCAGGGAAAGCCAGTGCGCCAAAAAATCACCCAATGGCCCTGCGATGCGGCCTTTCGTAACACGCGCCTGCAAGACTTCACGTGCCGCCATCCAGCGCATGATCCGGTAGCCGGCAGAATCGACAGCTTCGCGCTGCGATCGGGGTAATGGTTCCAACAAGTCAGGTATCATGAGTTCTGCAGCCGCTGTCTAAATGCAGACAGTCACCCCCGTCAAAACGAGAGATTGCGGCGAAAAGATGTTTATGATAATTATATAGCCCGTGTTGCGCATTTCCGCCAGCCCCCTCCTTCCGCAACGCCAGCCAAAAAACTGGATGTCTGGGGGCTTTTCAATTTTGGAGCTGCTCACCGTCATCTGCCTGGTCGGCATCTTCAGCAGCATTGCACTTGGCTGGTACGGCGGAAACCAAAGAGTCGTGATTGAGCGTGTGATCAATCAGCGAAACGCGCAGGAAATTGTCTCTCTCGGGGTCTATGCCACGATGGGTGGTGCGGATTTTGTGGTGCCGGGGGACAAACTGGCGACTGCAGCCAAGCTGATCGGCGGCGTCACCGGCAAGCAAGGGATGTGGAAGGACAAACTTTTCAGCCTCACCAACATGCGGCCCAGCGATCTGCCAGGGGCGCTGACTTTTGTGAAGTTCGAGTCCGACCTGCTGCTCTATGACCCCGAAGGACTGCAGCGTTGATCCGCTGAGTTAATCGACGCTCACTTCCACATTCAACGTGGCGGGCAGTTTCGATGCTTCAGCAGCATTGGCCGCAGCCGGTTCATCAGGAAAAATCACCACGATTTCGCGAATGCCGCCCTGATCGTGCGCTTTTTGTTCCTTGAGCACCCAGTGCTGCATAAATTTGGCCACCGAAGTGCGGCTGGCTTCGCGCACGTGCTTGATTTTGCCCGGCACCGCGGCGCGGCGTTCCAGCATGGGGGTCAATCCTTTCTCCAGTTCGGCCATGTTCTCCGCCGCATTGAACCGCAGCCAGCCAGCCTCGGACTTTTTCTCCATTGTTTCCGTGCGGATCGCCGGCGGCAGCGAAGGCCGGATGGCGGGTGCGATCACCACACAACGTCCGTTTTCGACTGTGAGCTTCCACTCATCGGAGAGCTTCAAATGGTAACGATAGACCACCATCGCGCGGATCTCCGCCACGGTGGTGCCGAGGTAAACGGCATCGTTGAACAAGGTCTTCGTGTCATACTTCGTGACGGTCTCCTCGGTTTCCATCGTGGCCAATTCCAGGACATCCCCCTGAGTGGAGGCGATGCGTTTCACGTTTTCATGAAAGCTCTCGGTGATGGTCTGCTTCTGGAAATGCTCTACCAGCCACTTCATGCCAAAACCTGAATCCACCACCTTCCAAACCACGAGGCCACCGATGACCACCAGCGCCAGAAACGTCAGGGCCAGTGTGGAGAGGCATCCTGGCCCGCGGCGCGGCGCGGGTGCTGGAGCAGAATTTGGTTCAGCCATGGAATAAATAATGAGTCAAAGCCCCCTGAACATGCGGCCTAAGGCTTCCTCTGCCAATTACGAATCTGGTAAAAACCTCACCTTGACGATCTCCCGCAGCCCCTGCGAGACTGGCGACGCATGAAGTCCTCATTTCTCTCACGCGCTGTGCTGCTGGCCTGTCTCGCAGTTTTCTCCACCTCTCAGGCTCAACAGCCCGCGAATCAGAACTTGGAGGAGCAGGAGAAAAAGCTGCTGGATGACATGGAAAAGGTCGGCTGGGTGCGTGAAGGCGCAGGAGATCTCGGCGGCGTGGCCAAGATCGCCATCCCGAAGGGCTACCGCTTCACCCACGGCAGCGGCACCAGCCGTGTGCTGGAATTGTTTGGCAATCTGCCGCAGCCCTCCGCATCCGGCATGCTCACCACCGAGGGATTCGGCCCCTGGATCATCTTCGGCTATGACGACTCCGGCCATGTGAAAGACGATGAGAAAAACGACATCAATGCGGATGAGCTGCTCGCACTCCGCCGCGAGGGACTGGCGGAGTCCAACAAAGTGCGCAAGGAACGTGGCATCCATGAACTGGCCATTCTTGGCTGGGCCATGCCGCCGCGCTTCAATGACACCACCAAGACCCTTGAGTGGGCGATAAGAATCCAAAGCCTGGACGGGACGGGCGGCGAGTCTGTGAACTATGAGACGCGGCTGCTGGGCCGCACGGGTTCCATGAAGGTGCAGCTCGTGTGCGACCCGGCGGAGTTTCAGCCGCTGCTGACCGAGTTTCAGAAAGTCATGGGTGGCTTCTCCTATGTCGAAGGTCAGCGCTACGCTGAATTCCGCGAAGGGGACAAGGTGGCCAAATACGGCCTAACCGCGCTCATTGCCGGTACTGGTGCCTTCGCCGCAGCCAAGATGGGTTTGTGGGGGAAACTCGGCGTGCTCATCGCCAAGATGGGAAAAGGAATCGTCCTGGTTATTGCGGCAGCGCTCGCAGGCTTGAAAAAACTCTTCAGCACAATCTTCGGCTCGCGTCAGCCCCCAGGCGAATAGCGCATGACCGACGGCCAGACGCTTCTCGCAGTCTTCGTGCTGCTGTATCTCATCGAGTGCCTGCGCCTCGTGCCATCCACGGCCTGGATGGCTGCGGGCACGGGCAAGTCGGGCTGGAGCCCGCTGCGGCCATGGATGCGGCTGCAAATCGGCAGTGGTTCGCCACTGCTGCTTTCTCCTCTGCCGCCGATGCAGGCGCATGCAATAGCCCTGCCATGGTTGTTTGTGCCCGAGCAGGATTCGCTGCGTGTGCGATTGACCGACAGCATGAGCGTCAGCATTGCATGGGACAAGCTGGCCCCACGTGTCGAGGAAAGCACGCTGCATCTCGACGCCGTGACCCGTGTTCGCCTGCCTTCCAAAACGCTGGCTGAACTTTGGCAGCAAAGGCTCACCGAATGGCGAGGCCTGACACCTGAGCAGCGCCGCAGCGCATTCCTCAAGCACGCCCGCACGACACTCGACACGAAGTCTGCCAATACAGCCGCCACGGCCACCTCGCAGCTCACCCGATCACTGCGGCTGTGTGCCACGATTCACTTCATGTGGTGCTTTGGTGTGATGAGCGTTTTGTATCATCGCTTTGGCGACAGTCTGATCGTGCTCACGGCTGCGGGTGTGCTGCTGCTGCTGCAATTCATCCAGTCATGGCTCTTTCTGCGCAGCACCCGGAAAAACCGCGTCATTGTTCCTCATCGGCGCTGGCGCGCGCTTGGGATTGCCTTCCTGCCGCAGCTGGCAATGCGTGCCTTTGATGTCGTGAATCTGACCACGGATGCTGAACCGCCGCATCCACTCGCCTGGCGTGGACTGATGGATGACAAACGCTGGCTGGAAAGTGCGCGTCTGTTTTGGCGTGAGTCACGCTACGTTCCAGGCTGGCCTCAAAACGAGTCGCTTCCGCTTGAAGCCGAGGCACTGGAAAAATTCTTCCGTCATGAAGGCATCGCAGAAGCTGATTACGATCCGCCCGCGACGGCCAAGCTTCCCACCTGCCCGCGGTGCCGTGCTGAATTTCAGAGCGGCATGACCGCCTGCTCTGACTGCGGTGGCGTGGAGCTCCGGCAACCAGCGGCTTAAGCGGCCTTCACTGAGGAACGTGACGCAGCATCCATTCGGCCATTTCTGCGTAGATTGGAAAATCAGTGATCAGCACGTTGTCGTGATCCGCGCCGGGGATTTCAACCCAGCGTTTTTCGATGCCGGATGGCAGCGCGTCATATAGAAGGCGTCCACACTCGATGGGGATCACCCGGTCTGACGTCCCATGTGCGACAAGCACCGGGCATTTGAGCTGGGGAACCAGAGCGAGGGAGTTCGCTGCGCTGACTTCCATGTGTGCCTTTCTTTGATAAAACCAGCCTGTCATGTGGCTCCAGACTGAACCCAGCCACTCGCCCACCCAGCCGGAGGTTTGGTGGCGCACCACGTGGTCCAATGAATCGAAGGTGGCAACCAGAACGGCAGCACGCCAAGGCGCATCCTTTTCCACCGCTGAGCGGATGCTGACCGCACCTCCCATCGACAGCCCCATGATGCCTGCGGGTTGCGGATTGAAGCCGAACTTCGCTGCGGCCTCATGCAGCGCCAGGGCTGGAAGGTGGGCCTCCCGCGCGCCATAGCAGGCGGTTGTTGCCGGGTGATCGCCATGAGCAGGCAGGTCGAGCAGAATGCAACGAAAATCCACGGCGCAGAATCGCTCTGCGACGAGCAGGTAGTCCTCCTTTCGACCACGGCGGCCATGCACGAGCACCAGATTTCCCACCACGCTTCCGGGTGCTGGCAAGGTGAGACCTTTCAGCGTCATCTGCTCACGGATGACCTGCCCGCGCTTTCCAAGTTCTCCCTGCGAATTGGGCTCACAGACGAGACATGGGGTGCCATCGGCACAGGTGAAGGATTTCAACGCCACGCCATGTGCCGCCGGACTGGACAGAAACTCATGGTGATAATCCTGCAGAGGCCTGCGCGGCGGATGCGCCAGCTGGTCTGCGGCCAGCCAGCCGGCCAGCCAGCCGGCCAGCGGTGGCACCAGCAGAAGCGCGGCCCCCAGGATGACTCGTTTTCTTTTCACTGGTCGATGATGAGCAAGATTGTGCCTAGTGACAATCTTGTTATGTTCGCAAAAGCAGAACATGAACTTTTCCGCACTTCTTCGATTCCTTGCCATTTCGGTGCCCGCAGTGCTGGCCAGCTGCGCCAAGCCTGCCTATGAGGTGCGCGGATATGCCTCCTACATCGCGGATCAATATGCAGGCCAGTACACCACCTCAGGGTCCATCTATCAGCCGCAGGGCTGGACTGCCGCGCACAACACCCTGCCATTCGGAACGGTGGTCAAGGTGAAGAACAACAGCAACGGACGAACGGTGAACGTGACGGTGACCGACCGCTTCCCCTACTATCCGAACCGCGTCATCAATCTCTCCCGCGCCGCTGCCGAATACATTCAGCTTCCCTATCGCCAGCTCGGCGATGTCACGGTGACAGCCAAAACCCTAGCCAGCGGTGCTGCGCCAGCGGCAAACTACAGTGCTCCTCCAGCCAGCTACGGTCCTGCTCCAGCCAGCTACGGTCCTGCTCCAGCCAGCTACAACACGCCGGCTCCGGTCAAACACAGCACACCGCCGCGCACGGCGTACAAGGCGCCCAAAACGTATCACGCTCCTCCAGCCGCCAGCAGCTACCGCACGCCCAGCACGGTGCCGCCTGCAGGGTATGGCACCGGTGCACCGCCCCCGGGGTATGGCACGACGGCCATGCCTGCGGGCATTCCGCCGCCACCGCCAGGGTATGGCGGAAGGTGAGGCCGCTGCAAAAGCAGCCACATTTTTCTGCCACACTTTGGAATCGAGCGTCCATATCCACCGTGCATGGATTCTCTCACGCCGCCCAAAACTCCGCAGGATGCCGAACTCGCCAGACAGGTGGAAGCCGGTGACGACGCAGCGTTTCGTCTGCTGATGCAGCGGCATTTGCAGCCGCTACGAGGCTATCTGGCGCTGCGGGCACCGGTGCCGGATTTGATCGATGAAGTGGCGCATGACGCCTTTGTCTTCGCCTATCAGAACATGAAGGACTTCACCGAAGGGTCCATGCAGCCGTGGCTGCGCACCATCGCCTACAACCAGCTGCGCGACCGGATGAAGGCGTATGCGCGGGACTTCACCAAGCACGAACGCTACTCCGAGCAGGTGCGCTGGGAGATGGCGCTGGAGGCTTCTGAAAAACCCGTGAGTGATGAATCAGATCATCTGGCGACCTGTCTTGAGAAGCTGCGCCACCATCAGCGTACCATCCTGGATCTGCGCTACGAGATGCAGCTCAGCTGCGAGGAAATCGCGCAACGCACGGGCCGCAGCACGCTCGCGGTGCGCACCGTGCTGATGCGTGTACGCCAGCAGCTGCGCAAGTGCATTGAACTTCACCTGGAGCACAAAACCGCATGAACACCGACGAAGCGATCGACAAAGCTTTGGAGGGGGTGCTCTCCAATCATGAATGGCAGGTTTTGATGAGCGACCCCGACACGCTCAAGGAGCTGGAACAGCAGCTCGGCATGGATGCGCTGCTGCGTGTGGCTTTGGAAAAAAATGACACTCCTGAAGCACTCGCTGAGGCCATCGAAGCGAGCGTGAATGTGTCATCCGTCGATGATCTGATGCGCAGCATTGAAGAGTCAACCACACGCCGTCGCCCGCGGCGCTGGTTCACCCACCTGCCCCGCTGGACCACCGCAGCGGCGGCTGTGTTGATCGGTTTCATCGGTGGCACTCTCGCGTGGCCGGATTTGTTTCAGCGGCTTGAGCTCGCCCCCGTGGTGGCTCAGCGCACGGGCAAACGTGTCATCATGTACGGACGCATTGTCGCAAACCCACCGGGGCCTCGTGTGGTGGTGGCACCCGAGCCGATGCTGATTCAGCCACCTCTTGCACCTGCGCCTCCAGCTCCGAATCCGCAGACACCGAAGGTGGTGGTCGTGGAGAAAAAAACAGAACCTGCGCCTACTCCACCTCCGGTGACACCGCCCGCCATCAGCATGGGGAACGTCCCCGCACCGGTGCCGGAGAAGATGGAGACCGCGACGATTCCTCCGATGAATCTCGCTTCGAAACCCAAGAACGAGATGCCCATGGAAACTCCCGACGTTTCCACGAAGGTTGATTTCGAGCGCCAGGTATTGCCAGTTTTGGAGCGCTCCTGCTTTGAATGCCACAGCAGCAAACTGAAGAAGCCGAAAGGAGGCATTCGCCTGGATGATCTGGAAGCGATTCGTGAAAAGAGCCAGACGGACAATCTCATCCTGCCGCACAAGGCCTCCAAGAGCGCGCTGGTGAAATCCATCTCTCACAAACCGGGCGACGATGATCTCATGCCGCCGCCCAATGATGGCAAGCCGCTGAGCGCCGAGGAAATTGCGCTCATCCGGAGCTGGGTTGAGGAAGGGGCGAATTTCGGCTCATGGACCTCCATGCGTGCGAAGGAGGTTTCGATCTCGACGCTGAACGAGGCTGTGGATATTACCCAGCTCAAGGCCGTGGCGGCACGCATCGACCAGCTGATCGAACGGGACCTGAGCAAGCACGCGGAGGAGGCGCGCCCCATGGCCAGTGAATTTGTGTGGCTGCGCCGTGTGTATCTTGACCTCGTGGGCCGCATTCCCACTAGTGATGAGGCCAAACGTTTCATCGCCCTCAAGGAACCCGAGAAGCGCAGACGCCTGATCGAAGAGCTGCTGGCCTCCAACGGCCACGTCAGCCACATGTTCAACTACTGGTGCGATCTGCTGCGCGCCAAAGACGACCTGGCCGAAGGTGTGCAGGGGGATTTTTACCTCGCCTGGATCAAACAGAGCGTGCGTGAAAACAAACCTTTCGACGAATGGACGCGTGAGCTGCTGAGCCCCGAAGGCTACGGCTGGCGTGCACCTGCAGCGGGCTATTATCTGCGTGATGGGGAGAACCGCGCCGCAAACATCGAGAGCACGGCCACGCTCTTTCTTGGTACGCAGATTTCCTGCGCGCAGTGTCATGACCACCCCTACAGCCGCTGGACGCGGAAGGAGTACCATCAGTTCCTTGCCTGGACCTCCGGGATCAAGACAGCGTCAAAAGAGGACGGAGTCGGAGAAGTGGGTGGCAAAGCGATCCGCGAAGCAGCCGAACGCTACGACCGCATGGCGATGGACAAGCTGGACTATGAACGGCGGCAAAAAAACCAACGCATCCGAGATGCCCTGCTGGCGCTGCAGCGTGCGGCAGGTGGTGCAGGCGTGGTGAATGGAGAGGGGCAACCTGCCAAGCTGCCGGACGATTACCAATACGCGGATGGCAAACCCGGGGAACTGATCCCTGCGGCTGTGCTTTATGGCGAATCACCAGCCACAGGCGCACGCCCCGCAGAAACTCTGGCGGCATGGGTCACCGCGCCCAGCAACACTCGCTTCGCGCTCACGCTGGCAAACCGACTGTGGGCCAAGTTGTTCGGACTGCCGTTCGCAGGCAGGGTGGATCAGGTGCGTGAAGTGGCGGACTGCGACAATCCTGATCTGGCCCAGTATCTCGTCAATGTGGTGCGCGATTCGAAATACGATGTGCGACGGATTCTGCACATCTTCACCCTGACCCGTGCCTATCAGCGCGAAGCAGGGCTGCCGCCGCAGGATTCTTCGGTGGTGTATCGCTTCCCCGGTCCGGTGGTGCGTCGTTTGAGCGCGGAACAGGTGTGGGACTCGATGATGGCGTTGGCGGTGAAGGACTTGGATTTGAAACTGAATTTTGATCCCCCCGGTGTTGCTGAACTTGAAGCGGCAGTCTCTGCTAAAAAAGCCAGTGAGGTCACCGCTGTAGCCCGCAAGATCGCTGGCAAGGAAGAACGCGAAATGAAGGTGGAGGAACGCCGTGCACGCTTGCGCAAGGAGATGGCACGCGAGTTTGCCGGTGGAGGACTGGAGCGTGCCTCGGAGCTGCCGCAGCCAACGCCTGATGGTCATTTCCTGCGCATGTTCGGCCAGGGGAACCGTGACTTCATCGGTGATGCGTGGAGCTCCTCCACGGTGCCGCAGGCGCTGCTCATGCTGAACAGCGATTTCTTTGACCATGTGGCGCGTTCCGGCAGTCCTTTGTCCGACAGTCTGCGAGGGCTCAACAACATCACCGAAGTCGCGCGTGGCGCCTTCCTGGCTGTGATGACGCGTGAGCCGACGCAGGCCGAACTCGATGCCTGCAAGCTGGCGCTGGGAGATGCGCGCAATGCCAAGGCGCTTGCCCGCACGCTGCTCTCCACCGCTGAATTCATGTTTCAAAAATAACCACGTCACTTTATGAAGAAATCCCTGAACCGCCTTGATGATGTCTCCCGCCGTGAGTTTGTCTCGCGCATGGCCCGCACGTGTCTGGGCGTCAGTTTGGTGCCGCCGCTGGGGCTTGCACGGGCCTTGGAAACGAGCACGCCGAAGTTTGCCAGCCGCATCATTTATCTCAACATGCGCGGCGGCATGAGCCACATCGACACCTTTGACACCAAGCCCGATGCGCCTGCGGGTCATCAAGGGCCGGTGAAAACGATCAAGACCAAGGCGGATGACCTGCTCATCTCAGGGTTCTTTCCCAAACTGGCGGAGCATGGGAAAAAAATCGCGGTGGTTCGCTCCTTGCATCACACGCAGGGGGCCCACGAGCCGGGCGTGTATAAGGTGCTCACGGGTTATGAGATGTCCGCCACGATGCGGCATCCGGCGCTCGGTGCCTGGGTGGCGCGACAGGTGACGCAGGGACATTCCACGCTGCCGCCTTACATTCGCCTCGCGGGTCTCGCGGGGCATCCCGGCAGCGGGTTCATGGATGCACGGTATGCACCTGTACCGGTACTGGATGCCAGCAAAGGCCTGGAACATACACAGCTGCAAAACGGCGACTCCATGACCAATCTGCGCAAACGCAGCGGTCTCGCCGAGAGCTTCAATCGCGACTTCCTGGCACGCTACCCCATGGCGGAGGTCAAAGCGCATGTGGATGTGTATGCCGATGCCATCAAGCTCATGACCAGCAAGGATCTCGATGCTTTCGACATCACGCAGGAAAAAAGCAAGCTGGTGGAAGACTACGGTAATGATGAATTTGGCCAGGGCATTCTGCTGGCACGCAGGCTTGTTGAGAGCGGCACCAAGTTTGTGGAGATCGAACTCGGTGGCTGGGACACGCATGCGGACAACTTTGCCCAGGTGGAATATCTTTCCAGCCGTGTGGACAATGCGGTGGGGACTTTGCTGGAGGATCTGGAGACACGCGGCTTGCTGGACAGCACGCTGGTGGTGCTCACCACCGAATTTGGCCGCGGGCCCAAGATCGAGGGGACGGGACGCGGGCACCACCCCATCGCGTTTTCTTCGTTCATCGCAGGCGGTGGCGTCAAAGGGGGGCAGGCTTATGGCAAGACGGATGAGACTGGGACGCATGTGATTGAGAATCCCGTCACCGTGCTCGACTTTCACGCGACCATCGGAGCGCTGCTGGGAGTACCGCCACAGGAAACCATCTCCGCCGGCAGTGGCGGAAGTTTCAGCATCTATGGCGGCACCGGAGCGAAGCGCGGCGTGCCGATCGCGGCGCTGATCTGATCAGGCTGCTTTGGGCTTTCGCTCGATCCAGTCATAGAGCATCGGCAGCAGCAGCAGCGTGAGCAGCGTGGAGCTGATGATGCCGCCGATGACGACGGTGGCCAGCGGGCGCTGCACCTCGGCTCCCGCTCCATGCGCGAGGGCCATGGGCACGAAGCCGAGGGCGGCGACGAGAGCGGTCATCATGACAGGGCGCAATCGCGTGGAGACACCGGTGAGCACGGCATCGCGGACGCTCATGCCTTCCTCACGCAGTTCGTTGAAGTAGTTGACCAGCACAAGTCCGTTGAGCACCGCGACACCGCTGAGTGCGATGAAACCAACGGCGGCGGTGATGCTGAATGGCATGCCACGCAGCTCTAGGGCGATGATGCCGCCGGTCAGCGCGAGCGGGATGCCAGTGGCGACGAGCAGGGTCTGCCGAATGCTGCCGAAGGCGAAGAAGATGAGCATCAGGATGAGCGCCAAGGCGGTGGGCACCACGATGACGAGGCGAGCACGGGCTTCCTGCAGGTTTTCAAAGGTTCCGCCAAACTCGAAGCTGTAGCCCTCGGGGAAGGTCACTTCTTTTTTGATGCGCGCAGTCGCTTCGTTGACGAAGCCTTCCATGTCGCGGTCCTTCACACCGACGAGGATGGCGGCACGGCGCTGCGTGCGGCTGTGGCGGATGGGCTCCACGGTTTTCTCCGTGTGGATGTCCACGGCATCGCCCAGCGAGAGCATGCCGAAGTCACCGACACGCAGCGGCAGGCTCTTCATGATTTCTTCCTTGGCACGATCTTCCTCCGGCAGGCGCACGACGATGTCACGCTTGCGATTGCCTTCGACGACCTGGCCGGACACTTCCCCGCCGAGACCGGCAGAGACGGCATGATTGAGCTCGGCAAGGGGGACGTTGTACTTGGTCAGAACATCCCGCTTCACCTGCATCACGACGGTGCTGGTGCGACCGTCTGTTTCAAGCTCAGCGGATCCTCCCGAAGTAGTGTTGATGATTTCACGAATCTGGCCGGCAAGCTTTTCGAGAACGTCAAATTCGATGCCATAAATACGCACGGTGAGCTCAGCTTTGGAACCTTCCATCATTTCATTGAAGCGTGTCTCGATCGGCTGGCCGAATTCGATGGTCTGGTCATCGTGCTCGCTGAGCGCCTCTTTCTCGATGGCGGCGCAAAGCTCGGCCTTGTTGGTCGGCAGGCCGGGGCCTTTGGGCCACTCGGAGACGGGTGTGTAGAAGACGTAGAAATCCGTTTCATTGGGCGGCATCGGGTCGGTGGCGACTTCGCTGGTGCCGCTGCGGGAGAAAAAGCTGGTGACCTGCGGAAACTTTTCACGCACCATCTTGCCGAGCACAAGGTCCTCATGCAGCGACTCCTTGAGGCTCATGCCGACTTTGCGGTAGATCATCCCGGCGATGGAGCCTTCGTCCAGCTTGGGCACGAATTCGGCCCCCAGTGTGCTGAAGCGCCAGCCGCAGAAAGCAAAGAAAGCGACTGCCAGAAGCACCACCGCCCAGCGCATTTTGATGGCGGCACGCAGCATGGGCTGGAACACGCGATTGAGACCCGAGATGATCCAGTTGTCCTTTTCGGCGACGTTGCCACCGAGGAAGAACGAGCACATCGCGGGCATGAGCGTCAGCGCCAGCAGCAGGGCCCCGGCGAGTGCGAAAATCACGGTCACCGCCATGGGGCGGAACATTTTACCCTCGATGCCCGTGAGCGTCAGAATCGGCAGATAAACGATGGTGATGATGAGCACCCCGAAAAACATCGGGCTCGCCATCTGCTTGCTGCCGGCGAGCACTTCGCGTGAACGCTCTTCATTGGTGAGAATGCGGCCGAGGTGATGCTGCTTGACGCCGATCCTGCGGATGATGTTTTCCACCATGACCACGGCGCCGTCGATGATCAGACCGAAATCGACCGCGCCAAGACTCATCAGATTGCCAGACCATCCACCCTGAACCATGCCACAGATGGCGAACAGGAAAGACAGCGGAATGGCCAGCGCCACAATCAAAGCCGCGCGCCAGTTTCCGAGAAGGATGAGCAGGACGACGATGACGAGCACGGCCCCTTCGAGGAGGTTTTTTTCCACCGTGCCAACAGTGGCCTCGACGAGATCGGAGCGTTCGTAGACGACCGTCACATCCATGCCCGCAGGCAGTTTCTCCCGCAGTTCTTCCAGCCGTGGCGCCACGCGATGGCAGACGACGCGTGCGTTCTGGCCCATAAGCATCATCACGGTTCCAAGCACGACTTCCTCACCGTCCATCGTGGCCGCACCACCGCGGAAGCCGGCGCCCCATTGTACCTTGGCCACGTCCCTCACCCGCAGGGGCTCGATGGCGGCACCGAATTTGATCGGCAGCTGGGCTATTTCCTCCGCCGTGCTGACACGGCCCACACTGCGAATGGTGAGCTGCTCGCCACCGCGATTGATGACGCCGCCACCGGCGTTTTCGACATTGCCGCGAATGATGGCGGCGAGTTCGCCCACGGTCATGTTCGCCGCCTTTAATTTATCGAGTATGGGCTCGACTGTGACCTGACGCTGATGGCCGCCGTTGCTGTTGATTTCCGCCACGCCCTGCACGACGCGCAGATGCGGCTTCACGATGTATTCGTGTGTCTCCCACAGACGCATGAGGCCTTCATTTTCATCAGCGGGTTTCTCTTTGGCCCCCTTCTTCCAATGGAGCGTGTAGTAGAAGATTTCGCCGAGTCCCGTGCTGATGGGGGCAAGGCTGAGCGAGCTGCCCGGAGGCAGATCGCGCATCACGGCGCTCAGCCGTTCGGTGACGAGCTGGCGCGCACGAAAAATGTCCGCCCCGTCTTCAAACTGGATCGTGACCTGGCTGAGGCCAAACTTTGTGAGCGAACGCGAATCGAGCACGCCGGGCATGCCGGAGAGCGCCATTTCGATGGGACGTGTGACAGCGCGCTCGGACTCCTCAGGAGCCAGGGCTGGCACGGCCACGTTCACCTGCACCTGCGGGCCGGTGAGGTCCGGCACCGCATCGATGGGCAGGTGCATGAGTGAATACAAGCCCGCACCGAGCAGGCCGAAAGCCCCCAGCAGCACGAGGGCACGCTGGCGGACAGAGAATTCGAGAATGAAATTGAGCATGATCGCAAAAGATGAGGTTCAAAATGCGATGCGATCTATTTCACCAAAGTGCTGCCCGTGAGCTGCTCAAGCTGCAGACGTGCGTCCACAGCGCCCAGCTGTGAAGTCAGCACGGCTTTGACGGAGGCGATGTACTGACGTTGCAGCTCTGTGTAAGTTGCCAGCGGCAGCGCGCCCAGGCGATAGTGCTCATCGGCTTCTGCTGCCGCCTTGCGAAAGCTTTCCAGCGTGTCGGCCGGCCATTTGGCCAGCTCCTCGGTGTGAATGCGATAATGACTGGCCTGCGCCGCGACGTCACGCTCGAGCTGGCGCATCTGGGCGGTGAGCATGACTTCCGCCTGCACCTCCTTGGCTTTCGCGGTGTCGATGGCCCCCTTGTTGCGGTTCCACAAGGGCAGCGGAATGGAAACACCGATGCCCACCTGGGCTTCCCGCGTGAACGTCGTCTGCTTCTGGAGGTAAGTCTGCACAGTGATGGACGGCCAGCGCTCGTTTTTGGCAAGAGCCACATGGTAGCCCTGCTGCTCCACATCAATGAAGCGGGCACGCAAAGCGAAGTTTTTCCGGCGTGCCTCGGCCAGCAAGAACTCGAGCGGTGGTGGTGGATTGAGCACGAGATCCTCCATGCGCAGCTCCAGTGGATGCTCGGCTTTTTCTCCCAGAAGCTGGTTCAGCTCAAAGCGTGCGGCGGCCAGTTCGTTACGCGCCAGGGTGGCCTCCGCGCCGAGAGTGAGCGCGCTGGCCTGAATGATGCGTGCCTCCAGGCGCGGCGCGGCACCGGCGGGATCACGCTGCAGGAGCACCGAGGCGAGGGACTGGAAGCGCTTCGCCACTTCATCGGCGGCCCGCGTCTGTTCCTGCGCCGCCAGCAGCTTCCATGAGATGGTTCGCACCCGCCCGGCAAGAGCCGCACGGAACTGAACGATCCCGAGCTGGGCCAGCTCAATGTCTTTTTGCGCGATGGCCTTGCGCAGGGAGAGGCGCCCGGGCCAGTCGAAGGTTTGCGTGAGCTGCACCGCCCAAGTGGGACCATCGGTCACTTGGTTCGTGGCGAGATCGCGAATATGCCAGTTGCCGACGCCGACCATCAGGTCCGGGTTTTTAATCTCCCCCGCCTTGGTTTTTCCGCCTTGGGCGACATCGATCTGGGCCTCGTAATAACGAAGCTCCGGGTGTGTGGCCAGAGCCTTGAGCACAAGGGAGTTGACTGAGACGGGTTCCGTTTCGCCACTGGCGGGCAACTGAAGACAAACAAGCAGAGAGAGAAAAAGAGAAGAAAGTTTCATGCGCGTAATTTGAGTATGGATGGTGAGTCTTGGGCAAGGCGGATTCATCCGCAGCATGTGCCCGCAGTGTCCGCTTTTGCGGACCGGAGATTCAACTCATTGCTCAACAACGCATGACGGTCCTGCCCGACTTCAGGGCAAGCCCCTGCGACCATGAGTTCCTCTGCAAGCGCCCGACCGCAGCAGCCACAACAGGCTTTGGGAGGCGGCAACAGGCCACGACATGCGCAGGGACCGCCGCTTTGACGATGCCTTGCGTGGAAGTCATGAGTCGCTGCGCACGTGAAGCGTCATCGACTTGTTTGAATGCCAGCACGTGGTCCGATGCATTGGATGCTGGCGCTTCGGCAAAAGCCACCAGCACTCTGCAAAGCGCGTCATGCTCATGAACCGTCAGCTCAGCGGCGGACTTGCCGGCATGAGAGAGCACCACCATCAGAGCTCCTTTGTTGGACACACCCACCTTCACGGCGTGATCACCGTCAATCATAGCCGCCGCCATGCAGATGGCGGGCGCGACTCCATGAGAGGAGAGCATCCAGCCAATCAGCAGCAGCAAATGCACCAGCCGGACGAGCGGCTTGGAGTCATGGCGGTGAGATTTCATGCGTGTATGTAGGATAATAACGCACAGCCCGGGCAATTTCCAGCATGAAAAATCAACCTGGCCCGTGCTCTTCGGGTGGGTCTGCAGGCGTTTCCGGCTCATCGGGCTTTTTCTTCTTATGCAAAGACAGGAAAGGCTGGTGGCCCGGGCCTTCAATGAGGACATACTTGCTGTGCAAGCCTTCCTCTCCGGCATCAAAATGCGGGTAAAGCACGGGAAGAATGAAGAGCGTGAGCAGGGTGGCGGTGATCAGCCCCCCGATGATGACGCAGGCAAAAGGACGTGCCGTTTCCGCACCGACGGCGTGAGACAACGCCGCGGGCAGCAAGCCCAGAGCTGCCATGGCGGCGGTCATCACGACCGGTCGCACTCGGCTGATGGCCCCCTCGCGAACCGCCTCGGCCATGCGCATGCCTTCCTTGCGTAATTCACGAATACGCTCGACCAACAGCACACCGTTTTGAACCGACACGCCAAAAAGGGCGATGAAGCCGACCAGGGCTGAAACAGACATCGCCAGCCCCGCCAGCGGCAGGACGAGAATCCCGCCCACCGCAGCAAAGGGAACATTGAGCAGGATCAGGGTGGCGAGCTTCGCGGAATCAAAGGCCGTGAACAGCAGGAAGAAAATGGCAACGAGTGTGATCGGCACGACCAGAATCAGCCGCTTCACGGCGCGCTGCTGGTTTTCAAAGGCGCCGGTCCATTCCAGGCGAAATCCTTTGGGGAGGACAACCTGAGCATTGACCTTCTGCTGCGCTTCAGCCACCAGCGTTCCCAGATCGCGCCCACGCACCGCGAGCTTCACAGCGGTCAACCGAGCGTTTTCTTCGCGATAGATGCGGGCAAACCCAGGCTTCACATCCACAGAGGCCAGAGCCCCAAGCGTGAGTCGCTCGCCATCAGATCCGGAAACAGGAATGCGCCGGATGCCGTCAATGCTGGCCACGGAGCGCGGGATCATTTTGACCACGAGATCGAAGGTGCGCTCACCTTCGAGCACCTTGGTGGCGACTGAGCCGCCCATGGACGTCTCGATCACCGACTGTACATCCGTCATCGACAACCCGGCGCGGGAGATGGCGGAGCGGTCCACGGCTATCTGTACCTGAGGCTGCCCCATGAGGCGGTCAGTGCCGACATCTGCAGCTCCCGGAACTGTGTTGAGAATGTCCACGATCTGATCCGCAAGCTGCTGAAGTTTATCGGGTTCATCCCCGAAGATTTTCACACTCAGCTCGGACTTCACCCCGGAGATGGCTTCATTGACATTGTCCTCGATGATCTGGCTGAACTGAAACTGCACGCCCGGCACTTCGATGTTGAGCTTCGCCTTCATGGCTTTGACGAGGCCATCCCGATCCTTGGCGGTCTTCCATTCCTCACGTGGATAGAGATCCACGGAAGTTTCCGCGACATCGAAGCCATTGACATCCGTGCCATCGTCCGGTCTGCCATTCTGCGTGATGATGGATTTGGATTCCGGGAAGGAGGCCAGCACACCACGCATGCGCCGCATGATCTGAGCGGACTCGGAGGGCGAGATGGTCTGCGGCAGGAAAGAGCGGATGTAGAGGGAGCCTTCGTCCAGCTTGGGCAGGAACTCCGTACCCGTGTGGGAGGAAACAACCCCCGCAACGGCCAGCATGACCACACCGCTGAGAACGACCATGCGGCCATGCTTGAGCGCCCAGCCAAGCGACGGGCGGTAAATGCGCAGGAGGATGCGCACGAGCCAGGACTCATGCTCTCCGGGGCCCTTCTTGAGCGCGTAACTGGCCAGCAGCGGCACAATGGTCAGCGCCAGAATGGTGCCGGCAATCAGTGCAAAGGTCAGCGTGAGGGCCATCGGCTTGAAGATTTTCCCCTCGACGCGCTGCATGGTGTAGAGCGGCAGGAACGCCGTGAGGAGGATGGCTTTGGAAAAGAGAATGGGGCGTCCCATCTGCCCGACGGCCTTGGGCAGAAGTTTGAACAGGGACTCTTTTTTATCCCGCCGCTCATGCATCATGCGCAGCAGGTCCTCGATCACCACCACGGCGGAATCCACGATGATGCCGAAGTCGATGGCCCCCATGGAAATGAGGTTGGCAGGAATGCCGCGCAGATCCAGCATGAGGAAGGCACCGAGCAACGACAGCGGCACCACAGCCGCCACCACGAGCGCGGAGCGGATGTTTCCCAGACCAAGGAACATGATGAGGACGAGCAGCACGAGCCCGATGCCGTCAGCCATGTTTTTATGCACCGTGTGCAGGGTGCGGTTGATGAGATTGGTGCGGTCGTAGTGCATGTGGATATGCACTCCGGCAGGCAGAAACTTGGTGTTGATGATGTCGATCTTTGCCCGCACCCCTTCGAGCACATCCATGGCGTTTTCCCCTTTGCGGAGCATCACGATGCCTTCGATGGCGTCATCCAAATCGAAATGGTCGGCTGGAATGCTGCGTCCCACACGCCCGAGACGCAGCTGCTCGCCGATGAGCACGCGACCCAGGTCTTTGACGCGGATGGGCGTGCCACCGCGTGTCTCCACAGCAATCAAGCCGATGTCTTCAAGCGACTGCACAAAGCCAAGACCACGAACAATGAACATTTCCGGCCCGTGCTCGATGTAGGCGCCGCCCGCATTTTTGTTCCCGGCAGAGAGCGCATCAAGCACCTGGCGCAGCGAGATATCATAGGACAGGAGCTTCATGGGGTCGATCAGCACCTGATACTGCTTGGTGGCACCACCGAAGCCGATGACATCCACGACCCCGGAAACCGTACGCAGCTGGCGCTCGACGATCCAGTCCTGCACGGCGCGCAACTCCGTGGAGGGCATGCTCTTCGGTGCATCCAGCGTGTAACGGTAAATTTCACCGACGGGCGTGGTGTCAGGCGAGAGGCGGGTGTCCGCATCCGGCGGCAGACTGACGCTGGAAAGCAGCTGGAAAGCCATGTTCCGGCAGTAGGCGCGGTCGGCATCATCTTCGAAAACGATGGTGACCTGCGAGAGACCGAAGAGCGAAACCGAACGGATGGATGACCGTTTGGGAATGCTGTTCATGGCATTCTCAATGGGAACCGTCACCAAGCGCTCCACCTCTTCGGCGGCACGCCCCGGCAGCAGCGTGATGATCTGCACCGAGACATTGGTGACATCTGGATAAGCCTCAACCGGCAGGCGGTTGAAGGCCAGCGCACCGGCGAGCACGAAGAGCACCATCAGCGCAAAGGCGATGGGCCGGTGTTTAAGAACGTATTTGGTGAGCGTGCCCATGGCGGTTAATGTTCGGCCTTCTCTGCGCCGGAGTTTGCGGTGCTGGTGTTGGCATCAAGCAGGCTCTCCAACACGAGAGCTCCTTCTGAGACCACCGCTTCGTTGGCATTGAGTCCTTTGCTGACGAAGACATGCCCGGCATCTTCCGCGGCGGTGGTGATCTGACGCATTTCAAAGGTGGTCTCGGAAGCGCGCACAAACACGCAGGCTTTGCCCTCCCGCAAGAACACGGCCTTGATCGGCACCTGCGGCATCTTGGGAACATGCGTGATGACATTCACATCCACATACATCTGCGCCTTGAGCAGCTTCTCCGGATTGGAAACCGTGCCTTTGGCCACCACGGTGCGTGTATCTGGATTCAGCGACTGCCCGATCACCGTGAGCGCTCCCGGAAAAACCCGGTCGCCATAAGCGCGGGAACGAATTTCCAGCTTTTGCCCCACCTGCAGGTTCGACAGATCCTGCTCACTGACATCCAAATGCACCCACAATGATTCAGGATCCGAGATGATGAACAACGGAGCAGCCACCACGGCCATGCCCGCCAGCATCTGATCAGATCTCACTTCCTGCCCTGGCTGCACATTGCGATCCACAATGACTCCGTCCATGGGAGCTTTGAGTGCAAACGCGCCGTTCACATCTCCGCCGCGCCCGCCCCAGACGGCCAGACGCTCCACGGCACGGTCGCGTTCTGATTGAGCGTCATCAAAAGCATTCTGCGCCGTATCCAGTTCCTTCTGGGGAAGCACACCCTGCTTCAGCAAATCACGGGTTCGCTCCAGTACTCTTTTGGCCAGCGCCAGATCCGCCTCAGACTTCACCGCATCTGCCTGGGCCTGTCCAAAATCCGGCGATGTGATGCGGGCCAGTTCATCCCCGACTTTTACCTTCTGCCCACGGGCACCTTTGATGCTGGCCACACGCCCGGCCAGAGGAGAGAAGACATTCGTGGTGACGTCCTCGTTCCACACCAGCTTGCCGGTCAGGTGAAGGATCACCGTGTCATTTTCCTTTGCCTGCTGAACGCCGATCGACTTCAGCTGGGGATCACCCGCCGTGAAGATCAGATGGTTCTTTTCCACTTTGACTGGAAACGGATCGATCTCAACGACCGGAGCCGGTTTGCAGGCCGCGAGGAGCAGCGCCAGAAGCCATGAGTATTTGATGATTTGCATGAGTGAGTGGGTTCAGAAGTGGATGATCCAGATGCCGGCGGCACGATGCAGCTCGATGACTGCGCGGGCATGGTCGCTTTGTGCGTCGTAAAAACTCTGCCAGACCTCGTTGGCCTTGCGCTGGGCATCCAGCAGCTCCAGCAGCGATGAGCCGCCGCGCTTGTAGCTGACCACCCGCTTTTCCAAAGCGGCATCGACATCCTTCAAGACGCCGCCTTGATAAAGATCCACCCGCTCGCGGGCGGTGGTATAGAGGGAAAGCGCCCGGCGCACATCCACTCCTGCCTGTACTTCCGCAGCATCCAGATCCAGCTGCGACTGGCTTGCCTGAGCCTGCGCAGTGGCGATGCCGGCCTTGTTCCGGTTCCAAATTGGGAGCGGCAGTGAGAACTGCAATCCCATCATGTTGTAATTCGGCTGGGGAGAGGTGCTATTGCCCGAGTAGGTGCTGTTGGTCCAGCCCACCCCCACAGTCAGGTCGGGAACTCGATTGGCTTTTTCCAGCTTGATGTTCTCGCCCGACGCATCGCGCCGATGGCGCATGGCCACGAGGTCCGGGCGATTGCGGATGGCACTGGAAAGCAGTTTGAAGAGATCCGTGCTTTGCGGTGTGACATCCAGAGTCCCCACGGGCTGCCAGTGAGTGCTGGAAAACTGCGGACCCAGAAAGGCATTGAGGCCCAGCTCGGCATTCGTGGCCTGAGCCTGCGCATTGAGGAGCTCGGCCTCATACTGGCGGACTTCGACACGTGTCTGCAACAGATCCACGTCACTGATGTCTCCCGCCTTCTGGCGCTCCTGCTGAGCCTGCAGGAGGTCCCGCAGCAGAGAAGCGGTGCGCTGATACTGAGAAGCCACCCGGCCCATGGCAATGGCATCTGCATAAGCCCCCGAGGCATCCAGACGTAGATTCTGCAGGAAACTCTGCAGATTGGAGGCCACCGCCGCATAGTTTTTCCGGGCCACCAGCTGTCGTTCGCGGCGCTTGCCGCCGAGTTCGATGGTTTGTGAGATGTACCCGTTGTAAAAACCTGGGAGCTTTTGCCCACCGCTGTTGGAGACATCCCGCATGTTGCCGATTTGCAGCACCGGGTTTTGAAAAACCTTTGAGGCCATGATCTGAGCCTCGGCGATCGACACATTGTAGCGCTGTGACGCATAGCCAAGGTTTGAGGCCGCCACTTTGGCCAGGTAATCCTCCAGCTTGATCGGCGTGCGCCGGGAAGTGGACTTGGTCAGTTCGGCCAGGCGTTCGGCCGACGGTCCCTCGGAGCTTTCAGGAACAGCGGGAGAATCCGCAGCTGCACCCAGTTGATCCGACAACAGCATCAGCAGAAGGAGATAAAGGCAGGTTTTCATGAAACGTGGCGTCATCAATGACATTTGGGTAAGAAAGATAAGATTCATTCGATGCGACGCAATGATGGGTGGGTTCAGTTATCCTAGTCGGTTCGTCCACGGAATATCTGCGCATGACAGCCTGTTCATCTTGAACTGTGACTGCCAAAAAGGGCCTGTGTTTTTGAATGAAGGAATGTGGCGAGGCCGAAATGATCCTTGGCCGAAAGTTGCAGACTCATTTTCTGGAACCTCATCATCAAACGAAATTGTATCATACCTTTTAATCAAAAGGCGCTGTAAAAATGCCACTCGTCCGACGGCGGCAGTTTTGACAATGTGCTGCAATCCTTAAAAGATGGGGATCGGTCAAGCACATCCGGCGCAACACCAGAAAGGTGTCGGATCAACAGGGTTACTTGAGCTGATTCTTCCGCAATGCTTCGTTGCTCCAGAGTTCCCCAATAACGGTATCTCCATTCATGACCTGGACATGAAAGCCATGGTAGCGATGTCCCGCCTCCTCGACTGTGATGGAAGACCTGCCTTTGCGCTCCGAATGCATGGGGGTGAAAACAAAGGCCACCTTGGGAGTGACCAGATCCGCATACCTGCCGTTGGCATCCACGCTGATTTTGATGTCACCTGATTTCTCGACCACGATGCTGTCCGTGCCGCGCCGGAGGTTGGCGGCAAACAAGGTCCATTTCAGCGTCGCTCCTTCCAGCTTGACGCCGGATTGGTTGGTGACACGTACATTGAGCCAGTAAGCACGGGTGACTTCGGCTTTTTTCTTGTCGGCGGTTTTGTTTTCGCTGGCGGCTTTAACGTTGAGCATGACCGAACCGGCAGACGCAACGCCGGTAAGAAGCAGGCTGAAAAAAATGGAAAGAAGAGTGTTCATTATCAATGAAATTTGAAGACATGATCTCATGAAAAAAAAGTAACTTCGGCATGGACTGACAGAGACCGAATCGGTCCAGCCGTGATGTAAAAAATGGAAGCTGAAGAAAGCCCTGCTCAGCAGTTCGTGTGTAGCAAACCTCGTGCCTGTTTACGGCATACCCGCTGCCTGTTTAGAGCACGCCTCAGGCATGCTCAGCAGCACTTCCAACCCATCAACAGCATTCCCGGCACAACCACCGGTGTCGACGGACTCCTGGGCAGACTTCTAAAATTGCAGCTCCTTCGAGCGACAACACCAAGTCTGTCTTCTGGCATTGCGCCATCAAGTTCAGTCCAGCCGAAATGAATGGATTGCATTCAGTGAATGAAGGCTCGCGCACTGCGCTCTGCTTCACTTCAGCATCATCGTCATCCAAAACGCAGGCGAGGTGAGAGGGATCTTTCACCACTGGGGCGCCATGCATTGAACACAACTCCACGCCCAGCGTAAGCAGGACTAAGATGGAGGGGATGTACAAGTACCAGCGCATTATGGAATCGAATCCATGACTAAACGCAGGGTTGTCATGGTGGCTATCACAAGCTTTTAATTATTTCTTTATTAGCTGCAAGGCAATCCTTTAAGTGACGCCGGTCAGGTCAGTCCCGCCAGCTTGCGCCTCAGTTTGCGCATCAACACCGCATTGCCTTCCAGTTCCTCCATCAGCAGGGTCAGCACGTCGAGCGTCTGTCGGCTGATGTGATGCTCCATGCCTTCCACATCCTCGTGAACGGTTTGCGGATCGAGTCCAAAACCCGCCAGCAGCCGTGTCAAAACCTCATGCCGCCGTGCGATCTCGGCCCCGACCTTGCGGCCTTCGTCGGTCAAAACCACCCCGCGGTACCGCTCATAAACCACAAAACCCTCGGCATCGAGCTTTTGGATCATGTTGGTGACGCTGGCCTGCGAGATCCCGAGATTCTTGGCGATGTCCACCACGCGGGCATACCCCTTTCCTTCGATCAGATTGTGGATCTGCTCCAGATAATCTTCGATGGCGGGTGAGTGAACATGCGCAGTGGTTTCTTGGCGCTTGGCAGGCATCGTTGAAATTTACCCGGGGCATCGGTGGAGGCAAAGCGAATCATCTCGGCTGAAAATATTAGCCCAGGCTAAAACTAACACTTGCGCTTTTCTCAGCCTGATGTTTTTAGCCCGGACTAACATTCTAATGCGCGCATATCTCACGTTTTTCACCTGTCTGGCAATTCCCTCGGCCGCACTTTGCGCTGCTGAGCAGAAGCCGGTGCGCCCGCTGAGCACCGACCGCCCGGACCAGACCGAATCCGCGCATACCGTGCCGAAAGGCTGGTTTCAGGTGGAGAGCAACCTGGTCTCATTCAGCCGCACGTATGGTGCGGCTGAGCAGGCCCAGGACACCTCCCTGTGCGATTTCATCTTCAAATACGGCATCACGCATAACACCGACCTGCAGATCGGCTGGGCGCCCCGGCTGGTGCATCGCGACAAGGACGCGGACGGCTTCCTGGCGGACAAACGCAGCGGCTATGGCGATGTCTGCCTGCGCATGAAGACCGGCTTGGTGGGCAATGATGATGGCCCTTACGCCCTGGCCCTCCTGCCCTGGGTGAAGGCGCCCACAGCAACCACAGGCTTGGGGAACCAATGCTGGGAATACGGTCTCACCATCAATCAGGAACTCGACATCGGCGGCGGCTGGGAACTCGGCTCCAGCATCTTCCTGGCCATGGCAGTGACGGATGAGCGCCAGCGCTATTTTGAGCCCGCCTTCACCCTCGCGCTTGGACGCGACCTGACTGAGAAGCTGGCCTTCTACGTTGAGACGTATCAGGGCTGGCTTAATGACGACGGGCGTTACTGGCAGTCTTCGTTTGACGGTGGTCTCACCTACCTTGTCACCCCAGACCTGAAATTTGATGCCGGGATGAACTGGTTCTTCAATGGTCATCAAACACTGAATCCCTTTGTGGGCGTCTCTTTCCGCTTCTAATTCCATACCCATACCCATACCCATGGACAATACTCCTGACACAGGCTGGCGCTCACGCGGAGGTGATTCGTTGCCCGAAGTCTTCCGTTCCATCCACGTGCCGAAGGACGGCTCGTTCTGGCGCAAAATGCTCGCGTATGCAGGCCCCGGCTTCCTCGTCTCCGTCGGATACATGGATCCCGGAAACTGGGCCACCGACCTCGCGGGGGGTGCGCGCTACGGCTACACTCTGCTGTCGGTGATTTTGATTTCAAACCTCATCGCCATCCTGCTTCAGCACCTGTGTGTGAAGCTTGGCGTCGCCACGGGCCGAGACCTAGCCCAGGCCTGTCGTGATCATTATCCCAAGCCGGTTGTCTGGGGCCTCTGGTTCCTGTGTGAGGCCGCCATCGCTGCGTGTGACCTTGCCGAAGTCGTCGGCTCAGCCATCGGCTTGCAACTGCTGTTTGGCATCCCTCTCGTCTGGGGCTGCGTCATCACCACGCTGGATGTCATGATCGTGCTGCTGCTGCAAAACCGCGGCTTCCGCTACGTGGAGGCGCTCGTCATCACGCTCATCCTCACCATCGGCGGTTGTTTCGCCGCCGAGATGTTCTTTGCCAAGCCGGACCTCGCAGGCATCGCCGCCGGCTTTGTGCCTTCCGTTTCCATTTTGAAGAACCGCGAGATGCTGTTTGTCGCCATCGGCATTCTGGGCGCGACCGTCATGCCGCACAATCTCTACCTGCACAGCTCCATTGTGCAGACACGCAACTTCGCCCGTGACGATGAAGGCAAGGCCGAGGCCATCAAGTTCGCCACCATCGACTCCACCTTTGCGCTGATGTTTGCGCTGTTCATCAACGGCGGCATTCTCATCGTGGCAGCCGCCGCGTTTCACACCACCGGACACAGCGACGTGGCCGAAATTCAGGAGGCCTACAAGCTGCTCAGCCCTGTGCTCGGCATCGGCGTGGCCAGCACGTTGTTTGCCGTGGCCTTGCTAGCCAGCGGGCAAAACTCCACCCTCACCGGCACCCTCGCCGGCCAGATTGTGATGGAAGGTTTCCTTAACATCCGCCTCAAGCCCTGGCTGCGGCGGTTGATCACACGCCTCATCGCCGTGGTGCCTGCCGTCTGCATCATTGGCTATTTTGGTGAGGATAAAACCACCGATCTCCTCATCTGGAGCCAGGTCATCCTCTCCATGCAGCTGAGCTTTGCCGTCGTGCCGCTGCTGCGCTTCACCGATGAAAAGGCCAAGATGGGCCGCTTTGCCAATCCGGCGTGGATCAAAGTCCTCGCCTGGGCCAGCGCCGCCGTCATCATCGTGCTCAATTTCAAACTGCTCTTCGATTTCTTCGCCCCTCAGTCTTGGATCAACGCCCTCGGAATCTAACGCCATGTACCGCAAAATCCTCGTCGCCCTCGATACCGGCGCTTCCGATCAGGAACTGCTGCCAGCCGTCACCGCCCTCGCCAAATTGATGCAAAGCGAGCTGCTGCTCGTCCACGTCGCTGACGGCTGGGCCGCGCGTAACTTTGACCAGCTCAAGCTCGCGGAATCCGAAGAGATGAAGCAGGACCTGAGCTACCTCGAAGCCACCGCCGCCAAACTGCGCGCTGACTCGAACCTCACGGTCAACATCCTCCTCGTCCTCGGCGAACCGCCTGATCAGATCCTCAAAGTCGCTGCTGAAGAGCGCATCGACCTCATCGCCCTCGCCTCCCACGGCCACCGTTTGATCGGGGACATCATCCATGGCAGCACCATCGACGCAGTCCGCCACAAGGCCACCGTGCCGCTGTTCGTCGTCCCGCCTAAGAGAACAGTCTGAGGCCTGTTTGATCCAAGTAATTGAGAGTTCCTCCGAAAAAATACCTTCCATCGTCTCCAAACTTCGGATAAACCGAATTCAAATGGACGAATGGTATTACAAGCGGGCAGACTCGGAGATTGGCCCCATCAGTGAAGCAGAACTAAGAGTCCTGCTGGAGCAGGACAAGAATGCTGTAGAAATACAAATCCGGCGGAATGCCCATGAGGCGTGGACTTCTGCGGTGGAGGCGTTGCCAGTCACTCCGCGCCCGGCGTCTGTTCCACCGCCCTGTCCCAGTCAGCCCTGTTCCACGGCACCTGTCACAACCCTCGCAGGGCCCACTGTTTGGCTGTGGTTTTCGGCCATGATGCTCGCGCTGGATCTGATCGTTCTGGGCTTCATGCAGTTTGTGTTTTCCATCTATGCTTTGTTTCTGCTCGCCGGAATCACCGGACTGCCAGACTGGTTCATTCAATGCGTCAATGTGCTGAACAGCCGGGTGATCTGGCCGCAGGCGGCCATGTTTGTGCTGCTCATTCTGTGGCAGGGGTGCGCCTTCGGCTCGATTCTCAGGCTGTATGCTGACGGCAGGATTAAGCACGGTCGCAGATCGGGTTTCTGGTGGATAACGCCGGTGGCGAATCTGTTTATGCCATTTCAATGTCTGCGCGAGCTGCGCTGGGCCTCGCGGCAGAAGCGCACGACCTCGGAGTCCGGCATTCCAGCCGGAGTGGTGCTCTGGCTGATCCAGGCTGTGATCATCCTCAAAGTCTTTGCCGCCATCGCCGACAAACTCGTCCTTGCAGCCGGCACCGCAGAAGACAGCACATTGTCCCTCGCAACCGTGGTCAATCTTGCCATCAATTTTTTCGGTCTGTGCCTGGGTGTCCTTCTGACTGCGTTCGTCCTCCGCAATCTCATTCATCAAATCCGGCTCTATCGAGGATGGGACACTCCGGCGGCAGCGCTCTGAAACAGCCGCCTTCGTTCTCCGAACAGTCACGCCATCTCACCGGTCACATTTCATGTCGATTCTCATCGCCGCAACAGACTTAGACATTCATCAGGCAGTCCGCAGGGCCGGCCCTCTGGCTTTAGCATTTCCGTGTCTCCTGGGATTGATGAAGTGCGGGATGCTGCTACGGCGGCCTGCGGCGAATCGCATTGGCATCACATCACTGATGGTCTTCCTGCTCGTGCCATTGATCGCGGCACTGCTTGCCGCGCTGGGAACTTCCGTTCCGGCCTTCCATGCGACCACCGCAGCCCTGATCCCCGTCTTCACGCTCTTTCTCAGCCTGCTTGCCATCCTGATTGCCATCGTCGGCCTGGCGACGCATGAGGGAACCATTCACCGGCAGGGGCAGGCGCAGGCTGTGTCGAGCATCGTCCTGTCGTTCGTCTTCATGTGCATGGGGCTGGTCGGCGCGATCAAGCACATGATCACGGAGGAGAATACCCAGGCCGAGCTGCTGGTGAACGCCAACCGCCCGGCATGGGGCTTTAGTACAGCATTATCCACCACTGAATGGCGTGCCTGGAAAGAGCCTGGCTACGAACTCGTCAACTTTGCCGCCCGGCGTGACAAGGAGGGAGTGATGATTCTTCCCGTCGATGCAGGCCAAACCATTCCTGACCCCGAAGCCGTCGCTGCGGCGCTGCTGAAGCGCGTGGGCATCAGCAATCCCTCTGACGAGGTCTGGGTGACCAAGCCGTGGGCATGCGCATGGGGCAAAGGATTGGAAATCACCGGCATCCGCAACAGTGAAGGCGTTGAATATGATTATCTCCTGCGCGTGGCGGTAAAGGATCACTTTGCCCAGCTTCATACGGGCTGGGCCCGCAAGCAGGGGGGGGATCTTGCTCTGGTGCGGACGGCGCTGGATGCCATCACCCTTCTGCCGCCCGAGCAGCCATCGCCTGCACTGTCAGCCGCCCAAGTGCATGATCATGCCTTGTTTTTGAATGACACAGGGATTGCCCTCTACAACCGCGATCAATTCAAAGAGGCGGCTGAATGGCAAAAACACTCGTTTGAGGAAGCCCCGAAAGACCCCGTCATTCTCTCCAATGTGGTGGCCGCCCTGCGGAAGGCCGGAGAATCCAAGGCCGCCCTCGAGTATCTGGTGCCACGCATGGGCGCGTTTCCGAACCATTTCTCCCTGCATCTGGATCACGCATGGCTTCTTTCTGAGACAGGCAGCGATCCCACCGCCAATCAGGCATTCTTCCGGGCCGTAGACACGGGTCTCAAGGACGAGGACCAAACGCTTGAATGGCTCAAGCACCTCAATGGTCGGGACCAATATGCGCTGGCCACTGAGGCTGCGGAAAAATGGATGATCAAGTTCCCTTCAACGACATCCCGCCGCTGGCATGCACAGACGGTGACAAACGGCGGCGATGCGAAACGCGGACTGCAATTGCTTGAAGAACTCTCCGCCGCCTATCCAGATGATCGCCGGGTGCTTTTCGATCTCGGCGAGGCGCTCAATGAACTGGACGAGCATGCGCGTGCCGCCGCAGTCGCTGAAAAGCTGCTCACCGACGGCAAGGAAGCCCCGCGTGCGCTCATGATTTTGGGTTGGAGCCAGATGGGGCGAAAATGGTATCGGGAGGCCAAGGAGACCTTCGAGCGAGCTGATAAAAAGCAGCCTGACACCGAAAGCGTGCAGGATGCCCTGCGTCGCGCTTCTGCCATGCTCGGCCAGGGGAACAACTCCGACATCAAGACTCCCGTCGAAGCAGTCGCACTGCCTGAAGTCCTGCGTCATGAGCTCGACACCCATCCCATGGAAAAAGGCTATGGAGCTGATCAGCCTTCCGTCCTGATTTTTGCAGCCAAAGGCTACGCTTTCGAGGGCGGCAAGCCCTTGCGGCGCACCTGGCACCGCCGCATTCGCATCAACACCACGGAAGGCGCCAATAATCTCAGCAGCATTGAGTTCACTTTCGATCCGCTCAGCGAACGCATTTTCATCAACCGCGTGGAAGTGCGGGATGAGAACGGCAAGACCATCGCCACGAAACCGGGAGACGCCTATGTGATGGACAGCAGCCAGGGCGGGGCCAGCCATCGCAAGAAGCTCCACTTTCAACTGCCAGGTCTGCGCCCGGGCTGCACGGTGGAGTATGAGGTCTCCATCCAGGATTTCGGCAAGACTCAAACTTTCCCGTTTGAGAGGAACCTCTTCGGAGACTGCGCCGCCGAAATCATCTTTGTCACCGGTGACACGGACAGGGTCGAAACCGCCGTGGCTCATGCAGACAGCCTGAAGACGGTGCGCGAAAAAAATCTCATCGCATGGATGGGGTTCAATCAGCCTTACGATCGTGAAGAACCCATGAGCGGCCTTTATGAAGACCGAGTTCCCAGCTTGTGTCTGGGCGGCAATGTTGGGACGTGGGAAAAAATAGGTGAGACTTACCTCAAGGATATCGGAGACCGTCTCAAGCCCGATGCAACGTCAGTGGAACTGGCGGCCACGCTCACGGCCGGCATGAAAACAGAACGTGAGAAAATAGCCGCCCTCGCCGGTCATGTGCAAAAGCATGTCAGCTACACGGCCATTGAGTTTGGCACTCGTGCGCAGCGGCCGAATCCGGCTTCGCAAACGCTTCAGCAGCAATATGGCGACTGCAAAGACCAGGCCTTGCTCATGCACCAGCTGCTTCAGGCGGCCGGCATTGAAAGCCACCTGGCATTGGTCAACAGCACCTGGCGGATCCAGCCGACTCTGCCCAGCATGGACCAGTTCAACCACATGGTCGTCCATGTGCCCGCGCTCGGCTCAGACTGGCTCATCGACACCACGGATAAAAACCTCCCGGCGGCGCGCTGGCATGCCGACAGCCTCTGGCACACCCATGCGCTCATCCTGCAGTCCGGGAACGTGCGCCTCAACCCACCTCATGCAGAGCCCGCGGCGGACAGTTCGCGTGTGGAAAGCCGGCGCAGCATCCGCCCGGAAGAGGACGGCTGGCACGTGGAGGAAACCCTCACTTTGCACGGCTACTACGCCTCATGGATGCGCAACGTCTTTAATGGGCTGGATGCCGACGGGCAATTGCACAAGGTACAAAGAATGCTGGGAGCCCTTGCCCACGTCCGTGTGCACAAGTTCGATTTTGCCAATCTCGGGGACATCGAGCAACCTGCCGCCATCACCCTCAGCTATGATGTGCTGGGGCGTTTGCATCATGAAGGGGACCTTCAACGTGCCGCGCTTCCCGCGCTGTGGGAGAACGACTATCTCGTCACCACCTTTGTCAAAAACCGCCGCAACTCCTTTCAGGTGCGTTATCCTTTCCGCCTGAACTCCGAGGTCAGGATTCAGCACCTTCCAGGCGCCACCCCTGCATCCTTGCAGATGCTGAACCGCTCCAGCGAGGGCACCTTCAGCCGCTGGAATCTCGCCACGGCCCAGAAACAGGACGATATTGTTGTTCATTTTGAATTTGCTTCCATTCCGGGAGAGCACCCCGCCGCCAGTTATTCGAAATGGCACGATGAATGGAACTCCGCGCTCAAGGCGTGGGATCATCCGCTGGCGTGGAAGCACTGAAGGAGGTGGCTCATCGCACTTGAAGTGCTGCAAATATCCCGCCATATCAGCGGTCTTATGCGCATCCTTTCCGGCCTTCAACCCAGCGGCAGACTCCACATCGGCAATTTCTTTGGCATGATGGAGCCTGCTCTCAAGCTGCAGCATGAAGGCGACGCCTACTACTTCATCGCCGACTACCACTCGCTCACTTCCGTTCACGACGGCAAGGCCCTGCGTAGCTACGTCCGTGAGCTCGCCATCGACTTCCTCGCCTGCGGTCTTGATCCGGACAAATGCGTGTTCTTCCGCCAGAGCGACGTGCCCGAGCACTGCGAGCTCTCCTGGATTCTCAGTACCGTCACCCCCATGGGCCTGCTGGAGCGCTGCACTAGCTACAAGGACAAAGTCGCCCGCGGCATCCAGGCCTCACACGGACTTTTTGCCTATCCCGTGCTCATGGCAGCAGACATCCTGATGTATGACAGCGATGTCGTGCCCGTGGGGAAAGATCAGAAGCAGCATGTTGAGGTCACACGTGACATCGCCATCAAGATGAATGAAATCTTTGGTGCAGGCCTCTTCAAGCTGCCGCAGCCGCGCATCCAGGAATCCACCGCTGTGGTTCTAGGTCTTGACGGTCAAAAGATGAGCAAGAGCTACAACAACACCATTCCGCTGTTCGAAGAGCCCGGGCCGCTGAAAAAGAAGATCATGAGCATGCAGACCGACTCCACGCCGGTCGAAGCTCCCAAACCCATCGAAGGCAGCAGCATCCTCGCCCTCTACAAACTGGTGGCGTCACAGGCTGACTACGACGCCATGGTGGCCGACCACCTCAAAGGCGGCGTGGGCTACGGCGACTTCAAAAAGCGCCTTCTACAGGGTGTGACCGATTACTTCGCCCCCTTCCGCGCCCGGCGTGACGAAATCCTCGCCGACAAAGGCTACGTGGACAAAGTCCTGGCGGAAGGCGCTGAGAGAGCCCGCGCCGTCGCGCGCAAGACTCTCAGTCGTGTGCGCGATGCGGTGGGCCTGGGTTGATACCCCTTATCCTTATCGCCTCTTCTTCGGCTGCTGCGACGCACGCTTGTGGCCATGCCCCGGCTTGCGCGGCGGTGCAGAAGGCCGCTTGGGATCACGGCTTGATGGCCCACGCCGATCCTGACGTTCCGGATCGTTGGAACGAGTCGGTTTGCCCCGCTGCGGGACAGGCATGAAATCCACCTGCTTCTTGATGGTGTCCACCTTGTAGATCTGCACGACGAGGTTGTCCCCGATGCTGATGACTTTGCGCGTGTGACGCCCCGTGATCTGACGCGTGGCGGGATCAAAGATATAGAAGTCATCCTGAATCGCGGAAAGCGGCACGCCACCGCTGAGACCGAGATCCGGCACATCCACGAAGAAGCCAAAGTTCCGCACATCGGTGACGAGCGCGACGTAGGGCTGCGGCTTTTTCGAGACCAGTTGTGCTTTGAGGTAAGCGTAGAGTTTGACCTCCTTGCTGTCGCGCTCCGCATCCGACGAGTTCTTTTCAGTCGTGCTGATGTGATCGGCAATCTGCTTCGCGACGCCCACCTGCAGCTCGACCTTGTCGAACAAGGAGCGGTGCACCACGAGATCGGCGTAACGACGAATCGGCGAGGTGAAATGGGTGTACTTGGTCTTGGCGAGACCGTAATGGCCAAGCGGCTCCACGGCATAACGCGCGCGCATCATCGAGCGCAGGAAACCAATCTTCAACGCCGGGCCAATCGGCAGATCACCCAGCCGGCTCAGCAGCTTCTGCACCTCAGGGCGATGCGTGAGATTTCCACACGGCACGCGATGGCTCAGCACATCTTCACGATAATCATTGAGCCTCTTCTCTTTCGGAGATTCATGCACGCGATACACAGAGGGCCGGTCCAGTCCCATGAGGCGTCCTGCGACGGCTTCATTTGCCAGCAGCATGTACTCCTCAATCAACTGATGCGACACATCGTTCTCAATGCGCTCAATGCGCAGCACCTTGCCATGTTCGTCGAGGCGGATCTTGTTCTCCGGGAAGTCGAGATCCAGCGAGCCGTTCTTGAAGCGCAGGTGGCGCACCTTCTGCGCCATCGCATGCGCATCGTGCAGCATCTGCTCGGTCTCATTGTTCGGCGGCACCTGGATGGCGGCAAACGCCTCCTTGTAGGTGAAGCGGCGCTTCGAACGGATCACGGCCGCATAGAATTTCGAGCTGACGACATGGCCATCCTTGGACAGCACAAACTCCACGCACTTCGTCAAACGATCCACGTTCGGCTTGAGCGAGCACAGCTCATTGCTCAGCGCCTCCGGCAGCATCGGAATCACACGATCCACAAGGTAGGTCGAGTTGCCGCGCTTCCTGGCTTCGATGTCCAGCGCACTGCCCGGCATCACATAGTGCGACACATCGGCGATGTGAACCCACAGCAGCCACTGATCTCCCTGCTTCTGAAGGCAGATGGCATCGTCAAAGTCCTTCGCATCATCCGGGTCGATGGTGATGACGTTGTGCGAACGGCAGTCAACGCGACCGGCGCACTCCTGCGCGCTGGGCTGATTGTCAGCCCGCGACTTGGCAATGGTGCTGGCCTCATGCAGCACGTTCTTCGGAAAGTGCAGCGGCAGATCGTAATGACGCAGCACGGAGAGCATGTCCACGCCCTCTTCATCCGGCGGACCAAGCACCTCGATGATCTCGCCCTCGGGCGCTGTCTGCTTGGATTCCCACTGGGTGATTTCCACGACGACTTTGTCGCCCACGTTGGGCTTGCGACCCACGTCACGCGGTTCCGCCACATAGATCGCTCCCGGCAGACGCGGATCATCCGGCGTCACATGCAGGAACTGTTTCGAGCGCTGCAGGGTGCCCACAAACTGGGTCCGTTTGCGTTCCAGCACGCGCACCACGCTGCCAATTTTGTCCTGCTGCCCCGGTCTGACATCGAGGCGTACCAGCACGCGATCGCCATGCATGGCGGTGCTGGTGTTGCTTTCCGGGATGCCGATTTCACCGATGCCCGCTTCATCAGGCTGCACAAAGCCACGGCCACCCCGGGTGATCTGAATCACTCCGGGCACCAGATCAGCTTCCTTCGCCACAATGTAGCGATTGCCTTTCGTGCGTACGATTTTACCCTGTTTCTCCAGGCTTTTGAGCAGGCTTTGCAATACCTGCTGTTGATTGGGCTTCATGCCCATTTGGGAGAGAAGCTCAGGCACATTGGAGGGTATGTAATCCTCACTGCCGAGCAACCTCAGTAGTTTCTTATCCATCTTATTCTTACCTATCTAATCAAGCCACCTTCGCATGTCGAATGATTCCGTCAATGAGAATTCGGCGGCAGCCGAAACTCACGGTTCAATCGCAGCTTCAATTTTCGCATCACTTCATCCAATTCCACCCGCACCGCGACCAGCTCTGGCTCCAGTGCTTGATTGACCGGTGTTGAAGCCACACGCTCGTAGCGTTCCACCAGCGCCTGACCATCCTCACGCAATCCGCTTTGTTCGATCAAGCCGCGCACCCGCTCCACCAGCACGCGCGTTTCCACGATCAGTCTCAACGTCTCAGCCTCGGTGGTTTCACCGCGTTCCAAACGCCCCAGTTGCTGGCAGTTGAAGAGCCGGCACCGCACCGGCCGCTGCTCATAAACGGTGCAGCGTTTCTCACGCAGCGCGGAGCATGGCTGCTCCATGTAATACTCCCCGCCACGGCAGCGGATTTTCAGTCCAAGCTTTCCGAGCTCCGCCGGCACCTCCCCCGGTTGCATGCGCACGATCTGAAACATCGTCCCGTCACAGCACATCCCACACGCCGCGCACAGGCGGCTGGCTGCTGAGGAAAATTCTTCCGGGGTCATGCCTAAGTGCTAAAAGCTTTTTCCTGATCAAATCAACCCCTGCTATTGCCAAACGCCCGGCCATTCAGCTAAAAACGTGGCATGCATCCACGCACTGTTTTTTGTCTCCTTTTGTTAGGCGTCAACTCTCCCGCTCAAACACAGGCAGTGGTGGTTCCTTCCCCCGCCCAGCGTTACTTGGACATCCTCATCAAGCGTCCGCAGCCAGGCACGATCTTTGAGCGATTTTATGCTGCGTGGTTGGAGGAAAGCTCGATCACAGAACTTGGTGCCTTTCTGGAATCCAAGACGAAACTGCCTGCGGCCACGGCGGCAGATCATCTGCTGCTTGCCGTCTTTCATTCGCACCGGGGGGATGACCGTGCGGCGCTGGCGGCCTATGAAGCGGCGTTGAAGCTTGATCCGGCCAACACTTCCGCGTGGATTGAGCGTTCACGGCTGGAAGCGCGCGCGCTTGATTTTGCCGCCGCTTTGCAGTCTCTCGATGAAGCCGTGAAAGCGAAGCCGGATGCCGCCGGCACAATGGAGATCGGCAAACTGCGTGGTCGTGCGCTGCTGCGTCTCGGTAAAAATGAGGAAGCGCTGCGCACCTGGAAGGAACTGGCCGCCGCACACGCTGAGGACGAGGACCTGTCCGAAGAGCTGATCGATCTGCTGACGGATGAAGGCCAGTATGAGGCCGCGCTCGAAACTGCGCAGGCCTTGATCAAGCGTTCCCGTGATCCGGTGGCGCGCACTTTGCGCCAGCTGCGGCTCACGGATATCCTGCTCCTCGCGGAACGTCGCGACGAAGCCCTGAAAGCCCTGCGCGAAACTCTGGCGGCCACCGGAGCAGACTCCTGGGTGGAGGGCGATGTGATGGGCCGCATCAGCCGCGTGTTTCGCATGAGCGATGATGTGGAGGGTTTTGAGAAATTCATGGCCGCTCTCGTGAAGGAGCACCCGCAGCGCGTGGCCCTGGCGTGGCAGCACACGCAGCTGCTCGGTGAAACCGGGCAGAAAGATGCGGCGCTGAAAGCAGCGCGTGCTTTGCTGCAGTCGAATCCTGGCCGACGCGATCTGCAGGAAGGATTTCTCGACCTGCTCGAATCACTCGATTTAATCAAAGAGGCAGTCGAGCAAGCGCAGACGCTGACACAGCAGAATGCCGCAGACAAAGAGATGCTCGTGCGGCTGGCCAGCCTGCAGCATCGCGCCAAGGATGATGCCGCCGCGCAGTCCACGCTGGAGCGTTTTCTTAAACTGGCTGGTGCCGCGGAGGCGGATCACCTGCGTGCGGCGCGCCTGCTGGAAAACTGGGAGGATGCTCCCGCAAAGCCCGGCAGCCCGGCGGCGCTGGCGTATGCGCGTCTGGTGGAAAGTTTCCCCGCCAGCATCTCCGCGCAGGAAGCCCAGGCGCATTACCTGCACCGCAACGGCCAGCGTGATGCCGCGCTGGCGATCTGGACGCGCCTGGCAAAGTCCGCCGCGCTGGAAGACCTGCTGCGCATCACCCAGGCGTTGCAGGCCAGGCAGGAGTCACGCACCGCGCTGGATCTGCTGGCGCCGCGTGAGCAGGACTTCGCCCAGGAGACACGCTTCTATGCATTACTGGTGCAGCTGGGCATCGCCAACAAAGAAGTGGAACGTGCCCTCCCTTGGGCACGCAAACGCCTGCGCCTCGCGAAGGATGCGGAGAGCATCGAAACGGCCGTGAAGGACATCCTGCTGGTGCTGCGCAGTGATGAGTCCGGGGAACTCTCCTCAGCGGTACAGCAGGAACTGCAAAGCGAAGCGGCCTCTCCAATTCAGCACCGCTGCCTGCTGGCGACACTGCTCGAAAATGCCGGCAAAAATGCCGAGGCGGAAAAGACGCTGAACTCGGCCCCGGCGGAAGACCAATTGATCGCGCTGAACCAGCTCGCGGTATTGTTTCAAAACCGGCAGGAATGGGAAAAAGCGGCGCAGACATTGCAGAAGGTGATCGCGCTTCCGGGAGCACGCACCACGGCCCGCGTGCAGCGCATGGTGGATTTTTATCGCCGTGCGGAAAAGCGTGAGCAGGCCCTGACCTGGATCGCTGAATGGAAAAAACTATCTCCCAGCGCAGTCCAGCCATGGCTGGATGAATCCCGCCTCTTGATAGCGCTGAACCGCACGAAGGATGCGCTGGCCCTGCTGCGCGGCGCCCTGCGCAAGTTTCCTGACTCCATCGAGGCGGCATCCAGCTATGCCACGCTCTGTTTGGAAAACAGCCAGCCGGATGAGGCGGAGCGCACCTACCTGGCGCTGTATGAAAAAACCACGGACGCCACCGCACGCCTGCGCTTGATCGGCCCGCTGGCGCTCGCGGCACAGCAGCACAACAGCCTGCCGCGCCTCATTGAAAACTTCCAGCAGCGCCAGAAACAGAACCGCGCCAGCGCGCAGCCCTGGCTCGCCTTGGCGGAGATCCACCGCACCACCAGCAACGATGAAGAGCGCCGTCGCTGCCTTTACGAGGCATCGCGTCTGCGACCGCAGGATCTGGCCCTGCTGCTCGACATCGCCCGCAGTGAAGAGGAGATCGGCCTCACGGCTGAAGCTCTGCGCACACTCGAAAGCGCCGCCAAGCTCGACAAAACCAGCAAGACCCGTGAGAACATCGCACGCCTGCAAATCGACAGCGGTGATGCCGATCTCGGCTACCGCATGCTGTTTGAGACCGCAGGCGGCAGCCAGATGGACGCACGCGCGCTGGAACAGATGGCGGATACCATTGCTGAAAAGGGTGAATGGCAGCGCGTCATCGCCTTCCTGGAACCGCTGCTGGAGAAACATCCGAAGGACTACCGGCTGCATTACCTGAACGCCGTGGCCTTGGAAGAAGCTGGACGCGAAAAAGAGGCCGTGCGTGCCTTCATCGAGATCATGAGCATGCACGAGGAACTGCCGGGAGTGCTCAGCACGGGCCGCAGCATCGGGCTGCGCCAGCAGTATGATGCCATGTCACTGCCACCGGGCACGGAGGACTGGCTGGTGCTGCCAGCCATGGTGCAGGCGGCTTACATTCACCGGCAGAAGCAGGGCGGACGTGCGAACTACGGCAGTTACAACATGTTTGGCAGCGCCGCCACCAACGGCCTGCCCGCGAATGGGTTCATTCAGCAGGCACCAGGAGTCACCGAATCCCCGGTGCTCGCTCTCGCCCACGTCCTGCAGATGGTTTCCATGTGGGATGTGGCGGAGCGTGAGCCCGCATTGCGCAGTCTCAAGCAGGCCGGTGTCAGCTATGCTGCGCTGCTGCTCACAGCCGCGGAAAATTCGCCCCAGCTTGTCATCACGCCAGAGATGCTGGCGGATCAGCCGCAAAATGCCGCACTGCATGCCGCGTGGCTCATGCAGAATCCCAGTGGTGATCCTGCAGAGGTGCAGCCCGTTTATGAGAACGCCTTCAAGCTCTTCCAGACCAGTCATCCCATGCTTGCTCTTCGCACAGCGGCGCTGGCATGGCGCACCGCCGGAGACCAGTCCCCTGCCTGGGTACGGCGCATCCTCGCCATCTGCCAGACCCAGCCAAAAGCCGATTCTGCGGAGATACAGACGCTCATCGGCATGCTGCGCACACAGCCTGACCTGTTTCCTCAGGAGGCTCAAAGCGCTGACGTGGTCAAACTTGGCCAAGAAGAGGTTTTGGCGATCACCACCTTCTTGAAACGCTGGCTGCGCACCGTTGACGATCAGCAGCCCTATTACATGGCTGAAGTTATCTATGCCTTGGGCGCTGTGAAAGACTGGGAAGGCTTGGTGGAAATCATCCAGCATCGGCTCAGCCTGCCAGAGAAGCCGCAGAGTCAGAGCCGAGGCCAGACGTCTGCCTTGATCCCGCCGCCACCACCACCACCTCGTTTCGGAGGCAGGAGTTATTATCGCAATTTTCAGCCGTCCCCCCTGCCGGTGCCTGTTGCCTCGCTCAAGCTGCCATCGGATGCTCTGAACTGGTTTTCAAGACTCTCGTTACAGCAGGATTATGAAGAAAGCCCCAGCAACGAAGCGCAGAAGAAATGGGTCAAAGAATTCCATGACGGCTTGAAGCCCTTCATTGAAAAGACCCAGGAGCCGCGGCTGAAACTCGTTCTCCGGCTCATGACAGGAGAACAGCAGGCCATGCTCGATGAACTGAAGCCGCGTCTCACCGCCAGTTCCACGCTGGATGATCTTCTTCTCGCAGGCTGGCTCTCGCAGCAGCTTAAGCAGTCCGATAAAGCCATCGCCTTTTTCCAGCAGGCCCAGCCGCTGGCCACCGATGCAGCACAGAAAATCCAGCTCGACCTTGCCATTCTTTTTCATGCGCAGCGGCTGCTGCAGCAGCAGCCGGACAAGGTGGAAGTCACGACGCTCCTTCCCGCAGTGAAGCCGGTGATCGAACGCTTGTCCCAGACCGCCGCCACTCAGGAGGAGAAGTACCTGCTGGCACAGACGATGAACTCGTTTGGCATGGAGGAGGAGGCAGAGAAGATGGTTCAAGCGGCGCAGGGGAGCACCGTCAGATCACGCCAACAAAGAATGCCGGTGGTCGCCAATCCCTACTCGCGCAGCTATTCCTACCGTCAGCAGCAGCAGAAGCGGCAGGTGTCCCCCGAGGAATTGATCAAGAAGGGCGACCAGGCTGGTGCCATCCAGGAAATCGTCAGACAGCTGCGCCTGGCGATCCAGGGCTGTCTGAACCCGCAGAACAGCTCCAGCGCCCATCATCAGATTCATGAGGTCATCAATCTGTTCACCCAGCACAAGCTGACGGATCAGGTGATGCAAACCCTGAAGACCGCCGCCGGTGCTGGATGGAAGCCGCAGCAGGAATACGCGGTGCTGCTGGAACATACCGGACTCGAAACCAAGCCCGCCATTGAAGCGCATCGCGCCGTGATCTCCGCCAATCCGCGTGCGTTTGCCTCGCATGCACGTCTGGCCACACTGCTGGCCATGGAGGGAGACTTCCAAACTGCGCTGCAGCATTGGAAGCTCCTGCCTGAAGTCACCCAGGCGATGTATCTGCCTGCGCTCATCCATGAGTTCAGCGAGCGGAGCAGCATTTCCATTCCACGGCCCGCCGCACTTTCAGGGCTGCTCTCCACATGGCTGCACTCCCTGCCAGCCAATCGTCCGCTGCCAGCCAGTCTCACCCAGCATTTTGTTCAGGCTTTGAACAACATTCAGCAAAGTGATTCTGGCCAGAACCTATCCTTCCCCGCCCTGTGGGAACCCTGCACGAAGGAGAACTCCCGCAACAATCGCAACTGGGTCTTCAATGACGACGGCACACTCAAGCTCACCCCTGAAAGCCAGAAGGCCAGGGACGAGCGGTGTGCGGCGCAGGACCAGCTCTGCCAAGCCATGCTGCAAATCTCCGAACTCGCACTCATGGGTTTCGCTCCGCTCGGAGGTCTGGCCATGTTTGAAAACCGCAGTCTCGCCGAGACAGAAAAAATGGCGCTCGATCTGCTCAGCCTGCGCGCCATGCCCAAGGTGAAAAGGCGGCTCATGGCTCAGGGCAGCTATCAGGGGTACAACGGCGGCACCGATCCCGCCTCACCCTTCGGCAGCCTGTTTGCCACCTCAGAGCGCATCGCCATGCCGGTGCCCGCCGTGTTCGCGACTTACAGCGCTGCACTGCGTGGAGATCAGCGCACGCTCGATGAGGTGATCTTCCCCGCCATTCTTAAGGCGGAAGGCAAATCCATCGCGGAGTACTGCCGTGCCTATGCCGCAGTGCTCATGGCGGATGAAGCACACTTCGTCTCTGCTGCATCTGCATGGCTCAAACCATCGGGTAAAGGCAATTACGCTCACCGCAGCCAGCAGCATGGGGGGCCTTTGGAGGAAATCGTGCAGCAGTGGCAGAAGCGGAAGATCAAGGAGTCATTGAACGAGCTCATCCTCTCTCAATACGCCCAGCCGACAAACGGCTACTTTGGATACTCGCTGCAGGTGGTGAATACCTACGTCTTTGCTCTCGGGCAGCGTGATCCGGAGGCTCTGCGCAGCTTCATCCACAGTCTGCGTGACCGATGGATCGGCACCACCCCTGAATTACGCGCCAAAAACATCGCTGACTGGCGTGAATACCAGCGGCAGCAGCAACGCGGCGGCCGCTTTTCCTCTCAGTCCTCACGCACCCTGCAGGCCGTCCAAGGTTACATCCAGTGGCTGCAAAATCTGCTGCAGGATCGCCGCGGCCTCGGGCTGATCGAATTCGCCATGGAAGACGGCCTCGACAATTCGCCTGACTGGCTGCGCCAGATCGCCTCCTATCATACTGGAAGCGACCGCATTCGTACACCCGAAGAGTTTCTGCACAGCGCTGCCGCCGTCGGCTTTCTTGGGGATGCCGCCCATTTCCGTGCGTATGATTTGAGTGAAGACCAACGGCACAACACCTGGCTGGGCAATCTCATCCGCCAGTGGCGCGAACGTTCGAACGACGAACTGCTCAACGCCACCCTGACCCTGCTCGGCAAACGCAAGCCCAGCTTCGGCACTGATCTCATGCAGGCACTGCTGCTTAAAAACAGCCGCACGGCGTTGCAACTGGACGGCAAACCGATTCCGCTCGAAGCCGCACAGGTCGCCAGGTTCCAATCCCGCGAGGCAGAAGACGGCTTTGCCTTTCGCGGTGCCGCGCTGCAGATGGTCCTGATACGGCATGCGCAGGAGATCGCCACGATGAGCGCCGTCAGCCAGTTTGATCTCGCCATCCTTCTGCGAGACGAGTTTCGAGGCTATCCGCATCCTGATCGGCTGGGCGAGGAACTCACCCGCGTCCTTGCCCCGCTGCTCAAAATCGAAAACATCGAACTCGCCCGCAAGGTCGATCAGGTGCTCGCCGCCAAGACCTGGAGTGATCTGCATCAGCAGGAATACCAGTTTACCCAGCAGTTTCCGTCCCTGCTGCGTGACTTTGCTGAATTCGACAGCGCCAAAGCTGATGCCGCTGCCCGTCACGCCGTAGAACTCCTGCGCGGCAGTCCTGAGCAGAAGCAGTCCATGCTGCAGAACAATCGTGAAACAACGGTGCACCGCCTGCTGACAGCGCTCGCCAGAGTGCCGCAGCTGCTTCACACCACGCTTGCGCTCGCCGAGCAGGAAGGCTTCTCTCAGTCGCTCAGCTGGACCTCCAACCTTCGCAGTTTCGTGGAAGAATCACTGCGTCGGCCAGAAAACGTCCGCTTCGTATTTTCCGGCACGCCTTGGGTCGCCGAGGCGGCGGGATTTCGGGATCTTAAGTCCGAAAACAACCAGGAACCGACGCTGCTCTCCAGCCTGATCAACCGGATCGAAAACAGCAAAGATCTCCGGACTGCGGTGAATGACCTCCTGGCGAAACAACCTGCCACCTTTGGCACCGAATTGCTGCTGGCATTTCTGCACCGGGCCCCGGGAGAAGACACAAACATACGCAGCTTTTACAACAGCAAACGCCCGGATGAATCCGCCATCCTCGCCTTCATCCAAAAGCGGCGGGAGGATTTTGCCAAACTCCATCAAGCATCGGCCGCCAATCTCCTGGCCATGCTCAATGCCCGCCTGCCAGATTTGGCTCAAAGATTAGAGCAGGAAGGCGCACTCAAGCAGGCCCTGCAGCCGTTGATCAACGCAAGTGCGGTTCAATATGAAGCTGACATAGCCAGCTGGATGCAGATGACCAGTCTGAGCGGCTCAGGCAGCCCGGTGTATGAAGCCATGCAGAATTGCCTGCCCTTGATTGACCGCCTGGCTCAATCAGACAAGCCGCGAGCCATCGCCCTGCTTGATCATGTCAGCAAACTCGTGGCGCAGCAGGATGCGCTGAACAGCCGTGGCGGCAGCCGTCCGCCGCCCCATCAAACCCAGGTCGCCCAATGGCTGCAAAATGCTGCCGCCGTGCCTGAGCTCTTCGGCGAAATCATGCAGCGTGCTGACGAAAGCGGAGCGGCCAGAGATTCATCCTGGCTGGGAAACATGCTTGGCTCCGCGCGCAATCTCTACAAGCACCGCGGAAAACCTTCGCGGGTCATCGCCCTGCTGGAGGCCGCAGGCATGCTTGATCCTGCCGCCACTTTCAATCCCCGCCCGCTGCCCGGCAATTCCCAGCAGTCCACCATGCTTGAAGTCATGAGCGCTGAGTTCACCGGTGGCAGCACACATCCCGGGCTTGTGGAGGAGCTCGGCAAACGCCAGCCGCGCACTTTCGGGGTGGATTTGATCCTCCTGCTTTGCAGCAAACGATACAATGCTCCGGACGAAGTGAGTGCTTTCGCCCAGGCTCACGCCGCTGAGATCTCCGCGTGCTCCGCTGAGCAGCAGAAGCTGATTGCCGGGTATGTTCAGCGGCGAAAGTGGACCGAGACTTTTGCCGCGCACGTGCCGGCCCTGCAGGACGAATTTGCGCCGCTGTTGGAGGAGCAGAATGCCAGGCGCCAGTCCTACATTGAGGATGTGCTCAAAACCACCACCTGGCAGGAGTTCGAACAGCTCTATTTTAAAATGCAGTCCCAACCCTCACGCGGCGGGCCCGCGATGGCGCGTGAGGAAATGGAAGCCCGCATGCGCATGAGTGCAGGACCGTATTTCCAGCGCGGCCAGAGCAGCCCCTCCATGGACTACCTCGCTTCTCATCTCATACCGCTGGCTGCAGTGGATGTGAAGAAAGCCCGGTTGACTCTCCGTCACTTCACCAGCCTTTACCGCGCCTCTTTCAACCAGTCAGCGGACCCCTATCGCACACCACCGGTGGACAGCTTCGTCATGACGTTGAGCGCCTCGCCCAGGCTGCTGTCCGAAGTTCTGCAACTCACGGTTCCAAGAAGCTCGACTCTCCGAACTCCCACCGGCAGCTCGATGAACACTTACACGCTGCTCGACCGTGCCTTTCCCTCCAGCACTCTCGCCAGTGCCGAGAAGACCATCACCACACTCGATGAAATGGAACTGCTGGCAGATGCCGAGACTTACGATGCTTTTCCGGGGCCCGGCCTGGCTTCAGGCAGCCTGCTGGGGATGGTGTTCGCGAAGCTGTCGCGGCTGAGTCCGGAAGTGGGGGCCCAAACCGCGCAATTGCTCGCGGAACAGAAGGACGCCAAATTCGGTCATCGCTTGTTCGCAGCAAAGCTCACCGCCGATGATTCGCCGGAGAAAGCCCGGCGCTGGGAACTCTGCACCGCCCAGTTTCCCCGCGTGCGCCTCCAGGCCGCAGGGGCCGTTTTGCAAGCCTTGGAAAACGTGTTCCCCGGGCTTGCGAAGACAGAACAGCCCGAAGGTGATCTGGCGCCTTTTGCCCCCTTGTTTCAACGCCGTGCGTTGGAAGAACGCAGTTACCTTGATGCCATCCAGTCCAGCCATAACAAGCAGACGCCGCCGTTTCGGGGATATTCTGCCGTTGTCCGGAGTGAACTGATCCGGCTGATGAAGGCCCACAAGTCAGCGGATATCAGCAGGCTCCTGCGTGGCCTGTCCGGTCAGCTTGAAACCCAGGAGGCGGCCAGTCGCTTTGCCACGCCCCCATATTACCGTGACGGCTACGGCGTGAGCTACTACCTTCGCAGCCTTTTGAGAGTCGATTCCGAGGATGCCCCGATCCTGCTCGCCTGCCAGATGCAGGCGGCGGCAGGCCTTCCCGAAATTCGTGTGCAGAATGAATCCCTTTCATCACAAAGCGCCGCTCAGTCGGATAATGCATTGTTCCAGCTCTGGGATCAACGTGGTGGCCGTGCCAGACCGAAGGAGGTCTTTGTTGAACTGGCGCGTGAAGTCGCGCGACATGACATTCAAAACACCTCAGGCCTGTGGCTGCCAGTGATGCATGATGCGCTCGACCGGATGGGAGAACTGGAACGCCGGGAAATTTCCGACTGGGCGGCCAAGGAAAAGCAGCCCGAGCTTCAGATTATCTGCCGCGAGCACCGCCTCGCTCAAAAGCTGCTCGAATGCACCGAGCCAGTCCATTCATCTGAAGGTGGCCCGCGCCGGCCTTCTCCTGGGGCAGCCTCCGCCTTGAAGAACTATGCCATCCTCAGCAAGGAGGCCCTGGGGATGCTGCAGGATGAGAAGACCGCCCCTCATGTCCGCCTGACACTGGCAGCGTTTCTCACATCCACGTACCCAGGCATGCTGGACGTGGAGGCCAGGCAGGCGTGGGGACTTGCCGCCGCCAAGTCCTGGCATGCGGGTGTTCCAATGACGCGATGGGAGCTCGAAACCCTGCTCAATTCTGCCGCAGTGCTGCCCATCAATAAAACCTGGGAGCAGACCAGCAAGCTCGCCATCGAACGCTGGAATCAGCGTGAGGAAATCATCCGTCCGACGCGACGGCGCTACATCGAGCCCGAGATGTATTCAGCCATCCTGCGCTTTGCCATTCGTTCGGGTGACACGACTTCCTTGGAACCGTTTATCGACACCTTCTCCCACTACAACATCCCGGGGTTTACCGGCATCCTGCTGGAAAATGGCGACTGGAAGCATATCGGGAAACTGAAACTGCGGACAACCACTCCCATGTCTTTCTCCACCCGTTCCGAAAAGTGGAATGGCTGGCTGCCACCCACGGATGCCACGCTCCAGGCGATGACCGACATCGATCGCGAAGACGCACTGCTCGCAGAAGTTCTGGCGCTCACTGCGAATGATGAAGCGACACGCATGCTCTATCCAGAAGGCCGCTTTCTGACACGCCACGAGCGACTGGCGGCCTTCGCGCAGAAAATCGCTTCCCTGCCTCTGCCAAAGAAACCTGCACTGCGTGCGCAAGCCCTCGTCATCCTCGGGCTTGAGCACCCGCAGGCTGCCTTGAAACTGCTGCCACAGTACGATGCCATCGCCCGGGTGTTTATGTCAGACACCCTCGGCGAGGGGTCCACCGAGATTCATCATTGGGAAAAATTTCTCGCGGTTCACGCAGCCTTGAAAACAGCCAAAGTCGACTTCACGGCACCCGACGTTCTCTACAATCGCTTGCTAAACGACCCGGGTGTCGTCAAACGCTATGGTGGATCGTCCACATCGGTGGGAGGGGCCTTCCGCTCGGCCTTGTTTCAGTGCTTGTCACAATTGTGGTCTGCTGGCATTGCGCGCGACCCCGAAAAAATGCTTCAGTTCACGGTCCTTTCCGGCACACAACAAAACTCGTCCGAATACGATTTCCTGCCGCCATCCGCACTTCAATCCGGCATCGGTGCATGGCAGGAAGTCCTCAAAAAGGAACCCCTGCCAACGAACGTGGTGGAACCAGTGCCCGGGGTCAGCAGCGTCACGCGCTTCATGGAGTTTGTCGCATCAATAGCCGGAACAGGTAAAAGCCGTCTCTCTTTCCAGCAGCGACTGGAACTGATCGTGCGTGTTTTCGGCCGGATGAAACTTTACTCCGCGCCCAACGTCTGGGCGCTGTTTGTCGAGTACAACATCTTTACTACCGACGAGCTGGACAAAAACGCCGGCGCAGTCCTGAAATACTCCGATTCGCTCAGCCCGGCCTGTCTTGAAGAATTCGCCGGGTATGTTCGCGATCATGGTGCGTACTCCATTGCCTCGCGAGCTTTTGAAACAGCGGCCGAAAAGTGGTCACGGTCAAAAGGGAGTACACCTTACGCCGCGAATCGCTGCCTGCTCAGCCGGGTCGAAATGCTTGTTCGGCTAGATGAATTGAAAGAAGCCAGACTGTGCCTCAAGAATTTCATTGAAGGCGACAGGGCTGTGTACAATCTCGCCAAGCACGAATCCTTGCTCAAGCTCCTTTCGCAGCCAGCTCCAGCACCTGCAAAGTAAGCATCACATTCAGCTCCAGATCCAGCGGCTGCCGCGTTTTGACAGGCCCGGCACTGCCGCGCGCGCGCCAGTGATTGATGCACATGCCCAGTGTCGCCAGATCCCCCGCATCGTTCAAAACATGGCCGTTGATGCCGGGGTCTATCAATTCACTGGCCCCATTGAAACTCGTCGTGATCACAGGAATGCCGGTGGCCAGCGCCTCGCTCACCACATTGGAGCAGGGTTCATAAATGGGCAGGAAGGTGAGCACATCGGCGGCGGCATAGGCGGCTTCCACATCGTTCAGCGGCCCTGTAAGGATGACGTTCGGTGGAATCTTGCCGCGCATGCGATCCCGCGTGACGACAAGCATCTTGAGCTGCGGATCATCACTGCGCCCGGCCATGAACTTCAGCAGCCAGGGCAGCCCCTTGCGCTCCCAACCTGAGCCGACGAAGACCAGCACGAAATCACTATCCGAGAGCCCAAAGCGTTTCCGCGCCGCAGCCCTCGACACGTTTTGGAAACGCCGCACGTCCACCCCGTTGCGGATCGTGTGCACTCGCTCCTGCGGGAAAGCGGGGAAATGCTGTGCGATCTCGCCACGCACCATTTCAGAGTTCACGATGATGCGCTGCGTGTTTGCCGGATCAAAGGTTTGCGCCTCAAGCGCCATCATGTTGCGGTGAAACGCACCCACCCCCACCAGCGGGCGCTTCCACCAGGGGGCGAACTGTCTGCGCCGCTGCAGCCACACACGATGCAGGCCGTCTCCAGCGCGGTAAACATCCTGCTTCAGCGTGCGCTCCAGGCTGAATACACAGTCAAACCTCTCATGCAGCAAAGCGGCGTTCACAGCCTCCGCAAAACGCTGCGGCCGCTCCGCGCGTGATCCATCCACAGGGACACCGTGAAACTGTACGCCCGCCGCCTGTCCCTTCCACTTTTCCGCAAACAGATGCGTCTCATGCCCCGCAGCAGTCAAGGCCCCCAGCAGACGTTGCACGTACAGCTCCGCGCCTCCGGTGGCGGAGTACTGTCGGCGAATGAGGGCGAGTTTCATGCGAGTGGCGCAAACGTCTCGTTTGCGGGCGGGACGCTTGAATTAGGACTGCTTGGACCGCCACTGCTCAAAGCTCTCCTTCGGCGTGCGAAAGACAGCACCGCAGCGCGGGCAGTGAATCTGCGCCACGCCGTCGGCAAAGATGTGGTCCAGGTCATCCTGCGGCAGGCGCATGATGATGGGCATCAGGCGCTCCACAGAGCAGCCGCATTCAAACACGTAGCCACGCGTTTCCAGCAGGGTGAGATGCTCGTTCGTTTCAATGGCAAGAACCTGCTCCAGCGTTAGTTCGGACAGCCATTGCTCATCGCAGTCCGGCTCGGCGGAAATTTGCACGAACTCTTCATCCTCCAGCCGGAAGAAGCGTGTGAGGCGCTGCTCGCTGGTGGTGTAAAACGTCTCCACCGCCTTCAGCATGTCGTCACCATGAAACTCGATCATGCTCTGCCGCGGCGCCTGATCCGGCCGCGTCGTCTGGGAGATGAACATTGCCTCGCCCTCCTGACGCACGTCTTCGGTGAAAACCCGGCCCGCCACACGGCCGGGACGTGAGCTGCCGGTGACAAACACGTTCGCACGCTGTGGCTCTTTGACGTGGATGGTCCACGCACAGCTTTCGTCCTGCGGGCGCGAGCAGAGATGCAGTGCCAGCGCAGCAAGCGCGTCCTTCAGCATTTGATCCAGCGACTCCGCATTCTGCAGGCCGTACTGCATCAGGTGAAGGTAGTAATCGAGATAGAGCGGACTGAAGCGCCCCCGTACCAGCAGCGCATTGCGCTTCCGCACGAAATAGGAGCGGAGGTCCACCACGGAAAGATCCGGTTCAAGCATCTGACTCATGCACAGCTTATCTCACCGGATGAAAGGGGGCGCAAGTGGCGCGGACGTCACTTCCCCGCCATGCCGCGGAATTTTTGCCGGTAGGCGCTCGGGGTCGTCCCCATCACCTCGCGGAAGCGGCGGTTGAAGTTCGCCAGGTTGCGGTAGCCACAGTCCATCGCGATGTCCGTGATGTTTGACACATCCTCCGCCAGCATGCCGCAGGCACGGCCGATGCGCACCTCGTTCACATACTGCGGCACCGTCTTGCCCGTGCGCGAGTGGAAGAAGCGGCTGAAGGCCCCCAGACTCAGGTGCGCCAGCTTCGCCAGACGTTCACGGTCGATTTCTTCCGTCAGATGCGTGTGAATGAAATCGATCACTCGCTCCATCCTCCCCTGGTCGGCAGATTCGAGCTTGGGCTCAAAATTGGAGCTGGCCAGCGCCTTCAAATCTTCAGAGCCGGCCAGCGCATTGAGAATGGCCAGCAGTTCGATCACCCGCGCCAGCCCCTCGCTGCCCGCGAGACGTTTCATGTGCTCCGTTACCACCGCACGGGCGGCCCCACGCACCTCCAGTCCGCGCGCCGCACGCTGCAGCAGCCGCTTCACCGGCTCCATCTCCGGCAGTGCCATGAAATCCCGCCCCAGAAAGTCCTCGTCAAACCGCACGATGATGGCATTCACCCGCCGCGCCTTCGCGTTCACGTCCTGATGCCACACATGCGGGAGATTGGAACCAATCAGCACGATGTCTCCGTCCGTGAGCGCGCTGATGTTGTCACCCACCACCCGATGACCGCGGCTCTCGATCGCCAGCGTCAGCTGATACTCCGGATGAAAATGCCAGCGCGTCCCATAGTCCAGCGCACGCACCGTCTCACAGTGGAAGGACTCCCACTGACGCTTGGGGACTTTCTCGAATACAGGCTTCATGAGGGAAGTTTGCAGTCGTTGGCGATGGTTTGCAATGGTTTGCGATTGTTGAACCAACGCAAACAACGGCAAACCACTGCCAACAACCGCAAACCAAATTACACGTCGTCGTCCTTGTCGTTGTCCCCGGCCTTCCGGCCGCGCAGCTTGGCTTCCATGAAGGCGTCCAAGTCTCCGTCCATCACAGCCTGCACGCTGCTGGTCTTTTCACCCGTGCGGTGGTCTTTGACCATCTGGTAAGGCTGGAAGACGTAGCTGCGAATCTGGCTGCCCCAGCCGATGTCGCTCTTCTCGCCATACTGGCGGTCGATCTCGGCCTGACGCTTGTCTTCCTCGATCTGGTAGAGCTTTGCCTTGAGCATCGCCATCGCTTTGGCGCGGTTCTTCGGCTGGCTGCGTTCGATCTGACAGGCCACAATGACACCGCTGGGAATGTGCGTCAGACGCACGGCGGTTTCCACCTTGTTCACGTTCTGGCCGCCTTTGCCGCCAGCACGATAGGTATCCACACGCAGATCTTCATCCCGCACGACAATGTCAATCTCCTCTTCGGAGTCGGGCGTCACGTCAATCGAAGCGAAACTCGTATGGCGCTTCTTCGCCGCATCAAAGGGGGAGATGCGCACGAGACGGTGCACACCGCGCTCGGTTTGCAGGAAGCCAAAGGCGTTTTCGCCGATGATTTCGAGCGTGGCGGAGCGTGTGCCCACGTCATCACCCGCTTCATGGTCGATGAGTTCCACCTTGTAGCCACGGCGCTGGCACCAGCGCTGATACATGCGCATCAGCATGTCCGCCCAGTCACAGGCCTCCGTGCCACCGGCTCCGGAATGGATGGTGATGAAGGCATTGCCACTGTCAAACGGGCCGCTGAGCAACTGGCTCAGTTCAAAGCTAGAAACATCCGCGCTGAGCTTCTTGTGCTCCTGCTCCACCTCATGCCACGTGTCTGTGTCGCCCGCTTCTTTGGCCAGCTCAATGAGCCCGTCAAAATCTCCGGCGCGCTGCTCGAGATCCTGCAGCGGTCCGATTTTCTTTTTGATGACATTCGTGCGGTCGATCAGCTTGCGCGCTGCGTTCGCGTCATCCCAGAAGCCAGGGGCCGCCATGCGGTCCTCCAGCATGGCCAGTTCGTCTTTTAATTTCGGGACGTCAAAGATACCTCCGGAGTTCCCCCAACCTTGCCTTGAGAGCCGTGGTGTCGAGGGATTGAAGGTCGGTGAGGATGGTCTTGCTGGTCTTTTCCATGCAGCGTAGATAGCGGCTTGGCGTGCGAGTTCAACGCCTTTTGTCATCATGGAAAAAACCGAGGCCATCCTCATCGGACGCACGCGCTATGCGGAGAGCAGCCTCATTGTTCAATGGTGCTCGCCGGAGGCCGGCCTGTTCAAAACCATCGCCAAAGGTTCCCTGCGGCCCAAATCACCGCTCTACGGCGTGCTGGACCTGTTTGTCTCCGCCGACCTGCGCTTCGTCCGCAGCAAATCTGGTGATCTCCACACCCTGGCCGAGGCCCGCTGGACCAATCCCCGCCTCGGCCTGCGTGAAAGTTATGGCCGTGTTCTCGCCGCCACCTACCTCGTCAAGCTCATCACCCTCGTCGCCGAAACCGACTCTCCCATCCCCGAGATTCACGAACTCCTCGTCAAAGCCCTCGACTACCTCGCCGCGAAGGATCCCGTGCCCGCCCTGATCACCCGCTTTGAGCAGCGCCTCGCCGAAATCCTCGGCATCATCCCCGAAGGCGAATCCGGCATGGCCGCCGCCGCCATCGAAGACAGCTTCCATCGCAAGCTGCCCGTGCAGCGCCGGCAGCTCGCGGATTGGATGGCCAAAAAATAATCAGCTACTTCAGCGCCGCCTCAATCGCGGCCAGCAACTCCGGTGAATCCGGCGCCACGTCCGAGCCAAAGCGCTGCAAAACCTTGCCGTCCTTGCTCACCAGAAACTTCTCAAAGTTCCAGCCGACTTCACCACCAGCAGCGGTTTGCAGCGCAGCATACAGCGGATGCTTGCCATCCCCCTTGATCGCCACCTTGGCAAACATCGGGAATGTCACCTTGTAGTTCAGGGAGCAGAAGCTCTTGATGTCCGCCTCGCTGCCCGGTTCCTGACCACCGAAATCGTTGCAGGGAAAGCCCAATACCGCCAGGCCCTTGCCGCTCATCTTTTCATGCAGTGCTTGCAGTCCGGCATACTGCGGCGTGTAGCCGCACTCGGAGGCCACATTCACAATGAGCAGCACCTTGCCTGCGTAGGCCTTGAGCGTGGTGTCTTTGCCGTCGATGTCCTTGATGGCGATGTCTTGAACATTGGTGTCAGCAGCGAAAGCCATGGAGGTCATGAGGAGGGAAAGGAGCAGGGTTTTCATGTGGGAAAAGGAACGCGGCAATTGCCACCTTGGTTTCACATCATTCCACCATGCTCAGGAAGATGTCTTCGAGCCGCCGCCCGCGCTTTTCGTGATCACGGCGCAGCTCTTCCAGCGTACCTAGAGCGATGAGCTTGCCGTGGTGGATGATGCCGATGCGGTCGGCCAGCTCTTCGGCGATGTTCAGCAGATGCGTGCTCATCAGCACCGTGGTACCGGCCTGGCTGCGCTCCTTGATCTCCCGCTTCACGGTACGTGCATGGATGGGGTCCAGGCCGACCATCGGTTCGTCGATGACGAAGACCTTCGGATCATGCAGCAGCGCGCTGGCGATGGCGAGGCGCTGCCTCGTGCCATGACTGAGGTTTTCAATACGCTGCCTTGCGTACTCATGCAGGGCAAATTTGGTGAACAGCACATCCGTCTGCGCCTCTGCATGGGGCTGATACATCTCAAACAGCTCCGCGATGAACTCCATGAACTCGGTCGGCGTGAGTTTCTCATAAAACACCGCCACGTCCGGCACATAGCCGAGCAAGGACTTTGCCTGCATGGATTCCAGCTGAACGTCATGGCCGCACAGCTTCACACGTCCCGAGTCCGGCTTCATCAGTCCTGTGAGCAGCTTCATCGCGGTGGTCTTGCCGGCACCGTTCGGCCCCAGAAAGGCGAACAGTTCGCCAGGCTTGATGGTGAGATTCAAGCCATCCAGCGCCCGCAGCTCGCCATAGTTCATCGTGAGGTCTTCAATCTCGATCATGCTTCAAAAGGGTTCGAATCAGTGCACGGCATCCTGCAGTCCGTGGATGGTGGGTTCCAGCAGCACGTAGTCGTCGGGAAGATCGATGCGCGCAAGCTCACCAGCTTCGGTGAAGATCATTTTGACCTCGTACATGCCCATGATCGGCAGCGTCAGCACAAAGCACTTCCGCTGCCTGCCTGCGAGCATCATCATCCCCTCGCGCGCCTGCAGTTTCGCGGCCTCCTTGTCCTTGTTGTCCGGCTGCTTGCCCGTTTTAGGCATGCCTCCGCCCAGCAGCGAGAGCATGGCCAGCGCACTGTCCTGACCGGCACCCATGCCCATGAGCAGCTTCACATCCTGCGAATTCATCAGAACACGTTCGCCCTGTTTCACCAGCACTTCGGGCGCCGGTTCTGTTTCGCTCCAGGTCAGGCGCATGCTCGCATCACGCTGCGGGAAGCTGGCTTTGATGGCCAGGTTTTGCCAGCGCTCGCCATCGGCCAGCGTGCAGCCCAGGCTCCAGCTCGCCATGATGCTGCGCACCTGGTCCTCCGGTGCCACCTGCTCCACGGCCCCATGGGCGATCAGGTCATACACGGTCTCCTGATTCGGCTTGGTGCGGCGGTTCACCTGCAGATTCGCATGCCCGATTTTTTCACGCTGATGGTAGAGATGCAGCGTGCAACCGAAGCTCTCCGACTGCCGCAAAAACAAATCCATCACCATGCGCGGAGGCACGATGGCAAAGCGTGAAGCCTCGGGGAAATAGATGTCACGCACCAGCAGTCCGGACATCACCGCCCAGAAAATCACCGCCAACACTGCCGCCACACGCCAGATCATTGCAGAATAGTAGTCAGGAAATGCGCGCACTGGCAAGCACTGCGGCATTTGGCTGCAAAAAAACTCGCCACATCAGCCCGCGTTTGCCACGATGCCCTCATGCGTCTGCTGCTTGCCCTTCTCCTCACCTCCCTCACTCTTTCCGCCGCCGATCAACGCCCACCGAATGTGGTGCTCATTCTGGTCGATGATCTGGGCTACGCCGATCTCGGCTGCTTTGGCGCGGAGAAGATCAAAACGCCGCACATGGACCGCATGGCATCGGAGGGGATGAAGTTCACCAGCTTCTACGTGGCTCAGGCCGTGTGCAGCGCCTCACGCGCGGCGCTCATGACCGGCTGCTACGCCAACCGCGTCGGCATGCAGGGTGCCTTGAATCACACGAGCAAGGAGGGCATCCACCCCGACGAATTCCTGCTGCCGGAGATGTGCAAAGCACGCGGCTACGCCACCGCCGCCTTCGGCAAATGGCACCTCGGCACCGACCTGCTGTTCAATCCGCTGCACAACGGCTTCGATGAATTCCTCGGCATTCCCTACTCCAACGACAACAGCAAGTATCACCCCTCCCTGGCGCAGGAAATGCCGCCCCTGCCCTTCTACGCCGGCTTGAAGGTCATCGAAACTGACCCCGATCAAAGCCAGTTCACCCGCCGCTTCACGGAAAGAGCGACGAGCTTCATCGAGCGTCACAAAGAACAGCCCTTCTTCCTCTACGTCCCCCATGTGATGCCACACGTCCCCATCTTTGCCTCCGCACCCTTTCGCGGTAAATCCAGCGCCGGACTCTACGGCGACGTGGTGCAGGAGATCGACGAGTCCGTGGGCCAGATCCTCGACACCCTCAAGCGCTGCGGCATCGATCAAAACACCCTGGTCCTCCTCTTCTCCGACAACGGCCCTTTCCTCAGCTACGGCAATCACGCCGGCAGCGCCAAACCCCTGCGCGAAGGCAAGCTCACCACCTTCGATGGCGGCGTGCGCAGCCCCTTCATCGCCCGCTGGCCCGGCCACATTCCCGCCGCTCAGGTCTGCGATGAGCCTGTGATGGAAATCGACCTGCTGCCCACCTTCGCCACCTTGATCGGCGGAAAACTCTCCGACCGCAAAATCGATGGCAAAGACATCCTCCCTCTGCTGGAAGGAAAACCAGGCGCCAAGTCCCCGCATGAAGCGCTGGTGTTTTACGGCGGCAATGAACTGCAGGCCATCCGCAGCGGCCCGTGGAAGCTGCATTTCCCCCACCCCTACATCACCGTGGATGGCGAGCCAGGCCGCGACGGCAAACCAGCACGCTTTGGCCAGATGAAACCCAAGGCGATCACCCAGAGCGGCATCGCCGGCATTGCCTCCCGCCACGGCTACCGCGTCGAAAACATCGGCCTGTCACTCTACAATCTTAACGACGATCCCGGTGAGACACACGATGTCTCAAAAGATCACCCTGAAATCGTGGCACGCCTGCAAAAGCTCGCCGAACCCACCCGCAAGGAACTGGGCGACACCCTCCTAAAAGTCAAAGGCACCGAAAACCGCCCTCTCGGCATCGCCCCATAGTTTAGCGTTTCGCCCTCTCCTTCGCGATAGCCTCCCGAATATGCTCCATCCGATTCTCAGGATTCGGATGCGAGCTCATAAAGTCTGATTTGTTCGCGCCACCGCTGACCTGGGCGAGAATTTCCATCACGCCAATGAGCGCTTCCGGATTGTAGCCCGCCTGCATCATAAACCGCACGCCGAGCGCGTCCGATTCCGACTCGTCATCCCGGCTGAACTTCATCACGCGCCATTGCGCCACCATGTTGGCAATCTGCGCCCCCGAGTTGTTGTGCCCGTCGGAAAGCAGCACGCCAAGTCCCTGCGCCAGACCGCTCCAGAGCTGGGAATTTGCCATCTGCTCATTCGAATGCCGTCCCACCACGTGTCCCATCTCGTGCCCCAGCACACCCGCAAGCTGGTCTTCCGATTTGAGACGGCGAAACAGCGCCTCGGTGATGAAAATCTGCCCGCCGGGCAGGGCGAATGCGTTCACCGTTTCGGTGTCGGCCAGCAGATGAAACTTAAACTGATACGACGTCTCCCTCGCCGCCGTGGAGGCGATCAAGCGCGCACCGACCCGGTCCACCAGCGCCCGCCCGTTGGCATCACGCGAGAGCCCGCCGCTTTCCCGGATCATCTGCGGCGCCGATTGCAGCCCCAGAGCGATCTCCTCCTGCGGCGTGGCCATCGCGAGTGCTTGCTTCCTACCGGTGAACTCATTTTGATAAGAGGTGGTGGCGATCCAGTGGTAAAGCAATGAACCAACGATGATCAGCAGCCCCAGGATGATGCGCGGGTTGATGCCCGGGCCGCTGCGCCTGCGGTCGTCCCCAAAGACGGAAATTCGCTTGAGAGATAAGAATCGGTGAAGCGTGGAGATCATGGATTGCCTTATACTTCATGGAAAAATCTTGAGCCAGCAGGTATTTTGCGGCATGGCAGGTCATGTCGTTGTTTCAAGAGCATGATCAGACTGTGGATTGGGGTCGCAAAGGCTCGCAGGCGGTTGTGACACTGGCGTGTCTCTTTGTCGTGCTGACCGGCCTGAAGGTCGCCGCCAATGTGCTGGTGCCCATTGTTTATGCCTTCTTCCTCGCGGTGCTCAGCTACCCGATGGTGCGCTGGCTCCGCCGGCACAAAGTTCCCGCAGGCCTCGCACTGGGCATCACCATGCTCATGAATCTGGGCGTCCTTGCGGGCATGGTCACGGTAGGTGTGCGCTTGCTCATCAGCTTCTGGAGAGATCTGCCGCATTACCTGCGCGGCCTGGAAAAGTATTCCAATGACCTCGGCGCCTGGCTCGAGCTCAAGGGCGTGGCTGACGCCAAGTCAATGCTGGGCGGCGTCTTCGACTGGAACACCCTCATCGGCTACGCCACCAAGCAGGATGTGATGGGAAGTCTCCCCGGACTGCTGGGCACCACCTTCGGCACCCTGGCCACCTTCCTCGCCAGCCTGATCATGATCATCATCGTCATGATGTTCATCCTCATGGAAGCCCGTGGCACCCAGAGCCGTCTGCAAGCCGTGCATCTCTCCGGCGGTCCGGATCTCACCGGCCTCATGCGCAGCGCGGACGACATCCAGAAGTACCTCGGCGTCAAAACACTCATCAGCGCGCTCACCGGCCTGCTCGCAGGCTTCTGGTGCTGGTTCTTCGACCTCCACTACCCGCTGCTCTGGGCGCTGGTGGCGTTCTTGTTTAATTACATCCCCGCCGTGGGCAGCACGGCAGCCTCCCTTCCCGCCATCGTCGAGGCGCTGGTGCAGCATGGCCCCGGCACGGCCATTTTCGTCGCCATCGGCTACGGCGGCATCAATTTCTTCCTCGATAACTTCGTGCAGCCCACCATGCTCGGCAATCGCTTCGGCATCTCGCCGCTCGTGGTCATTCTCTCCGTCATCTTCTGGGGCTGGCTCTGGGGCCCGCTGGGCATGTTTCTTGCCGTGCCTCTCACCATGGTTCTCAAGGTGCTGCTCGACAACAATGCCGAATTCCAGTGGATCTCCGTCGCCATGTCCAAAAAGAAAGTGCGCCATGGCGAAGTGGAAGTGGCAGGCTATGACCTGCAGATGAACGAGGACGAAACCATCGGCAGCGGCGCGAGCACAGAGATGCCAGGGCGGGACAAATAAGCAGCCAAACTGGGCTGCACATCTGTGCCACTTCGGCCTTTCAGTGTGCCAGTGTTGCACCGGTCAAACACCTAGGCAAACGACAAAAACAGGCCCTAACCTAGACAAATCAGGCGTAGCAGCCCATGCCAGGGCTGTGGCATGCTTCCAGCAAGAGAGTCAGAGAAACAACCCTTCTCCCAACCAACCATGTCACCCGAAAAATTCACCGTTAAGCTGCAGGAAGCCTTCAATGCCTCACAGTCCATCGCCACGCGTCATGGACATCAGGAGTTGAAGCCCTCCCACCTCATCCTCGCCCTGCTTGAGCAGGAGGGAGGCATCGCCACGCCCCTGTTTGAAAAGGCGGCGGTGAATCCGGCGGCGGCGCAAGGCCTGAAACCTGCGGTCGAAGCCCTGCTCGCTCGCCAGCCCAAAGTCAGTGGCGGCACCAGCGGCCTGCATCTCTCCAATGAGATGCGCGAGCTCATGACCAAGGCCGAGGACGAGCAGAAAAAGCTCAAGGACGAATACCTCAGCGTCGAGCACGTCATCCTCGCCCTCTTCAAAACCAAGACCGAACTGTCCGATCCCCTCAAGCAGGCTGGCCTCACCTACGACACCGTTTCCAAAGCCCTCACCGCCGTGCGCGGCAGCCAGCGCGTCGTGGATCAGGACCCCGAAGGCAAATATCAGACGCTCGAAAAATACGGCACCGATCTCACCGCCCGCGCCAAGCAGGGCAAGATCGATCCCGTCATCGGTCGCGATGAAGAAATCCGCCGCGTCATGCAGGTGCTCAGCCGCCGCACCAAGAACAACCCCGTGCTCATCGGCGAGCCCGGCGTGGGCAAGACCGCCATCGCCGAAGGCCTCGCACGCCGCATCGTCGCGGGTGACGTCCCCGATTCCCTCAAGGGCAAACGACTCATCAGCATGGACCTCGGTGGCATGATGGCCGGAGCCAAGTTCCGTGGCGAGTTCGAAGAGCGCCTCAAAGCCTTCCTCAAAGAAGTCACTTCCAGCGAAGGTGAAATCATTCTCTTCATCGACGAGCTTCACACCATCGTCGGCGCAGGCAAAGGCGAAGGTGCCATGGATGCGGGCAATCTGCTCAAGCCCCAGCTCGCCCGTGGTGAACTGCGCTGCATCGGCGCGACCACCCTCGACGAATACCGCAAGTACATCGAAAAAGACCCCGCACTGGAGCGCCGCTTCCAGCCCGTGAAAGTCGGCGAACCCAGTGTGGAAGACACCATCGCCATCCTGCGCGGTTTGAAGGAGCGCTATGAAGTCCATCACGGCGTGCGCATTCAAGACGGTGCCATCATCGCCGCCGCCACGCTGAGCAATCGCTACATCACTGATCGCTTCCTGCCGGACAAAGCCATCGACCTCGTGGACGAAGCCGCCAGCCGCATCAAGATCGAACTCGACTCCATGCCCACCGAGATCGACGTCATCGAACGTCAGGTCATGCAGGGAGAGATGGAGCGCCAGGCACTGAAAAAAGAAAAAGACGCCGCTTCCAAAGCCCGCCTCGAAAAACTCGACAAGGAGATCGCCGATCTCAAAGAAAGCTCATCCGCCCTCAAAGCCCAGTGGATGAAGGAGAAGGAATCCGTCGATGCCGGACGCAAGGTGAAGGAGGAGATCGACCGCCTGCGCACCGAGCTCGAACAAGCCCAGCGCCGTGGCGACTTCGGCCGTGCCGGTGAGATTCAGTACGGCCTCATCCCTGATCTCGAAAAGAAGCTCAGCGCCGCGCCCGTCGAAGCCTCCCAGCCGCGCGCCGCTCATTCCTTGCTGCGCGAAGAAGTCACGGAGGACGATATCGCCCGCGTCGTCGCCAACTGGACCGGCATCCCCGTCTCACGCCTGCAGGAAGGCGAGCGCTCCAAGCTCGTGAAAATGGAGGAGCGCCTCAGCCAGCGCGTCATCGGCCAGAAGGACGCCATCACCGCCGTCAGCAATGCCGTGCGCCGTGCGCGTGCCGGCATTCAGGATGAGAACCGCCCCATCGGCAGCTTCCTCTTCCTCGGCCCCACCGGCGTCGGCAAGACCGAGCTCTGCAAAGCCCTCGCCGAATTCCTCTTCGACGACGACACCGCCATGACCCGCATCGACATGAGCGAATACATGGAGAAGCACAGCGTCAGCCGCCTCATCGGCGCGCCTCCCGGCTACGTCGGTTACGAAGAAGGCGGCCAGCTCAGCGAAACCGTCCGCCGCCGCCCCTACAGCGTCGTGCTCTTCGATGAAGTCGAAAAAGCCCACCCCGATGTTTTCAACGTGCTGCTGCAGGTCCTCGACGACGGTCGCATCACCGACGGCCAGGGCCGCACGGTCGATTTCAAAAACACGGTCCTCATCATGACCAGCAACATCGGCAGCAGCGCCATCCAGGACGTCAGCAATCCTGAGCAGCGCGATGCCCTCGTGCGCGACAGCCTCAAGCAGTTCTTCCGCCCCGAGTTCCTCAACCGCATCGACGAGATCGTCATCTTCGACCGCCTCGACGCCGCCCAGCTCGATCAGATCGTCAAGATCCAGCTCCAGCGCGTCATCGATCGCCTCGCCAAGCAGAACATCCACCTCACCGTCACCGACGATACCACCCGCTACCTCGCCGACGCCGGCTTCGATCCCGTCTTCGGCGCGCGCCCCCTCAAACGCGCCATCCAAAAACACCTCCTCGATCCCCTCAGCCTCGCCGTCCTCGAAGGCGGCTTCAAAGACGGCGATCACATCACTGCCGAAATGAAGGGTGGGAAGCCGGTGTTTGAGAAGAAGTAAACGGGGCGCGGAATTTATTCCGCAGCACTCCGCCAACACCTCAAACAACGAAGATACCTCCCTGCCCGCCAGCATCCTGATATTGGCGGGCATTGTTTGGCAAGCACTCAGGCGCCCCAAACGACCGATGCGGACCAATGACCGCGATCCCGACGATACTCACTGTTACCACCCCCAATATCGGAACGAGGCATAAACTGTCTGTTTGGCATCGTCATAATAGAGAAGCAGGTTATCTTCGCCGACTTCGCGTCGCAGGCATTCGTCCATGGTCTCAAGCACCTTCGGCCAGCCTTCTGGCCGTGATTCCCGGCCGAAGAAGCTGATTCCACCAAGCAACTCCATGGAAAACTCCGGCTTGATGAGCTTATAAAAGTCCTTCGATGAAATGTGGAAAGTCAGAAGAAAACCGTCCATGCCGAGAGGCTTCAAGCTTTGAAGTTCCTTCGCATTTAGTCGCACTTCTTCACCAAAAAGTCGTTCGCATTCTACTTCCGCGTCTGGAGGCGTGCTCGCCAACACTAGCCATAGCAAGATGAGCAACGGACATGGCAGTGCAAGCATCGCAAGGCCCCGCTTCTTGGCGATCAACGCAATGATGAAGACAACAGTTCCGAGCAGGACGCCAAGCGCGATGAGAGCCATCAGAGGAGACATAACTGAACAAGGCGGCTATTCCTGAGTTTGTCGAAGTGGCGCTACGAAATAATGCCGCTTACTTCCTCCGCGCCCGCTTCGGCTTCTCCGGCACCAGCGTCATCTGCGGTGTCACTTTGATGCCCATGCGCTTGTAATAATCGAGCATCTTCTCCGTGGCCACGCGGCTGGCTTCGAGCACAATTTTCGACATCTCCGACATTTCGCGCGGAGGAGTCTCCTGAAGGCTGTTGGAGGCAAGCATGATTTGGAGTTCTTCGAGTGAATGAGTCGCGCTGTCGGCAATCTGCACGGCAGGCGGTGACTGATTGTCCCACAAACCCCACTCATCGGCAAGTGGCACGTAGTCCTCGATGAAATGCTTGCGACTCCTCTCAAAACGACGGCGAATGTCATCCTCCGGCACATCATGACCGCCAAGTTTCACGCGTAGGCCTACACGCCCGACAGCCTGATCCCCTGAACCAATGCGGATGTAATGCAGCAGAAAACGGTAACCCTGTGCCTTGGCCTCACGAATCATGGCCACATACGTTTTCCCGCTGAGCGTGGACTCAATGGCGAAGCTCGCCTTGGCCGCGATCAAGCCGCGCGCTTCTTCAATCAACAGCCGCCCTGCCTTAAATGCCGTGAGGCTCGGATCCAGCGGCGAAAGCCCCCGAGCGATCTCATCCGCATTGAGAAACCGCATCAGGCCAAGCCGCGGCAGAAGCTCCCGCGCCAGCGTTGTTTTACCTGCCCCATTGCAGCCACCAAGAATGCAGAGTGTCGGTGTCATGACGGTTGCGTCTTATCTTCCACAAAATCACTCGGACACAACCGCTTCACCGCCTTCGTCAGCGGATTCTGATCCTTGCGCCCATGCACATACAGCGCCGTCCATTCGGCCAGCCGACGCCCCAGAATGCGACAAGCCTCCTTCGTCTCCTCCTCACGCGGTGCCTTGGACGCCACCGCCCCATAATGCAGCGTCATCTTCTTGCCCGAGTAATCGGTGACGCCGAAGACCAGAAATCCAAAATTCATCAGCACCGTGAGAATGGACTGACACGCAAGCTCCATCCCGCCGCCCCAGCCACCCGCACTGCTGAAAGCACACGCGATCTTCCCATCCACCTCCAGCCATTTGTCCGCCATCGTCTCATCCCAGAAGCGCTTCATCTTCCACGACAGAATGCCCATGTTCGTAGGACTCCCCACGGCCAGCCCATCACACCACACCACATCTTCCGCCGTCGCCTCATCCACATGCCGCACCCGCACCTCAGTCTCCGGCACCTGCTGCACTCCTTCCGCCACCAGCGCAGCCATCTTGGCGACATTGCCGCTGCGGGAATCATAGAGGACAAGGATCTGGTTCATGGGTGGCACGATTCAACATCCCTGCGCCAGCTTCCGCAAGTATTCCAACTGCCTCTCCGGCGGTGCCCCATCGGCATGACACGGAAGGACACCATCAAGCGGCAGCTCCAACGCACGATGAATGCTGCGACGTGCCTCCACATTGTCTTGATTGAGATAAACGGGAGCGATCTGCGGTCCGAAACCAAAGGTGGCAAACAAATCCCCGCTGAAAAGCAGCCTGTGCTTGGCGGAGTAGTAGCCGCAGTGTCCATGCGTATGCCCGGGCAGCGCCACCACACGAAGACCGCCCCAGATTGAAAGTTCATCACCATCCTTGAGCAAACGATCCGGTTTAAACGAAGGCTGAAGCAGCAGCCGACGCCCCGCCCATTCAGCCACACCAGCGGCACGCCCGAGCCCGGTGTAGCGCGCACGCCCCTCATAATGTTCCAGATCGCGCTCAGGTCCCGCAATCCACGCAGCATGCTGTGCAGCCAGAGCAGGAGCATTCCTCACATGATCCAGATGCCCATGAGTGAGCAGGATGCCACGAATCGGCAGCGTCTCCCAACCACGCGCCACCAAGGCCGCATGCAATGCCTGCCGCCCACCGATAAAGCCAGTGTCGATGAGATAAAGTCCCTCCCCATCCCGCAGGACGAAAAACTGCACGATGAACGTGCGGACAATGAGCAGATCAGGCGGCATGCAGATTCATCCACGCTAGAGAGCCTCTTTTCCTGAAGCAACCCGCGAGTTCCTGCGTTTGATGGGACTCATGAAGTCGCTTTTCATCCTCACCTTGCTTCTCCTCGGCACCTTCGCACGCGCGGCGGACAAGCCGAACATCATCTTCATCCTGGCCGATGACATGGGCTACGGCGACGCCGGCTGCTTCGGTCAAAAAACCCTCACCACGCCGCACCTCGACAAAATGGCCTCCGAGGGCATGAAGTTCACCCGCATGTACGCGGGCTGCACCGTCTGCGCGCCATCCCGCTGCGTGCTGATGACCGGCCTTCACACCGGCCACTGCCGCGTGCGCGGCAATGGCGAAGGTCACATCCCAGACGAAGACCTCACCCTGCCCAAGGTGCTGAAGTCCGCCGGCTATCACACCGCCTGCATCGGCAAATACGGCCTCGGCAAGCCGCTCCCGCTGGACGATCCCCAGCGAAAAGGTTTCGATGAATCCTTCGGCTACGTCGGCACCAGCCACGCGCACAACTTCTACACCAAGGCCCTCGTTCGAAACGGCAAGATCGTGGACCTCCCGAACACCGTCATCCCCGGCTCATTCAAGGATGCGCATGATTATTCCGACAGCGATCTCGTCGGCACCGGTGTGGCCCCGCTGGACGGCCGCAAGTCTTGGGTCCCACAGCTCCTCGCCGACGACGTCCAGCGCTACCTCGGCGAGCGCGCCAAGGCCAAGGAACCCTTCTTCCTCTACTACGCCTTCAACATCCCCCACGCCAACAACGAAGCTGGCAAGAACTCGCCCTTGGGTCATGGCATGGAATCCCCCGACTACGGCGAATTCAAAGACAAAGACTGGCCCGATGCCGAGAAAGGCTTCGCCCAGTTCATCCGCTTCCTCGACAACGAGGTCGGCAAAGTGTTATCACGGCTCAAAGAACTCGGCCTCGCAGAGAACACCCTCGTCATGTTCTCCAGCGACAACGGCCCCCATCAGGAAGGCGGCCATCAAAGCGACTTCTTCAACAGCAACGGCGACTTCAAAGGCATCAAACGCGACATGACCGACGGCGGCATCCGCGAGCCCTTCATCGCCTGGTGGCCCGGCAAGGTCAAAGCAGGCGCAGTGAGCGAGCATGTCAGCGGCTTCCAGGATCTCCTGCCCACCGTGGCAGAACTCAGCGGTGCGAAAGTCACCGCCGAAACCGACGGCATTTCCTTCGCGCCCACCCTCCTCGGCAAACCAGGCCAGCAGCAGCACTCGCACCTCTACTGGGCTTTCGATGAACAGGGCGGCAAACTCGCCGTGCTGAAGTGGCCCTGGAAACTGATCTACCTCAACACTGGCGCTGCACCCAAAAACGCCAAAGCCAAGGCCAAATCCAAACCCCTCGAAAAACTCCTCTACAATCTTGAAACAGACATCGGCGAAGAAAAGAATCTCGCTGCGGAGAAGCCCGAGATCGTCGCTGAACTGGAAAAGCTCATGCAGGCCTCATACCGTGCGCCGTAAAGCTCTGTGACATTGTTGAGACGTTCGCAATAGACTGACCACCTCGTCTTGAAGGCCAACGGCCTTCCGTATCATAGCGAAGGGTTGCCGAGCATCAGCGAGGCTACCCTGGTACAGCCGCATCCTTCCGGGAAGCCAACCCAGCGCCTTCTTCACACGCCGTCTTCTCCAGCAGCGTCCGTCCGCCACTCCGCTGCAGGAGACTGTGTCCGCGCACGCCCAAGGCCTTCACACAAGCTCCCTTCATGTCCCTCTACTGCCCGGCCCTCTTCAGTGCCCCCCGCAGCATGCCACAGCCCCCCAGCACAAACAGCAGCGGAAACCAGATGGAATAGAGCGCTGCACGCGAGCCATGCTGCAGCACGGCCTCATCCGGAGCCGCCGGATTCACAAAGCATGTCTGACTCGATCCCGTCGGGTACTGCTGCTGCTTCTGCACCGCATCATCGAAATGCAGCGTCGGCGCGGCCTCCACCTGACGAATGCGCATGCTGCTGTGTTTCACACCCTTCACCTCATATTCGTAGCGCACCTCCACCCGGTGCGCGGGATCTGAGTGCGGCGTCGGCCTCTCGCTCACGATGCGGGAGGAGAGGATACGGCATGGAACCTGCGACCACTGCCGCGTGATCTGCGCCTTCTCATATGACAACCACATCCGCCACGCAAAGAACGATCCTGCCACGATGAGGAACAAACCCATCGTGCAAAGCCACAAGCGGCCTGATTGAGATGCAAATTGATTCTGCGACATGCGTTAGGGAAGCAGGCTTTGACTACGCTTCACGCGTGTTCCATACAGAGATGTATTCATCTCGCAAATATTCCACATGTCTGAACCTGCTCCCATTTCGATACGTCCGCCACGCTGGCTGCTGAAGCCCGCCGTGGAGGGCGCTGCCGAGCTGGCGGCAGACATGGGGCTGTCTCCGCTCATGGCGCAGCTTCTCGTGCAGCGCGGCCTCACCTCCGTGGAACTCGCGCGCGACTTCCTCGTGCCAAAGCTCGCCACCCTCGGCGATCCCACCGTTCTGCCTGAAATGATTCCCGCCGTCGCTCGCATTCTGCGCGCGGTCGATGAAAAACAAAGCGTCGTGCTTTATGGTGACTACGATGTGGATGGCGTCACGTCGATGGCACTGATGCATCTCATCTTGAAGGCCTATGGCCTCGAAACGCATCTCTTCCTCCCCACGCGCATGGAGGAAGGCTACGGTCTGAGTCTCGATGGCATCGCCAAATGCTACGAACAGTTTGGCAAACCGGACCTGTTCATCGCGCTCGATTGCGGCACCACCTCCTTGAAAGAAGTCGCCAAACTGCGCGCAGACGGCGTGGACTGCGTCATCATCGACCACCACGAACTCTCCCCGCAGGGTCGCCCAGACTGCCTCGCGCTGGTGAATCCAAAGCTCGGCAAAGACTACCACTACTTCTGCACCGCCGGTCTTGTGTTCAAAGTCTCGCACGCCCTGCTGAAGACGCGCATGATCGCAAGCTACGATCTGAAGGAAACGCTCGATCTCGTGGCACTCGGCACCGTGGCAGATCTCGTCCCGCTCATTGATGAAAACCGCCTGCTGGTGCGGCGCGGTCTCGAAGCACTGGCACAGACGACCCGCCATGGCCTGAAAGCCTTGAAGCAGATCGCCGGTGTGGAAGGCCTCGTGCAGACCCATCACGTCGGCTTCCGCCTCGGCCCCCGCTTGAATGCAGCGGGCCGGCTCGACACCGCCGCCACCGCCCTGCAGTTGCTCCTCGCGACAGACGCCACCAAAGGCGCCGCACTGGCTGAACTGCTCGAAGCCCACAACAAGGACCGTCAAAACGTGGAGCAGCAGGTGCACCTCGAAGCCGAGGCCATGCTCGCCAACATCGGCGAAATCGACAAGGTTTCCGCCATCGTGCTGGCCTCCCGCAAATGGCATCCGGGAGTGATCGGCATTGTGGCCTCGCGCATCTCGCGGCTGTGCCACCGCCCCACGATCCTCGTGTCCATCAACGAAGATGGCATCGGCAAAGGCAGCGGACGCAGCATACCGGGCTTTTCGCTCGTCGAAGCCATCGACATCTGCCGCGACCACCTGCTTGGTGGTGGTGGCCACGCGATGGCTGCCGGCATTTCCGTCCACGAAGACAAGATCGACTCCTTCCGTGCGGCGTTTCAGGTGGCCGCACGCGACGCCCTGAGCAAGGAAGCCATGACCGCCCTGCTGGAACTCGACGCCGAGGTCAAGCTGCGCGACCTCTCGCTGAGCTTCTTCGAAAGCTACAAGCTCCTCGAGCCCTTCGGCCAAAAAAACCCCGAGCCGTTGTTTCTCTGCCGCAATGTGAAACCCAAGCTTCCAGGTCGCACGATGAAGGAAAAGCACCTGCGCATCATCCTCACCCAGGAAGGTGCCTCCATGGAGGCACGCTGGTTCAATGCACCCATCGGCAATCTCCCTCCCGCCCCGTGGGATGTCGCCATGCGTATCCAGCGCGGCTGGTTTCGTGGCACGGAGCAGTGGCAGCTCACGCTTGAGGCGGTGCGCACTGCTGAATCCGTTCAGCGTGGGTGAAACCGGTAGTGCCCGGTGATCGGAAACTCAAACAGCCGGCTCTCATGCTTGGGTCCCTGTCCGATGTTGTGCACGATCCAGGGCGTCGCACTCCCATCCGCCGCTGGCACCACAATCGCAATGTGCGGCAGCCTGCCCGCAACCGTGCAGGTGATCAGATCCCCCGGCAGATAATCATCCGCCTTCTGCGTCACCGGCAGGGCCGCCCCACGCCTCTTGAAGAAGGTCTGCAAGTTCGGCACACGGCGGTGATCAATGTTTTTGTCCGTTGAGCTCAGCCCCCAAGTCTTCGGATACGCACCAAACGCGCGCTTCATGTCCTCATGCACCAGCTTTTGCAGATCGATCCCCAGCACCCGGTAGCTGCGGATGACTTCATCCGTGCACACACCCGTGTCGGCAGGCACATCGCCATTCGGATAGTCCAGCACCACATAGGCAGGCTCATAGCGCACCGTGTGCTGCACGCGCTCCAGAGCCGCCTTCACCAGCCGCTCAGCAAAGTTCGGCGCAACAGTTTGCGCCCTGCATGCCAGGACACAGGCCAAAAAAAGGATGCCGCGGCGAAAGAGGTTATTCATGCCCCACTTCGACACCGCCAATGAACGTCCGTTGAACTTCCAGCCTCCGGTTGAGCACCAGCACATCCGCCAGCTTCCCCTTCTCCAGACTTCCACACGTTTTACCCATCCCGGTCCGCTCCGCCGGCGTCAGGCTCGCCATGCGCACCGCATCCGGCAGCGAGGCCGAGGTGCTCTTCTTCATATGCCTCACCATATGGTCCAGCCCCATCACGGAACTCGCCAGCCCCTCTCCCGGCACGAATCCCACCCGGCCATCGCTCTCAAAAAACGAGCCGTCATCCTCCGATCCAAACCGGTAGCGCCCCGGCGGCATGTCCATGGCACGGTTGCAGTCAGTCACCAGGCACAGCCGCTGCGCGCCTTTCATGCGGAAGGCGAAATCCAGCAGCTCCGGCGCCAGGTGCATGCCGTCAGCAATGACCTCCGTGCTCATTTCCGCCGTGGCGAGGACGAACTGCTCCATGCTCGCCTGCATCGGCGTGCCAAATCGGGTGCGCAGGGAGGCCACCGAGCTCATCGCACACCAAAAATGATCCACATGCCGCATCCCCGCCTTGAAGGCCTTCGCCATCTCCGCCCAGTTGGCATTCGAATGCCCGCAGGTGATCAGGCAGCGCTTCTTGCGCGCCATCTGGTAAAACGCCTCCGCACCCGGAAGCTCCGCCGCACACGTGGCGATCCGCACCAGATCATCCCGAAACCACCGCGCATACTCCTCCGCATCCGGCGCACGCCGCCCTTCACGTGAGTGGCACCCCACCTTGTCCGGCGCAAAATATGGACCATACAAATGCACCCCGGCAATGCGTGATCCATGCCCCGGCTCCCAGCTTCGCTGCGCCTCTCGGCACGCTCCCAGCATGGCCATGATCTGCACCGGCGCCCCCGTCGTGGTCGTGGGAAAGATCGACGTGGTGCCATGCCGCGCATGCACCTTCAGGGCCGTGCGCACTGCAGGAACGGTGCCGTCCATGAAATCAGCCCCTGCACCGCCATGCACATGAATGTCGATGAACCCCGGGCTGATGTAGCCACGATTGGCATCCATCACGACCGCGTTCTTAGGCGCAGCGATGCCCTTGCCCACGGCCTTGATCCTGCCGCGTTCACACAGCACGGCTCCATCCTCGATCAACCTGTCCGGCAGGATGAGCGTGCCGTTTTGAATGAGCAACGCTGGTGCAGGCGGCGTTTTCATAGCAGCGTGAGCGGATTGACGCGAGTCTTCAGCGGAAACGTCACCCGCTGACCATTCAGCCGCTGCGATTCAAAGATGGCGCTCACCATCTCAATCGTCTCACGTCCCTGCTTCGCATCGATCAGCGGTGCACGATTGTCTCGGATCGCGGCGATCAGATCCAGCCCCGCGGTTTCATGGCTGGCCACCTGAGCCCCAAGATTGGCGATAGGTTCGGGCTTGTTAACCCCACCCGTGGTGATGGGCTGCCACTGGCGCGGCTCTTTGACGGCGGGATTGAACGGACTGCCGAGGCAGATGTGGGCCACCGGCTCCTTGTCGATGCGGAAATCGATGATGCCCTTCGTCCCGATGATCTGCAGGCCAAAGCCCGCCTCTTTCGTGCCGGCACTTTGCACCGAGTCAAAGAACATGGGAATGCCATTCGCCAGCTCAAACCTCGCATGCACCTCGTTGCCCGCGAGCGCACCGATGCCTTCATCCCCCTCCTTCACATCCGCCTTCGTGATCGGCTTGCCATCCTTCAGCACGGTGGCGCTGCATGCCTGCGGGGCTCCGCCGAAGTAGGTGCCAAGGTTGAAAAGATGCGTGCCCAGCACCCAGAGATCCAGCGAGCCACCACGCGTATCCTCCTTGCCCCGCCCCCGCATTTCCAGCACCCGGCCGATCACACCCTCCTGGATCAGTTTCGCAATCACCGGCAGCACCGGATGGTACCGGTTGCGATGCGCGATGGCGATCTTCGTCCCCGCCTTCTCCGCAGCGGCGATGATTTCGTCCGCTTCCGCCAGACTGCGGCAAAAGGGTTTTTCAATGTAGATGCCACGCGCCCCCGCCTGGATCGCCGCCAGCAGCATGTCCCGATGCTGGTCAATGTGGCGCGGACCGATGGCGACGATATCCGGCTTCACCTCGCTGAGCATGGCGCGGTAGTCGGCAAAGCCCTTGCTCACAGCCAGCTTCTTCAGCTCACCCTTGAGCCCCTTGTCGTCCGCATCCGCCACAGCCACGATCTCGACGGCGGGAATTTTGAGCCACATCGTATCGAGTCCGTGGCCATAGTTACCACGCCCCGTATGACCAATGACGGCAACGCGAAGTTTGGAATCAGCCGCAGCAGCAAAGCTGGAAGCAGCGAAAACAGCAGGCAGGGAGACGAGAAGATGGCGGCGGTTCATGCGGATTCATGAACGTCACCAGCATGTCCAAACACGCAATCAGATGCATTTGGAACTATTTCGCAGCCCCGGCGGGTCATACTTTGCGATTCTGAAGCCACCTTTTGAGTTTGTTTGTGGCAAATTGTGTCTATTCATCCCACCGCGTCCGCTCCCCAACCGCGCAGAGGACATTTCCACCCCCCATGTCAGAGACCCAAGTGCATGCCGCTGGCGACTCCGTGCCGGAGTTGAAGCAGCGTATTCGCGAACTGGCAGGCATGCTGCATGCCTGCCGCCTGCGCCTGCCCGATGCCCCCGCAGAGGCGGTGCGCGAAATGGCGGAAAGCGAAGAGCGCTTTGCTCTGGCCGTGCGTGGCACCAATGACGGCATCTGGGACTGGGACATCCGCACCGGCAAAGTGTTTTTCTCCCCGCCGTGGAAAAGCATGATCGGCTATGAAGACGATGAGCTCGCAAACGTCTTCGCCACCTTCGAATCTCATCTGCATCCCGAAGATCACGACCGCGTGATGGCCACCCTGAATGATTACCTGGCAGGCCGCATTCCGCGTTACTCCGTGGAGTTCCGCTTCCGCCACAAGGACGGCAGCTGGCGCTGGATCCTCGCCCGCGGCCGCGCCTTGCGTGATGAAAATGGCACGCCCTACCGCATGGCCGGATCACACACGGATGTGACCGAGCGCAAGCATGACGAGGAAGAGCTGCGTCAGGCCCGCCGGGCCGCCGAGTCCGCCAACAGCGCCAAAAGCGCCTTCCTGGCGAACATGAGCCATGAAATCCGCACCCCGATGAATGGCGTCATCGGCATGAGCGAACTGCTGCTCGGCACGGACCTCAACGAAACCCAGCGCGAATACCTGGAAATGCTCAAGCTTTCCGCAGACTCCCTGCTGGAGCTTCTCAACGACATCCTCGACTTCTCCAAAATCGAGGCCGGCCGCATGGAGCTGGACGCGCACGAGTTTGATCTGAACGAAGTCGTCACCGAGATCTCGCAGGCCATGGGCATCCGCGCGTTTCAAAAGCGGCTGGTGTTCCTCCATCACATCAGCCCGGATGTCCCCCTGCGTCTGATTGGCGATGACGGCCGCCTCCGGCAGATCCTGGTCAATCTTATCGGCAATGCCATCAAGTTCACCCACAAGGGCGGCGTCACCATCGAGGTCAGCTTGGAATCTCAGACTGCCGACATGGTCACTCTGCATTTCAAGATCAATGACACCGGCATCGGCATCGCCGCAGACATGCGGGAAAGCATCTTTGAGGCCTTCACCCAGGCGGAGCAGTCCACCTCCCGGCGCTACGGCGGCACCGGCCTCGGCCTCGCCATCTGCCATGATCTCGTTGCACTCATGCACGGCCGCATCTGGGTGGAGAGCCAGCCCGGCACCGGCAGCACCTTCCACTTCACCGCTTCCTTTGGCCGCACCAGCGGCATTTCGATCAAGCCCAAGTCCCCACGCTTCAAACCTGTGGTCACCGCTCATGCTTCCATGAAGGTGCTCATCGCCGAGGACGGCCACGTCAGCCAGCTCGTCGGGGCACGCATGCTGGAGAAACGCGGCCACGTCGTCACCCTCGCTTCCAACGGCAGGGAGGCCATTGACCGCTGTGAAAAGGAGGCCTTCGACGCCATCTTGATGGATGTTCACATGCCCGGCATCAATGGCTACGAAGCCACCGCCAAAATTCGTCAGGCCGAAAAGGCCACCGGCAGGCATGTCCCCATCATCGCCATGACGGCCAATGCCATGAAAGGCGACCGCGAGCGCTGCCTCGCGGCAGGCATGGATGATTACATCGCCAAACCCCTGCGCTCAGCTGAGTTGTTCCAGATCGTGGAGCAGTTCGCTCCACGGTCGGCCACACCCCAGCCAGCCCCGGCATCTCCTGCACCCGCACCCCGCCCGCAGATCGAGACACCTCCCTTCGACCTTGCCGAGTTTCGTGAATCCACCGGCGATGAAAAACTCATGCGCAAGCTCGTGTCCATCTTCTCTGAAGATGCGCAAAAATACCTGCGCAAAGCTGAGAAAGCGCTCGCAGCAGGCAAAGCCACTCAAGCCTATGAGGCCGCACACTCGCTCAAGGGCATGCTTGGCGTTTATTCCGCCAAAAAGGCGCTCACAATCTCCTCCGAACTCTGCGAATACGCCCACGCCGGAGATTTGAAGGGCGCTCAGCTCATGCTTGATCAGTTGAAAAAGGAATGCGCCCTGCTCGGCGAGGCCCTGCTCGCTGCTTTCGAGCCCGGTATTTGAATCAGCGGTACTCCGCCATGCCATCGTAGCCGTGCACCAGATGGATCGGATGCCCGACTTCCTTCAAAATCTGGCGCGTCAAATTAAGCTTGGCCTGCAGCGCAGCATCATCGTGGTCCGGGTCGTGATGCACCACGATCCACTTTTTAGCACCCACCAGCTTGGTCAGCGCACAGGCCGTGGCCAGATTGGAATGCCCCCATCCGATCCGTTTCGGGTAGTCCGTAGGCAAATACTGCGCCTCATGCACCAGCAAATCCACTCCGTCGAGGAAGGCCAGCATCGGCTCATAGGGCACCACGAGGTTTGAATCGCGCGTCAGCAGGACGGGGGAACCCGTGTAGCCCTGAAGAAATTCATTGTCGGGCACAAACGCCACGCTCCAGCCGTCATGCGTCACTTTGAATCCCACCGTCGCCCCGGGATGCTGCGTGAATTCACGCGTCACTGTCACGTCGCCGATTTTCACCGGTGCATCGTCGAGAAACACGAAGTTGATTTTAGCCCGCAGATCTTCCCGCTGAATCGGGAAATAATCACGGTCCATCTGGCCGCAGAGGAGTGACTCGATGTTTTTGCCAAAACCGCGCTCGCCGTAAACCGTGATTTCAAAGCCCGGCACGTAGATCGGCGTGAAAAAGGGGAAACCTTGGATGTGATCCCAGTGCGTGTGCGTGATGAACAGGTGGATGTGACACGGCCCGCCAGCCAGGAACGACTGCCCTGCATCCCGCAGTCCGGAGCCCGCATCAAACAGGATGCGCTCCTTCCCGGTGTTGTATTCAAAGCACGTGGTGTTGCCCCCATGCTGCGCATAGCGCGCTCCGCACACAGGGATCGAACCCCGCGTGCCCCAGAGCTTCACATGCGGACGCTTGGTGTCCAGCACCGGCGCATACTGCTCCGCAGACACAGGCAGGTGATCACGGTGCGTGATCCCCTTCGTCGTCGCGGCTTCATGAAAATACTGCCTCAGTTTCTCCAGCAGCAGCTCGGGGTCGAACGGCTTGATGAGCACATCCACCGGCCCGGTCTGCTGGATGTGTTTAAGTTCGGTCGAGTAATCCTTCGCCGTGCAGACAATCACCGGCATGTGCTGCGTGGACTGCTGCGCCCGCAGGTGCCGCAGCACCTCCAGCCCGTTCATTTTCGGCATGATCAGGTCCAGCACCAGCAGGTCGGGCTTGAATACCTCCATCTGTTCCAGGCACTCCTCCCCGTCTTCCGCCACGCACACCTCATAGCCATGCGTTTCAAGTGCATGCGACAGCCGCATGGAAAGCGCACGCACATCTTCTGCGAGCAGAATTTTTTTGGGTGGGGTTGGGATCGCCATATCTTGCCTCTATCTCTCAAATACGCGCAGGAGCATTGGTCGGGCTGGCGGGATTCGAACCCACGACCTCTTCGTCCCGAACGAAGCGCTCTACCAGGCTGAGCCACAGCCCGCCTTTGTCATTTCTGACTCTTGCGGCTCCACCTTGGGCATTGCTGCCATCCAGTGGGCGGGAAAGGATTTGTAGCCTCACAAGGGGTGCGCGCAAGCTGGAAAATGGCCCGCCTTCCGGGCACAGAAGGATCGCACCAGGATGAATAACGAAACTCCAAGTCAATCCCCCCGGCCGAGACTTGATAGGCAATGCACTCAAGGAATGCTTAGTTCAAGATCATGCGAAAAGGCTTTGCAGCGGCCATAGACGCGCTATCTTAAATGCTGAACGGCTCACGTACTTTGCACCGAAACACATGTTTTGGTACAATCCATGCGAGTGTCCGACCTCAACCCAACCAACCTAATACCAACCTGATCAGACTATGAAATTGAACGCATTGCTGAAAACGCTGGGGTTCTTGGCACTGGCCGCCACTCCCGTTGTGGCCGGAACATCCGCCCCTGCTAAGAATCCAAAAAACCCATACATCGCTCCTCCCGTGAACGATGACCTGGGCATCACCGCCTCCCTCGGCTACGACACCAACTACGTGTGGCGCGGTCTGAACTTCGGACAGCATTGGGTCCGTGCCGGCCTCAATGGCTCCATCCTCCTCGTCGGCGGTGCAGCTGAAGACGGCGCTGGCAGCACCTCCCTCCTCTGGGATGCGCAGTACGGCAGCTTTGCAGGCGACCAGGATCATTTCATGCCTGGCGGTGCCGGCAATGCCTCCTATCAGCGCCTTCAGCTTGGCACTGCTGTCTCCCATGACTTTGGTCCGGCCTCTCTGAGCCTCGGCTATCGCTACTACCGCAACATGGGCGTGTTGGGCACTCTCGGTGGAATGAATGACGGTCAGGAAGTCAGCCTTGGTGCATCCACGGCTCTCGGCCCGATCAATCTCTCCTCCAGCGCGAACTATGACTTCGTGAACGACTACTGGTATGTTGATCTCAGCGCGAGCTCAACCATCACGCTCACGGACGCCATCAGCGTTGTCCCTTACGCCACCATCGGCTATGGTCACAACATGAACTGGCAGTTCGCTCGCAACACGGGCGTGACCAGCACATGGGGCCGTAACAACACCTCCAACTTCACGGCGGTCACCACCGGCATCCAGGTTCCGATCAAGCTTAACAGCCGCGCAACCCTGACCCCCTACATCGCAGTGAACATCCCTATGAGCGGCATCCAGAACCTGCCACTCAACGGTTCTCCTGACAATGCTTGCAGCACCGTGCTTTACGGCGGCGTGACCCTCAGCGTCCGCTTCTAATACCTGTCGTTCTCTGAACGACTCAACCCTTCAAGGTTAACCTCCCGGCGCAAGCCGGGAGGTTTTTTTATGTCTGTTGCTCGGGCATGTGGATGGGATCAGGCGCGCCCCTGAGCATCCTATCAGGTGAGGGAAAATGCTTTCCCGTAATTACTGCACCTGCTAGCAAACCCTTTGAACGGCTCACATGCGTGGAATCAAACCTCCTGTTTTTGTTCCATCTCTTGCGAGTGTCTGACCTCAAACCCCAAAAACCTAAAAAACTGCTCAGACTATGAAATTGAACGCATTGCTGAAAACGCTGGGATTCTTGGCTCTGGCCGCCACTCCCGTTGTGGCCGGACCCTCCGCACCCGCTCCTAAAAACCCAATCGCTCCCGCTCCGGTGAACGATGACCTCGGTATCATCGCCTCCATCGGCTACGACTCCAACTATGTCTGGCGTGGCATCAACTACGGTCAGCATTGGGTGCGTGCCGGCCTCAATGGCGCAATCCCCCTCGTCGGCGGTGCCGCCGAAGACGGCGCTGGCAGCACCTCCCTCCTCTGGGACGTGAACTACGGCTCCCTCGCAGGTGATCAGGACCACTTCTCCCCCAATGGCCTGCAGGGCGTCGGCATCAGCAACACCGCTTCCTTCCAGCGCCTTCAGCTGGGTGCAGCCATCTCGCATGACTTCGGTCCTGCCGCAGTGAGCTTCGGCTACAGCTACATCCACAACATGGGCTCCTTGGCCAATGGCAGCGGTGCCAATCAGATTCCATTCACCACGGGTGGCTACGGCATGAACGACATCCAGCAGCTCACTCTTGGCGTCAACACCAACCTCGGCCCGATCAATCTGGCTTCGAGCGCGAACTATGACCTCGTCAACGGCGGCTGGTACTTCGACCTCACCGCCAAGTCCACCATCGCCGTGACCGATGCCCTCAGCATCGTCCCACACGCTGGTCTGGGCTATGGCCTGAACTACAATGCTGGCTGGACCCAGGCTTCCCGCAACCTCTACGGTGGCGGCGGTCTCTTCGGCCAGAGCGCTGCTCAGGGCGGCATCAGCGGCTGGACCGCTCTCAACGTTGGCGTTGATTTCCCAATCAAGCTCAACAGCCGTGCGACCCTCACCCCTTATGTGGCTTTCAACCTGCCAATGGGCCCGATGAAGAACATGGCTCATTCCGCTACGAACCCCTATGCACCCTTCCCTGGCGTTCCCGGTGGTCCTGCCACCGCTTTCCAGAGCGTTGTTTATTACGGCGTGACCCTCAGCGTCCGCTTCTAATTCAGATCGTTCTCTGAACGATTCAACCCTTCAAGGTTAACCTCCCGGCGCAAGCCGGGAGGTTTTTTTGTGCCTCAATGCGAGGCCGCTTCGCGCGCATTTCAACAATCCCACCCTCACCGAACCATCAGCGCGTGAACACACCCTCCGTAGGTTAGGTGTGGCGATGACCATCAACGTGTGAATACACCCGAGACCTCGGATCAAGCCAGCGCACCCACACATCATCTTCGATGGGCAGCCCCAAAACGCCCTGCCCCCTTCCTAAAAGATGTCCGGCTCCGGCACCGCAGGTCCGTATTGCAGGAAGTCAAAGTCAGCCCCCTGATCCGCCTGCGTCACATGCTCCACATAGAGCTTTGCATAGCCGCGATGGTATCGCGCTGGCGCAGGTTTCCAGGAAGCACGGCGTTCCTCCAGCTCCGCATCACTCACATGCAGATGCAGTTTCCGGTTCGGCACATCCAGCTCAATGAGGTCTCCCGTCTTCACCAGTGCCAGCGGTCCACCCACAGCGCTTTCCGGCGCGATGTGCAGTACGCACGCCCCGTAGCTCGTGCCGCTCATGCGGCAGTCGCTCAGGCGCACCATGTCACGGATGCCCTGCATGATCAGCTTCTTCGGAATCGGCAGCTGTCCCCACTCCGGCATCCCCGGCGCACCCACAGGCCCCGCATTGCGCAGAATCAAGACACTGTCCTTCGTCACATCCAGATCCATGTCATCGATGTTCTTTTTGAGCTCGGCATAGCTGTCAAACACCAGCGCAGGTCCGGTGTGCGTGCACAGCTCCTTCGTGGCCGCCGCATGTTTGATCACCGCACCATCCGGGCAAAGATTGCCACGCAGGATCGCCGTGCCACCATCCGGCTGCAGCGCATTGGCCGGTGTGCGGATCACATCGTCATTGTGAATGATCGCATCCTCAATGTCTTCACCCAGCGTCTTGCCCGTGATCGTCGGCACATCCGTGTGCAGCAGCTCGCGCATGCCATTGAGCAGCGCACGCAGACCACCCGCCAGGAAGAACTCCTCCATCAAATACTTGCCCGCAGGCCGCATGTTCGCCAGCAGCGGAATTTTGCGGCTGATCTCGTCAAACTTCTCCAGCGGCAGCTTGATGCCCAGCCGTCCCGCCATCGCCACCAGATGCACGATCGCATTCGTGCTGCCACCCAGAGCCATGTCCACTGCAATGGCATTTTCAAACGAGCGCTCGCTCACGATGCCCGACGGCTTGCGGTCCAGCCACACGTTCTCCACGATCTGCCTGCCAGCCGCCGCCGCGATGCGCGTGTGCGCGCTGTCCACAGCAGGAATCGAAGACGCCCCCGGAATGCACAGGCCCAGCGTCTCCGCCAAAGCGGTCAGCGTGCTCGCCGTGCCCATCGTCATGCAATGCCCCGGACTGCGCGCGATGCCGTCCTCGATCTCGCACCACTGCTCCCAGCTCAGATTGCCCGCACGCTTCTCATCCCAGTACTTCCACACGTCGCTGCCGCTGCCCAGCGTGTCTCCGCGCCAGTTGCCCTTGATCATCGGCCCGCAGGGCATGTAGATCACCGGGATGTCCATGCTGAACGCCCCCATGAGCAGCCCCGGCGTGGACTTGTCACAGCCACCCAGCAGCACCGCTCCATCGATCGGATTCGCCCGCAGCATTTCCTCCGTCTCCATCGCCAAAAAATTGCGGTGAAACATCGCCGTCGGCTTCGTCAGCATCTCCCCCGCAGACATCACCGGAACTTCCATCGGATGCCCGCCCGCCTGCAAAATCCCACGTTTCACCGCATCCGCCGTCAGCCGCAAATGCATGTGGCAGGAGTTCAGATCGCTCCACGTGTTCAAAATCCCGATCACCGGCTTGCCTACGATGTCCTCGCTCCCCCACCCCGCCTGCTTCGCCCGCGAGCGATGACCAAAGGATCTCAATTCATCACGGCCATACCAGCGCCAGGAGCGAAGTTGTTCAGGAGTTTTGCGAGTAAGAGTGTTTTCAGAAGCCATCGGTAAAAGGAATAACAAGATTCGCGTGCATTAACAGGCTGGATTTCTCCCGGTCAAATCGTCCTCGCACTTTCCCGCCCCTCCTCCAGCCTCACCTCCATTCCGGTTCCGTGTATTCAGTGTATTCCGTGGTTAAAAAAACTCTGCCCCCTCTGCCTCTCCGCTCCTCTGCGGCAAAATTCGAACGTCCCCATCGCTCTCCTGCAAAATCAGCCCATGCGTCCGATTCCACCCAAATCACGTCCGACATCGCTCTTGTCCTTTCTCCGTAGCTTCTGCTACAACCAAGCACCCACCATGCGCCCGCTGCTTTCCCTCTCTCTCTGCCTTCTCACCCTCAATCTCCTTGCCGCAGGCAAAGAGCTCGAAGGCGAACGTGCAGCCGCCTCCACCGTCTGCCCCACGCCTGAAGAAGCCCGCGCCAAAATGTCCGTGCCAGATGGCTACGAGGTCCGCTGCTTCGCCCACGAACCCATGGTCCAGAATCCCGTCGCCATGACCTGGGACCACCGCGGCCGTCTCTGGATCGTCGAAGCCTACGAATACCCCGAAGGCACGCCCCTCCCGGAAAACCAGCGCCCCTTTGGCGGCGTGGCCAAGGACGACAAATATCACCCCATGCCGAAACTCGGCGACAAGATCCCCCGCGATCGCGTCATCATCCTCGAAGACACCGACAACGACGGCACCGCCGACAAGCGCACCGTCTTCGTCGAAGGCCTCAACCTCGCCAGCGCCATCATCTGTGGCGACAACGGCATCTACGTCGGCCAGCAGCCCCACCTCATTCACTTCCGCGATGACGATGGCGACGACAAACCCGACGCCTGGCGCGTCATCCTCACCGGCTTCGGTCGCGAAGACACGCACGAACTCGTCAACAGCTTCACCTGGGGTCCCGACGGCTGGCTCTACATGACCCACGGCGTCTTCACCAACAGCAAAGTCCGCCGCCCCGGCCAGCCTGAAAAAGAAGGCTTCAAGTTCGACGCCGGCATCGGCCGCGCCCGCCCCACATCGCGCGAAAAAGAAGGAGCATGGGAATTCGAAGTCTTCGCCGACGGCACCAGCAATCCCTGGGGCTGCGACTACGACGCCGCAGGCAACTTCTTCGTCAGTGCCTGCGTCATTGATCACTTCTTCCACATGGCCCCCGGCGGCATCTACACCCGCCAGGGCGGAGCCCCCGAGAATCCCTATTCCTACGAACTCCTCCCCAGCATCGTCAAACATAAACACTTCCGCGCCGCCTACGCCGGCATCCAGATCTACCAGGGCGGCCGCTACCCCGCAGACACCCACGGCCACGCCTTCATCGGCAACATCCACGACAACGCCATCCACGAAGAAGTCCTCACCCCCGTCGGCGCCACTTTCAAATGCGAGCCCCGCCGCGACTTCCTCCGCGCCAACAACGGCTGGTTCCGTCCCGTCAGCACCCAGACCGGCCCCGATGGCTTCCTCTGGATCATGGACTGGTGCGACAAATACCCCTGCTACCAAAACGCCAAAGCCAATCCCGAAGGCGTGGACCGCGAACGCGGCCGCATCTGGCGCGTCGTCGTCCAAGACGAAAAATCCAAAACCACCCGCGACCAAACCGATCTCAACCTCAAAAAGCTCGCCACTAACGATCTCATAAATACCCTCGCACATCCCAACAACTGGATGCGCCGCACGGCGCGCAGAATGCTCGTGGAGCAAATGACTCCAGAAACAACCAAAGCTCTCACAGCAGTCGCCAAGGACAAGAAAGGCATTCCGCATCAGCGAGTCGAAGCCGCCTTTGCAGTGGCTCACTTGATTTATGACAACGACTGGAAGGTAAGCCTCACAGGAATGGAGGCTGCCAAGGAATTGTACAGTTCAAATATTCCAGCCATCCGTTCGACCTCATTGCGGATGTGGGGGGCATCCCGAGGCTGGCATGATGATGAGGACAACATTCCAGCCAATGCCACAGAAATTGACTTCGTTTTGAGCGAAGGAGATTCCCTCACCGATTTGTCCGATGATCTCGATCCAGGCGTGCGGCTTGCCTCCATCACCGCGCTTCGCGATGCTTCCGGACACGACCTGACCACCAATCGAAGAAGCCCATTTAAATTCGAAGTCAAAGGTCATAAGGATCGGTTGGACGCCAGACTGGATGCGGTTTTCGAATTGAAGAAAGTGCTGATAGGAAATGCCCAGGCTGATCGACAAATCGCCTTCGCAATTTGGATGTTCTTGGAGCCGCTTGTGGCTTCGCAGCCAGGCCGTTACCTCCCTGTTCTTGCTGAGACCGCCCCCTCCACACAGCCACTCTCACGTATCCTCTCTCACAAAGCCATGCGCCGTATGTGCGATACGCGGAAGGCGGAGAATCTCGATCTTGCTGTCGAGTTTTGTGACAAGCTGATTGAGCACGATGCCCTGTTGGTCGAAGCGATTGCCGGCCTGGTCAAAGGCCAGGAAGGCGGCATTATCATGCCTGTGAAAGATGTCTCCGGCAGTCTCGCGAACTGGCTCACGCATCCCAGCGCAGAGGTGCGCCAGCACGCCCAGAAACTTGCAGTTCTGTGGGGAGATGAAACCTCCGTGAAGGAGATGCTCGGCGCGCTGCACGACACAAAAAAACCTGAGAAAGAGCGCATCGCCATCCTGCAATCACTCCGTCCGGTGCGGACAAAGACGATGAAGGAAGGCCTCAAACCCCTCCTCACTCCCCAAACCTCCACCGCCCTCGCCGTCGCCGCCATCCGCGCCGCCGCAGATCTCGGCGGCGATGACTTCATCGCTCCGCTGCTGACCGTAGCGCAGGCCTCCGGCTCGCACTCCGATCCTCAAGCCCGCGGCCTGCTCTACAACGCCGCCATCGAAGCCCTCAGTGGCCGCACCATTTGGACCCAGGCCATGCTCAACGCCATTGCCGAAGGCAAAGTCAGCCCCACCGGCTTCCCCGTTCCCGTCCGCCGCGCCCTCGCCACCAGTAAAGACAAAGCCATTCGCGATCTCGCCTTCAAGGTCCTTGGCGCTTGGAAAGATTCCTCCGACGACGTGAAGTCCCTCATCGCCCAGAAGAAGCAAGCCTGCCTCACCGGCGAGCCCGATCTCGCCAACGGCAAACTCATCTTCACCTCCACCTGCATGGTCTGCCACGAGTTCCACGGCGGCGGCCAGAAGGTCGGCCCCGACCTCATCGGCAGCGGCCGCAGCAATCTCGACGCCATCCTCGCCAACGTCATCGATCCCAATCAGATCATCGGCAACGGCTACGAAAACTTCACCGTCACTACCAAAGACGGCCGCACCCTCGCCGGACGTGTCGTGGAGGACACCCCCAGCCACGTCAAACTCCTTGGCGCAGGCGGAGCCACCCAGGTCGTCCCGCGCGATCAAGTCGCCACCCTCACCAACACCAAGCAGAGCCTCATGCCCATGGGCTTTGGCAATTTCCCCGACACCGCCTTCCGCGATCTCATCTGGTACGTACTCGCCCCGCCGGAAGAAGGCCCTCTCACCAAGGAGAAAAAAGACCTCCTCATCAAAGGCGTCGAAGACACCGGCACCACCAAACCCAAAGGCCCCAGCTCGCGTGCCATCGACTGGGAAAGCGTCAGCCTCTGGAACCCCGAATGGAAAGTCAGCGCCCCCGACTTCGAACGCACCCCCGTCAAACTCGGTGAGTACTACGGCCAGAAAAACGTCCTCCTCGTCCACCCCTTCCCCGACAAAAAAACGCCCGCCAGCTTCGAGCGCAAACTCAAGGTCGAACCCGGCAAAACCAAGCTCACCGCCACCGTCGCCGCCGATGATCGCGGCGACTGGACCCTCAAGGCCGTCGTCAACGGCACCATGATCAAAGAGCTGACCGTCGACCACGAAAAACCCCGCTGGAAAACAGTCGAAATCGACCTCTCCAAATTCGCCGGCCAGGAAGTCACCCTCCGCCTCGAAGCCCACGCCAACGGCTGGAGCATGGAGTTCGCCTACTGGGGCGGTATCACCTTGGAGTGAGCCCCATTACTTTCGAAGACGTCTGATGATCAATACGAGAGCCTCAATCCCGACAATTAAGAGCCCCCATTCTGTCCATCCACTGGCCACCAGTTGGCCATAGGTACGACCATCGAGATGGATCTTCATCGTCGTCGGAGTCATGCCTGACGGCGTTTTCAGATATGTTCCAATGCTGGGCGAATAAAAGCGGTCCTCGGGTGAGCTGAAATAAGGATTCAACACAGTGAGGATGGCCGCGAGAAGCAAATAAAAGAACCAGCGGGAATAGGGAGGCAGCACTCTCTGCGGTTGAGTGGTTGTTTGCATGCTTGTTCATGCTGGCAGAATTTCCTCTGTCGCAAAAGCCCGAAATCATGCAGGATGCCCTCATGCGTTGCGCCCCCGCACTCCTTTCCCTTCTGGCCGTCAGCGTGAGTCTTCACGCGGCCCCTCCCTCCCCTGCCCCGCCAGCGGCTGCACCCGCGCCCGCTCCGGCCCCCAAACCTGAGACCAAGCCCGCACCCAAAGCAGAGCCAAAGACAGATCCCAAGGCACCCGCTTCCCCACCCGTAAAGCCACCGCCGGAGGACGCCTATGCGCAGATGGAAATGCTCACTCGCGCCATGGAGATGGTGCGGCAAAACTACGTGGATGATTCCAAGATCACCTACGCCGAGCTCGTCGAGGGCGCGCTGGAAGGCATGCTTCACAAGCTGGACCCTCATTGCGAGTACATGGGCAAGTCTCTCTTTGAAGACATGCAGCGTGAGCAGAGCGACACCTCCGAAGGCATCGGCATCACCATCGCCCTGCGCCAGAGCATCCTGACCATCATCACCGTGCGCGAAGACGGCCCCGCTGCTGCGGCAGGCGTCCTTTCGGGCGATCAACTCGTGCGCATCAACGACGTGCTGACCGACTCCGTGGGCATCGCCGAGGCCATGCAGCTTCTCAAAGGCAAGGCCGGCGATGAAGTCAGCCTCACCGTCCGCCGCCCCGGCACCAAGCAGTTCTTGGAATTCAAAGTGAAGCACGAAACGCTCACCGAGACCTCCTTGCACGATCCCATGCTGCTTTCGCCAAAGATGGCCGGCCCTTACAAAATCGGCTACGCACGCATCTCGCAGTACAACCAGCCCACCGCGCGCGAGCTGAGCAAGGCGCTCGATGAACTCGAAAAGCAGGGCATGAAGGCCTTCGTGCTCGATCTGCGCAACAACCCCGGCGGCCTTGTGGACAGCGCCGTCGCCGTGTGCGGCGAATTTCTTCCCGAAGGCACCGTGGTGGTCACCACCGAGGGCCGCGTCGCCTCGCAAAACCCGCCCCCCTTCCGCACCCCTTCTCGCAATGGCAAAGAGCCACGCAAGTATCCCATCGCAGTCCTCATCAATCAGGGCAGCGCCAGCGCCTCCGAAATCACCGCAGGCGCTCTTCAAGACTTGAAGCGCGCCATCATCGTCGGCACCACGAGCTTCGGCAAAGGCAGCGTGCAGACCATTCTCCCCATGAAAAACGGTGCCGCCATGCGCCTCACGACCGCGAAATACTACACCCCCAGCCATCGCACCATCCACGAAGCAGGCGTCGAGCCCAACATCGTCTCCGCCCTCACCTCTGAAGAAGAGCTCCGCATCGCCAAATGGCGCGCCTCCCACGGCACCGGCGAAGCCGCCGCACTGGAACTCGCCAACCTCGGCGACAAACAACTCGAACGCGCCGTCGACTCCCTCAAAGGCGTCCTCGTCTTCGATGCCTTCGTCGCCCCCTCCCTCGCCCCCGCAGCAAAGCCGTTGGAAAGCCGCTAAGCCAAGGTGTCGGGGTCTCCTGCCCCCGACTGTTGTCCGTCCGAACCTCGCAAGCGCAACAAGCACGAAGGGAGGGACATCTCCAGCCTACTCCAGCAACCCCCGCGCAATGATCGCATCCACCGGATTGTGGTCATCCGTAAAAACGTAGCTCGAACGCGGCACCGTCCCCGCAGGCACATGCGTGCGGATCAGTTGTTCCTGCCAGGAGCCCTGCTTCACATAGCGGTCCACAATCAGCGGCTTCAAATCTTCGCGTGAAGCCATGAGGATCACATTCTGCGTCTCATCACGGCGGTAACCCACGGCAAAAACCTCCACATAAGGAAACGCTTTCCGCACCGTGGCGATCATGCCCGAGGTCAGCTCCGCCTTCGGGCCGGAAATGGAGGCGATCAGGTTCATGATGAAGACCCCCTTCGGTTCCAGATGATCCGCGATCTGCTGATAAAACTCCTGCGTCGCGAGGTGCGGCGGGATCTGCCGGATGCCGTTGTACGCGTCCCCAAAAATCAGGTCCCACTTCTTGCCTTCATTCTGCAGCAGGTACCGGCGCGCATCACCCGCATGCGCCTTCACATGAGGATGTTCATCCAGCTTGAAAAACTTGCGCCCGACTTCGATCACCTGCGGGTCAATCTCCACCACATCCACCGCAGCCTCAGGAAATTCCCGCGACACATTCTCCGGCATGCCAAACGCGCCCGCGCCAATAAACAGCGCGCTGCCCACCTTCGCCGGCTCGCGCAGCATCGCCAGCTTCCAGTATTGTTGATACGGCAGAATAAGATCGCCGGTGTTCGCATCCATGCCCCCTTCCATCGTCGAATCCAGCTGGAGGATCCGGCGCTTCACATTGCCCTCGCTTCGCTCACTGACTTCGATGTGATGATAAAACGACTCATGCTCAAAGATCACACCCGGCTTCGGTTTCGGCGCCGTCATCCAGCTCATGCCAAAGGCAAAGAGGCCGCTCAAAATCACCGGGGCCTGCTGCTTCAGCGTGTTTTTGGCCAGTACGAATGCCGCAATGGCCAGCAGCATCAGCAGCGTCGCCGTGCCGAAAAAGATGCTGCGCACACCAAAGGTGGAGAGCAGGAAAAAGCCGGAGAGAAAGGTGCCCACGAAACTGCCCAGCGATCCCAGCATGCTGATCGTGCCCGCTGCCGCACCCACGTGCGTGTCCTTCAGCGTCAGACTGTAAAAGCGCACCGCAGCCGGTGACACGGCCCCCAGCAAAATCCCAGGAATCGCAAACAGCAGCAGCGAAATCATCACAGGCCCGGCAATGAGCCCCTGCGCGCTCATGCCCACAGCAAAGACCGTGTGCAGCGCCGGGATGAAGAAAGTCAGCACCGCAGATCCCGCCAGCAGCCAGCCGAGAAGATCAAGCGCCATCTTGCGGTCTGCCAGATGCCCCCCGAGGTATCCCCCCGCACTGAACGCGATCAAGATCACCCCGATCAATGCCGTCCAGGTGTACACGCTGTTGCCAAAGAACGGCGCCAGCAGGCGGTAGGCGCAGATTTCAATGACCATCATGGCTGCTCCGGCCAGGAAGCAGGAAATTCCCAGAAAAAGGCGCGTGCCACGTGTCGCGGCTGCATTCTCTGCCGAAGCGGCGGAAGATTTGGAAGGTGTGTGGGACATGCGTTTTTCGCGGTCAGTCGTTGTAAAAGACAAGGCTCATGATCTTCCACCCGGTGGAGGTCTTGATGAGCGTGAAACAATCGGTTCCGAGCGTGATGTCGGCTCCCTTCGTGAGCTTCCACCGCACGCTGGCCTGGGCGGTGCGCTCGTCGCTGAGAATCTTCATGTCCGTCGGCACCTCGGTCATCGGCACCGTGGTGGTGGCGTGGCTGAGTTTCTGGCCATGCAGAAAGTCCGTCAGCCCCTGGCTCTGCGGTATGCCCTGATGCACGAAGACGATGCGCGCCTGCTCATGAAAGCAGCCCCCATAGCCGTCCATGTCCTTGGCAGACCAGGTGGAAAAGTAATGCGTGAGGAACTCGCGCACGTCAGCAGAGTCAGTCTTCGACTCCGCCTGGCAGCCCATGAGCATCAGGGCCAAAAAAAAGAACGTCGCATGTCGCATGACGAACGCCATCGGCTTCAAACGCATGCTTGTTTCGTCATTCGTCATTCGGATTTCGTCATCGGCGCTCAGCGCCCGTTATTCCTCCGCAAAGGCCTCTTCTTTGACTCCGATCACACTCAGGATGCGGTTCAAATCTTCCACACCGTAGTAGTCGATCTCAATGCGGCCCTTCTTCTCGGCGTGATGAATGCTCACATTCGTGGTCAGATGCTGAATCAGCTTCTGCTCCACAGCCTCAATGGCACGCATCAGATCCGTCTCCGTAGGCTTCGGCTGGGGCGGCGGCGGCGGATGCAGGATGGCATCGATCGCTTTTTCCGTGGCGCGAACCGTCAGGCTCTTCGCCACGATCTGCTGCGCCAGACGCTCCTGCGCGTCATGCTGCTTCAGCATGAGCAGCACCTTGGCATGTCCGGTGGAAATCTTCGTCGCGATCAGCATGTCGCGGATGCTCTCCGGCAGTTCCAGCAGTCGCATCGTGTTGGCCACCGTCGCACGGTTCTTGCCCACACGCTGCGCGATGTCCTCCTGCCGCATCTGGAAATCCTTCGCCAGGCGCGAGTAGGCCTGCGCCTCCTCGATCGGGTTCAACCCTTCGCGCTGCAGGTTTTCGATCAGCGCCATCTCCAGCACATCCTTGTCGCTGGCTTCGCGGACAATGACGGGAACTTCCTTGAGACCCAGCTCGCGGGAGGCGCGGAAGCGCCGCTCACCGGCGATCAGTTCCAGCTTGCCGTTCACCCGGCGCACGATCAGCGGCTGGATGATGCCGTGCTCGCGGATGGACTCCATCAGCTCCGTCAGCATCTCCGGCTGGAATTCTTTGCGCGGCTGCAGCGGGCTCGGGACGATCTGGTCCAGCGTCACGCGATTCACCACGTCTCCAGGGGCTGGCTGTGCGAGTGCAGGCAGACGCGACACTCCAGACACCGATGAAGATGCCGAAATGAGTGCGCCGAGTCCTTTGCCGAGAGCCGCTTTTGCCATATGGGAGGGCGAGACTAGGGAGTACCCGGGACGATGCAAATCGGAATCGCGGCGAATGTGCGGCCGCCTCATCCAAAGCTTTACCAAAGTCAAATATCGTTCCATCTGATGACTATGAAAAGCATGACAGGATTTGGCCGGGGCGAATCACAGCGCTCCGGCGTGACGTGGAGCGTGGAATGCAGCTCCGTGAACCGCAAACAGCTCGAAGTCGCGGTCAATCTTCCCCGTGAACTCTCCGAGCTGGAAAACGCCGTCCGCACCGAGGTCTCCGCCGCCGTCTCCCGTGGCCGGGTGAATGTCGCCGTTCGCCGGGAAACAGGGGCAGCAGGAGCCGAGGCCGTCCGTGTCGATCAGGATCTCGCGTCTCATTATTACCACGCCCTGCACGCCCTCGCCTTAAAGCTGGACGTCCCTCCAAACATCACCTTGACCGACATCACCCGCCTGCCCGGCGTGATCACCCAGGCCCAGGCAGAAATCGCCACCGAAGACGCCTGGCCCTCCATTCAGGAAGCCCTGGCTGCCGCCCTGAAGCAATTGAACACCATGCGCAGCACCGAAGGTGCCAGCCTCCGCAGCGACATCGAAGCACGCCTCGCCGTCATCGAATCCCTGCTCGAATCCATCCGCGCCAAAGCCGCCACCGTTCCCGAGCACCAGCGCAAGGTCCTGCGTCAGCGCCTGGAAGACGCCGGACTGCCCCTCCCGCTGGACGACGAGCGCCTCGTCAAAGAAATCGCCCTCTTCGCGGACCGCACAGACATCTCCGAAGAGCTCACCCGCGCCGCCAGCCACGTGCAGCAGTTCCGCTCCTACCTGGCCAGCGACACCCCCGCCGGGCGCAGCCTCGATTTCCTCCTTCAAGAATTCTTCCGCGAGTTCAACACCATGGGCTCCAAGTGCAACAACGCCGAAATCGCCCACCACGTCGTCACCGCCAAGACCGAACTCGAAAAAATCCGCGAGCAGGTCCAAAACGCCGAATAATCAGATCACGAAGCCCCCGGCTTCGGCAGCCCCTTCGGCACCGATTTCGGGGCCTCCGCCGGCTTGGCCTTCCCATCCTCAGGCAGCCACGCCTCAGGCGCACCGGCCTTGACCATCACATCCCGCAGCATCACACGCCCGCCATCCCGGTGCTTGCACTCCTCCGCCGCCGCCATGAAGGCGTAAATTTCCAGCGTCTGCTTCGGCGAGACCGGCGGCTGCTTCGTCTGGAAAAATTTGACGATCTCACGCAGCATCGGCGTATAGTCGCCTTCGGACTTCTGCTCGGTGATCTGCTTGTCCCCAAAACGGATCAGCTTGTACGCCATCGCCCCTTCATGTATCGCCTGCAGCGTCCCAGTTCGCCCCCCGGACCAAAGCCCCGTGACGATGGATTCAGACGTCGTGGTCGTCCGAGTCACGGAAAGGCACCCGGGGCCCATCACCGTAAAAAGCGCCTCCGTCGGGTGAATCCCATAGAAAAACAGGTCAGGATGGAACGGCAGCACATGCGCCGGACCATAGGAAATCACGCTGCGCGCCGGGGTCGGCTCCGCATTGGCCACTTCCAGCACGCCAGGATACCAGCGCACGGCTGAGGCGCTGAACACCGGCACCTGCGCCGCTGCCGCCAGCTTGTAGATTTCCACCGCATCCTTCAGGGAGGCCGCCACCGGCTTGTCCATGAAGACCGGTTTGCCTGCGGCAATGATCTGCTTCATCTGCTCCAGGCGCGGCCTGCCTTCGAGGCTCAGCAGCATGATGGCATCCACATCTTTGCAGGCCTCCGCCACACTGCCCACGATGCGCACACCAAACTTGTCGCGCACCGTCGCCGTAAAGCCCTCGATGCGCGTCTTGCTCTCTTCAATGTCCGGGCTTCCGCTGGGGAAGGCCACCACCACCCGCGCACCAGGAATGTGGTTCGGGTTCGCGGGGTCGTTCAGGCGCAGCGTGAACTGCTCTGAATGCGAGGTGTCGAGCCCGATGATGCCGATGCGTAGGTCGTCTGCCATGAGGGTGGTGCTGAGCAGCGCCGCCACACATCCCATGACGAGGATGAGCTGATCTCGGAGACGGCAGGTCGGTCGCATGCCTGTAAAATGCAGGCTCGGGGGTCAAAGCGCAACTGTTGAGTCGCTTGACCGTCTCGCCCGCCCCGCTAGTCTCGCACAATGGAAACCGTCAGACTCGGCATCGTTGGGCTTGGAAACATGGGCAAGGCACACCTTGCGAACATTCGCGCGGGCAAAATCCCCGGCCTGCGCGTCACCGCTTTGTGCGAGAGCGTCGGCACCCTGCCGAACCTCACCGAAGGCGAAAAAGCCTTCACCGACGTCAATCTGATGATCCGCAGCGGTCACATCGACGCCATCCTCATCTGCACCCCGCACTTCAGCCACACCACCATCGGCATCGCAGCCCTCCAGGCCGGCCTCCACGTCCTCGTGGAAAAGCCCATCTCCGTTCACAAGGCCGATTGCGAGCGCCTCATCGCCGCCCACACGGACAAGAACAAAATCTTCGCCGCCATGTTCAACATGCGCACCAACGCCTGCTTCAAGAAGGTCAAGGACCTCATCGAAAGCGGTGAAATCGGCGCCGTCCGCCGCGTCCATTGGGAAGTCACCAACTGGTTCCGCACCAATTACTACTACGCCACCGGCGGCTGGCGCGGCACTTGGAAGGGCGAAGGCGGCGGCGTCCTCATGAATCAGTGCCCGCACAATCTCGACCTCTTCCAGTGGCTCTTCGGCATGCCTCAAAAAGTGCGCGGCTTCTGCCAGTTCGGCCGCTTCCACGAGATTGAGGTCGAGGACGATGTCACCGCCGTCATGCAGTATGACAATGGCACCACCGCCACCTTCGTCACCAGCACCGGCGAAGCCCCCGGCATCAACAAGCTCGAAATCTCCGCCGAGCAAGGCCGCCTCACCGTCACCGACGGCACCCGCATCCACTTCCAGCGCAACCGCCAGCAGATGAGCAAATTCTGCATGGAAGCCGAAGCCGCCTTCGCCATGCCCGAAAGCTGGCACATGGACATCCATGTGGATCAGACCGGTGGCCAGCACATCGAGATCCTGCAAAACTTCACCAATGCCATCCTGAAAGGCGAGAAACTCCTCTCCCCTGCCGCCGAAGGCATCCGCAGCGTCGAACTCGCCAACGCCATCCTCCTCTCCACCTGGCAGGACAAGACCATCGAGCTCCCCATGTCCTCCGCCGACTACGAGCGCATCCTCATGGAGAAGGGCGAGCAATCCACCTTCCAAAAAACCAAGGTCGTCGCCAAAGCCACCTCCGACGACTTCGCCAAAAGCTTCCGCTAAAAGCTCAGGCAACAATCACCCAAACAAAAACGCCGCCCGGGAAACCGCGCGGCGTTTTTTCTGCTCCAAAAAAGCTGCTGCTGCACACCCCCGCACAGCATCGGCACACTCATTGCTTGCAACCATTGAATAAATTCTCACGTTCTATCATCTGACCATTCATGCTCTCCCGCCTCACAGCCCTGATCCTCACCCTCTGCATCGGCCTTCCGATGTGCTGGTGCTGCATCACAGCTCCCCGGCAGGAAGAGGTCGCCAGCTGCTGCGCCAAAAAGCAGCACTCGGCCTCCGAGCATTCTCAGGAGCCAAACTGCCCCTGCGCCAAGCACGAAACCGCGCGCGATGTCGCCACCACCTTCGTCAACGCCCCGGCCCCCGCCTTGAAGCTGCTGGCCGAACCCACCTGGCACTCCCTTTCTCCTCTCAGCCTCATCTCAGAGGCTTTGGCCATTCATGCGCCCCGTCACAACCACGGGCCGCCCTTGCACGCGCCACCGCTCTACTCGCGGCATTGCGCCCTCTTGATTTGAAGCCACGCGCCATGCGTCTGGAAGCCAGACGCTCCGGGCAATGACTCGATTCCGCGCGGCCACCACATCCGCCGCCACCCAGACCGGCTGCCCGGTCGTCTGGCCTCACCGCCAGTTCAAACGCCACTCCATGGCAAACCGGCATGCTCACGCCTGCGCTGCATGCCGCAAATTCAAAGCAGGCACTTCAAAACACAACACATCCAAACACTATGAAAACCATCCTCATGCTCATCGCCGCAGCCTCCGTCGCCACCCTCTCCAGCACCGCTCTTGCCGCCGGCAAGGCCTGTGAAAAGTGCTGCAAGGACAACTGCGCCGCCTGCTGCAAGGACAAGGGCAAGACCTGCGGCAAAGACTGCTGCAAAGGCGAATAATCCCCCCCCCGGCCAAAAACCACGCCGTCACCCGGAAACGGGTGGCGGCTTTTTCATAGACCGGTTCTCAAAAAGATTGTCATTTTGATCCGGCGAGCGCAGCGGCCCCAGTGGCAAGGAGAGTGCGCCGCCTGCTATTTGAAAATAACAGGCAAGCACACGACGCAGCCAATGGGGCCGCTCCGCCGCCGGGCAATGTGACAAGATTTTTGAGAGTCGGTCTAGGTGATGCAGGCACTCTTGCCTGCACCTCGCCGGAGTCAGCCACATCCTTGAAAGCATCCGCACACTGATCCCAAAAAAGCTGTGTTCCGATAAGCGCTCGCCCCCCCCGCCTTCCCTTTACCTCTCCGCCGCCTGCTTGAGCGCCTTCAATGACGGCGCGCCGCTCAGCTTCGCCATCTCCGCAGCCACAATCTCTGCGCGCCTTGCCGCCTCCATGCGATCCTTGGCCTTGGCCTGCACCGCAGCGTTGTGCGCCTTGCGCAGTTTTTCGGCCACGGGCGAGGTGGGGCTTTTATCCGCTCCCGTAGCCGCCCAGTCGTGGGCAAACGAATTCACCAGCCTCGCCAGCTCTGCATCATGCTGTTCCAAGTTTTGCATCACCTCATGAATTTCTTCCGGTGTGGCCTGGGCGCTGGCGGACGAGCTGCGTGACGCACTCTTGGAAGACGGCCAGAAGATCAATGCCAAAAACCCAACCACCACCACTGCCACCACTCCGATGACCAGCATGAGCTGTTGCTGCTGCGGCGTCATTCCAACCGCCGGCTTGGGTGGCGGAGCTGCTTTCTTTTTCTCGACCGCCACGGGCACACCTGGCGCGCGCACGCCCGGCGCACGCGGCACACTCGGACCCGGTGCACGCACTGCCGGTACCGGTGCCGCTGCAGCAGGTGCCGACTGTGCAGCCGCACCCGAGCCTGCCCCCAAACGCAACCCTGCACCCAAGCCCGCCCCCATGCCCGCTCTCGAGGCTGTTCCCATGCCGATGCCTAGATCAATGGCCATGACATCGCCGGGCACCGCTTCAGGCTCGGCAGACTGCTTCATCGCCACATTGATGTGCGCACGAAGCTCTCCCGCATCCTGATACCGCTTCTCCGGATCGGGATCGATGGCCTTGGCGATGATGCTGTCCCACCGCGTTGAGATTTTGGCAAACTCCGTGACCGACCGCCGCGGCTCCCCCGGAATCGTACCCGTCAGCATCTCATAGAGCACCACACCTGCGGCGTAAATGTCCACTCGATGGTCCACCACGCTGCCACCACGAATCTCCGGCGCGGCATAGTCCGGCGTACCATAGGGGTTTTCCTGCTCCGCTTCGTCGGAGACCGGCCGCGCCAGTCCAAAGTCCGCCACCTTCACATGGTCGCTGTCATTGACCATGATGTTGCCCGGCTTGATGTCACGATGAATGATCTGATGATCATGCGCAAAGGTCAGCGCCTCACACAGCTGCATCGCCAGGTTCGTCGCCTTCCGCAGCGAAAGAGTCCCCTTGTGAATGAGATCGTGCAAAGAGCGCCCTTCGATCCATTCCATCACCAGATACAGGTGCCCTCCTGCCGTGATGCCAAAGTCATACACACCCACAATGTTCGTGTGATTTAGCTTCGCCATCGCGCGCGCCTCGATCTTGAAACGATCCGTGAATTCCTTTTCGGCCCCAAACTCCGGCGGCAAAATCTTCACCGCCACCCGCCGGTCCAGGCTCTCCTGATACGCCTTGTACACGGCCCCCATGCCACCGCATGCCGCCAGTTTTTCAAACTGGAACTGCGGCAGGTAGGCGTTCATCGCCTCCAGGCTCGGGACATCAAACGAAGGCAGCTCGCTGGGGGTAGTTTCTTCGGACATTCCTGATCCATAACCTTCTACAGCTTCTGCCGCGAGGAAAATTTCCTAACTGTTCCCTCCTGTAATGACTGCTCAACGCACAGGCTCTGCGGCCGTCGTCGGTGCCGTGCCCGCCCCCATTGTACCACCCACGCTTTCTCTCAAGGCTTTCATCGACGGCGCCGTCTTCAGCTTCGCCAGTTCCGCCGCCACGATTTCCGCACGTTTCGCAGCCTCCTCCCTGCCTGCGGCGGCACGTTCACGGGCCTTCTGCAAAACAAGCTCGCACTGGGCTATCCTCATTTTCCGGGCGGCCATGTCCGCACGTCCTTGAATCGCCTCGCGCTGCGCGTCGTAGGCCTTGCGCAGCGTCTTGAGCGTCTCCGGCCAGAGCTGATCCGGCTCGTCCAGCGGCTCATGATTCGCAATGTGGGAGATTTCACTCAGCACAAAATCCCGCTGCTGCGGCATCAGGCCGGCCAGACCACGTTGCAGCGCCGGGATGTATTTGTCAGCCAGGCTCTGCATTTCAGAACCAGTGCCTGTTTCCGAGTTGGTCATCCATTCTGCAGCGAAGTCACTGACCATCAGCGCCAGCTCCGCATCACGCTTCTCCAGTTGCTGGATCAATTCCTGCGGAGTTTCCGGCACCGGCACAACGGTTGGCATCACCACAGGCGCTGGCGCGGGTGTCGGAGCAGGTGCGGGCACAGGCGCCACGGCGACCATCTTTTCGACCTTCGGTGCAGGTTCTGGCGCTTTCATTTCCGGTTCCACAGCAGGCACCACCACCACCGGCTCCACCTTTTTGGCCGGCTCCTTCTCTTTCTCAATCTTGGGCGGCTGCTCAGGCTCATCAGCCTTCGGAGTGGCGGCAACCTTCTCTGTGGTCACAGGCACCTCCGATACAGCCTCGCCTTTGAAGATCATCCCGCCCACAATGCCGATGACAACCACCGCAGTTCCAATCAACACCAGGTGCAGCGGCTTCAATGCCGCTTTGCCCTGGGGCTCGTCCTCCTCCACAGCCACCACCTTCACCGGCTGAGCACCTTGGTTGATCAGCATCGCAATATGCGCACGAAATTCGCCCACATCCTGAAATCGCTTCGTGGGATCCGCATGCGTCGCCCGGTCAATCAGTTCATCCCATTTCGGAGACAGCGGAGCAAACTCAGTCACCGAACGCCGTGGCTGCTGCGGCACCCGCCCCGTCAGCATTTCGTACAACACCACACCTGCAGCGAAGATGTCCGCCCGCTGATCCACCGCGCCCTTGCCTAAAATTTCCGGGGCCGCGTAGTCCGGCGTGCCGAAGGGATTCTCCTCCGCCTCACCCGTGATCGGCCGTGCCAGTCCAAAGTCCGCCACCTTCACCTGATCATCCTCGCTGATCATGATGTTCCCCGGCTTGATGTCGCGATGAAGGATTTTGTTGTGATGCGCAAAGGCCAGCGCGTCACACAGCTGCATCGCCAGGCTCGCGGCTTTCCGCACCGGAATGCTCCCTTTATGAATCAGCGTGTGCAGCGTCTGCCCTTCCACCCACTCCATCACCAGATACAGGTGCCCCTCTTTGGTGATGCCAAAGTCATACACACCCACGATGTGCGTGTGGTTCAGCTTCGCCATCGCACGCGCCTCGGATTTGAATCGATCCGCAAAGTCCTCCTGCCTGCCAAATTCAGGCGGCAAAATTTTGATCGCCACCGGCCGGTCCAGGCTCACCTGCCTCCCACGGTACACCGCCCCCATGCCACCAAAGGCCGCGAGCTTTTCAAACGCATACTGCGGCAGCAATGCGGCCATCTCCTCGACGCTTGGGACGTCAAACGGGGGTTGATGCTGGGCTGAGGATTCCTGGGACATGAAAAAGGCGGCGGACTGTTACCGATACGCGCCCTAACAGCGAGTAAAATCACCATTGCTCACTTTGCCAGTCGGCCATCTCCCCTAGAGCTTCGCAGCCACCCTTGCCAGACCGCCGGCCTCCTTGACCCTGCACAAAAAGAGACTCGGCATGAAAATCGACGGTCCATTGTGCCGGTGTCTGGTACTTTTGTTCCTTTTGCCCTCGGAGCGGACGCCCGGCACGTTTTTGGCGCAGATTATGCATAGGGACTTCATCGTGCCAAATCCCCCCCGGCCAGTCAGTCGCACACCGTCCTCACCCCTCCTATTATGCCACACTCCCCAGTCTCTGAAGAAAAGCTTGTCGGTTTCCCTGCCCGCTGTCTTTCACTGCGCCAGAAGCTGCGTGTCTCAAAGCCCGAGCTCGCCCACTGGCTCGGCGTGGGTCGCAGTTACGTCACCGTCTTGGAGAAAGGCCGCCAGGCTCCTTCCAGACCCGTCTTCCAATTGATCGAAAAACTCGAAGCTGCCGCCAACCTCAAACAGCTCGCCATGCACATGCCACAGCCTGACACCACCTCTTCCCCCACCGAAATGGCTGGTCTCCCGCCCGCAGCCATTGAAGCTCTCGACCGCTTGGTGCAGCCGGAGCCAGCACCTGCACCCGCGCCCGCAGTCAAACCCGCCGAGAAGCCCGTCACCCGCGAAAAAAACACCTTCGCTTTGCGTGTCGCCGCCCTGCGTGAAAAAATGGGCGTCACTCGTCCAAAACTGGCCCAGCGCCTCGGCGTCTCCCGCCAGTACGTCACCAAAATCGAAAATGGCGCCCACGCTTCCCTGCCCGTCATCAAGCTGATCGAAAAACTCGAAGCCGAGATCCAAAACGAATCAGCCGCTGCCACCGCCGTTGCCGCAGAACACCAAACCGTCAGCGCTACCAGCGCCCCACCGCAGCCCGCCGCCGCACCTGCACCCGCTGTGGCGCACACTCCAGCCTTCTCGATGCCTGCTGCTCCCGCGCCCGTGGCCCCGCGCATCTCCCTCCTCCCCGTGCTCACTATCCCTGCCGCACGTGAACTGGCCTCGCCGGCTCAGGCCGCCTTCGCCGCCGCCGAGCACTTCGCCTTCAGCGTGACAGATCCTGATGCTTTCGCCATGCGCCTCGCAGGCGATGCCATGCTCCCCCAGCACCACGATGGCGAACTCGCCATCCTCTATCCCAACAGTCTCCCGCACACCGGCAACCGCGTCGTCGCACGCCTCAGCGACAGCCTCGGCGGCGATGTCCTTTTCCGCGTCTACAGCACCGCAGACCACGGCCACTCCATCGTCCTTTCCAGCCTGAACCCTCTCTATCCGCCAGTTACCCTGAGCCCCGAGGAAATCGCCTGGATTTATCCTGTCTCTTCCACGGTGCGCCAGATGATGCAGTAAACTGGCAATTCCGCGCAGCACGCCGGCGCTTGTATGCGCTTCGCACATGAGGCATGAAGTGGAGCACCCTCCGCTTCACCGCCCCATGCTGTCCCGACTCCTCGCCCTTTCCCTGTCAGCGGCCTCGCTCGCCTCCGCCGCAGACATTCTCCTCTCCCCCACCGGCCCCATCTCCACCCCGCAGGCCGCTCGTGATGCCGCACGCTCCGCCGCAAAGCCTGCACGCATCATCGTAGCCCCTGGCACCTACCCTGTCACTGAAACCCTCTCCCTCGGCAAAGAGGACTCCCAAGTCACCTGGACCGGCACCAACGCCACCTTCACCGCCGGCAAACCCATCACCGGCTGGCAAAAAACAAACGGCGGCCTCTGGAAAGCCCCGCTCCCCGACAAAGCCTGGAAGTTCGAACAGCTCTGGATCAACGGCCGCCGCGCCACCCTCGCTCGCTCGCCCAACAAAGGCTACTACCACATCACCGAAGCCGTCGGCGCAGGCGTGTTCCCAGACCTCAAGGAGAACATGAACTTCCACGCCTTCTCCATCGCCAAAGAGCAGTACGACGTCCTCAAATCCATCCCGCAGCCCGAGCGCGATTCCGTCCTCCTCACCGTCACCCACGCCTGGGCCGTCGGCCAGTGCCGCATCAAAGAACTCAACGACGAAGTCCTCGCCGTCCGCATCAAAGGCCGCTCCCGCTATCCCTTCGTCGAGTTCGAGCCCGACCAGCGCTGGTGGGTCGAAAACTTCCGCGCCGCCCTCGATGCCCCCGGCGAATGGTTCCTCGATCGCGCCCAAGGCGAAGTCCTCTACCTCCCCCTTCCCGGCGAAGACATGACCAAGGCCGAAGTCATCGCCCCCGTCGTGGACAAATTCCTTTCCATCAAAGCCGCGCACGATGTCCGCTTCGAAGGCATCTCCTTTCAAAGCAGCAACTACCACTATCCAGCAGACGGCCTGCACGACGGCCAGGCCGCCACCACCAGCGATGGCAGCATCGAGATCGAAGACTCCAGCGCCATCCACTTCACAAACTGCGAGATCGCCCACACCGGCCTCCACGCCCTCTGGTTTAAAAACGGCTGCTCAAACTCCACCATCACCCACAGCCATTTACACGATCTCGGCGGCGGCGGCGTCTATGTCGGCGAAATTGCACGCCCTGCCGATGAGCGCGTCAATCATCACATCACCATCGACGACTGCATCATTCACCACGGCGGCCGTCTCCACCCCAGCGCCTGCGGCGTCGTCTTCACCCACACCCAGTTCTGCACCGTCCGCCACTGCGACATCGCCGACCTCTACTACACCGGCATCAGCGCCGGATGGAACTGGGGCTATGGCGACACCGCCTCCCGCGAGACACTCGTCGAAAACAATCACATCCACCACCTCGGCTGGGCTTATCTCAGCGACATGGGCGGCTACTACGGCCTCGGCACCTCGCCCGGCACCGTCATCCGTGGCAATCATGTCCACCACGTCGCCAGCCATCGCTACGGCGGCTGGGGCCTCTACAATGACGAAGGCAGCGCCGACACCCTCATGGAAAACAACCTCGTGCACGACACCTGGAACGCCGGCTTCCATCAGCACTACGGCTACTTCAACACTGTCCGAAACAACATCTTCGCCTTCGGCCACACCGCGCAAATCCAGGCCTCCCGCAACGAAGCCCGCCTCCGCTTCCGCTACACCAACAACATCGTCGTCTGGGACCCCGCATCCCCCCTCCTCGATGGCGGCGAATGGAACTGGAAGTTCTTCGACAAACCCGAGCGCGGCGATCCCAAAGACAGCCTCGTCTTCCGCAAAAACCTCTACTGGCCCACCGACGGCAAAGTCCCCGCCAAGCTCACCAAAACAAATTTCACCTGGGACGAATGGCGCAAGATGGGCCGCGACAAAGACAGCCTCTTTGCCGATCCCCTCTTCGAAGACATCGCCAAGCGCGACTTTCGCCTCAAGCCCAACTCCCCCGCCGCAAAAATCAACTTCAAGCCCTGGGACCTTACCCTCGCCGGCGTCCGCAAAACCGACACCACATGGCGCACCCTCGCCGCTCAGGGCCAAGACTACCCCACCTGGGACACCGACGCCAAACCCTGGCCCGCCCCTCCCTACAAGGTCGATCAAGACTTCGAGCACGCCGGCATCGGTACCCTCGGCATTCGCGGCGCCAAATACACTCACGAAAACAAAGGCGAATCCATCGCCACCACCGACGAAACATCCTCCCCCTTCACCCCCGGCTCCAAGCGCAGCCTCAAAGTCCAGGACGCCCCCGACCTCAAACACAGCTACGATCCCATCCTCGACATCTACCCCACCACCTGGGACACCGGCACCTTCCACATCGAGTTCGATGTCATGGCCCAGCCCGGTGCCGACTGGTTCTTCGAGATCCGCGGCAAAAACCTCGACTTCGGCAACGGCCCCTACCTCCGCTGGCAGAAAGGCCAGCTCGCCGCCAGCACCGACGGCAAAGTCCAATTGGTAAGCATCCCCGCCGGCGAATGGTTCCACGTCTCCATCACCGCCACCACCGGCGCAGGCAAATGGTCCCTCGACATCACCCGTCAGGACGGCACCAAACACGCCTACCCCGACCTCAAGTGCAAGCCCGCCTGGACCAACGCCGGCTACCTCCTCTTCAGCGCCCTCGGCACCACCAAAACCGCCTTCTTCATCGACAACCTCAAGTTGGAACAGCTAAGATAACAGACGTGTTCCCGAACTGAAAATTTCACATCTGCCGGTGCATGCGCGATCGCGCTCGTAGGATGGTTGTGGCGACAGCCCGCCCGTCCACCAGCGCATGGCAACACCCATGACGCGCTGCCACCCAGAGTCAGCTCGTCTGGCGCAGCAGCTTTTTCATAATAAGAGGCCCCCAGCCCGCCAAACACACCCAACCCAAGTGAAGAGCAGTCCGCTATTCGGAAACAAGTCCAGCAGAGCATCTCCCGAAACTCACTCCCCGAGTCGAGACTTCGCGCCCTCCGTTCGGCTCGCGAAAACCTCCAGCTAAGCTCTGAACCGCGTAGCGGTGACATAACAGTAGCCGTGGGTGCCAACCCACGGTTCACACATTCACGGTCATTCCCACCCCGTGGAACCGCGTAGCGGTGACACAAACCTGCCTTGTCACCCATGTCTCGGCGATGACAAAAGCGCACACGATGCCGTGCCCTGACCAAGCACCACTCATCACCGGCATTTCATCACCAAGCTCCTGAAATTCGAAAGGATGCCGGTTCAGCGCCGCTCTTTGTCTGGACATCACTCTGATGCCTTCATTGGAAAAGCGCCCGCCATGACCCACCCCTCCTCAACCATCCGCCTCGGTCACACCGAAATTCTTTCCCCGGCGGCACTCACCACGGCCTCATCGTTGGCAGCGGCAAATCCTACCACAAGATAACATGAGCGAGAACACCTACTGGGAAAAGACCGACAGCTTTGAAACGAAGCTCCGCCTGCTGGAAGAAGCCTGGAAAAACAAGGACTTCCGCCTCGTCCGCTCACTCACCGACTCCCTGCGCAGCACCACCCTGCAGGCTCAGGCGGAAGGCGAAGACCACGGCACGCCCTTCGTCCCCACCGCTCAATTTGTGGCCGTGTCAGCGCTGCCGCCCGCGTGGCGCACCTGGGCATCCGGATGGCAGTTCTGCAAAGTGCTGACGCTGGACGAAACCATCGGCCTGGATCGCGCACCCGAGCCCGTGGAAGTCCTGCTCAGTTGCGCGGCGGAGCAGGCCGTCTCACTCACCCGCGAAGTCCGTGTCGCTCGCATCCAGCCCGACCACAGCCTCATCGAAGTGCCCAGCCAAACGCACAGCGAAGTTCGTCGCGGCAAAGAGCGCCAGGCCCACGTGCTCTTCATGGCCGAAGGCGCTGCCCATCTGCGCCAGACTTACCTCCTCTTCTATGGCAACCCCGATGCCGAGCTTCCCGCCTACCTGACCGACCTCCAAACACGCGGCGAAGGCTACGCGCTCGACATCGAAAACGACGCCTACAAAGCCTCCCTCTCCCACCAGATGGGACAGCTTGAGCGCATGACCCTCAAGCGCGAGCACGGCCTGGAACTCTTCGCCGGCGGCGAAGGTCATGGCGAGCCCCCGGGCATCGACTGGGCGCACGACTACGCCGCCGCCGGTCACTTTCAAAAACTGCGCGTCACCCTGTGGGAACGCTGCCCCGACTATGAAGTCATTCGCGGCCCCCTCTGCACCATCGTCCGCCGCTGGGGCTTTCCTTATTCTCCCGTGCATCCCGTCTTCTCCCCCAGCCGCCTGCACATCGAGGTCGAATACCGTTTTTATGCCGGCATCCCCTGGTTTCACAAGATCGGCCGCATGCATGTCATAAAGGAATTCGAAGCCGCGGCTCTGCGCGATGACGAGTGGGTCTTCTCCGGCCAGTCCTTCACCGAGATGCTCTGGATGGGTGCCGATGGCAAACTGCAAAGCGGACCCGTCGATCCCAAGCAGCGCGACAACATCTGGGCCGTCGGCTTTGCCAACAAAGACAGCAAAGACTCCTTCGTCGCCCTCTATCTCGAGCACACCGCCCAGGGCATGCCCGAGCCCAAACACTCAGGCTCGCCGAAGATGTTCTACCGCTGGCACGGCCATGTCTGGAGCCGCTATCCCCTGCCCCAGAAAGTCGTGCCCGCCGGAGCCGTGCTGCACCAAAAGAACGCCTACGTCGCCATCCCCTTCACCGCTGCCGAAGGCCCGGCGAAGCTCGAAGCCCTGCGCCATTGCCTCGCCAATCCTCTCCACCTTTCCCCCGGCGAAATCCCACGCAACATCACCCCGCCCAAGCCCACCACACGCCTCGCCCGACCCGGTGAAGCCGGCGACAGCCCCATCTCCAAACAAGCCCTGTGGGACGCCCTGCGCGAATGCAAAGACGAGCAGTTGTACACCGCCGACATCAGCGTCGTGGACCTCGGCCTCGTCCACGACATCCGCGTCCGTGGCGACACCGTCCACGTCATCATGTCCATGCCCCATCGCGGCCGCCCCCGGCTCGGCTTCTTCACCTTCGGCTCCGGCGGCAACTCCAAGCCCGTCGAGCCCCAATTACTGAAAGTCCCCGGCGTCAAACACGTCGTCGTCGAACAAGTCTGGGACCCCGCCTGGTCCTCCAACCGCCTCACCGACGCAGGCCGCCGCAAGCTGGGCCTGGAGGAGTAAAGGTAAGGAGTGGCCGGAGGTGGAGGGATCTTGGTCTATTGAGTGCTTAATGTTCCCTTTATTTTCTACGGAGCCCGGAACATACATGCCGAATGCCTGAAATTTGCCGGTTCCATAAAATCAAAATTCGCATGCACTTCGGGGACCACGAGCACCCGCCGCACCATTTTCACGCCAAGTCACCCAGTGGTAATGCCATGATCTCGCTGACTGGCATTATCATGGAAGGCAGCCTGCCGCCTGCTGAATTGCGGCTGGTTCAGTCCTGGGCGGTTCAGCATGCCGAAGAACTTGCCGCAAACTGGGACCGCTGCATGCGGAACGAATCACCTTTCAAAATCGACCCTTTGAAATAAATTAAACCCATGCCCGCCACTCTCCTAGACCTCAACGCTTGCGAAATCACTCGTGCCCGCGTCACCGGCGATCATCAAATCGCCATCCGCTTTCGTGACGGCCTGCTGGCCGAGCTTGACCTGGCTGACTGGCTCAGCCGTCAAAAGGGTCCCATGGTCGAACCTCTGCATTCAGCGGCCTACTTTGCTGATATGGACATCGACGACGGCGTTCTTACCTGGCCGAACCATTATGACCTTGACCCCGTCACGGTGCGGCATTGGGCGGAACAAGGATTCTGTGGCTGATTTTTTACATACAGGCGCCCTGGCATCTGTTTTCAATTCGTCCACGGCTCCGGTGGCAACTCCAAACCCGTCGAGCCCCAATTACTGAAAGTCCCCGGCGTCAAACACGTCGTCGTCGAACAAGTCTGGGACCCCGCCTGGTCCTCCAACCGCCTCACCGACGCAGGCCGCCACAAGCTGGGCCTGGAGGGGTGAGACAAACAATGCGACGTAAGTCATCGAACAAAACGAATGCAGGCAGCGGCTCGTATGGCAACTGTCGTGACATCAAAGCTTCCTGCTCGCTGGCGCCTGATACGCTGAGCTCGCACAAACCAACCCCCCCCGGCCCAGGCAAGTCTGCCAGACTCAAAAATGGTCGTGAAGGTCACGGGCGGACACTCGATGCCATTCTGAAGTCACGCACAGCCATCATCGGCCAAACAGGATCGGTGAAAAATGCCAGTCCCTTGGCCCGTCTCAATCCCGCGCACTTACGCCGCCTCGGGTGTAAACCAGTGTAGCAACGCACCCACTCCATGACCAACCGTCGTCACTTCCTCAGCAAAACCGCCGCTGCCTTCGCCGGTGTGCAAATCCTCCCGCGTTCCGTTTTCGGAGCCAATGAGAAGCTCAGCATCGCCTTTGTCGGAGCCGGCGGCAAAGGCTGGCACGCCGTGCAAAGCCTGCAAAACAACGACAGCGTGAACTTCGCCGCCTTTGCAGATGTGCATGAAGCCCGGGCCGCCGAGTCACGCAAAGCCAACCCCGCCGTGCCCTTTGTGTCCGACTTCCGCAAGATGCTCGATCAGCACGGCAAACACATCGACGGCATCATCATCTCCACACCAGACCACACGCATCACTTCACCGCCAAGACCTGCATGCAGGCCGGAAAGCCGGTGTATCTGGAGAAGCCGCTGACGCACAGCATCGCCGAGGCACGTGATTTGATGGCCCTGGAGCAGCAGACGAAGCTCGCCTGCCAGATGGGCAATCAAGGCCACTCCGGCGGCGGCATCCTCGTTATCGAAGAGTGGGTGAAAGCCGGCGTGCTCGGAAATGTGAACGAAGCTCACTGCTGGGCAGGCCCGATCTGGAGCTACCCTGATGCACGCCCCGCAGAAGAGCCGGTGCCCGCCGGTCTTGACTGGAATCAATGGCTCGGCCCCGCCGCAAGTGTTCCCTACAGCTCCAAGTATCTGCCTGCGCAGTGGCGCGGCTGGTTTGAGTTTGGCAACGGCACCCTCGGCGACTGGGCCTGCCACAACATGGACGCCCCCTATCACGTGTGGGGCCTCGACTGCCCCAGCCGCGTTGAGATCGAATCCTCAGGCCCCAGCAAGCTCTCCTTTCCAGCCAGGGTCAAACTCACCTACACCTTTCCCGCCAGCGCCACACGCGGCGAGTTCAAACTGCATTGGTACCACGGCGCAGACCACGCCCTCAAACGCCCGCCGGAACTCGATGCCGCACGCACCTTCCCGGAGGGCGGCACCCTCATTCACGGCAGCAAAGCCACCGTCCTCATGGGCACCCACGCCGGCACACCCCGCGTGATCCCCGAAGCCAAAATGCAGGAGCTCAGCACCTCACTGCCCAAGGTGAACCTCAAGCGCTCCAACCACTGGGACAACTGGCTTCTCGCCATCAAAGGCCAGGAAATCTGCCGCTCCAACTTCGCCTACGGCGGCCGCCTCACCGAGACCATGCACTTTGGCAACATCGCCCTGCATGTAAATCGCAGCCTCACCATCGATCCCGCCACCCGCAGCATCATCGGCGACGAAGAAGCCACCGCCCTCATGCACGGCCCCGCAGCACGCGAAGGCTGGAAGGTGTGAAAAGGTCAGCTGCACCCGCCCCGCGAAAAATCGCGCTAACGTCACCCAAAAACTGTGCCTGCGCAGATGCATTGAAGCACGATAGACACTCCTGTCTGTCGATCAGCGCCACCGCAATCCTCCGCGCCCACGCCCATCCCAGAGCTCAAACTCAACGCCCCCAAATGCAGATCCATCTTCCGTGATCCCATAACAGCCGTCTGCATTCTCCCATTCTCTCGCGGCGCAAAAAGGCTCCCCTCTCTTTCTCCGGCCATTCCTTTGCCCACCATTCCTTTGCCAAAAAAAGCCCCATCCTTTCGTCCAGCACTCCCTCAAAGCCCCCCCTTTTGCTGAATTCTCTGTTTCCGTGTATTCCGTGGTTAAAAAATTCCGTTCCCCTCCCCCTCCGGCCATTCCCCTGCTCCCCCATTCCATTGCTAAAAACAAACCCTTCCTTCCCCCAAAAACTCTCTCCACTTTTCCACCTCTCTCCCCTTTTCCGGTCACTCCCTCCCACTCCGATTTGACGAGTTGAACACCGCCAGCGCGCCATCCACCATGCCCCCATGAAGCACAGCGTCACCGAGCTCCCCTTCAACCGTTTCCTCGGCCTCGAATCATCCCCCGATCCCTCTCAACTCCTCCGCCTCCCCGCAGGCCCCCAATACCTCAACCACCTCGGCACCGTCCACGCCAGCGCCCAGCTCGCGCTCGCCGAAGCCTCCAGCGGCGAATTCCTCCTGCGTTCCCTCGGCTCTGACTCCGGCGTCATCCCCGTCGTCCGCCGTCTCGAATCCAAGTTCCGCAAACCCGCCAACGGCGCCATCACCTCCACCGTCACCACACCAGCCGAAACACTCGACCAACTCCGCGCCGACCTCGCCGCCAAAGGCCGCGCCATCGTCAGCATCGCCGTGGAACTCCATGACGAATCCGGTGCCCATACCCTCTCCTCCACCGTCGAATGGTTCATCACGCTCCTAAATCGCACCCCAGGCTGACACGCTTCAATCGACCACGGCATCCCGGCACTCAAAAATCAAAAATCGATTGCTCCTCAATCGTCAATCACTCACGCCCAGAACTCTCCCTCCTCGCCTCCGGCACCGCCCAGTTGCGCGCCCGTTTCGCACTTCGCTTCCAAAAACCCAACCTCCACGCGCATCTCATCAACCGCATCGTCATGGGCCAATTCGTCATAGACCACGAACGCGTCACCCGCACCTTCCCCGAAGGCACCGGCAGCATTGAACTCATCGCCACCTACGAGGTCGTTGACGGCAGAATCATCAACGCCTGGTTTCTCGCCGGCCCCAAAACACTCGACCCTCAATGAGTGAAACGGATCCACAACTCGCCTGGAGCCTCATCAACCCCTCCGACACCTCCGCCCCCGGCTGCAACCTCATCCGCCAATGGCTGCGCGAGCACAACTGGGCCGTGAATCCATCCTTTCCACAACTCGCCTGGAGCCTCATCAACCCCTCCGACACCTCCGCCCCCGGCTGCAACCTCATCCGCCAATGGCTGCGCGAGCACAACTGGGCCGTGAATCCATCCTTCATGGAGCATCTGCAACAACCCGCCCACGCTGCCCGGCCCCTCATCCTCCTCACTCACGCCAACGGCGAAACAGTAGGCGGCCTCCTCGCTGAAACCCAGCTCTCCTGGCTGCGCATCTCCATCATGTCCGTCCATCCCGAATGGCGCTCCAAAGGCATCGGCACCGCCCTCCTCGCAGAAGCCGAACGCCTCGCCCTCGAACGTGGCTGCAAGCACGTCTATGTCGATACCATGGAATATCAGGCACCGCAGTTTTACCAGGCTCACGGCTTCGAACGAGTCGGCCACATCCCCGACTGGGACTCGCACGGACACAGCAAAATGTATTTCTCCAAATCATTGAGCCCTGAAAAATAGGCTGGCACGCGACAATGCCGCTCATGCATTCCTCTTTTCACTAGGCGGCGTTTGAAACACCTGTGCTGAATGGCCATGGCAAGTTCATGCCATCTTATGGCCTGCTTCAAGCCGCAAGCCTCTCCCTCCGAAAGCGCGTAGCGCTGGCACAACCGTAGCCGTGGGCGCCAGCCCACGGAACCGCATCACCCATGTCCCCCCATTTCGTGGAACCGCGCAGCGGTGACACAAAACGCCGCCGCACCCAAATCTCACCGCGCAAGCGCTGTCGCGGGTTTTCAAACACCGCTTAATTCATGCACTTGCCCCCGGAGGGAGCATGGAAATGAGCCGGTGGTGAAACAAGGCCTGCCGAGCGAGAACCACCGGATCACGTGATGCAAGCATGCAGGATCAAGGTCGCATGCCAGAGGTATGCGAGATCCGTGTGCAGATTCATCGAGACCGCTGGGTTGCTTAAGATTTTTGGCCGTTGCCAATACTATGACGCGCTTCCAGACTCATCCGATTCTAAGGTGTGAATATATGACCCCAATGTCCTCATCGAGTCGCTCCATGAGACGTGAATACTCATCCTCCGTCATTCCTATGTCAGTCTGAAGGTGGCGATTGAGAGCTATACGCCCTCTCCGGTGGAGAAGTAACATTAGCCTCCCGTGATACCACCGACCAGACAGCGAACCAATCTCTGTCCAAGGATAGAAACGACGGCCATAATGGACTCCCTGTGAATCTATCCGCAACTCCAGGCGAAAGTCGGTCAGATAGTATCGAATGAGCATAGCGCCGATAAAAGCGAAGAGACTCAAGATGCCGATTGGAAATAAGCCAGGCACTAGCTTCCTGGGATCACGCCAAACGGCGGCGACCCACTGCGGGAAAAGACGGATAAGAAAGAAGGAGCAGAACGCAACGAACGCCATTCCGATGATCAATATTGGAAGTCGCCGATAATGGTATGTCGCAGTGTGATAGACTTCTTGCGTCACGGTGGGCGTGTTGAGTGGGGCGAACGACTCGGATCAGGCAACGGCGAGCGGAAAGCGTCGATGACACGACAGATGCCATAGCGAGCTCCCTGCCTGCATCCGTTTTGTTCGCGCTTGGTTGTTGTCGGTGACATATCAACAGTCGATCAGTCTAGGCGGTGTTTGAAAACCCTCATCGGCCGTATTGAAGCCAGTCGATGACGGCAGCAAACTCGATGAGCGAGAGGAAATGTGCGGCGAGTTTGTCTCGCCGAGTGCTGGCACAAGCCCAGCGCTTCAGACGGCAGAAGTAGTTCTCAATGCGATAGCGCTGTCGGTAAAGTTTACGGCTGACCTTGCGCTGGATTCCACATCTGGCTCTGCGTGGAATGCAATGGGTTGCCCCGAGCAGTTGAAGCTGCTGACGTAGCTTGTCACTGTCGAAGCCTTTGTCGCCAACCACGCACAGCCCTGCAGGGTTTCCCAGCAGCGGCAGAACATGGTGCCCTTCATAGGCCTGTCCTGCGATGAGCAGCAGGTTCACTGCAAGCCCCCGCCCATCAGTAAGGGCCATGATCTTGGTATTGCGGCCTCCTCGCGTTTTGCCCATGGCCTGCTTGTCTGCGCCACCTGCAGGATTTGCAGCACACTGATGAACCACCACATGCGTGCCATCCACAAGCCTGATGCGGTTCCTGGTTTTGCGGGAGACCATGGTGAGCATGCGCTTCCAGAGACCTTCGCGCGCCCACTGCCGATGCCAGCCATAGATGGTGCGCCAAGGACCAAAACATTCGGGCAGGTCACGCCAAGGACCCGCGTTGCGCAGCCGGTAAAACAAGCCTTCAAGAACAAGATCCAGCGACGCTCGCGGACGGCCGCCAATGTTCAAAGCACCATTTTTTTGAGTCGCTTTTTGAGCGGCTCCCACCATGCAAAGCGTTGTGTTTTCATCGGTTTTCTCTCATGCCACAAATGCTTTCCTTGGGCAATCGAGGGTTTTCAAACACCGCCTAGGGTCCATCTACCGCACCCACATCCATGCCATCGTAGCTATCAAGTCCGAACCTATCGGCGAGCGCATACAAAGAAGTATTCCGCTCAAACAACGATTCAGGCGTGTGGGTCTCGACCATATCGAAGCGCAAAAAGATGGTCTGACTCCCGTCATCTGGACTCGGGTCCAGAAAGCCTCTGACCTCGTAACCAATCGACTCAACGTGGCGGCCAGCCTCCGTGAGCTTGACTCTGTCCGTGTCGGTAAAGAAATACGACCACCTGCATTCACCGTCTATATCGAAACGTGCCTTCCCAGTCGCCTTGAGGTTACGGGTGTCATCAAAGAACCCAAGCAGCGTCTCCATGGTGATCATACGTCGTGGTGTCATTGAAAAATGAACTCGGTGGTTTTGCACGTGGCGCTCAATGGTTGAGCGAACGACTCGGATCAGGCGACGGCGAGCACAAGATGCCGCTGACACGACAGATGCCATTCGAGCCGTTGCCTGCATCCGTTTTGTTCGCCCTCATTTTGGGGTAAGTAACTCTGTGAGGGAATCAGACTTCTTCAAATTGCAGTCTTGGCAGAGGACGCGAAGGTTCTGAACAGAACTGCGTCCTCCGCGTGCTACTGGAATGACGTGATCGAAGTGGATTCGATCATCAGGAATGTGCTTGTGGCACTTCTGGCAGATTTGTCCATCTCGCCGAACTACCTTAAACATCACTTCTCGTGGTATGTATCGCCCAGTTCTTCTTTCTTCTTTGGTTTCCGTGAAGGGAACCGCCAGAAAGAAGATTGGGCATACGTGCCAGTACTGTTCGGCACGCGGTCTGCTATAGAGGGGTGAATGGAGCCAAGCATTTTTGAATTGAGGCGGCGGTGAAAGGGCCAGGGAGTGGGAGGTGGGCGACATCGTGGCATCCGGGCACGCGCAGCCCTGGCGCGCGCGCGCGCCTGCACTGCCCTTTGCTATGCGGGTTTCCAGTTGCTCAGCGTGCCATGCCGCGGCTTGCGCACCCGGGTGGCGCGCTGCACCTCAAGCCGCAGCGCCTCGGCAAGCTCCTCCTCGCTGGCCGTCTGCATCTGATGAAAGGCCAGCATCTCCAGCATGCGTTTGCTCGGCCGCCGTCCCAGCCTGCGCGTCAGCAGCACCGCGCAGATCAGCGCGGCATAGATCTGGATGGCCACGCCGTTTTCGCTCTCCGCAAACCAGTGCCGGCAGGGCAGCAGGCATTTGAGCCAGCGGAAAAATCCCTCCACCTCCCAGCGCTGCCGGTAGAGTCCGGCGAGCTCCCCGGCGCTGAGCTGTTCTGCCGTTTGATTGCTCACCAGCCATACGGGCTCCTCCATGTCCGGCCGGTCGACGACCACCAGGCGGAACGGGCCGCGCCTGCACAGGGCCCTCTCCCCGAGCATGACGCGCTCATCCCGGCAGACGCCGGCCTCAATGTCGCGCTGGCTTAGCGGCAGCTCCTGGAGCGTCTCCACCTTGACATGGTTCTGGCGCAGGCGCATGAGAAAGCCGCACCCGGCGCTCTCGAGCTCCTCGAGGTAGCGGTAGTTCATGCCGTAGTTGCGGTCGCCGATGTAGAACTCCCCGGCCTTGAGCTGCTGGCGCAGGGCTTTGCGCTCGCACAAAACCCCGTTGGAGGGCAGGCCGCCGGCAGGCAGGCCGTCGGCCAGGCGGTATTTGATGTGCAGGCGCACGGCGCGCTGGTCCTTGTACTGGCTGCGCCAGGTGGCCCAGTCCATGCGCGGGAGCACATACCACAAGGTGCTGTCGACCACGCGCAGCGCGGCGAGGTCCACGCCGCCGGGACCGGGCTGCGGGGGAAGGTCCGCCACCAGGCGCTCCAGCACGGCCTGGAGCAGCCGCGCATCAAAGAGGCTCTGCGCCTCCGAGAAGCTGCCCAGGCTTGCGGGCAGGGTGCCCAGGGAGCGTTGCGTGCGCTGCAGCCTGCTGGCCTGGCAGAGCCCGCGCATGGAGGTGATGACCGGGTTGAACAGGCCGAGCAAAAACAGCGAGAAGTAATCGCGCTGGTGGAGGGTGCGCCGCGGGTCGTGCTCGCTGCGGTGGGGCTGATGCAGCGGGCTGACGTCGTCGAGCACACGCTGGAACTGCTCGATGAGCTTCCAGTGCCGCAGCTGGGCGGCTTCAATCTTGGGGGCTGGGACTCGGGCTGCAGCCATCAGCAACTTCATGCCACCCTTCGCCCAAACGTACAGCAACGTTTTTGTCACATCACTCCACCTCAAACCCTGTGCCGAACACTATTGGCATACGTGCCCGTAAACGTTGCACTGAAGCTCGGTTGAATCGTAGTCGGCTAAAAGCTGCCATCTATCCGGATTAAAGAACTGTATGTCATGCAGAGCTGCGTGCATGTCGTCCTCTGATCTTACCGATGATGTGAGGACGGCCCATGCGGCGTCATAGCGTGTTTGAGCGCGCGCTACATCAGCCGCAGTAACCTGCCCCGTAGAGAGGGGATATTCTTCAACCAGAGGTCCGTATGGGCAATAGTTAAGCTCCCAACAGGGCTTGCAGACCGAATGGGGATGCCGTTTCTGTTTACGCATTGGAGTGGTTGGGCGAACGTCTAGCTCATCCACGGCGGGGAGGAAAGCCCGAATTCAAACAAGAGCGTTACCCGCCGTTGGATGCAGCGTCTTGTTCTTCCTCGTGTTGGTAGGTAGGATCATAGTCTCGATAGAGGATTCCGTAGCAGCGGATTCACATGCTGCCAAAACAGCGGAATCAACTTTTCATCCAAGTCTGACTCATCATCAAGTGTCCACGTTCCGGCCATGAACTTCTCAAATGCCAACGCTAAATCAAACCGGCACTCTGGAGGAATGGTAACCGTGACGGTGTATTCGAGCTGCCGTCGATTCATCTCAACGGCAGCCTTACTGCTGCCGTTGAGCAACGCGTCAAGTTCCAGTGATTCGGCAGAAGCAGGCCGGCTGCTCAAATCGTCTTCTCTGTCATAGAAATGAATAAACCCATCAGGATCAGCATGAATGATAAACTCGCGTCCTCTGACGATCTTAAGACAGTAATGGAAACATCCATCGCCGGGGTGATCGGCCCCTGGCGAGACCGGCTGACTAAAAGAGAGGCTTTTACGCTTCATGGTGTGGCAACCGAACTTGGTGTTTCTCGCGCTTTAGCAGCCAAGGCGTGGAACACACTTCGTTGGCCGAACTACTTGATGAGAAACAATTTTGTCGAGCACGTCAACAGCATTATGGGGAACAAATTTGTCGAGCACCAACGGATTTCAGCCTTCACGGGAGTTGCTTTTGACGCACTATGGCATGGAAAAAAGTCACCGGCCCTCAACCCCTGAAAATTCACGCGCGGCTGCAATATCAAGAGCTCCTCCCGGCGTTGATATGCCCATGCCTCTCCCGAACCTTCACTGGATCGAAACCGAGCGCACCCGCATGCGCCCTTTCGAGGAAGAGGATGCAGAGCAGGCCTTCGCATGGTTCTCAGATTGCGAGGTGATGCAGTTCATTCCTGGCGGGGCGGACCTCACGCTGGAGGACTCGCGCCGCCGCATCCATCGCTACCGCGAACATCAAAAACTTCATGGTTTCAGCAAACGGCTGATCCTTCATCGAGAAACCGGCAAGCCCATCGGCGACAGCGGTTTGTTTCATCTTCCCGACGGACAACGCATAGAGCTCGGCTTTCGTCTGGCGAAAACTTGCTGGGGCCAGGGTTACGCCATCGAGGTGGCCCGTGCCTGGCTCGAATGGTTTGACACACACCACGCAGCGGAACCGCTGTTCGCAGATGTGCATCCCGATCACCTGCGTTCCCGGCGTGTGCTGGAAAAACTTGGCTTTGACTGCTCCCATAAGGAAACCATCCTCGGCATGCCGATGCTGATTTACCGTCGCCGTTAGTTTTCGTCACCTGCCCCACACTCTGCCCACCATGAAACACCTTCTTCCGCTTCTGCTTCTGGTCACATCATCCGCATGGGCCCAGGACCTCAGCGCACAAAAACAAAACGCCCAGACCGTCGCCGAGAAAAACCAGGTCGAGCTCCGCCTCGACCAACCCTACGCCGGCAACGAAAACCCCAAACAGAAGGTCGATCTCTACCTTCCCAAGAAGCGCAACACCGACAAACCCCTTCCCGTCGTCGCCCTCATCCACGGCGGCGGCTGGGTGAATGGCGACCGCCTCGGCTACGCTGCCGCCGCCATCCAGTTTGCCCGCACCGGCAACTACGCCTCCGTTGCCGTCGGCTATCGCCTCACCAAAGAAGCCCACTGGCCCGCACAAATCTATGACTGCAAAGCCGCCATCCGCTGGATCCGCGCCCATGCCAAAGAATACAACCTCGACCCCGAAAAAATCGCCGTCATGGGCAGCTCCGCCGGCGGCCACCTCTCCTCCCTCATCGGCACCAGCGGCGACGTCAAAGAACTCGAGGGCGATCTCGGCCCCAACACCTCCTTCGCCAGCCGCGTCCAATGCGTCGTCAATCTCTGCGGCCCCGAAGACTTCACCCAGGCCCTCATGTTCGACAAAGACATGAAGCCCATCCTCAAAGACGATGCCGTCATCGGCCTCCTCGGTGGCAACTACGAAGAAAAACACGCCGAAGCCCTCGCCGCATCCCCCGTGACTTACGTCACCGACGATGACCCGCCCTTCATCACCTTCCATGGCACCGCCGACAAACGCGTCGCCTTCCTCCACGCCGAAGCCATCCACGCCACCCTGAAACAAGCCGGCGTCCCCTCCCTTCTCGTCCCCATAACAGACGGCGGCCACGGTTCCGTCGGCCATCCCGAAGTCATCGCCCGCGCCAAAACCTTTATTGGCAACACCCTCCGTGGCGAAGACACCCCCGTCGACGTCACCCCCATCCCCGCCCTGCCGGAAGTTAGGAAGTAGCCCGTCAAATGTACACACCCCCTGACTTCAAAATCGATGACCGCGACACGCTGAATGCTTTCATGCGCCAGCACAGCTTCGCCACCATCGTGTCACACGACGGCAAAGTTCCGCAGGCCACTCACATGCCCGTTTTGCTGAATCCGACACAAGGATCGCACGGTTGTCTGCTCTCCCACATGGCCCGCGCCAACCCTCAATGGCGCCATTTTTCCAACTCCGAGGTCCTCGTCATCTTCACCGGCCCCCACGCCTACATCTCACCCGCATGGTACGTCACCGAGCCCGCCGTCCCCACCTGGAACTACACCGCCGTCCACGCCTACGGCATTCCACGCATCGTCACTGACCATGACCGATTTGTGCAAATGCTGCACGATCTCGTCGAATTCTACGAAACCGGACGCCCCCACCGCTGGCACGGCCTCATGTCCGCCGAATTCCGCGATGGCCTCATGAAAGGCATAGTCGGCATCGAAATCGAAATCACCCGGCTCGAAGGCAAGTTCAAACTCAGCCAAAACCGTCCAAAAGATGCACCTTCTGTCATCGCCATGCTGGAAGACAGCATGGATCAGACCGATCGCGACACGGCCAAAATGATGAAGGAGAGACTTTGATGTCCACCCACACCGCCACCGTCCGCTGGAAAAACCAAGGTCCTGATTTCCTCAACCGCCGTTACTCGCGCGAACATGCGCTTCATTTCGACGGCGGTGCCATCATACCCGGTTCCCCCTCCCCGCAGATTGTGCCCGCTCCTTGGTCAAACCCCGCAGGCATCGACCCCGAAGAGATGTTCGTCGCATCCGTATCCAGCTGCCACATGCTCTGGTTCCTCCATGTGGCCTGTGACGCCGGTTTCCTTCCCGAGAGCTATGACGATGCAGCAGAAGGCATCATGACGAAAAACGTACGCGGCGTGCTCTGGATCAGCCAGATCACCTTGCATCCCCTCATCATTTGGAGCGGCGACAAGCAGCCCACTTCCACCGAATGCGATCACCTGCATCACCTTGCCCACGAACAATGCTTCATTGCCAATTCGATCAAAACAGATGTGATCGTGAAATCCAGAAACTGACATGAAACCGCAGCCCACACCCCAGCGCTTCGATGGCCGCTTCATCACGCTCACACCGCTCGACCTCGCGACGGATGTGGCAGAACTGTTTGCCATTTCGCATGTCGATGAAACCACACGCAAACTGTGGCGCTACATGCCTCGTGGGCCATTTGCTGATGCCCAAGATCAGGCCGCCTTTCTGCGTGAATGGCAGGCCACACCAAACGTGATCGCCTTCACCGTGCGTGACGCTGCTACACAGCATTGTCTTGGCAGCATCTCACTCATGAGCATCCGTGCTGAGCACGGCGTGGCAGAACTGGGCAACATTTGGTATGCGCCTGCAGCACAACGCACCAAGACCAACACCGAAGCCTGCTACCTGCTGCTGCGTCACTGCTTTGAAGATCTCGGCTACCGGCGCATGGAATGGAAATGCGATGCACGCAATGAACCCAGCCGCAATGCCGCCCTGCGCCTCGGCTTCACTTTTGAAGGCATTTTCCGCCAGCACATGATCATCAAAGGCGAAAACCGCGACACCGCATGGTTTGCCATGCTCGACCATGAATGGCCGCAGATTGCCACCGCGTTCCGCCGCTGGCTCTATGAAGACGACTCAATTCCGCTCGGACGATTGATTGCCGGGAGTCGCAGCGTACAAGCCCGTGCATGAAGCACGCCTTTCTCCTCCTGCTGACCAGCTCCTTGGTTGTCGCGGCTGACCCGAAGCCCAAGCCCGAGTTTCAATATCAGACCCAGGGTATTCAGGTCAGTCGGGCGACGGCTGATGAGCCTAAAGTGAAGGCCTTTGGCCCGGACACCATCAAAGCTGCCGCCAAATACCTCGATGATGGCGCCATCAGCTGGGTGCGCGAGAAAACCTGCGTGAACTGCCACACCACCGGCCCGTACCTGAGCGAGCGCCCAGCTTTGTCCAAACAGCTCGGCATGCCACTGGAGGAGGTGCTGGCAGACTTCGTCAAAACCGTGCCCGCAGAGGTCAAGCCGCAGAAAGAAACGGAAAAGGATGGCATCAAATACTACGGCGGCTCTTGGTCGAGCATCTGGCGCTCCATGGGTCTCGCCGAGTGGGACAAGCATGTGACAGGAAAACTCTCTCCCCACACGGAGCGCTCCTTGCAGGAAATGCTCATGCGTCAGTCCGCCGACGGCTCCTTCGTCAGCTATGGCGAAGTCGAAATCCCCCATATCACCACCGACTTCGAGCTCACTCTGCAAGCCGCCCGCGCGGCCACCACAGCGCCCGGCTGGCTCGCCAGCCTCAAGGACCCTGAACTGCTCGCGCGCGTTGAGAAAATGAAAGCATGGCTGCGCAATGCGCCGCCAAAAAATGACTTCGACCGCATCCTGCGCCTCCAGCTCGCGCATTACATGCCCGAGCTCGTGCCCCAGGCCCAGCGCGATACCGCGCTGGCTCTGCTGTCTTCCAAACAGCATGCCGATGGCGGCTGGTCGCTGCGCGACACGTCCTCCGTGGGTGACTGGCACTTCAAAATGAGCGACACCGTGGTGAAGCTCATCAATGGCCTGCCTGACGCCGCGAAACCGGAAAGCGATGCCTACATGACCGCCTTTGCCATCATCCTGATGCGTCAAAACAACATCCCAGCAAGCGATGAGCGCATCCAGCGCGGCCTCAAGTGGCTGAAGCAGGAGCAGCGCGTCTCCGGCCGCTGGTGGATGCAGTCTCTCTATCGTGGAAACTACAGCTACATCACCTACATCGCCACGGCTCAGGCTCTGAAGGCGCTGGCCTTGTGCGACGAGTTGCACTGAGTTTCATCGCCGCGCACGCCGATACACCGCCGGTGACTCGCCCATGCGTTTGCGGAAATGCTGGGTGAAGCTGCTCGCATCCACAAAGCCGCACTGCTCCGCCACCTCGCTGGCGGTCAGCGTCGTGCGTTCCAGGAGACGCACTGCGGCCAGCACCCGTGTCTTGATCAGAAATTCCTGCGGGGTGATGCCGAACGCGCTTTGAAACCGCCGCTGGAGCTGCCGCAGGGACTGCCCGCAGGACTTTGCCACATCCTCAATCAAGAGCGGCTTCGCATAGTCATGCCGGATGATCTCCACTGCCTGCGCCACGGTCTGAAACACCGGCAGTCTGCGCTCCGCTTCATCAGGGCGCCTTAATGTGCCCATCACACCCTGCACCCGGCGTTTGGAATCAAAGAGCGGCAGCTTTGTCACGAGAAACCAGTCCGGGATTCCTTGGGAATCCCACCAGAGCTCCACGCGCTCGATCACATCCACCTTGCCGGCCAGGATGCGTTTGTCGTCATCCACATAGGCCTGCGCCATCGTGTCCGGGTTCAGATCAAAGTCCGTGCGCCCAATGATCTCCGAATCATCCGGCATCTGGTAGCGCTGCATCAGCCCCTCGCTGGCAAACATGAGATGCCCCGCCTTGTTCTTGGCAAAGAAGTACACGCCGGGGATGTGATCAAACAGCCGCTGAAACAGCAGCGTCGGCTCCAGCGATGCCATCCATGCAGCGCGTTGCTTCCTCCAGCGCGCTATTTCCGCCGCAGTGCGCTTGGGGCGCACGCGGGGTCTCAGAGGCACATCAGATCGCCGGGAGGGTGTCACAAGAAAGAGAATGGCGTAGCGCAAGCCTTGCGCAACTCCCCTGCTTGCCTCAGCGCGCGATCTTTTCCAGCATCGCCCGGCAGTCTTCCCAGGCCACCTCATGAGGCTGCTGCTTGTGCAGCGCGGCCAGGGCCGCGGCGACGCCCGCGGCCTCGCCCATGGCCACGGCATTGCCCGTCACCCGATAGCTCGCATGTGCCACAAAATCCCCGCTGATGCAGCGTCCTGCCATCATGAGGCCGTCCACATCCTTCGCAATGAGAGCACGCAGAGGAATGTCGTAGGGAGTGAACTTTTTCACGCCACCGCGCTCGATGGTCAGCTTGTCGTTGTCCGCCTTGCTCTTCGCATGAATGTCCACGCCAAAGGTCACACGTGCCACCGCATCAGGATGGCGCGCGCCCTGGGTAAGATCCTCCGTTTTCACCACATAACGGCCATGAATGCGCCTGCCATCGCGCACGCCGATCTGCTCTGCCGTGGCCACCACCTGCAGGCCGTCCCACACGCCGCCCAGTTTCCGGAGAGCGCGTGTGATGGTGAAGATCTCCTTCCGTGCGCGCACCGTGGCGGTGGTCATCGCATCGGCGTCATCGGGGCGTACGCCGTATTCGTGGTTCAGCATCAGCAGCACGATGTTGTCACGAACATGGAAAATGGTCGGCATGCCATAGGAGGGGTCCACGCCTGCGCGCTGAATCTCCGCTTTGAAGTTCGCTGTTGCCTCCACGTGCCACTTGAGGTCGCCCTGATAAAAGGAGATGTATTTTCCCATCTGCGTCACATCCCGCACGACGGCCAGGGCATTCATGGTGAGCGGCTGGCAGGCGCACTCCGCCGACTTGTCATCCTGGCCCATCCTGCCCAGATCCCAGCCGCAGCCAGCGAGGGCTCCCAGCACGCCATCGCCTGTGGTGTCGATGAATACCGGAGCCTGCCAGGCCTCACGGCCGGAACGTGATTCCGTGATGACTGTGGTGAGTTGCCGTCCCTCGCGGTAGGCTGCCACCACGCGCGTTTGCAGGCGAAACTTCACCCCTGCCTCAGTGCACAGATCCTCCAGCAGCAGCTTCATTTCGTCCGGTTCATAAACAAAGCGCCCTGGATCGCCGCCACGGCGTGCTCCGCGTTCATCAAGCAGCCGCGTGATCTCCCGGGTGAAGCCGGGTTTGTCGAAATCAAAGATCCACGTGAGCAAGCCCGCCGTCCAGACACCGCCGAGGCAGCCATTCGTTTCAAACAAACGCACCCGTGCTCCCGCCCGCGCCGCAGCGACCGCAGCCGCCACACCCGCCGGGCCCGCACCGCAGACAATGACGTCCGCATCATGCACCAGCGTCACACTGCGGTTGGGTTCATCAAAGTTCACTGCATCGCTCTTGCTTTCCGAAGCAGACACCCATGTGGCCGCAGGCAGCAGCCCGGGACCTGCAAGAGCAGCACGCAAAAAGTGACGTCGGGAAAAATCGGCAGATTGGGGTTTCATGGATGGTTGGTACGCGTTGCAGTTTGCTGCCTCCCAGCCCAGCTTCCCAGTGGAAGATGCTAACAAAGATAGCACAAACGCAATATGTCCGAAGCTCATGCCCCTGCCAGCCGCTGGCCCCAGTGGATACACCGCCTGCTGAGGCGCGACTGGCCCAGACGTGTTCACCTGGCGCTGGAATCAGGTTCTCCAGCCCTGCGGGGTGGGCTGCCGGTGCATGACAGCCCGCGCTTCTCCATCTGCCTCGCCGGCACAGGCCGCTACGTTGTACTGCGGCAGCAGCGCCAGGAAGTCGTCACGCTTCAGCGCGGCGACGCCATCGTGGCTGCGCCCCAGGCACTGATGGAGCCACATCCTGCGGCGCACTATCTTGCCATCGGTTTCGTCTTTACTCCAGAGATGACGCAATACTTGCTGGCTAAGAAAGGCCGTGGAGGCCATCGGTTTCTTCAAACGCATCACGACTCACGGGTGCTGGATGAAGACGGGAGGCATTTTTTCCAAGCCTTGCAAAACCGGCGTGGTTCACCACCCGATGACCTCGCCGCACGTCGGCTCGTGGAACTCCTCCTCATCAAAACCGCCCAGATGTCTGAGCAGCCCGAGCCAGTGGTCTCAAAAGCTGGCAAGGCGCGATTCACCTGGCTGGCCGCCTGCCAGTTCGTGCAGGAAAACCTGCATCACCCCATCGGGCGGCAGGAGGTGGCGGACTTTCTGCATCTTCATCCCAACCATGTCTCCCGGCTGTTCCGTGACTTCAGCGGGCAGTCTTTTCTCGATTACCTGCTGCACGCACGACTGGAACGTTCTCAGCCTCTTCTAAAAGATCCGCAGCTCAACATCGCGGAGATCGCCCATGTCTGCGGCTTTCGCGATGCCAACTACTTCATCCGTTGTTATCGGCGTCATTTTGGCAAATCACCCGGCCGCGCCCGCTTGTCGCATTTCGCATGATCTTTGTCGTGACGACGACGCCGGGTTCTGCGTTAATCTGGTCCCCACAACCGCCCATGAAACCCATCGTTCAAATTTCCCTCGACCTCACCAACATCGACGAAGCGCTCGAAACCGCCGCCCTGGCCATGCGCGCCGGTGTGGACTGGTTGGAAGCCGGAACGCCTCTCATCCTTGCAGAAGGCCTCCACGGTGTGCGCGCATTGAGAAAAGCTTTTCCAAACACGCCGATCGTTGCCGATCTCAAAACAATGGATGGTGGCTATCTCGAAGCCGAAATGATGGCCAAGGCCGGTGCCACCCATGTCGTGGTCATGGCCCGTGCTCATGCCGAAACGGTGAAATGCGTGGTCAAAGCTGGCAAGGACTTCGGCTGCAAGGTCATGGGAGACAACATGATCTCCGAGGACATGATCGCCGGAGCCAAGTGGCTGGAGGATCTGGGCTGCGACTACGTGATTCATCACATTGGCTACGATGAGCGCCGGGGCATAGCCGCTGCAGGCAAACGCATGCCGAGCCCGCTGGATCAGCTCCGTGAAGTGGTCAACGCTGTCAAAATCCCCGTGCAGGCCGTTGGCGGACTCAGCTTGGAGCAGGCCATCCAGTGCCCCAAATACGGCGCTCCGCTCGTCGTCCTCGGCGCTCCTCTCACCATTGACGCCGACGCCTTCAAAACGGCGGACGGCAATCTCGAAGCATCACTGCGCATGATTTGCGAGGCGGTGCATGCGCAGGACGTTCCTGCGTTTTGAGCCAAGGACGACTTCCAAACAAAGCAGCTTGCATTTCGCAATGCAGGCTGGGTTGAAGGTCCGCCGGGACGGCAGACGTTTATTGTGACTGCAAGCGGAAGAACGCCGCGCCGTCTGGCACAGTAAACTGGAACTCCAACTGGCCCTGTGCATTGACTGTCGTTTGTGGCGCGGTCAGAGGGAAGGCATCGAAGTGCGTGAGGTCGGCGGACTTTTGCACGCCAATGGTCAGCTTAAACTGGCCGGTGATCCCATCCTTCTGCAGCAGGGGCACGCCCACGCTCAGCGCCTGGAATTGTGACTGCGTGTAGAGACTGTAGGTGTTGGGGGAGCCTGTCACATCATCGCGCCCGCTCTGGCGGCTGGCATTCACCTGAGTCTGGGTGAAGAGGTTCGCGGTATTGGCGTTGGTCGTGAGGGTGGTGACCAAGGCAGGCTGCGCCGTCTGCCAGTCAAAGCCGAGCGTACTCATCTTGAACTCGGCGGCATCATTGAGGCCATCGCTATCGGTGTCGTAGGTTTGAGACAAGCCGGTGCCGCTGAGAGCGATGTCGAACGGATTCTGATTGGGGTCATTGCTGGCGATGTGGAGTACGGCGGTGCGGGCACCGCTCACTGAGGCGGCGGTGGGCGTGAAGGTGACGGTGAAGGTCTTGCTGGCGTTCGAGGCCACGGTGGTCGTCATCCCGGTGGTGTTCACCGTGTAGTCGCCTGCATTGGTGCCGTCCTGGGTGATCACGATTCCAGTCAGGTCGCTGGCGCCCAGGTTCTTGACGGTGAAGGTCTTCGCCGCAGTGCCAGACCCTGCCGCCATGACGCCGAAGGTGATGGTGCTGCTGCCAGAGGTCAATCCAGTGCCCACAGGCTGTTCAATCGCAATTTCAGGGGCCGGCGGGGCGGCCACCAAGGCCAGCGTGTGGCCGGCAGAGCGTCCGCTCACCACCAGGCTGAAGTGCTCGCCGCTGGCCAGCGCGCTTGTGTTCACCGCCACCGGCACCTTACTCTGCGTCGTACTGTTGTTGCCCAGTTCGCCGTAGCTGTTGCCGCCCCACGCCGCCACCGATCCGTCGCTGCACAGCACCTGAGCGTGATAGCCTCCCGCTGCGATGGCCACCACCGTCTTGCCATATAGCGCACTCGTCCCGCTCGCCACGTTCACCGCCACCGGCACCTTGCTATCGGTCGTGCTGTTGTTGCCCAGCTTGCCATAGACGTTCCAGCCCCACGCCTCCACCGTGCCGTCACCGCACAGCGCCAGACTGTAACTTTCTCCCGCCGCAACGGCCGTCACAGTCTTGCCATACAACGCGCTCGTCCCGCTCGTCACGTTCACCGCCACGGGCACATGACTTTCGGTCGTGCTGTTATTGCCCAGCTGGCCAAAGCCGTTGTAGCCCCACGCAGCCACTGTGCCATCACTGCACAGCGCCAGACTGTGACTGTTCCCCGCCGCGACAGTCACCACCGTCTGGCCATACAGCACGCTCGTCCCACTCGCCACGTTTACCGCCACTGGCACATTGCTCTGCGTCGTGCTGTTGTTTCCCAGCTGGCCATTGATATTCCAGCCCCACGCCGCCACCGTGCCGTCGTTGCACAGCGCCAGACTGTGACCACTTCCCGCTGCGACGGACACCACCGTCTTGCCATACAACGCGCTCGTCCCGCTCGCCACGTTCACCGCCACCGGCACATTGCTCTGCATCGTGCTGTTGTTGCCCAGCTGGCCGCCGCTGTTGTCGCCCCACGCAGCCACTGTGCCATCACTGCACAGCACAAGACTGTACTCGTTTCCCGCCGAGACGGCCACCACCGTTTTGCCATACAGCGCACTCGTCCCGCTCGCCACGTTCACCGCCACCGGCACATTGCTCTGCGTCGTGCTGTTGTTGCCCAGCTGGCCAAAGGTGTTGGCCCCCCACGCAGCCACCGTGCCGTCACTGCACAGCGCCAGACTGTGACTTCCTCCCGCTGCGACGGTAACCACCGTCTTGCCGGAGAGCACTCCACTGCTGAGCACGGCGGTCGGCACCTGGCTGGCAGTCGTGCTGTTGTTACCCAGCTGGCCATTGCTATTGTTGCCCCAGGCCAGCTCACGCACTTTGCCCCACTGCAGCACCAGGTCATTGCCCGTGCCTCCATAATAGTTCGCCACAAAGGAGTAGTTCACCCCGCCGTAGCTCAGCACCACGCTCTGTCCTTGCGCCAGATTGCTGAACTTCCCGCTGATGAAGTCCAGCCCCGTGTTGTTAATGACCGTCAGGTTCGTGCCGGCCACCGGCGCGAAGTTGAGGCTGAGATTGACCGTGCCGATGGCGCTATAGTTGGAACTCGTCGCCCCCACGTCTGTAGCGGTGGTAAAGGTGAAGGTGAGTCCGTAGGGGATGACCGTGGCCACCTGCACGGCCGCTCCGCTGCTGGCAGAGTTGGTGGTGACGACCGCATTCAATGCCCCCACAGTCAGCCCGCTGATGCCGGTCACCGTAAGGCTGGTCGCCGTCGAGGCCGTCACTGTGCCGGTGCCTGTGGGGGAGAAAACCACTGTGTTGTTGCCGGGCGTCGTAGCGTCAAAGTTCGTGCCGTTGATGGTCAGGGTGGTGGCGTTGGCGACCAGGTTGGCCGTGCTCAACGTCACCGTTGGTGGTGGTGGTGGCGTGGCGGCCACCAAGGCGAGCGTGTGGGCGGCAGACCGCCCGCTCGCCACCAAGCTGAAACGTTCGCCACTGGCCAGTGTGCTTGTGTTCACCGCCAACGGCACACTACTCTGCCCCGTGCTGTTGGTTCCCAGCTGGCCAGAGGAGCCTTGCCCCCACGCCGCCACCGTGCCGTCACTGCACAGCGCCACACTGTGATAGGTACCCGCTGAGAGGGCGACCACGGTCTTGCCATACAGCGCGCTCGTCCCGCTCGCCACGTTCACCGCCACCGGCACATTGCTCTGCGTCGTGCTGTTGTTTCCCAGCTGGCCACTTTCGTCCCGGCCCCAGGCCGCCACCGTGCCGTCACTGCACAGCGTCAGACTGTGATAGTCTCCTGCGGCGAGAGACACTACCGTCTTGCCATACAGTGCGCTCGTCCCGCTCGCCACGTTCACCGCCACCGGCACATTGCTCTGCGTCGTGCTGTTGTTTCCCAGTACACCATAGAAGTTCCAGCCGCACGCCGCCACGGTGCCGTCACTGCACAGCGCCAGAGTGTGATAGCCACCCGCTGCGACGGCCACCACCGTCTTGCCATATAGTACGCTCGTCCCGCTCGTCACGTTCACCGCCACCGGCACATTGCTATCGGTCGTGCTGTTGTTGCCCAGTTGGCCATAGACGTTGAAGCCCCAGGCCGCCACCGTGCCGTCACTGCACAGCGCCAGACTGTGACCGTTTCCCGCCGCGACGGACACCACCGTCTTGCCATACAGCGCGCTCGTCCCGCTCGTCACGTTCACCGCCACCGGTACATTGCTATCGGTCGTGCCGTTGTTGCCCAGCTGGCCACGGTCGTTGAGGCCCCACGCCGCCACCGTGCCGTCGCTGCACAGCGCCAGACTGTGAGTCTGTCCCGCTGCGACAGCCACCACCGTCTTGCCGGAGAGCACCCCGCTGCTGACCACGGCGACCGGCGTATGTCTTTCGGTCGTGCTGCTGTTGCCCAACTGGCCATGGTCGTTGGCGCCCCACGCCGCCACCGTGCCGTCACTGCACAGCGCCAGACTGTGACCTCCTCCCGCTGCAATGGCCATCACTGTCCTGCCTGAGAGCACACCGTTGCTGAGCACGGCGGTCGGCACTTGGCTATCAGTTGTGCTATTGTTCCCCAGCTGGCCTTGGGCGTTATAGCCCCAGGCCAGCTCACGCACTCTCGCCCACTGGAGCACCAGGTCATTGCCTGTGCCGCCATAGTAGTTCGCCACAAAGGAGTAGCCCACCCCGCCGTAGCTCAGCACCACGGCCTGCCCCTGCGCCAGATTGCTGAACTTCCCGCTGATGAAGCCCAGCCCCGTGTTGTTGATGGCCGTCAGGTTCGTGCCGGTCACCGGTGTGAAGTTGAGGCTGAGACTGATCGTGCCGCTGGCGCTATAGCTGCTCGCGGTGACAGGCACATCAGTGGCGGAATTGAAGGTGTAGGCAAGGGCTGCCGAGGGGACCACCACAAAAGCAAGGCCCATCATCAAGGCGGCCCTCCGCAGAAAACGAGCGAAAGTGCGGACAGGGAGAGGGGTATGGGTGCTCATGAGATGACGGATTGAACGGGGGGGCGGGGGTGTCTCGCACTAGAGACGGTCCATGGCAGGGTATCTTTTTTAGCAAATCTTCAAATTGTTTTACGCCATTTAAATAGAGGAACTAAAAAATCTAGCCGAAGATGCAGCTCACTTAGCCCATGCCTTCCCCCTCGCCGGACAAGCCCACCCTGCCGAGTGGATGCCCCCCTCTCTATTATTACCGCCTAGCCAAGCAGCCGCGCCGACGATGGAAAACGCCAACCTAACGTCCCGCTCCTCCAGCGTCACCTGACCGCCTTTGACGACGGACCGGAAGGCCAGCATCAGCAGGATGCAGGCCCTCTCTCCCATGTCGCATTTCATCCATTCTTTGTCGTGACGGTCTGGACAGAATGGTTCATCGTCAAGCCCAACCATGAAATCCGCCGCCGTCGTTAATTACGCGCCTGAAAAAGGCTCCGTCGAAGTCCGTGAAATCGAAACACCCACCATCGGCAGCGAGGACGTGCTCCTCGAAGTGGCCAATGTGGGTGTCTGTGGCTCCGATCTGCACCAGTGGACCGCCGACCATTCCTGGCCGGTGAACTATCCGGTCGTGCTCGGCCATGAGTTCGGCGGACGCATCGTCGAAGTGGGCAAGGACGTGGAAGGCTGGAAGGAAGGCGACCGCGTCGTCTCCGAAACTGCGGCCATCATCAGCCCGAACAATCCGATGACCAAGCGAGGGCTCTACAATCTGGACCCAACCCGCAAGGGCTTCGGCTATGGCGTGAACGGAGCCATGACGAAATATGTGCGCGTGCCCAGCCGCATTCTGCACCACGTGCCGGATCAGCTTCCCTTTGAGCAGGCCTGCCTCACCGAACCCTGCTGCGTGGCCTACAGCGCGGTGGTGAAAAATGCGCGCATTGAACCTGGTGACCGAGTCGTCGTGCTTGGGCCAGGGACCATCGGCATCCTTTGCGCCGCAATGGCGCGTCTTTGCGGTGCACAAGTTGCCATCGTCGGCTTGCCGCAGGATGCGCACCGTTTGGAAATCGCGAAGCAGTACGGTTGCGAAGTCATCATTGGCGATGCGAAGCCGTGGGCCACTGCCCGCGACGGATTGGGCTGCGACGGAGTGATTGACGCTGCAGGTGCGAGCATCACACTCAAGATCGCGCTCGACATCGTGCGCCCGGCCGGATGGATCAGCAAAGTAGGATGGGGCCCGCAGCCTCTCGGCTTCAACCTCGATCCGCTGGTGCAGAAGAACATCACACTGCAAGGCAGCTTCAGCCACAACTGGCCGATCTGGGAGCGCGTCATCGCCCTGCTGAGCAGTGGTCAGTTTGATGTGAAGCCGATCATCGGCGGCGTCTGGCCCGTGACCGAATGGCACGAAGCCTTTGAGAAGATGCACAAGGGCGAAGTCGTGAAGAGCGTGCTGCGTCCGGTGTGATCGCCGGATCATCCCCATCCCTTTAAATCGCATGAGCATGCGATTTTTGTCGGCTGTGGCACTGTCTTGGGTGAGCGCACCTTCGCAGTGCCTGCCGGAAACGGGGCAATGGACCTTCACCCGCTCGGTACTGGACTTTGTGAACAAGTTCGTCAAATAGCCTGTGTGATGGACGGCGCACGGCCGTTCTTCTTTCTTCACCCACCACCACCATGAAATCCATTCTCTGCCTCGCCCTCCTGGCGACCTCCGCATTTGCCCTCGATTATCCACGCGTCATTTTCTCGGACGACTTCGCCGCCGACGGTTTCGGCAAAGCCTGGGGCCATTACAAGAGCTCCAGCGTGGTGAAAGACGGCGTGCTGGTGGGCATCACCGCGCCGGAGTCGGATCATGCGGCGGTGGATGTGATCCGAATCGCCCCTGAGACGGATCTGGAAGTGTCGGTGAAGTTCCAGTTCGTCAGCGATCAGGCCAAGGGCTTCAATGTCTGGCTTGATGACAAGGACTACAAAGGATCGCACGCAGGGCACATTTGCAGCATCTCGGTGAATCCAAAGTCCGTGGTCGTTGCGGATGCCAAGGCTGGCACCTTCAGCAACGACATCTACACACGCAAGAAGACGGTGCCGCCGACGCTGACTGCGGAGGACAAGGCCAACATGCTCAAGTGGACGAAGTCGGTGCCCACCACAGTGTCTCTCAAAGAGTGGCACACGCTCACCGTGCGCACCCAGAATGACGTGGTCGAAACCAGCATCGACGGGAAGGTTGTCAGCACTTTCCAGTCTCCCGGTGTCGCGCATGATCACAAGACGGTCGTGAGTCTCACCACCAACCGCATTGACGTGAAGTACGACGACTTCAGCATCAAGGGCGTGGCGAAATAATCAGACGAGTTTCCCTCTCACCAGTTTTTGATCCATTTGACGCCGAGGCTGGCATTGGCCTCGGTGTCTTTGGATTTGGCCATGACGTTTTTGTCGTCTTGAGAATATGACCAAAGGTCATAGGTGGAGTTGAGGGTGTTTTTCTTTGCGCTGTCGGCTTTGATGTATTGAAATGGGCGTCCGAAGGAATCGACGAGAATGTAATTGCCGCCCACCTTGCGCCACATGCCCTCCGGCATATCGGCCATGATGACGTTCTTCATTTCGTCTGCGCTGACCTTGCCATCTGACTGAGATTCGCCTTTCTCAGCGCGTCCGGCTCCCTTGATGGCATCATAGCCGTCTCCCCGCAGTGCTTGATACAGGCACCGGGCGGCACCGATGCGATAGACCTTTCCGGGCATGATCTCGGCGGTTTCATCTGCATTTACCGGCTCCGGATATTCACCATACTGCTCGTAGTAGCGCTCCAAGGCAGCCGCGACCGCCTCCATCGTGCCTTGGGTTGCCTGACGCTTGGATGAGCCCGATCCCCCCGGTACCAAGCACCAAGGCCGCAAGCAGTGCAATGATGCCGATGACAACGAGCAGCTCTATCAGCGTGAAACCATGGCCTTTAGAGCATTTTAAATAATAATGTAGCCATTGGGCGGGGATATGCTATGCATTGGGCATGGCAACACTCTCCCTTGATTTGCGTGAACGCATCGTCAGCGCGTATGACAAAGGTGAAGGCACGCGTGATGAGATCGCACGGCGCTTTCGCGTCTCGCTGGGCATGGTCAAAAAGCTCCTCCAGCAGCGTCGCAAGACCGGCAGCATCAAGTCCCGGCACCACCTCGCCGGACGCAAGAAGCTCATTGTGGCTGAGCACCGCATGACCATTAGGCAGCAGCTCAAACGCAAGCCCGACATGACGCTGGCCGAACTGCGCGACGCTCTGGGGCTGAAGTGCACGCTGCCCGCGATTCATTATGTGCTCGTGGACATGGGGCTGACATATAAAAAAAGACGCTCCGCGCCGCCGAGCAGGACCGGGAGGACGTCCGCAAAGCACGCCGCTGCTGGAAGCGCCGGCAAGGCGGCTTAGAGCCTTGGCGGCTGGTCTTTCTCGACGAGAGCGGTGCCAAGACCAACATGACGCGCCTGCGCGGCAGGGCACCCCGTGGGCGGCGGCTGCATGCCGCAGCCCCCTGTGGCCGCTGGCAGAGCACCACGATGATCTCCTCCATCCGGCTCGATGGCACCACGGCCTGCATGCACCTGGCAGGAGCCGCCGACACCGACGCCTTTGTGGCCTATATCGGCCAGGTGCTCTGCCCAACACTCAAGCAAGGTGACATTGTGGTGATGGACAATCTCGCGGTGCACAAGAGTCCGGAAGTGCTGCGCTTGGTGGCGGCAGCAGGAGCGGAGGTGCGGTTCCTGCCGGCCTACTCGCCCGACCTCAATCCCATTGAGAAAATGTGGAGCAAGATCAAAGCGCTGCTGCGCAGCGCCGAGGCCCGCACCCCCGAGCAACTCGACCAAGCCATCAGTCTGGCATTCTCAAAAATCACAGCCAAAGACGCTGCAGGTTGGTTTGCTTCTTGTGGCTATAGTATTATTTAATATGCTCTAGGCGGTGTTTGAAAACCCTCGATTGCCCAAGGAAAGCATTTGTGGCATGAGAGAAAACCGATGAAAACACAACGCTTTGCATGGTGGGAGCCGCTCAAAAAGCGACTCAAAAAAATGGTGCTTTGAACATTGGCGGCCGTCCGCGAGCGTCGCTGGATCTTGTTCTTGAAGGCTTGTTTTACCGGCTGCGCAACGCGGGTCCTTGGCGTGACCTGCCCGAATGTTTTGGTCCTTGGCGCACCATCTATGGCTGGCATCGGCAGTGGGCGCGCGAAGGTCTCTGGAAGCGCATGCTCACCATGGTCTCCCGCAAAACCAGGAACCGCATCAGGCTTGTGGATGGCACGCATGTGGTGGTTCATCAGTGTGCTGCAAATCCTGCAGGTGGCGCAGACAAGCAGGCCATGGGCAAAACGCGAGGAGGCCGCAATACCAAGATCATGGCCCTTACTGATGGGCGGGGGCTTGCAGTGAACCTGCTGCTCATCGCAGGACAGGCCTATGAAGGGCACCATGTTCTGCCGCTGCTGGGAAACCCTGCAGGGCTGTGCGTGGTTGGCGACAAAGGCTTCGACAGTGACAAGCTACGTCAGCAGCTTCAACTGCTCGGGGCAACCCATTGCATTCCACGCAGAGCCAGATGTGGAATCCAGCGCAAGGTCAGCCGTAAACTTTACCGACAGCGCTATCGCATTGAGAACTACTTCTGCCGTCTGAAGCGCTGGGCTTGTGCCAGCACTCGGCGAGACAAACTCGCCGCACATTTCCTCTCGCTCATCGAGTTTGCTGCCGTCATCGACTGGCTTCAATACGGCCGATGAGGGTTTTCAAACACCGCCTAGGCGGTGTTTGAAAACCCTCAATTGCCCGAGGAGAGCGTTTGTGGCATGAGAGAAAACCGATGAGAACACAACGCTTTGCATGGTGGGAGCCGATCAAAAAGCGGCTCAAAAAAATGGTGCCTTGAACATTGGCGGCAGGCCGCGAGCGTCGCTGGATCTTGTCCTTGAGGGCTTGTTTTACCGGCTGCGCAACGCAGGTCCCTGGCGTGACCTGCCCGAATGCTTTGGTCCCTGGCGCACCATCTATGGCTGGCATCGGCAGTGGGCACGTGAAGGTCTCTGGAAGCGCATGCTCACCATGGTCTCCCGCAAAACCAGAAACCGCATCAGGCTTGTGGATGGCACGCACGTGGTGGTTCATCAGTGTGCCGCCAATCCTGCAGGTGGCGCAGACAAGCAGGCCATGGGCAAAACGCGCGGAGGCCGCAACACCAAGATCATGGCTCTTACCGATGGGAGGGGGCTTGCAGTGAACCTGCTGCTCATCGCAGGACAGGCCTATGAAGGACACCATGTTCTGCCACTGCTTGGAAATCCTACGGGGCTCTGCGTGGTTGGCGACAAAGGCTTCGACAGTGACAAGCTGCGCCAGCAGCTTCAACTGCTCGGAGCAACCCATTGCATTCCACGCAGAGCCAGATGTGGAATCCAGCGCAAGGTCAGCCGTAAGCTTTACCGGCAGCGCTATCGCATTGAGAACTACTTCTGCCGTCTGAAGCGCTGGGCTTGTGCCAGCACTCGGCGAGATAAGCTCGCCGCACATTTCCTCTCGCTCATCGAGTTTGCTGCCGTCATCGACTGGCTTCAATACGGCCGATGAGGGTTTTCAAACACCGCCTAAGGGTGATTTTCATGGGGAAATGATAGGTGAAACCGGGGATTTGCCCAAGCTCAAAATCATTGACGCATTTCACACAGACTTTGTCGTGGAACTGCAGGGCGTGTCTCCGTTATGCTCAGAGTCATGAATCCCAACCCAACCAGCAGTGACCCAAGCACGCGGCGTGCCTTCGTGAAGGCGTCTGCCGTCGCGGCGGTGGCCCCCATGGCATCTGTGGTGGCGGCGGATCAGGTGATGGTGAAAGCACCGATGCGCGAGATCGAGACGGATGTGCTCGTTTGCGGTGGTGGCTGCGCGGGGACAGCGGCGGCACTCAGCGCCGCACGCAATGGCGCGAAGACACTTCTGGTGGAAAAGGCCCCGTTCGCGGGCGGCATCATCACCAGCGTGGGGCTGCCTTACTTTGATGGCATTGCGGACATCAAAACGCATCGCGTCGTGGTTCGCGGGATCGCATTGGAGTTGCTAGCGAAGACGGGGGTATGCAAGGCGGATGCCAAGGAGATCAAACCGCACAACCCCACGATACCGAACACGTTTGAGTTCAAGGTGCTGCTGGACCGCGAGTTGCAGGCCTGCGGCGACAAGTTGACTGTGCTTTTCAATTCCTTCGTGTGTGATGCGGAGTCTGCCAATGGCCGTGTGACTTCGGTGGTGATCGCGAACAAGGACGGACTCGTCCGCATCAAGCCCAAGGTGGTGATCGACTGCACGGGCGATGCCGATGTGGCGGCGCGCGCGGGTGCGCCCACCGAGCAAAGCGCCGAGGTGCAGCCGCTGACGCTGCATTTCCGCATCGCCAAGGTCCAGCGCGTGCAGGACATCAGCAAGCTCTGCCGTGCTGCGCTGGTGAAAGCGCAGGAGCTGGGAGAACTGCCGCATTTTTACGGGCCGGGAGTGATGTTCATGTATTCCAACGATGAGGTTTATATTCACGGTGTGCGTGTTCCCGCGAATCCCACCGACGCCGCTGATCTGAGCCGCGCTGAGATGCAGGGCCGGGCCGATGCGCTGGCCATGCATCGTGCGTGGAAGCGTGATATTCCCGCCTTTGCGGACTCCTATTTTCTCGAAGCTTATCCGTGGATCGGCGTGCGTGAGTCGCGCAGGCTCATCGGTCAGCACATTTTGAACGAGAAGGAAATCATGCAGGGCCGTCGGTTTGATGATGCGATTGCCACCGGCTGCTGGTATCTCGACCTGCACCCGAACAAAACCGTTGTCGGCAGTGCGAATGATTTTGATCCGCAGAAGGTGCAGCCAGGGCCTTATGACATTCCGTATCGCTCGCTGGTGCCGCAGCAGATTGAAAATCTGCTGGTGGCGGGCCGCTGCCACAGCGCCACGCGTGGCGCGCATGCTTCCACCCGTGTAACGGTGACCGCCATGGCGCTTGGTGAAGCGGCGGGTTGTGCTGCGGCGATGAGTTTGAAGCAGAAAACTTCGGTCGCATCGCTGAATGGTCAGCGCGTACGTGAAACTCTCTCCCAACAAAATTCCGGTCCTTTTACTGATTCCTAACCCATGTCCCGTCTTCAAAACAAAGTCGTCATCGTCACCGGCAGCGTCACCGGCATCGGCAAAGCCATCGCCAAGCGCTGCGTCGCAGAAGGAGCCCGCGTACTCATTCATGGTCTTGAGCAGGATCTTGGAGAGCAAACGGTTGCAGAACTCGGCACGGAGAACGCCACGCTTGTGATCAAAGATCTCGCTGACGAAGCCGCACCGCAGATGCTGGTAGATCAGGCTATCAAGGCCTTTGGTAAAATTGATGCCGTCGTCAACAACGCCGCGCAGGTGGGCACGGGGAACCTTCAAACTACGGACGGCGCGTGGTTCCGCCGCATGCTGGAGATCAACTGCGTGGTGCCTTACCTCATCATCCGCGCCGCGCTTCCTCACCTGCGCGAAACGCATGGCAGCATCATCAACATTGGCAGCGTCAATGCCTACAGCGGCGAGCCCAACCTCATGCCCTACAGCGTAAGCAAAGGTGCGCTTATGACACTGACCCGCAATCTGGGCGATACGCTCATGCGCGAAGACGGTGTGCGGGTGAACCAGATCAATCCTGGCTGGGTGCTCACGGAAAACGAGGCCAAGCGCAAACGCGAACACGGCCTGCGCGAAGACTGGTATGCCGATCTTCCCAAAGTCTATGCTCCCGCCGGACGCATCCTCTGGCCCGATGAGATCGCCGCCTGTGCGGCATGGCTGCTGGCCGATGAATGCGGCCCCATCAGCGGTCAGGTGTTTGACTTGGAACAGCATCCCTTCATTGGCCGCAATCCACCCAAAGACGCCTCCACCATTCCCTCCAAATAACCACCATGCCCAAACTCGCCGCCTTCCCCAAAGCCTTCATGCAGGCCCTCTGCAAAGAAGGAACCATGACCGTCTCCGAATGGATTCAGCTCGCCGCCAAACTCGATGTGCAGGGCCTTGAATGGTACGCAGGCTTTCTCGAGATGGCCGATGAGAGCAACTGGCCGCGCTTTCGCAAGGAGGTCGAGGATACTGGCAAGGTGATTCCGATGATGTGCTGCTCGCCCGACTTCACCCACCCGGATGCTGCTTTCCGCGACAAAGAAATCGCGAAGCAGAAACGCTGGATCGATATGACGCACACGCTCGGTGGATCCTACTGCCGCGTCCTCAGCGGGCAACGTCGTCCTGAACTGACGTTGGATGAAGGCGTGAAACTGGCCGCTGAATCCATCTATGCCTGCTTGCCCTATGCGCAGGAGCGCGGCATCACGCTGATCATTGAGAATCACTACAAGGATGATTTTTGGGAGTATCCCGAATTCGCGCAGAAGATGGATGTGTTCTGCAAACTCGTGGATGCGGTGAACCACCCGAACTTCGGCGTGAACTACGATCCTTCCAACACCTACCTCGCGGGTGAGGACCCGATTGAGCTGTTGAAGCGTGTGTCGCACCGAGTCGTGACCATGCATGCGAGCGACCGCTATCTGGCGGAAGGCACCATCGAAGATCTGCGCAAAGAAGAAGGCGGTGCGCAGGGCTATGCTAAGCGCCTGCGCCATGGCGAGATCGGCAAAGGGCTCAATGACTACGATGCGATCTTCACCGAACTGAAGAGCAAAGGCTTCAACGGCTGGATCAGCATCGAGGACGGTGTGGATGGCATGGAGCAGCTCGCACGCAGTGTGGATTTCCTGAAAAAGAAGATCGCCATCTACTGGCCGCAGTAGGCGATTCCACCCCCTCCATTTTTGTGATGAAAACGAACCCACGTAATTTCCTGGGAGGCATCTCCCTGCTCGTTTCACTCCGATGAAACCCACCATTTTCCTCTTCTGCCTCGCTCTGGCATCACTCTCGCATGGTGAGAGCGCGGGCCCGCTTCAGCCTGTCCTGCAGTCATTTGTGGACAAGCACATTGCGCCTGGTGTTGTTGTGTTGGTAGCCAACAAAGACAAGGTGCTCGATCTTGAGGCGGCGGGTTATGCCAGCCTGGCCAACAAAGCACCCATGCGCAAAGATGCGGTCTTTTGGATCGCTTCCATGAGCAAGTCGCTGACAGGCACAGCGCTGATGATGCTCGTCGATGAAGGCAAGGTGAGCCTGGATGATCCGGTGGAGAAGTTTTTGCCGGAGTTCAAAGGGCAACAGGTGAAAGCAGCGGACGGAACGCTCCACGCGCCTAAGAACCCGATAACTGTGCGGGAGGTGATGTGTCACACCAGCGGCCTCGTGCTCGCAAATGAAAAGGGATTGAAGAAAACGCAGTCGCTGCAGGAAAATGTGGTCTTGTTCGCCTCTTACCCTCTTCGTCAGGAGCCGGGCACGAAATACGAATACAACAACTGCGGCATCGATACGGGTGGCCGCATCATTGAGGTGCTCAGCGGCATGCGCTACGCTGACTTCATGCAGAAGCGTCTGTTTGATCCGCTGGGCATGAAGGACACGACCTTCTGGCCGAATGAAGAACAGGCATCACGGCTCGCACACACGGCACGCGTCACTGCGGACAAGACAGGTCTTGAGGAAATCAAGCAGGACAAGGATGCCGAACAGCGCATCATCGACAAATGGAGCGAGGGTGTCCATGTGCCGCGCGCGATCACGGCCGACATGGGCGCGGGCGTGGCTTTCAGCTATGCCAAGCACTTTGGTGAACCCGCCGGTGGCTTTTACTCCACGGCGTCCGATATTGGCACGTTCTGCCGCATGCTCCTCAATGGTGGTACGCTCGATGGGAAACGCTACCTTTCCGAACAGGCGGTGAAGCAGATGTCCTCCATTCAAACGGGTGATGTGCCTGTGAGCCCAGATTCAGCTTATGGCGTTGGCTTCTCGATCAAACTCAAGGATGATGAAGGCCCCAGCGTCGGCAGTTTTGGCCACCGGGGTGCACGCCGCACTGCCATGTGGATCGATCCGAAGAATGAGCTCGCAATGGTGATCCTCGTCGAGCGATTTGACATGACCGGCGAGGAGCAGAAGATCATGTACGGGAGCTTCATGAAAGCCGCAGTCACGCATTTTGGGATCAAACCATGAAGACCATGCTCATGCTTGTCGGTGCTCTGCTCTTCGATGATCCCGCACAAGGCATCACACTCGGGTGCCTGCGCCATCAACCTGATACCTGGATCGCCGACACACATGACCAAGGCGCCATTCCTGAGGATCCCCATACAGTGGCAAACGAATTGAAGCGGAATGCGCAGGCAGAATCGAAACTGCGTGGTGAACTCGGTCTAGGTCCAAATGACGTGCTGCTGAAGACCTTGGATCAACCCGCCAAAAATCCGTGAGCCAGCGAATTCATGCGCGCCTTGCCGCATCTCCGAGCTGCGGTTAGGAAGACTACTGCTAACTTTTAGAAGTAAGACACAACACTGATTCAACCATGAAACGCCTCCTGCTCCATCTAAGTCCCTGCCTCGTTCTGATCACCTCCGCACTCCATGCACAGGAACCGGAGCGCATTCGCGATGTCATTTACACCAAGCATGATGGCGTGGCGCTGACCATGGATGTGTTCAAGCCGGTGAAGCCGAACGGGGCGGCCATCATCAAGATCGTGAGCGGCGGATGGAAATCGAACCACAATGGCATCAGCGATGGCGGCTGGCCGAAGGCGGGCTACACGACGTTTGTGGTTGTGCATGGCACGCAGCCGCGTTTTCAGGTGGAGGAGATCGTGGCGGATCTGAATCGTGCGGTGCGTTTTGTGCGTGCTCATGCGGCCGACTATGGCGTGGATCCGCAAAAGCTCGGTGTCACTGGCAGCAGCGCAGGCGGGCACCTGAGCCTGATGCTGGCCACACGCGGGGGACCTGGCGATGCGAAGGCGGCAGATCCTATCGACCGTGAGAGCAGCGCGGTGAATGCCGTGGCATGCTTTTATCCGCCGACTGATTACCTGAACTGGTTCGAGCCGGGCGACAACGCGGTGGGCATCGGCAAGCTCGCGGCGTATGCAGGGGCTTTTGGTCCGAAGGCGGCGACCGAGGAAGGACGCGCGGCATTGGGACGCGAGCTCTCATCCATCTACTGGGTTCACAAGGGGCAGCCGCCGATCTTCATCGTGCATGGCGATGCTGACCCGCAGGTTTCGATCACACAGTCACAACGCTTTCTCAAGCGCTGCCACGAAGAGGGGGCCGTGTGCGAGCTGGTCATCCGCGAAGGTGCGGGGCATGGCGGCTGGCAGGAAATGCCACAGGACACGGAGCGCATGATCGAGTGGTTTGATCTTCAGCTTCTCGGCAAGCAGCCGGCCAAGGCGTTCACGCTGAATGTGACCTCACTCCCCAGCACACCGGTGCAGAAGGCTAAGAAGCCTTGAGTTCACTTGCCTTTATCATGAAGCCCTTTCTCTGCCTCCTGCTTCTCAGCATCACAGCTTGGGCTGATGATTCTGCCACTCTCACCGCCCTGCTGGCCAAAGGCGGCGTGGTGACGATTCCGTCTGGGGATTATCATCTTGATGGCATCAAGCCTCTAACGCTGGCCTCAAACATGACCGTGTTCGCTCATGGGGCCAGATTCATTCTACCCGAGACACTGCCTGACAAGGCGCGAGTGGTTGTGTTTGCTGGAGAGAACATCTCACACTTCACATGGCAGGGAGGGGAGTTTGTGGGCCATGTGTTTGATCCTGCCCAAAAGGAGAATCTGTGGGAGCCCAATGCGAACACGAAGGGCATTGAGATCACCACGACGAAAGAAGGCGGCACGCATGATATTCTCTTTCGCGAAGTGAAGGCCAATGGCATGGCCGGTGCCGTGATCGGAGTGCACGGACAGGCCGGAAAAAACAGCGAGAGTGAAGTGACCGCCTACGCCGAGCGCGTGGCGTTGGAAAGCTGCACGCTGCTGCGCAGCGGCAAGTTCATGTGGGACTACGGCTATCTCTGGCAGATCATGACGTGGCCTGAGTCGTATGAGCCATGGGAAGTGGAGGGGGCGAAGAAGTATTTCCGCACCGATCTCATGCGTGAGGTGACCTTCAGCAGTGATCTCGTGAAGTTCGACAACACGAACCGTCCGCTTGTCATCAGCGAAACCGATGAACCCAAGGATGCGCTGACCTTCCTGGGAACGGATCTGCCAAAAAATATCGTGCGTGGTCGCCAATATTTTGTTGTCGAATCCACGCCGGAACACATCAAGATTTCGGATCAGCCACAAGGTGCACCGGTTCGCTTTGAAGGTGGCGGAAGCGGCAGCCTGACCTTTAACATTAGCGCAACTTACCTCGCCGCGTATGCTCCGACGGGCAGTGGTCCGGGCAAAGGTGCCTTTGACATTGTGGGTGCCAAGGATGTGCGCGTCACCGGCTGCCAGCTCAGTGCGATAGGCGACACCATGCACATCCAGCGCAGCCGCAACATCGTCTTCGCGAACAACCACATCCTCGGCAGCCGCATGGGGGCCTTCTTTCTGGCGGAGTACTGCCAGAACGCCGCGATCACCGGCAATCTCGTGGACGGCACCAACGGCTCGCGCGTGGTGAGTGTGGAAAAAAGCTGCACGGACGTGACGATGACGGGCAACACCTTTCGCAATGGCGGACGCGGCGCGTGGATCAACCAGCCGGTCAATTTCGTCATGACGGACAATGTCTTCGTGAACAACACGACAAAGAACGAGCCCGACATGCGGCGTGGTCGCATCTCCTACCGCACGGCCAAGCCGGGTGAGTTTCCGGAACTCTACTTCACGATCTATGAGCCTGGCGCTGCCTACGGCCCCGTCATTGTGCGAGACAACATCTTCATCCTCGGCGATTCCTCACCCGGCGAGGCCGTCACATTCGCTCCCAACGGCCACGACCTGCAGTTCACCGGAAACACTTTCCAAAACAAGGCGGCAACCATCCTCGTGGATCCAAGCTGCAGAAATGCATTGATCGAGCACAATCAAGGAGCAACGACCGTCAGCAAGCCGGTGGATTTCAATCACGGGCGGCGGTGATTTCCAGCCTTACCCGCCCAGCGTCGGTGCGAAATTGAAAGGGATCAGCGGCGTATCGAGCGGCAGCCGGTATTTGTCCGGCTGTGCGTGGTTGTAAGCGCGGGTGGGGTGGTTGATAAAGCTGGCATCTACATGCCCCACATTTTGCACCGCGTGATACACGCCGGCAGGAATGCGCACGAGTCCGCGCTTCCGATCACTGAAGTACAGGACATTCAATTTTTGATAGGTGGGAGAATCCGGCCGGTCGTCGTAGAGAGCCACACGAAAAGAACCGACGGCCATAAACAGGCGGTCGGTCTGCAGGAGGTGTTTGACCCAGCCCTTCGTCTGGCCAGGCCGGATGCTGGCGAAGTAGGCGTAAACCATGGGGCCGTCATCAAAGTCCCACGCAGTGCTGTATACCTCGCAGAGATCACCTCGTTCATCGGGATGTGTGACCGCAAGACGCACTTTGACACCATCGATCAGAGTTTGGACGGGCTGGCCTTGCGGCGTGACGGTTTGCCGATCAGGCGTGGCGGAAAGTTCAGATTTCATGGATGAAAATTAGGATTTGGGTACGAGCCCCTTGTACTTACGGCGGCGGTCAAACACCGTTTTTTTATACCCTCGGAACAGTTTGCCGAAGAAGTCCGCCTTAGCACGGAACCACAGGCCTATCAACGTGCCTGCTGCCTGGAAAGGATGGGTGGCCAGCTCTATCAGCTCTGCTTGTTCAATGTTCTCTCCGGCTTCCAATCTTTTGGTCCATGCCGCCTGCTCATGACAGGGTTTGTCACGGTAGACATTCTTTCGTTCAGCCGCAGGCAGTTTCAATACGGTGAGCCGGGGCACAAAGCGAAACACGCCTCCGGCCTCATGCATTCGGACCAGCAAGTCCGCTTCAGGATCCATGGTGATCTCACGATAAGACCGCCAACCTCCCACTTTTTGCGCCAGGCTTTTGCGATGCATCACTCCAGAAGGAGGGATCCACATGCCGGGCTGATAGCGCTGGGGATTGTGCGGCATCAATGCCCGCTTTTGATCCGGCAGAATGAACGAAAGGGCTCCCCAGGCCACGTCTGCACCATCGTCCAGGGCTGCCACCAGTGATTCCAGATGGTGCGGCAGCCAGAGATCATCATGCCCCAGATAGGCGACGTATTCGCCCCGTGCGCGCTGGATACCATCATTGTTCGGCCCGCCCTGCTGCCCGAAGTTTGTCGCCCGATTGTACCAATGCACACGCGGGTCCTGAATGGCGGTCACCACTTGTTCAGAGTCGTCCGTGCAGGCGTCTCCCACCACCCACAGTTCAAAATCCGTCCGCGTCTGGCGCAAGATGCTGCCAATGGAGTATGGCAGGACCGAACTCCAGTTGTAGGTGGCCATTACGACAGTGACTTTGGGTTCTGTATTCACCATCGCGCCCCGATACGCGAACGCCCGGTGTGCGTCAACTTCCCCGGCCCAATTATCGCTGACGGGCAACAAGGCACCGCATGAATGCAAAACCGCTCGAAAGACATAGATGGCCTGTGCTATAGGCAGGCCTCATGGCTCTCACTCGCATTTACCTGATTCGTCACGGCGCCACCATTCTGACTGCCGAAGACCGCTTTGCCGGCGCCACCAATGTGCCGCTGTCCGATGAAGGCCGTGCGCAGGCGGGCCGCCTGGCGCAGCGTCTGAAAGGCCTGCCGGTGGCTGCGGTGTACGCCTCACCTCTTGATCGCACGATGGAAACGGCGCGCATTCTGGCAGCGCCGCATCAACTGGAGGTCCATCCACGTGACGGCCTGCGTGAGATCTCGCATGGCCACTGGGAGCAACTGACACGTGCCGAGGTGGAACAGCAGTTTCCTGCCGAGGCAGCCGCGTGGGATGAAGATCCCTTCACCTTTGCTCCTGAAGGAGGCGAGAGTGGCCTCGCGGTGACCGCACGCGCACTGCCGGCTTTGATGGAAGTGGTCAGGCAGCACGAAGGTGAGTCATTGATTGTCGTTTCGCACAAGGCGACGATCCGCCTGCTGCTCAGTTCCCTGCTCGGATTCGATCCCCGGCGGTATCGGGATAATCTGGATCAAAACCCGGCTGCACTGAATGTCGTAGACTTCAAAGATCCGGTGCGTGCGCGTTTGATGCTCTTCAATGACACCTCGCATTACTCCGAAGACACATTGATCAAGCCTGACACCCCCAAGGCTTGTCTTTCGACCTGGTGGGCGAAATGAAACGGCTCTGAATACTCCTCCCCATTTCAAAGATTGTTGCGCATTAGAGCGGCATCCCGACAGTTTTGTTCCCATGAACGACGACCTTCTGCGTGACACTGAACGCTTCCTGCATGAGCAGATCCCGCTCACGCAGGCGATGGGTGTAAAGCTGGAAAGCTACAACGGCGCACAACTCGTGGTGACAGCACCGCTGGAGCCGAATCACAATCATCTCGGCACCGCTTTCGGCGGCAGCCTCAGTGCGCTGACCACGCTGACCGGCTATGCCATGCTCTGGCTGCAACTGGGGGACCGCAATGCACACATCGTGATCCGCGAAAGCAACATCCGCTACAAGCGCCCGGTGGGCGGCATGCTCCGAGCTGTGTGCATGAGGCCGGATGAGGCGGCGCTGGCCGCGTTCAAATCAGTCTTCCAAAGCACCGGCAAGGCGCATCTCAAACTTCAGGTGCAGGTCATCCACGCAGAGCAAATCTGCGTGCTGTTTGAGGGGGACTTCGTGGCGCTCCGCTAACACTCGCAGCATGTGCTAGGGCACGCCTTCTCACTTGGCTTTGGCCACTCCCATGTCCACGAGTTCGACTCGGCGGTTCTTCGCACGGCCTTCCTCGGTGGCATTTGTCGCCACAGGAGAAGCGAAGGAAATTCCGACCGGAAACAGCCGCTCTTTGGAAATGCCTTTGTCCGCCAGATTCGCCACCACGGAGTCAGCGCGCTTCTGTGACAAGCTGCGGTTGTACTCAAAGCTGCCTTCCGTATCCGTGTGGCCGACGACGAGCACGCGCAGGTCCGCCTTTTCCTGGAGCAGTTTGGCGATCTCCGCCAGCGTTGCTTCGGAGTCCGGGCGGATCGTGGCTTTGTCGGTGTCAAACTGGATGCCGTAGAGAGCCACCTTGCCATTGAGGGCGATCTGACTGGCCATTTCTGCCGCCTTCACCAGCACCATCTTCTGCTCCATCGGTTTCACTTCGCAGATGTCCACGCGTACAAGGGTGCTCTTCTCAGGAACCTTCAGCGAGGCAGCAGTCCATGAAGCTTCAAATGACCAGACGGAGCAGAAAACATCTCCTTCGGGACGTGAGAGGCGGGTGGCAAGGTAGTGCGACTTTGTCTTGTCCGGCCCCTGCATGGCCATGATCTGCGGATGATCCCGGTTCGTGTTCTCCGGAGTCATGCCATAGACTTCCATCGCCAGATTGTCGCCCTTGTTCTTCTCGATCTCCTCGCCCGAGGCACGGAAGAGAATCTCAAATCCTTTTTCCTTCAGTTCATTTTCATACTGGCGCACGCCTTCCAGCGTGCCGATGCCTGCGGGCAGGTTGTAAAATAGCGTGGTCTTGCGCCCTTCGACCTCCACTTTTTTGAAGGGCTTCATCTTACCTTCGCCGTAATCAAAGACGATGCACTCCAGCGCCATCTTCAGCGCGTCGTAGTTCTTCTGTTCATACGATACCAGCGTGGAGCCTTCGTAGCGCTTGAGCAGAGGATGGTCCTTGCCGCCCTTCACATCCGCAGCCGTTGAAACCTCCAAGCACAAACCAAAGGCAAAAACGGCAGTGAGAAGAACAGGCTTCAGAATTTTCATATGCGGGAAAATGAACTCACCGCGCCGCCACGCAAGCAAACTCCTTGGATAGAATGCCGAATCTTGAGGTGAGTGGCTTGATGCGTTTCGATTCTTGGCGGCCTGCTTCCTTCCGAGCCTGCAAGAAGTGCGCGGGCCTGCCGTTCAAATTTCCCCATGATTCGAACGACACTCCTCTCTCTTCTTCTCGGCACGGCCTCCCTGGCTGTGGCCGGTCAAACCCTGCCTGAAAGCGCCAAAGTCGGCCAGTTCTATGCCGGCTGCCAGGCCTACACCTTCAAGTCGTTTGATTTGATGACGGCTCTGGAAAAAATCGCCGCCGCCGGTGGCAAGACGGTGGAGTTTTTCCCCGGCCATCTGCTTTCCAAGGCCGATCCGAAGTCCAAGTTCGACCACAACACCACAGCGGAGCAGCGCGCTCCGGTGAAGGCCAAACTAAAGGAACTGGGCCTCACGCCCGTGGGCTATGGCGTGGTGCGCCTGCCAAACAACGAGGAGGAATGCCGCAAGATTTTCGACTTCTGCAAGGACATGGGAGTTGGCGTGGTCGTCAGCGAACCTGCCGACGATGCCTTCGACCTCATCGAAAAACTGGTGAAGGAATACGACATCAAGATGGGGATCCACAATCACCCCAAGAAGCCGCTGGATCGCAGCTATCGCTACTGGGACCCCGAGTATGTGCTCAGCCTGGTGAAAGACCGCGATGCCCGCATGGGCTCCTGCGCAGACATCGGCCACTGGGTGCGCTCGGGAGTGAAACCCACCGACGCCATCAAGATTCTCAAAGGCCGCATCTTTGACAGTCACGTCAAAGACCTCGACGCTTTCGGCGTGCGTGAAGCCAAGGACATGGTCTGGGGCACCGGCCAGTCGGACATCCCTGCCGTGCTCAACCTCTATGCCGAGCAGGGCTTCATGGGCCCGCTGGATGTCGAATGGGAAAAGGACTGGGAGACCAGCCTGCCTGACGTGACGAAGTGCCTGGAATTCGTGAAGAACTTCAAGCCCACGCCAACGAAGTAACCGTCAATTTTTAAACTTCACTCCGCAGCGGCGCAGAGTCACCCACTCTGCGCCGTTTTGTTTTTCCGCCCGACACTTCGCGGCGACAGCATCCAGCATTGACCACACGACGTCCGCCACCATGATTCCCGCCATGAAACACCGCACCCTCCTTATCACTCTTCTTCTGATCTGCTTTGGCGCAACCTTCACTCATGCCGATCAGTTCGTGCTGTTTGATGTCACCTTCACTTTCACTCAGGAAGACGCTTTGAATTCGAAGCCCAATCAGTCGCACTATTATGTCAAAGGCGACATGCTGAATGCTGCGCGCCCCAAGGACTGGACGGCCCCCGTGGACTACCGCAATGGCACCGTGCATGTGCGGCTTGAAGTTCTTGAAAAGCCCGCGGGCGATCAACCCACGACATGGAGCGTCTGCTACATTCCCTACAAGGGCCAGAACCACGGCTACGGCTGCATTGGCACCGGAGTTTATAAGACCACCGGCGTGCATGAGAAGGACCTCGACATGACCACCTTCTGGCAAAACAACGACATCCTCTGGAACCAGGGCATCAAGGAAATGCATCTCGTCATCAAAGACGATCACAATCTGCATGCTCACAAACGTCCTGATCCCGAAAAGTTCTTTCCCACCAAAGTTCGCATGACGCTTATCCAGGTCTCGAAGGGTATGAAGTATGATCCTTCGAAAGTGCCAGGACTGACGGCGGTGAAACCCAACTGACCCGGTGCTATGCCGTGCCCGCCCGGCGCTGCATTTGCCGTGATTTGCGCCAGAGCAACACGAGCGGCAGGAACCAGAAAATATTGAGCAGGACCGCGTATTTCATCGCCTGGCGGGTGAACTGGAAAAACACGCTCTGCTTCATCACCGCCCTGGCAGCAGCATCATTCACATGCTGCGCTACGGCCACGTCACCCAGTGCATAATGATGCGCGGCAACCAAGGCGCCCTGCACCGCCTCCCAGCCCACGACACAGCCGCCGTAGGCATTCCAGCCGAGGGCGCAGCCACCAATGGCCCATACGCCGACTCCGAGGCCGCCCCAGCAGGCCACGCCTGTCGCCAGTCCGCCCAATGAGACCAGCCCCAATGAACAGGCCCCCAGACTGATGGGCGCAATGGTGCAGGCACCAAAAGCCCCGATCACCCCGATGGCAAAGTCTCCCACCGCGAACCATGCCTTCACAGGGCGGATAGGCTCACCGCGTTTCCGGCCCAAGCGCAAGTGCACAAGAGGCAGCCCCAGCAGCATCCACTTGCTGCGATACTCGAGCTCCGGCACGCCCCATTTTCCAATGGACAGACTCGGCGCTTCTTGGACCGCCGCTTCCTGGAATGCCACTTTCCGGTTCTGCCGAAAACCCCATACCAAACCACCTAAACAGAAGAGCAGACATGCCGCGATCATCACCGTCAGCAGGGTGACGTATGCTGCAGGATGCTGCAGAGCCAGCCATTTGCCGTTGTATATAAGTGCCGCCGTGAACGCGCAGAAAAAGAGGATCCCTCCCAGCACCACCAGGAAGAACTTCTTGATCATCTGCTGCTCCTCCACGGACCGCGCGCTGTCCATGCTCACCTTGTAGCCGATGCCTGCGGCCACAAAAGCAAGCAGCGGGCTCAGCACCCCGTTCATCAAAAAGACAAGGAAGGTCTTGCCGCTTGCACCCCCTTTGACCAGCGTCACTCCGGCAGTGGCGGCGGAGGCAGATGTGGTGGCCAGCGGCAGCGCCGCGAGCACGCCGCAGGTGAAGGCTGCGGTGGGCATGGTCTGGCGCAGCGTGTTTCCCAGCCTGCGCTCCACGTGCTCCGCCAGCATCGCACGGCCACGCGCCAGACGCTGCTTCACCGCGTCTTCAGACAGCCCCAGAGACTCCGCCACCGCGCCCACGGATTCCTGCTGACGATAATACAACACCATGGGTTCTCGATAGTTCGATGGCAGGGTCTGCAGCGCGCTCCAGAGCATCGCCGTTTCCTGTTCATTGATCGCGCACTCATCGGGCGAAAGTTCGTCTGATGCCGGATGCATCACCTCATCCAGTTCTGCCGCCATCGCTGTGGGTGTACGCTGCTGCCGGCGCAGGAAATTATGGATGACATGACGGGCGATACCGCAGAGCCAGCCGCGAAGATTGCCCTTCTCTCGCAGATTGCGCAGCTGCTTCCATGCGGTGATAAAGGTTTCCTGAGCCAGGTCTTCGCTCACATGCACATTGCCGCAGGCGCTGTAGGCCAGCCCGCAGACGAGCGACTGGTGCCGCTCCACGATGCGGCCGAAGGCCTGTGTGTCGCCCAGCAGGCTGAGTTCCACGAGTTGAGTGTCGTCTGTAGTTCCAGGGATGAGAGTTGCAGTATTCATGTCATCCTCCAGTGGTCGCCGCTGCATGCGCGGTGACAAAAAATGTGTGCTTTCACGCGAAACGTCAAACACAACGCAGCACCATCCACGCAAGGCGAAAACTAGCGCTATCTTATCCAATCCGCCGCGCCAAAGCTCTCCGCCATGAAACTCCCCGGCTATTCTTTCTTCACCGGCCTGCTCACCTGCCTTTTCGGAGCACTCCAGCAGACATCGGCTGAACCGATTCAGGTGAAAGCTCAATTTGTGCATGAGGATGGCCGTGCGATTTCTGGCATGCCCGTGCGTATGATCATTGGCAGCGAGAAAGACTCACGCGCTCCGAATGCGGGGAAAAACCTCACCACCGACAGCGATGGCCGCGTGAGCTACACCATTGATGCTCCCATCAAGGAGCGGAAGATTCAAACCGGCTCCGCCTTCTTCCGCTCAGCATCGCAATTAATCGAGGTCGGCATCGAGATGGAACTGCTGGGGCGCCGCGCCTTTTATTGGATTGAACTGGATCTGGTCAAAGCCGGTCCATTGATGGGCCAGACTGCCTACGTAGCAGGTTCCAACGGTCGCTTTGACCAGATGCTCAAGTTCAATGATAAAACGCATAGCTGGTCCTTTCCTGACGATCCCAAAGGCATGCAACTGACCGGCACGGGAGCGAATGTTCTCCAGCATGACATGAAGAAAAACGCCACAACAGGTCGCTGGGAAATCGATTTGAAAGTGGAAAAGCAGAAGTGGGAGCAGCGCTGAAGCCGTTCAAGCCAGGCCAATGCTGGCTCCATCAGTGACCTTCTGGAGCCATTCGATGCGTCGCTGGAGTCTCGATTGGCGCTCCTCGTTTGGATTCGGGTAGAGGATCGGATACCAGGCGGTCATCACAGCCGCACGACCGATAAGGCTTTGCTGCAAGGCGCAGGCGTCAATGCTCCCTCCTGCCTCGCAATACGCATCACATATCGCCTGCACGGTGGCGTGGTCGTCTTCCAAAATTTGCGCATTCCAGATGATGGAGGCTACATCCCATTCGATGGGCCCCGCGAAGGTGTCTTCCCAATCGGTCCACAACAGTCCGCGCGTGGTGTTCATGAGGTTGCCCATGTGGGCATCTCCATGCAGAGCCTGATGCGGATAGCGGTTGAGCACCTCGATGGAGCGCGTGAGGTGATCCCTCAGCATCTGCTGCGTGTCTGAAGGAAACAGTTCACGGTTTTGCAAAATCTCGAGGCTTTCCGTGAGGATCGCCAGCTTGGGAAGTGGCTCCTCAAAACGGCGCATGATGTCGTGGCATTGGCACAGCGTGTGCCCGATTTCACTAGCATCAGGCTCGGTATCCACGCGAGTGACAAACTGCCAAAAATTCATCGGATAGCCCAGATGCTCATGGGGCCCCGGCGGAAGATCGGGGTGCAGCGGGATCACCGGTGCGCCGCTCTCCGTCAAATGGTGGGCGATGGCATTCTCCCGCGCAAACCACTCCGTGCCCTGCCTTGGCCCGTCCACATCCTGTACCACGCGTGCCACCAGTGTTTCGGTGAGGCGCAGCACCAGCGTGCTGCCGTTTTGAAGAATGTCGCAGCGGTCCGGCGTGATGCCATGGGCGATGGCTGTTTCCGTGGCGGCGCGGGTGGGAAGTTCAATGTCAGTCATAAAATGAAAGCACCAGAATTCAGCCCACCCACTCGCACGATTTTACGCACGCCCCTGCGAGCGTCGCTGCCCAGCGTACGCGCCAGCCGGCAATCTCCGTGGCATACTCGCGAGCTTCGTCGTCGTGATAGGCCGGCTGTGGCTGCAGGGCGAGGGATTCGTCTATGATCACGCGCACGTCATCCGGCACGCGGCTGTCGCAGTCCCAGCGCACAGGCAGTCGCTGCGGTGCCTCATTCGCAAAAGCGCTGATAGCCTCCGGAATCGAGTCGGCATAGCGGACGTAGGGTTTGATGTCGAGAATCGGCGTACCATCTACGAGATCGACTCCCGACACAAAAAGGCGTGGCGCGGCATCGCCTTCGGTTTCCACGCGATCCAGCTTCACCACGCTGAGGGTCAGCCGGTTTGGCCGAAAGGGTGAGCGCGTGGCGAACACCCCGCGCCGTTCATTGCCCCCGAGTCGTGGCGGGCGCACGGTGAGCGATGTCGGTTCTTCGATGACCAGATGAAACTGCGTGATGAGCCACAGGTGGCTGAACTGCTCGATGCCGCGCACCGCCTCCATGCGCCGGTACGCCGGCTCAAACTCCACCACACCCCAGGCACTGGGCACCAGCCCGGGCTGCCGTGGCACACCGAACTTGTCGGTGTAACAGGTGCGCAGCGTGGCGATGATGTTCAATGAAATCATGAGACGAAGTGAGCGCGCACTTGCTTGTTCGCATCCATTTTCTTCATCACTTGCCGAATCGGACGCCCACCTCATCTTCATCACACATGCCCCCCGCCCGCCTGCTGCTCTCCATTCTGCTCCTATCGCCCCCCCTCCATGCCGAACGCATGAGCTGGCTGGAGAACGACCGCATCAAGCTGGGCGTGGATCTTGATCATGGCGGTGCCATCACCTTTCTGGCCAGCGTGAAGGACGGTGCGAATGTGATCAACAACTTCGATCTGGGGCGGCAGGTGCAGCTTTCATTTTACTCCGGCCCGGTGCCCTTTGAAGCGGACGGGCAGAAGCCCGCGGAGCACTGGCGGCACATCGGCTGGAACCCGATTCAAACGGGCGACGATTTCAAAAACGCCAGCCGCATTTTGACGCACGAAAACGACGGCAAGCAGATTCACCTCACCTGCGTGCCGCTGCAATGGCCTCTCAACAACGTGCCTGGAGAATGCATCTTCGACTCCTGGCTGGAACTTGACGGCGCAGTGGTGAAGGCGCGGGCGCGGCTCACGAACACACGCAGCGACACCACGCAGTATCCCGCACGCTTGCAGGAGCTTCCCGCCGTCTATGCCAATGCCGCATTTCCTCGTGTGGTCAGCTACATGAATGACAAGCCCTTCACCCAGGATGCTGTGTCCGCAGCGCCCACACCTCAGGGCAAACATCCGTGGTCTTTCTGGACCGGCACCGAGGGCTGGGCGGCGCTTCTTGATGAGAAAGATTACGGCCTCGGACTGATCACTCCGGGGCGCGTGCACTTCACCGGCGGCTTTGCCGGCAAGCCCGGCCCCAATGACACCCATGGCAACAGCACTGGCTACCTTGCCGGACAGGCTCTGGAAATTCTGGATCACAACATCGTCTATGAATTCCGCTACGAGCTCGTGCTCGGCACTGTGCAGGAGATCCGCGCACGCGCAGACACACACCGCCCGCAGGGACCACCCTCCTGGAGTTTCACGCAGGATCGCCAGGGCTGGCACTACCAAAACGCCCGGGACACAGGCTGGCCGGTGAAGGATCATCTGCACCTACAGCTTGAGCAGGATGATCCGCAACTCATCAGCCCGCAGACTTTCTGGCAGGCGGCCGATGCACCGTATCTCATCATTGATGCCGCATTTCATACCAAGCAGAAACAGGGCATCGTGATGTGGCAGCAGCATGGGACGCAAGGCTACTCGTCAGAAAACAAGATCTCCTTTCCCATCATCGCTGACGATGAGTTTCACCGTCATGTCATCCCGCTGTCCTCCGTCCCTGCCTATCATGGCGGCATGCTCCGCCTGCGGATCGACCCTGTGGGCAGCGCCGAAGCGGGTGCATGGATGAAAGTGCGCAGCATTCAGCTCTCGGCCAAGCCGGAGTGAGTTGCGGGCAGGCGATCGACTGCCTTGGTTGAATCATTGTACAAGAGTCGGCTTCTTCCTTCGTTTAGTCGCACACCTCAATATCACCATGCTCCGCGCCGCCCTCTGCTTCTTCTCACTCGCTGTTGTTTTACCCCTCGCCGCCAAAGACCAGGCGGCACCGGAAGGTTTCACCCCCATATTCAATGGCAAAGACCTCAGCGGCTGGAGCGGCAGCGAGAAATACTGGTCCGTCGAAGACGGCTGCCTCACCGGCGTCGCCGATGGCAAGCTGGACTACAACCGCTTCATCACCTGGAAAGACGGCAAGGTGAAGAACTTCGAGCTGCGCGTGAAGGTGAAAGTCACCCCCGGCGGCAACAGCGGCCTGCAGTATCGCGGCCAGGAGCGCCCCGATCTCGGCGAGTGGGTCGTCACCGGTTATCAGTGCGATGTTGTCCCCGCCAAGGATGACTACAACGGCATGCTCTACGAGGAGCGTGGCCGCCGCATCCTCGCTCACACCGGCGAGAAGGTCATCATCGATCCGCAGGGCCAGCCCTGGGTCGTTGGGAAGCTGCCCATCCAAAACTTCCCCGCCGACCAATGGCACGACTACCGCATCCTCGTTGAAGGCAATCACCACCAGCACTGGATCGACGGCGTGCAAACCGTGGACGTCATCGACCTTGATGAAAAAGGCCGCGCCCTCGAAGGCGTCATCGCCGTGCAGGTCCACGTCGGCCCCGCCATGAAGATTCAGTACAAAGACTTTTTCGTGAAGCACCTCCCCGCTGATCTGCCAATCAAGACGGCCGCCGAAGCGCCGATCCCGACAGACGCCGTGAAGGTCGTGCCGCAGGGAGGCAAACCGAAGAAAGCTGCGAAGTAATCAGTCGCTCACTTGCACACGTTGCATGGCTTTGAAAACGGTCACTGCGTGTCGGAATTTTTGGCACCCATAACTTGTGGCGCATGCCACCACATCCTGTTAACCGGAAACTTTAACTGATGCGTTTTTGATTTTTTTTGATTCGGAATAAGCCCGTTTCTCATCGCTATGCAGCTGTCGTGTGTCATTAAAGCCCCCCCCTTTTTTGACCCATGTTTTGTGTTCTGACTTCCTGGAGAATTATTCCAGCCCTCATTCTCTTCGCCATCGTAACGCAGACCTCCGCCAGCACTTTGATCTGGGATGGAAACACCAGCACCACAGGCCTTCAGGATGGAGGGGGCAACTGGAACAACTCGGACACCAACCGGTGGTACGATGGCACAAACTACCAGATCTGGAGCAGCACCACACCGGACAGCGCCACCTTTGGCAATGCCAGTGGCGCAGCGGGCACCATCACGCTCACATCGCCCATTTCCGCCAGCGACCTCACGTTTAATCCCGCAGGCTCCGGCACTTACACGATCACAGGTACGGCGACCAACAAGCTCACGCTCACCGGCGATCACACGCCTGTCATTCTGGTCAATCTGGACTCAGCAACCGCCGCCACCATCACCGCCGTCGTCGCCGGCACTCAGGGACTTACCAAAACGGGTGCCGGCATTCTGGTGCTGGGGGGCACCCTGGCCAATGAATATACCGGCACAACAACCGTTTCCGCAGGCACCCTGAAAATGTCAAAAACAGCCGGCCTCGCAGCCATCAATGGAGATGTCATCATCGACGGCGGCACCCTCCAATGGACTGCGGCCAACCAGATCGCTGACACGGCCAGCGTGACATTGAACACCGGCACGCTTTGGATTGGTGCGCAAACGGAAACCATTCGCAATCTCACCCTGAATGGCGGCACCAACAATGGCGGCACCAGCTCCAATGGCGGCACCTTTGCCATCACCGACACTCTCACCGTCACCAGCAACACCAATCTGGGGCTGAACAGCGGCGCCAACTGGTCTGCAAACACAGTCGTTTTCACCGGCAGCGGCACCGCACTTTCCATGACAGGCAACAGCAGCGTCGTCATCTCGCAGTTCGTGGTCGGCACTGGCGGGCTTTCGATCACGAGTCGAACGATCAGCCTCAACACGGGCAACACAGGAAACTCCACGGCCAAGGGCAGCAAGATCGTCCTCAACGGCGACGTCACCGCCACAGGTGTGAACACCTTCAATAAGAATGGCACCAATGTCGGTGTGGCGCAGGTGGATCTCGGCAGCGCCACGCGCACCTGGAATGTCACCACGATATTGAGCACGGATGTCACCAACGTCGGTATTGCCATCGTCGGCACAGGCTCTGCCGGGCTGACCAAGACCGGGGGCGGTACACTGCTTTTTTCCGGTGAAGACGCCAACACCTACACCGGCCTCACCACCATCTCGGCCGGCATTCTTCAAGTCGGCAAAAATGCAGGCGTGAATGCGATCGCCGGAGACATCCAGATCAACTCCGGCGGCAAGCTTGCTTACACCACGCTCAATGACCAGCTCGCAGACACCACCTCCATCACGCTCAATGGTGGCACCATCAACTTCAACAACCGTACTGAGACCTTTGCCAACCTCTATCAGATCGCCGCTGGCAGCAATGTGAATCCGGATCAGGGAAATGGTTCCATCGTCACCATCACCGGAACACTTCGAGCCACCGCCGGTAACACCATCGGTCTCAACAGCGGCGGTCGCTGGACTGTTTACAACACCGAGTTTGCCAGCTCCTTCACGGGGACTGCCATCGCGCTGAATGGCAACAGCACCACCAGCATGAACCGCTACACCGCAGGTGTGGCCGGCAACGGTGGCATCAGCCTGACCGGCCAGAACATCAGCCTTGCCAAAGGCACCACAGCCTCGGCCAAAGGCAGTGAACTGGTGCTAGACGGCACGCTCACCGCCAGCGGCACGAACAACATCAACGCGGGCGGTGGCACGATCGGCGTGGCCCAGGTGAACCTTGATGGTGGCCAGCGCGAGTTCAACATCACCAGCGGCACCACCACCAGCAACGCCGCAGTGGTCAGCACCACGGTCACCGTCACGAATGACGATTCCACTCCCACGGCTGGCGGCGTCACCAAGACCGGTGCCGGCACCCTGGTGTTCACGGCGGTGAACACCTACACCGGCGCCACTGGGGTGCAGGCGGGGACGCTGCGCCTTGGCAGCACAGGTTCCATTGATGCCTCTCCCGCCATCACCGTCGCCAGCGGTGCCACGTTTGATGTGGCCAGTGTCAGCGGCGGCTATGCCGTGAAGTCCGGCCAGACCCTGCAAGGCGGCGGCACCGTTTCCGGAGCCACCACGATCAACAGTGGTGCCACACTCTCCATGGGCACCACCGGCGGCGATGTCACCCAGACTCTGACGGTGACTGGAAACCTCACTCTCGCCTCAGGTTCCACCACCGTGTTTGATCTGGGCACGCCCACCTTCACCAGCACCAACAGCTTTGGCGGCAATGATGTCGGCACCGCCGGCTACAACACTTACATCCAAGGCTTCGCCACCGCCTCCACCGGCGACCACGACCGACTGATTTCTTCCGGCAGCATCACCCAGGCCGTGGGTGCCGCCATCACCGTCCTGGCCAATGGCATCACGCCGACCTACGGGCAAATCTTCAACTTGGTGGACTGGCAGACCACCTTCAACGCTTCCTCGAATCTTGGCACCAATTATCGCACTGGCGCGGGGGATGGCGCATTCGACCTCGACCTGCCGGACATCTCCGCCAGCGGCCTCGTTTGGGACATGAGTTTCTTTGCTTCCAGTGGCATCCTCGTCGTCGTGCCGGAACCCTCCCGCGCGCTCCTTCTTCTCATCGGTCTCAGCATCGCATTGCTGCGCCGCCGCAGGACTCGTTGATGGAAGTCAGCAATCAAACCAATTTTGAAACCGCCTGTGCAGCACCGCACTCCTGTGTCACCAAAGGCGAAGGCGCCGGGATTTCTCCCGACGCCTTCATTGTGGATCGGCCCTCATAAGCCGGATTCTGTGTCCCCGATGCCCTTCGACACCTGGCTGTGATCATTTATCTGTCAGGCTGATCGCTCAGCCTGCCCCCGCTTGCGCAGTGGAGCGACTATTACCCGGAGGTATCCATCCCTTGCGGGACTTGCGGCCAGGCGGGCCTTTCTCCTGTTCTGTCTTGCACCGCATGAGGTTTGTCGTGCCCCCTTCCTCGCGGTTGGGGCGGTGGGCTCTTACCCCGCCGTTTCACCCTTACCCCCTTTCGCTCTTGCGAGCTACGGAGGGCGGTTTGTTTTCTGTGATACTGTCTGTGACTACGGCTTGCACCGCAGCCCCCACACTTTCATGTGGCATGCTGCCCTGTGGTGTCCGGACTTTCCTCTGGCATCTCCGCCTTGCAGCAAAAATACCAGCGATCACTCCGACCGACCCGCCGTGAGAGTAAGGGCTTCAGCGAAAAGGGCAAGCCGGGTGTACGTGGAAAGATGCCGCGAAACTTATTCCCCGTCTCCGGTGTTGAACCGCATCCACCCACCACCGCGCCATGAAACTCCTGCCTTCTTTTCTGCTCGCTCTCACAGTCAGCTTCTCTCTGACCCATGCCGAAGACGCCCCGAAGCAACGCCCTGATGGTGCAGGCACCGGCGGCCAGGGCCGTGAGAAGATCAAGGAGATGATGCTGCAGAAGTTTGACGCCAATAAAAACGGCACGCTCGATCCCGATGAAAAAGCTGCCGCCATGAAAGCCATGCAGGAACGCCGTGGCGGCGGCCCCAAAGGCGGCTCCCCCGGCGAACCCACGAAAGGCGGTGGCCCGATGCAGGCGATGCTTCTGCAAAAATTTGACGCCAACAAGAACGGCGTCCTCGATCCCGACGAAAAAGCTGCCGCCATGAAAGCCATGCAGGAGCGCAAGGGCAAATCAGGCGGGTTCCCCGGTGCTGCTGGCCCCAGCACGGAATGTGGCAGCAAGTTCCGTCGTCCGCCGGAAGCACCAAAAGAAGGCGACGCCAAATAAGCTGGCAGCGATCCTTACTTCCCAACGCTGTCCTTGAGCAGCTTCAGCAGCGCATAGTCCGCGTACTGGATGTCGCTGATCTTCCATGCGCCGCCCTGCTGCACGCAGTGGAAGGTGATGCGCTTCTTCTCTTCAAAGTTCACAAAGGTCACCAGGACGGTGGCCTTGCCCTCTTCAATCTTAGCCGGGTGGATCACGAAGTTTTTGATCTCCATGTCCTGGGCATCGTAGAGCGGGTCGCCATCGAGCGCGCCGACTTCGCCTTTGGAGTCGATGGTGTCCTTCCAGAGGAGATCCCCGAGTTCCTTCGTGAAGTAGTGGTCCACCAGCGCCCGGTCCTTGTCTTGGAAAAAGGGTGACGCCTTTTTCTTCTCCGACTTGTAGAGCTCCGCGACCAGCACATCTGGCGTGGCTGCCTTGTCAGCAGCGTGAAGAGTCAGACCGCAGGAAACAAACAGCAGGAGCAGAGTCAGGAGGCGCATGCGGCTGTTATCGCCGCAAACGCGCCAAAGTCGAGTTCATCATCTCACTCGTCAGCTTCCTTCTTGCCCTTCTTCTTGGGCGCTTCAGGCAGCGGCACGCCGCGCTGGCGGGCCTCCCACTCCGCGAAGCCTTTCTTGCTGTGATTTCCCACATACTGATAGGTGTCAAAAATCGCTCCATTGCCAAGCACACGCGGGTCTTTTTCCACTTTGAGCATGGCTTCCAGCTTCGCCCGCAGCTCTTGTTTCTTCGCGGCGGACTCGGGCACCTTGGCCAGATTTTTCAGGCACTCGGGATCTTCGGCAATGTTATAGAGCTCTTCCTCCGGGCGGTAGTTGAAGGCGAGATCATAGAAGAACCCCTTGTTCTCCACGATCCATGATTTCGTCGGCCCGTCATCGCAGTTGCCGTAGCCGGTTTCGGGATTGCAGGCGGGCCAGCGCTCCGGGTGGTAATTGTGGCTGTAGAAAAACTCGGGCGTGCGGATGGCGCGCACAGGATAGCCCCAGTCGTTCGGACGCCCCAGATCATGGCGCTCCTTGCCAGCCAGCATGACTGCGGTCTTCCACAAAGCCGCTCTTCTCACTGCGCAGGATGTTCACCAAACTGCTGCCACTCATCTGCTCATGCTTCGGCAGTCCAGCCAGTTCGAGATACGTGGGCGCAAGATCACGCACATTGATAAAATCTTCCACCACCCGCCCCGGCTTGATCCCCTTCCCCCAGCGCATGGCCAGCGGCAGATGATAGCCGTCCTCATAAATCTGCCCCTTCACCCGTGGAAACGGCATGCCATGATCCGACGTCACAATCACCAACGTGTCCTCCAGCAGGCCGGACTTCTCCAGCAGGTCGAGCGTCTGTCCGATCTGCTTGTCGCCCCATTCCACCTCGATGGCATAGTCAGCCAGATCACCGCGCACCGTGGCGTTGTCAGGCAGGTAACCGGGCACCTTCACGTCTTCAAGTTTCTTGCCCAAACGAACACCAGAATCGAGCTCATAAGAGCGGTGCGGCTCCTTGAATCCCATCCAGAAACAGAAGGGCTGCGCCTTGTCGCGCTGCGCCAGAAACGCCTCAAAGTTGCGAGGGTAATCCGTGGTGGTAATGCCCTTCGCCGGCACTTCTTGTTTGAACTCATCAAACGCCGGCCCGGCCGGATTGCGCGTGCGGCCTTCCAGTTTGAACTCACCCGGTCCCCAACCCTTGCCAGTGAGGCCCACGGTGTAGCCGCCTTTTTCCAGCAGGTCGGGATACACGGCAAACTTCGGCGGGAAGATGCCGCCATGACAAACCGCCTCTTCAAGCTGCCAGGAATTCCGCCCTGTGAGGATCGTGGCGCGGCACGGACTGCACTTCGGATTGGAGGTGAAAGCGTTCTTAAACAGCACCCCTTCCTTCGCCACGCGGTCAAAGTTCGGCGTCTTGACCCAGTCACAGCCATAGGCACCCGCATGCTGCCAGCCCCAGTCATCAAAGATGATGAAGAGGATGTTCGGACGCGCTGCATCCGCAGCACGGATGCCGGCAGCAAAGACGAGAGCAGCAAGGACGACCAGATGGATTTTCATGCGCCGTGAAACGCATGAGAAGTCCTCAACTTGCAGCCGCTTCTTCCACGCTCACACAGGTGCAGACAAGGTGGCGGTCACCATAAACGTTGTCGATGCGCGATACAGGCGGCCAGTACTTCGACTCCTGCACCCACGGCAGCGGGAAGGCGGCGGCTTCACGCGTGTAAGCATGAGGCCAGTCGCTCTTCGTCACAGCGGCGGCGGTGTGCGGGGCCTGCTTGAGCGTGTTGTCCGTGGGATGATACGTGCTGCTTTCGACACCGATCATCTCCGCGTGGATGCACTGCATCGCCTCGCAGAAGCGGTCGATCTCCGCCTGGCTCTCGCTCTCCGTGGGCTCAATCATGAGCGTGCCAGAAACAGGCCAGCTCATCGTCGGCGCATGATAACCAAAATCCATCAGCCGCTTCGCCACATCTTCCACCGTGACCTTGTGGAAATGGCTGAAATCGAGGATGCACTCGTGCGCAACGAAGCCCTTGGTTCCCTTGTACAGCGTGGGAAAATTCGCCTCCAACTTTCTGGCGACATAATTCGCATTGAGGATGGCGTACTTGGTCGCATCGACAAGACGCGGCCCCATCATGGCGATATACATCCAGGAGATCGTGCAGATGCTGGCGCTGCCCCAGGGAGCGGAACAAACCGCGCCTTCACGGCGGTCCGTCTGCCATGTGTGGTGCCCCGGCAGATGCGCACGCAGATGCGCGGCCACCGCGATGGGCCCGACGCCCGGCCCGCCACCGCCATGCGGAATGCAGAAAGTCTTGTGCAGATTCAGATGGCACACATCTGCGCCGATGCGCCCCGGCGAAGTCAGCCCCACCTGTGCATTCATGTTGGCGCCGTCCATGTAAACCTGGCCGCCATGGTCATGCACCAGTCGACAGATTTCGACAATGGACTCTTCAAACACACCATGAGTCGAAGGATACGTGACCATCAGCGCGGCCACCTTGTCTTTGTTCGCCTCCAGTTTCGCCTTCAAATCATCGACCGAAATATTGCCCTGATTGTCACAGGTCACCGGCACGACTTTGAATCCGCTCATCACCGCGCTGGCCGGGTTCGTGCCATGTGCCGAGGTGGGGATGAGGCAGACATCGCGGTGGTCCTCACCACGCGCGGCGTGGAAGCGTTTGATCGCCAGCAGGCCTGCGTATTCGCCCTGAGATCCCGCATTCGGCTGCAATGACACCGCATCAAAGCCAGTGCATTCAGCCAGCCAGCCTTCGAGGTCACTGAACATCGAGCGGTAGCCCTCGGTCTGATCATGCGGCGCGAAGGGGTGCAGGCCGTTCACCTCCGGCCAGCTCAGCGGCATCATCTCCGCCGCTGCATTCAGTTTCATCGTGCAGGAGCCCAGCGGAATCATGCTGCGGTTCAGCGCGATGTCCTTCGACTCCAGCCGATGCAGGTAGCGCATCATCTCCGTCTCGGAGTGGTAAGAATTGAACACCGGATGCGTCAGAAACGCTGACTTGCGGTGGTGCCGCGCGGAGCAGTGCAGCGGATTTTCATCATCGAGTACCGGCGGCTGCTGCGCCTTGGAAATGCCAAAGGCTGTGAGCAGGTTGAGCAGCTCTTCCTCCCGCACACGTTCATCCAAAGCGACGCCCACCGTGGTGGCGTCGATCTTGCGTAGATTGATGCCGAAGATCAGCGCACGCTTGAGCAAATCATCGGCGTTCGGCACGCGCACGCTCAGCGTGTCAAAGAAGTCGTCGCTCAGTACATCCAGTCCCGCACGTATCAGCTCGCCTGCCAGCCAGACCGCTGCGTCATGCACACGGTGCGCGATGGTCTTGAGTCCCTGTGGCCCGTGATACACGGCATACATGGAAGCCATCACGGCAAGCAGCACCTGCGCGGTGCAGATGTTGCTGGTGGCTTTCTCACGGCGGATGTGCTGCTCACGCGTTTGCAGGGAAAGCCGATAGGCAGGCCTGCCCGCGGCATCCTTGGATACACCGATCAAGCGGCCGGGCAGCCGGCGCTTCAACGCATCACGCACGGCCATGAAGGCGGCATGCGGCCCGCCAAAACCCAGTGGCACGCCAAAGCGCTGGCTGTTGCCCACGCAGATGTCCGCTCCGAATTCCCCCGGTGGCCGCAGCACCGTGAGCGCCAGCAGATCAGCACTGACGACGAGCAAAGCGCCCGCCTCATGGGTCTCATTCGCCAACTCGGCAAAATCATGAATGACCCCCAGCGTGTCAGGATATTGCACAAGCACGGCGGCCAGCCCCTTGGTGCCATCGTGCTTCCATTTGAGCACATCCCCCACCTCCACGCGGATGCCCAGCGCATCCATGCGCGTGCGCACCACCTCGATGTTATGCGGGTGGCACTGGTCGGAGACAAACACGCGTGATGCTCCAGCCGCCTGCGCCACGGCCAGTCCCAGTGCCTCAGCACAAGCGGTGCCTTCATCAAGCAGCGAGGCGTTCGCAACATCCAGCGCCGTGAGGTCGCGGATCATCGTCTGAAAATTGATCAATGCCTCAAGACGGCCCTGCGCGATCTCCGCCTGATAAGGTGTGTAGGCCGTGTACCAGCCGGGATTTTCGAGGATGTTCCGCTGAATGACCGGCGGTGTGAAGGTGTCATGGAAGCCGAGCCCGATGAACGAACGCATCACCTTGTTCAGGCCCATGATCTGCCGCATGCGGCGCAGCGCCTGCTCCTCGCTCAGCGGGGGTGCCAGATTGAGCGGCTCACGCGCGCGAATGCCTTCCGGCACCACCTGGTCGATAAGCTCATCGAGCGTTTTGAAACCGAGCGTTTGCAGCATGCTCTCCGCCTCGGCGGCGGAGGGACCAATGTGACGGCGGGAAAAGTTTGTGGGCATCGAAATCGGAGCGGTTTGAGGAGGCCGCCACGGTATCTAGCCGAGGGCCCGTGTCACTTGCCAAACAAGGCCCAGAATTTTTTCTCGGAGGCCTTCTGCTTGCCCTTCGCTTCGCGCAAAAACGGTGCCAGCGAGGCCAGATTCAAGATCAAGTGATTGAGGAAATTGAACGGCGCCCGCAGTGGACGCTCGAAATCCACGAACAACACCACGCGATAGCCGTCGGTGTCGTTCCAGACTTCGTGATTATAAGTGTCATCAAAGATGATCGCTCTGCCCTCCTGCCAGGCATAGACCTGATCGGCGATGCGAATGCGGCACTGGTGACGCGGCTCCGGCACCATCAGCCCTAGATGCATGCGCAGTACACCCGCGAAGGGGCCCCGGTGCTCAGGGATGTGTTTGTTCGGAGAAAGGATGGAGAAGAAGCCGGTCGTGCAGCCAGGGATCTGGGCCAGCACTTTCATGGTCTCCGGGCAGTGGCGGGCGTTTTCCTCGCAGTCCATGCCGACCCCTTTGAGAAAGAACGTCTTCCACTGGTCATCGCCCTGGATCATGCCGACCTCCTTCACGATGTCCTGAAAGCTGGGCATCGCATCGCGGTATTTCATCACTGAGTCGACTTCGGCACGAACCTTCTGCCAGTCTGCCTCAATACCCTTGACCCAAGGGAAGTGCCGCGAGTCATAGATCGGCGGATCACCGTGAATGGAACAATGCGCAATGACCGCCTCGACAACGTCCTGCAGACGATTGGTGATGCGCTCCACCCAGCCGTTGGCCGGAAAGGTGCGATGACGGCGGTGATAGGCGTCAATCGGCTTGAGCTGAAAGCCGGCTGGGACGGTGGCGATGGAAGAGGATGCTTCGGGAGGCATGGGACTAAACTCCGTGACGAGTAACGAATCCGTCACTTTTTGCAGCCAAAAAATAGCGCGTCAACCGCTCAAAACCACACAGGGTTCAGGCAATGTGTTTGCCGTAGGTGGCGGCGTCCATCAATGCCTCAAACTCCGCAAGATTGGAGGACTGGATTTTGAAAATCCAGCCACCGGCATAAGGATCACGATTGAGAAGACCCGGGTCGCCGGTCAGCGCCTCATTGACGGCCACGATTTCTCCAGACACCGGAGCATAAATATCACTCGCCGCTTTGACAGATTCGATCACGCACACCTGCTGCCCCGCAGTGACCTGGGTGCCCACCTTGGGAGGGTCCACAAAGACCACGTCCGTCAGTTCCGCCTGCGCATGATCCGTGATTCCGACCGGAGACGGGCTTTGGGTGGGATCGATCCATTCGTGGGAGTCACGGTAGCGGAGGTTTTCGGGGACGTTGCTCATGGGGATGTCTGTTTGGGAATATTAAAGGGAGGGCTTGCGATAAAACGGCTTCTTCACCACTTCCGCCGGGAAACGCCGCCCGCGGATTTCGATTTCCAGCGTGCTGCCGATCGTGGCGGCGCTCAGCGGCACGTAGGCCATGCCGATGCCGGCTCCAAGGCTGGGAGACTGCGTGCCGCTGCACACCTCGCCGATGATCTCCCCGGCGAATGCCACCGGATAATGCGGCCGTGGTGGCGGAGCCGCGCCCGTCATGCGGAAGGCGGCCAGCTTGTCGGGCAGTCCGGCGGCTTTTTGCGCTACCAGCGCTTCACGACCTGTGAAGTCGCCTTTGTCCAGATCCACAAAGAAGCCGAGTCCAGCCTGCAGCGGCGTGCGCTGTTCAGAAAGATCATTGCCATTGAGGGGATAACCCATCTCAAGCCGCAGCGTGTCCCGGGCCCCGAGACCGCAGGGCATGCCACCAGCAGCCTTCACGGCGTCCACGATTTTGCGGAACCACGTCTCCGCCGTCTCCATGGGCATGAAAAACTCAAAGCCTTCCTCCCCGGTGTAGCCAGTACCGCACAGCCACATCGGCCCTTCGCTGGTCATGGAGACTAGGATGGTGTTGTGCTCAGGAAAGGATGCGGCACTGCCAAAGACCGCTGCCACCACTTCACGGGCCTTGGGTCCCTGGATTGCCAGACCTGCGGTGAAATCACTCGCGTTGGCCATCATCACCTCATCATCTTTATTGAGCTGGGTTTCCAGATGCGCCCAGTCCGCATCAATGCGCGAAGCATTCACGACGAGGTAAAATTCACGTTCACTGGTGCGGTAGGCGATCAAGTCATCAATCACGCCACCGAGTCCGTTCAGCAGCAGGGTGTACTGCCCCTGGCCGGGCTGCAGCTTGGTGATGTTGTTGGTCAGCACCCGGTTCAGAAAAGCCTCGGCACCGGGGCCGCTCACGATGAACTGCCCCATGTGGGAAATATCGAACACGCCGACGCTCTGCCGCACGGCTTTGTGTTCATCGACGATGCCGGTGTACTGCACCGGCATGTCCCAGCCGGCAAAGGGCACCATGCGAGCCCCCATTTCCACATGCACGGCGTGTAGGGGAGTACGGCGAAGAGGGGTGGTATCAGACACAGTGCGCGCATGTTGTGAAGCGCGGAGGCTTTGTCAATTCTCGCGGCATTTTAAGCCAATTTCTGAATGCCAATCTTATTTGCAGGCCCTCGCATCCACTCCATACTTGGCATCCCCCAAACGCCCGCGAAAAAAAGCCCCAACCATGGCAGCCCCTTTCCTCACCCAGGACTTTCACATCCGCTGGTCCACCCTGACCCCCGAACACATCGAAGCCGACATCCGCGCCGCCCTTGAAAAAGCGCAGGCGAATCTGGATGCCGTCATCGATCAGGACCGCGGCAAACTGATGAATTTTGACTCCGTCGTGCTCGGTCTCGACGAGTGCACCCGCGAACTGAATGAAGCCTGGGGCCTGGTGACCCATCTCGATTCCTTGTGCAACTCCCCCGCCCTGCGTGAAGCGCACAACAAGATGCTGTCTGAAGTCAGCTCCTTCTTCGCCAAGATCCCGCTCAACGAGCACCTCTGGGACCTCTTTGTCACGTATAGCAAGACCGACGAGGCGAAGCAGCTCACGCCCGTGCGCAAACGCGCCCTGCAGGAGGCCATGGAAGGCTTCATCGAGGCTGGCGCCGATCTGCCGCCGGACAAAAAGAAGCGCATGGAGGAGATCGAAGCCGAACTCTCCAAGCACACGCAGAAATATTCCGAGAACGTGCTCGATTCCACGAACAAGTGGGAGCTGCTCATCGAAGACGTGGATCGCCTCAAGGGCCTGCCACAGACCGCCATCGAAGCCGCCAGGGCGGATGCGCTGGCCAAGAATCTCGGCACTCCTGAGAAGCCCGTCTATCGCTTCACCCTGAAGGCACCCTCGATGATTCCGGTCATGGAATACCTCGAAGACGAAGGCATCCGCCGTCAGGTCTGGGAAGGCTCCTGCAGCATTGGCCGCGGCGGCGACCACGACAACACCGAGCTCGTCTGGAAGATCCTGCGCCTGCGCCATGAGAAGGCGCAGATCATGGGCAAGGCGAACTTCGCCGATCATGTGCTGAACCATCGCATGGCCAAGAACGGCCAGAGCGCCCTCCGTTTCATCACGGATCTCTACGAGCGCGTGCATGAAGCCTTCCAGCGTGAAACCATCGAGCTGCAGGAATTCCGCGCCGACAACGCCCACCAGGCCGTTGATCTTTTCGAGCCCTGGGAAGTCTCCTTCTGGAGCGAACGCCAGCGCAAATCGAAGTACGATTTTGATGAGGAAGAGTTGCGCCCCTTCTTCCCCATCGACAAGGTGCTCAACGGCATGTTCCAGCTGGCAGAAAAGGTCTTCGATCTGCGCATCACCAGCCGCGAGGTCGTTTATATCGAGCCCGGCAAGGAGGCTCCGGCCAATGTCAGCTCCCAGCCCGGCAAAGCAGGCCCCGTGGAGGTCTGGCACCCCGAGGTAAAGTTCTACGAAGTGCGCAATGAGAAGGGCGTGCACATCGGCTCCTTTTACGCCGACTGGCATCCGCGTGACTCCAAGCGCGGCGGAGCCTGGATGAACTATCTCCGCATGGGCGTGCCTCCCAGCGGCGAGCGCGACCGCCGCCTGCACCTCGGCCTCATCTGCGGGAACATGACGCCGCCTGTGGATGGCAAGCCGGCTCTGCTCACGCATGATGAAGTCACCACCGTCTTCCATGAGTTCGGCCATCTGCTCCACCAGCTTTGCGGCAATGTGGAAATCCCCTCGCTCAACGGCGTCAGCGTTTACTGGGACTTCGTTGAGCTGCCCTCGCAGCTCATGGAAAACTTCTGCTGGGAGCGTGAGAGCCTTGACCTCTTCGCCCGCCATCATGAAACCGGCGAAACGATCCCTGCGCGCCTCTTCAAAAAGCTGCTCGCCGCCAAGAACTACCGCAGCGCCAGCGACATCATGCGCCAGCTCGCCTTCGGCAAGTTGGACCTCGAACTGCACATGCACCACGCCACCGATGAAGGCGTGGACCTCGACAAGCTCGCGCGCTCCATTTTGAAAGGCTACATCATGCAGCTCAAAACCGAGCAGCCCACCATGGCACGTCGTTTCGGCCATCTCTTCAGCAGCCCCGTCGGTTATGCCGCCGGCTACTACAGCTACAAATGGGCCGAAGTGCTGGATGCCGATGCCTTCACCCGCTTCCAGCAGGAAGGCGTGCTCAATCCCACCGTGGGCCGCGAGTTCCGCGACACGATCCTCAGCAAAGGCAACTCCGAAGACCCCGCGAAGCTCTTCCAGAACTTCATGGGCCGCGATCCCGATGCCATGGCCCTGCTCGTGCGCGCCGGTCTCGCATAAAGTACGTTGGGTGTGTTTGGCGGAAGTAATTTCTCAATCACATAACCGCTGCTTCGCCCAACCGCCCGACTCTGGCGAGCGTTCGCAAACCATAGTGTTTGCCATACGATCACAACCGGGCGGCCTGTCGCCAGACCCATTCTACGCCTTCGCCGCCCGCCCTCGATACGCCACGGCGAAAAATACGCACACCAACGCGGTCAGCGCCGTCTCCCCCCACCAGAAACGAGGCCAGTTGGTGATCGTGCCTTTGGTGCAGGCCGCATACCACCAGCCGCCGCCGAGGTAGCCGATCAGATTGCCCACGCCGCCCATCAGCATGGCCAGCAGCGCCTGCGCGCGCACCCGCCATTTCGGATCAATGCGTTCCTCCAGATAGATCTGGGTGGTGATGAAGTAGAGCGTGTAGGCAAAGCCGTGCAGGAAGGTGCCAAACATCACGCTGGGCAGCGTGTTGATCGTATTGAAGGTGTAGCGCACCACACAAATCGCGATGCCGGACAAGAAAACCCACTTCAGCCGAAAACGCGCCATCACTCCCGCCAGCAGCAGCATGACCAGCACCTCTGTCGTCTGCCCGAGCGATATGACGGCGGAGATGTGCTGCACGCCAAGATCGTGCAACTGACGCGAGGTGTACGGATAAAACGCCGCCAGCGGAATGCAGTACAAGGCCGCCGTCAGGAAAACGACACGGTGATCGCGGTGGACGAGCAGCCCAAGGGCATCCAGGCCAAGGATCTGTTTCCAGGTGCGGTGCTGCACGACCTCGCCGGGAGGGATCATCGGCAGCCGCCACGTCAGCGTCATCACTACCAGCCATAATCCCGCTGCGGTAATACCCGCCACCAGCGAGGCATCGGCCCGCAGCACAAAGCTCACGACCCAGCAGCCCACCATCCAGCCGGCGGTGGCGCAGGCCCGCAGCGGACCAAACTGCTGCTTGGTGTTATGCAGCTGGGAGAAAACAATGCTGCTCGTCAGGCTCCACACCGGCGTGGCCACCAAAGTGTGCACCTGCGCACAGATCAAGACCATCAAATCACTCCACCCCCACTCCAGCGAACCGCAGGTGATCAGCAGGGCGATGCTCGTAGCCGCCGTCAGCCAGCGCAGCAGCAGCACCGGCGAGTGCTTTTGATCCGCCAGCGCTCCCACAAACAAGGGCGAGATGAACGCGGCGAGGGCCGTCGTGGCAAACACCCAGGGCACCAGATGCCCCCGGCCGTGCGCATTGAAGACGTTCGCCAGCGGCACGCTCCACATCCCCATGGGCATCGCTGTGCAGAAAAACAGCGTCGCCAGCGATTTGCGGCTGGCCTTGGCATCCGTGGCGGGGTTGGACATCGTTGTTATTTTTGAAATAAGCCGGGAGGCGGCAAACTCCAACAACGAGTCTGTAAAAAGCGTTGGTTGCACCCCCGCCTTGCCTTTCCATCTTCCGCGACCTTTCTACCTCCCCTCCCAACCTCCCTTTCTCATGGAAAACGTCATCATCATCGGCACCGGCTGCGCCGGATACACCGCAGCCATCTACACCGGCCGCGCCAACCTCAAGCCCCTGATCCTCTCCGGCAACATGCCCGGCGGCCAGCTCACCACGACCACGGAGGTCGAAAACTTCCCCGGCTTCCCGAACGGCATCATGGGCCCGGAGCTGATGATGAACATGCAGACTCAGGCCGAGAAATTCGGCGCCCGCATCGAGTACGCCCTCGTCAGCAGCGTCAAAAAGACCGCTGCAGGCCACTTCGAAGTGCACACCGATGGCGGCACTGTCTATGAGACCCATACAGTGATCGTTGCCACCGGCGCCTCCCCCAAGCACCTCGGCCTGCCCAATGAAAAGGCCCTGATCGGTCGCGGTCTGACCAGCTGCGCCACCTGTGACGGCGCCTTCTACCGCAACGTCCCCGTCTGCGTCATCGGCGGTGGCGACAGCGCCTGCGAAGAAGCCGGATTCCTCACCAAATTCGCCAGCACCGTCTATTTGATTCATCGCCGCGACGAGTTGCGCGCCTCGAAAATCATGGCCGACCGCGCCCTCGCCAATCCGAAGATCAAGCCAGTCTGGAACTCCACAGTCAGCGAATATCTGACCGACGAGAAGGGCGAAATGCGCGCCGTGACCCTCGAAAACCTCGTTACGGGTGAAAAGAGCGAGCTGGAGCTGAAGTGCGTCTTCGTCGCCATCGGCCACGTGCCGAACGGCCAGTTCCTCGGCGATCTCGTCGACACCGACGAAGGCGGCTACATCCTGCAGACCGAAGGCACCCGCACCAAAACGGAAGGCCTCTTCGCCGCCGGTGACGTGGCCGACCACGTCTATCGTCAGGCCATCACCGCGGCGGGCCAGGGCTGTGCCGCCGCCCTCGAAGCGGAACGCTACCTCGCCGATCACGGCGTGCATTGATTGACGCTGGACAGATGCGCTGCGGCAAGGCATATGAATCGCGGCTTCCCAAGCCGCGCACACGTAACACTTACGCATGAGTCAATTGGTAATCCCCCCAGCCGTCCGCCTCGCTCTACTTTCCGCACTTGCTCTGCTGGCCTCCTGCCAGAGTTCGTCTTCGCGTGGACAGACGCAGTACCTCGAAGCCTTCTCCACCACAAGCGTCCCGCATTCCGCGCTGTACAATGCGGACCAGGACTCCTACTGGGATGGCGACGGCATGTCTGGCGCACCCAGCATCATCATCGATATCAGCGACCAGAAGGCCTACTTCTACAAAGGCGGCGCGCTCGCGGGTGTCTCCGCCCTATCCACAGGCGACGAACGGCACGCCACCAAAACTGGCAACTTCAAGATCTTCGAGAAGGACCAGTGGCACAAATCCAATCTCTACGGCGACTTTGTGGACAGCGCAGGAAACGTCGTCCAGGCCAACGTGGACGTCACCAAGGACAAGGCGCCTCCCGGCACACGGTTCGAGGGCTCCAAGATGCACCACTTCATGCGCTTCGTCGGCGGCATCGGCATGCACGAGGGATTCCTCCCCGGCTACGCCGCTTCCCACGGGTGCGTCCGCATGCCTCCGCACATGGCGGCCATTTTCTACAACAACGTCACAAAAGGCACCCCCGTCACGGTTCGTCCCTGATGGTTCGCTGCTGCTGAAATCATGACACCGGAAACACCGCTCGAAATCGACCCCACGGATGTCAGCAATCTGCTGCAGCATCCCGGCGAGCGCACCTTCCGGCTCATCGACTGCCGTGAAGAAAGCGAATGGCAGATCTGCCACCTGCCGCACGCGCAGCTCGTCCCCCTCTCACGCTTCGGTGAGCTGGTGCCCCAGATGTTCACCGACACTCAGGAGCACGTCATCATCTACTGCCACCACGGCATGCGCAGCCTCCGCGCCGCCCAGTTTCTGCGGCAGCATGGCTTCGCCCGTGCCCAGAGCATGAGCGGCGGCATTGACGCATGGTCGGACATGGTCGACCCCGCTACGCCACGTTACTGACACACATCCGGGTGAGTTTGCTGTGGCACCCAGTGCCTGCGCGACTACCCTTCACGCTACCCCCGCACACGCACCCACGCATGGTACGACTCATCACACAGCAAGGACAGCTCATCGACTGGAATGACGAAAAGACACATCCGTTCCCGGATAATCTCGTCTTCCTCGATTTGCTGAACCCCGGCCGTGCCGAGGAGCTGGAGGCGGAAAAATGGCTCGAATACCAGCTCCCCACGCGTGAAGAAATGCAGGAGATCGAGGAGTCCAGCCGACTCTACACCGAGAAGGGCACGCTGTACATGACCGCGTGGCTGCCCGTCGGACTGGACAACCCGGATCCTGACAACACGTCCATCTCCTTCGTCATTGCGCCCGACTGCCTCACCACCGTGCGCTACGCCGACCCGCTGTCCTTTCGCATACTTGCAGATCAGGCCAAACGCCAGTGCACCCTGCCCCTGACCAGTGATGCCGTTTTCCTCCTCCTGCTGGAGCTCATCGTCGCCCGCATCGCCGATGCACTGCAGGGAGTCGAAGGCGACATGAAAAAAATCTGCCGCGACATTTTCAGCCTCGATCCGCACAAAGCGCACGCCGCAGTGGAAAAAGATCTCAGCGATGTCGTCAAACTGCTGGGCCGCCGCAGCGCCCTCGTCGCCAATGTGCGCGAGAGCCTCCTCAGCATCAGCCGCATGCTGCAGTATTTCCTCAACAATGCCGCCAGCTGGATGCGCGGAGACCTCGCCGCGCAGTTCCGCAGCGTCATGCGCGACATCAAGAGCATGGACGACTACACCAACCAGCAGACTCAGGAGATGACCTTCCTGCTGGAGTCCACCCTCGGCCTCATCAACATCCAGCAGAACCAGATCATCAAGATCTTCACTGTCGCCAGCGTGCTCTTCATGCCACCGACCCTCATCGCCAGCATCTACGGCATGAACGTCGGCCTCCCCGCCGCCACCAACGGCTGGGCCTTCCTCCTCGTCATGCTCATGATCGTTCTCTCAGCGATCCTGCCCATCGTTTATTTCAAGCGCAAGCGCCTGCTCTAGAGCAGGCGCGGCCGCGGCCAATCACTAATACTGGTAGCTGAAGCGGATGCTCCCAAAGTGCGCCTGCAGATCATGGCGGAAGAACTGCCCCTGATAGGACAGCATGAGGCTGAACCGGTCGGTGAATGCAAGGCTCACCCCAAGTCCGGCCACAAGATAGTCCTGACCTGGAGCCTGCTGGCCGCCAGTGGATGAGAAGGGCACATTGATCAGTGACACGCTGGTGCCGTTGTTGTTTTTGATGTTCTGCCGCTCATAGCTCAGACGCACCTGCGGTGTGATCGTCCCAAAGCTTGCCTTGATCTGCTTGGAAGCAGACCAGCCAACCCGGCTGACCAGAGATTGATAACTCTGCGAGTTGTAATGCAAGGCCGCCAGACCGCCGCCAGTTTCATTGTAGGCGTCAATCGAACCATGCAAGTAGTCCACACCCGCGAAGGGGCCGGTCACCAGCGTGTCATTCTGGAAACGCATGTTCCAGCCTGTGTTGTACTGCACCGAGTGCGTGTAGGTGCGGGTTGAGCCAAAGGCCGTCGGGAATGCCACCCCGGTGTTGCGAATGGAGTCCATCTGGTAGGTGCCAAAGCTGTAGAGCAGGCTGTTCCAGAAACCGCCGCGCACATAGGAGACGTAAGCAGAAAGCGCCGGACCTTCGAGATGCAGGCTGCCTGCATTGCCGGTGTACCCCTGGCTGCTCTGCAGGAAGGATGCGGCGAATCCGAGGGTCAGCCCCCGCGAAAGATGCCGCTCTGCGCCAACGCCGGAAGCCCACGAGTCAATCTGCACACCTGACTGCGTGCGGATGGGATTGAGTTTGACGTTGCCGTAATTTACCGTGGCAAACACTTCCCACTGCCTGGAGCGCGCCACGCGTTTGGCGATGGGTGAAGCCTTCTTGGGATCGCCGTCCCCTTCACCAACAATGACCCCGTCATCAAGCGCAGCAGTGATGGAGCCTGAGTCGTCGTCATCGTCCTCTTCACCACCACCAGCTCGAAGATTGAAGAGGTGCCCGTTCAGATCACTCGTCACCGTATTGCCACCGGACACCAGCGCCTGCACTTCGACAGCGGCAAGTGCCAGACCGCCATTCGTGTCGATGATGGAGAACACACCATTGCTCTGGTCGAGGTAGCTAGTGAAGCCGCTCGCCAAATGAAGGCTGCTGTCATTCAAAGCCAGGCTGGCCGTGAAGCTCCCCGCATTGGCATCGCCGCTGTTGAGATGAACCAGCTGCCATTGGTCGCCGCCGCGGAAGTTCGTCATGCCATTGGGATTGCCGATGACAACCGTGCCGCCAGCCGTGGCATCCACCTTGCCATGCAGATTGATGGAATCCGCCGCCGTGGCATTGCTGAGATTGTTGCCCAAACCGGCGCCACTGAACAGATCCAGCCGGATCACGCTGTCAGCGCCCATCACCACAGCCCCCGAACCCGAGGTCGTCAGCGCAAAGGTCGTGGCCGTTGTCGCCACTCCCGGATCACCCACACTGAACGTGCCATTGATGAACATGGACTGGTTCGCCGCCGTGGTGATGGCACCCGTGCCAGCCAGCAGGCTGTTACTGCTGAGGTCCAGCCGCGTCGTGGTCACCGATGCATTGGCAATCAGGGCAGCGCTGTTCTGCACCGTGGTGGGACCGTTGTAGTCGCTGTCGGCGCTGACCACCAGCGTCGTTCCATCCACCACCAAATCAGAGCTGGCGCTGGCTCCGCTGATGCCTGTGCCGCTCACATTCACCGTCCCACCTCCCGTGATGGTGAGTACCGTGCCATCCTTCACCAGACCACCAGTGAGGTTCAAGATACCGCCACCCGCATTGATGCTGGCATTCGTCGCAGCAGTGATCGCTCCGGTGTAGGTGCTCGTGCCGCTGTTGCGCAGTGCGCCGCTACTACCCGTACCGCTGCCATTAAGAGAAAGGGATTCGGCATTGCTGTAGTTCACGTTGTTGAGCAGCAGTGTCGCACCACTGCTCACCGTGGTGCCCGCGTCTGCTGTGCCCAGCGCATTGTTGCGGGTCACTTCCAAGGTACCTGCGCGGACGTTCGTCGTGCCTGTGTAGGTGTTGTCACCATTGAGTGTCAGAGTGCCGCTGCCGGCCTGGGTCACCCCGCCGCTACCGCTGATCACACTGGCAAAACCGCTTCCCTGAACCACTCCATCCGTGCGATTGAATGCCAGGGTACCATTGTTGTTGAGCACACTGCTGGTGGACAGCGAACCCGTGGTGCCACCATTGCCGATCTGCAGCACTCCCGCGCTGATCGTCGTGGCACCGGTGTAGCTGTTCGCCCCGGTGAGCACCCAGGTGCCAGCACCAGACTTCGTCAGCGCGGTGGCATCACCATTGTCGCCTACGATTGCGGCAAGGATGTTGTCGCCCGTGTTTGTTCCAGTGAGAGTCAGCGTGCGGACGCCGCTCTGACCGTTGAAGTCCAGGCTGCCCGTGTTGGTAAAGTTGACGGCTCCCGTGCCAGAAGCATCCAAGGTGCCGCCACTGCTGCCAACGCTGAACAGCCGGTCAGTGCTGGTTGCACCACCGGTATATTGCAAGGTGCCGCCGTTGAGCACCAGATTGGCCGCGGCATTGGTGGATGCCCCCAGATTGCTGTTGATGCCCCCGTCCGTGAGGACAGCCACACTGAGCACGCCTGCATTGATGGTCGTGCTGCCGCTGTAACTGTTGTCACCCGTCAGCGTTGTGGTTCCAGTTCCAGCCTGAGTGAGCGCACCGCTCCCGCTGATCGCATTGGCCAGGGTGAGAGCGTCCGAACGGTTGATCGTCAGGCTGGCATTGTTGATCACATTGCCTGTGCCGAGCGTGCCGCTCGTACTCCCGGTGCCAATCTGCAAGACGCCAGCGCTGATGGTGGTGGTGCCGCTGTAAGTGTTGTTGCCGGAAATCGTGAACGTCCCCGTTCCCAATTTCAGCAGTGACAATGCTCCGCTGCCGCCATCTTGAATGGTGCCGCTGAATGCAGTGCTGCTGTTGTTCCCGCCCAAGGTCAGAGTGGCCGCAGTGGCGGAGTTGTTCCGAACGGTTCCGGAACCGGCCAGTGACTGAATGCTGGCATTCAATCCATTCAACTCCAGGGTGGCGTGCAAACCAATGATCAGCGCTGAATCCAGGATGCTGCCACCGATTTGCAGCACCCCGGAACTGAGAGTCGTCGCCCCCGTATAGGTATTGGCCCCGGTAAGCAGCCATGTGGCATCGCCATCAATGGTCACCGAGGTCGCCCCGCCGAAGTCTCCGATGGCTGCGGCGATGATGTTGACCCCCGTGGTGTTCGTACCTGTGAGCATCAGGGTGCGTGCACCACTCTCACCATTGAAGCCCATGCTGCCGGTATTGGTAAAATTCAAGGTGCCGCTGCCAGACACATCGATGACACCGCCGCCGGTGCCCACGCTGAACAACCGGTCCGTGCTGGCATTGGTACTCCCCGTGTATTGCAGCGTGCCGCCATCGAGCACCAGATTCGTGGCCGCATTGCTTGAGGCGCCGATGTTGCTGTTGCTCCCGCCATTGGCGAGGGAGGTCACATTGAGAACACCCGAGGTGATCGTCGTCGCTCCGGTGTACGAATTGGTGCCGCTGAGCGTGGCCGTACCGGTCCCCGCCTGCGTGAGAGTACCGTTGCCACTTATGGTGTTGGCGACAGTAAAAGCGTCGGAACGGTTCAGCGTGAGCTTGCCGTTGTTCGTCACCGCACCACTGCCCAGAGATCCGCTGGTGCCACCATTGCCGATTTGCAGCTCTCCGGCGCTGATGACTGTCGTACCGGTGTAAGTGTTTGCCCCTGCGAGCACCCAGGTGCCGATGCCGGATTTCGTCAGAGAGGTGGCTCCACCATTGTCACCGATCACCGCCGCAATCGTGTTGTCTCCCGTGTTCGTGCCCGCGAGCGTGAGCGTCCGCGCGCCAGTCTGGAAGTTGAAGCCCATGCTGCCGGAGTTGGTAAAGTTCACCGCACCCGTACCGGAGGCATCCAGCGTGCCACCGCTCGTGGTGACGGTGAACAATCTGTCCGTGGACACCGCAGCCCCCGTGTAGCGCAGTGTGCCGCCGGTGAGGATCAGGCTGGACGCCGCATTGGTGGATGCGCCGATATTGCTCGCCGTTCCGCCGTTTGCCAGAGTGGAGACGCTGAGAACTCCGGCACTGACCACCGTGCCCCCGGTGTAGGTGTTGCTGCCCGTCAGGGTGAGCGTGCCGCCCAAGCCGCCTTTGTTGAAGGCTAGAAAAGCACTGCCACCGTTCTGAATGATCCCATCAAAAGAGGAGTTCGCAGAGCCTCCTACGTTCAGGGTAGCCCCTGTGGCCGTGCCGTTTTGCACCGTGCCCGAACCTGCCAGACCGCCGATGGAGTTGGTGAAGCCATTGACTTCAAGAACAGCGCCACTGTCAACTGTGACTGCTGAACCAGCGCTGAACGCATTTCCACCTCCCGCCTGCAGTTTGCCCGCATTGACGAAGGTCGCGCCCGTATAGCTCTTGGCGCCGGTGATGAATGTCGTCGTGCCGGCACCCGCCTGTGTAAAGGTGCCGGTGCCGCTGATCGTGTTGGCGATGGTGACCGCATCCGCGCGGTTGATGATCAGCGCGGCGTTGTTGGTGACGGTACCACTGCCAAGAGATCCCGTTGTACCTCCATTGCCAATCTGGAGTGTACCAGCACTGATCGTGGTGTTAACGTAGCTGTTTGTGCCCGTGAGAGTGGTGGTGCCCGCTCCCGATTGAGTGAGAGAACCGGTGCCTGAAATAGCATTGGCAAGAGTGACGGCGTCTGAGCGGTTGACGACAAGACTGGCATTGTCGGTCACGCTGCCCGTTCCCAAGGCTCCCGTCGTGCCGCCGCTGCCAACCTGTAGTACTCCGGCGCTGATGGTCGTGGCTCCCGTGTAAGCATTCGTGCCGGTGAGCACCCAGGTGCCAGCGCCGGATTTAGTCAATGATGTGGCCCCCCCGTTGTCACCGATGGCTGCGGCAAGGGTGTTGCTGCCAGTGCTGGTGCCGGTGAGGGTCAAGGTGCGGGCGCCGCTCTGGCTGTTGAAACCCATGCCGCCGGTGCTGGTGAAGTTTACAGCGCCCGTACCGGAAGCATCCAGCGCGCCGCCGCTGGTTCCCACACTGAACAGCCGGTCGGTGCTGGCTGTCAAACCGGTGTATCGAAACACACTGCCATTGAGAACTAGATTGGTGGCGCTGCTGGACGAGGAGCCGATGCCGCTCGTGCTGCCACCATTGGCCAACGAAGAAACACTGAGAACACCCGAGTTGATCAGAGTGGCCCCGGTGTAGGAGTTAGCGCCGGACAGGATGATGATGCCGGTGCCTGATTGAGAAACGGACCCGCTGCCACTGATGACGTTGATAAAGTTAAGACTGCTGTCGCTGCGATTAAAAATCAGACTGCCGTTATTCGAAACTGCACCTGTCCCCATGGTCCCGGAAGTTCCCCCGTTGCCGATTTGCAAGGTCCCTGAACTGATCACGGTTCCGCCGCTGTAACTGGCAGAGCCCGTGATAATGGCCGTTCCCGTTCCAGTCACACGAAAGCCAACACCGCCACTAATGATCCCTGAGAAGGTGGCCGTGCCTGTTCCAGCATGGATGATCAAGCCGCTGCCGTTGATGAAGTTGTTGACTGTAATGGAGTCAGAACGGTTGAAAATTAAACTGGCGTTGTCAGATACCGCGCCAGATCCCAATGCACCGGTGGTGCCACCGCTGCCGACCTGCAGCACCCCTGCACTGATTGTGGTGGTACCAGTGTAGCTGTTCGCTCCGGTCAGCACCCAGGTGCCAGCCCCCGATTTCACCAACGCTGTGGCACCAGTGTTATCACCGATCACCGCGGCGAGGGTATTACTGCCGGTGTTCGTGCCAGTAAGAGTCAATGTGCGCGCGCCAGTCTGGCTGTTGAACCCCATGCTGCCCGTGTTCGTGAAATTGACCGCTCCGGTCCCGGAAGCATCGAGTGCACCGCTACTGCTGCCGATGCTGAAAAGACGGTCCGTGCTGACAGCAACGCCCGTATATTTCAGAACGGCGGTGGAGTTGTTCAGGATGAGATTGGAAGCGGCGTTCGTGGCAGCACCGATGTTGCTGGCACTGCCACCATCAGCCAGGGTGGAAACTGAGAGCACGCCACCGGACACAGTCGTCACCCCCGTATAGGTGTTGGTTCCCGCCAGAACCCACGTTCCGGTACCAGACTTGGTCAGCGAAGTTGCCCCCGAATTGTCTCCAATCACAGGCGTCATCGTGTTGTTCTGCGTGTTGGTCCCGCTCAAGATCAGCAGTCTTGTTCCAGTGGAAGAGGCGAAACCCATGGCTCCAGTGTTGGTAAACACGAGCGGCCCGGTGCCCGAAGCATCGATGGTGCCCACTGCAAGTGAGCCCCCGGTAACCGAAAACAGTCGGTCTGTCGAAGCCCCCGTCCCAACGTAACGCAAGGTGCCCACGGTCGTGATTATCAAATTGTCTGCCGCGGAACTTGAAGCCCCGATGCTGCTCGGCACCCCGCCGTTGCCAAGATCGCTCACCGTCACAATTCCCCCGTTGCTGATGATGCGGGTCACCCCGGTGTAAGTGTTCGTGCCGCTGAGCGTCAGCATCGTGTTTCCATTGCTGGTCACGCCGCCTGCTCCACTGATGGTCTGCGCCAGATTCACCGATCCCGAGCGCGTGGCAAACAAAGTTCCTCCTGCGTTGATGATGATCGCTCCCGTGCCAATGCTCCCGGTGCTTCCACCGAAGGTGCCAATAGACAAAGCTCCAGTGATCGTGGTCGTACCCGTGTAGGTGTTGTTGTCACTGGTTAGCCGAACAGTGCCAAGCGTGTTTGATTTCACCACCGACGTCGCACCGCCATTGTCTGAAATCCCGCTGGCCATGATAATGACTCCACCGAAGGTGCTGTTGCTAAATGCAAAGGTCAAAGTGCGTGCCCCGCTCTGACCGTTAAATCCGAGGCTGCCTGTGTTGGTAAAAGTGAGAGTTCCAGCCACAGGAAGACTGATGGTGCCGCCCGCAGCGCCCACACTAAACAAGCGGTCCGTGCTGGTGGTTGTGGTGTTGTTATACTGCAGTGTACCGCCATTGAGCACCAGATTGCTCGCCGCATTGCTGGAGGCACCGATGTTGCTGTTGCTGCCGCCGTTGGCCAGGCTCGTCACATTGAGCACACCGCCGCTGATGGTCGTCACGCCTAGATAACTGTTCGTACCGCTGAGAGTGGTCGTGCCCGCACCCGCCTGAGTCACCGATCCGCTCCCGCTGATGGCATTGGTCACCGTCAGGCTGTCTGAGCGGTTGAACGTCAGATTGCCATTGTCAGTGACAGCCCCGCTTCCCAGCGTGCCACTGGTGCCGCCATTACCGACCTGCAGCACACCGCCGCTGATGGTCGTCACGCCTAGATAACTGTTCGTACCGCTGAGCGTGGTCGTGCCCGCACCCGCCTGAGTCACCGATCCGCTGCCGCTGATGGCATTGGCCACCGTCAGGCTGTCTGAGCGGTTGAATGTCAGATTGCCATTGTCAGTGACAGCCCCGCTTCCCAGCGTGCCGCTGGTGCCGCCATTACCGACCTGCAGCACACCGCCGCTGATCGTCGTCACACCGGCATAGCTGTTGGCACCAGTGAGTATGGTCGTGCCCGTTCCTGCCTGGGTGAGAGAACCTGTCCCGCTGATGCTGTTTGAGATGGTGACAGTGTCAGAGCGTTTAAAGGTAAGGTTGGCATTGTCCGTCACTGCGCCGCTGCCGAGCGTGCCGGCGGTGCCACCGCTTCCCATCTGCAGCACCCCGGTGCTGATGGTCGTCGTCCCCGTGTAGTTGTTCGCTCCAGTCAGCACCCAGGTGCCGACACCAGATTTCGTCAACGAAGTGGCGCCACCATTGTCGCCGATCGCAGCAGCGAGTGTATTGGCCCCCGTGTTCGTACCCGTCAGCGTCAAGGTGCGCGCACCCGTCAGACTGTTGAACCCCATGCTGCCTGTGTTCGTGAAATTCACCGCCCCTGTGCCGGAGGCATTCAGCGTGCCGCCTAAGGTGCCGATGCCAAACAAACGGTCCGTGGAGGAACCGGCGCCGGTATATTTGAGAATGCCATTGTTGAGGACGATGTTGGTTGCCGCATTGCTGGCTGCACCCAGATTGCTGGCCACACCACCGTCAGCAAGCGTCGCAACAGAAAGAGTCAGCCCGCCCGCAATGGATGTCACGCCTGTGTACGTGTTGGTTCCGCTCAGGGTGTGCGAACCGGCATTCACCGTGACCCCGCCCGTGCCGCTGATGGTTTGTGACAGGGTGAGGCCGGCCGTATTGTTCAGCATGAGCGTGCCATTGTCCACAATGTCCCCGCTGATGGAGCCGCTGCTGCCAAAGTTCCCAAGGACCAATGTGCCTCCGCTGATGGTGGTGAGTCCCGTGTAAGTATTGTTCCCGGTCAGCATCCAGGTCCCGGTGCCAGATTTGATCAACGATGTGGCACCACCGCTGTCGCCAATCACAGCGGCGAGGACATTGCCCGCACCATTGGTCCCCGTCAAAGTGAGCGTGCGTGCGCCAGACTGCCCGTTGAACCCCATGCTGCCCGTGTTCGTGAAGCTCAGCACCACTCCGGAAGAGTCGAGCGTGCCCCCTGAGGTGCCCACGCTGAACAACCGGTCGATGCTCGCGGCACTACCACCCGTGTACCGCAATGTGCCGCCATTGAGAACAAGATTGGTTGCCACATTGGAGGACGCACCAAGGCTGCTGTTGCTGCCGCCATTCGCAAGGGAGATGACGTTCAGAACCCCCGCATCAATGACCGTCGCACCAGTATATGAATTGGTCCCGCTTAGTGTGGTGGTCCCAGCGCCCTCTTGAGTCACCGAACCGCTGCCGCTGATGGTGTTGGCGATAGTGAACGAATCAGAGCGGTTGAATATCAGCTTGCCACTGTCGGTGACTGCCCCGCTGCCCAGCGTGCCACTGGTGCCACCAGCGCCAATCTGAAGCACACCTGCGCTGATGGTTGTCGTGCCCGAGTAGCTGTTGTTTCCGGTGAGCACCCAGGTGCCCGCGCCTGTTTTGTTGAGCGAAGTTGCTCCGCTGTTGTCACTGATGACTGCCGCGAGCGTGTTGTCTCCCGTGTTCGTACCCGTCAGCGTCAAAGTGCGCGTACCCGTCTGGCTGTTGAACCCCATGCTCCCCGTGTTGGTGAAATTCACCGCGCCCGTACCAGAGGAATCCAGCGTGCCGCCAGTGTTCCCCACACTGAACAACCGGTCCGTGCTCGACCCGGCCCCCGTGTAGAGCAGCTTGCCGCCATTGAGCACCAGATTTGTCGCCGCACTGCTCGCAGCACCGATGCCGCTGGCGCTGCCGCCATCGGCCAGGCTCGTCACACTCAGCACTCCACCATTCAGCGTGGTTGCCCCCGTGTACGTGTTGGCCCCCGTCAAAGCCCACGTGCTGGAAACCACCGAATGCGTCACAGATGTCGCCCCGCCGTTGTCACCAATGACGGCCGCAATCGAACTGGTGCCACCATTGGAATTCGCCAGCGTCAGCGTGCGCGCCCCGCTCCCGACGAAACCCATGCTTCCCGTGTTGGTAAAGGTCACTGCGCCAGTCCCAAACACGTTCAAAGTAATGCCGGAAGTGCCCAGGCTGAACAACCGGTCCGTGCTCACCGCTCCCCCTGTGTAGGTGAACGTACCGCCATTGAGCACCAGATTGCTCGCGTCATTGCTGGATGCACCGATGCTGCTCGCGACGCCGCCATTGGCGAGGGAGCTGACTTTGAGTGCTATGGTGTTGGTGATGGTTGTCGCCCCGGTGTAGGTGTTCGCCCCGGTGAGCACCCAGACGCCAGTTCCTGTTTTGTTGACCGAGGTCGGTCCGCCATTATCACCAATCACCGCCGCCAATGTGTTGTCGTTCGCATTGTTGCCCGTCAGGGTCAGCGTGCGTGCGCCACTCTGCCCATTGAACCCCATGCTTCCCGTGTTGGTGAAGATGATGTTGAAGCCACCGGAGGCATCAAGGGTTCCTCCACTGGTGCCCACGCTGAACAGCCGGTCCGTGCTGACTGCTGCGCCCGCGCCAACAGAATATCTCAGCGTACCCCCGTTGAGCACCAGATTCGCCGCATCATTGCTTGCAGCCCCGATGTTGCTGTTGCTGCCACCGTTGGCGAGAGTCGTCACATTGAGCACACCACCGCTGATCGTGGTGATACCCGTGTAAGTGTTCGTACCGGAGAGCGTCAGTGTGCCTGTCCCATCCTTGCTCAGACCAGTGCTGCCACCCAGAGCAGCGCTGATGGTCGCCGTCACATTGGCGGTGATCGTCGAATTCGAAAGCGTGAGGGTGTTCCCGCCGCCAGCCAGAGTGTAGGCGGAATTGAATACCATGTTCCCCACCGTCACCGCGCCCCCCAGTGTCACAGTGCCCGCCGTCGCGCCAAAGATCGCAGAGTCCGGTGTGGCGCTGTTCCAGGTGGTATCTCCACTGCCGGTGTTCCAGTTGCCCAGGCCGTCGGTCCAGGTCCCGGCGCCACCGGTGATGCTGCTTCCATTTCCCGAGACAATGTCCCAGGTCAATGTGGCTGCCTGCAATCCTGGCCCCACCTGCCAGCAACCCGCCACAGCCATCATCACAGCCACCACCCGCGTCCGCCACCTGCGGGGCATCGCGAAAGCTCGCCCTGAAGAACTTGCCGCACAATGGTTTGAACTCCCTCCACAATTAAGAACAGCCTTCATGATAAAAAACAAATTTAATATAAACAAATTTCTTAAGTTCTAAGATGGCTGCATGCCACACAAACAAACACTCAGCCCACCTCCCTTCCGCAAGTTGCGGAATCACCGCGTCTAAATCATGCAGCGGCTACACCTGCGTGAAAAGTCGCCCACGCCACTACAACAGAATAATAAAGATTCCTGAGTTGGAGGGGCGATAACACGAACGCAGGGATCGATTTGCATAGTCGGGAAACTGATAATTAAATTTAATATTATACCAAAAATAAGATATAGGCTTACCGAGTAGCAAGGATAAAACCTCTCACGCAGCAGGTATTGCTCCACCCCTTTCACCTCTCCTGCTTCCCGAGATCCCCGCAACCCCCAGTAGGCGCCCCTCCACCCCTCCCCATTCGGCCAACCAGCCAGCCGAAAACCATTCAACGTGAACAGGTGAATGCGCCCTCTGCCAATAGCGCTTCACGCCGGATGGCTCACTGGTCCAGCGCCGTCATAGGAAAATCCGCACTGGGCGCATGCTGCCCGGCCATGATCGCCTTCATCTTGGTGACAAGTTCAGGATGCTCGGCAGCAACGTCCTGAGTCTCAGCAGGATCCTTCGCGATGTTGAAAAGTTCCTCGGTCATAGTGGCGGCCTTGGCCTTGCCCTTCCCCTTGCCTTTGGGCGTCAGATTGCGCCGCACAAGTTTCCAGTCGCCCATGCGCAGCATCTGCTGGCCGCCGTAGCCATGAAATTCACGGTAGAGGAATTCCCGCTCCGGCTGCTTCTCCCCCAGCAGCGTCGGCGCAAAGCTGATCCCGTCCGTCCTCGGCGTCTTGTCTTTCGCACCCACCAGCTCCAGCAGCGTCGGCATCCAGTCTTCAAAGCCGGTGATCCGGTCACTGGTCGTTCCGGCCCTGATCCTTCCCTGCCAGCGTACGATGCCCGGAGAACGGATCCCGCCCTCATACAGCGTGCCCTTGCCGTCGCGCCGTCCCTCGTTGGAATTAAAGAAGGCGCAGTCAGTTCCTGCCAGCCCCTGATGCGTGCCGCTGACGGGCCCATTGTCGCTCACAAACACAAAGATCGTGTCCTTGTCGAGGCCCAGTTCCGTGATCAGCGCCTGCATGCGCCCGATCTCACGATCCATTCGCGTGATCATCGCGGCATACGCAGCCTTGGGCTTGAAATGCGGAAGGTAGCCGTTGCCACCGGGATAGGGCGGATCATCGAATTTGCCGAGGTATTCCTGCAGGGAGTCATCCGGCACCTGCAGCGCCACGTGCGGCACAGTCGTGGGCCAGTAGAGAAAGAATGGCTTGTCCTTGTTGGCACGGGCGAATTTCAGCGCCTCTTCCGCGATGAGATCAGCCGAGTACTCGCTGCCCTTGAAGCGCTGGTAGGTTTCCGGCTTCGACGGATCTTCATCAGCCCTGAGCTTGTCGTTTGAAGGGAAGGGCGGATTTTTGAGTTCGATGGTGCGGTCATTGTCCCACAGGTAGGTCGGATAAAAATTGTGCGCCACACCCTGACAGTTGTAGCCAAACCAGCGGTCAAAGCCCTGCTTCAAGGGCTCCCCGGTGGAACCCGGACCACCCAGACCCCACTTGCCAAAACCGCCCGTCGTATACCCGAGCGGCCTCAGGACTTCAGGAAGGAGCACCGTGTCAGCGGGAATGGGAAACTGGCCTTCGTGCTCAGGTTTGCCCATTTTGGGCAGGCCCTTGGCATCGTCTGCCTGCCGGTTGTCACGAATGAAGGCATGCCCAGGATGCAGGCCGCTCATCAGCACGCAGCGTGAGGGCGCACACACCGCATTGCCACAGTAATGCTGGGTGAAACGCATGCCTTCGGCCGCCATGCGGTCGATGTTCGGCGTCTTGATGATCTTCTGTCCGTAACATCCCAGATCCCCGGGACCAAGATCGTCCGCCATGATGAAGATGACATTGGGCTGGCGTGCCTGCACGGTCAGCGTCAGGGCTAGCAGAAGAAGGAGAGACTTCATGGTGGATGAGAAACGGCAGCAGGAGCAGTTTGTTTCGCTTTCTGCTTCGGCAGCGAGTCGATCTTCCATTGCAGCCACAGCGTCAGCAGCAGCATCGCCGCAATGAGCAGGAAGATGACGTAAAAGCCGGGACGGGAGAGAAACTTCATGAGATGAAATCAGGCAAATAAAGCGAGTTTCACCCTGCTCGCTCCGTCTTTCCCTTGCCATGAAATTCACCGCCCTGCTTGTTCTGTTTTTCGCCGCCCTCCAGTCTGCACGGGCGCTCCCTGAGGCGGAGCTCCAGCGCTTCATTGATGAAGCGATCAAAGCCGGCGGTGGTGAGGTGGTCATTCCACCCGGCGTGCATCTCATTGAGCGCGGTCTAATCGTGAAAGACGCGAAGAAACTCCGCATCGTCGGCCTCGATGCCGAGAACACCGTGCTGCAACTTCCGCCCGTCGCCTATGCCCTGGCTGCGGGCACCACGGCGGCAGGCGCCACGGCGATCCCGGTGAAATCCCAGCGCGGCTTCAAGCCGGGCATGCGTTTGAAGATCGAGGCCGATGGCGAGCTCGACAGCTTCACCAAAAAGCCCAGGCCCTACCACCTCGCCATCGTGAAAACCGTCGATAAGGAGACCATCCAGCTCGAGTCCTCACTCAAATTTCCCGTTCCAGACGGCACCATGATCCGCCATGAGGATGCACCGAACCTCATCGAAATTCGCGGAGCCAGCGAAAACGTGCTCATTCAAAAGCTCACACTGGATGGCGGTCGCGTGGATGGCGATCCACCTATTCGCGGTCATGCACAGCTCTGCGCCGTGTTCGCCTCAGGTGCCTACAGCTATGAAAAAGGCCCCACAGGACCGAAGGTGAAGAAGCTCGGCATCTCCCGCTGCTTCATCCAAAACTGCCACGGACGCGGCATCGCCTTGTACTCCGTGGAAGCAGCCGAAATCGACGGCTGCACCATTCGTGACACCTCGGATGAGGCCATTGATTTTGATCACTTCACCGTGAAGTCCATCGCCACGCACAACCACATCGCCCGCTGCCTTCTCGGGGTGGAGTTGAATGATGCCAACGACTGCCTCGTCGCGGGAAACGAATTCCTCGAATGCGGCACCGGCATCAATCTCTGGCGCTGGTGCAAGCTGCCAGGGCTGAACGAAGGAAATCTCATAGTGCAAAACCTCTTTGAACGCACCCGGGGCAACGCCGTGCAGATCGCCACCGGCACGAAGGGCAACACCGTCGCGCAGAATGAAATCAACGCTTCCGGCAAAAACGGCATCATCCTGTCCGGAGAAGCCCAGATCGTGAAGGCGAACAAAATCACCGGCAGCGGCATGAAGGCCATCGTGATCCAGGAAGGCAAACACGACGTCTCCGAATAATCACCCTCCGTAAAGCGCCCGCACCAGCCCGACAACCCGCTCCCCTGGCAATGCACCAATTTCCATCTGGTTCATGGTGTAGGCAAAGCTGATCCCGTTCTCAGGATCCGCAAAGGCAAGGCTGCCACCGGCACCGGGGTGACCGTAAGCGCGGCGACTCGGGCCATAAAGCTGGCGCAGCTTGCCGCCATCAGACTCAGGGTCCTCGTTCAAGGGGTCCTGCATCATGCCCGTGGAGAATGCGATGGGAGTGAGCAGCACGGAATCCACCTCCTGCGTGAGCGTCTGCTCAAACCGGCGCACCACTATTTCAGGAATGAGCTGAACACCATTCCACACACCGCCCTGAGCCAGCATGGCGTAAAATTTGGCAAGCCCCTGCGCACTGCCCACGCCGCCCATGCTCGCATAGCCGCGTGACCACATTTCGCTTTGATTGAAATCGCTGACCGCATTCAGGCCAAAGGGCGAGGTGAACGTGCGCTGCGTGAGTGTGCCCGCCGTATTGAAGGCTTTGATGAAAGGCTGGTCACTGTTGGCAATGCTGATCTTCCCGGGGTAGACTGGCGAGACGCGGTCCCACTGCGCACTTGGGAGCCCGATCCAGAAATCGAGCGCCATCGGGCTGCCAAAAACCTCACGATAGTACTCACCCAGCGATTCTGCCTCCGTGAGGCGGCGTACGATTTCATCCAGCAGGAAGCCGAAGGTGCGTGCGTGATAGCCTTGGCGCGTGCCAGGCTCCCACAAGGGCCGCTGGCGTTCGAGCGCCTCAACCACGGCGTCGTAATTGTAGATCGGCGCGCGTTCATCCAGCGCGCACAAGCCGGCGGTATGGGACAGCAGATGAATGAAGGCGATGTTGGACTTCCCCCCCCCAACAAACTCGGGCCACACCTCCGCCACAGGACATTCCAGCGGGATGCCCGCCTCTTCCAGCGCGAGCAGGCAGCACACGGCGGCAGGGCCTTTGGTGGCGGACCACACGGGGACCAGGGTGTCGCGATCCCACTCCCGGGTGTGTGCCCGGTCACGATGACCATGCGCAAGGTTCAGCACCTCCTGCCCATGCTGCCAGATGGAGACCGAGGCCCCCATCTCCCAGCGCGTGCGAAAGCTCTCTTCGAACCATGCACGTACTGCCTGAAGATTTGCGGGACTGCCAGGGGAACTCATGCGTGGTGGGACTCTAGTTGCGCCCGCAAACAGTCGAGATCGCGGTCTCTTCTGGCATGCTGGCGCAGTTCACCGTCCATCTCAAAAGCCCGCTTCAGATAGGAGAGAGATTTGTCCAGATGTCCGAGGCAGGCGTTGTAGCAGCCCATGTTATAATAATAGACCGGCTTGGCTCGCAGGGTGGCGGGGCCGCGCGAAAGCACATCTACCGCCTCGGCGGTGCGCCCGAGTTCATGCAGGCAGAAAGCCGCATGGATGAAGCCTCCGGGCTCCATCGGTTCCTGGGAGCAGAGCTTGGTGGCCAGCGTCAGCGCTTCCTCCCACCGGTGCCCTCCCATGAGGCAGAGCAGCGTGATCTCGATCACATCCACCCGGTTGTGCATTTCCGCCGGCAGTGGGGACAATTCCACCCGAGCCTCGTCAAAGAGACCCAGCTCCACGTAGCCCTGGGCGGCGATGATCCTGCGTTCAGCTTCGGTCATTTTTTGAGTATGAATGGCCTGATCAGAACGCAAAGCATGCGCGGGAACAAGGTTTTTCGTGCCTGACGACACGCAAAAAGAGGTTCGTTCGCCCATGGATGCTTCAAACAGCGGCCGCTTTCACTTCCCGCAGTTTCTTTGCCATCTCCATGCGCGATCCAATTTCCCAGCAGCTCCAGGTGGTGATGTAGCTGACGAGGGACACCACCGCCCCGAGGATGATGCCGCCGACCAGCATGACCGGTGCATGCTCCTTGAGCACGATCCAGGCTTCAACCATGGACTCGGGCAGATGCTTGGGGAACGGCGAGGTGGGCACCGCAGTGTAGAAGGCCAGCACCCATTTGCCGATGGCGTATTCCAGCCACGCCATGAAGGGCACGGTGACCGGATTGCTCACCCAGCACAGGGCGATGGCGATCGGGATGTTCACCCGGAAAATGGCGGACAGAATGATGGCCGCCGGAGTTTGGATCGGCAGCAGCTGCAGGGTGATGAACATCCCCACGGCCATGCCTCCGGAAAGCGTGTGCTGCGTGGGCTTCCACACGCGTTTGTCGAGAAAGTGCCGTGCAAACCACCGCCGGGCCGGGCTTTGCCTCAGCTTGCGGGGATGTTTGAGAAAGCGGATGGTTTTGAACACCGAACGGCGAAACCAGCCCCGGGCGAGAGCGAGCATGATCAGTGTCCTCCCCCATTATAGACCCAGATCAGCAGCGCACTGCCAAGCGCGATGCGATACCAGGCAAAACCGTTGAACGTGTGCCCCTGTACAAAACGAATGAGCCATTTCACCACGATGAAGGCGGAGACGGCTGAAACCACCGTGCCGAGGACCACCATGCCCCAGTCTTCATTCCCAGCCTCACCATCCTTGATGGCTGAGAGGATTTTGAATGCACCCGCAGCCATCAAGGTGGGGATGCCCAGCAGGAAGGAAAACTCCGTGGCGGCAGGACGTGAAACGCCAAAAGCCAGCGCCATCAGAATGCTGGCCCCCGAACGCGAGGTCCCGGGAAAGACCGCCGCAAGCAGCTGCGCCAGCGCCACGGCCACGACAACCGCCCAAGTGATGTCCGCCGTACCCATCTTGTCCTTGTGCAAAAACTCCAAAATGAGGATGATGAACCCGCCGATCAACGTGGCCCAGGCCACGGGGGGAATGGTTTCCGGCAGCTTGACACCGAACTTCTTGATGATCAATCCACCGACGGCGGTGATGAAAAAAGACACAAACAGTTTCGCCAGATAAGTCCGTGTGGTGGCATCCCCCAGCGTGGTGGCCAGATGTTTCAGCCGCTGGGTGAAAACCGCCAGCACCGCCAGCACCGCACCGCTCTGGATCACCACATTGAACAAGTCGCTTTTCTGCGGCAGCCAGTGCAGATTTTGCGGGATGAGAAGGTGCCCGGTGGAGGAGATGGGAAGGAATTCGGTGACACCTTCAATGATGCCGAGGAGAATGATCGCAAGCCAGTCGGGCATGGCGGGAATGGAAAGAGGGGATGGTGGTAAAGAGGTTGGAACAATCAGGCGGGTGGCGCAGTTTGCAACTTCACTGAATGCATTGAACCTGATAATTCGCAGCAAGCCGCCATTCTCTTCCATCGCAATGGTTTTCAGGCTGGCCTTTGCAACGATTTCGACTACCATCTCCATCCCTTCGGCATGCCAGCCAGTGCCTTCCATTCCCCCATCTCGTTGTCCGCCCCCCGTTTTTCGTGGTGGCACGCGCTGATGTGTGTCTGTGCCGCGCTGCTCCTGACGGTGCCTGCCGCCGCCCAGTCCGGCTCCACGATTCGCGTGCGTCTGGCGGATGGCTTTGATTTTCCTGTGGGCAAGCCGGACGCTGACGGCTTTTACAAAGCACGCGGCTACTGGCCCAACGGTCATCTGGGTGAAGACTGGAACGGCCGCGGCGGCGGGGACACCGATCTCGGGGAGCCGATTTATTCCATTGGCCGTGGCGTGGTGATTTTCTCACAAAACATCGGCGTTGGCTGGGGTAACTGCATCTTGGTACGCCACATTTTCCGCGAGGCTGATGGCAAAGTCGCCATGGTGGACTCGCTCTACGGCCACCTGCATGAGCGCAAGGTCAAGCTCCATGACCTCGTCGAAAAAGGCCAGCTCGTCGGCACCATGGGCGGCAACAACGGCATGTACCCGGTGCACTTGCACCTGGAAGTACGCAAGAATCTGCAGATCGGCATGAACCGCTCCTCGTTTGCCCGTGATTCTTCCAACTACTACAGCCCGACGGCCTTTATCAACGCACGTCGCGTCCTGCCTTCAAGCATGCAGAAATACTCCGTGCCGGTGAACAATTTCGCCCCCTACGGTCGGGCGCTGGCGGACACCAACAGCGATGGTTCAAGCACCGCCAGTGTGGATGTGCCCGCCTTCAAAGGCAGCTCTGGCGCCGCCAAGGACGATTCCAAACAGGATGATGACTTCTGGTCACGCCTGAAAGCCAAAATGCGCAACGGCCAGACCACGAACGCCACCGACGAGAAACGCTGAGCAGGCCACGGCAGATAATAGCCCTTGATTCATCTCTAGCCGTGGTGGCATCTTTGCTGCTATTATAGGACATCTTACTCCCGGCCATGCAAATACCGCCCCGCTCCTCCCCTCCCCGATCCGTTTACGGCGGCAGTCTTGTGCCTGTTCTCATCGTCGTGGGCGCACTCGCGCTCAGCACGGCCATTTTCTTCCTGTTTACCAAAAAGAAAATCCAGGCCCAAAAGGACGCCGTGGCCGAAGCTCCTGGCTCCACCGACTCACCCGCCAGGTCAGCCGCTGAGGCCGCCAAGTCGGCTGCAGCGGCAATCCCTGCCAAGCCACCCATGGTGAAACCTTCGGAGCCTTCGAAGCCTGCACCTCCAGCCTTTGCTTTCGCCCGCCCGCTGGATCTGGGCAGGCAGCTGGTGCGCAGCCTCACCACGGGAGATTTTGCCACCGCTGGCAAGCTCGCTGCCGCCTCAGATGCGGAGCAGTCAAACAGCGCCGCCAAGCTCTTCGAAAAGCTCGCCTCCATGGGCTACAAGCCTGCAGCGGAGGATCAGGTGGAACTGCTCGGCCTTGTCGAAAATCGCACCCGCATCACCCTTCCCTTTGTCATGGCTGGCTCGCAGGAAACCCTGCGCATCCAGCTCGATCTGGAGCGTGACGAAAAAATGGGCTGGAAAATCGCCAAAGCCACCCTGCCCAAGGCCATGAGCAGTGCCATCGCCGCCATGCCAGCCACTTCCCCTACTGCGGCTCCTGCAGCCGCAGCCACACCTGGCACTTCGGCATCTAAAACGACCCCAGCCCCTGTCGCGTCCGCCTCCATGAAGCCGCTCTTCACCGTTGAGGACGGCACTGATGCGCTGGCCTTCGCCAGTGATTTCGTCCGCCACCTCCTGAAGCACGACTTCAATGCCGCACGCGCTTTTGTCGATGACAAAAAAGTCCCGGTCGAGCGCCTCCTCGGCCTCTGCATCGTCTTTGAAGAAGGCCAGTATTCCTTGAATCCGGCCAAGCCGCTCATCGTGACCATCGCCAACCCCGAGGTCTCCTGGGTCATTGCTCAGGTGCAGTCGGAGTCGCTCCAGCAAAACACCGAATTTGGCGTGGAACTCAAACGTGCGGACACCGCCCAGCCATGGAAAATCGTGGGACTCAATCTCTCCGACATCCTCGGCTCCTTCGCCAAAAGCGCCTCTAAGCTCGGCGTGCCCTACACGCCCATCGTGAAAAATCCCAAGGGCGGCGAATCACTCGCCCTCTACTTTGAATACGACCGCGCCGAACTTCACCCCCGTGCCCTCAAGCAGCTCGAAGTCATCGCCGCCCTGATGAAGGCGGACCCGTCCAAAAAACTCCGCATCGCCGGCCACACTGATGAAAAAGGCGAGGATGACTACAACATCCGTCTCTCACGTGGACGCGCAGAGTCGGTGAAGAAGCAGCTCGCCGCCCTCGGCGTGCCAGCCGGGCAGGTGGAAACCACCGGCCTCGGCAAAGCCCAGCCGCTCAGCCCGAACAAGAAATCCGACGGCACCGACGATCCCGAAGGCCGCAGCCACAACCGCCGCGCTGAGATCTACCTCGATTTCTGATTCTTTGCCGCGTCTTGCACCGTTGTCGCGTCCGCCTAGTCTGGCGTACGCATGAAGAAAAAGTCCCCACCCGCCCCGCCACCACCCGAATCATCGTGGAAGGCCGGGTTGTTCCTCGGTGGCATCGCCGCAGGCGTGGTGGCCTTGGTCGCATGGGCCTTATGGCCGCAGAAAAAGTACACCCCTCTGCCCGCCGCCCCCGTGGCGGTCTCCCTCGCAAAGGTTGAACCTTACGCGATGCCGGACGAAAAAAAGACTTTCGCCCAATACGCCGGCTCTCAAAGCTGCCGCGCATGCCACGCCGATCAGTTTACCAAATGGCAGGGTTCTCATCACGGCCTCGCGGAACGCAAACCCGATCCCAAACTCGACGACGCCGCTTTTGTCCCCACCCGCAGCTTCCAGCACGGCACACAGACCACTGAGGCACGCAAAAACGGCAGCGACTATGAACTGACCGCCCTAGGCTTCGGCAACAAAATCACCCCCTACCGCGTCGAACGCGTCATCGGCCACGATCCCCTGCGCCAGTTCCTCGTCGATGGTGGACATGGCCGCCTTCAAGCCATGGAAGCCTGCCTCGATCCGAAGAAAAACGAGTGGTTCAATGTCTATGGCAATGAAGACCGCAAGCCCGGCGAATGGGGCCACTGGACCGGTCGCGGCATGGTCTGGAACCAGATGTGCGCCTCCTGCCACAACACCCGCCTGCGCAAAAACTACGACGCCAAGACCGACGCCTACCGCACCACCATGGCCGAGATGTCCGTGAGCTGCGAATCCTGCCACGGCCCCATGAAGCCGCACAACACCTGGCAGCATGCCCATCCCGGCGCCAAAGGCGATCCCACCATCACCAAATTCACCCGCGACCAGCATATCGAAAACTGCGCCGGATGCCACGCCCTCCGCGGTGAGGTCACCGGTGATTTCGTCCCCGGCGAATCCTTCTGGGACCACTACCGCCTCACCATCACCGATCAAACCGACACCTTCTACCCCGACGGCCAGATCCGCGGAGAGGACTACGAGTTCAGCAGCTTTCTCAGCAGCCGCATGCACAACGCCGGCGTGCGCTGCATGGACTGCCATGACATGCACAGCATGAAGACCGTCCTGCCCGGCAACCAGCTCTGCATGCGCTGCCACACCCCCGGCGGCTTCCCCAACGCACCGCCCATCATGCCGGAGGCTCACAGCTTTCACCAGCCTGCCAGCACCGGCAATCAATGCGTGAACTGCCACATGCCCCAGACGGTTTACATGCAGCGCCACCCACGGCACGACCACGGCTTCACCATTCCCGACCCGCTGCTCACCAAGCAGTTCAACGTGCCCAACGCCTGCAACAAATGCCACACCGACAAAACCACCGACTGGGCGCTCGAAGCCACGAAAAAATGGTGGGGCCCCAAAATGGACCGCAAAACACGCACCCGCGCCACGCTCATCGCCCAGGCTCGCCAGGGGAATGAAGAGGCCCGCAGCGGACTCGTGGATCTGCTCAGCAGCGATGAAATCCCCCACTGGAAAGCCAGCGCCACACTGCTCCTGGACCGCTGGATCGACCAGCCTGCCGTGCAAACCGCCGTCGCCGCCCAGTTGCAGCACGCTCATCCGCTCGTGCGTGAAAGCGCCATCCGCACCCTGGAACCCGTCTTGCAAAGCGGCTCGATCCACTCGGCCATCGAGCCTCTGCTCAAGGACCCGGCACGCAGCGTTCGCGTCTCCGCCGCATGGGCTCTGCGCGAAGGACTGCACCTCGACTCCCCCGCCGGCCAGGACCTTCAGCACATGCTCAATTGGAACGCCGACCAGCCAAGCGGCCAGATGCAGCTCGCCCAGTTCGAGTTCGCCCGGCGCAATCTTTCCGCCGCCACCCAGCACATGGAAACCGCCATCAGCTGGGATCCAAACTCTCCCCCTTTTCATCACGATCTGGCCATGATGTACAGCACCACCGGCCAAACCCAGCTCGCCATCGCCAAACTGCGCGATGCCATCAAACTCGCTCCCAATCACGCCGAGTATCATTACGAACTCGGCCTCGCTCTCAGCGAGACGGGCGACATCCCGGCCGTGATTCAATCCTTGGAGGAAGCCACCCGTCTTGATCCCGGCCTGTCACGCGCTTGGTACAATCTCGGACTCGCCAAAAACGGCCAGGGGGACGTCCCCGGAGCCCTCGGCGCATTACAACGCGGCGAACTCGCCAATCCCCGCGATCCCGGCATCCCCTATGCCCGCGCCACCATTCTCGCACGGCAAAACCGCATCCCCGAAGCCATCGCCGCACTCGATCGCGCCTTGCGCATCTCCCCCGGCTACGCCGAAGCCCTGGAACTCCGCGCCGCTTTGACGAGGCGCTGATCAGCCATCCGCCTTCTTCCACTCCTCACCTTCCTCGTCGTCGTCATCGCCGCCGAAGCCGTCGTCATATTCATCCTCACTCTTGCCGGGTTCGAGGCCGGCGATGGTGTTGATGTCTTCATCGCTGAACTCCTCGATGTCGTCCTCATCATCATCTTCGTCCTCCTCCGCAGCCGCTTCAGCCGCCTGCTGCACCTCCAGCCCTTTCTTTTCGATCTGGGCCAGCGTGTCGCTCACATCCTCCACCGTGTCCCACACGGACTTCGCCACAAAAATCGGCGCGCTCTGCTGCACCGCCATGGCAATGCTGTCGCTCGGGCGCGCATCCAGTTCGATCACCTTGCGCGAGGTCTGCAGTTCGTTCTCCGCGGAGATGATGAGCCGCGCATGGAAGACGCTGCCATTGATGTTGTTGATCACCACGCGCTCCACCTTGGCGCCAAAGGCCAGCAGCAGATGCCCCACCAGATCATGAGTCAGCGGCCGCTCCTTGGAGACCCCCCGCATGAACATGGAAATCGCCGTCCCCACCGACTCGTCGATGTAGATCACGAAGACCTTCGTTTCATTGCCCAGGAAAACGGCAAAGCTGCCCTCCAGCGGCAGCACCGCTCTCACCTGCACTTCGATGACGTCCTTGTTCATTAACTCCAATTAAAAACCGCACGCAGCCCGATGGCAACACACACCGTGGGTTTTTGTGCGCCTAAACTGGAGCACCCCCGGCGATCTCCACAACCCCTCCGCCGAGTCCCATGGCCAGGAAACGTCGCGAAACCTCGACATACTTCAGCGCCAGCTTCGCATTCGCCTGCTGCTCCTCCAGAGACAGCGCACGCACCACCCGCGCGGGTGAGCCGACGACCAGCGAGCCTTCCGGAATGATCGTGTTTTTGGTCACCAAAGCTCCCGCCGCAATGATGCTGCGCGCTCCGATCTGCGCACCGTCCAGAATGATCGCCCCCATGCCCACCAGCACCTCATCCCCCACGGTGCAGGCATGCACCACGGCGCGGTGCCCCACCGTCACGCGATCCCCCAGCACGCACGCGCAGTCATCGCTCACATGCAGCACGCTGCCATCCTGCACATTGCTTTGCACACCCACCACGATGCGGTTGATGTCTCCCCTGAGGACCGAGCCATACCAGACGCTGGACTGCTCCCGCAATTCCACCGCACCCAGCACAATGGCTCCTTGGGCTATAAACACATCCGCAGCCACAGAAGGCCGTGATTCAGGAAGCAAGAATTTCTTTAATGGATCCATGGCAGGAAGAAAGATTTTATGATTGTGAAACGAATCGGAAAGCGCCATAAAAAGCGCCGCGCCACATGCATTCTGGAACGGTCTGACCTTCTATCCAACAACGAATCTCACCCACGCTCATGAACAAAGCTCAACTCATCGACGCAGTGCAGGAAATCCTTGGTGGCGACACCTCCAAGCGAGCCGCCTCTGAAGCTCTGGACGCTGTGCTGACCGCCATCACCAAAGGTGTGAAAAAGGGCCCCGTGCAGCTCATCGGCTTCGGCACCTTCAAGCCGGTGGACCGCAACGCACGCATGGGCCGCAATCCCAAGACCAAGGAGCCAGTCGAAATCAAAGCCTCCAAGACCGTGCGCTTCGTCGCATCCGCCGCTCTCAAGTCTTCACTCTAAGACAGGTCACTCACTTTCACCCGCGCTTCGTTCATGGAGCGCGGGTTTTTTGTGCCTCAGTCTTTCAGTTCCTGCTCCATGCGCTCACTCAGCCACTGCTTGATCATGCTCTGGTAGTTCAGGTAGCGGCGGCGGGCCACTCGCTTGATGCGGCTCAGCATGCGCGGGTCAAACCTCAGCGTGATCGTGGTGGACTCACGCACATCCGCGCGATGAATGGACGCCTGCATCAGGCGTGCGTCCAGCTGGTGCGCGGCCCAGAATTGTCCTTCGGCTTCGTCGCCATCAAATGCCGGCACATCTTTCCATGCTCGGACAGGCTTCAAATCGGCAGGTGCGGTTTCCATGATGGTGCTGGGTGGGTTCAGAGTTCTTCCGCCTTCTTGCGCTCGAAAAAGTCATGCTCCCCGGGAGTCATCAGCCGGGCGAAAATGACACGGTAGTGTTTGCCGTCGGTCCAAAACACACTGAACACCGACTTCCCCTGAAGTGATTTGCCCAGGTTGTAGTAACGAGCCTCCGCGCTCCCCTCCTGGCCGTCCGGCAGCAGCTTGATCGAGAACGGATCCTCAAACGACTCCTCAATATCCTTCGGAGGAAGGAGTGAGAGGTCAAACGCGGCGCCGATCCAGTCAAAGTCCATGGAGTTGTATTTACGAGATTATTTGCGGTATTCGATCAGTTCTATCTCATAACCCTCGGGAGCGTCAATGAAAGCAAATACACCGCTCGAGCTGGGAGTCGGCCCGTCCGAGAGCGGATAACCCAGAGCGGCGGCGTGTTTCGCGAACTCTTCAATGCTCTCCACCTCAAACGCCAGATGCGTCAGATCGCTGCAAAAGGTCACCGGCCCGCTGGCGGGAAAGCTGCAAATCTCAATGAGTTCGTCACTGTTCGGCGTCTGCAGAAAGACTAGTTCCGATCCGCGCGGCGACTTGTGGCGGCGCACTTCCTTCAGGCCGAGCACCTGCGTGTAAAAGTTGATCGTCTTTTCGAGATCGTTCACCCGGTAGCGGGTGTGGAGGAGTTTTTTGACCATGATGCACGGTTTATGCCACAGGCTGCAGGACGTGGCAAATGATCCTCCATGTAGAGGAAAGCTTGATGTGTCGGGCGACGTCTCCTAAATCCTCACACATGATTTCCATCGATCTCACAGGTAAAGTCGCCCTCATCACCGGCGCATCAAAGGGCATCGGCACGCAGGTGGCCCGCACCTTCCACCGCGCCGGCGCCACCGTCGTCATCAACCACCTCGGCACCCCCGGCACCACGGAAGGCGCTCAAGCCCTCGCCGATGAACTCAACCTCCTCCGCACAGACAGCGCCAGCATCATTCCTGCTGACGTCGCCAAACCCGAGCAGGTGCAGAGCATGATGGGAGACATCCAGGCACGTCATGGCGGCCTCGATTTCCTGGTGAACAATGCCGCCATCATCAAGGACCGCACCATCGCCAAGATGGGTCTCGATGAATGGGACGCCGTCATTGACGTGAACCTCTCCGGCGTGTTCTACTGCTGCAAATACGCCCTTGAGATCATGCGTGATGGCGGTGCCATCGTCAGCTTCGGCAGCATCGCCGCCATCCAAGGCTTCTTTGGCCAGGCCAACTACGCCGCCGCCAAGTCCGGCGTGCAGGCCATGATGCGCGTCCTCAGCCGTGAAGCCGCCCGCAAGCAGATCCGCGCCAACGCCATCGCCCCCGGTGTCATCGATACCGCCATGGCCGCCACCATTCCCGAAAACGTCCGCGCCGAGATGATCAAAAACGTCCCCCTCGCCCGCTTCGGCACCACCGAGGAAGTCGCCAATGTCGTCCTCTTCCTCTGCTCGCCGCTGGCATCCTATGTCACCGGTCAGACCATCGAAATCAACGGCGGCTGGAGAGGCTGAGTAAATACTCCAAAACAGCTCTCCCTCTCCCCGCCCCTGACCCACGACAACAACGCATATTTCTCTTCGGGGAGAGGGCCGGGGTGAGGGGACAACGGACGCCCTTCGCCAGCATGAAGAGGCCCTCCACATACCTCCCCTCCAAGGAATATAAAATCATTCAGATGCTCTAAAAACGTTTCCAATGCGCGCCCCAGCCATCCACGCCACAGCAGACGAAGCCATCGCCGCCATTCCCAGCGGTGCCACCGTGGCCGTCAGTGGTTTCGTCGGTGCCGGACATGCGGAAATGCTCACCTCCGCCTTGGAGCGGCGCTTCCTGCAAACCGGCACGCCAAACGACCTCACTCTCTACTACTGTGCAGGTCAGGGAGACCGGGCAGAGCGCGGCTTGAACCACCTCGCCCATCGCGGCTTGCTCAAACGCATCGTCGGCGGCCATTGGAATCTCGCGCCAAAGCTCGGGGCGCTGGCTCTGGCCAACGAAGTCGAGGCCTACAACCTGCCTCAGGGCGTCCTCTCCGTCCTCACCCGCGAGATCGCCGCCAAACGTCCCGGCTTGTTCACCCAGGTCGGGCTGAACACCTTCATCGACCCCATTCACAGCGGCGGCATGCTCAACGCACGCACCACCGAACCACTCGTGGAGCGCATCGAACTCGATGGCCAGATCTGGCTGCGCTACAAACCCATGCCCATCCATGTGGCCCTGATCCGCGCCACCTATGCCGATCCTCGCGGCAATCTCAGCATGGATCGCGAAGGCCTGATCAGCGAAGTGCTGCCGATGGCGCAGGCCGCGAAAAATCACGGCGGCATCGTCATCGCCCAAGTTGAAAAGATCGTCGACCAGCTGCCCGATCCCAAATCCGTACGCGTTCCCGGTCTGCTCGTTGATTACATCGTCACCTCGGGCGGCCAGCAGCATGATCAGACCTTTGGTGAAGTCTTCAAAGAAGACTTCGTCGTCACCAGCGACGGCACCTTCAGCCTTCCCCCGATGTCGGAATCCGAACGCAAACGCATCGGCGCGCGTGCGCTGCGCGAAGTGCGCAATGGCGACATCGTCAATCTCGGCATCGGCCTTCCCGAAGCCGTGGCCATGGTCGCTGCGGAAACCGGTCGCCTGAGTGAATTCACCCTCACGGTCGAAAGCGGCCCCACCGGCGGCGTGCCCGCCTCCGGCCTCAGCTTTGGCTGCAGCCACTTTCCAGAAGCCATCATCGACCAGCCTTCCCAGTTCGACTTCTACGATGGCGGCGGACTCGACATCGGCGTGCTCGGCGCCGTCGAAATCGATGCCGAAGGCAATGTGAACGTCGCCAGCTTTGCAGACCGTTTCGCCGGCGTCGGCGGTTTCGTCAACATCGCCCAGTGCGCACGCCGCCTCGTGTTTTGCTGCACCTTCAAAGCGAAGGAGAATGCGAAATTCGTGAATCACATCCAGCACGTCTGCTTCCACGGCCCCTCCGCCATCGCCCGCGGCCAGCAGGTGCTTTACGTGACCGAACGCGCCGTGTTCGAACTCACCCCGCGCGGCCTCCGCCTCATAGAAATCGCCGCTGGACTCGATCTGCAACGCGACGTGCTCGATCACATGCAGTTCAAACCCCTGCTCGCCGAAACCATCTCCATCATCCCATGAAGCCCGTTTATATCATCGACGCCAAGCGCACCCCCATCGGCCGTTTTGGCGGTGGCTTGAAAGCCCTCACCGCAGCAGAACTCGGACACGCTCTCGGAGATGCCATGCTTCCACAGGAACTGCGCGCCCACATTCAGCAGGTCATCCTCGGCCAGGTTCTTCAGGCAGGCAGTGGCATGAACGTGGCACGTCAGATCGGGCTCAAGCTCGGCCTGCCGCAGGAAGTGCCCGCCTATACCGTCAACATGGCCTGCGGCTCCTCCCTCAAAGCCGTCGCGCTCGCCGCCGATGCCATCCGCAGTGGCGAAAACGATCTCGTGCTCGCCGGCGGCGTTGAAATGATGAGCCGCGCCCCGCATTACGCCACGGATCTGCGCTGGGGCAAAAAGCTCGGCGATTCTTCCATGCAGGACGCCATGTTCGTCGATGGCCTCACCGATCCCCTTCTCAAAATAGGCATGGGCGAAACCGCTGAACGCATCGCCGACAAACACAGCATCACCCGCGCCGAGCAGGATGCCTTCTCCGCACTCAGCCAGAGCCGTGTCGCCGCCAGTCGCGCCACCTTGAGCCGCGAGATCATTCCCGCCGGCGATTTGACCGAAGACGAGCATCCGCGCGCCGACACCACGGTCGATTCCCTATCAAAGCTAAAGCCAGCCTTCCGCAAAGACGGCACCGTCACCGCCGGCAATGCCTCGGGTATTAATGATGGCGCTGCTTTGGCCCTGCTAGCCAGCGAGGACGCCGTCTCACTCCACGGTCTGAAACCCCGCGCACGCATCATCGCCAGCGCCGCTGTCGGCTGTGATCCCGCCTTGATGGGCCTCGGCCCCGTGGGTGCCATCCGTAAAGTCTGCGCCCAGACCGGCTGGAGCCTCGGTGAAGTCGATGCCATCGAAATCAACGAAGCCTTCGCCGCCCAGGCGCTCGGCTGCATCAAGGAGCTCAATATCGACCCAGCGAAGCTCAATCCACGCGGAGGCGCCATCGCTCTCGGCCACCCCATCGGTGCCAGCGGCGCCCGTGTGCTGGTCACCCTTCTGCACTATCTCGAAGATCACGGCCTGCGCCGCGGCATCGCCAGCCTCTGCATCGGCGGCGGCATGGGCATTGCCATGGCCATCGAACGCTAAGCCCTCTGAGATTATTCTCAGTCAGATGGACCGGGCAACAAGCGCCACAACAAGCGCCTGGCCACCGCTTCCAAACCCACTCCAACAAATTGAACTTCAGTCATTTTCACACTCCTTACCTTGCCTGATCAAGCCCGGCTCCGGCGCGCCCTTTCCCCATTGCGCCCACTCAAAACAGCGAAGCCCCGTTAATATTTTCTCTTCACTTCTGGTTAAAACCTTTTTTAATCTCGTTAAACCACGCGCATGACTTTCATTCAGCTTCTCAACCAGCGGCAACGTCTGGCAGACTCCTTCATCCGCAGCACTTGGACCGGCATCACAACCGCGATGGCTTTGATGGCTACAGTCATTTCAGCGCAGCAGACGGCTTTGCCGCCTGAGCTGGGGTCGCTGAATCAACAGTTCATCAAGCTGCAAAAAGAGCATGTCACGGCCCCCTTTGAATCTGGTCTTGTCATACTCAACACCGGTTACTTAGGTGCCATCGACAAAGCCATGGCAGCGGAAAAAGAAGCCGCCAATTTGGACGGCATACTGGCGCTGGAGGCAGAAAAGAAGCTGGTCACAGAGAAGCATCTCCTGGCCGAAAAGTTGCCTCTGCCACAAACCGATGATGAAAAGACTTCAGCGGCGGTGAAAAATCTCCGCTCCATTTACCGCACGTCGCATGCGAAGCTCGAAGCACAACGACTGAAGAATCTACAAGGACTCGTCGCTCCGCTCGAAGTGCGCTTGAAACAGATGGAGGCGGACTTCATCAAAGCGGACCACATCGCCGATGCGAAGACCGTGCGCAGCTACCGGGAGGCGCTGGCAGAGGATGCGCCGGCCGCAGGAGAACCAAAGCCCGCTGCGACTCTCAACCCCGCTTCGATGATCACGGCGAAAGATGGCTTTACCAACACGCTCGGCATGAAGTTCCTTCCGGTGAAAGGCACCGATGTGCTGTTCTGTATTCACGAGGTACGTTACAAAGACTATGCCTTGTATGCTGCAGAGAATCAGGGCGTGGATGTCGCTTGGAAGGATCAAACAATCGATGGCCATGCCATCACTGAGCGCAAAGAAGACCACCCAGTGATCAAGGTCAGTTGGGATGACGCACAGAAGTTCTGCGCCTGGCTGAGCAAGAAAGAAGGGAAACTCTACCGCCTGCCTACGGACGAGGAATGGAGCTACGCGGCGGGCATCGGTCAGAAGGAGAAGCGGAAGAAGGGAGAACTGCCCTCCCAGGTGCCACCGGTGCCAGATGCATTCCCGTGGGGTGACGACTTTCCGCTCAAGACAAAGAACAAGCCTGGAAACTTCAGCGATGTCAGCCTCAAAGGCAAAGCGCCGGGCCCGGATGGCAAGGCGGACAACAGCGACGACTACGATGACGGCTTCCCGACCACTGCACCGGTGATGAGCTTCAAGCCAAACAAATTCGGTCTCTATGATCTTGGCGGCAACGTCTGGGAATGGTGCGAAGATTGGTATGACAATGCGCAGCAAGACCGTGAGTTGCGCGGTGCCTCCTGGCATGACGGCAACCGCTTCTTTCTGCTGGCGTCCTACCGCCTTCACGGCTCCCCCGGCGGTCGTCACAACGACCACGGCTTCCGATGTGTGGTGGTGCCACCCCGTAGTCTGAATGATTGATGCTCTTTGAGACTGTACGAAGTAAAATGCCGGCCTCAATGACCCTTGATTAGGGGCACGCAGCGTGGTCTGTGCCAATGGCGTGGCGCTGGGGAGTCGCGAGTTTGTGGAAGGGATCTTTGAGGCGCAGGAACGAGGCGCGGCACATGCCGGACTCTGAGGAGGCTTTTACACACTGCGGCACTTGCGTCTTAGTCCCGTCGGCTGAAAAACTGCCCTGTGTGTCACCCCTCAAAACGCGCGGTCGTGCCATTCATATCCCGCGAAGTCACATATAGCGGTAACACTTCCCTTTTTCACCCGTGGCGGCATCCCTAATACGATACCTTTACAAACGCGGCCCAGACTTCAGAAGTGCATAGGCATCACGCCGACAATCACAGGCGATTGAGACCGCTTCGCAGCAGCGTTTCCGCAGGAAATTTTAAGGCTCGGCTTGCGCAGCCGCGTCGTATCTCCATGATGAATTCCTCCCCACATGAGCGCTGTTTTTGACTCCCTTTCGCGATTTTACGCCTCCTCCATTGGCAAGAAGATTCTGGTGGCCCTGACCGGCCTCGCACTGATCGGCTTTGTACTTGGCCACATGATCGGCAACCTGCTGATCTTTGTCGGCAGGGACGCCATCAATGAATACGGGCACATGCTCCAGACCGCGCTGCATGGCGGCGGTGTCTGGATCGCCCGCATCGGACTGCTGGCCGCCGTGGTGATTCACATCGTGGCCACCATCTCTCTGACCCGCGCCAATCGTGCAGCTCGTCTGGACAAGTATGGCCAGCACAAGGCGCAGGTGAGCAGCAAATCCTCCCGCATCATGATCTGGAGCGGCCTGACCATCCTGGCCTTCATCGTCTATCATCTGCTGCACTTCACCGTCCACGCCGGCAACGACTACGGCACCTACAAGACCACGCTCCACGGTGAGACCGTCCATGACGTCTACCGCATGGTCATCGCAGGCTTCTCCTGGGCCCCGGCGGTGTTCTTCTACATCCTCGCCATGCTGCTGCTCACCAGCCATCTCAGCCACGGCTTCAGCAGCCTGTTCCAGACACTCGGCGTCGCCACGGACAAGACGGAGCCGCTGTTCAAGAAACTCGGTTACGCCTTCGCGGGTCTGATCCTCGTGGGCAACTGCTCCATCCCCATCGCCATCTACTTCTTCGGCTACGGACGTTAATTTTTTCTGCGACTCGCCATGTCTCTTAATTCCAACATTCCCTCCGGCCCGATGGCCACGAAGTGGTCCAAGCACAAGCAGGACTCGAAGCTCATCAATCCGAAGAACAAACGCAAGTTCACCGTGCTCGTCGTGGGCAGCGGCCTTGCTGGCTCCTCCGCAGCAGCGACGCTTTCGGAGCTCGGCTACAAGGTGAAGTGCTTCTGCTTCCAGGACAGCGCCCGTCGTGCCCACTCCATCGCAGCGCAGGGCGGTATCAACGCGGCCAAGAACTATCAGAATGACGGTGACAGCGTGCACCGTCTTTTCTATGACACGGTCAAAGGCGGCGACTTCCGCGCCCGTGAGGCCAACGTGCATCGTCTCGCCGAAGTCAGCGTCAACATCATCGACCAGTGCGTCGCGCAGGGTGTGCCCTTCGCCCGTGAATACGGCGGCATGCTGGCCAATCGCTCCTTCGGCGGTGCTCAGGTGAGCCGCACCTTTTATGCCCGTGGCCAGACCGGACAGCAGCTCCTGCTCGGCGCCTACTCGGCCCTGAACAAGGAAATCGCCTCCGGCGGCGTGAAGATGTACCCGCGCACAGAGATGCTCGATCTCGTGACCGTGGACGGCCACGCCAAGGGCATCGTCACACGCGATCTCGTCACCGGCAAAATCGAATCTCACGCGGGTGATGCCGTGCTGCTTTGCACCGGCGGTTACGGCAACGTCTTCTACCTCTCCACCAATGCGATGGGCTGCAACGTCACCGCGACGTGGCGCGCTCACCGCAAGGGCGCTTTCTTTGCCAATCCCTGCTACACGCAGATTCACCCGACCTGCATTCCCGTCAGCGGCGACTACCAGAGCAAGCTGACGCTCATGTCCGAGTCCCTCCGCAACGACGGCCGCGTCTGGGTGCCGAAGAAGAAGGAAGACTGCGGCAAGGCTCCCGACCAGATCCCAGAAGCGGACCGCGACTACTACCTCGAGCGCAAATACCCCAGCTTCGGCAACCTCGCCCCTCGTGACATCTCCTCCCGTGCGGCCAAGGAAGCCTGTGATGACGGACGCGGTGTCGGCCCTGGCGGTCGCGGCGTGTATCTCGACTTCGCGGAGGCCATCGGTCAGTTCGGCCAGAAGACCATCGCCGAACGTTACGGCAACCTCTTCGACATGTACGAGCGCATCACCGGTGAAAGCGCCTACAAGCGCCCGATGCGCATCTACCCCGCCGTTCACTACACCATGGGCGGCCTCTGGGTGGACTACAACCTCATGAGCAACCTCCCCGGCCTGCACGTGCTTGGCGAGGCGAACTTCTCCGACCACGGTGCCAATCGCCTCGGAGCCAGCGCGCTCATGCAAGGCCTCGCAGATGGTTATTTCGTCATCCCGACGACCATCGCCAACTACCTCGTGAATCAGAAGCCCGGCAGCATCACCACCGAGCATCCTGAATTCAAGAAGGCCGTCGAAAACTGCACCGCACAGACCAAGCGCTTCCTCAACATCAAGGGCAAGCGCAGCGTGGACAGCTTCCACCGCGAACTCGGTCTCCTCGTCTGGGACAAATGCGGCATGGCCCGCACCAAGGAAGGCCTTACCGAGGCCATCAACCGCATCCCCGCCCTGCGCGAAGAATTCTGGCAGAACGTGAATGTCCCCGGCAGCGGCGACTTCACCAATCCCGAGCTCGAAAAAGCCGGTCGCGTGGCCGACTTCATGGAGTTCGCCGAACTCCTCTGCCTCGACGCCCGCCACCGCGAAGAAAGCTGCGGCGGCCACTTCCGCTCCGAATATCAATACCCGGATGGCGAAGCCAAGCGCGACGACGAAAACTTCAGCTACGCCGCCGCTTGGGAATACACCGGCAACCTCAGCCAGCCCATCCTGAACAAGGAGCCGCTGACCTTCGAAGAAGTCCACCTCGCCGTCCGCAGTTACAAATAACGTTTCTTTCCCGTCCCCATGTCTCAACTCAATCTGCACCTCAAAGTCTGGCGTCAGAACGGCTCGCAGCCCGGCCATTTCCAGGACATCGACGCTCCGGACATCCCCGATCATGCCTCCTTCCTGGAGATGATGGACATCGTCAACGAACGCCTCATTTCCAAGGGCGAAGATCCCGTGGCCTTTGACCATGACTGCCGTGAAGGCATCTGCGGCATGTGCTCCATGCAGATCAACGGCGTGCCCCACGGCCCTGAAAAAGCCACCACGACCTGCCAGCTTCACATGCGCAAGTTCCGCACCGGAGACACCATCTGGGTCGAGCCCTTCCGCGCACGTGCGTTCCCAGTCCTGAAAGATCTCATGATCGACCGCAGCGCCTTTGACCGCATCCAGCAGGCCGGCGGTTTCGTCAGCGTGCGCACAGGTGCGCCGCAGGACGCCAATGCCCTGCCCATCGGCAAGGAAGTCGCTGATTCCGCCATGGACGCCGCCGAGTGCATCGGCTGCGGTGCCTGCGTGGCCGCCTGTAAAAACGCCAGCGCCATGCTCTTCGTCTCCGCGAAAGCCGGCCAGCTTAATTCCCTGCCCCAAGGTCAGCCTGAAAAAGACCGCCGCACCCTCGGCATGGTCCGCCAGATGGACAAGGAAGGCTTCGGCAACTGCACCAATCAATACGAGTGCGAAGCCGCCTGCCCCAAGGAGATCAGCGTCCGCTGGATCACCAAGCTCAACCGCGACTACGCCGTGGCTGCCGTCAAAGACGCCTTCGGCAACACCCGCAAGGAAGCGGGCGGTGGAGACTGATCAGTTACTGCTTCGGCTCCCCGGGAGGAGGAGCCGGCTTGTCCTGCTCCGGTGGCGGACGGCGAAACCCGTCCTTGGGCTCTCCTCCTCGCTCACGAAATTTCATGAATTCCTGACCTGCCGCCTCGCGGTAGATTTCCCGGAATCTTTTGAAGGCCTCCATGCGCTCTCCCGGAGGCAGCGCATCCAGTTTCGCCAGGGCTTCTTTGACACGAGGCAGCTGCAGAAGCCGCTCATGGAAACCCCGCGTCTCATCCCGGCGTTCAGGCCGTGCGATTGATTGAAGTTCCGCTCCGAGACGGATGGCCGCCATGTGGGCAAAATTGGGCGAATCCGGCTTTGGCATCTCTGGCAGGCCACGCTGATCCATCGGGAACTGCGGTTTGATCTTCTCCAGGATGCCCACGACTTCAGGATCAATTTCCTTCAGGGCGTTGTGCAGCGTGTTGCGCATCTCCTCATTCGCCCGCAGCGCCTTGTCCCGCGATTCGATCACCTCGGGACGCTGCCAGGCCTTTTCGAAAGCGGCCCTCACCTTCTGCTTCTCGACTTCAGAGAGCTTTTCAAAGCCGTCAAACCCACGCGGTCTGCCCATGCCCGGAGGTCCATGACGATCGCCATCCCGATACGGCGGCGGTCCGTCGCCAGGTTTCGGCGGAGGTGGCGGCGGCATTGGTTTGTCACCTTCGGACTGAGCGAGGGCAGCCGTGGCAAGGGCAAAAAGGAAAACCAGAGGACGCATGACGGTCATTTTCCGCCGCTGCAACCTGTTGGCAACTTGATAGCTAGGCTCAGTCTTCATTGAGGCTAATAACCCGTCTGAATGCCAAAAGTTGCACTCATTTGATACGCTCCAGTTTCAGCAAGGGTGCCGCCTGGGAGGCAAACTGCGCCACGTAAAGGTTTCCCTCAGCATCCACAGCCACGCCATGAGGGTGAATGAAGGTCTTGTGGTCGCTCTGCATCGGCTGCAGCACACCATCCACATAAACAGCCGCCGGTGCACCAATGTTGGACACGATCCGATACTCCCGGTCCACGATGGAAATGAATCCAGGGGAGTTCTTGTCCTTCGGCCATTGGTCCCCCAGATGCGGCACAATCACATGCTCCCCCCAAAACACGATGTCTCGCGGATTCCCGCCTGGCATGGCGATTTTGTCGATGAAGCGCCCGTCTGCCGTAAAACGTTTGATTTCCTGCTGGTCACTCATGGCGATAATCACCCGTGTTTTTGCTGAATCCGACACATCAAGTCCACCTCCATGCGGCCCCCAATGCTTCAGCTGGTTCTCCCCTTCCCCCAGATTTCCACCCCACCACCGCAGCAGCGAGCCATCCGGCTTGTAGTGAAAAATGTAGTCCTTCCCATAACCGTCGAACACGCAAAACTCCCCGTTCGCGAAATGGATCGTTTTCGAAGGCCGGTATTCATTTGCGCTCGCATGCAGCTTCGCCTGTTCCGGCCATGCAAAATGCGCCAGTTCTTCGCCATCCAGCGTCAATTTGCGCACCTCATGGAGCTGCGTGTCCGTGATGAAAAGCACCTCGCGCTCCCCTTCCCGCACCAGACTCATCCCATGCGCCCCCGGCATGCGCGCCGTCCAGTGCTTGATCAAGGCCCCCGTTTTCGGATCGAGCACGATCACATTGTTCCTGGCGTCATCCGTCAGAAACAACAAGCGTCCATTTGCATCAATGTTCACTGCGTGACCATTTTTGACGTTCACCTGCGCAAGCGCCTCCCGTCCCCAGCCGGGCACAACCCGATAACGAAACTCCCCCTGGCCAAGAATGTCTTCAGCTTGGGAAATACCTGCTGCAAGCAGGCAGAAGATAGCAAAACGAATCATGCAGCCATGCAATCATGCCTCCCGCCCCGGCGCAAGATCAACGCATGGATGGTTTGCCAGCACCCGTATTGCTGCGAGGGTGATCCCCGCTTCTTCTCATGGTCTTCATTCTCATTGTCGCTGCTCTTTTCCTCGGCCTCGCCGTCGCCCGCTGGGCTCAGGCACGCCATGAGTCGATGATGCTCAAAGGCTTTCGGGCGAATGCCCCCACTGCGCATACCGGCAGCGAGATCGCCCTCATGTTTCTGAAATCCGAAGGGGTGGATGACGTGCAGATCGTCGAGCACAACGCCGTCGTGACCGATTACTTCGACCCCACCCGCCGCCGCCTGTTTCTGCGTCGGGACGTCGCCGAGGGCACAACCTTGTCTGCCTGGGCCATCGCTCTTCATGAGGCAGCCCACGCGCTGCAGACGGGCGAGTCCTTGAGTGAACTCAAGTGGCGGCAGAGCTGCATCCGCATGAGCCGCTACATTCCCATGGCTGCGGTATTCGCCATCGTGGGATTGATGATCGCCCGTATTCTCATAGCGAAGAACGCCATTTTCGTCACCGCCGGAGTGATCGTCATCCTGCTGCTGCTGAACCTCGGCAGCGTGCCGCTGGAGTTCAATGCCAACAAGCGTCTGCGTCGTTTCCTGGATGAGTATCTCAAAAATCATCCCCAGGCTGGCGGGCGGCTTGATGAACTGCTTTTTTGCATGGCCATTCGTGAAGTCGGCGATCTCCTGCGCTCGCCGCGCTATTTCTTCCTGAGCGCCCTGCCCGGCACGGGAAAGATGAGGCCACAGTGATCTGAGTGGCAAGGCGTCCATCTTGGGTGACGTTGAGTTCTCATGGTCAAACTTGCCGCCTTCTTCATTCTTGCCACCTCGTCCGTACTTCTCGCAGACACCCAAACACCGGCTTCATACAGCGGTGATTTTGTCATCAAGGTCAACTACCGCTACCTCCTGAGCAAGCCGGAGGGCTACGCAGACACCAAGGATAAAAAATGGCCGCTGGTGGTGTTCCTGCACGGCTCCGGTGAACGGGGCACCGATCTCGAACTGATCAAAAAGCACGGACCGCCGAAGCTGCTGGCAGCCGGGCAGAAATTTCCCGCCATCGTCGCCAGCCTGCAATGCGAACCCAACAACCTATGGAATCCGCACAGTGTGCAGGCAGTCACCGAACACTTGATCAAAACGCTGCGTGTCGATCCCAAGCGCGTGTATCTCACCGGCATCAGCATGGGAGGCTTTGGCACCTGGGAGACCGCTTTTGAGTATCCTGAGACCTACGCTGCCATCGCTCCCATCTGCGGCGGTGCGGGTGTGCGCTGGGTGACAGCGCAGCGGCTCAAGAGCATGCCCTGCTGGATCTTCCATGGCGACAAGGACGGTGCAGTTCCTATCGAGAACAGCCAGAAGATTTATGATTCTCTGAAAAAGATCGACGCGCCGGTCAAATTCACCATCTACCCGGGCGTCGGTCATGATTCGTGGACTCAAACTTATGCCAACCCAGAGTTCTGGAGCTGGCTGTTTGAGCAGAAGAAGCCATGACAGGCGGCAGGTCCGGCGGGCGTTTGACTCTCATGATCCGACCTCTTCTCCTGCTTTTCATCGCCTCTTCCTTGCAGGCTCAGGTGCTGCCCGGCACCCAGCCGCTGGAGCCGAATCCCGATTTCTCCGCCACCATGGTGGCGGGCATCGACAAAATGGCTCTGCGGCTCATCGAGCAGTCGAAAACGGGCCGTAAACCGACGCGCGAAAAATTGAAGGCCATCATCGGTGCGGTGGACGAGCGCCTACCCATCGCGGCGCTCGAACTGGTTGGTGACACCTCCAATCCGGCGCTCCTGGCGGAAACGGACACCGCACGCATCCTGCGGGTGCGCTGGCCAGTGTTTGATGGCGTACATGGAGAGGGCATTCTGATTCAGCCGAAAGACAAACCGGTGGCGCGGGTGATCTACATCCCGGACGCTGACACCGATCCCGAGAAGCTGGCGAATGACGCCATGCTGGCCTACAGCGGCTGCGAGATCGTCATCCCTGCGCTTATCAGCCGCAGCAGCGAGTTCAGCACCAATGACAAGTTTGGTGTGAAGACGAACGTGCCGCACCGCGAGTGGATCTACCGCCAGTCGTATGAATTGGGGCGCCACATCATTGGCTACGAAGTGCAGAAGATGCTGTCACTCGTCGATTACTTCGGCACGCAGCCGAAGCTGCCTCTGCTTGTGGCCGGACTCGGCGAAGGCGGCCTGATCGCCATGTACTCCGGAGCCATCGACGAGCGCATCAGCTCTGTCTATGTGTGGGGCTGTTTCGAGCCGCGTGAGGGAGTATGGGCCGAGCCTATCTACCGCAATGTCTTCAACCTGCTGCGTGACTTTGGCGATGCCGAAGTGGCCTCCCTCATCGGGCCACGTCCCCTGGTGGTGCAAAACCTCGGCTTCCCGAATGTGCAGGGCCCGCCGAAGGCAAAGCCGGGCGAACGTGAAATCGCAGCTCCCGGCAAGATCAGCAAACCCACCCTCGAAGCCGTCAAGGCCGAGGTCGCCCGTGCCAAGGCACTCGTGCCCGGTGACTGGCTGATGCTGGCGACGGAGGAGCATGGCCTGAAGGAGGTGGTCACTCATCTGCTGCCTGCCGATGTTTCGGCGCAGCTCGTGAAACGCATCGAGCCGATCATGCCACAGAAAAACGAGCAGCGCGCCCGAGTGGATGCCACCCGACAGAAGCGCATGGTGCGGGAACTGGAGACATTCACGCAGCGTCTGCTCGTGAGCACCGAAATGGAGCGCAAAGCGCAGTTTTGGGACAAGCTGCCGCTCAAGAGCATGGCGGAGTTTGAGAGGCACACCGCTGGTGAACGCGACCGCTTTTGGAATGAAGTCATCGGCCGCTTGCCAGATCCGAACCTGCCGGTGAATGCCAAAAGCCGCTTTGTGCGTGAGACGGACAAGGTCAGGATCTTCGAGGTGACAATGGATGTGTGGGACGATGTCTTTGCCTGGGGCTGGCTGTGCCTGCCGAAAGATCTCAAGCCCGGAGAGAAGCGCCCCGTCGTCGTCTGCCAGCATGGGCTGGAAGGCATCCCGGAGGACACCATCACCACGGACGAGACTCAGAAAGCCTATGCGCCCTACAAAGGTTTCACGCTGCGACTTGCCGAACAGGGCTTTATCACCTTCGCCCCTCACAATCCGTATCGTGGCAAGGATGCGTTCCGCACGCTGCAGCGGAAGCTCAATCCGCTGGGGCTTACGCTCTACAGTGTGATCAACGGCCAGCATCAGCGCATTCTGGAGTGGCTGAAGGCACAGCCCTTCACCCAGCCGGACAAGATCGCCTTCTACGGCCTCAGCTACGGTGGGAAATCCGCCATGCGCACACCTGCCGTGCTCACGGACTACTGCCTGAGCATCTGCAGCGGCGACTTCAACGAATGGGTGCGCAAGTGCGTGAGCAGCGACATGCCGATGAGCTACATCCACACCCATGAGTATGAAATCTGGGAGTGGAACATGGGCCGCACATTCAACTATGCGGAAATGGCCGCCCTCATCGCGCCAAGACCGTTCATGGTCGAGCGCGGCCACAACGACGGTGTGGGCGTGGATGAATGGGTGAACTACGAGTTCGCCAAGGTGCGCCGGCTTTACAACAAACTCCTCATCGGTGACCGCACGACCATCGAGCACTTCGACGGCCCTCACACCATCCACGGAGTTGGCACATTTGAATTCTTGAAACAGAATCTCGGTTGGAAGTGATTTCCTGCATTTAACAAAGCTCTCCAATCCATTCCGGACTTAGAGGCAAAGGCTTAGGTTCTTTTGAACCAACTGCCAAGGGATGGCCGCGGCCATTCACCTATGGTCTCGTGCAATGAGCGTGACCCATTTTTTAAAGAAGCCTGTATTCTCCCTGCCGGCGCGCCAGGAGCTGCCCAATTTGCGGCATTTTTTCAGGCGTCTTTGGCTCATCTTCGGGGGGTCTGCACTGCTGCTGCTGGTCAGTTTTATCGTGTTTGAAAACATCGGAGCCACTCTGGAAGAAGAACGCACCGCCACAGTGAACGCGGTCAACCTGCTGGGAAGGCAGCGTGCAGACAGCCAGACACTCAGCCGACTGATGCTCCAGGCGGAGAGCAGCACCGCACCGCTGCAGACGTACTATCTGGGACGCATTGACCTCGTCTGGGGGCTCATGAACACCTGCGAGGAAACCCTCCAGTCTGGCAAGCTGGTGAAACACGCAACGGGGAACCAGCTGGCCAGCATTCTGCAAAAGCTGGAAGAAGCCCATGGAAGCTATTTGAAAATAGCCAAGCTGATGAGGAGGCTCTATCCCCACACCGATGCCACCCCCACTCTGCTAAGGGGCATGGGAGAACTGCTGACCGAAGACTGTGACGCTCTGGCAGGTTCTCTGGATCAGGCCGCCCAAAAAATCATCCAGGTCAATGCGGACATCAACGAGCATATCCGGCTGCTGGACTGGCTGCAGATCGGAGTGACAGGAGGCATCGCCTTGATGACAGCCCTGCTGCTGACGCGCGGACAGATCTCCACCATGGAGCGGCTGATCGACACCAGTGTGAAACTCCAGGAACTGACGTATCTGCAGAATGGCGTACTGGAGAGCGCCGCCTGCGGCATCATAAGCACCAACACGAAGGGACTGATCGCCACGTTCAACTGCGGGGCTGAAAAGCTCACGGGATATTTGCGACAGGAGGTTGTCGGCAGCCTGACCCCAGAACTGTTCCATGATGCCTCCGACATGGAGCGCATGGCCGCCGAAGTCTCGCGTGAAACTGGCATGAACGTAGCACCGGGATTTGAGGTGTTCGTAGCCCATGTTAAATGCGGCATCCTGCGTGAACGTGAATGCACCTATGTGCGGAAAGATGGCAGCCGCGTCTCCGTCTCCCTGAATGTCACAGCCATGCTGGACGAGGAAGGAGAGATCACCGGCTTCCTCGGCATCGTGACCGACATCACTGAAAAGAAGAAGCTGGAGCAGCAGTTTCTGCGCGCACAGCGGATCGAAAGCGTGGGCACGCTGGCGGGCGGCATCGCCCATGATCTTAACAACGTGCTCACGCCCATCATCATGTCGATCGAGCTGCTGCGGCTCACTCACACGAACGAACGCACACTCTCCATTCTGGGCAACATTGAAAGCAGTGCCAGACGCGGGGCGGATCTGGTGCGGCAGATCCTCACGTTTGCGCGCGGAGTGGAGGGGAGGCGCACGGAATTGCGCGCAGGCCCTCTCATCAAGGACATCCAGCACTTCGTTCAGGACACCTTCCCCAAGAACATCTGCTGTTTCAGCAAACTGCCTGACGAACTGCCTTCATTTCTGGGGGATCCCACGCAGCTGCATCAAATTCTGCTCAATCTGTGCGTGAATGCGCGTGATGCCATGCCCGACGGCGGAACGCTGACCATCGCTGCCGGCTGTTCCGTCATGGACGAGGCCGCAGCAGCCTTGCAAATGGATGCCAAACCCGGCCCCTATGTCACGATCAGCGTGAGTGACACCGGCAGCGGCATTCCCCCGGATGTCTTGGACAAGATTTTCGACCCCTTCTTCACCACCAAGGAGATCGGCAAGGGCACGGGTCTGGGTCTGTCCACAGTGCTGAGCATCACCAAGAGCCATGGCGGCTTCGTCACAGTCACCAGCGAACCCACCAAGGAGACCGCCTTCACCATCTGGCTGCCAGCCGTCCCCAATACGGGCAACTGCATCAATTCCCCACTCAAGGATGAACCGCCGATGCCGCTGGGCAAAGGCGAACTGATCCTGATCGTGGATGATGAGGAGGCCATCCGCACCACCACGCGACAGACCCTGGAGGCGCTGGACTACCGCACGCTGGTGGCCGCCAATGGTGCTGAGGCAGTGGCGCTATACACGCAGCACAACGCGGAAATCGCCGTGGTGCTGACGGACATGATGATGCCAGTCATGGATGGCCCGGCCACCATCCAGATGCTCCAGCGCATCAACCCCGATGTGAAAATCATCGCGGCCAGCGGTGTCGCCCACCTGGGCGGCCCGGCCAAAGTGGCCGAGATGGGTGTCAGGCACTTCCTGCCCAAACCTTACACGGCCCAGACTGTGATGACGACACTCCACCTTGTGATCAACGAAGCAAACACCTGGCGGGAGGCGCCGGTCAGCAGCATGACGTTGTGATAAGACCTGCCTCTCAGCTTTTCATCGGCGCTGTTGAGAGCACGGGCTGGATGTGATGTTCGGAGACGAGCGTGACGAGCAGATTGTTCACCATGGTGGATTTGGAGGCGGAGTCGAGCTGCACGATGCCGTCGGTTTCAAGCTTGCGCAGCGCCATTTCGACCATGCCGATGGCACCGTCCACGATGATCTGGCGCGCGGCGAGAACCGCCTGCGCCTGCTGGCGGCGCAGCATGGCCTGGGCAATTTCCGGGCTGTAGGCCAGGTGGCTGAGCTGGGCTTCCAAAACTTCAATGCCTGCGATACTGGTGCGTTCCGCCAGTTCCGCACACAACTGACGTGCGATGTCCACCGGGTGGCTGCGGAGGGCGATCTCCCCGGGCGCGTGCGGCTCATAGGGGAAAAGATTGGAGAGGTGGCGTAGTGCCGTTTCCCCCTGCAGACGAACGAAGTTGTTGCAGTTCTCGACGGCAAAGGTCGCCTTGGCCGAGTCCACCACACGCCAGACGATCACCGCTGCGATTTCAATCGGATTGCCATGAGCATCGTTAACTTTGAGCTGCTCGCTTTGGAAGTTGGCGATCTTGAGGGAGATCTTCTGCCTGCCGGCGAAGGGGTTGATCCACCAGAACCCGTTGTGAACGAGGCTGCCGGTGTACTTGCCAAAGAAGGTGAGCACCACGGCTTCATTGGGAGAAACGATGACGAAACCCTTCAGCAGCAAGAACCCGATGATGGCCGCTGGAACGGTCAGGAGCGGGAGGTACTCAGGGAACTGATAAAAGCTGATGGCCACAAGACCAAGGGCCGCAAAAATGACGAGGATGCCGGGAAGGGCCAGAGCATTGCGTTCTTTCATAATCAGAAGGTTGTTTAGGACGCAATTGAACTGGTTGCTTGAATTCCAGTCACTGAGAATTTTACGGTGATTTTCCACCCACCTGCGACCACGACAGCCCGTTTGCATTCGCTGCATCGTCCGCTACGCTGAGGGCGTAAACCCAACGCGCTATGCAAACACCCAAAATTACCGCCTACCTGAAAACCTACTGTGGCTGGAGCGAAGGCGTCCGTGCCATCTTCCGCAAATACGATCTCCCTTTTGAAGAGAAGGACATCATCAAAAATCCCGCCTTCCGCTGGGAAATGGAACAGAAGAGCGGCCAGCCGCTGTCCCCCTGCGTGGAAATCAACGGCACCATGCTGGCCGACATCAGCGGCGCTGAAGTGGAGGCCTGGATGAATGACAACGGCCTGCTCGAAAAGAACGAAGCTCCGGCCGATGCACCAACCAATTCCGCCTGCACCGACGCGCAGCACGCCGCCATGGCCGCAGGTCAGGTGGGCACCTTGAAATTCGTGGGCTGATTCTGCATGCGTTCCCGGCTTTTCCTCCTTGGGCTGGCGTTTGCCCTCACAGCCTGCAACACTGTCTACTACGCCGCCTGGGAAAAGCTGGGCTACGAGAAGCGTGACCTGCTCAAAAGCGCGGTCAAGAAAGCTCGTGGCGAGCAAAAAGATGCGGGTGCGCAGTTTCAAGATGCCCTGACCCAGCTCAAAAAGCTGACCAACTACAACGGTGGCAATCTCGAGTCCGCCTACAACCGCTTCAAAGGCGAATATGAAGACTGCGAAGCCCAGGCAAGCCGGGTGCGCAGCCAGATCCGCGAGGTGGACACGGTGGCGCGGGATCTCTTCCGCGAATGGGAGGCCGAAATCCGCCAGTATGAAAACGCCTCTCTCGCTGCCGACAGCCGCCGCAAACTGGCGGACACTCGCAGCCGGTTTGAGCCGCTTTCGCGTTCCCTGCACTCGGCCGAAGCCACGATGGAGCCTGTCCTGCGCCAGTTTCACGATCAGGTTCTCTATCTGAAGCACAATCTGAACGCCGCAGCCATCGGCTCGTTGCGCGGCACGGCAGACAACATCCAGAGTGACATTCAACGTCTGCTCGATCAGATGAACCGCTCCATCGCAGAGGCGGACCGGTTCATTCAGACGCTGTAAAAAGGACGACAGACACTCTGGTCTGTCGGTCTGGGACAATTTGTGAACGCTGATCGACAGACAGGAGAGCCGAGGCTTGGGGAGACAGGCAAAGCCAATCTGTCGTACTCCAGAAAAAAGCCCTCCCGCTTCGCAGCAGGAGGGCCTTTCAACCTAACTCCAAAAACAGATCAGGCTTTAATCATGCCGTGAGGGTCGATGACGTACTTACGGGCAGCGCCCTTGTCGAAGTCCACGTAGCCTTTGGGAGCACCCTTCAGGGAGATCACCTGCACGTTGGTCGCCTTGGCGATTTTGATCTTGTCATGCAAGATGGCCATCATGAGGCGACGATGATACTTCATGACCGGGCACTGGCCGGTGACGAAGGTGTGGCTCTTGGCCCAGCCGAGACCGATGCGGATGGACAGGCTGCCAACTTTGGCCGCTTCATCGACCGCGCCCGGATCACCTGTGACGTAGAGGCCGGGAATGCCGATGGCGCCGCCCGCCTTGGTGAGTTCCATGACGCTGTTGAGCACCTGAGCAGGCACTTCCTTGCTGTGGTCATGGCCGCAGCCACGGGCTTCAAAGCCGACGCAATCCACTGCGCAATCCACTTCCGGCACGCCGAGGATGTTTTCGATCTGATCCTGAATGGAGGCAGAGAGGGAAACGTCCACGGTTTCACAACCGAAGCGGCGGGCCTGGGCCAGACGCTCCTTGTTCAAATCACCGACGATGACGACAGCGGCGCCGAGCAGATGGCAGGAAGCGGCACAGGCGAGACCGACAGGGCCGGCACCAGCGATGTAAACCGTGGCACCCGGGCCCACTCCAGCGGAAACGGCACCGTGATAGCCGGTGGGGAAGATGTCCGAGAGGAGAGTGAGGTCTTTGATCTTGGCCAGGGCCTGATCGCGGTCCGGGAACTTCAGGAGATTGAAGTCAGCGTAGGGCACCATGACGTACTCCGCCTGACCACCGACCCAGCCACCCATGTCCACGTAGCCATAAGCAGCGCCTGGACGGGCAGGATTCACATTCAGACAGATGCCGGTTTTGCCTTCTTTGCAGTTGGCGCAGCGTCCGCAGGCAATGTTGAAAGGCACGCTGACGATGTCGCCTTTCTTGATGAACTCCACATCGCGGCCCGTCTCGATGACTTCACCAGTGATTTCATGGCCGAGGATCAGCCCCTTCTGTGCGGTGGTACGACCTCGCACCATGTGCTGGTCGGAGCCGCAGATGTTGGTGCTGACGACTTTAAGGATGACTCCGTGATGGCATTTGCGCTTTTGTTCGCGCAATTCCAGTTTCGGGAAATCAATGCTCTGAACCTCTACCTTACCGGTACCCATGTAGGCGACACCATGATTGCTTGGCATAATATTGTGTGGTTGTGGTTGGTTGAATTTAGGGGATTCCCGGTCATGCTAGTCAGAACCGGCGGATCGCGTCAATCCCAGTGAAGGAAAAACGTTGGCAGCCAGGAATGAGCGGTGCAGGGGCCGGGAAAAGGCTGACGCCGCTGGGATTAGCTAAACGAATGGCGCCAGATGCTCTTTCGGATTGCCTGCCCGCGAGCAGCCCGCCACAATGCGCATGCATGAAAATTACATCACTCGCATTGTCCCTGCTCCTGCTTGCCACCACCGCCCTCCGGGCCCAGACCCCGGCTCCTGCCGTCAAACCAGCCGCTCCGGCGGTCGTCATGCCCCCGCAGCCGCCGGATGTGCCAGCGGAGAAGTATGGCAAAGATGGCAAGATCAACCCCGGCTTCATCGCTTCGCATGAGAAGTTCGTGAACATCGCCAAGGAAGGCAAAGCGCAGCTCGTGTTCCTTGGTGACTCGATCACCGCCGGCTGGGCGGGCGCTGGCAAGGAAGTCTGGGCAAAGGCCTTCGCCGGCTACACCCCTGCAAATTTCGGCATCGGCGGCGACCGCACTCAGCATGTGCTGTGGCGCATCCAGAATGGCGAACTTGAGGTCATCAAACCGAAGGCCGTGGTGCTCATGATCGGCACCAACAACTCTGGCTCAGATTCCGCTGAAGGCATCGCCAAAGGCGTCACTGTCATTGTCGAAACCATCCGCGCCAAACAGCCGCAGGCGAAGATCCTCCTGCTCGCGGTTTTCCCACGTGGTGAAAAAGCCAGTCCGAATCCAGGCCGCGACAAACTGAAGCAGGTGAACGCCATCATCGCCAAACTCGACGACGGCAAGAATGTCTTCTTCCTCGACATCGGTGACAAGTTCATGCAGCCCGACGGCAGCCTCACCAAGGAGATCATGCCTGACTTCCTTCACCTCTCCCCTGCCGGCTATCAGATCTGGGCTGACGCCATTGGTCCAAAGCTCGCCGAGCTGATGAAGTAATCCGCCCCGTCATTCTCACCACGGATTCATCTGGCACACGCGAGACCTGCGTGCATAGGAAGGCCATGCCCCAGCCCGTTATTCTTTCCGACATCGGCAAAGTCCTCATCGATTTCGACTTCAGCATCGCCGCCCGGCGGCTGGCGCAGCAGTGCGACCATCCGGCGGAGACGGTGCTGACATTGTTCGATGACATCAAAGGCCCCTATGAGGTGGGGGACATGGATGATGCGGAGTTCGTGAGGCAGGGCATGGCGCTGACGGGGTTTCGTGGCTCGCCCGATGAATTTGCGGCCATCTGGTGCGAAATCTTTGCTCAGAACGAGCCCATGCACGCGACGCTCTCCGCGCTGGCGGGAAAGCTGCCGATGCACCTGCTCTCCAACACCAACGAGCTGCACAAAGGCTACTTCTTGCGCGAGTTTGCGATTTTCCAGCATTTCCAAGATGGAGTGTATTCGCACACCGCCCGCTGCGCCAAGCCAGGCGAGGAGATCTTCCTCAAGACCGCCGCGCAGCTGGATCTGGACCCCGCGCGAACGTTTTACATCGACGATCTGGAGCCAAACATCGCCACCGCGAAACGCCTGGGTTTTCGGACATTTCATTACAGCTTTGTGAAGCATTCGCAGCTTCAGAGGGAGCTGGACGAATGGCTGACAGCTCAGGGCATTGGTTGACGGGCGCGAATACCTGTCATACCCAGTACGTGCTGCCGTTCGTATCACTTGTGTGGCATGATAGCATGCACGACTAAATCCATGAAATGCGACGTTTGCGAAAATGAGGCCACCGTGTTCCTCACCCAGATCATCAACGGTCAGATGACCACGGTGAATCTGTGTGAGACCTGCTCCAAGGCCAAAGGCGTGACCGAAGAAACAGGCTTCGGTCTGGCGGAGGCATTTCTGAGCCCCTCCCACCGAACGGAGTCGGACACGATGGAAATCGTGTGCGACGCCTGCGGCTTCACGGCCTCCCAGCTTAAAAAGATCGGCCGTATGGGCTGCCCGGAATGTTATGCCGCCTTCCGAGATGGACTGGATGGACTGCTGCGCAACATGCACAAGGGAACACGGCATGTGGGCAAGCGCCCGAGCCACCTCAGCGCTGTCGCCCCCCAGATACTCCCAAGGCAGCGAGCCTCTGCCTTGAAGGAAGCGCCCCCACCCGCCCCGGTGCCGGCTCCTCCCGTGCCGCCACCGGATATTGCCAAACTCCGCGCCGAGCTGGACCTGGCCGTGAAGGAGGAGCGCTACGAGGACGCCGCCAAGTTGAAATCCGAGATCGAAAATCTCCAGCCCAAGGCTTCCAAATGAAGGATGTCTCAGCTGGAATGATCCTTCCCCATCTTTCAACGCGTATCTCTATTGCACCGTCCAACTTCGTAATCTCATGATGCGTTTTGCCACACTGATCAAGAACCCCGCCGACTGGATGAAAGGCGCGGGGCCGCACTCCGACGTGGTCATGACCTCGCGCGTGCGTCTGGCACGCAACCTCCGTGGTTATCCCTTCCCCGGCTTCAGCCAGGAGCGCCAGCGCATTGAGCTGCTGGAGCGTGCACGCCCGGTGGTGGAAGAACTGCCCGAAATGCGGGACGGCTACAGCGAGGACTACACCGAGCTCAGCAAGATCCGCAAACAGGTGCTGGTGGAGCGCCACCTCGTCAGCCGTGAGCATGCGGCACGCTCATCCGGCTGCGCCGTGGTCGTGGACCGCAAGCAGAGCATCTCCATCATGATCAATGAGGAGGACCACTTCCGCATCCAGGGCATCCGCCCGGGGCTGAACCTCACCAGCGCCTTTGAAGTGGTGGACCGCGTGGACACGGAGCTGGAAGGCCTGCTGCCGTATGCGTTTGACCCCAAGCTCGGCTACCTGACCGCTTGCCCCACCAATCTCGGCACCGGCATGCGCGCCTCCGTCATGCTGCATCTGCCGGCTCTGGTGCTCACCGAGCAGATCAACCCGGTGATCAAGGCCATTGGCAAGATCGGCCTGGCCGTTCGTGGTCTCTACGGCGAGGGCACCGAAGCTCTGGGCAACCTTTTCCAGATCTCCAACCAGCACACGCTGGGTGAAGCGGAGCCTGAAATCATCGCCCAGATCGAAAAGGTCATCGAAGGCGTGGTCCGCTCTGAAGTGACGGCCCGTGCCAAGCTCAAGGAGGACCACCAGACGATGCTGCAAGACCAGATCGGGCGTGCCTTCGCCATTTTGAGGTATGCGCACATCCTTACCTCCAAAGAGGCACTGAACCTGCTTTCCATGCTGCGTCTCGGTGCAGACCTCGACCTTGTCGGGAACTGTGACCGCAGCCTGATCGACATGCTTCTGCTTGAAATTCAACCTGCGCATCTGCAGCTCAATGCTGCGCGTGAATTGTCCCCTGAAGAGCGTGACAGCATGCGCGCTGATTTAACCCGCACGCGGTTGCAATCCATCGACGGCCCGGGTAGTTTTCCACCATCACAATCTAACAATGGAGGCACCACCTCCCCTACTAATGATGAATAATTTCACTCCACGCGCCCAACAGGTTCTGGCCCTTGCCCGCAAGGAAGCCGACCGTTTCAACCACAATTACGTCGGCACGGAGCATCTCCTGCTTGGCCTGATCAAACTCGGCCAGGGGGTCGCAGTCAACGTTTTGACCAAGCTCGGCCTCGACCTCGAGACCGTGCGCATGCAGGTGGAGCAGCAGGTCGGCTCCGGCCCTGAGACCAAGATGGTCGGCAACATCCCCTACACCCCGAGGGTGAAGAAGGTGCTCGCTCTGGCCTCCAAGGAAGCCAAGGCGCTCAACCACAGCTACGTCGGCACGGAGCACATCCTGCTCGGCCTCCTCCGCGAAGGCGAAGGCGTGGCCGCGCAGGTGCTGCGCAACCTCGACGTGAACCTCGATAAGGCGCGCAGCGAGATCCTCAAGGAACTTGATCCCAATTTCTCCTCCCAGAACGAGGAGGAAGAGGAGGAAAGCGAACCCGTCAATCCAACGGGCAACACGCCTTCCGGCGACAAGAAGAAAAACGAAAAGACCCCGGCCCTCAAGGCCTTCGGTCGCGACCTCACCGAGCTCGCCATCAAGGGTGAAATGGACCCCGTCATCGGCCGTTCGGAAGAAATCGCCCGCGTCATCCAGATCCTTTGCCGCCGCACCAAGAACAACCCGGTGCTCATCGGTGAAGCTGGCGTCGGCAAGACCGCTATCGTCGAAGGCTTGGCCCAGGAAATTGCCGCCGGCAACGTTCCTGAAATCTTGCGCGACAAGAAAGTGATCACCCTCGATCTCGCACTCATGGTCGCTGGCACGAAGTATCGCGGCCAGTTTGAAGAGCGCATCAAGGCGGTGATGGATGAAATCCGCCGCAACAAGAACGTCATTCTCTTCATCGACGAACTGCACACCATCGTGGGTGCCGGCGGCGCTGAAGGCGCGATGGACGCCAGCAACATCATCAAACCCGCGCTCAGCCGTGGGGAACTGCAATGCGTCGGTGCCACCACGCTGAATGAATACCGCAAGTACATCGAGAAGGACTCCGCGCTGGAACGCCGCTTCCAGAGCGTGAAGATCGAGGAACCCTCCGTCGAGGACGCCATCCGCATTCTCTTTGGCCTGCGTGGCAAATATGAGCTTCACCACAAGGCGAAGTACAGCGAAGACGCGCTAAAGGCCGCCGTGAATCTCAGCTCACGCTACCTGCCCTCCCGTTTCCTGCCTGACAAGGCCATCGACATCATGGACGAAGCCGGCTCCAAGGCCCGCATCGCCGCCATGACCCGTCCGCCCGAACTCAAGGTGATCGAAGGCGAGATTGAAGAGATCCGCGTCGAGAAGGAAGGTTCCATCAAGGAGCAGGACTTCGAAAAAGCTGCGAGCCTCCGTGACCGTGAGAAGAACGCGAAGAAGCGTTTTGATGACGTGCTGGAAGCCTGGCGCACCAACAATCAGGAGCGCATCGTTGACGTCACCGAAGAGGACATCATGTCCGTCGTGTCCAAGTGGACCGGCGTTCCTCTTCAGCGCATGGAACAGGCTGAAGCCGAGAAGCTGCTCAAGATGGAAACCGAGCTCAAGGGCAAGGTCATCGGGCAGGACGAAGCCGTCATCGCCATCAGCAAGGCCCTGCGCCGCTCCCGTGCCGACCTGAAGGATCCACGCCGCCCGATCGGCTCCTTCCTCTTCCTCGGCCCGACCGGTGTCGGCAAGACCTTCCTCGCGAAGAACCTCGCCGAATTCATGTTTGGCACCGCCGAGTCGCTGATCCAGATCGACATGTCCGAGTACATGGAGAAGCACACCGCCAGCCGTCTGATCGGTGCGCCTCCGGGATACGTCGGTTATGAAGAAGGCGGCCAGCTTTCCGAAGCCGTGCGCCGTCGCCCTTACTCCGTGATCTTGTTCGACGAAGTCGAAAAAGCGCACCCGGATGTCATGCACCTCCTGCTTCAGATTCTCGAAGAAGGCCAGGTTACCGACAACTTTGGCCGCAAGATCGACTTCCGGAACACCATCGTCATCCTCACCTCCAACATCGGTGCGGAGCAGATCAAACGCCAGACCAGCCTGGGCTTCATGGCCATGCAGGAAGACGCCGCAGACAACGTCGGCATCAAAGGCAAGATCACCGAAGCCGCGAAGAAGTTCTTCAAGCCTGAGTTTCTCAACCGCCTCGACGACATCGTCATCTTCCGCATGCTCGAGAAGGAGCAGCTCAACAAGATCGTCGATCTCGAAGTCAGCAAAGTGGTTGTCCGCCTCAAGAAGAAGAACATCCACATCACCCTGGACGACAGCGCCCGCGAGTTCCTCATGAAGGAGGGTTTTGATCCGCAGTATGGTGCGCGTCCGATGCGCCGTGCCGTGGAGAAAAACATCGAAGACCCGCTGGCCGAGCATCTCCTGCGCGGAGACATCCGCGAAGGCGACATCGTCAAGGTCTCCTTTGACGACGAGCACAAGCGCCTCAAGTTTGCCGCCGACAAGCGCGAAACCACTGACATCCCGGCTCCGGCCGAGACGCCAGCCCCTTAACCGGGTAAGATCCGCCGGGCTCTGCCTGCCATGATCCGTGCCCTGATCCTCATTCTCCTCCTCGGCAGCCTCGGCTGCTGGTTGGATCGTGAGCATCAGGCGGGGCGGTTCCAGCGTGTGGACGAGTTGTTCCTCGACTTTCTCGTCGCAAACGCGCGGGATCGTTTTGTCGCGGCCGATGATCATGCGGTTTCCTCTTCTCCGGTTGTGCTGGTGAAAATGCGTGTGGCTGACAAGTCGGAATATGCAGGCTGGCCCCCGCGCCCGCTGGACTGGCAGATGGTCCTGAAGGGCTTGCAGGCGTACAATCCGGCCGTGGTGGTGATACCCGAAACACTGTTTTGGGGCCGTCCTTCGCCCGAGTTTGTGAATGAGGCAGCGCAGGCCTTGGTGCCCTTTCCGAGCACGGTTCTGGGCGTTGAGGCCCAGTTGGCAGCCAGCCGTGAAGCACCCGCATTTCTCGGCGGCCTCGAAAGCTCTCTGCCACCCTTTCAAAAGGTGCAGGGGGACATTGGATCCGTTCCGCCTTTAGGGGCCTTGATTGCTGCCCCGGACGACCTGCTCCGCCGACAGGCAGAGATCGGCATCGCCCTGCCATTTGATGCAAAGAACACCCGCAAACTGGCTTATGCCATGCAGGAGAGCGGCCATCTGCTGCCAACCGTCCTGGCCCAGACTCTGGCACGTTTCACCCAGACGCCGTATGCCACTCAGCGCCTGCTGCTGGGTCCTGGAGCGGGTGCTTACCTCTCCAATGGTGCTTTTGTGCCGCTTTCGGCAGCCGGTGAATTCATCATCAACACGAAACAACCCGTCCACGAGGTGGATGTGCTCCATTTGATGACGTCGGAACTGGCCGATGCCCTTTCTCCGCAGGACAAGGCGAATCTCTCAGGTGACAAGGTGATCGTCATTGGAACCGATGATGACGCGCAAAGCGGACTGGCACGCCTGCATGCCCAGGCGCTCGCCCAGGTCCTCGCCCTGCCACGTCTGCGACTGCTGCCTGCCTGGGCCCAATGGATCATCTGGAGTGCCGCCGGACTGACTGGGCTTTGGCTGGTGTTGTTTGTCCCACGCAGCAAAGCCATCCTGCGTGGCACGCTGTGCATCTTCGCCGCGCTGGTCGTCTGCTTTCTCGCCTTTCAGTCCAGTTTGATCTGGTGTCCGCCGACGATTCCCGCTGCTCTGATCGCCGTATCGACGGTGTTTGCGCGAATCGCCGGCCGCAGGAAGCAGACTCTTACCTGACTGCCTTTTTGACTGGGACGGCAAAGACCTGCACCTCGATGTAGTGGTTCATCTCGTTGGCCGAGTTGCCATTGCTCCATAGGCGGACGTAACGAGCCTTGGCGGCCTTGCCTTCAATGATGCGGCCATAGTTGGTCTCAATGTAGGAGGGGTCTTTGCCCTTTCCTAGGCCGGAAGTGTTGTCATGATCGGAATTCCACAGGGTGGTGACACCGGTTCTGAACTCGGGATCGTCCGACACCTGAATGACCACATCTAGGTAGGCATGCGCTGCCTTGTGATAATGCCATACCGCGACTTTTTGCAGTGTGTGAGTGGCTTCGAGATCGATCTGCACCCACTGCTTCCCAGGCATGAGTTCGACGAAGCTCCCATCGGAGCCGTCGGCATCACCATCCGTGATCAGCGTGAGATCACCGATGATGGGAGCTGCGTCCGAGGCAGTGACCTTTTTTCCCTTCGCGACGTTCACGGTCCCTTTGAGAGCCTTGAAACTCTTGATCCACTTCGAGGGGTCGGTTATCTCAACATTGGGAAGATCCAGCACAGGGGGGGCGATGAACAGTGGCTTGGGGAGATCTATTTTTATTTCTTCCTGCTCTCCAACCAAGACACCCGTCTCAGCAGGTGTGACAAAATCTGGCAATCGAGTCCCGACGATAAAATCCTGGTCCTGCTGGCTTAAACTCGAAAGTGGCACTGTGACCACAGTCCCGTCTTCACGTTTAAGCAGGATATTGTCGCCCGTGCGACGGACCAGTTCTGCCCGGATCTCATTCTGGCCGCTGGCATCCTTCCAGATGCGGTCCGCAGATTGGAGCGCCCCCGCCACCAGACACAGGCAAACCAGAATCCCAGGCTTCAGCGGCAGTCGTTTCAGATGGGTGCGCATGATGCCAAAAGGTGAAACAAGAACGCCGGACGGCAACCGGATAGCAGGCACCCTCCATGCGGGCCAATGGGGGCGCCCCCCTCAATTAGCCCTTGTGGAACACTGGCAAGCCCCTAGTGTCGGCCTCCCCTCCCCCAAAACAATATAGCATGCGTTTTCGCAACCTGACCCGCCGGCGTGAGATCGGCGCCAATTCCTACCTCCTCGAAGCCGGAGATTCTCGCGTCGTGCTGGATGCCGGCATGCACCCGAAACGCGCAGGCTACGAAGCCCTGCCGGATTTCGCACCGCTGCCGCACAAGTCGGCCAACGCAGTGATCATCACGCATGCGCATCACGATCACATCGGCTCCATGCCCGTGCTGCAGCGCAAGCAGCCAAACACCCCGGTGCTGATGACCGAAATCACCGGCGAGCTGGCGTCAGCGATGTTGCACAACTCTGTCAACGTGATGACGAAGCAGCGCGAGGAGGAAAGCATCACGGAATACCCCCTTTTCACCCACCGCGAACTGGATGACATCCGCGCCCAATGGATCTACCGCGACATCGACCGCCCGTTTGAAATTCCGGACACCAATCTGGAGGCCACGATGTTCGACGCCGGTCACATCCTCGGTTCCACGGGCGTCCTGGTCCGTGAAGGCAGCAACACGTTGTTCTATACGGGTGACGTGAATTTCGAGGCGCAGACGATCTGCCGCGCCGCCGACTTCCCCACCAGCGGCATCGACGTGATGATCGCCGAGACGACGCGTGGCGATTATGCACGCCCGGAAGGCTTTTCCCGCAAGAGTGAAAAAGAACGTCTCGCCGGAGTGATCCGCGAAACGCATGAAGCCGGTGGCGCCGTCATGATCCCCGTTTTTGCCCTCGGCAAGACGCAGGAGGTCATGCTGATGCTGCACGAACTGCATCAGGAAGGCCTCATCCCTGAGATGCCGCTCTACATCGGCGGTCTGAGCACCAAGATCACCGTGCTCTATGATCACTACGCCTCCCGCAGCCGCCGCAGCTATCCTGGCTTTCGCCTGCTGGACGACATGAAGATGCTCGTACCACGCAAGAGCAAGAAACGGCAGGAAATCGTTTCCAGCCCGCGCTCCCTCTACGCGCTTTCCAGCGGCATGATGACGGAGCACACCGTCTCCAACACCTTCGCGCAGAAATTCCTCGATAATCCGCGCAACACCGTCTGCTTCGTCGGCTACACCGACCCCGATTCCCCCGGCTACAAGATCCGCAATGCCACCCCCGGCACGATGATCAAACTCGCCAAGGACATGCCTGCCGTGGCACTGAACGCTCGCATCGAGAGCTTTGACCTCAGCGCCCACGCTTCACGTGAGCAGATCGCCGAATACATCGAGAAGGTGAAGCCCAAGAAGCTCCTGCTCGTCCACGGCGAAGAGCCTGCGCAGATGTGGTTCACCCGCCGCTTCACGGAAACCATCCCCGGGACGGAAATTATCCGCCCTGAACCGCATCAGCCGATCGATCTCTGGTAACTTCCGGCCATGCCGCGCCTCATTGCCATAGTCGCCATGTCCAGCAACCGCGTCATCGGACGCGAGGGCAAGCTGCCGTGGCATTTCCCGGAGGATTTGAAGTTTTTCAAGCGAACGACACTCGGCCACCCCATCCTCATGGGGCGTGCGACGTATGACTCCATCGGCAGGCCGCTGCCGGGACGCCAGAACATTGTTTTAAGCCACACGATGGCACCACGCGAAGGGCTCACCGTCATTCGGAGCGCCGCCGAACTGCCGCAGGTGTGCAGTGAAGCCGAAACCGTCTTTGTCATCGGCGGGGCACGCGTGTTCGAGGAACTTCTACCCCAGTGTGATGGACTGTATCTGACCTGGATCGCCGAACCCTACGAGGGCGATGTTCTACTGCCCCCCTTCGAACATCTTTTCCAACTCAAGGAAATCGTGGGTCAATCGGAAGGCTTGGAATTTCGCTATTACGAAAGACTGGCAGACGTGAAATAACAGCACCCCCAAGGTGTTTTCACATCCTCCTTACAACTCATTTACGAGCGCCTGACGCATCGTTTTCGATCTGTGGAAGACTACCCGCAGACAACGAAACGGAGACGGTTCAGTCAAAACTTTCAAATAGTGGTTCCTTCTGGCTGTTGGACTCTATCAAGCGACGGGGCGGATCGGGTGATCCGCCCCGTTTGCTTTTCTGGCCAGGGCGCGAACACCCGCTTCCCCTCCTCACGGTAGGTTTCTGATACTGAAATGCTTGATTTCCCTGCTCATGTCCCGAAGGTGCAGTAATCGCCGCCAACCTTAGACGATGAAATTCGCCATTTTCGGAGACATCCACGCCAATCTTGAAGCCCTGCAGACCGTTCTGTGGGACGCTCAGGAACAGGGTTGTGCCAATTACGTCTGCCTCGGCGACATCGTCGGCTACGCAGCCAACCCGGTGGAATGCCTGCAGGCAGTGCGGGATCTCGGCTGCCCGGTGGTGCGCGGCAATCACGATGAAGGGGCCGCCAGCGAGAGCTCCCTCGAAGAATTGAACCCCCTGGCCCAGAACGCCCTGCTGTGGACGCGTGAACAGCTCAGCGAAGAGCAGCGCCAGTGGCTGCGGGATCTGAAGCTGGTGCGCCAGGTGCGCGACTTCACCATCGTCCATGCCACTCTCGATTCTCCCGGCAACTGGGGCTACGTGACCAACCGCTTTGATGCGATGGCCAGCTTCAGCTACCAGTTCACGCAGGTCTGTTTCTACGGCCACACGCATGTGCCCCGCATCTTTGAAAAAGACGACGCTGTGCGTGCCGCCCGTGGCACCGACGTCATGCTGCAGCGCGGTGTGAAATACTTCGTCAATGTGGGCAGTGTCGGCCAGCCCCGTGACGGCGACTGGCGTGCCGCCTACGCCATCTACGACGTGCAGGCGCAGACGATTTCGATCCGCCGGCTGGAATACGACATCGAAACCGCGCAGGGTAAAATCCGTGCCGCTGGTCTTCCCTCTCTGCTGGCCGACCGTCTTGCCTTGGGCAAATGAGCGCCGCCACGCGCCAGCTTCCCAGCCTGCGCGATTTCCGCTCCGCGCTCATCGTCAAGCCGAGTTCCTTGGGCGACATCGTCCACACGCTGCCTGCCGTGAAAGCGCTGCGGGATGCGCATCCGCAGCTGAAAATCCGCTGGCTCGCCAACACCGAATGGACGCCGATCCTGCAGGGCAGCCCGCTGCTCGATGAAGTGATCCCCTTCCCTCGCAAAACTTTTCGCGGTCTGACCGGTCTGGCGCGCTTCTGGAACTGGCGGCGCACCTGGATGACACTGCCACGTGAGGAGCCCGAGATCGTGCTCGATTTCCAGGGCCTTCTGCGCAGTGGAGTGGTCAGCAGCTGGCGTGGATCGCAAACCGTCATCGGCCTCTCGGATGCCCGCGAAGGCTCCCGCTTCTTTTACAACCACACGGTGCCAGTGAATGCCGGAGCCCATGCGGTGGACCGCTATCTGGAGCTGCCGCGTGCCTTGGGCATCCGCATCGAGCCAGAGGACATCGCCTTTGAGCTCACTCCCGGCGCTGCGCCCGCTGGCTGGCCTGAGGTGCTGCCGAATTTCATCGCCGTGCATCCCTGGTCACGTGGGGAGGGCAAATCTCTCTCCAATTCCTCCCTGCAGGCGCTTTGCGATGCTTTGGCTCCGCATCCCGTCGTCCTCGTCGGCATAACATCCGACCCGACCCGCCCAACCGGAAGCCATATTCATGACTGGAGCCAGCGCACCTCCCTGCCCGAGCTGATCTGGATCATGCGGCAGGCAATGTTTTGCATCAGCGTGGACAGCGGCCCCATGCACATCGCTGCAGCGGTCAATCCGCAGACGCTCGGCATCCATACCTGGAGTGATCCGCGCAAAGTCGGCCCATATCCTTCCGGTGCTCACGTCTGGAAAGGCGGACGCATCGCGCCGCGCGGCGAATTCAGCGCTGAGGAATACCAGAACGATGCCAGCGTGTCCGAACAGGACGCACGCGGCATCGGCGAATGGGTGTGCCAAAGACTGGCCTAAGGTGCTGCCGGTTACTTCTTCGCGGCAGCGTCCTTGACCATCTTCACATATTTGGCGGGATCGGCCTTGAAGTCCTTGAGGCAGGATTTGCAGCAGAGATACACGTCCGTGCCTTCGTGGGTGACTTTGACCGGCTTGCCCATCTCGCCACCGAAAGCTTCGCCAGAGACGGCGCAGGTTTTGAGGGGGTAGGAGGCAGGGATGCCTTCAGGAGCCTTGCCATCGGCGGCATGAAGGAAGCTGAGGCTGAGGCTGAAAAGGAAGAGGAGACCGAGGATGACTTTCATGGTGATGTGGTACGGATGGATTAACGGGAAAGTTTGGCCAGATATTTGGCCTGATTGGCTTCAAACTTCTTCACGCAGGGTTTGCAGCAGAATTTGATCTCCTGCCCGTTGTAGATCTTCGTCACAGGATCGCCCATGGATCCGAGTGTGTTGCCGCTGACGAGGCAGGTCTTGAGTGGGTAGGGTTTTGTTCCAGGAGCGGCCTGCAGGCCGAAGGAGGTGAGCAGGAGAAGAATGGCGAGTTTGGTTTTCATGGGTGTGTTTTTTGTTTTGAAGGGTGGCTTAAAACCGGAAGCCAAGACCGGCACCGAAACCATAATCAGTATGGTAGGCGGTGGAGAGGGACAGGCGCTTGGTGAGCATGTATTCCGCGCCAAAGGCGAGCTCCCATATCTGCTGCGTGTCATACTGAGCACGGGCATTGACACTGAAGCGCGGGGTGATCTGAAAGGTTCTGCCAATGTTGAAACGGAAATCACCGGCACTGCCCACGTTGGCGGTAAGTACGAAAAGATAGGGCAGCCGATACCAGAAGCCGGCGAGTGCACGGTTCTCGGTGCCGGAAATGTTGGTCAGGCGTGCGCCGGTGAAGACGCCGAAGTTGGGATTGATGTAGCGCTCGTAGAGGAGGTCGATTTCGTATTCGGTTTTGTGCTGTGAATGATTGAGGCCGATCTCCCATGGAATGCGCAGGGCATTGCGACCGCTCATCAGAGTTGCGGTGCCGTCAGAGAGCTGGGAGAGCACATTGAAGTCCGCAAACGGGTAGAGCATGGGCATGGCGTGCTCTCCCATGGCAGGCATGTGCGGCATGAGATGGGATGGAGCTCCCAGCTGCGGCGTTTCCTTCTGATAACTGACGATGCGGGCCATTCCCTCCATCATGTGATAGAGGATGTGGCAGTGGAACATCCAGTCGCCCTGCTCATTGGCCTCAAACTCGATGGTGCGTCGGCCCATGGGTGGCACATCGACAGTGTGCTTCAGTGGCGACCACGCCCCCTGGCCATTGAGCAGGCGGAAGAAATGCCCGTGCAGATGGATCGGGTGGTGCATCATCGTGTCGTTCACGAGTTCCATGCGGAGGATTTCACCGCGCTTCACGGGGATGACACCGTCCTCATCAATGGTCTTGCCATTGAAGGACCAGATGTAGCGCTGCATGTCACCTGTGAGGCGCAGCGTCAGCTCGCGAACTGGCAGGCCGGCAGGCAGCGTGGTGGGCTTCACGGCGCGCAGCTGGCGGTATGGTGCCATGGGCCGCGGTGGTTGCTCCGCCGTGCTGTCGGCATCCATGTCATCCAGCGCGGCCATAAGCATGTCATCCATGCTGTAGAGATTGGGTTTTGGCACTGTGGGAGCGGGATGTTCAGCGCCGCTGCCAAAGAAGGCGCTGCTGCTGCCGGAGCCATCCTGCGCCGTGGCACGCAGCTCCCAACGACCGCTCGCCGGGACGGTAAGCAGCACGTCATACGTTTCGGCGATGCCCATGAGCAGACGCTGCACTTTCACGGGCTGCACTGAAGTGCCGTCTGCAGCGACAATGGTCAGTGGACCGGTGGCTGACTCCAGATAAAAATACGTGGCCGCCCCGGCATTGATGAAGCGCAGTCGCACGGTTTGCCCAGCCTTGTCAGGAACGTTGAATTGACGGACACCATTGATGAGAAACGCATCATAGGCCACATCCGAGATGTCCATCGGCGGCATGCGCGAGCGCTCGCGCGCCAGGTAATCCTTCAGCATGCCCTTTTTCATGGCTCCCGTGATGCTCTGTGCCGTGCCCTTTTTCACCGGATACCAGTTCGTGCCACGCTTGAGGCTGCGCAGCACCTCATGCGGATTTTCGTTGATCCAATCGGACAGGACCATCACCTGATCCACATCTGCATGCTCGGCTTCGCCGCCGCGTGGCAGCACCACGATGCTGCCATACACACCCCGCTGCTCCTGCAATCCGGTGTGCGAATGAAACCAGTAGGTGCCTGCATGCCGCAGTGGGAAGGTGAAGGTGTGCGTCTGCCCGGCCTTGATTGGCGGCGTGGTCACATAGGGCACGCCATCCTGTTCATTTGGCAGCAGCAGGCCGTGCCAGTGGGTGGAGGTTTCCTCATGCTTCAGCAGGTTGTGCACATGAATGACCGCCGTGTCGCCCTCACGGAATCGGAGCGTCGGTCCAGGCATCGTACCGTTGATGGTCAGCGCCTTCACGGCTTTGCCAGCTGGAGACAGCACCTGCTCCGCGATTTCCAGATCATACTCCACCGTGGCCGCCATGGCAGACGGCAGCGCTCCAGTCAGCAAACTGAGGCAGGTGAGGATGGAAAAACGGGTGTGCATTCAAACCGATAAACACCACATCGGACCGAAACCCTCGGTAATTCTTATCATTCGCAATCCGCCACAAAATTTGTGCATTTTCCGCAAGGGTTTGGGCGGACCTGGGTGTTAGTCATGATAACATTCTTGATTCCATGAACGACGACCAGCTTCATCAGCTCCTCCGCGAATCTCCCGCACCCGTTTCACTGCCCAGTTCTTTCACCCGGGAAGTCTGGGCACGCATTGAGGCCGCCGAAGCCACCTCTCTCCGCACAGCCCTGTCTCAGCTCTGGCAGGCCTGGCTGGGCACGCTCGCCCGGCCTGCGCCTGCTTTTGCCACCATCGCCGTCTGCATGCTGATAGGAGGCGGGTTTGGCTTGATCCAACAGCGCGATTCCTTCCCGGCGAGGGGTGAGCTGGCCTATGTGGAATCGATCAATCCCTTCCTGCAAATGGACCACGAGGTGTCGCCATGAAGCGCGGACTGATCATCCTCATCGTTGCTGTCATCCTCGGCGTTGGCATGTTCTTTGGCTCGCGGCGGATGCTGCGTCCATGCGACTGCGTGCAGACGGCGCAGATGCCAGTCGAAAACGGCAGCCTGCTGCCCGAACTCCAGTGGCTGCGCGTCTCACTGCATCTCACCGACCCGCAATTTGAAAAGGTGCAGGCACTGCATCTGGCCTATCAGCCGAAATGTGCGGAGTTGTGCATGCGCATCCAGCATTCAGACCATGCACTGCAGGAGGCTGCCTCTCGAAGCCGAGTAGTGACGGCCGATGTCACGAAACTCATGCATGAGCGCGCCGATCTCACTCAGGAGTGCCAGCAGGCGATGCTGCAGCATGTCTATGAGACAGCCGACTGCATGGCGCCGGAACAGGCGGACAAGTACCTGAAGATCGTGCTGCCCCATGTGCTGGGGTCAGTCCATTCATCCCACTGAGTCATCTGCATGTCCGATACGCCTCCCGACGCCGACATTGCCGCCATGCAGCGACTCGCCGCAGGTGATGATCTGGCGCTGAACAGCCTGATGGAACGCTGGAAGAACAAGGTGGCCGCGTTTCTCCTGCGCATGACGGGCAATACCGCCTCGGCCACCGACCTCACGCAGGAGACCTTTGTGAAGCTGTATCAAAGCCGCGCGCGCTATCATCCCTCCGCGCCGTTTCCGACCTATCTCTTCCGCATTGCCGCCAATCTCGCGCGCAACCATGCGCGCTGGAGGCAGCGGCATCCCACGGTTTCCATCGACAACGAAGACGATCATGTGCCTGAGAGCGTGGAGACCCAGCCCGGCCCGGATGAGCAGATGGTACACAGCGAGCAGTTGCAGCGCGTCGAAGCTGCACTCGCAGCGCTGCCTGACGATCTGCGCGAGGCCATGCTGCTCTTCACTTACCAGGACATGAGCTATGCAGAGATCGCCGCCGCCGTGGGCTGCACCTCCAAGGCGGTTGAAACACGCATCTACCGCGCACGTCATATTTTGCGCTCCTCACTCGGCGGTTCCCAGACGGACTGAGTCTGCCTTGTCATGCACTGCGCGAGCTTTGCGCATTACAAGGGTTTGCCGAAGCAACGGGGTTTGTCGTCGTTGAAGCAGATGCTTCTTCAACACTCAACACTACCACAACATGAAAACGAAACTCATCAAATCCATCATCATCGGAATCATGGCAGTCAGCGCCTTGGCTCTCGTCTCCTGTCAGGCCACTGCTGCCAAGCACGCCAGCTGCTGTCCTACCAGCGCTGTGACCTGCAGCAAGTGCCACACCGTCACGTTCAAATCCCCCTCGGTCACTTCAGCTCCTGGTGACAAAGGCATCATCACCCTCCACTCCTCCAGCCACATGAGCTGCCCGGACTGCGAGACCAAGCTCGTCGCCTGGGGCAAGAAGGGCGAACTGCCTACCCACACCTGCAAGACCTGCGGCGGCACTCTGCATCACTGCTCGATCCACTAAGCTGGTGCGTGGCATCCACACGGGCGGCGTCTGTGATCCAGACGCCGCTTTGTTTTTATCGAACGTGCGGGACTTTGAGCCCAAACCAAACCACGGCGCACAAGGCGAGCCCACCACCCGTGCCAAAGGCAACGAGAGGTCCATATGCCGTCCACAGCCAGCCCATGAGCAGGCTGGCAGGCAAAGCACCGATACCGGTGATGAAATTGAAGCTGCCAAATGCGCGACCACGCTGGGCGTCCGGATAAAAATCGGCCACCAGCGCACGCTCCGTTGATTCCGTCATGCCGTAGAAGAGACCATAGGCGACAAACAAGGCCCAGATGTGCCAGGGTTGATTCGCGAGGCCAAAGCCCACATACACCAGCGCATACACGCACCAGCCACCGATGATGAGTCCACGGCGGCCGATGCGGTCACTCAGCACGCCCGCAGGATAGCTGCTCAAAGATTTTACCAAGCTGAGCGCCAGCCACAGCAGCGGCAGACTGCTGACCGGAATGCCCACCGCCTGCGCTCGCAGCAGCAAGAAAGCATCGCTCGAATTTCCCAGCGTGAACAGCAGCACTGCGCCGAGATAGCTCTTGAAGGCGGGCGTGACATTGAAAGGAACCACGGATTTGTCGACAGCAGGTGCTGCGGGAAGCAGCTGATCCCGTGCGCCAAAGATCAGGCAAGCCATCGCCCCAACCATGGGGATCACGGCGATCCAAAACAGCACCCGGTAATCACTCGTGAACCACTGCAGCATGACCCAGGCAATCAATGGGCCGAACACAGCTCCCGCATTGTCCATGGCACGCTGCACACCAAAGGCCGCTCCACGCTGCTCCGCTGGCACAGAGGCGGCCAGCAAGGCATCGCGCGGCGAAGTTCGGATGCCTTTACCAATACGGTCGATAAAGCGTGCGCCAAGCACCTGCGCCCCCGTGGCGGCAATGGCAATCAAAGGCCGGGTAAGCGCACTAAGGCCATATCCTGCGATCATGAGCGGCTTGCGCTTTCGCACCCGGTCAGACCACCAGCCGCTGGCGATTTTCAGCAGGCTTGCTGTGGACTCTGCGATGCCCTCCACCAATCCCACAAACGCCATGCTGGCCCCCAGCACCGTGGTGAGAAAGACCGGCAGCAGCGGGTACACCATCTCGGTGGAGACATCGGTGAAAAAGCTCACCCATCCCAGCGCCCAAACGGTGGCTGGTAAGCGTGGGCGAAGAGTTTTGGGCTTTGGATCACTCATGCTGTTTATTTCACACTGTCCGACACTTTGCCAAACCGTACATACAAGGCTGGCAGAAGAAACAAATTCAGCAATGTGCTGGTCACGAGTCCACCGAGAATAACGAGCGCCATCGGCCGCTCGATTTCATTGCCCGGCACATTGCCTTTGAGGACAAGAGGCAGCAGCGCGAGCGCGGCGGTGGAGGCGGTCATAAGGATGGGAACGAGGCGCTCAGCACTGCCCTCCAAAACCAGATCCAGACCAAAGGTGCGACCTTCGTCGGTCTGCAAATGTCGGTAATGACTGACAAGCAGAATGCCATTGCGCGCAGCGATGCCAAGCACCGTGACAAAACCAACCAGCGATCCGAGTGAAAGAATGCCACCTCCCAGCCACGCCGCCATGACACCTCCGATAAGTGCAAAAGGCAGCGTAAATGCGATCAAAACGACCAGCCGTGGCGACTGAAAGTCAGCAAGCAGCAGCACGAGAATGCCAGCGAATGAAGCCAGAGCGAGCCAGCCGAGGCGGCTCTGCGCGGACTGGCGCTCTGCCCATTCGCCGAGAATTTCAGGATGATACCCAGCAGGAAACTGCACTTTGCTCACACGCTCTTCAATCTCGCGGGCGACTTCCCCAAGCGCGCGACCGGTGACATTGCAGGTCACGTCGATGCGGCGGGAGGCTCCTTCGCGTTTAATCGCGTTCGGCGTCGGCACGATGGCAAGATCCGCCACATCCTCGAGGCGTACATGCCCGCCGGCAGGCGTTTCGATGAGGAGTTCACGCAGCGTGGTGTAGTCAGCACGCACCGCAGGCAGGCTCCAGACCGTGACATCATGCACGCGCTGATCCTGGTACACTTCGCCCACTTTCCGCCCGCTGATGAGCGTGGTCACTGCCTGGCGCACTTTGCCTGCTGTGAGTCCGTGCAGTGCGGCTGACTCAGGCCGCAGCTTGACTGTAATCTGGGGCACTAAGGTGAGTGATTCCACCTTCAAGGCACTCACACCGGGAACATCCTTCAAAGTCGCTCCGACAGCCGCTGCTCGATCTCGCAGCACATCGAGATCGGAGCCGAAAATGCGCACGACGATGCTGGCGCTGGCCCCCGTGAGCACTTCCTTCACACGCTCCCGCAGAAAGGTGAGCAGGTCACGCGTGAGACCTGGATAGCCATCCACCACTGCCTGCGCTTTGTGAATCGTTTCATCGTAATCCACATTGGGATCAAGGCTGATCCACAGCTCCGTGAAGTCCGGGCCCACCACTTCATCCGCCACCTCCGCACGACCAATGTGCGCGCCAAGATTCCGCACGCCGGGAATCGCGCGCAGATCCTTGCTGGCGGCAATGGTGATGCGCGTGCTTGCTTCCACTGAAGTGTTCGGCTTTTCCAGCCAATGCATGAGGAAGTCACGCTCCTTGAAGTTCGGCAGAAACTCCTCCTTGAGCTGGGTGTGCCAGATAAATCCCGTGAAGGCAAAAGCACCCGCGAGAATCAGCAGCGCCAGCCAGGGACTGCGCGCAAACACCGGCAGCACAGCACGGTAGGCAGCCTTGAGTCCACGGGCGACGAAGGCATCACGATGCTGACCATCCTTGACTCGCAGCAGCATCAAACTCAACGCGGGTGTGACTGTCAGCGCCACAACTAGCGATGCGCTGATGGCAAGAATGTAGGACAGCGCCAGCGGTTTGAAAAAAGTGCCCGCAAGTCCGGGCAGGAAGAACACCGGAATAAACACCAGCACGATGATGACGCTGGCGTACACCACTGCGCTGCGAACCTCCAGCGAAGCTTCGAGCACCACCCGCAACTTTGACTTTGGCTCTGCAAGCCCGGCGTTTTGCCGCAGACGGCGCAGGATGTTTTCCACATCAATGATCGCATCATCCACCACTTCGCCGAGCGCGATGATGAGCCCCGCGAGAATCATGGTGTTGATCGTTTCACCGCGCCATGACAGAAAGAGCAGTGCAATGGCCAGCGAAAGCGGGATGGCCGTGAGGCTGATGACCGTGGTACGCCAGTCGCCAAGGAACAACGCGAGCACGACGACGACCAGCAAGCAGCCGAGCCACAGCGCCTCGCTGAGATGATCCATGGAAAGCTGAATGAAGGTGGCGGGCCGGAAGATGGTGCTGTCCATGTCCACCCCAAGAAGGCCGGGTTTCAGCTCCTCCAGCATCTTTTCGACACCATGCGTGACATCGAGAGTGTTGCCCCATGGCTGCTTTTCGACAATGAGCAGGATGCCCGGACCATCATTGATGACTCCATTCCCAATCGGGGCCGGGTTGCCGATCTTCACCTCGGCGACATCACCAAGACGGATTGGCGCGCCATTGCGAAACTCCACCACCGTGCGCGCCAGATCCTCCGGCGTGACGATCAAGGCAAGCTGCGCCACGCTGAGCCGCTGATTGGGAGTGTCGATGAATCCGCCTGCGCTGATCACCGCCGCATCGCCAGCGGCCTTGGTGATCGCATCCAGCGTCACGCCTGCCGCGCGCAGGCGCTGGGGATCCACGAGCACCTGAAACTGCTTGTCGCGCTGTCCCCAGATCGCGACGTTGGCCACTCCACGGACGGACATGAGGCGCGGCCGAATCGTCCAGCGCGAAAGTTCGCTCAGCTCCATCTGCGACAGCGTTTTCGACGTCAGCCCCACTTTCAGCACACGGCTCAACGACGAATACGGCGACATGAGCACGGGCGGTTTCACCACGGCTGGCAGCCGATTCTGCGCGAGATTCAGTCTTTCCTGCACGAGCTGCCGTGCCTTGAGGATGTCCGTGCCTGTATCAAAGATCATCACCACCGAGGACAGACCCAGCACGGACTTGGACCGCAGCGTCTTGAGAAACGGCAGGCCGTTAAGCGAGTTCTCCAGCGGTACCGTGACCAAGGCATCGACTTCCTCCGTGGAAAGTCCCGGTGCCTCAGTCTGCACCTCGACCAGTGGCGGCGCGAATTCAGGAAACACATCCAGCGGCGCATTTTTCGTCGCATTAATGCCGACCAGCAGCAGCGCCAGCGCGGCAGCGACGACGAGCACGCGCATATTCAGCGCCCAGGAGACGATGGAGTTCAGCATGGCCGTTATTTCCCCGTCATGAATTCTGTGCCAAACAGCTCCGCTGAGCCATCCGTCACAATTTTGCTGCCGGCAGCAGGACCGCTGGCAAGCACCGCATCAGAGCCAGCGATGCGGGCGACCTGAATGCGCTTTCGCGTATAAACATGCTCAGCGGTTTGAACATAGACCCACTGGCCGCCGTGAATGTCATGCAGCACCGCATTGAAAGGAATGACCAGATGCTCTTCCTGACTGTCTGGAGTGGGGATTTCCACGGCAAGGCGCTCTCCTGCACGCAGGGTGCTGTCTGCTGGCAGCTGATAATACCAGTCCACGGTATTGGTCAGGGCATTCGCCGTGGGTGGTCCCGCCACGGGTTCAGCGCTCTGGCTTTTGGCATCAAAGCCGAGGGTGCGGATGCTTGCGGCCGCCTTGGCATCGAGCAGCGGCAACTCACCGCTGTAAATCGCCACCCGCACCCAGGCGCGCTTTTTGCCGCCCGTTTTACCGACGGGATCGCCCAGGATGTCACGCTGCGCTTTCGCAGTTGCCAGCGTGCCCTCGGCAAGTGACAGCGCCGTTTTCGCTTCATCAACGGAACGCACACTGCCGGCCTCGGCATTGAGCACTTTTTGCGCGCGCTCGACGGCGATCTTCGCAGCCTCGATCTGCACCCTGGCCTGGAGGATGCGGCCATCCGCAGCAGCCTGCAAATCCGCAAGACGCAGCACCTCGTCAAGCGTGCCTCCCAGCACAGGCGCAACGCCGCCGCCTTCCCCAGCCAGAGGATAGACGACTTCGCCTGAAAACAACCGCGTGCCGGGCACTCGACGCTTTTCAACCGGGACGACTTTCAGCCGCAGGCGCTGCTCAGCATCGGGTTTGAGAGTGATAACCACGAGGTCACCTTCCTTGGTCACGGCGGCGGGAGCAGCACCACCCGAATCGGCGGCTTGCAGTGAATCCACCGCAAAAAGGAGAGCAAAAACGACAGAGGTTTTCATGGTGTGCAAAAAGTAAAAAATCAAAGCCGGGCCTGCATCGCATCTTCCAGCGCACCAGCGGCAGTCTGTGCCTCGATATCGGCGGCCATGCGCGCGAGATTGGCGGTGCTGGCCTCAATCTGACGGCGTGTGAGTTCGAGCGGTGAGAGCTCACCGGCATCAACCATGCGTTTTGTGGTACCAGCCGCAGCAGCCGACTCCTGCGACAACGTGGCCGCAGTCTGCGCCTTTTTCCGCGAGGCCTCATACGCAGCCAGTGCGATGTTCAGTTCGCCCTGAATCGTGTCCTGCTGCGCCAAAAAGCGCGCTTCGGCAGACTTACGTTTCGCCTCTGCCTGTGCGATTGGACCGCGATTGCCATTGATGGGGAGTTCCAGGCTCACGCCGAGCTGCCAGCGGTTCTGTCCTTGGTTGTAATCAAACCCGGGGCCAAGTCGTATATCAGGATACTGCTTGGCGTATTCCAACCGCAGTGCGGACTCCGCCGCCGCATAATCGGCCAGCAGTGCCATCAAATCAGCCCGCTGCGTCAGTGCCATTCGACGGCTGCTGCTGGTGCTCTGCGCAGGCAGGCGCGTGAAACCGGAAAAATCGAGCGTGATGCTCTTCAAGGCCGACAACGGCACTCCCACAGCAGCAGCAAGTTTTGCCTCGCCGGTGGCAGCCAGTCGTTGGGCATCCTGCAGAGCCAGACGGGTGCGGTTCAGCGCCAGACGCGCCTGGGTCAGCTCAAACGGCGAAACATCGCCTGCCTCCATCTGCGCCGTCAGTTTCTTGATCGCCTCATCATGCAGTTTTTGCTCCGTCTCCAGCAGGCGGATGTTTTCACGGGCGCTGTGCAGCTCAAGCATCGCCAAACGCACACGCGAGCGTGCGGTCCATGCCCGTGCAGACACACGCCATCTCGCCGCTTCCGCAGCAGCCATTGCCTGCTCCGTGCGCCTTGTGCGTTTGCCGGCGGTTTCGATTTGATAAAAAACGTTTCCAGCCAGAAACCAGGGCGTGATCGAGGTGCGGTGGAAGCTGGCATACTGCGGGCCAAAGGTGAACACGGGGTTTGGCCGCTGTTTGGCCGTTTTGATGGCTGCGTATAGTTCCTCCGCCTCTGCGCGTGCCAAGGTTACATCCGGATGAAAATACGCTGCGGCCAGCGCCAGACGATTGACTTCCCAGGTGCCGTTTTCCGCCTTCTGTTCTGCAAGAAACTGCCGCAGGCCGGGATCACTCAAAGAGCGGCCTGCAAACGCCGCCGAACTGGCCTCCGCAGATAACGGACGCGCCTGATAGCTCAAGCATGAATTCAGCGCAGCCACAGCGAGGATGAACAGTAACCGGGTATATTTCATGCAGTGCGGTTTTGACTAAGCGGAACCATGAACAGGCCACCAGTGAAAAGGTTGTCATTAACCCGTCATGATAGACTCGCAGGCAGGCTCAGCGTGAGCTGAGTGCGCTCGTCCGACAAGACCTCGAAAGCCAGGCTGCCGTGATGGGATCTGGCAATGGATTGCGCAATGCTCAGACCGAGACCGCTGCCCTCGATGGCGCTGCCATGCGAAGCATCGCCACGCAAAAAACGCTCGAACACACGGGATCGAAGCTCGAGCGGCAGGACCGGTCCGGTGTTGGTGATGCGGAAGATGACTTGCTTTTCGTCGTGATTCAGATCCAGAACAACACTGCCGTTTTTGTGGTTATGCTTCACGGCATTGTCTCCCAGGACCAGCAGCAGCTGGCGCAGCCGCATGCGATCCCCCGCCACCGCCGAGGGCTGACACGCCGCAAGTGTAATGGTGATGTTCTGCGCAACAGAAAGAAGCGTGAGGTCTTCCACCAGATCACGCACGAGTTCATGCAGAGCTACGATGCCATGGGAGGACTCCAACTGGCCAGCGTCCGCCTTGGCCAGGAAAGCTAGCTGGCCGACAATGACCGAGAGACGCTGCACCTCCTCAAGCATGGAGGCGATGCGTTCACGATGCGCCGCCGGTGTTGTGTCATCACCGATCATCTGCTCCAGGGTGCCGTGGAGAATGGTGAGCGGTGTTTTGAGCTCATGCGAGGCATGCAATGTGAATTCCCTTGCCTGGGTGAATGAGGCGCCCAAACGTTCCTTCATGCTGTTAAAAACGGCGGACATGCGGTCAAGCTCATCCCCATTTCCGCTGCGTGCCACGGGTTCGGCGAGATTGGACTCCGTGGTTTTTTCGAGAGCCTCTGTCAGCTCTTCAATGGGACGCAGGGCACGCCGCATGAGCAGGCGCCCGCCAATGATGCCAAGCAGGATCGCAGGCAGACCGCCAAACAGGATGATTTCCACCGTCTCCCACAGCGGGGACTGCTGCAAGGTGGCCGCGACTCCGCCCTGCAGCGCAACTTCACGCTGCTCGGTGAATTCAAACCAGCTCCAGAACGCGACGATGACCAAGGACACACTGAGCGTGGCGGCGTAATGCAGCAGGATGCGGCGGCGCAGTGTCATGGCTGAAGGCGGAGCGCGTAGCCAAGGCCGCGCACGGTTTGAATGAGGACGGGCGAATGATCACGATCAATTTTTTCCCGCAGACGCCTGACATAGACATCCACCAGATTGCTGCCGGGATCAAAATCATACTCCCACACGCTGACGATGATCTCACGGCGACTGACCACGCGGCCCTCCGCACGCAGCAGGCACTCCAGCAGGAGGCTCTCGCGCGAAGACAAATCAATGCGCTTGCCTGAACGCCGCGTTTCGCGCGTGCCTGTGTCATAAGTCAGATCCGCAAGCGTCAGCACCGCTGGTTTGAGAACCACATTCCGCCGCAGCAGCGATCTCAGCCGCGCGAGAAGCTCGGACATGGCAAAGGGCTTGGGCAGATAATCATCCGCACCCGCATTAAGGCCCTCCACACGCTGCTCCACATCGCCACGGGCGGAAAGCATGATGACAGGCGTGGTGCGCCCCTGCTGACGCAGCTCACGCACAAGGCTGAGGCCGTCGCGCTTTGGCAGCATGATGTCCACCAGCAAGGCATCAAAGGTTCCCTCCAAGGCACGCTGGAGGCCGCTTTCGCCATCGCCCACGTGACTGACCTCGAACTCCTCCTGCCGCAGCGCGCTGGCAAGCAACGCGGCGGTCTTGGGATCATCTTCGACAATCAGGATGTGCATGGGAACATGGAAGCAGGCAGGACGACGACGGCAAATGATGAAGTTGTCATGCAAGCACCCCGGCCTTCATGAGAGTTTTTTCATCTTGCAGGCAAAATCATAACTCGGCATTTCATTACCACCTCGTTAGCCTGCCATACAGCCTGCTTTCACGCTCCTTTTCACTTCTCCAACCATGACTCCCAACCCACAACCAACAGTCATGCCCAGACGACTGACACCACGATCGACCATCGCCCGGGGTGCTCTGTTGATCACCGCCATGTTTCTGCTGATTGCGCTGCTCATCCGTGTCGCGCTTATGATTCAAGGGCGGTATGACATCGCGTGGAATCTTTCTCTGCTCGGCTCGTTTGGCTTTGGCCTTTGGTATGATCTGCTGGCCGCCTGCTACGCGGTGGTGCCATGGTTTTTGCTCACTCTGCTGCTGCCACCTGCGCTGTGGCGCAGCAGGGCGGCCCCTTGGGTTGTGTCTTTTCTCCTCCTGTTGTACGCCGTGGTGTTCATTTTCATCGGCGTGGCGGAGTGGTTTTTCTGGGATGAATTTCAGGTGCGGTTCAATTTCATCGCGGTGGATTACCTCGTTTTCACCCAGGAGGTGATCGACAACATCCAGCAGTCCTATCCGATGCCGCTGATCTACGCCGGACTGGCGCTCGCCGGCTCTGGTGTGGTCTGGGTGACATGGAAGACAGGCGCGGTGCGCTGGGTATGCGCAGGAGAGAGCGCGTGGAAGCTGCGCGTCCTGCCCGTGCTCGGCATCGCCATCGTGGTGGTGGGCATCTCCTATCTTTTCTCGCAGTCGCAGCTCCCGCGTTTTAACAATGAATTCAATCGCGAACTGGCCAAGGACGGCCCCTATGCTTTCTGCGCCGCGTTTTGGGAGAGCGAGATTGATTACGAGCGCTTCTACCTCAAGCAGGACACCGATAAGGCGCTCGCCCGAGCGAAGGAATTGCTCACTCTGTCCGACACACCAGGTGCCAGCTCTGATCCACGCGATCTGCGCCGCGTCATCAAGCACGAAGGCCCGGAGAAGCGGCACAACATTGTCTTTGTTTCCGTGGAAAGCCTGAGCGCCGCATTCATGAGTCACTTCAAGGTGAACTTCAAGATGCGCTCCTATCTCACGCCGAATCTCGACCGCCTCGCAGATGAAGGGATCCTCTTCACCAATCTCTACGCCACGGGCACGCGCACCGTGCGCGGGCTTGAAGCGCTGACTCTCAGTGTGCCGCCAACGCCGGGCCAGTCCATTGTCTGGCGGCCGATGAACACGAATCTCTTCACCTCCGGCTCCGTCTGCCGCAGCCGCGGTTACGACGTCAGCTACCTCTACGGTGGAGACGCGATGTTTGACAACATGCGCACCTACTTTTCCCGCAACAACTACCGGGTGATCGATCGCGGCACCAAACCCAAAAGCGAGATCACTTTCCAAAACGCCTGGGGTGTGGCGGACGAGGATCTGTTCCGCTGGGCCCTGCAGGAGGCGGATACAAACCATGCCGCAAGCAAACCCTTCTTCATGCACGTCATGACGGTGTCCAACCACCGCCCCTTCACCTTCCCGGAGAACCGCATCGACATGCCGCAGGGCTCTCGTGATGCCGCCGTGAAATACACCGACTGGTGCATCGGCGACTTCCTCGAAAAGGCGAAATCAAAGCCGTGGTTTGCCAACACGATCTTTGTCGTCGTGGCGGATCACTGCCACGGCAGCGCAGGCAAGGTGGAGCTGGATGTCACCAAGTATCACATCCCCTGCATCATCTGGAATCCTCAGCTCATCCAACCCCGTTCCTACGACCGCCTGTGCAGCCAGATCGACATGGTTCCAACTCTCTTTGGCCTGATGAACTGGAGCTACACCACGCGAAACTTTGGCCAGGATGTCTTCTCTTCCGGCTACACGCCAGACAAGGAGCGCATCTACGTTTCAAACTACCAAAAGATCGCCTACATCACCCAGGGTGAATTTGCCATGCTCAAACCCAAGCAGGAGTCCACCCTTGGCAAGGTGGACCTCAAATCGGGCACCATCACACAGGACAAATCAGGAGCATTGAAGTCGCGGCGGGATGACACCATCTCACTCTACCAGTCCGCCTCATGGCTCTTCCGCAACGGGCATCTGGGTGCAGAGACGGACAACCCGTGAGTCACTGGCCCATCCTTAATGGACCACCACTTCGCACCTCCGTGAGTTTGCCATAGAGGATCGTGACACCACCGTTTACAATCACATGATCAAACCCTTCCGCGTAGTGATGCGGGTCGCTGAAGGTGGAAGGATCCGTGACTTTGGCAGGATCAAAGATCACGATGTCGGCATGCGCACCCACTTGGATCATGCCACGATCTTTGAGATGAAAAGTCTGCGCCGGCAGTGATGTCATGCGGCGCACGGCTTCAGGCAAAGTGAGCAGTTTCAATTCGCCCACGTAGCGGCCCAGCACACGCGCATTGTTGCCGTAGCTGCGCGGGTGCGGCACATCCTCGCCAAGGCGGCGCGGCCCGCCATCGCTGGCGATCATCGTGAGTGGATGCTCCAGGAATGTCTGCAAATCGTCTTCATTCATGCCGTGGAAGATGGCGCTGGCACCACCCTGAGCTTCGATCTCAAGGATGACTTCGATTTGATCGTCAAGCGTATCAGCTCCACGCCGCATCTTCGCCGCCTCAGGAATGGTTTTGCCATTGAGCGAGGGGTCCGCCTTGCAGCGGGCGATCACCGCATAGCCGTAATCTTTGCGCCCCTGACGGTCACGCATCTTGGCCATGCTGGCGATGATCGAGGCTTTCTTCTGTGGATCAGCTAGCCGTGCGACGAAGTCTGCCTGCTCGCCTTCGAGAGCGCTGTCCGGCAAAGTCTGGCGCAGCCCAGTGCTGGAGGCCGTGTAGGCGTACTGATCTTGCGTGATCTTCAATCCGTCCGCACGCGCCTTGTCGAGCACTGCGAGCACTTCATGGGCTTTGCCCCATGCTGTCGGACCTGAGAGCTTGATGTGTGAGACTTCAGCGCGAATTTTTGCTTCTTTGGCAATGCGGATGATCTCATCCAGCGCCTCAAAAATGCGCACGGTTTCATAACGCATGTGACTGACATAGATGCCGTCATGAGCTGCAGCGACCTTTGCCAGCTCGATGAGTTCATCCGTCTTCGCAAAAGAGCCAGGCACATAAATGAGCCCCGTGCTCAATCCAACCGCTCCATCCTTCATCGCCTGATCGACCAGTCCTTTCATCGTGGCGAGTTGTTCCTCATTCGGCGCACGGATGAAACTGCCGCCCATGCCCTGCTCACGCACGGAACCATGACCGATCAGGGTGGCCACATTGAGAGCGACTTTCGATTCCTCGATCTCCTGAAAAAACTTTGCCATGTCGGTGCGAGAATGACCGCAGTTGCCAGTGATGATGGTCGTGACTCCCATGCGCAGAAAATTCTCCGCAGCCGGGATGAGGCAGATGTCTTCCGAATGGGTGTGTACATCAATGAAACCCGGGGCGGCCACTTTGCCGCCGGCATCAATAACCGTGTCGGCCGAGCCTTTGACCTGGCCGACCGCCACAATGCGACCACCCTTCACAGCAATACTGCCATGCACCAGCGGTCCGCCACCTCCATCCGCAATCTGGGCGTTGGTGATGAGAAGATCAAAATCAGCCGCCAGGGCGGAACCCGCGAGCAGCAGGGCAAAAAAGAAGCCGGAATTCATGGTGACAGGGAAAGACGTGGCTGATGGCACGGACATTGCCAGGATTCCTTTTGCCAATCCGGCCTCCGCATTCCATATCTTCGCACCATGATCGACCTGACGAACAAGAAAATCGCCCTCCTGATGGGCGGCCCCGGCTCCGAACGCAAAGTTTCGCTCAAAACCGCCGAAAGCGTGGCCGAAGCGTTGCGCAGCAAAGGCGCCATCGTCGTCGAAGTGGATGTTACCGGCCCGGACTTCGAAGTCCCTGGAGATGTGTTCATCGCCATGAACCTGATCCACGGTACCTTTGGCGAGGATGGCCAGATCCAGGCCATCCTCGAACAACGCGGCATCCGCTACACCGGTGCGGGTGTGATCAGCAGCCGCATCGCCTTCGACAAGCTTCTGAGCAAGGAACGTTTCATCGCCGCCGGTGTGCCGACTCCGCTCTCGCAGACCTATCCGCTCGATGGCAGTCAGCCGCTGGCAATCTCCCTGCCGCTCGTCGTCAAACCACCGCGTGAAGGCTCCAGCGTCGGCGTGCATATCTGCCACACGCAGGCGGAACTCGATGCCGCCATTGAAGACGCAAAGAAATTTGGCAATGACACCCTGATCGAAGACTACGTGGCCGGCAAGGAGCTGACGGTCGGCATTCTCGGCGATCAGGTGCTGCCGATCATTCACATCGAACCCGTCGAAGGCTTCTACGACATCAACAACAAGTACCCCTGGATGGGCGGCACCGGCAAAACGAATTACAACTGCCCCGCCAACCTCACCCCCGAGGTGACCAAGGCCGTGCAGGACGCCGCGCTGAAGGCTTTCCGCTCCTGCGGCACCGAAGTCTATGGCCGCGTGGATGTCATGCTGCGTGAAAGCGATCAGGCTCCCTTCGTGCTCGAAGTAAACACCATCCCCGGCATGACCAGCAGCAGCCTGCTGCCCAAAGCCGCGAAGGCCGTGGGCATTGAGTTCCCCGATCTGTGCGCGAAGATCATTGAGCTGTCGATTGCCGCCAGACCCTGAGTTTGCTCAGGCCCGGGTGGGCTTGCGCAGCCACAGATCACTGCAAAACAACAGTACGCCGAGCCAGATCAGGCCAAACGACACCAAGGAAGCGGTGCTGACGGGCTCGTGATACACAAAAGCCCCCACCATGAACTGTCCCGTGGGCGCGAGGAACTGCAGCACTCCGAGCAGCGCGAATGGCAACTGCCGCGCACCATGCGCGAAACCCAGCAGCGGAATCGTGGTGATGATGCCGAGCCCAACAATGAGCAGCAGATCATGCGCTGAAGCCGTGCCCCAGATGGGCATGCCGCTCTGCTGCGTCCAGATCAGATAGAACACCGCCACCGGGATGCCGACCACGGTCTCCACCGCCAACCCGGGCAGTGAACCCAGCAGCGAGCGCCGCCGCGCGAGGCCGTAAAGCGCAAAGCTTCCCGCCAGCAGCAGCCCGATCCACGGAAACCTCCCCAGCAAGACGAGTTGCGTCAACACCCCAAAAGCAGCGGAGGCGATGCTGAATTTTTGCAATCGCGTCAGCCGCTCACCCAGCAAGCGGCTGCCGATGAGCACATTCAGCAGCGGATTGATGAAATAGCCGAGGCTGCAGTCGAGGATGCGCCCATGCTGCGCCGCCCAGACAAAGACGCCCCAGTTGATGGCCAGCAAAAAGGCGGACCAGGCATGTGCTTTGAGCAGGCGCGTATCACGCATGGAGCACAGAAAGCCGGACCACTCGCCGCGCAGCATCAGCAGGGGCAGCACGGTGGCCAGGGTCCAGACCACACGCTGCGCCAGGGCCACGCCACTGCCGAGATGGCCGATCTGTTTCCAATAGACCGGCAGCACGCCCCACAGGCCAAAGGCGATCACGGCACTCAGCACTGCATTGGTGGGTGATTTTTCAGGATTCATGCAGCTGGGTTTTACGAGTGTAGAGAATGAGGAGTGCCGCCACAATACCGAGCACGGCATTCATCACCCACAGCACGGTGGGATGATGATCATAAAGCGGCATGCCCAGAGCGGAGCTGGCGGTATTTCCCGCACACCACGCCAGACTGAGAAAGCCGACGTAACGCCCGCGCATGTCGTCAGGAGAGAGGCTCGCCGAATAGGCCTGCTGCCGCGAAAACGCGGACATCTCCCCCATTGTGAAGACCACCATCATCAGCACAAAGGCAGTGAGCGATCCGCTGATCAGGAAGGTGAGGAAACTGGCTCCCATCAGAATGTAGCCGAGCGCGAGCACCTGCTTGACCGGCCACAACCGCAGTCCTGCCGCCAGCGGCACCTCAAAGAGGCAGATCATCACGCCATTCAAAGCCAGAACGAGACCGCAGAAATGCAGCGGCAGGCCATTGCGCTCAAAGTGCAGCGGAAACGTGGTGTTCGTCTGCCGGAAGATCCACGCCGTGCAGACGCAGGCCCCGAACAAGGCCAGGAAGGCGTGATTGGCACGGATCGACTGCCATGCATGTCCCCAGCCCGCATGCTCGCGTGCCGTGCGTCTACCGCGCGGCAAAAACAGCCATGCGACGATGCCAAAGAAAGCGGAGGAGGCCGCATCCACCACGAAGAGCCAGAAAAATGAATACTCCGCCAGGAACCCTGCCGTCGCGGGGCCAAGGGACCACGCCAGGTTCACGGCAAACCTTTGCACCGCATAGGCGATGACGCGGTGCTCTGGTGGCACAATGTCCTGCACCAGCGCTGCGCTGGCCGGACTACCTGCTTCATTGATGGCCCCCGTGATGAAGGCCAGGGCAGCCAGCGCCCGCCAGTCCACCGCCTGCGACATGGCGATCATGCAAACTGCGCCAGCAAGCGCTGAGACAGCCATGGTGACATTTCGGCCCAGACGGTCCGCCATCCAGCCGCCGATCCCGGCGGCAATGAAGCCCCCTAACGAATACGCAGCCACGGCGTAGCCGGCCTGCGTGGCCGTGTTGCCGTTCCGCGTGATGAAGAGCGCCAGAAACGGCACGACGAAAACGCCGAACCGGTTGACGAAAGTCGCGCCTACGAGAACCCAGAAGGGCTTGGGCAGGAGGTGCAGTTGAGATAAAAGAGACATGGTTGGAAAGAGAAAATGAGATTCATGGAAAGTGGGGAGATGAGCGGGTACGCAAAACGGGCCGGCTCACGTGAGCCGGCCCGTCGAAGGCTTTGAAGGTTGCTGTGTTCGTTTAGATTACAGGCCTTTGCTCACAATGTATTTCACGAGATCGACGACTCGGTTGGAGTAACCCCACTCGTTGTCGTACCAGCTCACCAGCTTGAAGAACTTGCTGTTCAGCTCAAGGCCGGAACCGGCGTCAAAGATGGAGCTGTGCTGGTCGTGCATGAAGTCGGTGCTCACCACTTCGTCGGAGGTCCAGTTCAGGATGCCCTTGAGGTAGGTTTCGCTGGCCTTCTTCATGGCGGCGGAGATTTCCTTGTAGCTGGTTTCCTTCTCCGTCTTCACGGTAAGATCGACCACGGAAACCGTCGGCGTTGGCACGCGGAAGGACATACCGGTGAGCTTGCCCTTCACTTCTGGAATGGCGAGACCCACGGCCTTGGCGGCTCCGGTGCCGGAAGGAATGATGTTGATGGCGGCGCTGCGGCCACCTTTCCAATCCTTGGCGCTCGGGCCGTCCACAGTCTTCTGCGTGGCGGTGTAGCTGTGGATGGTGGTCATGAGGCCTTCAGCGACGCCGAATCCTTCTTTCAGAAGAACGTGAACGACAGGGGCCAGGCAGTTCGTCGTGCAGCTTGCGTTGGAAACGACGTGGTGATTGGCTGCATCATACTTCTCATGGTTCACGCCCATGACGATCGTGATGTCTTCATCTTTGCCAGGAGCGGAGATGATGACCTTCTTCGCACCAGCGTCGATGTGGCCCTGGGCCTTGGCGCGCTCGGTGAAGAGACCGGTGGACTCGATGACGATGTCCACGCCAAGCTCTTTCCAGGGGAGTGCCGAAGGACCTGCGCGCACAGCGAGGCATTTGATCTCATGGCCATCGACCACCAGGATGTCGTCTGCAGCCAGATCAGGGCTGGATTTCTTGGAGGAAACGTTCTCACGGGCCTTGCCCTGGGTGGAGTCGTATTTGACGAGGTAGGCGAGATTGTCTGCAGGCACGAGGTCGTTCACAGCAACGACTTCAATTTCCTTGCCCAGGAGGCCCTGGTCACAGATTGCGCGAAACACGAGGCGACCGATGCGCCCGAAACCATTGATGCCGATTTTGACCATGTTATTTGAGGTAGTTTGGATTTTTGAGGGAGGCAGGATTACCGCCGGGGGGAGAGGGTGTCAACCGCCGAGGCAGCAGGATTCGGGCCCGAGAAAGCTGGTGTTAATACAAACCTTACGATTAAAATTAAGGCATGAGCCCTGTTTTATTCACCTCGAGGGTGGTCCTTTGCCTTCTCAACCTCCCCTGCTTGACACTCAGGCTGCCTGCGGCCGAGCCCAACCATGGAAACGTGCAGGTCTCAGCAAAAGTTTGGACATTGGATTCCGCCGTCCCGCTCAAAGAGATGGGGCCGCTTGCCAGACAAATGCCGGCCAATCCAACCATTGGAGGAGTCCTGCCGGAGCCTCAACCGATGCTGCCAGGAATGATGCCAGCTCCTGTCTTTCTCCCTGCCGCCAAAGCCATGCGCATCCTGCAGGAACTCGAGACGAATTCCGGGGCCAGGAGTCATCCTTCGGTCACCAAAACGGTAGCCATCGGCGAGGAAGTGGTCTTCAGCATTCCTTTCGCGACTGAAAAACTCGAAATGCATGTGCAGACAGTTTTAAACTGCCGCCTGCGCGATGTGGTCAGCCTGCTGGCCTCCTTCCCAGATGCCTCTCGTTCGGTGAATCCCGTGATGGAAATGCAATATTCATCCCCGTCGTACGAGGACACCTCCTGCCTGCTCTGCCGTACTGAGGCAAAAGGCCCCCTACTGCACCACACCCTGATCCTGATGGAAGAATCTCATTATGACGTATGCGGGACGGACTCGGTTACACTCACCCGCAACCAGATGCAGCGCCTGATTCTTCCCCAGGTGCATCTGGAAAATCTGACCTCGCTCCGTCTACTCGAATGGCTGGTGCAGCAGAGCCGAGAGCAGGGCGGATCATCAGATCACACTTCCCGGCGCGGCATCAATGCGGTCTGGCGGCTGGAGACAGCGGAAGATGTAAAAAACTCTTACCCGCTGGGCATCGACTCACTTTTCGAGGAGAAGGGCACGACTCTCCGAAAAGCTCTCACCGTGCTGACCGAATTGAGCCAAATGGACATGGGGATCGAACAGCACGCTCTGGTCTTTCACACCGGCTCAACAGACAAAGAATGCTCTCCAGGAGAACTGTTGCGTCGTCAGTTTAAGGTAAAGTCGGAGATTCTGAAGCGTTTCCAGGACAATTCAGCCATCAACAGAGCCGCACGGTCATCCAACATCCCCATCTATGAAGAAGATGGTTTGGCGCTGGATCGAGAGCTCCTCATTCTGACCTACAGACAGACACCCGAACACTTTATACTGGCCGAAAAATGGCTGCGTGATCAGAATCTTCTGAACGAAACACCTCCGCCCCCACCCGCGCTGCCTGCGGCACTTGCCATAGCCGGGAAGATCGTTCTGCCGCAGCTTGATCTGCGACGGACCAGCTTGAACGAGGCTGTGAAAGCCATTCAGCAGGCTGCGGCGGCAGCCGACCCACCGGTCAAAGATCTGAAAATTGTCATCCAGCCAGGCACCGAGGAAAAAACCCTCATCACCATGTTCACACGTGGAATGCCCGCAGATGAAGCACTCAAACATTGTGCCCGTTTGAGTTTTCATCGGATCGAAGCCGACGAGACAACCATCATCTTGAAACCTTCATTTTAGGCCTGCCCCCGCACGGCTCGTTTCGCCGCCCGGAATTCGGCTGCTGCTCCACCAGCCAATGCCTCATCACTACATTTGTAGTTGCCATTTCACGACAAATGTAGTGAAATGATTTTAATTCCATAAAATCATGCCAAACGCACCCGACATCGCTGAATCTGAATGGTCCATCATGGAGGTTCTCTGGGAGTCTTCCCCGCAAACCGCCTCGGAAGTCACCAGGGCACTGCGCCCCACCATGAACTGGGCGGAAAACACCGTCCGCACCCTGCTCACACGCCTGGTGGAAAAAGGCGCGCTCAAGACCGCCGAGAACGCCAGCGGCACCCGCACCTTCCTCCCCGCCGTGAAACGCGAGGCCTGCGTGCGCGCCGAGAGCGAATCCTTCATGCAGCGCATCTTCGGCGGCGCCGCCAAGCCCCTGCTCGTTCACTTCGCCCAAAACAGCAAGCTCACCGCGGAAGAGGTGAAGGAGCTCAAAAAGCTGCTCGACCAGTCTCTCAACTCCTAACCCACCATGAACACGCTCACCCAACTCTTCGACTGGCTGCTCGCCGCCAGTCTGCGTGCGTCGCTGCTCACGCTGGCCACGTTGATCGTTCAGGCGGCTTTTCGTCGGCACCTCACCGCCGGCATGCGCTATGCCCTCTGGCTGCCTGTGCTTGTCGTTCTCCTCATGCCTGTGCTGCCACAAAGCCGCTGGAGCATCGAGCACGTCTTTCAAGCACCACCCCAGCCAGCACCACCCAATCTCTCGGCCGTCTCTCCTTTGATGGCGGAGCCAGCCCCGGTTGTTTTCGAAGCGCCTGCCTCCCTTCCCGACCCCATCCACTGGCAGCACGTGTTCCTTCTTGCCTGGCTCGTCGTCTCCGCAGGCATGCTCGTCTTCGGCAGCGTCTCCTTCATGCTCACCTTGCGCCGTTTCAAACAAGCCCGCCATCCCGCCAGCGACGAGCTTCTCGCAACGCTCGCCCAAATCGCCAGCGAAATGCACTTGCGCTACGTCCCGCGAGTTTTGATCGCCTCAAGTGTCAGCAGCCCTGCCGTCACCGGTCTCCTGCGCCCCACCTTGCTGCTGCCCACAGAGTTCGACCGAGAGTTCACGCCTGCTGAGGCAAGGCTCGTCCTCAAGCACGAACTCATGCATCTCAAGCGTGGAGATCTCTCGCTCAATGCCCTCATGTGTGTTCTGATGGCGCTGCACTGGTTCAATCCCCTGCTCTGGATCGCGTTCTTCAAAATCCGTGCCGACCGCGAAGCCGCCTGCGATGCCCAGGTGCTTCAGGATGCCACTCGTAATCACCGCATCGCCTACGGCCACGCCCTCCTCAAAGTCGAAACCGCCTTCTCCCCTCGCGGCTTCAGCCTCGGGTTTGTCGGCATCTTCCAGCGCGGTGCCGCCTTGCGCTCCCGCATCCAGTCCATTGCCAAACATCGTGCGCCTCATCCCACCATGAAGGCACTGATCACCATGTGTATCGTGATCATGACCTTTTTCGGAGTCACGCGTGCTCAGCAGCCGAAACCCGCTGAGGATGCGCCGCTCATCGCGATCGAAGTGAAAATCGTTGAATTCAAGAAAGCCACCGACTGGAATTTTGACGGCAGACTGCCAGCCGATGAAACACAGTCTTTTCTCCCGGCGCTGTTGTCCCCCGACGAATTCGCCGTTCAACTGCGGGAGCTGCTGAGGAATGACAGAACCAATGTCACCTCCTACCCACGCATAGTCACGGCCAACGAGAAGGAAGTCGTGATTAAAAGCATCGTGAACCAGCCCAGCAAAGACAAGGATGGCAAAATTGTCTATGTGCCAATCGGCCTCGTCTGCAAGTTCACGCCCACCGTGAGTGGTGAAGCGGTCAACCTCGGCATTGATATCACCGACTCGGATCTCTTTGATCCAGCAACAGGTGCGGTGATCTCCGAGTTCAAAGGCGACTATGCGAACGCCCGCAGCCGGGTTTACAAGTCCACTCAACAAATGCAGACCGGACAATCCTGTGTGATCGCCGGTTGGCATGACGGCAAACCTCAAAGCAAACGCCCCGTGCTTTACATCATCACCCCCCACGTGATCGATCCAAAAAAGGGCGGTCTTCCAGCAGCCGCCCCCAGCGACTTCGCCGTCGGAAAATCCGCCTTTCGTCCTCGCGACTCCATGGTCATTACCTCCATGACGCGCTCAGCCGAGATGCTCACGGTCGGGGTGGATTATGAACTCGGCAGCGCAGATGAAGCCACCGCAGCCCTGTCCATCACTTCCACCACCACCGATGACAAATCATCCGCCTTTGATGCAAGGCAGCAGGTCCTTTTGAAACGAGGCCGGGGCAGCTTCGTACTGCATCTCCCCAATCCCTCCCAAGGACTGCCACACATTACTTTCTACGACCCCCTCACACACAAGCCATTCGGCGGCATCTACTTCGGCACTGAGGCAGAAGCTGCCAAGTCCCGGGCGCTCGATCTGAGTTACATGACCTCATCCGCTCAGGCTAAAGCAGCATCCTCGGCGCTCAATCCACCCGACAAACTCGGTGAGATTGTCATCACAGCAAAGGAAACATCCATCGATCCCAGCACGGAAATTCAAACCGCAAAAGGTGACGCCAGATGCCAGGTGGGGGATACCTCCATTCAAGCGGCAGAACTGATCTGCGATCGCAGAGCCCATCAGCTTAAAATCCGCGGTCCGTTCACCATCATCAGTGGTGGCAGCCAAAAACACAGCAGTACCTCATCAGAATCCTCTGCTGTGCTGGATCTGGCCTCCGGCAAGCTGACCACCTCCGGAGCACACGTGACAGAAATTCTCACGCCACCGGAAAACAAATCTCAGGCCTCCAGCCCTGCTGCACAGCTATCACCAAGTGCCGCCGAGGCAAAGGCCGCAGAACTGCGCAAAGCACGGCCGCAACAGTATGACTTCGCCAAGGCGAACCTCGGCGATGTGCTGCGTTTTCTTGCCACCGATGCCAGCATCAATTTCATTTCTCTGCCGGATGACAATCCCATCAATCAAAAGTTGGTGACCTTCAGTATCAACAGCAGCCCGTTTGAGGTCCTTGAGGCTCTTTGTCGCGCAAATGGTTTGGTGCTCACACTTGACCAGAACAGGTGGTTCATGCGTGTCGCCGATGATTCCGCTCTGGTCACGAAGGAATATGCCCTGCCAAAAACGCAGGCCAGCATCGAAACCATCCTCAAAGACATCAGCACAGTCATCGAGGGTGACGAAACCAAGCCTGTTGCAGACGCACCTCAGCCCAGCGTGACCTTCAAAAAGGAACAGAACTCGGTCTCCGTTAAGGCCACCCGCCTGCAGCACACCTGGATCAGCGCCTATTTCCAAGGGCTGGGCAGTTCAGTGCAGTCCGCCAAAACCAAGTGATCCCCAGTTGAACTTGCCTCGATGCTCGCTCTGGATGCCCCGCTCATGGCATCCACACAAGACCTCGATCTCACTCAGCGCCTTCGCGAAAACGCCTGGATTGGCGATGCCGTTCTCGAACTCTACGTCCGCAGCCTCATCCTGAAGCAGCAAGGCAAAGTGGATGCCGAGATGAAAACACGCTTCACCTGCAATCAGTTCCTCTCCTGCACCGGCAATCCCACCGCCGTCGAGGCCGACATCGGTGTGATCTATCAGCGCGAAGGCCTGGAGGCCGCCTTTGCCTGGATTCGCGAAACTCTGGAACCTCTCTTTCTCAAACAGGAAGCGAAGCGCAAGCGCACCGGCAAGTAACTAGGCCCGCTGCCCGAGCGCCTTCAGCTTGGCCTCCGCTTCGCTCCAGGGCACATCATGTGGCAGACGCTTCGTCGTCGCAGCCAGCGCCGCAGTCACCCCCGCAGCCTCGCCCATCGCCACGGAGTTCCCCGTCACGCGATAGCTCGCATGCGCGATGAAATCACCGCTGATGTTGCGCCCGGCCATCATCAGCCCGTCCACATCTTTCGCGATCAGCGCCCGCAGCGGAATGTCATACGGCTTCACCTTGATGCCTGCATTGCTGTAGGCCGACTTCTTGTTCATGTCCGCACTCAGCGCATGAATGTCCACACTGAAGGTGGGCCGTACCACCGCATCTTCATAGCGCGCGCCGGCGATCACATCTTCCTTGCTCACCGTGTAGCGCCCAGCAATGCGCCGGCCGTCGCGCACACCGATCTGCTCCGCCGTCGCGGCGATTTGCAGCCCCTCCCACGGACCGCCGAGCTTGCGCAGGCCGTTCACGATTTTGTTCATCTCTGCACGGGCGTGCACCGTGGCCTCAGTGATCTTCGCCGCATCAAAACACGGCACGCCATATTGGTGGTTCATCATCACCAGCAGCAGATTGTCCCGCACCTGCCACAGCGTGGGCTTCGCATACGAGGGGAAATGGTCGGTGCGTTTGATCTCAGCGAGGAACGCGTCTTTTGACGTGCCATCCGTCTTGCTCGGATCTGAACCGTGAATGAAATCCTTCAATGCCGCCGCGTCTTTGCACACCAGCAGCGCATTGAGCGACATCGGCTGGCATGGGCACGAATCTGCCTCGCCATACTCAAAAGCACAACCTGCCAGCGCACCGAGATCTCCATCGCCCGTGGTATCAATGAACACCGGCGCTTTCCAAGCCTGCCGCCCCGACTTCGACTCAGTCACGATCGTCGCGAGTCGTTTCCCTTCGCGGTAGGCCGCGCAGACCTTGGTGTGGAGCTGGAACTTGATGCCAGCTTCCACAAACATTTCCTCCAGCAGCAGCTTCATGCCTTCCGGCTCGTAAACGACGCTCTTTTTGTTCGTGCCACGGCGGATGTCGCGTTCCTCCAATCTCTTGAGAAGTTCCTGGTTGAAGCCGGGCTTGTCGAAATCCAGGAGGTAACCCAGCAGTCCGGCCGTCCACACGCCACCGAGACAGCCCCGCCACTCAAACACCCGCACCTTGGCCCCGGCCCGCGCCGCAGTGATCGCCGCCGCAATTCCCGCCGGTCCCGCACCACAGACAATGACATCGGCATCTTCCGCCAGCGGCAGATCTTGCGCAGGCTCATGAAACTTCCCCGCAATGGCCTTTTCCACCTCCGCCGCGTTCATGACTCCAGGGGTGACAAGTGCACCGGAGAATGCGGCGGCCAGGAAGGAGCGGCGTTTGAGATCAGGGGAAGGGCTGGGAGTGCTCATGATGGAATAGAAGTCAGTTTCAAGACGCAATTGGACATCATTATTGATCACTTTTGACCGTCAGCGACTCCACCTGCACCGCCACAGCCTCATCGCACTTCTTCAATGCGTCCTGAAGTTTCGCACGATCTCCCCCGCTTTCTTGAATCAATCGCCGGGCGATGGCTACCGCCGGCTCAAACCGACCATCTCCATCCGCATCCAGCCAGATCGGATTCGTCGAGCCCACCACACGCGGCACGAAGGCCTTGCTGCTCGGTTGATACGGACGCGGAATCTCCCAGAAGGGCTCGGTGACGCCGGGCCCCGACGCAATCACCACCAGATGCACATCATGCGCCGGTTTCGGCAGCTGCCAGACGATGCGCGCCTTTTCACCCGCACGATGATCATCCTCGATTCTCTGCTCGCGTATCAAAATGCCATTCGCAAACAGCTCAATGCGATCCGCTTGCGTCCACGCCGGGCCAAAAACGGTGGCCTCCACCTTGATGCTATTCCCCAGTCCCGTGACCAGATCGCCGACTGTGAACTTGTCATTCACCTTCAGTTGCGCCAGCAGACCGAGGCTCACCAGCAGCCTGCCTTCCTTGTAGCTGCGCCAGACTTCATCGAGATCAAGGTTCGCTGCATCGGCATCTTTCGCCGCCACATACGTGCGCCCCTGCCCCAGTATGAAGCGATTCACATCGTGACTGTCGCTGGATGCAATCGCCGCAATGCGATGTCCGCGATTCAGCAGAGCAAACCAGTCCCGGTACAGCAGATGAATGTCCGACTGCATCGCTGCTGAGGTGATCACCTCCATCGCATCAATGTCCAGCGCGTCAGCCTGACGATGCCTGCCCGTCTTCGGATTGAACTGCATGCCGCCTAATGGAATGAAGCCGCTGTGAAGGTCACGTGGATGATTCAGCGTGATCACCTTCACCCCCGGTGTCGCACGGATCTCTGGCAGCAGCTTCGCCCAGTCCTCCTGCTCATGATTCACCACCCGGGCCCCCGGTTCAATTGGGAACGCATTGAAGTGCCCGTGCTTCGTCGTCACCTCATTGCCGATCACCGGCGTGAAGCGCTCCGCCACACCCATGCTCGCCGCGCTGGGCGCATAATCCGTGTGATGATTGTGATCCGTCGCAACCGCCAGCTCGATCCCCTCTCCCGCAATCGTCAGCATGCGCTCCTCGATCTTCGCATCGCCATGCCCGCTGTGCGTCAGCGTATGAATGTGGCTGTCTGCCGCGATCCAGCCCACCGTCGGCACCTCTCGCTTTAGTTTCAGCGCCACCTGCTTTGTATCGCCCTCGCGCAGCGAAATTGCCGCACGCTCCACACCCCATTCAAACCCACGCCCCGCATGCAGGATGTAGTCGCCCGGCGGCAGTGACAGCATGGCCTTGCCATTCCGCGTATAAACCACGCCAATGCGCACCGCCACCTCGCCCGCAGGTTCCGCGCGCAGCGGCTGCAAGGTTCCATCCGCTCGTGTCAAGGTCAGCCGACACGGCAGTCCCCCGCCCTTTTCACCATCCGTCACTGTCACCTCCACTTGCGCGCCGCTCATCACCTCCGCCACCGGCTTCGCTGCGATGAACACCGGCCCCACTTCGATGTCGTCCAGCCCCGGCGGCGCTTCGATGGTCAGAACATTTTCCCCATCACGCAGTACACCCGCCGGGATCGTCAGCAGGCTCTCCATCGCCGTTTCTGCCGTCACCAGCGTTCCCAGCTTGCGCCCGTTCAACAACACCGGCCATGTCAGTTTCACATCTCGCTGCCAGATCCTCAGAGTCTGATCTGTGGCATTCGCCTTGGCCTCAAAGCGCCGCTCCAGCCGCTCCGCATCGACTGAGCGGTCCTTGAACGCCTCCCATTCAAACTGCCCCGTCCTTCCAAGGTGCAGCCGCTTGGCTTCCACCGTCAAATCCTCCGCCATTAAACCAAGTGCAGGTAGGCAAAACAGAATCCATTTCATCCAGCACCAACGCCCCCATTTGATGACAACTATCCACCCGCCGTTGAATTGACGCATGACCTTGCCAAAGCTGTCACATGAAACGCTACCCAGTCCGCCACACGCTCGCATCTTCCTTGGATTGGTCAGTGGCCGAGCTATTGACCGGCTTCACCTTTCCATGGGAAAATCGAATCTCTCCTCTCACCGAATTCCGTGCCCTGTGGAATGAAACCCATCTTCATTTCCGCTTCGACTGCACCGATGACGATTTAGTACTGCCCGACGGCCCCACCGCCAAAGACCGAGTGCTCGGCTCCGACCGCGTCGAAATCTTCCTCGCCCCCGATCTGAGCCTGAAACCCTACTTCTGTCTCGAGATGTCCCCCCGTGGCGACGTGCTGGCCTACGAAGCAAATTTCTACCGCGAAATGAACTGGGACTGGCAATGCGAGGGCCTGCAACTCACCGCCCACATCGAAGGCAATCGTTACACCGTCACCGGCAGCCTCCCGCTCGACACGTTGCGTGCCTTGAAGATGCTCAAGCCCGGCTCATCCGAATTCATCGCCGGCGTCTACCGCGCCGAGTTTCATCACCGCCCCGATGGCACGGTTCACTCCGGCTGGATGCCATGGATCAATCCTCAAACTGAACGCCCGGACTTCCATGTGCCCGCTTCTTTCGGTTTGTTCGAACTCGTGCAATGATCACTTCACTCCTGCCGGTGGATACTTCGACACAGTCTCCCACGCGATTTTTTGAAGAATCGCATGCTGCTCCGCATTGATGCTGCGCTCAGGAGCGATGTGTCCCACAGGGCTCATCCGATAGATCGCGGCAAAGTTGCAGCAGGCAGCCAGCACCATGATGGGGCCCTGACCATGACCGATGGGATCGCGGAAGAGCGCGGACTGCTTCGTGATCCCAGGAAACTCACCTGCCACAACCATGGCACGCAGCTTCACCACCGCATCGCCCACAGGGACAATGAACACACACGGTTTGCCGTGCTGCTGGTTGAGTCCGGCCACTTGCGCTTCGATCTGCGTGCGCCAACCATTGATGGCGGCTTGCAGATCTTCGATCTTCACGTTGTCACGCTGGGCATTGTCCTTGATGCGCCGGTCCGGCTCACCGGAAGCAGGTGCTGGCAGGTCAAAGGGATACCACGAGGCCTGCACGAGAAAACGCATGTTGGGGTTGTGCTCCAAACCAAGGTTCACGAAATTCGTGATGCCTTCATCCGGACTGAGCAGGTGCGACGCCATCGTGAAGACATCGACATCGCCGCGAATGAGCGCCTGCTTTGCAGTGTTCTTCTCATCCGGCACCTGCCAGTGCTGAATGACTTTGGAACCACCGATGCCCTGCTGCCCCACAAGCTTGTGACCTTGAATGTCCGTGGTCTTGACCATCGCCTCAATCATCCCCGGCACAAACATGTGAAAGCTGTGCCCCGTGTAAAAGATCCGCTGCCCGGGAACAGCGGCAGCGTCAGCGGCGAAAACACTGGCACAAGACAATGAAGCAAGCAGACAGGCCGTGAGAAACCGAGTGATGAATGGGTGGCGGTGCATGTCCATGGTGATTCCTATCTAACGCATTCTCCAGACACTTCATTGCTTTGTTCCCTCTTCCACCTGCCCAGCATTCAACGGCTACTTTCTCCGTAGAGTGTAGCTATGCGCGACAGTCCCATTGGGCAGGTCGTCCCGAGTCACTCCGGGGACTATGGAGCGCACATAGTCCACCTTCGCTTCATTCGGACCGACGATGACACGCACATGCCCCGAGCTGCCGAGAATGGTGCCTGTATAACCGTATTCCTCGGCGCTGCGCGTCCCCCCGCTCGGATGGCCGGGCTGAGGCACCTCCTGATAGATGATGCCGTCGAGCTCTTCCTTCACAAAGAGGTGATCGTGACCATGGAAGACAATGCTCACGCCATTTTTGACGAAGAGCTGATGAATCGGCATCTCCCAGCCGGGGCGGTGCTGCTTGAAGCCGTCGCTGCCATCCGCGTTTTTGCCGCCCCACTCCATGAACGGCGCAGGCTTCACAGCACCGCGTACATCTTTGCCAAGACCTCCAACGAGGTGGTGAAGAAAGACAAATTTGAAAGGGGCATTGCTCGTCTCAAGCACCTTCGCGAGCCATCGATACTGCGCCTCACCGAGCGTCATGCTCCAGTTGTCCTCGCCTTTGCGGTCACGCGTGAACCAAAACGGATCCAGCACGACAAACAGCGCGCTGCCCCACTCAAAAGCATAAAAATCCTCGAGCATGCCGGCACCTTCCTCCGTCTTCGCATTGCCAGTGTAAATGCCGCCCGGCTCCGGATTCGGGAAATACTTCTTCCGCATGCCAATGGACCACAGCGGCATGGAGTTCGGCTGACCGGTCAGTCGTGAGCCCTGCTCACCGTCATGATTGCCCAATGCGAGCAGGATCGGCACGCTGTGAGCGATGCGGCCCATGTAAAATCGCTGCGCCTTGTACTGCGACTCGGCACGCGTGTAAAAACTGCCAAATTTATCCACCATCGTCGTATCGCCGAGGTCGATCATGAAATCGGGTTTGTCCGCAAGCATGTTGGCCAGCGTCTGCTGATACACCCGCACGTCCGTGCTGACATCCAGATGTGAATCCGCCTGCGTGGTGAAGGTGAAACTGGATGCCTGCGCACGCTGTGTGTGGAAGCTGCGGACCTCATCGCGCACAGCTTCCCCGCCACCGGTGCGATAGGTCAGCTGATACACATAACCTGTGTCTGCCTTCAACTGGCCAAGCAGGATCGTCTGCGACTCTCCTGCGCGGAGTTTGACGACCTCGGAGCGCTGCGTCAGCGACGTCGGGCTCGTGCCATAGGAAACAAAGGCATCCATGTCCTGCCACGCAAGCACGCTCAGCGTCACCAATTCAGCACCGGGCCGGCAAAGCCAGACATTAAAAAGATACTGCGGCACCACGGCGGGCTCCACCTGCCCGCCCGGTCCTGCTCCTTTGCCCTTGCCTCGTTCATCCTTGGCAGGTTTCGTTTCATTTTGTCCGAACGCCATGATGACAAACGCGGCCAGAGCGCAGAGAAGAGAGAGATGCTTCATGGCCACTCATGGTAGCAACCAATGTCAAAACAGCATCAAGCGAGGGCCGTTCATTTGTCAGTGAATCGTCAGTGATCCGGCTGAACTCCACCATCCTGACTGGATTCATCCAGCTCCGCCAGTTCACTTAGCAGGGTCGTGGCGTACGTTCCTTTGGGAAGATCAAAGCGAATCTGCAGGTCACCATTTTCCATCACCTCAAACTTGGAGTCGAGCGGACGCAAACGCATCACGCGGCGCTCCTGTCGCAGTCCGAAGGCTTCCAGTCCAGCGGTGATGTCAGGAAATCCAGCGAGCAGCTCTTGTTCGAGCCTGCGCACCTCGCCCACACTTTGCAGCTCACCACTGCCCCAAAGGGGTGCTGTGAGTTCGACGATGCCTTTTTCAAACCGTTCCACCTCATCGCCACGCTGATTTTCCGGGAGCAGGATGGTGCCGTTGTCAGCAAAGCCGAAGACTTCACCATCCATTGGTTTGTCCCAGCTCCCGCGTGTCATACGGCCAGCCACCACGGCATTGAACAAATGACTGCGCGCAGCAGAAAGCAGGATGCCTCTCCGCAGGCGATCCCCCGGTGTGAACTCTCCGCGGAACATCGCCTGCGCCTTCGCCACATTTTGCCCTCCGTTGCCAAAACGCTGTGTGCCGAAGTAATTTGGAGCGCCCTTCTCCGTGATCGCCTGCCAGCGCTGTGCGGCAAGCCCTGCATCGAAATCAGGCTCACGCAGCCGGATTGTGAAACGATTGCCCAGATGAATACCACGCCGCAGCTTGCGTAAATTGCGAGTGATGCGCAGCACTCTCAGCCCCTCAGACTCCAATGCCTTCGGTTCCGGCGAAGCCTGTCCCGGCATATGCAGGCTGAACCATTGGCGCGTGACCGCATGCCGGTCCTTCAGCCCGCAATGGCTAACCAATCGCCGCCGAATGCCCACTGCGTCCGCCAGTCGTGCCGCTGCGGCATTGCTGTCCAGAATCCGCTTTTCAGCCCATACGAGGCAATGCTCGCCCTCACCCGATGGTTCAAACCCGAGCAACTCCTCCACCACAAAATCTTCCGGCTGCACTTTGAAACGCGCACGACCTAAAGGGCCGCCGTGCAGATAGGGAAGTTCATTCGAGTCTGAAATCATGTTCACGCCTCGGGCCCGCTCACCAGATGTTTCGGCAGGTCCGCCACACGCTCACATCCCACCTGCTCCATCACCTGCTTGATCTGGCGCTTCAGCATCGTCATCGTGTGATCACCGCCGGCCTTGCCCAGTGCAGCGACGCCATACATGAAAGACCGCCCCATGAAGGCAAACCTGGCACCGCTGGCAAGAGCGCAGGCCACATCAGGCCCGGCGCGCAGGCCACTGTCGATCATGACCGCGGTGCGCTGTCCAAATTTCTTCGCAAGTTCGGTGAGCGGTTTGATGGTGGACTGTCCCGCATCAAGCTGACGACCACCGTGGTTGGACACAATGAAACCATCCACTCCCAGGCCCATCGCCGTTTCCGCATCCTCCTCAGTAACAACCCCCTTCACGACGAGCTTGCCCTTCCAGCGCTCGCGAATGGCTTTGATCTTCGTCGGATTCAAACGACCCGAGAAAGTCTTGTTCATGAAGAGGCCGAGGTGTTTCATGCTCAGCCCCTTCGGCAGATAAGGCTTCATCGTCTTGAACTCCGGCGCACCTGCCGCGAGCTGGCTGAACGACCACGTGGGATGCAGCATCATCTGGATCACATTGCGCACCGACATTCTCGGCGGAATGGACAGGCCGTTGCGGATTTCCTTGGGACGATAGGCAAAGGTGGGCGTGTCTGCGAGGATGACGAGCACTGGAAAACCCGCGTCCCGCGCACGATCCAGCAGCTTGTCGCGCAACGAATCCTCGGCGGGATGGTAAAGCTGAAACCAGGCCTTCCCCTGCGTGAGTTCCGCCACGGTTTCGATGCTGGCCGTCGCAACCGTGCTGAGCGTAAAGGGAATGTTATGCTGATGCGCCGCCTTTGCGATGATCTCAGTCGCCTTGGGCCAGATCAGTCCCTGCAGCCCGATGGGCGAGACGCCAAAAGGTGCATCGTAAGTCGTGCCAAAGAGCTCCGTCTTCAGGTCTGAACCCGGATAGTCCCGCAAATACCAAGGCCGCAGCTGCACCTGCCGGATCTCATCTGTGTTGCGCTGGAGATTGATGTTTGAGAAGCAGCCGCCCTCCAGATACTCAAAGGCAAAGCGCGGTACACGCTGACGCGCTCTCTCGCGAAGATGTTCGATGGAGGGGTAGTTGGAATTGAAAGCTTCAGACATGGGGCGTGAGTGATTTGCAGTGAAGACGAAAACCGCCCGTCGATCAACACTGGCGGCCCGTCTTCTTCATCCGCAGTAAACGCCGGATTTACAATCTTCCAACACCCACACTGCAAATACCGAAACGCACATGCGCGATTCCGGGGCCGGCGGCTGATCACTTCACCTTCTTCATGCCATCTTTCTTCTTTCCACCGGGCCCCTTGCCTTTGCCCGGTCCTCGTCCCTGCGGAAACTCTCCACGCTCCAGCGCTGCGTAGGCCTGCTCCCCGAGGCCTGCACGGACGTGGGCCTTGAGCTCGGCCTGAAGTCTTGCAGCAAGTTCAGGATTTTGCTTCGCGAGATCACGTGTCTCCCCAAGGTCCTTCACCACATCAAAGAGCAGACCTTCCTTGGTATCCCAAAAATAGAGCAGCTTGTAGTCTCCCCTGCGAATGGCGGACTGCGGATGCTCAACCTCGACAGTCTGGTGCCACACGAATCGATCGACAGGGCGCTTCACCAGCGCCTTGCCAGCGCTCATCAGCAATGGCTTCCAACTGCCCCCTTCAACACCCTTCGGCAGCACAAACCCTGGAGCCGCAAAATCAAGAACCGTGGCCATCAGATCGTAGCTGATGACAGGGGTGGTGCAGTTCACACCACCTTTGATGCCAGGAACTCGAATGATCATCGGCTCACGGATGCCGCCTTCGCCCAGATCACCTTTGCCGCCGTTAAGCAGCGTCGTTCGCGCACCGTTGTCGGAGGTGTAAATGACGAGGGTGTTTTCGGCGATGCGCAGGTCGTCGAGCTTCTTCAAGACCGCCCCCACACAAGTGTCGAGATCCTCAGCCATGGCCGCCATCACCGCACGATCTCCGCGCCCGCCTTTGCTCGCATCAGCCATGCCTTCATATTTTTTGAGCGTCGCAACAAGCGCCTGCGGTGTCTGATGCACGGCATAGTAGGAGAGCTGAAGAAAGAACGGGTGCCCCTCTTTCACCTGCGACTCCATGAATGCACCCGCCCGTTGAGTGATGCTGAAGGACTGCTTGGGATCTTCTGGATCTGTCGTGTCTCCATCCTCATTCATCGTGATGCCATCGCTGGCATCGTAACCCATCGACTCCGGCGTGTGAAACCACTGCCACTTGCCGAAATGCGCCGCACGGTAGGTGCCATCCGCCTTCTTGAGCGTGTTCACAAGTGAGTCCGTGACCGGAGCACTCCAGTTGCGCGCATTTTTGTCAGTCGCATTGAGCGTGCTCGTACTGCGCCCCATCTGGATCGCCGCGCGTGAGCACTCGCATTTGCAGTGGGCCGCATAGGCCTGAGAAAATGTGATGCCCTGCGCGGCGAGCTTTTCGAGATTCGGCGTGTGAAACTCACGACTCGCACTGCCAGCTTCATTTGGCATCATGCGGACTGATGTGCCGCTCCAAGATTGATCATCCGCAAGGATGAAGAGAATGTTTGGGGCCTTGGCCCAGGCACTGCCAGCCAGAAGCAGCAGCAGACTAGATGTGATGAGTGTTTTCATTTCAGGGGTGCTCCGGTGACGTCGAGATCCGGCTTGGTGTTCCAGCGTTGCTTCCACTCAGGCTTTTCGATCTTGGTGCGGAAGATGATCGTGTTGTCGAGTGCGAGATCATCGGTCCAGATGAACTTGGCGCCTTCAAAATCATTCTCGAAATAAGGCTGCTTCGGATCGACCTCCTCCACCGTGTACTCTTTGGCGTTTTTCCATGAGCTGTCGTCGAAATCCACGGCCCACCAGTTGGCCGGCAGCGGCTCATGTTTGACCTGCGGGTTTGCAGTGTCGCCATTGATCGGACCGTGGAAAAAGCTTTTTGCCTTCCACCTGGCATTGGTCACGGTGCCGTCGGCGAACTTCAAAATAAAACCGCCATCGCCGACGCTGCTGCCATATTCGAGGCCGGTCTTTGGATCAGCGTTATCCTTCGCAAGCACGGCAATCGTCATTGGGTACTCGGGCAGAAAGTCAACGCTCACAACGTTGTGCGGGGTGAACTGAATGGGATCGACGGCAACGAGTCGGCCGTTCACGTAGAGCATGAACCAGTTGTCCGCATACACGTTGAGTTTCATCGTGTCAGCAATGCTCGGTTTGATGAGTCCCGGTGGACCACCACCTTTCTTCTTTTTGCCGACTCCACCCTTTCCCGTCTCACCCGGAGCACCCCCAGGCCGCTGCCCACCCTGACCTGCACCGCCCTGCATCGTCTGCGCGCCTCCGCCGCTTGCACCGTTCTTTCCAGGGGGATTGAAAATGCTGTCGAGCGGGCGCATACCACCGCTGCCCCCAGCCCCGTTTGCGGTTGGTCCGGGAGGAGGATTCGTGGCAGGTGGTGGCGCGGGCGGTTGATCTCCACTGCCTGGAGCGGCAGCGCGCAACGGCGTGTTTGGCGCGTTTTGTATCTCTTCTGCCGTGAGCTTGCCGTCGTGGTCCAGATCCGCTGCACCGAAAATGTACTTGGCGGCATCCGCCAGTTCCGCGCTGCTCAGACGGCTGTCCTGGTTCACATCCAGTTCGTAAGCATGACGATAGATAAAACCGGCAAACGCAGCACCTTCGCGAATGTCGCCAGCCGAATCGATCTCCGCAGGCGTGATGATGCCATCCATGTCCGCATCATATTTGGAAGCAGCGAGCTTCATGTCAGCAAGAGCCTCTGCCACGGTCACGATGCCATCCTGATCGCGATCGAGCTCAGTTCCATGCATCTGCATCCATGGCTTGCGCTGTCCCCCCTGCTGCCCGCCGCCACTGCCCTGCGGAGTCATGGGCTGCGTAGGCTGCATGGACGTTTCCGGCCGTGTCGGCTGGGGGCTTTCGCCGGGAACCATGCCACTGCGTCCGCCACTTTCACCACCACCACGTGAGTAAACAACGCTCAAATCGGCCTTGGCAAGAATCTTGCCATCAATCGCAGCGAGTAAGTCCTCGCGTGTCACGCCACCACGCCCCGTGGCTTTGGGCACGGGCTCAGCCGAAAGCGCATACACATGCAGCACATATGTCTTTTCACCGGGGCCCTGTGAATGCGGCGGCTCGTAGCCTTCTTCACCTTTGAACCCAACTCCCAGCTTGCCCACACCCTTCACGTTCTTCGGCAGGTTCGTCACCTTCGCCGGGATGTCCCACATCACCCAGTAGCTCTTCATCTCATTGCCTGGAGCCAGGTGATCCATGATCAAGGCAAAGCTCTTCGTGCCAGCGGGTGCGCCTTTCCATTCCAGGGGCAGCGTCGCACCACTGCCATCGCCGGTATAGTCTGCGGGCAGATTGCCGCCGTCTGCCACTTCGGGGCTGGTCAAAACGAATCCGTTTGCTGCCGCAGCAGGCGCACCGCCCCGCCGACCACTGGGTTGTTCTGCAGCCGCTGACACCACCAGTTCGCTCACATCTAGCTCGCCGTCAGCATTACGGTCCATCGCTGAAAATTCACTGCGGGCCTTTGCCATGGCCGCAGCCAGCGTCCCCCCACTGCGCTTCGCGGCATACTCACGCTTCACATTGTCAGCGAATTCTTGTGCCGTCACGGTGCCGTCCCCATTCACATCCATCAGGCTGCCAGCAGCCTGCGGCTGAGGTGGACGCGGTGCGTCTTCCGGAGGAGGTGCAGGTGGATTCTCATCAGGCTTCATACCTTTCCCAGGGCCGCCCTTGCCTTTTCCACCGCCACCGGGACCTTTGCCTCCGCCACCACCACCGCCCCGGCTCGTATAGACTTCCTTCACGACACCCTCACTACCATTGTTAAACTCAAAAGGATAGGTGCCATCGCTGTTGATGCTGTAGATGATCGAACGCTTGTCACTGCCCACCTGATAGCTGAGCTTGTAGCTGTTGGCTCCCGTGCTCTCAAAACCGGTGATCTCCGCACCGCGCAGGGGCGCTGTATCGGGGCGCACACCTTGCGCATGCGGCTGAGGGTCCACCTGGCCCTCCGCCTCCACCACCACTCCATGAAACGCGCTCTGCAAATAGGGCCGCTTCGTCGAAGCATGGTAGTGGTAGCCCACCTTCGCATCTTCATGGCCATGGCATTCGTCCAGCTTGCCAACAAGCGATCCGTCCGGCTCCGTGAGGCCATAGATCGGGTAGCCGTCCAGCGCATACGCAACCGGCATCCCCTTCCCCACCACCTGCTGCAAATGCAACGGAGTGATGTGGTAATGATAATCATCCGCCCGTCCGCAATGACCTCCCCACCGATCCAGCTCGCCGATCTCATAGGAAACCTCGCCGCGATTGTTCTGCGGGTTGAAGATCGGGATGCCATTTACACCGAGCGCAATGGCCCCGCGCAGGAAATGACCTTCCACCATGGCTGGCGTTTTCGCCGGGACCGGATGCAAAGGAATGCGCCACATGTTGTCCCCCGTGTAGTTCTGCGGCAGCGGGACCTGCTGCTGCCAGGCAGTGATACCCACCATCATGTTGTGATCCGGCATCCCGTTGGACCCAACGAACAGGAAATCCTTGTCCCACTTCAATTCGAGCCTCGAGAAAGCAAGAAACGGCTTCGCCGCCGCCGGTGCGTTCGCCGCATTGGCCACCGTTGCCGCAGCAAGGTTCAACGTGGACGCCGTCGAAGCCACCTGCACCGGCTTGCTCTCCCCTTGAGCAGACGTCCCATGCTCCTGCATCCACTCCTCCAGAATATGCTCCCGCAGGGTCTCTTTGTCGGTGGATACACCGGCTTTCCATGTGTGGGCGGAAAGACTGGTCGTGAGCAGCAGAAGTGCAGAAATCGTTTTCATCATGCCGACTCTAACCCTGCCAGCGTCAGCACGGCTTCAAGGAATCGCCGGAGATTTGTCAGAATTGCGTCAAGACAAGATTCAGGAGAACTCGACTCGGCGGATATTTTTACTTCTCACGGACGTCCGCGTTGGTGCTGCCGTAAGATCGAAGAATGACCGGCAGGTCCGTCATGCTGGCAATGCGTTCGAAATAGTCCCAGTCCGAAAGAATCGGTTCCACAGCATACCTGGGCTTGGAGCTCTCGAGAAGCTGGGTCAGCATGCTCTGGTGTGACAAGTCCCCACAAACACCCATGGGAAGTCGGTCAATGATGGCCAAAGAAGGAGTCGAATAACTCTCACACCACTGCAGCGACATGCCGCGTTGAAACACGTCCAGATGGCTGACAAGCAGCCCGTTCAGCGGACCCATCACTTCGAGTGCGTAGCGCAAAAGCACGGCATCGGGGTGTCCACGTCTAAATCCGCCCTGCCAGCCTTCGCTATGATTGTGGGGCTCGGGCAGCAGACCGTTCAACGTTTCATCGTGCGTCGGAAACGGGCCGGCTCCATGTCGCGTGAGGTAGGACCTCAGCACGCCGTAATGCCGGATCGGCGCCTCAAGCTCAAAACATTGGGCCGCAGCTTCAACTGCAGCCGTGGTGATGGAACTCCAGGTCGTATGTGGATGAAAGCCACGCCACTCGTCGAGAAGCACGCCTTGCGCGCCTTCAAACACGACGCATCCCGGCTGCTTCAATTGAGCGCTTATCTCCTCCATGGAAGCCGGCGCGCATTGCCGCGCCAGTGCTCTTGCCATGTTGAGCCATCTTCCGGCTAGCGACTCATCTTGCAGTGTCTGCATCTCCTCCGCCAATGCGGCATTCCCATCTTGTGCGCATTGCTGGGACAGCTCCGCGAAAAGCGTCTCGCGGATCGAGTTGAGTTTGTCCATCTGCGTCCGCACATGGGCTGCATTAGCCCCAGACAGATCAGCATATCGCATGGCCTGATCGGGGTGAGCAAGCGCGTGGCGCACCGTCTCGCCCACTCCCACACCACAGGTGCCATGCGCCGCCTCACCTCGCAGGAGTTCACGCGCACGTCCTGCAGCCTGATGATAAGGCGTCGTGACACGACATCGTGCGTCAATCATAAGACGCGGCAGAGCATCATGAACACCGATGCGGCCCAACGCCTCAGCCTCCACGAGGAGGGCCGCCGGGTGCAGCACCATCGGATCGAGCAGCACCGTGCGCGCTCCCGGCACCAATGTCCCCGCGCCAAACTGAGAAAACGTATGATGTCTTCCCACATCTCCGCCATCGGCTGATGTCACCACATTGTGCCCCGCTTGCGCTCCGCCGCTGAAACGCACAACAGTGTGGGCCTGCCAGCGTCGCGTGAGTGCATCGACAAAATGCCCTTTTCCGCAGTCGCCGAAGCCGAGCCCCAGCACCGAAGCATAACGCGTTTCACTCACGTGAGTAGGTCACCCAAACAAACGCTTCCACCATGTATCCCCCGTCGCAGCCCCAGGACTCGCAGAAGTATGCGTTGGCAGGTTCAGCAATGCGGCATAGGGCTGGACCGCCCGGAGGGTCGATCCCACATGGTCTCGATTGAATCCATTGTTGGACAGGATCGTCGCCAGTGCGTCCAAGCTTGGGATTCGTCCTTCGGTCAGCCCAACGATCGCAGCAGCCACTGAACAGGCATCACTCGGAGACTCCATGATGATGGTGTGATCTCCAAGAAGTTGTCTCCAGCGTGGGCCGCAGCGCTTTGCCCGCCCCGCATCGGGAATCAGGAAGAAAAGGTGGTAGCTTTCAGCAGCAGCGGCGATCACTTCTTCGATGGGAATATCTTCATCCAGTTTTTCACCAACAAGCGCCTCGATCTGGTGGCGTGAAACTGCAGGATAAGGCAGCTCATCACCGGTCATGAAGAGATACCCCTTCTTCTTTCGCTTCACCCAGTTGTCCATGTCCGTGTGTTGGGCGGCAATATAAAACGCCAGTTCATAGCTTTCCTGGCCGCTTCCACCGCCGCCGCCTTCCAGATAGCTCCAGGTCAGCCACTGGTCCATCAGCTCCGCCGTGCTTTCAAACTGCCCCACCTGCAAAGAAGCCTGGTCCGAGGTGGCATCGCCGACTGCCATGAACATGACCTGCGGATCTTTCTCACCGCAGGCGGTGAGCAGTTTCATCAGGTTGGGCAGTTCCTGCTTGGCCAGCAGATGCGGGATGTCCCCCATCGATCCAGTGACATCCAGGGCAAAAACAATGCCCAGAGTATCAGGATGATCCGCACTGTCCCGGCACTCCCGCACCTTGAGCCCTTTCGGATTCATGAGCGCATGGCATTGCGTCTGTCTGAAGACTTCGGTGCGTGCCTGGTGCGAACGTCCGGCAATCAGCGCGGTGTGGGCGGCAAAAGAGTAGTTTCCGTATCCCATAAATGAATTGGTTGTTGAGTTGTCTGCTTGAGGAATAAAAACGTCAAAGAATCAAAGGCAGGAAAGATGGCGCGCCAAAGGCCGCCTGGGCCGCTGATCGAAGCAGGGCATCCAGTCCTTCGGCCCCGTGCGTTTGGCAAAAACTCTCATCCTCACTTGAGCGCGTCAGGAGTTCGGCAAGGCCGGCGGGCACGCCATGCGGAATCACGCCCGATCCCCCGGACCCGCACACCAAAACCCGCACCACCCTTGCACAACGCAGCAAATCCGTGACCTGGTCTTTCTCACTCGCATCCTTTTTCGCCGAAGCCCAGCCGATCAGGCGAACACCATGATCCTGGGCATGCACCAGCGCATGCTCAGGCCGCACATCCCCATGGGCCCAGCCCTGGGCATGCACAAAATGCAGCACATCAAGCATTCGTCTCCAGATCCATACCGCATGCCGTGGATCAACTCCCTGTGAGAAACGTTCGCTCAAGGCCGCCAGACTCCCCCAGTAGCCGATGGGATGCCGCAGCACGAGAGCCTGTTTGGAGGCACTTCCCTCCACCGGTCCTTGCGCAATGACTTCCGGCAGACGTTGGGCGGCATAAACACTGGCCGCACCGCTTTGAGATGCCTGCAGTTCACGCAGGACCTCTGCCTCACGGGCATAACGGGCCGCAGCAGCAGGCGCGGAAGAAGTTTTGAGCGTCGCCAAAAACGGCTGCACACCGATTCTTCGGGCTAGATAGACCTGGGAGACTTCGCCGCTCCCCAGAACTTGAATCAAACGATAGTTTTCTCCTCCACATCGAAGGTCGCTGCCAGGGGCTTCATGGCCTTGACGCGCTCTCACCAGAGCCTGACGAAACGAATCACGCATCACCATTGACTCCGTCCTGTTGATAAGTGCGCCGCAAGACGCGCATTTCACCGCTCTCCAGATGGCCACCCGAGGGAGCGGCGCAGAGCACTGCGGACAGTTCAATGAAACCCAGGCCATTAGAAATTCCCTCCACCTGGCTGTGTTCTAAAAGTCAAAGCAGCAACGTCTTTGCATGGTGTCACTCGGATTGACGAGTCTCTGACGTAGGGTGGGATTACTATCAGGTTCATTGGCTTTGCTTAGCGAGCATGACAAGCCAGCACGAGCGGGCAAGAACTGATTTCTGAAACAGCATCCTAAACATCGAGTTCTTTTGTCAGCGTCCTGTAAAGGTGCTGGCACAAGGATAATCCGCTGTTGATAGTTGCATCATGTCACCCGTCACGCGCATCCTCGTCATCGACGACGACACCGAGCTTTCCCAGCTCGTGGCCGATTACTTAAAGCCGATGGGCTTTGAGGTCGAGTGCGAAAACGAGGGTACCAGCGGAGCCGAACGCGCCCTCAGCGAGCCATGGAATGCGATCATCCTTGATGTGATGATGCCCGGCTGCGATGGCTTTGAGGTACTGCGGCGCATTCGCGCAAAATCCAAGGTGCCCGTCATGATGCTCACAGGCCGTGGTGAAGAGGTGGATCGCATCGTCGGTCTCGAACTCGGAGCAGACGACTATCTGCCAAAAACGTTTTCATCGCGCGAGCTTCTCGCCCGGCTGCGCGCCGTGCTGCGGCGCTCCGGCTGGGTGGCGGAAACTTCCACGCAGGCGCCCATGAAGGAGATCGTCATCGGCCCGCTGCGCATCAATGTGGATTCGCATGTGGTCGTTCTCGGCGACACTCCTTTGGATCTCACTCCCGCAGAGTTCGGTCTCCTGCTCTCACTGGCAAAAGCCCATGGCCGAGTGCGCACCCGCGAGCAGCTCATTGAAGACGTTGCCGACCGTGAGTGGGATGTGTTTGACCGCGCCATCGACATGCACATTTCCACGCTGCGCCGCAAGCTGGGGGACGACCCAAAGAATCCCCAGTTCATCAAGACCGTGCGCGGCTACGGCTACCAGCTCGTCACTCCCACTCGCTGACCCCTCATGAGCCGACTGCGCCTGCCATTGTATCTGAAAATTCTGCTCTGGTTCGGGGTGAATCTGCTGGTGCTGGCATTGCTCGTGTTTGGATTCCTCAGCATGCAGTTTCGCATGAGCCTGGACTGGATGCTTTCGGGGGAGGCAGGCGAGCGTGTCTCAGCCATCGGCGACAGCCTCACGGACGAGCTCTCCCGGCTTCCCGAGCAGCAATGGCCAGAAGCTCTAATGCGGCACGGCGCGCAGTACAATGTGACCTTCGCTCTTTTCAGCAGCAACGGAACCCAGATTATGGGAACCCACGTTCAGGTTCCTCCTGAAGTTCTGCCAAAACTCATCGACAAACGCAGCCCGAACGACCGCCCTCCCCCACGACGCCCGCCACCCGGCGTTGCCAGAAAGCGACCCTCCGATGCGCCACCCAAACCGCGCTTCATGCTGCGCGCCGGTGATCCCGCGCACTATTGGGCTGGCGTGCATCTCGATCTCACCCAGCAGATCGATCACCGCCCGCTGACCCTGCTCATGGTATCCAACTCCATCACCGGCGGCGGCCTTTTCTTCGATCTATGGCCCTGGCTTGGCCTCTCCGCCGCAGCGCTGCTGCTCTCCGCGCTCGTCTGGATGCCTTTCGTACGCGGCATCACCGGCTTTATTGGACGTCTCAACCTTGCCGCAGGCCGCATCGCACAGGGAAACTTCGGCGAACGTGTCTCACGCAGCCGAAATGATGAACTGGGCGAGTTGTCCTCCTCCGTGAACACCATGGCTGCGCAGCTCGGCGAATACGTCGCGGAGCAGCGTCGCATCACCGCGGACGTGGCGCATGAGCTCTGCTCACCGATCGCGCGCATGCAGATGGCGCTTGGCGTGGTGGAACAACGCAGCACGCCAGAGCAGGCCGGCTACCTGCAAAAACTCGACGCCGAACTCCAGCACATGGCGAAGCTTGTTGAAGAAGTGCTCGCCTTCTCCAAAGCCGAGACTCTGCCCGAACGCGAAACCGCCGAAGACATCAACCTGCATGATTTGATTGTGGCCGTCATCGCTCGTGAAGCCCCTGAGGCTGATATCCAGCTTGCTGTGTCCACGGATCTGCAGGTGCACTCATTGCGCGACGCGCTCGACCGTGCCATCGGCAACGTCCTGCGCAATGCCGCACGCTATGCCGCTGATTCGGGTCCCGTTCAGATTCATGCCGAGCAGCAGGATGGCAAAACCATCATCCGCATTTCCGATCAAGGCCCTGGAGTGCCACCAGAAACATTGCCCCGCTTGTTCGAACCCTTCTATCGTCCGGAAGCCGCGCGCCGCCGCTCCACCGGAGGCAGCGGTCTCGGCCTTGCCATCACCAAGCGCTGCATCGAAGCCTGCCGTGGCACCGTGACTGCGAAACTGCGCGAACCAACCGGCCTGGAGATCGTGATCTCAATCCCTACGGCATAGCAGCGTTCAGTCCACCTTCTTCAATTCCGCCAGCACCTCCAGCAGATTGTCTGTGAGAATCACACTCGTGTCCTCCTGCACTTGATTTGTACCCAGCCAGGTCTCATAACCTCCGAGCTTGTGCTGCTCCAACGTGGGCAGATAGCCGTGACGACCGTTGGCTAAACCCACGACCATCGTCTGAGGAAATGGGCTGCGTTTTTTCAAGTCGAGACCGATTTCGACAAAAGTCTCAAACGGAATGCCACACACCACAAGGTCGCCGATGCGGATGGCTTGCAGCTGCACTGTGAGAGTTTCTTCCTTGCGCTCCGCCGCAGCGACAACACTGCCCGCATAGTTTTTCGCCAGACGTGGCAGCTTCTCCACCGCCTCCTTGTCCTTCACCGCGAGCACAGCTTTCGCCTCAGCAACATCCTGTTCCGATGGGCGGCGAAACTTGAGCGTGATCTCCCGCTGAAGCATGCCCAGCGTCACATCACCGCGATGCTTTTCGATCTTCCGCTGCGCAAACCAGGCCGTGTCCGCCGCCTTCTGCGCCACGATGCGGATCTGTTCAAACGGCTCACGTGGCGGACGCGTCACGCCAAAGGGAATGTTGTTGATGTCGCCGGAGGTCCCGTTCGACATCATCGCCACGAAGTTCTCATCACCACGCACACGCGAAGGCATGACCCGGGCAAATTCCCCAAAGTAATCCGCAGACATTTGACCTTCAGGCGCGCCCCCGACGTAGTGCAATGAGTAGTTCGCATAAATGGCAATGGGCTTCCGCTTGGCATCCTGAACTGAAATGATCGTGATGTCAGGATCCGTGGGTCCTGCAGGATGATCCAGAGTGTTCGGATCGGTGCCGGGATTCATCTTCACCTTGTCCATCCGGCCAAAGGGATTCAGCGGCATTTTCCCCGGCTTCAAATACCAGCGACGATTGAAAACCTCATCCGGAAGCGGATGCGCCGCCGCACCGACCGACGCCGGCCTCAGCGCCGCATGCGCCTTGATGATTGACTCGGCGATCCCCTCCACAAACCGTTTGTAATAACGCGCAGCCATCTCGCTGCGAGTGTTCACCGAAGGCCCGCTGTGCGTATGCGTGGAGCTGATAAGCATCTTATCCGCCGCCATGCCTGTCTTGGCCGCTGCGATGGCCTTCGCCTCATTGAGCACATCCGGCCCCGCACCCAGAACATCCACCACGACCATGGCCACCGTCGTTTTTCCATCATCCAGCACCAGAGCACGGGCATGAAACGGATCATGCGCCTTGTTCGCCGCATTGGCACTGAATCCTCCCGGCATGTTCATCGGAAACTCCGTGGGCGTGATGTCCACCGCCGCCGCTCCGGCGCGCAGCGTTTTGGTTTGCGCAAACAGGGATGGGGCAATGAGCAGCAGGGCAAAGACAGCAGATTTCATGGCTCTCCAATACGTCTCACTTATGTGGATTCTCATACCAAATCACCCCAAGCTGATCCCGCTCCTCACAGGTGATGACATCGAGATCGCCATCCCCATCGAGATCCAGCGTTTGCATGAGGTCATACTTCAAGCCTTCTGGCCCACCCAGGGTGTGCTGCTTCCAGGGCCCATCACGCTGCTGCTCCAGCCACACGATGCCTTCAAGTTTCCCTTTGGCATTTTCACAGGTGAACAAGAGATCCGGCAGCTTGTCACCATTCACGTCCGCAATTTTCACTGCCTTGGCATCGCCCAAATTTACGCCATCCAGTTTCACTGCGTGCTCTTCCCAGCCACCATCGGCCTTGCGCAAACAGAGCACGATCTCCACAGGTTTCGCCGCCACCGCGACATCCAGCAGGCCATCACCATTCACATCGCCGAGGTCGGCAAACATGACCTGTTTGCCCAGACCACCAATGGCATGCTCTTTCCACGCTGCATGCTCACGATTCCCCGCCGCACCCGGATTTTCCAGCCAGAAGACGCCCGTGCGCTCCCCTTTGCGATCACTGATCACAGCATCCGCGTCACCATCCTTATCCATGTCCTGCGGCGTGAGTGACATCACCCAGCCGGCATCACGCAGCTTGTGAAGTGACCATGCTTTGAGGTCATCCGCCTTCTGCGGAGCCTGCAGCCAGCTCACCGCAGCGCCTTTGTTTTTCGATGCCACCAGCAAATCTGCCCCATGCTGTCCGTCGAGATCCAGCGCTGCCACCTGCATCCACATCTGCGTGTTCGTCGCTGCAGGAAAGGGTTGCGTCGTCCATGCGCCATCCACCCGCCGGTGCCAGTATAGCGTACAGGTCTTGCCTTCCGTGCCACTGACCACCTCCAACTCTCCATCACCATCCAGATCGGTGAAGATCGCCTCCTCGACATTCTTCACCTCTCCCACAGTGATCTGCGGCCACGGCTCGCGCGCTTTCGCCGTGCCCGGATTCAAATATACCCGCACCACACCACCCTCTTCCCAACCGGTCACAATGTCCGGCAGGCCATCCTTGTTCAAATCCCCCAGTTTCACCCCATCGGCCCCACGTGAAGTGTTGTCGATGGTATGCCGATTCCAAGGTGTCCCGGGTGCCAGGATCACCGAATCGTCAGCCATCACCGAGGCCGTGAAACAAAGGGCAGCTAGAAGCAAGTTGGGGCGCATGCCCCTACTGAACGGTGAGGAAGGCCAGCAAATCTCTCAATTCTTCATCTGTCAGCGACACCGCGAGCCCCTGCGGCATGATCGATGTTTTCAGCTCCGTGCGTTTCACAATGTCCGTCTGAGGGAAGGAGCGCTCCTTGCCGGTGAGATCACGAAAGACCTCCGTATTGGAAGAGCGCAGCATGATGCCAATGAACTCGGTGCCGTCCTTGAGCTTCACCTGCGAGGGGTAGTACTGCGGGGCCACCTCACGGCTGGGCTCAAGAATGGAGCGCAAAATCGCCGCGCGATCCCCCTGCTTAGAGACAAGGCTCAAATCAGGACCCACCACGTTGCCTCGCCCACTGTGACGATGGCAGGTGGCGCAAAGCCCCACCTTGGAATGAAAAAATATACGACGTCCTGCTTCCACATCCGCCTTGCCAGGCAGCGCATCCAGCAGCTTCAGCCACGCAGCGGTGTCATCAAACACAGGGCGAGTCGTGCTCATCACAAACGACTTGTCCTTGTCAGTGTAGCGCAGTGCACGCCGCGCTTCATCGCGCAGACTCCCCTGCTTGCCAGCAGTCAGTTTCACCAACAGTGCCTGTTCTTCTGCTTTAGCGGAATTTGCGAGTCCCACGATGGCGTCCGCACGCACCTCTATTTTTTGTGCTTCATCAGCCGCAATCTCCGCCAGCACCGCGCGCGCATCATCTGCATTGCGTGCCACCAGTGTACGCACCACTTCCTGAGACAGCACGGGATCGCCTGCAGCAAAAAGCTCACGCAGCAGCGGCACCGTGAGTTGCTTGTGCGTGGCTGGCGCCAGACGCAGCGCATAGCCTTTGAGCCGTGCGGGCGTCTTGGGGTTGGTGATGCGCTCAACGAGCACCTCAGGATTCGTCACACCTGCGGCAGGATCACCGCGCAGCGTGTTCCAGGTGGCCAGAACGGCTTCAAACAGATGATAGTCGAGCGTCGAGTCTGACAGCATTGCCTCCACCTGCGGCGTGAACTTGGTCAAAACCGCATCCGCAATCCAGCGCAGGCACTCGAACCGCATCTCAGGATCGTTATCACTCAAGAAAGCGCTCACCCATCGGTCATCGTTCAAATCAACCCGCCGCAGAGCCACGAAGGCCCAGAGACGGTCTTGCGCCGGCAGCTGCTTCAGCTTATCAACCGTCCACTTCACACGCGCCAGTGCAGTCAATGCGGCATCAGCCAGATACGCATCCTTGCCACGCGCAAGCTGGAGAAGCTTGTGGGTATCCAGCGTGGCTTTGCCAGTGCGCAGATCATCCGCAAGACGCGCATCATCATTCAACGCATCCGGTTTGCCTTTCACCCAGGCCGCTTTCGCTTTGTCGATCTCCAGCTTCCAAAGACGCCCGCGCTTGTGAATCGGATAAGAGCTGAACACCCAGTCATTGAGATAGTAGGAACCATCGGGACCGACCGCCATGCACGTTGGCCGGAAGAAATCACTGCCTTTGACCAGCGGAATCCGCTCTGAAGTATATCCCGCACCTTTTCGAGTGAGCGGAAAGTAATCAATGCTGTGATCACTCCAGCTCGGGATCAAGACACCGCCGCCGAGTTCCACGATGGCACAGGGGCCTTCGCCAGAAGGATGCACCATGCCAAGCGTACCGCGCAGTTCACCGTTCCATGCCACGAAAGGATGCACCGGCGCGCTGCCATACACCCACTGGAAACCGTAGTCCGCGCCTTCCACGACATACAACAACCGGCACGGCGGGCGGCTGCCTGGATCATTTTCAGCAGCGAAGATCTCTCCATCTTTGCGCACCATCAATCCAAACGGATTCCAGAAACCCCGGGCGATGCGGCGCATCTGCGCACCATCCGCTGTGCAGCGAAACACACCGCCCTCACCACGTCCGCTGACCTTGGAGCCATCCTTGGCCGTGAGCGTCCAGTCCTTGCCAAAATTCTCACCGAGCGAAAAGACCAGCCCGCCATCAGGATGCCAGGCCATGCCGCTCAGCCCATTGTGTGGATAATCCGCCACGGAATCGAGCGTGGCCAGATTCTCCTCCAGATCACCCACGCCATCACCATTGGTGTCCTTCACACGCAGCACGCGGTCCCGCTCCGCAAGGTAGATCCAGCCATCCGGCCCGATCTCCACATGCATCGTCGCATCAGTCTTGTTGTAAAACACCCGGCGGTTCTTGCCGTTCGCATCAAAGACCACCACCTCATCATGCACCGGCCCATCATAGTCTTCCGGCCGGAAATGCGTATGGCAGGAAATCGAATAGATGCTCCCGTTCTTGTCCACAGCGATGCCCGTCGGCGTCACCAGATCCGGATGCTCAGCGAGCAGCGTGAGCTTGACGCCCGGCTGCAACGTTTCGATCTGCGGCGGCAGCTGCGCCGGCACTTCCGGTGATTTGGTCGGTGCGGCACCCAGCGCGGCGAAAGCTGGCAGCAGTAGAAGCAAGTGGAGTGGTTTCATAGAGTTATGCATTGCGGACGCGTTCCAAGGCTGCGGCGATTTCTCTTTCGATGACCGGCAGCGGATTGAGCAGGGTGAGTGGATCTGAGACTGGCGTGACTTCGTTGGTGACCGGATCCCAGTTCACTGGGCCAAAGCGGCAGGGAGCTGGATTCCCAGTCAGGATATGCATCCCGGCATCGTCTTTGTCGAAGTGCCAGAACTCGAACGGGAAATGAATGAAGCCATGCTTTTCCATCATCGCCGCGATCTCTAGCCGTGTGGCGACATGCTCAGGAGCGACGAAAGGCGACCTCATCGGAGTGCATTCGCTCATTTCCAGATACGGATAGCCGCGCCACACCTCGGTGCCATCATCGCGACGAAAAACCGAAATGTCGATGGCTGAACCCGACATGTGCGCCCCGATCTTCGGCATGTTCGCCGTCAGCACAATGGCACGCCTAAACATCATCTCCGTGCTCGGAATCTCTCCCCCGAGCTCCCAGATGCACTTCTTCAAAACCGTGTCAAACACCGAAGGCTTGCGCACCAGCTGCCGCTGCATGTCCAGCGAACGAAACCCGTCCTCAATCTTCAAGATCCAGCCACGCTCGTTCATCTCGCGCCCGATGGTGATGACGTCTCGCACCAGGCTCTCGCGCAGGAAGTAAACGCGGTCCAGATCCCCGGCGATCTTGCTGGTGGAAAACAGCATCTCCACATTCGCCGCCGCAGCGGCATCAGGGATCGAGGCAAACCTCTCGCCACATTCATTGACAGGAAACTCGATGAGCTTCTGCACAATCGCATAGCCTTGCTCCATTTGATCCGCCCAGTAGGCACGGCGTGCTGCTTCGTCGTTGTTCATAAGCAGTTAGTTCAGTTGGTTTTGCGTACCGCCACGGCCTCCACCTCATAGCGCAGCGTGGGCGGCAGGCAGTTCGTGATCGTGGTGCGCGCAGGCGAGGGCTGCGGGAAGTATTCACGGTAGAGCTGGTTGTACAGCGGCACGTCCTCCGCATCTCGCACGTAGTTCCGCGTCTGCACCACGTGGGCGAGATCGCTTCCTGCGGCTTCCAGCACCTTGCGCACATTTTCAATGCTACGACGAAACTCCCCCTCGAAAGTATCGCTGACAATGTTCCCCTCTTGATCCACGGAGGCCTGGCCTGAAACAAAAATCAAATCCCCCACCACCACGCAGGGACTGAAGGGCAAATGTGAAGTCGGCGTATCGGGCAGCTGGGGATAAGAAACAAGTGGATGGGTCATGATGAAAAAGAAGATCAGGGTTTGCCGGCTGGCGCGGACTGCAGGCGCGCTTTTTCCTCGGCTTCGCGCTTCTGCATATCTTTCGGATGTTTCGAGAAACTCTCAAACACATCGCCGACCACTCGATCCGCCAGCGCGCCAAGCTTCTTCAAAATGATCGCTTCAGCTTCGGGCTTGAGCTTGGACAAGTTGGGCTCGTAACCACCCACCGTATGGGCATCCGCCGTGGCGATATAGCCAATGTTTCCGTTCGCGTAGCCGACGATGATGGGCGTGGCCCGGTTGGCGATGGCCTGTTCAAGTTTGAAACCGTATTCCACCATCGGCTCACCCGGCATGGTCAGCAGAAGAAAAGGGCCGATCTTCATCGCCATCAGTTCAGCGCGCACCGGCTGATCTTTGCCCGGCAGTTCCACCACCTCGCTGGCGACACGGATGGGGTAAAAGGTTTCGCGTTTGCGCAGTTGCTCACGTGTCACGCTGAATGCCGCCGCACGCGCCACCGCGCCGCCGAGATCGCGGCCCGCCCACTGGATGTCCGCCTCGTCTGCGCAGCGATACGGATACCCGGGTAGATTGGGCCGGATGTCTCCGGCACAGCCCTGCATAAACAAAGCACTGGTTTTTTGCGCGTAGCACATCTCCACAAACGTCTGTGCCTCTCCTGGGAAGTCAGCGCTCATTTTCGGATACCCCTTTGGATATGGCTGCGATCCTTTGTCGCCCCAGGTGAAAAAGCACGGATGACAGACCGCGTGCATGATCACCGCCAGCGGTGTGAGCGTGCGGCCATCATCAAAGCGCAGCACCTTCACACGCTTGTCATTGGGTCCGTCGGGGTTCAAACTCACCACCGCCCGGCCATCATACGTTTTGCGGCGGTTGATGCCAAAGCTGATGCGATCCTCGCCATAGCCGATGTTCACAGTCTTCATGCTGGCGGCGGCTTCTTTCGCAGCCAGCCCCAGCTTCTTGATCAACTCCGCCGCCCACCGCATGTTTTCCATGTACCCAGGCCCCGAATGATTGTGTGAGGCGGAGACAAGAATATTCGCGGATGGCACTCCTGTGTCAGCCTCAATCCGCGCCCGCGCATCACGCACCATGTCATCCCACGCACCGATGGTGTCCATCGTGACAATGGCCGCTTTCGTTTCGCCATCATCCAGGATCAAAACTCCTGCACGCAGCGGATCACGCACACCACTCACCTGACGCACATGCCCGACGATTTTGGATTCCGCCGCATCAGGCGGGGTGATGTCCACCTTGGCCACCCCGGCTTTGAGATTCGAGATGATGGGAAAACTGCCATCCTTGATCTCCTGCGCATAAGCACTGGAGATGAGGAGGCAAAGACCAAGAAGAAGTGCCGGGCGGAGATGCATGGCTCTCTTCTACGCTCTCAAAAGCTGTAAATCATCACGCGATCAACTCCGCAATCGGCCTGCCATTTTCCACAATGTGAACCGGACGGCCGTTGAGATCATTGAGGGTGACCTTGGAATAGTCGATGCCGAGATGATGATAAATCGTGGCCAGGAAGTCGCTCGCATTGCAGGGGCGCTCGACCACATCTTCACCGCGCTTGTCGCTGGCGCCGATGATGCCACCCGTCTGGATGCCGCCGCCGGCCCACACATTAGTGAAGGCACGCGGCCAGTGGTCGCGTCCTGGCTGCAGCGTGCCGGTGGGTCCGCTGGCATCACCCGCGCCTGTGCTGCGGTCAAAGCTGATCTTCGGCGTGCGGCCAAACTCACCTGTAACAACAACAAGCACGCGTTTATCGAGCCCACGCGCATAAATGTCCTCGATGAGCGCGGACACTGCACGGTCATAGGTCGGCATGCGGAAACGCAGCGCTTCAAACTGATGCTGGTTCACCGCATGGTCGTCCCAATTGTTCACTCGGCCACACAGCGGGCCGCTGAGACTGCTGGTCACAATTTCAACGCCTGCTTCGACAAGGCGACGCGCCAGCAGAAGCTGCTGCCCCCAGCGGTTGCGTCCATAACGGTCACGAATGGCGGCATCCTCCTTGCTCAGGTCAAAGGCATCGCGGGTGTGCGGATTCGTCAGCAGCGTGGCCGCCTGGGCTTCAAATTCATCCAGCGCACCGAGTTCGCCCTCGCGATCAAACGCACGCTCCATCTTGTCCAGGCTCTTGCGCAAAACGATGCGGTCGCTGAGACGGCGATTTTCGGATTCGTCAGCCAGCCCGATGTTCGGCACCTGAAAGCTCGGGCGGTTTGGATCATCGCTCACCGCGAATGGCGCATACGCATCGCCGAGATAAGCCGGACTCGAATACTCTGGCGATGCCGCAGGCACACCGATGTAATTTGGCAGCGGATTCGTTCGCCCGCCCTCCTTGGCACGCAGGTAATGCGCCACCGACATCCAGTCGGGCAGACGCGGCTTCGGCTTGTCTCGTGTGTCACTGTCACCGGAAAACATCTGCATCGTCCCTGCCGGATGTCCGCCCGCCGATTGGTTCATGGAGCGCACAATCGTGAACTTGTCCGCGATCTTCGCATTCATCGGCAGCATCTCGGTGAACTGCATGCCCGGAACCTTGGTGCTGATCGTCTTGAACGGCCCGCGATACTCGCTGCTGGCCTCCGGCTTCGGATCGTAGGTGTCGATGTGCGACTGCCCGCCCGGCAGCCACACCATAATGATGGACTTGCGCTCACCCTTCGGCTTCGCCGCATTTTCCGCACGCAGCTTCAGCAGGCCCGGCCAGCTCAGCGTCGCCATTCCTGACAATCCAAACTGCATGAAACTGCGGCGCGACAGCGGACCGGCGCAGCGAACGAGAGAAGGGGGCTGAATAATGGATGACATGCACTGAAACATACGCTCGGAGATGCATCTCTTTATCGGGCAATGCTTCGGCAAAACTCACGCCATCAAACCTGGAATCGGCCGGCCATGATCGACAATCGGCGTCGGGCGGCCGTTGAAGTCATTGATCGTGACCTTGGAGGCATCAATGCCCAGATGGTGATAGATCGTCGCAAGAAAATCCCCCGCGCTGCACGGCCGCTCGATCACGTCCTCGCCTCGTTTGTCCGTGGCACCAATGACCGCCCCCGTCTGGATGCCACCACCGGCCCAGATGTTGGAAAAAGCCCGCGGCCAGTGGTCGCGGCCCGGTTGCAGTGTGCCCGCAGGTCCGCTGGCATCTCCCGCTCCCGTGCTGCGGTCAAAGGTGATTTTCGGCGTGCGTCCAAACTCACCCGTGACGACCACCAGCACGCGTTTGTCGAGCCCCCGTGCATAGATGTCCTCGATCAGCGCGGACACCGCCTGATCATAGTTTCCCATGCGGAATCGCAGCGCCTCAAAGATGTGGTGGTCCACCGCATGATCATCCCAAACTTGAGTGCGACCGCACAGCGGACCATGCAGGCTGCTGGTGATGATCTCCACTCCCGCCTCCACCAGACGCCGCGCGAGCAGCAGCTGCTGCCCCCAGCGATTGCGTCCATATCGGTCCCGTGTCCGCACGTCTTCTTTGCTCAGGTCAAAAGCATCGCGCGTCTGTGAACTCGTAAGCAGCGACATCGCCTGGGACTCAAACTGGTCGAGCGCACCGAGTTCGCCCTCGCGATCAAACGCGCGTTCCATCTTGTCGAGGCTGCGACGCAGCGCGACGCGGTCGCTGAGCCGGCGCGTCTCCGCCTCATCCGGCAGGCCAATGTTCGGCACTTCAAAACTCGGGCGGTTCGGATCCTCGCTCACTGAGAACGGTGCATAGGATGCGCCCAGATATGCCGGTCCGCTGTAGGACGCATTGATCGGATTGACGCTGACATAGTTTGGCAGCGCCTGCGACCGCTGTGGATTTTTGGAGCGCAGATAGTGCGCCACGGACATCCAGTCCGGCAGACGCGGCACTGGTTTGTCGCGCGTATCAGGATCACCCGAGAGCATTTGCAGCGTTCCTGCCGGATGCCCGCCCGCCGTTTGATTCATCGAGCGCAGCACCGTGAACTTGTCCGCAATCTTCGCCTGCAACGGCATCAACTCCGTGAAATGCGTGCCCGGGATCTTGGTGGAAATCGTCTTGAACGGCCCACGATACTCGCTGCTGGATTCCGGCTTCGGATCGTAGGTGTCGATGTGCGACTGACCGCCCGGCAGCCAGACCATGATGATGGATTGACGCTCACTCTTGGGCAGCGCCGCGTTAGCCGCACGCAGCTTGAGCAGGCTCGGCCAGCTCAGGGTCGCCATGCCGGTCAGACCAAACTGCATGAAAGCGCGGCGCTGCATGGGACCGGCGCAACGCACGGAAGAAGGAGGCTGGATGAGGGAGGACATGGGAAAAATTCACGTAATAAAAAGCGGCCTTTCCTCCCAGCGAATGAGCTACTTCGCCCCAAACGCCACCAGCTCTTTTCCTGCGCCATCCCACACTCGCAGGATGCTGTCTTCACCACCGCCGATGATGGCGCTGCCATTGGGCGCGCTGACGGCGGCCTGCATGTAGTCTGGCAGATTGGCCATGGCGCGGACTTCGGTGCCATCGTCGGTGACAATGCGGATGCGGTTGTCACCCGCGGAGGTGACGATTTGATTCGTGGCCCCGATGAACTGCAACGAAGTGACCTCCTTGGTCCAGCCTTCGATCTTTCTCTTCCGCTCGCCGATGATCATGTCCCAAGTCACCACCGTGCCCTCCGCACCCGCCGTGGCAAGCACGCGGCCATCACTGCGGAACGCAACACCCATGACGTGATGAGTGTGGCCTTCGAAAAGGTTCAACTGCTTGCCCGTGGCGATGTCAGTGACACGCGCGATTTTATCCGCACCACCGGAGGCCAGACGCTTTCCATCCGGCGAGTAATCAAGGCAGAGCACCGTATCAGCATGCTTTTCCTTCCAGGTCTGCGTGGCCTTGCCAGTTGCGACGTCAAAGAAAATGATGTCGCCGCTGCGTGACAGCTCACCGCCCCCTGTGGCGAGGGTTTTGCCATCGGGACTGAACCGCACCGCATTCACACGATCGGCAAACAGCCCCTTCTGATCGATTTTGCGCTCCAAGACCCATTGCTTCGAAGTGCCCGCCGACTGCGTCACGGACTTGCTCGCCACAAATGAACCATCGGGAGAGGAGGTGATTGTCGTAATCGCTGCAGCACTGCCGGCGCTTTCTTCAATCGGCGTACCAGTGGCAGTTCCCCAGACGCGCAGGCTGCCATCATCGAACATCGAGGCCACACGCAGCGCATCGGCGGAGAATGATACGGCGATGGGTTTTGCGGTGGTCTTCGTCAATGCCAGCTTCGCAGCAGCGAGATCGGTCGTGGCCTTGTCCTGCACAGTTTTCGCGGCAGCGATGGCGGCATTCGCAGCAGCAACCGCCTTGGCATTGACGGCTTTGGAATCCGTGATGCGCTTCAAGTCATCCTCGGCGTCTTTCACATTGCTCTGCGTGGCGGAGACGGCCGCGAGCGCGGAAACCTCCGTCATTTTTGCGGTGATGAGCTTTTCTTGCGCGGCCTTGAGCTCCTTCTCAAGCGCAGCATCAGGTTTGCCGCCAGGCAATGCTTTGATTTTGGCAGCGACTTCATCGACAGCTTTCTGTGCCGTCGTTTTCGCCTCGGTGGTCGGCGGCACGGCTTTCTGCTTCTCGGGCAGCACCTTGTTCATGGCCACGATGGCTTCCTTGGCTTTGCCCAGTAGAATATCCAGAGCCTTGTCCTGGGCCTCGATTCGGGTGATCTCACCCTTTTGAAATGCCTGCTCCAAGGTCTGCGCCGCGATGATCCAGTCCAGTTCCGCCATCTTCTTTGCCGCCGCCACACTGCCGCGCAGTTCAATGACCGGCTTCGCGGTCGCCGCATCCCACACACGCACCGAGCCATCCTCACATCCTGTGACCACCTGCTTGCCATCGGCAGACATCGCACTGCTCAGGACAGTGACTTTGCCGGTGGTGGAAATCTTTTTGATCAACTCGGCGCTCGCGGGAGCCGAGGACGTTTTCGCGGCACTCGCCATTGGCTTGCCTTCTGCCAGTTTCCAAATCTTCACCTCACGAAAGCTGCCGCTCGCGAGGCGCGTGCCGTCCGGGCTGAATGAAAGCGACTGCACCAGCGCGCGGTGCGCTGCGCCATTTTTCTCCGCAGGGTCGCTGATCTGCGCGACGAACTGTCGCGTGGCCATGTCATAAACATAGATATGGTTCGAACGCCCGCAGGCGACGTACCGCCCGTCCTTCGTCATCGCCACGCTGTAAATCGGATCAATGCTGGCGGAGAATGCCTGCAGCACCACTGCGCGCTCCACCATCACCGAACCCTTTGCACCCTGGTCAATCCAAGCCTTCAAAGTGGCGATCTGCTCAGGGATCAGATTCACTGCGCCAGACTTGTTGTTCGGCGGCGGCATTTCCATGTCCTTCGTATGCAGCGAAGCCGTAACGATCAGACTTTCTGCCCCGTTGCCCGGAATGATCGCAGGACCGCTTTCGCCGCCTTTGATCATCAACTCCGGTGTCTCCATGTTCAGATCTGCTTTCGTCGTCGTCTTGTTATGACACGAAATGCAGTTCGCTTTCAGGAACGGATAAACGTCCCGATAGTAGTCGAGATCGGCCGCCAGAGCGGCGGTCGATGTGAACAAGAGAACGAGGAGTGAATGCGGCTTCATCACTTGCTGGCGGTGGTGGTTGCTGCGGGTTTCACCGAAACGCGGATCGGTTCAGAAATGAGTATCTCCACAGTGTCGGTGGGCGAAGCCGCCGTGGTGATGGCCTTCATGCGGCTGGTGGCTGCAGCCATCGCTGCCTCGGCCTGCTTTTGCTTCTCGGCGGCCTTCTTCGCGGCTTCCGCATCCGTCGCGGCAAGTTTTTTAGCTTCGGCGGCCACTGCGGCAGCGAGTTGCTCGGCCTTTTTCTGTTCGGCTTCGGCCAGTGGCACGGCAGCAGGATTGTAGCGGTATTTGCAAATGCCCAGGCTCTGGAACGCAAAGGTGTAATCTCCCGGCGCGATCTTCAACGCGGCAAGATCAAGCACAGCCTCGTAGGTGGCTGCTTTGAGAGGAATATCGAACTCCTTGATGGCGCTGAAACCTTCGCCGTAGGCCTTCACCTTGATCGAGGTGCCGTTGAACTCATTGCGCCAGGTGAGCTTGAGCGGGATTTTCAGCGTCTCGCCCACCTTGGCCTCAAAGACCTTGTTTTCAGCAGTGGCGATGGTCAGTGGTGCCTGCTCGGAATCACTCACGGAAACCGGAACGTCAGCCATGAGACGCGGCGCAGGAATCTCGCCCTTCGCATCTTTCACCGGCCATTCCATGCTCGCCACACGCACCGGGCGCGTCACGACTGCCCCATTGACTGTGGCTTTGCCAGTGATTTTCGCCAGCGAGAAACCGCGCTTCGCATCGCTTGAGGCAGTCAGAATCAGATGACCATAGGGCTTGCCTTTCGCGATCTTCAATCCGGCGGCACTCACCCCAGGCGGCAGGTTTTCCATGCCGATCTCAATCTCGCCATCGAACCCGTCGCGACGCTGTACTGCGACCTCAAAGGCACGCGTCTCACCCGCACGCAGAGCCATCGGCTTGGAAAGCGCAGCGCGGTCACCGTTGCGCAGTGTCATGTGAACAGCCCAGGCAGCGAGGGAGAAATCGGGCGTGGCCTGACGCACGATGAGGCGATAAATGTTGTTCGCATCGCTGCGCGTACCCCCGAACAGATCGCGCACCTGCAGGCGGTAGGTCCCGTCTTCCTTGATCTCAAACTTGCCGTTCACATCAGGGGAACCGGCGTCATACGGCGGGCCGTCATAAGAGTAGCCGTTGCTGGTGACCTTCATGGGTGGCGCGATGTCGTACAACTCGGCCACATCGGTCAGCGTTTCTTTTCCACCCGTTGCTTTTACCTGCTGCACGAGCACAAAGGGATCCGTGTTCAAGCCGAGGCGCTCTGAGGCCACTTCGACCCACCAGGTTTCGCCTTTCTTGGCGGTGAACTCAAAGGTATCGACATCCGCCGCGGGGAAAAAGGAACCGGCAATGTCACAAGGCAGCGTGATCTTCTGCGCTTCAGAAGGTTTGTTGTTCGGCTCCGTTTCATTAACCTTCGCAGTCGCAGCAAGACCGGCTGGCGGCCAGGACATTGCGCTGACGGTCTGCGTTTGTGGCTGACGTGGCGCAGGTCCGGTGCCCGGCACTTCCTGCAAAGCGAGGCGATAGAACAGGCGCTCGCCTCCTTGATAGGTGAGATCGCTCACCTTGATCAGGTAGGTGCCATCAGCAGGTGGGGTGAAGTCGATCACGCCTCCCGTGCGGTTCACTTTCAAATCACCGCCCTTGGCGTCCGCCAGAATCAGCACCGGCGTCAGTCGGGAGTCAATGCCCGTAGCAGCGCAGTCCACTGCCACGCGTTTCCCTTTCACGCCTTGGAATGCATAAAAATCCACCGACCGCTTCGTCATCGTCGCATTGCAGATGGTTCCCAGAGGCAGCACCATCGCCGTCTCCACCGAGTTGTTCGCCTTGGTGCGAATCACCTCCGGCAGTTTGTTCACCGAAAACGCACGCGCTGCCGAGACCCCAAGTCGTGACATCACCCGCGCATCATAAACGCCAACCGGTGCATCCGCCGCAATGCTCACGGTGAACTTGTTCTCCGTACCTGCGACCGGCTTCGCGGTGATCTTTGGCGTCGAGAACATCAGTTCGCTGATGTTCTCCGTGTTCTCGCCGGTGATCGTGACCTCAACAGTCGTGCCCGCCTGTCCGCCCATGGGCATGACCGTGAGCAGACGTGGCAACGGCAGTGTGACCTGCTGGGCGAGGGCCGAAGCAGCCATCCATGTGAAGACGGCGAGTGTGAGTGTGGATTTCGCGAGCATAGATTAGTGATTGTACAAAAATTCCTTCGTATTCAGCAGCGCCCAAAGCAGGTCTTCGTAGCCGTTGCGCTTCGCACGCTGGGAATCGAGCGGTTTCCCAGCAGCATCAGTGCGGGGCTTGACGACATAATTTTCACTGATTCGCACTTCATCGGCGGTGGGTTCGCGGGAGAAGGCGGCGAGGTAGAGCTCACGGATGCGCTTGGGCTCGGGCATCTCGGCCTTGCTCAAGGATTCGGCGCGCCCCCCGCTGGCGGTGAGCTTGGCCTTCACGTCGGCGGCGTTCATGAGGTGCAGGCTTTGCGCCAGGCTGGCGGACGACACGCGCTCGCACTCGCAGACGCTGGCGCCTTCAGGACGGCCGAAGACTTTGAGGAAAGGAGCGGCGCGGTTGTAGCTGTTGTCCGGCAGCGATATGGCGCGTGTGCCAGCGGGGAGGTCGGCGAAGTCGGTCTTGGAACCGGTGACCATGTCGATGCTGTCGAGCATGACCTCGGCGGTCATGCGTCTTGGGTAGTAGTGGGAGTAGGCCTGCCGATCGACGGCATTGTACTGGTTCGGCGTGGAACTGAGCTGATATGCATGGCTTTGCGTGATGGTGCGCACGAGTGCTTTCAAATCGTAACCGCTGTCCGTGAAGCTTTTGGCCAACGCCTCGAAGAGATCGGGATTGGTCGGCGGATTCGTGTCGCGCAGATCATCCTCGGGCTCAACGAGACCACGCTTGAAGAAATGCTTCCAGTAGCGGTTCACGAGAGACTTGGCGAAGAAGGGATTGTCCTTCTTGCTCATCCAATCCACCAGCGCGAGGCGGGGATCGTCATCTGGGGCGATGTCCAGTTCCGGCTCGCCGAGACCGGCGGGCTTCAGCATCACGCGAGTTTTGCGATGCTCGGTCTGCGCGATGCCTCGCTTGTGGAAAATGAGGTCTTCGCCGGCGATGGCGGTCGGTTTGCGACCAATCTGGCTGAAGAACGCGGCGAGGTGGTAGTACTCCGCTTGAGTCCAGCGTTCAAAGGGATGATGATGGCATTGCGCGCACTGCATGCGCACGCCGAGGAAAAGCTGTGCAACGTCTTCGAGCTGCGTGGTGGGCTCTTTCACGCGCTTATACCAGGCTACCGGAGGATTTGAAACGATGGTGCCGGTGGAGGCGAGGATCTGACGCACGATCTGGTCGTACTTGGTGTTCGCCAGCAGGCTGTCGCGCATCCAGGCGTGGAAAGCGAAGTTCGAGGTGATGTCTGCCGCTTCCGAACGGGTGTTCTTGAGAAGCGAAGTCCATTTGTTGGCGAAGTAGTCCGCGTAGTCGGGGCTGTTCAGAAGGGTCTCGATGGCGCGGTCCCGCTTGTCAGGCGCCTGGCTCTCCAGGAAAGCCTTTGTCTCTTCCGCCGTAGGCAGGCGGCCACCGATGTCGAGCGAGATGCGGCGCAGAAAGGTCGAATCGTCGCAAAGGGGTGAAGGTGGCACGCCAATCTGCTTCAAATTGGCAAACACATGCTGGTCGATGAAATTCTTTACCGGTGGAAGCGAGTCAACGGGCGCGCCCAGTGGAATCGAGACGCTGCAGACGGAAACACGGCCACCAAAGCGCACCATCACAGCCACATTACCGGGAATATCCAAGGTCTTTACCAATCCCTGCTCTCCTGCCTCGGCCATGGCGCGGTCATTGGCTTCAAAGAGCGCCAGTTTGGTCACATCCCGGCTGCTGCCATCCGAGTAGCGTGCGGTTACTTTGAGCTGCTGCGTGGTCTTAACTTTCATCGTCACGCGCGCTGGTTCCACCAAGATGCTGCTGAGCTTGGCCTCATCCTTTTGCGCATAGTTCATGCCTTCGGCAATCCAGCGCACGAGCATCTTGTAGTCTTCGGAGCCCGGTTCCAGTTTCTTCCCGCCTGTGTGCGGCACGATGGCTGCGCCCTTGGTGATGAGCAGACTTTCCTCCGGGGCCGGCGGAAACACACGCCGCCCCTTCCCCTGCTTCACAATCGCTTCGTAATCTTCTTCAGGCTCAAATCCCAGCACGCTCAGACGGAAGCCGCGCTGCCCGGTGATCGCCTTGGCATGGCATACACCTGCATTGCAGCCTGCCTTGGTGAGGATGGGCTGAATATCATTGACGAAGCTTAAGGGGCGTGACGATTCCGCCGCGAAACTCGTTCCGGCGAGCATCACGATCATCCATGCTTTAAGAGGTGCTTTCATTGTTATCACTTCAAACCTACGGTTTGGGGCACCCCTTTTTCGCATTCAGTAACTTTAGTATTAACTTCAATCACAATGAGACAGCTCGCATTTGCCGCTCTTTTCACCCTTGCAACTCCCTCCTTGGTCTTGGGCTGGGGAGAGCCGCATCATGCCATCACACGTGCGGCGCTGGAGGTTTTGCCGGCGTGGCAAAAGGAGGCACTGGGTGGTGAATTGGCGCAACTGGGAGACAACTACTGCATGATCCCGGATCATGTGTTCTCGGACAAGGAAAACGCCAAGTACGCCAAAATGGAGTCAGTGCCCAACGAGGTGTACTTGAAGATCCTGCACCTGCCGACGCAGCAGCCGGAATATCTTGAGGCGATGCGTTACTTCATGGAGCAGGCGGTTGCATCTTTGCGCAACGGGAAGCTTGGCGATGCAGCGCGTTACATGGGCACGGTCTGCCATCAGATTGAAGATTATGGCAGTCCTTCGCACACGGTGCCCGGGGACAACATGTTTACGCTGCTGCAGCAGTTCCTGCCGCCTTCGGATTCCATGAAGGGCCAGCTCATGCATGGACCGATTGAGAACGGGGACTTCAAGGTGAGCATTGAGGGGTATCAACCGAAGCTGCTTGGAACCACGGTGAATGAAGCTGCATGGAGGCTCATGCACCGGGTGCATGATGAGATTCTGAATGCGCGCAGCACCACGGTGCCGATCATCCAGGCACTGTACAAGGAGGACAAGGGAAGTGTCGTGAAGCATCAGCTGCGGGCGGCGACGATGGACGCACAGGTGGTGGCGGATGCGGTTTATACGATCCTTTGCCTCGGGATGCAGAAGTTTGCAGCGGAAGAGCAGGCGGCGCTGAAGGAGGTGCAGATTGGCAGCTTCTTTCCACTGGAGGCTGCCAGTTGCTACTATCCGCAGTCGCAGTTTTTCAGCTCGCCGAACTGGGGGCATGCGCGCAGCGGGGTGATTTTGGCGGGTGGGACCGCGGAGATTCCGCTCAAACTTTGTGTCGGATCCAGCAATCAGGAGTTCAAAAATGGGATCAGCGCGGGCATGGGGAAGGCGCTGACTTTTTTGCTGCCGAAAGATGTTTATGCGCGCTTCACGGTGCTGGCGGGATTGCATCCGGAATTGGGGGCCAAGGGGCGGGTAGAGTTTACGGTCAGCGGGGATGGCAAGGTGCTGACGACGGCTATTCTGAATGGGACTGATCCGGCGAAGTTGCTGGAATGTGATGTGGCAGGGGTGACGGAGCTTCAGCTTGCGCTGACCTCACGGGGTCTGGATGCGAAGAGCAACTATGCGATCTGGGCGGAGCCTACTTTGGTGAAACCTTGAGGATGCTGTCCAGCCACTCGTAAGCGGCTTGGCGTTCGGCTTCGGGGAAGTCGTGGGGGGCGTCGGGTGTGACTAGGGTGAGGTTTTTTTCGGCTTTGAGTAGGGTGTAGATTTCGGTGGCTTTGGTGAAGGCTTTGCGGACGCCGGTGATGTCGAAGTTGGTGTCGTGGATGGGGGAGTTGGAGAAGACGGCGCGGGGGGCGATGGCGGCGAGGATTTCGTAGAAGTCGAAGGGGATTTTGTCGGCGTTGTTTTCGTACATATCGCGGATGCGGGGCATGTAGCGGTCGCTGGTCCAGCCGGCGACTTTGCCGCTGTAGTAGTCGTGGAAGGGGGTGAAGCCGCAGCTGGTGACGACGGCTTTGATGCGATCATCGAAGACGGCGGTGAAGAGTGAGTTGTGTCCGCCGAGGGAGTGGCCGATGACGCCGATGCGGTCTTTGTTTACCTGGGGGAGCGATTGCAGGAGATCGACGGCGCGCATGTTGTTCCAGATGGCTTTCATGGAGCCGCTGGCGTGGTGAGAACCCTGGGTTTTGAAGTCGTAGGGGTATTCGCCGAAGGAGGGATAGTCGGGGACGAGGCAGACGTAGCCGCGTTCGGCGAGTTCGTGGGCGTAGTGGAGGGAGGGCTTGCCGCCGAGGCCTGCGGGTTCGTCTTTGCCGATCTGGGTGGTTTGATGGAGGCAGAGCATGGCGGGGGCTTTGGTGGCCTCATGGGGAATGAGGAGCCATGCGGGGACGCTATCGCCGAGTTCGGGGGTGAAGTGGATTTTGCGGCGGAGGTACTTGGGTGTTTTTTCTTCGGAGATGATTTTTACATCGAGAGGTGTCCAGCGGGAGGTGTCGTGGAGGGGGCCCATGACTTGCTGCATGTTGTTTTTGATGTGAGTGACGCGTTCGGCCCAGTCGGCGGCGGTTTGGACGGGGCGGTCGGTGCCTTTGCTATCGCGGACGATGAGGAGGCTGGAGTGGTCGGGGTAAGGGATGGCTGATGGTGCTTCAGCGGGTTTGATTTGGTCCGGGCGGGTGAGGAATTCTTTGGGGGTGACGGCATGCACTGCGGTCATGATGCGGTCTTCGACATCGGGGGCGAACTTGGTGGGGCGGTCGTAGTAGACCATGGCACCGGCGCCTTCGTAGCCGCCTTCTTCGAGGATACGACGTGAGGGGACGTAGCAGGGGACGTCGTTGGAGTAGCCGTTGACCCACATGCGGGAGCGGTCGAATTCGCGTTTGATGCGGAGGGAGTAGTCGACGGTGATTTCGCCGGGGAGGAAGACCATGGCCATGTCCTTGCCGAAGCTCCAGCGCTGGACGAGGTAGGGCAGATGGGTAGGGAGTTTTTCGCCGCGATCGAGACGGGCGAGGTTCTTCTTTGCGTGGTAGGCGATGGCAGGCGTTTTGGAGGCGGCGAGGGTCTGCCATTCTTCGCGGGTGGGGAGGGTGTCGAAGGCGAGGTCAATTTGTTTGGCCTGGCAGGCGAGCGGGCCGGTGAGGGGTTTGAGTTCGCTGGTGGCGATGCGCTTGGCTTCGGCGCCGAGGTCTTCGCCGTATTGTTTGACGAGTTCCATGGTGCGGCGTGGGTTGGGATTTTGATCGGCTCCACAGCCGAGGGCGGTGAGGGCGATGGCTCCGGGGAATTCGCGCTGGAGGGCTTCTTGCGCGACGCCTGCCCAGTCGCCGTGGATTTCATCGATGCCGATGGTGGTGCAGTGGCAGGCGTAGCTGGTGAAGATGGCGCGGACTTTGCCATCGGTGCCGGTGATACGAAGGACGGGGAGATCGTGGTCGATGGGCTTCAGTGGGAAAAGGCGGCGGTTGGCGGCGAAGCCGACTTTGCCGATGCCCCAGGCGAGTGTGGAGGGTTTTCTATTTGCGAGTGCGGCGCGGGCGGCTTTTTCGATGTTGTCGGTGAGTTCGCGGGTGTAGCGCTCAATGGCCGGGAGGTGCTCGGCGGGGATGTCCATGCCGAAGAGATTGGGGAGCACGCCGATGAGCATGGGTGCGCAGTGGGTGTGGCTGGAGCAGATGGCGAAGCGGGCGTCGGTGGCTTTGGTGTCTGCTTGGAGACGGCGCAGGACTTCAGCGCGCATGGAGGCTGGGACGCCGACGTTGTCCACGGTGACGAGGATGGCGGGGCCTTCGGCATCAGCGCCGAGGGCGAGGGCTTTGGCGAAGATGTGCTGGGAGACGCCGGTGTTTGGGGCGCGACGGCCACCGTAGCCGCTGAGGCGGACGGGGTAGTCCGGGGTGATGTCGATGGAGGAGGCGCCGGCGGGGATGAGGGTGTCTGCGGAGAAGCCGGTCAGGGGCCAGAGCAGGAGGAAGAAGGCGAGGAGGCGGAGGTGCATGGGCGTGTGCTGGAGCACTACGCGGGGGCGGTGCCTGTTCTTTGCTCGACTGCTGAGGGCACTGACATGAGGGAGCACAGATTTAAACACCGCGAGAGTTTAGAAGACCGCAGAGAAGAGCTTCTGCTCCCGCGGTGGCCGTGATCATGGCTTCTCAGTTGTCGGGGCGGACGCCGGCTCAACCGTAAGCCAAAGAAAACACCGGAAGGTCTCCGCCTGGTCCTTCTTGTGCAACTCCAGCTTCTCAAATGAGGGACGAACGATTTTCATTCGGTGCTTTCCAAGCGCCTGATTCAGCGCTGTCACCGTCGGCGTGGCCATGACGGCCTGCGAAAAGCATGTGTGCAGAGCGGTCATCTTGGGATTGTGCATGTTTCCTGCTGAGCGCCGTGCAGCCTTCAATTCTTCTGGTGCGATGCGCTCCATCTGCTCGAAGAGCTCTCTCTGGAAAGTCGCATCCTCAACTAACTGGTGAATCGTGAGCGTTTGAAGTGAACTCAGATGACCAGAGCTTGAAAGGGTTTTGAGAGAGCCTGCAATGGACTTGGTTCCTCGATCAGCATCCGGCTGGTAAATCATTACATATCTGTCCCCGTCAACGCCTTTGAGCTTTGGGACAACGTTGGTCTCCCATCCCGCAGAGGCGAGTCGGCAACAGAGTACCATTGCGAGCAGGACTGTGCCAAAAGTGTTCATGGCGAGGGGCGCTGTGGGTTGGGCGAACAGGAGGATCAGGCGATGGCGAGCGGGAAGCGTTGAGACACCACAGTTGCCTTTCGATCCGTGGACTGCATCCGTTTTGTTCGCCTTACGTGGCCGATGGCCTGTGGATCTTTGGTGGCCTAAGGCGCGGCATAGACGTCTCGGGTCGTCAGAGAAATCTTTGTTAACTGTTCGGACTGATACTCATAGTGAGCAAAGTGGCTGGGATGCTGGAGACGTATCCAATGTCTCGGTATCCCAAACAACTCGGAGCGGCCTTGTCTCATGGGTAAACCGGCCTTCTCGGCAAATGCAAGCGCCTCCCCCATGGACGCAAAAGGTGTGATCTCACCGTCAAATGCCGGGGTGACATCCACATCCGCGACTTTGATAAAAATAGTCTGCAGCCTCTGATGCTCGTCGAACGTGAGCTCAAGCCCAAGGTCAGCAATCTGGGTGGAATATGAGTCGGGCATGTTCTCGTGGCTCCGGTCAAAGTCATAGGTGACTTCGGCATCGTTCATCTCGAGCAGATCGATGATCTCGTCACTCTTGAGTGGCTGATTGAGGAGTTCGAGTAGCGACATGCTGCGGTGGCTGAGGCGAGGAAATGGGTCAGTTAGGCGAACAGAAGGATCAGCAACAAAATCGTTGGGTTTGTCCCAATACTTTTATAGCCGATGGTTTTGTTGTCATATTGCGCAAAGCCACACAAAAGCGTCGATTCGCACGCAAGAACTTTGTTCTTTTGCACCCTTTCGTCGGATAACGCTCCCGACAACGCTAATACCACGCCTGGAGGAGCAGTTGCGCATGGTCATTCGGCGGCGGCAGATGTCGCCACGCATTGAGGAGACGTACACCGACGTGAGATCGTGAGTTTTGGAGAAAATCAGAATGCGCTCGGCTCAAGGACGGATGCGCAGCGGGGCGTTTTGTAGACGCTGCTGGTGGCCGTGGAGTGTGGCGGAGTGATGGGTTTGCTTTCCGGTGACTGACATGGGTACCAGGGTAGCCTCGCCAAGGCTCGGCAACCCTTCGCTATGTTACGTGACCCCGTTGGGGTCGGCGTATGGCGGAGTGAGGAGGCGGAAGATGGCTGCAGCCTGCGTAGGAGGTGCTGGGAGGCTGGAGGGCGGGCTGAGGAGGAAGGACGGGCTTCACCTCGCGAAAGCGGTGTCGGCGATGCAGGCTTGCGCCTTGCATCTGTGCCACCGCAGTCCACGACGCTGGCGCGTTGATTGAGAGGCCTTGAGCGTTGGAAAGCAGGGTGCCTATTCTTAGCCGATTTTGCTTCGATGAAACAAAGGCATTGAGGATGATGCGCGTGCTACGCGTGAACGCTGGGTGGCTGAAATCTTCTCGCATACCTTCGGCATGCGAACTTGAACACTGAGATCATTATCCCCTGGTCCGGTGGTTCTCGCTCGGCGAGCCTAGCTTCACCACCGGCTAATTTCTCTGCTCCTTCCAGGAGCGACAGCAGTGGTGGTGTTAAGTGAGGTTGAGACTTTTCGATGGTCTGGGGGATTGGGGAACGCTGGTCGACAGACAGGAGTGTCCTATTACAAAACATCTTTTCGGCCCTATTATACCTGCATAATTTAGGTTTGAGACGGTTCTTCTTGAAGTTTTATACACCTGTTTTATACTCATGCCGCCGCCCCTCTCCGTGGGTAACAGCGGCTTCCCCATGAGTGATTCAAAAACTTGGACTTTCTCCGGCATCCCCCATCTCTACCGTCACACGAAGGGCACATATTATGCCCGTCTCTCCATTGGCGGCAAACCGACTTTCCGCAGTCTCAAAACCAAGATTTTGAGCGTTGCGAAACCCCAGCTCAACGAGCTTCTTCAGGACAACGCCCATCGTGATGAGCTGGGCAAGGATACCATCATCACTGAGAAAATGACTGGAGCGGAGGCGCTAGCGATCCGCGAAAGCCAGCTTCAAAACGACCCATCCACCAAAAAGAGCACGAAGCGTTACTGGAGGGAAATTGTCGGCCTCATCAAGAAGACTTGGCCCGACTTCAAAACTTTGGAAATGCGCCGAATCTCTGTTCAGCACTGCGAGCAATGGGCAGGTGAGGCGGTCAAAGTGATGGCTCCCACTCGTTTCAACAATTGCCTCCTGATTTTGAAATCCCTGTTCAAGATCGCCATCAAACAAGGGGTGCGCCGCACCAATCCTGCCCTTGAGGTCAAGCGGGCAAAGATTCGCCCCAAAGACCTTTCCGGTAAGCTGCCCAGCAAAAGCAACTTCAAACAATGGGTGACCACCCTTCGCGCCGCTCGTGGCCGCACATCTCAAGACCAGGCAGATTTCGTGGAGTTTCTGGCATACACGGGTATGCGTCTTGGTGAATCAAAGTTCGTGCTCTGGAAACATTGCGATATTGCCAAAGGCGAAATTCTCGTGCTTGGCGATCCCACCGACGGGACCAAAAACGGCCTGTTTCGGCGCATTCCGATGATTGCAGCCGCCAGGGAGTTGCTGGAGAAGATGAAGGCCCGCAGAAAACCTGTTTCGCTTGATGAGCCGGTAATTCGTGTGAAAAGTGCTTATACGGCAATGGGGCGGGCGGCCAAAAGAATTGGCATCGCACCGCTTAGTCACCACGACCTGCGCCATCTTTTCGCAACGATTTGTATCGAGTCAGGCGTTGATATACCGACTGTCTCGCGCTGGCTGGGTCATCGGGATGGAGGGATTTTGGCAATGAAGGTTTACGGGCACTTGCGCAACGAGCATTCACTTCTGGCGGCGAGCCGTGTTTCTTTCGCTGCTTGAGTGCTGCGGTCCATTTCTTTGCACCCTTCGAGTCAGGCGTTGTCTTCTTCGCCTTCTTCTTGGCAACCCGTTTGGTGTGCGAGGGAGCGCCACGATAGCGCTCCGCGCCGTTTAGCAGTTTATCCACTTCTGACTGTGGGATGAGTGTTTGGCCCAGCTTCGTGATGGCCTTCACTTTCCCGGCATAGAGCTGCCGATAGCCCCAGGTGCGTTCCTTGCCAAAGAGGGCGGCAAACTCCGCTGGAGTGTATGTGGCTTTGTCGGGCATCTTCAAAAAAAGGCATTCATTCATTCACCTTTCGCCCAAAACGATGCTGCTCTACTGGCGGGAAAAGCACGGGAACGGGAAGTTTTAGTGCACTCGAAATCTCAACCAACTCAAGATCTGTCACGCAGCGAATGCCCGACTCGATTTTCGCCAGCGTTTCTCTCGAAACATCCCAACCACTACGCTGACATAAACCCGCAAACTCCGACTGCGACATCGCCAGATGCGTGCGGTGCTTGGCGAGTTGAGGGCCTATGAGATTCTTGGCTGTGCGGGACATTACAGCCTCAGGAAATAAAGCAGATTCCGTTTGCGACGGTTCTGATTTCAGAACAAAGTTCCGTTATCGGAACAAAAGTTCCGATTTCAGAACAAACATCCACCATCATGAACATCATCGTTAAGCGTCGTATCGGTCCCGATCCTCACGAGGACGGGAGACAATCTTCGAGTTCATCAGGCTGCCCTGACATCCTGGAACTCGACAGTGGCGATTTCGCCATCATCGGCCAGGACATCACCGCAGCAGCCATCCCGGCACTTCCCGCTTCCGCAGGCTGCGCAGCGGAGGAGCGGGTGATTCGCATCCCACGCGAGATTCTGCTTCGCGCCAAAGGCGACATCGCTCGCCTTGCATGAGATCTCACCCCTCTTGTCTTCGTCCCCACATTCTGTTACAAGGCAGGGTGTGGGGATTTTTGTGGAGTGGTTCGGGGCCAACTGGTTCAACCTGTTGCAGACCGTCGCTATCGTTGCCGGGTTGTTCTTTACCGGACGTTCCTTTCTCGTGGATACCAGAATCCGCAGGATTTCCAACCTGCTCAACATCACGGAGCATCACCGCTCCATCTGGCAGCAGGTGATCGACAAGCCAAACCTTCTGCGAGTGTTGAGCGCAGAAGCGAAACTCAACATCAAACCAGTCACGCTTGAAGAACGCATTTTTGTCAACCTCATCATCCTCCATCTGACCGCAGTCATGACTGCCATCAAGGGACGGGTTCACGAGCAACCAGCAGGACAGGATGAGGATTTGCGCGAGTTCTTCAGTTTGCCCATTCCCAACAAGGTTTGGAAGGACTCCAAACGCTTCCGAGAACCCGATGTCATCGCCTACATTGAGTCTCTGCTCAAACCCAAGCCGAAGCAGCGTCGTCGAAAGCTGCGCTGGTGGTTCCGCTAGTAGCTCACTTTGAAAGTTGGCGAGTCTTCCGGTTTGGTTTTGCGTCGATCATAGAGCCGCGTGGTCGCAATGCTCGCATGACCCAGCCACTCCTGCACCTTGGCAATGTCAGCTTCATGATCCAGTGCATTCGTTGCCGCTGTCGCCCTCAGTCCATGCACGCACACAGCACTCGGATCGAGGCCAAGCACACGCGCATACTTTCTCACTACATCCTTGTAAACTCCGTGTCCCGTGAGTGCTTTGACAAGATTGCCCGATGAGTTTTTCACCGGACGAAAAAGAGCGTTGTCAGGTTTGTCTCCATGTCCAGCGCGTTCCACGTATTCGCTGATCCGCTGCAAGCTGTGAGGATGCACCGGCAGAAAGCGGATCTTGCCACCTTTGCCGTGAACACAGAAGTGCATCACACCACGGCGCGATTGCAAATCACCGACAGCGAGCGAACACAGTTCTGCACGACGTAAACCATGAAACAACAGGATGGAGAGGATGGCGCGATCACGCAGCCCTTTGAGAGTGTCAGGTGCGGGTGCTTCAAGCAGAGCTTTCGCCTCAGCATCTCCCAACGCAGGAGACTTGCCTTCATTCGTGCCTTGATTGGGGCGCTTTACGCCATTAGCCGGATTGAACGGAACGGCATTGCATTCGCACAGGTAGTCAAACAATGAAGCCACAGCAGAGAGTTTGCGGCGAACCGTGGACGCTTCCAATGTTCGCGTCTCAAGCTGCTTGCGCCATGCAATGAGATGCGACCGTTTCACCAGGCGAAATTCTTCCGCTTGGTGAATGCCTGCAAAGCGCATGAACTCGCGGACATCGTTTCGATAGGCCCGCCGCGTGTTCGCGTTTTCAATGTTCGCGAACCACTCGACTTCCGGCGGCACATTCGCCAAATTCTGAAATTCTGATGCCGTGAGCAAACGCTCGCTCGTTTCGACGACCAACCCTGAAGAAATTTTAACCATTCCAACTACCTCATCATCAACGTATTATAGTAGTGATAAAATACATTATCAATACCATGTGGATCATTTGAAATATTCGCTCCAATTGTGCTCCAAGCGATTCGAATCTGTGCTCTTTTAGCAACAGAATTTTTTGTCGTAAATCGGAACAAACCGGTAATTGTAACCCGCGTTGCTACCACTGACTGACTCGCCAATACAATTGGCAGAAGTCCGTTTCTAATCCTTTGGACACCTGATGGTTCACGCCATCAGGCTTATGGTCTTGCGGAAGCGGGCCAGGGCCACGGAGTAAAAGACCGTGCCGATGGCAAGCAGCAGGACAAACGGCTGCCACACCACTTTGAGGCCCGCGCCGCGATAGAGGATGGCGCGGGATGCTGAGATGAAATGGGTCGTAGGTGCAGCCTGCATGATGTTTTGGACGAATTCCGGCATGCTTTCGCGCGGGGTCATGCCTCCGGAGAGCATTTGCAAGGGCAGCAGGACTAGGATGAGCAGCAGGCCGAACTGCGGCATGGTGCGCGCCAGCGTGGCCATGAAGATTCCCATTGAAGTGGTGGCAAACAAATGCAGCACCGCGCCGGTCAGGAACAGCAGGATGGAACCCTCGATGGGCACATGCAGCAGGCCTTGAACGACGAACAGCAGGGAGAGTGTGGTCGCGACGAGGACGACGAGGGCCATGGACCACACTTTGGAAAGCATGATCTCGGCGGGTTTCACGGGCATGACGAGCAGGTGCTCGATAGTGCCGTGTTCGCGCTCGCGGATCAGCGCCGCGCCGGTCAGGACAATGGAGAGCATGGTGACGAGGTTGATGATTTCCATCAAAGCTCCGAACCAGGCCGGGGTGAGGTTGGGATTGAAGCGGGCGCGTAATGTCAGAGTCACGGGGGCTGCAGGGACGCCGCGATAGCGCTGGAGAAACTCGGTGACCTCGCCATTGATGATCTGCTGGACGTAACCACTGCCCGTGAATGCCTGGCTCATCCGCGTGGCGTCCACATTCAACTGAAGCGTGGGACGCATTCCGGCAAGAACATCGCGCTGGAAATCAGGCGGGATGATGATGGCAAAGGTATAGTCTCCGGCATCCAGCCCCGCATCCACGTCGGCTGCGGAGATCATGGCGGGTGACATGAAGCTGGGTCGCTGAAAACTGGACGCGATTCGGGCTGAGAGCGGCGAAGTGTCCTCATCAGCGATGGCGATTGGGGCATGATGCAGTGCTTCCGGCATCGCCGTGGCAGATATGTAAACCATGGCCGTGAAGGCATAGACGATGAGCCCCATCATCATCGGGTCACGGGCCAGGCTCCAGAGTTCCTTCACCCCCAGGCGATAGATGTTGGCGAGACGGCTCATGATCAGGTGTCTTGCTTGCGGATCAGGGCAATCGCGACTCCCATGATCACAGGGACAGCCAGGATCAAAGGAATGAATGAGGCGTGGAGATCGGAAAAACCAAGCGCCTTGCTGAAGACGCCGCGACTGATCGTCAGGAAGTGCGTGGCCGGGTAGAGCCTTCCGATAACTGCTCCGGCACCTTCCAGTGAGGAGACAGGATTGATCAGGCCCGCGAACTGGGCAGTGGGAATCATGGTGCCAATCATGGTGACAAACATGGCTGCGATCTGGCTGCGGGTGAATGCCGAGGCCAGCAGACCAAAGCCCGTGGCGAACACGACGAAGATGAGCGCGGCGGCAGCAAGTGTGGTGAAACTGCCTTTGACGGGCACGTCAAAGACGGTGACAGCCAGCAGTGTCATCAGCAGGAAATTCAGCATCCCAAGAAAGATATAGGGCGCTTGTTTGCCGATCAGAAACTCGCTGCGCGTCACCGGTGTCACATGGAGGTTGACGATGGAGCCCAGCTCTTTCTCACGCACCACGGAGAGTGCTGTGAGCATGGCCGGAATCATGAGCAGCAGCATGGGAATGACAGCCGGAACCATGGCGGGCCGACTGCGCACATCCGGGTTGTAGCGGAAGCGTGTCTCGATGTTCAGAGCACCCGAAGCGGACTCAAGCCCGGAGCTCCGCGCGGCCATTTGTGCCAGCCAGCCCTGATGCATTCCCGACACATACCCCTGCGCGGTCTCGGCACGCTGCGGCATGGAACCGTCCACCCACGCGCCGATTTGCACGGGGGCTCCACGCTGCGCATCGCGGGCGAAACCGGGCGGGATTTCGATGGCGAGCGCCAGTTCGCCGGAACGCATCCGGCGGTCGAGATCGGCTTCGTCAAGGATGGGAGCCTGCTGCACAAAATAGCGCGAGCCGTTGAGGTTAAGGACATAGTTTTGGCTCAGGGTGGTCTGGTCGTGGTCCAGCACGGCGAAGCTAAGGTTTTCCACGTCCAGGCTGATGCCGTAGCCCATGACGAACATGAGCAGAGCCGTGCCGAAGAGTGACATGCCGGCAAGCACCGGATCGCGGCGCAACTCCAGCGCTTCTTTCCGCATGTAGCTGAATGTCCGGCCAAAGGCGAAGACCCGCTGTACGGGTGGTGCGGAGACACGGCCGGCGTCAGGCATCGGGGACACTGCCAGGGAGGATGCGGCGGGCAGATTGTCGCTGGCCGACGCCTCTTGAAGATGTTTGATGAACACCTCCTCCAGCGAGTGGGCACTGCTGTCCCTCACCAACTCTTCAGGGGGACCGCTGACGAGCACCCGCCCGGAGTGCATCAGCGAGACGCGGTCACACCGCTCCGCCTCGTTCATGAAATGGGTGGAAATGAAAATGGTGACTTTGTCCTGCCGGGCCAGATCGAGCATGAGTTGCCAAAACTGATCACGGGCGATGGGATCGACGCCGGAAGTCGGCTCGTCGAGGATCAGCAAGGTTGGTTTGTGAACCATGGCCACGGCCAGGGACAAGCGTTGCCGCACGCCGAGCGGCAGCGCCTCAGGCATGGATGAGAGCACGCCTTCAAGCCCGAAGCGCTTCGCCATCTCATCCACCCGGGCCGGGATTTCTTCCGCAGGGACCTGGAACAGGCGGGCGTGAAGAACGAGGTTTTGCTCCACCGTCAGTTCCGTGTAGAGGGAGAAGGACTGCGACATGTAGCCGACGCGCCGACGCGTACCGACATCACGCGGATCGACTTCATGGCCCAGCAGCCATGCCTTGCCCTCCGTGGGCGGCAGCAGGCCGGTGAGCATTTTCATGGTCGTGGTTTTGCCGCAGCCGTTGGAGCCAAGGAACCCGAAGATCTCGCCGCGCCGGATGCGCAGATCCACCCGCTCCACGGCAGTGAAGTCGCCGAAACGCATGGTCAGCCCCCGTGCTTCGATGGCGGTCACATCCTTCTCGGAGGGGGCGAAGCGGGAAACCACCACCGGCTGGTGGAGACGCCGTTTTTCCTCCGGCAGCAGGGCGATGAAGGTGGCATCCAGGGAATCCGTCGCGGTGCGTGTGCGCAGTTCGGAGGGAGTGCCGGTGGCCAACACCTTGCCCGCATCCATGGCCACCAGCCAGTCGAAGCGATCTGCCTCCTCCATGTAAGCCGTCGCCACAATCACGCTCATCCCAGGCCGTTCCCGGCGGATGCCGTCCACGAGGCTCCAGAACTGGCTGCGAGAGAGTGGATCAACCCCTGTGGTCGGTTCGTCGAGAATGAGCAGGTCCGGGTCGTGGATGAGCGCGCAGCAGATGCCCAGCTTCTGTTTCATGCCGCCGGATAGCTTACCCACCGGGCGGTCAAGGAAAGGCCGCAGACCGGTGCGCGTCGTCAGTTCGTCGATCCGGCGGCGGCACTCGGCGCGGTCATGCCCGAAGAGACGCCCGAAGAACTGCAGGTTCTCTTCAATGGAAAGGGTGAGATACAAGTTCTTGCCCAATCCCTGCGGCATGTAGGCGATGCGTGAGCACACCGCACGGCGATGTCGGGCGCTGGCCATGTCGCCACCCAGCGTTTCCACCTTGCCCGCCTGCACCTTGTGTGCGCCTGCGATCAGGGAAAGGAGGCTCGATTTGCCAACGCCGTCCGGGCCGATCAAACCCACCAGGCTGCCGCCGGGCAAATCAAGATCAATGCCATCCAACGCAAGCGTGCGTCGATGGCGGAGACGCACTCCGCGCAGACTGGCAACGACGGCGGCGGTGTTCATTGGGGCAGCTTTAATGCCAGATGGGAGGGCCACTCCGCCTGCGCGTCGATCTTCACCCACGCGACTCCCGGCAGCCCCGTCTTCACACGCTCCAGATGTTCTTTCAGCAAGCCACGGTCAATCTGCGCTTTGACGCGAAACATCAACTTCTGGCGTTCGCTCGCGGTCTCCACCGTCTTGGGCGTGAACTGCGCGACGCTCGCCACATACGAGACACGCGCCGGGATCACAAACTGCGGTGCTGCATCCAGGATGAGCCTCACCTCGCTGCCGAGCGCCACCCTGCCCGCCACTGTCTCGGGTAGAAAGAAGGTCAGATACACGTCACCTAGATCCACGAGGTTCAAAACCTTCCCCCCAGCGCCCAGCACCTCTCCTGGTTGCGTGATCAGATACTGCACCCGTCCATCGCGGGGCGCTTTCAGCGTGCAGTCATCGAGTTCGGCCTGCACGCGGCCCACAGTCGCCTGCACTGCCTCCACCATCACCTCTGCATCCTGCACCTGTGCGCTGGCTGCGGCCACAGCACCCCCGGCTGCCGCCACCTGCGCCTTTGCCGCCTTGATCGCCGCCTCTGCGCTTTTCGCGCGGGCACGATCATCGTCGAGGTTTTGTTCGGACACCGCATTCTTTGTCGCAAGCGATTCGGTGCGCACCAGCCGTTGCTGCGCCGCCTGCTCCTCGCTCTCGCGCTGGAGAACCACAGCCTCGGCTGCCAGTTTTTCGCTCTCCCGCGCCGTCACCTGCGCCTGGGCGGTGATGATCGCATTTTTCGCCTGCCGAAGCTTTGCCTGGGCCTCCAGAAACTGGGCATCCAGAATGTCGGTCTGAATCCGGGCGAGCACCTGGCCTTCCTTCACGAAATCGCCTTCACCCACCAGAACCTCCGCCAAACGCCCAGGCACTCGGGCTGCGAGATTGATCTCGGTGGCCTCAATGCGTCCGTTGCCAGATACGACCCCTGGAGCAAGATCGCCCTTCAGGCCATGCCGCCAGAAAAGGACAGCCGCCACGGCTAAGACTAAGGCGAGCACGACGGCTACCGCCAAGATTCGGGATTTCAGCATATTCATCGTGTTAAATAAATCAGCGCAGAAGCGCGTTCATGAGGTGCCCCCCTTCCACTTTGGACCCTTGATCTATGCCAGAGATTCGCCGGTGCCATAGGTGAGGACTTCGGAAACGGAGAGGCGGACTTTGCGGGGCCAGTTGCCCGGAGCTGGATAACCCACCGCCAGGAGCATCACCGGCAGGTAGCGCTCGGAAATTTGGAACTCCCGCTTCACCCCTTCCGGGTCAAACCCGATCATCGGGCCGGAAACCAGCCCTTTCGCTTCGGCGGCGAGCATCAGAGTCATGGCTGCCAGCGAAGCCGACCGGATGGCTTCGTCACGCTGGGCCGCTGGGTTTGCATACATCTGGCCAGCCATGCCGACCATCCCGTCCACCACAGCTTGGTCGATTATGCCAGCCTTGACGGACCGACCTAAAGTTTCGGCTAGCTTCGTGTGGGCCAGCAGGTCGCCCAATACGATGAAGGTGACGGCCGCATCTATCACCTTTTGCTGGCCGTAGGCGACCGCTTTGAGTCGTTCTTTGTCCTGCGGCTCGGTGATGGCAACAAAGCGCCAGTGTTGCTGGTTAAACGAGGATGGTGCCTGTGTGGCGCAAGCGACCAATTCTTCGATTACGGTGTGCGAGAGCGATGTGTCTGGGGCAAACTTGTTGGCCGAGATTCGTTGATTGATGATTCCGAGTGTGTGCATGTCCAAGTGTGGTGAGTATTTGGTGGTGGGTCAAAAAATCGCGCGATCACCACTCACCTCCCAGCGCCTTGATCAGGCGGACGGTGGCGATGTGGCGCTGCGCGGAGATTTGGGCGGTCTGACGTTCCGTAAGGAGGCGGGTGCGCTCGGCGTCGAGGAGTTCGAGATAACTGAGGGTGCCACGCTCATAGGACTCGCGAATGAGGTCAGTGGCTTTGGTGGAGGCGGTGAGGGCATCGCCGATGGCGCTGGCCTGCTCGCGCAGGTAGCGGGTTTGGGCGAGACTGGTCTCCACATCGCGGATGCCGGTGAGGACGGTCTGGCGGTAATTCGCGATGGCTTCTTCGCGGGCGGCTTTGTGACGCTTGACGTTGAAGTGGATGACGGCCCAGCCGGTGAGCGGGAGGCTGACGCTGGGGCCGATGCTCCATACTTTGCTGTTGCCGGTGAGCAGGGTGTCCACTTCTTTGCTCAAGTAGCCGCCGGTGCCGGTGAGACGGACGGCGGGGAAATAGTCGGCGGTTGCGACGCCGATGTCGGCATTGCGGGCTGCGACGATGCGCTCGGCGGCGGCGATGTCCGGACGGCGCTCCAACATGCTGGCGGGGATGCCTGCGGGGATGACGGGCGGGGCTTTGGAGCCGATGGGATGCTCGCGAAGGGTGAAGCTGCTGGCGGGCTGGCCGCACAGGAGGGCGAGAGTGTCGCTGGCTTCCTGACGCTGGCGCTTTACGTCGGCGAGTTCAGCCTTGGCAGTGGCCACTTCGGTCTGGGCTCGGGCGAGATCGGTCTCAGGGATGGCTCCGGCTTTGAACTTGTCGTTGAGAAGGTTCACAAATTTTTCCCGCAGGGCGATGGTGCGGCGCAGGGCGTCGAGTTCGGCATCGGCGGCGCGGAGCAGGAAGTATTGTGCGGCGACATCGCCAGTGAGGGTGAGGATGGCGCTGTGGTAGCTGGCGGAGGTGGAATCGGCGGTGGCGCGGGCGCTCTCGACTTCGCGCCGCACCTTGCCCCAGAAGTCTATCTCGTAGCTGAGGTCGATGATGGTGCTGAAGCTGTTGACGCGCCCACGCGGGATGGCAACGGGCACGGGGGTGGGCAGATTGCCGGAGAACTGCTCGCGCTTGGTGTCGCCTTTGAGGCGGATGTCGGGCGCCCACTCGGAGGCGCTGATGCGGGCGGAGGCGCGAGCCTGATCGACGCGGGCGGCAGCGGACTTCAAGGATGGGCTGGCTTGAAGCGCGAGGGCTTCGAGGCGGTTGAGTTCGCTGTCGCGGAAGACTTTCCACCATTCGCCACGCGCGGTGTCATCGCGCGGGGCAGCGGTCTGCCAGCGCCATTTCGCGGGGGTGATGTCGGCGGTGTCGGGCTGCTTGTAATTCGGGCCGACGGCGCAGGAGGCGAGGCCAAGCGCAAGGGCTGCAAGAAGGGTCTTGGTCATGAGGTGCTAGTGGGTTGGCTGGCCTTGTTCGCGTTCGCGGGTCTTCGTTCCCTTGGCGAGGGCTTTCGCGATGCGCCTCTTTCTGATGCGATCTGGGAACTGAATGAGGTCGTCGAAGATGGAATAGATGACGGGCGTGGCGAGCAGCGTGAGCAGCAAGGATAGGCTCTGGCCGCCGAGAATGACGCCCGCCGTGGCATTGTTATAGGCGGCACCGACGCCCTTCGCAGTCATCATGGGGATCATGCCCGCGACGAAAGCCAGCGTGGTCATGAGGATGGGGCGCAGACGCTCTTTGTTGGCGAGCAGGATGGCATCGAGCCGGTCCATGCCTTTGGCACGAAGCTGGTTGGTGTGGTCGATTTGCAGGATGCCGTTCTTTTTCACCATGCCGAAGAGCACGAGGATGCCGAGCATGGAGAAGATGTTCACCGACTGCTGGAAGAGGATGAGCGAGAGGATGGCAAAGGGCAGCGTGAGCGGCAAGGCGAGCAGAATGGTGAGCGGATGCACCCAGCTCTCAAACTGCGCGGCGAGGATGAGATACATGAAGATGAAGGCCATCAAAAACGCGACCATGAAGGCCTTTCCCGCCTTGGCCATTTCCTTCGAGCGTCCGGCGCTGCCACTGGCGTAGTCGGCCGGCAGGTTGAGCATCTTCACGGCGGTGGCGATGCCATCAAGGATTTCGGTTTCACCCACTCCAGGGGCGTTGTTGGCGGTGATGGTGACCTGGCGGCGGCGGTTGAGACGGTTGATCTGCGAGGGGCTGTCCGTGTTTTCCAGCGTGAGCAGATTGGTGATGGCGACGGGTCCGGCCTTGGTGGAGGGCACGGTGAGGAGATTGAGGATTTCGCGGGTGTTGCGGTAGCTCTCCTCAGCCTGGAGATGGATGTCGTATTGCTCGCCGCTGTCGTCGAAGGTGGAGACGTCGAGACCGCCGACGAGCAGGCGCAGCGTGCCGGAGATGTCCTGGATGCTGGCTCCCATCTCGCCTGCTTTGTTGCGGTCCACGCTGCCGGAGATTTCAGGCTTGCCGGGAATGAGAGTGCTGTCGAGGTCGCGGATGCCGGGGAGGTCTTTGACGTCTTTGATCACTGATGCCGTGGCGCGGGTAAGCGTGTCGAGGTCAGGCCCGGCGATGAAATACTGCACGTTGGCGCTGGACTGGCCCGTGTTGAAAGGCGGGACAGAGAGCACGGTGATGCGCCATTCCGTGGGGAAACGCGGTACGATCTCTTTGCGCACGCGGTCCATGAGGGTCTGCTGGTCTTCGCGCAAAGCGGGATCATTCAGGCGCACGAAGATGCCTGCGAGATTCGGCGTGCGCTGGTCATTGTCCCCGATGGTGAGAAGTGTGCCGTCCACGCCGGGCAGCTCGCGGATCGCACGGGCGAAGCGCTCGGCCATGAGATCGGTGGCGGCGAGGCTGGTGCCCTCCGGCGTGCGGATGTTCACCACGAACTCCGCCTCCTCCACCGGCGGCAGGAAGCTCTTTTGCACGATCTTCATCAGCGTGGGCACGGCGGCGAGAATGCCGAAGCAGCCCAGCACGATGATCCAGCGATGCCGCATGGAAAAGCGCAGCAGCACCATGTAAAACGCCTCCACCGGGCGGTAGAAGATGTTTACCAGATGCTCCAGCCAGGCGTCAAACCGCGTGGCGTGGCCTTTGCGGAACATGCGGGCGGAGAGCGTGGGCGTGAGCGTGAAGCTGACCAGCAGCGAAACCGCGATGGCGAAAGCCATGGTGAGGCCGAAACTCTTCAGGAACATGCCCACAATGCCGCTGAGGAAGGCCACGGGCACGAACACCGCGAGCAGCGATAGCGTGGTGGCCAGGACGGCCATGCCGATCTCCTTCGGTCCTTCCACGGACGCGGTGAAGGAGTCCTCGCCCTTCTCTTCCATGTGGCGGAAAATGTTTTCCACCACGATGATGGCATCATCAATGACGATGCCGACCGCCAACGCGAGGGCGACGAGGCTGATGACGTTTAATGTCACTCCCTGCGCCCACATAACGCCGAACGCGGCGATGATGGAGGTGGGAATCGCGAGCGCGGAGATGATGGTGGCGCGTGAGTTGCCAAGGAAAATCAAAACGATCACGGCGGCGAAAATGGCCCCCAGCACCAAGTGCTCCTTCACCGCGTGAACGCTGGTGCGGATGACTTGCGACGTGTCGCGCACCATTTCGACATCGTAGCCTGCGGGCAGCAGTTTTTTAACATCGCCGAGCTTCTCATTCACCGCATCCACCACGGCCACCGTGTTTGTGCCGCTTTGTTTACGGATGGAGAGCACCACAGAGGGCACGCCATTGTTACGGGCCACGGTTTTTTGCTCCTCGGCCCCGTCTTCCACCCGCGCCACGTCACGCACGCGGACCAGACCGCCGTCCGCCTCGCGCAAGACGAGCATGCCGATCTCCTCCACGCTCCGTGCCTTGCCCAGCACGCGGAAGCCCGCCTCGCTGGCCGCATTCTTCACCGTGCCGGCAGGGATTTGCACGTTCTGTGCGCGGAGGCCGCGCTGCACGTCCGCAGCGGTCAGATTGTAGGAGCGCAGCCGCATCGGATCGAGCCACACATTGATCTGCCGCAGTCTTCCGCCCAGCAGCGTGATCTGCCCCACACCACCCACGCTTTCAAGCTGCCGCCGCAACACCTTGTCGGCAAACTCGGTGATCTCGCGCACCGGCTTGTCGGCCACGAGGGCGATGTTCAAAATAGGCGCGGCATCGGGATCGAGCTTCTCGATGATCGGCGCGTCCACCTCCTCCGGCAGATCGGGGATGATACGGGCGATGCGGTCCCGCACTTCCTGTGAGGCCACGTCGATGTTTTTCTCCAGCACAAAAGTCACCAGCACCTGCGAGATGCCCTCGCTTGAAATGGAGCGCAGTTCATCAATGCCTGCGACGGTGTTCACCGCCTCCTCGATCTTGTCCGTGATCTCGGTCTCGATCTCCTTCGGCGTCGCGCCGTCCTGCCGTGTGACGATGCTGACCGTGGGGAAGTCAATCTTTGGAAACCGATCCACCGGCAGCTTCGTGTAGCCCAGCACCCCCACGACCACGAAAACGAGGATGATGACGCTGGCGAAGACCGGGCGGCGGACGGAGATAGCGGCGAGCCATTGCATGAGCGTGTGAAGTGAAAATTAAGCGGCGGGTTCAAAGCGAAGCCCATCGGCGGCCTCTGCGCTGGGTTTAGCCAGCAACGGCTCACCGGCGGCGACTCCACGCCGGATTTCTGTGAAGCCCTCGCGCGTCTCTCCCACCTCCACGAGGCGTTCGGAGATCGTGTTGTCTTTGGTGATGACGAAGACCTTGCGGCGCGAGCCTTCGATGCGCAGCGCCCCCTCCGGCACCGCGACGGCTTTTTCCTCACGAAGCAGGATGCGCGCATCGCAAAAGAAGCCGGGCCGCAATTTGCTTTCCGCGTTGTCCACCGTCGCCTCAATCACCAGATCACGCGAGGCCTCGCGCATCGTCGCGCCAAGGAATTTCAACTTGCCCGTGAAGCGCTGCGCCGGGAACGCCGCCGTGGTGAACTCCACCACCTGACCGATGACCAGAGCGCCAACTTCCGTCTCCGGCACACTCAGCACGAGCCGTAGCGTGGACAGATCCACCACGCGGGCGACAGGGGAATCCGCCTTCACATACTCGCCTGGCTCCACCATGCGCTCCGCCACCACACCGCCAAACAACGCGCGGATCACGCAGTCATCGAGCGTCTTCTGCGCCAAGGCCTGACGTGCCTCCGAGGCCGCCAGTTCCGCCTCGCGCGCGGCGACTTCCGTGAGCAGCTTTTGGTAATCCGCATCCGCCACCGCCTTTTTCTCCGCCAGCGGCTTGTTGCGCTCCTGCTCGTTCTTCGCCAGCGCCAGCCGCGCCTTCGCCAGACCCACGGAGGCCGCAGCCTCCGCCAGAGAGAGCTTGGGCTGGCGCTCGTCGAGCTTCGCCAGCACATCGCCCGTCTTCACCACGGAACCACGTTCAATCGAAGCCGAGACCACTCGCCCCATCGAATCCGCCGCCACCACGGCGTCATTCTGTGCGGCGAGCTGCCCCGTCACACGCAGGAAACGCGGAAAGGCACGTTCAGCGGCCTGCACGGTGGCCCCTTTCACGATCACCGGCGCTACTTTCGGCTTTTCCGCCTGCGGAGCCGGTGCCGGAGCTTTGTTGCAAGCCACCAGCGCAAGCGCGGCAGCGGTTAAGATGCAGAGTAAGGTCGTTTTCATGCTGAAGTGCGTTTCTTGGAAAGGGTTGTCTTTGGCGTCCCGAGTCCCCGGAGCGCCATGTCCGCGATGCTGTCCGCCAGCCGAGCGATACCCGCCTCCGCCTCCGGCACGGCAAATCCAAGCCGCCCGATCACCTCACGGCTGTGGTCAAAGTGGACGCACATCGCAACAATTTGATGCGCCGCCATCTCCCGCCCATCCTTGTCCAGCGAGTCTCCCGCCAAGGCATTCACAATTTTGACGAGGTTCGCGAAATTCGGCTTGATGATCAGCTTCACCAGCTCGCCCAAGGCTGCCGTCGGCTGCCGCATCTCATGCGCCATCAGCCGTCCCAGCACCGGATGCGCCGTGCGTCTCAGCAGCACAAAGCGCAGGCAAAACTGAATCCATTCCCGCAACGACTGCTCAGGTTCCTCCGTCGGCTTCGGCGGCGGCTCCTGCTCCAGCAACTTCCGGTGCGCCGCCAGCAGCACCTCGCGGTAAAGCCCCTCCTTGCTGCTGAAGTAATAATTGATCGACGCCACATTCACCCGCGCCTTCAGGCTGATCTCCCGCACGCTTCCCGCCGCAAACCCCGCCTTCGCAAACACCACCCCCGCCGCCACCAGGATACGCATCTTGCGCGCCTTCGGGTTACGTTCTCGAGTGGGGCGCGTGAGGGTCATGGGCATTGGAGTTAAATGGCTGTTTATAAACGGACGTTCCATTAACCATGCGCAGACTCTTGTCAACGTGTGAGATGAGAATACCCTGCGGGTGGAGACAAGCGGGTCATCTACCAAGTGGCGTGGGCTATATGCACCAATTGGCAACTGGTCATTCAGGCTGCCATGCCTCCATCGCGTGACTGGCTGCTCCGAGCGCACCAGCGTCATCGCCAAGGGTCGAGGGGATGATGTGCGGCGGCATGTCGCGAAGGGCGGGCATGAGCGTAGCAGCATGGTTCGCGATGGCGCTGCAAAAACGCTCACCCAGGGCCACGCTGAGCGCGGACGAGAAACGCCGCCTGCTCGACCTGCAACGCCAGCACGCCGAAGTGCTGGGCATGCTGCCCGAGATCGCCGGATTTCAAGACCGCCCCGAGGAATATGGAAAGTTTTTCCGTAACATGATCCAGCAGTCCGCCGGCCTCACCGAGCCGCAGGGTGACTCCGTGGATGCCTATATGCGTCAGCGCGCGCAGTTGATGAATCAGCAGGGTCTGAACGCCGGTCGTGAGCCGCAGGACGCGCAGCTCGAAGCCGCCTGGGAGGCACGCCGGGATGCCTTCAACACGCAGACGGCCACCGGCCTGCAAAATCTGCTGCCACCCGGCGCAGCGCAAAAGGCGGGCATCTCCCCGGAACTGTTGGAATTCCTGGAGATGGACTTCGACAAGATACTCGCTCCCGGCACAGCCAAGCCTTGAGCCACGGCATTGCGATTGCGGCTTGCGCGTCCGACGCGCACCGCCAGCACGGGGCGGCACCCAATTTCAATTCTCGTGTTTGCCCTTCGTGTAATGGACGCCTCTGCCGCGCCCGTGGCGCGTCAGTAATCCGGCATCTACCAACTCGGACATCTTCGCCTTGAGCGTATTACGGTTTGCGGCGGTGGCTTTGACCGCCTCAGCAAGCGTTATGCTCTCCGCGTCGTCCAGCAGCCTCATGAGGGATGCGGCCAGCGGTGAACTGGCCTCGACACGCCTTTGCTCGACCTGGACCTTCACATTCAGATTGTCCTTCTGGCGCACCAGACAGCGCAGAAAGAACAGCAGCCAGGCATCCCATTCCACGCGCTTCTTCCGCATCGTCGCCTGCGTCTTTCTCAGCGCCTTGTAGTAGAACTCTTTGTTCTCCTCGATCACCGACTCCAGCGAGGCATACGGCACATAGCTGTAGCCGTGCCGTAGCAGGAGCAGAGTCGTCAAGACCCGCGACAGCCGACCATTTCCATCCTGGAACGGATGGATGGCAAGAAACCAGACCACAAACACGCCCGTGACGAGCAGCGGGTGAAGGTCGCCGTCTCTTTCGGCCTCGATCATCCATTCGACCAGCCGCTTCATGGCAAAGGGCGTCTCAAACGGCGATGCCGTTTCAAAGACGATGCCGAGCTGGTTTCCTTTTGCGTCGAACGCGGCCACATGATTGTCGAGCGTCTTGTAGTCGCCGCGATGCCGCTCGTCTTTGCTCGAAAACTGGAGCAGCGTCCGATGAAGCTGGCGGATGTGATTTTCCGTGACCGGGATGTGCTCGAAGGACTCGAACACCGTGTCCATCGCAGCCGCGTAGCCCGCGACTTCTTCTTCATCCCTGCTTTTGAACTCCTGAATTCTGAGTCCTGACAAAAGCGTGGCGATTTGCTGATCGGTGAGCTTGCTACCCTCAATGCGCGTGGACGAGCCAATGCTTTCAATGGTGGCGATCTTCTTGAGCTGCGAGAGCTGATCCCGTGAGAGGCGCTTGAAGGCACGCCACTGCCCTTTGAACTCATCGAGCGAGGCGATGAGCTTGAGCATTTCTGCGGTTATTGGCGGTTCTGGGGCGAGTTTTTGCAGCATTGCGTATCCATTCAATATCCAATTATATCCATTTCATCTCCAATTTACAAGCCTTCCGTTCATCACTGATTTTCAGGGGGGAAAGGCCTTTCCCTCGCCGCTACTTCGTGGGCGGCTACCCATTCCAACGGGAAGTGTCCCGTAACGCCCTCACCTGCCGCGTGACGCCGTTGACTGTCTCCCGGCGGTTCGTGTTCGTGCATGGCTCCTGATGTTTTCCCGCTGCAAGGGCAGCTTGGTTTTGGCAGAGGCCGTCTGCCCATCAACCCCCGGCCCGCTCCATTCGCTGCCGCTCCCGTGTTGGGGGCATGACTGGCAGCCTCATGACCTCCGCCTTTGCACCAGCGCCCCGCAGCGGGGTAAAAACACAAACCAGGAGCAAAACATGAATCAAAACACACTCACCAAAACCGATCTCCGCCAGTTCACCGGCACGGAGCAATGGCATCGCCACGGCATCGCACGCAACGTGCTCTACACCGACGGCGCACAATACGTCGCCGAAAGCGGCGGAGCCTACTGGCTGCTCGATGAGATCGCCTTCGCCCAATCCATCCGCGAAGTCGCAGCCGAAGCCTTCCAGGTCTGGCGGCTGAAGGTCAATCCTGACCACACCGCCACCCTCGAATGCGAGGATGGGAACTCGAACATCCGCTTCTCCAAGCGGATCGAGTTCACAGACTTCCCTCTCGATGAAGTGGCCTTCTACTTCACCGATCACGTCATCATGCTGCCGAGCGAATACTAGCCCGGCAGCTTGTCCGCCCAAGGCAACTTGGGCGGACATCTCTTTTCATCATGAATACTTGGAGGGGAGTTTCATCTGTCGGGAAAAGCCTTTCCCTCGCGCCTACGATGTGCGGCGCTACCCATTCCAACGGGAGGTGTCCCGTAACGCCCTCAAGAATCCACACCAGGCAACACCGCCACCACGAGCAATCCCGCCATTCGTCGGCGCGGTCGGGACACGCCCTCCACTGCTTCGCCAAACGGCCAGCTTGCTCCCCACCTTCCTCTTGGACCAAACCTCCGCCGGGCAATCCGGTGATTTCCTCAGCCCGCCTTCGCCCTCCTGCGGATCACCCTTCCTTGCCCCGGCTCGGTTCCGTCCGCTCTGATACTCTGAAAGGCGCGGCACGACGCGCCATGCGGAAGGGTGGAATCGAAGCATGGTTTGCTTCCTCGCATGAAGGCTGCGCACGTTGAGTGTGGTTTTGCTGGAAGTCAGGCCATCAGGTTCTCGTCACCGTTTCTTGTGGGCAGTTCTTCATGGCTCCTTGGGTTTCTCACTTGGAATTTTGGAAACGTAGCAGCCGCGCAGGGCAGTCAATGCCCGGCCCGCTCCATTCGCTGCGCTCCCGTGTTGGGCATGACAACGCCCTGCTTCACCGGCTGCTCAGCACGCTCCCAATCCCTTCGGGGAGAAACCACTAAACAAGGAGAACCTATGAATAACAAACCAGCCCACGAAATCAGAAACGGCGGAGTCAAAGTCACCATCTGGTCCAACGAAGACCAGGGCAAAACCCGCCACAGCGTCACCGTGTCCCGCAGCTACAAGGCTGGCGAGGAATGGAAGCAAACCACCAGCTTCCTCAAATCCCACCTGTCGAAGTTGAGCACAGCGCTTGCTCAAGCCGAGCAGTGGATCGCGGAACGCGAACCCGCTGCTGCCGAGGCACATGCTGCCTAAACCACGATGCCGCGCCTTCGGGCGCGGCATTCTTTTTCACCCACTCTCCAAGGAGAACGATCATGACTTTCATTCAACTCGACTACGACACCTGGTTTGAACAGTTCAAACCCATCACCAAAACTGGAACCGACCACATCGCGTTCGACACGCACGACGACATTGACTTCCTGCGCACACAGCCGAACGCGAAAATCTGGACTCTCATCGACTGCCCAGGCTATAACACAGCGGTCATCGTCAATGGCTACTGGCGTATCAACCGTTTGGAATACTACGTCACCGAAATGGCTCATGACGAAGCTGATGAATACAACATCGAATAAGGGTGAGGGGAAAAGTCTTTCCCTCGTGCCGACTGCGTGAGGCACTACCCATTCCAACGGGAAGTGTCCCGTAACGCCCTCGCCCGCCGCGTGACGCCATTCGACCCGCCTTCGGCAAGCCTTGAAGAGTCAAGGCGCGGCGTTTCAAACCACGTCACTGCCTGCCACATGTCGCACACCGAAGCAGCCGGACGCTTCGCTTCTGCCTGACCCTCCGCTTCGCTACCGGCTGCTTCCGTGCCAACGTAACCCGCCACTAGCAATCCCGCCTTCATCATCATGGTCGGGGCAAGCCCTCCCTCTGCTGACAAAGGCCAGCTTGCTCCCCCCCAACCTCTTGGACCGATCCGCAGACGCGCCGGACCGCGACCACTTTGCCCGCCTTCGCCCTCCATTCTTGTCGCCGGTCCTTGCTTCATCTGCGGTTCCGTCCGCTCTGAAGCGTCTGCTCTCGCAGGCGGGGCAAGCGCGTCTCTGTGGAGACTTTCAAAAGATGCCTGCACAGGCGGGCCTTGTGGCACCGCCGCTTGCCCTTAGATTTCACAAAACACTTCTCGGCATCCGGGCCGTTTCATCTACAATTCACGCACACTATGAGCCGCAGATTCCACACCATTCTCGCCGTCACGCTTTGTCTGTTTCCCCTCATTCCGTCTTCTGCGCAGACAGAGCAGCAGAAACAAACGATGGCAGTGCTGAAGGCCGCGAGCGAACGCCTCATGCGCGGCGACATCGCAGCTCTCGACGAGGTGAAAGCCCTGCCGGGGGACGATTCGGTTGCCGGACTTCTGATGTTCTTCAAACAGAACTTCTACGTCTATTCCAAAGAGACACAGAAAAAGGCCATTGCCGCCAAAGCTGCCCAATACATCACCGAATGCCCGACCGCCGCTGACTACATCAAGCGCCTCTTCAAGAAGGAGGAAGGCAGGTCCAAATCGGGATTGCTCATGAATTACCGGCAGACCACGCTGGACAGCCTTACCGCCGCGAACAACAAGTTCGCCGTCAGTCTCCTCATGGAACTTATGGACGAATCCAACTTGGAGGTGCCGCCCGGAGATTTTGCCGTTGCCATCGCCAAGATGGGCATCCCTTCTGCTCCCTTTACAAAGACAGAACTGAAATCCGCCGCAACGCCAGAGGGCGTCGCCAAATGGAAATCATGGTGGAAAGAAAACAAAGACGGCTTCCCCGACAAGTGACGGTGGAGCAGTTAGCTTATTCTGAAACGTCTCCTTCATTTGGATGCCGTCTGTTTAGCGATACGGTTTCATACATGTTGGTTGTAAATCTCTTCGTGTGAACAAGAGCTTCGAGTGGGAAAAGCCTTTCCCTCGCGCCTACTGCGTGCAGCGCTACCCATTCTAACGGGACGCTTCCCGTAACGCCCTCGCTCCGGCCATGTACCGCCATTCGGGCCAGCCTTCAGCAAGCCTTGACGAGGCAAGGCGCGACTGCCCCGAACCACGGCACTGCACACCGCTCCCAGGATCACCAAAGGACGCTGCCTTGCGACGCTACCGGCTTCGCCCTCCGCTAACGCAAGGCACATCCTTCCGTGCAGATGAGTGCTGCTAAGAGCAGCCAGTAACGCCGACCGCTTGTGCCTCGCTTGTCGGCTCTGATGCCTCCCGGACATTCGTGCCGTCAAGGGCATCCAAAGGGTTCCCCAAATTGTCCTCTCTCGTGCCTCGCTGCGGGACTTCGGGGATGCCCCTCCTTCGGAGCCTCCCTGTGACTGCCGCCCGTCCTACGGCGGTTTGGTCATCATGTTTTGCGCGCGCCCGAGTGCTTTGCGCAAACCCGCAACAGGAGGAAACTACATGAAAGCAGACATCTACGAACAGGTCACAGACCGCATCATCACCCAACTTGAACAAGGCGTTGTGCCTTGGAAATCGCCATATTTCTCGAAGGTGGGTTTTCCCCGCAACTTCTCCACCGGCAGAGCCTATCAGGGCATTAACGTCTTGCTGCTTGGAAGTCTGCGCTTCACATCGCCTCACTTCCTGACATTCATTCAGGCCAAGGAGCTTGGCGGACACGTCCGCAAAGGCGAACACGGTTCCCTTGTCGTGAAATACGGCACCTACACCAAGCATGAGGACGATGCCCCGGCCATTGAGGACGAGGCAGAGACGCGCCGCTTTTTGAAGGCTTACACCGTGTTTCATGCTTCGCAGATCGAAGGCATCGAATTCCCGCAGCTCGATAATCTACCCGAGCTTTCCATCACGCAGAAGACAGACCGCGCCCGCGAGATCGTCGCAGCGATGCCCAACGCTCCCGCCATCCATGACGGGAACGCGGTTCCCTGCTATCGACCCAAGACTGACAGTGTTCACATGCCGGAGCGCGGCTTTTTCGACAGTGACGAAGCCTATTATTCCACCCTCTTTCACGAGCTGAGTCACAGCACCGGCCACGCCTCACGCCTTGCCCGTAAGTCACTGCTTGAGAACAAGGGCATTGATGCCGCAGGCGACACCGCCCGCAAAGTCTATGCCGAGGAGGAACTGGTTGCAGAAATGGGCGCTTCATTCTTGAACGCTCACGCTGGCATCATGGAGGACGAAATCAGCAACTCCGCCGCCTACCTGCAAAGCTGGATTGACGCCCTGAAATCAAAGAACGCCAAAGGCTGGGTCATCCGCGCCGCTTCGCAGGCTCAGAAAGCCGCGAACTACATTCTGGCCATCGAACCCGAGGAGGCCCTCTGATGAATGCGCTTCTTCCCCTCTCTGATGCCGAGCTTGTCGAATCGGCGGAGCTTACGGACGCGGAGTTTGACGAACTGGAAAACCAGCTCGCGCTTCGCGCCGCCTGCCTTGGCTGGAATGGCGACCCCATGCGCCAGCCGCTTGAAACCGTCGCCGCCGTCGCGCGCGGCATCCTCGCATGCCGCATTCTCGCCACATGAGAGTGAGAAATAAGACACTCGTCTGGCGCAATTGTTGCTTTGAAATGAGGCTGAGGACCTGAAAGCCTCGGCCTGTTCCAAGCGTTCTCAACCCCGTATGGCTGAACTTCTAGCAAGTGATTCTTTTCGCCGTCTTTATATTCTGGCGATGATCCTTCTCGCCTTCATTCCGATGTGGAGGTCGCGAAACCTGATTTTATTCATTCTTCCCCGCACGCTGTTGCCTCATGCAAAAAAATTTCGCCGTTTCGGCTTCCAAGGGTCAATTGACTTGATAGAGGCCCGCAGATCACTGGTTGAAGCCTTGAAGTCAACCGAGGATCCCAACATTGCGCGGAGCAAATTAGTTTCACTCTTAAAAAGAAACACAGATTCTCTATCATGCAGCACCCTCGCGGCGGTAAACGCGATCCAGCGCTGTCAAAAAAATCATTTGTTGACGCATGGATTGATTCCAACTGCACCAGTGCTGCATTCCCGGCTGTCTGAGAGCCTGCTTAGCTTTCGGTTTTGGGGGCCTTTTCAAGCAAAACTGGGGCTTTTTGGAACATTCTTGGGAGTCAGCGCCGGTCTTACTATCATGTCCGCTGGGATCAAGAACGTTCAACATGAGACGTCACCATCTGCCCAAACTACTGCGTCAAGCGCCGATAGTGGGGACGCTTCTAAACGCGCAGCATTGGTCATTCAGGATGTTATTGCAAGCTGTGCGACTGCGTTTGACACATCCGTAATTGGCCTGCTTTTCGCAATTGCCTTTTCACTTGCTGACAGGAAGTGCTCTAAAATTACTCTGCGTGTAGTTGATCCTGTTGCTACTAAGCTCGACCACTTTGCTAGCGACTGGGCTTTGAGTGATACAGATTCCTTGGACAAGTCACTAGATACCTTGCGCTCGATCGTTGACAATTTACATTCGGCAGCCATCGAAAATGGGCAGAACTCGCAATTGTTAATAAATGGGTTCTTGATGCACTTGGATTCGGCTTTCGGGAGATTTCGAGAAGAAATGACCCAAGCAGTGCAGAAGGCAATGGATGCACGTTATACAGAACACCTAAACTCTGTCGCTATTGTTGACAGCGGCGTCGCTAACCTGATTTCCACTCTGAAGGAAATGCGTCATCTAAATGGCAATCACAACGGGAAAGATCATGATCGCGAAGCTGTGGCAAGTCATCTAATCCGTGAAAATGATAAATCACCGCTCTCTTAGCATGGATGAAGTGACTCAAATTATTTTGGCTGGTGACCGAGAGGCGTTCATCCGCTATTTTAATGGGTTCAGCGGTGACAGGCACGTTTTCATCTGGGCGATTCGAGCGGTTGTCGAATATGCAATTGAGGCAAATATCGCGACTGTGATTGAGCATTCGCTGGAATTCGGGCATCACGTGGTGGATCAGGCGGTTCAAAACAACTACCAATGTGAATGCACGGCAACCCTCAATGGCGATCTGCAAAAGTGGAGGCGTGATGTTTTACTGCGCCGTAATAATCAAAGCCAGAGTCAGGCGCATGCATTTTCCTTTGTTGCGCCGAGGAACACTAAAAGCGCAAACAGCAAACCATCTAGTGAAGAGATTGCTGCGCAACTATTTGCCCTGATTTCGGAAGCTCACTCAAGTATGCTCAATGTTCATCACGACGCCGATTGGTTGCTTGGCAGCACTATTTCAACTCCATATCGAAGCAGCCTTAAACTTATGGCACTGAACGTGGCTGGCCAACTCTCTCGGAATGAAACATTGGTCGAATCCGATGTCATTGCTGTCCGTTTGCTGTCACTTCTCCGTAACACATATCGACTGTGAACTCAACGGACGCGTTATCTCAATTCGACCTGCTACAAGATTTTGCGATCCTGACGGAGAGTGCTCGCCTGTCAATTCGAATTGGTGATCTCGACGAGGCGGGCGATTTGCTTTCCAAAATCAACGCCACTACTCAATCGCTGAATGCCCCATACTTTGACCGCTCCTTTGCGTTGACAAAACAACAACTAATATCAAGGCTTCTCGAACGGTACGATACACCCAGAACCATCCAGGACGCTGGACAGACAGATATCGAATTTTGGCGCTATGCGGCCTCCAGTGGCTCCACCAAGGCGTGCTGGCTTCTGGTAACCGCCGCGCGTTCGAGATTCTACCCTGGTCAAGTTCCAGAAGAAGAGCAAATGCGCTGGCTCGTCGAAGCAGCACGACGCGGGGACGCTGAAGCATATCTCTCGCTGGGTGAAATCTTCGATGAAGGCCGCCGATTTCAAGAACGCGATCATTCCCTTGCAACAGAACATTACATGTTTGGATACCAGCTCCTTCTGGTGCAGGCAGCAATATCACCGTCGGCAGACACAGCTTGTCTCCGGCTCGGAAGAATGGCTGAAAATGGAGCAGCCTCACGTATTACTGAAAACCGCCCTGATGCTTTAATGCAAGACCTCGAGCAGGCAGCGTTCTGGTATCGCAGATCGTTGGAGGGAGAACTCGGGTTTGGTACCGACGGGGATGTTGTAAGGCTCAGAACTAAACCCAGCACCTCAAATGCATCAGCGGCCATGATCAATCTGGCTGAGGTTTTGGAGGTTTCAGGAAAGGAGACAAGCAAACATCTTCTGTTGGCTCGCTACAGGTGGGCGGCGCGGAGCAAAGCTCCTTTTGCACTCCGAGCGCTCGCAGATTTTCTTGGCCGATTATATACCGACGAGTTTGGAATGGGCCGTCGCCTCTGTCTTTACCGCAGGGCAGCAAGAAAAGGCGATGAGACCAGCGCCTTTTGCCTTGCCAAGCTGCAAAGGATCAGGCATGCGCAAAAGAACAAGACCCGCCCGTTCTTGTTAATGTATGATGCCAGCTTCTTTTCCGATCTCGAAAAGCTGCTAACGTGTGGTGAGGCAATTTTTGTGCGTGGCTTATACCGGCTTTTGCTATCACAAGAATCAAACCTGAATTCCATCGTCGACGATTTTAAGACCGCATTAAGCCTAAATTACCGTCCTGATTCCTATTGGCGGCATAACCTAGTTTTAGATGGCTACATCAAAAGCATCCTTGAGTGCCGCTCTGAGATGCTGCGGATTTTTACATCTCCAGAGGGGGTTACACTCCGCTGGCTCTACGTCCAATTCAAATTCATGTTTGTAAAGCATTCTCACTATGACAATCTATTCCTGTGGTTTCATGAAGGGCTCTCAAACGCTGGATTGTGGAAAAATCCAGGTGTAGTGGCTTGGCTCCAACTCACTTCCAAGCTGGCCGACTTATTAATGGATCCAGACAAGCGCTTCTGGAATCAGTTAGTCGTTGATGCTCAACTGCAATCTGGTGCCTTTGCGAAGCATTACGACCCACGTCATCCTTACCGCAATATGTTCAGCTGGAAGAAAATTGATCGCTATATTGGGGAAGCCACCGCTAGAATTGGAGTTTGCCAAAATGAACGAGATGAGTGTGGGTTGCCGATTAAGAACACTTGGCGACCCAGAAACCGAAAAGATGCATCCGGCTGGTCGAAGATTCCGACCTTGACTATCACACCGCTGGGTTTTACGGCGGAGCCATCGCCCCTAGCTGCCGGAAGCCCCTCCCTTTTGATCGAGCAAGATATTTGGGCCATTTTGATTTTGGCTATTCTGGAAGAACGATCGGGGGGCGGATTTTACCTCAGCCTTGAGCCAATTGACGATGCTGAGTTACCGGCATTGCCGTGGAAGTTTTTACGCAAGGAATTCAATCCTCGGTGGCTAGCTGGAACTGAGATGGGTGGCACAATGTACTATTGTGACGCCATGCATGTTCAGGATGCTCATGGCCGCTCCACTTTTTCGCTGAGAAATCCTCGTATCACTGCCGAATATTCTCCCAACTGGAGATTCGAAGCACCATGGAGCACCGCATCCGTTCATGGTTCTTCCGCATGGAACGCCGACAGCTCACGCTCCGCCATCAAACTCGAAGCCCTTATCGACCCTGAGGAAGCGCTTGTTGAAAACGGCAGTATCCAAGTTAGTGCCAATGTTGCCGTCAAGATGGCTTTTGATACGTCTGAGATCGTCTGGACCAATGGAGATTGGTGTAGACGAGTAGGTGCAGGTAATCGCAGGTACAGGTGCGTGCGTGCGGGTGAGTACATGTCGAAGCATTATGAAGTCTATTCAGAACAATATCCTTCATTTCAGCGCCTGGCCCTGCTTCAAGGCCTTTATGCCCAAGTCTCGAGGGTCATCGAACACGCACCTGAGGAACTGCTCGTGCCCCTCAGGGATGTTTTAAAAGCTAAGAGAACTGAATTTGAATCGTTTGCAGCTGTGGAGTTGCGAGATAATCCAAGAAACTTTGTCTTTGACCTTCGCTGATTCTTTATGGGAACCATACTCAACAATTCACCTGCGATTATTTATTCTGATCGCAATGACAAAGCGGATTCATCAGGCAACGGACCCTTGGGACCGCGTCGAACACTCGTGATAGATTACCAGTGCGAGCTGGCAGTCGGGAGTCTGTTTATTGCGCGAGCAGATCCATTGTTTTTTCCCAGCGGTAAAGCTCACTACAGTGACGATCTGTACACGCGCCTCTTGGGGCATCGTCAGGATGTGCCAGATAGGGGCAGAATCTTAGCGATCAATGAGTCAGAAACGCTAGGACTGACGTTTGTTGAAGGCGGCAAACACGAACTAGTGGAAGATGGCAAAAAGCGCGAGGGAGGTTTTGGCTTCAGACATATCTACGCGCGGAATTTTGAGAAACTCCTCACTGAGTCGCATCCACTAGTTTCGACTCCGCAGGAGTTAATGGAATTCTGCGCAGTTGGACTTAATGGCCGAATAGTCGAGCAGAAGGTTGATCGTCCGGGCGTGCTCGAAGTATTGACATCGTTTGAATATAAAGGTATGCCTAGATCAATCACTGCTTGGATTGAGACTACAACGGGTAGGGTACGAAACATTGTAGATAATGGCAGGAAGGACGGACGCAAACATGCAATATGATCAAATTATTCGCGACCCAGTTTGGATTACAAAAGGGTGTCTCTATGAGGTGGAAGGTCCCTGTGTGTTTCCACTGGACGCACCCTTCCCAAACTGGCACTATGCTAAACAGCTGATTTCAAGAGTACGCACATCTTACGAAATTGACTGCATTCCAGAAACATCGCAGGAAGCGCGTGAATATTGTGAGTGTTTGGTAAAGTTTGGTAATGTGATCAAACAATATTATGACGAGTATGAGTCAGATCGTGTTTACGTTGGTGCGTGCCTGACAAGAGACGATATAGAGATGGCGGCCAGGGCAGGTTGGCCAGGGCCACCTCCAGATGCCATGCTTATTACTCCTGAAGATATTGAACGAATTAAGGCAGAACATCTAGCACGGTTAAAAGCGCTCGGCATAGATAGATAAGGTTCCGCAACTTGTGATTTTAATTTTCCCGTCAATCAGTTAATTTAATCATTATCGATCATGCATCTTCGGAAAGCAACCATGGCTCAAGAGCCGGAGGACGAGGATTTCGCTTCCTTCCTGGATTTGTTCACAGGGATATTTTTTCTCATGTTGCTGCTAGTCCTCATGCTTTTTTTATTGATGGGCGATGGTAAATCAAAAGCAGACAAGGAAGCGCTGAAGGAGAAAGAGTCTATCATTGAGAAACTGGAAGAGTCTCTTGGGGTAGCGAAATCACAAGCGGGCAAACTTCCTGGCATGGAACAGGAAGTCACTAAGCTGATTACAAAAAACCAAGAACTAACCGACCTGACCAAGCAATGGAAGTTGGCTGAGGGAGGATGGTTTGCTGAAAAAAAGAAAAAAGATGAAGAAAATGACAGCCTACGTCTTTCGCTCATCAAGGCACAGGAGCTAGCCGGGAAGGTCCCGGGTCTGGAACAGGAAATCACTAAGCTGGTTACAAAAAACCAAGAACTAACCGACCTGGCCAAGCAATGGAAGTTGGCGGAGGGCGGATGGTTTGCGGAACGGAAGAAAATGGAAGAAGAGCGCGGCACCCTGCGTATTTCGCTCATCAAGGCACAGGAGCTGGCCGGCAAGGTTCCGGGTCTGGAACAGGAAGTCGTGAAGCTGATTACCAAAAATCAAGAACTAACCGACCTGACCAAGCAATGGAAGTTGGCTGAGGGTGGATGGTTTGTGGAACGGAAGAAAATGGAAGAAGAGCGCGGCACCCTGCGTGTTTCGCTCATCAAGGCACAGGAGCTGGCCGGCAAGGTTCCGGGTCTGGAACAGGAAGTCGTGAAGCTGGTTGCTGGAAACACAGAGCTTATCAACGTCAACAATCAATGGAAATCGGCGGCGGCGGGATGGGTTGCGGAACTGAAGAAAAAAGATGAAGAAATCAACAGCCTCAAGTCGGGTATGGGAATGATGACCTTGGGTATGGCTCTGACGCGGGATTTTGGCAATAGTATCGAACTCGACGCTTCTGGTTTTAGTTCAGGGAGCGCCAGCCTGCCATCTGGCCTCGCTCATGAGATTAAAGAACGGGTGCCAGGAATGGAGCAGAAAGCCAAAGGCCGGTACAATACCATTGAAATTATCGGACATACCGATGGTGACCCGGTCACCTATAAGTCAGTTACATCCGACGACAACGATCTTGCGGTTGCCATCGCTGGGCAATACGATGGTGCTGTTGAGGGTTTGACGTTTAAATCCAACATGGAACTGGGAATGGCGAGGGCGCTTACAGTATATCGAGCAATTACAAATTTCAGGGACAGCCTCCCATCCATTAAGTTTATGCGAGTATATTCAGCAGGTCAGTACACTAAGGGTGGGAATATCGACCTGACAGATTACAGCGGCTCAGTTATCGACACATCTACACGCAGAAAAATTGAGGTTCGACTGACGTATACACCTGAGTAATTCTATTAATGCCTCACTTCCTATTAGCGTTCAGGGGAACGTCCCCACATTTCCACCGCCTGAATCCTACCCACAGGCTGTTTGAGCTTGGCAACTTCGCGAAGCTCTGAGCCATCCGGCTTCATCCTGAAAATCCCATGGCGAGTCGCGAAGACTACGACCCCAAGCTCGCGCATCAAAGCCAGCGGAGCTGACTTGTCGTAGCCGACAAGGTATGGTTCGGCCAACACTCGCTGCGGTTCACTGCCAATGGTTTTGATCCAGGTGCCGCGAAGTTTCATGTCCGGGATTTCCCGTGAATAGATCAGGGTAGCGTTGCTCACCCAGGTGATATTGTCGGCTTTGATCTCCAGGCGCTCGGCTTTTTTTGCCTGAACATCCACCAGCACAAGCCCGTTGCCGCCAAAGCAAAGCAAATACCGCCCATCCAGCGACGGCATGGAAAATTTCTGGCAATCAAAAGGCAATGTCGCCACTTCCTCTATAGTTCCTTTCATGCGGTCAAACACTCCCACCGTTTTCCCGGCCACAAGGAACGCACAGGCATCATTGTGCAACCATTGATAATCCGACACCTTGCCCGCATTCTTAGGGAACATGGCGGCCTCTGGTTTGTCGATGTCGAAAGCAAAGAAACTTGCTTCCTCCTCACCCAGCATGACTTCGCAATCTGGCGAACGCCGTTTCATGTTGTAATGCAGGGGCAACGATATTTGCTGCAAATCACCTGTGCTCAAATCCACCCGCAGGAGCTTGTTTTGTTGCTTGAGCAAACAAGCCTTCTCAGAGGCAAGCATCAGGTTCGCAGCAAAGTATAGCGCATTGAGCTGACCGTATTTGGTGGCCTGCCGCTCGTTGATGAATTTGAACGCGGTCCAATCAATACCCGCGATCCAGATGTCACCGTCCTTCACATACATGGCCTGGCTGCCGTCATTGGTGAAGGCTGGAGGCGTTTCAACGCCCATCACCCCGTCCTGTTTGCCATCCAGCCCGAACCGCATGATGCCGCGTTCCGCCTGCACCATGAGATGCCTGCTTTCAGGATAGTAGAAGACGCGCAGCGGAATGCCTCGCAGCCAATTTTTGAAGATCAGTTCTCCGGTGCTGATGTCATAGAGGTCACCGCCTACCAGAGCCAGCCAGCCCAGCTTCTCGGGAAGCGTATCTGCCTTCTTCTTGATCTCTGCCTGCACGGCAGGGTCAGGCTTCGCGAATTCCCAGTGCGGCATGGAACGCTTGAAGAACCACCATGTGCCAAACAAACCCGTGCTGAGCACCACCACGCCGACCGCTATGGCGTATTTCGGGAACGCTTTGATGATGCGCCAGTTCATGAAGGTTAGGCGGCGGCAGGTGCTTCCTCGGTGAACCCTTTGGGCGGAGTGATGCTGATCTCTTCAACGAAGCACTCATTCTCCTTGTGGTCCTGAAGGTCGGTGTCCGCTTCCTTCACCCAGGCAACCCGTTTGCCCTTCACACCGTTGAAGATCGTGCGCAGGCCACGGCCTTTGATCGTCACCAGGAAGCCGCCAAATTCCAGGTCGATGCAGCCGCTTTCCGGGTCATGGTTGAACCATAGCAAATCCGTATAGCTGAAACAGGTTTGCAGCCCGTTGCGGAACTGCAATTCCAGGAAGTTCTCCTGCATCCCTTCACCGATCAGAATGGAGAAAAACTTATCGCCATCAGGCGTCAGTTCGGCAGGCTTTTCAGCCGCCTGTCTTGCCTTGAGAATTTCGTCAATTTTGTCAGCCATAGTGCCTCATTTTTTGATGACGACGGGACGCGGCGCGGCCTGCTTCGTCTTGGTTTCAGTTCTGTTTTTAGCCTGCCCCTCGCCGGTCTTCCTAATACTTGCTGCTTTTTCCTTTTTGGAGTGCTCCGCCGCACGGTCCGCGTTGCTGTTCTGCAACGGTTTTACTTTTGCCCTCCCCATCTTGACCTCTTTCTCTTTGTCTCCCTGCGCAGACCTACCACGCACCTTGTCCGCCACTTTCTTGAAATGGCTGGCCGCTGACTCGTAAGCTTTCACGAGCCGCTCTTTGCGATCTTGAGGGGCTTTCGATGCCGGAGGTTTTTCTTGAGCGGCTCCTGTCTTTTTGGCTTCATGAGCCGCCTTCAGTTCAGCCACCCTGGCCTCAGAGTGCTGGCTGATCTTGGGCCGTGCGATGCCTTTGCTTTGACTGCCCTTTCTCGGTTCTGAAGGATAGCCCTTGGAACGGCTTTTGCCATCCGCGCCGACCAGATTGCGACGCATCTCGACGTAGCCTTTCCAGTCGATGACTTCGCCCGTTTTGCGAGGTTCGACCTTCCGGTGCTCGGTGAGCTGCTTGACGAAGGTTTTGGCACCGTCCAGCCCTTTGCGGCTGTGAACAGCCTCCCGCCATTGTTTTGCACCCAGTTCGCCGTTCATGAAGTTGGAGAGTTCTTGCGGGGTCAATTCCGCCAGTTCCACGCCGGACATTCGAGTGGACGTGTTGCCGACCGCCTGCTGCAATTCGCGGCGGTCGTCGGTGTAAATGCGGAGGGTTTGTTTACCACGGCTGCATGACACATAAAATTGTTCACGAGAACTGGCAAGGAACGAATCGGCGCTTTGTGCCACCAGCACGTCGCGGACGCTCCGGCTCTGGCTGGAATGCGAGGTCTGGCAATAGCCATGTGCGATATGGCCGTGGTTTGCCGGAAGAATGGCCCCATTGCTGAGGATGATCTCGCCCTTCCTGCCGAACTTCTCCACAGTTAAGAGGTTGCCGTTGCTCAGGCGTTTGCCGTTCGCACTCTCCCCGTTTCGTGTGATGCGGATGCGGTCGCCTTTTGCGAGAGCCATCTCTCGCTGCTCATAGACCAGGAACTTCGCCGCCTCATTGAGGGGCAGCGTGCGGGTTTTCCCGGCCTGATTTTGAATTTGAACCGTGCCGTCTTCTCCCTGCCCCAGCACCTTGAAAATCTCGCCGCGCTTCACACCCTTGGCGTTTTGATGGAACTGCACCACCTGACCGGCACGGTAGTTCTCAGGAAGCTGCCGCTCCGCTTCCTCCCACTGCAAGTTCTGGTATTGAAGGAACCTCTTTTCCGGGCCGAGCTGTCCCGCCTCCCGGCGAGCCTCACGAATGGCGTTCGTGACCTTGGCACCCTCCGCATGGGTCGGAGAGACGACCAGCGGAAACTCGCCCCGTCGCCCGAGGGCGATGTAATCAGCCGCAAGTTCCCGGTGACGCTGCGCTTCATCCGCGATCTCCACGAACGCGCCCAGGCTGTCCAGGCGACGGAAACCGGTTCGGAGGTCGCCTTTGCTGATGGCTTCGATGGCTTTTTTGTAGTCCTCGACTTCCTGCCGCCGGATCTCCGTCACTTCCGCGACGCGAAGACCAGCATGTTTTTGCAGGATGCGAAACGCATCACCCCGCGCCACTGGCGCGTGTTGCGCGGTGTCGCCAGTGAGGATGACGCGCGTTTTAGGCCCCGCGATTTCCATGATGCGCCACAAGTCCCTTGTTCCGAGCAGGCCCGCCTCGTCGATCCAGATGACCTGCCCCCGAACCTGCTTTTGCAGCTTCGTGTTGAGCATCAGATGGGCGACCGTATCGGCACCCGCGAACCCCGCTTCACGGAGGGTTTCACGGGAAGCGACGGCAGAGGGAGCAAAGGCGAACACCTTCAATCCTCGCGCCTCAATCGCCGCAACAGCATCCTTCATGAGCGTGGTTTTGCCCACGCCAGCACCGCCGCGAATTGCCATCACCTGATCGCGGCTGGTGAGCAGATGTTTGACCGCTGCCCGCTGTTCCTCGGAGAGCTTTTCAGAATATGAGAGCCTGCCCTTGCCGCCAAGCGGCATGGCCGAGTTCCGGCCACCACGAACAAAAGCCAGCAGGGCGATTTCTTCCGCCAACACATCCACCGAAGTACAAAGATGCTCATCGCCGATCTTGCGACCGATCAACTGCCGCCGCTCAAATTCAGCCTTGATGGCCTCCGGGGTCGTTTGACCGACCCCAAAACGAAGCGCAGCCGCCAGGATGTGACCGCGTTCCACCACCGACTGGCGCTCGAACAGTTTTGCTATGGCATAGTCCACGGCCTGCACCGCAGTCACCCTTTCGGCCCTGCCCTGCCCGCGCTCATAGCAAACCTTGGAGATTTGCACCTTTTCGTCATCGGTGAGCCGGACACTCCACGCCGCCAGCAGGTCCGAAAACGTCATGCCATGCCGTTTGCCCTCACGGCTCGCAGCCCCCAGCGCGTCCTTCGCTTTGGCGTCCTTGATGCCCATTTCATCGGCCAGCCGCTCAATTTGAGCGGTGCGCCGCGAGAACTTGGCAATGACACTGGCAGGCATCCCTTTGATTTCCCAGCCGCTTTTCCGGCGCTCGATGGCGTAGCCTTGAGCCACTAAACTTGCCGTCAGGCGGGCATGAAACGCCGCTTCAGCGTAATGCGCTTCGCGCTTGATGGCCCCGAACTCCGCAGCTTTCCATCGCGCCTCTGTTTGGTCGAAAGTCGCGTTGAAGGTGAAGCAGTGGACGTGAAGATGCGGATCGGGAATGCCACCGACCGGGCGGGAAGTGAAGTGAACAAATTCTGCCCAGGCGAGGTTTCCAGTGATGCGGTTCTCCCGCGCCCCCTTTCTGCGGACCCGCGTTTCTGCCCTCGCCTCAAGTTCCGTCATGGTGTCAGAAACCGCCTGCCGGAACGCCTTCAAGACATCCTTGTCCTGCGTCAGCGCATAAAGCACGGAGAGACTTTTTGGCGCGTGGAAATTGAGGTCATACCCGACGCGGCGACCTTCCTTCGTGCGGGGTGTCAGCTTCTCGCCAGTGAGCGGATTGCGGTTCTCCACCAGCGACGCGAACTGCTCCCGATCCACGTCCCCGGACAGCCCCAGCAGGCCAGCAGCGCGGCCATGCCACTTGCCTACCACCTCCTGTTTCTCGGAGTAGTAGTCCTCGCGTTTCAGACCTTCCGCATAGTATTTGCGAGCGGCTGCCGCGCTCGTGTGCGCCACAACTCTGAGCATCGTTTCATTCTACCACATCTGATTCCGCGAATCCATTTTCGCCGCTTACTCGGCAAAATTTGCCTGCTAGCAAGCTATTGAGCGAGCCAGCAAGGCAGCGAACTTGCCACCTTGTCAGGTTGCGAGCTAGCAAGCTGGGAAGGCAGTTTTCGAGCAAGTTTGCCGTCTAGCAAGGAGGCTACCGAGCTAGGAAACTAGCAAGCTAGCAACATAGCAATATGATCTTCAGACATCTCTCCTTAGCAATGCTAAGGCTGTGGTTTTTGCTCGCCGCAGAGCGGCTGCGCGGCTAGCTTGCAGTGACCCGAACGCCCTCCCCTCATGGATGAATTCAGCCTCGCCAAACGTCCCCAGTCTGCCCAGGCAGGCGCAAAACGAAACTGGCCCGACGACGACGAGGCGCTGCTGGAACTGAGCGCAGACGGCAAGACCAGCAGGGCGGAAAACTACTGGTGCCTGAAGGATGCGTTTGAGGGAGTGCAGATTCTGGGCGCGACCGGCTCCGGCAAATCATCAGGGAGCGGACAGGCTCTCGCCAAGGCATTCATGGAGTCCAATCTGGGCGGGCTGGTTCTAACCGCCAAGAACGACGAAGTGCTCTCTTGGAAGCGTTACGCCAAGGCCGCAGGACGTGAGTCAGAATTGCTCATTGTCGGGCCGGACTCACCGCACCGGTTCAACTTCCTGCGCTACGAATTGAAGCGGCCAGGAACCGGGGCAGGGCACACCGAAAACCTAGTGAACCTGTTTTGCAGCGTGCTTGAAGCCGCCGAGCGAAAACAAGGGCAGGGCGGCGGGCAGGATGCCTATTGGCAGCGCACATTGAAGCAGCTTCTCAGGAATGCGATAGACCTCGCTGTTCTCGCCCTTGATGACATCGACCTGCCGTCCCTCTACCGGATCATCACCTCCGCGCCGCGCTCCACAGATGAGGCCGAGAATCCCGACTGGCAGAAAAAATCGGCCTGCTTTGCCTTGCTGGAAGTGGCGACGGGGAAAACCAAAGAGAAGGGCAGGGCGAGCGATTTGGAACTGACTCGCGACTTCTGGCTGCGCGAATTTCCCAGCCTCGCCCCTGAAACCCGCTCCGTGATCGTCTCTACCTTCACCAGCATGGCCGACTGCTTTCTGCGCGGCCTGCTGCGTGACCTGTTCTGCACCGACCTCACCTTCACCCCGGAGGACACATTCAATGGCAAGATCATCATTCTCAATCTGCCGGTGAAGGAGTTCAATGAGCTGGGCCAGTTCGCCCAGGTGCTTTTCAAGTTCATCTGGCAGAGGGCCGTGGAACGGAGGATTTCTGCGGACATGAGCCGCGAAGCTGCCCAGGCCGCAGCTCGCCCCGTTTTCCTTTGGGCGGACGAATCACAGTTTTTCGTCAATTCCTACGATGCCCTTTTTCAGAGCACGGCACGAAGCTCCCGCGCCTGCACCGTTTACCTTACCCAGAACCTCCCCAGCTACTTTTCGGCCTTCGGCGGTCAGAACTCCCGCTCCGATGCGGAGAGCTTCCTTGGCAACCTTCAAACGAAGATTTTCCATGCCAACGGCGACCCGACCACGAACAACTGGGCGGCGGACTCCATCGGCAAGACGCGGCAGGCCACGTTCTACGGTGGGCTCTCCGAAGCCATGACACGCGGAGCCGGAGGACTCAGCCAAAATGCCGGAGGCAGCATGGTGGTGGAATACGTCGTGCAGCCGCAGGAGTTCACCATGCTGCGCACTGGTGGCCCGGAGTCAGAATTCCTTGTGGACTCCATCATTTTCCAAGGCGGGCGGCGATGGCTCGCCACCAAGAAGGGCGAGCCGGTCGCTCAGAATTTCATCCGGCATGTCTTCTCGCAAAAGTCATAGGGCAGGGCAACGGTGAACAGATCCACACATGAAGGACCGGCAAATTCAATCCACGGGAGCGCAGCCAAGCATCCCCATCCTCAGTCCCATCCTGCACTGGCTGGCGATGCCGGCCATCGTTTTCCTGCGCTCCCGATTCGGCTTTTCGTTTCTCAGTCCCAAAAGCGTTTTCTTCGCCTTCGTTTGGGCGCACGTCCTGTTCTCGATCTACGCCTGGATAGAGCAGGGCGCTTGGTTCAAGTATTGGGCCGTGGTGGGCTTCGGCCTTGGCGCGGCTGCGTTGTATCTTCTGCACCTCCTGCTGGCCTTTTCACGGGAGGTAGGCAGGCAGGGCAAGCACGACTTCTATTCAGGGACATCGCACCTGCTGCGGCTCCCAGGATTCAGCCAGCTTCGCGGCAACCCTCGCTCCGAGCTGATGGTGCATCTCTGGGTCGAACCTTTTCTGGCCTTAACCGCTGCGGCGATGCTCCGCGCTTTTTTCTCAGAGCACCGCCTTTCAACCTGGCTGGTGCTTGTGGCCGTCGCCATGTGGCTGAAGGAGTTCATCAATTTCTGGTATGGCATCCGTTCCGAGAAGAAGCATGAGGATATCATCGAAGACGCCGAGGAGAAAATGCCAGGAAGCGGCGCTGCTGAAGTGCCGCTGCCAGCGGCAGGCACACGCAAGCCGCGAGCGAAGCGACCTCCCCAGAGGGCCGAGGACGAGGAGGCGATGAAGGCTTTGGAATTCCGCTTCGCAGAAGTGCTGCGACTGATGCCGCCCTATTCCCTGGAGCAGGCCGAGCAAAATTACCGCCATCTCATCAAGTCCGTGCATCCAGACCCGAACAGCGCCGAAGCAGGGAGCAGCGAAAAAGCGGCAACTTTGAATGAGGCCATTGAGTTTTTTCGCCAAAGAAGCGCCTGACTCAAGAGCCTGAGCTTTTCCCAAACCCTCAAAGAGAATTCAACAATGCCTTCAAAATACTACTGCCATTCCTGCGCTATCCGTCTCGGACATGTGACCCCAATAACAACCTCGTCGCCTGATCTTACCGGCAACTCATACCTGTTCTCCAAGTATCTGAAACACACTATGCCGACGAACTATGGCGGCGTCCTTAGCATCTTCGACAGGCCAGAATACTCACAATATCAGGGCTACACGGTCACAGGCTCCCTGTCTGGCTGCTGCGAGATTGACGCGCAGAACAGGACAAACCTCATTTGGTATGCTGGTAAGCATGTCGGCATGACGTTCAAGGACGGCAAGTATTTCTGTCCTGACGACGCCATCAAGGTCGTGCTTCATCATGACTTGACCCTGATTCACACATTTCCCGTCAATTACGAACTACAGTTTATCAATCGTTGCCTGGAATGCGATAGCGTCATTCCACTGTAGCAGTGAGCACGAGACGGATTTTACGCGGCCTTTTTCGTGCCGGTTTCGATGTGGATTGTGCTCACGGGCTGTCCGACCGACTGCCAAGCAGCTTCCAACTTGTGTTTGAAGTTGGTTTCCACCCATTGAGCAATGAATTTTGTTGGAGCACGATAGGTAAGGGTTTCACCTTCGAGACTGCATAACCGAAGTCTTTCCAGCCAAGCTTTCACTTGGTCTGTGCCAATTTGCTTGCGCATCAGCTCCAGCACGTTTTCCCAAGCTTCTTCCAAAGGCGACCGCTCAATGAGCACGAGCTGCACTTCTTCAACCGGAGTGTTCTTGGCTTCAATCACTCCCCGCTTTTCCGTGCGTTCCATGAGAAGCATGTCTTTGCCTTGAGCCGAACTCACATGCTCCAGCCGGAACCCCGGCAGGTCATTCTTCTTCACCAGCTTTCTGAGAGTGCTCGCATAATGCTTGTATGCCTGCTGCGAAGCTGATTTCTGATACAGACTTTTGAATGTCTCTTTCCAAACGCCCGTAGGGCCACCCGTTGCTTTGCGTGCATAGAGGTAAAGCCAGCGCTCGACGCTGCCGGGAATATCAAAATATCGTTTGTCGAGAGTCAGCACATGGAAGTCCTGAATGCTTTCAAAGAGCCATTCGGCCAGCACGACTTCAATGCCGCGAATTTCGCCTTTTTCTTCTGTGATCTCCCATTCTGAAATCCACGAGAACTGCCTGATGCGTTTGCGACTACGCTTGCCTTGTTCGGAACGGATCGTGGTTTGAATGCTCGTCATCTTGAGACGGTGCAGGGCATCTTTGAGACGCTGATATTGCCCGCCACCAGGCTCGCGGTTCATCCACGCAAGAAACTGATACGGGGTGAAATGAATGCGGCGTGAAGGCTCAAGCCCCTTCCTCTTGGCTTCAATCCACTGCGATATGGCATAGATGAGCAAATCCTGATCATGGATCGTGGCGATGCCATGTTCGGTGCTGCCGGTGATGCGAACCGTTTCAGTCTGGCCCGACCGGGCATCCACATACTCATGCTGGATGGCCTCAGTTCTGCCGGGTGTCAGGCTGAACCAGCAACGCGCCATCAGATCAATCTGGTCTTTGGGAGCGATGTCAGCCGAGGAGGCTATGAACCTTTCCAAGTCCTGATGTTCCTTTATCCCACCCTCAATTGTCCTGCCCATGCCCTTCGGCATAGCATGATTGATTTGAAAAAACAATATCGTCAGACCGGCGACCTTTTAGCAGGATTTATCCGAACCTTCCAACCATCGTCAGACCAGCAACCCTTTGAATCGTCATGCCAGCGACCGTATCGTCAGACCAACGACCAACCCACGTCAAGCTAGCGACTTTGCTATCGTCAGAGCAACGACCTGACATCGTCAGAGCAGCGACCTGAACGGGCCTCAAGCCCAAGCCTGCCGCGCCGTTCCAGTGCCCTAAACCTTACTTAAACAATAAAGAATAAAACCTTTAAACCCGTCGGCAGCCGACGCGCCTTTTTGAAAGGCTCGTCTGCCTCCGGGTGTCTGGCAGGGAAGAATAAAAACTAGCAAGCTAGCTAGTAAGCTGTGTTGCAAGTTTGCAACCCTCCGAAGAAAAATGCAGTTAGGTGGCACCTAGGCGTTCGGTATGCTACCGGCGACAGGAGTGAACCACTATTCTGCCAAAAAGAGGCAGACATGATCTACGGACTCACAAATTCAAAAGGCGGTGTTGGCAAAACAACCATCGCAGTTCACTTGGCAGCTTGGCTCGTCAAAAAGAAGCGCAGCGTGATCTTCATTGATGCCGACCCTCAATCTTCGGCATCACAATGGATCAAAGAACTGGGCCTGCCGATCCAGCTTGAGCAGATCGACTCGCCGGAGGAAATAATTCATCGGCTCGCGAAACTCGCGGGCGATGCGAATGACATCGTCATTGACGGCCCCGCAGGACTTTCAGCAACGACCAGGGCCATCATGCTTCGTGCTGACCGCGTGTTCTTTCCATGCGGACCGTCAATTCTTGATCTCCGAGCAGCCTCCAAAGCCGTGCAGCTTCTTCGCGAAGCTCAGAAAACCCGCAAAGGCAAACCTGCCGGTCTGCTGATCCCCAACAAACTGCAAAAGCGCGGACGCCTCAGCCGTGAAATGATGAACGCCGCCAAAAAACTTGGCGTGAATGTCACCGCTGGAGTGTGCCTTCGCCAGAGTTTCGCGGATGCCGCAGGGCAGGCAAAAGTAGTCTGGCAAATGGGCACAGGGGCTTTGCTCGCTTCTCTCGAAATGCAGCAGCTCATGAAGGATATGACCCGTGGTTAAACGACGCTCACTCGACGATGCGCTCACACCCGACGAGCAGAATTTCCTTGAAACCGGCAAGACTGCCAAGGCAGCATCGAAACCAAAAGCAAACCCTGAAGCAACCTCAAAGAAGGAGAATTCCCCTATGGCAAGCCCAGCTCTGAAGAAAGATTTTGCAGAACAATCAAGCCCCCCGATGTCGCCAAGCACTGTGCTTCCACAGTTCACGATGGCAGGAGCCGTCTCCCTGAATGTTCGCATTGAACCGGAGATCAGTACGGCGCTGCTGAGAGCGTCCATGGACCGAAAAATACAGAGGCTTGATCCCTTCACCCAGCGCGACATCGTTGCCGAAGCACTCGCGGACTGGTTACGAAAACATGCGTATCTTGGGTGACAGACGCTTAAACACCAAGACTAACCTTGAAGGGTTGCGCACCCTTAAAATTGTTTTGGCAGACTTTTTGTCAGCAGGAGCCCGCTGCTCATTCAGGCTGTATTCCTTGCGCTTCACGCACCATGTCTGCTGCCACGCTCTTCATTGCTTTTTCCCTGGATGATCTTAGCTTGAAGTAGATCCAGTTAAATATCAGGGGGTTTTTGTTCCGGTTTTCAAAAAGGGTGTCCTGAATCTGTCGTGCCGTATTTTCCAACGCTGCGCCCGCAAGTTTTCCGGCGATGAGCTGCTTCCATACTCCTTCCACAGCACCTCGTGATTTCTCCAGACTTCCTGCTGCATCCAGCTGCCGCCTCGCTTCGCGAAAACACCAAATAATTGCAGGGGCAAGCGGGGCATAGAGTGAAAGGATCATGTCTGACACAGCCATATTATGCCAGATCGCCAAAAGCAGCACTGAAATGATTGCGGCCGTCATCAGCCCAATGAGGCAGAGACCATAAAAGCGTCGCTGCGTAGTATCCCACCAAAGGCAGGCTCTCTGGCAAATCACCCGAGCAACCGGAAGCGGGGCAGTTCCCACTTCGACAGGATACCAGTCCTGAAAACGTGAAAGATCGGGATTGCGCTTTTTGAAGTCAGCAGCACCAGAATGAACGGCTTCTTTCTCAAGGGGCTTTCCGCATCGTAGCTCATTCCACTCCAGCCCGAAAAGAGCGCAGTCTCTTGCCTCCTGAATGAGCGCTCCGCGCTTTCGAAAGTAAATCTGGATGCGGTCGATCACCAGGACATCCAGCCACGTAATGGTGATGCCCAACGAGGTGGCCCAAATCTTGAAGCCCGGATACAGAAGGGCAAGGATGGTCAGAACCACAGGTGCGCCTACAGTCAGGCCGATCTGGACTGCGAGCGCGATTTTTCCATAGCCGTAGAGCTGGCTTGATGCTGCCAAATAGTCAATGCTCTCAGCGGAGTTTTGATATTCTACGATTTGATTGCGCATGTCATCCTCACATTCAAGTTAGACGCCCCCTTCAAGACAGGGGGAACATTGATCCGAAAACGTCGTTTCGCCATGTGTCAAGCGCTTCACCAACGCGGCCTTGTTTCTCATGGAGTATCGCCCGATCAATGGCTACGCAAATGGTCTTGAGGGTGGCTTTTGCAGCGGACTTCTTGCTGAAGGTCATGTTGTCCGAAACGGGTGGACCTACGCCTGCCGGATCGGGCCAGGTGCTGTCGATCTGTTGCTGGGCGCTGGCAAAGAAGCTCTTGATCTCGTACTTGTAGCCGCCGCTGAACGGAGGAGTGATGAGTTGTAACGCCATAACCTCTGCCAGAAAAGACGGATCAATGGGTTTGCCGTGGTTGGAATTGCACTTTTTGATCATCTTGACCAAGGTCACCCACTTGCCATCCATGGCTTTGTTTGCCTTGGTGGCAAGCTCTGCATGAATCTCGGGATCGGTTTTCATCCATCCAGTGGGATGATAGGCATCGGGAATCTTGTAAGCCTTGCCGTCTTCAAACGCAGGCACGACGTCAACGCTGAAGACCCCGTCTTCATTTCCCTCGGAAGCTTCACCGAATGACACGGTGACGCACTTGTCGTCCACTTTGACGTTCTGCTCTCCATATTCTTTTTTCAAAGGCTTGCCGAAGGCATCAAGCAGAACACGTGAAGACTTGTTCAGGTATTCGCCTTCCTTTTCCTTGTCTAGGATGCAGAATAGATCAACATCGCGCAACGGCTTGGTTTTGGTCCACCGGCCGTAGGAACCGGTGATGATGACCCTGAGAAGATGGAAGTTTTCCTCCAGGATCTCCTTCACCCTTTCACGCCGCCTTTTGGCGTCTGCTTCCTCGCGCTCTCCGGGCTCCAGCCTGCTCTTGAACTTTTCAAATGCTTCCGCGACGCTGATCATGATGCTTTCCTCCAGAAATTGGTTGAGCTGCCGATGCCATTGGCCCCGATGGTCGTGCCGATGCTGTGCGTTATAAAGCCTGCGGTGGACCTGTAAGAGCGTGGCCCCAGCCCCGAGACTGCCGGCGCACCGGGCTTGTGTTTAAACAAGAACTCATAATTGCAGGTTGCTGCGACCGCCCCGCATTTAGCAATGGCAAAACGGATCGCGTCGCCATCTGCCCACAGCGAGCCGTCATCATCGGAGCCGTAGGAGAAATCGATCTCGAAATCCCAGCGACCAACCAGCGCCCCCGTTGCCGGAGTATAAATCTCCAGAGTCACACGCTCAAGATCGCGGGACGCGAGCCACGTGTGAATTGCTGTCTCTACCGTGCTCCAGTTGTTTAGCAGGTTGCCCTGGCTGAGACCTGACCAGCGAATGATGTCCTTGAGGGAGCGCACCATTTCGGCAGTCACATGGGTGACACTGTGCGTGAATGTGTTTACTGATACTCTTGTGCTCATTTTTTGTTAAATGCCTCCCAATCAACTGTGATGCCACCCGTCGCAGCAGCGCCTTTTTCGGCCTCGCCTTCATCTCGCTCAAAACCTTCTTCTATATTGTAGACCGTGAAGCTCGATGACTGCCCCTTCACCAGAGTTGCATACTCATCAAAGTCTTCTGGCCCACAAGGAAGATACCCGTGCCATTTTCCAGCTGTGGGGTTCCACGACAGAGGAGCCTCACTTCGATCATCTTCACTGATGGCCTTGTCGCCATAAAGGCAGTACACCCGCAGCCGCGGGCCGTCATTCACAATGACCAGCGGATGATTTTCCATGCTGCGGTCGGCAATGACGCTGCTGGCAAGGCCAGCCACTTTTTGAAACTCAGCCTTGGCCTTTTGCTCAGCACCACAGACTAGCGCTGTTATCGCATTCCAGGTGGCGGACGGCAGGCGCTCAGGGGTTGCCGCAAAACGGCGTGCTACAATGCTCATGCGTTCTTTCCCTTCGCGTGTTTAAGTGCTTCAGCGACCTGCTCAAGAGTGAGAGTGTTTGGATCACGTGCGCTTACCTTCGATGAGGCGCAGGCTTGCAAGATGGCTTTGCGGATCTGCCGTCCATCAAGACCGACCGCAACTTTTGCGGTCGCGGCGAATCCATCGTGATCTGCCAGCTTTTTGAGCTTGCTCCATTTCTCGCCCATGATTGCCAGGGTATCCTGAATGATGGCTGCACAGGCCTTGGCATTCGGTTTCTCGATCTGAAGGATGAGATCAGCCCGGGAAAGCAGTGCGGAATCCACTGCTGCCTCGAAGTTGGTGGTGGCAATGAAAAGCAGATCAGGAAACTTCTCCGCAAGGTGGTCGAGACTCGCCAGCACCGCATCAGTAGCCCGGTGGACGTCGATGGGATTGGCTTCCATGCTCAGTTTTTGACGATCAACAGCCAGGGTCTCCACTTCATCCAGCAGCACGATCAAAGGCCCATGCTGTGCATGCTCCGCGATAGTACCGCTCAAGAACTGGTGTGTATCCTTTTGAGTACGTCCCAGGGCGGAACTGGTCAAACTATGGGGTTCGACCTGAATAAATCGTACTTTTTGCCCTTTCAGAAAGTGCGCTGCCTGTGATGCCGCAGCCTTGGCAAGGGTGGTTTTGCCAGTCCCAGGAGGACCAGCCAGAAGAATCAGGCCGTGAATGGGCAAGGCACCACGCGGGATTTCCCGGCGAACTGTGAATTCCAGCAAAATCTGGCTGATCAGGCGTTCCTTCTGCTCTTCGGGAACAATGATACGGTCCCAAAGGTCATCGAATTCGGGGCGGGGAAGGGAGACGTGGGAGAGGATGCCTTTTTGGTCTGACATGAGAGCCGGGGAAAGAAATGAGTGTGTCTCCTATTTGAACACATGGCTGGAAAAGTGTCAAACATATTTGGCGTCATCATTTTCAATGTCCGAATTGCTGACGTTAACAATTGTTCTTGAAACCTTGTGAAAAATTTCACAAACTAAAACCCACATGAAGAATCCCCAAGAAAAAGCCTTTTACAGACTCGTTGGGGCGAGGATTCGAAGCCTCAGAGGCAAGCTTTCACAGGAGCAGCTCGCCAAGGCTATCCACATGACTCGCACTTCAATTGTTAACATCGAGACGGGTCAGCAGAAGCTACTTGTGCACAACTTGTTCAGAATTGCTGAAGCCCTGAATCTCAAGCCTTCCGATATTATTGCACCGTTAGAACCTACCGGAGATGAACCGCCGCCAGTTCCGGTTTCAGAGCATGTCCATGCGGACGTCAATCAGTGGATCACACGCGGCGTAGCCAAAGCCTTTGAAAGGAGCACGTCATGATCCGAAGAAAATTGATAGGCGCAACTGTTCGGCAGCTGCTTTCAGAAATGGAAATCACGCGTCCTCCCGTGGATGTGCAGATGATCGCCGAGAAGAAAGGGGCCATCGTGGTTGATGAACCCTTGGCAGACCAGAGCTTTTCAGGCTTCCTTTACAGATGCAGCGATGCACGTCCGGTAATCGGCACAAATTCAAATCATCCGATCAACCGTAAACGTTTCACTATTGCACACGAGCTCGCCCACATGCTGATTCACCCCAAGACGGGTGTCCATCTAGATCAGGTCGTGATTCAAATGAGGGACTCCACATCATCCACGGGCCAGGATGAAGAAGAGATGGAAGCGAACAGGTTTGCAGCAGAGTTGCTTATGCCCGAACAATTCCTCGCAACTGACATTGTGGCAATGGGCGCGGTTCATGCCGACGATAGCCACGCGGTAGAAATTCTGGCAGAGAAGTATGAAGTCAGCGTTCAGGCCATGACCATCCGCCTCAGCGCACTGGGTTTGATTTGCATGTAACACATCATCTCTGGCTTTATTTTTATACGGCAGTTTTATACAGTCACCGCCCAAAAAAGTGCAATTCAGGAGAACAGATTGCAATTGGGTGCAAAGCTCAATCATGGCCGAACCCTTGATTTGCAAGGCTTTGCAAATGGTTGCAACACCATGCTACATTGTGGAATACAACAGGAGTGTCTGTCGTACTTCGGGAGCGGCAAAAGAGGCTCTGTTCAGTGAGGTGGACAGTGTCCGTCGGTCTGAGGAGATTGGGGAGCGCTGGTCGACAGACAGCAACTGTGTCAGTTGGCAAGCTGGAATTTTGGGTCGGTGATCAAGCGGTTGAGCACGCAGAGCATTTTGCGCATGACAGCAGTGATGGCGACCTTGAAGGGTTTGCCGCGTTTGAGCAGGCCTTGGTAAAAGGTTTTGAGGATGGGGTTGATGCTCACGCAGCGCACTGCGGCCATGTAGAGCACGCGGCGCACCTTTTTGCGCCCGCCCTGGATGTGGCGCTGGCCGCGCATCGGCCCGCTGTCGTAGGGATGCGGGGCGAGACCGGCGAGGGAGGCGATGCGCGAGTCGTCGAGGCTGCCGAGTTCGGGCAGTTCGGTCATCAGGGTGGCTGCGGCCACCTCGGCAATGCCGTTCATCTGCTGGAGCCGCTCGGCCTTCTGCCGTGCGTCCTGGTGGTTGAGTGCGGTTTTGATGAGCTTGTCGAGCTGCGCGATCTGCTTGCCCAGAGCTTTGATCAAGGTCTTGGCCTGCGCGATGATCTGGGGATGGCTCAGCTGCAGGAGCTGGGTCTTTTGGATGGCACGTGCGGTGACCAGCTGCTCGCGGCGGCCGACCAGGCTGGAGAGTTCGAGCTCCCAGTCGGGAGGCAGGATGTCGGGCTGCGGCTTGAGCGCGGCACCGAAGGCGGCGAGCACAGCGGCGTCGATGGCGTCGGTCTTCGCCAGCTTCATGCTGGCCTTGGCGAAGTGGCGCACGCGGGCGGGATTGAGTTTGCTCACGGTTTTGCCTGCGCGCAGCAGGGCCAGCCAGAGGGCCTGTTCGTAGCCGCCGGTGGCCTCGAGGATGACGTGTGCACCAGGCGGCAGCATGGCGATGAGCTTGCGGTGGCCGGCAGTGGTGTTGGCCAGTCTGAAGGCCTTCTTTTTGCGGGGAATGCCGTGGATGTCGAGCCATTGGGCGCAGACATCGATGCCGACATGGACAACCTCCGGGGTGGAGGTAGAATGGGTGTTCATGGATGGGATGGGTTTGAGTGTTCGACTTCTTCCTTGCGATGCGAGCTTCTGCTGCGGGCATGGCCTGCGGCAGGCTCAGTCAACTGTTCGAGTTCGAGCTTGTCCTGGTGTGCGGGTGACTGGCTGCCTGACGATCTCAAAGGATCAGGAGTGCCTCCGGTCTGTCCCGCACACGCTCAGGCTGGTTGGCCGTCACCACCCAGCCTGAGTTCCAAGCCCGCTGTTACTTCGCAGCGTCCGGGAATCAGGACGTCTCCAACATACAAGGAGTGTCTGTCGTACTTCTGGTTCAGGGTTTTGGGGCGGGCTTGGGTTTGAGGAAGAGGACTTCGGCGCGTTCGATCCAGCCTTTGCGGAGGTCCATGCGGAACCAGCCGTCGGTGTTCTTTTTGTTGATGCGGCAGCCGCTGCGAGCACCGAATTCTTTGAGGTCGTACTGGGCCCAGGTTTTGCCCATGTCGGGGGACCAGATGATACCACACTTGTAGGTGGAGGCGGGGGCGCAGTGGGTGGCGAGGAAGACGCCGTCCTGCAGGAGCATGTTGGCGGATTCGAACATGGGATTGAAGAGGAGGGTGTGCCTGGAGGTGTCGGTGATGTCCGAGGGGGCGCAGGTGAAGATGCCGCGGTCGTAGCGGTTGGCGATGGCGGGGCCGTTGGCGTCGGCGATCCAGTAGAGCTTGTCGCCGAGGAAGTTGAGGCCGCCGCATTTGAAGCGGGAGTTTGAGTTGACGGAAATGAGGACTTTCCAGTCCCAGGTGTCGGCGGTGGCATTGTAGGTGCCGCGGAGCCAGTGGCATTCGTTGCCGTGGCCGCGGTCGATGTCTCCGGTGACGGCGTAGAAGGCGTTTTCGGCGGGGTTGTAGGTGACGTTGTGAACGTGGCGGGCGATGAGGGTGTTATTCGGATTGCCGAGGAGAGGGGCGGTGGGTGGGGCGTCTTTTTGCTGGAACTTGGGGTTTTGACCGAAGGAGTAGGCGAGCTTGACGGTCTGGCCGTTGTCGGTGGAGTAGTAGATGTTTACGGGGACGGGGCCGCCGATGACGTTGCAGTAATTTCCCCAGACGAGCATTTCTTTGCCGCCGACTTCGAAGCAGTGCTCGCCATCGAGGGAGTGGAAGTACCAGCCGGGCTGGTCGGGCTTGACGGGGGTGTGGGGAAGGTAGTCGGTGCCGTCGGATTTTTTGACGATGATCTCGCGATGGGTTTTGAGGTTGTCGGTGGAGAGGAAGAGGTGCTGGCGGGTGGCGAAGAGGATGCTGCCGTTTTTTAGGATCACGGAGAAGGTGATGTTTTCGGCGTCGGGGAATTCGGCGGTGTGGGGCCAGGTGGTGCCGTTGTCTTCGGAGAGCATGATGCGGGTGCCTTTGAAGGCGAAGGCCTTGTTGTCGCGCTGGGTGTCGATGTAGGGGGCATCGCTAGACGGCATGCGGTAGAGGAAGTGCTCGGTCTCGCCGGTGATGGGTTCAGCGTGAGCTTGCAGAGAGAGAAGGACCGGGAGGAGGAGGGTGAGGAGGTGCCGTTTCATGTGCGTGTGCGGGAGATTACGTGGGGGGAACAGGTGAGCTTGCCGGGTTGAGGTGAGGGGGGCTCGATTTAGGAGATGAGGAGACACTGGGGGTGCCCGATTTGCCGCAAAGGAGCTGAGGCGGAGATCATGCTGTGCGCCCTTTGCTTTTTCACCTCACCGAGTTTCTTGGGAGGGCGGATGCGATGGCTGTCGTTTTCGAGGGTTTCGCGGCATGAGTGATCTGGCAGGCCTGCGGAAAGCGGTAGCTGCGCTCGTGCCTCGCTGCGCAACCGCACTCCAAATGAGGAGCGGCTCGGCTACGCGTAGCTCAAAGAAAACTCTGAGACACTGGATGATAAGACTAAAGCATAAGCCGGTGGACACGGCTCAACTGAGTGGTGGGACTTGTCAGACGTCATCATCGTCGTCGAAGATGTAGCAGGTCTTTGAATTTTCCTGGCCGCTGAGGCGGGTGTCGCCGTGGCGCATGGTGAGCTCCTGGACGCGGATTTTGCAGAGGGTGGCGAGGCAGATGAACTGGAGGGTGCGGGGGAGATCATGGGCCTGCCACGCGAGGCGGAACCACTCGCCACACTCGAAGTGCAGGGCTGATCCTGGGAATGCCTGCTGCAAGGAAGCATGAAATACCATGGCTTCGTTTGTCCATTGGCCGCAGGCGCGAAGCTGGCAGTGTGCGCCTGAGTGCCGAGGCACCGCACATCAAACGTGCGGCCCCCGCCGCGCTGGAGCGGGGCGGGGGCCTGGAACGTTCGTGCTGCGGGCAGGATTGCCCGCGCTACTTTCAACTGGCAGGGGGCAAGAATGCCCCCGTTACATGCGGCAGATGAGGAGCTCGCGCTCGTAGATGAGTTCTTTGGGGAGGTGGCTCTTGAGATCGATGAAGAGTTCTTCGTGGGAGAGGATCTCGGTGCGCCAGGCGGCGCGGTCGAAGTGCTGGAGCTCCTCGAACTTTTCCTTGGAGAAGTCGAGCCCCTTCCATTCGATGTCTGCATAGCTGGGCACCCAGCCGATGGGGGTTTCCTTGGATTTGCCGTGGCCGTTGGAGCGGTCCACGATCCACTTGAGGACGCGCATGTTTTCGCTGAAGCCTGGCCAGAGGAACTTGCCGTTGGCGTCCTTGCGGAACCAGTTGACGTGGAAGATGCGCGGTGTCTCGCTGAGGGTGCGCTGCATGGAGATCCAGTGGCGGAAGTAGTCGCCCATGTTGTAGCCGCAGAAGGGGAGCATGGCCATGGGATCGCGGCGGACTTTACCGATGGTGCCGGCGGCGGCGGCGGTCATTTCACTGCCCATGGTGGCGCCGGTGTAAACACCGCCGCTCCAATTGAAGGCCTGATAGACGAGGGGCATGGTGGTGGCGCGGCGGCCGCCGAAGATGATGGCGCTGATGGGGACGCCTTCGGGCTTTTCCCAATCGGGATCAATGGTGGGGCACTGTGAGGCGGGTGCGGTGAAGCGTGAATTTGGATGGGCGGCCTTGGTGCCTTTTTCCTTGGCGATGTCCGGGGTCCAGAGATTGCCCTGCCAGTCGGTGCATTGAGCGGGGGGAGCATCGGTCATGCCTTCCCACCAGACACCGCCATCGGGTGTGAGCGCGACGTTGGTGAAGATGGTGTTCTTCCGCAGCGAGGCCATGGCGTTGGGATTGGTCTTGTCGCTGGTGCCGGGGGCGACGCCGAAGAAGCCAGCCTCAGGATTGATGGCGTGAAGACGGCCATCCGCGCCGGGTTTGATCCAGGCGATGTCGTCACCGACGGTCCAGACCTTCCAGCCTTTTTGAGCGAAGTGCTGGGGAGGGATGAGCATGGCGAAATTGGTCTTGCCGCAGGCGCTGGGGAAGGCGGCGGCGACGTAGGTCTTTTTGCCTTTGGGGTCTTCGACGCCTAGGATGAGCATGTGCTCGGCCATCCAGCCTTCATCGCGGGCCATGGCGGAGGCGATGCGGAGGGCGAAGCATTTTTTGCCGAGGAGGGCATTGCCGCCGTAGCCGGAGCCGTAGCTCCAGATTTCACGGGATTCGGGGAAGTGGACGATGTATTTCTCCTTGTTGCAGGGCCATGGGACGTCCTTCTGGCCCTTTTTGAGGGGCATGCCAACGGAGTGCATGCAGGGGACGACGCGCTTCTTTGCCTGATCGATCTTCTCGAAGACCTTTTTGCCGATGCGGGCCATGATGCGCATGTTGACCACGACGTAAGGTGAATCGGTGAGCTGCACGCCGATTTGTGACATGGGGGAGTCGACCGGGCCCATGCTGTAAGCGAGGACGTACATGGTGCGACCGCGCATGCAGCCATTGAAGAGCTTGCGCAGCTTTTCCTTCATTTCGAAGGGGTTCATCCAGTTGTTGGTGGGGCCGGCGCCGTCCTTGGAGTTGCTGCAGATGAAGGTGCGCTCCTCGACGCGGGCGACATCGCTGGGATCGGACTTGGCGTAGAAGCAGCCGGGCCACTTTTTCTGATTGAGGCGGGTGAAGGTGCCGGCATCGACCATTTCATTGCAGAGGCGGTCGTATTCGGTCTTGGAGCCGTCCACCCAGTAAATGCGGTCGGGCTTGCAGAGAGCGGCCATTTTTCCGACCCAGCGCTGAAGATGGATGTTTTTACTGAGGGGTTTTGAGGAGGGGATCGGCGTCATGGAGTGGGGGTTTTGTGGATGACAACAACATGCCGAAATCATGCCAAGTGTCACGGTGGTTCATGCCGCCAATCTTGGCGAAGCCAGCGCAGCACTCAGCCCCCACGGAGCCCCTGCTGGATGTTTCCCGGCTTGCTCTCATCCTGCGCAGACACCGGAGCACCCACCAAGCGGCAGAGGCAAAAACAGGAGGGGATGGAATGTCTTTGTGACCTGAGATGATTTACTTCAGCTGTGCTTCAATCGACTTCGCCACCTGCTGGCCCATGAGTTCGTAGCCTTTGGCGTTGAAGTGGACGTCCTGCGGATTGGCGATGCCTTGGAGCTGGGGAGCGAGGAAGGAGTAAAGATCATCGATGGCGATGCCGTGCTTTTTCATGACGCGCAGGGCGATTTCGTTTTTCTCGGCGATTTGAGTGACGATTTCGGGGCCGTCCTTGGTGTCCGGTGGAACGGGGGTGGTGGTGGCGAAGATGATCTTTGCGCCGGTCTTCTGCATGCGGGCGATGAGGGTTTCGAGGCGCTGCTCGTAGTCTGCAGCGGGCGTTTTGCGGTCGTGGATGCCGAAGTTGAAGTGGATGACGTCCCATTTGCCGTCGCCGAGCCAGATGTCGATTTTCTTCACGCCATTGGCGGTGGGTCCGCAGTTTTCGGGGGCGCGGTGTACGTTGGCCTTGCCGGCCATGGCCTTGCGCACGTCCTGGGTGTAGCCGCGGGAGATGGAGTCGCCGATGAGGAGGACGCGGGGGAGCTTGGGGTCATCCTGCACGAAGTCCCAGGCGTTTGAGCGACCGGCGATCTTGTCTTTCTTGTGCAGCGGGAGGTAGAAGCCATTGCCGAGGTTTTGCTCGAGCACGGTTTCCCAGGCCTGCTGATCCGCCGGGAGGGTGGCTTTCAGGGCCTGATATTTTTCATCCACCGCCTTGTCTTCGGCCGCTTTTTTTGCAGCGGCTTCAGCGGCATTGGTGGGCTCGTTCTGAGATTTGACCTGGGCGTGGGAGAGGCTGGCGAAGGCGAGGAAGATCAGGGCGTATTTCATGCGGGAGGTTAGTGAAGATCGTTTTTTAATTGGGAGCACTGCGTGGCGGCGGCGTGAGTGTGGCGGCACTTGTTGCAGGCGCTGCTGGTGAATGCTGAGTGACAAGGAGTGCTGGGTTTGCTTCCCGGAATTTTAGGCCCAACCCAGGGTCGCCTCGCTGAGGCTCGGCTGCCCCTGGGCTCAAATCCGCAGCCCCGTTGGGGCTGAAGAGGTTTGTTTCCGAGAGTGTGGGCGATGATTGCATTCGATTACGCGGCAAGTCTCACGATGACAGAGCTCGATGGTGCCGCAGCCTTCATTTCCCGCTTATTTTTTGGGCAGGTTTTCGGCGATCACGGCGGCGACTTTTTCGGCGAGGTAGTGATAGCCTGAGGGAGAATAGTGGACGTTGGCAGGCAGCTGCACGTCTTTGAGTTTGGCGTTGGCGTGGGTGCAGAGATCGTCGGTGGGGATGCCTGCGGCGGTCATGACGCGGGCGGCGGCTTCGTTGTATTTCTTTTCATCGCCTTCGACGCGGCCATCGGAACCGGCGGGGACAGGCGTGGTGTTGCACCAGATGAGTTTGGCGCCGGTGGCCTGCATGATCTTCACAAGTTCGGCGAGGTTCTTTTCATAATCGGCGAGTGGCACTTGAAGATGAGAGCCGGGGGCTTTGGGGTCGGCGGGCTTCGAGGGATCTTCGGCGATGTATTTGAGATCGTGCAGGCCCCAGTTGAAGTGGATGACGTCCCACTTGGAGTCGCCGAGCCAGGCCTTGATGTTTTTGAGGCCGTTCGTGGTCGGGCCGCCGTTGGTGGGAATGCGATGGACGTTAGCCTTGCCTTTGAGCATCTCGCGCACGTCGAGGGTGTAACCCATGGAGATGGAGTCGCCGATGAGCAGTACGCGAGGGAGGCCAGCGACGTCTTCGACTTTGGCGAGTGAGGGATGAGGGGCGCGTTTGGGGGCTTTCTTGGGCGCTGCGGTGGGAGTCTCTGCGGCGAGGGCCGTGCTGGCGATGAGAGCGAGGAGCAGGATGGATTTCATGTGGCGGATTTAAACGCTGGGCTGGTGAGGGAATATCAGGTTGTTGGAGCGATTTCGAAAACTCGTCAACGTGCGGAGATTTGTGTCACCGCTACGCGGTTCTACTGGGTGATAATGCCGGTTTGTGGGCAGACCGAGGGTTGGCATCCACGGCTACGGTTATGTCAGCGCTACACGCGGAGGGAGGACTGCTGGGAACTCGTTTTTGGCAATGGCTGTGAAAAAGATGCTGGCAAGTCCGTGCTCACGACGTTTGATGTCGCCAGTCTTCCCCACCAACCCCTATGCGCACGCTGCTCTCCTTTCTCGCCATCGCCACATTCGCCACTGCCGCCGAACCGACCTTTCTGACGCTGGCTGATTTCACGGACACCAAGGATGCGGCGCCATCGGGTGGCTGGACGACAGAGGGTGACAACACGATTCATCTCGTCGGCAAAGGCGGTGGAAACCTCATTTCGAAGAATGAGTACGCGAACTTTGAGCTGGAGTGGGAATGGAAGGTGAACCCGAAGGGCAACAACGGGATCAAGTACTGGGTGACCAAGATCGGCGGCAAGGAATGGCTGGGCATTGAGTACCAGATGATCGACGACAGCGGGCATCCGGACGGGCTCAAGGGTGGATCACATACGACGGCTTCGATTTATGACATCAAGGAACCGGTGGCCGGCAAGGCGGTGAAACCGGCGGGTGAGTGGAACACGAGCAAGATCGTGGTGCAGGACGGGAAGATTCAGCATTGGCTGAATGGCGCGCTGGCCTGCGAAGCGGATACGACGACGCCGGAGTGGAAGGAGCGCGTGGCGAAGAGCAAGTTTAAGAGCAAGGAAGGTTTTGCGCCGGGCAAGGGCAAGATCATGCTGACGGAACACGGGGACGAGACGTGGTTTCGGAACATCAAGCTGACGGCGAAGTAGGACGGTTTTCGGAAACGATGTGGCCAAGCGACGGACGCTGGGTTTGCAGTGAGAGTGGCGAGAAACACTCCGTCATCCTGCGCACGGTTCTCGCATACCTCCGGCATGCGGCCTTGGGCTTGAACCATTTTCCCACGTGATCCGGTGGTTCTCGCTCGCCAAGCCTCGCTTCACCACCGGCTAATCTCTCTGCTCCCTCCGGGAGCGGGCGGCGAAATGGCGCGGCAGTGATTTGCGGAGTGCTGTCTTCTTCGCCAAGGCTACGAAGGACACAGACGAGTGCGGAGACCCGCGTTCCAAGGGCTTTTTTGCGTAAGGCTATGTTTCTTCGGCGCGGCCGATTTCCCAGGCTTGGTCGTTGTCGGCGGGTAATTCGGCGATGTCTCTTTCAAACAACTGAGTGAGTTCGACGCGGCGCTCACGGACGATGCTGGCGTAGGCGTCTTCGTCTTCATGCACGGGTATGAGGAGGTGGAAGGTCTCGTCATCGTAGCGGCGCCAGCGACGGGCGGCACGCTCGGTGGCGTAGGCGGGCTGGCCCAAGGCACGCAGGGCGCGGACGGCGAGTTCCTGGGCGCTGCCCATCTGCTCGTGCACGGTGTCTTCGGCAGCCAAGCCGAGGTTGATGAGTTCTACGCGGTGATCGTAATCGTGGGCGCGAGCGAGGATGCGGAGCTTTGGGAATCTTTCGCGCACATCTGCGATGAGCTGTGCAACTTTGGCCTGATCTGCGAGGGCGATGATGAGCATGCAGGCCTGCTCAATGCCGGCGGCATGAAGGAGATCGAGGCGGGTGGCGTCGCCGTAGAAGACCTTGAAGCCGAATTTGCGCAGCATGTCCACGTGATCGGGGTCGCTCTCCAGCACGGTGACTTTGACGCCCTGGGACATCATGACGCGGCCGACGAAATTGCCGAAGCGGCCGAAGCCAGCGAGGATCACGGGGGCGTGTTCGTCGATGCGATCGGGTGCGCGGGTTTCCTTGCTCACGGCGGTGTAGCGGGGTGCGATCAAGCGATCGTAAATGATGAAGAGGAGCGGGGCGATGGCCATGGAGAGGGCGACCACGGCCACGAGGAGCTTGGAGGTTTCGGCATCGAGGATCTCCTGCTGGATGGCCATGGAGAGGAGTGCGAATGCGAATTCACCGCCTTGTGCGAGGGCGAGTGAGAGAAGCCAGCGGTGGCTGCCGCGAATCTTGAGCAGGGTGGCAATGACAAACATGACCGCGGCTTTCAGAGCGATCAATGCAACCACCAGCGTGGCGACAAGCAGCGGCTTTCCGGCGATGACGCTGAAGTCGAGCGAGGCACCGACGGCGAGAAAGAACAGGCCGAGCAGCAGGCCTTTGAAGGGCTCAAGATTGCTCTCCAGTTCATGGCGATAATGACTGCCAGCGAGGACGACACCCGCGACGAAGGCACCTAGCGCAGGGGAGAGGCCGACCTGCGTCATCAGCAGGGCGACACCGACGATGAGGAGGAGCGCTGCGGCGGTGAGGAGCTCGCGCAGGCCGGTTTTTGCCAAAATGTTAAACCCGCGCGGTACGATGAAACGGCCGCCGATGACAATGACCGCCACGGCCCCCAGAGTGATGAGAGGCTGGACCCAGTGGGGGAGTTCCTGCAACCAGCCATGGTGCTCCACCTTGGCCACGCTGGCGGCGAGCAGAGGAAACACGGCGAGCATGGGGATGACGGAGATGTCCTGGAAGAGGAGGACGGCGAAGGAATCAGCGCCGCCATCGGTGCGCATGAGGGCTTTTTCCTGCAGAGTCTGAATGACGATGGCGGTGGAGGAGAGGGCCAGAATCATGCCGGTGGCGATGGCGGGCTTGGTCCCCAGGCCGCAGGCGATCGCGATGCCAATGACGGCCAGTGCGGTGAACACGACCTGCATGCCGCCGAGGCCGAAAATGGGACCGCGCATGCGCCAGAGGCGGGCGGGCTCCAGTTCAAGGCCGATCATGAAGAGCATGATGACGACGCCGAATTCTGCGAAGTGCATGGCTTCCTCACCCTGTGCACCCCCGACCCAGCCGAGAGCGAAAGGGCCGATCAGAGCGCCGCCGATGAGGTAGCCGAGCACGCTCCCGAGGCCGAGGCGATGTGCGATGGGCACCAGAAGCACGGCGGCACCCAGGTAGATGAAAGCGGAGATGAAAAAATGCGGGGCGTGCATGAGCTATGCAGGAATGAGGTCGTTGATCTTTTCCGCCGAGGCCGCCAGTTCCAGAGGCAGTGTTTCATCCCGCAGGGCTGCGAGGAGGCGTGCGTAGCGCTGTGCCAGGGGCTGGATGGCTGCGGCGTCCGCCAGTTGATTGGCGCTGTAAACGATGTGCGGGGCGAGGTAGCGCATGCCGCAGAGGAAGGCGGTCTGATCAAAGGGCGCGAGGAGCTGGCGGATGGTGAAGCGATTGCGCCCCTGCGAGCAGTAAACTTCTTCGGAACCGCCGGCGCTGATGGCCTGCAGCATGACCTTGCCCTGCAAAGCGGTGCCCCCTTCCCCGTAGGCCCAGCCGTAGGTGAGCACGAGATCGAGATATTCCTTCACCAGCGAGGGGGCGCTGTACCAATAGAAAGGGTGCTGAAAGACGATGACATCGTGTTCTTTCAGCAGCTTTTGCTCCTCTTCGACATCGATCAAGAAATCGGGATAGATCTCGTAGAGATCGCGGAAGGTCACGCCTTCCACATCACGCGCAGCGGCTGCCAGCCTGCGATTGATGCGTGACTTGTGAGGGGCGGGATGAGCGTAGAGAACGAGAACCGAAGCCATGATGAATGCGCGGCAGCATGGCCGCTGAGAATGGCGCGGCAATCGTTTTCAGGGATCGGTGAGCTCAATGCACAATTTATCCTCAACGCGGCCTTTGAATTTCCAGACGCCGTCGACGCGGAGGGCGTCGTCCAGTTCGATGCGGAGCTTGGTGCCGTCTGCGGCGAGGAGATGGATGTCCACTTCGTCAAAGGCTGCCTCGGGGTCGGCGGCATCGTCATCGGGATCGACTTCGAGCTCCACGAATTTGAGGGCGGAGATGTCGCCAAAGTGTTTGGTGATGAGGGCGCGGATTTCATCGATGCGCTGCTTGTTGCGGAGCATGTCCTTCTCGCGGCGTTTCAGCTCCTTCTCGCGTTCCTTGTCCACATTGATCTCGGTGGGAGAGGTGCCAGAGGCGGCGAGGGCCTCGTCTGCTTTGAGTTTTGCCATGACTTCGGGCGAGTGCCAGCAGGTGGCGAGAGCCGCGTCGTCTTTTGACTTGATGGTATTTACCAGGGTCTCCGCGAGGGCCTTGAGTTCCGCTGGCGGTGGGGTTTTGGGATCGTCGGCACGGAGAACCGGAACGAGACAGGAGGCGACGATGAAGCAGAGGAGGAGTTTCATGACGGAGCGAGGTAGAGCAGGATGGCCGGAATTCAACTCACGGAAGTGACACGTGAGGGGGATGCTCAGGGTATCCTTGCATGTGCCGATGAAGAGGAGGATGATTTAGGTGAACGCAGAGTGTCGTGCTGAAAAGGAGTGAAAGGATCGAGGACGAGTTCGAGTAGGAGGACGAGGACGATGCAGCCGAGACGGAGCGGAAGAGTGACGCGGCGGGCTTTGTGCTGCCACCTTGATGGGTTAGCGGGCGCGAGCGAGCCAGACGCCGAGGACGGCGACGGCCATGCCGATGAGGGAGAGACCGGTGAGGGTCTCGCCGAAGATGGCCCAGGCCATGAGGGCTGTCACGGCGGGCACGGTGTAGAAGAGGCTGGCGACGTTTACTGCGGTGCCGCTGCGGATGAGGTGATTGAGGAGGCTGATGGCGCCGATGGAGAGAACGAGGGCCACCCACAGGAGTGCGAAGACGAACTGACCGCTCCACTGGATCTGCATGGTCTCGGTGGTGACGGCGAGCACGGCGGTGATGAGGAGACTGGCGGCGTATTGCACGACGGTGCTGGTGCGGAGATCGAAGGCGGGGCAGTGGCGCTTCTGCCACATGGTGCCGACGGTGATGCCGACCAGCGCGGCAATGGCGGGCAGTGTCATGAGGAAGGTGAGGCCGCTGCCGGTTTTGTGCGCGACGACGAGTGCGGTGCCAATGAAACCCAGCGCGAGGCCTGACCACTGACGGGGCAAGACACGCTCGCCCAAGGCGACCCCGGCAAAGGCGGCGGTGAAGAGGGGCTGAAGGGAGACGATCAAACTCAGGATGCCTGCCGGAAGGCCGAGGCGGAGCGACCAGACGCAGCCACTGAGATAGAGGGCGTGGATCATGAGGCCGGCGAAGGCGACGTGGGCAAGCTGGGCTTTTCCCTTTGGCCAAGGGGCACGTGTGAGCAGGGCGATGGGGATCAGGATCGCGAGGACGATGCAGTAGCGCAGGGTCAGGAAGGTGAAGGGCTCGGCGTAGGGCACGCCGAGCTTTGAGCCGATGAAGCCGCTGCTCCAGAGGAGGACGAAGAGCCAGGGGATGGCGGATGTCCAGCCCTTAGAAATATTCATCTTGAACAATTAAGAAATCGCATTGCATACACTGAATCAACAAACTATCGATTATTCACCTGATAAAGGTATTTCATATGAAACCTCGAGTATTTATAGGGTCGTCCGTTGAAGGTCTTAATGTGGCTTATGCCGTTCAACAAAATTTGCTGCATGATGCTGAAGTAACTGTCTGGGATCAAGGCGTGTTCGAGCTTTCATCCACAACTATTGAGTCCTTGATCAAGGCTCTGTCGTCTGCCGATTTCGGAATTTTCGTTTTTAGTCCCGATGACATATCGAAAATTCGAGGGAACGATGTTAAGTCTGTCCGGGACAATGTCCTTTTCGAACTGGGCCTCTTTGTTGGAAAACTGGGTAGAGAAAGAGTTTATTTCCTTGTGCCTGATGGCGTGGATATACATATCCCAACGGATCTAATCGGAATTACTCCAGGAAAATTTGATTCTAATCGGGCAGATGGAAGCCTCCAAGCGGCAACTGGCCCAGCTTCACATCAAATAAGAATTCAGATCAAAAAGCTGGGGCCTATTGAAACTAGAGAGTCAACGAATACTCCATCTGCAAGCTCGGAAGAAGTATATGACCACTGGATAATGGATGTCATCGACGACAAATTTGAATCTGCCATAACAAAATTGGAAAAAGAATTGCAAGGACAGAGTGGTGATGATGCCTTGAGAAACCAAGCATGGCTCTACTATTGCAAATTTAAGTTAGATCCAAACATAGGGCATGTAACTCTTTATGAGCATGCCCTAGCTAATCAAAACTCCGTTGCGTGCCAAGAAGTAGTGGCAAATTTGCTCAAAAGGGAAGGATATGTCGATAAAGCAATTGAAGTGTTAGAAAACGCTCAAAAAGTTCATCCGGATAGTGGAAAAATTAGTGTTGAACTGGCTAGTCATTTGGATCAGGCAGGAAATCAAGAACGCGCAATCTTTTTGTTGGAATCTACTAAACCCACTATTAATGCTGAAGTGGCTTTAAAGTTGGCCGAAATATTTGAGCACGAAGAAAAAACTTCTGATGCCTTTAAAATCATTCGGCAATGTTACATTTCAAATCCATCCAACAAAGAAGTTGCCTTAAAATATGCGCGTCTCGCCCAAGAATGTAATGAACATACTATTGCCCTTTATCTATTAGATACGCTGTCATACAGTAACCCTGACTCGATCCAATACTGGGGATATTTAGGCAACACCTGTCTAGCCTTAGGCTTGAACAACGCAGCTCTCGAAGCCTACCGCAGCGCGGAAAAGCTGATAAAGCCAAATCAAAATGAAGAATGGATTGTCAGTAATATCGGTAATTTGTTATCAAATGTAGGCCTGGTTACAGAAAGCTGCACATACTTCGAAAGCGCATTGAAAATGGATGCTCGTTCAGAGTATGCGCATGACAGAATGGCCTCAGCTTTAAAAAAGAAGACGGAACTCGCTAAAGCTTATAAAAAGAAAGTTCAGGAAGGCATGCGGCTATCACGCGAGCTTCCAAAAAAAGAAATCGCAATTGATTGAAAAAGGCGGCGCTCAAACACTCTAAATCATCACCTTCGAAAAACCTTGCGCGGCTGCAGATTATTCTTCGACCACGATCTCAAATAAAGTTAGGGGCTCGGAAAATAATTTAACTCGTCAAGCATCGAGCTGCTGGATTCTAGCCAGGTGGCGGCCGCCTTCGAAGGGGGTGGTGAGGAAGGTGTCCACGATCTGGAGGGCGGTGGGGAGGTCCATCATTCGTTCACCAAGGGAGAGGATGTTGGCGTCGTTGTGGAGACGAGTGAGGCGGGCGGATTCGAGATTCCAGCAGAGGCCGCAGCGGATGCCGCGCAGGCGATTGGCGGTGATGGCTTCGCCATTGCCAGAACCGCCGAGGACGATGCCGCGCTCGAAGGTGCCAGCGGCGACGGCTTCAGCCACGGGGCGAATGAAGCGGGGGTAATCGACGGGAGCTTCGGAGTGGGTGCCGAAGTCTTCGACCTCATGGCCTGCGGCCTGCAGGTGCTGGAGGATGGCCTGCTTGTAGAGGTAGCCGGCGTGATCGGAGCCGATGGCGATTTTCATGGTGGGGGTGAAACTCGCGCAGCAGGCAGTTGCTCACAAGTGTTGATGCGGCCGAGTGACATGCCGGGGTGGGCGAATCGTCCGACGTTACGCTGACGCGAGGCGGGGCGTTTGGGGGGACGCTGCTGGTGAGGTTTGGGTGCGGCGAGGTGCTGGGTTTGCTTTCCGGTGGGGTGGTGCAGACCCAAGGTTGCCTCGCTGAGGCTCGGCGAACCCTGGGCTTAATTACGGAAGGCCGTTGGCCTTCAAGACCTTATTTGCAGTGAGGCTTGGAGTGAAGGAGAAGCTGATATGGAAGGCTGTTGATCGTTTAAAAATGGAGTCCGCAGGACCTGAAGATCGCTGGGGTGCATATGGCAAATAGGGACGCGACGCAGCTTTGTCCGACTGGATGCTGGGCTGGGAATGAAGGGAGTCCTTTACCCGGCGAAAGCGGTAGCTGCGATGCAGGCTTGCGCCGTGCATCTCCGCGACCGCACTCCAAAAACGCTGTCGTGCTACTCTTTCATCCATCATGCAAAACACACGATGTGTCCTCTTAGCCTTATGTCAGCCTCAATTGAAGCGGTCGCGGATGACGACTTCGTCGTAGGAGAGCTGTCCGCCTTTGGGCCATGGGGGCTGGGTGCCTTTGCCGACGGCGATCATGAAGGAGATGACGTGGTCTTCGGGGAGATTGATGATTTTGCCGACGGCATCGAAGTCGAAGCCGTCCATGGGGGAGGTGTCGTAGCCCATGGCTTTGGCGGCGAGCATGATGGTCATGCCGGCGAGGCCGCAGGAGCGCATGCATTCGTCGCGCTGGACCTGATCGCGGCCTGAATAGTATTGGCCGATGGCGGGGACGAGGAAGTCCTGCACGGGCTGGGCTGCGTTTTTCCAGTAACGGCCGGGTTCTTTTTTCCATGCGTCTTTGTCAGCACACATGACGATGAGGAGGGAGGCCTCGGTGATCTGAGCCTGATCCCAGCCGACGGCGCGGATTTGTTTCCGTACTTCAGGATCGAGCACGGTGACGAAGCGCCAGTTTTGGATGTTGAAGGCGGTGGGGGACTGCATGGCGGCCTCGAGAAGCTGATGAATTTCAGCTTCGGTCATGCGGTGGGCGGGATCGTAGTGCTTGATGGCGCGGCGGGAGGCGATGGCTTCGAGGGTGTTCATGGAGTGTGTTTGAGGGTGAGGAGTTTTTAAATCTAGCTGCGTTTTGCGTGGAGTTTGATGTGGAGGTGGACGTGGTCGTTGACGACATGTTTGCCGAGGAAGGCGAAGAGTCTGCCGGAGCCGTAGTGGCTGTCGAACTGGGTGCGGTCTAGCTCGAACTGTGCCTGACCGGTGAGATGATCTGCATCCGCGGCGGCGATGACGGCGGGGAAGCTGAGTGGCTTTGTGACGCCGCGCAGGGTCATGGTGCCGTGCAGGGTGTAGTTTGGTGTGCCGGGGGTGCAGGATGGGAGAGGGTCTGCGTGATCGCAGATGAACTCGGCGGTGGGAAAGCGATCCACGGCGAAGAAGTCGTCATCGCGCAGGTGGCGGATGAGCATGGCATTGAATGCGGTATCGACGAGGTCTTCACAGGCGATGCTGTTCATGTCGAGGGTGAAGCGAGCGGACTGGAGGACGCCGTTTTCTATTTCAATGTGGCCGCTGGAGAGCTTGAGGGTGCCGTGGTGATGGTTGAAGAGATTGCGACCGGTCCAGCGGACGAGGCTGGTTTCGGTGTCGAGATTGTAATGGCCGTGGGGAGTGGCGGAGGAGACATCGGCGTGAGTGCCTTCGAGTGGGAGATTGTTTTGTTTCCATTCGGCGATGCCGCCGGTGAAGGCAGCCACGTTGGTGTAGCCGACCTTGGTGAGTTTTTCGGCGGCGGTGGTGGCGTCCAATGAATCGCCGCCTGCGCCGTAAACGATCAGTGGCGCGTTTTTGTCGGGGGCGAGTTCGGCGATTTTGGAAACGAAGATGGTTTCGTAGACGCAGGCATTGATGGCGCCGGGCAGATGAGCGCAGTCGAAGTGCTCCTCCGGCAGGACGTGGATGAGGGTGGCGGTGTTTTTCTGCGCCTGGAGTTCGGTGAGGGAGAGCGTTTTCATGGCTGTGAGGGGGCTTCCGCGAGAAGGGCGTCGAGATCGAGATGTTCGGTGGTCATGGTGAGCTCGCCTTTGGCGTCGCGCGGCCACTGTGAGGGATCGCGATCGACGTAAAGTTCGAGGCCATTGCCATCGGGATCGTGAAGGTAGAGGGCTTCGCTGACGCCGTGATCGGAGGCGCCGTCGAGGGGGATTTTGTTTTTGATGAGGCGGCGCAGGGCATCGGCCAAAGTGGCGCGGTCAGGGTAGAGAAGGGCGACGTGATAGAGGCCGGTGGTGCCGCGAGGCGGGGCTTTGCCGCCGCGGCTTTCCCAGGTGTTGAGGCCGATGTGATGATGGTAACCGCCGGCGGAGACGAAGGCGGCCTGGGTGCCGTAGCGCTGGGTGAGTTCGAAACCGAGGACACCGCAGTAGAAGGCGAGGGAGCGCTCCAGGTCCGCCACCTTGAGATGGACGTGGCCGATGCGGACGGCGGGATGGATGGGAGTGCTCATGGGAGTTGACGGTGGTTTACGATTGTTGACGGTGGTTGACCGTTGTTTTCCGGAGGGGATCGAAGAAGCGGGCCGGACTCATTGATGAATCCGGCCCGCGTGGGGTTGCCTTATTTGGCGGAGAAGAGGGTGCTGAGGTAGTCTTTGCGACCGGAGAGGGCCACCAAGGAGAGAACTCCGAGGACTACTGGCATTTCATAGCCGCCTTTGACGAGGAAGAAGTGGTAGAGGGCGATGTTTACCACGACAGGGCCGAGGAGAGTGAGGGCGAGGTTGGTGAAGCGGCCGCTGAGGAGCAGGAGGCCGCCGGTGACTTCGAGGACCTTCACCACGGTGAGGTAGCCGCTGCCGTAGATGGCGAACATGAAGTTGGCAGCAGGACCTTCGGGTGGGGGAGGAATCGGGATGAAGTGGAGCCACATGTTGGCACCGAAGACGGTGAAGATGAGGCCGAGGAGGAGGCGGGCGATGGTAGGGATGTGTTTCATGGGAGCGGGGAGTTGACGGTGGTTTACTGTTCTTTGGTTGGGATTAGGCGAGGTCGAAGAGGAGGGCTTCGGCGTTTTGGGTGGCTGTGATGGTGAGGGTGCCGGTGTCGTCGGTGCTGACCGCGTCGCCGGGATTGAGGGTGGTGCCGTTGACGGTGAGGGTGCCTTTGATGAGCTGGAGCCAGGCGCCGCGACCGACGGTGACTTCGTGGGTGGTGGATTTGCCGGCTTCGAGGCGCACGCGGTAGATGTCGGCGTCTTGATGGATGGTGGCGGAGCCGTCGCGGCCATCGGAGGAGATGACGAGGACTTTCTCGGCGGTCTCATGTTCGGGTTTGGGGTGCCACTCGGTGTAGCTGGGTTTCAGGCCGTTTTGACGCGGACGAATCCAGATCTGGAGGAGGCTGCCGGGTTCAGTCTTGGAGGGATTGAACTCGCTGTGGGTGACTCCGCTGCCGGCGCTCATGAGCTGGATCTGGCCGGGGAGAAGGGTGCGTCCGTTGCCCATGCTGTCCTTGTGCGCGAGTGCGCCGTAGAGGATGTAGCTGAAGATTTCCATGTCGCGATGCGGATGGGTGGGGAAACCTGCGCCGCCGGTGATGACGTCCTGATTGATGACACGAAGGCTGCGGAAGCCCATGTGCGCCGGATCGTAGTAATCGGCAAAGCTGAAGGTGTGGTAGCTGTCGAGCCAGCCGTGGTTGGCATGGCCGCGTTCGTTGGAGAGGCGAAGATTGAGTTTCATAACGACGCTGTACTCGCGCCGTGATGGTCATTCCTCCAATGCTTCCTGCTTCACAAGTTCATGCCCTGAGGTAATGAATACCCGTCAGGAGTACCAGTCTATTACGCCGTCTGAATTGAGAACGGCGAGCGCTTTGTCGCTCCAAGATGAATAACAGCTGGCATCCGGCACGCGGTTCTTATCTGTGAGCTGAAGCAGCGCATTTTGGATGAGACTGGTTTCGGGGTAAGCGGTGTAGATGAGGCAGGCTTTGCCATCTCCCACGGCGATGCGTCCGTCATTGAGGAAGCAGCCATGGGGTGAGCCGCTGTCTGCTCGGGAGTAGAGCTGCACGGTATCGAGATCCCTGAGATTTCCTGGGGAGAGCAGCACCACTTCGAGACTCGTCACCGCGAGGAATGCAGCCGGCTGAACGGGTTTGGTCGCGTGCAGTGCGAGGATGCGAGAAGGGAGTTCGGTCTGATTGATGACGTCGCCGTTTTTGATGCGCAGGAGATGAGTGCCGACGCTGAGCATGACGTTATCACCATGCACAGCCAGGCAGACAGGCCCGGCCAGCTCTGGAGGGGCCCAGCCGAGGGCATGAGTTCGGACGAGACGCCCCGGGTAAAAATAGTAACTGAGATCGATTGTTTCGGTGGTGTTGACGTGAAGGATCCAGACACCTTCTTTCTGAGGATGAACGGCGAGCACGCGTGGAGGCATCCAACTGAGCTGAGAGACCAGCATGTCACGGGTGTTTGGGCTGGAACAGAAATCTGCCAGCCCGGCCTGACCGTAGCGGGCCACCTCCCCTTGCCTTGCAAACGGGAGCCAGACATGGTCGCCCAATGGCGGAAGAGAAGGACTGAGATTGGTCAGGTAGGCCCAGCCTGATGCCGAGGTGAACTTGCCCATGATCTTTTCACCTTTGCCGAAAACCCAGACATCCTGTCGTGTTTTGTCGTTTTGGCCGACAGCGAGCCACTTGGTGTCTGTGGTGATGAGACGCCACCATTGAGTGCCGTCTTTGGGAAGGCTCAGCGAGCCGCGATGCGTGAGCGCATTTCCTGACCGCCGCGAAGATCCAGCCTGGAGGGCTTTTCGTTCCTGGCGGCGGGTGCGTTCGCGAGCATCGGCAAAACGGAGGGTGTCGCGTTTTAACAAGAGATCGCTGGCGGCAAAATGAGGCAACACGGCAAGAAGATAAGCCTCCTTGTCATTTCCAGCCGCCACAGCTTCACCAATGATGCCGGTGGCGACCCGTGCAATGCGCTGACGCACTTCAGGATCCGCCTGAGACTGATGAATGACACGCAGCGATTCCGTCATTTGAAGGCGGTCTGAAATCTGATGCGCTGGATCACTCAAGGAGCGGGCAAGCGCCAGAGATTCGGTGACGGCATCAAGCCGGGCAAGGTATTCAAAGTGGCGCTCAAGGCACTGAGATGCCTGCGGCGAGTTAGGGTGGCCGCTGGCCAGCACGGAGATGGCAAGGCCGTGCTGCTGGAGCTTTTCAAAGAGAATGCGGGCATCGTGCAGCCGGTCTCCGCCATTCTTGATCGCTTCATGGTAGGCAGCGACGGCCTCGCGCTCACGGCCGATCTGGCGCAGTAGATCGCCGCACTTTTCATGCTGTGCCAGCTCCGCGTAAAGCAGCACGGCATCTGCGAGCAGACCGCCGTCTTCGAGGCACTTGGCCGCCTGCGCTTTGTTGTTGAGTTTGGTGAGGTAGATGCGGGCCGCCTCCTGATGCCGGCGACCGCGTGCGAGGGCACCGGCAGCGGCATGCCAGTCTCCCAGCAATTCGGCAAAGATGTAGGCGGCGCGATCAAACCGGCCTGCGGCGATCTCACGATTGGCCAGGTCACGGTATTTTTGCTGGAGCTGCCACTGCGTTTGAGGTGCGAGATTCCAGACGTCTGCGGGACCTCCGCCACGGCGTGAGCCAAACACGGGATTGCGTTCGCCGAGTTTCCAGCTGGGCGGAGCCTGACCGCGAGAGGCGTTCCCTGCTTCCGAGAATGGCAGGGCATAGCGCAAGCCCAGCTCGGGATTGGTTTCCAGAAGCTTCATGAGACGCTGCAGCTCGTGCTCACGCCTCTGCTGGAGTTTTTCAAACTGTGCCGCAGTCCATTGCATGAGGCGATCCATCATGGGAATGCCGCGCGCGTTGGAGTCGCTGGGGCGAGAAGAACCCGTGTCTGGTTTTGAACTGCCCTCCAGAGCTTTTCCGGCACCCAACAGTTTGGCAAATCCACCGAGTATCCCCAGCATGCCCAGACCTGCCAAGGCGACAGCGCCGAAGAGCTTGTCACCGAGGCGTTCGAGGAAGGGGGCTTTGTCCTGGAGGTCTTTGGGCGAAAGCGAACCGATGTCCTGCGGAGCTTCGCCAAAGAGGTCGTGCAAATCCTCTGGAAGACTGAGCGTGACGCGAGTGAGGCGCGGCAGCGGTGAATGTCCTGACACTGCATGCAGCCATGAGGTCTCGCGTGGCAGTGGTGGTACGATCAACGTTTCCGCCGTGATGGCATCGGTTTCCTCAAAAGCCACCAAGCCAAGCGCAGGATGGAAAAAATAGAATGCGTAATGCAGGAGCCGCCGCGCCTCCTCATCTGTGAGGGCAGGATCAAGCCGCATGGAACTGGGGACGGCGACACTGCCATGCTCCAGAGCACAGACCATGACGCGCGGACCAAAGGCCACAGCTTTTCCAGTCGAGGGCACAATGAGCAAACCACCTGCCGAAGCTTCCTCCACCGAACTCGGCACGACAAAGAACCGAGCGCCGGGCTGACGCGCCATTTCTTCCAGCCAGGCCCCGACGTCTGATCCTGGGAGAAAGCCCGCACGCACCGGCTGAGCGACAGCGGCTGGAATGAGGCGGAGCGGGAAGGTGCGCATGGGTGGCGAGTTATTCTGTAGAGAGATACCTTTTAAAATTGCTCTTCACCATGGATGCAGTGTGCTTAGGTTTGCCGGGCTCACAGGCGCGGAAGAGAGTGCGAGACAATGTTTGCAGCACAGAGGCGGCACCGATGGCTTCATCCCAGAGGAGGTTCTGTTCGCCATAATAAAAGCCTTTGCGCTGCCAGGCGGCCGTGTGGCCTTTCACCAGCACGAGGCTGATCTCCTGGGAGTCATCGCCGGAATCGCATACATGGAGGAAGCCACGGGAATCATAAATCACACGGCGGCCATCCGGGAACTCTGCCTGGGAGAGTCCACAGTCGGACCAGTCGGATAGAATCAGCGGCTGCAAAGGGTGGAAAGTGGCGGGAGCATCGGCAGGAGCATGCCATTCGAGGCCGCCTTTCAGATGGACTTTGAGCTGATATGCGCGGCCCTTTTCTTTTCTCAGGTACAAGCCTCCGGTGAGGCCGAAACCCACATGAGTAATTTCGGAGATACGGTGGCGTTTGGCGGTGGTTCTCACGGGAGCCGCATTCTTGGTTATCAAGAGGCTGGACATGGGCATGTGCTCTCCATGAGGGTGGAAAGTTTCACCATCAAACCACGGGATACCGGCAAACTTGCCCAATTCCTCTGAGGCGATGACGCGGCCATTGTCGAGTGAGAGAGCCTTGGCCACTTTGCTGTCTATCAAGACGAGGGCGCCTGACTGCACGCGAAACTGTGACAGTTCATCAAGAAGTCCGTGATAGGAGATGAGATGCGCTGGCTCCTGACCGGTGAGAGAGAGGACGAGAATCTGCAGCTGTCGGTATTCGAGGCCGCCGAAGAGAAGCAGCACGCGGTCCTCGCCTTCGGGATCGACCACCATGCCCTTGAAGTCCGTGCTCGGAGCGGTCGGATAAAGCACACGGCCCGCATGGACGCGGAGGGTCCACCAGCACACGGCACCTGAGGTGGAGATGCCTATGAAGCCTTTGCCGCCAATCTGATACGCTTTGCCAGGCATAGGCGATCCCGGGATGTAGAGCGGCCAGACACTCTGCCGATAAAAATGCGGCAACCGTCCGATCTCGCTGGTCAATGTGGCGGATGAAGGGTTCAGCGCAAGAGCTGCGGACTGAGGCGCGAAGAGATCCTCGGCATCGACACGGGCGTGGGCCAGAGGGCGTGCGCCGGCGAGGCTGTGGCGGGAGAGTTCGAGATTGCCATCGCGATCCACCAGCAGTGCATGCAAGGGCACTGTATTGGCGAGATGCCGCCACACCGGGAGATGACAGAGCGTCTCCAAGGCCGCGGGATGGGTGATGACAAAGACCTCTTCGTTGGGTTGAAAAGGCGAAGGCTGGGCATCGGCGAGCAACTGCAGGGCAGAGCCGGGATGAGGCTGCGGCTGAAGACGTGCGAGCTGCACGCGGACATCCGACACCGTTTCCAAGGTGATGTTTTTGAAGCCGCCTGCATCGATGGCGAAAACGGAACCGATGGCTGTCTGCTCGCCATGCTTTTGCCGCAGCAGGGCAAGCGCGGAGCCGAGGGCAAAGAGGCGTGGCTTTCCCCACATGAAGAGGCCGGTGTCGATCAGGATCAGACGGCGAGGTGGAGGCTCGGCGGGAGGAGATTCGCGGCGGAGGTAGAGAGCCTCTCCCTGCGCAAGGCGTACAGCGAAAGTGAGATCGTCCCAGGCGAGCTCGGTCATGAGGAGGCGGGAGGGATCGCCGCGATTCGTGATATCGGAGACGCCACCCAAGGGCAACTCATCGCGCTGGGTGACGGCTTTGGGTACATGCAGCATGGCACCAATGCGCCGCACGAGGCCGGCCACCTGAGCCAGCTCGCCACCCTCGTGTTCCAAGGCACGAAGAAGGTCTGCGGGAGGCTCGGGGACGGGCACTTCAGCCGGTGCAGGCAGGGGGAGCTCAAGCTGACGTAACGGGAGGCGGTCGATGCCGGTGCGCAGACGTTCCTCCAGGTGCTCAGGCGGACAGTGGGTGAAGGCGTATTCGAGAAGGCTAAGATCCGCAAGCAGGCGAGCGATGCCATTGAGGCCGGGTGAGCGCTGCTGAAAAACGTGCAGGGAAGGAGTCTGAACAAACTCAGCGATGATATTCGCGGCTTGGGGCGGCGTGATTCGAATTGCTGCGGGATCTTCAAACAAGGTCTGCAACAGCCTGCGGCGAGCCGGGCCGCCAGATCTGAGCTCAGCAGGCAATGAATGGATGCGGTCAAGCCCAGCGCCGACCGTCGTCCACAATGAGAGAATCCCTGCGGGCACCTCTTTGCTGCCCGTGGCACGCGCCGCCGCCGCCCACAGGCGACCACGGGTGGAGTCAGCATCGTAGCTCTCTGATGCAGCGGCGAGAACCAGAAGGATGGAGCCCAGCGGCGGAAGGCCACCAGATGCACATGCCTCCAGCAATTCAGGAAGCTCCTGACGAAAGGCGATCAAGGCATTGTCTCCCGACCATACCACGGCCTGATTTCCATCTGCATCCTCCCACTCCCAGAGTAGTCCCGGAGGTGCGCAGAAATAAGCGAGTGTGGCGGGAGAATGCATGGTGCTCAGTTCTCCAGAGAAGATGGACTCATGGCATTCGCAGCAGTGGCGCGAAGGGCGCTGCGGGTGAGCTCAACGAATGCCTCTGAAGGGAGGCGCTCGGCAGTGCCATCTGGATGCAGCAGGGCGATTTCACCTGTGCCCAGTTTCATGCTGGAAGCCACCAGCGCAGCGGTGATTCCCTTTGGCAAGGACCAGCCAGCGGGAATGGCGATACGGTACTCCACACACCACGGTGTGCCGGGAAGAGGAGGCAGCGGGGTGCCCATGACGCAGGTGCGGCCATCACCTGCCAAGGCAAAGCGCAGCGGCTGCAAGCGTACGGCAGGGGCCGTGAGACCCCAGCGTGTGAGTTCCTCAAAAGGCAGCAGCATGAGAGCGGGTGGATGAAACTGCACTGCAGGCACGAGTGTCCAAGCCACCGGAGCGACATGGAGTGCAGGCAGCGCTGCAGCAGGAGGACGCACGCGAAGAAACTCTGCCAGAGGCTGCCATGGCCCCTCGGGAAGACGTGCCGTGGGCAGCGTGAGGCCCAGAGGGATGAGACGGCCAGAATCATCTGCGGTGAAGCGTGTCAAAGCGGGCAGACGATCCCACTCCGCACCTGCAGGTCCACGAACCCAGAGGTGTCCGCCCGCTTCGCAGGCTTCATGCCCTGGAAGCGTGCGCCAGCGGCCAAGCCAGGGAATGTCAGATGCTGCCAGGACGGCGACGCACTGCCCAGCCTGAACCGTCATGCTTCAGCCCTCCGCCAGAGGGTCTCGACTTTTTCCTGCAAGGCTTCACGAGTCTCGGTCTGCCGCACCCAGGGCACACGCGCCGCAAGTGCAGCGAGCCGGTCCTTGGCCACGCCGAGGGCGAGATCTGCCCAGCCCTCCGACAGAACATCGAGGTCACGTGCGAGGCTCTCAGGATCTGGGGCGCTGCCGCCATGGGCCTGCGGGTGATCGCCACTCTCGGGGGTGTCCTTGTTGATCGTCTCCTGCACCATGGCGGCGAGCATCTCGCGCTGCTCTTCACGATCCCAGATGCAGCGCAGCACCCAGAGATCTGAAACACGTGCCTCCTGCCGACCGCACATGAGGGCACTGGCGGCGATGACGCGCTGAAGTTTCACGGCACGGCGGTCTGAGACTTCCATGCCGGCGGCGCGCAGGCGGGCGATGAGCTCCAAGTAAGGACTGCGGATTGAAGTGAGATCCACCAACGGCAGGGCCTCCTGCAGGGTGCGGATGTCATGCGCGGACAAGCCGGCGGCAGGAGGTGCGGAGCGGCGAGATTTTTCCAGCGCCCAGCCTGCCTCAAGCACGGCCGCGAGTTCGGCCTCCGGCACGTAGCCGCAGTGAACACGCAGCAGAAAGCGGTCAAACAAAGCGCGCAGAGCTTCTTCTTCAGGAAGGTGATTGCTGGCGCTGACGACGAGCAGCGCGGGCAGGCGGCGAGTTTCGCGGCCACGGCGGAAGACGCGCTCATTCAGCACGAGCAAGAGGCTATTGAGGATGGCGCTGTTCGCATTGAGCAGTTCATCCAGAAAGATGAAGTCAGCCTCCGGCAGCATGCCTTCGGTGTTGGTGACGAGATCCCCTTCCCGCAGACGGCGGATGTCGAAGGGGCCGAACAGTTCACCCGGCTCCGTGAAGCGTGTGAGGAGGTAGTCGAAGGCGCGCGCATCGAGACGCCTGGCGAGTTCATTCACCAGCGCACTTTTGGCCGTGCCGGGAGGACCGTGAAGAAAGAGATTTTCACCACCGGCAAGGGCGATGCCCATGACATCAATAATCTCCTCCTTGCCGACGAAGACGGCTTTCATGGGGCGTAGAATTTGATCGGAGAGATGCTGGGCGATTTCGAGAGGGGTCATGGAGCAAGAATGGAAAGTGGGGAGGCCTCCAGCGCGAGGCGGGCGGCGAGCTTCGGGGCGAGCGAGAGGGCGTGCTCGCCGAGGGCATTTGCGACGGCCAGCCTGGTGTGCGCATCATGCAAGCGGGAGGCATCCTGGCGTTCGATGATGCGATCTATGTACAGCTGCCACAGGCCATCGTGACGACGAAGAGGCGTAAGGTCTGGTGCTTCCTGAAGAGCGATGCCGACGGACGAGAGCGGGAAGTGCTTTGCAGCGGCTTCGATGCCGGACACGAGGGGATCGCTGTCGCTCATGGACCTGGCCATGGAGTGAAGCTCCGGCAGATGCCGAAGTGCGAGATCCTGCGAAAGCAACTCGCCTGGAGAGGAGGGCGGCAAGGGCAATGCAGCGCAGATTCGACTCACATCTTCCTCCGTCATGGCGCGATCCACCAACGCCTGGCAGAGACGGTAGATGTAATGCAGGGCATTCACTGCGGCCTTGGGATGCCATTCCAGATCCACTTGAACGCCACCGGGCAAATCATCGCAGAGGTCATGAAAGGCTCTGCTGAGAAGAGAGGCGGTTTGTGCGGGATCAGGATCTGCCAAAAGCTCTCTAGTCACGCCTGCCTGTCCTGCTACGTGCAGGGAGGAAAAGAATTCGGCGATTGAGACAGTGACCGGCATGCAGTGCCGCCTAAGAAAGAACTGGAATCAGCCACTGACAAGTTTCTCTCTGAAGCGATTTTGCAGAAGGCTTTCTCTCACTCGCGGCCTTTGACGACTTTTACGAGCGGACGATAGCCGTACTCGTTGAGGAGGGCGATGGCGCCGCGATCGCTGGAGTCGCGGGCGACGTCGGACCAGGAGTTGAGGGCGTTGTAGATGCTGTCCATGGCGGCTTCGAGGGATTCGGAGCGGGTGGCTGCATCGTGGGATTTGTAGAGGGACTCGATGGCGCTGATGTAGTGGAAGGTGAATTCGAGGCGCTTGGCGTTGTAGAGTGTGAACGTGCGCGAGCCTTCGCGGGCGCGGGTGTTGGCGCGGTACATTTCGTTCATGGCGGTGGCGTAGAACGTTTTGGCTTCGGTGAGCCATTCGGGCAGGCTTTTCTTGGAGTTCAGATGGCGCAGCAGCATGTCTGGTGCGGGGATGCCGAGATTGGGATCATTTTTGGCGATGAGCTGCGAGGCTTTGTCGATGGCCTGGAAGCCGAGCCACATGCGCTCGGCGACACCTTCACCGCACATGGGTGTGACGAAATCGCTGAGAGCCTTTTCGCTGGTGAAGTCGTTTTTGGGCAGGACGGAAACGACCACGGGTTCGGCGGCGACGATTTCAAAACCGAGTTTGGTGGCGTGCTCGCGAAAGCGTGTGGTGATGGCAGCGACGTCGGGATTGCCGAAGGTGGACGCACCGTGGAAGGCTTTGCGGCCGCCGGTGTCGCCATCGACGCGGATGGGTTTGAATGGGGCGATTTTTGCGGGAATGGCGATGGAGGTGTACTTCAAGGTTTGGAGGCGCTTGAGGAGTTGTTCGAGTTCGTCCTGGGTCCATGACTCCTGCCCCATGGCGTTGCCGGTGTAGCCATTCCAGACACGTGAGCCATGCGGGGGCTGCGCGGTAATGATCTCGATGGTGTCCGAAGTGGAAGCAGACTTGGTGGTCTCCGCCAAAGCGGGTGCGGTGGAAGTGGATGAAACACACAGAAGGCTTTCGCGGGTGCGGACGAAGAGGCGGCCATCGGCGATGGCGGGTGTGGCGATGATTTCTTCGCCCATGTCGTGCTTGGCGAGGACCTTGAGCTGCGGCGCGTCTTCGAGTTCGACGATGAAGCCGTTCTTGGCGGCGATGTAGACTTTGCCAGCGGCGGCGATGGGTGAGGCGAAGTAGTCGCCGAAATTGCCGAGGCGGCTGCGGTCCCAGAGGGTTTTGCCGTTCTTGGCGTCGTAACAGCTCGACATGCCGCCGCTTTTGACGACGTAGATGCGGTCGTTGAAGAAGAGCGGTGAGGAGAGGTTTGAGGGAGTTTTGGGATCGATGTTCCAGAGGACGTGGGTCTTGGTGACATCGCCACTGCCGCCGCCTTTGATGGCCTGGATGATGTTGCCGCCTGCGGCCATGTTGTCAGGGGATTGGAAGGCGGTGTCGATTTCTTCGGGGCCAATGACTTTGTCTTTGTTTTTGTCGGAGGCGTCGAAGCGCTCGTGGAACTCTTTGGGGGTTTCTTCGCGGGAGAGGATTTTGTCCTGGTTGGTGTCGAGCCATTCGAGCAGGGCGTGCTTCAGGGTGCGGGTGGAATCGCCGTAGCTCTGAACGGCGATGTAGATGACGCCGTCATGCACGACGGGCGAGGTCATGATGGTGCGGAGGAGGGTGTTGCAGGTCCAGAGTTCCTTGCCGGTGGCGGGATCGTAGCCTTTCAATTTGCCGCTGCCGGCGATGACGAGGTCGGTGCGGCCATTGGCCTCACAGAGGACAGGGAGCGAATAACCGGCGAGCATTTCTTTGCGCAGCGTCTTCCATTTTTCTTTGCCGGTTTTTGCATCCACGGCGACGACGAAGGGAGCGAGGTCATCGTCCTGGCAGAAGATGACGGTGTCGTTGTAAACGATGGGCGAGGAGGCAGCGCCCCAGTCCATCAGGTAAGCGGGCCGGGGCATGGAGTGGCGCCAGACTTCTTTGCCGGTGGTGAAGTCGAAAGCGAGGAGGCCGATGGTGCTGAAATAGACGTAGACGCGTTCGCCATCGGTGGCGGGAGTGGAGGAAGCGTGGCTGTTTGGCGGGGTGATGCGCGGGAGGGTGCCGGTGTCGAACTCGCTGCGCCAGAGCTGCTTGCCGGTGGTGGCGTCGAAGCTGAAGACGCCGAGTTTCTGATCTCCCAGCATGGCGGTGGTGAGGACGCGGCCGTTTTTGATGATGGGAGAGCCGATGCCGTCGCCAATCTTGGCTTTCCAGGCGATGTTCTTTTCGGCGGAGAAATCCTGGGGGATATTTTTGGAGGAGGAGATGCCGGTGCCATTGGCGCCGCGGAACTGGGGCCAGTCTTCGGCGTGGAGGGTGATGGAGAGGAGCAGGGCGGTGAGGAGGATGCGATGCATGAAGGGCATTCAGTTAAAGGCGTTGATCTTGGGAGGCTGGGCGCACAGGCAGCGGCGGTGGTGCGTTGAAGACGCTGCTGGTGCGCGCGGTGTGCGAAGAAGGCGCTGGGTTTGCTTTCCGATTTCTTGCTGCCATACCCAGGGTCGCCTCGCTGAGGCTCGGCTGACCCTGGGCTAAATTCCGCAGCCCTTTCAGGGCTGGTGCCAGCGCGGAGTGAGGTGACGAAAGAAAGCGGCGTTCTCGTCGGAGAACGCGAAGTGCTGACATCTCTCCTACAGGCCCTCGCTGCCGCCCGCCCCGGTGTTCTGGGCTGAAAACGGAGAGTGCTGGCGTGATGGAACAAACGACAGCCCGCCTTGACCGAGTGGCATTCATGCAAGGCATCATGAAAAGAATCAGCCGAAGAGCTCGGTGAGGGGTTTGCCTTCATCGAGGAGGTTGTAGGCGCGGCCGAGCTTGTCTTTGGCTTCGAGGTCCTGGATGCCCATGGCGTAATAGACGGTCTTGGTGATGTCTTCGGGGTAGATGGGGCGGTCTTTGGGGAGTTCGGCGCGGGCGTCGGTTTCGCCGACGACCTGACCGCCGCGAATACCAGCACCTGCCATGAGGACGCTCATGCAGGAGGTCCAGTGATCGCGGCCGGCACCGAGGGTGCCGCCGGAGCGGCGATCACCGACTTTCGGCATGCGGCCCATTTCGCTGGTGACGAGGACGAGTGTTTCATCGAGCAGGCCCCGGCCTGAGAGGTCTTCCATGAAGGCGGAGAAGGCCTGATCAAACTGCGGGAGGAGGTACTTGCGAAGGCAGTTGAAGTTGTCGCCGTGGGTGTCCCAGCCGCCGGCGCTTTTGCATTGTTTGGCGGTGCTTTCATCTTCCTTCCAGAAGACGGTGACGAAGGGGACGCCGGCCTCGACGAGGCGGCGTGCCATGAGGAGGCTGGTGCCGTTGATGGTGTTGCCGTAGCGCTCGCGCAGTTTGTCGGGCTCGGACTTGATGTCGAAGGCGTTTGAGGTGCCGCTGGATGACAAGAGGTCAAAGGCACGCTCCTGCTGCTTCACGTAGTTTTGTACGGCGGCTTCGTGATCGAGTTCGCGCCGGGCCTGATTCATGGCGTTCAACAGGGCGTGACGGTCCTGCATGCGGGCAGCGGTCATGCTGCCGGACATGGAGATGGTGGGGGCGCTGAAATTCAGGGGTTCGTCGAAGCTGCCGGTGAGATAGAAGGGATCGTACTCCATGCCGATGCGGCCGGCGAACTGGCCGGGGCGGGTGAAGGGCAGCTTGCTGGGCTTGTGCGGGAGCGAGATGATCTGCGGGAGCGTGGGATGCTGCGGACGCTTCATGCCGATGACACTGCCCATGTAGGGCCAGTCTTCGGGATAGGGGCGGCGGTCGTTCCCCTGCTGCTTGAAGGTGGGATCGGGGGCGTGGCCGGTGAGGTTGTAGTAATAACCGGCGTGGTGATCGCCCGTGGCGCGACCGCCATCGGTGACGCCGTGCACGAGGGCGAAGTTGTGCGCTTGTTTGGCGAGAAGCGGGAGGTGCTCGCAGAGGCGGATGTCTGCGCCGGTGGTGCGGATGGGTTTGAACTCGCCGCGAAATTCCATAGGGGCTTCGGGCTTCATGTCCCACATGTCGATGTGGGAGGCACCGCCGCAGAGGAAGAAGAGCACGGTGGATTTTGCGGGCTTTGCGAGGGTGGCGGCGGGAACTCCAGGGCCGGTGGAAGCTCTCAAAGCAGGGCCGAAACGCAGTGATGCCAATCCCAGCGTCGAGGCCGTGAGAAAGGCCCGGCGGTCCATTGAGGGACGAAAAAGCGGTGAGTCCATAAGATGCGCGCAAGCCACCTACGTTCGCCAAATGGCCGCCTTACGGAAGTGCGGACGATTTGCGCATAGAGCCGGAGTGTGGTCTGATCCGGCGTGGAATTTCACCAGCTTCGTTACTTCATCGCCGCCGCCGAGGATTTGAGCATTTCTGCCGCGGCAAAGCGACTGCATGTGACGCAGCCTGCGCTGAGCCGGCAGATTGGCGTGCTGGAGGCGGAGCTGGGAGTGGCGTTGTTTGATCGCATTCGGAAGCGTATTTATCTGACTGAGGCGGGTCGTTTTTTTCTGCCGAAGGCGAGGCAGATTGTTTGCGATGCGGAAACGAGTGCGCAGCAGCTGCGCGAGCAGTATGGCAAGGCGCGCCGGACGCTGCGTCTGGGATTTCTGGCGCCGTTTCTGGATGATCTGGTGGTGCCTGCGGTGCGTGAGTTCCGGCAGCGGCATCCGAAGGCGCAGGTGAGCTTGTTTGAACTGCCGCCGCGTGCGCAGCTGGACCGGCTGCGAAACCATGAGCTGGATGCGGCGATTCTTGGAAACATCTCCGAGAGTGACCGTGCCTTTTTCAACACGCGGACGCTGTCACGCCACAAGATGGCGGCGCTGCTGCCCGAGGATCATGCGCTGGCGAAGAAGAAGACGATCAAACTCGCGGAACTGAAGAACGAACGGTGGGTGTCGCTTTCTGACACGTCTTTCCCGGGGCGGCGGGAGTTTTTGCGCTCGATTTGTCAGCAGGCGGGGTTTGATCCGCAGATCGTGAGCGAGGTGGATTCGCTCTCGATGATGCTGGGGACGGTGACCACCTTGGGCGGGGTGGCGTTGATTCCCGGGCATGCGAGCAAGATGCCGCACGGGGGATGTGTGTTTGTGCCGCTAGCTGCGCCGGTGCCGACGACGGAACTGCTGCTGGTGCTGCCGAAACAGGAGGCGAGCAAGGAGCTGACGACGCTGACGAGTTTGATCGCGGAGCTGGCGGCGCAGTTGGCGAAGGTGTAGGCGGTACTGGGGCGTTGGGTGAACTCAGCCCGCATGCGCGGCGGGGCTCATTGCAGACGCTGCTGGTGATTGCAACGTGTGGCGGAGTGCTGGGTTTGCTTAACGGTCGGTTGCGAGTTGACCCAGGGAAGCACTCGCCTAGGCTCGGCATCCCTGGGCTGAATTACGCAGCACCTTTGGTGCTGGTGTGAGGCGGAGCGGATAGGTGAAAGAGTGCGTCAGTTCGCCAATTGTGCCGTTCTCAAAACGCCTTTCCGTTAAGCTGGCGGCGCAGTTGGCGAAGGGGTAGGCGGTTTTGGAGCGCCTCGGAGTGCGGCGGCGTTGAGGCACCACTTTCGCACACTGATTGGCATGCGAGATCTGACCGGCCTGCGGAAAGCGGTAGCTGCGCTCGTTCCTCGCTACGCAACCGCAGTCCAAATGAATTGCTTCACTCCCTGCGATATGACTTATCCCTGAGCACCGGCCGTGGAGGCGCGGAACTGGGGGAGGTCGGCGAGGATGTTCTGGCTGCGCATGAGGGTTTCGCCGATGAGGAGGGAGTCTGCGCCGGCTTCGGCGAGGCGGAGGGCATCGGCGGGAGTTTTGATGCCGCTTTCGGAGACAAGGACGATATCGTCGGGGATTTCTTCGGCGAGTTGCTCGGTGGTGGCGAGATCGACGGTGAAGGACTTCAGGTTGCGGTTGTTCACGCCGATGATGCGGGCGTCCGTGGCGAGGGCGCGTTCGAGCTCGGGGAGGTTGTGAACTTCGACGAGGGCATCGAGCTGGAAGGTGTGGGCGACTTCGAGGAGGTGCTCGAGAGTGGGCTGGTCCAAGGCGGCGACGATGAGGAGGATGGCATCGGCACCGGCGACGACGGCTTCGAAGATCTGGGCCTCGTGAATGATGAAGTCTTTGCGCAGGCAGGGGATGTCGAGCTGCTCGCGGATGAGAGAGAGGTATTCGAGGCGGCCCTGGAAGTATTTTTCGTCGGTGAGGACGGAGATGGCGCTGGCACCGGCCTTTTCGTAGCCACGGGCGATGGTGAGCGGATCGAAGTCAGCGGCGATGGTGCCGACGGAGGGTGAGGCGCGCTTGACCTCGGCGATGATGCTGAGGCGCGTGGGGTCTGCGCGGAGGGCATCGTAAAAGGAGCGGACGTCATTGCGCAGGGCGGCGGCGGCGCGGAGCTTTTCAGCGCGCGGCAGCAGGCGTTGCAGTTCGGTGTGCTTGTGGGCGATGATTTCGTCCAGCTTGTTCATAGGGGGGCGCACGGTGGCGGAGGGATGGCGTTGTGCAACTCTCTACTGAAGGCAAAATACGCGTGCAGGGGTTTCTTGACGCCGTGCGTGATGCAGGCTCTCTCTGCATGGAATGCCCGAAGTGCCCATCAGTCCCGCCGCCGTGATCGAACTGCTCACCACCGAACACATCCTGGAACCGCAGGAGCCCCTCGCCCCTGACACGGACCTGTTTTCCATGGGACTGGATTCCATGGCGATGATGCAGCTGCTGCTGCTCATTGAGGAACGATTCCAGCTGACGATCAATCCAGCGGAGATGACGCGGGAGCGTTTTGCCACGGCCAGTGCGCTGGCGGGCTTTTTGGGAGAAAAACGCCGCCTAGCCGCCTGATGCCAATACTGCCCGCCACCACAGTCGATTTTTTCCTCGCTGGGCTTGAGGCGTTCATGCGCCGAAGCGGGCAAGGAACTCACTGGGGGGTGACCGTGCTGCAGCTGGAGGCGAAACCGGACGCGCAGACTTTGACGCAGGGGTGGGAGCAGGTCCACGCGCAGCACCCGATGCTGGGGGCGCGGCTGAAGCGGCAATGGCGCGGCTGGCGATGGGTCTGGGAGACGCATGGTACTATTACTGCACCGCCCATCTGCTGGCACGGGGTGCAATCACTCCCGCCTGGCGCAGAGGTGATCCAAGAACGGCTGCAGGGCAGAAGCAGCAGCGGAGCACTGACCACCCCTTTATGGATGGAGGTCTTTCCGTGGGGGACGGACGGCGCGCATGTGATCCTCCTGACCTGGCGGCATGCGCTGCTGGACGGGACGGGGATCAATCTGCTGCTGGAAAAACTGGCTGCGGGAGCGTGTGCCGCGGGACCGCCAGCCCAGACCATGCCGCCGCGTGAAAGCATGGCCCGCGTGTATAAGAGAGCCAAACCACTGACCGACAGGCTGCATGAGATGACCTCTGCCGGATGTCTTTCCGCATGGAAGAAGGGAATGCCCACCGGCGGACGGCCGGAATACCGGCTGATCGAACTTTCCAGGGAGGAGTCTGCGAAGGCCACGGCGCGACTGCGCGCGCTGTGCGGTGACTTTTTGCAGATGCCGTTTTATGCGGCGATGGCCGCACGTGCTTTACGGCTGCTGCATGAACGGCGTGACTGGCAGAGTCCGGAGATCCACCTGCACCTGCCGATGCAACTGCGAGGAAGAAGCCGCGAGCTGATTTTCGGCAACCACATGGGCGCCATGCCGCTGTTTCTAGATGCCGGGGCGCTGGGCTCGGTGGATCAGGCGGTAGCGCATGTGCTGGACAAGTACCGTGAGGCGATGAAGCAGGAGAGGGCGCAGGCCTCCGAGGCACTGACAACGCTGGCGGCTCAATTACCACTAATTACGTTCATCCCCATGGTACGCTGGACGAACATGGGGCAGATTTGCAGCCTGTTTCACTCACATACCGGCTCTTTTCTGCCGGGACGCAAAGAATTTGCGGGAGCTGCGGTGCAAAATATCTACACCATCCCAAGCGTCAGCACGCCGCCGGGACTGGGCATTTTTGTCTCTGATTATGCCGGACTCATCACGGTGACGCTGGCATGGAGGGGAGACGGAGTGTCTCAAGCAGAGATCGAAGCACTGGATCGGCGCATTCGGACGGATTTGACCGGCATCGCGGAAGAGTGACCGCAATGAAATTGATTAAAGTGCCAGGGAACCGCGACATGGACAGGCAGGCTGCCGTTGCTTCCGTCAGGACCTGGCGGGGTTCGCAAGCTGAACATCCGCGGCCCCTGACGCTGGTGTTCTAACTGCTGGGCCCATCGGGCACAAGCAAGATTGCAGCCTAAAGACAAAATGGGTGAAAATTGGTGTTGTCGAAACCCGGTGGTTCCGGTAAAAATTAGACTTTAAATTCTCAAATTACGCTTTCGTATGGTCTGGAAAATTCTATCTGCTCTCTCTGCCGTCTGTCTGGGCACCGCCTGCTATTTTGCCTGGGCAAACCAAAAACTGCTCGTGGAGGAGCGTAAACGCGAGGGTTTTGCCAATGAGAACCTGGCAGCCATGACGGCCCACATCGCCAAGGCAGAAGAGGCGAAAAAGAGCCGTGAGACGCAGCGCGACATGGCGAATCAGGAGCTCGAAACCACCAAAACTTCCGTGGCAGACTTTGCCGCCAAGGTGCAGACAGCTGAGCAGGAACTGGCTGCGGTGAAGACCAATCTGGAGCAGACCGCCAAGGTGGTGGCTCAGAACCAAAAGCTGATCGATGAAGCTGGCGACATCAAGGCTCTGCTGGCCCAGATTGATGCCATCAAAAAAGAACGCGCTGAAGCCGAGTCAGCACTGGCCAACCAGACCCAGCATCTGGCTGCCGCCCAAGAAAGAATCACCAGCCTGACCAATGCAGCGAAAGAGGCTGAGGAACGCGAAGCCCGTGGCCGCCGTGGCATTGTGGACGACGATTTCACTGCCAAAGTCGCCTATTCTTATACCGACTGGGGCTTTGTGGTGCTCAACAAGGGCAACGGTGGTGGTGTTTTTGCCAACGCGGATCTCGAAGTGAAACGCGGCAAGGACGTGGTCGCCAAGCTGAAAGTGCGCGATGTGGAGCAGAATTCCTCCGTGGCCGATCTGGTCAAAGGCAGCCTTGCCGAAGGCGAGCACATTCGCTCGGGTGATCTGGTGGTGGCTGCTGCTGAACAGAGCGCCAAGACCTCTGCACCCAAAACGCCTGATGGAGCCGCCGCTCCTGCAACTGGAGCCGCAGGCGCTGCCCCAGCCGCCACTCCCCCTGCAGCAGGTGCCGCGATGGGTTCTGATCCTTTTGGTGCGCCAGCACCAGCTCCGGGCGCAGCTCCTGCCGCCGCTCCCGCCATGGGTGCTGATCCGTTTGGCGCCCCTGCGGCCCCGGCCCCGGCAGCGCCTGCGGCTCCCGCCATGGGCGCTGATCCGTTTGGCACCGCTCCTCCTGCGACACCTCCAGCCGGAGGCGCCGCGCCAGCACCAAGCACTGCGGACCCCTTTGGTACAGCACCACCGGCCGCCAAGTGATCGCACACATCCGTTAGTCGCCTGACACCTTTCCCAGCTCCCCTTTTCCCATGACCAAAGTTCTTTTCATCCTTAGCGCAGTGGTGATCCTTGTAGCCAGCTTCTTCGCCTACCAAAACGGGCGTGAGTTTGCCGACGTACGCACCAAGGTGGCGGGGATTAACGCCAGCATCACGAGTCAAAAGAGCGCCCAAGAAAAGCTGCTGCGCCCAGGCTCGGGTGAAGTGCCCAAGCTGGTGGCAGACATCGCCCGCGTGCAGGGTGATCTGGACGTCGAAGCAGAGAAGCTCAAGGCGCAGAAGAACAAGCTGGCTCAAACCCAGGAAGAAATCACGCGCACCCAAGAAGAGTTTGCGGTGAAAGAGAAGAAGAAGCAGGAACAGGACGCCCTCCTCAAAGATCTTCCGCAGGGCATGAAGCCAGAGACCATGGTCGAAGGCATCCAGAAGTTGAAGAAGGAAAAGCTGGACTTTGAGGCGCAGGCCGAAATCAAAAAGAAAGAAGTGGCCGCTGAGGAAGACAAGGTGGCTGGCATCCAGAAGCGTTTGGATGAAGTGGTGCACAAGATTGAAGACCGCCGCAAAAACTTCGAACGCAACAGCCTGAGCTCACGCGTCATCGCCGTGAACTATGACTGGGGTTTTGTGATCATTGACGCAGGCAAGATGACGGGCCTCACTGAACAGACCAAATTGATCGTCACCCGTGGCGCGCAGACTGTGGGTAAAATCAGCATCATGACGGTGGATGGCAAAAATTCCATGGCCGCCATCGTGCCGGATGCAGTCGTCAATGGTCAGGTGATCATGCCAGGAGATCGTGTAATCCTCGAAAACTTGGTGCAAAACTGATTTGTCCCGTGCATAGGGAGGACCTCATGAAGACACGACTGCTCAGCTTTCTGCTTTTGGCAATCACCGCCGCATGCTCCCTGTCCTCCTGTGCCTCGGATGAACCGAAGCGCAAGAAAGTGGTGGGGCCGGATGGCAGTCAGTACAGCAACCTCCCGTGGAACCGTCCGCGGTCCTGGGAAGGCAACGCCAAATACGGCGGCATGGTTCCTGGCAGCCGCTAAGGTGCTGACACGCCAACGGTTTGGTGGACAACTTCGTGGGTGAGGGTTCGAGAGAGCCTTGGAGCTCGGTATGCTAAAAGGAGGTCATCCTTGCTTGGCCCCTGTTATTTGGAAGGGATGGACGAAGCGGAGTTCAGAGTGATCAAAATGATCCCCTTCCTTTGTTACCAACGCCGCAAAAGACTCCAAATATGGTTTTCGACTGGGTGCTGTAGCGAATTCGGAAACTGATTTTCGAACCGGGTGCCTGGGGACGTTCGGCGGCGGTTGGAGGACCAACCGCCCTACCTTCGCGCCATGAGCACTTGTACACCCAGCACTAGGCTGGGCTGACGGCCCCCAGACAGGCGCCATCGAAGCCCGTCATCCCCGAACAAGAGACAGCTGGCTGCTCGGAAATGAGTTTCGGAAAAGGATGCTGGCGGCCAAGAGGCTGCTTATTCCACTGCTTCCAGCAGGGCTTCGCCGTCAGCTGTTTTGACGATGCGATAGAAGCAGGTGGGACGTTTGGTGTGGCAGCAGCCGCCGCCGTGCTGTTTTACACGCAGAACCAGGGCATCCTGGTCACAGTCGGTGCGGATGTCGATGATCTCCTGAAATTCACCGCTGGTGGCCCCTTTATGCCAGAGCTGATTGCGGCTGCGGCTCCAATAAACGGCCTGACCGAGTTCCAGCGTCATTTTGAGGGACTGCTCGTTCATGTAGGCGAGCATGAGAGGCGCACCGGTCTCGGCATCGACCGCCATTGCAGGCATGAGGCCATGTTCATCGAATTTGGGGGCAAACAGCATGCCTTCTTCAATGGCATGCTTCGACTCGCGGGCGGCGAAGGAGATGGGAGGGGAGGCGGACATGGAAAGAATCTATGCTAGCGGCACATCCCCGCCGTGCAACCACCTCATTTTCCAGGAAAGATGGGGAGGACACTCTTGAGGAGGCCGGATCCGGCGTTTACTCCGTTTTCGATGACGCCGCTGGCTCCGTTGATGACTTTGCCGGGCAGTTTGGCTGCGTCCTCGCCAAGCACTGGTTTGAGCAGAGTTTCAGCCCCCTGGCCGACGATGGCACCGGGGGTATCCAGGAGGAGGGACATGCCGGCAGCACCGATGAGGCGGCTGCTAAGGTCCTCCATGGGGGCATCGAGCGTACCGACGATGTGGACGCGCGTCCATTGCAGGCCGGGAGGTGCGCCCGGGTTGCTCTCCACAAAGACGCGGTTGTTGGCGCCGGGGATGCCGCTCAATGTTTCTGGCGTGACGCCGAGAAGGAAATCGCCCTCCAGAGCCCGGCCGCGAATGGTCAGGGCGCCTTCAATGCGGAGGAGGCCGTTGGACTGCACGATGATTTTTTCGATGCGAAGAGCGTCGCCTTGAGGCCGGATGGAGGCGCTGCAGATGTCGAGCACGAGGCGTTTGAACCTGTGAGTGTTCGTGTAGGTCACGAGTTTGTCGAGAATGGGCAGCCCGGTGAGCTCGCCATCCTTGAGTGAGAGGTCGGCCTTCCATGCGGGCGGTGCATTGCGTGCCCCGGCCATTTCGAGATCGCCTTCGATCTTGCCGGAGAGACGCTGTTTCCACCAAGCATCGAGAAATTCGTCCATGGGGACGGCTTTGACATGGGTGAAGATCTGCCATGCGCCGGTTTCATACTTCACAGTCCCACGCAGTGTGGCCTCAGAAGCCTGCTTCCAACGCAAGGCGGCGTCACTGATTTGCAGCTGGCTGTCGCTCACACGAAGCGTGGCCCTGGTGAGGTCAAACTGGAGAGGCTCTTTTTGTTGGGGAGCCAGGATGGGGGTGTGCAATCTACCCCCGTTCAATTTGGCGGACACGGATACTTCTCCGGTGTGCCAGTCGCCAAGGCGCAGCTGGGAGTCTGCAATCTTCCATCCTTCCTGCTCAAACATGAAACGATGCACCTCGAAGCCGCTGATGCGCGTCTGGGTGGGGATGTAGCGACGCAGAAAGGAGGGAATCCCGTCGTTGCTGTCGTCGAATTTGGCGGCGTTTGAAGGGGGAGGACTGCTTGCAGCGGCGGTATGGCGCAGCGTGAGGTCGTCTGCTCCGGCATTTTGAATGCTCCACTTCCCCTGCCGGATGGCACCGAAATCGAGGGCGGCACGCAGGCCCCCTGCCTCCACGCTCCAGCCGGGATTGGAAAATGACAGTTCGGTGACGCTGGCGGTGTCGTCGTTCCAAGTGATCGGGGCGATGTGCGCGCTGCCGTCGATGCGTGCGGCAATCAGATCCTCGGCCTTCTGACGGAAATCATCCTTCTGGACATACGCACGTATGTAACTGGTAACGAGAGTGGGAGCCAGCAGCACAAGAACGACCCCGCTGACGAGGAGCAAACCCGCCAGCCACCACAGCCAGCCAAAAGAAGAGGAGGAGGGGCGCTGGCCCGGTCTGTTGCGGCGTTGCATTTTGGTGGTGGATTGAATTTTTTCGTCGCCAGAGCAGGACTCCCCGGCCTAGTGTCAGAAACCTATTTAACCTGTATGCTCAAAGCTCTCAACGTTTGTCTTGAAGTCGAAGGTCCGAAAGACTCGGAGAACAGCACGCTGCACCTGCTCCGAGAAGTGAGCTTCAATGTTCCCCCCGGGCATCTGGTGGCGATCGTGGGCCCTTCAGGCTGTGGCAAGACGACCTTGCTGAAAGTGATCACGGGCATCCAGCAGGAGACATCCGGAGAACTGCTGTGGGACGGCAGGAATTTGAGCGATGAAGAGGATCTGCATCCTGGAGATCTTGGGTATGTGCCGCAATTCAGCGTGGCCTATGATCTGCTGACGGTGGAGGAGAGCATTGCCAGCGCGATGGTGCTGCGGACGCAGCTGTCGCAGACGGAAGATTTCATCCCGGCGCTGGACCACATCCTGGAGGTGACGGGTTTGACGCATCTCTCCGACAGACAGGTGAAGGTGCTTTCCGGAGGGCAAAAACGCCGCCTGGGTCTGGCGCTGGAACTGGTGACCGATCCCTGCCTGCTGCTGTGCGATGAGGTCACCAGCGGCCTAGACCCGAAATCCGAAAACGAGATCACCAATCTGCTGCGCGTGCTTTCGCGCGGGCATCCAAAGCGTGTGGTGGTCAATGTCACGCACAGCCTTGCGAGCCTGGACGCCTATGACAGCGTGATGGTGATGTATCAGGGAGTGCTGACCTATCATGGCCCGCCGAATGCGATGATGCATTACTTTGCGGCCGAGCACCCCGAAGAGGTGTATCTCAAGCTCACGGAGCGCAAGGCCGGGGACTGGCATGAGTCGTGGGAAAAGCACCGTGACACCTATTACAAGCGCCATGGATTCGACGGTAAGCGGGTGCTGCCAGAAGACACGGAAAAGGAAGTTAAGAGGAGCAGCGGCCCCTCCAAGACCACGGTGCGTGAGGAGCGTGCGGTGGCAAAAGTAGAGCACGTTGAAGCGCCTGAGCACCTGGACCTGCCGCCGGTGGAAATGCCGTCCATGACGACGCAGTTGTTTGAGCTGCTGCGCCGGCGCTGGACGATTTTCCGCCGTGACAAGGCACAGGTTTGGCTGCACCTGGCCATGCTGCTGGGCTTTCCGCTGCTCGTCGTGATTTTCGCGCTGGACGGCATCAAGCCGCTGCGGGCGCTTTCGACCCATCAGGATGACAACTTTGCGCAGGAGATCATCCAGGTGTCGAAATATAAAGAGGAGCAGCTCAAGGCCGGAGGGCTGGTCTCCGGACTCATCATGCTGCAGGTGGTGCTGGTGACCCTGATGGCGAGCAACAATGCGGCGCGTGAAATCGCCTCTGAACGACTGATTTTGGAGCGCGAGAAACTGGGAGGACTGCACCCGTTTGCCTATATCGGCAGCAAGGTGATCTTTCTGGGCATGTTCGTGCTGGCGCAGAGTTTATGGATGGGGTTCTTCGTGGACATGGTGACCGGAGGGCTGCCTGGGGATCTGGTGACCAAGCTGGTGCTGCTAGTGCTGGCCTCTGCGGCGATGACCAGCGTGTGTCTGGGCATCTCGGCCATGAGCAAGACACCGGAAAAGGCCACGATCCTGTGCATCTACCTGGTCGGCTTTCAGCTTCCGCTTTCGGGTGCGGTGCTCACTCTGCCTGACTGGCTGGAGAACTGGGTGCAGCCGCTGGTGGTCGCCTTCTGGAGCTGGAGTGGCAGCCTGAGCAGCATGCGCAGCACGGCCTTTTATGACGCGGTGAAGCAGGTGACTTCCACGGATCTGATCGGGCCCGGCATCGCTGGATTCGTGCTGTTTGTGCATGTGCTGGTCGGCCTTGGCATGACGTTCATCGGCGTGCAGCGGAGCCAGTGGGACTCTTGAAGAGGATTACGGTTGTTTTCCGAGCCGCTGAATAGCCGTATTCGCTGGGCCTGAAAATGGGCGTCAGAATTTGTCGGCCATTTTTATGCCGAGCCAGAAGGCGGCTGGGATGATGGCGGCGAAGAAGGTCCAGTGGCGCTGCGGCGGAGGAGCGGGGCGAGGGTAGGCGGGAATGAGGCCGGCGGATGTCATGCGATCGTAGAGATCGGGGTGTGACAATCGTTTCGTCATCACTGCGGGCATCTGGTTGGCCTGGTAGAGCTTCTCAAGAGCACGGGCGTAGACCGGGCCTTCGGCTTCATTCGTGACGGACATGGAGTCGGCGCGGTTTTCCATGCGCTTGGCGGTGTTCGCGGCCAATTTTCGCAGCAGCCAAACACCAATAAAAAGCCAGAACACGCCACCGATCTGGAAGTGGTGCACGACAGGACGGGTGAATGCGAAACCCAGCCAGCTCAGGCCACCCAGCATTCTCGAACAGAGTACGGAACGAGATTCGCTCAGATGCGCCATTTCATGCTGCACGAGTGTGCGCAGTTCGGCATCGTCCAGCACCTTCATCGCCGGCGTGGTCACGATGATGCTGCGGATGTACATCAGGGCGAAAGCATTGGCCATGATGGCATCCATCACCCACGCACGGACGGGAGGCACGCCGGATGCCGCGGTGACTTCGTCGACGATCTGCCGCAGACGCGGTGTGTGTAGATTTGCACCGAGTCCAGGCAGGGCACGCAACCAGACGCCGGAGTAAATCAGGACCAGCAGCAGGGCCGCCACGCCCAGCCTGAGCCAGTCACTCGATTCAAGATTTTCGGAGGTGGAGATGGCAGCCCAGACAATGACGCCAAGCCAGGCGGAAGTGAGGAGCAGCATCCACAACGTCTGCTTCAGCCAAAGACGGAGCGAGAACTTCGGCCATACAAGGCGGTCGATGAAAAACTGTGCGGTGAAAAAACCGACCAGTGTAACGAACAGCACCATGCTGACAGCAGGCCCATCAGCAGCGAGTTCATGGCGCAAAATAAATCCAAGACCGATGACACTCATGGCAACGGCGGTGCGTGTCTTGCGCGCCAGCCACAGCCAGCGTGCTCGTTCCGTCCAGTGCTGATCCCAGGCCCGCACCCAAGGGCGCAATGACAACCACATCAACGTGAAGCTGTAAAGAACGCTGGCGACGAAAAGCAGGCCGAGAAGGAGTGCTGGAGAATGCATGATCAATGAGGCAGGCCGAAAAGATAATAAGCGGCGCAGAGCAAGGCGAGAACAATGGTTCCGGCGTTCAGTTCGCGTGCGCGACCTGAGGCCAGTTTCAAGACCGGATGCACGACCAAACCGGCGGTGAGACCGTTGGCGATGTTGTAGGTGAAGAGCATCATCACAATGGTGACGAAGGCTGGGACCCACTCGGTGAGATCATCGAAGTCAATGCGGCGCACGGAGCCGGTCATGAGAACTCCGACGGCGATCAAGGCGGGGCCGTAGGCAAAGCGGAGCTGCTGCAGGGGCTCGATCAAGGGGATGAAAAACAGCGAGAGGGCAAACAGGGCCGCCGTGACAAGCGAGGCGAGGCCGGTGCGTGCGCCTGCGCTGATGCCGGTGGCGGATTCAATGTAGGCGCCGCTGGTGGAAGTGCCCACGAGACCGCTGAACATGCAGGTGAGCGCATCGACGAGCATGGGCTTCTCGACCTGGGGAAAGTTGCCTTTTTCATCGAGCAGGTCCGCTGCGGCACCGAGTCCGGTGAGTGTGCCCAGGGTGTCTAGAAAACTCATCAGGAAGAGGGTGAGCAGCACTGGAAGGAAGCTGAACTGGAGAACGCTGGTGACGTCCAGTTTGAAGGCGATGAGACTCAGGTCATACTCACCGGTGAAGGGCAGCGCAGCGATGGCCTTGGGCATGTGGCCGAAGCCGAGAGCGCCGCCGATCAACGCTGTGATAATGATGCCGATGAGGAGTGCGCCGCGCACTTTGAGAATCATGAGCACGGTCATGAGCAGGAAGCCGCCGAGTGCGAGCAGGACCTGAGGATCGCGCAGATTGCCGATTTTGACGGGGACTGCGGGAGAGAGGAACAGACCGTGAGCATCGGTTGGCAAAGCGGGAGGCGGCAGGCCTGTCACAAAGCTGGTGACGATGCCGGTTTCATACAAACCGATGAAGGCCAGGAAGAGCCCGATGCCGACGGCGAAACTGTGTTTTAATCCGGCAGGCACGGAATTCGCCAGCCAGCCGCGAATGCCGAGCAGTGTGATGATGAGAAACAAAACACCGCTGACGAAAACTGCGCCTAGACGCTGCTCCCAGCCAATGCCGAGTGCGGCGAGACCAAAGGCGATGAAGGCATTTTCCCCCATGTAGGGTGCGACTGCGATGGGGCGGTTGGCGATCAGGGCCATCAGCAGGCAGCCCACTGCCGCCGTCAAAATGGTGGCCACTGTGCCGGGACCCACGGGAATGCCGGCGAAGGAGAGGATCGCCGGATTCACCACCATGATGTAGGCCATGGTGATGAAGGTGGTCACGCCGCCGATGATTTCGGCGCGGACGGACGAGCCATGCTGATGCAGCTTGAAGAAGGCAATCATGCTGGGGTGGAGAGGAGCGTGGAAGAGCCGAGCTGCAATTTGATTCCGCGTTCCAATGAGGCGTGATTTTATACGCAATTCCAGGCTGGCAGCGGTCGTTCACAGCGGGCCATGAAGTCCCTGCTGCTGCTTTCATCCTTTGTTCTCCTCCACTCATCCTCATGGGCCCAACCCAATGTGGTGCTCTTTCTGGTGGATGACATGGGATGGATGGACAGCGGGGTGTATGGCTCGAAGTACTATGAAACGCCCCACATCGACAAGTTCGCGACGCGGGCGATGCGGTTTACGAATGCGTATTCGCAACCGCTGTGCTCGCCGACACGGGGGAGCATCCTGAGCGGGCAGTACACGGCGCGACATGGCATCACGACGGCGAGCGGGCACCAGCCGCCGCAACCGGCGGGGCATGTGTTTCTAGCGGAAACCGGTCCGGCGAATGCGCCGATGCTGATGCCGGAGAGCAAGAACTACCTGGAGCCAGCGCAGATCACACTGGCGGAGACTTTGAAGGGGGCAGGCTATCGCACGGCGCACATCGGCAAATGGCACCTCGGGCTAACGCAACCCTACTGGCCGGAGCAGCAGGGCTTTGATGTGGCGTTTCACTGCCACCCAGATCCCGGACCACCGGGTGAGTATTTTTCGCCTTATGGGGTGCTGCTTGATGGCAAGCCCGGCGGCAAGACGAAAGTAGGAACGATCACCGACGGGCCGCAGGGGGAGTACATTGTCGACCGGCAGGCGGCGGAGGCGGTGAAGTTCATCGATGCGAGCAAGGGTGGCCCGTTTTTTCTCAACCTGTGGTGCTATGGCGTGCATGGACCGTGGGGGCACAAGGTGGAATACACGAAGTACTTTGCGTCGAAAAAAGATCCGAGCGGTCGGCAGGGGAATCCGATCATGGCGTCCATGCTGAAGAGCGTGGACGAGTGTTTTGGGCGCATCCTGGCGGAACTGGATCAGCAGGGCATTGCTGACAACACGATCATCATTTTCACATCGGACAACGGTGGCAATGCGCACAGCAATGTACCCGGTACAGGAAAAACGGAGGCGGCGGAGAAGAACAAGAGTGAGTTTCTGGCTGACTGGCGCAAGTGGGCCGGTGATCAACCGCCGACGATGAACACCCCGCTGCGCGATGGCAAAGGCACGCTGTATGAGGGCGGCACGCGTGTGCCGATGATGTGGGCCTGGGCGGGCAAGATCAAGCCTGCCAGCATGAGCGAGACCATTGTGGGGCCGATTGATATTTACCCGACAGTGATCGATCTCCTCGGCATCGCGAAACCGCAGGAGCAGGTTTTTGATGGGGTGAGTTATGCGAAGGTCTTGAAGGGTGAAGGCGAGCTGAAGCGCGAGGCCTACTTCAACTACCATCCGCACGGCGGTGCGAACCGCGCCGGTGGCGTGTGGGTGCGCCGTGGGGATTTCAAGCTGCTGCGCTGGTTTGGCAATCCCAACACACACGAGCTTTACAACCTGCGCGAGGATCTCAGTGAAGCGCATGATCTTGCGACGACGATGCCCGAGAAGGTGAAGGAACTCGATGCGCTGATTGATGGTTTTCTCAAGGATACTGGCGCGACTTATCCACGGCCGAATCCCGCTTATAAACCCGTGGCTGCCAAGGTGCCTGCGACAAAGACTGATCCGCTGGATGCGTGGAAGGAGCGCCAATGCAAGGCCACGGTGAACGCGGGTATTCTGACGATGAAGAGCACCGGGAAAGCGGGGACGGGATTCCTGGGCCATGGGATGGCCAAGATGAACGGACCTGCCACGGTGAAACTGCGGGTGCGCAGTGAAGCTGGCGGCGCAGGAAAGATTGACTCGCTGCCTCATGGTGCGGCTGATCCCAGTGTGGTGCATTCCGCCGCGCTTGAGGTGAAAGCGGGTGACTGGCAGGAGTTGAAGATTGAGCTGGGTGACAAGGGGCCGCTCGGCACGCTGCGTGTCTATCTGCCCGATGGTGAGATTGACTTTATTGAAGTTGCGCCTGCCAACGGGAAAGTGCAGCGGTGGGATTTTTGAATTCAACTCCCCTTCCCTTATGATCCGCCATACTGTCGCCTTCCGTCTCAAGCATGCACCTGGCTCCGCCGCCGAGCGGGATTTTTTACTGGCAGCCTGCGAACTCGCGAAGATCGAAGGCGTGCAAAAGTTTGAGTGTCTGCGCCAGACCAGCGTGAAGAACAGCTTCACCTTCGGACTCTCGATGGAGTTTGCGGATGCAGCGGCGTATGCTTTTTACAGCGAGCATCCGGAACACACGGCATTTGTGCAGCAACGGTGGATTCCTGAAGTGGTGGAGTTCATAGAGCTGGATTACGTGGCGCATGCGCCGTGAGAAGCGTGCCTGGGTGAGATTCAGCCGGGGCTCTTGAGGTGGAGAGGGGAGCGACGCTTCTGTGTCACCGCTACGCGGTTCCACCGAATATACTGGCGCGGGTCATGGGGATCCGTGGGTTGGCACCCACGGCTACCATTGTGCCAGCGCTACGCGCTTCCGAGCCTGCCAAAAGATGGCTTTGGATGAGATCACGAATTCCCCAAATGAATTTTCGAAAAGGATGCATGGGGACGTTCGGCGGAGGTTGGAGGACCAACCTCCCTACCTTCGCACAATGAATGATCGTGCGCCCTGGGTAAGCACGTCAACGGCGAGAGATATGCGGCTGGAATTCGAGGAGGTGGTTTCTCCGTGCTGAGCAGGCAGACGCGCGACAAGCTATGAAACGGAACCAAAAAAAAAAGCGCCGCGCCTGGTGTGAACCGGACGCGGCGTGAGGAATTCAGGATTGAATCAGGCGCTGATGTGATTGGAGACCAGCTTGGTCATCTCAAACATCGTCACTGTCTTCTTGCCGCCGAACACCGCCTTCAATGCGTCATCGGCATTGATGTTGCGCTTGTTCTTTGCGTCCTGGAGACCATTCTTTTTGATGTAGTCCCAAAGCTTCTTCGTGATCTGGCCACGAGGAGCAGGCTTGTTGCCGACGACGGCTCCGAGGATCGCGTCAGGCTGCACTGGCTTCATGAGCGCAGGATTGGGTTTCCGCTTTGCTTTGGCAGCCTTCTTGGCTGCCGGTGCTTTGGCAGCTTTCTTGGCTGCCGGTGCTTTGACAGCCTTCTTGGCTGCCGGTGCTTTGGCAGCCTTCTTGGCTGCTGGTTTTGCTTTGGTTGCTTTCTTGGCCATAGTGTTGTTGGCGGCTGTTGCCGTAGGAGCAGGTTATGAGAGCGCACTGCGGAGCGTCAACGCAAATTTCATCAATATTTGAGGTTGTTTCCCTGCGTACAGGCACTCTGCGCCCTGTGTAAATGCGGTTCCGCATATGTCGACGACAACCCTTTTTTCATTGCTGCATTTGTGCAGCATCGCGACCGAACACCAGCGTCAATCCATAAGCATCTACTGGATCAAAGATGGGTTAACCCCATGTCCATGAAGATGATTTCAAACCGAAAAGAAGGCTACACTTTCGCGCGGCTTTCAACCCATTGCACGGCGTAGCGAACCAGAGAGGCACCGTCGGTCATACCGAGTTTTTCTTTGATGTGAGCGCGATGGGCTTCGACGGTGCGGGCGCTGATGCTGAGCTGAGCGGCGATGTTTTTGGTGGGGACGCCACTGCCGATGAGCGAAAGGATTTCGAGCTCGCGGTCTGTGAGGGCATCCATGCCCGTGGCTTTGGAACGTGAAGCGCCGGTGACCTGCTCAAGCATGCGTGCGTTGAGAGATTCACTGACATAGAGACCACCGCTGATGACTTTGTGAATGGCGGTGACGAGGTGATCAGCGGCCTCCTCCTTCATCACATAGCCACGAGCACCTGCACGCAGGGAGCGCTCACCATAGAGTGTCTCATCGTGCATGGAGAGCACGATGCACTGGGTGGAAGGGTGCAGGGCGCGGATGTCTTTGACGAGTTCGAGGCCGTTCTTGTCCGGCAGGGTGAGATCAATGACCGCGAGATCGGGCTTGAGTTTGCCAACGACTTCGAGCCCGTCACGTGCGCTGCCGGCTTCACCGATGACATCCAGCCCCTCCTCGGCACGGATCAACTGTGCGAGACCATGGCGCATGATGGGGTGATCGTCGATGAGGACGAGGCGCTTTACAGATTTTTCGCTGGTGCGGGAACGCTGCATATGACCTGGGTGCCGCCGCCGGTGCGCGGCTCGATTTTGAGTGTGCCTCCTATCATTTGAGCGCGATGGCTCATGGTCAAGAGGCCCATGCCAGTTCCTTTGGCCGGCGAATCGGGAATGCCAATGCCATTGTCGCGGACATGGAGGACGATATTGCCACTCTGGCGGGCAAGATGAATGTCCACCCGGCCGGCCTGGCCATGCTTGACCGCGTTGGAGACGGCCTCCTGGGCGATGCGAAAGAGCTGCACGGAGAGCTTGTTGTCGGCCAGCTGCACCGGGTTGTCATAACGAAAATCACATGCGATCTCAAAGGCCCGGGCGGTGCTCTGGGCGAGCTCCTCAAGCGCTTTCATGAGACCGCCGGAGTCGATCACCACGGGCATGAGGCCGCGGGAGGTTTCACGGGCACGTGTGTTGGCCTTGCTGATGAGATCGACGATTTCCGCCAAGCTCCGGGCTTCGGCGCTGCCGGCCTTGGTGAGTTTTTTTTGCGCCACCTTCGCGAGGCAGCCGATGGCAGCGAGCTGCTGGCAGAGATCATCGTGGATGTCCTGGCCGATGCGCGCCTGCTCCTCCTCGCTGATGTGGAGGATCTTGTCCTCCAGAGCCTTGCGCTCCGTGATGTCACGGATGATGCCGGTGAAAATGCGACGGCCGCTGGGCAGCACGGCTTCACCGACGGAGAGGTCGATGGGGAAGACGGTGCCGTCTTTGCGCTGGCCCACGACTTCACGCCCGATGCCGATGATGCGCTTCACGCCGGAGTTCAGGTAGTTCTGAATGTAGCCGTCGTGCCGGTCGCGATAGGGCTGCGGCATGAGCAGGCTGATGTTTTTGCCGATGATCTCAGCGCGCTGGTAGCCAAAGAGACGAACCGTGGCGGTGTTGGCGGTTTCGATGATGCCATGGGAGTCGATCGTAACGATGGCATTGACCGCTGTCTCGACGATGGCGCTGGAGATTTGCTCGCTGGCCTGCAATGCCGCCTGCAACTGGGCAATGCTGGGATCATCAGGCGCTGGTCGCTGCATCGGCATAAGGATCTCAATCTGGAGCGATGACAAAGCCGTCCGGCTTCACGGCGAGGATCGAGCAGGGAGCATGCTGAACGATTTTCTCAGCCGTGGTGCCGATGAGCATCTCGCGCAGGCCCGTTTTGCCATTGGTGCCGAGCACGACGAGGGTGGCGTGCACTTCGTTGACATGATCCAGAATGGCTTCACGGATGTTCACGCGCTCCGTGACGTGCTGAGCGACCGTGACGTTTTCTGCATCACGTGTGAGCGGCTCCAGGAAGGCAGCCAGATCTTTGCGCCAAGTCGCCACAGCCTCAGGATCGTAGGTGGCAGGGAGCGAGGGAGCGAAGCCGCCGTAATCGAGCGACATGGCGAGGGCGCTTTGATACACATGAAGACAGTCGAGCGAGCCACCATCCTGCTGCGCGACATGGAGCGCGCATTGCACCGCCTTGGCGGAGTTTTCAGAAAAATCGACGCAGGCGACGATCTGCTTGAAGGGCCCCTGGGCATCTTCGCGCACAACGAGGACATCGACGGGGGCTTTGCGCACGCACTTGGCGGTGATGACGCCGATGCGGTGCGACTCATTGCGCGATCCCTTGGCCCCCATGACGAGGAGGTCGGCGCTGTGGGAGCGGCAGGCTTCGACAAGTTCGGAGAAGGGATTACCGATGCGTACTTCGGCATTCACGCCTGCACCCACTTCGGCATCATCCACAAACTTTTTGAGCCGTTCCACCCATTCAGCACGAATGGTGGCCTGATCGGCGGAAAGCGCGCTTTTGAGTTCATGCACGAGGAACTCGTCCATGACATGCACAGCGGTGATGGCGGCGCCGTCAAGTGAGGCGCGATGCACCGCCTCCCGCAGCGCGATGCGGCAGGAAGGGGTGAAGTCGATGGCGGCGATGACGTGATGGAGCTTTTTCATGGTGTGTTTGAATTAAAGTCATTTCACCATAGCCGTCGGAAAAAGGCAATGCCGCGCCGGGGTTGCGGCGTAGTGGGCAGAGCTTGTGCTCAAAGCCCGGCTTCTTCCTGCGCCTGCTCGACGGCGGCTTCAAGAGTCCACAGGGTGCGATCAAAGCTCTTCTGGCGTGCACGAAACTGGGCTTCGTCGGTGATGGCGGTGAGCGTTTCCAGTTCCTTGACCGCGAAGGCGTGATGCTGCTCCAGAGCGGCGATGCGTGTTTTGAAGTAATCGCGGCCGCCCTGATCCTTGAGCACATCGATGTCCGCCTTCCAGCCGGTGAGCGCAGTGCCGGCCTGCTGGAGGTATTCTGTGCGGCTGGTGGTCACATGGTCCTTGGCTTTTTTGTACCACTCGCGGCCTTTGATTTCGCCCTGCTCCTTCACTTTGGAGAATTCGTTTTTCAGCTTTTCCGCAGCGCGGCGGAGCTGATCATTGAGGCTGTCTTCGGCACGGAGCGAAAGAGCGCAAAGGCAGAGGGCGAGGCAGGTGATAAGGGCTTTTTTCATGGTCGTCGAGGGATACGGCTGGATGCCGCCAACCATGCATGCTCTTTTCCTTGGCGAAAGAATTTCCCACCAGCTCCGTCAACTTCACGCCCATGATCCGCACGACCGCCCTCACCGCCCTGTCCATTTCCCTGCTGAGTGTTCTTTCGAGCGCCCAGCCTGCCACGAAGCCTGTATTCTGGCCCGGGAAGGGAGGCCCGACGCAAGACAGCATCGTCCCGGCGGCCGATGTGGCGCGCATTCCTCTGGAGTGGGACAGCGCCTCCGGCAAAAACATTGCCTGGCGTACGCCGCTGGAAGGCCTGGGGCATTCCTCGCCAGTGATCGGCGGTGACATGATCTGGTTCACCTCCGCCACGGCGGACGGCACCAAGCAGTTCATCTATGGCATCGACCGTCACAGTGGGAAGATCGTGCATCATGACGTGGTGTTTGAGAACGTGGCTCCTGAAGACCTGGGCAACCCCATCAACAATTACGCAGCCCCTTCTCCTGTGCTGGAAGAGGACGCGCTGTATGTACACTTCGGCACCTATGGCACGGCGCGCATCGATCCTGCGACGGGCAAGAAAGTGTGGGAGCGCCGCGACATCAACGTGCGCCACTTCCGTGGTCCGGGCTCATCGCCAATCATCTACGGCGACCTGATCATTCTGACCTTTGATGGCATTGACCAGCAGTTCGTCACGGCGCTGGACAAGAAGACGGGCAAGAGCGTGTGGAAAACCGCCCGCACCACGGACTATGGCGACCTGGACAAAGAAGGTAAGCCGACCCGGGACGGGGACATGCGCAAAGCCTACCATACGCCAGGCGTGTTTAAAATGGGGGGCAAGGATGTGCTCGTCTCCATTGGATCCAGAGCCGCTTTTGGCTATGAGGTTTCCACAGGGAAGGAACTCTGGACCATCCGCCACGGGGGATTCAATGCCGCGATTCCGCCACTGCGTTACGAGGACATGCTGATCCTTAACACGGGGGCGGAAAGGGCGCACACCCTTTGCGTACGCATTGATGACAAGATGAGCGGGGACATCACTGAAAGCCATGTGCTGTGGGACCGGGAGAAGCGGAATGCGAGCGAGGCGGCCCCGGTGCTGGTGAATGGCATCCTGTATCAGACCACGCGTGGCGGCATCGTGAGTGCGGTGGATGTCAAATCGGGCAAGGATCTCTGGGATGACCGGCTGGCGGGCAAGCACGTCCCTGCCCCCTTGGTGCTCGGGGACAAGCTGCTGTTCGCCAATGACCGTGGGGAATGCTTTCTGGTCCGTGCCTCGCCGGAAAAATTTGAGGTCGTCGGGCAAAACCAGCTCGGCGAGCAGATCACGGCCTCTCCTGCGGTGGCAGACGGGGCGCTGTTTATTCGCAGCAGCGGAGCGCTTTACAAGATTGCGACCAAGTAGTCGGAAAGGGCAGATTCCCGGGTGAAGGCTGCTTAAGCCACTGAAAATTGGCCATCCAAAGTAAATACAAAAACGGAACTCCAGCCTGATAAAACGTTAGTCACGGGGGGCTTCTTTCAGTGCGCATGTGGCGTAGGGGAAAAATCCGCCCCCAATCACAAAACCGTCGCAAAGAGACCAAGGATGTGCTAGGTTTAAAGTCCATATGCCTACCACCACACCGACACGTAAGACACGCTTCTCCCGCCGAGTCCCTGATCATGTCACTGACGAGCTAGTCAATGTTCTCTCAAAGCCGGAGACCTATGAATTCAACACTCTGTTTGGATTGGTGTATGACAATCTCAAGCTGAAAAATGCTGTGAGCGGTGGCGAAGAAATGCTGCGCCTGCGCTCCTATGAGAAGCTGCAGAATCTCGTGAGCCGCGGCCTTTGCGCCAAGGTTGGCAAGACCTACCGCGGCCTTGATGGCCTGCGTGCCGCCCACAATGCCGCGATCGCCGCCCGCAGCGCTGCTGTTGTGGCCCGCACCACGGCTGCTGCGGCTGCCCGGGGCTGATGCTTCCGTCGATTTTGGGCCGCTCTGCCACAGTGCAGGGCGGCCCTTTTTGTTTCCGGGTTTGACGCTGCGCCGCCTCTCGCTAACCATTCGGCATCATTCACCCCCATGTTTGAGAATTACATCCCAGTCCTGCTCCAGATTGTCATCGCCGGTGGTTTCGCCGTGGTGACCCTCATCGCGTCAGCGCTGCTCGGCAAATCCGCCAAGCGCAACACGATCAAAGATTCCGCCTATGAGTGCGGCATGCTTCCCGTGGGAGACAGCCAGCCGCGTTTCAGCGTGAAGTTTTACATCGTGGCGATGCTCTTCGTGCTGTTCGACATCGAAGTCGTCTTTCTGTATCCCTGGGCCATCATTTACAAGGACTACCTCGCTGCCGTTGGCGGAGGCGCCTCGATCCTTGCAGTCGCCGCCGGCTTCGCTTCCATCCTGCTTGTTGCTTTCGGCTATGCCTGGAAGAAGGGCGTGCTGGACTGGAAGTCCTAGTCTGTCTGCAAGCTGCCACGGGACTTTCCTTCTGCCTTCATGATCGCCTACCTCAGCCTGTTTCAGCTCAAGCCCCAGGTCACGGAGGAGAAGCTGGAGCAGATGATGTCCCAGACGCGTGTGATGCTGCTTCGGGTTCCGGAGGTGTTGACGGTGAAGACGGGCAAGCGCGTCAATCCGTCTGATCCCTACCCGTGGTTTGTGTATCTGGAGGTCGAGACGATGGACAAGCTAGCCATCTGCCAGGACGATCCGCACTACTTCAAGTTTCGTGAGGAAGTGCTCAAGCCGAACATCTCTGAGCAGGAGTCCACGGCCTTTGAGATGGAGCCGCGCAAAGACGTGAAGTATTCCTGAGTGGTGTGGTGAGGGGCAGTTACTTTGCCTTGGGCGCCAGATGTCCGGAGAGGTCGCCTGCGTAACCTGCCAGCTCCAAGAAAGAGCGGCCTGTGATCTGCCCGTGTGAATCGATCACATCGCAGGCACCTTCCCAGTAGGGCAGCTGTGTGATGCCGCCGTCCTGCTCCTGATCTGGGGCCAGCGGTTTGAGTTCCAGCGATTCGCCCTCGAAGCGGAGTCGGACATGAGTGGGATACTCAGCAGCATTGCGCGGGCTTTTCCATGTGCCCAAGACTTCCCAGGTGAAGGCATCGCTGGAGAGATGGCGGACTTTTCCGTTGGGATCAATCACGGCGAGGGTGGAAGCAGGGTCTGAAGAACCGTCCTTCCTGCGCATGCGGTAGACCATGATCTCGCGGCCGTCCTTGAGCTGAAGAGCGGCCCAATCCCAACCCACCTGCCCTGCCTCCAACTGGCTGCTGCTGAACTCGTGATCCATCCATGCCTCGCCGGTGACTGCATGCTCCATGGTGCCGAGTTTGACGGTGCCGCTGGTCTTCAAGCGTGGCCAGGTGAGGTAGTGGCTGGCTGCTGTGTCGGAAGCGCCTTTGCGGGAGACCCCGTCTTTGCCGAAGATGACCAGGGGCTTCACGGCTTCGAGTTCGAGCTGCAGCAGGGCCTCGTTGTTTGCTGTCGCGACGATGTGCAGGTGCTGGGTTGTTTCATCGAGCTTGAGGGACCAGTTGCCATTCCGCACGGCGAGCGTCGTCTCAGATGATTCGGCATCCCAGCCTGCGCGGTTGAGGCGTTCCTGATGCAGAAAGCGGCCTGTTTTTGCATCCAGCAGCGCGGCATGGGCGAGGTGGAGCTGCAGGGTTTTGCCGTCTTCACGACGGGCCTGACGAAAGAAGGTGACCTGAAAGCCGAAGCGATGGCCGTCTTTGGAGTCGAGATGACCGGTGACATACCACCACTCGGTGCGGAATTCTGGGTGGCTGCCGTGGTCGCGTGGGAAGACAAAGACTTTTCCTGGCTGGGGCAGTGCAAAGCCATCCGTGGTGGTCTGTGCATGCAGCCATGGAGTGAGCAGGAGGAAGAAAAAGATGGTGTGCTTCATGTCATTCCTCGGTGTGTTCTGCAGGCAGCATGGCAGCCCAGCGTCCGACCAGGGCCGCGACCAGCATGCCGGTGGTGATCACCGCAGCGCCGAGCACGGCGAGATGCCACCACACGGCGTGAAACTGCAGGGTCCAGCCGAAGCATTGTTTATTGATGCGATAGACGAGCAACCAGCCGAGCCAGAGACCTGCGGCAATGCCGGTGAATGCGCCTGCGGAAGCAACACCGAGTCCTTCGAGTGCGGCTGACTTGGCGATCTCTCTGCGCGACATGCCAAGGGAATGGAGCGTGGCCAGAACGGCGCGGCGTTCGAGCAGGAGACTTGTGAGGGCCAGGCCAAGACCGACGACGGCGACGATGACGCCGATGACCTCCAGGGCATGAGTCACGGAGAAGGTCTGGCGGAAAATGCGCAGGGCTTCGCGGCGGAGGTGTGCGTTGGTGAACACGCTGAGTCCGGGCTGCTGCGTTTCGATGTGGCTGCGCACGGTTTCGGCATCCACGCCGGGTTTTAACATGAGGGCCACGCGCCAGGCTTCGTCGGTGTCGAACCAGGAGCGGAACACGGAGGAGGGCAGCGTGAGCGATCCGCGTTCATTGCCGTATTCCGCGTTCATCGCCACGACGCGCACTTTGTGACCTGCGAGATCAATGACATCGCCGACATGCGTGGCGAAGCGTTCACTCCAACTTTCGCTGATGATGGCGGGAGTGATGTCATCGTCAGTCTTCCACCACTCTTTGTGCTGCGGGGCCTGCACCCAGGCATAGAGATCATGCTTGTGCGCAAACACGGGATTGGTGCCGAGGATCAAGACTTCACCGCCCTGCCAGAGCAGTGTCTTTGCCTGAACGAAGGCCAGTTCTTCAACTCCTGCTTCCTGTCCCAGTTCCGCCACTGTCTTTGGTGTGATGGCGTGGGTGGAGGATGCGCTCTGCGCCCCTGCACTGCTGATATAAATGTCTGCCTTCATGGTGCGATCGATCCAGCCGCGCATGGTGTGATCAAAGCTCGCGACCATGACTGCCATGCCGGTGGTCATCGCCACGGCGCTGGCCAAGGCCGCAACGGCGAAGCGATGCCGCACGGTGGGACGGCGGAGGTGTGACAGAGCAATGCGCCAGACGGCGGACAGTGCTTTTTTGCGAGCGACGAAGCGCAAGATCGTGCTCGCCGCCAATCCGGCACCTACGAGCCAGAGCAAGGCGGCGGTGTAGCCAGCAAGGGGGAGGCGCGTGCCGTTTTCAAAGCGAAGCACGGGGAGTTGGGCGAGCATAAGTGCTGTGAGCAACATTGCCCAGCCGATCCATTCGACGCGCCATACGGTGCCGCCTTCAAAGGGCGTCGCATGATGTCCAATCATGTGCGCTGGAGGGGTGCGTGCGGCCATGCGAGCGGGCCACCATGCTGCGATGAGACTTGCGAGGATGGAGATGGACAGGGCGAGCAATGCCTCCGACACACTCAGCGAGGCCTGCTGTTCGCTGGTGGCACCGTAGAGAGCGTTCATGGTCTTGGTGACACCGCCGACGGCAGCCTGAGCGCCCAGCCAGCCGAGAAGCACGCCCAGACCACCACCGCAGAGGCCCAGCAAACCGGATTCGAGTAGGAAGGCGATTTGGATGGCGCGATCTGTGACGCCGAGTGATTTCAAAATGCCGATCTCATTGCGGCGCCTGAGCACGACGCCATCCAGCGCCTGGAAGATGAGATAGCCACCGACCAGCAGGGCGAGCAGCGAGAGGATGGTGAGATTGAGACGGAAGGCCTGAGTCATGGTGCCTGCGAGCTGGCGGCGGTCTGAACCGCCGCGCACCTGCCAGTGTGACTTGAGCAGTGTGCCGGTTTCTTCACGCAGATTTGGGAACAAGGGGCCGTCTTGTGAAAGGACCTCGACTCGATCTATGCGATCACCGCGCTGAAGCATAGTCTGGGCTTCAGGTAGATCCATCAGGAGGAGGTGAGCGGGGAGACTTGGAACTCCGGGCACCTCTGGCACGATGCCGGCGACCTTCAGAGTGATCACGCGATCATCGACGATGAGACGCAGTTCCTCGCCGGCTTTCGCGCCGAGCTTGGGGCTGACGTAGACTCCTTCATGCATTGACTGCATGTTTGAAGCGCCGAGTCCTGCGGGGGCTTCGCCACGAAGATTGAGAAGGGCGATGAAATCCACGCCGAGGAGACGCCATGTGGCACGCGAACCGATTTCTCCGTTTCCTTTGTCGAGGGCAGGCGTCACAGTTTCCTCCACCACGGGAAGCAGGCTCACGGGACGTGGGCCCAGAGCCTCGCGTATCATGCGCAGATCGGCTTCATGGAGGGAGCCGGTGAGAGCCTGCACCGTCCAGTCTGGCTGGCGGGTGACGCCATCGGTGAAGGTCTCGAAGCCAGAAAGAGCGGCGTTACTGGCGAGGCGCACCGCGAGATACACGCTGGAACCGAGTGCCAGGATGAGCATGAGGGCGAGCTGCTGTTTGAAAGCGAGCCGCCAGTGGCGCAAGGCACAGCGACGCAGGATGAGAAGCACGGTGCTCATGCGCCTTCGACGATCTGGCCGTCCTGCATGCGAAGCACACGCTGGCAGTGTTTCACGGCGTCCGGGCTATGAGTAACGAGAAGGAGGGCGGCCTGGGTTTCCTGCACGATTTCCGCCAGAAGATCGAGGACCTGTGCGCCGGTGATGGTGTCGAGACTGCCGGTGGGTTCATCGGCCAAAATCAGGGTGGGGCGATGAACCACGGCACGGGCAATGGCCACGCGCTGCATTTCGCCGCCGGACAACTGGCCGGGCAATGCGGCAGCACGGTGAGCGATGCCCACGCGCTCCAGAAGCTGCCGGACGCGTGTTTCGCGCTCGGAGGTGGGAATGCCTAGAAGCTGCAAAGGGAGCTCGATGTTTTCTGCGGCGCTCAGTGTGGGCAGCAGATGATAAAACTGAAAGACGGTGCCGATGTGGCTGCGGCGAAGCTGGGCGAGGCCATCTGCGTTTAAGCCTGCCAGCAAATGGCCTGCGATTGAGACGCTGCCGGTGTCTGCGCGATCCACGCCGCCGACGCAGTTTAGCACGGTGGTTTTGCCGCTGCCGGAGGGGCCGAGCAGCGCGACACGCTCGCCCTGGCTGAGATTGAATGAAACGCCACGCAGGATGGGGCGATCGGCGTAGCTTTTTGTGAGTGATTGGACTTCGAGGACCGGCATTGGAATGGTAACGGCCTGCCTGGACTCGTGGATGCTCACTTCATGGCGCGCATGAGCTCGCGCACGTATTTGCCGAGCATATCGAACTCCACATTGAGGCGGTCGCCGGGCTTTTTGGTGTGCAGATTGGTGAGCTGGAAGGTGTGGGGGATGATCCAGCAGACGACGGTGGTGTCTGTCACTTCAGCGGCTGTCAGGGAAATGCCGTCGAGACAGATGGAGCCCTTCGGAATGATGAGGCCGCGGTGCTCGGAGGGAATCTCGACTTCCAGGCGGTGGTCCTGGCCGTGCTCGCTCCAATCGAGCACCTTCACCGTGGCATCCACGTGGCCTTGGACGAAGTGCCCGCCAAAGCGTGCGCCGATGGACATGGCGCGTTCGAGATTGACGAGGGAGCCGGGTTGCAGATCTCCGAGGCTGGTGACCTTCAGGGTTTGCATGAGGAGATCGAAGCAGGCGGTTTGTGCGGTAGAGTCCTTGGTGGTGACGGTGAGGCAGCAACCGTTGACGGCCACGCTTTCGCCGTCCGCCAGTTCGGACGCCATGCCGCCGACGTGCAGGGTGAGCCGAGCGCTATCGCCGCGAGGTTCCAAGGAGATGACTTTGCCGGTGGTTTCAACGAGGCCTGTAAACATGTTCCGAAATAAACGGGCAAAGCGCGGCTGTCGAATGGAAGGAGACCTCTTTCTCGGAGCGTAGTACGAGCATCATGCTTCGTGTCCTTGTCCAGCTTGGTGTTCTAATGGTCTCCGCCGGTGTTTTCGCTGCGGAGCATTGGGCGTTTCAGCCGCTGCGGCCTGAGACGAGCGGGAGCATTGATGAATTTGTACGGCGCAAGCTGGCGGAGCAGAGGCTGAAGCCTTCGCCTCGGGCGGATGAGCGCACGCTGATCCGCCGGGCCAGCTTTGACCTGACGGGGCTGCCGCCTGTGGGTGAGCAGGAGGGGACTTTTTCGCAAGTCGTGGACAGATTGCTGGCCTCGCCGCAGTATGGGGAGCAGTGGGCCCGGCACTGGCTGGATGTGGCGCGGTATTCGGACATGAAGGGGTATGTTTATGCCCGTGAGGAAAAGCGCTGGGTGCATGCCACGGCGTATCGAGACTGGGTGGTGCGATCATTGAACCATGACATGCCGTATGACCGCTTTTTGCTGCTGCAGATGGCGGCGGACCAGGTGGTGCCAGCCAAGTCGCCGGACCTTGCCGCGATGGGATTTCTCACGCTGGGGCGGCGTTTTCTGGGAGTGTCGCATGACATCATTGATGACCGCATTGATGTGGTGACGCGTGGCACGCTGGGGCTCACCGTGGCGTGTGCGCGCTGCCATGATCATAAGTTTGATCCCATTCCCACGCGTGATTACTATGCGCTGTATGGCGTCTTCCAAAGCTGCGCGGAGGCGGTGGTGCCGTGTGCGACGGGGGAAGATCCGAAACTGGCGGAGCTGGTGAAAAAGAATCATGACCTCATGACGAAGAGACGTGAGGAGCAGATGGCGCGCACGCGGGCGAGGGTGAAGGATTATCAGAAGGCGCTGACGGAGCTGGAGAAGTATCCCGAGCAGGGCTTTGACCAGATCATTGATGAGAAGGACCTCAATCCTTTCATCGTGCATCGCTGGAAGGCGTGGGTGGAAACGCATCCTGGAGTCGAACTGACGGAAGAAGCGCTGAAGAGGCCCGATTCACCGGCCTATGTGCCTGACGAACACATCACGAACAATGAGATGTATTTTCCCTCGGGGATCATCACCGAGCTGTGGAAGTCGCAGGGTGAGGTGGATCGTTATCTGCTCAACAACAGCACTGCGCCGGAGCAAGCGACTGTGCTGGTGGACCGCGCACTGCCGAGCACGCCACGGGTGCTGCTGCGCGGGAATCCGCTGACGAAGGGGGATGCGGTGCCGAGGCAGTTTTTGAGTTTGTTTGGTACGCAGCAGCCTTTTACGAAGGGGAGCGGGAGGCTGGAGCTTGCGCGGGCCATCATTGATCCGCGCAATCCGCTGACGGCGCGGGTGATGGTGAACCGCATCTGGCAGCACCACTTTGGACGCGGGCTGGTGAGCACTCCGAGTGATTTTGGCAAGCAAGGTACAGCGCCGAGTCATCCTGAACTGCTCGACTGGCTGGCACGGCGTTTCATTGACTCGGGGTGGAGCATCAAGGCGATGCACCGGCTGATCATGATGTCTGAGACGTATCAGCAGAGCAGCGGCGGCGGCGCGGTGGATCCGGCGCATGCTGATCCTGACAACCGGCTGCTGTGGCGCATGAACCCGCACCGGCTCAGCTTTGAGGAGGCACGTGATGCGTGGCTGATGGCTGCGGGGCGGCTGAGCCTGGAGGTGGGTGGTGCTCCCCTGCCCTTGTTTGCGGCGGACAATCAACGCCGCACGCTCTACACGCTGGTGGACCGTGAAAATGTGCCCGCTGTGATGCGCACTTTTGATTTTGCCAATCCGGATCTCTCCATTCCGCAGCGCACGGAGACCACTGTGCCGCAGCAGGCGCTGTTTGGGATGAACCACCCGTTTGTGGTGCAGCAGGCGAAGGCGCTGCTGGGGCGTGCGGATGTCAAAGGGGCTGATGCAGCTGGGCGTGTGAGGCTCATTTATAGGCATCTGTTTCAACGGGTGCCGAGGGCGGATGAAATGGAGCAGGCGCTGCGCTTTGTGCAGGAGGATGAGCCGCAAGTTATCGCGGAGGTGGATCATTCGAAGTCGTGGCAGTATGGCGTCGGGGAGTGGGATGAGAGCATGGGCAGGGTGAAGGACTTCAAGCCGTTGCCTCACTTCACCGGCAGTGCATGGCAGGGAGATGAGGCATGGCCGAATGCAAAGCTGGGCTGGGCGCAGCTCACGGCGACGGGCGGGCATCCGGGGAATGACCGGAAGCATGCCGTGGTGCGGCGATGGATCGCGCCTGCGGACGGCACGTATGCGGTGAAGTCCACTCTGCTGCATGAGCCTGCTCCTGGTGATGGTATCCGCTCCTTCATCAGCCACAGCCAGCAGGGCCGCCTGCATGCGGGGAGGCTGCATCAGGGCAGTGCGGACCTGAACTTTGACACGCTGGCCTTCAAAGCGGGGGACACGCTCGACTTTGTGGTGGACATCGGTGAGGCGCTGAACAGCGACCAGTTTCTGTGGTCGATGCGGATTCATCAGACTGGCAGCGTCGGTGCGGGTGGTGATGACGTGCCCACGCAGACCTGGGATGCTGAAAAAGATTTCGCCGCGCAGCCGCGCTCTCAGCTCAATGGCTGGGAGCAGTTCGTTCAGGTGCTGATGCTGGCCAACGAGTTTATGTTTGTGGATTGAATCTTATCTTATGACACCCATCCTTACCCGCCGTGATTTTCTGCGCCGCTCCGGCATGGGGATGGGCATGCTGGGGCTGGCGGACCTGCATGCGGCCGCGAGTGCTAGGAGCAGTGCGCACTTTGCGCCGAAGGCGAAGCGCGTGATCCATTTCTTTCTCAATGGCGGGCCCTCGCATGTGGACACGTTTGACTATAAGCCGGCGCTGGCGCGGTATGAGGGCAAGGCGGTGCCGAGCCATCGGCTGACGGAGCGGAAGACGGGCGCGGCGTTTCCTTCGCCGTTCAAGTTTCAGCGCTATGGGCAGAGCGGGATTGAGGTGAGCGAGCTGTTTGCGAAAACGGCGGCACACATTGATGACATCGCGGTGATCCGATCCATGCAGGCGCAGGTGCCGAACCATGAGCCGTCGCTGATGCTCATGAACTGCGGTGACTCAGTGCAGCCGAGGCCGAGCCTGGGATCGTGGCTGACGTATGGGCTGGGCAGTGCGAATGAGAACCTGCCGGGCTTCATCGCCATGTGCCCTGGCGGCATGCCGATCAAGGGAGCGGAGAACTGGCAGTCGGCGTTTTTGCCGGGGGCGTTTCAGGGCACGTATGTGGACTCGAAGCACCAGCAGGTGGATCGTTTGATTGAAAACATCCGCAGCCCGCATGCTGATGCGCGAGTGCAGATGCGACAACTGGAGCTGATGCGGAGCATCAATGAGGCGCACCGGCAGGATCGTGGCGACCCACGGCTGGAGGCACGTATTCAGAGCTTTGAGCTGGCGTTTCGCATGCAGATGGAAGCGGCGGATGCGTTTGATGTGACGCAGGAGCCAGCGCACATCCGTGCGATGTATGGCGAAGGTGTGCATGGGCGGCAGACGCTCATTGCCCGGCGGCTGCTGGAGCGCGGCGTGCGCATGGTGCAGCTCTGGCATGGCGCGGGCCAGCCGTGGGACAACCATGACAACATTGAGACGAACCACCGCAGGCTCGCGGGGGAGATCGACCAGCCCATCGCGGCGCTGCTGCATGATTTGAAACAGCGCGGTATGCTGGAGGACACGCTGATCATCTGGGGTGGGGAGTTTGGCCGTACGCCGACGGTGGAGCTGAGTGGTGGAAAGTCCAAGCTGGGGCGCGATCACAATCACTATGGGTTTAGCGTGTGGATGGCGGGTGGGGGCATCAAGGGAGGAACTGTGTATGGCAGCACGGATGAGCTGGGCTTTGCGGCGGAGCAGGACCCTGTGAGCGTGCATGATCTGCACGCCACGATTCTGCATCTGCTGGGGGTGAACCACGAGGAACTGACCTACCGGTATGCGGGCCGAGATTTCCGGCTGACGGATGTGCATGGTGAGGTGCTAAGGCGGGTACTGGCTTGATTTGTCGGCTGCCCGCGAATGCATGGCTGGGTGCGTCTGCTTTGGCATCGCCGCACTGGCTACTAAGTACACGGTCAGGCTGCGTAAGATGGCTGCTTGATTCGACTTTGGGAGGCTGCGAATCTTGGGCATTGCCTTACGCTGGTGGACGGGCGGGCTGTCGCCACGCCCATCCTACGTCCGCGCATGCCGCGCCAATTGTGGAACTCGTTTGTTCGGGAACATGTCTACTGTTTTAAGTACGCGATCAAATCGGCCATCTGCTGGGGTGTGATGGCGGCTTCGAGGCCTTCGGGCATGAGGGAGATGCCGGGGCTGGTGAGGGATTTGATTTCGCTGCGGAGGACGGTGTCGGTGCCACCGTCGGCGCGTTTGAGGGTGAGGTTGCCGGCGGTCTCGCTGGTGATGAGGCCGGAGAGGGTGCGGCCGTCGTTGGTTTCGACGATGTAGAGGGCGAAGTTGGGTGAGACTTCGCGGTTTGGGTCGAGGACGTTGGTGAGGATTTGTTCGGCGGTCCATGCTTTGATGGTGCCGAGGTTGGGGCCGACGTCGTTGCCGCGATCAAGATGGCGGTGGCAGACCATGCAGAGGGTTTCGTAGATTTTGGCGCCGTGGGCGGGGTCTCCAGTCATGGAGAGCACAGGCTCATACTTGGTGATGACTTCCTTGCGATTTGAGGAGCCGCCATCGCCGATGAGTTTGGCGATGCGGTCGGCGAGGGCGGGAGCTTTTTGGCGGCCGAGCGTGGCTTTTGTGGCGGCACTGAGCTGCGAGGGGAGGATTTTTTTGGCTTCGATGGCGTCCAGCAGCTTTGCGATGCGGTCGGTGCGGGAGAGGATGATGGTGGTGGCCTTGTCACGTAGGGCCGGAGTGAGCTTGGGCCAGGAATCTATGAGGATGTCGGCGACGGCAGGATCGGGATATGTGCCTAGAGTTGCGAGGGCGATGAGTTGGAGTTCTGCAGGCTGAGTGGGAATCAGGAACTTAAGCACCAGCGGCGTCAGCTGTTTCAGTGGCTCAAACAAGGACAGCATTCGCAGAGCCTGCGTCTTGTCCGAGGCAATCGAAGAAGCCTGATCAAGCACCCGATGAGAGTCCGCCTGCCAATTAGCCACATACTCCCGGCCGCTTTGGATGTTACGCGGCTCGCTGGCTGTCAGCAGTTCTGCTGCGGTTCTACCCGATGCGACCAGGCCTTCGGCAATCGCCAGCATGACCTGCCGTTTTTGGGCATCCAAGAGCCGCTCGCTTGCAGCCACGTTGCAAAAACAATCCGACGGCGCAGACCACTTCCCATACTTGCGCCCTATCATCCACCCAACAGAAGAGAGCAGATGGATCTGAGGTGGCTGGAGCATTTCATGGTGGAGCAGACCGTCAAACAATTCCAAATCGTTATAGTCAGAACTTAGAAGTGCTGCTTCGAGCCACGGGTCTCCTGAATCGAGAAGAGCAATATCCGTCACTCCCATTTCTGGAGGACCTGACCAATAGCCATGTCTTAATCCACCAAGTGCAAATGCTGCTGCAAACCGAACCACCTTTGAAGGATCATTTCGCATGCTCTTGATCTCAGGTGCAGAAGACAAGCCTTCGAGACTTGCATAAAACTGGATGCTTTGCGCTCTCACCCGCGAGTCTGAGTCATGCAACGCTATCCGCAGTATCTCCTGACGATCTTTGGCAAGCCCCACCTCCTGACGACCCAAGTCAGAAAGCTCGTCTGGATGTAACGCCATAGCCTGAACCGCTCCTAATGCAGCGATCCGACCTTGCGCCGTTTTCCCTGTCTTCACGATTGTCCGCAGTGGCTCCAGTGATGACTTGTCCTGCCGCTCAAACAGGAGGCGCTGGGCGGTTTCGCGGTGCCAGGCGTTGGGGTGGTCGAGGAGGGCGACGAGGTCGGGGGTGGTGGCGGTGCTGAGCTTGGGGGTGGGGCGGGGGCTGAACGCTTTTGCGGGCGCGTTTCCAGAACCGCCTGAAGGCGGGACTACAATACGGGGAGCAAGACGGTAGAGGCGGCCTTTGTCGCGGCCGCGGAGGAGATCGACGGCGGAGTGGATGTCGTCGGGGATGCTCCAGGGGTGCTCGATGACTTCGCGGTACATGTCGCAGACGTGGAGGCAGCCGTCGGGGGCGTTGGTGAAGTTGACGGGGCGAGACCAGAGATCGTCGCTGGTGCAGAAGTTTTTCGTTCCATCCACCTGCATGGCTTTGAAGGTGACGCCGTCGGGGACGAGCTTCATGCGATAGAAGAGATTGCCGGCGACATCAGCGACGAAGACGAAGTCGCGGTACTCGGGGGGGTAGGCATCGCCACGATAGACGGTGATGCCGGCGGAGGAGGTGACGACGCCGGCGCCGACGAGTTCGCTCTTGGGGAGGGTGCTGCCTTCCTGCACCCAGCGTTTGGCGCGGAATTCGCGCCAGGGCTCCGGCGGACTGGTGCGATAGACGGGGAGCTGATCGCCGGCTTCGGCACAGTCGTTGAGGGCGCTGGGAACGACGAGGTAGGGATTGCGTGCGAGGTAGCGGTAGGGCAGGACGACGTGCTGGCAGGGATTGCGGATGTTGCAGAGGAAGCGGTTGCCCCAGTCGTCGAAGGTGTTGCCGAAACGGGCGCCGCCGCTTTCGAGGCGGACATCGCCGGTGCTAGGGTCAAAACTGAAGTCGTTGCGCTTGATGGACAGGGGTTTGAAGTCTGCGGGAAGCGGCATGACGGACTCGCTGCCGGGTGCGCGCTGGATTTCGCCGCCGTTGCTGCCGCCGGCGACGTAGATGCGGTGATCGAGGCCCCAGATGGGATTGTTCATCACGGCCTGGACGTTGAGCTTTTTGAAGCCGGTGAAGACTTTTTGCCGCACATCGGCGACGCCGTCGCCATTGGTGTCCTTCAGATACCAAACGTCGGGGGTGGCGGTGACGAAGATGCCGCCCTTCCAGCAGGCGGCGCCGGTGGGCCAGGAGAGGCCCTCGGCGAAGACGGTGGCCTTGTCGAAGACGCCGTCCCCATCGGTATCGGTGAGCAGGCGGACTTTGCCGATGGACTGATCGGTGGGGTTTTCCTGCGCGTGCTTATGGTGCTCCTTGTCCGTGTAGGGGTAGTCGTTCATCTCGCACACGTAGGCGCGGCCGTCTTCGTCATAGGTGATGGCGACGGGATCGGTGACGAGGGGCTCGGCAGCGATGAGCTGCATCTGGAAGCCATCGAGGACATGGAAGGTCTTCGCGGCGTTTTGCGGCTCGGTGGGCGGCGTCGTGGGGAATTTTAATTCATCCGCAGCCTGGCAGATGAAAGAGGTACACGATGTCAAAGCCAGCCACGCGATCAGTCTTCTTTGCATGCAGAATGGACGGCACAAAGATCCCTTTTCTTGCCCGCCAGCGATGCAGAAAGGGTGTTATTCGGCCTCGCCGGAAACATCCATGACACACTGCACCCAGGTGAAGACCGGAGTCTTGGGGGCATAGAGATGCTGCAACTGCGCGAAGCTTTTATTGCCGGGAAGGCTGTAGGGGCCGATTTCGCTCATGGTCAGATCTTCGCCAGGGCAGTGCTGCAGGCCCAGCACGTGGCCGATTTCATGAGGGAGCCATTTGGTGATGGGGTCACCGATCAGGGCGACTGACCGAGTGCTCCACCATTCGGAGGGATCGAGGTAGATGTGGCCGCGGTCGCGGCTCCATGGAAAGGAGGCATGGCCCATGCTGCCGAGCTGGCCATCCCAGGCTCTGCCGGGAGGAGTGCCAAAGCTGATCTTGATGTCTGCGGTCTCCCCGGCCTGGGCCTGAGCAAAGGTGAAGACACCGGCGGCTTCCCAGCTTTTGAAGCTCTCGTCGATCTCGCGCTGGAGCTCTTCCGCAGACAGACGGGTGGGGATGGGGGTGGTGGTATCGAGCTGCCAAGTGAGGTGCCGTTTGTTCCAGAGCTGGGGCTTGGTGTAGCTGACCGACTTGGCGGTACCGAGGGGATGGGAAGACGGGCTGATCTCATTCTTCTGCCAAGCAACCTCATGATAAGCACAGTTGCTAATCAGGCAGGCGGCCCATAAGGAAAGGCTTAAAGAGAATGCATTTTTCTTCATGGCAGGCTGGGATTCAACAATTTTGAATCTCAACCTTGATATGATTTCTCATATGTAAGAATTGTAAATGATTATTCAGGGCGATGTCACAGATTGGACACTGTTTCGACGCTCTTGCATCCCAGCCACGACTCGCCACACTGCCCGCCCTTTTCCCCGCCATGGCCTACATCAACGAAAACTACAACAAGCTCAAAGCCGGTTACCTCTTCCCTGAAATCGCCCGTCGCGTGAAGGTGTTCACGGAGGCCAACACCGAAGCGGCCAAGCGGCTGATCCGCTGCGGCATCGGCGACGTGACCGAAGCGCTGCCAGAGGCCGTGCGCACGGCGATGCACAAGGCCGTCGATGAAATGGGCGACCGGGCCACCTTCCGCGGCTATGGCCCGGAGCAGGGCTATGACTTCCTGCGCAACGCCATCGCGGAGCACGATTTCAAGGCCCGTGGCATCCAGGTGGAGGCCGATGAGATTTTCATCTCCGACGGCAGCAAGTGCGACACCGGCAACATCCTCGACATCTTTGGTGCTGGGAACAAGATCGCCATCACCGACCCAGTGTACCCTGTGTATGTGGACACCAACGTCATGGCTGGCAACACGGGCGATGCTGACGAAAGCGGCGCCTACGCGGGCCTGCACTACCTGAAATGCACACCTGCCAACGGCTTTGTGCCTGAGATTCCCAATGAGCCGGTGGATCTGGCCTACCTGTGCTACCCGAACAATCCGACGGGAGCAGTGGCCACTCGTGCGCAGCTTGAAGCCTGGGTGAAATACGCCCTGGCCAATGGCACCACGATCCTCTACGACGCGGCCTACGAGGCCTTCATCCGCGATCCTGAGCTGCCACGCTCGATCTATGAAATTGAAGGTGCGCGTGACTGCGCCATCGAGTTCCGCAGCTTCTCCAAGAACGGTGGTTTCACCGGCGTGCGCTGCGGCATCGTGATCATTCCGAAGGGCCTCATGGGCAAGACCAAGGCCGGAGGCAAGCAGGCGATCCATCCGCTGTGGAGCCGCCGCCACAGCACGAAGTTCAACGGCACCAGCTACATCGTCCAACGCGGTGCGGAGGCGATCTACTCAGCCGAAGGCAAGGCGCAGGTGAAGGCGCTCATCGAGCACTACATGGGCAATGCGGCACTGCTGGTGGAGGCCTGCAAAAAGGCCGGTCTGCAGGTGTTCGGGGGCGTCAATGCGCCCTACGTGTGGGTGGGCTGCCCGAACGGCCTGACGAGCTGGCAGATGTTCGACAAGATGCTGAATGAAGCGAACGTCGTGATCACCCCTGGCAGCGGCTTTGGCAGTGCTGGTGAAGGCTACTTCCGCATCAGCGCGTTCAACAGCCGCGCGAATGTGGAGGAAGTGTGCCGCCGGATTGCGAAGCTGTAGTCCGAGATTCCTGATTTCTTCCTGAGTGGGGCGAGCTGAAAAGCTCGCCCTATTTTTTATACAAAATCCGTGATGGAGCCGAAGTCGGCGTCGAAGAGGCGGCGGTAGGTGCGGAAGGCGAAGTGGTCGGTCATGTTGGCGATCCAGTCGCAGACGAGGCGGGCGCGGGCTGGCGCATCGGGTGCGGATTGGATGTCTTTTTCGATGGCGGCAGGCATCAGGTGAAGGCCTTTGGGCTGCACGGTGTCGATGTAGCGTTCCTTGAGCACGCCAAAGACGCGGGTGAGGATGAAGTCGGCCTTGTGATCGAGCTGCTGGAGCTGGGGGCTGAGGAAGACGAGCTCGAGGGCGATCTTTTTGTGGAGGTCCGCGCGGCGGCGCAATGCGGGGTCGATTTCCAAGGCAAACTGGTGTCTGCGGGTGCTTTGGCTGAGGAAATTGGCGGCAGGGACCAACTTCGTGGCGCGAATGCACTCACCAATGAGACGGTTCAAGCGGCCTTCGACGCGGTTTTCACGGACAGCTTTGCAGAGGAACTCCAGGTCGGCCTGGTCGGCCGCTGAAAGCTCCTGATCCCCTGCCCAGCGCTCCATCCGCTGCACGTTGATGAATCCGGCGTGGATGCCGTCGGCAATGTCATTGAGCGAGTAGGCGGTGTCATCCGCCCAGTCCATGATCTGGCATTCGATGCTGCGGAAGCCGTTGCGCACCTTGCCGGGGGTGAGTTCCAGCGGGAAGGCCTGGCCGCCGAGGGTGAAATCGAGCCAGCGTTCCTGTTCATCGTAGAGGTAGTGGTGCTTGGCCTGCGGGGTCTCGGTTTGCAGGGTTTTGTATTTCAGCACGCCGTCCAGCAAAGCGCGGGTGGGGTTCATGCCACTGCGGCCTTCGCTGAAGAGGGTCTGCGTCAGGATGCGGAGGGTCTGCGCATTCCCCTCGAAGCCGCCGTAGGGGGCCATGAGGTGGTGAAGGGTGCGCTCCCCGGCATGGCCGAAGGGAGGGTGGCCGAGGTCGTGGCTGAGGCAGGCGCTTTCGACGAGGTCGGAGTCGATGAAGCACTCATCATCCAGATACTGGCTCTGCTGGGTGAGCCAGCCGCAGATGCTGCGGCCGATCTGCGCCACCTCGATGCTGTGAGTCAGGCGGGTGCGGTAGAAATCGTACTCGCCGGACAAGAAGACCTGGGTCTTGTTTTGCAGGCGGCGGAAGGCGCTGCTATGGATGATGCGGTCGCGGTCGATCTGGAACGGGCTGCGATACTCACCGGCGTGAGCAGGGCGTGAATCGAGCGTTTCGAGGTCGAAGGAATTGTAGAAGCGGTTCGCGGGCATGCGGTGGGTACCGCGATGCTAGCAGGTCGTGGCGGGCGGGCAAGGCTGCTGCTTCAGCGAGGTCTGCGGAAGGCGAACTGCTCTGGAGGCACCTGGTTCTCGTCGGTTGCGTCTCTTTGGCGACGCTTTCCCTCCACGAAGGCCGGCTTGAAGGGCAGGTGCTGGACCTTTTCGATCTCTTCGTCGGTCACGCCTTTGGCACGCAGACGGCTGCGTTCGTAGAGGCGGAATTTTTGGATCTCTAACATGGGGGTTGTGGACTGAGACTCCCAAGCGAGGAGCCGCGTTCAAAACTGCCCCGTATTTAGCAGCACCAAGGTGCAGGCTTCCTCGCAGGCAATTCCGGCTTTTTGCAAAGCGTCTGCCAACAATGCATTTTCTGCGCCAGGATTGAAGATTATCCGACGCGGCTTGAGCGCGATCAGCTTGTCCTGCAATCCGGATGAGATGGCCGCGCCGACATACATCGTCACGGTATCCACCGGTCCTGAGATCAAGCCCAGATCGGCCACCACGGGGATGCCCTCGATCTCTGCCAGTTTGGGATGAACCGGCACGACTTCATGCCCGTGCTTTCGCAGCAGGAGCAGAGCGCGATGGCTGTAGCGCTCGGAGTTGTTGCTGGCACCGATGATGACGACTGTTTCTTTGTTCATTGCTTTTGATCCTCCTCATCCAGATGGAAATGATGCAGAGCACGATGCGCCGCAGGCGCGAGCACGATGCCCACGAGGGAAATGAACACCAAACCGCTGAAGAGGGCGTAGAAAGAGGCGAAGACCTTGGCGGCGTCCGACGGCAGGTCTCCCATAGGCCCCATGCCGCCCAGGATCATCGAGGCGTTTAAAAGACTGTCGATCCAACTGAATTTGGCGATGTAATGATAGCCCAGGATGCCGATGCCCAGCGCCACACCGATCACGATCAGCGCGATAGCGGCATACTTGATCACCCGCTGGATGAAAACCAAACGCGGGGCGAGAGGATCGGTGCGCGATTCAAACATGGTGAGCTACCATCCCGGCGAAGCCACGAATTGCAAGACCGGCTCCGCCTTTCCGAGTTCGTTGATGCGCACCGTGCCATCGTGGCAGCCGGTGATGATGCGTGTGAGTTTGTCGATGCGTTGCAACAGCAGCACATTCACGCGGTCTCCATACAGCGTGATCTTGTCCTTCGTTTTGCGGGCTTTTGCATCCATCGAAACCACCGAACCGCTGCCCATGGCGGCGAGAGGCGTCCCGGCATCCAGAAAGCCCAGCGCCAGCATTTCGGTGCGGCCGCCCGGCCTCAGAGCGCCGTCTTTTTTAGCATCGCCGTTGTGATCCCAGCGGCGGATATTACCTTCGACATCGCCGCTGAGGGTTTCCTTGCTATCAGGGGAGAAGACCACGCTGAGCACCGCAGAGTCATGGCCGGTGAAGGTGGCCTCGATTTCTCCTTTGGCAGCGTCAATGCGCTTGGCGGTGCGATCACGGCTGGCGGTGGCGATGTGCTGGCTGTCGGGAGAGAAGGCCATGCCCATGATCCAGTCCGCGTGCGGCTCTGTCTGCCATTTCAATTTGCCAGAGGGGATCTCAAAACAGCGCACTTGATTGTCGGCACCGCCACAGGCGAGCAGTTTGCCATCCGGACTGGCCACCATGGCCAGCACGCAGTCGCGTGCACTCATCAGACGCCTGCGCCCCTTTGGCTGCGAAGGATTGACCAACCATACTTCGCCTGAGCGCCCGGGGACGCCGCCAGCGACGGCGAGCTGATTTTCGGAGATCCAGGCCAGAGCGAGGATGCGCTCGGGCATGCCATCGATGCGCGCGGTGAGTTTGCCCGATGCCACATCCCAGAGGGTTGTTTCAAAATAGCCGCTGCAGGCGAGCGTGCTCCCGGCGGGATTCAGGGCAAGTGCGGTGACGGGGAGAGGACGTAGGTATTTCGCAGGTGCGTGAGTTTTTTCCTGTTCGGGAACGATGATGCGCAGGGGTGCTTTTTGATCAGCAACGTCCAGTTTGGCACCGCTGGCGATCCATTCGCGAATCAATTTTGTGTCCTTCTCAGGCAGGGCATCGGCCTTCTTGGGCATGCGGTCGTCTTCCTCATGGGTGGCGATCAAGCGGTAGAGCTCGCTTTCGTCCGGCTTGCCCGCCACGACGGGCGCAGTCTCGCTGTCGCCCGCCTTGAGCATGAGCTCGACGGTGTCCAGACGGTAGCTGCCTTTGGCCTTGCCGGCGCGGTGACACTCCACGCATTGATCGATCAAAATCGGTGCGATCTGCCTGGAGAATGAAATCTCGGCAGCGGAGGCCAAGACTGGCAGGGTGAGAAAAAGCAGCGTGCGAAGCATGGGGCGGAGAGAAACGTTCCTTGTGGCCGAGTTTGTCGGACGTTGCATCCATCGTTTGCCTCTTTTACATGCGACCATGAGCCCGAGACCCTGGATTATTGCCGAAACGAACTGGAAGAACGTCAAAGCCACGCGCTATGAAGCCGCCGTGCTCCCATGGGGCGCCACGGAGGCGCACAACTGGCACCTGCCCTACGCGACGGACTCGCTGCAAAACGACGCCATTGCCGCCGAGGCGGGCCGCATCGCGTGGGAGGCGGGAGCCAAGGTGGCCATCCTGCCGAACATGCCTTTCGGGGTGCAGACGGGACAGCTTGACGTGCCGTTCTGCATCAACATGAATCCGACCACGCAGATGATGGTGCTCGAAGACGTCATCAGCAGCCTCGAAGGCGTGGGTGTGATGAAATTTGTGATCCTCAACGGGCATGGTGGCAATGATTTCCGCCAGATGCTGAGGGAGCTGCAGGCGAAGCACCCCAAGATGTTTCTTTCCACGGTTTCGTGGTTCAATGCGGTGAAGGGTGATGACATTTTCAACATCGTGGGCGACCACGCTGACGAACGCGAAACCAGCCTCATGCTGCACTTTCACCCGCATCTGGTACTGCCGAAAGAGGAATGGGGTCCGGGCACTGACAACCGGTGGCAGCTGAAGGCCATCAATGAAAAATGGGCCTGGGCACAACGTGCCTGGAGCAAAGCCACCAATGACACCGGCTCCGGAGATCCGCAGCACAGCACGGCGGAGAAAGGCCGCCGCTACTTCGAGGCGCTGGGTGCCAAGATCGCGACCTATCTGATCGAACTCGCCGCCGCTGACATCAGCGATCTTTACGAGAAAGCGAAATGATCCGCTTCATTGTCAGCCGCATCGTGCAGGGAATCATCGTGATCTTCGCGGTGATCACCATCACGTTTGGGCTGATCAAGCTTTCACCAACCGGACCTTTTCAATCGGAGCGCGCCTCCTCACCGGAAGCATTGCAGGCCAAGATCAGCTACTATGGCCTGGACAAGCCGGTCTATGTTCAGCTCTGGAGATACTACACTCATTACGCGACGTTCACTTTTCGGGAGTCCAAAACTTTTCAGGGAAGAGGTGTGGATGAGATCATCGCCTCCGGCTTCCCGGTGTCTGCAACGGTAGGTGGGGCAGCACTGCTTATTGCACTGAGCATCGGAGTGCCGCTGGGTGCTTTCGCGGCTCTGCGGCCCAATACCTTCGAAGACCGCGGCAGCACTCTTGCAGCCACACTGGGCATCTGCACTCCCAGCATGGTGCTGGGACCGCTCCTGGCAATGTTGTTTGGACTGAAGCTTCGCTGGTTCAACGCGTCCGGCTGGTTTGATTCTTCGGACTGGGTGCTGCCCGCGCTGACGCTGGGGATCATCTACAGCGCCTACATTGCGCGGCTGACGCGCGGAAGCCTGCGCGAAACACTTGCGCAGGAGTTTATCCGCACCGCCCGTGCGAAAGGAGCGAGTGAAAGCTCGGTGGTCTTTTTCCATGCGATGAAACTGGCCAGCCTGCCGGTGCTCAATTTTCTTGGCCCTGCCGCAGCGGGATTGCTCACAGGTTCGTTCATCGTCGAAACGGTGTTTCAACTGCCCGGGCTTGGTCAATTTTTCATCGCGGCGTCTTTCAATCATGATGATGAACTGGCGATAGCGATCTCGGCTTTCTACGCGGCACTCATCGTCAGTTTCAATCTGCTGGTGGACATCATTCAGGCAGCGCTCAACCCACGCATCCGACTCCACGCATGAGCAGCGGACCGAACCAGAGCCTTTCACCGATGCAGGCCGCGTGGCGGCGTCTCATGCGGAACCGCCTGAACGCATGGGCGTTGGGGTTCCTGGCCGTGTTGGTGGTTCTGTGTGGCATTGGCCCGGAGCTGTCGCCTTACGATCAGTCACTGCAGAATCTCGAACTCAAAGCCACGAATCCCAGCCTGGCACACTGGCTGGGCACGGATCCGCTAGGACGGGACATGCTCACGCGCATTCTGCACGGGGGGCGTGTGTCCTTGGAGGTGGGATTGCTGGCCACGGCGGTGGCGGCGATCATTGGTGTGTTTTATGGCATGGTCTCCGGACTTGCAGGCGGGCGCACGGACGCGGCGATGATGCGCATCGTGGACATCCTGTATGCGTTTCCCTTCATCAATTTTGTCATCCTGCTCATGGCCATCGTGGGGCGTGAGTTTTGGCTGATTTTTGTGGCCATCGGTGCGGTGGAATGGCTCACGATGGCCCGCGTTGTACGTGGGCAGGTGCTGGCGCTGAAGAATCTTGAGTTCATCATTGCAGCGCGAGCCAGTGGCGCGGGCTTCTGGCACATCGTCTGGCGACACCTGCTGCCGAATGTGATGGGCCCCATCATCATCTACGCCAGTCTCACGGTGCCTGGAGTCATGCTGCTGGAGGCTGCGCTGAGCTTCCTGGGACTCGGTATTCAGCCGCCGGATGCGAGCTGGGGCGTGCTGATCCAGGAGGGTGCCAGATCGATGGAGAGTTATCCGTGGCTGCTGCTCTACCCTGGCATCTTTTTTTCCACCACGCTGCTAGCGCTCAACTTGCTGGGTGATGGCCTGCGTGATGCGTTTGATCCCAAATCGATGTCGCAGCAGTGATTGAAAAAAAATATTTCATACGGGCTGAATAGACTCGAAGCAGCCACGTCAGAGAGTGCGGAAACCAATTCCACACACTCATGAAAACACTCTTCTCAGTCCTCGCTGCAGCCGCAGTTTTTGGTTTTGCAGCTCCCTCCAATGCCAAAGCTGAATGCCAGGGCCAGACCCGGGTCGTAGGCTACACCTCCTGCGGCACACCCATCGTGGCCGTTTACCAGATCGTCGGTTATGACGGCTACGGCCGCCCCATCGGTCAGTGGGTGACTCAGGGAGCGCAGGGTGGCTACGGCTACGCTGGTGCCCCGGGTGGCTATGGCTACATTGGTGTTCAGCGTCCCATCATTGTTCAGCCCAGCATCAGCCTTGGCTTTGGTGGCTACAACTCCGGCTGCAATCCCGGCTATGGCTACCACCACGGTTTCAGCCATCATCATGGTTTCCGCAGGTAGTAGCGTGGAAACCTGGTTGATTGCTGCATCACGCGGCCCCGCCAGTGCACGGCGGGGCCGTTTTTTTGATGCCTCGTTGCACGAATGAGGTGCCTCGTGTCATGTTTGGGCATGCGCTGGATTTATCGTGCTCTCATTCTCATCGCCCTCATGGGTGGCGTTGCGTGGTTTCATCACTTTCGCACGCACCGGCCCACACGTGTCGAGGTGGCCAACCGCGCGGGCATTCTCCTGGCTGGCAACGGCAGCGAGCCCGCGACGCTGGACCCGCACCTCGCCAGCGGCCAGCCGGAGCATATGATTTTTCATTCGCTCTTTGAAGGCCTTATCGCCCCGGCGCCTGACAATCCTGATGGGGATGCACCTGGAGCCGCCGCTTCATGGAGCGCTGAAAACTTCACCGTCTGGACTTTCAAACTGCAGCCAAAAGGCAAGTGGAGCGATGGAACGCCGCTGACCGCTGCTGATTTCCTTTACTCGTACCAGCGCATCCTGACTGCAAAGCTGGGCGCTGATTATGCAAACATGCTTTACCCCATGCTCAACGCCGAGGAGTACCACACCGGCAAGATCAAGGATTTCTCACGGGTAGGAGTGAAGGCGCTCGATCCGCTCACGCTGCAAATCACGCTGAAAGGACCAGCGCCCTATCTGCTCAGCATGATCAAACATTACGCGTGGTTCCCCCTGCCGAAGCATGCCATCGAAAAATTTGGTAACATGACCGACCGCAACACACGCTGGACACGGCCAGCGAACATGGTCTGCAACGGCCCCTTCAAACTCAAAAGCTGGGAGGTCAATCAAGCCCTCGAAGTCGAGCGCAACCCGCATTACTGGGACGCCGCCACGGTCAAACTCAACGGCATTGTGTTCCTGCCCATCTCCAGTGACACGACTGAGGAGCGCGCCTTCAACGACGGGCAGCTTCACGTGACGCTGACGATGCCGCTGTCCAAGATCCCTGCGTATCGCGAGAGCAAGTCACCGTACTATCACAACGATCCGCTGCTCAGCGTTTACATGTACCGCTGCAACACCACGAAGAAGCCCTTCGACAATGCGCTGGTGCGGCGCGCGCTGGCTCTGGCCATCGATCGTGAGAGCATCACGCGGAACATTCTCCGTGCGGGACAGCAGCCGGCCACAGGCCTGACTCCTCCCGGCTGCAACCCTGACTACCATGTACCCAACATCATGCGCTTTGACCCCGCTGAAGCACGCCGGCTGCTTGCTGAGGCAGGATTTCCAGAGGGGAAAGGCTTTCCTGCGTTCGACATCCTCATCAACACGAGCGAGTCGCATCGCGCGCTGGCCGAAGCGGTACAGGCGATGTGGAAGGAGCATCTTCATATTCCTGCGGGCGTGCTGAACCAGGACTGGGGTGTGTACATCGAATCGCAACGCAAGCTGGACTATCAAATCGCCCGCTTTGGCTGGGTGGGTGATTATCTCGACCCTTCGACTTTCCTCGCCATCTGGCAGACCGGGGACGGCAACAACAACACGGGCTGGAGCAACAAACGCTACGATGAACTCATCCATCAAAGCTTTCAGGAAGGCGATGTCGCCAAACGTCTGCAGATTCTCAATGAGGCCGAAACCCTCATGCTCAATGAGGCCCCGATGCTGCCGATCTATTGGTCCACGCATTCGTATCTGATGCGCCCTGAGGTCAAAGGACTGCTGCCATCTCTGCTCGAACATCGCTGCTACAAGGCGGTGGAATTGAAGCCGTGAACTGAAAACAAAAAGGCGCGGGAAAAGATCCCGCGCCTTGTGCTTATTTAAAATGGAGAGAGCCGTCAGTCCGACTTGCGCCAGATCGTCGTCAGCGTGCCGCGAAAGGTGATCTTTACCGCTTGGGTCGTCATGAGTTCACGAAAGTGCGGCGAAGCCTCACGCTCCACGATTTCCCATTGCTCAATGGCATCGCCATTCAGCGTCGCATGCACGGGAATGGATTCAGCGTGATGGCAGACGAAACCGTTCTTGCGTTCATGCTCGATGCGCCAGCCGGGTGCAAGCTGCCACGTCACCACATGCGGGGCTGAAAGGCCGACATCGTCACAGATCTCCACATAATCCTGAGTGACATGGACAGCACGCTGGGTTCGAAGCCCTTCACTGACAAAGCTCATTAAGCAAATTTCGCCGTTGATTTCGAGTCCCGGCTTCTCGTGATGTCTGGCCCATAAGAACGGCCCCATGCGCCGGGGAGAAGAGCGGCCGGAGACTGGCACGGGTCCATTGTGTGCGTCCCATGACGCCAGTCTCGTCCGCAGTGCCGGGTTGTTGTAATAAGCGCCCGTTCCAGGATCGATGATGAGTGCGTGCTGCTCAAACCACAGAGACACATGCAGTGCATCGAGGTGGCCATGAGCCGCCATGCTGCCCAGACCGAGGGGGGAGGCATCTGCCCGGACCGTCCAGCGCGCGTCACGCCAGACTGCCTGCCCGCTTTGCTCATGCGTGAGCCACTTGCTGCGCATGGCTGCTTTAACGCCTTTGGGGGGCTCGCCCAGCCAGAAACGCAGCACTGCACCGTTTGCTCTATTGAGAAACCAGCCGCGAAATTCTGCGGCTGCATTGGTACGTTTCAGCGGCAATGGTAGCACCTGCGCATCATCTGAGTCGCCAAAATCCCAGCACTCGGGTGATTCGACGACATCAACGAAGTATTGTGCCGACTGGGTCAAACGCTGCTGCACTTCCGGCGTGAACCCACCTGCCGCCATACCTGCGTGCCAGCACATTTCCCAGGCAAACAAGTGGTAATGCAAGGCCTGCTCTTTGTTGCCGCCATCGGTGGCGAACTGCTGTAAAATTTCGTGCTCCAGAAGCTGCACCACGTGCTGCATGGGTCGGGTCATGCGGGACAGTGATGGCCAGCGCGCAAGCGCCAGAACGAGCGCACTCAGTTCGCCGATGAGATGATTGTTTGCTGAGGAGCCGAACGAACGACGGTGCCAGATCCACCACGCGTGGGTAGGAACGATGCGGGCGGTCAGATCATCCTGCCTGCGGGCCAGTTCGGGATCATTGCAGCCGCGCACCAGTGCATCGAACCAGCAGAAGTTCATCAGTCGCAGCCCTGCTTCCAAAGGGCTTGTCCAGTTGATCCCAAGTCCCGGTAGATTGCGGTCACACCAATCCTCCAGCCAGAGTTGGGAGCCGCGGATCGCATGCACATCACCATTCAGTGCGCTGTGCATGGCCATGCGCGTCATTTCGCTCCAGCGATTGATCTCCCAGATGGCGCGTGCGTCTGCATCGTGCTCCAGATGGCGATGATTGAGCATTCGCGCGGGGATGGCTGGATCAATCACGACACCGAGTGTCGCATCGCGGTGCCAGCATGGCGGTGCGCCCACCTCGACGGTCTTCCAGCCAAACAGTTCCCATTCGCCACGTATCAGCTTTTCAGCATCTGCGGCCAGCTGTTTGCGAAGTTCGGGCGGGACACGATCGCGCCAGGGTAGTTTGGGAACATCCGCGAATGTGCCGACCCATGGTTTGCGCGAGATGCGCCGGAGGCTCGCAATCTCGCTTCGCCGTCCCAGGCGCTCAGCCACTCGACGAGCGATCTCGCTCACACTCATCGCGCGCAAGCGCTGCATGTACCAGCCCAGGCTCATCACAATGCGATGCTTCGCCCTTCGCGAATGGACTCCAGCACTGCGAATGTCAGGCGCATGCTCTGCCGCGCTTGTTCATAGGGCAGCGGATGTGGTGCTCCGTCCTTCAAGAAGGCGAGCCATGCCGCCATTTCTTCGGCGTGCCCCTTTGAGGCGAATTTTTTCACGGTCTCTTTGCGCTGTTTGAAGATCGACAGCTTCATGAAGTTCTCGCACTCACATACCACCCCACTCGCGAACACACGAAAAGTTTCCTTCGGAAAGGCAGAGTCACCTTCAGCGGAGTAAATCACCTGCGCCGACGATCCGTCTGCAAATTCGATCTGTGCCGTGACTGAATCTGGCACCTTGGGCCGGCCTATCGCCTGCGCGGTGACTTTCACCGGCTTGCCGAGGACGTGGCAGGCAAAGTCAAAAAAGTGACAGGCCTCACCAAGGACGCGTCCGCCACTTTCGGCGACATTCGCATACCAATGGTCTGGCGCGAGCACACCTGCGTTGACTTGAAATGAGAGTGTCTTTGGGCCAGAGACCGTTCTCAGGACTTCCATCATTGCCACTGTGGCTGGGGCGAAGCGCCGGTTGAAACCCACCATCACGCTGCCCTTTGATTCGAGCATGGCTGTGTCGATCCAGGTTAGTTCCTCACATGTCAGACAGAGTGGTTTTTCGACAAACACCTGCTTACCGGCTTGCAGGGCTTTCAGCACCAGCGGTGCATGAAGATGATGGCGGGTGCCTATCATCACTGCGGTGGCCTCGTGATCATCGAATACTTTGGCAGCATCTGTTGCTGCGTGCTTGAAACCAAACTTCTCCTTCACATGGCGTGTTGAGAGACCCGTGGCATTCACGATTGTGCCGAGGGCGATTTTCCCTTTCACATGAGGGAGCAGCATCGTGCGCGCGAAATTGCCTGCACCGATGACATCGAGGATTCCGACGGTTGATTGCAGAGCTGTCTTTGGGAGATTGGAAAACTCTGATGTTGCTTTGGGTTCCCCGTTTCCAGACCGGCTAAAGCCGGGACTACAATACTCGATCACCACACCAAGTTCGCTCTCGAGCTTGTCGTAAATTCCGAGCACATCTCCAAATTTCACCCTGCGTGTGGTCACTGGACTTAAATCCAACTGACCTGTGCGCATCAGTTCCAGGCATGCTTCGAAGTTTCGGTTTTCGGTCCAGCGCACGTGGCCGATGGGATAATCCTGCCCGCCCCATTCATACTGTGGATCGTAGCGGCCCGGGCCATAGCTGCGCGAGTAACGCACCTGGATGTCCTTCATGTAGGCGGTCTTCCAGGACAGCTCCGCATCGTAGATGCCCACAATGACCATGACACCACGATCACGCAGGCATGAAATAGCAGTGTCCGCTGCATCGCGGCCTTTGCCGCCGACACAAAGCAAGACTGCGTCAACGCCGTGACCATCTGTCCATGCGCGCACCTCGTCTTCGAGCTTTGATTGTGTTGGATTCACAATGCGCTCTGCCCCCATGGCGAGTGAGGTTTGCAGACGATCTGCGAAAAAGTCCGCGCTCATCACGCGTGCACCGGAGGCCTTTAGCAGACTCGTTGCAAGCAGGCCGACGAGCCCCTGCCCCAGCACGAGCACACGCTCGCCAAGTCGCGCTCCGCTTTGGCGCACGGCTTCCATGGAGATCGATCCGAGCGTGGTATAGGCTGCCTGCCAGTCTTCAACGCCGTTGGGAATCGGTGCCGCCAGCAGATCTGGCACTGCGATCATCTCGGCATGAAAGGCACACTCCGCACCGCCGCAGGCCACGCGATCGCCCACATGAAAACGTGAGTTCAGTTCATCCACCGCCACCACGATTCCCGCCGCTGAGTAGCCCAGAGGGGTTGGTGATTCGAGACGGTTGCGCACCTTTTGCAGGGCGGCTTTCCAGCCGAGGGTCTTCGCTGTATCGATCACTTTCTTGACCTGATCCGGCCGCGCCTTGGCCTTTTGCAGAAGCGACATCCGGGCCTGCTCCACCTTCATGCGTTCCGTGCCGGGCGAGATCACTGAACAGGTCGTTTGCACCAAGATGCCTCCCGGCGGTGGCACAGGTGCAGGGACGTCCTGCAATTCGAGGCGTCCGTCTTGGTATTGGGCGAGTTGTTTCATCAATGAGCTTTTCAATTCACGATTTTAAATGGGTCACCAGCCACTTGTGCTTGCCAGCGCTAGTCTTCTCCACTTCCGATACCTGCTGCAAAGTGAGCGTGAAGTCGTCGCCCAGCTTTTGTGACAAGCCTGTCTTTATCGCCTCCAGGTTGCCTTTCCATTGCGGGCCGGGTTGAAAGCGACATTCCACCACGCCTGCTTGCGCTTGGAAGAACTGGACGGCCAGCAGGCCGTCGAAAATGCGGTCGTGCATGTTGATCGCGGTGAGCGAGATGCGGCGGCCGGAGGCGCTGACGAGGTATTCGTAATCGCGACCAACGATTTCAGAAGCCACGCCATCTGTGATTTTCGCATAATCTCCAGTGCGATACCGGATCAACGGCATGACGTGATTGTGAAAGGAGGTGCCGATGATTTCTTGGTTTCCTTCGGCATCTGGATTGCCGAACTCCACGAAGCCGTACGTGGGCCAGAAATGGAGATGATTGGAGGTGCGGGTCTGTGCGGCGAGAACGACGCGTTCGCTGTGACCATACCAGTGAAATACGGGTGCTTTGAAAAAGTGCTCCAGATATTGCTGGGATTCTGCGGTGAGCTTTTCTGAGCCGCAAAGAAGGGAGGTCAGCTTGAAGTCGAGCTTCAGGCCTGTCTGCTCCAGTCCGCGCGCGAGCATCAGTGCTGCGCTGGGATAGGCATGGAGGTGCTGAGGACGGAAGCGGTTCAATGCGGCCACATACTCGGGCAGGCGCTCAAGCGTGAGGTGATAGGAGGAGAGAATGAGCCAGTTTCGTGTGGCGTCGTAATAACTGATGGCACCACCGGCTTTGCTGGAGGTGACGCTCCCACGAATGACGGCCACGCGATCTCCAGTGCGATAACCGCGCCGTGACCACTGCGCCTCCAGATAGGCCTGCTCCTTCGGACGGCTCACGCCTTTGTGCAGATAAAATCCGACTGGCACGCCGCTTGATCCGCCTGTGGTGATGTAGAGCCGCTGCTTTGCATCGAACTCTGGATTGACCATTTGCTCACGCTGTAAAACCACATCCTGCTTTGTCAGCAGTGGATAATCGGCTAGCTGTTCCAGCGTTTCGAACTTCGCTGGATCGACGCCACTTGCTGCAAAGCGTTCCGCATAAAATGGGGCCTTCGCTGCCGCCATCAGAGACTCGCGTAATGCTTTGATCTGATAGCGTTGGATAGTCTCCGCATCCCATGTCTCAACCTCGCGTGCTTCGTTTTGAAATCGAGTGTAGGACGGACCATAACGCAGGGATGGCGGGATCGCTCGATATGCCCGTCCTGCCAGCGACTTCACGAGCTGAGGTGCTGCCTCATAGAGTTTGAGCAACGGATAAAGGGCGTCTTCAAGGGACATGATCAAGCCTTCGGCTGCATGTTCAGAATACGCAGCGCAGCAACAGCGGCACCAAAACCATTGTCGATGTTCACAACGGTGAGTCCGCTGGCACAGGAGTTGAGCATGCTGAGAAGGGCGGAGATGCCATGGAGATTGGCACCATAACCGACGCTGGTGGGTACCGCGATCACCGGGGCTGCGACGAGGCCACCGAGGACGCTGGGCAGCGCGCCCTCCATGCCGGCGATGGCAATGACGATGCTCGCGGCCCGTAAATCATCGAGACGTGCGAGCACGCGATGGAGTCCGGCGACACCTACATCGGTGAAGCGGTTCACTTTTGCGCCCGCGAATTCCAGGGTCTGCGCGGCTTCTTCGGCAACCGGCAAATCTGAGGTGCCGGCACACACGACCGCCACAGGCGCGGAGGAAAAGGAGGCGCTCATCTGACCGATGCGATAGAGGCGAGAAACGCTGTCATAGCTGCCGGTGGGAAAACGCTGCAGCAGCGATGAGGCGACTTCGGATGTTACCCGGGTGGCGAGCGCACCCCCATGAGCAGCGACGAGGGCGGTGAGGGCATCCGTGGTCTGGGTGAGAGTTTTCCCTTCGGCATACACGGCTTCAGGAAAGCCCTGACGGATCATGCGATGCGTATCGGCCAGCACCTGACCTGATTCGGCAAACGGAAGGGTGCGAAGGCGTTCCAATGCCTGGTCAGGAGGCAATGTGCCAGCGCTGACTTGAGCGAGGAGGTCGGCCAGTTTGGATTCGTTCATGCGGAGCGGGCTTTGAGCACTTCGTTCATGCTGCCGGAGCGCAACCCGGCGAGATCAAGGGTGATGTAGGTGTAACCGGTGGTACGCAGAGCTGTGGTGATGGCCTCGCGATGCTGCAAGGCGCGCAGCAGATCGGCCTCGGGCACTTCAAGGCGGGCGACATCGCCATGATGGCGCACGCGAAGTTCACGGAAACCGAGGTCAAAGAGTGCAGCCTCGGCCTGCTCAATCTGCGAGAGCAGTTTTGGTGTGACGCTCGTGCCATACGGTACGCGGGAGGCGAGGCAGGCGGCGGCGGGTTTGTCCCAATTAGGCAAACCGAGGGCCTTGGCGAAGTGACGCACGTCCTGTTTGCTGAAACCGAGGTCGTGCAACGGACTGAGGATATGCAGTTCACGTGCGGCGGCGCGACCGGGGCGAACGTCAAGCGTGTCCTCGGCATTCATGCCATCAAGCACGTGGTCGATGCCGTTCTGCTCTGCGAACTGACGTAGGGCGCGGTAGACATGGTCTTTGCAGAAGTAGCAGCGATTGGGTGCATTGGCCTGATAGGAGGGATCGTTCACTTCTGCGGTCGGCAGGAGTTCGAGGCGGGCACCGAGCTGTTGAGCAAGTGCGATGGCCTCGTCTTTTTCGCTTTGCGGCAGGCTGGGTGACACGGCGAGAAGGGCGATGACGTTTTCAGCGCCGAGCGCATCAAGCGAGGCCTTGAGCACCAGTGTGCTATCAACACCTCCCGAATAGGCGACGGCGACGCGTCCCAATGGTTGTAGATGATGAATAAGACGGTCGATCATAAAGTTTTTACGGCGATGTAACTCTTGGTGAAGAGGCCGAAGCAGACCTTCTCGCGGAAAATCTCGCAGCCAGGAAAGAGCTGCACCATTTCCGCATGGGTGAGGAGGCGGATGTCGCCGATGAATGCGGCGACCTGCTGTGCATTTGGACGGGTGAGCCAACCCCAGACGCTGAAGTTGCGCGTGAGACGATGCTGCCAGGATTTTGGCAGCCAGTGAATGAAGGGGGTCATGAAGTGCGGCTCGATCCAAAACTCCTGCGCCGGTGTCTGCACCCACAAGCGCCTGCCTGTGCGAATCACCTCAGCGGCGAAGGCTTTTTGACGTTCAAAATCACCCACATGCTCAATGACGCTGTTGGAAAAAACGATGTCGAAGGATTGGTCTGCAAATGGCAGGGCGCAGCCATCTGCGACCTGGAAACGAAAACGCCCCGGATTGGCAGGCGGGGTGATTTCGTGGACATTGACGATATGAATCTCCGCAGCGATCTGCTCATGCCCTTCCCAAGTGGCCGGATAGCCGCCGATATCGAGAATGCGCTCATGCGGCTGCGGCTGAATACGGTCCACAAACTGAGCGAAGCGCTTTTTGCGGAAGGTTTTGAAGATCAGCCGCCAAATGTGATGGATGAGGGTCTGCTTCATGAGCGAGGCATGAGATTTTTTTGAAACTTCGGCGCCAGAGTGCGCACAAGATTGAGCAGCATCGTGATCGTTTCTTCATCACTGCGCATGCGCTGGCCCGTTTTCTCAGGCGACATGCCTTCTGTGACCCAGGCCATGACGGAGGGATAGGCCCAGCGGTGGTTGATATTATGCAAAATGTTGTCGCGGAAACTCAGAAGCTGACGCTCCAGATTACTCGGAGTGGTGACATCCGCGCCAACGAACCAATAGATATAGTGAGCGCGCAGCGGCAGTTTTTTGCCGTTGCCGAGCAGCACTTCGCGCACAATGGCGAGGTCGCGCACCTGCAAAGCTTCGCCGGAGAGCAGCCTGACCTCGCGCACGCGGGAGTCGGTGACCGTCCACCCCTGGCCATCGAGGCAGACCTCAGGGCGGTGGATACTGCGGCTGTCATTGCCTGCAATGACGAGCGACGCCTGGACGAGATCGCGACTTCCAACGGATCGTCCAGGTGTGCGATACGCACGTTTGACGATGATCGTATCACTGGGGAGCAATGCGATTTCCTGCTCGCCTGGCGCTTCGCTCTCGCCGACGAAATCACCTGCGACCATGGGCAGCTCGGCCAGCACGCCTGATTCATCGCCGCCTTTCATCGCGGGCGAAAACTGGCAGAGCAACGACGTCATGCCGCAGAGCAGCAGAAGAATGAAAGCACGAGCAATCATAAGACAGGGGCAACCACCTGACGTGAGACAGTGCGCGAGTTTTTGAAGCCCGGTCCGCCGCACGAGCGATCCAGCAACCAGGAGGCGAGCTGCAGCAGAAGCAGCGCCACGAGGAAGACCACGATGCCAGTGAATTCGTGGAAGACGGACACTTCCTTCTCGGCATCGCCAATGGCCCACTGCTGCCCGAAGACCATGGCCGTGAAGATCAGGACCAGGATGCGCGTCATGTTTGCCACGATGGCGATGGGCAGAATCATGCTGAACAGTGCAAACCTGCGCCACATGACACGCTGGCGGAAATAGCTGAACAGCGCACCGACGACGAGCAGCGCAAACAGTGAACGCATGCCAGAGCACGGCGCGGCGATGCCAACGCTGAACAAATCGCCCGCCTTGCGGCCCAAGTCGATGTTGGGCATGGATTGCAGAGCGGTGCCGGAGACGAGGGAATCGACGCCCACGGCATTGAGGACAAAGCCTGTCGACTTCACCATGAGGAGCCGCATCTGGTAGCCGATGCTTTCCTCCAAAAAGGGCAGCGGCCACATGAGCCCGAGCATCAGCCAGGCGAACAATCTCGCGCGGCTGCGCTGAGCGCCTTCCAGCCACAGCGATGTGCCTGCAATCAAAGTCATGATGCCCAAGTAGCCGCAGTAGAAGTTGTTGGCGCGAAATCCGGCAAAGTAGAAGAACAAAGCGAAGAGGATCAGCGCCAACCCTGAGCGGCTAGAAGAGGCTGGAAGCTGCGCCACCTCATTTTGACGCCGCCAGAGCAGAAAGCCGACAATGAGCGGCAGCAATGCGCCATGCTGCCAGGTCGGGTCCTTCCACTGCATGAGGAGTTCGGAGAGAATCGTCCGGCGGAAGTGACCGTAACCGGCCGCGTAAGGCTGAAAAGCAATCAGGAGCAAGCCACAGGCTGCCAGCAGAGCCAGCACGAGCCACGATGATCTGCGTAAACGACTCATGATGATTGCTGGAGAAAGGAACCGTGAAAAGAATCGTCAACGCCTGGCATGGTCAGCGATTTCTTTAACTGCTCCTTCCATTCTTGAATTTCATTGAAGGCAAAAGTCAGCGGTGCGATGGTAGAAGTCTCGTAGATGCTATGATGGGCCATGGGGTCGCATCCAAGACAGTCAGGCTGAATCATTGGGATAGGATTCAAGTCGAAATGGATTCCAGGACAAGCCTGTCAAAACATTCAATGCTCAAGACACTGCTCATTTCCAAAGTGAACCAACTCGGCGACAACGTCGTGTACCTGCCTGTCGTGCAGTCACTTGTGGAGGCGCATCCGGACTGGCACATTGTGGTGCTGACGAGTCCGACAGCGGCTAGATTGTATGAAGTCTGCTGCCCTGAAGTGGAAGTCCACACTTACGAAACGGCTGAGTTTAATGGTGCCTGGCGGCATCCCGCGCGCCTGTGGCATTTTTGGCGGGAAATTCGAAGCCTCAAGCCGGACGCATGCCTGCTCGGCAGTGATCAGGGAAGTGTGGCTCATTTCCTAGCAAGGTTCAGCGGCACCCGTGCGGTAGCCGGACCGCTGTCCGAGCGGGTGAAGCTGAATGCGCTCCTGAATCTTCGTCTGCCTTCCGAAGGTGAGGAACATGTGGCAATCCATAACTGGCGCATCGCCCAGGCGCTGATCCGCCATCTGGAGCTGCCTGCTTTGCCAGAAAAAATGCCTCCCCCGGACTTGAGCGCCTTTGGCCGTGAAGAACATGGATCGGTGGTGATGCATGCGGGTGCGAGCCGCGCCTACAAGCGCTGGCCGCTGGAACGCGGCATCGAGCTGGCAAACCGGCTGTCTGCCCAGCACGCGGTGACTTGGTTTGAACAGGGTGAAGCCGGGGAGGACAAGCTGAAGCCGCAGGTGAGAAGAATGAAACCTGGATCTCTGGATGAGTTGGTGCGCGTGATGGCGGGCGCGAAGCACTTCATCGGGAACAACTCGGGTCCGATGAACATTGCCTCGGCGCTCGGTGTTCCTGGAACAATCTTCAACGGTCCTTCGACTGCCAACTGGGATCCGCCCTGGCATACGGATGGTTTTGATATTTTGCGTGATCCCAAGCTGGCCTGCCAGCCGTGTGACCTGCTTTCGCACCCGGTGAATGCCTGCCAGAACAAGGAGCGGCCGATGGCCTGCATGGACCGCTGGAGCGTGGACGAGGTGCATCGGAGGATCGAAACGCGATTAGCTGCGGCTTGAGTCCGTCCACTGCCGATTGACGAACAGATGAACGTCATCGCAGGCGGTTGAGGTTTTGATGCGTTCAAAACCCTGGGTCTTGAGCTTTCTGAGGAGTGCGTCCTGCCTGGCAGACTCCACCGCGTGGATTTCGATGACGAGGTAGTGAACATGGTGCAGGCTGTCGGCGGAGTCACCGAGCAAGACTTCGTACTCAGCGCCTTCGACGTCCATCTTGCAGAGATCCACGGCTTCATCACCGAAGCCGCGATGCATGATTTCATCCAGCGTAAGCACCTCGATAAGCGCATTCTCATTCGCGGTGCCATCCGCCGCGCCATAGATAGAAAAACCGGTGCCACCTGATGGAAATGAAAGCGTGAGTTCACGCGGATGACCGCCGATGGCAACGTTCAGGAGCTTTGGACGAAGCCCGATGTTTTGCCTGATATTGAGAGAGAGCCGGGAATGAGTGAAGGGATTGACCTCGACACAGGTGAGGGCGGAGAATTCGAAGCCGAGGTCGAGGCAGAGCAGAGGGAAACCGCCGCCATTGGCACCGAGGTCCAGCAATCGTAACTGACGCGGCAACTGCATTTCCTTGAAAAGCTCCCGATACATGGGGCCAGCAATGCAGTCGCGGGTTCCGCTTTGATCACCGGCAAGATGATCGACCAGGAACTTAAGGCGGCCCTTCGCATAGATTGTCCAGCCAAGCTTTCTGCCGAGCAGTCGCTGGCAGAGCGTGAAAAAAATCCGGTCGAACTGGGTGATGGTACGGAGGCCGCAAAGAACGTTGGAGAGCTTTTGATGCATGCGATCAGGCTTTCACCGCTTCGACAAAGAGATCTGGACTGGCCGTCATGCGATCGATGCCAGGAGTCTGCGGTCCTTTGCCATGGCGAAGCTGGATGAGCACGCGGCAGCAGCCGTAAATGAAGGTGCCAAGCAGGGCGCGCAAACGGCCGCCGAGGCTGGATGAGCAGTAATGCAAGCCGGTGACTCGGATCTCAGCAAAGCCGCAAGACCGGAGGCACTGGGCCAGGCTGCTGGGCGTGTGGCCGGTCTCATGCGTGAAGTCACCGTAGCGTGTGACGGAGGACATGGGGCTCTGAGCATTGAAGGTGATCATCCACAATTTCCCACCGGGCTTGAGCGCGTTTCTGGCGGCAGTCAGGAAGCGGATGAACTCGTCTTTGGTGAAGTGCTCGATGATGTCCTTCGCATGCAGGAGATCGAAGGCTTCAGTGTGTGATTCGAGGAAGGTGATGACGTTTTCCTCGACCCATTTGCGGTTGGGATTGTTTTCCCGGGCGATGGCGAGATCTGAGGGCGATAGATCAACACCGGTCAGCTGGGTGAAACCTTTGGATGAAATCCAGGCGATCCACTCGCCTTTACCACAGCCGAGATCCACGATGCTGGAACTGCGATCCGAAGGCAGGTGAGTGTAGGTGGCCTCGTATTGATCGTGCTGCATGCCGGCATCGAAGGCTTTTTGGCCTTCAAAAGAGGCGGAGTAGTTGCGATAGAGGATGTCCCGATAACTGCTCATGCGGCGAGCTGGTGCTGGATGAAGGCGGCCCACTGTGCAGCGACGGCGTCATGGGTGTAGAGCCTGCGGGTGCGATCGAGCTGGCTCTGAGCGATGGTGGAATCATTCATCATGGCACGAATGCGACCGGCGAGCGCAGTGGCATCGCCATGAGGAAAAATGGCCTCGTCGTGACCGATGACTTCGGGGATGGCACCGCTGCTGGAGCCTATGGTGGCGACGCCGCAGGCCATGGCTTCGATGAGGACATGGCCGAACTGCTCCTCCCAGCAGAGCTGCATGGTGCGCACTGGTTTGCTGGCAAGCACGAAGACATTCAGGCAGCGCAGGAAAGCGGGGATTTCGAAATGCGGACGTGGCGGCAGCAGATGCAGCCATGGCCGAGTTTGCTGCTGTTCCTTGAGCCAGGATTCGAGCCTGCCAGAACCGAGAATGGCGAGATGGACGTTCTGCAAGGCATCGCAGGCTTGCAGCAGCTCATGGAGGCCTTTTTCTTCGGTCAATCGACCGCAGTAGCCGACGATGAAAGCGTCAGCGGGCAGTCCGCAGTCCTGGCGCAGCGCTGCGCGCTCGGCAGATGCAGCGGGCTGATGATTGTCGAGATCGACGCCGAGCTGCGGAGCGACGAGCACTTCGTCTGCGCGCGCGCCATGCTTCTGCACAAGCTGTGACGCGGCCTGATTGCCGGCGATGATGAAGTCGGTCGTGGCGGTCATGGCCCGATAGATGGGAGCGAGCATGAATCCCTTCCAGCCGGGGCGCTCGACGTTCTCCCAGGTAAATTCACCGAACAATGCGTGAGCTTGGAAGAAGGATTTCAAAAATCGTGCCTGCAAGCAGACACGGGCCCAGGGTTCATTTTCGACGAGCACCACATCGAAACGTCTCGAACGCATAACCGCGGCGAGGCCTGAGTAGTGAAAGGTGGTGCTGGTTTGACCCGAGCGCGGCAGGCGGATGAGCTGGTAGTTGCGCGCGGGGGCGTCGGAGTCGTTGTCGAAGTCGGACGAAGGGCGACCAAGCACCAAGTGCTGCTCGCGGGTGGAGGTGACGCAGACGAGGTCGAAATGTGCGGCGAGCGCCTGCAACTTCTTGCGATTTTCGAGAGCGGCGTAGGTATGGCCGATGAGCAGGAGGCCGGGTCTCATGCAGGGGATGAGGCCGCGCCGAAAGCAGCTTCAGAGATGGAAGAATCAGCGGTAGATGCCTCGGCGAAAATTTGCTCCCAATCTTCGCCCGCAGGCAGGATGCTGTGGCGTTTGAGGAGCAGCTGACGTGAGTTTTCCAGAGCGGCAAGGAAGTCGGGAGAGTCGCGCTGGTCTTCGATTTGATGACACGCCCGCGCCCAGGCATCTGGATCGAGATTGTGGAGCATAGGCACGGGATAGTGGCACTCTGAAAAGAGCTCGGTGAGACCCATGCTGTGATTGGCGAGTACTGGCACACCGGCGGAGATGGCTTCCATCGCGGCGGTGAGTCCCGCAGGATTATCACAGGGCACAATGGGGAGCAGCACCATGGGAGCCGCATGCAGATGCTCCAGGTACTCACGATGCGAGGCGTTCATGACGAGCTCAAAGCGAGGATTGGCAATCTCGTTGGCAAAGCGGGGGGGCAAAGACGGAATACGAGCCATGCGGGTGATGGAAAGACCGCCATGCAGCAGCGGGGCAACGATGGATTCGTCACGACTGATGTTGCCAGGGAGCAAGATGCGGGTTTTTGGCACATCGTCTGGAGGCTGAAACCAGCCGGTGTCGATTTTCCACGGACGTAGAATCACCCGGCGGCTTCCCAATTGCCGCGCTGTGGTGGCGAACTGCTCGGATGTGATGCAGTCGAGCTGAAAGGCGGGCGAAGCATTTTGCAGGCTGGAGGTGAGTCGTTGAAGAGCGGTGTCATGGTAGGCGACACGACGAATGATTTTTCCTGCGGTGGAAAACAGGCCGCAGCGAGAAAGCAGGAGCAGGGCCGTGTAGTGCATGCCATTGAGGCAATAGATCATGCGCGCCCGGCGGAGGGTGGCGTAGTGCTTCCAGACAAGGCCGAAAGCAGCGCTGAGGCGGCGGAGAGCACCGCCTTGTTTCCGGCTGTAATCGCATTCGAGCTGCTCATCATTCTGGAACCATGCGCCGACAATGGCACGGCCATGGGACGGCATGGGCACAGCATCCAAGAAACGACGAGGCCTGCCACTGTAATCATACAGTGCATGAGGAGCCAGGACGACCAGTTGTGACGAATCAGCCATAGGGTAGATTTCGATTGAACGGTGACGTGGCTGCATGCGCGAAAGAAGGGTGACGCATGTGGGGTGGAGGTTGTTCCGGCAGCTGCTTTTTCACCCGCAATCCTTCCTGATGTATGATGCAGGCATTCAGTCCTCCAGCGATGAACCAGCAGAAGAAATTCACCGGGAAAGTCGAGGTGACATTACCAGCAAAGATGTTGTGGACGAGGAGACCGAACAGGATGCCAACCATCCAGAGGCAGATGCTGAATACGGGCGTGCCGCGAAGTCCGAGCACGCTGCGGTGAAACGAATGGAGGGCCAACGCCGCAATGATGAGCAGGATGCCGAGCGGCAGCCAGCCGATTTCCAGCAGCAGATTGGATATGAGATCATGGCTGGCAACCAGGTGCGCGTCATGCAAATCTGCCGCACCCTTGGTGCCGTAACCAAACATGGTCCACATGAGAGGATTGTGCGCAATGTCATGCATGCCGTCGAGGCGGTCGCAGATGGTCCAGAAACGCGAGAATTGCACACCGATGGCGGTGCCGCCAAAGTTTTCGAGTGCCCAAAGCGTGAGCCTGGTGACGGCATTGATCAGCTCCTGGGCAAAAATACAGGCGGTGACGAACATGGTGGCTACGGTGGCGTAGAGAGCCGCGGTACCGCGTGCGCTGCGCAGCACCGGCAGCAGCAGGATGGGCAGCATCCAGTTGAGGTTGGCGATACGCGCCATGCTGGCGATGCAAGCGACGACGAAGAGGACGAAAAGCACGAAACTCATGCCGCCCCAGGCCCGGGTGCCGGTATCGCGATGATGGCGGCGGACCAAGAGTGCCAGGCAGGCGCAGACTGCGCAAGTGGTGCCAAAGGGAGAGCTGTCCACCAACGTGGAGAACGGGCGGGGACGGACGTCATCGAGATGCTTGGAGAGCACGGTGAGACCGGACTGCAGGTATTCGATTTCGAAGTCGCTGAGGCCGAAGATCTGCTGCTTGATGCCATACAGAGCGACGGGAATGAAGACGATGAGGCAGTATTTGATGAAGGCGATGATCTGCGCCGGAGTGCGGAAGATGCAGGGAACCACAAAGAGCAGGAACATGTAGGCCGCGCCATCGGCAAGCTGCGTGGCGGCCGCATTGAAGCCACTGCCGCTGCGCAAAGCGGAGACACCGGAAACGATGAAGCCGAGAAAGCAGACGAGCAGTGAAACGAGCTTGCGCCTGTGATGCAGGCTGCCGTCGTGGAGTGAACGAACCAAGGTGCCAATGCAGATACCAGCCAGGGTCAGCGGGCAAAGAGCACGCACCCACAGGATGTCGTTCATGGTGACATGACCGTCGAAGACCATCATGCGCTTGAGCAGGTCGCTGTAACCGGCATAGAGCACCATGAGATAAAGTGCCAACCGCGGCTGGAGAACGGCGAGGATGAAGGAGCCGATGGAGAGAAACTGAGCCAGTGCGCCGATGGTGTTGCCACCACCGAGCAGCACAGACAGCATGACATAGACAGCGCCGATGCCGCCGAGGAAGATGATGAAAGCCCTGCTTTGCATAAAAAAATCAGGAGTGCAGCAGCGAGCGCATGCGCAGCCATGTGAAACGCGGCAGGCCCATGAACGCACGAGTCATGAGGCCTGAGACGTTCAGACGGAGCCAAGGCGAGAGATAGGTCCACACCACCCAGGCCAGCGTGTAGGAAACCAGCGTGGCCCATGCCGCGCCGACACCGCCATGAGCGGGAATCCACAGCCTGTTCAACGCGGCGTTGACTGCGACGGCTACAATGACGGAAGGGAGGTTTGCGGCCAGCTTGTCTTCCACTGTCAGAACCTGCGTGCGGGCGATGCCAATTGCGTACGGAATGAAGGCCCAGGCATGTATACGCAGCATTTCAGAACTGCGGGAGAATCCAGTGCCGAATGCCATGGACATCCAGGGTGAGAGCAGCAGCAGTCCGGCAGCCACGGCGAAGGCGAGCATGACGGAGGCGGAAAAGTAATCGACCACGCTTTTTTCAAAGCGCTCGGCGGTGCTCTGGCGATCCTGCATCAGCCGCGGTAGAAACAGCGTGGCAAGTATGCCCGGCATGAAGTAGGCCATTTCAGAAACGCGCACGGCGGCACCGTAGATGCCGGCCTCCTCCGTGCCGCGCAGCCACTCGATCATCATGGTATCGAGACGGAAAAGCAGGATCAACGCAGCCTGGGAGGCAAGCTCCGGCCAAGAACGGCTGACGAGCGCGAACGCACGTGAGCATTGAAAGGCACCCCATTTGACGCTGCCGCCACAACGATGGAAGACGAGTGCACAGAGGGAGATGAAGATCCAGCCTTCCAGCGCATACGTCAGGGCAAAAAACCACAGCGGTGCCCGATACCAGATGCCCGCCGCAATGCAGGCGGCACTGACGATGAAGCCGGTAAACTGGGCGATGACGGACTGCGACACACGCCCATGAGCCTCCAGCCAGGAGAGGATTTCGGTGGCGGGATTGGTAAGCAACTGCAAGCCGTAAACGACGAGCAGCAGCGTTCCTTCCGGTTTGCGCCAGCCGATCCATGCGATCAGACCGGCGAAGAGAGATGCGGAAACGATGAACCGGGCCGTGATCGTGATGCCGAGCACGGCGGACTGGTCTGTGCCCTTCTTCATGAGTTCGCGGACGGTATAGCGGGCGAAGCCGAGTTCGCCAATGCTCGAGAGAACTGACACAGCTGCCATGGCGACGGCTATCTGGCCAAAGCCACTGCCACCGAGATAACGCGCGAGCGCGCAGGTGAGCATGAAGCTCAACACAAGGCGTACCACGCGCAGCGTCGTCGCCAGCGAGAAGGTTTTGAGGATGTGACTGCCAGCGGCCATGAAGGACGCAAAACGCGGGCTTTAAGCCGCCGCGAAGCTTTGCTCCGCCACATCGCAGAGGAGATGCCCGATGAGAAGGTGGCATTCCTGAACGCGTGCGGTGATGGAGGAGGGGGCTTTGAAACTCAGCCTGGCTTCAGCCGCGCAATCTGCGCCTTTTTCGCCGGTGAAGGCGATGGTGACACAGCCGCGCTTGTTCGCAGCCTGAAGGCCGAGAAGAACGTTTTTGCTGGTGCCTGAGGTGGAGATGCCGAGCACGACATCGCCCGGCTGAGCGAGCGCTTCGATCTGGCGTGAGAAGACAGTGTCGTAGCCGAAATCGTTGCTGTGAGCCGTGAGGATCGAAGTGTCGGTGGTCAAGGCGAGACCCGCCATGGCAGGGCGGTTGATGCGGTAACGCACGACGAGTTCGGCAGCGAGATGCTGCGCATCGGCGGCGCTGCCACCGTTGCCGAAGAAGATGATTTTCTTCCCATCCTTGAGCGCGGTGAGCCAGGCGGCGGCAAGTGGAGCGATCTGATCACCCATCGCACTCAATTTGGCGATAGCGTCTTGATGCTCGCTGAGATGTGTTTTGAAAAGAGAGGCGAATTCGGTGCTCATTTGGATGAGAAGGCTGCCAGCAACTCGTCTGGCGTCAATGTGGCGGTGCCGAGCTTGCCAACGACGATGCCGCTGGCGTGGTTCGAGATATCAGCGGCTTCGCGCAGGCTGTGGCCGCTGGCGAGAGCGAGTGTGAGCAGGGCGATGGCGGTGTCGCCAGCGCCTGAAACATCGAAAACTTCACGCGCACGCGTCGGGATGTGATGAGGGGGCTGTCCACGCTCAAACAGCATCATTCCCTGCTCCCCCAGGGTGACGAGGACACTGGCGACGTTCCATTTGGCGAGCAGCACGCGGCCCACTTCGAGGAGCTCGTTGTTTTCGAGCGGAGCTTCGGTCAGCAGATGATCTTCGAGACCGGCAGCGGCAAAGGCTTCGAGGCGGTTTGGCTTCACCAGCGAAACGCCGGCCCAGGGCAATGGATTGCGCGGAGATGGATCGACGGTGACGATGAGCTTGTGCTCGGCGGCGATCTTCGCGACGAGCTGCATGAGCGGCTCTGTCATGAAGCCCTTGCCGTAGTCTTCCAGAATGATGGCGTCGAGGTTGGGGGCCAGATCACGCAGGCGCTGCTCCACCTCGATGAGTTCGGCATCCGTCAGTGGCAGCAGTTTTTCGCGATCAACACGAACGATCTGCTGCTGGCGGGCGGAGACGCGTGCTTTGGAGATCGTGGGCAGTGTTTCATGCACCAGCAGCGGGGCGGGATCGACCTTGTCCTCGATCAGGAGGGAGCGGAGCTTGTCCGCTGCCATGTCCTTGCCGACGCGGCCCATGAGATGGGTGTTTGGCGAGAAGGGCGAGATGTTGCGGGCGACGTTGGCGGCACCACCGGGATAGAATTCCTCACGGGTAACCTCCACGATGGGGACGGGCGCCTCCGGCGAAATGCGGCGGACGTGGCCCCAGATGAAGTGATCGAGCATGACATCTCCCACCACGAGGATGCGGCCTTGCGCGAGGCGTTGGAGATGATCGCGAGTGAAGGTCATTTGCGGCGGCGTGTGCGGACGGCGGCGGCGAGTTCGTCGAGCATCCCTACCGTGGTCTCCCAGGAGACACAGGCATCGGTGATGCTCTGGCCATAGGTGAGGGGCTGGCCGGGCTTGGTGTCCTGGCGGCCTTCGACGAGATGGCTTTCAATCATCACGCCGGTGATGGCGGTGCTGCCTGCGGCGATTTGTTCGGCCAGTGAAGCAGAAGCGATGGGCTGCTTGCGGTAGTCCTTGAGACTGTTGCCGTGGCTGCAGTCCACCATGACGCTGGCGGGCAGGCCACGTGCGGTGAGTTGGTCTGCAACGGTCTTGATGGAGGCGGCATCAAAATTTGTCCCCGCTTTGCCACCACGCAGGATGACATGGCAGGCGTTGTTGCCCTTGGTGTTCACGATGGCGGCGACGCCGTCCTTGGTCACGGAGAGGAAGCAATGCTGGCCTTTGGCGGCCTCGATGGCATCCAGCGCGACCTGAATGCCGCCATCGGTACCGTTTTTGAATCCCACGGGCATGGACAGGCCGGAGGCGAGCTGGCGGTGCACCTGGCTTTCCGTGGTGCGTGCCCCGATGGCGCCCCAGGCGACCACATCGGCGATGTACTGCGGGGTGATCACATCCAGGAACTCTGTGCCGGCAGGAACGCCGCGTTTGGTGAGCTTGATGAGGAGATCGCGTGCGCCACGGAGGCCTGCGTTAATATCGAAGGTACCGTCAAGATGCGGATCGTTGATGAATCCCTTCCAGCCAACGGTGGTGCGCGGCTTTTCAAAATAGACGCGCATCACAATCTCGAGATCGGCCGCGTATTTCTCGCGTGCCTGAATGATGTGCTGGGCGTATTCGAGCGCCGACTTGGTGTCGTGAATTGAGCAGGGCCCGACAACGACGAGGAGGCGGTCATCCTTCAGAGTCAGGATGGCTTCGGCACGTTTGCGCGAGTCTTCGATGAAGGCGGATTCCAGCTCCCCCAGGCGGAACTCATGCATGAGCAGAGCGGGCTGGATGAGGGGAAGGATTTCAGCGACGCGAAGGTCGTCAGTGGGGTGGGTTTGGCTCACGGCAAAAGGGGGGGCAAAAAGCGGGCGCGCAGAATGGAGGAAACTGGCGGCAGTGGAAACCGAAAGTTCAGCGAAGATGCGAAATCTCAGTCATGCGGCAAGCTGCCGCCCGTGGTGCCCATCTCTCAGGCACCACCGCAGGTCGATGGATTTCGGGTGCGCACAGGACGCAGGCTGTGATGCCAATTGTGGGTCTCCACTCATAGCAAATATGCCAATTACGGAAATTTTGCATGATTTAGGTATTTTAGCAAAGCTAAATATCCGGCAATCCTTCACGAAACACCTGTGCGAGGCTCTCGGATTTGCTGCGTGAACAAGAAAAAAGGCGGTCGTTGCCGACCGCCTTTCGTGAGTTGTTGAAGGAACTAGCTCTTAGAGGTCTTCACCCACGGCGTAACGCACGAAGCGGCGCACGACGAGGTTTTCGCCCAGCTCGGTGATCTTGCCTTTGATCAGATTCGCGATGGTGATTTCGGGATCTTTGATGAAGGCTTGTTCGAGCAGGCAGTTGTCGGCATAGAATTTCTCCATTTTGCCGTCCACGATTTTGTCCACGATGTTCGCGGGCTTGCCTTTGACCAGTTCGGCACCGATCTCGCGCTCCTTGGCGACGAGGTCCGCTGGGACGTCTTCGCGCGTGAGGTAGCGAGGGTTCGAGGCGGCGATGTGGAGGGAGATGTCCTTCACGAGGGCCTGGAAGTTGTCATTGCGGGCGACGAAGTCGGTTTCGCAATTCACTTCGATGAGCACACCGATGCGGCCGGCCATGTGGATGTAGGAGGCGATGATGCCTTCCTTCGTCTGGCGGTCGGCCTTCTTCTCGGCCTTGATGGTGCCGCTTTTGCGGAGGATTGTTTCAGCCTTCTCAAGGTCGCCGGCGGCTTCCGTGAGGGCTTTTTTGCATTCCATCATGCCTGCGTTGGTCTTTTCACGCAGGGTCATGACGAGTTTAGCGGAGATTTCAGCCATGTGTCGGTTGGGGGGTGAAAGGGATTACTTCTTGGCTTCAGCAGTGGCGACGATGACGGGGTCGATCAGCTTCTGCAGGATGATGCGGATGGAGCGGATGGCGTCGTCGTTGGCGGCGATGGGGTAGTCGATGATGTTCGGGTCGGCGTTCGTGTCCACGAGGGCGACGATCGGGATCTTCAGACGGCGGGACTCATGAACGGCGATGTGCTCGCGGGCGGAGTCAACGATGACGACAGCGTCAGGGATCTTGCCCATGTGACGGATGCCGCGCAGGTTGCGCTCAAGCTTGATACGCTCGCGGTTGAGGCCGGCAAGCTCCTTCTTGGACATGAGCTTGAACTCAGGCTTGCTCTCGATCTCTTCGAGGTAATTGAGACGGGCGATGCTCTTCTTGATCGTCTCCATGTTGGTGAGAGTGCCGCCCAGCCAGCGATGATTGACATAGTACTGACCGCAAGCTTCGGAGGCCTGCTTCACGGCTTCCTGAGCCTGGCGTTTGCAGCCGACGAACAGGATTTTTTTGCCGCGGCGAGCGAGGTCGGCCAGGAATTCAGCGGCCGTGTCGATCTGCTTGACGGTTTCCTCGATGTTGAGGATGTGAATCTGGTTTTTGGTGCCCATGATGAAATTCTTCATCTTGGGGTTCCAGCGCTTGGTTTGATGTCCGAAATGGACTCCGGCTTCGACGAGCTCGGCGAGGATCTGTGTTGACATGTATTTGGTATCTAAGGGGCCTGTCTTCCGCACGTTTTGGGGGCAAAACGCTCAGCCACAAGGGCTGATCCGGTCGAACGGGCTTTGGTTTGAATCCTTTGGCCTGACCAACATGGCCCGGCAAAAGGGGCGCGATGTTACCGGCATCCCCAGCTACGGCAAGCAGTTTTTCTCCTGCGGAATCGCCACAAAGAGACGGTTTCCCCGGGGGCAGCGACAAAAACGAGCCGCCTAGGACCGCCTGCGGCGCATCCATAGTGGTAGGATTCCCAGCAGCAGGAGCAAAGCGCGGGAGGGTTCAGGAACGACGACCGCGGTCAGCGATCCGCTGCCGCTGAAGTCGAGGATCTGCCAGGTGAGGCCATAAGTGCTGAGATCAGGCAGGTCCAGATTGCCCTCGTTGCCGATGTTGGCCCCCGTGCGGTTGTTGGTTCCGATGCTGAAAACGGAGGTGGTGCCGGTGTCGAGCACCGTGTTCCAGTCCAGCAGCACGAAGGTGTCGCCAAGGGTGGGATTGTAGGTGTCGCCCTTCACCACGATATTGCTGTTGCCGTTCAGGGTGAGCGCGCCGCCAATGAGAATTTTGTCAGAGGCGAGGGTGGACGTTCCGCTGGAGCCCGTGATCTGGAGTTCGATCACGGTGGTGGCGGTGACCGGGGTGAAGATGAGCTCGCTGGTGGTCAGTGTCCCGACTGCGGTGCCGCCGGCGTCACCAGGCCGGACGGTGCCCTGAGTGACGGTGGTGGTGCCTTGAACCTGGCCTGTGCCGGAAAGCACCGCGTCGGCACCATTGAGAATGATCTGGCCAGTGCCTGTCTGGCCACTGCTGGAGGCACCCACTTGAAGATTGCCCGCTGTGACGGTGGTGGTGCCGGTTTGTGTGCTGGTGCCGCTGAGCACCAAGGTACCTGCACCTGTCTTGTTCAAAGCGCCTTCTCCACTGAGAGAGCCGCTGACGGTCAGGGTCTGGCCGGAAGCGACATCGAGGGTGCCACCGTTGCTGCCGAGAGTGATGTTGCGCTTGGCGCTGCCGCCGTTGTCGAGCGTCACCGAGGAGGTGGCGGAGAGGGTGCCGCCATTAAGATTGACCGAGGCACCCGTGGCGACGGCCCCGAGGTTGGCATTGCTGCTGATGCTGGTGGTGCCGCCATTGAGATAGGTGGCACCGGTGTAGTCATTGGTGCCGGAGAGGATCAACTGGCCGCCACCGCTTTTGGTGAGGCCGACCGCACCGGTCAGAGTGGCGTCCAGAGTAAGAGCGGCGCTGGTGTTGTTTTGGATGATGATGATGTCCTGGCCGTTTCCAGAAGTGATGGAGCCACCGGTGATGCGGGTGGCATTGCCGGCGACGGTCGGGGTGACTAGAATGCCGCCGCTGTCGATGGTGTGGGTGCCGTTGAGGGTGAGCGTCGTTGGGGTCGTACCATTGTTGAACCGGATGCTGCCGACGGTGACGTTGGCATTGAGGGTGAGGCTGGAGGTGAGGTCGAGATTGGTGGACGCGGTCGTGGCAGCGGTATTGGAGTAAGAGCCAGCGCCCAGAGCGACGATCTTGCCACCACTGAAGGTGGCCCAGTCTGTGGTATTGCTGAGGGTGGCACCGCCATTGGTGGTCAGGTAAGTGGCATAGCCGCCGATGATGCCGGAGGCGGTGTTCGTTCCTGTGGCGGCGATGCCCGAGGTGCCGCTGCCATTGGCACTGAAGGCCACGGTGCCACCGGTTTCACGCGTCACAGAGCCGAGGGTGAGCAGCATTACGCCTCCTCCCACGCGGATTTGGTTCACCACGGAAGATCCCGCGCGGATGGTCACTCCGTTCAGAGTCTGGGAGTTTGGCCCCGATGTGCTCTGCTGCTGCAAAAACGTGCCGCCGCCAAGGATGAGGGCAGAGCCGGGATCGATGATGTTGCTGGTCGGTGGACCACTGCCGAAGAGAATCTTCAAGGTGCCGCCATTGACGGTCGTTGCCCCCGTGTAAGTCTGGGCGGTGCTGAAAGTCTGAATTCCTGCTCCCACCTTGGTGAGGGCGCCGGATCCGCTCAGGATACCGGAATAGGTTTGTGATGTGCCGTTGTTTCCGATGATGAGTGTCACGGCTCCTGAGGCGTTGTCGGTGAGCGCGAGGTCGGTCGTGCCACTGAGGCCGCCGAAGGTGAAGGTGTGGCTGGCGACGGATGCATCGAACACGAGGCCGGCACCGCCCGTGATGACGGTGCTGCCCTGCAAGGCGAGGCTGTGGGTGAGGACGAGACTGCCCGAGGTGACGGTGGTGGCTCCGGTGAAGGTGTTGGCTCTCGAAAGAGTGAGCACAGAGTCTGCCGCGCCATTGAGGGTGAGGGCCAGCGCGCCGGTGCCGCCATTGCGCAAGGTGCCGGCATAGGTGTTGGTGATGCCGGAGCCGAGGGAGACGGTGAGAGTAGCGGCGGTGGTGGAGCCGTTTTCCACAGTGGCAGTGCCAGGTGTGGTGGCATCCGTGCGCAAGCCGGTGACGGTGAAGCTGTTGCCGTTGAGCTGGAACTTGGTGCCAGAAGTTGCGGCTGCACCAAAGAGGAGCGCGCCATTGGCCGTGCCGTAGGCGGCGTTGCTGCCGGGAGCACCGAGTGTCAGGATGCCGCCTGCATTAACGGTGAGCGTTCCGCCAAAATTGATCGTAGCGGTGCCGGAGCTGCCGCCATTGGCCTGCGGAGAGAGGTAGGTGCGGGTACCCGCAGAAACGTTGATCGCATTGGCCAAGGTGAGCGAGCTGCCACGGGCCACGCCGACCTGAAGAGTGCCCCCGCTGGCCTGAATGGCGCTGGTTCCTGCGGAACCCGCATTGAGGAGCAGCACGGTGCCACCGCTGAGCGAAAGGCCGTTGGTTATCGTGTTGGCCGCAGAAAGCGTCAGCGCGCCGCTGGTGACGTTCAGATCGGTGAGAGTGATGGTGCTGGCCAAGGTTTGGATGGCTCCCGAGACAGTCAACCTGCCACTGCCGGTGAAAATCCCGCTGTAGCTTTGGGCCCCGGAAGTAAGGGTCAGCGTCTGCCCGGTGGCAAGATTCACCACACTGAATGCGGCGGTGCCGCCACTGAGCGCACCGATGATTTCGCTGGTCTGAACATCCAAAGTGTTGGAGGACGATCCGATGCTCATGGCGACGAGCCCTGTGTCCGCAATGGCAGAACCGCCCGTGATCTGGAGCGTGGATGCAGTGACTGTCGTGGTTCCGGCATAGGTGTTGGCTCCCGAGAACACCAGGATACCCGCCCCGCTGATCGTCACACCACCTGCTCCGGAAATGTTCCCATTGATGGCGAAGATGCTGCCAGTGCCAAACGCGCTCAAGGTGGCTGTCTTCCCGCTGGCGATGGTGATGTTTCCCAGCCAGGTGACTGATGAAGTGACTGCAGTGCTGATGTTGGTGTTGAGTCCGCTTGAGTTGACGAAGTTCAGCGTGGTGCCGGAGGCGTAATTATAATTGGTGGAACCGCTGAGGTTCTGCCGGATGTCGAGACCACCGCCAATGGTGTTGACGTTGATGGTGGCGAGGCCGTTCAAGGCACCGCTGTTTTCCAGCAGGGTGGCGTTGGAGGTGTTCGCATTGAGAGTACCTCCACCGTTGAACGATGAGTTGTTCAGCCAGATGCGCGTGCCGGTGAGGGTGACGGAGCCGGTGGCGATCAGCGCGGTGGAAATGGTGGGGATCACGCCGGTGATGTTGTTGATGATGGCTCCATCGCTGAGCGTGATGGAGGTGCCGCCGCTGAGCGTGACAGCGCCTTCTTCAAAATAGAGTCCGTTGGCAGACTGTGCGCCGCTGACGGTGATGGTCCCAGTGGTGCCATTGGTGCCGGCGGAAAAGTGGAGATCGTTGCTGCCGTCTGTGGTGCTCTGAAAGGTGTTGCTAACACCGGCTGGATCGGTGTTCCAAAAGAGACTGCTGCCCCAAGTGCCGGTGGCTGCACCGGAGCCGTCGGCGGTGCCGTTGGTATCCCAGTAGAGGTCGTTGGCAGCCTGCAGCCTGCCATTGAGGCAGAGCATGACGCTCCAGGCGATGGCTGTCATGAAACACCGATTCAGACACGGACCCAGAACACGCAGCGAGAACGCTGGGGCCTGAAGAGAAGTGACTGAAGATGAAAAATGGGAGACGGCAGCTGGGGTGGAGGCGGCTTTCAAATCAAGGAGGTTTTTTTCAGACATGCGTCTGAATGAGGGCTCCTGACATACGCCAAGACACCGTCCGTTTCGACAGCAAAAAGGCCCTCGACACTAGGAAAAAGCGCCAGTTTAGACAGACCTTTAAAACAAACTAGCGCCCACCATTACACCAGCTTGGCCAGAGCGTCCGGCAGGGGCAGAACGAAGTCCATTTTTTCCTCGGTCGCGGGATGGATGAAATGAAGCTCGCTGGAGTGGAGGCCGAGGCGTCTGGCGGGATCGGTGGTGGCACCGTAGGGCTTGTCTCCCACGATGGGATGGCCCATGTCGGAAAGATGGACACGGATCTGGTGGCGCCGTCCGGTTTCGAGCTTCAGCTCGACGAGCGTGGTGTGATGCGTGCGCTTGAGCACTTTGAAATGGGTGATGGCCTCGCGGGTGTCCTCATCCGGCGGAACGCTGCGGACGCGCAGGGAGAACTCTTCATTGAGATGGCAGCGCAGGGTGCCGGAATCCCGTTTGATGACGCCTTCGGTGATGGCGAGGTAGGTTTTGTCAAAAAGGTGCCAGTTCTGCTGCAGGATGCGCTTGAAAGGCTCAGTTTTGGCAAAAACGATGAGTCCGGAGGTGTCGCGATCCAGACGATGGACGATCCAGACGCGGTTGCGGACATCGGTGCCGCGCACGTGGTCGGTGAGTGCGGCATAGGCGGTGCGGCCACTGCCGGAATCCGTGGCCACAGTTAGCCAGCCTGCGCCTTTGTTCAGCACGATGATGGCCTCATCCTCATACACGATGCTGAGACCGGCAGGCAGGGGCTTGACATTGGCACGCGGGGCGCGCTCCACCTTGATGGTGATCTTGTCGCCGGGCTTGAGCTTGTGGTCGTGGCGGGTCACGGCGTGGTCATTCACGCGGACGCTGCCGTATTTGAGCCACTGCTTGAGGCGCGTACGCTTCATGTCCGGCCAGTTTTCGAAAAGAAAAGGCAGGAGTTCGGTGGCTGCGGTGACGGTGCGTTGCTCAGGCATGGGGTCACATGCCACGGAAAAAAGATGCTGGCTAAGGAAAAGCGGGATGGCACGTTCCTGCTGAGCTCAAAAACGCGCCTTCCATGTCCCTGCTCCGCCCTTCCCTGATCGTTCCATTCCTAGCTGTCTCATCCGTCTTTGCGGCGGATTTCCAAAAGGACATCCAGCCCATTCTGGAGCGGAACTGCTATGAGTGCCACAGTGAGAAAACCGGGAAAAAGAAGGGGGGCTTTGTCTTTGACGACCTGAAGACCTTCAAAATGGACATCGCTGACAACGACGTGGCGCAGATCCGCCCGGGGAAACCTTCGGAAAGCCATTTCCTCGAAGTCATCGTCAATGACGGCAAGAACCACATGCCGCCCAATGAAAACCTTTCCGGTGCGGAGATCAAAAAGATCACGGAATGGATCAGTGAAGGGGCAAGCTTTGACAAGGATGCGCCGAAACTGGCCCCGACAGCGGTCAAAAAATCACTGCCACCGATCATGAGCTGGACCAGCACCGAAGGCAAAACGATCAAGGCGGGCTTTGTGCGCCTGGAGGGTGAATACGTGGTGCTGCGCATGCCTGCCAACGGCAAGGAGGCATCCGTGGCGCTGACGAGGCTGTCCGAGGCCAGCCAGAAGCTGGCGCGTGATTGCGCAGCGCCTTGAGGTCACATTTCAGCCAGGGCGTCACTCACGGCGGATTCCAGGGGGCGGGAACCGCTGCCGCCGAGACGTTCGTCGAGAGCTTCAAGACGCTGGATGAGATCCGCCACGTGCTTGCGTGGATACATGCCCCCGGCTTCGGCACAAAAGTGGGTGCGGCAGCCAAAGGGGCGGTTTTTGTAGATAGTGCAACGGCCATCGCGACCCAGCAGGGGGCAGGCGCCGTCGGGATGAGGTTTGAGCGCCTTGCGTCCGCTGGCACGGACTCCCTGGGCTGCATACAAAGCCTCCCCACGGGTGAGCATGGGGGTGTGACCTGCCAGCCGGAAGTGGCAGCAACCGGTGCGCATCTCGCACTGTCGGGGCAGCGGCCGACGCTCCAGCTCGGCGTAAATCGCCTCGATTTCATGGCGGTGGTCTGGCTTTGGTGGTTTCATGCGGGGGGGGACATGCAGCATGGCTGCGCTGGCAGGGGTGGCACGCGATTTTTGCAATGCGGCATTTTGAGATTTGAGATTTCCCATTCCGCCCCCATCGTACGAGCCCGTGATGCTTCTGCAGTCCAGTTTTCGCGTCATCCGGGGTCATCAACCACCTACTAGAGACACCTGAATCACGCATGAGTCTGCCTGAAATCGCCGGACATGAATTGCAGGACCTAGTCGGCAGCGGGCGGTGTGGTGCCGTGTACCGGGCGGTGTCCGCCAACGGCAAAGCCTGTGCCGTGAAGGTGTTTAGTTCGATGGCGATCAATCGCAAAGCGCTGGCGACGGCCTTCCGCGCCTTGCAGCAGATGCCGCACCATCGCGGTGTGCTGCCGGTGGAAAGCTACAGTTTTGACAGAACGCCCTACTTTTGTGTGATGCCGCTGGTCGGCGTGATGACGAAGGACAGCCATGGCCGCCGTCAGTGGCAGACACCGACGCTGGAATCCGCCTGCAATGGCCTGCCACCGGAGCAGGCCTGGCGCCACATCTATGAAGTCGCCGATGCCCTCTCCTGGCTGCACAAGCACGGCATTCCGCATGGCAACCTGCGCCCGTCGAACATCCTGCTGGAGGACGATGCGGAGTCTTCGATCCGCCTCACCGACATCGCTCAGGGCTGGGTGGGGGGGATTCATCATCTCGAATTGACGGATCACTTTGTGCATCTCTGCCCCGAACAGGCGGAAAACCCGGATGGGGTGTTTGCAGGCTATGGTCCGTCTTGGGATGTGTACAGCTTTGGTGTGCTGGCATATCGCCTGCTCAACGGCACTCTGCCGCGCGGTGCGGACATGTGGGCGAGCGAGGTGGAACGTGCCCAGCAGCAGGCGGCATTGGGGCTGGCCGTACAAGTGAACAGCAATGCTTTGCTGGCCGCCGTCAAAGCGCAGCCTAAAATCTACTGGCCGCAGGAGGCCCAGTCCAAATGGGAGGAGCGCCGCCGCAGCATCATCGAGCGGGCCTTGGATCTGAACCCAGCAGCGCGCTGGGCGGACATGCGCGAGATTGTGCGTGAGTTTGAGGTGCTGGAAAGCGACTACCTGCTGGAAGAATCGCGTGAGCAGACCGTGCGCGAGCGTCAGAAGCAGGCCAAAAAGGTGCTGACGTGGCAGACCACCGCCATTTCCCTGCTGGTCATTTTCGTGCTCTGCTTTGTTTACGCCTTCAGGACCCAGCGAAACCTGAACAAGGCGGAAAACACCATCTCCAACATCAATGAGGTGCACAAGATGGAAAGTGATGCGCTTCACAACCGCATCGACCTGCTGACCAGTGAGCGCGACAACGAGCACAGCGCCAAGGCTGTGGCGGATCAAAATCTGCAGAATTCGCAGAACGCGGTGGACCAGTTCCTCACGCAGCTGCTGCAGACCCCCACGGGCAATGAGATGGAGGCCAGCTTTCAGAAGGAGCAGCTGCATGACGCACTGGCCTACTGCATGCGCGGGCTCCCTGCTCTGGAACAATCCCCCACGCTCGGAGTGGAAAGGCTGCGTGCGTATGGCAACATCGGCCAGCTGCACCTCAAGCTGCGCAACAGCGTGCAGGCGGTGGTTTACCTCACCAAGGCGCGTGATCAGGCCGCTGAATTGATCCGTAAAGCAACCGGAGAAGGAGCCCAGACCGCACTTTACCAGCAGTGGCTGGGCCGCTACAGCCTGCTGCTCTCCGACATCCGCGGACGCGAGGGCCGCCATGTGGAATCCCTCACCCTGCTCAAGGAAGCCACGGTCAATCTGGACAAGGGCCTGGCGGCTGATCCGAAAAACCGCCTCGCGCGGAATGAATGCGCCCGTGCATGGCTAGAATATGGCCTGCGCACGCTGCGCAATGGAGATGTGGCCGACTCCGAGCAGGCGCTGGCGCGAGTGCCGACGATTCTCGATGCCAAGATGATCGGTCACGACCTGATCAACGACGAAAAATTCATCCTCGCACGGGCCAAGTTTGCCAAAGGCATCAGCCAGCGTGATGCGGGCAAGGTCGAGGATGCGCTCAACACGCTGATCGATTCCGTGAAGGACATGGGAGAGCTGGTGCTCGGCAGCAGCCCGCGCAACCAGGACCAGGCGTTGCTGCTGGCGGAGGCCTACACCGAACTGGCAGAACTGATTGGTCGTCATTTCAGTGGCTCGGATGCCAAGGAGGCGCACAACCAGGCGGTCCCAATCCTGCTGGAACTCAATCGTCTGCTGCCTGAGTGGGGCGAGGTGAAGTACCTGCTTGCCCGCAATTACGGTGCCCTTGCTTCGCTATCACGCGATGCTGGCAACCCGGCTGAGGCAAGCAAGAAGAAGCAAGATGCCATCGAGCTGGTGAACGAAATCCTCGCGGATGACAAGGAGAATGTGCGCTACGGCTTTCTGCTGGCCAAACTGCGCGGCGAATACGCCGAACTGCTCGCTGACACTGGCAAGACTTCCGCTTCACTTCCGATTGCGAAGCAGGCCGTGGAATCTCTCGAATCACTCATCAAGGCGCAGCCTGCCAATGACAACCTCACCCCGGAGCGACGCATGTGGGCCAGCCAGCTGGCGCAACTCTATGGCTCGCTGGGTCACACCAGCGAGAGCGCCGGCAAAAAGACCGAAGCCAAGGCTGCCTTTGCCAATGCCGTGGCGATCTGGGAAAAACTCGCCGCCGCAATTGCCAATGACGAGGCCATCCAGACGGGCCTCAACTGGAGCCGGGGCCGTCTCGCGAAGCTGAAATGAGCCTTGATGAAAAACAGCAGTCGCTCATCGACGACCTGAACATCATTCACGACCCGCATGAACGTCTGAACGCCGTCGTCATGCGCGGGCATGCGGTGAAACTGAATGAGGCGCAAAAAACTGAAGCAAATCTTGTGCCCGGCTGCGTCTCGCGCGTCTGGCTGCATGGTGAGCTCGTGAATGGCCGCACACGCTTCCTCTGCGATGCCGAATCCCCCATGGTGAAAGGTCTCGCCGCGCTGCTGTGCGAATTGTACACCGACGCCGAACCTTCCGAAGTCGCTGCGGTCGAGCCTCGTATGTGGGAAGCATGTGGTTTCACCAAAATGCTTTCGCCCACGCGTTTGAACGGACTGGCCAACATGCGCCTCAGGATCCGCGACATGGCGAACCAGTTTATCACTTCCAACTCGTCCCTCTAAGCATGCTGCGCCTGCAAAACTTCCATGGTGCTGAACTGGCACCGCATCTCGATGCGCTGGGTGAACTGCGCATCGCGGTGTTTCATGAGTATCCCTATCTGTATGCCGGCACACTGGAGCATGAGCGTGAGTATCTTGGAACCTATGTGAGGTCCAGCGGCAGTCTGGTGGTGCTGGTGTTTGATGAGGAGCGGGTGGTGGGAGCGACGACGTGCCTGCCAATGGTTGATGAAGGGCCTGAATTTCAAGCGGCGTTCGTGCAGGCTGATTACGATCTCTCCACCATCTGCTACTTCGGTGAATCGATCCTGCTGCCCGCCTATCGAGGCCAAGGCATTGGCAAAGAGTTCTTCGTACGACGTGAAGCCCACGCTCGAAAGCTGGGCATGAAATGCAGCACGTTCTGCGCGGTGGACCGCCCTGCCGAGCATCCTCAGCGCCCGCAGGGCTATCGGCCGCTCGACAAGTTTTGGGGCAATCAGGGTTATGAAAAGCATCCGGAGCTGCAGGCGACGTTTGTGTGGAAGGAGATCGGTGAAGAGACCGAATCTCCAAAGACATTGACGTTTTGGATAAAGGAACTGGCGTGATGGCGCGAGCTAGGGCTTGGGCCAGTTCAACTGTTTGTGCAGGAAGTTAAAAGTCCCCTGCCCATTGATGGTGTGGCCACCGTTGAAGAACTCGATTTCGGTTTTTTCCTCCATGCCAAACTGGGCGTAGAGCCAGCGGGTCTTGGCATATTCATAGGCGACCCAGGGATCGATGGAGACGCCGTCGTGATGACCGCGCTCGACCATGAACGGCCGTGGGAACATGAGGTAAGTGAGCTCGGCGTAGCTGAAGGTGCTGCCCATGTTGAAATAGGGCATCTCCCACTCGTCCGTGAACATGAAGCTGTGCTTGTCCTCGGTGGTGGCAACCTTGCGGGTCCAGTCGTTGAAGTCACCGGAGCAGATGGAGAGGCAGTAGCCGTCGAGCAATGGCGGAATGCGCACAGCAGATTCCCCGCCGTAGCTGAGACCGTAGAAGCCGATGCGTTTGGCATCCACCTGCGGGAGATCAGCGAGCCATTTGAGCCATTGCTGGTGATGCCGCAGCATGACGGAAAACATGGAGGTTTTCACTGTGTTGCCTTTGCGTGAGAGGGTGCGGTACTGCTCCTCTTCCTTGTACAAATTATGCGGGGCGAGGGTGATAAAACCGCGCTCAGCGAGATGGGCGGCAAAGTCGTGATACGCGGGCTTGTCGCCTTCGATCACGTCTGATGGAATGCCATGGCGTCCATGCTGACAGACGACGACGGGACGCTTCTCTCCGGGCTGCAAATCTTTGGGCAGAAGAAGAACTCCCCAGGCGAAACCTTCACCACCGACATCCAGCACGACTTCGTAGCCCGTCCATTTTGGTTTGTCGTAAATCTTGCGCGTGCGTGGCTTCGGCGTGGGCAGCGGCGTGTCAATCCTGCCGATCACTTCGTCCCAGAACGTCTTGCGGAAGTCTTTGGTCGCAGCAATGAACTTGTCGGGCTTTTTGTCGGCAAATTGGGCGTAGGTCCAGGCATCATTACGAAACTCCGGCATGGCCTTGAAGAGGAAGAAATCATTTCTGACCTGATCCGATCCCCGTATCAAGCGCTGCACATGGGCCTCGATTTCCTTCATCTGAGCAAACTGGCGCACGGCAGGCAGATAAGTCTGGCGCAGGTTCTGGGGCAGCTCTTTGGACAGCGCCATGTTCGTCTCGGTCTTGAGCAGCTTCGCGAGGGCGTTAGCCGCAGCAGCATCACCGCGTACGAGTGAACGACGTTGAAGGCTGGCCGGCACCAGTGAATCAATGCGCAGATACTCCTCCTCCACCTCGTCAAACTCGGGCGTGCTGAGCTTGCCTGGTGCAGCCTGGCCTTTTTTGCCCTTGGGCTCGGGAGGACCATCCACATTGGGTTCTTCCGCATACTGAATGACGAGTCCGCGTGGAGCGATGAGTGAGGCGATTTCGGCGTCGCCAAATTCGGCGAGGAGGCCCCACACGTTGCGATACAGAGGCTCGCGCCAGGTGCGCTGGCGTGATTTGAAGTAACCGCTCACCAGTGCAGCGTCGATGCGCGGATCCACAGCGGCTGCGTACATGGCGATGAGCCCGCCTTCGCCATAACCTGCGATGCCAATCTGCTCGTTGCGATGGATGTTGATCCAATCCACCAGCGCCAGCACCTTCTGCACTTCGTAGCCGATGATGTGCCGGCCCATCATGTAGGCCTGCCGGTGAATCCATTCACGATGCGGCATGTTCGTCATGAGGATCTCCGGATTACCTGAGCCTGCATCACTGCGATTGATCAAGACCGGCACGATGACGGCGAAGCCATTTTCCACGAACCGACGGGCGATCTGCGCCTCTGGCGCCACACCCGAAGTCAGACCAGCGATCTGCTCCGGTGTCTGATCGGCATCCGGCAGTGCGATGATGTAGCCGCGAGGCTTGCCTTTCGGTTCCAACAGCAGGCCTTCTCCCGAGACTTGCTCCAACACCGGCCAGCGAACCTGGTAGATGCGGTAGGTTTTCGTCTTGCCCACCAGCGCCAGGTTTGTCTCATCCCCGTAACGTTCAAGGGCCACAGGCACACGCTTGTCCTTGAGGCCGATGATGTGCTTGAAGTGTTCACGATTCACGTGGACCGACTCCGCATAGGCTTGCGGAGACGAGACGTTGCGGTGCCAATGCTGCGCGCGCGTTTTCAGCGAGTCGGCAATCAGCTGGTCCATGTCCTCCAGCGCTGCAGCGTGCATCTGCTCGGAGATGTCACCTTTCTTGATCAGAGGCTGTGTCTCAGGCAGTGTCTCAGGCTGCTGAGCCAAGAGGCGTGCACCCAGCAACAGGGCAGCAAGAACGAGCGGTAGTTTCATGGAGATGAATCAACGCTCATCATGCCAGTCTTGCAAGCATGGTGGAAATGAGAGCAGTCTTACTTATAGGTGGCGTTTGCCCGATGGGCGGGAGTGGAATACCACTGGACCATCTCATGACCGGACCCAGTCATCTTCACATGTGATGGACTTGATCACCTTCGCAGGAATGCCCGCAGCAATGCTTCGTGCGGGAATGTGCCCGCGCACAATCGCCCCCGCCGCGATAACCGAGTGATCTCCAATGGTCGAGCCTGGAAGAACCATGACACGAGCTCCGAGCCATACGTTTTTCCCAATGGTGATGCTCTCCAACCTGACGGGCTCCGAGGGCTCAACCGCGTGAAAATCAGTGTCATACAGCACCACCCAGTCGGCGATTTTTGTATTCGGCCCGATGGTGATGCCCGTCGAGCAGCAGATGTTTACTCCATCGTTGATAAAGCAGCCATCACCGATGCTTAACCTGGCGTCTTTAAAAACATCGATCCTTGTCTGGGTACGAAACGATCGAAAGCAGACACCGCTCCCCAGATGAAATGCCCCCTGGTTGCGTATTACAGGCCAGCGGCCATCCACATAACCTCGTCCAGGTGTGCCCACGTTGTTGATTTGGCAGTATCTGGCGAAGAAGAGATTTCGAACCTTGTTAAGATACCGTTTCATGGTCGGAAGACTGCCTGGGTGGTCGGTTGGATTGAAAGGACAGATTCCTGCCCCCCTCTTCAACGACAGGACCACCGGCTATTTTTCCGGAACACGCCAAGTCACTATTTATAGGGCCTTTTTAGAAAGAGCCTATCTCGGTCTTCTGATTCAAGTGCCGGTCCAGCTCATATTTCCCGAGCGCCAGCGCCCCGAGCAGCCCTGAGCGTGCGCCCAGGCCGGGAGAGACGATGAAGTCATCGATGCTGCGGCCTAGCTCGGGGATGCGGAGGTAGCCGTTGTTGAGCCTGTGGAGCTGGCCGCGGATGAGCGGAAGGATGTGCTCCTGGCTCATGACACCACCACCGAGAATGATGCGTTTGGGCGAAATGCTGAGCGTGAGGTTCATCAGCGCATGAGCCATGACATCAGCAACCTCTTCCCAGGCAGGATGGTCGGGTGGCAGCGCGTCCGCTTTGACACCCCAACGAGAGGCGAGAGCGGTGCCGCTGACGTAGCCTTCAACGCAGCTTTTGTGAAACGGGCAATGGCAGGCCTGCTGAATCGCGGAAGAGTTGTGAGGTGGTGGCACCAGGATGTGGCCAATCTCAGGATGCAGCGCACCGTGCAGCAGCTGACCGTTGATCAGCACTCCGCCACCGACCCCCGTACCAACGGTGATGTAAATGAGCGGATCCGTATCCTGCCCGGCACCCCAGAGGTATTCACCGAGTACGGCGGCGTTCACGTCAGTGTCCCAGGCGATGGGCACGTGGTAGCGGTCGTGCAGCTTGGACACGATGTTGGTGAACTGCCAGCCGGGTTTTGGCGTGGTGGTGATGTAGCCGTAGGTTTCGCTTTTTTTGTCGAGGTCGATCGGGCCGAAAGAGCCGATGCCGATCGCGGCGATGGAGCCGTACTTCGACTTGGCCATCGAGAGGAAGCGGGTCACTCCCGCGAGGGTGTCTTCCGGCGTGGTGGTGTCAATGCGCGTGACGTCTCGGACATCGTGAGGGCCGGTGCCGACCGCGCAAACGAACTTGGTGCCGCCGGCCTCAATAGCGGCGATGAGGGGGGCTTCTTCGCTCATGAGTGTGGCCGCACGGCGGCGGAGTCACGAATGCCGAGACTGGAGTAGATCTCGCGCGTGGCGTGGGATTTGTTCAGGGTATAGAAATGGATGCCATCGACGCCGTGATCGAGCAGATCATGGCACTGCTCGGTGGCGTAGTGAATGCCGACTTTCTGCACGGCGGCTTCGTCACCACCACAGCGCTGGATGGCGCGGAGGAGCTTGGCGGGGTAGCGAGCACCGGCCGCGAGTTCCGCCATACGGCGCATGCCTGAGGCGCTGGTGATCGGCATGATGCCGGCGATGATCGGGATGTTGATCCCGGCCAGTTGGCAGCGTTCGCGGAAGTCGAAGAAGTCGTGATTATCGAAGAACAGCTGCGTGCAGATGTAGTCCGCTCCGGCATCGACCTTTGCCTTGAGATAATCCATCTCCAGCACGCGGTTCGGCGTGGTTGGATGACCTTCAGGGAATCCGGCGACACCGATGCCAAAGCCACGTTTGTCGGGGTGCGCGCCGCTGTCGTTGAACTTTTTGATGAAGGCCACAAGGTCGGCGGCATGCTGGAAGGCGTCTTTGGCACGGTCGTAGTTGGCAAGATTCTTGGGCGGATCTCCGCCGAGGGCGAGGATGTTGCTCACGCCCGCCTTCGCGTAGCGTTCGAGGATGGCGGCAATGTCCGCCTCGCTGTGGCAGACACAAGTGAGGTGCGGCACCGCATCGAGACTCGTGGTGGTTTTGATGCGCACGACAAGATCATGCGTGAGCTCGCGTGTGGAACCGCCTGCGCCGTAGGTGACGCTGACAAACGAAGGTTTGAAAGCCTCGAGTTCGCCGATGGCCTGATACAGCGCTTCAAAGGCCTCGGCGCTCTTCGGCGGGAAGAACTCAAACGAGAGTGTGGGACGCTGGTCTTGGAGGATGTCGGCGATGTGCATGTCGATGGTGCGCAGTTCTCAGCTAATTCAGGCGATGTGCTCGCCTTTGAGGACGTCTTCGAGGGTCTGGCGTTCGCGCACGACGGTGGCCTTCTCATCATCGACCATGATTTCAGCAGGCATTGGGCGTGTATTGTAGTTCGAAGCCATGGTGAAACCATAAGCTCCGGCGCTGAGCACCGCGAGGTATTCGCCCTCTTTGACGAGAGGGAGCTCGCGGTTCTGGGCGAGGAAGTCGCCGGATTCACAGATCGGACCGACCACATCGACTTTCTCGACGGTGGCGTTTGCTGGCTGCTTGAGGGGCACGATTTGATGCCAGCCTTCGTAAAGTGTCGGACGGATGAGGTCATTCATGCCAGCATCAACGATCTTGAAGACTTTGGCAGAGCCGCGCTTCTCATAGAGCACTTTGGTGAGCATGACCCCGGCGTTGCCGACCATAAAGCGGCCGGGTTCGCAAAGAATGCGCAGACCGAGCGGTTCGAGGTGCGGCACCACGGCTTCGGCGTAGGCCTGAATGGTGAGCGGATGGACTTCGGCATTTTCCTGCCACCAGGCTGAGTCACCGGAGTCGAGGCTCTGCTTGTAGTTGATGCCGATGCCACCGCCGATGCTGAAGAATTCAATGCCGTAGCTCTTTTTCACCTGGGTCACGAGGGGGATGACCTTCTGCACGGCTTCCAGGAAAGGATCCACATTGGTGAGCTGCGAACCGATGTGCATCTGCAGACCTTTGATGATCAGATTCGGACAGTCGGCGGCCACGCGGGCATAGACGTCGATGATCTGGTCGAAATCGATGCCGAACTTGTTCTCGCTCTTGCCGGTGGTGATCTTGGCGTGCGTCTTCGCATCGACATTAGGATTCACGCGGACGGCGACGGGGGCCTGCATGCCGAGCTCGCCGGCGACCTGATTGATGTAGTGCAGTTCCGCCTCTGATTCGGCGTTGAAGCAGTAGATGCCCTGCTTGAGGGCGTATTCGATTTCGTCGCGAGTTTTGCCGACGCCGGCAAAGGTGCATTTGGCGGGATCGCCACCGGCCTTAATGACACGGTAGAGTTCGCCAGCGGAGACGATGTCAAAGCCGCCGCCGAGTTTGGCGATGGTGTTGAGCACGGCGAGATTCGAATTTGCCTTCACCGCAAAGCAGATCAGGTGATCCAGCTTGGCCAGAGCAGCGTCCAGACGGGTGTAATGTCCGGCGATGGTGCTCTTGGAATAGACATAGAGCGGCGTGCCGTATTTCTCGGCAAGGGACTGAAGGGGGACGTTTTCGGCAAATAACTGGCCTTGGTGGTAGCGGAAGCTGTGCATAAGCGGGCGGCGTAAATAGGCGGGATTCACGCCTGCGCAACCCCGCTAAGGTTCATCCTTGGTGCATTTCCACGAGTTTTCTTCCGGAGGACAGCATCTCCACGAGCCACAGACGCATGGCTTTGAAGCCTCGCAAGAGCGCCCCGTCCATGACTTCCTGGCAGCCGAAGTGCCGGGCGATCGTGTCTTCCAGCCTGCGGTAACGAGGCAGCAGAATGAGAGTACTGCGAACCGCAGCGCACTCTGAAGCTGGGCGCTGAGCCAGTGAGGGATGCAGCAGTCCTTTGCAGATGACCATGTTTGTGTCTGCCAGAGCAATGCGTCGCTCAGGCAATACCAGCCACGGGTGATAGGTCAGAACGGCACAGCCTGCGGGGTCCTGTTTCAGCCTGACCAGCGTACGCACGGGCACGCCCTCGGTACGGCGTGCCAGGAAGCCTTTCACGCCCGTTTCCACATCGGCGACGGTGGCGCGTTTGTTGAGCAGAAAATCGCTGCCCATGAGGGTGCCGAAAAGGGTGAGGCGAAACGACCAGCCTGCGAAGAGCAGGCCGATGAGAATCAGCAGAAGGGAAACCGCCGCACCGGCATACGGATGAATTATTGTGCTACCGGCTACCAGGGCGATGAGGCCAAGTTTGGCGATTTTGAGGCCCGCATCGACGATGCCAAAGGGAGAGAGAGCGATGAGGACATTGAGAGCGTGCGAACTGAGCCAGACGACGCCGAAAGCCATGACGGCGACGGGAATGGAAATCCAGGGTGTGTGCACGCCAAAGTCAAGGACGCTGGCCAGCGGCATCACGGCCAATCCTGAATCCGCCAGCGCATTCATGGCCTGCGGCTCCCCCTTGTTAAAGTGAGCCATGGCGAGTGCTACCAGAGGCACGAAGCCGACGCTGGCGACGAGGGCGCTGACCTTGTTTTCGAACAGCTCAAGGAAATCGAGGGGCTTTTTGACCAGCGGTGGAGCAGCGGTGCCGAGGAAGTCTTTGAGAAAGCAGATGAGGATCAGCGCCAGACCTGTGCCCCAGACTCCTGGGTGGCAGTACCAAGGCAGGCGATGGCGCAGATGGGGCTCGGTCTTGTAGAAGGTCCATACGCCCATGGCGCTGACACCCAGCAGCGGGCTGATGGCGACGCCAGTAATTTCGGAGATGCCTTCCGACAAAGAAACGCCGGGCAGCAGCATGGATTCACGCAGCAGTTTGTCCGGTGCAGTCTCGGCAGCTTTGAGCAGTGGACTGCCCACCACGGCAACGAGCACCATGACAAACAAGCAGCGGCGAAACAGGGTATTCATGACAGGTGTGGGTTGGTTACGTCGCATGGCCAATGCAACCCGCCCATGATGCACTGGAATCCGCCGCAGGCGCTGACAAAAAATCACGCTGTGTGGAATGGGCAAACCACCCGCCCAACTCACTTGGTCAGGGCCTTGCTGATCTCCTCAGCGACCTGCTGGGCCAGATATTCGCTGCCTGCGGGGGTGTAATGCACATCGCGCGGATTCTGCATCGTGGCGAGCTGGGGAGTGATGTGGGCGTTCAGGTCATCGACGGCGACGCCGTTTTCGGACATCACTTTGGCGGCGATGTCATTGTACTCCTTCACTTGCCCGAATTTGCGTGGTGGATTGAGCTCTCCTTCCGGGATGGGCGTGGTCGTGGCCCAGATGAGCTTGGCACCGGTTTTTTTCAGGGTGGCGACGAGGCTGCGCAGATTGGCCTCGTAATCAGCGGGTTCGACTTGGCGCTTGCCGTCCGGCATGTATTTGAGGTCGTGGATGCCCCAGTTGAAGTGAATCACGTCCCATTTGCTGGTACCGAGCCATTTGGCGATGTTGGCGACGCCGTTTTTGGTCGGACCGCCGTTCGTGGGGATGCGGTGGACGTTGGCCTTGCCCTCCAGCAATTTCCGCACGGGCAGCGTGTAGCCGATGGAAATGGAATCGCCGATCAGCAAAACGCGCGGCAGGCCCGCGACATCCTGGATCGGGTCCATGGCCGGATTCGGGGTGCGTTTGGCCTTGGCGGCTGGCGCTGGCTGCTGAGCGGTGGCGCTCAGCAGGACGAAGAGGAATGCGAAGGAAGGAAGGAGGCGGTTCATGGAACCTCCCTTCACTGCCGAAAAGGCGGAATCTTTCAGACGATCTCCACGCTGACCTGGGCGCTGGTGTCCATCTCACCGATGATTTTGGCGTTTTTGCCGCAGGTGAGGGCTTTGTCGGCATCTGCCGATGAGACAATGGCGACCCAGCCGAGGCCCATGTTGAAGGTGTCGATGGCGTCTTTTTGGTCCGCGTGGCGCAGGACTTTTTGCACTACATCGTTCTGCCAGAATGGAATACGGAGATTTGCACCCAGGCCGCGCTTGAGGAACATGCGACCAAGGTTTTCCGGCAGACCACCACCGGTGATATGGGCCATGGCCTTCGGCCGGATGCCTGCGGCTTTGATAGCAGCCGTCTGCTCATGATAGAGAAGCGTAGGAAGCAGCAGAGTACACATCTCGTCCTCGCTGAACTGGATGTTCTCCTTTTCGATGATGCGGCGGACGAGGCTGAAGCCGTTCGCGTGGAAACCAGCGCTGGGCCAGCCGATGAGCACGTCACCGGCAGCGATGGTGCCAGGATCGAGCAAATCTTCCTTTTCGCAGGCGCCAATGGCGAAGCCGCTCAGCTCGACCATGCCCTCGGGCACCATGCCGGGCATCTCGGCCGTCTCGCCTCCGGCGAGAATGCAATTGCAAGCCTCCAGGTATTCGGTCATGCCAGCGATAATCCGGGTGATCTGCGTCTTCTGAATCTTCGGGATTCCCACGTAATCGAGGAACATGATGGGATCAGCCCCGGTCGTGAGCACGTCGTTCACATTCATAGCCACGAGGTCTTTGCCGGCGGCTTCGAGCTGATCGTGCTTGAGCAGCAGCTCGATCTTCGTGCCGACCCCGTCACAGCCTGTGAGAATCATCGGATGCTTGTAGCCGCTGAGGTCGTAGGCGGCGGCAAACAGACCAAAAGGATTTGCCAGCTTCCGCTTCTGCTGGGTGCGCTTCACCAGCACGCCGATGTCATCGACCAGCGATGCTGCTTCGTGAATATCGACGCCTGCTTGTTTGTACGTGTGTGCGGAGGGGCTGCTCATGGAAAATGGATGGCCGGTTGCCTAGCCCGAAAGCGGGGGCGGCTCAAACGGAAACTCACCATTGAGGCTCCGCAGGCAGTTTCCCCCCTCCCCCCCTCGGCAGCGATTTGCCGGGACAAAGCAAGGTAAGCGGTCTCGCGACGTAGGTTCTTCAGCCTTCGGCCCTCCCATATATGAAAACCACTGCCACTCCCTCACCGAGCATTCCGCAGGCTTTCAGCCCAGTGAGCGGCGATTTGCTGCGCATCGGCTCGACCCGTCGCGGCTTTTTGCAGACCGGGCTTGCGGGACTGGCCGGTATTTCAGTCCCCTCCCTGTTCCAGCAGCAGGCCTTCGCCGCAGCGGCAGGACAGGCCACGCGAAAGACGAATGTGGTGCTTTTTTGGCTCTCGGGCGGTCCGAGCCACATCGACATGTGGGACCCCAAACCCGATGCGCCGAGCGAGATTCGTGGCCCTTTCGGCCACATCCCGACCAAAGTACCGGGCATCCACGTGTGCGAACATCTGCCACTGACCGCGAAGATCATGGACCGGCTCACGTTGGTTCGTTCGGTTGATTGCAGCGCCAGCGATCACACCCCCATCACCATGCAGGCCTGCAATCCGCTGGCACGGCGCACGAACGATGGTCGTGATGGCGGCGGCTATCCTTCCATGGGTTCCATCGCCGCGAAGTTTCGGGGTGCCAATGCCCCGGGAATTCCTGGATATGTGGCGCTCGCAGATTCACTGCCCGCCGACATCTGGGGCGCGGGCCATATGGGCAATGCCTTCAATCCTGTCAGCGGCAAGGATTTGTCCGGCCGCCTCAAGCTCGTCGACGGTCTAAGCATCGAGAGGCTCGGCAGCCGTCGTGATCTGGCGGAGCAGATGGACCAGTGGAAACGTGGCATCGGCACGAATGAATCCATCGCCTCGGCGGATCATTTCACGCAGCAGGCTTATGAGGTGCTCATGACCGGCAGTGCGCAGCGTGCGCTCAATTTGGATGAAGAATCATCCGCCATGCGGGACAAATACGGTCGCGACAGTCTTGGTGAGAAAGCCTTGCTGGCACGCCGACTCATTGAGGCGGGCTCCACCTTTGTGACCGTCAGCGGTGCCTGGGGTTACTTTGATCATCATGGTGATGAAGTGAAGTGGGGCGGCATCAAAAAAGGTCTCACCCCGCTGCTGCCCAGCGTGGACCGCACCTTGCACGCCATCGTCACCGATCTTGAAGACCGTGGGCTGCTGGACAGCACGTTGATTTTGATGATGGGCGAGTTTGGCCGCAGTCCCGTGATCAATAAAAATGCTGGTCGCGATCACTGGCCGCGCGTGATGTCCATGGTCATGGCCGGCGGCGGTTTGCGCCATGGTCAGGTCATCGGCAGTACCGACAAGCATGGCGGAGAGATCGAGACCCGCCGAGTCGCACCGGGAGATCTCGCGGCCACGGTGTTTCATCATCTCGGCATCGAACAGAACACGAACTGGATCGACCCTCAGGGCCGCCCGCGGCCCATCGTGCACGAAGGAGGCAAGGTGATGGCCGAGCTGGTGTAGAGCTACTGAATTCCGATGCCGGAGGGCGAACGGGTCTCGATAGCGCTGACCATCTGGCGGATGTGGGGTTTGATCCCTACGCGCGGTTTCATGATCGCAAGACTCTGGTCAAAGGAGCCCCACTTGAGCACCTTGATGTTTACATTACGGGCCCCCCATTGGTTCATTGAAGCCTTGGAGGGGCGGTAGAGATCGATGGTCTTGGTACCAACGAGAGCGGAGCCGTAATCATCCACTTGATAGACATAGGGCTCGCCCTCGATCTTAAATTCCGTCCCGACCGGGTAAACGGACCAGTCGGCAGCGGCGCTGCGCACAGCGCCAAACTTGAGGGTGTTGCCGACGGCGCTCTTGGCACCATAGACAATGTGGTCGCTTTCACTTTGGGTGTAAGCGGTCGTCTTGACATTGCTGAGGGTGCTGCCGGAACGCAGACTCACCACCTTTCGAGGCGCAACTTTGGACACACTTTGGCAGGAAGCACAACCCGCGCACAGCGCGGCCAGCAGGAATAAACGGAGGTTAGTCATTATGGGATGGGCGCGTCTCTTTGCGTGCCCGGGGGTGAAGACTGAGACAGGCATCGGGGCCCCATGTTCGATCTTTTCGCCCCCACCATCACGCGCCACATACCGCTTAGAGCGTCAACGCTTCCCATAGACATCATAATAATGCCTATCGTAAGCGGGCTGGCCCTACGAAGAAATCAAGCCGGCGTGCCGTTTGAGGTTCATGAGGTCGTTTTTGCTCTTCGTGTTGTTTTTTCATGTCAGCCGCTCTTTCGCGGAAGAATACGACCTCGTACTCAACAGTGGCCGTTTGATTGACCCGGCGACAAATCTGGACGCTGTTCGTCACATTGGCGTTCGTGAGGGCAAGATCGCCGCGATCTCTGAAACACCGCTTGCCGGTAAAGAAACGCTGAATGTGAAGGGTCATGTCGTCGCGCCTGGTTTCATCGACCTCCATGCCCATGGGCAGACCACGAGTGATATGCAGATCAAAGCTTGTGATGGCGTCACCACAGCGCTCGATCTGGAAGCGGGAGTGTATCCGGTGGCGGCGTGGTATCGTTCGATGGAAGGCACGGCACCACTGAACTACGGAGCCACGGTGGGCCACATCGCCACACGCTTTGCCGCATTTCATCCTGGACTGGAGATCGGACACTGGGCGGTCAACCGTGCCAAGGTGGCGGGACTCGGCGCGAAGCCTGATGGAGCAAACAAGGGGGCGACGGACAAGGAATTGAAACTCATGGGCGATGCGATAAACCGTGGACTCGATGAGGGCGCGCTGGGCATTGGCTTTGGCATCAACTACACGCCTGCCGCCACACCGGACGAGATCGAGGCCATGTTTCGCATCGCAGCCAAGCGCAAGGTGCCCGCGTTTGTGCATATGCGCGCCTTTGGCATCGCCGCGATCCAGGAAGCGATCAGCGCCGCAAAAACGACCGGCGCGGCGTTGCACATCGTACATGTTGGCAGCAGCGCCATTGGCGACATGAGGGAAGTTTTGAAACTTATCGATGCCAGCAAGGCCGCAGGCATGGACATCAGCACCGAAGTGTACCCCTACACCGCCGCATCCACCGTGCTGGAGTCGGCGATGTTCAATCCCGGCTGGCAGGACAATCTCAAGATCGACTACGGCGATCTCGCCTGGGCCGCGACAGGTGAACGGCTCACGCAGGAAAGTTTCGAGCGCTACCGCAAGCAAGGCGGCTGGGTGATCATCTACATGATGAAGGATGAAAATGTGGAGATGGCCATCGTACACCCCGGGGTGATGATCGCGAGCGACGGTGTTCCCTTCATTGAAGGCAAAGGCCATCCTCGCGGCGCGGGAACCTTCGCTCGCGTGCTGGGCCATTACTCGCGCGAGAAAAAGCTGCTGCCGCTGATGGAAGCACTCGCCAAGATGACGATCCTGCCCGCCCGGCGTCTGGAAGGATATGTTCCCATGATGAAGGGAAAAGGCCGCATCGCTCTGGGTGCCGACGCGGACATCACCGTCTTCGATCCGGCGACCGTAATCGACCGTGCCACCTTTGAGGAGCCAACGGCACCTTCCGCCGGTATTCCCTATGTCATCGTGAACGGTATTCCCGTCGTGCGTGATGGCAAACTCGTGAAAGAAGCCCGTCCTGGACGCGCTGTAAGGATCACTCCATGAAACACATTTTTCTTAGCTTAATCCTTGGCACTGCCTTGCTCGCAGAGGACGCCCCACAGTGGCGCGATCTCTTCAACGGCAAGGATCTCACCGGCTGGGTGGATGTGAACACGAGCCCTGAAACCTGGGGCGTCAAAGACGGCATGCTCGTTTGCAAAGGCAAGCCCATCGGTGTGATGCGCAGTGAGAAGCAGTATGAGAACTTCGTCCTGCACATCGAATGGATGCACATGGAGGCGGGAGGAAATTCCGGTGTGTTTGTGTGGAGTGAAGGAACGGCAGCGCCGGGCAAAGAACTCCCGAAAGGCATGGAAGTACAAATGCTCGAACTCGAATGGCCGAAGCTGCATCCAGGCAAAGATGGGCTGCCGAATCATCCCGGCTATGTCTCAGGCGAACTCTTTGGCGCGAATGGTCTCGAAGGCATCCCGGACAATCCGCGTGGCAAAAGAAGCATGGCCTGGGAGATGCGCTGCAAGGGAAAGGGCGAGTGGAACACCTATGATGTTGTTTGTGTGGACGGCACGGTGAAGCTCTCGATCAACGGCAAGTTCGTGAATGGCATCAGCCAATCGACAGTACGCAAAGGCTACCTCTGTCTTGAGTCCGAAGGTGCGGAGATCCATTTTCGCAACATCCGCATTCTGGAGCTGCCCGGCGGCCGGGTAACGCCGGAGCAAACGGCACCGGTCGTGGAAAAGTAGTCACTTCGTCTGCTTCATCAATTCCTCGACCTTTGTCGTGATCCGCTCCTCCACGGTCTCGGTGTATGGCGCACGATGGCCGTATTCAAACATGCCGGTCACGCCTTCATAGCCGCCTTCTTTGAGCACACGCAGGCTGGGCACATAGCTCGTGAGATCATTGTTGTAACCGCAGACCCAGGTGCTGTTCCAGCCGTAGGCGGCTTTGAACTTGAGCGAGTAGTCCACCACCGTCTCACCGGTCAGTGCGATGAACTGAAAGTCTGTGCCAATGCGCCAGACTTGTACTGGATACTTCACACGATCCGGCGGCGAACCGAGTGTCTCGTATTGGCGAACGAAGTGCTCGAACTCGCGTTTCGGCATGCCGGTGAGGTTGGGGAGGCGTTGCTTGAGTTCTTCGAGCGGAATGCCTGGCTGCAGCGACAGCTCCGTCTCGCCCATCGCTGCATGAATCGGCCCGTTGAGTGGCGGCATCTTGGTGGCAATCACCTGACGCACCGCCTCTGCCAGAACTTTGCCATACATGCTCGCGAGTTCGGTCGCTTCGACATCCCGGCCGCGAATGCGTGGGAGCGGATTCGCATCGCCACCGCAGTTTTGCACAAACATCGCCACGGAGCCTGGGAACGACTTTTCCAACTCAAGCTGCGCGAAGCCTGCGTAGTCGCCATTGATGCTGAGGCCGCCGAGTGCGGTGGTGTGGCAGGAATAGCCGAAGACGATGGCCTTGAGATCATTGCCAGCCTTCACGGTGATGACTGGCACATCCTGATCCACCTGCCCACCGAGGGCGCGGCTCTCGGGGCCGCGTGAGCGCCGCCGATTGACCGCCACTCCGGCCAAACCTTGCTCAAAGGCCAGTTCAGCGGGCGCGAGGTTTGCGATAGCTTTCCCGATCACTTCCTCATACTTGGCGTAAACCATCGCCGTGTAGCGATCCTTCACCGCCGCTTCCTCCGGCGTGAATTCATAATACAGCCACAGCACATCCGCCGTCACCGGGCAGGAGTGATTGTGCGAGGTGTTCAGGATCAGCCGCTCTCTCGGAATGCCATGCTTTTCCAGAGCCGCCTTCGCGATGATGGCGACCATTGTGTCGCTCAGGCCTACGAGATCCGCCGTCACCAGCACCGACGTCGCGCCTGAGTCATCCTTGAGCGCGAGCGCCTTTAACCAGATGGGATGCTCCACTCGCTGGGACATGCGAGTCTTGCCGCCATAACCCGCAAGGGGCACCGGTTCCGTGGGAGTGATGTCTGCTTTAGCCGCTCCCGCCAGCCATGCGGCAGAGGTTGTCAGAGGCAGCAGCAAAAGCGTGAGACAAAAAAGTTTCATGGGCATTTCATACGTGATCCGTGCACCGATATTAGCCACCTTCATCGACTGCCCATCACAATCATTCACCTCTCCAAGCTGTCTTTTGACAACGTAACGCCCCCGTCCCACGCTAAATGCATGCTCATTCCATACTTCTGGGCCGAAGCGCGCCTGCAAAATAAACTGCCTGAGCGCCAGATCACCGTGCGGCGATGGGGCTGGTCTGACATCAGCCAGGCGGATGCTCAAGCGCTGGCCGACCAGCGTGCACAGGAGGCGATGAATCGAATCCAATCGGGTGAACCACTCCGCCGCCGGGAACCCAAAGCGGCCTATGACTGCGCTGATGGGGTGCCCATTCGTGAAGAAGTGGTGTCGCGGCATGGAAACACGGTGATCACGCGCAACAGCTATGGCTCGCTGTGTTTGAATGCTCCGAATGTGTTCTTTGCCGATGTGGATGCCGAGTGGCATCCGTCATTGCAGATGAGCATGCGGGGATGCCTGCTGATGGCTGCCACCGGTGTGGCTGCGGGCGTTTTGTTAAAATCGGCGCTGACCGGATTTGTACTGGTCATAGGCCTGCCATGGCTGACGTCGTGGATCATCGACAGGATCAATGCGAAGCGTCGTTCTGCTGCGGAGGCGGGAGAAAAGGAGCGGGCTCTGGGCGTCATCCGCGCCTTTTCAGCCGCACATCCGCTCTGGCACCTGCGCGTGTATGAGACGCCCGTCGGTTACCGGCTGCTGGCCATGCATGAGGTGTTTGAACCTGCAGAAGAGTCTTGCCAGAAAGCATTTGAAGAACTGAACACGGACAAGGTTTTCATGCGGCTCTGCGCCGTTCAGGGCTGCTTCCGTGCGCGGGTCAGTCCGAAATCCTGGCGCATGAAATACCGGCCACCGCTTAGCCTGCCCAAATCCAAATGGCCGTTTCCTGCGGAGCATGTTTCGCTGCGGCAGCGATGGATCGCAGCGTATGAGGAGCATGCGCCCCGATATGCGTCATGCCGGTTCATCGAGACTCTCGGCAGCAGGGTCACGCATCCTGAAGCAGAAGCGGTGCGTGAAGTGCATGATGAGTACTGCCAGGCGCATTCGAATCTGCCGCTGGCCTGAACCTGCTATTTGAGCTCCGCTGCCATCTCCATCAATGCATCCATCATTTTCACGGAGGCCTGAGGTTCCAGATTGTTCGTGCCGGGCCAGGTTTCGTAGCCGCCGAGTTCAAAGTGGCGTGGGGTGGGCATGTAGCCGTAGTAGCCGTTTGCCAGCTCGACCATGAAGGATTTGGCAAAGGGACTGCGCTTGCGGAATTCGACACCGGTTTCAGCGAAGGTTTCCGTCGGCGTGGTGCCGATGCAGATGTCGCCGATACGGAGGATCTGCACGGGGGACTTGGTGGCAGGGCTGGCCTGTGCGAGGCGCTGAATGCGCCCGGCATAGGCGAGAGGCAGATCGGCCTTGCCCTGGATGCGGGGAGTTTTGGCCTCAGTTTCTTTGGCCCAGGCGATGAGTTCCGGATCAATCTTGCGCCAAGCGACGTCGAGCTCACGATAGCGTGCGGCGAGAGGTGCGCTGTTCTGCCAGGTCACGTTTGCCAGGGCCGTGTTTACTTTTGCCGCGACGTCCTTTGCGACATAGCGCATCTGCTCATAGGGCTTTTTGCGCGGCTGCGGGCTGCGGAAGTTGATGTTGTTCGCGTCACCGCTGGTGCCGTTGGCCATCATCGCGACAAAGGGTGGATCATCGGAGCCCCCGGATTGCAGACGCTTCAGGGCTTCGCAATACATGCCGTAATAATCAGCGGAGATGTCCGCGCCATTCACGCCGCCAACATAATGCAGGGAATATGCCGAATAGACCGAGATGAGCCGCCCGCCGGGCTCGCGCAGGGCGATGAATGAAACAATGGGATCGGGCTCGCCAGCAGGCTCGACGAGTGCGGGATTGCCAGCTCCGGGGTTCATCTTCACCTTGTCGATTTTGCCGAAGGGATTGGGAGGCATTTTGCCCTCTTGAAGGAACCAGCGGCGGATATGCACATGCTCCGGCACCGCCACTGTGCCAAAGGCGATCTCCGCCGGACGCAGCAGATAGAGCGCACGCCGCACTCCGTCTGCGATGCGGCGGACAACAAATTTTTGGTAGTCCGTGAGTTCCAGATCGGAAAAATAACCCCGAACCGGACCACCCAGGGCATTCACCGCCGAATGGGTGTGCGTGCCGGAGATTACCACATTGGCCGCAGGGATGCCTGTTTCTTTTTCAATCAACTCCCGTGCAGCCACACAAACGCTGCGGTGGAGTCCTAGCAGATCACAGACGACGAGGGCGAGCTTTGTTTTACCGTCATCAAGCACGAGACAGCGTGCGTGCAGTTCATCGTGAATGTTGGTGCAGGGGAAGGGCAAAAAGCCGCCCACGACCTCGCCGCCGAGATCCGGCGTGATGTTGCTGGTGGCGGCACCTGCCATCAAAGGAGCCTTAGGGGCATCCGCAGCGTGAAGGGAGGCAACAGTAAAGAGAGCGAGGAAAAACGAGCGCATGAATCCTATACAGCGCTGAAGAGGCGGTTTTGTCACGGCTTCCAATCCACCGGCAGACTGAGCGACCACACTTCGTTCGAAAGCGGGCGCGCGTGCCCGCCTGCGAGCCAGAGCTTGTCCTGAAACACGAACACCGAGTGCTCATGCCGTGACTTCCAGCAGGTCTTCGTTTCCAAACGCTGCCAGTGCTTGCCATCGGCGCTGTGCCAGACATCGCCAAAATTATCTTTTTCCTTCGACCAGCCGCCGAGCACCCACATGCGCCCACGATAAACAGTCGCGCTGAACCACAGCCGTGGTGCCCAGGGTGCGGATTCGGTTTCGCAGGTCCAGTTCACTCCATCGCTCGATGACCACACGTCATTCTTCGCGTGGTAGCCCGGCACGTAGTTGCCGCCGCCGAGCACGTAGATTTTGTCATTCAGCACCACCGCCTGGTGATACGCACGCGGTGACCACGCCGCTTTTGCAGTCTCCAGCCTCCACTCTTTGCCATCATCTGACGACCAGACATCGTCCTTCAGGCTCGCATCATCGCCAAAGTAGTAGTTCTCCGTGCCGCCGAGCATCCACATGCGGCCGCGATGCTCCACCAGACCCGCAGCAAGTCGCGGAGTCCAACCTGCAAGCGCCGTGGCTTGATCCCACGTCACGCCATCAGTAGATGACCACACTTCATGGCTCGCCGAATGACCCGGCAGACGGCCTTTGTGCCACCCTCCCATGATCCACATGCGGTCATGAAAGGTGAGGCTCATCGCGAGATCACTGTGCAGCCACGGAGCATTCGGTGTTATCAACTTCCATGCTTTGCCATCGCTGGAGGCCCAGACATCCCGAGGCGGTTCCTCGAACGATTGAAACCAGCCGCCGCCGATCCAAAGCTGATCCTTGAACACCCACTCCGCCTGCGAATCACGTGCCTGCCAGGCTGCCTTAGATTCAAGCACCCAGTCGATCTCGGCAGCAGAAATTTTCAGGCTGATGAACCCGATCAGGAAAAGCATGAACGGTCGCATAATTCAGATCTCCGACTCCTTTGGCAGCAGGAAGGGCGCACGATACTCACGACCGAGCAACGCATTGGCCGGTTCGTTTTCGAGGAAGGATTCCTTGCCGCCATCCACGCGAAGATGCTGACCAAGGGTGAGTTTTGTCTTGTCCAGATCGACACCCGCATCGCTGAGATAATGGCGGGTGCGCTCCAGCGTCTCCTGCACGTCGTCATGAACCTTGATTTCGCCGAGGCTTTTAGCGATATCGTTCACCGAAGTCTGGGAGCCGAGCCGATACGAGATATTGGCGATGTGGCAGAGCGCGCTGCTTTGATGGCCCTCCTCGATCTCCGCTTTCAGATCGCCCTGCCTGCGGCTGCGCACGGCATTGAGGAAATTGGCGAAATGGTTCTCGGATTTGCCCTCGAAGGCGCGGATGAGATTACCCTTCGGATCATAGAGATTCGTGTCGGCGATGATGCCTTCGCTGCCGTAGAAGAACCACATGGATTTGATCGTCGGATGAAACGGCGCTGATTTAAGACCTCGCGTTTCAGAGATGATGGTCTTGTCGCCAAAGTCAAAGATGCCCACCTGCGAGTTCGGTGTCTCGGCGACATCAGTGTAACCGAGACGGCCACCGTAGCTCAACACGCTGCGGCCAAGACCGGTCACACCCAGGCCCCAGCGGCAGATGTCGAGCGAGTGGACGTTGTTGTTGCCGATCTCGCCGCTGCCGGTGTTCCAGAACCAGTGCCAGTCGTAGTGGAACTTGGGCCGGTTGAGTTTCGGCATCGCCGCTGGTCCGGCCCAGAGATTGTAGTCGCAGCGTGGCGGCATGGCGCATTCGGCCGGCCCACCGATGGAACCACGCCCACCGTAGATGATGCTTTTCGCCAGCTTTACCTCGCCAAGTTTACCCTCGCGCATGTATTTGACCGCCTCGGCCAAAGCACCCCGTGAACGATTCTGAGTCCCACCCTGACAGATGCGGCCCAGCTTTCGCGCCACCTGCACCATGCGCCTGCCTTCGATGACGTTATGGCTCACCGGCTTTTCCACATACACATCTTTGCCCGCCTGCATCGCCCAGATTGCAGAAAGTGAATGCCAGTGATTCGGCGACGCGATGAACACCACATCCACCGACTTGTCCTCCAGCACCTTTCGCAAGTCCTGCACCTTCTTCGGCATCGGCCGTTTCAATTCGACGAGCAATGCGCCCACTTCATCCGCGCGATCAAGGTCCGGGTCACATACATAAGCGACATCGCAGTCCGCGAGTCGCGCCAGCTCCCGCGCATGCGCCTTGCCACGAATGCCGCAGCCGATGATCGCAGCGGTGATTTTTTCATTGGCGCTGACCGGCTTGGTCTCAGCAGCAAACAAGGGCGCTGGCAGGCTGACTGCGGTGGCAGCCATGAGGGAGTCTTCAAAGAAACGGCGGCGGGTGAGAGAACGCATGGTGGGAAATTCATACGAGTCAAAAAGCGCCGGGCTTGCCGTTTTATCCAAATGAGCTGGCGCCTTCAAGAGTGCAGAAGCGTGCTGCTCCGCAGAGAAGAGGTGATCGGCTGCGAGTTCTGGCTGTTGGAGGCGTATTCACCCGTCATGATTCGTTTCCTTGTCCTCATCACCTTCGTTTGGATATTGAATGCCTCCGCTGAGGACTGGCCGCAGTTCATGTTCAACTCGGCGCATTCTGGCAATGCGGCGGCTCGTGACATCGACGTGAAAAAGCTGCACCTGGAGGGAGCGTTGTCGATGAAGGACGGCATCTACACATCGCCGGCAGTTGCGGAGGGCAAGGTGTATGTCGTGGATGGGTCAGGTTACGCTGCGTGCTTCGATACCGCGACATTGAAGGAGGTTTGGCATTTTCAAAGCAAAGGGGGGAAGCAAAACGTGAACAACGTGAGTTCACCGGTCATCGTGGGCACGCACCTACACTTTGGCACCGCAGCTGGGATCTATTACGTGCTGGACTGCAGCACAGGCGCGGTGGTAAAGGAGATCGAATGCGGCGAGCCAATCTTTAGTACGCCGGTCATCGGCAAGGACCGTGTCTATTTTGCCACGCTCGGTGCGCAGGTCTATGCGATCACGAACGAGGGAGAGGTGAAGTGGAAATGGGACTTCGTGAAGGAGGTGGTCGGCTTCGACGGCAACCGCTGGAGCGGCGAGGAGTGGGCGAAGTTCTGCGAGAAGCGGATGCTGGCAACACTGAAGCCGGGAAGCAAGCCAACGTCCAGCGACGGGCGCGTCACCTGGAAAGATCACTTCGTCTGCTCGCGCGACATCTGCCTCATCAAAGGGAACACCGTCGTCATGCCTGCGGGTGGGCGCACCCTGTTCATCGAAGACACGGGTGATGCGCCGAAGCTGAAAGCCACGGGCGAGATTCCAGAGTGGTCCGGCAAGGAATTTCCCGCGACCTTTGGGCAGAGCGCGGATGATGACGGCAATGTGTATGTGCAGTGGCACCGCCGGGACAATGCGGGCCGTGTGGACATCATGCGGCTGGAGGGTGACACGCTGACCACCGGCGACTTCGTGCCAGGCACGGACACGAACATCCGCATGGACGGCCTGCTGAGCTTTGCGCCTGTGGCGATTCGCGGGAAGGACGTTTATCGGGTGCGTCCGGAAAGTGATCGGGGACTCATGCGACACCGGCTGGACGCCAAGGATGACAGGGGGGAAGTGCTGACGATGGGGGGATTTATCGCTCCGCCAGTGATCACCAAGAATCACGTCATCGTGGGTGATCTCAATGGATGGCTGCACATTGAACCCATTGCAGAGCATCTTGCGATTGCCAGTTCCACCCAAGCCTCTGCCGCACCGATCTCTGCACCGGTGGCGGTGGCCGACGGCCGGATCTATGTGCCCAGCGAGGACGGCCGGGTCTATGTCTATGGTCCCAAGGACGTCGAATATGGACGGCATGACCGGGACGACATTGCCAAAATACGCAGCCCGCTCACCGGCAAGCTGGCCGCCTCCGAGTACGACTGGTACACGAACTACGGCAACTTCGCGGGACAGAACTCGAACAACCAGGGCATCGCGCCGCCGCTGCGCATGCGCTGGGCGCGGCGCCTCGAAGGAACAGTGAAGCATCTGCCAGTGTGCGGCGGCGGACGAATTTACACGCACACCGCCGAGGGCCAGATCATCGCGTGCGAGCAGGACACGGGCCGGCTGCTGTGGCGGCGCTGGTGGCCGGATGTGTATCTGTCTTTCACGTCACCACTGTTCATCGACGGCAAGCTCCTGATCCCGCAGGCAGGCATTAAAAAATCCTTTGTGCGCTGTCTGGATGCCGCGACAGGGCAGATGCTCTGGGAGGCGCCATTCACGGGGTCACCGAGTTGGAGCCGTCAGTTTCCGCCGGTCGTCTCCGGGAAGATCGCGATCTATGCGAGCGGCACCGGCGACTACGCACCGCAAGGAAGCGAGAAGCCATGGACCTTTGGCGGAGCACCGGTCAAACCGGCCGATGGACGTGATGTGATGAGCTTCATCTATTCCAATGACAATCCATACTATCCCACGAACCACCACCCGCGAGTCTGGGCCTGGGATCTCGACACCGGCAAGGTGGTATGGGAGAAAGACTTTTCCGACCAAGGCCGCGGCGGCAACGACTGCGGCATCTGCATCCTCGACGGCAAGCTCTATTACTCCGTGTTCTTCGGCTATGACGCCGAGCAGCGTGCGCGCCGCGGACAGCCGGTGGGAAACAACGGCCTCACGGTGTGCATCGAGCCCAAGTCCGGCAAAATCCTCTGGCAGACCAACGACTATTACGTCACCGCCAAATGCACGCTGAGCGCACGCGATGGCAGGCTCTACATCGGCGGATACAACAAGGCGGACGCAGGCACCGAAGACCGTTTCGTCTGGTGCCTCGATGCCAATACCGGCAAACTCATCTGGAAATCCGATGCCGTGACTTCGGCGCTGAACGTGGTCAGCGTCGGCGAGAGATTCATCTTCTCCAATGCGCTGCGTGGCAAAGGCAACATCTTTGACCGCAACACCGGCAAGGTCACCTACAGCATCCTCACGAACTATGCGTGCTGCCGCTTCACCCTGAGCGAGCCGTATGTCCTTGGTGCGAACATGGACATGATCGACCTCTCGCAAGAGGGCAAGCTGGTCTCCACAGGACCCGCTATCGATTCGCGCGAGTGCCTCGGCGCGGTGGTGAGCAACGGCCGCATCTTTTACACCTCGCAGGCGAGCGGTTTTGTCGTGTCGCAGACTTATGGGCCGGAGTCGAAGGAACTGCCGCCTGCATGGGAGGTGCGGAGCACTGTCAAACCATGATGAGGATGCGTGAAACGTTCACTTTACCCAGCGAATGCACGATGGCATCGGCATCTCGACGGGAGTGCCGGTGGCTGTGATCTTCCCGCTTGTGGCATCAATCCGAAACACGACCACGCTGTTTCCCGGCATGTTTGCACAGAGGAGCCATCGGCCATCCGGGGTGATGAGCAGGTTCTGCGGCCCTTTGCCGAGACTGGGATCGATGGAGAGCAGCGTGAGTCTGCCATCGTCAGCAATGCGATAGGATGCGATGCTGTCGTGGCCGCGATTTGTGCCGTAGAGGAACTTCCCGTCGGGAGTGATTTTCAAGTCAGCGGTGTAGCTTTTGCCGGTGAATCCGGTGGGAAGCGTGGAGATGGTCTGGCGTTCGGTGAGCGTGCCGGATGCAGGGGTATAATCAAAACACGTCACGGTGTTTGCCAGTTCGTTGATCACATACACGTGGCTGCCATTCGGATGAAACGTGAGGTGACGCGGCCCCGAGCCGGGCTGCATCTTCGCAAAGGGCTGCGCCTTATTTGGCGTGAGCTTTGCCTGGGCCGCATCAAGTTGGTAAACCAAGATCTTGTCGATGCCCAGATCGGCAGCGAGTGCGAAGCGGTTGTCCGGACTGATGACGATGCTATGCGCATTGGGTCCCTTCTGGCGTTCGGGGTCGATGCTGGAGCCGCTGTGCTGCACAAATGTGGCTGCTTCTCCCAGCAGACCATCCTCTTTCACCGGCAGCGACGCCACACTTCCTGACGCGTAATTTGCCACCACCACGGTCTTGCCCGTGGCATCGACATCGAGGTAACACGAAGCCGTTCCGCGCGCAGACTGCTGATTCAGCTTCTTCAGCCGGCCGGTGCGACCTTCAAGAGCGTAGGCCGCCACAAATTCATCATCCGCCCCACCGAACTTGTCGGCATTGATCGCATAGAGGAAGCGTTGGTCGGGCGAAACCGCCAGGAAGAACGGATTCTGGATATCAGTGGTTCGATGTAATGGCTGCAAAGCGCCTGTCTTCGAGTCGAAGCGAAACGCATGAATGCCAGCTTTGTCCCCCGAGGCGAACGCGGAGATAAACACCACAGGTTCGGCCGCCGATAGCGTGACGGAGGCCATGCAGAGAGCAGCTAGAAGCGAGAACGTAAAATAGCGCATAATGGAATGATAAGCCTCACGCAAGAATGCCAGTCACCACATCACCATACACGTCTGTCAGACGGAAGTCGCGACCGGCATAGCGATAGGTGAGCTGTTCATGATCGAGGCCGAGCTGATGCAAAATGGTCGCATGCAGATCATGAACATGAACCTTCTTTTCGACGGCATTCATGCCGAGTTCATCGGACGCACCATAGGCGAGGCCGCCTTTGATGCCGCCACCGGCCAGCAAAGTGCTGAAGGCGGTGTGGTGATGATCGCGACCACGGCGCATGGGATCGATCTGCTTGTTTTTATCCTGCGTTTCCTGCGAGTAGGGCGTGCGGCCAAACTCACCGGTCCAGACGACGAGGGTATCCTCCAGCAGGCCGCGCTGCTTGAGATCGCTGATGAGTGCGGCGGAGGCGCGGTCGCTGTCGGCGCAGAGTTTGGGGTGATTCTTGTAGTGGTCGCTGTGCGTGTCCCAGGGCTGGTTGCTGCTGCTGGTGTAATAGACGCTGATGTAGCGCACGCCGGATTCGGCAAGACGACGCGCGAGCAGGCAGGAGCGGCCAAAGGGTGTGTCGCCATACATCTCGCGCATCTTCGCGGGCTCGCGGCTGATGTCGAAGGCATCGCTGGCGGCGCTCTGCATGCGGTAGGCGGTTTCCATGGCCTTGATCTGGCCTTCGAGCGCGTGGTCCTGCTCGCGCTTGGCGGCGTGCAGGTGATTGAGCTTTTGAATGAGATCGATCTGGCGCCGCTGCTGCGCAGGGGCGAGCACGGAGTTGCGCACGTTGGCGACGAGCTTGTCCACGCTCATGTCGGAGGTGATGACGCCGGTGGCCTGATACTCTGAAGGCAGGAATGAATTGCTCCACAGCGCGGGGCCCACCACGATGTTGGGCGTGGGCCGCAGCACCACGAAGCCGGGCAGGTTTTCATTTTCACTGCCCAGGCCATACAGCACCCAGGAGCCCATGGACGGGCGGATGGGCTGGAGGTTGCCGGTGTTCATCATGAGCAGCGCGGGCTCATGATTCGGTACATTGGTGTGCATGGAGCGGATGACGCAGCAATCGTCAATGATGCTGCCCAGCGCGGGCAGGCTTTCGCTGACTTCGATGCCGCTCTGCCCGCACTTGTGAAACTGCAGCGGGGATGACATGAAGCCGCTGGTCTTCGGCGCTTTGTAGAGCTTGCCGGAGGGCTGCTGGCCTTCGTATTTCTTCAGCGCCGGCTTCGGATCAAAGGTGTCGATGTGCGAGGGCGCACCGTTCATGAAGAGGAAGATGACCCGCTTGGCGCGCGGTGTGATCTGCTGTTTCACTGCGGCACCGGCCTGCGAACCCATCATGCCCGCAAGGCCGATGGCACCAAAGCCAGCCGAGAGACGATGGAGGGCTTCGCGCCGGGTGAGCTGCGCGGGGTTGGAATCAGTCCACATAGAGCATTTCATTGGTGGCGAGAAGCGCCTGCGCCAGCTGCTCCCAAGCATTGGGGCCGGCTTCAGTGGCGGGCTGCTGTAAAAACTCACGGGCGATGGCGAGTTCCTCCGCCTCGGGCTCGCGCGCAAACAGGAGTGTGTAGGCGTGGCGGATGCGGGCGGCATCATCGCCGCCGGTTTCCTGGATGCGCCGGGCCAGGTGTTTTGACTGCTCAATGATGAAGGGGCTGTTCATCACATAGAGCTTCTGGGTGGGCGTGGTGCTGGTGCTGCGGCGTGCGGCATGGACGTTCGCATCCGGGTAGTCGAAGAGCATGAGCGTCTTGTTCAACTCACGGCGGCTGACCTGGGAGTAGATCGTGCGCTTGTGGTGCGTGGGTGCGTCAAGATTCTGCGAGGTGCCCCCTTCCCGGCTGAGCGTGCCTGCGGTAGCCATGATGGCATCCCGCCAGGACTCAATGCCGAGCTGGCGGCGGTTCATGCGCCAGAGGTGATCGTTTGCTTCATCGAGCTGCGCATTCGCCGCGCTGCCGCTGCTGCCCTGGCGGTAGGTGGCGGACATGACGAGCTCGCGCATGAGGCGCTTCACGGACCAGCCGTTTTGCATGAAGCGCAGCGCGAGGTCATCGAGCAGTTCGGGATGCGTGGGCTTGTCTCCCGTAGTGCCAAAGTTGCTCGGAGTGCGCACCAGCGGTTTGCCGAAGAGCAGGTCCCAGACGCGGTTCACCATCACGCGGGCGGTGAGCGTGTTGGTGGGATCGGTGATCTGGCGGGCCAGCTCGGCACGGCCGCTGCCTTGCTGAAACTTCACCGGCTGATCTTTGCTGAGCACCTGCAGCCAGCCACGCGGGACATTGGGGCCGGGCGTCTTAACATCGCCGCGATCATAGACGGGCAGGTCATGCGGGTTCACATCGCGCACGATGTGCAGGGTGCCCGGGTCCATTTTATCGGCCAAAGTTTTGCCGTCTTCATCCTTGCCATCAGGGCGCAGGTTCACCAGCTGCATGGAGGCAAAGACGCCGGCCATGGCGTAGTAATCGCGTGCGGTGATGGGATCGAACTTGTGATCGTGGCAACGTGCGCAGGCCACGGTGAGGCCAAGGAAGGTCTGTGACACGGTGTCCACCTGCTCCGACCATTCCTCCGCCTGCACATCGAGCATGCCGCGGGCATACAGCTTGTGCCCGAGGCCGAGAAAGCCGAGCGCCGCGAGGTCCGCCTTGTTTTGCGGCTCGATCAAATCCACCGCGAGCTGCTTCTGTACGAAGGCATCGTAGGGCAGGTCGGCATTGAAGGCGGCGATGACCCAGTCGCGATAACGCCAGGCGTTCGGATAGGCGAAGGACGAATTGTTGCCCACCTGATGCGCCTGATCCTCGGCATAGCGGGCGAGGTTCAGCCACATGGCGGCCATGCGTTCGCCAAAGGCTCGGCGGCTGAGCAGACCATCCACAAGTCGTGCGTAGGCATCCGGGCGCGTGTCATTCACAAAGGCCTGCACTTCCTCCGGCGTGGGCGGCAGTCCGGTGAGATCAAACGTGGCGCGGCGGATCAGCGTGCGTGCATCGGCCTCGCGTGTGGGCGTGAGGTCTGCGGCCTCCATGCTGGCGAAAATGAAGTGATCCACGCGCTCGCGCGGCCAAGAGGTTTCCTTCACATTCGGGAGGGCCTGAGCCTTGGGCGGCACAAAGGACCAATGCTGGCGCGCTTTGTTCCAGTCAATCGGCGCAGGATCCGCTGCCTGCGTGGTGACGCAGAGCAGAAGCAGCGTGGCGATGGTTTGAAACGGGGCGTTTGGCACCCGGACATTACGCACTCAAAAGCCCTGTTTTACGCTCGATAATCGCAGTTAGGCAATCAGCCCCTTCACCACCTTGGCCGGATTCACGCCGGTTAGGCGGAAGTCGAGGCCCTGGAAGCGGTAGCTGAGCTTGTTGTGATTGAGGCCGAAAAGGTGGAGAATCGTGGCGTGGAAGTCGTGGATGGACACGGGATCACGCGCGACGCGCCAGGCAAAATCATCCGTCTCGCCATGGACTTGGCCGCCTTTAATGCCGCCCCCCGCCATCCACAGGCTGAAGGCATAGGGATGATGATCGCGGCCTGTGACCTTCTTGAAGCCTTTCCGATTTTCGCCCAACGCGGTGCGGCCAAATTCGCTGCCCCACACGACGAGCGTGGTATCGAGCAGGCCACGTTGTTTGAGGTCTTTGAGCAGTGCCGCGATGGGCTGATCCACCATCCCGCAATTGTGCGCGAGCTGGGGATCGAGGGCGCTGTGGTGGTCCCATGAGGCGTGGATGATGTTCACGAAGCGCACGCCGCGCTCCACCATCCGCCGTGCATTGAGGCAATGCCGCGAAAAGGTCTGGTAGTTGCCGATGCCGCCGAGGTTGCTCTTGATGGGAGGCTCGATGCGGTTCACACCATAGGCATCCAGCGTGGCCTGGGATTCACCGCTCAGGTCCACCAGCTCCGGTGCGGCGCTCTGCATGCGGAAGGCGAGCTCGTAACTGTTGATGCGCGCCGCTATCTCAGGGTCACCGATGTGCTGGTGCTGAAGACGGTTGAGGTCGTTCAGAGCGCGAATGCTTGCAGACTGCATCTCCGGCGAGATGCCTGCGGGATTGCCCAGATTCAAAACAGGCGAGGCACCATTGCGAAACATCACTCCGGAATACGAGGAAGGCAGGAAGCCGCTGGACCAGGTGGAACTGCCACCCGGCAGCCCGCGACCTTTGCTGACCATGACGACATAGGAGGGCAGCTCCTGCGACGGATTGCCGAGACCATAGGTCACCCACGAACCCACGCTCGGGCGCCCGAGGCGGGATTCTCCACAGTTCAGCATGAGCTGGCCCGGCAGATGATTGAACTGCGTGGTGTGCATGGAGCGCACCAGGGCGATGTCATCCGCGCAGGTGGCGATGTGCGGCAGCAGATCGCTGATTTCCATGCCGCACTGCCCGTGCTTTTTGAAGACACGGCTGGTGCCCATCACCGTGGCCGTGTCTTTTTGCAGGAAGGCAAACTTCGCATCCCCTATGATCGAATCGGGCAGCGGCTGGCCATCGTATTTGTTGAGCAGGGGCTTCGGATCAAAGAGATCCATCTGCGAGGGGCCGCCTTCGAGGAAGATGAAGATGCAGCGCTCCGCCTTCGGCGCAAAATGCGGACGGCGTGTGGCCTGAGGATCGGCCGGCATGTCCGCCTCCGCAGCGAGCAGTCCATCCTGTCGCAGCAATGAAGCCAGGGCGAGCGTCCCAAGGCCACAGGAACTAGTCGCCAGGAAATCGCGACGAGTTTGGGTGATGTACTCCTGCGGCGACATGAGGGTCAGGCCAGTTCCTTGATCGACTGGAATTCGTTATCGACGAGATAGTGCGGACGACCGGAGAAGTCAGACACCGTGCTTGTGTGCGGATTGATGCCCAGGTTGTTATACAGCGTGGCGAAGATCTCCTGGAAATGCACTGGGCGGTCCGTGGCTTCGCCGCCGAGGCGGTCCGTGGCGCCGATGACCCGGCCGTTCTGCATGCCGCCACCCGCGAGCAGTGCACAGGAAACATTGGGCCAGTGATCACGACCACCCTTGTCATTGACGCGCGGAGTGCGGCCAAATTCGCCCCAGGCGAGCACGGTCACATCCTTGTCCATGCCACGTTCATGCAAATCCTGTACGAGAGCGCTGATCGCCTGATCAAAGTCGGGCAAATTCTCCTGGGCGTTTTTAAAGTTCTGCCCATGCCAGTCCCAGAAGCTGTAACTGAGTGTCACCACGCGCACACCGGCTTCCACCAGCCGACGCGCCAGCAGGAACTGCTCATTGAGGCGCGGTGCGGCATCGCCCTGGATTTTTTCCGTACCTTTGCCATAGCGCTCGCGGACCTTGGGAGACTCTTTGGAAAGGTCGAGCGCATCGACAAGCTGCGAAGAAGTCAGAATGCCGTAGGCCTGCTGCCGGAAGACATCGATGCCCGCCATGGTGCCCGAGGCATCCGTCTCGCGGCGGAAGGTGTCGAAGGCGGAGAGCAGTCCGCGCCGATCACCCAAGCGTTCCAAGGTCACACCGTTGAGCGACATGTCCTCCTTGCCGCGCTCCAGCGGCATAAAGGGCGCATGGGCCACGCCGAGGAAACTCGGACGCCCTTGGTTGTACGGCGTGTGCTTCATCTGCTGTGAGAGATTTACGTAGCCAGGAACCGTGGGAGCCCCGCCTTTCAGCTTGGACACCACGCTGCCGATCTCCGGCCAGCCGCCAGGAGGTGCATTGTTACTGAGGCGACCTGTCACACACTGAAAGCTCTCATGCCGGTCCTTCGCACCCACGACGCTCCGAATGAAGGTGAGCTTGTCCGCCATCTTCGCCATGCGCGGCAAATGCTCGCTGATCTGGATGCCTGAAACATTGGTGCCGATGGGCTTGAATGGTCCGCGAACCTCCGAAGGTGCATTCACCTTGATGTCATACATGTCCTGATGTGGAGGTCCGCCAGGCAGATAGACAAGGATGAGCGCCTTCTGCGATTTGCCGACTCCTTGTGCCGACTCCGCACGCAGCAGTTCTGAAAAGCTCAGGCCTCCCAGACCGAGCCCGCCGATACGCAGAAACGAGCGTCTGGAAAGGCCGTCGCAGTAGCAGCTGGTGGGTTGTTTGGAGAAAAGAGTGAGCATGAGGTTTAAACGGCGGCCGGACGTAAGGTGTTGCGGTGGCGAGGTGAGGAAAGGAGGCTATTCACGATTGATGAACTCATCCAAGTTCATGAGCACCCGCGCGACAGCGACGAGCGTGGCGGCTTCGATTTGACCGGACACGGGAACAAGGGTGCTGGTGCTGCCAAGGACCTCCAAGGTTTTTGCACCGCCCTTTTTCACACGAGCTTTCTGTTCGCTGTGAAATCCGGCAAGGCGCTGCATCTCCTCAGCGCGCGGAGAACGGTTGAGTGTCCATTCAAACAGGTGCCGCAGGCGGCTGGCCGTGTCATGAGATGACTCACGCATTGCGCGCAAGGCGAGCGCCTGCGCGGCTTCCACGAAGACGCTGTCATTCATCATGGCCAGAGCCTGGAGCGGTGTATTGCTGCGTTCACGCCGCACGCAGGCGTCTGCGGCGTCGGGTGAATCAAAGGTGGTGAGAGTGGGATACAGCACGCTGCGCAGAGTAATGATGTACAGGCTGCGGCGGTAAATTTCGTCACCAGGACTGGCCTGCCAATTTGAAGAGCGACCCACATCAAACACATCTTCTGGAAGTGGAGGCCGGAAGCTGGGGCCGCCGAGGGTGCGCTTTAACAAGCCGCTGACAGAGAGCGCGGAGTCGCGCAAGATTTCAGCATCCAGGCGGATGCGATTCTGACGGGCGAGGAGGCAGTTCAGCGGATCGAGTTCAACGATGTCTTCACGGTGCGCTGAGGACTGGCGATAGGTGGCGCTCATCACGATGAGCTTGATGAGTTGCTTGCGGCTCCAGCCGTTGCGCATGAACTCAGAGGCGAGCCAGTCAAGCAGATCGGGATGCGAGGGCGATTCGCCGGCGGTGCCGAAGTCATCCGGCGTTCGCACGAAACCAAAGCCGAAGAGCTTGCTCCAGATATGATTCACCGCGACGCGGCTGGTGAGCGGATGCTGCGGCGCGACAAGCCAGTGCGCGAGATCAAGTCGGCCGGGCTCCGGCTGAACGGGCTTTGCCATCGGCGGCAGCGCGGAAAGGCTGGCGGGAATGACATCAGGGCCGCGGCGGGTGTAGTCGCCCGCCAGATGAACATAGGTCTGGCGACGATCCTTGTCAGCCTCGGCCAAGGCTTGTGCCTTGGTCTTCGCATCGTCACGGTCCACGGTGTTGTCGAAGAAGGCGTAGAAGCTGTAGTAGTCGCGGATGGTGATGGGATCGTATTTGTGCGTGTGGCACTGCGCACAACCCACGGTGAGCCCCATCCAGACACGACCGGTGGTATTGACTCGATCCACGAGGTTTTGGTAACGCGCCTCCTCCTTGTCCACGCCTGCCTCGGTGTTCAGCGCGGCATTGCGATGAAAGCCGGTGGCGGTGATTTGATCCGGCGTGGGTTGCGGCAGCAGGTCGCCTGCGATTTGCTCAATGGTAAACTGATCAAACGGAAGGTCAGTATTGAAGGCACGGATGACCCAGTCGCGATACAGGTAGGCGTTGGGGCGAAAGCCATCGCCGAGGAAGCCGTTTGAATCCGCGTAACGCGCCATGTCCAGCCAGTGGCGTGCCCAGCGCTCGCCAAAATTGGGCGAGGCAAGAATGCGGTCCACGATCTGCTCGTATTTTTGCTCAGACCAATCGGAAAGAGCAGCGAAATCCGATGGGGATGGCGGCAGGCCGGTGAGATCGAGATAAACGCGGCGAATCAGAGCGGCAGGTGAGGCTGCGGGGGCGGGCTTGAGTCCATGCGTGCGGAGTCTGGCGGCAATGAAAGCATCAATGGGATTTTTACCGTCCGACTGCGGCACGGCGGGACGCTTGATCGGTTCAAAGGCCCAGTGATTCTGGTATTCAGCGCCTGCTGCAATCCAACGACGAATGAGGTCGCGCTCAATTTTGGTAAGCTGCTTCGGCGACGAAGGCGGCGGCATCACATCAGCGGGATCGGTGTGGGTGATTCGTTTCCACAGTTCACTGGCCTCGGGCTGGCCGGGCTTGATGGCCGCCTTTACAGCCTCGGCACGCACATCCAGACGCAGATCGGCCTCGCGCTTGTCTTCGTCCGGGCCATGGCAGGCGTAGCATTTCGCAGCGAGGATGGGGCGTATGTCGCGATTAAATTCCACACGCGGTTCTGCAGCGAGAGCGCTGCAGGAGACCATGATGACGAATGGAATAACGAGACGCATGGCTAACTTATCAGCAGTTCACGGAAAGGCAGAGTCTGCGTAATCTTGGTACCGCCGTCTTCTCCGAGGACCTTCACCGTGATCGTGGCAGCGGCCCAGTCAATGCGCAGATGGCCGACGTTGGGCAGGTGGTAGGTCTGGGGAATGCAGCGGTGCTGGTTCGGCGTGGGAGTGCCGCGCGGATGCTTCTGCGTCATTGAACTGGTGGTGAAATCGAACACGCCATTGTGCGAGAACTCGCACCAGTGGCGGTCGCCGCTCAAGATCACCGCAGTCTGACCCTGCAGGAGTTTCAGGAGGCGCTGCTGCTCGTGCGGCATGTTGGCCCAGCATTCACCGCCATGTGCCTGCGGGGAAAACTGGATGCTGGACACGATAAGGCGGAGTTCCGCCGGCTGCTGAAGCACCTGGGCGAGCCAGCTCCACTGCGCGGCGCCCAGCATGGTGGCGGCAGGGTCATCCGTGGGCACGTAAGCGCCGCCGAGCATGGCCTTGTCCTTCGGCACCTTTTTGAGCGGACTGCGAAAGTAGCGTGTGTCCAGCATGACGACCTGCACGCGCTTGCCGGCCGGACCGAAGGTCTGCGCCTGATAAACACCTTCCTGCTGACGGCGTGGTGATGCGGCGGGCTCGTCGAGCCAGTTCCAGAACTCCACCTGCGCCTCTTTTTTGTGCGGGTAGCTCCCGCCGCCGTCGTTTTCGCCAAAGTCGTGATCGTCCCAGGTGGCGAGGATGGGCTTGTTTTGCAGGCCTTTGAAAAAGCGGCTGTTTTTGAGCAGCGCGTACTTTTCCTGCATCATCGGGATGCCGCCTTTGTCCGCATAGATGTTGTCCCCCATGAAGATGAACAGATCGCGCGGCAGGGTGAGCGTGCGATCGAGCATGGGGTGATCGTGCGTGTCGAGGCAGGAGCCGAAAACGATGTCCTGCAATGGGGGATCGTCGGCGGCATGGGCAGCGACCCAGCCAATGGCGGGAAGAGTCGCGAGGAAATGACGGCGGCTGTTGAGCCTGGGCATGGACGGGGGCGATGGGTTCATGGCACAAGCTTCGCCGCCTCTATTTTCGCCTTTGCCAGCACATCAGCCAGCGCGACAGGTTTGCCACCCTGGCGCAGGCTTTCATCCGCCGCCTCCATGAAGGTGAATATTTCGATCGTCTCGGCTTCACTCACCGGCGGCTCTCCAGTGCGGAAGAACTTGCCGATCTGGCGGCAAAGCGCCTCATAACTGATGGTTTTGGCCCCCTGACGCACGCCTTTGCTTCCATAAACTATGGCACCGAATTCGGACTTTCCCCTCACAATTCCACGATAAGTGCCAATTCGCCCATCCTTCCACACGCCCGTGACTTGATCGGTGATGGGGCCTTTGCTGCGTGACACGGTTTGACATCCAGTCCCCATAAGCGTGAAGAGGGATTCGATGCCGTGGATGGCATAGAAAAACAAGTCCGGCGTGCCGCTCTGATATGAACACGGCCCCCAGGTGGTGACACCGAGGATGTCGCCAATTTCCTCGTTGCCTTTCAGGGCGATGAGGTCGGCCCCGAAGCGTGAGGATGAACTCGACCAGGTCTTGACGTGGTGCTTCTTGGCGAGCTCAAACAACGCGATGGTTTCTGGAAGAGTGCCAGCAATGGGTTTGTCGATGTACACGAGTTTGCCCGATTGAAAGACCTCACGCGCTTCTTTCAAATGGATGCGGCCATCCACGCTCTCAATCAGCACGACATCGACCTTTTCGAGCAGCTTGGAAATGGAGTCCACAATCTCCACACCCATTCCGCTTACCTGCTCGGTGAATTTGGCCACGCGGTCTTTGCTGGCAGGCATGTCGGTGCCACCGGGATAACCCGCCACCACCTTGATGCCTGCGAGATCACCATCGGCCTTCGGATTGTTGAAGAGCTTGGTGAACGCGGGCACGTGTGAGGTATCGAGACCGATAATGCCAGCACGGAGTGGCTTGAGCGTGTCCTGGGAGAGCGCGGAGCCTGCCAGACTGAGGAAGAGAGCCGCTGCGAGCGGAAGAACCTGTTTCATAATGGCTTACACTTACGCAATGAAGTACTGAGGTTGATCAGGTCATCAGCCCCTGAATGTCGATCAGGTGTAACTGGCGCCCTTGATCGGCATGCGGAGCGTCGATGCAAACCCACCGTTCGTCACGGCTCGAACGCGGGTGATTGTCCACCCGCCATTCGCCGGTGTATTCGCGGGGCAAGTGGAACTCACCGAGGTCGATGCGTTTGTTGGTAGCGATGTGATACAGGTGCGGGGTCTGGATGCGACGCACGCCTTTGGGATAGGTGTCGTTCAGAATCCACTCGTTGTGGCGCAGGTAGGTCAGGTGGCCGCCACTGTCGAGAACGCCATGACCGATCTCCTCAACGATGCCGCTGTCCTTGTCCTCAAAGAGGAAGTCGCCCCACTCCTTGTTGCCGAGCCAGTCCTTGGCCTGGGAGAGAATGTGCGTGGCATCGCGCCAGATGAAGTGAGAGGCGTAGCCATTGGGAATGACGATGCGCAGATCGCTTCCGTCCATGTTGGCCGTGATCAGGCGGGTCAGATGCCCGCCCTTCGGTTGCGTCCAGCGATGCAGCATGATGAAGCGTTTTCCATCAGGACCAACGAGAAGGTGGTAAGCGTGATGCTTTGAGTCGGGATGGTTTTCCATCACCACGCCGGTCTTGGCGAGCAGCTCGTGCGAGACAATGAGCTTCTCCGCACCGGTTTCGATATTTACATGGGTGACGCCGCTTCCTGCGGGTGCCATGTCATCAAAAAAACGGTCCTTGATGCCGGCATAGCCGTAGCCGGGCCGGCAGTCGGCCACGCGTGAGAAATCACAGCTCACAGCTTCCTTGCCATTCGGAGCGAGCGCGTAGATGGGGCTGGGAATCGTGTTCTTCTCGCCCGTCTTCACATCGAGGATGTGACTGACAAAGCGATCCTTCTCACGATCATTCCAGATCACCTTGGATTCGGTGCCGGGAATCCATTGCAGCATGCAGCCCTGCTGCCAGCACCAGGCACGGGACTTGCCGAGAGGGATCCATTTGTCTTTCTCCTGCAGATCGACCATGCCGACCTCGATCTCGTCGTCCGCAGTCGGAGAGCGATGTTCGAAGCTGGCTTTGTTGCTGAGCACAAAACGGTTGTCCGGCGAGAACTGGAGCTTGTCATAGTAGGCAAACCAATGGAACCCGGGGCCTTTGGTGATGACACGCGTTGGCGGAAACTTGGGCGCATCCTGCGCACGTGCAGCGAGCGATCCGAGAGCGAGCGTGGAGAGAAACTGACGGCGGTTGGGGAATGAGGTCATGGCTGTAAAAATTGACGATCTGTTATTTGGCGGCCTTTTCATCGAGCTCCGCCAGTTTGAAACGGACGCTCACGATGTAGGGAGCCTCGCCTTCCGTCCAGTGGCCGTAGGTGGTGGTGACGATGGTGCCGTCTGGCAGCACCTCGATGCCAGGGTAGGTGCAATCGGCACCTTTGGTATTGTCCATGATGCGCACGCGATACTGGCCCTCAGTGCCATTGACGATGTCTTCGTATTTGCCCACCCATCCGACCCAGTCGCCTTTGGTCGAACTGACATGCGTGGTATCACGAAAGCTGATGAACAGGCGACCATCGGGCGTGTATTTGGCGACGTGCCGATCTCCCGTGAGTGCCGCAGGCAGTTCCTTGGGCTCGCTCCAGGTCTGGCCTTCATCGTTCGAGAAGATGACGAACGAATTGTACTTCCGTGAATTTTCACGCAACAGCACGGCAATCTGTTTTCCATCCGGCGAGCGCAACGCGCCCGGCTCGCACAAGTTCGCATCTGGCAGCATGGCGATAGGGGTGGGCGCGCTCCAAGTGAGTCCACCGTCTTTGGAAAGCGTGGTGTAAACCCAGAAGCGCCAGGCTTTGGCCGGCGCGCCACGGATGAACCGACCGTCATCATGGAAGAACGCCATATAATGCCCCGGTGTTTTCAGATCGATCACCGTGCCCATAGTTACGATGCCACCGAAGTTGCCGATGGGTGCCAGTTCGCTCCATTTTGCCCCATCATCTTCGGTAATGGCCATGCGAATGGGGTAAAGGCCGCTGAACATGATGATGCGCTTCTTGCCGCTGGCATCCACCACACGGTGCAGAGTCGGCACCTCCACTGAGGTCTCCCATGATTTTGGCGTCGGCAGCCGCTCGCTCCACGTCAGTCCCGTGTCGTTGCTGCGCTTGTAAACAATGGGGCCGCGCCCGTGTCCTTTCGGGTAGACGATGAGCATGGTTTTGTTGTCTTCGAGCAGCAGCGTGGTCGGATGCCCGAGATACTGCCCTTTCTCCTGATCCACGATGACCTGTCGCTCTTTATCACCGCTGATATCGACGATGGGAATCGTGTAGCCGGGCGCGAGCATCGTTTTGAGATTTTTCGGCGGCACCAGAGTGACGTCCACTTTTTGCAGCCCCGTTTGGGCTAGAACGGAAGTGAGCAGCAGGGGGAAAAGGATGACTAGGGATCGACGATGCATGCAAAGCAAACGGACAACCTCGCGAAGGCTTTGCAAAGGAATCATCTTGGTGAAGCGGACTCACCATCCACCGCGATCAAGCGCCCAGCAGTTTCGTCATCGGGTGCCCCTCGTTCTGGTCGATGCGTTCGGGACGGCCTTTGTGGTTATAGACGAGCTTGGTATGATCCAGGCCCATTAGATACAGGATGGTCGAATGGATGTCATGCACATGCAGGCGGTCTTCAACGGCATAGAGGCCGAGGTCGTCCGTGGCACCGTAGGTCTGGCCACCCTTTACGCCGCCACCCGCCATCCACATGGTAAAGCCTGTGGGGTTGTGGTCACGGCCATCACCTTGCTCGCTCATGGGGGTGCGGCCAAATTCACCGCCCCAGATGACGAGTGTTTCGTCGAGCAAACCACGAGCCTTGAGATCGCCAAGAAGGCCGGCAATGGGTTTATCAACCGCATTGCAGAGCCGCGAATGATTCACCTCGATGCCTTTGTGGCTGTCCCACTTGCTGCCAGCACCGCTGTAGAGCTGGATGAAGCGCACGCCGTTTTCGACGAGGCGGCGGGCGAGCAGGCAGTTCCGGCCAAACACAGCGGTGGCCTCGTTGTCCATGCCATAAAGCTGTTTCGTGGCCTCGGTTTCTTTGCTCAGGTCCACCGCCTGCGGTGCCTCGGCCTGCATCTTGTAGGCGAGTTCATAACCGCGGATGCGGGCATCGAGTTCAGTATTGCTGGCACGAGTTGCGCCGTAGTCACGGTTCAAGGCACCGAGCAGGTCGAGTTTGTCGCGCTGCCGCTTGCGGTCCACGCCTTTGGGATTTTCGAGGTATTTGATCGGCACGCCGTCAGAGTTGAACTCCACACCCTGATACACGGCGGGCATGAAGCCGTTGCCCCAGTTGCGCACACCATTCACCACGGTAGCTTCGCTGTCTTTGATGACCACAAATCCAGGCAGATTCTGATTTTCGGAACCAAGTCCATATGAGGCCCAGGCACCGAGCGAAGGCCGTCCGCCAAAGACGGAACCGGTGTTCATGGAACACACACCGCCGGCATGATTGATGCCGCTCGAGGCGCAAGAATGAATCACCGCAAGGTCGTCCGCATGCTGCGCCACGTTTTGAAACCAGTCGGATATCCACAGGCCGCCCTGGCCGTACTGCTTCCAGGTGCGTTTGCATTCCAGCAGCGGCGACTTGGTTTCACCCATGGCGGTGATCGGCGGCTTGAAACTCGCAGGCAGAGACTGGCCGGCGAGCTTGTTCAGCAGCGGCTTGTAATCAAAGGTGTCCAGATGGCTGGGCCCGCCTTCCATGAACAGGAAGATCACGCTCTTGGCCTTTGCCGCACGCTGTGGCAGCGTGGTGGCGGCAGAAGCGCTTTGTTCACCCATCAAACCGGCCAGCGCCACGGCACCAAAGCCGCAGCCGGCGGTTTGCAGAAACTCGCGCCGTGTGTTGGGAAAATCGAATCGGTTGCAGCTCATGGTATTAGTGGAGATAAAAGAACTCGTTGGTATTCAAAAGGACCTGGCAGAGATCATTCATGGCCTGATGGAAGGGATCGTCCGCCTCAACTGTTTTCGCGTCTGAACCCGACCACGCCAGCTGCGAAGTTAGCGGATCTGCAGAACGCCAGATGACAAGACCGGCCGCCCATTTCTCAGCGTCTTCATTGAGAGCCTTGTCATCCAGCACACCACTGGCCACGCGCAGAGCCTCGATCCGGCCATCCCACTGGTGCGTGGGGGCGCGCTTGTGCAAACCACCAATCACGAGCTGCGAAGAGCCCATGCTGAGTTTCGAACGAATGTCCATGGGGACCACGGCAGTCTGAGCGGCGGCTCCCGCCGTGTCGAGATCACGCACGGTGAAGGTGACGGTATGACCGATGCATGAAACACGCGCAGCAATGTGATAACGGCGGCCAAGTTCAATGTGGATGTCCGAAGGCACAACCTGATAGCCAATGTTGGAGTTTTCATCCTCCCCAACCACCTGAATGATGACGTTGCGCGGCTTGTAGCGTGATTTTTCACCTGTCACCCCAAGGCTCCAGCCAAACGCCTCCAGGCTGTCCTTACCGCCAAACCAGCGCGAGGCGATGGTGCGCACCGAAGCATTCACATCAATGCTGTTGAGGCTCGCGATGGCCTCCACGGTGAATTCATCCCCTTCCTTTTCGCCGTTTTGGACGATGAGGCGCTCATGCGGGGAGTTCTCCTTGAAAGCGCCGCTGCTTTCATCCGCATCGTTCGAAGCCACCGGCGCAGTCGCGGTTCCAGCGCGTTTCTTCAAAAAGGATTCCGCCTTTTCGCGTTCCATTTTCGTCGGCAAGCGACCCAGCACGGCGAGCCAGACATCATCAATGTTTTCCACGCGTCCAGCCAGCTTGCGCGCACGGGCCAGCAGCCAGTCCCCATTGAGCAGTTGCAGCGCCTGCGTCGGCGTGGTGGTGCTCTGACGTTCAGCCGTGCTGGCAAAACCGGCGGGTGCATCAAGGGCGCGAAGCAACTCGTTCTGATTGTTGCGCTTCTTCATCGTGTAGATGGAGCGGCGAGTGCCGTTTCCATCTTCGGAGGGGCCACCGGCCTTCGCATCGAGTTCACCGCTCGCAGCCAGCAGCGCGTCGCGCACCTGCTCCGCATCAAGACGGCGGGGGTTGAAGTGCCATAGGTAATGGTTGGATGGATCGATCTGCGCGATGGCGGAGGTCGGCTCGCGTCGTGCCGTCTGGCGATACGTTGCGGAAAGCATGATCTCACGATGCAGCGGTTTCAGATGCCAGCCATTCGCAACGAACTTGGTGGTGAGGTAGTCGAGCAGTTCGGGATGCGTGGGTTTCTCTCCCAGCTTGCCAAAGTCGCTCGCCGTCGCGACGATGCCGCGGCCGAAATGATACTGCCAGACACGGTTCACGATGACGCGTGTGGAGAGCCGGTTGTCCGGGCGCGTGATCCAGTTTGCCAGGACAGTGCGGCGGCCTGTGGAATTGCCGATGGGTTTGATCTCGGGCTCCTTCGGTTCCAGCAAGGTGAGAAATCCGGGCGCGATTTCCTGTTCACCCTTGCGCGTCTTGAGCGCTACTGAGGGTGCTTTAGTCCCGGCATCCGTCGCCACAAAAGCATCCAGCAAAGGCTTCGGCTTGAGTTCGTCGAATTTCTTCAACTCCTCCGCCAATGCCTTGTATTCCGCCTTTTTTTCCTCCGTCTTGAGACTCTTCATCGGATCAAAGGTCTTGCGCTCGCGCTGCAATTGCCGCTCACACAATCCGGCGAGCTGTTTTTCCAAGGCCTCGCGCTGCGCATCTGGCTTCCTCACCATTTCCTGCAAATCTTCGGTGAAACGTGTCAGTGCGCGCTCCACCTTGGGTTCGACCAGAGGCTTCGTCAGCGCGTCCATCTTGGCGCGAATGTCAGCAGTGGCGGTCTCCCACTTGGCCTGCTGCTCATCATAAGCTTTCTTTTCAGCAGGAGTCGCCAGCTTCATGTCATCGCGCCATTGCACCGGGGCGAGGAAGGCACGCAGACGGTAGTAGTCCTTCTGCAAGATGGGATCAAACTTGTGATTGTGGCAGTGCGCACAGCCCATGCTCAGGCCGAGGAAGAGCTCGCCGGTGGTGTCCGTCATGTCGGTGAGAATAATGTCCCACTGACCCTTCACATCGCGCTGGTTCCATTCGTACACCGGATTGCGCAGGAAGCAGGTGGCGATCAGCACATTCGGATCATTCGGAGCGATCTCATCACCCGCTAGCTGCTCGCGCACGAACTGGTCGTAGGGTTTGTCGTCGTTGAAGGATTTGATGACATAGTCGCGGTAGGGCCACACGGATGGACGATACTCATCTGCATTGTAGCCGTCGCTCTCGGCATAGCGCACAAGATCGAGCCAGTGCTGCGCCCAGCGCTCTCCGTATTGGGGGCTGGCCAGCAGCTCATCGACCAGCTTCTCATAAGCACGCGGGTCCTTGTCATTTACAAATGCATCGATCTGCTCACGAGTCGGAGGCAGGCCATGCAGATCAAAATACACACGCCGGACCAGCTCGTTGCGATCCGCGGCCGCCGCCGGGTCGAGTTTCATCTCCATCTGTTTCGCCAGGACGAAGCGATCAATGTCGTTGCGCACCCACGAACTCTTCACTTGGGGCGGTGAAACTTTTGCCACCGGCTTGAAGAACCAGTAATTGCGCTGCTCCTCGGTGAAACCGCCTTCTGTCACGACGACTTTCTCAGCCGCATCCTGAGGCCATGGAGCGCCCAGCTTGATCCATTTCTCCAGAATGGCGATCTCAGCGTCGGGCATCTTGCCGCCATTGTTTTTTGGCGGCATCTGAAATTCCTCGTCTTTATAATGGATCGCCTCGACCAAGGCCGACTTCTCCGGATGGCCAGGAATCAAGGCGGGGCCGGTGTCGCCACCCGTCTTCAAATAGCCGATGTTGTCCACACGCAGGCCGCCCTTCTGCTTGGTCTTGCTGTGGCATTCGAAACAGCGTTTCACCAAGATCGGGCGCACTTCGTTTTCGAAGAATTTCATGGCCGAACGTGCGGCATCGTCGTCGGCAGCAAACGACACTCCCGCAGTGTGGCAGGTGAAAAGGAAAAGGAGGGCTGGAAGGCGGGACCGTGTCATGTCGATAGTAAAAGGCCTGAGAAATACGTCTTTGGACACGAAAATTGGCAAAATCACGCCTGTTTGAGTGCCCAGAGGGAAAAGCGTGCTTCCCTTGGGCTCCACATGCCCTCTAAACCCTGCAAGCCTCTGGCCTCTCTCCTCCTACTGGCTGCGGCGGCAATGACTGTTTTATTGCCCACAGCCGAGCCATCCACGATAGATCGTTTCAACTACATCCTCGGCACCCAGGCCATCGGTGGAAAGTACCAGTTCACCGGCCAGGATCCTCTGGTGGAGTCCGCCGAGGTCATCCGAGCCATGGGGGCGAGCTGCATGAAGTTCGACCTGCGGCCCAAACCAAAGCATTACCCGGGCGCCCATTCACTCGTCGAACTGGCACGCGACGAATCTAGCCACCGCAAGGTGCTGAACATGCCCTTTGCCCATTTCCAGCTCTGGGCGGAGCCTTTTGCGAACACTTCATGGAAGCAGGGCTTCTCCAAAGCCCACGCGGAACTGGAATATCAGGAGATGTACGCCCTCGTCGTGCATCTGCTGAAAACCTACAGCGGCACCGGCAAGACCTTCTACCTCGGCCACTGGGAAGGCGACAATCTCCTGCGCGGCAGCATCAGCAAATCCGCCGACGCCCAAATGACCCCTGAGAAAGTGCAGGGCATGATCGACTGGCTGACCACCCGGCAACGCGCCGTGGACGACGCCAAACGCAACACGCCCCATCAAAACGTGCAGGTCTGGCACTACACCGAACTCAATCACCCGACGATCTCCCTGCGCGAAAACCGTCCCTCACTGGTCAATCAAGTGCTGCCCCACGTGCCGGTGGACTTCGTTTCTTACTCGGCCTACGACGTCACGAACGTCCCCAAGCCGGAAGAAATCAAAGCCGTGCTCAGCTACATCGAGTCCAAGCTCAAGCCGAAGAGTGCCATTCAGGGCAAGCGTGTCTTCATCGGCGAATACGGTTACTCAGTCTTTCACAACGGCAAGCCGCACCACTCACCGGCGGAGCAGAACCGGCTTTCTCTCATCACCATCCAGACGGCGTTGGAATGGGGTTGTCCCTTCATCCTCTACTGGGAGCTCTACAACAATGAGCTTGAAGCGGACGGCCAGCAGCGCGGATTTTGGATGATCGATGACAAGGGCGTCAAACAGCCGATCTTCGAAACTCACCGGCTCTACTATCAGTGGGCGCGGCAGTTCGTTGCTGAATCCATCTCACGCACCGGCAAACCTACAGCCGATGACGAATTCCGCGCAGCCGCAGCTGAGTATTTCAAATCGCTGCGCTAGAAACTCACGGCACAGCCTTCACCAAGGCTGCTGCGATGGCCGCCATGCCTTTGTCTCCAGGATGATTCGCCACGCCCGCGTGTTTGTAGGGCCGCTCTGAACGAGCGTAGTTCGCTTCATCTTTGCTCAGGCTGCCGATGTTGACGTAAATGCCACCCACGGCGGTGCAGGCTTGCTGGAGGGCTTCATCCTTGGCGGCATTGGCCCAGAAGCAACTGCGCACGAGGATAGTGGGCTTGCGGTCACCCTTGAGAGCACGCAGCAAGGTGGTCACGCTGGCCTGCAACTTCGTCTTGTCTTCGGCTGTCTTCAGACCTGGCACGTTCTCGCCGATGGCCAGGATGATCAGGTCCGCTTTGAACTCGATGGCCTCCTTCAGTTTGGTAGCGATGTCGTAGCCTGAGTAAGCGCGCTCAAAGTCGGCGATGTTCTTAACCATCACCTCGGGTGCAGCGCCTGCTTTTTCCGTCAGCGCCTTGGTGACGAGGTGCACGTAGTCGTTTGCCTCCGCAGTTGCCGCCATGCCCCAGTTTCCCGACCAGTCAATATCAGCCTTGGGACCATGCTTGGTGATGCTGTTGCCGAGGAAGAGCACCTTGGTCTGCGCCGAGGCGTGAACTGTGGCGCCGATGAAGATTATGAGGAGAAGGAGACGATGACAGGTCATAGGGTTGGTTGGATGGAAAAATGTGGCTACTGCGCAGGCTGTTGCATCACCCAGTCCCAGCGATCGCCCGCCTGCTTGAGCTGCGGTTCGAGATCTTGCTCGCTGAGGAGCCGCTGGCTGATGAGTTTTTGTAGGACGTCTTTCACCTGCGACAGATAGACCTCGCGGGATGCATATCGTTCCGCCAGCGCTGGACGCGGATCATGAGCCGCTTCGCGTTGTTCACGTGTGGCAGCAAAAGGAACCCAGGCACCGCGCAGCAGCACAGGCTCCAGCGGTGAGCCCATCGACGCCGGACGAAACACCCAGCCAGTCGCCGTGCCCAATGGAACCGCCACGTCCGGCATGCGGATGCCTGCGATGTCATTGCCGTCCGCATCCACCTGCGGCACCAGCAGCGGCAGTTCCTGGCCTTCACCGGCACCATCCGCCCACTGCGGATTGCGCACGCGACCGCCAGCTTTCAGCAGCCTCGGATCCCCCATGCCTGGGATGGTGGGAAAACGCACCTCTGCGACCGGGATGAGCGTGCCATCCGCATGCTTCGGATACACACTGGGCGGTGGATCAACGCCCTCCGTCACCCAGCGATGCATCGCCAGGCGCAGGGCCGTGACCACGGCGCTGGCATTGACGGGATTCGCCAGCGGCGCGCCCTTGACCTGCGCGGTCGGAGGGAAACCCGATGCGCCATGCTGCGTGCCCGCGAAGAAGTAGGAGCGCACATTTTCCGGAAATGAAATGTCCTTGGCCCCGTCCGGAGTCGTGTGCGTCAGCGCCGCCACACGACCCGCCCCCCAATATTCAGCGGCGGTGTTCATATAGAAAATTTTGGGCGGATGCCTGACTCGTGAGTTGTCCAGAATCCCTTCCGCATGACCGCTCGCGGGATCAGCCTGCGCCGTGTCGGCAAACGGATACGAGGCCGTGTAAAAGCCCGCCAAAGCGCGTGGGGTTGACCAGCGCTGGTTCAGCACCAGACGTCCTGCGCCCGCCACATGGGACATCACACCATCCAGCGTCTGCCGGTCCTGCTCGTCGGTATTGAAGCCGAGATAAACAAAGTCGCGCAAAAACCGCCCGCACTGCGAGGAGCCAAACGCATACGCATGTTTAACCGGTGCCAGTGAGCTTTCATCATGCTTCAGCCATGCCACGGCATCGCGGATGGCCGCATAGCCGAGCCCGGCCAGCGGCGGTGCTTCAGCCAGATAGAAAATTTCATACGTTTTCCCCGGCTCAAACCCACCCTCCAGATGGAGGCAGTCGCCCTTCAGGCTCCATGCTTTTCGCGGAATCTCGGCACCCCCGGGATAGGCCATGCGTGACCGCACGATCAACCGGCTCTCAGGGCCTTCCGCGTTCACAGGCGGGTAATTCGTCAAATCTGTGATCGTTTGTTCATCCGCAGGTTTGTCCGGCGTGAAGGTGGCGCTCACCACGCCACGAATCGCACTGCCATCCTTGTTCTGCGCCGATGGCACCTTGATGCTCATTTTCCCGGGCTGCGCAGGCACATCAAACTCCCAGCCGACATTCAGCACGGTGAAGCCCTGCTTCACGATCCAATCGCTCAATCCCGCTTTGCCGCCACGATTCGGGATCTCCACCCAGGCAGCACCATTGCTGCTCGCAGCAGATTTCGGCTTCAAGAGGCGCATGTCCGCAGAAAAACTGACCTTGCCAGCCGCATTCACCGGAGCCAGCGACACATCGGCGATGATGGCATTGCCGGGCAATGCTGGATCAATTTCGAAATGCAGTCGTCCGACGATCTGCTCATAGCCGGTCGTCCCCATGTCCGAACGCTCCAACACCTCCACGCGCACCACGGCGGCATGTGTGGAGCAGGCAGCCAGAAGGAAAAGAAAAAGACCTGGGAGCAAAGGCATCGATTTGATACCACACGGATTTCTATTTTTTGGCAGCATCATCATCTCACGATCGTGGGGGGGTATTCACAAAAAGTCACGCGAGACCCACATGCTTCAGCGCCTCAATGGGAGGCCCTTCGAAGGTACCTGAAGGCAGGTTCCCCACATAGCCAATGGCCTTCATGCCTTCGGGCGTGGTGTAGTAGCCGCCGGCGGTCAGATCACGGAAGCGTTTGAAGAACACCGCAGCTTTCTTGTGGACGACCTGCGGTTTCGCAGCGGCAAGATCCCTGCAGATTGCCGTTTGTTGTTCGAGCGCGAGATCGGAGAAGGCTTTGCCAAAGCGGGTGTTCGCTTCCTGATCGATCCATTGCAGGCCTTCGAGTACGAGACGCCGATCGCCTGCCTGAGCAGGATATGGCGAACTAATCCATTCATCAATGAAGTCCGGCACCCCGACAGCCGAGGCGCTGGGTGAGGTTTCATCCGCAGGCATGATGACATCGCAAAGGGCGCGAGTCGTTCGGCGCTGGGGCTCCGTCAGCGTGAGCGGCCAGACATCACCGGGCTTGTAAATTTTCACCATGACGGGATCAGTCCCGTAGCCTTGGGCTTTAATGGGGCTGATGTCAGCCGCGAAGAGATTCGGGTCGCGCACAGCCATGGTCGCCGTGGCGGTGAGCATCCATTGCAGCGCCTTGCGGCGGTCCATGCGTGGGAGGTCGTCGGGAGTGCTCATCAGATATTGCCTTTCTTCATTTCATCCATCAGATGGTCGGCCATGCGCCATGCCAGCGCCATGATCGTGAGCGTGGGGTTCTTGTCCGCAGTACTGGCAAAAGGGGCGCCATCGGCCATGAAAAGATTCTTCACGTCCCAGGTCTGGCTCCATTGATTCGTCACCGAGGACTCGCGGTCAGCGCCCATAATCGCACCGCCAACCTCATGAATCACCTCGCCACCGCGCCGGATCAGCTTGGCCGGATCTGAATCGGCCTTCGCCGCCACCTTGCCGCCCATGGCTTCAAGCAAGTCACGGATGCGCTGTTGCTGATGCTTCACCTGGTTGAGTTCAAAGTCCGTCCACTTCCAGTGAAAACGCAGCACCGGAATACCCCACTGATCCTTCAACTCGGGATCGAGTTCGCAGAAGGAGCCCTCGTTCGGCAGCATGGTTCCCTGTGCGCCAAAGCCCAGATGGCAGCCGTAATAGCGCCGCGCCTCTTCTTTGAGCTTCGCGCCAAACAGCACGCCCTCGTGTCCCAGCTTGCTCTCAATGCCATTCAATGTTGTCAGCGATGGCATCTGCCGGCCGCTGGTAAACTCCAGATGATAACCACCGGGAAAACCCAGCTCGCCTTTGGCATTCTGCGCGTGCATCGTCCACGGCACATAGGCATGCGGTCCGCCCGTCCCGTCTTCATTATGGATCGGCATGCCCTCAAAGGCGGGAATGTGCGCGCTGAGACTGCTGGACACCGAATCCGTAACGTATTTGCCCACCTTACCGCTGGAGTTTGCCAGTCCCTGCGGGAAAGCAGCAGACTTGGAGTTCAGCAGCAGGCGCACCGACTCCTGGGAACTGGCCGCCAGCACCACGGCGCGGCCTTTGGCGTGGCCTTCGCTGCCGTCTTTCTTGTTGATGAAGGTGATGCCCGTGGCCCGGCCCTGTTTGTCCAGCGTGACTTCGCGCGCCATCGCATTCGGCAGGATGTCGAGATTTCCCGTGGCCAGCGCGGGGCGCAAATGCACAGTCTGTGAGTCGTAGTTTGCACGAATGGCGCAGCCGCGATGACAGTCTGTGGCCCAAAAGCATGGCGACCGCGTGCGCATGGAGTCCGCCAAGATACTCTGCGCCTTCGCATTGCCCGGATGCAGTTTGGCCGGAAGCGTGTCGGCATCCTGCGGCTTCGTCAGCACCGCACGATGAATCGAGGCCACATGCGCGCCGACCTTTTTCCCGTGCTTCTGCGCATAGAGCTCGCCCACGCGCAGCTTGGGCGCTGGCTGCAGCACGCCCGGCGATGAATTCGGCGAGTTTTCCAAGCCTTCATTCGTGCCAAAGACACCGATCAGCATCTCCACCTTGTCGTAGTAAGGCGCGATGTCGTCATAGCCAATCGGCCAGTCGAAGCCGAGGCCAAAGCGTGCACGCGGCTTGAAGTCGTAGGGCCCGTTGCGCAGCGTGATGCGCCCCCAGTGATTCGTCCGCCCGCCCATCATGCGCTGCCGCCACCAGCGGAACTGATCTGCCGGCTCCTTGCTCGCATTCGTGTAAGGCTCCCCTGGAATGTCCCAGCCGCTGTTGATCGAACAGTCGTGGAATCCGTACTGCTTGTCCGGCGTCTTCTCACCACGCAACGGGGCCTGGCTTGGCAATTGCAGCATCGCCACCTCGGACTGCACATCAAACGCACGCCCAGCCTCCAGAATGAGTACCTTCAGTCCCTCCATCGTCAGCGTGTAAGCCGTCTGCCCACCACCCGCCCCCGAACCAACAATGACCACGTCATAGGAATCCTGGAGTTTGTCGGCGGTGATGATGGGCATGAGATGTAAATGAAACTGAAAAGCGAAAACGTGGGTTTTTCAAACCTCTTCCAGCATCATTTTCGCATCGCCGAAGATCTTCGGGTGCTGGCCCATCTTGTCCATCATCGACATGAATAGACGGCACATCTGGCGCTCGGGCTTGTCTTTGTAATCGAGTGCACGGCCACCTTTGAGCCGTCCGCCAGCGCCGCCGAGTACAATCACGGGAAGCTGGTCGTTGTCGTGTTTTGCACCGGCCATCATGCTTGAGCAGTGCATGATCATGGTGTTGTCCAGCAGGGTGCGCGAGCCTTCCTTGATGGCGTCCATCTTGTGCGCAAGGTAGGCGAGTTGCTCCATAAAAAACTGATTCACTTTCAGCCAGTCCTCTCCGTCGCTATGCGAAAGCAGATGGTGGATCATGTAGTCGATGCCATGACCTGCCTGCTGCACGCTCGGCAGATTCGGAAACCGCAGAGCGCTGTGGTCGTTGTTGAGCTTCAGCGTGGTGATGCGCGTGGTATCGGTCTGAAAGCCGAGCACAAGAAGGTCCATCATGAGCCGCATATGCTCGCCGATGTCCTGCGGTATGCCGTCGGCAGGACGTTTGATGTTCGGTTTGTCGAGTGTAGGCCGCCAGCCCTGCAGTTCGCCACGTTTCCCGGCGTTCTCGATGCGCTTCTCCACATCACGCACGGAATCCAGATATTCGTCGAGCTTACGCTGGTCATTGCGGCTGATATCACGCCGCAAATCCTGCGCGTCGGCCAGCACCGCATCCAGCACACTCTTGTCTGCAGGTGAAGCTTCATCCTTGAACAGGCGGTCAAAAGCCAGCGCTGGATAAAGCTCCAGCGGCGTCGGCGTCGTCGGTGAACTCCATGAAATGTGCGAACTGTAGAGCATCGAATAGTTTTTGTGCACCGAGGGGTTCGATTTCTCACACGCGAGCACGAGGCTAGGCACCTTGGTGCTGCGGCCATAAGTCTGCGCCAGCACCTGATCAAAACTCGTGCCCGAACGAATCTCCCCACCTGAGGCGATCGGCGCGCCCGAAAGCATGTTCCCGGTCTGCGACGAATGGATGTTCCCCTTCCGCGCTTCTTCATGATACAGGCCGCGCAAAAACAACATCTTCTCACGGAATTCATGCAACGGCTGCAGCACCTTGCCGAGTTCCATCCCCTTCCCTTCGCCTTTGGCCCACCACTCTTTCGAATGGAAGCCGTTTCCGGAAAAGGTCACGCACAGGCGCACCGGTGCTTCACTGGCCGGCTTGTCTCGTTTCGGTTCATCGCCCCAGACATTGAAGGACTCCAGCCACGGCAGGGCCATGGAGACGCCGGTTCCGCGCAGGAAGGCGCGACGTGAAAAATGGTGTGTGTTCATAAAAGGGAGGGATCAGTGTTGGGCGATGGTGTCTTTCCCGCGCACTTCGCGAAACTGCGGGCTGCGCACGACGAGATCAATCAGGGTGCCGATGCGGTGATCACTCCGGACCATCGAGTCGATGAGGGGTCTGTCAGAAAGCTGCACACTGCGACCCAAGGCATAACCGAGAAGCTTGCGGCAGAACTGGCGGAGGAAATCATCGCCACGTTTATTGGTCAGGTAATCACGCAAGTCATTAAGTCCATCGACGGCGGTGCCATCCGGCAGCACCGTTTTCGTGTCGGCTTTGCGAGCGCGGCCGATGGCATCGAAACCTTCGAGCGCGAAGCCGAAGGGATCGATGCGGCGATGGCAGCCTGCGCAGTTTTCATCCCGGCTGTGGCGCTCGATGAGCTGCCGTTCGCTGAGATTTGCAGGAGTTTCTTCGGGCAGAATAGGCACGCCTTTTGGCGGAATGGGCAGTTTGTCACCCAGGATGACCTCACTGAGCCAGGTGCCACGCAGAATGGCGCTGGTGCGTGATGCGCCTGATTGCTTCGCCAGCGTCGCCGCAAAGCCAAGGATGCCGCCTCTTCCCTTGGATTGAATGCCCTCCAAACGCCGCCAGCCATCGACTTGCACATCGAGTGCGTAATGCTTCGCGAGGCTGGCATTCACGAATGTGTGATCGGCATTGAGCAATGACAGCACGCTGCGATCAGCTTGAAACAGGTCGATGAAGAAACGTACCACCTCCTCCTGCATGTCGCCGCGCAAGGAGACGAAGGTCGGAAAATGGCGCTCGCTCTTTTCATCCAGCGTCTCGACATCGCGCACATGCAGCCACTGGCAGCCGAACTCCGTGGCGAGACGGCGGATCTTATCGTCCTTCAGCATGCGTCGCGCTTGGGCCGCAAGCACCGCGGGGTCATGCAGTTTTCCAGCAGCCGCGAGCTGGTGAAGCCCCGCATCCGGAGTCGATGACCAAAGGAAATAACTCAGGCGTGTGGCGAGTTCCCCATCATTCACAGGCGCGGATTTCGTTCCGGGCATGGCTTTCTCACCGCGATACAAAAACGCGGGGGCCACAAGCACACGAGCGATCAGCATGCGCACCGCAGCAGTATGTGGCAGTTCCTGCTTGCGCAGTTTTTGATACAAGGAACGCAGCTCAATCTGCTCCGCATCACTGAGCGGGCGGCGCCATGCCCGTGTGGCGAAGTCAATTGCAGCCTGTACATGCCGGGGTTCGGCGGCAAGCTGCTGCTGCTTGAACAGTTCGGCGTCTCGGTAAATCGGCTCACGCAACGGTTCAAAGGCTTTGGGATCGGCGTCCTGAGTGGCAAATTGCCAGAGCTGCTCGAAGACATCGATCTGCTTCAATGGAGCTTCACTGATAAAACGCAGTTCCTCCCACAAGCGGTCGATTTCAGCGATCTGATTCTTGTTAAGCATCAATTGCTTCAAGTGCTCATCTTCTCGATAGAACAAAGTGAGCGTCACCACTTCATCCGCAGGAACGATCTTCGTGTAGCAAAGAGCGGCGGGAAACAGCGCACGAAACTCAGCGATCTGAGCAGTGAGTTGCTTCCGCATCTCGCTGTTGTCCCCCACTAGGATAGGCGCATCAAAGCTCAACGGTTTTTCGCCATCCGACCAAGTGCCTTTTTTGCCGGGCTTGTTGATGATCACCTTGCTGGCAACAAGTGCCGCAGGCCCAGTGGGTTTGGCGGTCAGCACCCGCACTTGCACAGCACCTTGGGAATCAGGATGCAGTCGGGCGGCAATGATAAACTCGGCATCCTTGCCGAGGTCGGCAGGGATGACAGCTTCCTCTCCGGAAATCGAAACAGGCCGGTCCTGCTGCCCCGGCGTGACGATTCGCGCATTTTCCCAGACGGCGCTGGCCTTGCCGATGGCGAACGAGGTCAAATAAAGTTTCGTCACACCACTGGCAGGCAATTTGACCCGCAACACCTCGCTGGCGGTCAACGGCAGCACCGGCACCTGCCAGGATTTCGGTCCATTGAGCTTGCCGATGTGCCCGATGCTGCTGAAGCGCCACAGCGCCTTCTGCCATTGTGTGATGGTTTCAGTCATCCGTGCCGCTGATGCTCCTGCACGCCACTGCTGACGCACGAGGTCGAGGATGACATTGGACTCCTTTCCTCCCAGCGCCGCACGAAGTTTGCCGAGGTATTTGGGATTCAGCTTCGCGGCCAATTGATCATCCCGAGTCGCTGCAAGGTATTGCTCCAGAGCCAGAACGCCGCTGTCGCCGGTATCCAGATTGATCCCCTGAGCCTGCACTTTCGAGCCATTGCCGGAGACGGAAAACTGCGCATAGAAGGTGCGAATTTTCGCCAGCGCCTCGTCCGTCCAGTCGCGCTGCGAGGTGCGCGATGAAAAGCTCAACCCTTGCGGCGTCAAAACCGCGTGACTGGCGACATCCTTGGCCGCGTCGAGATACTTGCTCAGCAAAGCAGGCGACATGACGAGCGCCGCCCCCGCATTGGTAAATCCTTCGCCTGCTGCACCGTCCACGGGAAACTCCTTCGCGGGATCAAGCGACTCCACTCCGGTCAAATCTCTGAGTGTATAAGTGTACTCCATGTTCGAGAGCCGCCGCAGCACCACCGGGCCTGGATCGCCGGCACTCGCGAGCGCCACTTCCTCCAGCCGGTCCTGCACCCATTTTGTCAGCTGCTTTTTCTGTTCGGGAGCCAGCTGCGGCTCTTTCTTCGGCGGCATCTCGCCCATATGAAGCTGGTCCAGCACGCCTTCCCATATCATCGGCTCCCGCTTGATATCCGCGACTGAAGCAAACCGCTCCAGATCAAGATCCCCCTTTTGTTTCTCGGTGGAGTGGCACGAATTGCACCGCTCTTTCAGCATGGGCAGGATCGAAGTTTGGAAATCGTCCGCGCCAAACGCCACTCCGTGCAGAGCCAGGCATGTCGCGAAGGCCCTAATTGAATTGAAATGCTTCATGCCAAAATCTCCTTCACGACATTGCCATACACATCCGTGAGCCGGAAATCGCGACCAAGATGCCGCCACGTCAGCTGCTCATGATCGAGGCCGAGCTGGTTCAAAATCGTGGCATGCAGATCATGCAGATGAACTTTTCCTGAAACCGGACGAAAGCCAAAGTCATCCGTCTCGCCAAAAGTGAAACCGGTCCTGATGCCGCCACCGGCCATCCAGGTGCAGAAGCTTTCCGGCTGATGTTCACGACCGTGCTTCTCAATGGGCGAGGTACCGCTGAGGTCCTGACTCCAGGGCGTGCGGCCAAACTCACCGCTCCAGATGACGAGCGTGTCTTCCAGCAAACCGCGCGATTTGAGATCTTTGATCAGCGCAGCGCATGGCTGGTCGCTGGCAGCACAGCTTTTCGGCAGTGCATTGCGAATGTCCCCATGATGATCCCAGCCCCCCATCGTGACCTGCACAAAGCGCACCCCCGCTTCGCTCATTTTGCGCGCCAGCAGGCAGGCACGGGCATTCTTGTCAGTCTCCTTGCCACCGATGCCGTAGAGCTGCTTGGTCGCCTCGGACTCGTTCGAGAGGTCCACGAGTTCGGGCGCCGTCATCTGCATGCGAAAGGCGGTCTCCATGCTTTCAATCATGCCTTCCATGCGCGCATCGGTTCCCGTCTGGTCGAGGAGGCGTTTGTTCATGCGTTGCGTGAAGTCGATGCGTGCACGCTGAGCCTTCGCATCGCCAGAGACATCCGCGAGATAATCGATGGGAGACTGCTTGTCGCTGGAGGGAATGATGACCTTGGTTCCTTGGTGCGCGGCAGGTAAAAAGGACGAGCCGTAGAGCCGCGTGTCGCTGTCGGGATGGATGCTGATGAAACTCGGCAGATTTTGATTCTCCGCGCCCAGGCCGTAGCTGATCCATGAGCCCATGGAGGGGCGCACATCCGCCGTGACTCCCGTATGGAACTGCAACGCGGCAGGCTGATGCTGGTTGTTGTCCGCATGCACCGCACGCAGCAGGCAGATCTCATCCGCGATGCTGGCCGTGTGCGGCAGCAGATCGGAGATCATCATGCCGGATTGCCCGCGCGGCCTGACTTCGCCATGCGTGGCAAGGGCGAGAAACTTGTCCGTGCCCACCCGAAGTTCATTGGTGTTGACCGGCGCCGTGATCTTCTGCCCGTGCATGCGCTTGATGTAGTCCTTCGGATCAAACAGATCCGGCTGGGACGGTCCGCCAGACATGAAGAGAAAGATCACACGCTTTGCCTTGGCCGGAAAGCGAGGTGCCTTCCCGGCCAGCGGACTCTGCGCGGCCTGAACCAAGTCGTGCAAAGCGAGCGCTCCGAAGCCGGTGGCTGTGCGCTGGAGCCAGGAGCGGCGGGAGATGGTGGCGGAGTTCATAGGCGGAGCAAAAATTCGTTGGAAGACAGCAGAGCATGGCTCAGTTCGGTCCATGCTTTATCGGCGGGCATGGTTTCGAGAAACTTCACCGCATCCTCACGTTCAGCGCTGGTGATCGGGCGGCTAAGAATGCGGAGCCAGAGGGCTTCAAGGCGCGCACCGGAGTTGGCCTCTGAGTCGGTGAGTCGTTTGGCCACTTCGTTGGCACGAGCGCGAACGATGTCGCTGTTGAGAAGGAAGAGCGCCTGCGTGGGCACGGCGGTCTCAGCGCGTTTGCCGGCGATCTGCGCGGGCTGGGTAAAGTCGAACACATCGCGCAGTTTCGCTGAGCCGGGTTGCGTGGCTGTGCGGATGACTGGCAGATAAATCGTGCGCTCAAAGTCCTGCACAGGGCGCATCTTCTTGAAGGCAAAGGCGGGTGGATTCACCGCCTTCGGACTGAGACTGTTGACGTTTTCAGGGAACTCCAGCGGCAGGGCGGGACCGCCGCTCGAAGGCGTGAGCTTGCCGCTGATGGCGAGCATGGAGTCCCGAATCGCCTCGGCATCCAGACGCTGGCGGTTCATGCGCCACAGCAGGCGGTTGTCTGGGTCTTTCACCTCTGCGATGGCGTTGTGTGCACTGCTCATGCAGTAGGCACGGCTGAGGACGAGCTCCCGGATGAGCTGCTTCTGCGACCAGCCGCTTTTCATGAAGCGGGCAGCGAGGTGATCCAGCAGCTCCGGATGCGAGGGCGTCTCGCCGCGTGTGCCAAAGTAATCAACACTGCGCACCAGACCTTCACCAAAGAGCTTCTGCCAGATGCGGTTCACGGTGACCCGTGCGGTGAGAGGATTGCGTGCATCGGCGATCCAATCAGCAAGCTGCACTCTGCCGCTTTGCCCCTCAGGAATAGGCGGGAAATCGGCCCACGATGCGACGCGAAGCGCGCCACGCTTCACTGAATCTCCGAGCGCGTAGGGATTGCCACGAATGGTGACACGCATGTCGGCGGTTTTTTCACGATCATGCACGGCGAAGGCTTTCGGCGCAAAGGGAGCAAAAAACTTCGCGTGCTCGATCTGGCCACTGATCACCTTGATGCGTGTGGCGAGCTCATCACGCTTCTTTTCGAGGCCTGTCTTCGTCTCTTTCGTGGCAGTGGCAATCTGCGGTTCGAGCGCGGCCTTTTCTTTGTTAGCATTGTCACGCTCATTTTCCCACTGGCGGATTTTTTCCTCGTTCGCGGCGAGCAACAGTTCGCGCCCGGCCTTTTGCTCCGCCGTCTCTGGCAGTTCGGTTTTGTGGACACTGCTCCAGACGCCGTTGTCAGTCTTGTACGTGGCATCAGTGCTGCGGAACATGCCGGCAATGGCGTAGTAGTCGGTCTGCGCGATGGGATCAAACTTGTGATCGTGGCACCGCACGCACCCCAGTGTCAGGCCGAGAAACGCAGTACCGATTTTGCTGACCTGCTGATCAACGAGATCATGCTCCATCTTGAGCTTGTCCACGGCGACGATTTCGACATCACCCAAAACGAGGAAGCCCGTGGCGGTGATGTTGGCCGCCCGTTCCTGAGGTGATGCGGCAGGCAGCAGGTCTCCGGCGATTTGTTCCCGAATGAAGCGGTCGAAGGGCTTGTCGGAGTTGAAAGCGTTGATGACGTAATCGCGATAGCGCCACGCATGTTCGGCAAAGACGCTGTTCGAGGTGCCGATCTGGTCCGCGTAACCGACGAGATCGAGCCAGTGACGTGCCCAGCGTTCGCCGAACGCGCCGGTTTGCAGGAGGCGATCCACGGCCGCGGCACGGGATGTAGGAGAGCCATCGAATCGGGCCAGGTCTTCAGGCGTCGGTGGCAAGCCGGTGAGATCCAGCGAGACTCGGCGCAGCCAGGTGTAAGCGTCCGCATCTGGCGCTAGGGAGAGGCCGTTGGCCTCGAGTTTGGCCAGAATGAAGCGATCCACCGGATCCAGCGGCCAGTCCGTCTGCTTCACAGCGGGAGCTTGCTCATCACGCACAGGCCGGAAGGCCCAGAATTTCTTCCCTTCCCCGATGTCAATCACTCGCGCGGCTTTGGCAGCGGTCTGTTTTACACGTGAATCCGGCGCCCCCATGGCCACCCACTGCTCAAAAATCTCGATCTCGCTCGCGGTCAGCTTGCCCTTCGGCGGCATTTCCATTTCGGGAACCGCGTAGCGCACGGCAGTGATAACATGACTTTTGGCCAGGTCTCCCGGAACGATGGCAGGGCCGCTGTCTCCGCCGGTCTGCCAGCCGGATTTCAGGTCGAGCGCCAGCCCGCCTTTGATCTTTTTCTCATGCGAATGACATTCATAGCAGCGACTTTGTAGCAGTGGCAGCACCTTCGATTCGAAAAACGCCATGCCATCCGCACCCCACGTCGATGAAGACGCGAGCATGACGATGCCAAGACTCTGGAAAACACGGTTCATGAGGAAAGAGGCAGCCATTCACGCCAGCCGAGGATGTGCTCGCGCATCACCCGCTCGCAGGTGGCCGGATTCTGCGAACGAAAACTCTCAATGATGGACTGATGCGCATCCACGGTCTCTTTGAGAGTTTCCTTGGTCTGAAGCTGATGGCTGCGGTGCAAACGCCCCAGCCACAGTTCCAGTTCGCCGCGCAGCGAGCGCCACAGCTTCAGCAAACGGGCATTGCCAGAGGCTTCGAGAATGATTTGATGAAACTCCAAGTCCAGCAATGTCACCTCCTGGACGGATCGCGCGCGCCGGGTGGCGGCCAGATTTTTTTCAAGCTTTGAAAAGTCCGCTTTGAGGGCCGGAGCCGCCAGACGGGAGGCCAGGGGTTCCAGCGCAAGCCGCAGCACGTACAGCTCCTCGAAATCCTGCGGCGTCAGCGCTTTCACAAACGCACGCCCCGTGGGGCTGAATTCGACGAGGCCCTCGCGCTCGAGTGCAAACAGGGCCTCGCGCACTGGTACACGGCTGACTCCCAACCGTTTGGCCACGGCAGATTCAGCCAGCAGCGCTCCGGGTGCGGAGGTGCCGTTCAGAATTTCCGCCCGCAGCAGCGAGGCGGCAGAATCGGAGCGGAAGGCAGGATTTGGAGCGAGGTTCATTCGGTATACCGTTTCAATACGGGCTGAATGATTCCATCTTTCTTATGCGATGATTTTCTTTGCTACGCTGCCTTTGACGTCGGTGAGCCTGAAGTCCCGGCCTGCGTAGCGATAGGTCAGGCGCTCGTGATCCAGGCCGAGCAGGTGCAGGATCGTGGCATGGAAGTCATGGGTGTGCATTTTGTCCTCCACAGCCTCGTAGCCCAGATCATCCGTACTCCCATAGCGCATGCCACCTTTGACACCACCGCCGGCCATCCAGGCAGTGAAGCCCTTGCTGTTGTGGTCACGACCGTCCGCCCCCTGACCGTGCGGCGTCCGGCCAAACTCACCAGACCAGACGACGAGCGTGTCCTTGAGCATGCCCCGCGACTGCAGATCGGCCAGCAGCGCAGCGATCGGCTGATCCACCGCCCCACACGTGGCAGGCAGGTCTTTGGAGATTTTGAAGTGATGATCCCAATCGCTGTGGGTGACCTCAACGAAGCGCACACCTGCCTCCACCATGCGGCGCGCGAGCAGGCATTTGCGGCCAAAGTCATCCGTGGTGCTGCCTTCGCCGATGCCGTAGGCGGCGAGTGTCTGCTTCGTTTCTTTCGCGAGATCCATCACCTTCGGCATCTCGCTTTGCATCTTGAAGGCGAGCTCGAAAGACTCGATGGCCCCTTCGACCTCGGGATTGAGCTGATCACGTTGCAGCTTTTCGCGATCCAATGCCTGCACGAGCTCAATCTCCTTCCGCTGTGCCATGCTGCCAACAGGCGGCACAATGTTGCGCATCTGTGCATTCACAATCGGCCGGGCATCGACGCCGACGCGTGTGCCCTGGTAAATCGCGGGCAGAAAGGCACTGCCGTAGTTCTGCGCACCGCCGAACAACGAAGGCGGTGCAATGGTGACAAAGCCGGGCAAATTATCATTCACCGAACCAAGGCCGTAGAGCGCCCAAGCGCCCAGAGAAGGCCGTACGAACTGCGAGTTGCCCGTGTGCAGTTTTAAAAATGACTGTGTATGCGCAGGGAGCTCGGTGTGCATCGAATTGATGAGACACAGATCATCCGCCCGCTTCGAGAGATGCGGAAACAACTCGCTGATGGGAAGCCCGCTTTTGCCCTGCGGCGAAAACTTCCACTGCGAGCCATGCAGCTTGGTGCCCGGTGCGCGCCCATCCTTGCCGGACGCAGCTGTGAGCTTCGGCTTGTAGTCAAAGGTATCCACATGCGATGGAGCGCCGCGCATGCAGAGGAAGATCACGCGCTTCGCCGTGACATTAAAATGCGGCTGCTTGGCGGTCAGCGGAGAGCCGGCCTCCGCCTGGGCCAGCACTTGAAAGGCGAGCCAGCCGAAACCGACACCGCTGGTTTGGAGAAATTCACGTCGGGTGTTCATGGCATCAGTCAATGGAGCGGAATTCGGCACTGCCGAGCAGGGCGCGGCAAAAACTCGTCAGCACATCGCTGTCGAGCCGTGGATAGTCGGCAAAGAAGCGTTGGACGGCCTGCGTCTCAGTGGCTGTGGGTGCCCGTGCAAAGGCCAGTTTGAAGGCGGCTGCAGCCCTTTGATCCTCCGGCAATGGCCGGATTTTGTCGGCAAAGCGCTTCGCCTGTCTGGCGACGAAGTCATTGTTCAGCAGATACAGTGCCTGCGACGGCACCGTGGTCACCTCGCGGCTCCCGTTCACAGCGCTGGGCTCGGCGAAATCGAAGACGGTGAGAGCATCAGGCAATGCGTTGCGTGGCACCGGCAGATAGACGCTGCGCATGTCACCGGCGGCTGTGAGGAATGGCTCATCACTCAGCGGCGCACGCAGGCTCTTGATGGGAAAACCACCGATCGCACCGTCACCATTCCGGGCCACGGCTGAGCCCACGGGCGCCTCGATGTTCAGACCTCCGCTGACGGCCAGCATCGCATCGCGAATGCATTCGGCATCAAGTCGTCGTGGAGTCATGCGCCAGACGAGCGTGTTCTCGGGATCCGCCTCGAAATTCTTCGCGTCATGCGTGGCGGCCAGCTGATAGGCATGGCTCATGACGATTTCCTTGATGAGCGACTTCACAGACCAGCCCCCACTTTGCAGTCGTAGCGCCAGATGGTCGAGCAGCGCCGGATTGGATGGCGGCTGGCCCATAGTACCGAAATTGTCCACGGTGGAAACCAGGCCCCGGCCAATCAGCCAGTACCAGACGCGGTTGGCAAACACACGCGCCGTGAGCGGGTTGCTCTCGGCCACGAGCCATTCGGCCAGCTCGCGGCGGCCGCTTGCTCCCGATGGAATGGCAGGCGCTTTCGCGGCGATCACGCTGACAAAACCGCGCGGCACTCTGGCACCGGGCTTGTCGACATCACCTCGGGCAAACAGCGGACTGTCATTGATCGAACTGAACTGCGCAGGACGACCCGCAATCATTTGAAACGTTTCCTCCACCGATTTGGGTTTGGTGGGCGGTCCACTCGCAGGATTGGAAGGATAATCACGCACCCCCATCGCGAGGGGTTTCTGGCGGCCCTCGTTGTCATAGGAGGCCAGCTCGGTTTTGCATTCGCCGATCTTCGCATTGATGCCGACGAACAGGATCAGCTTCTGCGGGTCGTTGTTCACGTTGAAGCCTTTGCCCGTAAACAGCGCCTTAGCAGCGGTGGCATAAAACTGCACCGCCCCATAGCGCTCGGTTTTCGTGAGATCCTTTTCGATTTCGGCACGACGCTCCGGAGTCAGCGTCAGAGGCATGCGCGGCAATCCGCAGTCGGTGGGCAGTTCGATGAGCGGTGTTGCCTTGAGATTCTGAAAATTGGGCGAAGTGCCGTACAAGGTCTCCGTGCTGAGGAAGATGCCCGCGAGGGCATAATAGTCAGCCTGCGGAATGGGATCGAACTTGTGGTCGTGGCAGCGAGCACAGGCGACCGTGAGGCCGAGCACCGCCTGCGACATGGCGTCGATCTGCTCATCGGCGGTATCGAGCGCATACTGCTTCGGGCTGCGCTCATTGAGGCTGCGTGAGCCGATGGCGAGGAAACCGGTCGCAATCTGCTTCAAGGCGCGGTCGCGGCTGTCTTTGGCCTGCATCAGGTCACCGGCAATTTGCTCACGAATGAATTCATTGAACGGCTTGTCTTTATTGAAGGATTCAATGACGTAATCGCGATAGCGCCACGCATGGGGAAGCAGGCAGTTCACATCCTTGCCGGTAGATTCTGCGTAACGCGCCACATCCAGCCAGTGGCGGCCCCAGCGCTCGCCAAAGCGCGGCGATCTGAGCAGCGCATCGACGATTTTCTCGAACGCTTGCGCATCATGGTTCGCCACAAAGCTGTCCACCTGCTCCGGTGTCGGCGGCAGTCCGGTCAGATCAAAACAAACACGCCGCAGCAGCGCCTCCGGCTGAGCATCACCCACCGGCTTGAGGCCCTTTGCCTCCAATCCGGCGAGGACGAAGCGATCCACATCGTTCTTCGCCCAGTCATCGTCTTTCACCCTAGGCAAGGCAGGTTGCTTCACCGGCTGATAAGCCCAGTGATTTTTCGCCTTCTCGGTGTCCCATTCAGATTTCACCACGCTGGCCTTGCCGTCACGTGGATCAGGCGCGCCCATGCGCACCCACTGCTCGAAATCAGCGATGATGGAGTCCGGCAGTTTCCCACCGCTTTTTTCCGGCGGCATCTGCATGTCCTTGTTGGTGTAATGCAGGGATTTGATGACGAGACTCTTCACGAGATCGCCTGGCACGATGCCCGGGCCGCTGTCACCGCCACGACGGATGCCCTCGCGTGTGTCGAGCACGAAGCCGCCTTTGATTTTTTCCGAGTCCTCCGCATGGCACTTGTAGCATTTCTCGGCCAGCACAGGACGGATCTTCTTCTCGAAGAACGCCATCTGTTCCGCGCTGCTCTCGGCTTCGATGATCGCCGGCTTGTTTGGAGCAGGTTTCGAGCCACCGCTGATGGCCGCGATTTTCATGTACTCCTCATGCGAGAGCCTGCCGTCATGGTTCGCATCGAGTGTGTGAAACAGGTAATCCACCACCTGCGGCCTGCCCTTCAGCTTTGGCGAGTATTCGCCCAGGGTTTTGAACTCGGTTGCGCTGAGGGCCTCATCATGATCCTGATCAAAAGTGGTAAAACCCTGTTCGAGCTTCCTTTGCAAACTCGCATCCTGCGCCAATGCCGGGGTGAGAATGATCGAGAACAGAAAGAGTGCGCATGTTTTCATGGCTTCATGAATTTTTCAAATTTCACCCGGCGCTCGTCGCCGAGCTTCTTGAAATCCTCGATCTGTTCGGGCGTGAGCAATCCGGCCAGTTCGGTAGACTGGCGGATCGAAGCTTGGGCAATGGCCGTCAGGGTGTCGTTTTTGATTTTAGCGAGGTCTTGCCTGAGCTGGTCGTAGATCGGCTTTGATTTCTCCACCTGATCCGGCGTGAGCTTAAGGCGCTTCGCTTCCTCCGACATGCGATGTTGGACAAAGTGATCTTCGCTGATGAGTTTTTTCGCGAACGGCAGCGCGAGTCCGATGCCAAACAAGGCCCCTAGGATGAACAGCGCGAAGAGGAAGCAGATGATGTAGAACTTTTTCATGGGAAGAGCGGTGTTTGAATGAAGACCTGTGCGAGATCGTGGGCATCAGCACTCATGGCGCCTGATGACCACCAGAGGCAGGCGGCAGTCGCCACCGTGGCCACCGGCAGTGCGGCGAGTGACATGCGTGTCCATAGTGCCGAAGTGTCCGATGCCGCTCGCGCAGAGGCGATGGCACAGGTTGCCAGTCCAAAAGGGGCTTCTTCGGCCGCGGGCACGGGCGCATTTCGCGAGCGGGCGGCGAGTTGTTCGAGACGTCGGTCGGTTTCGTTCATGAGTGGGATGCTTCGAGCTGTTCAAAGGCTGCCCGCAGTTTGCGGCGGGCGCGAAAGGCGCGCACTTTCACCAGGATGCGGCTCCAACCGGTGAGCGTGGCGATGTCGTCGGTCGATTTGCCATCGAGGTGCAGCAGACTGAGCACCATGCGGTCGTCCGCACTCAGCGTGTCCAGCAGGCGCAGCATGAGGGAGCGTGATTCGTCGTTCAGGGCTTCCTCTTTCGGCTCTGCGGTGACCAAAGTAGCCTGCATGGCCTCTTGCTCCCCTTCGGTAAGATCGCTCCAGCGCAGTTCCGGCCTCACCCGACGCGCGCGGTAGTGATCGCGACACTGGTTGATCGCAATGCGCGCCAGCCACGGCTCCAGCGGTTTGCAAACGTCCCACTGGGCAGCTTTGGCAAAACAACGCGCAAAGGTCTGCTGCGCGAGGTCCTCGACGCAGCCCGCGTCCGCGACATGGCGGCGGATCAAACTGGCCACGAAGGGGTAAAATGCTTCCACCAGCGCCCGCGCCGCACCCTCGTCGCTGCGTCGCAGCCACGCTGCCACGCTGCCATGCAGGCACGGGATTCGCTGTCGGTCAAAATCATGGAAGCTGGAAATCACGATGACACATCCTTTCCCGGCTTCTACGGGCAGGATGCGGAGCGGTTACAGCTTCCGGAAAATTTATTGCAGGCAAGAGAGCCTGCATCACCTCACTTTGCGTTCTTCGCGATGAATTCAATGATCGGCGTCGAGTCATCCAGCCCATGCGGATGATGCCCCACGCCAGGTTTGCGAATCAGCGTGATGCTGCCGCCGAGCGCCTTGTAGCGTGTTTCGATCAAGCCGGTGTTTTCGTCCCACGGCACCACATCGTCCGCATCGCCAAAAACGTGCAGGAGCGGCACATGGTTCTGGGCCAGCGGTGCGAGGTTGTCCACAGGGTTGCCCTTATAAGCGAGCGCTTCAGCCTCGTCTTTGAATCCCCAGAGCTTGGGGACCAGCGCCCAGTTTTTCGGGTCACCTTTGCCTTTGCCCTTGCCGCCGGGCCAGCTCTTAAAGTCACAAACCGGGGCATCAGCGTAGATGCAGGAGACTTTGGCCGGATTCGCGATAGCCCAGTTGTAGCAGTACAAACCGCCGCGACTGAGTCCGACGAGGGAGGGCTTGGTGCTCAGAGCATACTTCGTGGTGAGTTCAGCGTAGCATTCGTTCCAAAGCTTCACGGCATCAGGGCAGCCGAGCATGTCGTTGATCTTCATATAGACGATATGGAAGCCTTTGCCGAGAAGCGCGATGTCTGGAGCGGGCTTGTGACCAAAGAACTCGCCATGCCAGACCCACGGACGCCCTGCAGCGACGGTTTTCGGCACAACAACGGTCACGGATTTGCCTGCAATGGTGAGTTCATGCTTGGCGTAACCATTCCATTCACCGGTTTGATTGGTGAACACGATCTCCTTTGAAGAGGCCAGTTTGCGGGCCTCGGCATCGAGTTCAGCGGCCTTCGCCTTCGCTTCCTCAATCGGCAAACCCGGAGGATTCCCAGGGCGCTTATGCCCCACATAGCTCAACCATGCCGGACGCAGGATGGCGTGCTTCTTTTTCACCAGGGCCAGAATGGCCGCACCATTGGGATGATCGGGCGTTCCATCAGGCTTCACCTTGAGGCCCCAGGCATCCAGCACGGCACGAGCCATCAGCAGATGGCCTTCCGGGCCGGGATGCACACCGTCTTTGGAAAAGGTGAACTCGGGATCCGTTTTCCGCTTTTCAGCGATGGCGGCGTTCATCGGACCGTGAATGTCCAGCACCTCCCAGCCCTTCTGGCGCATGTCGAGGAGCCAGTCGGAGTAGAAGTCCAGCACTTCATTGTAGCCCTGGTAAAACTGGCCCGGCTTCACTTGGTCGCCAGGAACCACACGCTGCTTGATCGGCACCGGATCAAACACCGGCGGCGTGAGATGCACGATCCTCGCTCCGGTGGCAGTGACTTTGTCATGCAGCTTCTTCATGCCATCCTGAAAAGCCTTGGTCCGCACCGCGCCCAGAGGCAGGTAAATGCCGTCGTTCATGCCATAGCAGGCAAACACGAGCTCTGGCTTGGTCTTTTCCAGCGCACGGTCAAGACGCTCATGCAGATCCGGGCGCGGGAACTTGCCACCGGCATGGCCATCTTCGCTCAGGCCGCTCACCGTTTCACTGCTGAGGCCCAGTGGGATGATCTCCTTCGTCACCTCCGGATGCTGCGCGATCAAGGCGGCATCAATGAACTCGATGTAGCCCCCGCCCTGCGTGATGCTGTCGCCGAGAAAGACGATGCGCTGTTCTTTGGGCAGTTCCGCAGCCGCTGCGGTGATGGTAAGGAGGAGGGAGAGGATGAGATGACGCATGAGAATGAAAATTAGACGCCGACGATTTCGCGCAACGGCACACCGCCGTCGGTCACAGTGCGCGGGCGCTGCACCGCGTCCATGAATTCGTGATTGGGATGAATGCCTAGCAGGTGAAAAATCGTCGCGGCAAGGTCCGGAGGACGCACGGGCCGATCCGATGGAGCCCCCCCAATCTTGTCGCTCGCGCCGATGATTTGCCCCCCGGCGATGCCCGCACCGGCCATGGCGACGGAGAACACATTGCCCCAGTGATCGCGCCCGCCGCTTTTGTTGATGATGGGCGAGCGGCCAAACTCGCCCATGACGACGACGAGTGTCTCATCCAGCAAACCACGCGAATGCAGATCTTGGATGAGCGTGGAGTAAGCGGTGTCAAACTGCGGACACAGCACCTCGCGCACACGTGGACCATTTCGCTGGTGCGTATCCCACAGCGGGCTGCCTTCTTTTTCATCGCCAGGTTCGCGCGGCCAGTTCACCTGTACCAGCCGCACTCCGGCCTCCACCAAACGACGCGCCAGCAACACGCTCTGGCCAAATCTATGCCTGCCGTAGCGGTCCCGCATCGCCGCCGGCTCGCGCTCAATCTCCAGCGCCGCACGACTGGCCTCCGAGTGAATCAAATCAAAAGCGCGCTGCTGCATCGCTTCAGTCTCCTCCATCAGCGGATTCGCCAGCGAGCGGCGAAATTGCACGTCCATCTGCCGCAGCAGGCTGCCGCGCTCGGAAAAACGCAAATCCGTCATCCCCTCGGTCAAACTCATGCCTTCGATGCGCAGACGTTCGGCACTGGGATTGCACTTGATCAGCTGCGGATGCCACGGCGCCCCCATAAAGCCGCCGTTCTGGCCGGGCCACACGACGTTGCCATTGTTTTCGAGACGTTCCGGCAAAACAACCGAAGAAAGCGGCGACCGCCCGCTCGGTTTCAACGCGCCAACAACGGACGCGATGCTCGGCCAGTCATTTGCACTCGGCGGCACGCTCTCAGCTTTCGACGCCGGCGCATAACCCGTGAGCATGAAGCAGCCGCTGGTCGAATGCGCGTTAATGCCCGTGGTCATCGAGCGGATCACCGCGAGGTGCTGCATCAGCTTGGCCGTACGCGGCAAAGTCTCGGAGAAATGAATCCCCGGCACCGAGGTTGGGATGGATTTGAAATCACCGCGAATCTCCAGCGGTGCATCCGGCTTCGGATCAAACGTCTCATGCTGCGGCGGTCCGCCGCTGAGAAACAGAATGATGCAGCTCTTCGCCCGGCCAAATGACGCGTCCTTGCTGGGAGCCCTCGCATTCAGCACGGATGGCAGCGACAGCCCCAAACAACCCAGCCCACCCACGCGCAGCCATTTGCGGCGATTGAAAGCAGTGGTTGAAATAAGTGGCTGCATGGACGTGATCAACTACGCCCAGCCAACGTGGCTCTATCACACCCGGTGCAGCTTGTAAGGATAGACTTGGTCCGCGTTCCACTGGCATCCGTAAAGGTCACCGGCGTCATCCATGCACACGTCATGCACATTGCGGAAGACCGGCTGGTCCTGCAGCAGGAGGCCGACCTGATCGCCCTCATATTTCGGCTGCTGGCCGCCCGGAGCGGAGATGACGCGGTTGTTCTTGTCGAGAATGATGATGAAGCCGCGCTCACGCCACATGCGGTAATCATTGGGCTTCATTCCAAAGCACACACCGGAAAGCAGCAGATCCCCCGCAATCACCGGCCGGCTCATGAAAGCACCGGGCAGATAGACAGAATGTGAATAGGTGCCGTCGAGCTGATACCAGTGGAACTCATTGCGGATGCGCTCCGTACACAGCACCAGCGGTACAGGTCCACGTGAGTCGATGGTGACACCATGCGCCTGCATGAATTTCCCCGCGTTCATCGCTTGCGTGCTGTTGCCGCCAAATTTGCGGATGAATTTTCCCATGGCATCAAACTGCAGAATGAACTGGGAGCCGTAGCCATCCGCCACATAGATGTCGCCATTCGTCCCCGCTACCGCTTCAGTGGGTGCATACTTAGTAACAGCATCATACGCGCCGCAGTCCTTCGCATGCGGCAATTCCAGCACGACCTCACCGAAGAGCGTAGTTTTCACCACGCGGCCTCCAGCAGGATCGCATAGCAGCAGGTGTTCTTTGCCCTCCCGCACGTCCAGACTCAGGCCGTGGCCGCCGCGCAGCTTCAGTGTCCAGGCGTCGAGCACCTTCCCTTCTTTGTCGAAGATGAGGATGTTGTTCTTCGCTTCGTCCGTGATCATGATCAGCCGTTTCTGCGCATCCATGACCATCTCATGGCAGTTTTTGACCGGATGCACCTCCCGCTTCGCCTTGCACCACTCCAGATCGACCCGATACCGATGCGCCCCATGCCCGATGATGGCTCCCTGAAGCGAGGTCTTGCTCTGCGACCGCACAAACGGGGCGGCAAATGCGGTGGCGGCGGTCGTGGAGATGAAATGGCGGCGGTTCATGCCATCTGAAACACCTCATCAGTGCCCAACTTATCCAGAATCCTGCGTTCGGGTCCAAAACGTCGGCAGCCGAAGTTTCCAGCGCATCGCCGCGAGCCGCAGAGTCAATATGACCGCCATGCCAATGTAGCGGTCACTTTCCGAGGCTGGATACCAGTGCCGAAGAAGCACAAAGACCAGTGCTCCGACTGAAACTGCCGTGGCATACAGGTCGACCTCCGCCTGAAAAACCCACGGCACCTCGCTTCTCAGCACATCCCGCATGATGCCGCCCGCCACGCCGGTGACTACTCCGAGCAGCACCGCCACCACCCCCGGCGTGCCAAAGGCTAGCGCCTTCTCTGTTCCTGCGATGCCAAACAGCGCCAACCCAAACGCATCCGCGATCGCGAGCAGCTTTTTTGGCAAGTGCGTGAACCGCACAATGACAAAAGTCGTTACTGCCGCGCCGAGCGCCGTCCACACATGCAGCGGCTGCTTGATCCAAAAGACTGGCTGGGCACCCAGGCACAAATCACGAATCGTGCCGCCTCCCACCGCTGTCACCAGCGCCAGAACCATCACACCAAACAGATCCATTCGCTTGCCCTCAGCCGCAAGCACACCCGAAATGGCGCACACAGCGACGGCAAAGTATTCGATCCAGGTTGGCATCACTTGTCTTGGGGTTCAGGCTTCACCAGCGCCGGCGGCTCAGGATTCCATTCCACCTTGGGCTGAATGCCCAGATGCTGGTAGATCATGGGCACCAGCGCGGTTTGAGGCGTCTCCTCGTTCAGCAACTTTTCTTTCGGCAGGCTGGAGCCATGAGCGGCAAGCCAGATTTTGCGCTCCTCGTCACTGTCGCCGCCATGCTTGTTACCGCGTCCTCCATGATCCGTCGTGACAAGCACCAGCCAGTTCTCATCATTGAACTTGGGTCGCGCACGCATCGCACGCAACAGCTCACCGATATGCGAGTCCACATGGCTGATGGCATTCAAATAGAGTGTGCTGTCCGGTGAAAAGCTGGCACGCGAATCCACCGCCCCATGCCCAAATTCGTCCACCTGGCCAAAATAGACAAACATGACATCCGGATTGCTTTCACGCAGCGTTTTGAGCGCCGCATCACGCACCTCGATGTCCTTTTCGGGATTGTCCACAAAGTGATGCGCGGCATCCGGTGTGCGGGTAAACTTCACATCCAGAAACTCCGCCTCGCCGATGCGTGAACCATCCGCGATGAAATCATGAATGGGCGGCCAGTCGGCAAACGATGCACAGAAGGCCTGCGGCTGCACTTCTTTGATATGCCGCATGAAATGCGAATAGCTTTGAAAGCGCCCGCCGATGAAGCGGTTGTCCTTCACGCCATGCCGGTCCATCCACACGCCGGTGAGCAGGCTGCTCCAGCCTGGTCCGCTGATGGTGGGCTGGAGAGTAGGTGTGCCCAGTTCCCCGCCCGCATAAAATTTCCGAGTGAACAGTCCGTGCTCACTTTCGCACAACATCTTCAACTGCGGTGCCAGACCACGCTCCATGGCCGCAGCCAGCGCATCCGCCCGGCAGCCGTCAACGCCGATGAACAGCACCCGTTTACCTTTAAAATCGCTGTCCTTTCCGGGTCCATGCGCGCAAAGCTGGCAGGTGAAGCCAAGGCAAAACAAAACGAGGGCTGCAGCAGGTTTCACGATGGATGTCATAGTTCAGTGCTTCATGTAATGTTCAATTCCGTTGAGCAGCATCTGCACGGCCACCATGACAAGGAGCATGCCCATCAGACGCTCAACCGCCATCGAGCCTTTCTCTTTGAGCACGCGGGCAATCGCCGGCGCGCAGAGCAATACCGCCGCTGTCACCCCCCAGGCGATCAGCAGGGCGGCAAACCAGCGCCAGATCTGTTCCGGTTGCGTGCTGACGAGCACCAGCAGCGTCGCCAACACGGACGGCCCCGCGATCATCGGCGTGGCCAGCGGCACGATAAACGGCTCGATGATCGATTCGTCTGCATCACGCCGCGACGGCGGAAAAATCATCTTCAAGGCGATGAGAAAGAGCACGATGCCACCACTGATGAACAAAGCCTCCTGCTTCAAATGCAGCAGGCTGAGCAGCCAGGGCCCGAGAAAAAGAAACACGACCAAAATCACCAATGCAATGACGAGCTCTCGTGCGATTACCCGCAGCCGCCGCTCCGGCGGCACAGGACGCAGGCCGGACACAAACGTCGCCACATTCCCCAGCGGGTCCATGATGGTGATCAGCAGCAGCGTGGCGGAGAGCGTGTCCATGGTCAGAATCAAGGCTGCAACGATTTCATAAAGAGAGCCCAAAGCTCATCCACCGTTTTGCCGGTTAAGCTTTTCCACAACTCATCTTTATAAGCACCTGATCGAAGTGCAGCATTCATTTTCACCACCACACCTGCGGTATACTGCTGTTCGACCCACTCCAAAAACATCGCCGCAGTTTTGTAGGCATCCTTGTAGCTCGCCTTGGAGGGGTCCAGCTTCGGCCGCGGAGCCTTCGGCTCAAAATGAACGATGCGGATATAGTCCGCAATGCCTTCCACCAACCAGCCCGGACCTCCGGGTGGGTAGGACTGCACGACATGCGTCAGCTCATGCAGGACCATGCCAAAGTCATCAGGATGCGCTCTCACAAAGGCAGCGGAGATCGTGATCTTCCCTCCAAGAGCATGTGCCACCCCCTTCATCTTCGGATCAAAATAGAGCGTGACCTCTTTCGGCGCAGCAAAACCAGCGCTGGGCAGCAATGCGGCAATCTTTGGAAACCACTCGACGCACAGCGTCCCTGCCTTGCTTCCCCACTCCTTCAAATCGGGTGCATCGTTCGCATCCACCAAAGCACTGGCATCTTTGGCCCCGATTCTGACAATAGTTCGAGGCTCTGCATGAAGGCCTGAATCCAACGTCATGACGATAAGAAAACCGCCGCACCACAGCAGTAGTAGAAAAACATGGATTCGGGATGTCATGGTGATCATGTTATCGGCTTTGGCTCTTGGTGACATTCAGTCCGCATTTCCCTCGGCGCAACCAGCGGTGCACGATCCTCACCCGAGCGTGTTCCCAGGTTACCATAGCGATGATAATCAAAGCTCACGCTCTGCTCCCGCACATACCACAGCAGTTCCACCCGCCCCTCAGCCAGCACCGGAGCATCGGCGATAAACACGCATGCCTCCGCGGCAGCACGGCGGACAATTTCAGGCACACGCTCAGCAGCGGCATAACGCGCGCGGCACACCTGACCTATGCCAATCGCCGTCGCGAACTCCTCATCGCTTTCCTCGACAAACTCGATCAGGCCAGCCCAGTCATGTGTCAGTTTCTCCAAAAGACTCAGTTCGCGCGTATCCAGACCATGCGGTGTGCTGACAATCGTTCTCGCACCCGTCACTCTCGTCGCGGCCACACGCGTAAAGATTTCGAAGAAACTGTCCTCACAGCTCACACGGACATGCACCGCACGCAGCGGCAGATAACGCCGGACATTGTCCTGACCGAGCAGGCGAAAGTGGTCATGCTCCCGGCCAAACTCACCTCTCCACCATTGGTCGCAGCTCTCCATGGCCTTCAGAGTTCGCCAATACTGTTCTTCCGGCACACCGCAGGACTCACTCACGATGTTCAAAGCCAGACGCTCCAGCGCAGGATTGCTCAAAGGTTCATCGCCCGGCCGCACAAGTGTTTCCTGAAATCTCATGAACTGCGCCACTTAGTTCGGACCGCCAGCTTTGAGGCCAGGCCCAAAGGCGCTTTTGCCCATGCCGCCAAAGGGCTGCCTCAAAACGATCGCACCCGTCGTGCCGCGGTTGATGTAAAGGTTGCCAGCACGAATGCCCTCCTTCCATTCGGCCTGTTCGCGATCATCTAGACTCTCTAACCCACTGGTCAGGCCGAATCCTGTCTGATTCACCAAAGCGACGGCCTCGTGCAGTTTCTCATAGCGCATCACACCGAGCACAGGGCCGAAGAACTCCGTCATATGAGTATAGCTCCCCGGTTGCACGCCCCATTTGATCCCCGGAGACCATAGGCAGTCGTTGCCCTCCAGCTTACACGGCATCAGAGCCCAGGACTCACCGTCTTCGAGCGTGAGCAACGCATTTTGAAGCTCCCCCGACGGCGGCCTGATCAACGGTCCCATCTTAGTCGGCAGATCCCAGGCAGAACCGACGATGACGCTCTCGGCTGCCTCAACCAGCGAACGTTTGAATTCGGGATCATCATAGACCTCGGCCTCCAGCAGCAGGAGCGAGGTGGCGGAGCATTTCTGCCCCGCATGACTGAAGGCCGAGTGCAGCACATTTTTGATGGCGAGATCACGATCCGCCATGGCCGTGACGATGGTGGCGTTCTTGCCACCGGTCTCGGCACTCAACGGCAGCGCAGGCTTGGCCCGCAGCATGGCCAGCGCTGTCTCCGTACCGCCAGTCAGGATGACCGCATTCACCAGCGGATGCTGCACAAGCTGCGCTCCTTCACTGCCACCAGAGCATGGCACAAATTGCAGCGTCTTTTTCGACACGCCGCCGCGCCAGAAACACTGGCACAGCTCCCAGGCAGGCAGCACGGCATCAGACGCTGGTTTCAAGACAACCGTATTCCCCGCTGCCAAAGCTGCAGCCATGCCACCACATGGAATGGCGATCGGGAAATTCCACGGCGACACGACGACCGCCACCCCTTTGCCCGACGCAGTCACATTCGGCAGCTCGAAAAACGTGCACGCACTGCCCGCGTAGAACTCCACAAAATCGACCGCCTCGCTCACTTCAGGATCCGATTCGGCCAGCGTCTTACCACAGTTTGCCAACGCCGCGCCCATCAGGTCTGCCCGTGCCTGGCGCAGCTCGCTTGCGACCTGCCGCATGATTGCCTGCCGTTGCTGAGGCGACAGGCCACGCCAGCCGTCATCGTCCCGCGCTGCACACTCCACCGCCTGCACAATATCCCCGCCATTGGCCAGCCGATAACGACCCACCACAGACCCCGGGCGCGATGGATCGAGGCAGTCGCGCGTGCCGCGAGCATCGATGATCTCCACACCATCAATCACAAGCGGCACTTCGACACAGCGCTTCTCCCACGCGGTCACAATGCCCTGGGCCCATTCCGCATGATGGGGCAACGACCAGTCGGTGTCGGGCTCATTGACGAAGGTGTCAGACAAACTATGAGCCTGTTTCAAATCCCGCCGATCCTGCGTGCGGCGCGGTGCAGTACTCAGTGTGTCAAGGCGTGCAAATGCAACGCGGAAACCCTGCTCCAGTTGGTGCCAGTCCTCGCTGCCCGGCACGAGTTTGAATGTGTGGCGCAGGAAGTTCTCCGGCCCGGTGTTTTCATCAAGCCGCCGGATGAGATAGCCGATGGCGCTAAGAAAGTGCTCCTTGTTGCAGACGGGCGCGTAGAGCAGCAGATGCGGAGCCTCCTCAAAGAGTGCGCGACGCTGATGATTGGCCATGCCTTCCAGCATCTCGAACTGCACCCGCTCCATCGCATTGCCAGCCCTTGCCAGAGTGAGCGCATAAGCAACATCAAACAGATTGTGCGAGGCGACCCCAAGTTTCACCGCTGCCAGATTTTCGGGGCGAAAGCCTTCGTGCAGCATGCGCTTGTAGTTCGCGTCCGTGTCGGCCTTCGTTTCAAAGGGCGCCTGCGGCCAGCCTTTGACCGCCGCTTCAAAGCGCTCCATCTCCATGTTCGCCCCCTTCACAATGCGCATCGTGATGCCCGCGCCGCCTTTGGCGACACGCTCACGCGCCCACGCATGAATCTTCTGCTGCCAGAGATAGGAGTCAGGAATGTAAGCCTGCAGCACGATGCCCGCGCTCACCTGCTCAAGCCCGCGCCGCTCCAGCGTTCGCATGAAAACTTCACAGGTAAGGCTGAGGTCGCGGTACTCCTCCATGTCGAGGTAGATGAACTTCGGCACCTGCGTGCCATCACTGCGCGTGAACGTGGCGCGTGCGGCGCTGCGATACAGGCGCTCAAGCCGGTCGCTCAGGGTCGCGATGGTGTGCTCGCGTGCGAGAGGGGACATCTGCGAATACAGTGTGGATATTTTCACCGAGAACACCTCCGTCTCAGAGTGCTGCATCGCTTCGAGGTACAGCGTCAGCCTGCGCTCCGCCTCCGCCTCGCTAAGAATCGCCTCGCCGAGGAAATTCACATTCATGCGCACGCCCTGCGCAGTGCGCTGGCGCAGATGCTCCGCCAGCACCTCCGGTTCCGCAGGCAGTATGACATTCGCCGTCTCATGCTGCATGTGCTCCTTCACCATCGGGACCGAGACGCCCGGCAGCCATCCGCCAAACGTCTGAAACCCGCGCAGCAAAGCCCGGTCCAGCGGACTGAAAAAACGCGGCACTCCCTGTACATCCAGGATATGCGTGAACTGGTCCGCCACACGCGCTGCTGATCTGGGTCGGAACGCCTGATCCGTGAGCTGCACCAGCGTGGCTTTGTCCGAAGCGGTCTGCAGCATGCGGTCCAGCTCCGCCTGCTGGCGTCTCTCGGCGGGCGTTTGCAGCTCGGTGGCGCGCAGCTGCAGCCTGCGCGCAAGATCAACCGCAGCATCAATGAGTTCCGCGTTCATGATAATGACACGTCATACACCCAGATCCTGTTTCACCGCAGCAAAGGCTTTCACCGCATTTTCCAGATCAGCCCGCGTGTGCGCAGCACTGATCTGCGTGCGAATGCGCGCCTTCCCCTGCGGCACCACAGGATAGCTGAAGCCGATGACGTACACGCCACGCTCCAGCATCGCGTCCGCAAATTTCGCGGCAAGCGCTGCATCACCAAGCATCACAGGCACGATTGGATGCTCGCCGGCCACGATTTGAAATCCCGCGGTGACCATCTGCTCACGGAAGAATCCGGTGTTGTCTTCCAGCTGATCACGCAGGCTGGTGGACTGCTTCAGCAGATCCAGCGCCGCGATGGAGGCACCCGCAATGCTCGGGCAGAGTGTATTTGAAAACAGATAGGGCCGCGAACGCTGACGCAGCAGTTCGATGATTTCTCTTCTCCCGCTGGTGTAGCCACCACTCGCACCCCCAAGAGCTTTGCCCAGCGTGCCCGTCAGGATGTCGATGCGTCCCATCACATCACAGTGCTCATGCGTACCCCGGCCCGTTTTACCCATGAAGCCCACGGCGTGGGAGTCATCCACCATCACCAGCGCATGGTATTTGTCCGCCAGATCACAAATTGCCTTCAGCGGAGCGATGAAGCCGTCCATCGAGAACACACCATCGGTGGCAATCAGCTTGAAGCGCGCACCTTTCTCATCCGCCGCAATCAGCTGCGCCTCCAAGTCGGCCATGTCGCAGTTCTTGTAGCGATACCGCTGCGCTTTGCACAACCTCACGCCGTCGATGATCGAGGCATGGTTGAGTTCGTCGCTGATGATCGCATCCTCCGGGCCGAGGATCGTCTCAAACAGCCCGCCATTGGCGTCAAAACACGAACCGTAAAGGATCGTGTCCTCTGTGCCAAGGAAGTCCGACAAGGAAGCCTCCAGTTCTTTGTGCACTCCCTGCGTGCCGCAGATGAAGCGCACACTGGCAAGCCCATAGCCCCAGTGCTCCAGCGCCTCATGCGCCGCCTGCCTCACCTTGGGGTGCTGCGCCAGTCCGAGGTAATTGTTCGCGCACATGTTGAGCACCGCCTTGCCGCCATTCGCACGCACCAGCGTGCCCTGGGGTGTGGAGAGCACTCGTTCCCGTTTGTAGGTGCCCGCAGCGCGGATGGCCTCAAGCTGCGTGGTGAGATGCGTGGCGAAGGTTGGATTCATGGCTGCCGATATACTGGACACATGTCCTTTATTTTGGCAACAAGGATTTTACCTGCCTGCCGATCTCGCCGCCTCCAGAACGGCATCCACCACAGGTGCCACGGGGTGGAGGCCGTGGGGATGATGTCCTGCCTCCGGCTTTTCCCAGCGGGTGACGGAACCACCGAGAGCCTTGTAGCGGGCTTCAAGCACGTCGGCATGCTGGGTGACCGGGACGACATCATCCTTCATACCGAGCACCAGAAAGACCGGCACTTTGGCGGCAGCGAGAGCCTCCAGCCCATCGACCGGGCTGCCCTTGAAATCAGGAAGCTGTGCTTCCGTGATGCCATAACTCTCAAGGCATTGCTTTCTCATCGCCCTGGCCTCGGGCGTGCTGTTCGGAAAGGCGCGAAGATCCAGCAGCGGGTTGTCCCCATAGATGGCTGTGACCTTGGTAGGATTGGCCTTCGCCCAATTGAAGATGTAGGTGCCGCCACGGCTCATGCCTTCCAGCACGGGCCTGGCACCGAGGCCGATTTTTTGCGCGAGAGCATAAAAGTGGTTCCAGCGTTCCACGGCTTTGGGCGCGCCCCAAAACTCAACCACATCGCAATAAACCAGATGATAGCCGTGCTCCAGCATGGCGATGTCAAAGGCGGGCTCATGTCCCCAGAATCGCGCACGCCACACCCATGGGCTGCCTGCGGCGGCCTTCTTCGGCGCGACGATTTTGCACTCGGCTCCATCCTCGGGGAGCTTGAAGTCGAGCTCGGCAAAATCATGAAAGCGGTCCGCTGTGGTGGCGGTCACACCCGCAGCAAGCAGGCGCGCTTTCAAATCATCCGCGTGAGCATCGAAGCCAAACATCAACGTCAAACCAAGGACCAGAGCACAGGGGGCAGGGAAAGTTGTAATCATCAGGTTGGACCATGATAACGTGCACTGCGGACTAATTCACGCCGTCAATCCAGCCAGATCCGGCGCAATGGATTTCGCATCACGCACAAACCATTCGTCCTTTGTCGAGTGTCCGCGTTCGACTTCAAAACGCCTTCAGTACCAGTTCGCGAAAGGCGCGGACATGCGAGGGCTCAAATCGCCCTTTACGCTGCACCAGAAAGACTTCCTCATGGCCAAAAAGCGCCTCAGCCTCGCGCACGACCACCTCCGCCTCTCCGGCACCACGCTTCGGTGGTTTGATGCTTGCCGCGCTGGTGCCGATGGCGATGCCGAACCCGATCGCGACGTAGTTCAGCAGCAGGGCGCGATTCGTTGCCGTCATGGTCACATTCATGCGGTCCGCCAGACCCGCCTGGGCAAACACCTGACGAATTTGCCGGTGGGAGCTGCTTTCCTGCGGCGCCAGCACCAGTGGCTGGCTGACGATGCCCGCAAGCGTCAGCTGCCGCACACGTGCCAGCGCATGATCTGCCGGGCACATGAGATAAAAGGCATAGCGCGCCAGCGGCTGGTACTGAAACTGCGGCATCACCTCGTCGCCCGTAGCCATGCCCATGATCGCCAGATCCGCCTCTTCCTGCTGGATCACCTGCCTGGCCAGGTAGGAGGGTCGGTCCAGCAGCACGAGCTTCACCTTGGGATGATGCTGACGGTACAGGATGATGGGCCGCCGCAGCGCACCGGTGAGCATGGCCGACGGCGCCACGACCGTCAGCGTGCGTGCGGCGGTGCTGCGCTGGTCCTCAAACATCGCCCGCAGGCCGTCAAAGGATTCGACCAGTGGCGCCGCCAGATCCACCAGCGCACGGCCATCGTCCGTCAGTGAGACTTTGGAGCCCTCCGCCACGACAAACTGCACGCCGTATTCATCTTCCAATGCACGAATCTGCTGCCATACGGAGGGCACGGCCAGATTCATCGCCGCTGCAGTCGCTGCAAAGCTGCCCTGCCGGGACAGTTCCACCAGCGCGCGAATCTGCCTGAAGCGCACTTCTTTGAAGTAACGACGCACAGGAGACTCGGTCGCCGCACCGACTCTTTGAGAAGCATTGGGTTTCGCCTTCATCCTTTAGTCACCTCCTAAGAGAACTTTGAGATGATAGCAAGCGCCGTAACCTTACGCAGACCAATCCAGCACCACCTTGCCGCAGTTGCCAGACTCCATGGCCGCAAACCCTTTTTCGAATTCAGTGTAGTGGAAGCGGTGCGTGATGACCGGCTTGATGTTGAGACCGCTTTCAAGCATCACGCTCATCTGATACCACGTCTCGTACATTTCGCGGCCATAGATGCCGTGGATCGTGAGCATGTTAAAGATCACCTTGTTCCAGTCGATGGCGATCTGCTCGCTGGGAATGCCCAGCATGGCGATCTTGCCGCCATGGCACATGTTGTCGATCATGCTGCGGAAGGCGGCGGCGTTGCCGCTCATTTCGAGACCAACGTCGAAGCCCTCCTTCATGCCCAGCTGCTTCTGGACATCCTCGATCTTCTCAGTCGAGACATTCACCGCACGCGTCGCACCCATCTCCCGCGCCAGATTGAGGCGATACTCGTTCACATCCGTGATGACGACGTGGCGTGCGCCGGCATGCTTCACAACGGGGATTGCCATGATTCCAATGGGACCAGCCCCCGTGATGAGCACATCCTCGCCGAGGCATTCAAACGCCAGCGCCGTGTGCACGGCATTGCCAAAGGGGTCGAAGATGCTCGCGACCTCTTCATCCACACCCTCGCGATGATGCCAGACGTTGGTCATCGGCACGCTGATGTATTCGGCAAAGGCCCCGGTGCGGTTCACACCGATGCCAACGGTGTCTTTGCAAAGATGACGCCGGCCCGCAAGGCAGTTTCGACAGCGGCCGCACACCACATGCCCCTCGGCACTGACAATCTCACCGGGATGGAAATCATTCACGTTCGAACCGACCGCGACAACCTCCCCCACAAACTCATGCCCCACCACCATAGGCACCGGGATCGTCTTCTGCGCCCAGGCATCCCACTTGTAAATGTGCAGGTCCGTGCCGCAGATGCCAGTTTTGCGGAGCTTGATGAGGACATCATTGATGCCGACTTGCGGCTCCGGGACATCCTGGAGCCAGAGACCGCGTTCAGACCGTGCCTTGACGAGTGCTTTCATGGTGGTTGGTTATGACGATATATTGGACACTCGTCCATTAAATCGGCAACTGATATTTTTTACCTCACGCCAGGATCTGCGGAATCACCTTCCCGAAATCCCGCTCCAGTCGCTTGCGGCCGGGGATTTCCAGGCGATGCGGATCCAGCCCAAGCAGATGCAGGATGGTGGCATGCACATCCGTCACGTAGTGCGGGTGCTCCACCGGATGAAAACCGAGTTCATCGGTGCCGCCGTGGATCGTGCCGCCCTTGATGCCTCCCCCAGCCATCCACACACTAAAGCCATACGGATGATGATCACGGCCATCGCTCCCTTGGGAGCCCGGCGTGCGGCCAAACTCGGTGGCAAAGACGACGAGCGTGTCATCCAGCATCCCACGCTGTTTGAGATCCTTCAGCAGGCCGGAGATAGGCTTGTCCACCTGCTGTGCGAGGCTGGAGTGGTTCTTCTTCAGCCCGGAATGCGAGTCCCACGCACCCGCCGCCCCATCGCCATGCTGCAGCTGGATGAAACGCACCCCACGCTCCGCGAGACGACGCGCCACGATGAGCTGCCGGGCAAACGGCTCCGCCACCTTGTCATCCATGCCATAGAGTTTTTTCGTCTCCTCGCTCTCCGCTTCGAGGTTCATCGTCTCCGGCACAGCAGTCTGCATGTTGTAGGCCAGCTGGTAGCTCTTCATGCGCGCAGCCAGCGTCTTGTCTCCAGGATACTGCTCCGCATTCAATCCATTGAGACGGTGGATGAGATCAAACTGGGCCTCCTGCTGCTGCCTGCCAATCTGAAACTCTGGCGCGGCATAGGTGAGCGGATTCTTCGGATCCACCTTCAGGTTCACCGCGTCATAGGCGGGGCCAAGATAGTGGCCGTCCCGCACATCAAAAAAACGCGGCCCCATGTTGATGAAGGACGGCAGATTATCCGTCATCGAGCCGAGGCCATAGGTCACCCAGGCGCCGAGCGTCGGCACCCGTGGCTCCAGCATGTGCCTTCCGCTGTGGAACTGCACCTGCGCCCCATGGTTGTCATCCGTGGTCCACATGCTGCGAATAAAAGCGATTTCGTCCGCGCAGGAGCCGATGTTCGGAAACCAGTCGCTGATCTCCACCCCGCACTGCCCGTAGCGTTTGTAGCCGGTTTGCAGGGGGTAAATGACGTTGCGCTGCTGACCGTTCGCATCGTTCACCACCACCACGCGCACCTTCTTGAGCTTCTCGGGATTCTGCACGTCCTTGTAAGGCGTCTCGCCAATGGACTTGCCCGCATACTTCGTGAGCATGGGCTTCGGGTCAAAGCTCTCCATGTGGCTCACCCCGCCACGCATGAAGAGCCAGATCACCCGCTTGGCCCGCTGAGGAATCATCGGCAGACCATCGGGCGGCAGCCATGCTTCCTCCCCCCGAAGCATAGACGCCATGGCAATGCTGCCGAGTCCGCCGAGGATATCGCGGCGCAAGAAAGGCGTGGGTGGAAGGCGTGGTGTCATCGCAGGGTGACGAAGTCGTTGTGGTTGATGAGAGCCTGAAGAAACAGACTGCGGTCCTCGTTCAAGGCATGGAAGCCTTCGAGGCTGGCCTGTCGCTCGGCCTCCAGCGGCAGACGGCCCAGGATGGCTAGGAACGCCTGATCAATAAATGTGGGCGCATCGATCTTGGTCATCGAAGCAGCCAGCGCATTCGCACACTCACGGCTGAGCCCGCTGTTAGTCAGCGCCAGCGCCTGCTGCGGCACCACGCTTTCATTTCGGCGGTAACACTCCAACACGTTGCTGTTGTCAAAGACGGCCAGGAAGCGGTGCTCCACATCGGCGTTCTGAATGAAATACAATGAACGCCGCGGACTGGTCTCGGCCTTGGCAGGATCCAGGCTCGGACCGCCCAGAGTAAGATCCAGCCGGCCGGAAAGGTGCAGCAGGCTGTCGCGCACGAGCTGGCTTTCCATGCGGCGCGAATTCATGCGCCACAGAAAGTGATTGTCAGGATCTGCCGCGAGAGTCTGGGGATCAGCGCCCGCATTGGAGGAGCTGCGCCGGTACAATTCCGACAGCACCAGGGTGCGATGCAGCCACTTCATGCTCCAGCCGTTCTCCATGAAGCCCGTCGTCAGACTGTCGAGCACATCCTGATGCAGCGGCACAGTGGCGCGACGGCCAAAGTCACCCACATCCACGACCAACGGTACGCCAAAATGCCGCGCCCACACGTGATTCACCAGCACCCGCGCCGTGAGCGGATTACGCTTGTCGGCGATCCATCGCGCCAGCGCCAGCCTCCTGCCCGTGCTGGTCTCGGGATAAGTTTGCACCTTGGCATTGCCATTCTCTCCGGGGCCTTCCTGCGCTTTGAAACTCGCAGTCAGCGAAGTGTATGTGTCGCCCGGCGCGGACACCTTCCTTCTGGCTTTCTCCAGCGCCTCCCGCGCTGTCTTGATCTTCTTGTCTGCATCCTTGGCCTTGGGCGCGGCCTCTGCTTTCGCAAGCTCCTCCTCCGCCTTGGCTTCGCCATAACGCGCCTCGGCCAGCGCCGCCGCTTGCGCGATGGCCTTGTCCCCCTGGGCAAGATCAGCAGCATACACCGCCTGAATCATGGCGAGGCGAAGACCCGCCAGCTTCACCGCGCCGGCATCCCCGGCCTTCTGCGCCTGCGCAAGCAGCTGGTCCGCTGCCGCGAGATGATCCTTCAGCACAAACGGCAGCAGCACCGGTCTGGAAGAGGAAGGTGGCAGCTTCACAGCCTTGGCCTCATATGAGGCAAACTCCAGCACACGCGGCACACCGGGCGGCATAGGCCGAGACTTGTCCTCATTCTTTTCGTCGCCGCGCACATGGCGGTAGGTCAGCTGATCAAGATGCAGGTCAAACACACGTGGCAGCCCGTTCTTCTCGAAATCAGATTCGCCTTCCCAAGGATCGAGGCGCACATGCAGCGGCTCGAAAATGGCACGCATGCGGTAGTAGTCCGTCTGCTCGATGGGATCATACTTGTGGTCGTGACACTTCACACACTGCATTGTCAGTCCTAGGAATGCTCGGCAGGTATGCTCAATGGTCTCATCCAGCCAGGTGGTGCGGTTGAAAAGGTAGTAGCTGCGGGCCAGGAAGCCGGTGGCACGCAAATTGTCGCGGTCCTCCGGCGCGAGCTCATCAGCAGCCAGCATCTGCACAATCATCTGGTCGTAGCCCTTGTCGGCATTGAGTGATTCCACGATCCAGTCGCGCCAGTGCCAGAGGTGCTTCTGGCTGTGTCGAAGTTGCGCGCCCAGTCCATACCAGTCACAGTAGCGCCAGATGTCCATGAAGTGGCGCGCCCAGCGCTCGCCGTATTGAGGTGTGCTCAGGAGTTGATCCACCAGCCGCAATCGCGCAGGAGCCGAAGTGTCCTTCAAAAAGGCATGGATCTGCACAGGCGTGGGCGGCAGCCCGATGAGATCCAGATAAACGCGGCGCAGCCATAGCTCCGGCGCGGCCTCCGGCTGCGGCTTCAAGCCTTTCGCTGCAAGGCGCGCGGCCAGCAGCGCATCCAAGGAACGACCGGAGGATTTGGGCGGCTGGTAGGCCCAGTGCGCACGCGGATCATCCTCAGGCTTTTCTTGCGCAGGAGCCGGAGCCCCGGCAGCCACCCAGGCCTGCAGTTTGGCCACCTGCTCCGCTGTGAACATGGACCCCTCGCCCTCCGGTGGCATTCGGTCATCCTTGTCAGCCGTCGTCACGCGCTCCAGCAGCAGTCCAGGATCACCGGATAAAATATTGCCATTGTCACCGCCCTTGTGCATGGCGGCGGCGGTGTCCAGCCTCAGACCTGCCTTCTGCTTCAAAGCCCCATGGCAGGCGTAGCAGCGCTCCTTCAGCAGAGGCTTGATCTCCTTTTCATAATCCACCGCCAGCGCCGCAGTTGGCAGAAGTGCCAATACGCCGCAGCTCAAAGCACGGGCAAGGACACGACAATAGACGGCAAGGTGAAAAGACATGGGCACAGGCAACTACGTCACTGAAGCCGCGACTCTTTTGCACTTCCCACGCACTACGACCGACGGGTTCGCAGCCGGACCTTATTTTTGATGTCCAAAAACATCCTTCCCAAGCCTCGATGAGCCTGCCATCCTCCTCCATTCCATGCGCTCCCTGATCCGAATTCTTCCCGTCCTCTTCCTCCCCCTGACATCAGCCTTTGCCGGCGACGCCACCATCATCGAAAAGACACCCGGCCTTGTCGGCTTCTGGACCTTTGGAGAGGAAGCAGGTCAGAAACGTGTCTCACAAGGCACACTGGAAAAACACCCGCTCAGCGAGGTGAACGGCCCCATCAAGCGTGTGGCAGGCGGACCGTTCTCTGGTTACTCGGCGGATCTGAACGGCCATCAGTATTTTGAAATCAAGCATGCCGAGACGGGTGACCTGAACATCTCAGGCAAGGAGGCACAGGTGACACTTTTCGCCGTCGTGCGCATCGTCGATCTCAAAAAGAGCCGCACCATCGCCGGCATGTGGAGCGAGGGCAAAGGTGCGAACGATGACACCGGCACACGTCAGTACGCGCTGCTCATGAACATGCCCACCTACGGTGGCCCGCGCAATCTCGTGCCCCATATCAGCAGCGAAGGCGGCGTGACCATGCGAGCCGGCGGCACCAAATTTCCTTGGTGCGCCGATTACGCAGCCACCAAGCTCGAAGTTCCCGAAGAGCAGTGGTGCACGCTGGCCTTCACCTACGACTCAAAATACATCCGCGCCTACATCAACGGCGTGCTCGACCTGCGCACGCTGGATGCCGTGAAAGACAAACGCAACGATCCCTACTTCATCAAGGAAGGCCCTGACGGCAAAGATCGCGGCATGAACCCCTACTACCATGGCCGCGGCATCTTCAAATACGATCCCGCTTTGCATGCACAAACCAAGATCGCCCCGTCCGACTTCACCGTCGGCGCACGCATGGCCGTCGGCTCGATGACCGGAGAGGCCACGATCGGCAAATTCGGCGGCCTCGCAGTGTTCAACCGCGCCCTGAGCGATGCCGAGATGCAGAAGCTGCATCAAGCCGCAGACGTCGGATCCATTCAGCCCTGAGCGCGATGACCTGGCTCTTCTCAATCCACCTCGCGGTCACATGGATGCTGGTCGGCCTGATCTGGGTTGTGCAGATCCTCGTCTATCCCCAGTTCCGGCGAGTGGCCCCGGCGGAGTTTCGAGATTATCACTTCGCCCACTGCTTCCGCATCGGCCTCATCGTCGCGCCCCTGCTATTCATGGAGGCCGCCACCGCCGCATGGCTTCTTTATGAAGGGCACCAAGCGCAGCCGTTCATCATCAGCACGGGCCTTATCCCCATCATCTGGCTCACCACGGCAGTGTTTCAGGCCCCCATTCACACCCGGCTCGGACGTGGTTTCGATGCCCCTCTCATCCGCCGCCTCATCCTCACCAACTGGATTCGCACGCTCGCATGGACAGCGCGCGGCATTCTTGTTAGCCTCACACTTCTATGAGCAAACACCTGCTTCTCTCCCTGCTTGTTTTCAGCACCCAGCTCTGCGCTCAGACTGCGCTGCAACTCGCGCCACCCACCACAAAGCGCAGTCCAAGCGGCATCGTGACCCTCGAGACCACGACCCCTGACACCACGATCCTTTACACACTCGACGGCGCGGATCCCATCGCGAAATCCAATCCCTACCTGATCCCCATCGATCTGGCGTCCGGTGGCCATTTGAAAGCACGGGCCTTCAGCCGGGACCGCAAGACTATGAGCGAAGCGGTGCAGGCCACCTTTGAACCGATTTCCGGACACAAACCACTGCCGAGCACCGTCGTGCCCGTGACGCAGGACCGCAGCTGGCCGCAGTATGACTGGCTAAAACGACATGAACTGACCAGCGAGGCAGTGGCACACGCGAAGCCGCAGATCCTCTTTATCGGCGACTCCATCACGCATTTTTTCGGCGGCGAGCAGTTCGACAGCTACGCGCTACGCGGTCAGCAGACCTGGGGCGAATTTTATGCCCCGCGCAATGCAGGCAACCTCGGCTTTGGGTGGGATAAGACGGAGAACGTACTGTGGCGGCTGAGGTATGGGGCGATTGACGGCATCGCCCCAAAGCTCGTCGTCATGATGATTGGCACAAACAACACGGGCACCTGCTCCGCGCCCGACATCGCCGCAGGCATCGAGGCCATCGTGCTGGAGTTAAATAAGCGCCTGCCGCAGTCCAAGATCCTCCTGCTCGGCATCTTCCCTCGCGGCGAAAAGCCCAACCCTCAGCGCGAGAAGATCTCCGAAATCAACGGCATCATCGCCAAGCTCAACGGCACCCACAACGTCACCTTTCTCGACATCGGCCCGAAGTTCCTCACGCCTGAAGGTTTGATCACAAAAGACATCATGCCCGACTTCCTCCACCCCAACGAAAAAGGCTACCGCATCTGGGCCGAAGCCATTGAGCCCACGGTCAAGCAGCTGATGGGCGAGACCAAATAAGCACAAAAAAAGCAGGGGACCTCAGTCCCCTGCTTCTCAGAAAGATCGTCCACCTCACTTCGCAGGCTTCCAATTGCGCACGAAGTCCAGGCACTGGGTGATTTCCGGAACACTGGTCTCCCAGTGGTACTCGTATTCGCAGTGCAGGGGGCCGGGAAAGCCCTGCGCGGTGTATTCAGCGAGAATGGCCGGGATGTCGCTCTTGCCGGTGCCAAAGGGAAGGTCATGGGCTTTGACATCGCCAAACTCATTGAGGTCCTTCATGTGGCTGTCAAAGATGCGGCCTTTGAGAATCTTGATGCAATCCACAGGATTCAAACCACTGCGCACCCAGTGGCCCACATCAGCACAGGCTCCCATGCGGGGATCGCGGTCTTTGACGAGGCCGAGCACGTAGTTCGGGTCCCAGAACATGTAGGCGCGGTCCAGCGGGCGCTTGGGATGGTTGTGGATGGCCATCTTGATGTCGAACTCCTTCACAAGCGCTTCGATCTTGTCGAGCGCTGTCACATCGGGCTCCGTGACGATCACGCCAATGCCCAGCTTTTTGCAGAATTCGAAAATCTTGCGGTTCGCGGCGTCATCCTGGCCGAGCTTGACCACACCGTAGCCAACAGCTGTGAGCCCCTTGGCTTCCAGATGCTTCATGACCTCGTCGATCATTTCCGGCGTGGCATTGTGGTCCCACTTCGCATCCGGCTTGGCGGTGGAAAATTTCTGCCCGGGGTAGAATTCGATGGTCTTGCCACCGCACTGCGCGGTTTTGTCGATGGCTTCAAACACATTGTACATGCGGAAGCTGTAGGCCTGACAGCCAGCGAAAAACTGGCCGACTTTGGCGGCTTCGGGAATCGTGGCCGCAAAGGATGCGGTAGCGAGGAGGAGTGAAAGAAGGATGTGCTTCATGGATGGGTGGAAGCGGGGATTCTGGCGAGTTATCTGCGAAATGGAAGAACTGAGAATGGAAAAGGGCACCGTGGAGCAGCGTTGTGGAGAGATGCTGAAACACTCCATCCTGTTTTTAATTTCTGCGTCAGCAGCCCTGGCGCAGCTGCCCACTGCCAAACCCATCCCACGGGTGCAGGCCGTTCCTATGCCGCACCACATCACCTCATTCCAACTCGACGGACGGGAACTGACCGCCATGCATTTTGATCCGCAGGACATGCGCCCGTTCTGGCACCCCATCCGGGCTTCCAAGGATGTCAGCCTCTCACGCATGGGCCATCCGCATGATCCACTCACGCATTCCCACCACAACAGCGTGTGGGTGACGCACAACATGGTAAACGACCTCGATTTCTGGGGCGACTACGCCAAGAAGCAGGGCCGCATCGTCAACGTGGAGGTCTCGCGTGAAGGCTATGAAGACACCGACGAGTTTGCCTCCATGCGCATGGTGAACCACTGGATCAGCGAAGCAGACAAATCGCTTCAGCTTACCGAGGTGCGCCGCACGGAGATCCGCCCCATCGACGGCGCCAAAAGCTGGTTCATGATCATCGACCTGGAATTTTCACCCCCGAAGGGCAAGACCACCACCTTTGGCGCCACCGGCTTCGGACTGGTGGCGGTGCGAATGGCGAAGAGCATCGGCGTGCATGACGGCGGTGGCCGCATTTTGAACTCCGAAGGGCAGCTCAATGAGGAGGCCGTCTTCCGCAAACCCGCGCGCTGGTGCGACTACAGCGGGCGCATCACCAACGACGCGGACGGTTTCGGCGGTATCACCTTGATGAATCATCCCATGAACCCGCACAACCCCACCGCCTTCCACGTGCGCAATGACGGCTGGATGGGCTGCTGCCTGAGCCTGGACACCCCAGTGGAGGTCACAGAGGAAAAAAAACTGCGCGTACGCTACGCCCTGTGGGTGCATGACGGCGTGGCCTCGCAGGCCGAAAGCGAGGCGCAGTGGCAGAAATTCATCGCCATGCCTGTGGTGGATTTGGCGCTCAAACCGGCCAAGAAGTGAGCATGTCCGAATACCCCGCCGCCTTGGGCGAACTGATCACCTTTTTTGAATCGCTGCCCGAGGGCGAGCGACGGGAAAATTTGATCGACCTCGCGGCGGCCGCAGCCACCCACGCGCCCAAGGAGGGCGAAAAGTTCGATCTGGAGGACGTGCGGCATGATGCGGAATGCACCGACACCGTCGGGGTGCACGCCCGCCTTGAGCACGGCGACCACGTTCATTTTGCCATCAGCCTGGGGCCCAAAGTGCAGACCCTGACCAAAGCGATGGCCACCATCATGTGCCGGGGGCTGAATGGATCCACGCTCACCGAGGTCCTGGCGGTGCCGCAGGATTTTGTGCCTCGCATCATCGGCGCGGACCTGGTTCGGCTGCGCAGCCAGACGGTGTATTACGTACTGGGCCGCATGAAACAGGTGGCCCAGGCGCTGCAAAAAGCTCTGAATTAGCCCAGCCTCGTGGTCTGTCCCGTGCGCAGTTCCTCGGGAATCTGACCCACAAACCGGGGCTGGAGGTCGATGGCATCAAAGATCTGGTGAATTTCCATCTGGCTGATGTCCCCGGGCTTGTCGATCTCGAAATAAACCAGGTCATGGCGGGCATCCACCTTGTAGCGGACCTTGGGAAAGTGGTCCATTTGGTTGCGGAGCTGCATCACATTGGACTCAGAACGGAGGCCGGGCGCGTAGATTTCGACTTCGATCATGGGTGGTATGCAGCGGTTCTACCGGAATTGCCCTCCGGAGCCAAGTAAAACCTGCCAGTTGTGCACAGACAGGATTCCAGTTTGACAGGCGGGGGGTGTCGTCCTATTCTCGTCGCCCCTTTCCCCCGCTCCTTTTATGGCCAACATCCGCTCCGCAGAAAAAGACATCCGCAAAACGACGGTCCGCACCGCTCACAACCAGACGGTGAAGAGCCGCATCCGCACCCTGCGCAAGAAGGTGGTCGCCGCCATTGAGAAGAAGGATGCCGCCGCCGCTGCCGCCAGCCTCAGCGAATTCGCTTCCGCCGCTGACAAGGCCGCCAAGACCAACGTTCTCAAGAAGAACACCTCTTCCCGTCTGAAGAGCCGCCTCGCTGTCAAGGTCAGCGCCCTGACGAAGTAAGCGATCCGTTTCAAAACCTGTTTCCAAACGGCATCTCGCAAGAGATGCCGTTTTTTGTTTGTCCTGCGAGGCAAGGCCAGCAAAGATCGCCCACCCATGATCACCCGCCACAAAATCGCCCCCAACGGTCCTGAGTTCTCACGCCTCGTTTACGGCACCTGGCGCATCCTCGATGAGGAGGACAAGGCCAACTGTACCCCGCAGGCGCTGCTCAGCCGCTTCAAGGCCTGTGCAGACATGGGCATCACCACGCTCGATACCGCCGAAATCTATGGCGTTTACAAGGTCGAGGAAGCCATCGGCGGCGCGCTCAAGCTCGACCCCGCCTTCCGCAGCAAGATCGAGATCGTCACCAAATGCGGCATCTACATCCCCTGCGAGTTTCATCCCGACCGAAAAGTCGCCCACTACAACGTCACCGCCGCCCGCATCATCAAAAGCGCGGAAAAATCGCTGCGTTTCATGGGCATTGATGAAATCGACCTGCTGCTCGTGCATCGCCCCGACTGGCTGACCAGCGCCGACGAAACCGCCGAGGGCCTGAACAAACTGCTCAAGGATGGAAAAATCCGCAGCGCCGGCGTCTCAAACTACAATGTGCATCAGTTTGAGCTGCTGAACTCGCGCATGGACCAGCCGCTGGTAACGAACCAGGTCGAGTTCAGCCTCCTGCACATGGACCCGATCTATGACGGCACGGCCGACCAATGCCAGCGCCACCGCATCCTGCCCATGGCCTGGTCACCGCTGGCCAAAGGCGCCCTGATGGAAAAAGAAGATCCAGCCGCGGTCCGCCTCCATGCCAAAGCCGCCGAGCTTTCCGCCAAATACAACGGCGCCACGCTCGATCAAATCGCCTACGCCTGGATCATGGCCCATCCTTCCTGCCCGCTGCCGATCATCGGCACGAACAAGCTGGAACGCATACAGGCTGTGGTGAAAGCGGCGGACATCAAGCTGGAGCGCGAAGACTGGTACGGCCTCTGGGAGGCTGCCAAAGGTCACGGCGTGCCGTGAGGCCCGCTCAGCGCGGTCATTCTTGCACTTGCGGGATCACGAGCTGGTTGTGGTGAATCTGGTTCACCTGCCAGTTCCATGGCCAGCGGCCCGGATTGCTCCAGTGGAAAGCCCACGGCTCGGTGAACTGGTTCACATACCCCACGATCATGTGGCTGTATCCCACGCCATTGCCTTCGAGGCGGATCATCGTGGTCACCATCCCCTGCCCTTTCGTCGCTTTGAGGGTGGCTTGCTCCGTCTTCAAGATCAGCGTGAAGAAGCCGCTCAGATATTTGCGCCCGTCCAGAATCGCCGTGTCACGGTTGTGGCCAAAGGCATCCGTGTAGTTCGGCGCCATCAGCCTCTCCAGTTTCTTCCAGTCACGATTTTCAACCGCCTCGATCAAATTCGCCTGCGCGGCACGCACCTGCTCCTCCGGGGAACGCCCGAAAACCCACCATGCCAGCCAGAGCCCCTCGATAAGCAACAGAACCAGCAGGACGCGAAGGATGATTTTTTTCATGTCAAAAAAGGACCAGCTGCCCGGTGGAATCCGATGAAGCCGCCACACAGAAGCTCACACTGCTGCTCCGACGACGCACGACTTCGATGGTCGGCGTGGGCTTGTGGCGTTCGGCACACACCACCCGGGCATCAGGGGCTCCGGCAGAGTCCAGGGCCTGCCTGATGTATCGGGAGGCCGTGGCGGGATCATTGCAGTCGTCGCTCAAATGCCCCAGCACCACGTGACTCAGCCCCGGATGAGCGATTTCACGGACGAGCTCCGCGGCCTGATCGTTGGAAAGATGGCCATGGCGCGAGCTGATGCGCTGCTTCGTGGACCAAGGACGCTTGGTGTCATTTTCCAGCAGCTGGGTGTCGTAATTGGCCTCAATGAAGAGGCTGTCGGAATTCCTGAGGCGGTCTTTGATCAGATTCGTCACGAATCCCACGTCACTGAGCACCCCCAGACGGGATTCCTCATCCGAAATCACAAACCCGACCGGGTCCACCGCATCATGCGGCACCGGAAAAGACTCGATCCGCAGGTCCTGAAACTCAAAAGCCGCCCCCGTCGTCATCAGCCGCCAGATGGGCGGTTTGCGAAATCCGAGGCTCCCAGCCAGAGTTTCTTGCGTCAGAGCAGTGCAAAACAGGGGAACCTGGCGTTTCCGGCTCAAAACCTCAATCCCCCCCGTGTGATCCTGATGCTCATGCGTCAGCAGGATGCCGTCCAGCATGTCGAGGGAAAAGCCGCAGGCGTCCAGCCGCAGGCATATTTGCTTGGCGCTCAATCCGGCATCGAGGAGCAGCGTGGTGCGTTCCGTCGAAATAACAGCGCAGTTCCCCGAACTGCCGCTGCCTAGAATTGTTAATCTCACCATGCGCTGTTTTTAGCGGCTGGCCTCGTCAGATGCAAGGCGGATGAGCCTCGCATGGCAGCGCCGCGCCCCGGATTGCTTCGGAGATTTAAAATAGGTGCCATCTTGGCCGATAGAATGCTGGTTGATTTACTCCCTTGCATGGCCTAAATGCCGACCCCCTTTTGACGCAAAAATGAGAAACCACGGACTCCCCCCGAAACAAGGCCTATATGATCCGCAATTCGAGCACGACGCCTGCGGCGTCGGGTTCATTTGTCAGATGAAGGGAAAACGTTCTCACTCCATCGTTCAACAGGGTCTCACCATTCTGATCAACCTGGACCATCGTGGAGCGGTGGGCAGTGAAAAGAACACTGGAGACGGTGCCGGCATCCTGATGCAGGTGCCTGACAAATTCCTGCGCAAGGTGGCTGCCAAGGAGGGTTTCACCCTTCCTGCCGAAGGACAATACGGCGTCGCCATGGCCTACTGCTCACCTGATGCAGCTGAGCGCGCCGCAGCGGCACGTGCCTTTGAGAAAGTGGCCGAGGAAGAAGGTCAGAAAGTGCTCGGCTGGCGCGATGTGCCGGTGGACAATTCCATGATCGGCCTCTCCGCGAAGGCCAGCGAGCCGTTCATGCGCATGGCCTTCGTGCAGCGCGGTGAAAACTGCCCCGATCAGCAGACCTTTGAGCGCAAGCTCTACATCATCCGCAAGCGCGCGGTGACCGCGATCCGCACCGCAGAGGCTGACAGCTTCTGGTACTGCTCCAGCCTGTCCTCCCGCACTCTGGTGTACAAAGGCATGCTTATGCCCGAGCAGGTCGGCAAGTATTTCCTCGACCTGCAGGATCCAGACATGGAATCCGCCTTGGCGCTGGTGCACTCCCGTTTCTCTACCAACACCTTTCCAAGCTGGGAGCGCTCGCATCCCTATCGCTACATCGCCCACAACGGCGAAATCAACACGCTGCGTGGCAACATCAGCTGGATGAAGGCACGTCAGTCCCTGCTGGCCAGCCCGCTGTTCCCGGACGTCAAAAAGCTCTTCCCCATCGTCAACGAAAGCGGCTCCGACTCCGCCATGTTCGACAACGTGCTCGAACTCCTCGTCATGGGCGGTCGCTCGTTGCCTCATGCCATGATGATGATGATTCCTGAGCCTTGGAGCGGCCATGAGTCCATGGATGACCAGCGCAAGGCCTTCTACGAATATCATTCCTGCTTGATGGAACCTTGGGACGGCCCGGCTTCCGTGGCATTCACGGATGGCACCATGATGGGCGCCACCCTGGACCGCAACGGCCTGCGTCCTTCCCGCTACTACGTCACCAAGGACGACCTCGTCATCATGGCTTCCGAAGCCGGTGTCCTGCCTATCGCTCCTGAAAACGTGAAGCTCAAAGGCCGTCTGCAGCCTGGCAAGATGTTCATCGTGAACATGGAAGAAGGCCGCATCGTCCCCGATGATGAGATCAAGGCGAAGATTGCCGCTGAGAAGCCCTACCGCGAGTGGCTGGACAAGCACCTCGTGCATCTGGCTGACATCAAGGACGGTGAGCCAGTGGCTCCGCCTGACCACGAAACCATGCTGCAGCGCCAGCAGGCTTTCGGTTACACCTTTGAAGACCTGCGCAAGCTCATGGTTCCCATGGGCAGAGAGGGCGTGGAAGCCATCGGCTCCATGGGCACCGACATCCCTCTGGCCGTGCTCTCGAACAAATCGAAGCTGCTCTACGATTACTTCAAACAGCTCTTCGCCCAGGTCACCAACCCGCCGATCGACTGTATCCGCGAGGAAATCGTCACTTCGCCGATCACCACCATCGGTGCGGAAGGCAATCTGCTCGATCCGACGCCTGAGAGCTGCCACTTGATCGAGCTCAAGACGCCGATCCTCAGCAATGAAGATCTGGCCAAGCTCAAGAGCGTGGCCCAGGGCCAGTTCAAAGCCGCCACCATCAACATCCTCTTTGATCCGAAAGAGGGCGCTGTCGGTCTGGAGAAGGCCATGGCCAAGATCTGCGCCAAAGCAGACGAACTGATCACTCAAGGGTGGAACATCCTCATCCTTTCCGACCGTGGCGTCTGCGCTGACAAGGCAGCCATTCCGGCCCTGCTCGCCGTCGGCGGCCTGCATCACCACCTCATCCGCAAAGGCACCCGCACCCAGTGCGATCTCGTGCTGGAATCCGGCGAACCCCGCGAAGTGCACCACTTCTGCACGCTCATCGGTTACGGCTGCGGTGCCATCAATCCTTACCTCGCCTTCGAAACGCTCGATGACATGATCCGTCAGGGTCTCCTCGTCAAAGTGGACCACAAGACGGCGGTGTACAATTTCATCAAGGCCGCCACCAAGGGCGTCATCAAGGTCGCCTCGAAGATCGGCATCTCCACGATGCAGAGCTATCGCGGCGCGCAGATCTTTGAAGCCGTCGGCCTCAGCCAGAGTGTGGTCGACAAATACTTCACCTGGACCGCCACCCGCATTGAAGGCAGCGACATCAAGGTCATCGCCGAAGAAGCCATCCAGCGCCATCTGCGCGGCTTCCCAGAACGCGATTCCCAGGTCCACGCCCTCGACGTCGGCGGTGATTACCAGTGGCGCAAGGAAGGCGAGGCCCATCTCTTCAATCCGCTCACCATCCACACCCTGCAGAAGGCGGTGCGCACCGGCAGCTACGAAACCTTCCAGCAGTACACCGCCCTGGTGAACACGCAGGTGAAGCAGTTCTACACCCTGCGCGGCCTGCTGGACTTCAAGCCACGCAAGGCGGTGCCGATTGAGGAAGTCGAATCCATCGAGTCCATCATGAAGCGCTTCAAGACGGGCGCGATGAGCTACGGCTCCATCTCCAAAGAAGCGCACGAATCTCTCGCCATCGCCATGAACCGCATCGGCGGCAAGTCGAACACCGGTGAAGGCGGTGAAGATGAGGAACGCTACACTTGGACCAATGAGAAGGGTGACTCGAAGAACAGCGCCATCAAGCAGGTCGCTTCCGGTCGTTTCGGCGTCACCAGCCTCTACCTGTCCCAGGCACGCGAAATCCAGATCAAGATGGCCCAAGGCGCCAAGCCCGGTGAAGGCGGCCAGCTTCCTGGCTCGAAGGTCTATCCTTGGATCGCCAAGGTGCGTGGCTCCACGCCGGGTGTCGGCCTTATCTCGCCACCTCCGCATCACGACATCTACTCCATCGAAGACCTTGCCCAGCTAATCCATGACCTGAAGAACGCGAACCGCGCAGCCCGCGTCAGCGTCAAGCTCGTCTCCGAAGTCGGCGTCGGCACCATCGCCGCCGGCGTGGCCAAGGCTCACTCCGACGTCGTTCTCATCTCCGGTTTCGACGGCGGCACCGGCGCCTCCCCGCAGACCTCCGTGAAACACGCCGGCCTGCCATGGGAACTCGGCCTCGCCGAAACCCATCAGACCCTCGTCCTCAACAATCTGCGCAGCCGCATCGTCGTCGAAGCGGACGGCCAGATGAAAACCGGTCGTGACGTCATCATCGCCGCACTGCTCGGCGCTGAGGAGTTCGGCTTCGCCACCGCTCCGCTCGTCACCCTGGGCTGCATCATGATGCGCGTCTGCCATCTGAACACCTGCCCTGTCGGTGTCGCCACCCAGGATCCGCAACTGCGCGCCAAGTTCAGCGGCGATCCCGAGCATGCCGCCAACTTCATGCGCTTCATCGCCATGGAAGTGCGCGAGCTCATGGCCAAGCTTGGTTTCCGCACGCTGCAGGAAATGGTGGGCCGCACAGAAGTGCTCGAGGCCCGCGACGCGATCGATCACTGGAAAGCTCGCGGCATCGACCTCTCCAACCTGCTTTATCAGCCGGACGTCGGCCCCGAAGTCGGACGCTTCTGCACCGAAGTGCAGGATCACGGCATCGACCGCTCGCTCGACATCACCACACTTCTGGACCTGTGCAAACCGGCCATCGAGAAGGGTGAAAAAGTCACCGCCACCGTCGCCATCCGCAACGTCAACCGCACCGTCGGCACGATCCTCGGCAACGAGATCACCAAGCGCCACTGGCATGGTCTGCCGGACGACACCGTCCACATCAAGTTCAACGGCACTGCCGGTCAGAGCTTCGGTGCCTTTGTTCCCAAGGGTGTCACCCTCGAGCTCGAAGGCGACGGCAACGACTACATCGGCAAGGGCCTCAGCGGCGGCCGCATCATCATCTATCCGCCGGAAGGTTCCGACTTTGCCGCCGAAGACAACATCATCGCCGGCAACACCGCGCTCTATGGCGCGACGAGCGGCGAGCTCTTCCTGCGTGGCAGGGCCGGTGAACGCTTCGCAGTGCGCAACTCGGGTGTCGATACTGTCGTCGAAGGCGTGGGTGACCACGGCTGCGAATACATGACCGGCGGCCGCGTGGTCGTGCTCGGCACCACCGGACGCAACTTCGCCGCAGGCATGAGCGGCGGCGAGGCCTACGTTCTCGATGAAGAGGGCGATTTCGCCACCCGCTGCAACACGCAGATGGCCGGCCTCGAAAAACTCGAGGACAAGGAGGAAATCGACAGCCTCTACGAACTCATCAAAAAGCACGCCGACCTCACCAAGAGCCAGAAAGCCTTCAAGGTTCTCGCCCTCTGGGAGCAGATGGTGCCCAAGTTTGTCAAAGTGATGCCCAAGGATTACAAACGGGTGCTCCAGGCCATCAAGAAGGCCAAGGACGACGGCCTCACCGGCGACGACGCCCTCAACGCCGCCTTTGAAGCCAACGCCCGCGACGTCGCCCGTATCGGCGGCAGCTAGCATCGACATCACGCGTCACAAACCAACAGACATCACCTTTTCACAGACAAGAGACCATGGGAAAACCAACCGGCTTCATCGAATTCGAACGCGAACTCCCCGCAGACCGCGACCCGCTTGAGCGTGTCAAAGATTGGAAGGAGTTCCACCTGCACCTGCCAGAGGAGCGCCTGAAGAATCAAGGCGCCCGCTGCATGGACTGCGGCATTCCGTTCTGCCACAGCGGCACCCTCATCAGCGGCATGGCCAGCGGCTGCCCGATCAACAACATCATCCCGGAATGGAATGATCTCGTTTTCCGCGGCCTGTGGAAAGAGGCGCTCGACCGCCTGCACAAGACGAACAACTTCCCGGAATTCACCGGCCGCGTCTGCCCCGCTCCTTGCGAGGGCTCCTGCGTGCTCGGCATTCACGAACCGCCGGTGACGATCAAGAACATCGAAGTCAGCATCATCGACAAAGGCTGGGAAGAAGGCTGGGTGAAACCCGATGTGCCTGATCAGCGCACCGGCAAGAAAGTCGCCGTCATCGGCTCCGGTCCTGCCGGACTCAGCGCCGCCGCACAGCTCAACCGGGTCGGCCATACTGTCACCGTATTCGAACGTGCTGACCGCCCCGGCGGCCTGCTCATGTATGGCATCCCCAACATGAAGCTCGACAAGAACGAGGTCGTCCTCCGCCGCGTGAAGCTGCTCGAAGACAGCGGCGTCATCTTCAAGTGCAACGTCAACGTGGGCACCGACATCACCGCCGAGCAGCTCCTCAAGGATTTCGACGCCGTCGTTATCTGCACCGGTGCCACCAAGCCACGCGATCTGCCAATTCCAGGCCGTGAGTTGAAGGGCATCCACTTCGCCATGGACTTCCTCACGGCGAACACCAAGGCCGTGCTCGATCCCTCCGGCAAATACATCACCGCAGACGGCAAGGACGTCGTCATCATCGGTGGCGGTGACACCGGCACCGACTGCGTGGGCACCAGCGTGCGCCACGGCTGCACCACCGTCACCCAGCTTGAAATCATGGCCAAGCCGCCGCTCAAACGCGCTGCGAACAATCCATGGCCCGAATGGCCCAAGACCTACAAAATGGACTACGGCCAGGAAGAAGCCGCCGCCAAGTTCGGCGACGATCCCCGCGTCTATCTCACCACCGCCACCCACTTTGAAGGCGACGCCGATGGCAATGTCAAAGCCGTCCATGTCGTCAACGTCGAGTGGAAGAAGGACGAAAAGGGCAACTTCGGCCCGCAGAAGATTCCTGGAACCGAAAAAGTCCTCCCTGCGCAGCTTGTGCTGCTCGCCATGGGCTTCCTCGGGCCAGAGCAGCCTCTTCTCGACGCCCTCAACATCGAGCGCGACCAGCGCAGCAACGTCAAAGCCGAGCACGAGAAATACACCACCAGCATCCCCGGCGTCTTTGCCGCCGGTGACTGCCGCCGTGGCCAGTCCCTCGTCGTCTGGGCCTTCAACGAAGGCCGCGGCGCCGCCCGCGAGTGCGACCGCTTCCTCATGGGCGAGACCGCTCTGCCGTAAGCTTCTCACAGATCAAGTGACCCAAAGCCCGGGATTCGCGAGAATCCTGGGCTTTTTGTTGGCCTGCTTTCAGACGTGATTTTCACCACCCGCCCTGTGCTTGGTGAATCAATTGTCACGCAGTCACTGCGGATTGGACAAAGGTTCGCCTTCGCTATTAGAAGCAGCTGTTCCCCATGAATTTCTATTCTCGTTTCCTGCTGGCATCGCTGTTCGTCTGTCTTTTGCCGGGCTGCTCCAGCTCGGTCAGCGAACGCCTCCATGTGCGCAGGGTGGTGGTGGTCAACTATATCAAGCCCAGTCTGGCGCGCGTGCGGGTCGGCTTCACCGTGTTTGGCAACAAGCCTGCCATCAACGAATCCGTGCCCGGCCTGGAGTCACGGCTGCAGCAGGCGGTCAAAGATGCCGCGCAGCAGCGCTTCACGGAAGTCGTCCACCTCAACCCTCCGCCCACGCCGCCCAAACACCGCAGGGCCTGGCTGGACGTTTCCGAAATCTACGGTGACTTTGCTAAGTCCTTGGCCGCGCAGCACCACGCCGATGCTGTAATTTTGATCCTTCCCCGCCCGTTCGTGCCCTATGGCATTCCGCAGTATATGGCGGCAGAAGGCCCTTCGCTCTACTTCAAAAGCGGCGTCATGCTCCCCTACGTGGGGATGGATGTGCTCGTCTTGAACGGTCTCACAGGTCGCAAGTTCAGTCTCGGCCTGTTTGCCGCTGAGAGAAAAGTGGCGTTCATGGCCTGGAAAGACCATTTCAGCGACTACAATGTCACGGAGCAGCAGATGCTGCTGGATGAGGCCGTGAGCGCTTTCACCGGCAGGCTGAACAAGTCCATCGACGCTCAGGGCTTCAAACCAGCCGGTGCCGGGAAAGGACTGCCACCTCCGGTTTCTTCCCAGACTTTCCAAACGATCAACCACGCGTGGTAGGGCAGACACCCACGCCCGGAATTGGCAAACGGTTCTTTGCCTGAATCCCTGGCACCATGATTCTCGAGGCCCTTCCCCTTCAAAGAATCACCCCTCTATCTGGCCCAGTCCGCCCTGCTCGCCCTAAGTCTGCTAATGGTGGTGGCTGGCCGCGTCGGGCATCTGCGGTGCCTGTGTCGGACTTGCATTGCACTCGTGTTCCAGATGGGCGGGCTGTTCGCCGTCAGCATCTGCCGGGATGCGATGATGGAACGGAACCCATGATCCGCACCGATGCACCCATCCTCGGCATCTGGTCGGACGGGCAGGAGACCGTCACCCTCCACGCGAACCATCAGTTCGACTACCAGTCGCCAAACAAAACATCTTCCGGCGAATGATCGCGCTTCGACTTCAACCTGGGGTTCGAGATCAAAGCCGCGCTTCAATGACAGGCTTCAAGCCGTATCGGCTCCGATGCGCATTTTAGGTGGCAATTGAGCCAACTTCTGAGCATCCTTCCGGTTCGAGTGTCTCCCTTCCGATGCGTTTCGCCACCCTTCTGACCTTCCTCCTTTGCAGCAGCTCAGTGCTGGGGCAGATCGTCGTGGGCGGAAAGCAGTTTGAACGGTCCCTGACCGAGTCCGGCCCGAAGGGTGAATGGGTGGTATATGAAAAAGGTGCGCCTCAAAACGATGGAACGCGGCGCTGGCTCACAAAACGCGTGCTGGTTGAGTTGGCTCCCGGCACCCCCGCCGCCTCGCTGGCCCAGGTGGCGGGTGTCACGCAAACCTCGGCGCGCGGCAAATACGCCGTCGTTGAGTTCGCCGGGAATGCGGATGCAGCCATCAAGGGAGCCGCCAGCCTGCTTAAAGCACCCGGGGTGCGCTCGGCCGCGCCGATGCTCGCGCACCAGCTCTTTCACCGTTTCGCCCCCAATGACCCGTACGTTGCCTACAACGCTGCGAATCCCGGCTACCAGTGGCATTTGAGCAACACCGGCCAGAACGGTGCCGTTGCCGGTTCCGATTTGAATGTGCTGAGCGTCTGGGACAGCTACAAAGGCACGGGGGTACGCATCGCCATCGTCGATGATGGTCTGGAGGTCGGACACCCTGATCTCGCGCCGAACGTGGATCTCTCCCTCAGCTTCGACTTCAACGACAATGATAGCGATCCCTCCCCAGGCGCGACGAACTTCCATGGCACCTCCTGCGCAGGAGTGGCGGCCGCGCGCGGCAACAACGGCATCGGCGGCTCCGGCGTGGCTCCCGAGGCAACGCTGGTGGGCCTGCGTCTCATCGCCGCTCCCACCAGCGACCAGCAGGAGGCGGATGCCTTCGCCTATCAAAAGGACCTCATCGCGGTGAAGAGCAACAGCTGGGGGCCCTATGACGGTGCATTCGGTTCCGGCGGCCCGGACGTCCTCAGCGCGCAGGCGCTGGAGGATGCGGCCACGACGGGTCGCAACGGCAAAGGCACCGTGTTCCTCTGGGCGGCAGGCAACGGCAACGGCAACGGAGACGATTCAAATTATGACGGCTGGGCCAACTCGATCCATGCCATCGCCGTCTCCGCCATGAACGACAAAGGCAGGTCGTCCTTTTACAGCGAACCCGGCGCCAACATTCTTGTCTGCGCTCCCTCCAATGGTGGCAAGGAAGGCATCACCACCACGGACCGAACCGGGTCGCTGGGTTACAATGAAGATGGCGGCACGGTCGAGTACCCCGATTTCACCGACCCCAACTACACCAACACCTTTGGCGGCACGTCGTCGGCCACGCCTGCCGTCGCAGGCGTCGTGGCGCTCATGCTGCAGGCGAATCCGAACCTTTCCACGCGGGATGTGCAGGAGATTCTCGTCCGCAGCGCCACTCAGAATGACACATACGATGGCGACTGGATCACCAACGGCGCGGGTTTCCACTTCAACATCAAATACGGCGCCGGTCTGGTGAACGCGCAGCAGGCCACAGCCCTGGCCTCCACCTGGACCAACGTCGCCCCGCGTCAGTCTCGCACCTATGCGGCCGCGGCGCTGAACCTGCCCATCCCGGACTACGACAGAAGCGGTGTCTCCAAAACCTTCACCGTTCCCCTCGCCGACAATCTGCGGCTGGAACACATCACCGTTCATGTCAAAGCCGCTCACACAAATCGCGGTAACCTGGAGTGGCGTCTCGTTTCCCCCAGTGGCATCTCGGTGCGTCTGGCTCGCTCTCGCTTCAACGACAACGGGGCCGATCTCGACTGGACCTTCATGACCACGCATTGCTGGGGCGAGCGCTCTGTGGGCGACTGGAAGCTGCAGGCCATCGACCAAGTGGTGGGGGATGTCGGCACACTGACTGACGCCACCATCACCTTTTACGGCACGCCGACGGACAGCGCGCTGCCCCTGCCCGTCATCACCTCCAACTGGATCGTCGTGGGCCGTGAAGGCTGGGAGATGAATCAGCAGATGACCGCCTCCAATTTCACCACGAGCTTTGATGCCGGAATCAATGCCACCGGTTCATTGCCTGCGGGGCTCTCCCTCAATCCCACCACCGGGCTGATCACCGGCACACCGCAGGTGACCGGTGTGTTCGAAGGCTGGCAAAGCGCCACCAACGCCACTGGAACCACCTCAGACTTCGCCTACTTTTACATTCTTGCGGCCACGCCTGCCCTGTCGGTTGCGGTGGAGCAGCCGACCAGCCTCAAAATCGTGCCGTTTGGATTTGGCGATCCTTTTAGCCAGACCACCACGACTCATGATGGCGTGGACGCGGTGCAGACCGCAACGGTCGATGACGAGGAATATTCAGGTATGGAATTCACCGTGAACGGTCCGGCGCGGTTGGAGTTCCAATGGAAGGTTTCATCCGAAAAGAACTACGATTATCTCGTGCTTACAGTGGACGGATATGTCCGGGACTACATCACGGGTGAAACCGATTGGAAATCCTCCATGACCGATGTCGGTCCGGGACCTCACAACATCGATATCTACTACATGAAGGATCAGGCGGTGGCCAAGGGACAGGATGCTGGCTGGGTGGACCAAATCGTCATCACCCCCACGACCTCGGCTCCGGTGATCACCACAACGACCTTGGACGCCTATGAGGGCGTCTATTTCCGTCAGGTCATCAAGGCCTCAAACGCTCCGGCAACCTACACAGCCGAGGGTCTGCCCCCCGGGCTCACACTGGATGCCACGACGGGTCTGCTCTACGGCAGCGTCTCTGCACCCGGTACGTACCAGATCACGCTCCACGTCACCAACGACTTCGGCACCACGACCCAGGTCATCACGCTCCAGGTGGGCACCATCGCACAAGGCCTGGCGGAGGCGTTGGACGCCCCAGCCCAAGCCATCACGTCTGCGGGCGATCTCACATGGGTGCCGCAATGGTTGTACGCGCATGATGGCAATGACGCGGCCCGCAGCGGCCCCATTGGAGACCTCCAGCGCAGTGAAATGACCACCCAGGTCACCGGGCCGTGCAAAGTGACCTTCTACTGGGGCATTTCTTCTGAAGCTGACTACGATTTCATGCGCTTCTATATCGACGACGTGGAAAAGGAAGCCATCAGCGGGGAAGTGGGCTGGACACGCAAAGCCTTCCTGATTCCCTCCGGCTCCCACACGCTCAAATGGTCCTACATCAAGGATGACTTCACCGCTTCGGGCCTCGATTCCGGCCTGGTTGACCAGTTCGAAACTCATCTGGACAATGACGGTGACGGAGTGCATTCAGACCTCGAAACCTGGTTCGGCACCAGCGACGCCGATCCCCGCAGCTTCCCACAAACGGTTCTCGCCCGCATCACGAGCACCACGCTGCAGTTTCCATCCGTGCCGGGCAATGACTACCTCATCGAATACAGCGATGACTTGAAGGAATGGACTCCTAACATTTTCACGGCGACCGGCACATCCACCACATGGACGGACTTGAATGCAGTAAACAAAACCCGCCGTTTCTACCGGGTGGGGATTCCTTGATTACTTCAAGCTGGCGAGGAAACGACGGAAAAAAGTCACCCCCTCCTCCAAGTCACTCACGGCAATGAATTCATCCTTCGTATGCGCCTGAGCAATCGAACCGGGGCCTATGGCAATGGCCGGAGTGCCCGCGACTGCCAGAAAGGCAGCATCGCAGAACCACGGCGCGCCGGTCAGACCGGCTCCGGCGGCAATCAACTTCTGCACAAAGGCATTCTCGGGGTCTGTATCGAGGTGAAACGCCTCGCTGGCGACGGTGACCCGGGCGGTTGAGTCAATGCGCTGAACAAAATCAGTCAGAAGCGCCAGAGCCCCGCCTGCACGCTGCAAACCCGGCGTGGTGCGTATATCCAGGCGCAGTTTGCATGAATCTGCCACAATGTTGCTGCGTGTGCCGCCCTGAATCATGCCGAGGTTAATGGAACTGGTCCCGAGCCACTCGTCCTCACCACCGGCTTCAGCCAGGATTTCACGGAACTCGGTGTCTAGCGCCGAAACGAGCTTTGCCATTTTCACAATCGCATTTACACCCAGATGCGGCGTGGCGCCATGAACTGCCACACCTGTGGTATGCACATCAGCCCACAGACAGCCTTTGTGGCGAAACACGGTTTTCAGGCTCGTGGGCTCACCGATGATGGCGAGATCATAACGCCCATGATGCTTCGCAAAGTGTTGAGAACCAAGCTGTGCGCTCTCTTCGGACATGAATCCAACGAAGTGCACTTCAACCGGCAGGGAGGGGATTTCGTCGCGCATCTCGTAGAGCGCCCAGAGCATGGAGGCCATGGGGCCCTTGGTGTCGGAGGTGCCGCGGCCCCAGATTTTGCCGTCGCGGAGTTCGCCGCCGAAGGGGGGGATGGTCATGCCGCCGACACTGACGGTGTCGGTATGGGGGGCGAAGAGAATGCGGGGCTTTTTGCCTCCATTTGCGCTGGGATGCGTGGGGAAGCGCCCGATTACATTTGGACGCGCAGGCTCGACCTCTTCCATGGTCACCTCAGCTCCGGCAGATCGTAGAAAATCTGCGACATACTGTGCGCATTGTTGCTCGCCGATGCCATCGGTGCCGGGGTCGCCATCGGGATTGACCGAGGGGATGCGCACGAGTGCCTGGGTAAGTTCGACGACGTTCGATGCAAATGGAGGCATCTGGGAGAAAGGCACAGGCAGGGAGGGGGCGCAAGTGTGGGACAAAATTGTCCTGCGGTGTGTCGGATTTGGCAAAGAAGGCCCCGGCGGCGGTTCCTTGAGGCATTGTTGTAACCCGGGTGCAACTTACGGCGTTTTTTGCCCCATGAAGTTCCACCACATCGCACTCATGCTCCTCGGCTGCATCGGAGCGGGACATGCCACCGAACCCGTCATCACCACGAAGGCCACGGATGGGAAAACGATCTTCCAGACTGTCTGCGCGCAGTGCCACGGAACCTCTGGTGAGGGCAAGATTGAACTCAAATCTCCTTCCATTGCCGGGATGCCTGCCTGGTATGTGAACACGCAGTTTGCCAATCTGCGTGAAGGGCGGCGCGGACATGATGCGGCTGATCCGCAGTCGTTCATGATGGCGGCGATCGCCAAGGCGCTGCAACCGGAGCAGATCAAGGCGGTGGTGGCCCATGTGGAGCAGATGCCGATCAAGGTGCCCGTGGGCAAGGACCGGGTGATGGCCAACACGAACCCTGAGGAGGGCATGCGGCTCTTCCAGGAGCGCTGCATGGAATGCCACCGGTACAATGCCAGCGGAGAGATGACCTTTGGCAGTCCGCCGCTGATTGGGCGTCAGGGCTGGTACCTGGAGGAGCAGCTCAAGAAATTCAAATCTGGCAAACGCGGGGCCATCAAGAACGATGTGAATGGCGCGAAGATGGTGCAGATCACGACCTCGTTCATCGAGGACGAGCAGATGCTGCGGGACGTGGTGGCCTACATCATGACATTGAATCCCGACGCGGCGGCCTCCCCGGAGGAGCAGAAAAAGCAGATCATCGAAGGCAGTCCGTTTGAGAGCGCTGGACGCTGATCAGGCGTGGGCCTGCAGTTCCTTGACCGGCTCGCCTTTGCTGAGGGCCATGGGGCGGCCGACGGGGGTCATGACTTCTTTGCTGTAATCGATGCCGAGGAGGTTTTGGACTGTGGCGTGGAGGTCTTCGACGAGGATGGGGTTCTCGGGGGCTTGCTTCTCGCCCTGAGGATCGGTGGAACCAATGACGCGGCCACCGGCGAAGCCGCCACCGGAGACGAGCATGCTGAAGCCGTGGGGCCAGTGGTCACGACCACCGACGTTGTTGATTTTTGGGGTGCGGCCAAACTCACCGCCGCAGACGACGATGGTGCTTTCGAGGAGGCCGAGTTTTTTGAGGTCGCGAATCAAGGACGCGTAGGCGGCATCGAGGATTTTTACCTGAGAGGCCTGGCCTTCGAGGTTGTTGGCGTGGGTGTCCCAGCCATTGAGCGTGACCTCCACGCAGCGGACGCCCGCTTGAATGAGGCGCACAGCGGCGAAGCAGCCGCGGCCGAAGGGGGTGTCGCCATAGGCATTGAGTTCTTTGGCCGGGGCATCGCTGACGTTGAAGGCTTTCAACTGCTCGGAGGACATCATGTTCCGTGCCCGCTGCATGGAGATTTGGTGGAGTGTTTTGTTTTGGTCCATGTCCGGCTCGCGGCCGCGAGCGAAGGCCTGCTCGACCACGGCCAGGCCTTCCATGCGGCGGTCCAGGCGTTTGTCATCCACGCGTGCTTTGACATCGGGGACGGGAAACTTGGGGTCGTACATTTGGAACGCGTCGTATTTGGCGCCGAAGAAGCCGCCGCGTGCGGGCCATTGGTTGGGCAGGATGGAGACGTGTGTCGGGATCTCGATCTTTGCCTCGGGCAGTTCGTGGCAGACGATGGCGCCGATGCTGGGGTGTATGAGGGTGGGATCGGGGCGGTAGCCGGTCTTGATGTTGTAGAAGGCGCGCTCGTGGTCGCCTTCTTTGCTGACCATGGAGCGGATGAGGGAGACGTCCTGCATGACGCTGGCGGTTTGTTCTAGACCGGCGGCAAAGTTGACGCCTTTGATGGCGGTGGGGATGGTTTTGACGCCGCCGCCGATCTTGGTTTCGGGGTGGGGGTCGAAGGTGTCGAGCTGGCTGGCGGCGCCGCCGAGCCAGAGGAGGATGACGGAGCGGGCGGGTTTGCCGGTGGGGGCGGTTTCGGCTTCGACGGCGAGGATGTCTGCGAGAGGGGTGAGCCAGGAGAGGCCGGCTGCGCCGGTGCCGCGGAGGAGGGAGCGGCGGGTGAAATGCGAGGGGCTATGACAGGGGGAGGTGTTCATGGCATGAATCGTGGGCAATGAGTGCTAAGGCGACGTTTCATCGCAGCGGAGGGACGTGGAGACGCTGCTGGAGGGGGCGACGTGTGAAGTGTGCGCTGGGTTTGCTTCCCGGAATTTTGGGCCTAACCCAGGGTCGCCTCGCTGAGGCTCGGCTGACCCTGGGCTGAAATCCGCAGCCCCTTTGGGGCTGGGGAGCGAGAGTCTGAAGCCGGGATGGGCGTTCCTGACCGAGTGGCATGTGTTCATGAATGCCGCTCGGTTAAAGGAATGTGCCGCAGCAATCGAACGCCGGAAACAGCGGCTCCCTTGGAGCGCAGGCTTCAGTCCGCGGCAGATCGCTTGCGCAGAGGAAGAAGTCATCGCCGCAGTGTGTGGCAAGCAGGATGATGCGATGAAGGTTGAAATGCAGAAGTGGCTCGCGGAGTCAAGGGTGCACGCGGAGTGCTGCGGACTGGAAGTCCGCGCTCCAGGACGCTTTGACTTGCGGCGCTCAATTCTGCGATGGGCGTTCTTGACCGAAGGGCAAGCTTTCATGGCATTCAGTGGTTCCAGGAAAACTCGGTGGCGTTCATGAGGGTCCAGTAGAGGTCGGACATGGCGCTGCTGCGGGAGTTTCTGCTCTTGGAGGTGGCCAGGAGGCTGGTGAAGTGGGAGGCTTCGGCTGGCGTGGGACGGCGCGTGAAAATGGAGAGGTAGGCGGCCTCCACGGCCGTAGCATTGTCAGGGGCCAGCATGCTGATGCGGGTGCTGGCGTTGATGAGCGGATTGTTGCCGGTGTTGGTGGTGATCATGTTGCCGTTCATGAGCAGGAGGCGCTGGGGAATGGTACCGCCGGCATCGTCGAAGTTGTCCTCGCCGGAGTCGCCGTAGCGTTTGACGAAGTTGGCCACGTCAAGGTCGCGCTTGATGCGGAAGAGGACGTGCGTCTCCGCGTCGATGGTGCTGAGGGAGGCGGCCTGGATGACGCTGCCGGCCATCTGCTCGGGGCGGAGGCGGGTGACGGGAAAAGCGGCCCAGGCGTTTTCCGCTGCGGTGGTGACGGGATGGGAGGGATCGGCTGACTGGCTGGACATCTGAAAGGCTTGCGTGCCGACGATGACCCGGATCAGGCGCTGAATGTCATACCCGTGCGAGATGAAATCATCCGCCAACAACTCCATGCCGGCAGGAAAAGGTCCGTCGAGCGGGATCTCGTCCACGGGTGCAATCAGGGGACGGTTGAACAGAAGAGCCCACATACGGTTCACGAGAGCGCGGGCAAAGGCCTTGTTGTCTTTGGCCGTGACCCAAGCGGCGAGCTTCGCGCGCGGAGTTCCTTTGGCAGGCAGGAGTTCGGGTTTCCAAGGTACGAGGGCGGGAACTTTTTCCTCTTCGGTTTTGCCGAGGTAGCGGACTTTGTAGCTCTGCTTGGGGTCATCGCGCAGGCCATTTAAGTTGAAGTCCGCCTGACCGAAGAATGCGGCGAGCTGATGGAAGTCGGTCTGCTTCCAGGTGCTGCCGAGCTTGCCGTCGTGGCACTGGACGCAGTCGATGCGCACGCCGAGAAAGGCACGGCTGACTTTGGCGGCGAGTTTCACCTCGTCAGGGCCCTTTTTGTTTTCGTTTGTGACTGTGACGAAGTTCACCTCGGGATTGGTGGTCCAGACGCCGTTGGAATCGATCAGGGAGCGAGCGATCTGGTCGTAGGGCCGGTTTTGCTGGATGGCATCGCTCAGCCAGTCCACCAGCCGCCGACGACGGTACATGAGGAAGGGGCCGTTTTCGATCCCCACATAGACGCGGGCCAGGCGCTCGGCCAAGTAGTCACTGGTGCGGCGGTCTGAGAGCAGGTGGGACAACCACCATTGCGGTGCGTCCGTGCCTTTTAGCGACTCCAGCAGGCGAAGCTCCTGCAAGGAGGGAATGCTGCCCGTCAGCGCGAGGGACAGTCGGCGAACGAGGGTGAGGTCATCCGTTTTTCCCACGGGAGTCAGTGCTTGCTGTGCCCAGGCTTTTTGGAAATCTGCGTCCACCGCCTGCGCTGCCCGCTGAATGTCCGCAAGCTGCGTTTTGGACATCCTTGGGGCGCTTCCCGTGGCGGCCACCGGAGGGGTCAGCAGTTCCGCCACACCCAAAAAGGCCCCCACCGCCACGGCAACCAGGATGAGGGTATTGCGCAGCCAGAGCAGCCAGCTTGAGGAGGAAGGGGCGGAATTCATGACGGGAGGCTGCGTTCGAGCCTGTCTAGTAACACGCGAAGCCAACATTGGTTTCCTGAGGAAGTTTGCAACAAACACCGAGCAGACGACTTTCATAGGGCTTCCTGCATGTCTGAACCTCCGCTGCTGCCCACCCTGCCTCCTTCCCTACCCATGGAGATGGAGGCTGGGGAGGCGCATCAAGAGGCCAACGAAAACGCAACGTCCGCTCACAAGGACAAAAAGGACGGAAGGGACCCAAAGGACACCGGGCTCCATGACGGCCCGGTGATTTGCGACTGCTCAAGTGCGAACTGTGAGGGGACGGCGATGGAGGAACCTCCGGCGCTGCCCGTTTCGGAGTTCGACCAGAACCGCCTAAAGGCGGGACTACAATACGCGCCCTCAGTGGAGCCGCATCATAACCCAAGTCTCACTGTACCGGTGGTGGAGAAGCGGGGCTTTTTTCAGAAAGTGGGCTCGGGGTTGGACTGGTTGTTTGGGCTGGGGGCGCTGCTTGTTTTGGTGGCGGCGTGCTCGGTGGTGCCGGTGCTGAATTTTTTGAGTTTGGGCTACCTGCTGCATGTGAGCGGGACGGTTGCGCGGACCGGGCGCTTTCGTGATGGGTTCATTGGTGTGAGGAAGGCCGCAGTTCTGGGCAGCCTTGCGGCAGGTGTTTGGATCGTCGTGTGGCCGGCACGCCTGCTCTCCACGATGTGGAAGGATGCTGAACTGATCGCTCCCGGGAGCGGGATTGCCAAAGGGTGGCATGCGGGGTTGATCGTCGTGATTGTTCTCACGCTGGCGCACATTGTGTGGGCCTGTGTGCGCGGCGGGAAGCTGCGGCATTTTTTGTGGCCGCAGCCGCTGCGCTTCAAACGCTGGCTGAGCACGCCGGGGAAGTTTGGCAATCTTCAGGGCATGATCACCGGCTACATCATCGGGCTGCGGCTGCCGTTTTATTTCTGGCTGGGCCTGCGCGGGTTTGTGGGTGCGCTGGTATGGCTGATTGTTCCGGTGGGTATTTTGCTGGGTGCGACGCGTCTGCCGGTGGGCGGCTCGGTGGTGCTCTCGCTGCTGGGCGGGGTGCTGCTGCTGGTGGTGGCGATTCATCTGCCGTTTTTGCAGGCGCACTTCGCGCAGACGGACCGGTTCAGCGCCCTGTTTGAGCTGCGTGAGGTGCGCCGGTTGTTTCTGCGGGCGCCGCTGGCGTTTTGGTTTGCGCTCCTCATCACGCTGCTGTTCGCGGTGCCGCTGTATTTGCTAAAGATCGAGCTGACACCGCGTGAGCTGGCGTGGCTGCCGAGCCTGCTGTTTGTGATTTTCATCTTTCCGGCGCGGGTGTTGACGGGATGGGCGATGAGCCGGGCGACGAGGCGTGAAGAGCCGCGGCATTGGTTTCCGCGATGGATGGCGCGGCTGGGGATTGTGCCGGTGGCGCTGGCTTACACGCTGGTGGTGTATTTCACGCCGTATCTATCCTGGAACGGGGCGTGGAGTTTGCTGGAGCAGCATGCGTTTCTGGTGCCTGCGCCGTTGATGGCGTTGTGAGGGGTTTGCGATTGTTTGCGATTGTTTGCGGTGGTTGGCAGTGGTTTGCGGTGGTTGAGATGAGGGGGTGTGGGAGGATGAGGAGTGATGGGAGATGGCGGAGCGCCGTACAGAGGCTGTGTGGACCACGCCGCGTTGGGGCGGAATGGAAGCGCGGGAAGACGAAGGGAGATTTGTGTCACCGCTACGCGGTTCCACGGGATTCCAGAGTCATGGGTGGCGCGGTTCCGTGGGCTTGCGCCCACGGCTACCGTTATGTCAGCGCTACGCGCTTCAAATCGGCGGAGTCTGCAAAGGAGATGTCGATGGTCTTGAACGCTTGGTGAGCAGATGAGTGCGCTGGGAGCCGCACTCGGAAAGTGCGGACCACTTCGCGCTGTGGCGACATGGGCGTGAAGATGTTGGGCGGGGTTTGGGAGGGCTAGCTACCCCACGCTGACGCTTGTGACGGCGCTACGCGCTTCAAATCGGCGGAGTCTGCGAAGGAGATGTAGATGGTCTTGAACGCTTGGTGAGCAGATGAGTGCGCTGGAAAACCGCACTCGGAGAGTGTGGACCACTTCGCGCTGTGGCGACATGGGCGTGAAGATGTTGGGCGGGGTTTGGGAGGAATAGCTACCCCACGCTGACGCTTGTGATGGCGCTACGCGCTTCAAATCGGCGGAGGCAGCCAAGAAGATGTCGATGGTTTTGTATGCTTGGTGAGGAGATGAGTGCGCTGGAAACCGCACTCGGAGAGTGCGGACCACTTCACGCTGTGGCGACATGGACGTGAAGGTGTTGGCGGAGCTTTGGAAAAGTGGCGGAGTGGTGAATCTGGGCTTGTTAGAGAGGTGGCACGCGTCATTCATCCCGGCCCGAATGAACTGGCTTACTGAACATACGCTCCTGCCCGCAGACACCTGGATGCTCGTGCTCGCGGCGCTGGGGGCGATGTGCATCGGGATGTCGAAGGCGGGGCTGGCGGGGACTTCGACGCTGAATGTGGTTTTGATGGCGCAGATCTTTGGCGCGAAGCAGTCGGTGGGTGTGATTTTGCCGATGCTGATCGCGGCGGATTTCATGGGCTACATCATCAACCGCAAGGGCGGGAGCTGGCGGCGCATTGTGCCGATGGTGCCGCCGGCGATTGCGGGGGTGGTGGTGGGATGGTTCCTGCTGGGCCGATTCGACAACTCGATGGCGCGAATCGTGATCGGCTGGATCATCATTGTGCTGCTGGTCTTTAACTGGTTGCTGAACAAGCGGCGTCAGGACTTTCTGGCGCTGACCGAACACAAGGTGTTCACGTGGTCGATGGGCTTTCTGGCGGGTGTGGTGACGATGCTGGCGAATGCGGCGGGGCCGGTGATGACGGTGTATCTTCTGGCGCAGCATTTGGAGAAGAAGGAGCACCTGGGGGTGTTCAGCCGGTTCTTCCTGTTTATTAATTTGTTCAAGGTGCCGTTCAGCACGGATCTGGGGATCATCAATCCGAGGTCGCTGATGACGAACCTGACGCTGATGCCGTGGGTGGTGCTGGGGGTGCTGCTGGGGTGGTGGATTTTGAAAAGGCTGCCGCAGAAGGTGTTTGAGAATGTTTTGTTCTGGCTCACGGCGTTTGCGGCGGTGTGGTTGATCCGGGGGTGAGGAATGGGGGAGCGGATGGGCATTGAGCGGGAGGTTTGGAAGATAGCGGCACTCGATGGCTGCTGCGGAGTTCATTGCAGACGCTGCTGGTAGGTGCTGGGTGCGACGGAGTTCTGGATTTGCTTCCTGGTCGTTTGATTCTAACCCAGGGTCGCCTCGCCAAGGCTCGGCTGACCCTGGGCTGACTCCTCAGCCCCTTCAGGGCTGGTGAGCGGCGGAGCGGAGTGGTGGAAGATGGTGGCAGTCAGACAAGGCGGTTCAGCAAGGTGCCACGCTGGAGGTCGAGATGCTGGAGAGTCGTCCGGAGACACGGGTGCAAGCGGAGTGCTGCCTTCTACGCCAAGGCTACGAAGCGCCTGAACTCAAGGCGGCTAGAATGTGGAACGGTGGGTAACAATAGAGGTTATTCGGGAGGCGTGACGCTGTGGCCGTTCGTCCAGAACCGCCTTCCCCCTTCGCTCTTCGAGCTACGGAGGACAGGGAAGGCGGAACTACAAAACTTAAGCTGGGTTTGCGATGTTGTGGTGCGAAGAAGAGGGCAATTTTCGCAGAGCACCTGAACTCAAGTCGGCTTGATGGTGGAAGGGAGAGTCACAGCGGAAGTTATTCGGGAGGCCAGAGGCGGACTGGAAGTCCGCGCTCCGGAACCCTTTGGCCTGCGGCGGTCAATTCCGCGATAACCGTTCTTAACCGAGCGGCCCTTCACGCCCTTATTTTATTATTGGAGTATGTTGTCAGATTATCAGTCCGCAATACGCTTCGGCTCCCATGAAGCCCGTCCTGCTCGCTCTTGTCTTTTCGTCGTTTGCCGCTGCTGCGGAGTTTCCTGCGCTGTACAACAGTGATCCGGGAAATCCGCAGCCGACACCGGCGAAGGAGGCGCTGAAGATGCTGAAGCTGCCGAAGGGATTTAAGGCGACGTTGTTTGCGGCGGAGCCGGATGTGCAGAATCCGATCGGCTTGTCGTGGGATGCCCAAGGGCGCATGTGGGTGGCGGAGAACTACACGTATGCGGAGCGGGCGAAGCGATTTGACCTGAGCCTGAAGGACCGGGTGATCATTCTCGAAGACAAGGACTGGGATGGTGTGGCGGAGACGCGCAAGGTTTTCACGGAGGACGTGCAGATGCTGACGAGCGTAGAGGTGGGGCGTGATGGGGTGTGGCTGATGTGCCCGCCGCAGGTCTTGTTCATACCAGACCGCAACCATGATGACATCCCGGATGGTGAGCCGGAAGTGGTGATCGACGGATTCACGGTGGCGAAGGACAACTACCACAACTTTGCCAACGGACTGCGCTTGGGGCCTGATGGCTGGCTGTATGGGCGCTGCGGGCACTCGTGCCCCGGCAGGCTCGGCATTCCCGGCACGCCAGATGAGCAGCGGGTGCCGATGAAGGGCGGGATCTGGCGCTACCACCCTGAGAAGAAGATTGTGGAAGTGCTGACGCACGGGACGACGAATCCGTGGGGGCATGACTGGGATGCGAACGGGGAAATGTTCTTCATCAACACGGTGACGGGGCATCTGTGGCATCTGATGCATGGGGCGCACCTGATGGATTCGAGCAAAGAGAATCCCTTTGTGTATGAGAAGCTGGATACGATCGCGGATCATTATCACTACGACCGGAGCGGCAGCTGGACGGCGTCCCGTGATGGCAAGGCGAACAGCCTGGGTGGCGGGCATGCGCACATCGGGATGATGATTTACCAGGCGGAGCAGTGGCCGGCGGAATATCGCAACAAGCTCTTCACGCTGAACATGCATGGGCGCCGTGCCAATGTGGAAAGGCTGGAGCGCAACGGCAGCGGCTATGTGGGCAAGCATGAGCCGGATGTGTTTCTGAGTGATGATCCGTGGTTTCGTGGGATCGAGATCAGCACGGGGCCGGATGGGAGCGGGTTTATCCTGGACTGGAGCGATACTGGTGAATGCCATGACTCCACCGGCGTGCACCGTACCAGCGGACGTATTTTCCGGGTGAGCTATGGGGAGGTGAAGAAGCCGGAGACGCCCTTTGCGTGGCGCAAGGCGTGGCCGAAGGCGGATCTGAATTCGGCTGATGAACATGCGCGTGCTTTGGCGATTCGTGAGCTGACGCAGTTCTCGCCGCTGGATGCGATCACCGGCCCGATGCCTCATGCGGTTTATCCGGAGCTGGGATTTGATGCGGTGAAACTCGCGAAGGAGGACAAGTCTTCTTTTGTGAGACTGACGCTGGCTTCCACGCTCCAGCGGCTGCCGGTGGCCAAGCGTGCGGCGATGGGTGCGGCGCTGCTGGCGCATGCGGAAGACGCGAATGATCCGTTTCTGCCTTACCTGGTGTGGTATGGCATCAGTCCGCTGGCGAAGGAAGATCCGCAGGCACTTGTGGCACTGGCGAAAGACTGCACGTGGCCAAAGACGCTGCGCTGGATGGCAAGGAGTCTGGCGACACAGCCGGAGGCGCTGAATGCGCTGCTGGGGCAGGCGAAAGCCGGGCAGGTGGAAGATATTCTGGGTGGAATGGCGGATGCGTTTAAGGGGATCCGGAAGGCGGCGAAGCCGGAGGCGTGGGATGGGTTTGTAAAGCTGGCGGCAGGCTCACCAGAACCGGCTAAAGCCGGGACTACAATACAAGCGACAGCCGAGACAACGAAACAGATGGTTCAGGAATTGAGCATTCTGTTTGGGGATGGGCGTGCGCTGGATGATGTGAAGAAGATGGCGCTGGATGAGAAGGCGGACCTTTCGGCGCGTGAGTCGGCGCTGAAGACGCTGATTGAAAACAAGCCGGATGATCTGCGAGCGATCTGCACGCAGCTGCTGGAGGTGCGCGGGCTGAACGTGATCGCGGTGCGCGGGCTGGCGCTTTTTGATGATCCTGAGATCGGGCAGAAGCTGGCGGGGAGCTATCGCAAATTTGGACCGGCCGAACGTCCGACCGTGATCGACACGCTGGTGTCGCGGCCGAGCTTTGCCAAGGCGCTGCTGAAAGACATGGCGGGGGGGAAGATCCCGCGCGCTGATTTGACGGCCTTCCATGCACGCCAGATCAATGCCTTCAAAGATGAAGCGCTGTCCAAGCAACTGGTGGAGGTGTGGGGCGAGCTGCGTGAGTCTGCGGCTGATAAAAAGGAGCTGATCGAAAAGGTGAAGAAGCAGCTGACGCCGGCAACGCTGGCGAAGGCGAATCTCAGCCAGGGGCGCATGCTCTTCACCGCCATCTGCGGCGCCTGCCACGCCATGTACGGGCAGGGCGGGAAGATCGGGCCGGATCTGACGGGCTCAGGCCGTGCGAACCTGGACTACCTGCTGGAAAACATCGCGGATCCGAGCGGGGTGGTGAGTGCGGACTTCCGCATGAGCCTGCTGACGCACAAGGATGGCCGAGTGCTGAGCGGTGTGGTGACGGAATCGAACGCACGTACGCTGACGCTGCGCACGATGACTGAAACTTTGACCCTGGACCGTGCGGACATCGTGAAACAGGAGACCTCTCCGCTCTCGATGATGCCCGAGGGTTTGCTGCTGGCCTTCCAGCCGGATCAAGTGCGGGATCTGATTGCCTACCTGATGCATCCGGTGCAGGTTCCACTGCCTAAAGCCCCATGAGCACCTCTGGACCCAGTCGCAAATTTCAATTCGGCCCCGGCTGGCTGCTGTTTCTGGGCATGATAGCGCTGCTGCTATTCAACAAGAACAGCCGTGACGTTTTGAAGACGCTGAAGGAGCGTGTGAATGGACAGACACAACGGATGCGCACGGAAATGGATGGATTGAAGGCGGCCATGGAAAAGAAGCAGCAGGAGGAAAAGTAGCCTCGGGCCATTGGCTCAGGCTATTTTAAGACAATCTTTGTTTGGCAGCGGGCTCTACGGCTGCTGTATTTCCCGAATGTCACAAGGAACTCTTCTCATCACTGGCGGCGCAGGATACATTGGCTCGCATACTGTTCGTCATTTGCTCGAACAAAACGAACGTGTCGTGGTGCTGGACAACCTTGTCTTCGGGCATCGGGAGGCGCTGCCGATGGACCGGGTGGCTTTTGTGGAAGGGGACATGTCCGACGCGGCGCTGATGGAAAAGCTCTTCACCGAACACAAGCCGGAAGCGGTGCTGCATTTCGCGGCTTTTGCGTATGTCGGGGAGTCGGTGACGGATCCGCTCAAGTATTACCGGAACAATCTCGCCGCGCCGCTGACGCTGCTGGAAACGATGCAGCGCCATGGCTGCAAGCGCTTCATCTTTTCCTCCACCTGCGCGACCTATGGCGACCCGGTGCGCATCCCCATTGATGAATCCCATCCGCAGGCGCCGGTGAACCCTTACGGTGCGAGCAAATGGATGCTGGAGCGTGTGCTGCGTGACTGCGGCCATGCCTGGGGACTGAAGTCTGTGTTTCTGCGCTACTTCAATGCGAGCGGCTGCCACCCGAGCGGCGAAATCGGTGAGGACCACAATCCGGAGACCCACCTGATCCCGCGCATCCTGATGGCTGCCACCGGGGAGATCGAGAACATCACGGTGTTTGGCACGGACTACGCCACGCCGGATGGCACGTGCATCCGCGACTACATCCACGTGTGTGATCTGGCTTCGGCGCATGCGCTGGCATTGAGCTATCTGCGCAAGGGCGGTGAAACCATCGCGGTGAATCTGGGCACGGGCCGAGGGTTCAGCGTCAAAGAAATCATCTCCACGGCGGAAGCAGTGACGGGGAAAAAAATTCCGGTGAGCTATGGGCCGCGCCGCGCGGGTGATCCTTCAGAGCTCATTGCAGAGCCTAAACTGGCTAAAGAAATTCTTCAGTGGGAGGCAATTCACAAAGACCCACGGGAGCATATTGAGTCTGCCTGGAGGTGGATGAGTGGCGAGCGGAAGGGGCGGTATTCGGCTTGATTTTCAAGGACTAAAGATTTCAGCCATCGTGGTTGATGAACTATTCTGACTGCCGACAAAAATGGGCGTTGAGCCTACCGCGCCTAAATAAACCCTTTAACTAGAGCGGATCTAATAGATCTGAGGGAGTGTATTGACTCATCAATTAGATGAGCGCATGAAGAATGTCACATGCGATATGTAGTTTGAACGGTCTTCACTTAGGACTGTCGCACTATAGATTCACTTGGTTTCACACTTTAAATGAGAGCAGTTGTTAATGGGTTGGTCACCATCATCGCGTGCCTAAGCGGCACGCTGCTTCATGCTGTGGAATTGATCGGAGAACCACAGACAAAAACCACGGTCAACACCGCCACGATTCAATGGCGCACGGATGTGGAATGCGGCACGCGGCTGCAGTTTGGGCTGAATCCCGCAGCGTTGGACCGCAAGGCCGAAGGTGCGGTGACGCGTGATCACACCCTGCAGCTGGAAGCGCTGACACCGGCCACGACGTATTATTTCAGCGTGGGCAGCGCGCGCGCCAAGCTTGCCACAGGGAGCTTCACGACGGCTGGGGAAGCTCCTGCGGCGGCATCGCAGCCTTCGCTGATCCGGCGTGTGCTGAATGTCATCACTCCGGAGAAGAAGGAGGCTCCTGCGGCGGTTCCTCAGCAGGCCCCGCCGACTCGACAGACCTGGGGGCATCTTGATTCACTGCAGGATCATTTTGAGCGACATGGCAGCGACTTCTCCAGCAAGTCGCCTGATGACTACGCGGCAAAGGCCTGGCTATTCCTTCAACGGGCCCGCGCTGAAAACCTGCCGATGAAGCTGGACGACACGGACAGAACGCTTCGCGTCTTTGATCCCGCCACACGCGTATTTGGTGCATACAACGGCGCTGGCAAGACCAAGACCTTCTTTAAGCCGGACAATCCCAGCTATTGGCAGCGCCAGCCCGGGAGAACCGTGCAAGCGGCTGACCTCCGCTTTTCTCCGCGCTGAGAACGCCCCACTGACCTTCAAAAAACAACCATGAAAAACAACCTCAATTTCTGCCCCGTATGTGGCTATGACAAGCTCGCTGAGCCGCCGAGAAACCGAACCGGAGGCGCATCGATGGAAATCTGTGCCTGCTGCGGATTCCAGTTTGGCGTGACTGACGATGACAAAGGTGTGAGCTACGATGATTTTCGCCAGCAATGGATCACGGACGGAATGCCGTGGACCAGCACGGGGAAAAAGGCCCCCAAAGGGTGGAACCCGCAGACGCAGCTGGGCTCACTGGCGCTACGCGCCACGCTGAGCCGGGTGAAGGGCCGCCCGCCGCGGATGGCAACCATCTTTGCGTGAGATCACGCCGCGCCTTTAAGCAAACTGAGCGCATGCACGCGCGCGCTGTCGGCGCTGCCGCCAAGCATGCGTGCGAGTTCGTCGACGCGTTGTTCATCGCTCACAGCCTGAATCTGTGAGCGCGTGGTGTTGCCGGTGATCTCCTTGGTGACCACGAAGTGGCTCTTCGCGAGTGAGGCCACTTGTGGGAAGTGGGTGATGGCGATGACCTGATGAGTCGTGCCCAGCGCGGCCATTTTGCGGCCGACGGCTTCGGCGATGTTGCCGCCGACGTTGGCATCGATTTCATCAAAGACGAGGAGGGGCACGGCGTCCTGCTTTGCGAGGGCGCTTTTCACGGCGAGCAGGACGCGGGACATTTCGCCGCTGGAGGCGGTGAGGCGGAGAGGCTTGGAGGGCTCGCCGGGATTGGGCGCGAAGTGGAAATCGACTTCTTCGAGGCCGTTGCGTTCGGGTGATGGGAGGACGGCAAGCTGGGCCTCGAACACGCTGCGTTTGAAGCCGAGATCGAGGAGATGTGAGGCGACTTCTTTGGCGAGCTTGGGGGCGGCATCATTGCGCTTCTTGGAGATTTGTTTGCCGAGTTTCAGCACGTCCGCCTCGCGCTCTTTGACGAGCTTTTGGAGCTTGGCGATTTCTTCGCCGCGGTTTTCCATCTTTGCGAGCTTGCGCTCGGTTTCGGCGAGGAACTCCAGGATCTCGGCGATGGTGCGACCGTACTTGCGCTTGAGGGTCTGGATGGTGTGGATGCGGCTTTCGAGCTTGTCGAGTTCAGCGGCGTCGATCTCCAGATCATCGGCGTAATCCTGGACACTGCTTTCGAGCTCGGTGAGTTCGATTTGGGCGGACTTGAAGCCTTCGAACATCGTGGCGGTGGCGGGATCAATTTTTTCCAGCTCGTGGATGCTGCGGCTGATCTCGCGCAGGCCATCGATCACGCTGCCTTCACCTTCGCTGAGGCGGCCGGTGATGCTGCCGCAGAGTTCGGCGAGGCGTGCGCCGTTGGCGGCAATGCGATGGCGGGATTCGATTTCCTCTTCCTCGCCCGGCTTCAAGTTTGCGGACGCGATTTCGTTCGCCTGGAACTTGAGCATGTCGATCTGCTGGCTGCTGGCGCGCTCGGAGTTTTCGAGTTCATCGAGTTCTGTCACGGCGGCGCGCCAGAGCTTCCAGGTGTCCTGGTATTTGCCCAGCAATTCCTCAACGCTGGCATACTTGTCGAGCATCTCGAGCTGGCGGTCCTTGGAATTGAGGGACTGATGATCGTGGGGGCCGTGGAGATCGACGAGGAATTCGCCGAGGCTTTTGAGGACCTGAATGGTGACCGGGGAGCAGTTGACGAACTGTTTGTTGGCTCCGCTGGTGCTGATGGAGCGTTTGATGAGGAGTTCGCCGTCCTGGCAGGGCTCCAAGCCGGCTTCTTCGAGCACGGCATCGATGGCGCGGGTGTCCTTGAGGTGGAAACCGGCCTCCACGGTGCAGGCGTCCTGGCCGTTGCGGATGAGGCTGCGGTCGGCTCTTTCGCCCAAGATCAGCTTCAAAGCGCCGACGATGATGGATTTGCCTGCGCCCGTCTCCCCCGTCACGCCGATGAGACCAGCGGCCAGCTCCCAGGTCACGTCTTCAACGAGGGCCAGATTGCGGATTTTGAGGAAGGAAAGCATGGGGAAATAGAATGGTGGGCAAACGAACATGTAACGTCCTTTCTGCATTTCAACCACCAGGAGACAGACCCGCTGTCGAAAATTTGGTCACCTTGCCAGATCGAAGGCGGGACGCCTCGATCCGGTGACAGGCCGGAGGCCTATCCTCCGCGGGGCGATCTTCCACTCCATGCTTTAAAAGCGCGCGAAAAATGTGCGGCGGATTTGTAACCGAGCTCGGCGGCGACGCCTTTCACCAGGGCATCGGGCTGGCGGAGTTTGATGGCGGCCTGGGAGAGCTTGAGGCGGGTGAGGCAGGCGAGCGGGGTTTCGGTGTCGTAGCGCTGGAAGAGGCGGGTGAAGTAAGCTGCGGAGACGAAGCAGGCTTTGGCGGCCTGCTCGATGCTGCTGAGGACGGGATAATTGCGCAGGAGATGACCACGGCAGCGCAGGTAGGTGGCGTAGGCCGGGTCCATTTTGGTGGTGGCAGGCTGGCGGGAGTCCGCGCAGAGGACCAAGGCGTGCTCCAGCGTGGCGCAGGCTGCGCGCAGGCCGAAACGGCCGCCACGAAGGGCGTGGTCGATGACTTCTTCGAGAAGGGAGACCACGCGGGAGGCGTCCGTGACGCGGAGCACGCTGCCGGGAGAGAGATCAAGATCGCTCATCAGCGTGGCGGCACGTGTGCCGGTGAAATTGATGAAGTACTTCACCATTGGCTCCTCCGCCGAGCTGCGGATGACCTGAGGGGTGCTGGAATCGAAGACGAAGGCGTGGCCGGACTCGATGTCATGGGTCTGATCTGCCAGTGTGACGCTGCCCGTTCCTTTGGAAACGAACTCGAAGGCGAGAAAGGGGAATTTCTGACGGTCCACGACGAAATCCGGGGCACACCATTCACAGCCTCCGCCCACGAGGCAGAGGGTGGAGGCATCGTGCTGGCGTTCCTCCCATTCGGGGAGGAAGAAGCGTCGGGTTCGCACGACTTGCTTTGAAAAATAGTCGGCCTGGTCGGTGGCGGGCATGGGGATGGGACAGGATCAAAGTTTCCAGGCGCATGAATCTTGCGGCCAAGGGTCAAGAATCGTCATTTCACCGGCAAACATTCGACGCACTGGCGGGTTGCTATTTGGTGGTCTCGGAAGTCACTTGCTGACCATGGCCCAACCCCTTTCCGGCATCATACCGCCCCTCGTCACTCCGCTGCGTGATCGCGACCTGCTCGATTGTGAAGGTTTGGAGCGACTGATCGAGCACCTGATCGGTGGCGGGGTGTCCGGATTGTTCATTCTCGGCACCACGGGTGAAGGGCCCAGCCTGAGCTATCGGCTGCGGCGTGAGTTGATTGAGCGCACCTGCAAGCAGACGGCAGGCCGTGTGCCGGTGCTGGTGGGCATTACGGACACGTCGTTCACTGAGAGCGTGAACCTGGCGAGGCATAGTGCCGAGGCGGGAGCCACGCATGTGGTCACGGCGCCGCCGTATTACTTCCCTGCCGCGCCGCCGGAACTGCAGGAATACATTCAGGATCTCGTGGCGGAGATGCCGCTGCCGATGTTTCTCTACAACATGCCGGGTTTGACGAAGGTGAGCTTTGAGATCGACCTGGTGCGTCGTGCGCTGGACATGCCCGGCATCTGCGGGGTCAAGGACAGCTCATGCGACATGATCTACTTCCATCGCCTGCTCGAAGTGGCGAAGCAACGGGCTGACTGGAGTGTACTGGTGGGGCCGGAAGAGCTGACGGCGGAAGCCGTGCTGCTGGGTGGGCATGGAGGCATCAATGGCGGGGCGAATCTGCATCCGAAGCTTTATGTGGAGATGTATCGGGCCGCAGCGGCGCAGGATTTGAAGCTCACGCGCGAACTGCATGCGAAGGTGATGCAACTGGCGGGAAGTATTTATACGGTGGGGCGGCACAAGTCGGCGATCATCAAGGGCATCAAGTGCGGCCTCTCGCTGCTGGGCATCTGTGAAGATCACATGGCGGAGCCGTTTCACCGATTCCGTGACCCGGAACGTGCGATCATTCGTGAAAGACTCGTCAGCCTTGGCCTGATTGCTTAACCCTTCCCACCATGAAATCTACTTCACTGCTCTGCCTCGCATCTGCCCTGATGTTTACATGCCATCTTTCCGCGCAGATCGCGGGAGGATTCAGCGCTGTTTCACCCACGGACAAGGAGGCGGTGGCGGCGGCTGAGTTCGCGGTGAAAGCTCATGATCCGAAGCTCAAGCTGCAGGGCATTGAGAGCGGGGAGAGGCAGGTAGTGGCGGGGATGAACTACAAGCTGGTGCTCAATGTGACAGATGCAGACGCCGCACGTCAGGCCGCTGTGGTGGTGTGGCATAAGCTTGATAAGAGCCGTGAGCTGACTGCATGGGAGTGGCTGAAGGCCAAGGAGGCGCAGCCAGGGATTTTGAAGTCCGAATTCATTTATGATACCGGGCCTTATCCCTCGGTTCATGCCACGACGATTGTCGAAACGCCGACGGGGCTGGTTTCGGCGTGGTTTGGGGGCACGGCGGAGAAGAATCCGGATGTGTGCATCTGGGTGTCCAGACTGGTGGACGGGAAGTGGACGGAGAGTGTGGAGACGGCGAATGGCGTCCAGGCGAATGGCACGCGGCATCCGACGTGGAACCCAGTGCTGTTTCAGCCACGCAACGCGCCGCTGATGTTGTTTTACAAGGTGGGTCCTTCGCCCAGCACGTGGTGGGGAGAGCTCAAAACTTCCAAGGATGGCGGCAAGACGTGGTCGGCGGCGCAGAAACTGCCCGAGGGCATCTATGGGCCGATCAAAAACAAGCCGGTACAACTGCCTAGCGGGGACATCCTCTGCCCAACGAGCAATGAAACGGACAAGAAGCCGAGCGCGTGGGCCATCTACTTTGAGCGCACTTCGGATCTGGGCAAAACCTGGGAGCGCACGAAGCTGCTGCATGATGGGCTGGCTATAAGCGCGATTCAGCCGAGCATCCTTGCTCTGGGTGGCGACAAACTCCAGGCGGTGGGCCGCACGCGGCAGGGCAAGGTGTTTCAAATTTTCTCTGAGGATGCAGGGCGCACGTGGGGTGAGATATCGCTGACGGAACTGCCGAATCCTAACTCCGGCACGGATGCGGTCACGCTGAAGGATGGAAGGCACCTGCTGATCTACAATCATACGGCCAAAGGGCGCAGTCCGCTGAATCTTGCTGTCAGCAAGGATGGCAAGGTGTGGGAGGCGGCGCTGGTGCTGGAAGATGAGCCAAAGAGAGAATTCAGCTATCCGGCGATCATTCAGACGAGCGATGGACTCGTCCACATCACCTACACGTGGAAGCGCCAGAAGGCGAAGCACGTGGTCATTGATCCCGCCAAGCTTGTGCTGAAACCCATCGTGAACGGCCAGTGGCCGAAATGATTCACCGCTGACGACATGCAACAGCACCTGTTTCTTTTCTTCATCCTTGCGGCGGTCGTTGCGATCCACGCACCCGCACAGGAACTGGCGTCATCGGCTGATGCGAAGGTCGCCAGCCAGATTGGCCAGGCCTGGGATGTGGCGTGGAGCCGGTTTTATCTCTCCAAAGTACAGACCTTTGGGGATTACTTGAGCAGCTACGAAAAGGGCAAAGAGCAGGCGCATCTGCCGACTGCGGAAGAGGTCAAGCGCCAGTATCCCAATCCCTGTGGCTACAGCACGGGCATGGAGGACGGTGCGATTCTTGGTGGTGCCATGCTGAGCGTGCTGTGTGATCGTTTTGCGGTGACTCGCGATGAAACGCTGCGCGAGAAGGCGGCCGGTGTTTTCGCCGGGCTGAAGCGCTGCGCCACGGTGCATGGCGTGCGCGGATTTGTGGCACGCAATGTGTGCCCGGAAGATGGCAAGAGTGTTTACATCAACTCCTCCCGCGATCAGGTGACCCACTTTGTGCATGGACTGTGGCAGTATTACCACAGTCCTCTGCCGGATGAAGATACGAAGCTGCAAGTGCGCGCCGTTCTCGCGGATGTGGCGGAGCGCATGATCAAGTTCGTCACACCCGAGAACGACTTTGATTTCTGCCGCGCCGATGGTGAGCGCTGCCCGCTGGGCATCTGCCGGATGTGGAATGTGCAGGCACATGAAGCGGCGCGGCTGCCGATGATCTATGCAGCGGCATGGGATGTGACGCGTGAGGAGCGGTATCGCAAAGAATGGCGGCGCTATGCGGCGGATGCGATCGCGCAATCGGCAAACCCTGGAGAGAACAAGCCAGCCTATGCACTGCTGCAGATGCAGTGCTCGCTGGAGGTGCTGCATGAGCTGGAACCGGATGCCGAGCTGAAGGCGACGATCCATGAGCGAATGACTCATGTGCGCGATCTTGCGGCAAAACGCTTCACCAGCGTGATCTCGCAGATTGCCAAAAAGAGTCCTGAAGAGATGAAGATGCTGGGGCCTGACTGGCGCCATGTCTCTGTGTGGAAGAATCAGAAGGGCTATCCCAATCCGCAGTGGGGTCCGTATCGGGAAATCTGGCACATCACACGAGAGGCCGGCGAGTCGGCGCTGATTTTGCTGATGGTTGATCCGACTTCAGTCTCTGCGGCGCAACAGTCTTCCTTGGCAGGACTGATCCGGGGCTTTGACTACGAGCATAATTCCAGCTGCGGCATCATCTACCATCTGGCGGCCTACTGGAAGGCGCGCCGCAATCATCTGCTGGGGCCTTGATATGATTTTGCTTCGATCACTCAACATGAAATATATCTCTTTGTTCATCGCCCTTCTGGGCATGCAGCAGGCTGCTGCTGAAACACCCACGCCGCCTGCCACTCAGATCTGCAAGACGAAGCAGTTGATCGCCGCCGAGAAGTTTGACCGACCCGAGTCTTTTGCCAAGGAACGGCAGCCGGGCATGGATGGCTGGCGGGCGGGCATTGGCACCTGGAGCATCGTGGATGGTGCGGCGTATGCGACGCAGGAAGGGCCGAGCAAAAACCGACCCAACGGCCATGAGGCCGTGTGCGAGCATCTGGTGGATCTTGGCGATTATGTGCTGAGCGGCGAGTTCAAGCTGGGTGCCTCGCCGCAAGTGGGATTCGTCTGCCGTGACACGAACAAGCCTAATCATCATCAGGGACGTGTGGTCATCACGCCCACGGCCATCTGGATTCAGAAGATGAGCGGCATCGCCAAGGAAACGCGTCGCGAGGAATTGACGAAGATTGAAGTGAAGCTCGATCCGACGACCTGGCATCGTTTCACCGTGGAAGTCTGCGGTGACCGCTGGTTTGCACGCATTGATGATCATACTCTGGAGGCCAGGCATGAGCGCTTCAAGGACCGCAAAGGCCGCATCGGCATGGTGGCTCGTGGCGAGGGCGCGCAGTTCCGCAATCTCAGCCTCTGGAGTGCAGAACCCAAACCATGAAAATCACCCGTCCACTGATCTTCACGCTGGCTCTGGCTTCATGCGCTGCTCTGGCCAAAGACGATGCCAAGCTCGAAATTGCTGGTGATAAAACGTCGAAAGCGGATGCGCCGAAGCTGAAGCCTGCCACGCAGGAAAACGTCATCGTTTACAAGGAGCCTGGACGTTACGGCGGCTGGCCGGCGAATCATGGGCTGTGGCAGTGGGGTGATGAGCTGGTGGCGGGCTTTACCTCGACTTGGTACAAGCAGACGACGACGGATCACCGCATCGACCGCATGAAGCCGAGCTACGAGATCCAGGCGCGCAGTGTGGATGGTGGCAAGACGTGGAAGACGGAGGAGAATGTGCCCTTCAAAGATCCGAAGAATGAAGCGAAGCCTGCGCCGCTGACGGTGCCGCTGGATTTCACCGCGCCGGACTTTGCGCTGATGTTTCGCTTTGGGGGGCTGCATGCGGGGCCTTCGTGGTTTTACACGAGCCTGGACCGCTGCAAGACTTGGCAGGGGCCGTATTCGTTTGTGGTGGAAGGTGTGGACCGCATCTGCACACGCACGGATCTGATTGTTTTGGGCAAGCAGGACTGCCTGATGTTTGGGAGTTGTGCGAAGCAGAATGATGGGAAGGAAGGGCGTGTCTTCTGTGCGCGCACCACGGATGGTGGAGTGAGCTGGAAGCTAGTGTCGCTGATCGGGCCGGAGCCGATGGAGGGCGGGTATGCGATCATGCCGTCGTCGTTGAAGCTGAAGGATGGGACGCTTTTGACGACGATCCGGCGTTCTGATCCGAAGGTGTCAGGCTTCATCGAAGCGTGGCGCAGCAGCGATCTGGGCAAGACGTGGACTTTCACTGGCAAGGCGGCGACAGGCATTGGAGGAAATCCGCCGGCGCTGGTGCAGCTGCATGATGGGCGCGTGGCGGTGACGTATGGGTTTCGGCACAAGCCTTCGGGGATGCGGGCGAGCATCAGCGCGGATGGCGGCGTGACCTGGGGGCCGCAGATTGTGCTGCGTGAGGATGGTTATGACGGCGACCTGGGGTATCCGCGCAGTCTGGTGCGGCCGGATGGCCGGGTGCTGACGGTGTATTATTTCAACGGACCGAAGGAAGATGACCGGGTGATTGAGGGGACGTTTTGGAAGGCACCCGTGGGGGAGTGAGAGAGAGGTTTGCTGTTGTTGGTCAAAACCGGATGGAAGCCGCACTCGGTGAGTGCGGGCCACTCCGCGCCGGGCAGGGCGGCAGGTTTTGGAGATTCGGCCGCTTTTCCGCTAGGAGGAGCGGTGTGGAGCGTTTGAGGTAGCACTCATGAACTCTTGTTTTCACTCTCTGTTTTCCTGCCGTGTGATGGCCGCAGCCTGTGCTGCTTTGCTGGTGTGTGACTCTGCCTTTGCGCAGGGCAAGGCACCGGGCCTGCCGCCGGGGATCAAGATGGAGAAAGACATCTCCTACATTCCGGACGGGGATGAGGCGCAGAAGCTGGACCTGTACCTACCTGAGACCGCCACGGAAAAACCTCTGCCGCTGGTGGTGCACATCCATGGCGGCGGCTGGATGGGCGGGAGCAAATTCCCATGTGCCGTGGCAGCCATGGCGCTGCGGGGCTATGCGGTGGCGAGCGTGGAATATCGATTCAGCCAGAAGGCCAAATTTCCGGCGCAGATCCAGGACTGCCAGGCGGCGATCCGCTGGCTGCGGGCGCATGCGAAGGAGTACAACTTAGACACGGAACATGTCGGTGTGGTGGGGGGATCTGCGGGCGGGCATTTGTCCGCACTGGTGGGCACGGCGGGCGGGAAGAACGCCTTCCCCAAGATCGGTGGGAATGAGGAGCAGTCTGATCGCGTGCAGGCGGTGTGCGACATCTTTGGCCCGTCTGACTTCAGCACGGTGGTGCAGCAGGCGGCGGATGACAAGAACGTGAAGAACATCTTTGAGTTTAACACGCCGAAAGACCCGTATTCGGAACTGATCGGCACGAAGCTGGACGACAAGCCGAAGGCGGAGGCGGTGAGTCCGGTGCATTATGTGAGCAAGGACAACCCGCCGTTTGTCATTCTGCACGGAACGCATGACACGCTGGTGCCCTATGCACAGAGCGAGGAGCTGGCGGCGGCGCTGAAGGAGAAGGGCGTGGCTGTGTGGCTGCAAAAACTGCCGGGAGCCGGGCATGGCGGACCGGGGTTTGGCAAGCCGGCGGTGGTGCAGCTCATGCAGAATTTTTTCGACAAGTTCCTGAAGGGTGCTGAGGTGCAGATCACGCTGGTGCCGGAGGCGGAGGTGACGGTGAAGCCGACGAAGCCTGTGGTGAAGTAAGCGGGCAAAAGCAAGGCCGACGAAAAAGACTGAAACCACTGAAGATAGACCATTTTCGAGGGAATGAATGCGGCAGGCTCCGCGTTTCATCCCCTCTTTTTCACTCCCCTCTCCCATGATGTCTCTTGCAACACTTCGCCGCTCGTTTCTGGCAGCAGCCCTTGGTTTAACCACCCCTCTTTGCGCAGAAGACTGGGGAGCGTATGTCATGGTGCCGGTGAGCGCGCCAGCGATGGTGCTGGAGGCGGTGGACGCGGGAACGACGGAGGGGACGCGGGTGTCGATCGGGAATCCGGCGGGCAAGCCGAACCAGAAGTGGGTGATCGTGCCGAAGGGTGATGGATTTTATGCCATCAAGCCGGCCTACAGCAGCACGCTGACACTGGCGGCGGACAAGGGCGGAGTGAAGAATGGGACGGGCATTGTGCTGGAGGCGGACAGCGGCAAGGACTGGCAGCTGTGGCAGATCAAGAAGAACGAGGCGGGATCATACTCGATCATTCCGAAGCATGCACCGACGCAGGGGATGGATGATCTGGGTGGAAAGAAGGAGCCGGGAGCGAAGATCGATCTGTGGCAGCACCATCCAAATGACCAGCATTTGCAGTGGCAGATCAAACCGCTGGCGGGGAGTGCCATTGCGGGAAATGAGGCTGTGGCCGCAGCGCCGACTTATGTGCCGCCGGTGATCAAGCCGGAGGAGATTCTGCCGGGGACGATCAAGCAGACGCAGTTTAACCAGAGCAAGGTTTTCCCGGGGACGGTGAGGGATGTGACGGTTTTTATCCCGGCGCAGTATGATGGCAGCAAGCCTGCGTGTGTGTATGTGAAGACAGATGGCTACAATGCGCGGGAGAAGATTTTCATGGAGACGCTGATCGCCACGAAGGAGATGCCGGTGACAATCGGGGTGTTTGTGAAGCCGGGCTCGCTGCCTGCGCCGATGAAGGGCACGCTGGACAGGCGCAACCGTGATCTGGAGTATGATGGGGTGGGTGATGAGAATGTGCGATTCCTCAATGATGAGCTGCTGCCGTTTGTGGCGAAGGAGTTCAACCTGAAGCTGTCCACCGATGGCAATGACCGGTGCATCTCGGGTGGGAGCAGCGGTGGCATTGCAGCTTTCACGGCGGCGTGGCACCGGCCTGAGGCCTTCAGCCGGGTGTATGCGGCGAGTGGAAGCTGGGTGGCATTTCGGGGCGGGCATGAGTTTCCGACGATGGTACGCAAATTTGAAGCGAAGCCGATCCGCGCGTATTTGACCACGGCGACGCATGACATGGAGAACTGCGCGGGAGACTGGTATCTGCTGGATCTGGAGATGGACAAGGCGCTGAAGTTTTCGGGGTATGACTACCAGTTTCGCAGCATCGAAGGACGCCACGTGGCGGGCTATGCGGAGAACTATCTGGAGGCGATGGCCTTTCTGTGGAAGGGCTGGCCTGAGCGCGTGAAGGCGGGGCCGAGCGCGCCGCGTGCGCAGGAGGTGATCATCCCAGGCGAAGGGTGGGAGCTGCTAGCGGAGGGCTTTAAGAGCACACGCGGGCCGACGTGCAGCGAGAGCGGCGAGGTGTTTTTTGCGGACACGTCGAACAACAAGATTCACCGGATCGGGCTGGATGGGAAGGTGAGCGAATTTGTGGGTGATACGAATGCGCACTGCGTGACGATGGGCGCGGACGGGAAGCTTTACACGATCTCCGAGAAGTCAGGGAAGCTGATGAGCTTTGATGCGAATGGTGCGGGCGACGTGGTGATGGAGGACATTCTGGGGCACTCGATTCTGGCGATGCCTAACGGCGGGCTGTATGTGACGACCAATGGTGACAAGCCGAGGGAGGAAGGGACCGTGTGGTATATCAAAGACGGCAAGAAGACGCTGGTGGACAAGGGGATCAAATTTGCGACGGGGATGGCGTACCGGCCGGATCAGTGGCTGCTGACTGTGGCTGAAGGGCACTCGAAGTGGGCCTATAGCTATCAGATTGCTGAGGATGGGACGCTCAAAAACAAGGAGCGCTTTTTCCACCTGCATGTGGCGGATTGGGAAGATGACGCGGGGCCTGAGTGTGTGTGCTATTCGATCGAGGGACGGCAGTTCATTGCGACGAAGAGCGGGGTGCAGATCAGCGCGGACGATGGGCCGACGCAGATCATTCTGCCGGTGCCGGATCGGAGCCGTGTGACGGCGGTGGCGATCGGCGGGAAGGACAAGGACACGCTGTATGCCTTCTGCGGGAACAAGATCTGGAAGCGCAAAATTTTGCAGCATGCGATGGGGGCATGGAGTCCGTGGACGAAGATGACGGGATCGAAACTGTGACCTGCCCCAGACTCAGCCTTCAGTGTTACCCGCAGAATATCCATTTCCCCTTACGCCGATGAAACACGCCACGCTGCTGTTTGCACTGCTGCCAATGCTGGTCTCCGCCGAACCGACGAAGTCCACCTCATTTTCACCGGATGCATTTGGCATCACCGCACGGACGCTGCCGGTAATCAAAGTGGATCCTGGTCCAAGATATTTCCCGCGCCTGAGGATGTGGCAGGGGATTCCCAGCATTGAGCGCACCGCGAAAGGCCGTCTGTGGGCCACGTGGTATGCGGGCCCGCTGAGTGAGGGGAGCAGTGGAAATTACGCCCTCCTCGTCACCAGTGGCGATGACGGCCGCACGTGGTCAGATCCAGTCGCAGTCTATGACCCCACGAGTTTCTTTGATGGCAGCACGGGCGATCCGCATGTGTGGATTGATCCCCAGGGGCGACTCTGGTGGTTTGTGTTTCGCATTTTGAAGGTCAAACACGCCGATGGCATCCGCTCGGAGTGGGGTTTCTGCTGTGAGAACCCTGACGAACCGATGCCCAAATGGAATGCGCCGGTGCTGGCGGGCTTCGGGCTGGGGCTCAACAAACCCACCGTTCTTTCCAATGGTGACTGGCTGCGGCCCATCGACAACAGCCAGGAAACCAAGCAAGGGACGCGCACGCAGTTTTATGTGTCGCATGATCAGGGAAAGAGCTTCGACTTCCTTTCGAAGCTCAGCATCAAGGATGTGTCGTTTGCCGAGCACATGGCGGTGGAACGCAAGGACGGCAGCCTCATGATGATGGCGCGGACGACCTATGGCATCGCACAGGCGGAGTCGTTTGATCATGGAGCGACGTGGGTGAATGAGGGGCCGTTTACCAAGGAGCGCGGCGTGAACACGCGCTTCTTTTTGCGCAAGCTGAAGTCCGGCGCGCTGCTGCTGGTGGTGAATGATGTTCCGCACGGGCGTGACCGCATGACGGCGATGCTTTCCGAGGACGACGGTAAAACGTGGCCGCACAAGCTGATGCTGGATGAGCGGCAGCGGGTGAGCTACCCGGATGGCACTGAAGGCGCGAACGGTTTTATTTACGTGACCTATGACCGGGGACGGTATGAAAAGGACGAACAGGAGATTCTTTTCGCCAAGTTCACCGAGGCGGACATCAAGGCGGGAAAGATCGTGATCGAGGGCAGCAAGCTCAAGCAGATGATCAACCGACTGGCCGACTCTGAAGGCGGGGTGCACAAATCCCGCGAGCCGCAGCTGATGGAGGAGGCGTTTGAGAAGAGCCGTGGCGCGCCGAAGCCGTGAAATGAATCCCCACACACCCTAAAGAGACATGACTTTTCAAACATCCGCCTGCCTCGCCGCCACCCTGCTGAGCGCCATCAGCGGCTTCGCCGCCGAGACCATCACCAACTCAATAGGCATGAAGTTCGTTCGCATCGAGCCGGGTTCATTTACCATGGGTCAGGATGGACCGGCAGCGGATTATAAGATCACGAAGCATCCGGCGAAATTTGATGATGCGGACTGGGATGAGAAACCTGCGCATCGGGTCACGATCACGCAGGCGTTTCATTTGGGTGTGACTGAAGTGACGCTGGCGCAGTATCGACAGTTCAAGCCGGCGTTTCGTCAGGGCAGTGGTAAGGATGATGATGCGCTGAGCGGAGTGAGCTGGGATCAGGCGCAGGAGTTTTGTGAATGGCTGTCCAAGAAGGAGGGGAAGACGTACCGACTGCCGACTGAAGCGGAGTGGGAGTACGCCTGCCGCGCGGGCACGACGACGCTGTTTTACACGGGTGATGCGCTGCCTGAGGGCTTTCAACCATGGCCCGACAAGGCAGGAGTCCGTGCGCGGTTCTTTGCTGATGCACCACTGCCGAAGGAGTACCGCGATGAGAAGAGACTCAATCTGCAGGTGGCGCAATCAGCGCCGAACCCGTGGGGGCTGTACGACATGCACAGCAATGTGGCCGAGTGGTGCCAGGACTGGTATGGGCCATATGAAGCCGGTGAGCAGGCCGATCCTCTGGGCCGAAGTGCGGGTGATTTCCACGTGATTCGCGGCGGGCATCATTCGATGTTTGCAAGACTGCTGCGTTCCGCGAACCGCACCGCCTGGCTGCCGCAGACGAAGACAGACAAGGTGGGGTTTCGGGTGGTGCTGGGCGATCTGCCAGCTGGGAAAATGCTACCTGCAGCCACTCCTCCTTTGAATGCGCAAAACGTGCAGCAGGGGGTGCTCAAGCATGACATGCCGGGCCCCAATGAGCCGCCGTTTTTTGCCGCACCGAAGCCGTATGTAAAGATCGCGCCGAATTCGTTTGGGCCTTTGTTTTCCGCGCACAACCACAGCCCGGGCATCGCCGAATGCCCGAACGGCGATCTGCTCGCGGTGTGGTATTCCTGCGTGGATGAAGGTGGCAGCGAGCTTTGCAACGTGGCGAGCCGTCTGCGCCGAGGCACGAACGAATGGGAGCCGGCATCACCTTTTTGGGATGGTGCAGACGTGAATGACCATGGCCCGAAGATTTGGTGGGATGGGAAGGCAACGCTGTATCACTTTGCGCGTGGCCGGGATGAGAATCTTGTGCGCACCTCCACTGATAATGGTGCGACTTGGAGCAAGGCGTTGATCATGCAGCCGGTGGGCGAGTTTGGGAATCAACCGATCCGTCTCGCGGATGGCACGCTGGTCATCACTAATGACTCACGGCAGTGCAGTCTTGTCTTCAGCCATGATGATGGCAAGACGTGGGCGTTTAATGATGTGAAACAACGGCCGAGTGACTTTCGGCCCGGTGGCACGGGGTTTCGTCATCCGGGGATTCATGCGCCGATTGTCCAACTTGGTGATGGCAGGATCATGGCTTTCAGCAGGAATGATCCGCCTGAGGATCAGGCGAAGTTTGATCTCAAAACGCCGATCAGCTACAGCAGTGATCTGGGCAAGACGTGGACCTACGCCGCGAGTGAGTTTCCTGCCATCAGCAGTGTGCAGCGTGCTGCGATGATCCGGCTGAGAGAAGGCGGCATCCTGCTGTGCAGTTTCACCGATCAATGGAGAGACTGGAAAAACAGGAAGGGCATGAAATTTCAATCGAAGGCAGGCGAGTTCACCGGCTATGGCCTGTTTGCCGCGGTGTCTTTTGATGAGGGCAAGACATGGCCGGTGAGGAAGCTGATCACACCGGGAGGGAAGGAACAGAGCATCAACGGCATTGACCGTGTCATGTTCGTCATGAGTGACACGATGGCGGAGCCCTGCGGGTATCTTTCCGCCACGCAGACGCGGGATGGCAATGTCCAGCTCATCACGAGCAAGAATCATTATGTTTTTAATCTGGCGTGGCTGAAGGCATTGCCTGACAGGCCTTGAAGACGAAATTGGCGTCTTCTTTAACGGCCTGCATGGAACGGGTGGAATCTTGCTTGAGGCAACTGTCTGCTTGCGTGAGAGAGTCTGCTTTAGACTTTTGCCGCCCACGTGCCAAAAACCATGCCCTTCTCCGACACACCTGCAGAACTGCTCATCCGCCTGGTGGATGCGCCTGATCATCCATATCCGCGAGACATCATCCAGGAGATGATCGACAGACAGGAGGAGATGACGCCTGCCCTGCTGGAGGTGCTGACAGATGCCACGCAGCGGCCCGAACATTACCTGAAAGGCGGCAACTGGAAGCTGGTGACGTTTGCCTCCTACCTGCTGGCGCAGTTTCGAGTGACGGCGGCCTTCAAGCCGCTGTGCACGCTGCTCGCGGGACCGGAAGACACGATCGACGAGCTCTTTGGAGACATGATCACAGGGGACATGGGCAACATTCTCGCCAGTGTGTATGACGGCGACGATGCCCCACTCCGAGCGCTGGTGGAAAATACCAAGGTGTATGAGTATGTGCGCGGGAGCAGCGCCACCTTATGCTACCAGTGCCTGCTGGTGGAGGGTAAAATCTCCCGCGAGGCTTTGGAAGCCTACGCGACAGAACTGCTTGGCGGCAAGCTGGGGCGCAAGCCTGGTGTCTTCTGGGACTGCTGGACCGTGCTATGCGCCGATCTCGGCTTTGCGAGCACGGTGCCGTTGATTCAAAAGGCGATCGACAAGAACCTGTGCGATCCGTGGTTCTATGGTTTGAAAGAACTCATCGAGTCTGCTGGCAACGGAGGCAATGAAGACTGGAAAGATTTCACAGGACTGATCGATGACACGATCCAGGAGACGTCCTGGTGGGCCACATGGGAGAAGCCTGATGAGCAAGAGGATGGGGATGAAGATGATGAGTTCGAAGATTGGGAGTCTCCCCTTCTGGACACCTACACTCCGGAATCGACAACTGTCGTCCGTGCGACACCGAAGGTGGGCCGCAATGATCCCTGCCCGTGCGGCTCGGGGAAAAAACATAAAAAGTGCTGTGGTGCTGTGTAGCTTCGACTGGCGCCGGGAGTGCAGCGGCTCAAACTGACGGTGCATCCGCCATGAGCCACGAACCCCTTGCCGCACTGCTGAAGAGAACCTTTGGCTACGACACCTTCCGCCCGCTGCAGCGGGAGATCATGGATGCCACGCTGGCGGGGCGGGATGTGGTGGCGATCCTGCCGACGGGCGCGGGGAAGTCCCTGTGCTTTCAACTGCCTGCGCTGGCGCGCGAGGGGATCACGCTGGTGATTTCGCCGCTGATCGCGCTGATGAAGGACCAGGTGGATGCGCTGGTGGCGAGCGGGGTGGCGGCGACGTTTATCAATTCATCGATTCAGGGCAGCGAGGCGCAGAGGCGGCGCTCGGGACTGGAGGAAGGGCACTACAAGCTGCTGTATGTGGCACCGGAGCGTGTGATGATGGCGGACTTTATCGGCGATCTGAAGCGCTGGAATGTCACCGCCGTCGCGGTGGATGAAGCGCACTGCATCAGCCAGTGGGGGCATGACTTCCGACCGGAGTATCGTGCGCTGGGGCAGCTGCGCGATGCGCTTCCGGGCGTGCCGTTTTTGGCGCTCACGGCCACAGCGACTGAGCAGGTGCGCGAGGACATCATCCGTCAGCTTCATCTGCATGAGCCGGAGGTTTTTCTGGCGAGCTTCAACCGCCCGAATCTGAGCTACACGGTGCTGCCGAAGGCGAAGGCGACGATACAGATTTATGATTTTGTGCGTCAGCGTCAGTACTGTTCGGCACGCGGTCTGCTATAGAGGGGTGAATGGAGCCAAGCATTTTTGAATTGAGGCGGCGGTGAAAGGGCCAGGGAGTGGGAGGTGGGCGACATCGTGGCATCCGGGCACGCGCAGCCCTGGCGCGCGCGCGCGCCTGCACTGCCCTTTGCTATGCGGGTTTCCAGTTGCTCAGCGTGCCATGCCGCGGCTTGCGCACCCGGGTGGCGCGCTGCACCTCAAGCCGCAGCGCCTCGGCAAGCTCCTCCTCGCTGGCCGTCTGCATCTGATGAAAGGCCAGCATCTCCAGCATGCGTTTGCTCGGCCGCCGTCCCAGCCTGCGCGTCAGCAGCACCGCGCAGATCAGCGCGGCATAGATCTGGATGGCCACGCCGTTTTCGCTCTCCGCAAACCAGTGCCGGCAGGGCAGCAGGCATTTGAGCCAGCGGAAAAATCCCTCCACCTCCCAGCGCTGCCGGTAGAGTCCGGCGAGCTCCCCGGCGCTGAGCTGTTCTGCCGTTTGATTGCTCACCAGCCATACGGGCTCCTCCATGTCCGGCCGGTCGACGACCACCAGGCGGAACGGGCCGCGCCTGCACAGGGCCCTCTCCCCGAGCATGACGCGCTCATCCCGGCAGACGCCGGCCTCAATGTCGCGCTGGCTTAGCGGCAGCTCCTGGAGCGTCTCCACCTTGACATGGTTCTGGCGCAGGCGCATGAGAAAGCCGCACCCGGCGCTCTCGAGCTCCTCGAGGTAGCGGTAGTTCATGCCGTAGTTGCGGTCGCCGATGTAGAACTCCCCGGCCTTGAGCTGCTGGCGCAGGGCTTTGCGCTCGCACAAAACCCCGTTGGAGGGCAGGCCGCCGGCAGGCAGGCCGTCGGCCAGGCGGTATTTGATGTGCAGGCGCACGGCGCGCTGGTCCTTGTACTGGCTGCGCCAGGTGGCCCAGTCCATGCGCGGGAGCACATACCACAAGGTGCTGTCGACCACGCGCAGCGCGGCGAGGTCCACGCCGCCGGGACCGGGCTGCGGGGGAAGGTCCGCCACCAGGCGCTCCAGCACGGCCTGGAGCAGCCGCGCATCAAAGAGGCTCTGCGCCTCCGAGAAGCTGCCCAGGCTTGCGGGCAGGGTGCCCAGGGAGCGTTGCGTGCGCTGCAGCCTGCTGGCCTGGCAGAGCCCGCGCATGGAGGTGATGACCGGGTTGAACAGGCCGAGCAAAAACAGCGAGAAGTAATCGCGCTGGTGGAGGGTGCGCCGCGGGTCGTGCTCGCTGCGGTGGGGCTGATGCAGCGGGCTGACCTCGTCGAGCACACGCTGGAACTGCTCGATGAGCTTCCAGTGCCGCAGCTGGGCGGCTTCAATCTTGGGGGCTGGGACTCGGGCTGCAGCCATCAGCAACTTCATGCCACCCTTCGCCCAAACGTACAGCAACGTTTTTGTCACATCACTCCACCTCAAACCCTGTGCCGAACACTATTGGCGTCAGCGTCCGAATGAGGCGGGCATTGTGTATGTGCAGTCGCGCAAGAGCGCGGAGAGCCTGGCGGCGGCGCTTTCTGCGGAGGGAGTGAAGGCGGTGGCCTACCATGCGGGATTGCAGCCGGAGGAGCGGGCTGCGAATCAAGAGGCCTTCATCCGTGATGAGGCGCATGTGGTGTGTGCCACGATCGCGTTTGGCATGGGCATCAACAAGCCTGACGTGCGCTATGTCATCCATGGGGATCTGCCGAAGAACATCGAAGGCTACTATCAGGAGACAGGCCGAGCCGGGCGCGACAGCCTGCCGAGCGAGTGCGTACTGCTGTACTCGCGCGGGGATCTGGTGCGAAACCTGAAGTTCCTCGATGAAATGACGGACGCGCAGGCGGCGGAGGTTGCGGCGCAGCAGATGCGAATGATGGCGGACTTTGCCGAAGGCACCGAATGCCGACGTGTTGCGCTGCTTGACTACTTCGGTGAGGAGTGGCCGGGCGACAACTGCGGCGGATGCGACAACTGCCTGCAGCCGCGCGAGACTTGGGATGCGACCACGCAGACGCAAAAGCTGCTGAGCTGCATCTTCCGCATCCGGCAGAAGAGCGGCTTTGGCACGGGGCTGAATCATGTCGTGGAAGTGCTCACCGGAGCGAACACGGAGAAGATCCGTAAATGGTATCATGATCAGCTCAGCACGTACGGCATCGGCAAGGACATGCCGCGTGATGAGTGGGCGGCGCTGGGACGGCAGCTTATCCGACTGGGCCACATTGAAGCGTCGGCGGATTCATTTCAGACGCTGAGCCTGTCAAAGAAGGGACTGGCCACGCTCATGAACCGCACGCCGGTCATGCTCACACGCGTGCCCGGGGCGGTGAAGACTGGCACGAGCGCGGGGAAGGTCGCGAAGGCGGGCAGCATCGCCTGTGACGAAGCGCTGTTTGAGGAACTGCGCGCGTTGCGCAAACGGCTTGCCGATGAGCGCGGGGTGCCGCCGTATGTGGTCTTTGGGGATGCCAGCCTGCGGCACATGTGCCGTCAGTATCCGCAAACAGAACAGAGTTTTTTAGCCATCCCTGGCGTGGGAAGTCAGAAGCTGGCCGACTATGGAGCGGCGTTTATGGGTGCAATCACCCAATGGCTGGGGACGCATGAGGCGCAGATTTTTGCCGAAGAGGCTCCGCCTCCGCCGCCACCCAAGATGAAGAGCGAGGATGGACTCACCGGCACGGTGCTGGAAACCCTGCGTCTGCACCGCCAGGGCCACAGCGCGGAAAAGATCGCCTCGCTGCGCAGCCTCGTGATCAGCACCATCCACAGTCATCTGGCCCAGGCCATTCAGCAGGGAGAGCTGAAGGCGGATCCGCGAGACTACTACACCGCCGAGGAAGAAGCTGAACTTCGCGCTGCAGCCGCCGAGCATGGGATGGAAAGCCTGGGCAAGCTGAAGGAAGCTCTCGGCAACCGCTTCGAATATCCCGTGCTGCATTACTTCCGGGCGTTTGAAACAAGGAAATAACAGGGAGCGCGAGCCCGATTCAATCATCCATCTCATGAACACCTGCTGCCTCCTCATTCTCACTGCCGGTCTGGCGGTCTCCGCCATCGCTCAAGAAGTTCTGCCCAAAACGGCGGAGGTTTTCGAAGTCGACGGACACAAGGCTTTTCTGTATGCGGCGCCCAAGCCCGCCGCAGGCAAGCCGTGGCTGTGGTATGCACCCACTTTGGGAGGTGTCTCGCTGTTTGGCCGGAAGATGTACTATGAGGCCTTCATGAAAGCGGGGATCAGCATTGCGGGCTACGATTTGGGGGAGGTTCGCGGCGCACCGGCAAGCACGGCGAAGTTTACGCTGTTTTATGAGGAGATGGTGAAACGTGGTTATTCCACGAAGCCGATTTTGCTGGGACAGAGCCGTGGCGGCATGATGACGCTGGCGTGGGCGTTTCGGCATCCTGAGAAAGTGCGCGCATGGGTGGGGATCTATCCCGTGTGCAATCTCGCAAGCTGGCCGCTGAAGAATTCCAAGGCGCAGACGCTGACTGACTTTGGCATGCCGGAGAATGAGCTGGTGGCCAAGCTGAGTGAGTTTAATCCGGTGGATAATCTAAAAGGTCTGTTGGAGAAGAAGGTGCCGATGTTTGTGGTGCATGGGGACTCCGATGTGGTGGTGCCCTATGAGCTGAACACGGGACTTCTGAAGGAGCGGTATGAAGCGGGCGGTGGACAGATCAGCGTGAAGGTCATTCCTGGCGAAGGACACAAGGTGGGGCCCTCGTTTTTTGAGTGTCAGGAGCTGGTGGATTTTGTGCTGGCCCATTCGAAGTAGTGTTGCGGGCTGCCCGGAGAACCTCTTGCAAGAGGCAGGGACAATGTGACATTTGGCAAAACTGCTAATTCACACTTCGACCACAATGTCCAACCTGAAGCTGTTTGGTCTGACCATGGTGTGCACCATGGCCGTGGGACTTGGGTACTTTTACCTAAAACACAGCCAAGAAGAGAGCCTGAAGCCAAAGCTCACCGAGATCACGAACGGGGTGTTTCTCACTTCGCAATTAAAGCCCAGCAGCATGCGCTATCTCAGACAACGGCAAATCAAAGCCGTCATCGACATGCGTCCTGATGGCGAGGCTGCGGATCAGCCGTCTTCAGAGCAGATGCGGCGGACGGCCGAGGCGATGAGCATGGAGTTTCACTACATTCCCGTTCCACACGAGGGGATTCCAAATGAGGCCGTGGATTCCCTGGAGTCAGCCTTGAAGACTGTGGAAGAGCCAGTGGTATTGTACTGCCGGACAGGCCGGCGAGCAGCGCGGCTGTTTGCACTGGCGAAGGCATCCCAGGGCGGAGGACCCAATGCGGATGAGATTCTTGGCCTGGTGCGTGCCACAGGCTTTGAAGCGGAGGACCTCGCCGGAGAAATCGCCCGACGGATCGCAAACCGGGGCAAGCCCCTGACAGGAGGAAAGCCATGATCCACCCCCCTCACATTTCCAGCGTGGTGCCAGATCCTGAGTGCCAACCTGCTGAGCCCCGCTCTCTCTCTGCAAGCACTGCGTGGCGATGGATCGCAAGGATCATTGTGGTCTCTTTAGGAATCTTGGCTGGCTTGGTGCTCTCGGTGATCATCGCAATCTCCATGGGTTTGATTCAAATCACCTGCTAGCCATCCGAACGCCAGTGAAACGTGTGACAGCGGAAAGAGATGACGAGGCTTATGATTCCGCTATTCTCAGCCCATGTTCCGCTTTTGCCTTCTCCTGCAAGCCAGCCTGTTCGCCACAACACTCAGCGCCGCCGAGCCGCAAATTATCCTGCTGAAACTGGACGATGTGATCGCGCGGCGTGTGGGGGCGAAGCCGGTGTCGGATCGGTGGCTGAAGGTGCATGACTACCTGAAGGAGAAGAACATCAAAGGCTCGTTTGGCATCATCACGGAGTCGCTGGAGAAGGACAATGCGATGTATTTTCAGTGGCTGAAGGATGTGCAGGCGGCCGGCTTGATCGAGTTCTGGATGCATGGGTATCACATGAAGACGGCCAGCGAACCGGGAGAGTTTGAGCATGGCACGGCGGAGGAGCAGCGGGCGATTTTGGCAAAGGGTGAGAAGCTGGCGAAGGAAAAGCTGGGCTTCACGCTGACGGCCTTTGGGCCGCACTGGAGCGGCACCACGGAGGCCACGGATGAAGCGATGCAGAAGGTGCCGGAGGTGACGATCTGGCTGTATGGACCTGAGAAGCCGAAGTATTACAGCCGGCTGAGCATCCCGCGGGTGATGGCGCTGGAGAATCCGACGTTTGTGCCCGATCTGGAGAAGTTCAAAACGTTCTACGAAGCCAAGGCTGCGAAGCGTGAGGTGCTGGTGCTACAGGGGCATCCTGATCAATGGGATGACAAGCGCTGGGCGGGATTCACGGGCATCATCGATTTCCTCAAAACGAAGAACGTTGAGTTCATGACACCCTCAGAGTATTTGAAAAAGACCCAGACCAAACAGCCATGAGATTTTTTTCACTGCTGGCCGCGTTTGCGCTGACTTCTGTTCATGCGGCTGAACCACCGAAACCGACGCATGCTGATGTGCCGTATGGTGCGCATGCGCATCAACTGATCGACATTCACCTGCCGCCGAAAGGGGACGGGCCGTTTCCGGTGCTGATGTGGTATGGCGGCATCTGGAAGGCATCCAAGCATGCGGTGGATGTGAACCGCTTCTTTCCGCATGGCATCGCGGTGATCGCCGTGGAGGTGAGGACGATGGAGGATGCGACGGCGGACAAGGTGAAGGAGCCGATCTCCTATGTGCTGGAGGATGCGCTGAGCGCGGTGAAATTTGTGCGGGAAAACGCTGCCAAGTATAAGCTGGATCCAGCGAGTATCGCGCTGGGCGGGGGCTCGCAGGGGGCGCTGCCGGCGCTGTATGTCGGCTGCACGGCCCCAGAGTTGGTGACCTGCATCGCTGCGTACCGGTGCCAGCCTTCGATTGATCCGAAGCGCATGCAGGAGTGGGTGCCTGGTGTGAAGTGGGGAGCCCCTGCGCTGGGCTGCTCCTTTGAGGAATCTTTGAAGCGGCGCGATGAGCTGCTGCCAGTGATCAAGAAGTGGTCGCCTGACTGGCTGCTGCACAAGAATGCGGCACCGATGTACTTTGAGAACGAGTGGGGGATGACGAAGCCGGAGGACATCACGCAGAACAACTACGATGTGCATTCCCCGGCATGGGCGGTGGGTTTTCAGAAGCTTGCGCTTGCAACGGGTGCCACCTGCCATGTGAAGTATCCGGGTCATCCCACCGATGGCTATGACGACATCTGGAATTTTATTGTGAAACAACTGACCGCTAAAACAACTGCCCCATGAAAACACTGCTCACTACCCTGATCTGCCTTGTCACTATCATCTCGTTTGCCGAAGAGGCGCCGCTGGCCGCTGTAAAGGCGGCGGATGATGCACGTGTGGCCGCGATGAAATCGCCCGACCGTGACAAGCTGAGCGCGATCTTCTCCGATGAACTGCGCTATGCGCACTCCTCCGGTGTGGTGGACACCAAGGCCTCGTTCATTGAGGCGCTGCTCAAAGGGACGACGAAGTATGAAGCGATCGATTATGTGGAGCGTGAGTTCACCTTCCCTGCACCGGGCATCGCGCTGATGACGGGGAGTGCCAAACTGAAGATTGGCACTCCAACGGGCATCATTGAACCCACACTGGCCTTCCTGGGTGTCTGGCGTCTCGAGGGAGGGCAGTGGCGCTTCCTGGCGTGGCAGTCGTGCAAGCTGACACCACCACCCGCGAAGTAATCTTTTTTGCATGAAGGCGAAGATCACTCTCGGCCTTTTGCTCTTCGCTTCGGGTGGCTTTGCCATTGAGCCGCATCTGCCGCCGGGCACGAAGGCGCTGCCATCGGCGGCGGTGAATGGACGCGGACCGCTGGCGCTGGTGAATTTGAATCACCATGTACTCGGGCATGCTCGGGTGTTTGGCGGCAAGGAGGACGATTTGTTTGTAGCGGGTTTCGGCGGGCCGCAGGCGGTGCATTTGTTTCGCTGGGTGGATACTGCGGAAACTGGCGCGCCCGTATTTGCGCAGCCGGTGGAGGTCAAATGTGCCTTCAAGGACAAGGGCAGTGTTTTTCAGCTGAAGGATGGGAAAGTCGTGGGCCTGTGGATTGACAAGGATGAGCTGGTGACCACGGAGTTCACTGTTGAGAAGCTGGAGTTTCGTGAAACGAAGCGTGAGAAACTGCCGAAGGCGGTGAAGTCACCGGGCAGCCTTGGTGTGCTGCTCAATGGGGACGGCAGCCATGACCTGGCGTTTGAAATGTCGAACGGTGGCAAGGGGGCGGAGGGGAGCCCGAACACGGAGGAGTGGCGGCCGTTCAACTCCTCCGGCATCGCAGTAGGGGAGATGCGATATCGCTACCTCATGGGAGTCACGGCCAGAGGCGAGGCGAGGCAGATCACCCAGACGCGGAACGAGGTTTATTTTTCCATGCATGGCATCACGGGGGTGAACCTGGGTGCTGGTCATGAACGCGATCTGGTGACGGGATCGCGGCAGGGAAATCTCGTGCATTATCACAACAAGGCGGCGAGCGGCTTTGATCTTGAGGGGAAGCGACTCATTGCAGGAGAGGATGGCAATGCGCTGCGGCATCCGAGCATCAACCCGAGCGTTTGTGCTTATGGGGATGGCTTGATCGCGTGCGGTGAGGGATCGCTCTACTTTTACCGTTTCACGGGGAAGTTCACGAAGGCAGGCGCGCCTGTTTGCAAGGAGCCGGTGTCGGTGCTGCAGGAGAACGCGGACCTGTACGCGGGCACGCTGCCAACGCCCACGACGGTGGATTGGGATGGTGATGGGGTGCTGGACATTCTGGCGGGAAATTCAGAGGGCTTCGTGCTGTTTTTCAAAAACAGCGGCAGCAATGACGAGCCGAAGCTTCTGCCAGCGACACGCGTGAAAGCAGGTAACCGCGAGATTCAGGTGCAAGCGGGCTATGCCGGCAGCCTGCAGGGATTGCAGGAGGCGCGGTGGGGGTATCTCTCGCCGAATGTGATCGACTGGAACGGGGATGCGCTGCCGGATCTCATTACTGGTGACATCACGGGCAATTACCTCATTTATCTCAATCGTGGGACCAAGACCGAGGCGAGGCTGGATGCCGCGCATCCGATCTATTGCGATGGCGTAGATCTGCACGGCATGTGGCGCTGCCGCCCGGCGCTGGCGCAGATCGGCGGACGTATGGCGCTGGCGATTGTGGATGGTGATGATCATTTTCATCTCTACTGGCGCATTGATGACTACAATGTGGAGGACGGTGGCAAGCTGCGGCTGGATGATGGCCAACTGATTGGCGCGAGCGGTGGTGTGGGTGGCATGAGCGGGCGCTGCAAGCTGGACTTCTTTGACTGGAACCAGGATGGGAAGCTGGATTTCGTCATTGGCACCGGGCGGGTGTGTTCGATTCCGGATCGTACCACGGGCTACCCGATGGCGGCGCTGGGGCAGAATCCGGTGGTGGGCGGACTGATTGGCAAGCTGGTGGATTCCGCACTGCCGACCAAGCTGAAGAAGACGCTCGGCACCCCGCTGGTGATGCTGAACACGGGCACGAATGCGAAGATGAAATTCGCGAGGCCGCTGACGTTTCAGGATGAGGACGGCAACGTTGTACAACCTGGAGGTGCGCATGAAACGGGTGCGGTGGGGACGATGCTGGGCGGCAACGGGCCGAATTTGCTGATCTGCAATGAGGCCGGGCGCATGTTTCTGGTGCCGGGGAAAAAGCTGCAGATTAAGCCGTGAGATTCCCCTGCTTTTTTCATCGTTGAGTTTTGGTGCTAGCGATACGCTGAAAGACGGGCGGGCTGTCGCCACACCCATCCTACGTTCCGGAGGTGGTCGTGCGTTATTTTATGAAGTTGGTGAAACCAGCTTCGGTACGTTTGAGTTCGGCTTTCATGGCGGAGCGGAGCTGGGTGATGCGGTCTGCGTGGGAGGATTCGCCGATGAGGTTTTTCAATTCTTCGGGGTCGTTTTTCAGATCGTAGAGTTCTTCGCCGGACCTGCCATCGAGGTAGTGGATGAGTTTGAACTGATCCTGCACGACGGCGCTGTACAAGGGTACACCCTGATCATTCTTCTGTTCCGCGCCGGTGAGAATGGTCTGGCTGACTTTGGCGCCGTATTCGTTGCCCATGTGTTCGTAGTAGCAGGCGTGCGGCCATGGGGTGTCGGGCTTTTCGAGGAGAGGAGTGAGATCGCGGCCATGCGTCGGCCATGGCACTTTCACGCCGGTGATGGATAGGAAGGTGGCGGCGAGGTCGGGAGCATTGACGGAGGCGTTGCACACTTTGCCGGTGGGGAAGCGTGAGGGCATGCTGATGATGAGGGGCGAGCGGTAGTTCGCGTCATAGGGAGCGAGCTTGGTGCGGAAGCCGTGCTCACCCATGGAGAAGCCTTGATCGGCGGTGTAAATGATGAGTGTGTTTTCGTACTGACCGGATTCCTTGAGTGCGGCGATGAGCTGGCCGACTCCTTCATCAATGGCGGGCACGCATTCGTTGACCTGGCGGACCCAGTCATCGAAGCGCTTGCCTTTCTTGCTCTCGCCAAAGGCTTCGCCTCCCTTCCCTGCCATGGGATGGCCGTCGGGGCCTTTCGTCCATGCCTGTTTCTTGTTGAGGTAATCGGGCTTGCCTTCGCGGGGTGGGAAGATGTCGGCGGGAACGGGCACGGCGGCGTCCGCGTAGCTGCCTTTGTGACGTTTGGCCGGGATGGAGGGGCCGTGGACGCTGCCGTAGCAGACCCAGAGGTACCAGGGCTTTGCTGCATCGCGGTTTTTGCCACGTATGTAGTCGAGCGACCACTGGGTGTAGTTGTCGGCGGGATAGCCTTCGATGGTCTGCTCCTTGCCATCGACACTCATGATTTGAGTTTCGTAGTAGGCGCCGGCGTTTTCGGGATGCAACGGGCGGTTCCAGACGATTTGATGATCCCAGTCGCGGCCCCAGCCGGTATCGGTGCCGGTGTGCCATTTGCCGATCTGCGCGGTGTGGTAGCCCTGCTTGCGCATTTCTGCGGGGATGAAGGGGCACTGCCTGGGATCGTAAGTGCTGCCGGGGTATTTGCCTTCCATGGACATGGACTCGATGCCGTGAGGAAAGCGGCCGGTGAGCATGGTGGCGCGCGATGGCATGCACCAGGAGCCGAGATAGGCGGCATGGAAGCGCACGCCGTTTTTCGCCAGCGCATCAATATGGGGTGTCTTCACCCAAGGCCAGGAGCCGGGGTAGCAGCCCACGGTTTTCGTGGACTGGTCATCGGAGTAGATGAAGAGGATGTTGGGGCGTTTTGCCTCCGCTGCAAAAAGCTGAAACGCGAAGGTGCAGAGCAGGAGGGTGGCAAAGGCTTTCATGGTGCGCGATAAACGTCACGCACCATGACTTTGTAGCCGCAAAGCTTTCGAATTTGATCAGGCGGCAGTGCCTTGAGAAGGGGGCGGCAGCTTGGCTGCGGGTGGCCGGGCCACTGCGGTGGGCGGCTTCATCATGGGCGGGGCCGGTGGTTTCGCGATGGGCTTCGAAATCGGTGGCGCAGGCGGCTTGGCGAGAGGCTTGGTCGCACCCGTATAGGAGGGTGGGGGTGGCGGCTTGGCACCGGGCATGACTGGTGGCTTGGCAACAGGGGCTGAGGGTGACACTGCACCCGGTACCGCTGGGGGTGCCGCCACTGGCTGTGCTGGTGGCACTGCGGTGGGAACCGCTGGTGGTTTGGCCACGGGCACAGCGGACGGCCGAATGATGGACGAGAGCACGGAAGACTGCGGAGGACCTGGCTGCACCTGCTTCGGCGCATGCCTCTTTTGAATCATGTCCCAGAACCTGAGCTCACGCAGCAGCGGGTGCGAGCGCAAGGCTGCAAGCACGTTTTCCTTCGTTGCAGGCGGTTCGGTGGCGAACTGATCGTAGGAGCCTTCGCGCTGGGCGGCGAGCATGCTTCCGAGCGCGGCCAAGATGGCAGCTTCAGCCGCGGGAATGTGATGGAAGGTGTTTTTTGCCTTGAAGGCGTTGAGCAGTTCCATGGTGAGCTGGCCGGAAACTGGAGCGATGTCGTTGCGCAGAAGCAATGTGTCGCCGGCGGCCTCCTTGATCCGCTCAAGCACGGCGATGAAGCTGCCGCGCATGGCATCGCTGGTGACAATGCGCACCCGGCTGCCGCCCCATTCGTACCAGCGGTCGGAGCCGTCGAAGTTGTCGTAGGTCTTGCGAATGTCGCCTTCGCTGATCGTGACCGGGGGAGCCACCATGAGTTCGATCAGATCGCGTGTCCGTTCACCAAGATCAATGGCGCTAGGCGAAGTGGTTTCCGCCTTGGCGGCGGCCAAGGCCTGCTGGAGCAGTGCATCCACTTTTTCCGCGAGGCTTGCCTTGGAGAGTGGCTGGACGGCGGCAGGGGGAGGCAGAACTGCTGGCTGCGCCGCTGTCGGCACTGGTATGGCCGCGACTGCGGGGATCACTTTGGGCTCCTCCACCACAGCAACAGCCATTGGGATCACTGGGGCAGCGACTGGCAGCGAAGGCGCCGGAGGGGGCACTGGCTGGGCTGCGACTGCCGCGACGATTTCAGGCGGAAGCGCCGACTGCGTGGTGCGCATGGCATAGACCTCGGCAGCTGCGGCCAGAAGATGACGCGGGAAGATAGCGCCACCGGCGGTGAGCCGGGCCACGTCTTCCTCCAGCAGCGGATGAATGGCTGAGGTGATGCCGTCTTTTTGACGCTGCTCAATGAGCGCGGGAGTTTCGAGCCGGCAGTTGAGCAGGAGGCGCTTTTGCTCATTGGCGATCGGCAGCATGTCGACGACTGGCAGGCGGAAGCCCAATGGCGCATTCGAGTCGGGCACACCAACGCGCCCGCGAAGGGCCTGAGAGAGTGCAGCGTCCCAGGCGGCGAAACGTTCCACCACGAGACCGATGAGCACGACCCAGTTTTCACTTTGATCGATCAGCGCAAAGAGCAGCCGCTGCATCTCATCGAGCTGGGGCTGTGTAACGACGAGGTCGAGCTGATCGAGGACCAAGACCACGGGCGAGCCTGCCTGTGAGGCCAGCTTGCCAAACAGCTGAATAACGCCGCCCATCTCCGCACGTGACAGGGGCTCTGGAACACCGAGGTATTTGAGCTCGTTTTCTGTGAGGTAGGCAGCACCGGAAAGCCACTGCGCGGCGAGATGCTCCTTGTCATCGCGCAGCACATTGAGGAGGCAGCGCAGGACGCTGCGGGGAACCATCGGATGATCGGCTTCCAGAAGCTGCACCGCCTGATGGATCATTTCCTTGCGGGTCTCGAGGCTGATCCCCGCCCAAGCCTCGTGCAATTCAGGAAAGGTGAAATCCTGCTCCACCACCGGTTTGAGCAGCGCGTAGGCGAGCAAACGCAGCTGGCTGTAAGGAGCCTCTTTGCCCTCCTTGTTGCGTGCCGGATGACGCAGACTGCCGACGAACCGAGTGAGGATGAAATTTTCCAATGCCTCCGGCTGCAGCGGCGGATTGGGCGCATAGGCATAAAAAATACTGTCTGCACACTCACGCCGCAGCCGAGAAAAGAGATGTGACTTGCCCGAGCCGCCGGCCCCCCGCACAAAACGGACCTGGCTGCGGTGCTGAGCCCGCACCTGATCCACCGCGATGCGCAATGCGCCAAACGGCACGGAGTGAATGTAAGGCACATCCAGAAAGGAGGCTGCATTCCACAGATCATTCTCGCCCACACTGGTGGACATGAAGGGATTCAGGTCAGCATAGGACGGCATGGTCGGGGGAGTGAGTTCAGGATTCGGGAGAAGAGTGGAACTGGATCAGGAAATCCAGTACCAAGAGTAACCGGGCGGGCCGAGGGACATTGGAACGAGCAGGGCACGTTCATGATCCGGGAGGTCTTGAGGCCTTTCGCAAGGTTCTAGCAGGAGGTGCCCATTGATGTAAAGCGTCTCAATCAAATTTCGTAAAACTTGACTATCAGCCACCCCTCCCCGCTCGGCCGCCCAGGCCTGATAGCGGGCAAAAGTCTGGGGTATTGGGATCATGACCGAGGAAGAGCGGATGCGGTCAAGATCATACCAATCGCGCAGATCGGCCTCTTCTGGAGCGCTGATGGTTGCGACGGGTGGGACGGACGGCGCCGCATCCAGCCACGCGATCAGATCATCCAGGCCGACAGGTGGCGTGCGGACGGTGTTCACCGCTTGGAGAACTTTTTGCAAGGACCGGCGCAGCGGGGCATCCAACAGTTCCGAAGGCTGCGGTTTGTGCGCATATACCAGCGGTTTGGCCCCCGGGAGCACAAAGGCAGCGCCCGCGGAGACAAGGCTGTCCAAGGCCACCTCAAAAAAGGGCAGCAGCCCGGCCGGGAGTTTGGCTTTCAACTTCACGGCCTGCTGCTCTTTTTTGGAGGCATGCAGCCAGTGTTTCAAGAGCGCTGCGGCGGCAGTTTCAAGGCTGTGGGGCGTAAAGAGAGGCTGTGGCTTGCTGCGAGTGCCTGCGGCAATGCTGTTTAACGCGCCTGATGACGACAATGCTTCCAGGACTGCGGCCACGGCTTTGAGCGTGGCTGCCCGCCCGACCGCTGGCTTCACGAGCTTGACGATCTCCGCTGCTTTCAACGGGAGTTCGCTGTGGCTCAAGGCCTCCTGGATGGCGTGTTCGAGTGTCATGGCAGTTCAGCGATGGATGGCGTTCACCTGGCGGTTCAACCAGTGTGTCACATCTTTCACCACCTCCTCATGCTGCACATCATGGAGCAGCAGATGGTAGGAACGCGTGTACCAGAGCAGTTTTTTGTCCCGGCTGCGGATCTGGGCAAACAGGGCCTGGATTTGGTCTGCCGATGACAGCACATCATTCGGGGATGCGACGAAGAGCACCGGCATTTTCAAACGATGGGCTGATTCAGTGTTTGCATCCAGCATGCCGCCAATGGTTGAGAGGAGGCGCAGCGAGAAGGCGCTGACATGGTGGGGCGTGACCGCCATCTGACCGCCATGCGTGGAGTGTGAAGTGACTTTGATTTTCGATTCATCCACGCCTGCCAGCTCGCCAAGCGAGTATCGTGAGCGTGGAGTGAGCCTGGCTGCCGTGTCGAGCAGGAAGCGTTTGAAACCGCTCAAAGCCGTGCGCAGCCCGGCCACCGGTGATGCGAGGATAATCCCATCGGGATCAGACCAATTTCCGAGCAGATCCGCCGCTGTGTGCAAGGCGATGAGGCTGCCCAGGCTCTCTCCATACCAAAAGACCGGGGTCTTGGGATGCCTGCGCTTCACCAGCGCGTGAAACGTGGCCAGATCACGCTGCCAGGCGCTGGCGTTTGAAATGTCGCCACGCTCGGCCACCACGGGATCATTTCCCTGACCGCGCAAATCGTATGCATAGACCGCATAACCATGCAGTGGCAGTTGTTCGCCCAGATACCAGAAATCTGACTTTGCGCCGCTCAAGCCGTGAATCGTGATCACCACTCCGCGCGGTGTGACACCGGCAGGCACAGGCCATGATTTCCACGGCATGGTTTTGCCATCGTAACTCACCCAGTCTTCAGCGCAGAGCACACCGCGACCTGCGGCTATTTTTTTCACCGAGGCACATCCTGACAAGACGGTAATAACCGTCAGTACAAGCAGGCACTGGAGGAGTGTGGTGTTCATTGTTTAATCAAGAACGGCCAGTGCTGACTCCACGAACTTTACCTGCACACGCACGCGCGTATCGAAATCAAACTCCGAAGGCGATTCAAACGTCAGCGTGACCGGACAGCCGCGCACATGCAACTCAATGGCTTCTGGCATTCCGGGGAGGTGAGTCGGCAGCGTGCGGCGCCTGATCACACCCCGGTTGGCCCGCTGACCATCGATGTTCTTTCGCGGATCGGGTGCAATCACACGAGCGCAGCGCTCGATGATTTCATGACCCACCGTTTGTCGTGCGTGGTTGAGTTCATAGAGGTAGATTCCCTGTGCGTCGTAGTCCTCATGCAGGCAGAGCCCAAAACGCATCGCGCGCCCAGTGATCCATTGCTGCCATGGGCCGCAGATTTCATCTGAGGCATCGTGAAAGCGACGATTGATGTCGAGGCCGCGATGATCCGCGCGAGTATTGAGCGTGAGTCCCACGGGATTGAGACAAGGGGCGATCAAGAAGGATCCGCGTTTCAATTCGTTCACGTGCTTCTCAGCCCAGGTCAGGAGGCCCCAGGCTGAACCCGCTTCATCGCCATGGACGCCGGTGGAAAGATAGACCGCAGGCTCTCCTGCCTGTGCTGAGGCAGATTCGAGCACGATCACGGGCATGTCACCCACCTTGCACAAAATTTTGACCCGGCAGCCAGCGGTGCGCGCGAGCACGCGCCAGCGCTGGATGAGATGCTGTGCGTCATGCGCACGATGGTTAGGGAGCAACTTCACTGCCTGAGAATGGCTGATCCTGCTCATTCGTCATTCTGAATTCGTCATTCATCCCTTTTTCTTCCTCCCTTTTCCTTGCTTCCCAGGTGGCATCTCTTTCGTACGGCCTTCGTTCCTAGCCACTTCTTCAGGCTCTGGAATCCGACCTTGATCGTGCGTCTGCTCAATCCATGCATTGAGCACCGAACTCAAGCGCTCGCGGGCGGCCAGGTGCTCTGGCTGATTGGACTTCGCGAGGTTATTTATTTCAAAGGGGTCCTCCTGCAAATCATAGAGTTCTTCTTCGGGCATGGTCGGGGCTGCCAGCACGGCCTGCGCGGGTGTCAGCTTGTCCTGGGCTGCTAGTTCTTTGATCAGATTCCACACCGGATATTGCTTCTCTTTGTAGGCGTTGTGCTGGAGGAAGGGACGGTCTGGAGTGAAGTTCCGGATGTAGCGGTAGCGTGCATCGCGCACGGTGCGGAAGCGGAAGACCGTCATGTCGCAGCGATCCCGGGCGCCGAAGACGTACTCGCGGGGTGGCTCTGCGTTTGTGCCCATGAAAACCTGGCCCTGCATGCCCTGCGGTTTGACAATGCCGGCCCAGGCGAGGGTGGTGGCGGTGAGGTCGATGGACATGAGGAGGCGGTCGCTGACTTTTCCTGCCTCGTAGCCATTAGGCGCAGTGATGCCGGAAGGCCAGCTGAGGATGAGCGGTGTGTGCAGCCCCTCCTCGTAGCAGAACTGCTTGGCACGGACGTGGGCAGCGCCGTGATCGCCCATGAAGCAGATGACGGTGTTTTCCATGAGGCCATCGCGCTGGAGGAGTTCCATGACTTTGCCGATCTTGCGATCCAGCTCGGTGGCGGCGTCGAGGTACTGCGCCATGTCTTTGCGGGTGACTTCGTGATCGGGGTAGTAGGGCGGGATCTCCACCTTGGCGGGGTCGGCGTGGGGTGGCGCGTGGAAGGTGCGGTGGGTTTCCTGGAAATTGAGCTGCGCGTAGAAGGGCTGATGCTGCTTGAGGTCATCCCAGCTGGAAGAGTCGAAGGGCTTGGTGGGTTCTTGGAAGTTCCAATCGGTCTTGCCGCTGCCTTTGAATCCGGCTTCGGGTGGAAGCTCTTTCACATTGGCGGTGAAGTAGCCGGCGTCGCGCATGCGTTCGCTGATCACTTTCACGCCTTCGGGAAGGGTGAAGCCGTCATCGCGATGGGAGCGGTGATTGTGCGCGCCGATGGTGGTCTGATACATGCCGGTGTTGAAGGCGGAGCGGCTGGCGGAGCAGACGGGGGCGGTGGTGTAGTAGCGGGTGAAGCGCATGCCCTTTGCCGCCAGAGCATCGAGCACTGGTGAGGAGACTTCCTTGGTACCGTAGCAGCCGAGATGCGGGCCGAAGTCCTCGGCGATGAGCCAGAGGATGTTGGGGCGCTTTTCCTCGGCATGGAGGGTGGCGACCAAGCAGAGGCTGAAAAGGCAAAGAAAACGGATCATGCGCAGAGCATGACGAAAAATGCCGCGCAGAAGCAAGAAAGTATTTGTAGCGAACGCCTGATCGTCGCCTGTCGAGGCGACCCTTTATTGCATCATTTTCTGCGCCTTGGAGATGATGCGTTCCTCAAGTGTGTCCGCGAACTTGTCTGGATGCAGCGGGTTGGACCAGTACATGAGCGAACGAAAGGCCTCATAGCCACCCTCCAGCAGCACGCGTCTGCTCGGAATGTAGGCGAGGATGTCGTTGCTGTAGCCTGCGACCCACAATGCTCCCGGCCCTTTGAACTCGTGCTTCAGGCGCAATGAATAATCCACACAGGTCTCACCGCTGAGCGCCACGAAGGTCAGATCATGGCCGAAGTGAACCACCTGAAGCGGGTAGTCGTAATGGTCGCGCAGTCCGGTGTGCTTGATCGCATACAAGCGCTTTTCATCCCACTTGCGCTGATAGATCTCGTAGCCTTTTTCATAGCCTTCACCCGTGCTCAGCCGTTTTTCGATCTGGTCTGCCGTGGGAATCGACTGGTAGTCAAGCCGCGTGGTCTGCCAGTCGATGCGCAGCGGGCCATGGATCGGTTTTGGCTTTGCATCCAAGGCGGCCTCCACTGCGGTGGCGAGGCTTTGACCGTGGCGGAGGCTGAAGATGGGACTGAAACGTGGATAGGCGTTCTGATCACCACCGCAGCCCATCATGAACAGTGCGATGGTGCCCGGATGCGCCTCCTCGATCAACTGCTGCGCATGACCGGCATAGTCACCGTGCCATTGCTTGATGCTCATTGATGTGTTGTGGCAGGCGTAGCCAAAGACGATGGCGTTCAGCTTGCCAGCGGCCGTTTGAACCGTGAGCACGGGCACATCATGATCCACCACGCCCTCGGGATTCGGGCTGTTTAAGAAGGGATCTCCCGCTGGCTTGTCGCTCTTGAGCCTGCGGTTCATCGCAAAACCGCAACGCGCATGCCCATAACTGACCGTCGCCGGTTCCACCTGCTGCAAGGCCTCGCCGATGATGCCAATGATCTTGTCCTTCAGCCATGCGTTGTAGCGCAGGCAGCGCTCCTTGCGAAGAGGATCGGTGAAGTTCATGAATTCCAGCTCCGTGTAACGCAGTTCCGGACCGCAATGGGTATGAGAGCAGTTCAATAACAGAGACTTTTTAGGCAGACCAAACCTGGCCTTCACCGCCTCCGCCACTGCATCTCGGAGCTGAACCGTCACCTCCACCAGATCAAGCGTGACCATCACGAAGCGTTCTCCCTGCGCGTCCTGAAGCGCCAGGGCCTTGGCGTGGAGTTCCATCGCTGTGCCCTCTGCAGGAACCTCCCGGTTTGCGAAACCGGCGAGGTACATCGGCTCTGTCGGTGTGATCACCGTCTTGGCGGCTGCCGCCTTCCATTCGGGTATCTGTGCCGAGGTCTGGAGGACAGAGGCGAATGCGAAGGCCAGGATCGGGAGAACAGGATTCATGATCGGACTCATACGCGCCGACGAGTGCGGATATGCCAATCCGGTTTTGAATGACCTTGATTCACTTCTGATTAGGCCTGGACTGACCCCTTACTCCCGCTTGCTCAGCAGATATTTGAGCAACTCCAGGGCCTTGCGTTCGGGCATGGATTCGAGGAGGCCGGGGGGCATGAGGGAGACGGGCATCTTCTGGCGGCTCTTGAGATCGGCTTTGGAGATGATGATGGATTCCGTGACGGTGCGAGCGGTGATGGCGGTGGCTGTTTCCTGCTCGATGACACCGGAGATGACCGTGCCGTCTTTTTTGGTGAGGACGTGGAGCTGGAAGTTGTCACCGACGACGGCATTGGGGTCGATGATGTTTTCGAGGAAGTAGTCGAGGCCATTGCGCCAGGAGCCGCCGAGATCGGGGCCGAGCTTGCCCCCGACGCCGCCCATGGCATGGCAGACAGCGCAGACCTGCTTGAAGGTTTCTTCGCCTGCTTTGCCGTTGAAGGCCCAGAGCGGCGCGGATTGATAGGCTTTCTTCAGTTTGGCGATGCTGGCTTTGGCGGCTTCGCTGGAGTCGTTTACTTTGCCCCAGGTAGCATCGAGTAGAGTGTTGACCTCCGCGTTGTTCAGATTGCGCATCTGGCGGATTTGCAGGGAGCTGAGGTGTTTCTTGTCAAAGGTGCCCGCTTTCACAGCGGCGAGCAGTGGCAGGACTAGTTCGGCGCGGCTGGTGAGGGTACCGAGGGCGGCGCTGCGGTCGGTGTCGTTGAGCTTGGCGAAGAGAGTCATGAGTGCTGTCGCGGTGGCGGGGTCGCTGGAGCGTGAGAGCAAGGGGATGACGAAGCTGGTGAAGTCAGGGTGATCGAGGAGCTTGGCGAAGATGGGTGTGGCATCGGAATCGCTGACACGCTTGAGAAGATCGAAGGCTCTGCGGCGCTGGGGGAGAGGCTGTGTGGCGTCGGAGAGGATGCCGCGCATTTTGGCGAGCACGGCTTTGTCGCCAAAGAGGGCGGAGAGCTGGTCTGACGTGGTACCGGGAAACTTGGATTGAAGTTGAGGCCAGGCTTTGGGCATGGCGGCATTGGCTTCGTCCTTCATGCCGAAGGCGAGGATTTTGAGATCGCGCTCGGTTTGGATGGTGGGAATGAGGGCCTCACGACCTGCGGGAGTGGTGGCGGCATACCAACGGATGGAATCGGCGAGGGATGGCAGAGGTGTTTTGGCTGCGAGTGCGAGGCCGCGGGGCCAGTCTTCTGCGACGACGCGGGCGAGGCCGAACCAGATCATCTTGGGGAGGAAGCGGTCGTCTTTGTCCTCAGCATGCATGGCGAGGGCGGAGGAGACTTCCCAGACGGTCTTGGCGTCCAATTTTGGAAGTGCGGAGGCGAGGGCGAGGCGGACGGTGGGTGAAGGGTCGGTTTGGGCGAGTTTGAGGAGGGTGGCGAAGTCTAGCTTGGGTTTGCCGGCTTCTTCGGTGGCGAGTTGGATGGCCCAGGAGCGGACGATGTCGCTTTCATGGCTGGCCGATGAAGCCAACAACAGCGGACTGAGGGCTTTCGCCGCATGGAGGAGCCACATGAGTCTCAATGTCAGCTCAGGCTTGTTGTCAGGCTGTGATATCATTGTCACTCCATTGGCAACCGCATCAAACGGTGCGGGACGTTCTTGAATGAGCTTCCGGGCTGTTCTTGCATGCCAGTCGCTGGTGCTCGTTTGCAATTTGAGAAGCTGATCATCACTCATCTTGCCCAAATCCACCTTCACCGGCTTGTAGGTCTCCTTCCAGGAGATGCGGTAGATGCGGCCGTTGGTGCGGTCCCATTTTTCGTCTTCGGGATTGTGGCAGTGCTGGGTGTCGGTCCAGTCGATGACATAGACGGCGCCGTCGGGGCCGGTTTGGAGATCGACGGGGATGTAATCGGGGGCGGGGCTGTAGAGGAGGTCATAGCCGGCGTGGAAGGTCTCGTAGCCGCTGCCGGTGCGGACCATGTGCTGCTGATTGATCTGATGGCCGTGGAGATTGTGCGTGAAGAGGTGATCGCGGTAGATGGCGGGCCAGTTGTTACCGTTGTAGATGAGGGTGCCGACGTGGGAGTGGCCACCATAGACGGCGGTGGTGCCGGGTTTGCCTGCGCCACCTTCGCCGCTGTCGTAGCGAGCGGAGGCTGGGAGGAAGTTTTGCAGATCGGGCGCGAAGTCGGGCGCGGTGGCGGAGATGAAGGGGGCGTATTTGCTGTTGGCCTGATTCCAGAAGTGGCCGTTGCGGATGGCGTTGGTGGTGCCGCCTTTGCCCCAGAAGCTGCGGCAGTGCGTCATGAAGAAGTGGCCGCTGCTGTTGTAGTCGAGGCCCCATTGATTGCTGCCGCCATGGCAGAAGATTTCGAACTCATGGCGCACGGGATGGTAGCGCCAGACACCTGCGTTCAAAGGGGTGCGCTGGTCATCGGGAGTACCGGGTTTGCCGATGTGGGACTGGGTGAAGACGCCTTGATTGCCGTAGAGCCAGCCGTCCGGGCCCCAGATGAAGCTGTTGAGGGTTTCGTGGGTGTCTTGGTAGCCCCAGCCATCGAGAAGCACCTGCGGCTTGCCGGCTGCGTCGTTCGCATCTTTTGGAATGAACAGCAGATATGGCGCTGCGCCGATCCAGACGCCGCCGAAGCCGACTTCGATGCCGCTGACGAGGTTCAGGCCTTCGCAGAAGACTTTTTTGGTTTCGAAGGAGCCGTCGCCATCGATGTCTTCGAAGATGCTGATGCGGTCTTTCCCCTGCCCTTCGGGCTGGCGGTTGGGGTAGCTGAAGGCTTCCGCCACCCACATGCGTCCGCGTTCATCGAAGCAGAAGGCGATGGGCTGGCGCACATCGGGCTCGGCGGCGATCAGTTCTACCTGAAAGCCGTCCTGTAGTTTCATGCCGGCGACGAGTTTTTGTGCGGCATCGTTTTTGATGCTGGTGGGTTTGGCGGGATTGGGCAGGAGGTGCCAGAGGACGGGGCTTTCATCGCCACGCTTGGTGCGGTCTGCGCTGACGCTGAAGGAAGCCACGGCGAAGGTTGGCTTTTGATCGTGGAAGACGAAGTCGTCGAAGTTCACATGACCCCAGCCGGATTTGGATTGATCGATGATGCGGATGAAGATGCGTTTGCCGACGACGGCTTCCAGATTCACGGCGACGCGCTTCATGTTTTCCTGCTGAGCGGCGCTGCTGCTCTGGATGATTTTGCCGGTGGCTTCCTCGACGATTTCGACGCGCTCTGTTTTCGCATCTGGTGCGGCACCGAGGAGAAAGCTGGCCCAGGGGTGGGTGGCGATGAAGCTCGATGAGGTGAGGGTGCCGGTGCCTTTGTCGCCGCTGCGCTCGTAGCCGCCGAGCCAGAACTTGCCGGCGTGCTGGGAGTTGCCGCGTTTGCGGATGGCGACGGTGTCACCTTCGATGGGTTGGTTTTCCCAGGCATCGCCTTCGGCTTTCCAGCCTGCGAGGGTGCCGGTTTCGAAGCCGAGATTGAGCTCGGCGGGTGGTGGGATGGAGGGGACGTCGGTGGTGCTGACGGTGCGGGCCGGATAGCCGGCGTCACTGCGCTGTGGCATCGCGGTTTTGCCGAGATGGGTGAGATGGATGTTACGGAACTGCACTTTGGCCGGGCCGGGACCACTGTGGAGCTGGAAGGCGATTTTGCCGCTCCACTCGGCGGCTTTGGCTTCGTGATCATCGAGGACGCTCATGAGCACGTCGTTCACGCGCACCTCCACGTGGGATGCAGTGGCGGTGATCTGGTATTTGTTCCAGTCGTTGGGCTTGATGACGGTGGCCAGGTTCTTCGGCTCGGCAAACACATCGGCCCAACGGCGACCGTCTGGCGCGATGCTGACGCGTGATCCGCGCTCCACGAGCAGGGCACGACCATGCTCGTCATAGATGCGGCCCAGCCACACGGCGCCTTGGTCGAGATCGGCCTGATAACCGCTGGCGTGTCCATCGGGGCTCTGCTGGCAGCGATACTGGATGCCGGAGTTTGCGCTGGGGCCGCCGGTGATGCGGAACTCGACGGTGAGATCAAAGTCATGCACCTCGCCGTCCCAGAAGATCCATTCGTTGCCTTTGAGCTGCTGATTGGCAGGGATTTCGCCGGTGATCGCTCCGTCTTCCACACGCCAGTGCTCAGCCTTGCCGGACCAATGGGCGAGCGTCCTGCCATCGAAAATCGATTCAGCGTGAAGCAGCGGCGTGGCGAGCAGGAGGACGCAGAGGAGTTTCATGGTGGTTGGAGCAGGTTGGCACCCCTGCTTATACAACCACCGGCCTTAGCATGATACAGACATGATTTTGGCTGAATCGGACATGAGCCGATGCGGTCATTTTTTCAGCACTCCAGACACGAAGGTGTCCAGGGCCTTCGTTGCGGGATCGTCTGGCAGACCAAGGTCGTCGTTGAGCTTCACGTGACTGGTGTCTTTGGCGCCGAAGACAGTGGTCGGCACTCCGGCTTCCTTGAGTGCATTGCCAAGGCGTGCGGCCTGAGCGCTGGTGTCTGGATGGGCGGCAACGTGGAGGATGAGGAATGGCGGGATGCCCTTGCCTTTGGCCACATGGGTGACGGCGGAGAAGTCGATGTGCTTTTCGGGTGTGCCGCCAAATTTTTCGCGGTGGCCGTTTACGCGGGGTGGCAGATGGTGGACGCGGAGGCGTGTCTCCGCTGTCTCGATGATGGCGGGAACGTCGTAGGTGTCGCCATCCACGGGCACGCAGCCGATGAGGCAGTCGAACGTGGCGCCTTCTGCTTTCAGATAGCGGTCATCCGTGCAGATGATGGCCGCGAGCTGGGCTCCGGCAGAGTGACCGCCCACGAGCACGCGTTTGGGATCGCCGCCATATTCAGCGATGTGTTTTTCCATCCAGCCGAAGGCTTTGGCGACGTCACGGATGAGGGTGCCCATGTCCACTTCGGGCAGGAGGCGGTAATTGGTGGAGACAAAGACAAAGCCTTTGTCCATGAACCACTGAGGCTTGAGCTTCACGTCTGTCTTATTGCCCTGCGTCCAACCGCCGCCGTGAATCCAGAACACGACGGGCAGGTTTTTGGCGTTCGGAGGGGAGTAGATGTCGAGCACGTGGCGTGCGTGACCATTTTCGACATAGGGGATGTCGCGTTTGATGTTCTGGGCCTGCAAGGACGATGCGAGCGTGCAGGCGATGAGGAGTGAAAGAAGATGCTTCATGGTGGGATGAATGGATAAGGATCGTTCGTGATCTCACTCTTGTTTCAAACCGGCCCCGTTTGTCTCCAGGCGTTTCTTCTTCTCTTCCTCCCATGCGGTACCGCGTGGCAGGTAGCCGCCCATGCGTCCAAACTTGGCAGGATCCATGAAGTCTGCTTTTTCCGTGGGTGAAAAGGCGAAGCGCTCGGTGACGGTGCCGCGCACGCGCTGACGAGTGATGTTGAAGAACCAGGGATACGTAGCAGCCGGTTTTCGTCCGGAGACGCCATTGAGTGCATCCACGGCGGCCTGCATGTCTCCGGCCACTGGCAGGCGAATCTCGACACTCCAAAATCCCTCGCCATGAAGGGCGGCGATCTCCGCACCAGCGGACCATGCGGGCTTCGGAGAGCCGGCGTGATCCACATCCAGCACCAGCCCCTTGGGATTCACGGCGATCTGATAAAAGGCATGCGACTGGGTTTCGATGAGAAGCTGCACATGATCACCATCAAGGATGTGCGGATCATCTCGCTGACTGCCGGTGATGTTCAGATTTTTGAGATCGCGGTCGTCACAGCGGATGCTGAAATAGAGGGAGTTGTCGTGCCAGAAGAAGCCCATGCGGCTCTTGTCGCGCGCCGGCTTGCCGGTGGTGCAGTCCAGGAGGTCGCCCTGCTGATACCCGGAGAGTTTTTTCCACACCTCTTCATCGAGACGTCCGTCGATTTTGATCTTGGAGCCGTCACGGTCGCTGACGCGCACGGTACGCGCATTTTCGCGACCGGCACTGCGGAGCATCTGATCACGTTTTGCGATCATCGGCTGGATGTAGCCTGCAATGAGGGCGATGCGTTTTGCATAGAGCGAACCAGCCGGTGCTTTTGCCTGAGCTTTGGCCAGCAGCGCAAAGGTTTGCGTGATGCTCTCCGGAGAACTGAGCATGTCCATCCATGAGGCTTCACCATGGGCGATGAAGGCCTTCATCTCCTCCTGTGCCGGACCGTACATGTCTGCGCAGTATTCATTGATCATGGAATCTACATCCAGGCTGGAATCCCACCACAGGCGTGTGGTCACGTAGAGGTTGAGGGCGTTCACGCCGAAAGCATCCAGGTCCTTCGCGCGATACACCTCGATGTAGTCGCCGAGTGATTTGCCTTTGAGTGCGCGCAGGTCCTCGGCGATGGCGTGGGGAAAGTAAACAGGGATGAAGGCGAAGGCGCGCTCCTCGCGGGGATGGAGGTAGTAGTCGTATTGGCAGAACTGCGCACCGCCTGCGGGGATTTTTGCCAGCCAGTCGCGGCGCAGATCGGTCATCCACTCGCGCTTTTCCCTTTCCTGAAATGAGGAGCGGCTCTGCGCCACGCATACCACGATGTTTGGGCTGAGCTTTTCGATTTTCAGAGGAGGCAGGACGGTGGCACCGTAGGCCATGCAGATGATTTTGCGGTCCGGGTGCGTCTTCATGAGCTCCTGAGCGACGCCGTTCATGTAGGCCCAGCCGTAGTCGGAGAAGCGGCCGAAGCCACCGCGCTCCGGTGTTTCCTTGCCCTTGCACAAATCACATTCGCACATGGCGGTGTAGCCGTCCGCAGGCATGACGGAGACGACGGGCATGTCCATCTTGTCGAACATGGCGCGTACGTATTTCACATTCTGCTCCATGAGGCCGGAGGAGGAGAGGCAGGGCTTGCCGCGGTCCGCCATGTCGCGTTTGCCATTGACCAAGGTGTAATATTCCGGGTGGGCCTGCATGACCTCCGGGCGCATGTGCACGTAGTTGGTGCCGTGAGCGATGTAGCCCTGGCCGATGAGGTCAGGAGCTTGATTCAGACCCAGACGGAGCTGCCACAGTGTCTCTTCGTTCTTGCCGCTGAAACGTTTGCCATACTGATAGGGGTAGCGCAGCGCGAAGTCGGGGCGCACTGTTTTGTCCACCACGGGCAGCAAAATGCTGGCGTGCTTTGGGACGATCTCGCCGATTTCGCCCGGCAGATACCAGCGCACACCGAGGCTGCGAAGGAATTCATGCACGGCATTGAGGGAGCCACGCTCATCCTGCTCCCATATATCGAGCTCCTTGTTCTGCTGTTTGTAGAGCTGGATCAAATTGGTGTCCATGCCCCACTTTTCACCTGTCAGTGCATCCCACTCTTTCAGCACGCGCTCGTTGTCCTTGGCGAAGCGCGGCCATGGCTCATGGGGAACGAAGTCGCGGTCGCGGCCCAGAAGAACGAGGTGCTTGTCACCTGAAATCATGCGAAAGGCCCCATGCTTCAGATCTTCATCTGCCATACCGAGCTTGTCTGTATGCGCACTTTTGCCAAGATAGATTTCAACCACAGGACCACCGGCGGGTGTGGTGACGATGGGCAATCTGGCACCGCTGATTTTCTCCACGTAGGTTTGCAGATCATTCGCGGCGATCTTTACTGCGCGCGCAGGTTTGTCGGCGATGACAATTTCCGCGAGGGGCTGACCGTCTTTGACGAGAAAGGTCTCGGCAGCTGTGTCTGCGATGGGCAGGAGTGCTGAGGCGAACAGAAAATGGCGCAGGTGTTTCATGAAGCGATGGCTTCTGAGGTGGAAAAGAAGCGACTCCATCAACGCGCTGCTAGGACGCTTCTACGGTCAATCTCGCACTCAATTGCGGCGCCGCTGAGCGACTTTGGCGACATCTCGCAGGGCGATCACCTTGCAGCCTTCGTCTTTGAGGTGCTGCATGTAGCTCTCAAACTTTGCCGGGTCTGTGTTGACCCATGGATGTTTGATGTCGGGCACGCCGTGGAAGGTCATCACGGCGATCTTGCCATCTTTCGCCTGTGCCACGGCGGCCTTGAACTGCTCCAGCGTACTGTCGGGCTTGCCATCGAATGCCTGTGGCAGGGTGAGCGGATCATCTTTGGTGGGATCAAAGGCCTGAGCGCCTCCAGCACGTGCAAACTGGTAGCCGCGCTCGCGCAGGAGCTTCACCGCAGCCTCGCTGGTCTGATAACCGGGATAGCAAAAGCTCACCGGTTTTGGGATGCCATATTTCGCGCACTGCTGCTCGATGAACTCGACATCGGCTGCCAGCTGCTCCGGCTTCTGCTTGGCCACACCGGCGTGTTTGCGAGTGTGATTGCCGATCTCGAAGCCCTCTGCGTTCAGTGCCTGGATCTGCTCCCAGGTCATGTAGTGCTCCTTGTCCACGAGGAATTCGAAGCCCTCGGTGATGAAGAAGGTTGCGCCGAAACCTTGCTTCTTGAGCAGAGGGGCCACGAAGGTCGCGTGGCTGGCCACGGAGTCATCAAAGGTGAGAACTACCAGACGCTCTGCGGAGGGTTCGACGGCAATGGAGCGCCAGGCGAAGGTGGCAGTGAGAAGGAGTGCCGTGATGGCGATGTGGACGGGCTTCATGGCGATCACTTCACTTTCCAAATTTTCACGTCGTCGATCCACACGGTGTTCGGCACCAGGAAGCTGAACCAGCGTTTCATCGGATGGGCGTAGCCTTCCGAGTGATGGCTGGCGATGACTTTGCCGTCGAGGCTGAGGCGCATTTCGTTGCCTTCGGTGACGAGGACGAGCTCGTGCCATTCAGTGTCGGCTTTCCATGGGACGACCACCTTCTTGGAGTTGAGCAGGGCTTCGAAGTCAGCGGGCAGTTTTTCTTTGCGGGCGAGGAAATCATCGCGCTTCTTTTTGACTTCCAGGTTCATGACACCGGTTTTTTGATCGATCAGCGTGATGCTGCTCTGACTCAAAATGCCGTAGCAGAGGTGCCCGGCGTGTACGCCTTTCAATTCGCGGTCCACGTAGCCAAGCTGAAGTGACTCACTTTTGGAGAGACCGGGAAAGCGGAAGCGAACCACTGCGCCGCCGTCGGTGAATCCGGCCTCGTGATGAATGTGCGCGGCATGCCCGGCCTCCTTGGAGGCGCTGGCGATTTTCAGGATGCCGTCGTCGAGATCGGCCATCTTGATCTGTGGCACACGGTCTGCCGTGGCGCTGTTCCAGCCATTGCCGATGGCTTTGGCGAGATTTCCATTCTCCTCACGCTCGAAGGCGTCATGAAAGATCATCTGGCCTTTTTCGCGCAACCACGCGGCGTCATCACGGGGTGCGGCAGTATCGGCGGCTTGAAAGGCTGACAGAGGAGCCAGCAGCAGGGTGGTGAAAAGAAATGCCTTCATGCTTACTTCGGTGCCTTCACGCCTTTGGCCTTGTCCGCAGCTTCCTTGGCTTTCTTTTCGGCAGCAGCTTTGGCTTTCGCCTCAGCGGCTTTTTGCGCCGCCATGATGCTGGCGGCTTCGAGCGGCGGCCAGGAGGCCTTGGCTTTGTCGAGTTCGGCCGCATTGAGACCGAGAGCTTGCAGCACGCCGATTGCCATGAGCTTGTTGCCTTCGACATTCATGTGAACGCCATCGCTGGTGAGCACTTTCACGTTGGGCTTGTTCTCGGCCTTGATGCGCTCCTGAAACATTGCGTTCAGATCTGCGAGCGGGATTTTCTTTTCCTTCGCGAGTTCACGCAGGAAGGCATTGTAAGGCGCGATCAGACCGTTCTCTTTGCTGTCGAGATTTTCCTGAATGACGGTCGCGGTGAGCATGACCGGCTTCACGCCTGCGGCCTGCGCCTGATCGATGATCGCGGTGATGTTTTTCTTGTAGGTGCCGCGGGTGGCAACCTTGTCATCGTAAGTGCCGCTCTTCGCCATGGCCTCATCGAGAGGCACGCCGCGTGGACCGTGCCAGACATCGTTCACGCCGCAGCTCAGGGTCATCCACTGCGGCTTTTTGCTCAGCACATCTTTGTCCAGGCGGGCGAGCATCTGATCGGATTTATGACCGCTGATGCCTGCTGGAACTGCCTCGGCTTTGATGCCATTGGCTTCCAAGCCAGCGATCACCAGACGCACATAGCCTGCGGGGCTGCCCCAGCCGCCTGCGGTGATGGAGTCACCGAGGAAGGCGATTTTCTCACCGCTTTTCACGGCGATTTCTGCTTTGCCCAAGCTGGGAACGAAAAGTGCGGCGGCGAGGACGGGAAGAAAATGGAGATAAGAATGGCGCATGGCGGTTGGGAGTTGGCTTGCTGAATACAACAAGCTAACGCAACGCTACCAGCGTCCTTTCTTCCGGCTTCACTCCATGCTCAGATTGAGACTCAGGGCTTGAAGACAGCGATTTCCTTCGCTGTGGCGACATCCCAAGCGCGAACAAATCCGTCTTGATCACCGCCAAGCACGACATCTCCGGATTTGGTGGTGGCAAGTGATTGGAGGAAGCCCGTGCTACCCGCCAGTTTTTTCACCTCGCCTCCATCACTGGTGATGAGGCGGAGTTTGGTATCGCCAGCGCTGGTGGCGATCTGATCTGCGGCACCGAGATAGTGGATGCCGGTGACTTCCTTGTCCCAGCCATCGACGCTCTTGCGGCGGTCGCCGGTAGTCCAGTCCCAGACTTTGACGACGTTGTCAGCGCCGCTGCTGGCCAGCACGCGGCCATCGGCACGCCATGAAAGGCCGAGCACGTGATGTGTGTGACCTTCAAACACTTTCACGACTTTGCCCGTGCTCAAGTCAGTGATGCGCACAGCTTTGTCTGCGCCGCCGGAGGCGAGGAGCTTGCCATCGGGGGAGAAGTCGAGCGCGAAGATGCTGTCGAGATGGCGCTCGGCATAGTTCGTGGTGAGCTTTCCAGTCGCCACGTCCCAGAGTGTGATGTCGCCGCTGCGGGAGGGCTCGCCGCTGCCGATGGCGAGTGTTTTTCCGTCGGGGCTGAAAGCGAGACTGTTGGCGCGATCGGTGATCTGGGAATTGCCATCACCGGTGCCAAAGGTGCGCTCGAGGGTCCAAGTCGCACTCGTGCTGCCCGGCGCGATGGGTTTGCCATTCGTGGTGCTCCAGGCGAGCGGCGGGCCGCTGTCTTGTTCGGCGATGAGTTCGAGACCGTTTGCGGAGAACTGCAGTGACTTGGCTTTCTTGAGGCTCGTGGCGAGTGTTTTGGCAATCAGGTCACGCTCAGCGTTCGCGTTCACGGCCTCCTTTTTCACGACTTCCAGGCGAGCCTTCTCATCAATGACGGCCTGCTTGGCCTTCTTTTCATTTTCGGTCACGAGTTTGATTTCGTTAGCCGTGTCGGTGATCGCGGCTTCGGCACGGGTGAAGGCTTCCTGCGCGAGTTTGAGATCCGCGGCGGCCTTCGTGGCCTTTTCCTGAGCATCGGTGTTCTTTTTGGCCAGTGCTTCGTCGGGTTTGCCTTTGGGAGTCTTGGCGATTTGATCAGCGATTTCCTTCGCTGATTTCTCTGCCGCGGCTTTGGCATCCTCCTTGGGCTTGAGGGTCTTCCGTTTTTCTTCGAGGCCCGTCTTCGCGAGTTCCACGAGATCGGTCAGAGCAGCCGCCTTTTTTGCATCGCTGGTGGCCACAAGTTTGATTTCGGCAGCAGCAGTTGCCAAGGCTGCTTCGGCGCGTTGGAGAGCGGCCTGAGCCTGAGAGAGGTCGGTTGTGGCTTTGGCAAGACTGGCCTGCGCTGCAGCCTGCTTTTGGGCCAAAGCCTCATCGGGTTTGCCAGCGCTGGCTTTAGCCACTTCATCCGCGATTTCCTTGGCGGCTTTATCGGCTGCGACCTTGGCGTCCTCCTTGGGCTTGATGTCCTTCTTCTTTTCTTCGAGGGCCTTCTTGGCGAGCTCGGCGAGTTCGTTGGCTTTCTTCAGGCGATCGGTCTGCTCAGTGACAGCTCTTTCGGCTGTCCTGATGGCTGCACCTTGATACGTCTCTTCCAGCGCCGCACGCACGGCGGTGAGCGTGCGCTGAGCAAGGGCCTGCTCGGTGGCAAGATCGGATTTGATGTGGGCGATGAGCTTGCCGCCGGCGGTTTCGGTCAGCTTGATGGAGTTGTCCGCCTCCTGCGTTGCGGTGAATTTGGCGGAAGGGGCGAAGGCGGGAACTGCGGGGGCGTTGCGTTTCCACAGCTTCACCTCACGAAAGCTACCGGTGGCAAGGCGAGTGCCGTCCGGGCTGAAAGCCACAGACTGCACGAGATCGCGATGGGCGACACCGGGCTGTTTGTAGAGGCCGGTTTTGAGCAAAGTTTCGTCCGTGAGCTTGGTGACGAGACTCTGGGTGGGCAGATGGTAGATGCTGATCTGGTTTGCCCGAGCTGCCGCAGCAAAGTCCCCCAAGGGAGCAACGGCGATGGCATAAATGGGCTGCAAGCCGGCTGGCAGAGGCTCCCATGCGATGATCTGCACTTTTTTGGGGGAGGCCTTCGCGCCTTGATCAATCCACGCTTTGAAGAGTGCGAGCTGCTCGGGAGTGAGATTCACTGCGCCGACCTTGTTGCCCTTCGGCGGCATCTCGGAATCCCAGGTATGAGCCGCAGCCTGATACATGACGCTCTCCGCGCCTTTGCCGGGGATGATGCCTTTGTCACTTTCGCCGCCCTTCGCCATGAGCTCCGGGGTCTCCATGTTGAGGCCGCCCTTGGTGGTGGTCTTGTTATGGCAGGCGATGCAGTTGTCCTTCAAGAATGGACGGATCTGCTGGTCGTAGTCGATGGGCGCGGGAGCCGCGGCCATGACAAAAGACGAATTGAGGATGATGAATGGGAGGATGATTCTCATTTTTTGGCGACCTCCTTCACACGGATGCGGATGGGATTGGAATAGACAATGAAGGTGGCGTCTTTGGCTGCAGACTTCGCGGTGAGGTCTTTGACGAGCTTGTCAGCGGCGGCCTTGGTGGTGTCCGCCGTCTTGAGAGCGGCGGTGGCTGCTTTGACGAGTTCGGCCTTTTTCGGCGTTGCGTCCGCGTTCGCGGCATCGAGCTGCTTTTTGGCTGCAACCTGCGCTTCAACGGCTTTTTTGGCGTCGGCTTCGGCAGCGTTGAGTTCTTCGACGCCACGTCGGAATTTCATTTTAGCCGGGCCTTGGAGGATGAAGCCGTAGTCGCCTGGGGCGAGCTTGAGCGCTTTCACATCGAGCGTGAATTTGCCAGCCGCAGCTTTGGCGGAGATGTCGGCTTCAGGAGCTTTGGCGACATCCATGAGACCGAGAACCTTCAGTTTGAGCGCATCGGTAAAGTCGGCATGACGGGTGACTTTGAGGGCGATTTCGAGTTTGGCGTCGGCAGCGACTTCGAGGATGTCCGTCTTCTCCGTCTGCACAAAAGCAGGAGCGGCTTGTGCGCTGACACCGAGCGCAGGTGCGCCGGCGGTGCGATAGAGGACGTTGTCACGGGCGGCGTCAGCCACCGGATAACACACGAAGCGACTGTGCGGGATTCCGCTGAGGAGGCTGGCTCCAGCCGGGGCATCGGCGCTTGCTTGAAACGCGACGTATCCCAGAGACTGGCCTTTGCCGATGAAGCCGCCGAGGCAGGTGACACCCGCAGGGAGCTTGTCGGCCTTGAGTTCAAGGGGCTCGCTCAGGGCATTGCGATTGGGAGCGATGATTTCCAACGCGGCGATGCCACCACGCGGGACATTGGCGCTGCCGATCTCTCCTCCTTTGGTCTTGGCTCCGGGGAGGATGGCATTGAGGGCGATGAGATCTTCGAACTTCGGCGCCTCTTTGAGAATGCGCAGCTCATAAGGCTGGGTGGTGGCGAAATTGTCGCTGAGGGTGATGCGGAAGGCGCCGTCCGCCTTTGCTTCATAGGCATACGAGGGATCGCGGCTGGGAAGGTTGATGCTGGGGGCGGGCACGATAGCTGGTGCATCAGCGACTTCCGCCTGCGGTTTGAGCGTTTCTTTGCCTGCCGAATCTTTGGCCAGACTTTCAATGACCAGATGCGGATCGGTGGCATGGCCGAGCTGATGGGAATGCACCTCAATGATGAATTTTTCACCCGCTTTGAAGGGCAGATCAAAGGTCTGTGGCAGACCTACAGGCAGGAAGTAGTCCCGAACAGTCTGGCCGATCTGGATGGGGCGAACGTCCTCAAGCTTGACGGTCCTTGGAGCCGGAGGGGCCGCAGACGAAAGCGTGATGCGGTAACCGTAATCATCCCCCGCGCGATACATGAGCTCGTTGATGCGCAGGAGATAGGTGGCATCGGCCGTGGCGGTGAAGGCGAGGGCTCCGGCACGCATGTGGGCCAGTTCGCGCCCGGTGGGTGCAAGCAAAGCTCCGAGCAACTCGGTGCGTGTGTCAAAACGTCGTCCGTCAAAGGTGGCGGTGAGATGCTGCCCCTTTTTCAAATCCAAACTGAACCAGTGGGGCGAATTGGATTTGAAGCAGCCTTCAACAACAGAATTGAGGCTGACTTTGAGCGCCTTGTCAGGTTTGGCGTTTGCCCCGGAGGAGTCGATGGAATCAAGCGTGGTGACCTCGAAGACACGCGGGTTGGAGACACCGTAGCGGCCGACGAAGCGGCAATCGTAAAGGGCAGGCTTCAGGTCTGCGGGCAGCGTGATGCTGAAGACGTTCGGCTTGACGCTCTTGAGCGGAATGGTGCGCTCATTGAGCAGGACCGACTGCGGCCCTTCGAGATCCGTACCACGCAAGGTGAGTTCCAAGGTGGCGCCGGCTTTGGCCCCGAGAGGAGCAACCGATGTCAGCGTCGGAGATGGAAATGTGGCCTGAGAGAACGCTGGGGCAGAGAAAGCCAGCAGGACTGAAAATTGTAAACTGAGAACTGAGAACTGAAAATTGGAGCGGGGCATGGCATGAACGCTTAGTGATTGAAGAGGAACTCTTTCGTGTTCAGCAGCGCCCAGAGGATGTCCTCATAGGCTTCCTTTTTTCCTTTGAAGGCTTCATCGCCGGTTTTGCCCGCGGTCTTCTTGTCGAGGTGGGCGTGGGCAAATTTGATTTCGGCGGCGTTGGGATCGCGGCTGAGGGCGATGTGGTAGAGGTCGGAGATCTTGTCGTCATCAGGGCGCGTGTCCTTCGTGAGGGTATCGGCGCGACCATTGCCACGGGAAAGCTGGGTCTGGATTTCGGCGGCATTCAGAAGATGGAGGCTCTGCGCGAGGCTGGCCTCCTGGGTGCGTTCGCATTCGCAGGCGCTGGAGGAGTCGGGACGGCCAAAGACGCTGAGGAAGTAGGTGCTCTGGTTGTAGCTGTTGTCAGGCAGAGAGACGGCGCGCGTGCCGGGGGCCTGGCCGGCGAAATTCGTTTGTACATCGAGCAGCGTGTTGACGGAATCGTAGAGGACTTCGGCATTGAGACGCTTTGGATAGTAGCGGCTGAAGTTCTGACGGTCCTTGGCGTTGTAAGTGTTTGGAACAGCGCTGAGCTGGTAGGTGGTGGAGTTGGTGATGGTGCGGATGAGCTGCTTCAAATTGTAGCCGCTCTTCACGAAGTCCGCCGCGAGGGCGCTGAGCAGCTCGGGATTCACCGGCGGATTGGTCTCGCGCATGTCGTCCTCGGGCTCGACGAGGCCGCGGTTGAAGAAATGCTTCCAGTAACGATTCACCAGCGTGTGGGCAAAGAACGCATTGTCCTTCTGGCTCATCCATTCGGCGAGCGCACGGCGTGGATCTTGTTCAGGCTTCAGTTTCAAAGTTGGGCCGCCAAGACTGGTGGGGGTGACGGCCTCCTTTGTGCGAATGTTCGTGGTCTGGGCTACACCGCGCTTGTTGAAGATCATTTCTTCACCGGCAAAAGTCGAGGGCTTGCGGCTGACGTTGCTGAAGAAGGCGGCGAAGCCGTAGTAGTCCTGCTGGCTCCACTTCTCAAAGGGGTGATGGTGGCACTGCGCACACTGCATGCGTGTGCCGAGGAAGAGCTGGGCGACGTCCTCCATCTGCTGCTTCATCTCTTTGACCTGCCGATACCAGGCGACAGGGGGATTTTGATCGAGATCACCGGAAGCGGAGACGACCTCGCGCACGAACTGATCGTAAGGTTTGTTGTCGGCGATGCTGTCGCGAATCCACGAGTAGAAGAGATAACTGCCGCGTGCAAAATTGGGCTGGGTGCGCTGATTGCGCAGGAGGGCGCTCCACTTGTTGGCGAAGTACTCGGCGTATTCAGGGCTGTCGAGCAGGCGATCAATGAGGATGCTGCGTTTTGCCGTATCTTTGGAGGCCATGAAGTCTTTCATTTCTGCGGCGGTGGGCAGACGGCCGGTGATGTCGAGAGTGACGCGACGGATGAAGGTGCCGTCATCAGAGATGTCGGATGGCGGCATGCCGATGGTCTTCAATTTCGCGAAGACGAGATCATCCACAAAACCACGGGATGCCGGCAGTTTTTCCACCGGAGCGCCGAGGGGTACGGTGGCGCGGAAGGTGGACACTTTGCCCTGATAGCGGACCATCACGGCGACATCTCCGGGGAGATCAAAGAGCTGCACGCGGCCGGTTTCGCTGGTCTCGGCCATTGCTTTTTCGTTGGCTTCATACAGCGCGCGCTTGGTGACGTCACGAGTGCTGCCGTCGGTGTAGTGTGCGGTGACCTTGAGCTGCTGCGCGCCTTTGAGAGGCATGGTGAGCTTGGCGGGCTCGACGCTGATGCTCGCCATTTTAGGATCGCTGTCCTTGCCATAGGGCATGCCTTCGCGAATCCAGCGAGCCAGATCGGCGTAGTCCTCAGATTTTGGATCGAGCTTCTTGCCGCCGCCATGCGGGAGCTGTGCGGTGCCTTTGGTCAGCAGCAGACTCTGCTCCGCCGAGGCCGGAAACACGCGACGTCCGCGCGCTTCCTTGACGATGTGCTCATAGTCTTCCTGGGGTTCGAAGCCGAGGAGAGAGAGCTTGAAGCCGTTCTGTCCGCCCGATTTGCCATGGCAACCGCCGGAGTTGCAACTGCCCTTGGTGAGGATGGGAACGATGTCGTTCGCAAAATTCAGCGGGCGCAGAGCTTCGGCCGCAAAACAAGGTGCGGCGGCAGAGAGTGCGGCGATGAGGGTGGCGCGTTTCAGATTCATGATGGGTCAAACTACGGGGTGAGAACTGAAATCTTGTCTTGCAGATTAAAAGGAGCGTGAGTTTCCGGCTTGAACCTTTCACACCAGCTCCGCCATCGGCAGATGGCTATCGACCAGATACTGCGGTCTGCCGGTGAGATCGGTGAGGGTGGCCTTGGTGACATCAATGCCCATCTGCTTGTAGAGCGTGGCGAAGACCTCGCCAAAAGCGACGGGACGCTCCGTGGGTTCGCCGGCTTGTTTGTCGGTGGCACCGATGACCTGACCGTGGCGCATGCCGCCGCAGGCGAGAAGTGCCGATGCGACGCGCGGCCAGTGGTCGCGGCCGCCCTTGGCGTTGATCAGCGGCGTGCGGCCAAATTCTCCCCAGACGACGACGGAGACATCCTTGTCCATGCCGCGCTCGTGCAGATCGGCAATGAGGGCGGAAAGTCCGCTGTCGAGCAGCGGCAAATCTTCGCGCAACTGGCCGAAGTTATTGGAATGGTAGTCCCAGCGGCTGAAGGCGAGCGTGACGACACGAGCGCCAGCTTCGACGAGACGGCGTGCGGCTAGGAAGTGCTCGGGCAGACGCGGACCGCCGTCGTCGCGATTGCGGTTTTCGCCTTTGCCATAGCGCTCGACGACACGCGGGTCTTCACGGCTCAAATCGAGCGCGTGAAGCAGCTTCGGGCTCGTGAGCACATTGAGCGCCTGCTCATTGAAGACATCCACGCCGCCCATGAGGCCGGTGGCATCGAGATCACGCCGCAGATTGTCAAAACTGGAGAGCAGTGACTTGCGATCACGAAGACGATCCAAAGTGATGCCACGGAGTGACATGTCTTCTGTGCCGCCGCCGCGATTTGGCTGGAAGGGTGCATGCGCAACGCCGAGATAGCCTGGCTCACCCGTGCGGGCCCATTCCATGTGACCCATCTTGGGTGCGAGCCCAACGAAGGGCGGCATGGCGGGATTGGTGCTGCCCTGCAAGCGCGAGACGATGGAGCCGAGGGAAGGCCAGCCACCGGGAGGCTGCTGCTTGGTGCTGCGGCCGGTGAGGCACTGAAAGGCATCGTGACGCGAGTCGCAGTCGGCCAGCGAGCGGATGAGGGTGCACTTGTCCATCATCTTCGCAAGACGCGGCAGGTGCTCGCAAATCTGGATGCCGGGGACGTTGGTGGAGATCGGTTTGAACTCGCCGCGAATCTCACTCGGCGCGTCCGGCTTCATATCGAACATGTCCTGATGAGACGGTCCGCCGGGCAGGAAGATCATGATCACCGCCTTGTGTGACTTGCCGGTCTTCTGCACGGACTCGGCACGCAGCACATCATTCAACGACAGTCCGCCCATGGCGAGTCCGCCGATATTGAGAAAGTTTCGACGTGACACGCCATCGCAATAACCGCCGCTGGGATGGGAGTATAGATTGAGCATGATCTGTTGGAGGACCTTAAACCTACGGAGCGAGGGATGGGACTCTTGCCAGACCGGTGACACAGCCGGCGTTTGGTTAAAACATGAGCGGGCTGATCGGACACACGATGTATGGCATCCTCGCGGCTAAAGCCGCGAAAGGACGAGGGCTGCCCATCACACCGATCATCGAGAGACATCTGCCGAGCTTCCTCTGCGGCGCGTATCTCGGATGCGACATCCAGGTGATGCCGGAAGCGGTCTGCGTCGATACCGGTCGTGAGGTTGGCTTTGGCACGGTGCCGTTGGAAAAAAGCCCGATCACAGGCGGCGCGGTGAAGCCCTGGACGCTGGAACATGATGGGCGCAGCTACCGGCCCAAAGAGATTCACGAGCTGTTTTATGGCCGTGCGCATCTCGTATTCGGCTGGGCAAAACCGGAGGTGAATCTGCGTGTGCCCTGGGACCATCTGGCGGATTATTGCTCCCGGGCGATTCGTGATGACATGAGCTCTGAGCGCGGTCTGGCTTATGCGCTGGGCTGGATGGTGCACATTGTGGGAGACTCGTTGATCAAGTCGATCCAGCCGGGCATTCGGATGCATTTGCTCGATGGCGTTTACACCCCGCGAAACCGCATCGTGCAGGATCAGTTCACGTTTCACACGATTGGCGGCGAGCTGGGAGTCGACTGGATTCAAACTTTCCGTGACATGGCGGCGACGCCCGTGGAGACAATCCAGCCGCACTCCATGCGTGTTGGCGAGAAACGCGGTGAGCTTGCTCAACTGTTCGATGACGGTTGGAAGCCCGAGCTGCAATCACTACTGGCCGCGGTGCTTACCGAAAACCGCCGCTGGCTGCCGTATCACACCACCGATGTGCTGCGTGTGGTGCAACGCGACAGCGAGGAGGCGAAACGTGTCAGCGGTGGGCTGGAATTTGATGCGATGATCGAAATCGCCGAGAGCGCGGGCATGCGGGACACTTTGGTGACGATCGCGGAGCAATGCGCCGATTTGATGGAGCAGACCATCGCGCAGGTGCCGGAGTGGCGGAAACTGCCTCGACAGCGAGCCGAGGGCTGGAACAAGCTCAAACGCTCTTGATGCGTTACGTCAGCCCGCCAATGGGCGAGCCCATGTACAGCGTGTGCGGGCGGCCGGTGAAGTCTTTCCAGATCGTTTCGCGTGGCAGGCCCAGAGCCTCATAGATCGTCGCGGCGAGATTTTCGGGCGTCTGCGCATCGCTGGCGGGATAGCCGCCGTGTTTGTCGGTGGAGCCAATGACGCGACCACCCTTGATGCCACCGCCGGCGAGAAGGATGCTTTGGGCGTGGCCCCAGTGATCACGGCCCGGCAGGGCGGTGGCGGAGATGCTCTTGATTTTGGGCGTGCGGCCAAATTCGCCGCCCATGATGATGAGGGTCTCATCGAGCTGACCGCTGGCGTCGAGATCTTCGAGCAGGGCGCTCACGGCCAGATCCATCGGCGGGAGCAGGTAGTTTTTCAGATTTCCCCAGGCGGCCTGATGAGTGTCCCAGGTCTCGCTGTTGCCGAGATTCACCTGCACCATGCGCACGCCGCTTTCCACCAGCCTGCGGGCCATGAGAAGGGACCAGCCAAAGCTGTTACGACCGTAGCGATCGAGCATTTTGGGATCCACTTTTTCCAGGCTGAAAGCATCATGCACCTTGCGGTTGCTGAGCAGGCCGATGGCCGCCTGCCGGGTGGAATCAAAGGCTTCATCACCGGCGAGCGCGGTGAGATCATTGGTTTGCTGCTCCAAGGCATTGCGCAGTGAAACGCGGTCCATCACGCGATCCATGGTGAGTCCCTGCGGCAGCGAAAGATGCGGGGCCTGGAAGCGCAAAGTCGGGTCTGTTTCAAAACCGCGCTCATGATGGAACAGGTAGTTTGGATACGCGCCATAGTGCTTCGGGTGGTAGGGCGACATCTCCAGGAACCACGGGTCATGCTGCGCGCCAAGCGTGCCTGCGAACTGCCCGGCGAGCGTGCGGCCTTCGCGATGCACGAGCTTTTCCGGCAGCACAATGGCGGGTGGCAGGTTGTCTTTGCGCTTCGGCAGCAGCGCGGTGGCCAGCGCCGCCATGCTGGGATGATCGGACTTCTTCGGCTTTGAAGGATCGAAGCCCAGCGGCGCATCACTGCGCCCCGTCAGCATGATGTGATGGCCCAGCGAGTGATCACTGCTGCCATGGGTGAGCGAACGCACCAGCGACCACTTTTCCGAGATGCGTGCGAGATTGGGCAGGTGCTCGCAGATGTGCAGCCCTGGGGTACGGGTGCGGATGGGCTTGAACTCGCCCCGGATCTCCATGGGGGCGTCCGGCTTCATGTCGAAGCTTTCATGCTGCGCGAGTCCGCCGGAAAGGAAGATGTAGATCACGGACTTGGCCCGTGGCGGTTGCGTGGCCGCCGTCATGGCCTGGAGGGCGCTGAGATGATTCATGCCGAGACCCAGAAGTCCCACCGCCCCGGCCTGAATCACTTCACGGCGGGAAACGGGATGCGCTGGATGGGGCAAGGACATGCACCTTCACATACGCGCGCCATGGCAAAGCCTTTCCAAACGGACTACTTCCGATTCCAGGCACCCAGCTTGATCGTGTGATCAGCGGTTGATACATCCGCTGCCGATTTGATTCGCAAAATTTTGGTCACCACAATCGCGCCATCCTGAACCACCACACGCAGATCGGCTTCATCTCCTTCTTTGAGGACCAGCCCTTCTGGAATAGTCGTTTTGATTGGATACATGGCCACCTGTAATGCCTGAAGGGGGCATGGGCAAGCCGCCTTCCGCTTCAAATCAGCTCCGGCATGGGCTGCCAGCCATCGACCAAATACTGCGGCCGGCCGGTCAGATCGTTGAGCGTGGTCTTCACGGTGTCGATGCCCATGTGCTTGTAGAGCGTGGCGAAGACTTCGCCGAAATGGACGGGACGTTCGGTGGGTTCGCCGCCGAGTCTGTCGGTGGCACCGATGACCTGACCTGTGCGCATACCGCCACCCGCAAGCAAAGCGCCGCCGACACGGGGCCAGTGGTCGCGACCACCGTCCTTGTTCACCATCGGCGTGCGTCCAAACTCGCCCCAGGCAACAACGGCGACGTCTTTGTCGAGGCCGCGTTCATGCAGATCTTCCACGAGGGCGCTCATGCCTTGATCAAAGAGCGGCAGATGGCGCAGGAGCTGCGGGTAGTTGTTGTCGTGGAAGTCCCAGCGGCCGAAATTCAGCGTGACCACGCGCGCCCCGGCTTCGACGAGACGTCGAGCGAGGAGGAAGTGCTCAAGATTGAGCGGAGCGCCATCGCCGTAGTTCTTGGGATCACCTTTGCCGTAGCGTTCACGGGTTTTGAGGCTCTCCTGATTCAAATCGAGCGCGGTGAGCAGCTTGCTGGAGGTCAGCACATTCAGGGCCTGCTGATTGAAGGAGTCCATGCTGCCGACGAGGCCGCTGGCGTCGAGTTCGCGACGGAATTTGTCAAAGCCGGTGAGCAGGGAGCGCCTGTCTTCGAGACGGTCGAGCGTGATGCCATTGAGCTGGAGATCATCCATGCCCGCGCCGTTTGGGCGGAAGGCGGCATGCGTGTTGCCGCAGTAGCCTGGATGTCCTGGCGAGCCGTAGGGTGGATGACCGGCCTTGGGAGCGAGGCCGATGAAGGCGGGCATGGCGGGATCCGCCTGACCTTTGAGCTTGGAAACGACAGAGCCCAAAGAGGGAGGATCAGAAAGACGACCCACGGGGGCGCCGCCACCGTTCGGTGGTGGTGGCTTGCCGGTGTAGCAGATGAAGCTGTCGTGCGCACCGTTCGGCGAGCCGTACATGCTGCGGATCGGCACCAGCTTGTCCATGATCTTGGCGAGGCGGGGAGCGTGCTCGGAGATATGGATGCCGGGGACGGCGGTCTTGATGGGTTTGTAGGGGCCGCGGATCTCCAGCGGCGCGTCCATCTTCAAATCATACATGTCCTGATGCGGCGGCGCGCCACACATGTAGATCATGATCACGGATTTGAAGCTGCGGCCCGTGCGCGCCTCCGCCTCGGCCTTCAGCAGTTCTGGCAACGACAGACCGCCCATGGCGAGGCCGCCGATGCGCAGGAAGTCGCGACGCGAGACGCCATCGCAGAACTTGCCGTGGGATTTGCCTGAAAGAGTGAGCATGAGAGTATGCCAAAATAAGCACTCAATGTGCCGGAACTATCATCAAAACGACGTTATGTGCCGGTCATGCTTCGCCCGCTGCTCTGTTTCATGTCCCTCACATTGACCGCCTCCGCCGCCGATTTGCAATGGACGCCACTGCCTGCTCTGCCTGATGAGCGCGGTTTCGCCGGTTCGTTTGCCGGGGTGGTGGATGGCACGCTCATGGTCGCCGGGGGCACGCATTTCATCGACAAGATGCCATGGGAGGGAGGCACGAAGGTGTGGTATGACACGCTCTTCGCGCTGGAGAAGCCCGACGGAACCTGGCGGGTGGTGGGAAAACTGCCCCAACCCAACGGCTACGGGGTGGGCATCACGACTCCCGCCGGCTGGATCGTCCTTGGCGGTGGCAATGCCACGGAGCACTTCCGTGAGGTGTTCTGGGTGCCAAAAGCCGGCCCACTGCCACCGCTGCCAAAGCCCTGCGCCTTCATGTGCGGGTGCGAGAGCGAGGGTGTGGTCTACATTTGCGGTGGAATCGAAACACCGACGGCGACGACAGCTATGAGCACGTTTTGGTCGCTCGATCTGAAACAGCCCGGCGCAGCGTGGCGGGAACTGCCCCCCTGCCCTGGCAAGCCACGCATCCTGGCCTGCATGGCTGCGGTGGATGGAATGGTTCACCTGTTCAGCGGGGCGGCATTGCATGCGGGAAAGGATGGCAAGCCCGAGCGCGAATGGCTGAACGATGCGTGGGCTTACGAACCGGCCACCGGCTGGAAAAAGCTGCCGGACATGCCCCGCGTGGCCGTGGCGGCTCCGAATCCGGCTCCCGTGATCGATGGCAAGATCTACATTCTGGGCGGTGATGACGGAGCCAACGTCAATTTCGAGCCCAAGGAAAAGCATCCCGGATTCCCAAGGTCGATTCTGGTCTTCGACGTCAAAACGCAGACGTGGAGCCAGGCGGGCGAGGTGCCCTTTTCGCTCGTCACGACCAATGCCGTGCGCTGGAAGGACCAAATCGTGGTCCCCGGCGGTGAGGCACGGCCGGGCGTCCGATCGCCGCAGGTCTGGAGTGGGGCGAGGAAGTGACTTGCAACTCCTCCCGGCGAACTCCAATGCTTGACGATGAGTCGTAGTATTTTGATCACCGGCGCGAACGGAGCGCTGGGCCTTGCCATTGCCGAATTTTTCCTGACACGGGAGGAAGACTGCCGTGTGTTTCTCGGAGTGCGTGAGCGACGGGAGCGGGCGCAGGAGCTGGCCGGACGATTTTCGGACCGTGCAAATTTAGTGACACTCGAAATTACCTCTGCTGACGATTGGAAGGCAGCAGTGACCGAAATCGAAACCAAAGCCGCACCTCTCGGCGTCCTGATCAACAACGCCGGCTTCCATGAAGATGCGCTGCTGGCCAACATGGCGCAGGATCAGTGGTCGCGCGTTTTGGATGCCAACCTGAACGCCGTTTTCCACGGGTGCCAGGCGGTTTTGCCGGGGATGATGCGGGAGCGGCAGGGGCGGATCGTGAACATCGCCTCGCTCAGCGCCATTTCTTCGCCGGCGGGACAAACCAACTACGCCGCCGCCAAGGCTGGAGTGATCGGCCTGACACAAAGTCTGGCCAAAGAATCAGCCCGGATGGGCATCACCGTGAATGTGGTCTGCCCCGGCTATATTGAGGGAGGACTGCCGGCCGACTGGACCCCGGAGCACCTCAAAGCGCTCAAAATGCAGCTCCCCATGCGCCGTTTTGCCAAACCGGCGGAGATTGCAGCGGCAGTTTTCTTCCTTGCGAGCCCGGATGCGAGCTATATCACTGGTTCGACCCTAAAAATTGACGGAGGCCTCCTTTAGCCTACCCTCTAGACCCTACGAAACGTATCCCCTGCATGCCGACCCGCCAGCGCCTCAAGGAACTAATGATCAGCGAACTCATGCTCGACATGGCCGCAGATGAAATCGGCGATGACACCCCTCTCTTTGGACCCGCAGGCATCGGCCTCGATTCCGTGGACGCCCTTCAGCTCGTGGTGATGATCGAAAAACACTTTGGCTTTAAAATGGCCGATCAGGATCAGGCCAAGCGCATCCTGCAGAGTGTGAACTCGATCGCTGAGGCCGTGGACCAAAAGGCGGCAGCGTGACTTCCCTGCCCTAGCCCTGCGTTTTGAAACGCCTCATCTCCATCTCCCTGCGTCTGCTCATCAGCGGAGTGCTGCTTGCGCTGCTGTTTCGGGAGCATGATCTCATCGCTGACATTTTTCCGCGCCTGCGCGCCCTGGTGACGAACTGGCCTTGGGCGCTGACCGGGATCTCCTTTGCGTTTCTCTCGCTGTTTCTGGCAGCCCTGCGCTGGCACATCATTTTGCGCGGCCAGGTGCCGGATCTGCCGTTCCATATCGTACTGTCCACGGAAATCGTCAGCGCTTTCTTCAACATCAGTTCCGTCGGCGTGGTGGGGGGAGACACCTACAAGATCATGTCACTTTCCCGGCGTCTGCCCGGACAGACGATGCCGGTCAGTGTGTCGCTCGTGCTGGATCATCTCACGGGTCTTATCTCCGTGGCCGTCTTGTTCGCGGTCTGCATGCTGACGCGGGCCTCTCACTGGAATGAAATCGGCCATGACCTGCGCATGCTGATCACGGGTTATGCCATGTATGTCGGCGGAGCGCTGGTGTGCCTGGTGATCAGCTGGTTTTCCTTCAAACCCAGCCTGCTGGCCTGGGGACGGCGCGCGTTTCCGCGCACCATGGGCAATCCCAGGCTGGCCGGCCTCATTGCACGCCTCTCGCGGATTCATGAAGTGGCCGCCCGGCTCTGGCAGCGCACCCTTTCGGCGGCGATCGTTTCCACCGGCATGCATGCGGCTTTTTTCATGAGCTTTTACTGCGGCCTGCGCGCGGTGGGCGGCGCGGCACCTGTGCTGGACGTGCTAACGGCCATGCCGATCGTGGATGCAGCGGCCTCACTGCCGGTTTCCATCTCCGGGCTCGGTGTGCGTGAGCGCACTTTCGAGGCCCTGCTGGCAGGTCTGGCGAATGTGCCGGAGGCTGTGGGCGTCTCTGCCTCTCTGGCAGGCTGGATCTTCAATCTGTTCTGGGGCATCGTCGGAGGTGTGATCTTCCTGCGCGCCAAGCATTCCGCCATCATCGCGCCGGAGGCGCAGTGCGCATGAGTTCACCACCGCGCATCGCCATCGCCCTCGGAGCCTCGTTCATGGGCTACGCCACGCATGCAGGCTTCCTGGCGCGGCTGCATGCGCTGGGGGTGCGTCCGGTAGCCGTTTCCGGCTCTTCAGCCGGTGCCATCACCGCCGGTCTCTACGCCGCAGGGCTGGAGCAGGGAGTCATCCGACAGGCGGTGCTCAGTCCGCGCCTCCATCTGTCTTTTGCCATGCGCACCAAGTGGCTCTGGCACCAGCTCATTGGCAGCTTTTTCTGTCGTCATCCCGGCCTTTTCGACCCACGGGGGGCCATCACTCATTTCGAATCGATCGTCGGCACGCGGACCATCGAAACTTTGTCGAACCCCCGATTGCTGATCGCCTTGAGCGATCTGTCAAAACAAGAAACCCTTTTCGTCCGCAGCGGGCCGCTGGCCACGGCGATGGCGGCCAGCTCCTGCGTGCCGATGCTCTTCACGCCGCTTGAGTTTGAAAACCGCATGTGCACCGACGGTGGTGTCGCTCATGAGTCGCCGATCGATCCCTGGTTCACAGATGACGACATTGATCACATCATCATTCACCGCATCGACCAGCCACAAGGAAAGCCACCGGTGATGCCCCTGGCCCGGCTAATGGCCACCATCGCCGCGACTCATGCCTCCATGAACCGCCAGATCCTGAACGATCGGATAGAACTGGCACGCCTGCACGGCAAAAAACTCACCATCATTACCACGAATCATTCACGCCCCTCGCCGTTTTTTCCGGGACGGCTCAAGCAGTTTTATGAGCTTGGGGATACCACTGGACAAAAGCTTTTCGACACGGAGCTGTCGAACCACGTCTGATCACAGCGTCCGCAGCATCTCCAACGTTTCGGCGAGCTGTTTGTGCCCTTCGCGCGAGCTGAGGCGGGGGAACTTGCCGTGGATCATGACGAACTTGCCATTGCGCGTGAGCATGAGCTTGCGGTCTTTGATTTCAACATCGCTGATGCCGGCGTGTGCCGCAGCGAGGCGGATGGCGGCGCAGGTGAGCAGGTTCTGCACGGCGTGAGGAAGTTTTTCGCCAAACTGGTCACGCCACTGGGCTTCCAGTTCCTCAAGCTCCTTGCGGGTCATGATCTCGCCAACCTGGCGGTAGGCGGTGATGCGCAGCTTGAGGTCTTCGATGAAGGTGGAAGGCAGGAAGGCCGGTGTGGCGTGTTTTTCCGCCTGCACCATCATGGCCTCGTTCATGACAAGGAAGTCTGAACGCAACCCGACCTCCACCGGGCGCGCCACGCGGCGGCCCTGCATGCGAGCGACGCTTTGTTTGAGCATCTGGCAGTAAAGATCAAAACCGACGGCGGCGATGTGCCCGCTCTGCTCGGTGCCGAGCAGATTGCCCGCGCCGCGGATCTCCAGATCGCGCAGGGCGATTTTGAAGCCGCTGCCGAGACCGGCGTACTGCTTGATGGCGTTCACGCGCTTGCGCGCATCGCCTGCGGTCACCGCATCCTGCGGCAGCAGCAGATAAGCATAGGCCTGCACACCACTGCGGCCGACACGCCCGCGCAGCTGATACAGATCCGCCAGCCCGAAGCGGTCCGCGCGATCGATGATGATGGTGTTCGCATTGGGAATATCGACGCCGCTTTCGATGATGGTGGTGCAGACAAGCACATCCGCCCCGCCATCGACAAAGGTGTGCATCACGTCCTCCAGCAGCTCGCTGTCCATCTGGCCATGGCCGATGATCACGCGGGCCTTCGGGCAGAGATCGCGAATGCGCTGCGCGACTTTTTCGATGGTCATCACGCGGTTGTGTAGAAAGAAGACCTGCCCGCCACGCTCGATCTCCGCCTCGACGGCCTGCTTGATCGTGCGCTCGTCGTAGGGGCAGATCATCGTCTGCACGGCCTGCTTGTTCGGCGGCGGTGTCTCGATGGTGCTCATGTCACGCATGCCCATGAGCGCGAGGTAAAGCGTGCGTGGAATCGGCGTGGCGCTAAGCGTGAGCACATCGACGAGGCGGAAGAGGTCCTTGAATTTCTCTTTGTGCTTCACACCGAAGCGCTGCTCCTCATCGATCACGGCGAGGCCGAGGTTTTTGAAGCGGACGTCTTTGGAAATGACGCGGTGCGTACCGACGACGATGTCCACCGTGCCCTCAGTGATGCCCCGCAGGATTTCCCGTTCGCGGTTCGGCGGCGTGAGGCGGCAGAGCATTTCGACGGACACGGGAAACTCGCTCATGCGCTGGCGAATATTCTCCCAATGCTGGCGTGCCAGCACCGTGGTGGGCACAAGGATCGCCACCTGGCGGCCACCCATGACCGCTTTGAAAGCAGCACGAATAGCGACCTCTGTTTTGCCGAAGCCGACGTCGGCACACAGCAGGCGGTCCATGGGTTTTTCAGCTTCCATGTCGCGTTTGATCTCCTCCACACTGCGGAGCTGGTCTGGAGTTTCGCGGTATAAAAATGATTCCTCGAACTCGACCTGCCACTTCGTGTCGGGCTGGTGCGAATAGGCCTTCAGCGTCTGCCGTTCTGCGGCCACGCTGAGCATGCGCACGGCGAAGTCCTCGACGCTTTTTTCGGCGCTTTTGCGCGTCTTCTGCCAGCGTGCTTCGCTGAGCTTGCTCAAGGCGGGTGCTTTGCCACCTACCCCGACGTAACGCGTGACCAGATGCGTGTGAGCCACAGGCACAAAGAGCTTGGCACCCTCGGCGTAATGCAGCACGAGCACCTCCTCGCGTTTGCCAGAATCACGCACCTCAACGCCGCCAAAACGTGCCACTCCATGCTCGGCATGCACGACGATGTCGCCTTCACGCAGATCGCGCATCACATCGCGCGCCTTGCGCAGCACTTCGGCTTCATCGAGTTTCGAGCCGCGCACACGGCGGATGTTTTGATGACGGCCAAAAATTTCCGCACCGGTCAGCACCGCCAGTTTGGCCGCCGGCACAGTGAAGCCGCGATACAACAAACCCAGCTTTGTTTCAAGCGAGGCAGGAAGGCCGTTTTGAAGTTCCGCGAAGCGCTCACGCTCGGCCTCGTTATGGAAGAAAATGACCGTGCGCCAGCCATCGCCATGCCATTCGCGAATCTGACGGGCGAAGTGCTCACGGCGTGCTTCATGCAGAACAAAGTCAGACGCATCGAACACTCCCAGCGGGTTCTCATGAATCGCCGCTGAATAATCCTCCATGCCCTCAACAGGAGCGGCACCACTGAGGATGCGTGCGTGTGCCTCGCCCTCGCAATCAATGGTGACGATGAAATCTTCCTTATGCAGATGCTCCCGCACCCGAGAGGCTTCCTCCGCATTGTCATTCATCTGCAGAATGACGCCCACGCTCTCAAGCCGCTTGATGGATGACTGATTGTGCAGGTCGAAAGCGCGAATCGATTCGATCTCGTCATCGAAAAACTCCAGTCGCAACGGCTCTTCCGCCTGCCAGGAGAAGAAGTCCACGATGCCGCCGCGACGGGCGAACTGACCGCGCTCGGTGACGACGGGCACACGCTCGTAGCCTGCCTCGCTCAGATCACGCAGCAGGTCCTCCACATCCAGCTTCGCGCCGACGCTGAGCGTGCGGCGCTGGCTGGAGATTTCGGCCAGCGCAGGAGCGGGCTCGTCCAAACTTTCCGCGCACAGGACCATGACCGGCGCGTCTCCCTCCATCATGCGGCCCAGCACACCCGCGCGCTCCGCCAGAAGTTCGGGGTCAATCAAGGCATCGTTCACCACCTGGCCAAGGCGCGGGAAATACAGTGCGGGGCACTGCCAGACGCCGAGTTCGGCATGCACGTGATCCTGTGTCTTCACGTCCGCGCACAAGATCCACACGCGACGCCCGGGCATGGTCTTCTCCGCGTGCCGAACCATGAGCGCCGCCGCAAACCCAAAGGCCTGCGGTGTGACGTGATCCAATACCAGGTCTGGCTGCGTGAGTTTTCGCTGAAACTCGGCAGCGGCAAGAGTCAGATCCACCAGACCGAGCGCATCCCCCCGCGCACGCCCGGAAGGGGGTGGTGGTTGGCGGTTCGCAGCCTTCTTCACGGCGCGAGGTTTGGTGGCGCGCTTGACGGGGTCCAAAACAAAGCGCCGGGTGAAAACACCCGGCGCTGCATATCAGCGTGCGAAACGCGTAAATTCAAGGATGGGCCGTGAACTATTTCGGACTTGCGTTGGACTGGGACCTTGAACCGTTTGACTGTGGCTTGCCCACAGCGGCAGCAAACAGGTCATCCTTGGTCGCCCACTTGTGAACCTCACGGCCATTTTTATCAAAGATGCGGATGGCAAGACCACCCATGCCGTCTGACTGGATGGCGCTGTCGCCATTGGCCCAGTAATAGCCGCCCGCGAGTTCTTCTTTGTGCAGGATAATTTCCGTGGTGTCCACCGTTGCCGTACCGGAGCCAGCGACAGTCTCCACTTTGCTGCTGCCGGAAGTTTCGAGGCGGGCCGCACCTTTGCCTTTGCCTGAGTCTTCCCGGCGGAAGCACCAATAATCGACACGCAGGTCACCAATTGCAGTGGGCAGGCGGTTTCTGATGTTGATTTTATAAATCCATGTCTCCTCTTCATGAGTCACAGCCCCCCGCTTGGTGCGGGTCTGATTGAGCTTTTTCTTGGTGTAGGTCACGTCAAAGCTGTACTTCGTATTGGCATCCGCCCAGTCCGAGATGAATTTCTGGTCCGCTGGAGTAAAACTGTTGGCGGCCACATTGAAGGTGCGGCCATCGGCCGTTCGTTTGAGCATGACCTGCCCCCCGGAGGCTGCCAGAATCTCCGCGTCGAGCTTGCGACCTTGGAGGTCGGTAAATTCGTGGGCAGAAAGCACCGGAACTACGGCAAGGAGGCACAGACTGGCTAGGATGTGTGTTTTCATGGCAGAGGCGCGTCAGGATTAACGGATGGATGCTAGTATTTTTATCCGCTCATAGTCAACCAAATTCACCAACGTGTCATGCAACTGTTTTATTATTCAACAGTCTAATTACTAAGACTGTTCAACCGATTACGCATGAGCTAAATCCTTGGCTCTTGCTTGAAGAATCGCTTTAGCCAATGCGTTGATATTCAAAGCCATGAAAGCCTCAACCCATTCCTCCCGCCGCCAATTCCTTCAGGAATGCTCCGCCGCAACCTTGGCTCTGGGCTTTCCCACGCTGATCCCGGCATCCGCCTTGGGGAAAAATGGCACGGTGGCACCGTCCAACCGAACGACGCTCGCGCTGATCGGCTGCGGTGGCCGCGGGTCGGATGTGGTGAAAAATTTCCTGCAGGATGAGCGTGTCCAGGTCATCGCGGTGTGTGATGTGGAGCGCGAATCCGACCGCTACAACAAGGGCATCATCAAAAAGGCGGGAACACTGGGCCGCGAACCGGCGCGGCGTCTGGTGGACAAAACTTACGGCACGCAGGGCTGCGGCACGCACGAGGATTTCCGGGAAGTGCTCGCGCGCAAGGATGTGGATGCCGTGCAAATCGCCACGCCGGACCACTGGCATGCGCTGATGGCCGTGGCAGCGGCGCGGGCGGGAAAAAACATCTACTGCGAAAAGCCGCTGGGCCTGACCGTGGCGCAGGGCCGCTTCATGAGCGATGTGGTGCGCGACAGCAAAGTCGTCTGGCAGACCGGCAGCCAGCAGCGCAGTGACATCCACTTCCGCATGGCCTGTGAATACGTGCGCAACGGCAGGATCGGCAAACTGACACAAATCCGTGTCGGGCTGGCGAGTGACAACCGTGATAACAACGGCAGCGCGGCACTCACTGCGCCTGCGCTTGTGCCGGAAGGATTGAATTACGATTTCTGGCTCGGCCCAGCACCTGACGCCCCCTTTTGTCCGGCACGACTGCACTCGAACTGGCGCTGGATGTATGACTACTCCGGCGGCAACATCACCGACTTCGGCGCGCATCACCTCGACATCGTGCAATGGGCGCTGGGGCAGGACGAGAGCGGCCCGGTGGAGTTTTTCGACCTGAAGGCCACCTGGCCCGCTGCAGGCAGTCTCTATACCACACCACCGACGTTCTCCTTCGCCTATCGCTACGAAGACGGCACCACGGTGCGCGTGGCTGACAAGCAGGACTTCGGCTCAGGCATTTCCTTTGAAGGCGAAAACGGCAGTGTTCTCTGCACCCGGGGCAAACTGGAGATCAAGCCCGACTCGCTGCGCAAGCCGCTGGCCGAAAGCGATGTCCGCCTCTACGAGAGCAAGGATCACTTCCGCAACTTCATCGATGCCATTCGTGATGGAGTGAAACCCGCCGCACCGATTGAGTATGCGCACCGCAGCATTACCATCGCGCATCTGGCCAACATCTCCCTGCGGCTGAACCGCTCCAAACTCCGCTGGGATCCGGCGAAAGAGCAGATCCTCGGAGATGAAGAAGCTTCCGCCATGCTGACACGCCCGATGCGCAGCCCATGGCAGCTCGTGTGATTTGCATGTAACATGCGGTCGCGTTTCCTGAAGAAACACCGCCAACATGCCAGCCAGCCCTTCTCCTTCCCCACTGTTTGCGACCACTCGTTGGTCCGTCGTGCTGGCGGCGAAGCACCAGCATTCCAAGCAAGCCATGGAGACGCTGTGCCGGTCTTATTGGTATCCGCTGTATGCCTATGTGCGACGCGATGGCCACACCCCGCATGACGCGCAGGATCTGACGCAGGAGTTTTTTGCGCGATTGGTGGAAAAGGACTGGCTGCGTGCCGCCGGGCCGGAGCACGGACGCTTTCGCACTTTTCTCCTCGTGGCGATGAAGCGCTTTCTCATCAACGAATGGCACAAAAGCTCCTCGCAGAAACGCGGAGGACACATCACGCATGTACCGCTGGATGCGGAAGATGCAGAGCGTCGATTCGCGAGCGAGCCTGATCTGGCACCGGATGCGATGTTTGAACGGCGCTGGGCGATGACGCTCCTGGAGCAGACCTTGACCAGTCTGGAGGCTGAATTTGCCGCATCATCGAAGGCAGGAGATTTTCAGGCGCTGAAACATTGCCTCACACTTGATCGCGGCAGCATCTCCTACCCGGAACTGGCTGCCAAAATGGGCAGCAGCGAGGGTGCGGCACGCGTGGCGGTGCATCGGCTGCGCAAGCGTTTCCGTGAGCTGTTCCGTGCCAGCGTCGCCTCCACTCTGGCGGAAGGAGAGGATGTGGACATGGAGTTGCAGCACGTGGTCGCGGTGCTGAGCTGCGTTTGATGGGAATTCGCTTGTAACACGGCTGCAAACTCCCTGAACTACTCATGGAAGCGATGAGTAACGAATCCACCCCATGCCCCAAATGCGGCGGCGCCCTGCCGGCCGACGCCCCGCAGGGCCTGTGTCCGCGTTGCCTTGCCGCATTGAATTTCGCGACGGAAACGCTGCCGCCGGATGCCCTTCCCCTTTCACCGCAGGCACCGCTGACTCCGGAGGAACTGGCTCCGCATTTTCCACAGCTGGAAATCATCAAGTGCCTTGGTCGTGGTGGCATGGGTGTGGTTTACAAGGCCCGGCAGAAAACACTGAACCGTCTTGTCGCTCTCAAGCTCCTGGCACCTGAGCGCTCGAATGACGCGAAGTTCGCCGCACGCTTCGAAAAGGAGGCGCAGGCACTGGCCGCGCTGAATCATCCGCACATTGTCACGATTCACGACTTCGGTCAGGCCGGCGGCTATTTCTTCCTGCTGATGGAGTACATCGATGGCGTCAACCTGCGTCAGGCCATGCAGGCGGGCCGGTTCTCGCCGGAGCAGGCGCTGGCCATCGTTCCACCAGTATGCGAGGCGCTGCAGTATGCACATGAGCACGGCATCGTGCATCGCGACATCAAACCGGAAAACCTGCTGCTCGACAAAACAGGACGCGTGAAAATCGCGGACTTTGGGATAGCCAAGATGATCGGAACAACACCGGAGAATGGCGGCGAGTCATTGTCGCAGCCGTTCGGCACACCGGCATATGCAGCACCGGAGCAGCGCAGTGACACGAGCCATGTGGATCATCGTGCAGACATCTATTCACTCGGCGTGATTCTCTACGAACTGCTGACGGGCGAGCTGCCGAAAGACAATTTCGAACCACCTTCGAAGCGTGTGCAGATTGACGTGCGACTGGATGAGATCGTGCTGCGGGCTTTGGAAACAAAACCGGAACTGCGCTTTGCCACGGCGGCAGAGTTCCGCACGCAGCTCGCGGGAGCAGTGACACCCATGCCCGGAAAAATGGAGGTGGAAAAAGCGCATACAGCTTCGCCGCGGCCTCAAAAAAGGCGGGGCGCGCTCGGCATGGTGCTAGGCTTGTTGATTGCAGGAATTCTGGTGATGCTGTTTATCCTGCGTCACAAGGAATCGCGCAACTTGCCTGCCAGCGCTTCAAGCCGGGTGTTCATCATGGGTGAGCACAGCGGGACTGCATCCTCCTTTTACGTTCAATGGATAGTGAGCGCCCAGGAAGCGAGCGAAGTGCGCATCGAATATGCCAATGTCACTCAGCCCAGCCGCATGCGGTGGAACCAGGCCTCTCAAGATTATGAGGTGAAGGCACGGATCGAAATCACCCACCTCAAAGACGACCTTGTTCGAATTCACACACAGATTGGTGACTCTGAAAATACCAAGGAACTCAACTGCAATTACACACAACTCCAGAACGAACTTCTCACGACCAGCCTCATCTCTGCAAAAACAAACACCAATAGTGCTGTTGTCATTTGTCGTCTGCTGGGCCAGCCGGTGACGCTTGAACTGCCGGCCAAGGCGAGCACCGTTTCCTCCAGCGTCACTCCTCAGGAACCATTCGGAGTCAGCGCCCGTATGTTTGGTCTGCAAATCCTGGTGCTGGCATTGGTGGTGGGCGGCCTCATCTGGCTGGTCCGGGTTTTGTTTAAACACCAGCGCATCGGCTGTGCAGTGATGCTCATCATTCTGCTGATGCTGCTCCTGCTGCTCATCATTCCCGGTGTTGTGTGGTATTTCGGCGCCCATTCTCCCGGGAAAAGTATGGCTTCTGTTCAGCCGCCTGCGAAATCCAAGGACCTTATGTCGGCCTGGGCAAACAGACTGCAGGAGGAGCTGCTCCTTTGTCAAAAGCAGATGTCCGAACTCCGACAAACACTCGGACGAAACCATCCGCAGATGAAGGCCTTGAGCGAGCAAATCACCATGCTGGAGAAACAAATCGAGATGGAGAGGCTGAAACCTGTGACCCGCATTCCACAGTTTGTGGAGGAGGATCCTCGATTCCTCACCACCGCCGGACGCTCACTTCAGCTGAACTCGCGTTACACTGTCAGTGTCGATTCCAAGCCCATGCGGGGAAAGGACGGCCTTTCAAGCATGCGCAGCTACACCCTCAAAGACAGGCTGAATGATGGGGCCGCGGGTGTCACCACCTTTGCCCCCTTGTCGATTCAAAACGAGCGTTTCATCATTTTCTGGGACCGGGAGAAGGAGGAGTTATGGCTGGCGTCTCCCACCATCTTCCGCAGGCACCACCTGCCGCAGACCGGCAAGACCGTGGAGGAAATGTTCATGAAGCCAGTCATCCCGGAAGATTTTAAGCTACGCATGCCGGACCCATTTCGCGAAGCCATCAACCACTGGCTCCTTGGTGATGCTCGTGGAGATGACTTATCAAATATTCTGATCACGCCACAGGCCGGAAATTTCACCCTGATCGCCATGCTCTCCCGCATGCATTACGTTGGAAGTGAGGCGCCGCGATATGCGGAATACGAATGCTTCAAGGTGGAGACAGATAGTGGACAAGGGCATGCCTTCGTTCCTCGGCATGAAGCCTTGAGCAAACGCCTTGAAACACTGCTCCCCTGGGGCAAATCAACGCAGTTTGTGGTAAACCTCACCTGGCGGCATCAAGGAGCTGTGAGCTGGCTTGAATTGATTGGTGCCAAACCGTTTTGAGAGTTCTTATTTTGACTTTACTCGCCTTGTCCGCCCTATCGCGCCGACTCGGCCTCCTGCTCTACTTCGGCAGCTTTTTCTTTTTTGGCAGCTTTGTCCCTGCCCACTGCATCGAAAGGTGCAGTGACGACCTTGCCGGTCGTGGAAACGGTTGTGGTTACAATTTTCCCGGCCGTCTTAACCGGCACGGTAACGAGGGAGCAGCCGGGCGTCATGAGACACAGAACACAAGTCATCAGGATGCTGGTTTTCATATATTCTACTATACGCATTCAACATCAAACTCGCGCTTGTCACCCAAACTGCTTCCAGAACATGAGCACGGAAATAATTAAACCTATGGCGGTAATGAGATGCCTCACTCTCTGCGGGGAGATGCGCTGGGAGAAGTGTGCGCCGAGGTAGTAGCCGATCAACGCACCCGCTGTGAGGGCCAGCGCCTGCGGCCAATTGACCATGCCGACTGCGATGAACCACACGGCCGCAATGACGTTGATCAGCGATCCGAGAATGTTCTTCAGCGCGTTCATCTCGTGGATGTTCGTCATCCCCATGAAACCGAACGACGCGAGCATCAGGATGCCGATGCCCGCGCCGAAAAACGCACCGTAGATCGCCACGGGCAGCTGCAGCGCGATGGAAAACCACAGAGCTTTCGCCTTCCCCTCCGTGGCCGACTTGCGCAGAAAGCCCTGAAGAAAAAACAGTACAGTGGCAAACAGCACGAGGAAGGGAATGAGCTTCGAGAACTGATCGTCGCTGGTCTGTGTCAGCAACCAGCTTCCGATGGCCGCACCGATGAGACAAATGGGAACAAAGCTCCACAGCAGCGTGCGGATTGCCTTCAAACGTCCGCGAAAGCCCAAGATGCTGCCTGCCGTGCCGATGACCAGCCCCACGGTGCTCGTCGCATTTGCCAGCACGGGTGGAGTGCCGCACATGAGCAGCACCGGAAACGTCAGCAGCGTGCCTCCACCCGCAATGGCGTTGATCGCACCGGCAGTGCAGCCTGCGGCGCTGAGGGAGAGGATTGCAATCCAAGTCATGTCTCTCACTACTCAGCACCGAGCACGTGGAAAGCGCGGTCTGTGGGCGCAACGAGCTATTTTGCCTGCGGATTCTGCAGGTAATAGAGATGCCCGTCCTCCGCGCCGCCGACGAAATCCGGCAGGCCGTCAGCGTTGAAGTCCACCGTGGTGGGGCTCACGTCGTGGCCCTCGATGTTGGCATCGATGAGAAGGCCCATGTCAGCGAAGAACCATTTGCCATCGCTGCTGGAGGTCTGGCGGATGAAGTTGGCGTTCGCGGAGTTGAGCAGGATGTCGAGTTTGCCGTCCTTGTCCCAGTCCATGATGCAGATCTTGCGCCTGCCGCTTTTTCCCGCGATGCCAGCATTCAGACGCAGCGGTTCGCCGGGCTTCATGGCCACAGGTGTTTTCACTTTGACCGCCTTGTCCGATGCCGCAGGTGCTTGCACTTCCGGAGCCGCGCAGAGAACACGCTGCGGGTGCTTGAGGATGAGTTTGCCCTTCTGCTTCGCCCGCTCAAAAAACGCGAGGTAGCCTTCCTGATCGAGCATGATGAGATCGGTGAGGCCGTCCTTGTTCCAATCGACAGCGACAGGTGTGGTGCGCCACTGGGTGAGCAGCGCCTTGCCTTCCGGACGCAGCCAGCCATAGGCGAGCGTAGGCTGTGGCCCATTCCATTCGACTTCCACCGGCTGCGCTGCGGCAAGCTGCGGCTTTTGGCGTGTGCCGATGTTTTTATACCACACGACTTTGCCGAGGATGGAGTTCAGCAGGAGATCCGGCAGTCCATCGCCATCCCAATCTGCCACTGTCTGCGTGGTGTAGCCCCATTTGGCCTCGCAGGGCCCCTGGATGCTGCCATTGCCACCGGCCATTGGACGGATGACCTTGCCCGCAGCTTCGAGGCGCACGGGTGCGGCCCACTTTGGCTGCTCCACGCCTTTGCCGCTGAGATTTTCAATGAAGCCGACGTAGCCTGCCGTGTTGCCGCAGATGATGTCCGTATCGCCATCGCCATCCCAGTCGAAGCCGACAGGCGTCGCGAGCGCGCCAAACTTCACTTGATCCGCCTCCTGCAGGAAGTAGCGGGGCTCGGCAAAAACGGGCGCTTTGTTATCGAGCTTGCCGGTGTTTTCGATGAGGGCCACTCGGCCATCTTCGTCGCCACAGATGAGATCGACATCGCCGTCCTTATCCCAGTCAATCGCGGTGGGAGTGATCATCTCCAGATCCATCGTGAGATAGCGGCCCGTGTCTGCCTTCAGGCGGACGCCAAGCGCATATTTCGGCTGCGTGCGCGTTCCGGTGTTTTGAAAATAGGTGAAGCCGTCGAGAAACTCGCCGCAGAGCAGGTCGAGATCACCATCGCCATCGAAGTCCGCCATGTTGGGTGAAGGCCAGCCGAAGGTTTCCACCGGGCGATCAGTGGCCATGATTTTCTTCGGCTTGTCGTAGGCGGGTTTGTCATTCGTGCCGGTGTTGCGCAGCACATACACGTATCCGCGCAGCGGGCCGTTCATCCAGCGGCCGTTTTCGTTGTAGGCGTTGTCCCAGCCGTACTCGGTCCAGTCATCGACGCCGACAATGAGGTCGTTGTTGCCGTCCCCATCGAAATCCACCACGCGCCACATGTCGCCGCGTACTTTGTTGGGGTGCACTTTCGCATCCACCGGCAGCTTCTGCTCATGCTCCAGACCGGTTTTGAGAAAGTCAGGATATACTTTGCCTGGCGAAAACACATGCGGCTTGCCGTCCACATAGCTGACCTGCACATTCTGTTTTCCTGCACTGATGCGTTTGGCGGGCTTGAACACCGGCATCTTGTTTTTGGCGGTGTCGCCGCTGGCGTTCTCGAAGAAGTAAGTGCCGTTGTAGGGCTTGTCGGGGCAGTTCACCACGAGGTCGAGATCGCCATCGCCATCGAAGTCCATGGGCAGCGGCCACGCCCACAAACCCACACCGAGATCGACCACGAGACCGGGGTTGTTGTACTTGAGAGGCGTGAGGCCGTCAGCGGCAAAGGCCTGGCTGCAGACACAGGCAAGCAGGAGGGGTTGGAGGAGCTTCATGGTTGGGAAAAACAATCAACGCGACAGAGTGCCGCACACATTCACCTGCATGCCCAGAGCACGGGCCATCGCCGCCTTGGCAAACATGCAGTCGTCCGCTGCCTTCGCGTCATTGGCATAGGCAACCTGGACATGATTGGCCTGGTGCTTGGCCATGAGCTGGTCGCGGCTCACGCCATAGGTCACCGCGCTCATGATCGGCCACTGCGGTGTGGTGAGCTGCCAGCGGCGCTCGGTTTCTTCACGCGGAAGATCGGCGACACACCCGCGGCCGATGTCCATGTGCAGCGCTTCATCCTGCACGTAAATGCGTGACCAGACAATCTCGCCCGGCTTGGAGATACCACGCAGAGTGGAACCGCCGCTGGGGAAGTACATCGCGGGCTGGCGGAAGCCCTCGGCGCTCTTCCAGCCTTCGGCAAAATGCGCAGGAGGTGCCGCGCCACTGATGAGGAAGACCCAGACGTAGTCCTTCTCGTACTTTTCTCCCCAGCGCACGTCATGCAGTGTCGTCTCAACCGGCTGCTGCAGGGCACGATGCACCCGCTGCGTGAGCATGCCGTCGAGTCCGGCACATTCGTCCACTTCATTGAAGTGCAGCAGCGGCTGGCCTTCCAGCAGGGTGCGTTTGCGGTCACGCGATTTCACCGGGGGACGGTCCGAATTGTTGAGCATGCCTTCCACGAGATCACTCGCCGGCAGCAGATCCTTCAACCCCTGCTGATACTGGATGCCGATGGCGTCGCAGCCGAAGTCATCCGCGATGCGCAGGGCAGCAGCGTACATTTTGCATTGCAGCCTCACCTGATCGCGCGTGAGCTGAGTGGCGTGGTTGTCGCCGAGCTGGAAGGTCATGCCGTGCTTCACCACCCAGGTGTGGATGGCCAGTGCGTCCGAATCGCTCACCTGCATGGCTTCATGATAGAGCGCGGACTGGCTGAGGCGCTCCTTGAACACGCCACAGGCATGCAGTGCGTGGTCGGGAATGATGGCATTGAACATGCCCATGCAGCCTTCATCAAAGATGCCCATGATGGCCTTGTCTGCGCGCAGCGTGGCAGCCAGCTCCTTGCCCAGCGCCGCAGGCTTTGCAGGCACCTTCACCTTCTCCAGCTTTTGCACATGGCTGAGATCGTGGGTGATGCTGCCGGTCTTGAGCCACTGCTTGAGCTTGGTTTTGAAAAACGTGTCGGTGAAGTCTTCGCTCCACAGCGTGGAGTATTTCACGCCGGCTTTTGTGAGCGAGCCATTCAAATTCAGCATGCCCACCAGTCCTGGCCACTGGCCGCTCCAGTTTGCCACCGTCAGAATCGGGCCGCGATGTGTGGTCAAACCCGCCAGCACATGGTGCGAGTACTGCCATACTGCCTCCGCCACGATCAGCGGTGCCTCGGGATCGATGCCGCGAAAAACCTCGATGCCCATCCGCTGTGAATCGATGAACCCGTGCTTCTTCGACGTGTCCAGAGCATGCGCACGCTTGACCTCCCAGCCCTCTGCCTTCAATGCGGCACCCAGCGCCTCCTCCATGGCTGCCTGGGCTGGCCAGCACGTTTGATTGGCAGAAAGGCGCAGGTCACCGCTGGCCACGAGCTGAAGGATTTTGGATTTGGATGGCATAAACCACATCTTAGCCAAGAGACTTGCATTTCACCAGCACAAGTCACAACTCGCACCAGATGAGCATCCTTGGCACCTGGATGACCATCCTTGATCTAGCCGCCTTATTTTGCCTCGACGCGGAAACGGGGATCATCCCAGGCGAACGGCGGGCGCTTGCCCAGCAGAAGATCATAGATGGTGTGGTTTGTCTTCATCATCTCAGCCAGCATGTCCTTCCAAGGACGGTCAGCCACGCTGACGAGGCCGGTGTTGTAGCTCTCCCCATTGTACTTGCTGAACCAGCGGCCCGTCGTCGCCTGATCAATGAGGGTGAACCACTCAATGCCAATGACAAAACCCAGGGAGGCGCTCTGCTCGACGTAGTTGCGATAGGCCAGTCCCCGCTCCTGCTGGCTGCTGACCTCACGCCCACCCACCAGCCCGCTGTCCTTAGGAGAAGCCCAGAAGAACTCGCTGAGCATCATTGGCTTGTTGCCGGTCCATTCGTGGAAGCGCTTCAACGCCTCCGTATCCACACCGAAACTATAATAGTTGTAGGAAACCACATCCAGATGCCTGCCCATGATGCGGCAGAGACGTTCGTCATTCATCGTCACCGGTTGCAGACGACTGCCCAGAAGCATGTGATTTCGGTCGTGCTGGCGGAACACTTTTTCGATCTGCGCAAAGTAGGTTTCCATGAACGCGCCCACATAATCTTTCATGTCGGTTTTGGCCGCGTCCGTGGTCACCGCTAGCCCGACATCGATCAATTCATCAAAGGAAGCCGCTTTGAGCTGCCATGCGTTGTTGAAGACATTGATGGAATGGTACTTGTCCTTCAGCACCGCCACCAGGCGCCGCTTGCAGGCTTCTTTACCAGTGAGGGAAGGAACGACGCGTGAGATTTCATCGTAACGCGGCTCATTCACGATGAAATAGCCGATGAGCAGCGGATCATTCGCGCGCGCAGGCAGCTCACGCGCGAGGTTTTCGGTGATCTTTTGTGCGGTCGCAGCATCATACGGATCCCACACCTCATGCACGCCGGGGATGCGCGGCACGCCCTCCCAGGCATTGATCGGCAGGCTGGTCACATACGGGAAATCGGCCTTCACATGCGCCTTCTCGGGTGTGGGACTGAACGCGCCGATGGAGTTGAAGCCCCACTTGCGCACCCGCTCGATCATCCGTGCAGCATGCGTTTCATAGTCATAGGGAGCGCCGAACTTGCGGATCACGTTCGCTAGATAGAAAGAAAAATGTGCATGCCCATCCCCGGGCCGGAAGGCACTGGCAAACTCGCCCTCTGCCTTTGGCAGCCACTCGTAGATGCCTTCACGACCTGTGACGTAGGTGTAGTCGTCGCTCGGGGCGAAACCGCAGATGCCGAGGTGGAAGAAGGCGTTCCCATCGGGATCAACTAGCCATGCCTTGCCCTGCTTCTGTTCCACATGAAAGAAGCCGGTCTTCTTCAGGCCCAGCGCCTCGCCACTGCCGGGCTGTCCGCCGAAACGGTCCAGCTTCGGCGTTTCGATGCCTGAGTAGTAGCTCTTGTCCGCCTCCACATCAGCCTTCAGGTCTTCCAGGCTTTTGAGCTTGTTCGGGAACGAATCTTTGAGGCTCTGACCAAAGGGATCAATCAACTTCGCGACGGCAGCGAGATCTGAAGTGATGCGAATTTTCGCCGTTGGCTGGTCCTTATTGTACGATACCATGAAGAACCAGTTGTAGATCGCCCAGTTCCACTCGCGATTGTCCGTGAGCTGCTGAAACGAATAATCCGGCGTGGTGAAGCTCAGGCTCTGACCCTGCGCATTCTTCAGCAGGAAGCTCGTGCTGTTCAGGCTAGCCAAATGGGGTGGCGAAGACTTTTCCGCCGGAAACTTGCCTTCCTTGTCTGCAATCTTCCACTCGCCGCCTTTCGCGAAACCGATGTCAATAAGGACGGACATTTTCCATGACTTCACATCTGCTGGCACACCTTTAAATGAGAGGTCGATCTCATCCTTGCTGATGGAAACTGCACACTCAGCCCCGCCCTCATAGCGCACCGTCGCGTTTGTCCCGGTCGCTTTCACCTCGATCTGTTTGTGCACCGGATCAAACTCAGGATAGGTCAACGTGAAACTGCCGAGGCTGCCGGCGGAAATTTCAATGCCTGCGCCGGCGCTTTGGATCTCGGCGGCAGATGCGGTCACGCAAACCATTGAGATCAGGCCGAAGAAGAGATTTTTCATGAAACGAAAAGGAGGGCTGGATTCAAACTTTCTGTGTTTTCCACCGGCCCCGTTTGAAAAGCAACCCGCTAAAAATGGCAAGCAGTGAGTAGGAGATGGGGACCGAGATGAACGCGCCCACAGGCCCAAATCCGCATGATTTTGCCAGCCCCCATGCAATGGGAATCTGCCCCAGCCACAGGCAGATGAAATTCAGCCGGGCTGGTGTCCAGGTATCACCAGAACCATTGAAGGCGGATTCAAAGCACATGCCTGCCGCATAGAGCGGGAAGGCGAGGCTCACGATCCATAGCGCCTGAGTGCCGAACGCCACCACTTCGGGATCCGCAGTGAAAAGACGGATCAACGGATGCGCGAGCAGTACGAAGCAGATGCCCACGATGCTCAACACGATGACGTCGAATTTCATGGCGATTTTGACCGCCGCCTCCGCGCGCTCCGGCTTCTTTGCGCCGAGGTTTTGCCCCACCAACGTAGCCCCGGCATTTGCCAAACCCCATGCGGGCATCAGCGCAAAGACCACAATGCGAATCGCAATCGTATAACCCGCCAGCGCCGCACTGCCGAAGAGCGCGAGAATCTTGAACAGCCCCACCCAGCTCGTGGTGCTGATGAGAAGCTGGATGATGCCACTTCCGGACTTGCTCAGCACCGCAGAAATCACCTCCCGCTCCGGTTTGAAATGCTGCCAGCGCACTTTCACGCGGCTGTGATGCCCCGCGAGATGCCAGAGCTGATACAGCACGCCAACGCCGCGACCAATGTTCGTCGCCACCGCTGCACCCGTAACTCCCAGTTCGGGAAAAATCCACCAGCCGAAAATGAAGCATGGCCCCAGCACGATGTTCAGCGCATTCGCCAGCCACAAAGTCCGCATGGCGATCACGGCATCACCCGCACCCCGAAAGATGGCGTTGATGAGGAAGATCAAAAATACCGTGGCATTGCCACCCAGCATCATGCGGGCAAAACCGGAACCCAGCGTCACGATCTCTTCATCCGCACCCATCAGCCGCAGAATATCCGGGGCGAAATACCCGAGCACGATGCCCAGTCCCGTCGCTATCAGCACACCTAAAAGCACGATCTGTCCCGCCGCCTGTGCTGCGAGTTCCGGCTCCTTTTCACCAATGCGACGCGATATAATCGCCGTGGCAGCAATCGATATGCCAATCGCCACCGCATAAATGAGCGTCATGACCGACTCCGTGAGTCCCACGACGGCCACGGCCTCCTTTCCGAGATGGGAAACCCAAAACACATCCGCCACCGCGAAGAGTGACTCCATGACCATCTCCAGCACCATCGGCACCGCGAGCAGGATGACCGCGCGGTTCAGAGGCAGCGCGGTGTAGTCATGCTGCTCCGCACCGCGCAACGACTGCCGCACGCTCTGCCAGAATGAAACCGGTGGTGATGCCTCTTCACTCATTCAAGGCAGCCTTCCCTCATCCACATCAATATATTTCGTGATGGTCTGGATGTCGTCACGATCACCGAGGCCGCCATCGGCTTTTCGTTTTGCCAATATGTCAGTGATGTGATCATTGATGCCGAGTTTCAGAATGTAGTAGTTCCAGACGAGCTTGTCGGTGTCATTCAGCGGGCGGCCGTGCACCTGACACCAGTGCAAAATCTCCTCGTCCGTTCCCCCCTCCAGCACGCGGGCCTTGAGATCTTCATAGTTCACATGCAGGAATCCGACGCAGCTGCCGTCACTGCCTTTGCCCAGATTCGCATGCAAATCCTCCCACAGCTTGCCTGTGGCATGCAGGCGGATCTTGCCCAGCATGCGCGGGAAGTATTTCAGGCCGGCGGTTTCATCGAGTGGACTACAAGGCAGCGTGGCGGGATCAGGTTTGGCAGACATGACGGATGCGTCGCTGGTGCCGCGAATTTGTCAATCAGGCGCTGCTCTTCTCCAGCGACAGAAATGCTTCAAAACTTCCGCCATCCCCAGCCGAGCGCGAAAAGGGCGGCGCTCCAGGTGACGATGCAGATGCCCCACCACACGCCCCACAGCCCCCACCCAAGCGTGAAGGCCAGGGTGTGAAACACCACCACGGGTGCGGCGAGCTGCCGGTAGATGCCCATCCACAGACCATAGGCAGGCTGTTTGATGCCCTGCATGGCAAAGACGGTGACAAACAGAATCGGATAGGCCGCAAGAGTGAGCGATGAGCTGAGCAAGTAGTTCCGACCATGCCCGATCACGATCGGATCCTGGCTGAACATCTTCATGGCAGGATCACGCAAGAGCCACACGAGCAGGCCGCCGAGCAGCATCAACCCAGCGCCGATTTTCACATTCGTTACCCAGGCCTCGCGCACGCGGTGTGGGAGTCCTGCGCCGTGGTTCTGCCCCACGATGCTCAGCACCGCGGAATTCAGGCCGATGGCCGGCATGAGCACAATCTGCTCGACTCGAGTGGCGATGCCTGTGGCCGCCACGGCTTCCTTGCCGAAGTGCTTCACAAACCATGTGATGACGAATACACCCAGAGAAATGGTGAGCATGTTAAGCGCCGCTGGAACAGCCTGTCCTGCAATCCGCCGCAGCACCTGCAGATCAGGCTTGAAATCATCCCGTCGCAGATCGCGGCAATAGTGCGCCCTGCTGACATGTGACCACAGAAAGAGCCCGCCACCCATCTGCACAAGCACCGTGGCCAGCGCGATGCCGGCCACGCCCAGTGCGGGCAACCCCGTCCACCCCCACATCAGCACTGGATTGAGCACGATGTTCGCCACGAAGCCGACGATGAGAAAATTCCGATACACCCAGGTGGTGCCCTGGGCAGACAGCGCTGAGTTCAGAATCATCGGCAGCAAAAAGAACACCCCGCCAGCGAGGATCACGTGTATGTAATCCAGCACGGTGCTCAAATAACTGCCCTCGGCACCGAGCAGCCGAAACAACCCCGGGGCCACCAGCCAGCCCACGATGGAGAGCAGGACACCCGCCGTGGTGGCAAACACCAGCGACTGCGCAAACACCCTGCGCGCTTCCGCCACGTGCCCCGCGCCCAGCGCATTCGCCAGCAGGGCCGTGGTGCCCTGGCTGATGCCGCTGCCCATGGCAAACACAACAAAGTACAACGGAAACGACAGCGAAAGCGCCGCCAGCGACTCCGTCCCCAGCCAGCCCGCGCACAGCGTGTCCACCACGTTGAACATCGTGTTGAAAAACATGCCGACACTCATCGGCAGCGCGATGCGCCAGATGAGCTGGGGGATGGGATCTGTGGTGAGCGAGAGAGGCTGCTTCATCGGCCCAATCCTAGCAGGATGCTTTGAATCTGCGCGCGATGAACTCCCATATGTGTGCCCGCCATCGCCGCCCAGCCGAAAGCATCCAGCGAACCGAACCACGGATGCTCAAAGCGCTGCTGAGTCTTTAAATCCTGCGCCTCGGTGATAGCGGCAATAACGCTGTCACAGGAACGCTCATAGCCCTCCTCGACATCCGCTGTCACTGCGGCGCTCGGCTTGACTGCCGCGGTGCTTGCCTTGCCAGGCGGCACCTTTCCATGAGTGAGTGCGTTGATGACCCGGATGAGACCGATGTGAATGATGCGCAGATGCTCCAGCGTCATCCACACAGACCAGTTGCGGCTGCTGTCCTCCAGACCGCGCAAACGCTTGATGAGCACTCGCTCGCCCCGCTGCTCCGCTGGACAGGAATCCACCAGTGCACGGATCGCCGCACGTTCTTCCTTGAACTTGGCAACAAAGGCTTCGCGGCTGCCCCGACGGCATGTCCTCGCAAACATCATCCGGGCAACCCAGAGTTCGATGATGGGCAGACCGGCGCCCGGCGGGGCGAGTTGAGGATCAGTGCTGGTGCTCATGGGTGCAAAATTGTGCATTACTTGCATTATGCAAGTCTTTTACTTTTGAAACGCAAGTGTTTGGAATCATAGTCCCCCATGCCCAAGGCCAAAGCATCCAAACGCCCGATCAAGGCGACACCGCCATCCTCACGCCGCTCCCCCTGCCCTGTGTCCTGTGCACTGGACCTGTTTGGTGACCGCTGGACGCTGCTCGTCATCCGCGATCTCATGCTGGGCCGCAGCCGCTTCAAAGACTTTGTCAGCTCCCCCGAAGGAATCCCCACCAACATCCTCAGCGACCGTCTCGAACGACTGCTTGAATCAGGCGTCGTGCATCAGATTCCGACTGCGGATGGTGGGAAACGCATGGCCTACGAACTCACTGAAAAAGGCGAGGCTCTGCGCCCCATCTTGAAGTCCATGCTTGACTGGGGTCTGACGTGGGAGCCGGGCACGAAAGCCATCTTGCAGCAAAGCTGACCAAGTCCGGTGTCACAATGACACCGGACTTGGCAAATCTTCTTCATGCACAGCCTGGGTCACGCCAGCTTCGCGTCCATCGTGATCGTCGCATTCAGCAGCTTCGAGACGGGACACCCCGCCTTGGCTTTGCCCGCGAGATCTTGAAAGGTGGCGTCGTCGATGCCAGGGATGACGGCCGTCACATCGAGATGGCTGGCCGTGATAGCGAAGCCACCGTCTTTGGGCTCTAGAGTGATGGTGGCACTGGTATCGATCTTGTCGGGGGTAAATCCAGCGCCTCCCAGAATCATGGAGAAAGCCATCGAGAAGCAGCCCGCATGGGCCGCACCAATGAGCTCCTCAGGATTCGTCCCCTGCTCGCCTTCGAAGCGAGTCTTGAAAGAGTAGGGTTTGTCAGTGAGCGCACCGGAGCCGGTGCTGAGAGTTCCGGTTCCTTCTTTAAGGGACCCCTGCCATTGAGCGGATGCTTTTTGTTTCATGATCGTGTGGATGAGAGTTTGCCAGGAAGACCCATTCTACGATTGGCGGTGAAATCAGGACTTTGAAATTCGTGAGACAATCACCTCTGAAGTTTTCCGGTCGATCGAATACAGCACGCCGGCTTCACCGCGATCCCAAGCAAAGGCCTGGCCGTGAGCACTGATCGGTATCGCGCTCTGCCAGAGCAACACGTCACCCTTGGCCGGGAGATCGAGCACATACAGCTCCTGCGCATCATGGCCGGTGATGAAGAGATGCCCAGCAGGACCAAAGCCGCCGCCAGAACTGCTGTTCTTGCCAAACTTCGCCACCGCTTCGCTCGGAAATTTCAGTTCTCCGAGCTTCTTCCACTGAGAATCAAACATCACGATCCGCGTCTTCGCAGGATCACCGGTCTTCGCATACTGCGCAAAGCAGGCGTACCAAACTCCATCGCGACGGTCCACCCAGGTCAGCGAGCCGTCGGCATCCGTCAGGTCAATAGACTCCAAATGATGCATCGTCTGTGGATCCCAAATCTCCACGGAGCTCGTCATCGGCATAGCGGGATAGTTCGAATGGGCACAGTAGAACTTTCCATCAAGCACGAGCCCTGCGTTCAGATGCTTGATGTGTCCATCCTTTGCCTCCTTCCAGCCGCCAACGCGTTCCCCGTTGTCTTTGCGATACTTGCCAATGGCCGAGTTCGTGATCGCATAAAAATGCATATCATCCACTGCCACGCCTTGATGCGCCTCCTCAGCTTTGAAGCGTTTTAGCTCTTGGTGCCGCCATGCAGATTTCTTCGCGGGCTTGGATTTGGGATTCAGTAGTTCCTGGATGCGCGCCTCTTCTTTTTTCAATGCCCCCTCCGGCACGGGCATGGGCGTGAGGTTCTCGCTCACCAGCGGCTCATCAGCTGGAATCGCACGCCAGCGCAGGTTCTTGAACCACACATCGGCGCCATGATCCTGCAGCCAAAGATTGCTGCCCCGCTTTGCCAGATCCGTGCCGCGATAGCTCACCAGTTTAACGGCGTCTTTCCAGCGCGAATCGGCATAGTCAAAATCGACCACTTTCTCTCCATTTAACCAATGCTGAATGACGCTGCCCTTGCAGATGACGCGCGCCTCATTCCACTGCTCAAAGGGCCGCACCACATCCTTGGTCGGGGACATGCAGAAGAACAGTGAGCCAGCGCTTTGCCGCGGATTCTCGCCATAGGGACTGTTGGCGTTGTCGAGCAGCTGATACTCATATTGACCCGGCCGGTAATACACACCGCTGTTGCAGCCCTTCGCCACCTTCCAGTCAAAGCGCAGCTCGAAATCATCCGGCACCTTCGCCTTTTCATAGGTCAATGAGCCGCCCTTCTTCACGCGTGCGATCTCGCCGTTCACCACCGACCAGTTGCCATCATGCTTCCAGCCATCAAGGGTTTTTCCGTCGAATAGGGACTCAAAGCCAGGCTCCAGCGCGAGCGCGGAGCTTGTGAATGCCAGGAGTAGGAGAATGTATTTCATGCGTGATTCAAAGCGCGGTTTACCTGCCTGCGGAAGCCATTCAAGCGCAGCGATCCATCAGTCATGATGTCGAGCAGCGAGTAGCCGTTGTTTTCCAAACCGCTGCCTTCCACCATCGCGACGAGCGTGGTGTAGTGGATGCCGGCGATCTGCTGGTAGTCGTTCTTGTGCGAGTGGCCTTGGAACACAGCGAGTACTTTGCCGGACTTCTCCAGCAGTGCGCGCACTTCGGCGGCATTGCGCACCGAATGCGCCTTGTCCATGTCGAGCCGTTGATGGGCGAATACAATCACCGGACCGCCTGCCTTGGCCAGCGAAGCCTCCAGCCATGCCAGTTCCTCCGTGGGCAGGTTGGCATCCTGCCAGTTGAAGTTCTTCCGTTCATACGGCGTGCCATCTTCACGGAAGCAGGCGTCGAGAATCAAAAACGTCACACCGTTTTCTTCGAAGACCTCATGCCCTCCCGGCGCCTTCGTGTGAGCAGCAAACTCCTGCTTCGTCAAGGTGCCCACGCAGTGGTTTCCCAGCACATAATGCCTCGGCATTGTGAGCCTGGTGAAGTGCGACTCCATCGTCTTCAGCCATTCGATTTCACGCTCCACCGAATCCGCCTGATCGATGAAATCACCCAGCTCGACCACGAATGCAGCTTTCTCGCGGTTCATCGCTTCCACTGCCTCATCCAGCTTCGCCAGTGCTTCGCGGTAGAATCTCGTTTTCGTCGGTTCCTTGTCTGCGTAGTGCAGGTCCGTCATCAACCCGGCGCGCAGCAGCGGTTTCGCATTCTCATCCGCCGCCAGCAGCTTTCCTGCGCCAAATCCGGCGAGAATGAGTGCATGATGATGAAGAAAGGCGCGGCGTGAGAAATAAGGGTTCATGGATCAGGGATACAAATCGGGGGTCTGCCGGGTTTCTTCGGACAATTTCCAGCTCAAATCCTCTACCCAGGCAAGGTGGTTGAAATTGCAGATGCCTGACCGTTCGTGGGCGCGGCGAAAAGCGATCAGCTCATCCACAGCACGTTTGATCTCGTCTTGGGTGGCGGTGGGAGTGGCGAGCGTGGGCACTGCGGAAACGCGGGTGCAAAGCTGTGCATGCTGCAGACCGAGTTGGAGAAATCTCACGCGAGCCGCTGCTTCCGCATCATTTCCTGCTGCACGCGATGCCAGCTCCAGCAAGGCCACCGCAGGCGCAAAACATTCCGGTGGATACAGCACATGCGCGGCCTTGGCCCAGCTCCGCCAGCGCGAAGCTTGCAGTGCTTCCATCGTCTGATTGATCTTCTCGCGACTGCCGGTAGTGTAATTTTCCCAATAGGAAAAATAGCTTTTCACCGCCTCCGAAGCAGCGCCGAAAGCCGCATAATATTCCGCCAGAACTTCTTCTGCCGAAGCCTCTGGCCGGACATGCAGGCGCGCCGCAGTGTAGAGATTCGGACCCTGCGTGGCCCAGTGGCCGGTGAGCGAGTCATAGTCGGTGGCGACCATGCCCTTCTCCACAGCGTGATGGAACTCATCGGCAAACTGATGCGCGAAAATGAAGGGCATGCAGTACCCATCCAGCAGATGATTCGTGCGCATGAACAACCGCGCCCCCGTGCCGCGCCAGTCCGCCCACTGCTGCTTCATCCATGCGTGTTCTTCAGCCGAGCGCGGAAACCAGCCTGCTGACGGGCAGTAACCGATGAGGATGTTCGGATTGAGTTTGATGCCACTCGTCGGTGCCTGGAAATAATTGAAGTAGGCGTAGCCAACGACAGTTGTCCCCGTGGGAGCCTGCTGCTGGATACCAAGCCAAAACCGAGCATAGCGGTCCGAGACAAAGCGCGAACCTGCCATCTTCGAAGTGGGCGGGTAAAACTTCAGGTAATCGCCAGGAGCAGCGCCATCCAGCGCTCGGCATTTGTCGCAAGTGCAGAGGCCGAGAATATCATTCTCACAGGCATTGATGAATCCGGGCGTCGTGGCATTGGGAGGACGCTTAGCGGTCCAGCGGGCGACGAGCTCACGCTGAAGTTCGGGATTGGAGACGCACATGGAGAAACGACTGTTTTTCTTGTTCGGTCCGCGCTTGCCACTCTCCAACAGTTGAAACCACTCAGGATGTGCTTTGCCATCCTTCTCCCACCAATCGGTGAAAGCATGCCCATAACTCACCGGATAACTCCGCCCCATGCGGTGCCGCCTGAGATACACGCTTTGATCTTCGCTGAACTGCTTGAAAGCGGCAGCCGTAAAACCCAGCGCCGGATGCTCGCTCTCAAATCCCAGCCCGGCACGCAGCCGCCGCTGGAACAGGCGCGGCGCGATGGTTTCATCGCAGCTCTTTGCCACCACCGTTTTCGTCTTCGGCACATGGGTGCCCAGTTCACCCGGCCAGATCCAGCGCACGCCCAGATCGCGGTCCAACCATTCATAAACACCCCAGAGCGTGCCGGCACGCGTGTCAGGATCCAAAGGATCTCCACCGCCATCGTTGCCAGCAATGAACACAGCGTCATTCTTCACCCGTAGCACAAATGCCTCCGCGGCAAGGTTCCCCACATCGATTCCCGCCTCACGTACGGCTCGGCTGTCGCCTAGGTAAATGCGCTGATTCAAGTTAACGTTGGCCGCGCTTTCCGTGTGGACCTCCAGTCGTATCCCTGTGCCCTTTTCCAGATGACGCACCAACTCCTCAGCCGCGTACCACACCACCTGTGTAGGATGATCTGCTGTGACGATGATCGCCCTTGCCTCTCCCTCACTCACCAAATTAATGTCGGCCCGGGCACAGAGCGAAAAGGCAACAAAAAGGAGGGCATGGCAGCGCAGAAACATCGTGCTGATAACGCACAGATGCGGCGAATGCTTCAAGCTGCCGACAAAATGCCCTTCACGTGCTGCATCGACTTGCCGAAGCATTCATGCACATAACCCATGGCCTTCTTCACTTTGGCCTGCGCCGCAGGGTAGTCAGAATCGATGGTGAACAGCGTCTCCGCCATTTTGTCTGCTGGTGTTTCGTCCATTTCCAGCAGCCACTCTTCAAGGCCGATGTCTTTGAACATCCAGCACTTCGGAGAGTGAAACTCCGAATAGGTGTGGATGATCGGCGTGCCGTTGGCCAGGGCGATGATCGGTGAATGCGGCTCGTGACAAACGATGGTATGGGCGCGTGCAAAGATGGAGGCGGCTTCATCCGCGTTCCAGAAGTATTCCAGGTTCACCACGTGCTTCTGGATCTCCGGCGGCAGGGGATCGTGAATGAGCCGCTTGTTGTGCTCCATCTCCTTCTTCACCTCGGGGGCGATGAGCACTTTGTGCCCGGTCTTCTTGACCCACATCGTCACCAGTTCCCGATACTTTGCCGCACGACGCTCATCATCGGCGATCTGTTCAGCGGTGGGATGCAGCGGGTTGAGCTTCGGGGTGCGGGTGTCATCCACGCCGGGCAGTTTGGCGGTGTTGGTGCGCAGTTGCAGGGTGATGAACTTCCGCTCTTTCAGCCCGAGCTTCTTCATGGTCGCCAATCCGCGCTCGTCATCGCGAACATCGATGCCGAGGCAGCCATCCGGACCAAATTCGAGCACAGGCGTTTTGATGCCTGCGTTCTTGAGGATGCTCAGCGTTTTGGTTTCACGCGTGTAGATGAACGAAGCCGCATTCAGCAAGGCGATGCGTTCTTCCGCACCTTTGCCCTCCACCATGCTGGCAAAATACGATTGCCCAAACAGTCCGTAGGGTTTGCCTGCCTTTTGACAAAACTGCATGAAGCTGATGTCCTGACCCATGCCTGAGTTGCGAATGAAAAGGTCACATCCGGCAATTGCCTGCCGCAGCGCCACGTCCTTTTCGCCTTTTCCTGTGAGGCTGCCCTGCAGGATCTCCACCTTGGGAAACCGCGTTTTGAGCATCACGGTGACGCGCTCGTCCAGCTTCATCGCCCACAGCACCACCTTCACCTCCGGCAGGTGCTCTTCGATGACACGCAGGGTTCCTGGTGTATGACCGATGTCACCGATGTTCACGGTATCCCAGGCAGACTGCAAAAGAATGGTCTTCGGCTTGCCATTCGCGGCAAAAACAGAACCACCAAGCGCGGCGGTGACGGAGGCGATGAAATGACGGCGGGTTTGCATGGTTGGGAGGCAGTGAAACTGAATTGAACGTTAAAATTCCGGCGGACCGTTGAGATGCTCACACTTCTCCGGCAGGCCGGGAATGAAATCGACCACCTGCTTCTGGGCGCGCAGCTTGTCCTGCAATGGGGCCAGCGGCACCTTCTGCACAGCGACATCGTCCTTCACCGCCAGCGCAGCGGCGATGCCTGCGGCGTGACCGGTGATCATCCACACGCTCTCCAACCGCAGTGTGCAAAAAGCCACATGGGTGTAGCTGGCAGCACCGGGAACCAGCAGGTTGGTGCATTCGGAGGCTTTCGGAGTCAGCGCCCGATAGGGAATCTGATAAGCATAACCCATGCGCCAGATACGTCCTTCATTGACGAACTCGTTTTCATTCAAGGCCACGCGCTGAACGTGATGGCAATCGATGAAATGGCTGCTCATGCCGATGCTGTCCGGCTTGCGGCGGTCTTCCTGCACATCCTGCTGCGTCACGACATATTCGCCACGCATCCGCCGCGCCTCGCGCACGTAGAGCTGATAGGGCAGGTTGCCATTGTCAGTGAACTCATCCTTGTGGAGGCCCAGCGCCTTCATCTCCTCCTGCACGTTCGCAGGTACTGCGGCATCCGTGGCGAGGAAATGCAGCAGACCCAGCGTGTAATCCATGTGGTCCTGGTAAATGCGGGCGCGCTCCTCGTACGTGGCATTGGGCCAGTCAAACTGTCCGCCAAAATGTCCCAGGGAGTAGATGGCGGACTGCTTGTTGTTCATCTCGAACTTGCCGTTTCTACGTCCGTATAGGTCGATGATGTCCGCAAGCTTCACCGGCTTTTTTTGCTGGGTCTGATCGCGGAACCAGCTGGCCAGCAATGCGTAACGCTTTTCGTCGTAATGTTTCGGCGAGGGGATGGGCACCTGCAGCTTGGGGTCCTTTGCCACCGTGAGGCGGAAATTGTAGTTCATCGGTGCACGATGGGCATCGCCTTCATGCAAATCTTTGGCCCACGCACTGATGCCTGGCAGCAACATTCCAATTTCATCCACCGTCCGGGCTTGGCGCGCTGTCTTGTCAAAACGGACGCCCGCAGCTTCTTCGCCAAACTCCGCCTTTGCCTCGCGACCGACTGCGTATTTGACACCCGCACGCGCCATAAGATCACCTTCGTAACCCGCGTCGATGAAGACTTTCGCCTGAAGCTTGGAACCATCCGTGAGGGTGACCGCAGTGATGCGCGCTCCTTCTTTTTCCACCGTATTCACCGACGCACCATAACGCACCTCCACCCCCGCCTCGCGCAGCATTTCGAGATAGATTTTTTCGGCAACACTGGACTCAAAGAAATACTCCGGTCCACCGGTCTGGTAGTGGGCGCCGAGACGGCGGTAAAATTCATCCGCAAAGCCGCCGATGGTCCATTTCAGCATGTGCTCGCTCTCGGCGGTGTTGATGCCGCTCGTGCTCAAACCGCCGACATGCTTCGTCGGCTCAACAAGCACCACCTTGGCCCCTTCACGTGCCGCCACGATGGATGCCGCAATGCCACAGGGCACTCCTCCATACACCACGATGTCCGCCGCGTTGAGGTGGGTGACGCAGATCAGGCAAGCAAAGAAAAAGGTCTTCATTGTGGGTGTTTCAGTTGTTCGACTCGATAAGTTGCAGCGCATCCAGAATGACGAACCCTTCTGTGCCGGTATTGCTGATAGTGATGACTGTTTCAACACCGCCATCAAGCTGCACGCTGCCGATGGTGCGAAACGCCTCTCCTGCGGCCAGCGGCAGCGTTTGATCAACAGTGAGATCTGTCTTTCGCCCTCCGCATTGAATCGTCAATGGCACTTTTTTGGCACGCGTCTCATGGGGTGAATAAGCCATGCGAATTTCGTAGTGGCCTGTCTTGGGCGCTTTGCAGTGAAAGATGGCGATGGACTGGCCGTCGGCGCGTTTGTCATCATGCAGATAGCCAGTGCCGATATGCGGCTTGAAGCCGGAAGAGCGGCCCCACTGGCCTTTGAGTTCAGCCTGCGAATCATCAAGCACAATACCGGGCAGGCTTTTTGGATCGACGTTCATCACCCCTTTGGCTTCGGGTGGAACATCCGGCAGCACGGGCAATTCGAGCACCTGCTTCTGTGCCAGCAGACGCTCACGCAATGCGGGATAAGGCAGCTTTTGCACGGCGATGTTTTGTTTCGCACTTACAGCGGCTGCAATGCCCGCGCTCTGGCCGAGAATCATCCACGTCGGCTCCACACGAATGGAAGAAATGCCCACATGGGTGCAAGACAGTGCAACGGGCACCAGCAGGTTGTCACACTCAGCAGATTTTGGCGTGATGGCGCGATATGGGATGTGATAAGGATAGCCATGCCGCCGACCGGTCATACGCACAGGCATGATGGTGCCCTCGTCCAAAACCATATCCTTTGTGCCCACTCGCTGGCAGTCGTGCGAATCGATGGGGAACGATGACACAATGATGGGATCGTCCTTCTTCGGCTCGTCCATGATGTCTTTCTGCGAGACGACGTATTCGCCGATCATGCGCCGCCCTTCGCGCACGTAAAGTTGCGGGGACCAGTGGTCATAGTCAGGAAATTCATCCCGGCAGAGGCCGATCTCCGCCATCTGCTGCCGCAGCGGTTCCGGCACGGCGGGATCGGTGCTGAGGAAATGATGCATCTCCAGGGTGTACTGTTTGTGAGCCTCCCAGATCTTCACGCGTCCGGTCTCGTCCGCTTCGCTCCAGCCGTTGCAGGCACCGACGAGGCCCATGGAGAACTGCTTCCCGATGCCGTTGTTTGCATCAAACTTGTTGCCCGGCAGCGGATACAGATCCCAGAGCAGATGCGGTCTCTTTTCCTCCGCAAAGTAGCGCCGCACGACTTCAAAGCGTGCGGGGTCATAATGTGCAGGCTGTGGAAACGGCACGCGGTTTTCCGGATCTTTGGTGACGCACAGACGGAAGCTGTAGACCATCACGTTCTTGTCGCCGGCCTCATCGGCACCAGCGTCAGTCGTCGTGATCAGAGGCAGCGGTTTGCCAGCGGTATCGAGACCGGAGATTGGGAGCTTTGCCTTCGAATACTGCTTTCCGGCGAGGGGTTCGCCGAACTCCTGCCTGCTTTCGCGGCCAATCGTCCAGCTTACTCCGGCGGCAGCCATCAAATCTCCTTCATAGGTGCAATCCACGAACACCTTGGCGGCAAAGTCACCGTCAGTCGTGACCAGTTTTGTGATGTGTTTGCCTTCCTTTGCCACTGATTGCAAAACCCGCTTCGTCAGCACCTTCACTCCTGCTTCATCCAGCATCTGCTGCGTGATCTTTGCCGCTATATGGGGCTCATAGGTCCAGGGTTTGTGGTCTTTGTCACTTACGGTGTAAGGCAGTGCAACACCGCGCATCTGATAGTCTTTTTCGATGCGCGCATGCCATTCCTCGAAGAGGCCAAGAACCGTGCTGCGCACCGTTTGATTGGAGTCGCTGAAACAGAGGCCGCCGGTGTTTACGCCGCCGACATGGGCGGTGGGCTCAAGCAGGATGACAGATGCACCCTCACGCGCTGCGGCGATGGCTGCGCAGAAGCCGCCCGGGGTGGCTCCATAGACAATGACATCCGCTTCCGTGGCGGCATGTGCTGAGAAACTGAGTGCAAAGAGAAGCGAGACGAGGCGAGTCATGGCTCTCATAAGAACACGCCGCTCTCATTTTGGACATCATTTTGTCCGCTCGATCACGGCGCGATGCGCGGTCTCCTGTAAATAACGGGCGTCCGTCGGATCCAGCCCCTTGGGCATGAAGGTGTTGCCCAAGGCACTCTCGCCAAACAGCACCTCGTACCAGACGCATGCACCGAGGTATTCGCCCATCATGCTGGCGTGATGGCCGTCCATGCCGAGTGCGATTTTACCACCATTTTTGGGCTTGGCCCAGCGCCAGCCGACGTGCAGGGAGTGTGTCTGATTCGGCAATTCGGGCTGCTTGGCGGTCTTAGGATCAAAGGTGGTGTCGGTTTGATAGGCCCAACTCGGATCGGTGTCGGCGAGATGGAAAGCGTCACCGGTAGGGATGATGCCAGCCCCGAATTCGGCGGCGATTTTGTCATAGGCGGCGCGCAGACCGGAGTACATTTCCTGCTGCGTTTTGGGTTCGCCTGGTTTGCCGGAAGTCTTGGTGAAGCGCACATCGTCTTTCCGGTACTCCCAGGTTTCATGCACCAGCAGCTTTGCCTGCGGAGCGTGTTTGGAGACGTAGTCGCGCAACCAGCCTGCGTAGGGCTGATAGGTGGCGAAGTCGTGGCTCTTGATGCTGGCCTGCTGGATGGTGACGTAGTCCCACTTTTGCAGCTCGAGGTTTTCCTTCAAACCGCGGCCGCTGGTGTAAAGACCCGCTTTGTCCTTCGGGTCTGCTTCATGCTTCTGAGCTTTCTCGGCGTGCACCTGAAATGAGGCACCGCCGATGACCAGAGGCTGATGGATGAGCGTGTGCCCTCCCGCCTTCGCCAGATCGCCGAGGTAATGCGTGGCATTGGCGGAGAAGCTGTTGCCAATGGTAAGCAGCTTCACCGTTTTGGCCTCGCCCGCGAAAGACGAGGCGCAAAACAGCAGCGTGGCGATCAGAGCGAACGCTTTCATACCCTTTCGGTGATTAGTGGCAGCCGCAGCCTTCGCCACAACCTTTGGAGAACACTTCGGATTCGGCAGGCACGGCACCGCGCTCAAGGCTTTTGCCGACGAAGCTTGTCACCACTTCGGCGATGCCACGAAGCACGTCCTGGGCTTCGATGAAGCTGAGGATGGCGGTGTTGGCATCGCACTGATCCTGCAGATCGGTGAAGCGGGAAATTTCTTCTCCGCTGGGCTCTTCGCCGTTGTGCTGCTTCTGGTGCAAGGCGCGGCCGAGCGTGGCCATCTCACGGTAGAGCGACACTGCTTCCTCATTGGCGAGGAAGGCTTCCGCTTTTTCGCGGGCATTTTTCACGTCGCTGTCGGCCACGAGGGTTTCGCAGAGTTCGACGATTTTGGATTTGATTTGGGGGGATGCGTTCATGGGGGAGGCGAGATTATAGGGGAAACGCCTTTGAACAGGAAAAAGTCAGACTTTTTCACCAAGCCCGCGCCGTGGCGAGGTTCCGTTTGAAGCCTTCGCGCACCAGCGAGAGGTCCGAATCCATGGCAATCCAGGTGAAGCCCAAGGCTTTGAGCTTTTCCTTGTCATCGGCATGCCGCACGAGGATGCCACAGCCTTTGCCGTGGTCTTTGGCGGCTTTGACGATGCTGTTGACGCAGTCGTCGTAGCTGCGAGGTGACTGCTGAGCCTTGAGGTCGAAGGACAAATCCGCAGGACCGATGAAGAGCGCATCGATGCCCTCCACGGCGGCGATTTGAGCTGCATTCGCCACCGCCTCGGCGGTTTCGATCTGGGCAAGGATGATGGGTTTGGGCATGGCTCCGTCTGGAAGACGCATGCCATAGCCATAGGCGCGCACGGTGCGTGACACGCCGCGATGGCCCTGCGGAGGATAATAGGCCGCATCCACACAATGCCGCGCCTCCGCGACTGTGTTTACATGCGGCACCATGATGCCCTGCGCGCCCCAGTCGAGGACGCGGGCGATCAGATCTGGATGCGGGGCGCTCACACGCACGATGGCAAGGGTGTCGCTGCCACGCAGAGCGCGCAGTTGATCTGGCAGCGCGGCTTCGGATTCGCAGCCATGCTCCAGATCGATCAAAACCCAGTCGAAGCCACACTCGGCGGCAAGTTCAGTGACCGCAGGTGAGCCGATGGAAAGAAAGGTACCAATGTGAGTTTTCATGGTCGAAGAATGTCGATGCTGCTGGAGTTGCGCAAGCCCTCCAGTGCGAGGTCGAGACGTGAATGGGTGAATTCGCGCAGGGACTGACCGGAGGCGCCAGAGGAGATGAGGAAGAAGCCAGCGTCACGGTCAAAGTAGCCCGCACCCACGCGGATCACGGCTTTGACGATCATGTTGCGCAGCAGATGCAGCCAGAAGCGGCGCAGGTAATCGGGAGGGAAGGCCCGGATGCTTTGATAACCCTCGAAGGCCCGGCGCAGAAACGCATCGTCATGGAAGCAGGCCAGGAGCGAGAGGTCGTCCATGGGATCGCCGCTGATGGCGTCGTCAAAGTCGATGAAGGCCGAGATCTCGCTTTCGCTGCCGAGGATGTTCCAGAGGGCGAGGTCTTTGTGAACGAAGCAGCCGGCGTCGAGTTGGAGGAGCGACTGATGATTATCGATCTCGGCGCGAATTTCGTCGCTCTGAGATTGCGTGATGAAGCCGCGGGTCACGAGGAAGGCCAGATGTTGATCGAGGCGAAGATGGAAGTAGTCGGCGTAGGTGGCATGATAGCCACACATCGACTCATCCAGGATTCCAAAGCCCGGCAGCTTGATCGCCTGCCATTTCGCCACTGCCTCGCCAATACCGAAGGCGATGCATCGCACATCGATACGGCCCTGCTTGAACCAGTGATTGAGATCAGGGTCAAAGATGCGCTCCATGGCCTGCCAGGCGAATGGGACACGAGAGCGCGAAGCATCGCAGGCATAAACCCGAGGCGTCATCACTCCGGCGTCACGCACCCTCGCCAGAAGTGCCGACTCCACGGCAAGCTGACCGTCCTTTTCAGGGCCGTTTTCGACACGCAGGAACATCGCTTGTCCAGCCACCCTGGCATTCCAGGTGAGGTGATTGCCCTGACCGATTCCTGTGCTCAGCTCAACGACCTGCGTGACGAAGTGCCGCTGCAAAGCCTCGCCAAGCTGCCGCTCGATCTCAGCATCTGGCGCTCCGCGGATCTGCGTGCCGTGAAACGCCGCAGGACGGTCGCATTTCCAGTAATAGATGTCGCGTCGGCTCATGGTCGGTCAGGCATCCGGCGTGCGGCGCTTCCACCAGGCGGCCATGAGGCCTCCGACGATGTTTTGCATCACACCGCTGAAGACGGCGGCTGCAGCAGCAAGTGGCAACAAGGGAAAGTGCTCACGTGCGAGCGCAGCTGCCATGCCGCCGTTTTGCATGCCCACCTCGATGCTGACAGTGCGAGCGACAGATTCAGGATACCGCAGTACTTTGGGGATGAGGTAGCCGACCACGAAGCCAATGACATGCAGCAGAAACGCAGCGAGAGCCAGACGGCCAAAGTGTGAGGCAACGGCATCGGCACTGGCGGCCACGATCCCACCGCTCACCAGGGTAAAAGCCAGGACGGCGACGGTGGGGCCGCAGGCACCGATTTGATCGGCAGTGCGCGGCAGCTTCCAGCGAATGAGCACACCCAGCACGACTGGAGCGACTGTGAGCTGCAATGCTGACAGGCACAGGCCCCAGGCATCCACCGGCACATATTTTCCGGCCAGCGAGCTGGTCCACATGGGGGTGAAGAAAAAGGCCAGCAGGGTGGATGCGAGGGTGAGCACCACAGAGAGCGCCACATTTGCCCGGGCAAGATAGCTGATCATGTTGGAGGCCATGCCGCCGGGACAGCTGGCCACAAGGATGATGCCCACCGCGAGTCCGGGCTCAAGTTTCAGCAGTGTAGCAACCAGCCAGCCGGTGAGCGGCATGATCGTGTACTGTGCAACGAAGCCGAGCGCCACGCTGCCAGGCATGCGTGCGATGGCCTTGAAGTCATCAATGCTCAACGTGAGCCCCATGCCGAGCATGGAGGCCGCGAGCGACCAGAAGATCCACGGCTTGTCGAACCACAGCATGGTCTGCGGGAAGAAGAACGCGAGCGTCGCGAGGCTCACGAGCCACACGGGATAGAGATTATTAAACCAGTTGAGAAAGCGGATCATGTTCGGTGATACCAGGAGGATGTGGAGTTGATCAAGGATGGATTTCGCGCAGCGCCGCTCCGGTGCCGCTGATGAGCAGCACCAGCTTTTTGAAGTGAAGCTGTTCACCCGCCTTGACCTCTTTGCGGTAAAGGCTCACGCGATTGATCTCTCCGGGGAAAAGCTGCACCTCGGGTGCATCCACCTTCGTGAAACCGGCGCTGGCGAGTGCTGCTTCCTGGCTCGCAGCCTGCGGTCGAAGGGACGGCGTGAGTGCATACAGAGTGCCCGGCTTGGTGACTTCCGCGTCAACCTTCTCGATGCCTGTGCGCAAAAACGGCAGGCCGTTGAGCTGCTCGAACAAGGCTTCAATCACGTAGTCACGATCCGTGAAGAGCTTCACACCCACCTTCATCACCGCAGCTTCCTCCGGCGGTGGTGCGGGCCAGACGATGCGCTTTTTTCCTGCCTGCGGCTCGAACTGTCCCACGTCTTCGAGTTTGCCGAACATGATGCGCTCCTTACGGCTCGCGTCTTTGTCGCCCCGCGTCACGACGAGCCAGATCACTCCGTCGTGTTCGTGAAAGGTCGGATATTGAAAGGACTGCGGCGTCTCGAAGCGGTATTTGCGCTCCCACGTTTTGCCATCGCGCGAGACGTCCACGTTGAAGACGCTGCGGCCCACGTCCTGGATGCGGGTGGACTCCTGCCAGCCGAGGTAGTAGACGCCGCCAAACTTGTCGAAGGTGGGTTTCGAGTTCGCACCGTTCGGCACGATGGGCAGCGGCATGCCCACGCTCCATGTTTTGCCATCGGCACTGGTGGTGAAATGATAGTTTCCCTTGTCGTTGCGGCAGATGGCCATCCAGGTGCCGTCGGGCAGACGGTTCACGGCAGATTCGCTCAAGGCTTCCGACTGTGGTTCATTGTAGTGCCCGAGCACCTCAAAGGTCTCCAGATCCTCATGCACCCGCGCCAGAGCGTTCTGTTTGCCACTGAAATTGTTCAGGGCGACGTAGGTATTGCCGTCGAACTGCTTGAACGAATCAAAGATGAAGAATGATGAGTCCAAGGCCTTCTTGGCAAAGCCCTGCGCCGCAGCATCGGCATGAAAATACTGGGGCTGGAAGTCAAAGGTGCCCGCCGCAGTCTTCAGCTTTGCCTTGTGAATCGTGGGCATGAAGTCGCCGGACTTCAGATCAAAATCGCGATACCACATCTGTGACTGCCGCTTTCCGGGATCTTCGCTAGTGAAGTAGCAGCGCAGAGAGTTTGCATCTTTCTGCAGGATGCGCGGTACAAAGCATGCGCCGACTGGCAGAGTCTCGTTCTCAAAGCGTTGTTCGCCCCTGGCAAAGTCGATCACTTTTTCCAAAGCAAGCGTCTTGAGGTTCACAATGGAGAGCGTCGCGTAAATTTCAGGCCAGCCTGCGCTCTCCCCTGCCCTCACGTCATTGGCTTCGGTCACGATGTAGGCGCGCTCACCGACGCACACAAACTCCGCATCATGCGCACCCTTCACGCGCGGCGAGGAGGTGTTCACGAGGCGCTGCATGACGATGTCACCTGCCAGCGCCGGATCCCACTTGGCAGGCACAACTTGGGGCTTCCCCAGTTTGCTGATTGTTTGTTTCAGACTCACCGCGCCGGAGGCATTTTTACAGGCGAGGACATCTTCCTCACGGAACTTCGCGAGGAGGATCTCGCCTTCGCCCTGGCGGTCGCGGTCATACGTGATCCAGATGAGACCCTCGCGATCCTGCATGCCATCGGGATAGGACACGCCTTTGCGCTCATCCAACAGCAGGCCTTCGTTCCAAGTCTGGCCGTCGTCGGTGGAGATCTGGGCGGTTAGATGGCTGCGTGTCTTGCCAGTGAAGCCGTGGTGATTCACAAGCAGGAGATTGCCTGACGCGACGCGGCGGATGAAGAAGCGGGAGCCGGGATTCGGAATGGAGCTGGCTTTGGCCTCGGTCCAAGTGCGGCCTTTGTCTGAGGAATGACTTTCCCACAGGAAGCCACCGCCAGTGCGGGTGAGCAGCCAGAGACGGCCATCCTTCAGTTCAGTGATCATGCACTCCAGAGCCCACTCGGGGGCTTTGAGGGCACCGTGCAGTTTCCATGTCTTTCCCTCATCCGTGGAGATGCCGACGCCTTGCAGTTGTTTCGGCCCTGCAAACCAGTCGTGGACCGGCTCGGTGGCATGCGTGACGGGCATGATCCATTCACCGGTAGAAAGCACCGTGGGCTTGTTCATGCGGAAGGCATAGGGGCCATCGTAGCCCACGCGGAACTCGGCACCAAAGACGAGTGGGGTGGCATCGGGATCGTCGCAGATGCGTGCGTGGACGTCATGCACGGCGGTGTCCTTGTTGCCGCGATTGAAGACGTACCAAAGGCGGCCTTTGGGGTCGATCCACAAGGTGGGATCAAAGCACCGAGTGCCGTTCTTGGGCTCCGCCATGATTTGCGGATGCGTGAAGGTTTTTGCCTGATCATCGCTATAGCAGAACAGCACGATGTTCTCCGGGGACGGTTCTTTCGAACCACCGGTGAACCAAGATGAAAAAACGCGGCCTTTGGCGGTGCGTTCCAGTCCGGGAATGCCCTGCCAGGTTTGGCGGCGTTCGGCGAAAGGCTCGGTGGCACACGCACATGTGGCGACGAGGAAGAGAAGAAAGCAGAGCTGACGGAAAATCATTGGCTTATCAAACGTGAAGCGCGCTGTCATTTCGCGGTGGAATCGGTCGATGAAGTGTTATGATACCACTCCAGCTTGTTTCGCAGCCGAACCTGCTCGAAGTGTGACCTTGTCCGCCGCAGCCTGATTTCATCTTCCATCGATCCCCCCCTTTATGCCATCCTCCGACATCCGCGCCCTCGAACCCAAAGCTCTCTGGAACTGTTTTGCCGATCTCAATGCCGTGCCGCGCCCATCCAAACGCGAGGAGCGAGTCGTGGGTTTCGTTTTGGGATTCGCCACGCGCCATGGCCTAGCGGCACAGCTCGACAGCGCAGGTAATGTGATCATTAAAAAACCTGCATCGGCAGACCGGCTGGGCCACCCACCCGTCATCATGCAGGCGCATCTGGACATGGTGCATAAAGCTGCTGATGGACTGAATTTTGATTTTGACCGGCAGGGCATCGAGATGTGGGTGGATGGTGACTGGGTGCGGGCACGCGGGACGACGCTGGGCGCTGACAATGGCCTTGGCGCCGCCGCGATCCTGGCCGTGCTGGCTGCGCAGGATTTGTCCCATCCGCCCATCGAAGCGCTCTTCACCCTGGATGAAGAGCAGGGCATGGGCGGTGCCCTGGGATTGCAGCCTGGACTGCTGACAGGCAAAACCATGCTGAATCTCGACTCCGAAGAGGACGATACTTTCACCATTGGCTGTGCAGGCGGCATCGACACGACCGGCCGTTTTGAATACACCGAAACAGTCCATGACTTCGCCGCGCCCGTGTTAGCGATCCAGATCACCGGCCTGCGCGGCGGACATTCTGGTCTGCAGATTCACGAAGGGCGTGCGAATGCGATCAAACTCATGACGCGCCTTCTCAATGCCTGCGGCGAGGATGTCGCAGCTCTTTGTACGATGCGCGGCGGCAGCGCACGCAACGCCATCCCGGCGCAATGCGTGGCGCAGGTGGTCATTTTGAATCAATCTCGATTTGATGAGAGCTTTCAGCGTGAGGCCGCTGGCATCCGCGAGGAGTTTCACCTCATCGAACCGGGACTGAGCATTACCACGACACCAGTGAAGATCGAAGGCTCCAGTGTGCAAACGATGAGCCCAGAGCATCAGAAGCACCTCCTTCTGGCCATGCAGGCCGTGGTCAACGGCGTCTATCGCATGAGTCCTGTCGTGCCCGGACTGGTGGAGGCTTCTTCCAACTTTTCCACGATCGAACTCGGCGGCGGCAAAGCCGAGTGGGGCAGCCTGCAGCGCAGCTCCGTGGAGTCGAGCAAGACAGATGTCGCCCATGCCTTCCGTGCGCCGTTTGAACTCATCGGCGCAGAGGTTCACTCTGGCGATCCGTATCCGGGTTGGAGTCCGAGCGCCACCTCGCCCATTTTGGACAAGATGAAAAAGCTCTACCGCGAGCTCTTCAGCCATGAGGTACAGGTGGGCGCCTGCCATGCCGGACTCGAGTGTGGCGTCATCTCCTTGGCGTATCCCGGCCTCGACATGATTTCATTCGGTCCAAACATCCACGAGGCGCATTCTGAGAAAGAATGTGCGAGCGTTTCTTCGACGCAGAAGTTCTGGAGGCTGCTCACGGCGACGCTGGCTGATCTGTAGCTTCGAGCTCCGTCCCACCTCGGGGCCCTGAGGTTGTCTTTACGTCTGCCTTTTATCACCATGCCCGTCACCACCGCTCCCACGCTCAAAGACATCGCCCGTGCGACCGGCTTTTCATTGATGACCGTGTCCCGCGTGCTGCGCGGAGCGCCCAAGGTTTCCGCCGAGAAGCGTGAGCTGGTACTAAAGGAGGCGAAGCGGCTGAACTACCAGCCCGACCCGCACCTGGCGCGCATGATGCAGGTGGTGCGCGGCAAGAAGCAGCAGCGGGTGCGCGCCGTGATCGCCGTGATCCGTGAGGATGTGCCGCAGGATGGTTTACTCGGTCCTTCGTATCAATACGTGCCAATCGATGACATCCGCAGCCGTGCGCATGGCCATGGCTACGCTGTGGAGGAGTTCTGGCTGGGCAGGGACGGGCTCACACCCAAGCGGTTGCAGAAGATCCTGCACGCGCGCGGCATCGAGGGCGTGATCGTATCGCCACAGAGCATGCAACTACCGTGCAGCAAGATGGACTTCTCACCCTTTGCTGCGGTGACCTTTGGCAATGCGATGAGCAGCCCGGCGCTGCACATGTGTGCGGGGAACATGACGCTGGGCATTCACATGGCGGCGGATCAACTCAGCGCGCGTGGTTATAAGAGGATCGGTGTGGCGGTGACGAAGTGGATCGTGAACCGCTCGCAGTTTGGCTACAGTGGTGGCTTGTTTCACTGGCAGCAGAGCCTCCTGCCTGAGGACCGGGTGCCGCTGCTGCTGTTTCCGAGCAATGACATCAGCAAAGGATTCGACGCGTTTGCCAAATGGATGCGTGAATACGAGCCGGATGCGCTGATCACTTTCGACACGCATGTGCCCAACTGGCTGCGGCGGCTCGGTCTGCGTGTGCCGCAGGACATCGGTTTTGTGGCGCATGACTGGACGCCCAAGATGCAGGAGTTTGCGGGCATTTACCAGCAGCGCGAACATCTCGCGGCGGCGGCGGTTGATTTGATCGTGACGCAGCTTTCGCAGCACGAGCATGGTGTACCCGCTGTGCCGCGCCAGATCATGATCCCGCCCAAGTGGGTGGACGGTCCGAGCATACGATCATTGCAGTGATTTAAACGCGCTGGCCCATCGCCTTCAGCTTGGCCTCGCCTTCGCTCCAGGGAACTTCGTGCGGCAGGCGTTTGGAGGTCGCGGCGAGGGCGGCAATGACACCGGCTCCTTCGCCCATGCCGACGGCATTGCCGGTCACGCGGTAGCTCGCGTGAGCGATGAAATCGCCGCTGATGCAGCGCCCGGCCATCATGAGGCCATCGACTTCTTTGGCGATCAGGGCGCGCAATGGGATGTCGTAGGGCTTGACCTTGATGTTGGTGGAATGAATCGCGGCTTTTTGGTTAAAATCCGCGGTGGTGGCATGGATGTCCACGCCGAAGGTGGCACGCACCACGGCGTCATCGTAGCGCGCGCCTTTGATGAGGTCTTCCTTGTTCACGACGTAACGTCCGACGATGCGGCGGCCGTCACGCACGCCGATCTGCTCGGCAGTGGCGACGATTTGGATGCCTTCCCATGGGCCACCGAGGCCACGAAGACCATTGACCATGAGGTTCATTTCTGCGCGAGCACGCACGGTGGCTGCGGTGATCTCGGCGGCGTCCCAGGGCTTGATGCCGAATTCCTGATTCATCATGGCAAAGACGAGATTTCCACTCACATGCCAGAGGGTGGCGCCTGCGTAGGAGGGGAAATGACCGGTGCTGACGATGGCGTCCTTGATGCGCTTTTTCTTTTCACCGTCTGTGTTTTCGCCGGGCAGCGGCTGGCCGAAGCGCACGAACTCGCGGAGCTTTTCGACATCTTTTACGACGAGCAGGGCATTGAGAGAAAGGGGCTGGCAGGGACACTCGGCGGCTTCGCCAATTTCGAAGGCGCAGCCTGCTTGGAAGCCGAGATCGCCATCGCCTGTGGTATCGATGAAGACGGGGGCTTTCCATGCCTGGCGACCCGATTTGGATTCGGTAACGATGGTGGTGAGGCGCTTGCCTTCGCGGAACGCAGCACAGACTTTGGTGTGATATTGGAATTTCACGCCGGCTTCCATGCAGAGCTCTTCGAGCAGGAGTTTGAGTGCTTCAGGATCGTAGCAGAAGCGGCTCGCGCTGGTGGAGTTCGCGCGGGCGCCGCGTGCATCGAGTTTGTCGCGCAGCTCTTTGGCAAAGCCGGGTTTGTTGAAATCGAGGAAGTATCCCAGGAGGCCCGCCGTCCAGATGCCGCCGAGGCAGCCACGCCATTCAAACAGGCGTACCTTTGCGCCTGCGCGTGCGGCTGTGATGGCTGCTGTGACGCCTGCGGGTCCGGCACCGCAGACGATCACGTCGGCATCCTGCGCCAGGGGGATCTCGTGAGCGGGTTCGGAGAACATGCCTGCTTTTGGAGCCGCGTCAGCCGCGATGAGCGGACTTTGGCTTACCGCGCCACCGGCAAGGGCGGCGTGCAGGAAATGACGGCGGGAAACGGGGGCAGGTTTCATGGGCCCACTATCACGAAGGGTGCGGCGTGGTGTTATCAACAGAGTTTTCCCCTCAACGCACAAAGATGAACTGCTGCGTATTGATCAGCGCAAAGACGAGGTCTTCGATGTTCAGGCCTGACTGCTCTGCTTTGACCCAGGCTGACTTCTCAGCAGCCGTGGGCGAGCGTGAGAGGAGGGTCTGGTATGCAGCGGCGAGCTGTTCGTCAGGATATTTCGCGGCAGCGAGGTTGAGCTTGAGCTGAGTGTGCGGCTTGAGGATGCTTTGAAACAGTTCGCTGTTCATCAGGACGAGGGCCTGGGGCATGCTGGCGTCAGAGTTGGCGTTGTCGATGATGTCGCGATCGCTCTGGCCGAATTCGCGCAGGTAGTGGCCGCGAGGGGCTGGAGACTCGAGATCGGCGGCGCGGGGCCATTCGCGGGCCTGAGCGCGGCGTGACTTGAGGTAGACGTCCGTGTCAGTGATGCCGAAGCGTTTGATCTCGTCACGGAAGAGAGATTCGCGCGCCTGTTCGGCGGCTGCTTCCTCGCGCGGAATGGCCTGGTCGATGTCGTAGCCGGGCACGTCGATGTAGGCGCGATTTTGGCCGGCTTTTTTGAGGTCTTCGAGCGTGGGAGCCTTTACTGGAATGGGCGGCGGAGCGGGCTTGCCGGTCTTTTGCGTGTAAAGGCGGGCCACGGCGGGGACGACAACGTAGTCGTGAATGCCGGTGCGTGCGGTGAATTCCAGGGAGCGGATTTCGAGATTGAGTTTTTCGAGCAAGGGCTTGTCCTTGGCCTTCTGAGCGGCGGTGTATTGCTCGCGCAGCACCTTGGAACGTGCGGCGATGCGTTCGTAACCTTCGGAGGCCTTGGCGGCACCATCGAAGATTTCCTGCGAGCTCAGCAGGTCGAGTGCATCGCTGAGCTTGCCGCGGTAGACGATTTTTTGCGCCATCTCGCTGTCGATGCCGTGCCTGCGCGGAAGATCTGGCGTGGGCTGGATGAGGGTGACGAAGGAATCGTAGATCTGCTCCGCGGTCATGCGGCGGAGCAATGGGCCGGTGAAGTGGCAGACTTCGCCGGGCAGGAGTTCTGCGCGTGAGACTTCGTTTTGGTAGGCCTGGGTATTGTACAGCGCGCGCTGGTAGGCCTTTACATCATAGCGGCAGTCGCGCATGAACTGCTCCAGATGTTTCATGAGCGCGGGATTTGATGCCACGGTGCTGTCGAGAATTTCATCGACAGGCTCGATCAAGCCGACCCCGAAGGCTTTCTTCCAGAGACGATTGGCGATCACGGTGGTGAAGCGTGGGTTCTCGGGAGAGGTCATCCAATCGGCAAAGGCTTTGACCGTTTCCCCCGTGGGCTCGCATTTCACGGATTTGCCCAGCATGGTCAGAGGTGAGATGACATCCTTCGGTTTGGCATCGGGGTATTGGTAGTCGTGCGGGAGCTTGAGCAGGCGGGTGGGAAGGGCCTGCACTTTGCTGTAGCGGACGAAGTCACCAAGGTTTTCAAACACACGGCCCATGTTGCGAGTGGAGGGTTCCAGCTCGGGCTTCTTTCTTGCCTGCACCATCAATTCAATTGCGCCTTTCTGCTGGGCGATTCCCGTGAAGTTCGTTTCCAGCGGGTAGGTGAAGGCGGCCATCTGGTAGAACTGCATCTGCGTCCATTTGTCGAAGGGGTGGTTGTGGCATTGCGCACACTCGATGCGGGTGCCGAGGAAGACGCGGGTGGTGTTGGCGAGGTTGTCCAGCGGCATGCCGATGTCGCGCATGTAGTAGCCGATGGCAGGATTGTCCCAGACCTTTCCCTGCGCGGTTAGGAGCTCGCGCACGAAGGCGTCATAGGGCATGTTATCGCGGATGCGCTGTTTGACGTGCTCGAGGTAGGGCTTTGAGGTCATGTCTCCTTGCCCGCCGTTGGAGCGGGTCTGCACGCGCAACAGGTCCGCCCAAAAGTGGAACATGCGCTGATTGTAGCCGTCGCTGGCAAGAAGCTGGTCGATGAGCTTGGCGCGCTTGTTTTTGTCGGTGCTGGTGAGGAAGGCCTGTGACTCTTGAAGGGTGGGGATGCGGCCGATGATGTCGAGGTAGAGGCGGCGGACGAGGGTCTCATCGCTCGCAGGAGGATTGGCGGTGAGCTTGTGCTGCTGCCAGTCTTTGGCGAGGAGCGTGTCTATCTGCCGCGACGCGTCGGTGGCGTGCGCGGCAGAGAGGAGGCTCAGCGTGATGAGAAGGGTGCGCGTGAATGATTGCATGTTCGTGCAGGCAAACGAGGAGGCTGGAGGGCTTCTATCTAGCGAGCGGTGGCAGGAGGAGTGATGTCGTGGTCATAGGCGGTGAACTGCTCCCGCAGGCTTTGGATTTCCCCTCACCCCAGCCCTTTGACTCACTTCGTTCGCCCTTCGGGCTGCCTTCGGCAGTCTATCTTCGCTTCGCTGCGATTCCCCGAAGGTAGCAGAATGTGTTTCAGCGAGGCAGGGGCGAGGAGAGGGAGACTCTTTTCAGGCGCTGAAATCGTGGCGGAGGAATTATTCCATACGCTCCAGGTGGTTGGCGGCGGCCCATTCGTCGATGATCCGCATGACATTCTGACCGGCGTGAGTGTTACGCGGTGCCTTGATCTGCACGATCTTCCGTGTGGCCTGCTCAACCTCAATGGTGGCCACTGAAAGCGCTTCCACGACGGCCTTTTCCCGTCTTAGAAAACGGACGCTGAAGATGGCGGATCTGCCGCTGCGGCAGCGGCCGGTGTAGCCGGACACGCAGTGCTGCATGGCCCGCCCTTCCGCCTTGAGGGCGTCCGTGGTGCACAGCTCGTCCACGCGCCATATGGGACGGCCGTCCACCCAGCCGCTGCGGCTTTCAAAGGGAATGCCACCAAGCATGGGCCGCCAGCGCCTGTCGGCGAGACGCAGCAGTTCCGCGCTCCCGGCCGCAGCACGCACCTGCTCCTCCGTGAGGTCATGCCCCTCCTCCTGCATCAGCCCGGTGAGAAACTTCACCGCGTGGCGCATGAGCGCGGACAGCGGCAGCCGCAGCAACTGCTCGGCCTGCGCACGGCCCTGATGTGCGTCGATGGCGTGCAACGCGTCCACCACCAGAGGGAAATGAGCGGCTACAGAGGCCTCCGCAGCGGCGGCGAACTTTTCCACGAGCCTAGCCCCCAGAGCATGCCAGCCAAGGGTTTGAAACACATGGTGCGTCATCACCGCCTCCCGCAGCGCAGGCGCGGCGCCCGCTGCATCCAGTTCGGCGCGCCAGACGGCGGAGGCCAGGCCGGCGGCCTCACCGCCGTTGAGCGTGGCATGCAGCACACGGCTGGTGATGCTCCTGGGAAAGCCGGGCACATCCTTCAAGGAACGGCCCTGGGCCACCGCAATCCAGCAGTCGCGGTCAAAATGCTTCGGCTGGCCGAAGACGTTCCATGCAGAGTCGAGAAACTCCGGCACCGGATACAAGGCCAGCAGGTGGCGCAGGAAGGAAGCCCACTGAGCGCGGGCATCCTGCGCAGGATCCGGCCGCCAGTCTTCCGGCTGACGCACCCATGACGGAGCATAGGCGGCGAGGCGAACAATGGCAGGCACGACGCCGAGTTCCTTGGGATGCAGGTCAAACAATACACGGCTACGGGCCTCCAGCACGGTAAGGAGGCGCATGCCGAGAACCCGCCAGCACGGCACGCCCATGACACGCCGGCTGCGGGCGGCGGCATGGCAGTGCTGGCGGAAGCAGTTGTTACGAAGGCGGCGCGCCGTCCAGGCGCGGCCAGAAAGGACCACCGGCATGACCGGGGCCTGCGGGCGCGCGGCGGCGCGCCCATGATGCAAGTTCATGATTCTGAAAAGGGATGGGGTCTGGCTTGATCGACCCGCGCAGGGACGCGCCTAGACAGCGGCAAATGCGACGGATGCGGATGCGATGGTTTGTTTTCCCCGGCTTCGTGGCCGGGGCTTCAAACGATCCGAGGGATCAAGCGAAGGGAGACAGAATCATGCGAGGAGAGTAGCGGCACCTCGCCGGATTTCCAGCAGAAGTGTGGTGAAAGTGTTTTGCAGGTGCTGAATTTTTAACCACGGATGAAGTCGTGATACCATAACCTAATACCATTACCCGTAGAAAACGGGTCTGTGCAAAAGCCCCCGGCTTTATGGCACGTGGTAGAGAAGAGCGTCTGGTGATGGTGATGCGCTGTGACTGCGGCGGCGGGACGGTGAGACGCTGCTGGAGGGCGCGGTGGGGTGAAGAAGGCGCCCATTCTTCGCTAAAGCTACGAAGGGCAAACTGGCTTTGCTTTCCCGGAAAAGAGTGTACCAGGGAAGCCTCGCTGAGGCTCGGCATCCCTTCGCTATGATGCGGAAGGCCTTTGGCCTTCAAGATGAATGTGGCAGTCTATTACGAGAGTCTAGATAGACAGGCGGGATGGCTATTCTCCGTCGCTGCTTCTGCCTTTCCATGTTGTCAGGACGGCGCACCTTTTTTTTGCGCCTGCGATGTGGCAGACCCGAAATTTGGGCCCCGACACAGCGGGGCCCTACCTGCCCTGCGGCATGCGGAGCGGTTTCATGTGCTCAGGGGATCACTCCTTATCCTTGGCTTTTTTGAGCAGCTTTTTTTCCTTCTTTGCCGCTGTCTTTTCGTTGCCGGCCACGGGATTGTTGATGGTGGGGAGGTGTTTGGCGAGTTCGGCCTTGGTGCCGACGTATTGCGGATCTTTGGCGAGGTTGGTCCATTCGTAAGGATCGGTGGACTCGTTGTAGAGTTCTTCATCGCCATCGGCATAATGGATGTAGCGCCAGCCTTCGGTGCGGACGGCGTGGTTGTTCCGACCGAAGGTGGTGACGGCGGGGGTGTCCCAGGCGGCAGAGGCGTCGGCGAGGAGGGGCTTGATGCTTTTGCCGTCGAGGTGTGCGGGCGCGGGCAGGCCGCAGACGTCGGTGAGGGTGGGGAAGACGGAGGTGAAATCGACGGTGCGCTCGCAGATGCTGCCTGGCTTGGTCAGGCCGGGGACGACCCAGATGAGCGGGGCACGGGTGGCCTCCTCCCAGAGGGCGAATTTGCGCCAGTGATCTTTTTCGCCGAGGTGCCAGCCGTGATCGCCCCAGAAGACGATGGCGGTGTTGGCTTTGTGCGGGCTTTTGTCATAGGCCTCCATGAGACGACCGATGAGCATGTCGGTGTAGCTGACGGCGGCGAGGTAGCCTTGGACGGCCTCTTTCCAGCGGCCGCTTTTGATCATTGCAGCGTGGTCGCCATCGGGCTTGGCCATCTTCACTCCCGCAGGCGGCACATCAGCGAGATCGTCCTTTTTGTAAGGGGGCAGTTCGATCTTGTCGAGGGGGTGCATGTCGTAGTACTTCTTTGGCACGTTCCAGGGCATGTGCGGCTTGTGAATGCCGCAGGCGAGGAAGAAGGGTTTTTCCTGCGGCCTGCCGAGCTGGTCGATGCAGTAGTTGACGATGTGCCAGTCGTTGAGGTCTTCATCCTTGCAGTCGAGCGCGGCGAACTTGATGCCGCCCACGCCATCGCTCTGGCCTTTGGGCACCTTGGGCATGCCACCTTCGTTGGTCAGGTAATCGTCCCAGTCTTCGCGGCGCTTGTAGCTTTCGTGGTAAATTTTTCCGGCACCGCAAACGAAGTAGCCGCCCTGACGAAAGGCGTGGGTGAGCGTCTGCTCTTCGGGGATTGCGGGACGCCAGTCCTCATTGTTGTCATACACGCCGGTCTTGCCGGGGCGCATGCCGCTCATGAGGGCGGCGCGTGAGGGATTGCACACGGGCGCGGCGCAGTAGCTGTGCGTGAAGCGCACACCGCGGGCGGCGAGCTTGTCGATGTTGGGCGTGATCGTCTGCTTGTTGCGGCCAAGGTAACCGACCCAGTGGTTGAGATCATCGATGGCGATGAACAGGACGTTCGGCTTGTCAGCGGCCGGAGCTGTGACAGCGAGCAACAGGATGGCGAGGATGAGGCGCATGGTGGCCGCTGAAACGCTGGCCACGCATGCGTCTTGCGCTCACTTCAGCGCTTCATAAGCCGTCAGCGTCGGTTCGATGGCCTTCAGCGCCGTGGCCCAGAATTCGGGCTGGGTGATGTCTTCGCCGAGGCTTTGTTTCACCACTTCCTCACAAGTTGCGCTGCCGGTCATGGAGAGGAAGGATTCGTAGCGTGGCAGGAAGGAGGGGCCTTCGGCTTTGAAGCGGGCGAACAATGCCTGGCTCAGGAGGTAGCCGAAGACGTAGGGGAAGTTGTAGAAGGAGATGCCGCTGATGAAGAAGTGCATCTTGGAGGCCCAGAACATGGGATCGGTGCCGCCGTCGAGGAGGGTATCGCCATAGAGCTTCTGCTGGGCTTCGTTCATGAGCGCGCTGAGGCGGCTCACGCTCACCTCGCCGCTGGCACGCTCCGTGTAGAAGGCCTTCTCGAATTCGTAGCGCATCGGGATATTGATGAGGTAGGCGTGCGCACGAAGCATTTCCTGATCCAGCAGATAGGCCTTCGTGGCCTCGGTGATGCCGGGATTGGTCATGAGGCCGTTGAGCAGGATCATCTCGCCAAAATTGGACGCGGTTTCGGCGAGCGTCATCGGGTAGTTGGCTGCAAACGAACGTGCGGGGCGCAGCACGCAGGAATGCCAGGCATGGCCGACTTCATGCGCAAGGGTGACCATGTCATGCACGGTGCGGTGGAAGGTCATGTACACGCGCTCTTCGTGCTTGAGCTGGGAGCCGGTGCAGAAGGCGCCGGGGCGCTTGCCCGCGCGGGGCTGAGCTTCGATCCAGCGCTGGGCGAGCATCTCGCGGAAGTAGGAGCCGAGTTTTGGATAGGCGGAGGTGAAGGCATGATCCACCGTGGCGCAGGCTTCATCCCAGGTGAGTTCTTTTTCATCGGGTGCGGCGATCTGGGGTGCTTCGAGGTCAAAGTAATGCAACGCGGAAGTGCCTTGCAGCTTGGCGGCTTTGCGAAGGGCGCGGCGCGGCAGATCAATGTGTGTGTGGATGGCCTCCAGCATGGAATCGAGCGACTTGCGGCTCATCGCACCATCAAACAGCGGAGTGTCGAGGAAGTGAGACAGACCGCGACGGGAATAGAGGCTGAGGCGGGTACCGGCGATGCCGTTCAGACCGGCAGCGAGAGTGACGGCATGATCATTGAACGGCTTCTGCCCATCGTTGAAGGCAGCTTCGCGCAGCTTACGGTCGGGCTCGGACATCAGCGCGCGCCGGCGGGACATGGGCACGATTTCTTTGTGCCCGTCCGGGAAGGTCATTTCAAACTCCATCTTGCCGGTGAGGGTGTCGTAGAGGCGGCCCCAGGCATGCAGTCCATTCACATTGAGGTCAGCGGCCAGGGCCTCCATTTCTGACTTCATCTGGTGCTGGCCTTCGTGGCGCATGCGCTTCACGGCGTGCTCGGCGTTTTTCAAAGAGGGATCGGCGAGCAGCGTGGCAAATGCGTCATCGCTCAAAGCCGCAAGCGCTGCACGCAGCGAGGCCATGAGCTTGGTGCTTTCGGCTTCGAGCGTGGAGATCCATGCTTCATCGGCCTTCACGGCTTCGTTGTTCGCGTCATCTGCGGACAGGCAGCCAAGATAGGCGGAGAGGTGGCCGAGGCGATCACTCAACGATTCGAGCGCATTGATAACGCGGGCCATCTCGATGGTGTCAATGCCCAGCGCGGCGGCTTGTGTCTTGAGTTCCTCAACATCGCGCACAAGCGCGGCTTTGAAGTCGGTGTAATCGGGAGCGCCGAAGGCCGAGAACCAAGATTCGAGGGACCAGCGGTCGGGGGTGGCTGGAGGAACGATTGTGACGGGGTTGGACATAAATGATAAAAAGAAAAATTAACGGCTGACGCGGCCTCCGCCGTCGCCTTGCATAAGGTTCTCGATTTCGCTGCGGGTGCTGTAGTTGTAGTCGCCTTCGATGGAATGGGCGAGGCAGCCAGCGGCGGTGGCGAAGGATATGGCGACGGCAGGAGGGGAGTTTTGAAGGAAGGAGAAGAGGAGACCGGCGGTGAAAGCATCTCCAGCGCCGAGGCGGTCGATGATCTGGGTGATCGTGTAGCGTGGCGCGGTGTGCAGGGTGTCCGCCGCAGCCTCATAGAGCGCACCGCTGAAGCACTGCGCGGCGGAGGTGCTGCCATCCCGCAGGGTGAAGGCGGCGTGGGTGAGGTTGGGAAACTGGGCGATGATCTGCTTTGCCAAAGTGTGCAGATCGCCGTTGTAATCCATGCCAAGCATGGCGGTGGCATCGCTGATGCCACCGACGAAGACGTCCACGAAAGGCAGGAGCGTTTTCATCGTGCGCGTGGCGAGATCACGGGCTGCGAGCGGCGGGTCCCAGTGCCAGAGCTTGGTGCGGTAGTTCATGTCGCACACGACTTTGATTTTACGCCGTGTGGCTTCCTGCACAGCGGCGAGCGCAACCTCGGAGGCATTGCGTGAGATCGCAGGCGTGATGCCGGAGATCACGAACCACTCGCAGCCGGAGAAGATGGCGTCCCAGTCGTAGGCGTAGGCTGGTGTGATGGCCACGGCGGAGCCATCGCGGTCATAGATGACGTTGCCGCCGCGTTGATTGGCACCATGCTCAAGGAAGTAGGTTCCGAGGCGGCCTTCGTGCGTGCGCAGGATGTGCTTGGTCTCGACTCCCAGGCTGCGCAGATCGGCGATGCACGCATCTGCGATGGCATTTTGGGGCAAGGCGGTGACGAAGGCTGCATCAATGCCGAGGTAGGCCAGCGAAGCGGCGATGCTGGCCTCGGCTCCGGCAAAGCTGGCATTCAGGCTGCCCGGCATGGCCTGCTGAAAACGTGCGAAGCCCGGCGTGGCAAGGCGCAGCATGATTTCGCCGAAAGTGACGACGCGACTCATGGACGGACTTGCTTGACGATGTCCGTGGCCTCACGCGCCAGCGCGGTGATGACATCCCACCCGCCTCTGGCCACAATCTCTTTTGGTGCCAGCCATGAGCCGCCGAGGGCAAGCACCGCGGGTTCGCGCAGATAGTGTGCAGCATTGCCAGCTCCCACGCCCCCCAGGGGAATGAACTGTACGCCGAGATGCATAAACGGCGCCATGATGCTGCGCAGGTAGGCAAGACCACCACTCGGCTCCGAAGGGAAAAATTTCAGCAAACGGCATCCGGCTTCGATGGCGATCTCAATGTCTGTGGGCGTGCATACACCGGGCGCGAACGGCAGGCCGATGCGAATCGCCTCGGCAACGACGCGTGGATTCATACCGGGAGCCACGCCGAAGCTTGCACCAGCCTCCTTGGCCTCGTTTGCCTGCTTCGGTGTGAGGATGGTGCCCACGCCGACGGTCATCTCCGGCACTTCGGCGCGGATGCGCCGCAGGGATTCGAGCGCCGCATCGGTGCGAAGGGTGAGCTCGATGCCATTAACCCCACCTGCCAGTAAAGCACGCGCCAGCGGCACGGCATCCTCCACACGGTCGATCATCAAAACGGCAATCACGCCGGTCTGGCGGAGTTGAAGGCGCAAGTTGTCGGGAAAAGCGGTACTCATGGCTGGAAGCAGGAGGGGATGCGTGTTTTTGCAACTGACATGTACAGTTAGCGGAAGGTCAATTGTGGCTGGCAGGTGCCACGAGGAGAGGGAGAATGGCACTTCTCCTGCTTTACACTTCACCAACCTGCCATGACCCCAGCCCCTTCCGACACGAGCATCCCCACGCTCGGCCCCTGTTTGATTCATTCGCCCCTGCACCGAATCGGCGGAGTGGAGGCCCCCTACAAAACGGATGCGGTGGACCGCATTTTGTACCACAGCCATCTGCTGGAAGACGGACGTGATGTGTCAAAGCCGAGCTACGAAGAGGCGGGGCCACGGGAGATGATCTACTTTGACCCGGCCAAGACCACGGTCGGCATCGTGACCTGCGGCGGTCTCTGCCCGGGCTTAAACGACATCATCCGCGGCATCGTGAACCGCTGCCATCAGCAGTACGGCGTCGCACGGGTGTATGGCTTCCGCTACGGTTATGAAGGGCTGGTGCAGCGTTTCGGCCACACACCGCTGCTACTGAAACCTTCGTCCGTGGAGCAGGCACACCACTTCGGCGGCACCCTGCTGGGCAGTTCGCGCGGCAAGCAGGACATTGGCGAGATGGTGGACACGCTGGAGGACATGAAGGTCGATATTCTTTTCGTGATCGGCGGTGATGGCACGCTGCGTGGTGCGGCGCAGATTGTGAAGGAAATCGAACGCCGTGGATTGAAAAAGGCGGTCGTCGGGATTCCCAAAACCATCGACAATGACATCAGCTTTCTAGACAAGAGCTTCGGCTTTGAAACCGCCTTCGATGCCGCGGTGCAGGCGGTGAAGTGCGCCTATGTCGAGGCCACCGGCGCGGTGAATGGTGTCGGCTTGGTCAAGCTCATGGGGCGTGATTCCGGCTTCATCGCGTGCTATGCCGCGCTGGCGGGCAGCAACGTGGATTTTGTGCTGATACCCGAGGTTCATTTTGAACTGGACGGCGACGGCGGCTTTCTGGAGTTTTTGCGCCAGCGGCTGATCAAGCGCGGCAGCGCTGTGATCGTGGTGGCAGAGGGTGCGGGGCAGCACCTCATGCAAACCGGCGATGACACCGATGCGAGCGGCAATAAGCGCTATGGCGACATCGGCCCCTTTTTGAAGGATCGCATCAATGCCTTCTTCAAAGAGCGCAAGACCGAGGTGAATCTGAAATACATCGATCCGAGCTACATCGTGCGCAGTGTCCCAGCCAACGCTCAGGACAACGTGTACTGCTCACGCCTGGCCCAGAACGCGGTGCATGCCGCCATGGCCGGCAAGACCAACATGCTGGTGGGCCGCTGGCACAATTCCTTCGTGCATCTGCCGCTGGAACTCGTCATCCATGGCCGCCGCAAGGTGGATCCCACGCAGGAGCTCTGGCATAGCGTGCTCGAATGCACCGGACAGCCGATGGTGATGAAGTGATTACTTCACCGGCGGCAGCTTGGCGCTGTAATGCACGGCGCGGTGGCGGTTGTCATCAAAGGCAAAGTGGAGCCACTGGCCGTCTTTGCTGACGAAGCCATCAGGATAGTTCATGCGGCCTTTGGGGCCATCGACAGATTCCTGCTGGAGGACGCGCTGGTAGGGCCAGGTCTTCATACCGTCAAAGCTGATCCACAAGGCCATGGGGCTGCGGTGCTTGCTGTTGGGATTGTGCAGGATGGCCACGCGATCCCCGCCGAGATTGTAGAGCGTGGTTTTGCTACCGGGATTGGGGATCTGGGTGATGGAGGCAAACTCGGGCCAGGTCTTGCCGCCGTCTTTGCTTTCCGCTTTGTAGAGCATGCCGCCGAGACCGTCGGCACGGATGACCATGGTGATGCGGCCATCGGGATGCTCGAAGAGATCGTTTTCGGCCCAACCGAAGTAGCGGCTGTTGGGGGTGAGGCGAATGTTGCCATGTTCGGACCAAGTTTTGCCACCATCGCTGCTGATGAGGACGCCGTTGCGCGGATTGGTGAAGTCGCGATCGAGAGGCGCACGATCCTGCTGGTCGTCAGGGCCGATGTAGTGCTGAAAGGGAGCCATGATGCGGCCGTCTTTGCAGACAATGTGCTTGCGGATGAAGGTGCGCTCTTTGAGACGACCGGGGACTTCAACGGGCTTGCTCCAGGTCTTGAATGAGTCGTCGCTGGTGAGATACCAGGAGCGCCAGTCATTGGCCCAGTGCTTGGAGTGCGTGGAGAAGAAAAGCGTGCTGCGCTGACCGAGGATCATGAGCTCCGTGGGGCCCTGGCCGATGGTTTTGCCTTCACGCGGGAAGCCGACATCGAAACGCTCCAGCGGTGTCCAGGTTTTTCCCAGATCGGTGCTGCGGGTGACGCCGGTGTAGTTCAGCGGGCTGGGTTCGGTGTCGCCACCGGCGAGGATGAAGAGGATCCATGAGCCGTCGGGAAGCTCACGCAGCGTGGTATCACATACCATTTTGTTGGGTGTGATACCGTCATACGGGATGCTCTTGAAGTCCCGCTTTGCATCCTCGATGGCCTGCGCGGCCCAGGTGGGATCCGGGGTGATGGATTTCGGCAGCTTGGGTGCGTGCGCTTTGTTGACGACGGTCTTGCCGACGGTGGCGCGGCGTTTGATCTCCTCGGGGTCCATCGTGAGTTTGCCGATCTCCGCCTGCTTCTGCATGGCCTCCTCCGTGAACTTCACATGCAGGATCTCGGCATCGGTGTGGCGGTTCCAGTCATAGAGGATGTGGATGTCGCCATTCGGTGCCTGGAAGCCATCGGGGTAGGAGACTTCGGCGCGATCATCGATGAGGAAGCCTTTGCCCCAGGTCCTGCCATCATCGTCGGAGAGGAAAGCTTTCAAGTTGGAGCGGCGTGGCAGGCGCACATTGATGGGGCCGTTCTTCACCAGGATGAGGTTGCCCGAAGCGAGGCGGCGGATGAAGAAGCGGGCGCTGGGGTTTTGAATCGCAGAGGGCTGGGGCGCGCTCCACGTCGCGCCTTTGTCTGCGGAGGTGCTTTCGCTGATGCCATCCTTGGTGCGGGCGAGCATCCAGAGGCTGCCGTCCTTGCGCTCGACGATCATGTGTTCATCGAAGTCGGTGCGTGGAAAGGCCACGCCGCCGCGGCGGGTCCAGGTCTTGCCCTGATCGGTGCTGGCGAAGACATTTGCCATGCGGATCACATCGAGATCTTTGTGTGCTTCCTTGTCCACACCGGGGCCGTGCATGCGGTCACGGGTCCAGAGTGAGACGGGCAGGAGCCAGTCGCCATTGCTCAGCACGGTGGGTTTGTTCAGGGTGCAGCCATCGGCGAAGCGCACGGGGGCGGTCCATTTCGGCTCTGCGGCATCGGGATCATCGCAGCGGATGTACCAGTCGCCGCAGCGGCCATCAAAGTAGCCGAGGCTTTGATCGAAGAAGCACCAGAGGCGGCCGAGGGGATCGGTCCACAGATTGCCGACGAGGGCGCGGCGCTCATACTTCACGCCATTGAGTTCGCCGTCTTGAGGATCGATCACGACGCGCGGCTTGGACCAGGATTTGCCATCGTCCTCACTCGTCGCGAGCATGAAGAAGCCATTCGGCGAATCACCGTTGCCGACCCATGCGGCCCAGAGGCGGCCTTTCGGCGTGCGATCGATGCCGATGATCATGTTTCCCGGCCGCTTGTCTGCGTCATACTCGGGTCCGGGCTGCGTGTTAACCACGGGCGGTTCGAGAGCGAGATCGAGCAGGGCCTTGTTCTGGGCGACGGCATGCACAGCGAACAGAGAGAGAAGCAGGAGTGTGTGTTTCATGGTTGGATGTGGAAGAAGAACGCTGCCGGACATCGCATTCACGGCTCATCCGGGCAAATCCGGGTGTTATGTTAACACCGCGATGTGCTACCTCGCCGGATAGCTTTGCTGATCCAGCACCTGCCCTGCCAGACTCTTGATTTCGACCTTCATCGGTGACTTCGGTTTGAAGGTGAGCAGGATGTAGCTGTGCTCGCTGGCGAAGAAGGCGGACTTCGGATCGGGGTAGCGATCTCCATCGCCTTTGAGCGCGGTGTTGTAATAGGGGAAGCCATCCACCATGGCTCGTTCCGCGAAATAGCCAAAGCCGGTGATGACGGCAGAGCCCTGCTGAAACAGCCGGCCCCACTGGCCTTTCAACTGGCCGCGCATGGTGGCGTTGCGTTCGTTTTGGATGCTGATCGTGTGGCCTGCGTGCGGCGGCTGCATCTGCTGGCGATACCAGGCGAGTTGTTCAGATGCGGCGTCAAAGGGATGCCCCGTCTGCCAAGTGGTGCCCATGTCCTGGATGTGCTCGAGGTCGAGCGCGATGAAGCGTGTGTCGAATTCAGGAAACGCGAGTGTCCAGTTCCATTCATTGCCGGGCAGCGCGAAGAATTCACGATAGGCCGCCGCGTCCACATCATACACAGCTTCGGGAGGCGGTTTGGGGCCACGCGAACGGATCTCACGATCGTGATTGCCGAGCACTGGCATGAAGGGCGTGGTGTGAAACAACTCGGGCTGCGAGTCGATCAGCGCGCTGAAAGCCTTCGTTCCTTCGCGGCCTTTTTGATGCAGGCTGCCGACATTGTCGCCTGCGGTCATCAGCACATGCGCGTCATCTTTGACCAAGGCGGCGAGATCCGGCTGAGCAAAACCCCAGTCCCCCACCACGGCGATGCGCAGTTCTTTAGCGGGCATGCCTTTGAATGTGTGAACCACGGATGTCTCAGCGCCTGAGCGCACCTGGTAATGATACGTCACGTCTTTCTCGGGAATCGGAATCTCGATGTGATGCAGGGTGACCTGCTCTGCTTTGGCCACCTTGCCGGCCAGTGCGGCGCTGGTCCCAAAGGACACCTCCGAGTCTCCGGGCTGCGCGGTCTCCCAGTTCACCGTGATGTGAGTCGGCACATCGCGCTGAAAGCTCAGCCAGATGCGCTGGATGGTGGCTGCTTCGGTGGTGGAGCAAAGCAGGAGAAAAAGGAAAAACCGCGTCATGAATGTAGGAGGAAACAAACGCATGCCATGCATGGATTTCTCCAAAGAAGACAAGCGACACCGTCCTTGATCATGGGCTCATCTCAGGATACCCTTTGCCCATCCTGGTCCGGCATTTTGCTGCGACCTGCTCTTTGAAAAATTTCCTGCGGTGTTCGTTTTCGAGCTTTGTGGCCCGGCCCGATTCATCAACTGCGGGGGCTACGCGCTGAAGTGACATGTCATGCCTTCACTGGAAGACAGAGCTTCATCACGCGGGTTCCCACCTGGTCTCATGGGATACGTGAGCCCTTTGTATTCGGACGGCACAGGCGGGTCTGAAAGCGTCCCGGCTCCGCCCGGGGCGCTTTCTTTTTTTCAGCATCAAGCCTTCGGCTTCTTCTCAGGCAGCGGCTTGGGATCTTTGTCGCCGATGGGTTCGGCAGGACGAATGATCACGCCAACGGGCATCGAGGCCTTCTCCATGTTCAGAAGCTGGCTCACGGTGACGAATTGATAACCCTTGGCCAGCAGCTGGTCAAACATCGCCGGCATGGCGGCGATGGTGGGCGGATGGATGTCATGTGAGAGCATGATGGCACCCGGATGCGCACCATTGACGAGGCGGCTGGTCACAGCGGCCACACCCGGACGGCGCCAGTCCTGCGGATCGACCGACCACATGATGGTGGAGTAGCCAAACTCGGTGAACATCAGGTTTTTGATGCGGGTATTGATGGCTCCGTAAGGCGGACGCACCAGATGCGGACGCACCCCGGCCACTTCAAAAACGGCGTCTTCGGACTTTTTCAGCTCACTGCGGATCTGCTCATCCGAGCGACTGGTGAGGCTGCAGTGCGTCCAAGTATGATTGCCAATCTCATGGCCTTCTTCGATGATGCGGCGCACGATGGCGGGATACATTTTTACCTGCGCGCCAATGAGGAAGAACGTACACTTGATGTTCCGCTCCTTGAGGATGTCGAGCAGTTTTGGGGTCAGGCTCGGATGCGGGCCGTCATCAAAGGTCATCGCGAGCGTCTTCTGCTCGATTTTGACGGAGGAGTAAGAGAGGCGCACGCCCGCAGGCGGCACCACGGGCATGGTGGAAGGATTGTTCAGCCGCTTCACCAGCGGGTTTTCCTTTGGCTTCTCTTCAGCGAGCGGCAGCGCTTTGCGCGCCTCTTCAATGGCGAGTTTGTCCGGCTTTGCAGCCTTTTGTGTTGTACAGCCCGACTGGCCTGCCAACATGATGCCAAACCAAATGCTAAGATACATGCGTGGGGGGATCACAAGGGGTAGAGATTAAGGGGTGAAATTCATCTGCGAAAGCTGGATTTTTTGAAAAACAAACAACCACCAGAAATCTGACTGCGACCGGGGTTAATCATCACCGGCTGCCGTCAGAACCTCCTTCGGAGTCAGCGCCCGCCATGCTCCCGGCGGGAGATCAGTGGGCAGGGTCAAGGCACCAATGCTCTCGCGATGCAGGTTGATGACACGATTGCCGACACGGTGGAACATGCGTTTCACCTGATGATAGCGCCCTTCGTGCAGTGTCAGCCGGGCTTGGTTCCCGCCTAAGAGGACGAGTTCCGCCGGCAGTGTCGTGATGTCCTCGGTGTGGAAGTAAAAGCCGCGTGCGAAGGCTTCCACGGCATCCGGGGCTATGGGATCGAGAGTTTCGACGAGGTAAACCTTCGGCACCTTTTCCTCGGCTGTCATCAGTCGTTTGGACCAACGGCCATCGTTTGTCAGCAGGACCAAGCCCGAGGTGCTGCGATCCAGCCGTCCGGCGATGTGCAGCGTGTGTTTGTCGGGATCGTCGATCAAATCGATCACGGTGGGGTGCTGGTCATCCTTCGTGGCGCTGAGAATGCCCACCGGCTTGTGCAGCATGAGATACAGCGCCCTTTCTGACTCCTGAACGATGGCATCATCCAGCTCCACCAAGGTGAAGCGATCGACGGGATGGTGGCCGTCCGTCACACACACTCCATCCACCCGCACGCGCCGTGCGGCGATGGCAAGATGGGCGGCCTGTCGCCCCATGGCCTCATACCCGGCGATGAGTCGGTCCAGTTTCATGCCGTCACTGCTTCCAGGCCGTGAAAGGCAGAATCAAATCTCGCCAAAGTGCTTCTCACGCATCTGCACGATGGCATCCAGCATCTGGTCCGCTTCGCCGCGCAGTTTGGCATCCAAGCTGGATGCGCTGCGGTTGTAGCGACGAAACAGCATCTTCAGCTGGGCCTTGATTTCGTCCTTGGGCATCTTGGGCGTGATGCCGCAGAGTTCTTCGGGACTTTTGGAGGGTTCCACCTTGGCGGCTACGGGAGCCGCTTTGTTGACCTTGTCGAGCAGGCTGCCCTCCTTGGCGGTGGATTTGGGTTCAGCGGCGGGCTTGGAGCCACCGAGAGATTTGGAAAGCGATTTGAGGATCTTGAACATGATGTTGGTTCCTTCAGTTGTTTACTCAATACGCATGGCGCGAAGATGCTGGCTGCGGCGCTTCAATTCTTCCTCAGAGAGCACGCCTGCGCCCTTGTAGGTCACGGCGACTTCCTTGCTGCGGCCGGACTGCTTGTCCACCACCAGGGCGCGCACGCGCTGATTTTCATCGTAGCTGAAGGTCACGGCCACTTCGCAGCCTTTCGGGCGGTTCGGCGGCACGTCCAGAGTGAGGCGGCCGATGACATCGACGAACTTCGCGTCTTCGTCCTCGCCCTGGGTGATGTCCACTTCGATGACGCGCTCGTTGTCCTCGGAGGTCTGATACACCTGGGTGCGTGAGCAGGGGATCGGCGTGTTCTTGGGAATCACGATGGAGTTCATCAGCTTTTCCTCCTTCGTCTTCGCATTGTAAACCATGGCCAGCGTGCCGTAGCTCGCATTGCAGACTTCCTGGATGCGGGCCGATTTTTTGGCGAACAAGGCCGCGCCAAGCGCCACGCACTCATCCACGTTGCCGCAGGATTTGGGTGTCTTGCCGAACATCTTTTCCAGCATGGATTTCACCTTCGGGATGCGCGTTGAGCCGCCAACTAGCACCACGTGGTCGATGTCGGAGGTCTTCAGCTTCGCGGAATCCAGCGCCTGCTCCACCAGGAACACCGTGCGGGTGAGCATGTGGCGGATCAGCTTTTCAAAATGATCGCGACTCAGGTCAATGCGGGCGATGCCGCTGTTCTGGTCGTTGGCCACAGTGTCGTTCACGCGCTGGAGCTTCGAGAGCATCTTTTTCGCGTCTTCCGTGGCCTGCAGCACACGGCGGCGGTGACGTTCGTCGCTGTAGAGCGCCGCGCCGGTCTGCTTCTTGTACTGCTCGGCGTAGGCTTCGAGCAGGATGTCGTCAAAGTTGCTGCCGCCGAGATGGCGCGCGCCCTCGGAGGTGAGGATCTTGATGTTGTCGCCTTCGACATCGAGGATCGTCGTGTCCAGCGTGCCGCCACCAAGGTCAAACACCAGGATGCGACCCTTAACGCCCTGGGAGTGGGCGTAGTAAACCGCCGCCGCCGTCGGCTCGTTCACCAGACGCTTCACCTTCATGCCTGCCATTTCAGCGGCGGCGATGGTGCTCTTGCGGGCCAGTTCGTTGAAGTTTGCCGGCACGGTGATGACGACCTCGTTGATGTCACCGCAAATCTTGGAACAGTCACGCTTCAGCTTGGAAAGGATCAGCGCGGAAATTTCCGCCGGCGTCCATTTCTTGCCATCGATCTCCACGAGATGCTCCGGGTCGTCCATGTAGCGTTTGATCTGGAAGATGGTGCGGTCGGGTTCACCACCGTCACGTGCGGCGCTGCCCACGAGCTTCACGTCCTCATGCGAATCGAAGAACACCACGGAGTGCGTCAGTCGCTCGCCGTCAGCGTTGGGCACGATTTCTGGGTTGCCATCAGGTTTCAGGTAGGCCAGCCCCGAGAGGGTGGTGCCAAGGTCGATTCCAACGTATTCAGCCATAACAATGTGTGTGAGAAAATTTTCCGGAGGGGGCTACTGGCTGGAGGTCCGGACCTCCACTTTGCGCAGGATAATCTCGTGTCCCTCCCCACGCGAGAAGATAAAGCCGGAGCGGCAGCTTTCGGTGACCCGGGGTTTGGACTTGCCTGGGAGCGAATCCACGACGGCAATGCGTTTGCGCAGCTCAATGTCGACTTCGGTGCCATTTGGCACGTCAAATTCGGTCACCCCGTGCTGATGCAAAATATCCTCGAATGAGGCGCGAAGGGTGATGAGCTGCTGCGGTACGTCGCTGCCGTTTGTCCCGGCGTAGCGGGCCACCAGAGCGTCAATGAGGTCGATGCGCTTGATGATGTCGTTGGCAAACATGACCACCGTGCTCTCCTCCGTGGGCAGGCCGCGGCGCATGATCTCGTGTTTCTCTTCCAGCTCGACGAGCTGGCCGCGCAGGCGTTTTTCGATGTCCTGCCAGTGCTTGAGCTGGGCCTCAGCTTGGGCAAATTCCTGCTTTTTGCCTTCGAGCCGGACCAGCTCGGCCTTGGTTTCGTCGATCTGCCCCAAGGCTCGCTGCTGCGTGGCGCCCAGGTCGGTGATGCGTTTTTCCAGCTCGGCGATGCGCTTCTTCTGCTCCAGTTCGTAATTTTGCAGAGCCGCAGCCTGCTTCTGAATGTCGGCGCTGAATTTCTTGAATTCGGCATCGGCAGCCTCGCGATCCTTTCGCACCTGCTCGGCACGTGCGGCTTCACGGTTCAGAGCCTCCTGTGCAGCGTTCAGTTTGATCTGGATGGCCAGATCTTCCTCCGAGGCCTTGCGCAGAGATTTGTTGATCTCCGTCTGCCGTGATTCCAGCCCTGCCAGCGCCTGGCCAAGGCCGAGAATTTTGCCACCGACATTGATGAATTCGCCCAACTCGTTCTTCCGCGCCTCGATCTTGGTGTGCAGTTCCTTGTGGGTCATGTCCACCTCAGCGAGTTCCGACTTCTGCGTCTCGATGACTTTGAGCAGGCGTTCCTCGTCGGCTTTGAGGTTCTGCACGCGGTCAAGGCGCTGCCGCAGTTCGCCCTCGATCGCGGCGGCGTCTTTCTTCGCTGCATCCGCCTTCAGTTTGGCGTCTTTGACCTCTTTTTCCAGTTCACTGAGCTGAGCCTCGGCCGCACGGAACTGTTCCTGAGCCGCCTTCAGACGTGCGGACTCCTTGTCCACCTCCGCCTGGGCTTTCATCACGCGTTCTTCCCGAACTTTGTGCGCCTCTTCCAGCTGGGTGACCTGCTGCTGCAGTTCAGCCAGCTTCTTGTTCTGGCCGTCGGTGGTGACGTTCAGGCGGGTGACAAACTGCGAAGCCTCCTCGCGTTCCTTCGTCACCGTGACCAGCTGCGCTTGAATGCCCGCCAGCTCGGTGGTCAGCGCAGGAATCTGTTTCCGCAGGTTCCTTTCCTCCGCACGCGCCTTATCGGCAGCGGCTTCGGCTTCGATGCGCTTGTGTTCGGCCGCCTGCTGCGCGGCAACGGCTTTGTCCGTGCGTTTTTCAGCCTCCAAAGCTTTGGTCTCACTGGTTTTGACGGCCTTGGTCAGCTCCACAAGCTTCGCATTCTCGGTCTTCAGGGACGCATCAAGCGTGGCGCACTCCTTCTTCAGCCTGTCCTGATTGCGGGAAAGTTCCACCAGCACCTTTTCCTCTGCCTGCCGCTGCGCTTCGGTCTCTCTGAGAGTCTTGGTGGCCGTGACGAGGCGTGCATCCACCTCCGCCAGTTCGGCCAGCCGCTTTTCAGCAATGACAATACGCTCTTCCACGCCCTTGAGGCGCGTTTCTGCTGCGTTCGCCTCCGCGAGTTTGGCCTTGGTCTCGGCTTCGAGATTGCTGCGCTTGTCGCTCAGAATTTTGTCGAGATTGACCGATTCGACTCGCAGAGCTTCGACGGCTGTCTCGGAGGCCAGGCGCTGAGCCAGCGATTCCTTCAGCGTCGCCGCAGCGGCGTCACGGTCCTTGATCAAGCCCGCGAGCTCGGCCTTCAGATTATCCGCTTCGGCACGGGTTTGCGTCACATTGCCCCGCAGATCTGGCAGCACCGATTCAAGCTCGGCGCGCTCCTTGGTCAGACGCTGTGTTTCAGCCAGCAGCTTGTCACGCTCCTGCGTGGCAGCGGTGATGGCGCTGTTCAGTTCGGCGTTCTGCTTGTTTGCGGCAGCCAGCTCCTTCAAACGATCATCGAGACCTGCAGTCTGCTGCGTGAGTTCGGCCACACGAGCTTCCGCCCCGGCGATTTCCTTCTGCCGCGCGGTCAAGCGGTCCTGCAGATTCTGGTGGTCAGACTCGGCGGCGGAGAGTTTCTGCTGCGTGCTGGCGTGAGTCGTCGTGAGCGTGGCGATGACGGCCTCCAAGCCGCTGATTTTTTCCACCAGCAAGAGCTGCTGCTGCGAACTTTTCTCGGCAGCTGCTGCTGCGGTGGCGGCGTCTTTCTTCTTTTCAATCGCAGCGGCAACCGACTGCTCAAGATCCGTTTTGGCCAGGGCCAGCTGTTCCGTGACCTTTTTGTGCTCGGCCTGCAAGGTTTTGAACTGCTGATCAGCGGTGGCGGCGAGTTCTTCGAGATTTTTGGTGCGCTGCTCGGCGGCGGCGAGGGAGGCCTCGCGCTCCTTGAGCTCGGTTTCAGCCACCCTCACCTGCTCGCGCAGCCTGCCCATGGCCTGAGAGAGTTCAGTCTGCTGCTCCTCGATGAGATGCACCTCTTTTTCCAGTGCCTCGCGGCGCTGGGTGAGTGTTTGTGTCAGCAGTGTTTGCGCACGGCCGTGCTCGGTGGCGGAGAGTAGCTCGCGAGTGCGTTCATCCCGGTCTTTCACCAAAGCGGCCACTGCAGCCAGGACCTCGGCTTTATGCGATTCAACGGCCTTCAGCGCGTCGGTTGCGTCTTTGAGTTTCGAATCGGTGGAGGATAGGTCATCCAGCTTGTTGGTGAGATCTGCGGCCTTGTCTTCAAGTTCTTTCACCTGGGCCTGCACTTCGGCAAGACGCGTCCCACGCTCTGCGATCTGGGCTTCGAGGTCCGCCTGGCGCTTCTCAGCCTCCAACCGTTCGGCCTCGTCCAGCTTGCGCGTGTCCTTGGCCTGCCGGTCAATATCAGCGAGTTTCGCCAGGGCTTCCTTTTCCTGAGTGACGAAAGAGGTTTCAGCCTCCGACTTCTGCGTGTGCAGCGCCGCAAGCTGCTGCTCGGCTGCGACGTGCTGCTGCTCCAACTCGGTCAGCTCGGCACGCAGGGCCTTCATGCGCTGCTCGGCGGTGCTCGCATCGGCCTCATGGGACTGCTGCCTGCCAAGCAGGGCGGCAATGGCGGCATCAAGCGCGCCGCGCTGGTTTTCCATCTGGCCCAAGGTCTGCGTCAGGGCATTGAGGCGTTCTTCGTTGCCGCGCAATTCGCCAACGCGTGCAGTGATGGCCTTTTCCTCGCCACCCAGCTGCGCGATCTGGCTCTGTGCATGCTGCACCTGTTCCTGAGCTTTCGCCAGAGACGCATTGACGGCCTCGATTTCGTTCTGCCGGGTCTCCCGCTCGGCATCGAGCTTCGCCAAATCCGCGCGGCGCAGGTCGAGCTGCTTGTCGAGGTCCTGCAAATCAGCGCTGCGTTTCGTGCGCTGTTCGGCTTCGGACTTCTGCGCATCGGCCTGCAAAGCGTTCAGACGCTTCACCTCCGCATCGGCATCGCTGATCTGCTTCTGCAGTCCGGCCAGCTTCTGCGCGGTGGTCGTTTCGTCTGCGGCGAGCTTTGCGACGGCAGCTTCTCGAGCCGTGGCTGCCTCCGTAGCCTTCTTCAACAAATCACTCTGCGTGGTGAAATCACCTTGAGCCTTGGCCAGATCCGCCTGTGTTTTGCTCAGATCGGCGCGCCGTGCGCTGAGCTGCTGGTCAAGCTCCACCAGCTCGGCGCTGCGTTTGGTACGCTGTTCGGCCTCGGATTTCTGCGCATCGGCCTGCAAGGCGGTGAGACGCTTCACTTCCGTATCAGCATCGCTGATCTGCTTTTGCAGCTCCGCAAGCTTCTGCGTCGCGGCGGCTTCATCGGTGGTGAGTTTGGCGACAGCGGCTTCACGCGCTTGCGCATCCTCCGCGGTTTGCTTGAGCGCGCCTTGCTGTGCAGTGAGATCACTTTGTGCTTTCGCCAGATCGGCCAGTGTCTTCTTCAGTTCAGCGCTCTTCGTTTCAAATTGCTGATCGAGCCTCTGCAGTTCTCCATTGCGTTTGATTTGCTGTTCCGCTTCGGACTTATGTGTATCCGCCTGCAAGGAGACGAGGCGCTGCACCACCGCTTCGGCACTGCTGACCTGTTCCTGAAGTTCGCCAAGTTTTTTGGCTTTGGCAGCTTCATCCGTGATGAGTTTGGCAACGGTGGCTTCACGCGCCGACGCCTCCGCCGCGGTCTTTTCCAGAGCATCACTTCGGCTCGCAAGATCCCCCTGCACTTTCGCCAGTTCAGTCTGGGTCTTCTCCAGATCGACACGCCGGCCTGCCAGCTGGCTGTCGAGGTCTTGAAGTTCGGCACTGCGTTTTGTGCGTTGCTCGGCCTCTGATTTCTGCGCGTCTGTCTGCAGCGCGGTGAGACGCTTCACCTCGGCATCCGCAGCGGCTGCCTGCTGCTGCAATGCCGCCAGCTTCTGCGTAGTCGCGGCCTCGTCAGCGGCCAGTTTGGCCAGTGTGCTCTCCCGGGATTGGGCTTCTTCGGCGGTTTTGCCCAGCACAGCCTGCTGCGCGGTGAGATTGCCCAGCACCAGGGAGAGATCCGCCTGGGCTTTCGCCAGTTCAGTTGCTTTGGCCGCAAGCTGGGCATCGAGCACCTGAAGTTCTCCGCTGCGCTGCGATTTCAGATCCGCTTCAGATTTTTGCGCTGTGGCAAGAAGCTGGTTAATGGCGGCCACCTTTTCCTTCGCAGCCGCTTCTTCGGCCAGGAGTTTGGCTATCGCAGCTTCACGATCCTTGCGCTGCTTGTCGGCCTCAGCGTGCAAATTCTGCAGGCTCTTCTGCGCCGTGCTCAAGTCCTCCTCGGCTTTGGCAACAAGGACGCGGGTGGATTCGAGCTTGCTCTCGGTGTTGCTCAGATCGCGGCGCTTGATGTCTAGCTTGCCGGCATCCGTCTTCGCGTTCTCCACTTCGGCCCGGGCACCCTGCACCTGGCCGCGCAGTTTTTCGAGCTCGCTTTTGAATCCGGTGATCTCGGCCTGCGTCTGGCTGAGTTCTTTGCGCCGAACCTCGAGCGTGGCATCCAGGGAACGGATCTCATCACGCCGTTTCTGCTCCAAGTCATTATCTGCAGGCACGGAATCGCGCTGCTGGCGGAGTTTTTCGGTCGCGTTACGCGGTTCGACCGCCTGCTTGGAAGGCGCAGGAGGACTGAAAGCAGAAGGCTTGGGAATCAGTGCAGGAGGCGGAGCACTGCCGCCGGGCGGACGCGGGGCATCGGTCTGGGCCCGCTGCACGACCGGCTTGGTGACTTCAATCTTGCCGGTTTCAGGGGTGGATTTTAGCAGGTCATCTTTGTCCCGCGCCGGAATGCTTTCGGTGTCCCCCTTTTTACCGTCCTCACGACTTGGCTGACCTTTGGCGACGGAAACGGATTTGGAACCGCCATCTGATGCCAGCCCCTTGGGTGCCCGCTCACGAAACCGGCTTTCCAGCTGACCGAACATGATGCGATCCCCACCTTTGACGCGAAAACGTTCAACGCGCCTGCCATTGACGAAGGTGCCGTTGGAGGACTTTAGATCGACGATTTCGTAGCTGCCATCCGGCTGGCGGATAAATTCCGCGTGAAAGCTGGAAATGAACGTGTTGTCGATGACAATGTCATTGCTGGCTTCACGTCCGATGGACAGCCGTTCCTCGAGGATGTCGAAGACGAACTCATTTCCATCATTAAGGTTGAAGGCCAGATATGGCATGCCGGACGCGCAGAAAGGACTGAAGGGTCGAGAGAATAAGGGTGGAAAATCAGTGAATCAAACTTAATGAAATCAGTCGATAGGGAAGATGGGTGAAGAACCTATTGTTACAAAAACCACTTCGATTGCACAGCATCATTTAAGATTTCTAAAATATGAAAGCCATGCGATTCATCAAATATTTCAGCCTTTTGGCGCTGGTTTTGAGCAGTTTGGAGGGTTGTGCTGAGGTTCCGCCATCCAGCGGAGGCACCGGAACGCGCTTATCCTCAGCGCAAATGGACCGCGTCGGCAGGCGGATCTGGCAAAACGAATGCGGTGGCACGGTGGCGGGGCTGACCAGTTGGAATGGGGGGGAGGATTTCGCCTCGTTAGGCATCGGACACTTCATCTGGTACCCGCAGGGACGCAGCGGTCCATTTGCAGAAAGTTTCCCACCGCTGCTGGCTTTTCTGGAGGCTCATGGCATTGCCACGCCTGCCTGGGCGCGGGGTGCCTGCCCTTGGCCGACCAAAGCCGCCTTTGAGGCGGACCGGAACGGCGAGCGGCAGCAGGAACTGCGGGCGCTGCTGAGCCGCACGGTCAGGCAGCAGACGGAATTCATCATGGCCCGCATGGAGGCTGCGTTGCCCAAGATGCTGGCCCAATCAAAGAATCCTGCCGCTGTACAACTGGCATTCCATGGATTGAAACAAACCCCTGAAGGGACTTTTTGTCTCATCGATTACGTTAACTTTAAGGGTGAGGGCACCAGTTCCAAAGAGCGTTATCGCGGCCAAGGCTGGGGGCTGCTGCAGGTGCTGGAAGACATGCCCAAATCAAAAACGTGGGGGCAAATGCCCGGAGAGTTTGCCGAAGCCGCCAAGCGCGTGCTCAGCCGCCGAGTGGCAAATGCCCCGCCCGATCGAAAAGAACAACGCTGGCTGTCCGGCTGGCACAACCGGTGTGACAGCTACAAGCGGTCGCTGTGAGGCCCCACTATTCCTCTTTGCGCTCGATTTTGATTTTGGGCATGGAGCCAAAAACCTTGTCCTTCAGGTCTTCCAGAAGGTTGCCATCCATCTCTTTCGAGTGGCGCATGGCCAGCCCCACGACAAAAGCGATGACGAACATGCCCGTGACAATGATCCCGGTCATGCAGCCGCTCTCGGTGGTGTCCGGATAACTGCCAGCGGAAGGCTTGGCATAAGCACGCCTCACCGGGCTGAGAGGGCGCCCAGCAGGGGCAGGCGACGGCCTGGCCGCCGGGGTCGAAGGATCAGCACCGACGGGAGCCGGCGGCGGCAGCGACTTGGAGAAGCGCGGCGTGGCCAGGGGCTTCTCCTCCAGCACCGCAGGCGCATCCCCGGCGTAGAAAACAGCCTGCACATCCCCAAAGCCCACGCGGTCGCCATCCTTGAGCAGCGCCTCCTCGATCTCCGCACCATTGACGCGGGTGCCGTTGCTAGAGCCAAGATCCTGCACAAAAACGCCCTTGTCAGACGCCTTGATGATGGCATGCCTCCCCGAGGAGGAAGGACAGGTAAGCACGACATCGTTTTCAGGGTGTCTGCCGATGGAGGCAACATCACTTTCCAACTTATGAACGAGCGTAGTGCCGTCCTCCATGTAAAAGACTACAGAAGCCATGAATGAGGGGGATTAGAGGGGGGTGAATATTCGTAAAACCAGAAAAGGCACGAACGGCGGAACAGAAACTTGGGATTTTCCTGATGCAACGGCTATGTTCGCATGTGAGAGTAAAATTTCTCCGCCCCTTTGTGTCATGCGCACCCCAGCCGCCCCATCCCCCTTCGCTTTCCTTGCCCTCTGCATCTTGATGCTGCTCACCCCTGCGGCCTGGCTGCACGCGGGTGACAATGAAGATGCCGAGAAAGCCGCCAGCGCCCTGGCCTATGATCAGGAGGCGGAAGGCTACAACATCCGCGCCGAGGTCAGAACCTACGTGCTCGAACCCAAGCTCGGCAAGGCCACCCGCATGCAGCTCTTCAAGGGAAATGAATACTGCTTCTGCATTGCAGTGCCGAAACATTCCGGAGTCCACGTCACCGGCGCTGTGCTCGACCTCGAAGGCAAACCCTCCGGTGACATCCTTCCCGTGCTCGACGGCTGGGGCTTTGTGCTTTTCTACAAGCCGAAGAAAACCGGCATGTACATGGTGGCCATTCACCAGACGGAGGAGGGCAAGCGCAAGACAGTGCCCTGCGCGATGGTCACCGGCTACAAGTGATCAGCCTATTTTGAAGCTGCCATCCGGCAGCTTCGTCACGGTGTGCAGGATTCCGCCATCCGCCGAGTGATGCGTGAAGGTCAGCGCATTCGCCGTGACCTGCAGATGCGTGAAGCCATGCACGTCCTTGCCAAATGGAACCTCGTGTTTGCCATCAAGTTGACGTGTCTTGGCACCGCCACCTCCTGACAGCAGATGCGTGGTGAAGCGGCCCTTCATCTCCAGATGCTGCAGGTCATGATCGTGGCCACACAGATAGGCGTGAACCTGATGCTTCTGAAACAGCGGCTCCCACTGCGCAATCAGTTGCTTCGTGTCGCCATGATCGCCGTTTGAGTAAAGCGGGTGGTGGCCGATGACGATGGTGAAAGGCGCACGCGGCTTTTCCAGCTCCGCCTTGAGCCAGGCGAGCTGCTCTTTCTCCTCAGCAGCAGTCAGCGAACCGCGCGGTTTCTTCGTCTTCTTGTCCACGCCGCCTGCAATGGTCGGAAAGTTGGTGTCCAGGCAGATGAACGTTACCAGCGGCTTGGTCACGGGCCCAAGATCAAAACGGTACCACTTCGCCGGCATCTTCCAGCGCACTCCAGGCTGCGCCGCATAGGCCAGCTGCACCTTTTCGCCGCCAGGGTTGTCATGGTAGTCGTGGTTTCCCAGCACGCTCCACATGGGGCCCGGAAAGACGCTGGCCGGGTACATTTTCTCGATGTCCTTCTGCCAGCGCGGCGAATCCACGCTGAATCCCTCCTTCACGAGGCCGTAGAAATTATCCCCCAGCATCAGCAGCCCCTCCGTCTTCACGCCATTGTCGCTCACAAATTTCTGCATGGCTCCCGCCACTTTGATCTGGTCAACACCGCCAGTCCCAAAGTCGCCGATCATGAGCAGATGCAGCCCCTCCCTGGCGATCTCCGCAGCAGCCCGGTCCGGCCGCAGATTCAACGCCAGAGCAGCGGAAGAGCAAAACAGCGTTTGAAGGGCACGGCGGCGGGAAAGGGGGGCTTGATTCATCGTGCTGGCTGAAACGGCAGGCCTCGCCACTTTCTCTCATCATGCGTTTTGCTCTTTTGCTCCTGCTTCTCTGCAGCTGCTCTCGTGATGACCAGCCCGTCACTCTCGGCGGTCGCACCATGGGCACAACGTGGAGCCTGAGAGTGGATGGTGGGGCTGGCTTCATCTCCCAAAAAGAGATTCAACAGCAGCTCGATGTCTGGGAGTCCATCCTCAGCCACTGGCAGCCTGACTCCGCCCTTTCGCGCTTCAATGCCTCCATCAGCACTGACTGGGTCGCAGTGCCGGCTGAACTCATCGAAGTTGTCGAACTCGCACAGCAAATTGGTGTCGATACGGATCACGTGCTCGACATCACCCTCGCTCCGCTCATCGATCTGTGGGGCTTCGGTGCCAAAGGCAGACGCGACACCGCACCCACAGAGGCCGAGATCGCGGATGCCAAAGCCCTATGCGGCTGGCAGCATCTGCATACCCGCCACGATCCCCCTGCCCTGCGCAAAGACATTCCCGAACTGCGCATCAATGTCAGCGCCGTCGCGGAAGGCTGGGCCATGGATCACCTCGCGCAGTATTTGGAATCCAAAGGCCACGCCCATTTCCTCCTCGAAATCGGAGGCGAAGTCCTCGCGCGCGGTGAATGGCGCGTCGGCATTCAGACACCCGCAGCACCGCCCGGTGAATCGGCGCAGACGCTCCGGCTTAAAGATCAGGCCATCGCCACCAGCGGTGTCTACCGGCAGCATTTCTCTGCGGATGGGAAAGACTACGCGCACGTTCTGGATCCGCGCACGGGCAGCCCCATTGAGCACAAGCTCGCCTCGGTCAGCGTCATTCATTCCAGCGCAGCTCAGGCCGATGGCTTCGCCACGGCTCTGCTGGTCCTGGGCCCGGATGCAGGCCGTCAGCTGGCGGAAAAGCTCGGGCTGCATGTCGTGTGGTTCGAACGCGAAAAATGACCCCTTGCTCAAAAACCCCATTGCCCTGAAGGCTGCGCTCTCTGCTATCACCACCCCCGCATGTTTCACGTCGCTGAAGATCACGAAGAAGGAATGACAGGCCGCATCTCGCGGCCGCCACTGGCGCCGCGCATGCATTACGCCTTCTCGGACCAGGGCAAGATGTCCGAGTCGCCGCAGTTTGAATACCGCCCGCAGCAGCAGCGCATGGCGGAACTGGTCGGCGCGGCGCTGGACGGCAACCATGCCTTCGTGTGCGAGGCCGCGACGGGCGTCGGCAAGTCCCTCGCCTACCTCGTTCCCGCCGTCACGTTTGCCCTGGAGCAGAAGCGCAAGGCCATCATCTGCACCCACACGATCAATCTGCAGGAGCAGCTCATCACGAAGGACATTCCCATCGTGAAACAGCTCATCGGCGATTTCCATGCGGAGATTCTCAAAGGCCGTGGCAACTACATCTGCCCCACGCGTCTGAAGCGTGCGCTCAATGAGTCTGGCGACCTCTTCTCCACCTCCGAAGCCAGCGAATTGAAGATGCTGCTCGACTGGGTGGCCGAAACCGAGGACGGCACGCTGAGCGATCTCGACTTCACCCCCAGCGCACGCGTGTGGTCGCTGGTGTGCAGCGAGCCGCATGCCTGCACCCCGCGCCGCTGCCCGCCCGGCAGCCGCTGCTGGTATCAGGACGTGCGCCGCCGCATGGAGCAGGCAGACGTGGTGGTGCTCAATCATACGCTCTTCTTCACGCTGCTGGCCTCCGCTGATGAAACCAGCACCGAGGACTGCAACTTCCTCTTTCCACGCGACTTCGTCATTCTCGACGAGGCCCACACCATCGAGAACGTGGCCGCGCGCGCCTTCGGCCTCCACATCAGCGAATCGAACATCAAATTCGAGCTGGGCCGACTGCACAATCCGAAGAGCCGCAAAGGATTCTTCCAACTCGTCGGCGACAAAGACGGCGTTCGAGAAGTCCTGCAAACGCTGGATAGCGTGGACACCTTTTTCCGTGCCGCCGAGGCCGCGTGCAAATTCAACGCCATGGGCCGTGAATTCCGCGTGCGTGAAGCCGGCTTGATTGAAGACACCCTGAGCCTGCCGTTGCAACGCCTCGCACTGCGTGCCCAGAAAGCAGGCGATGCCGTCGATCGCGAAGGCACCAAGCTCGAACTTCTTGATCTCTCCAAACGCCTCACGGCCATTCGTGTCGGCATCAAGGCCTTCCTTGATCAGGAAAACGAAGACCATGTCCATTGGGTGGAGCGCACCAGCCACGAAAACCGCATCGTCTCTTTTCACACCGCGCCCGTCGATGTCGCGCCACGTCTGCGACAGATCTTCTTCGCCAGCCACAAGGCCTGCGTCTTCACCAGCGCCACGCTTGGCATCGGCGATGACACGGAGTTGAACTACTTCCGCAATCGCGTCGGCGCTGAGGATGCCCGTGCGGCCTGCATTGAGAGCCCGTTCGATTTTAAAAAGCAGATGAAGCTCTATCTGCTCAAAAAGATGCCACAGCCCTCAGAACCCGGCTACCTCGACAGGTTGGAGCACTGGATCACCCATTTCATCGATCTCAGCAGCGGTCGCGCCTTCATCCTCTTCACCAGCTACAGCCAGATGGCCTCTCTGGCTGACAACCTGGAAGCGCACTGTGAAAAGCGCGGCTGGCGGTTGCTGGTGCAGGGACGCGGCATGCCACGGCATCAGATGCTCGCCGAATTCAAGAACGACACCCACAGCGTGCTCTGCGGCACCGACAGCTTCTGGACCGGCGTCGATGTGCCCGGCGAAGCCTTGAGCAATGTCATCATCACACGCCTGCCCTTTGCGGTGCCCGACCATCCGCTGACCGCCTCACGCATCGAGCACCTCGAAGCACAGGGCCTCAATCCCTTCACCGAATACAGCGTGCCCGAGGCCATCCTCAAACTCCGCCAAGGCGTCGGCCGCCTCATCCGCACCGCCACCGACAAAGGCATCTGCGCCATCTTGGACAACCGCATTCTTACCAAGCCGTATGGACGGGCGTTCCTGTCATCCCTGCCGGAGTGTCCGACAGAGATCATGCAGTAGGCATTCGTAGGTTGGGTGTATTTGGCGCGCTGCCGATTGTTCAACAGCTTCAGTCCGCTTCGCCAAACCGCCCGACTTCGAGGACGTTCGCATGCTGTTGTGTTTTGCCGTACGCTCATGGACGGACGGGCTGTCGCCACACCCATCCTACGACATCACGGGAACAACCCACGCATCTGCTTGGCCTCATGCACGCGCTGGATGCCCAGGCTCAGGGCGGCGAAGCGCATGCTGACGTTGCGCTTCTTACTGAAGTTGAGGGCCTGCACAAAGGCCTGCTCCAGGATGCGGTAGAGCTTGCTCATCACTTCGCCTTCGTCCCAGAAGAAGCTCTGCAAATCCTGCACCCATTCGAAGTAGGAGACGATCACGCCGCCGGCATTGCAGAGAATATCGGGGATCACGAAGATTTCAGGACGCTGGGCAATGATGGCATCGGCCTCGGGCGTGGTCGGGCCGTTCGCGCCTTCAGCGAGGATGCGGCACTGGATTTTCGCGGCATTTTCACCAGTAATCTGGCGCTCCATCGCGGCGGGAACCAGCACATCGCAGGGCGTGACCAGCAGTTGCTCGTTGGTGATCGCGTCTGCGCCTTCAAAGCCAACGATGCTGCGTGTTTTCGCCACGTGTTCGTCGAGTTTGGCCAGATCGATGCCGTTCGCATTGTGCAAACCGCCAAACGCATCGCTCACGGCGATGACCTTGAGTCCCATGCGGTTCAAGGACGCTGCCGCCACGGCACCAACGTTGCCGTAGCCTTGCACCACCGCCGTCGCGCCCTGGGCTGTAATTCCCACGGTGTCCATGGCGCGAGAAATCAAGTAGGCCACGCCGCGACCGGTCGATTCCTTGCGTCCCAGCGAGCCGCCCAAACCCACCGGCTTGCCCGTCACCACCGCGGGCACGCAGTGGCCGCTTTGCAGTGAATAGGTGTCCATCATCCAGGCCATGGTCTGCTCGTTGGTGCCCATGTCCGGCGCAGGGATGTCGATCTGCGGGCCGATGAACGGGATCAACTCCTGCGTGTAGCGCCGCGTCACACGCTCCAGTTCACCGAGCGAAAGCGCCCGCGGATCGCAGGTCACGCCGCCTTTGGCACCGCCATATGGCAGGCCGGTGAGCGCGCATTTCCAGCTCATCCACATGGCCAGGGCACCCACTTCTCCCAGCGTCACATCGGGGTGAAAGCGCACACCGCCCTTGGTGGGCCCCAGTGTGAGATGATGCTGGACGCGGTAGCCCATAAAAACGGTGGTGCTGCCATCGTCCCGCCGCACGGGCATGGCCACGCTCACGGCGCGCTTGGGCATTTTCAGGCGGTCACGGGCATTTTCTGGAATGTCCAAAAAGTCGGCCACCAGATCAAACTGCTGACAGGCCATGCGAAAAATCGGCGAATCATACACTAGAGGGATCATGTTGCTCATGGTACCCAAGCATACGCGGCCCGGAGAATCTGCGAGCACAGATTCTGTCATTGTCAGCAACGCTGTCTCACATGTAAATGAGTTCCATGCCAGCCGCCAAAGCGCCCACCAGCCTCCGCCGTCTCCTCGATGAGATCGGCACCGTCGATCAAGTCGGCATTGAAGAGCGTGTGGCGAAATTCACCACACGCAGCCTCAAGAAGAATTCGAAGGTCTTCGGCCTGCGCCTCGCTGTGTCTATGGTCGATCTGACCACGCTCGAAGGCAAGGACACGCCCGGCAAAGTGGCCTCCCTGTGCCAGAAGGCGCTGCACCCGCATGATGTGGGAGACATCCCACCCACGGCCGCCGTCTGCGTGTATCCCGCGATGGTGAAGCACGCGAAGAAGCATGTCGGCGGCACCTCGGTGAGAATCGCCTCCGTCGCCACCGCTTTCCCAAGCGGGCAGGCCCCCCTCAAAACCCGCCTCGCGGAAGTCACCGCCGCCGTGAACGATGGGGCCGATGAAATCGACATGGTGATCAATCGCGGCGCCTTTCTCAGCGGTGAATTCGGCCGTATGCAGGATGAGATCGCCGCCGTGGTCGAAGCCTGCGGCCAGTCCACGCTCAAGGTCATTCTCGAAGTCAGTGAGCTCGAAACTTTTGATAACATTCGCGCCGCCAGCTTCCTGGCCATGCGCGTGATCCGTCCTGGTGACTTCATCAAGACCAGCACGGGCAAAACATCGTCCAATGCCACGCTCGGCAACAATCAGGTCATGCTGGAGGCCATCCGCGACCACTTCCTCGCCACGGGCATCCCCATCGCCATGAAGCCCGCTGGCGGCATCCGCACCGCCAAACAGGCGTTGCACTTCCTCATCGCCGTCAAAGAAACCCTCGGCGACGAATGGCTCAACAACCGCCGCTACCGCTTCGGCGCTTCCGCGTTGCTCAATGACCTCGTGCGCCAGCTCGAAAAAGAACGCACGGGGGCCTATCAGGCCCCGTGGAATTTCAGCGAAGCCACCGAAGGATATTAAGGCCATGATTTTTTTGTTTCTCTCCTCTTTCAACCTCTCGAAACCCTTTTTCACCCTTTTTGGTTTTTTGGCGATTCCATGCGCTGTTTTTTACGCGAGCCCCCGCATTGGACTTCCGGGGTTGCTCCAGCTCGGATTCATTCTTCTCGCGGTTGGAGTAAGATTATGGCGCTTTCGCTCCATGAAGCTCTCTCTGTCCATGCGTTTTCAGGTTGCGTTGATCACCTACCTCCAGGCCACTATCATCTCGAACGTCATAGCTTTCGCTCTCATTCCTGATCTCCTTCACTAGCGCCATGCCAAAATCGCCTGCCCGAACCAAGGCCAATCCCGCCCGTGAACTCGTCTTCGGCGATCTGTGGGAGTTTGATCCAGCTCCTGAGACAGCGGACCCGAAATTGAAGCCGCACTACGACTTGTTCATCAACGGGTCCTTCGTTCCGCCGCATGCGGGAAAATACTTTGCCACGATCAATCCGGCGAATGAAACGAAGATCGCTGACATAGCGCTGGCAGACGCGTCGGATGTCGACGCAGCCTGCAAGGCGGCGCAAAAGGCGTTCACGAAGGTCTGGGGCAAGATGCCGGGAAAGGAACGCGGCAAATACCTCTATCGCATCGCACGACTGCTGCAGGATCACGCACGTGAATTTGCCATCGCGGAGACGCTGGACGGCGGAAAGCCGATCAAGGAATCGCGCGATTTCGACATCCCGATGGCGGCGGCGCATTTCTTTTATCACGCAGGCTGGGCGGACAAAATGGAGCATATCGCGCCGGGCAGACAAGTGGCGCCGCATGGAGTGGTGGGACAGGTGATCCCGTGGAATTTTCCGCTGCTCATGCTCGCGTGGAAGATCGCTCCCGCGCTCGCCGCAGGAAATTGCGTGGTGCTGAAACCGGCCGAGACCACCAGCATCACCGCGCTGAAGTTTGGTGAAATCTGCCAGGAGGCAGGCCTGCCGAACGGCGTGGTGAACATCGTTAGTGGTGCTGGCAAAACCGGCGCAGCGGTGATCCAGCACCCGCTGACAACGAAGGTGGCCTTCACTGGCAGCACGGAGGTAGGGAAAAGCATCATGCGCAGCCTCGCAGGCACGGACAAAAAACTGACCATGGAACTCGGCGGCAAGGCCGCCAACATCGTCTTCGATGATGCGCCGCTGGATCAGGCCGTGGAGGGCATCGTGAACGGTATCTTTTTCAATCAAGGTCATGTCTGCTGCGCTGGCTCACGCCTGCTGGTGCAGGAAAGCATCGCCGATGCCGTGCTGGCCAAACTGAAGCGCCGCATAGCTGTGCTGCGCCTGGGTGACCCTATGGACAAGAACACCGACCTCGGTGCCATCAACAGCCGCGAGCAGCTCACCAAAATTACTGACCTTGTCCAGAGCGGCGGCGCTGAAGGTGCGGAAAAATACGACAACGGCTGCAAGCTCCCCGCCAAAGGCTTCTTCTTCCGCCCGACGATTTTCACCAACGTCAGCATGAGCCACCGCATCGCCCGCGAAGAAATCTTCGGCCCCGTGCTGAGCATCCTTACTTTCCGCACACCTGAAGAAGCCGTCGAGAAAGCCAACAACACACCCTACGGCCTCAGCGCCGGCATCTGGTCCGACAAAGGCAGCCGCATCCTCAAGATGAGCACCCTCCTCAAAGCCGGCGTCGTCTGGGCTAACACCTACAACAAGTTTGATCCGACAAGTCCTTTTGGAGGATATAAAGAGAGCGGATTTGGGCGTGAGGGTGGGAAGCAGGGGATGCTGGATTATCTGCGCATTGTGTGATGCGGTGCCTTTTTTGACAGGATTTACAAGATTCCCGAATTCCAGGATTTCCCCAGACCATCACACTCCACCTGAATACTTCCGAATCATCCATCTAATCCTGTGATCCTGAAATTCTGTTAATCCTGTCCCAATTCGTTGCTTATGTCTCCCCACCTCCACATCAACAAAACCCCCAAATGCTACGTTGGCGGAGCCTTCATCCGCAGCGAGAGCGGACGCGTGACGGCACTGCATGCCGCCTCCGGTGCGTTCTTTGCCAACATCCCGCAATGCACACGCAAGGACCTGCGCAATGCGGTCGAAGCAGCCGCGAAAGCGGGTCCCGGCTGGGCCAAGCGCTCGGCCTTCAATCGCGGACAAATTTTATACCGTCTCGCAGAGATGATGGAAGCACGAGCTGCCGAACTGGCCGAGGCGTTGACGTTAAGTGGTGCTTCGAAAGCAGACGCTTCGCGTGAAGTCACCGCCAGCATCGAGCGCGTGGTCCACTACGCCGGCTGGACGGACAAATATGAGCAGATCCTCGGCAGCGTGAACCCCGTCGCCTCCGCTCATTTCAATTTCACCGTGACGGAACCGATGGGAATCATTGGCGTCATCGCACCCGATGACTCACCGCTGCTGGCCTTGGTTTCATTGATCCTGCCCGCCATCACCAGTGGCAACTGCGTCGCCGCGCTTGCCAGCAGCACCCAGCCCTATCCAAGCATCCTCCTGGGAGAAATGATGGCCACCAGCGATCTCCCCGGCGGGGTGGTCAATCTGCTGACTGGCCAGCGCAGCGAGATGCTGCCCACCTTTGCCACGCATGAACACCTCCGCGCACTGAGCGGCGCGGTGAACGCTGCAGACCGCAAGACTCTGAAACTCGGCGCGGCGGAAAGCGTGAAGCGCGTGCGCTTGCTGAAGTCCGAGGAACCCATCGACTGGTTCGATGACAAGATGCAGGGCTTAGAGGAAATCCGCTCGCTGATCGAATTCAAGACTACGTGGCATCCGGTGGCTGCTTGAGGCTTGCGGCATTGAGGGAAGAAGATAACCTTGTACTCATGTTCGTCGAATCCGACATCGAGCACATGACCGTAGCAGAGCGCTTCCAAGCCATGGAGGTGATATGGGGCTCATTGCTGAAATCACCCGAAGACGTGTCGTCGCCCTCCTGGCACGGAGATGTTCTATCCAAACGTCTGGCCAAGGTTGAGGCAGGTCAGGGAAAGTTTCTCACGCTTGAAGAACTCAAAGGACGACTTGGCCTGCCCCGGTCATGAAGAGAGTCATCGTCCTGGAGGAAGCGGCGGAAGACATCGAAGCTGCACGTGACTTCTATGATGAAATCGAGCAGGGGGTTGGAGATTACTTTCTCCGGCGCATTGTCGAAGACCTCGAGCAGCTGACGGCGCTCAGCGGTATTCATGGTCTCCACTTTGGTTTTCATCGGATGCTTTCTGAGAAGTTTCCTTTCGGCATCTACTACCGAGAAACAGCTGGCGAAACGCAGGTGTTTGCGATTCTCGACCTTCGCCGCGAACCGACATGGATTCGCGCCGAGCTTCACAACAGGAACTCGTGAATCGTGCTTGAAGATGACTTCGGTCACTGTCAGTTCATTCACACATGACCGCCTACCAATCCCTCCGCGAAGTTGTTTCTGAAATCGCCCTGCTCACTTCCACCGAAGCGGTGCTGGGCTGGGACCAGGAAACTTACATGCCAGCGCATGCGCTGGAACACCGGGCGCGGCAGTTGTCCTATCTGACAGGAAAAGCGCACGGTCTGCTGACCTCGAAGAAAACCCTGAAGCTGCTGGAGCGCGCTGAAGCAGAGACGCAGGAAAATCCGACCCACGCAGCGAACGTGCGCGGACTGCGCCGCGACATCGACCGCGCGACGAAGCTGCCGCAAAAACTCGTGGAGGAGGAAAGCGAGGTCTGCGCGCATGCCAAGGCGGCATGGGTGGAGGCACGGGGGAAATCCAACTTCTCCATGTTTGCACCGCACCTGGAGAAGGTGCTGGGCATTGCACGCAAAAAGGCAGATCTGTTTGGCTACGAGGACGAACCGTACGATGCGCTGCTGGATCTCTACGAACGCGGCGCAAAAACACGCGAAGTGGCCGCGCTGTTTGCCAAGCTGCGCCCGCAGCTGGCCGAAATCGCCCGCGAGGCCGTGGCGAAATCCGCGAAGGTGAAGCCGGGCACGCTCAAAGGTCGTTATCCGATCGAGAAGCAGCAGATTTTGAACCGCGAAATCGCACAGAGCTTGGGGTTTGATTTCGAAGCAGGCCGCATCGATACGACGGCACATCCCTTCTGCACCACCCTTGGCCCCGGCGACGTGCGCCTGACGACGCGCTATGACGACAAGGATTTTCTGTCCTCGCTCTTCGGCGTGATGCACGAAGCCGGTCACGGTTTGTATGAGCAGGGGCTGCCGGGTCTGGACTACGGCCTGCCGAGCGGCAGTGCGGCCTCACTGGGCATCCACGAATCCCAGAGCCGCCTGTGGGAGAACCACGTGGGCCGCAGCCGCACTTTCTGGGCCAAGTGGCTGCCCCGCGCCCAGGAGCTCTTCCCGCACCTGCGCAAAGTGAAGCTGGATGCGTTCATGAAAGAGATGCTGCGCAGCGAATTCAGCTTCATCCGCGTGGAGGCTGACGAGGCGACGTATGATCTGCACATCCTCCTGCGCTTCGGCATCGAGCGCCGCCTCGTGAAGGGCGAGCTTGCCGTCCAGGACGTGCCCAAGGTGTGGAACGAGGAGTATCGCGAGCTCTTTGGCATGACACCTCCGGACGACCGCCACGGCTGCTTGCAGGACATCCATTGGAGCATGGGCGGCCTGGGGTATTTCGCCACCTACACATTGGGAAACCTGAATGCCGCCCAGCTTTTCGCTTCTGCGAAAAAGAATCGGAAGATCGCAGCCTCCTTGGAAAAATGCGATTACGCGCCGCTGCTGCAGTGGCTGCGTGAAAACGTGCACAGCAAGGGTGCCGCCCTGCTGCCTCAGGAGATCATCACACAGGCGACGGGCAAGCCGACCGATGCCAAGTGGCACATTAAACACCTGCGCGCGCGCTACGTCGGCTGAGCAGTTCAGCCCTGACGCACGTGCCGGATGAGCCCGATCATCACGCCTTGGATGAGAAGTTCACGTGCTGGCAGAAGATCAGGAAATTCGGGGTTCTCAGCCTGAAGGTAGGGCTGAGAATCTTTGACCACGTAGCGCTTCAAGGTGCTCTCACCATCGATGAGAGCGGCGACGATGTCTTTTGGGCGCGGTTCGCGGATCTCGAGAATCACGAGATCTCCATCGCCAATGAGGGCGCCGATCATGGATTCGCCACGCACTTTGAGCGCGAAGCTTTTCGCTGAGCGTGGAATGCCTAGGGTGTTCACATCCACAGAGATGCAGCGGTCGGCATGCTGCACCATGTCAGCTGCGGCCATGCCGGCGGGAATCTGGCCGAACACAGGAATATCGACGATTTCAGCACGGTCGAGATCTTCAGGAAAGACGACAGCGCGGGCTTTGTGCGCATGTCGCTGAATGACACCTTTTTTTTCCAGCGCACGCAGATGGCTCATCGCGGCGGTCTGGCTGGAAAAGCCGAAGTGGCGCTGGATGTCACGCGTGGAGGGCATCACACCGTTCGTGCGCTGGTAGCTGCGCAGGTACTCGAGGAGTTCCTGCTGGCGGGCCGTGAGGCGGGAGTCAGTGTCGGTGAACATGGATAAATTAAGGCTGTTCGGGCGAACATTCCCTCTCACGCTCCGTACGCAAGATGTTTTCCTGCGCCAATTTCAGCGCATAGTCACTGCCATGTTGTGTTCGAATCCCCTGAAAATCTCCGCGCTGCTGCTTCTGGCCACGGTCAGCCATGCCCAGGAGGCTGCGCCGATCAACCCGGCCAAGATGGATAAAACCGGCATGCTGCCCCCTTTCACCAAGGTGTTGGGTGAACGTGCAGCAGCAGCCTTCGGCAAGCAGGACTGGCCCGCAGCCCGCAAGGCCTATCAAGAAATGCTGGAGCTCGACGATGGCAATGCCCTCATCTGGGCCAATCTGGGTGCCGTCGAGCAGCAGGCAGGAGACACCAAGCAAGCCATCGAATGCTTTGAAAAATCCGTGCAGATCAATCCGCAGCTCGCACAAACATGGACGGCTCTGGGGCTGCTGCTGCAGAAGCAGGGAGACACCTACCGGGCCATCTCCTGCTTCACCCGCGCCATTCATGAGGAGCCGGAGGATGCACGCGCGCACAATTATCTGGCCATCGCCGCCAAAGGCCTGGGCTGGACGGATGCGGCTGAAGCGGAACTGCAGCGCGCGATCGAGCTAAAGCCAGATTACGGCATCGCTCATTTCAACATGGCGTTGATGCTTCTGGAGCGCCGACCGCCTGCCATCGAACTGGCGCGCAGGCACTATGAGAAGGCACTGACCCTCGGTGTGGCAAAAGACGACGTGGTGGAACGCCGCCTGAAGGAGTAACGCATGCAGGAACGCACCGACCCATGGGACATCACCGCTCAACTGGATGAGTTGCGTACGCAGGGACTCTGGCGCGAGCTGCGCCCACTCGATGAGCTGAACGAAGTCACCGTGCGTGCCGATGGCCGCGAATGGATCAATTTTTCTTCCAATGACTACCTGGGCCTGGCGCACTCCCATGAGATGAAACAGGCGCTTGCCGAAGGCATCGCCAAATACGGCGGCGGCTCTTGCGCCTCACGTCTGGTGTGTGGCACCCATCGTGCGCATGCCGAGTTGGAAGAAGCCCTGGCCGATTTCAAAGGTACCGCCGCCGCGCTGACCTTCAGCAGTGGCTTTGCCGTGGCACTGGGGACGATTCCGGCGCTCATGGGTGCGGGCGACACGATCATCCTCGACAAACTCTGCCATGCCAGTCTCGTCGATGCAGCACGTTTAAGCGGAGCAACGATCCGTGTCTTTCCTCACAATCACCTCGAAAAGCTCGAACGCCTGCTGCAAACGGCCAAAGGACGCGTGCTCGTCGTTACAGAGTCGATTTTCAGCATGGACGGGGATGCTGCCCCGCTGCGGGAGATTGCAGAACTTAAGGCCAGACACGGTGCCTGGCTGCTGGTGGACGAAGCCCATGCCGTGGGTGTTCTGGGCCCGCAGGGGCGGGGGCTTGCCGCCGCACTCGGCGTGGATCAGCAGGTGGATCTGCATCTGGGCACCCTGAGCAAGGCTTTCGGCCTCAGCGGTGGCTATCTGGCGGCCTCACGCCAGGTCATTGACCTGCTGATCAACCGTGCACGCAGCTTCATCTACTCCACCGCCCCCCCCGTTCATCTGGCTCATGCACTGAGCTCCATTTTGAACCTGATTCGCAGTGAGCGTGGCGATGCCTTGAGGGCCCATGTCCTCAGCCATGCAGCGCAAACACAAACCTTGCTGGCTGAAATCGGCATCGCTTCACAGCCCGGCCCGGCAGCCATTCTGCCGGTCATACTGGGTGAAGCGCCGCGCGCTCTGGAAGTCAGTGCGCACCTGCGTGAGGCCGGCTTCCTCATTCCCTGCATCCGCTATCCTACCGTCGCCCGCGGCAGCGCCAGACTGCGCATCACCGTCAGCGCCTTGCACACTGCCGCACAGATCCACGCTCTGGGCAGGGTCTTGCGAGAAACGCTTGAGCCTCAAGACTGAGGCAACTGCCCAACAATCTCCAGCGCCCGTTTTCTAGCATCCTTGATCTCCTGCGGGTTCAGAGAAACGCCATTCTTTCCCGACGCCATCAAATTGGTGCGCTCCTGCCGATGCTGCAGGAACAAAACGTGACCGAGTTCATGGGCCGTCACGCGGGCCACGGGGTTGCCTGCGCCGCCGGAAACCTTATGAAATTCAGGATTTTCGCAGACCACCACCGGCTCTCCGTAAAAAAAGCCGTTGGGACCCATGTCCTTCACAAAACAAACGTCAATGGCGGTGGGACTGAACAGATCCGTTGGTATCGCCTTTTTGACCCAGTCTCGATCCTTGATGTACCACCTTTTGGGGGCGAGATCAATTGCTTGCAGGTTGTCAATCCCCTCCAGTTCGAATCGAATGCCTGCTTGGGCCCAGATGTCGTTCACTTTATCAAACAGGGCACGCGCTTCACTTTCCTTAAGCGTCGTTTGCAACCTTGGATTCGTAATGGACTGCATTAGATGCACCCGGACTCTCAAATGAATGAGGGGAAACGGCTCACTGGAATGCAATGGCAACGACCACACTACGAGCAAAGTGAAAATCAGCAGACGAATCATGACAAGGGTTAGCCATTTTCCGCAATCCGTTCAATCTCAATATTTCACCGATATTGGCATGAAGGCTGCGTTATACAGATCAATCATATAATTAAGGCAGCAATTAAGGATGCAAAAATTTGTTCCATAATTGCAAAAATTGCTTTTCACGTGTTACGGCCCCTGCTAGTTTTGGGGCTGAACGGCTCACGTACTTTGGGTTAAAGCACATGCTTTGATCCATCCCATGCGAGTGTCCGACCTCAACCAACCAACCTAATACCAAACTAATCAGACTATGAAATTGAACGCATTGCTGAAAACGCTGGGGTTCTTGGCACTGGCCGCCACTCCCGTTGTGGCCGGACCATCCGCTCCTGCTCCTAAAAACCCAATCGCTCCCGCTCCGGTGAACGATGACCTCGGCATCACCGCCTCCATCGGCTACGACTCCAACTACGTGTGGCGTGGCATCAACTACGGCCAGCATTGGGTCCGTTCCGGCCTCAACGGCGAGCTCCTCCTTGTGGGCGGCGCTTCCGAAGACGGCGCTGGCAGCACCTCCCTCCTCTGGGACGTGAACTACGGCTCCCTCGCAGGCGATCAGGACAGCTTCTCTCCTAACATCAGCACCATCCCTGGTGCCGCTGGCATCAAAAACACCAACTCCTTCCAGCGCCTTCAGCTGGGCGCAGCCATTTCGCATGACTTCGGTCCTGCTGCGGTCAGCTTCGGCTACAGCTACATCCACAACATGGGCTCCCTCGCCAATGGCGGTGGCCTCAACCAGGTTACTGCTGGTGGCTACGGCATGAACGACATCCAGCAGCTCACTTTGGGCGTCAACACCAACCTCGGCCCGATCAATCTGGCTTCGAGCGCGAACTATGACCTCGTCAACGGTGGCTGGTACTTCGACCTCACCGCCAAGTCCACCATCGCCGTGACCGATGCCATCAGCATCGTCCCACACGCTGGTCTGGGCTATGGCCTGAACTACAACGCTGGCTTCACCCAGGCTTCCCGCAACCTCTATGGTGGTGGCGGCTTGATCACCAACAGCGCTGCTCAAGGTGGCATCAGCGGCTGGACCGCACTCAACGTTGGCATTGATTTCCCAATCAAGCTCAATAGCCGTGCGACCCTCACCCCCTACGTTGCAGCCAACCTGCCAATGGGCCCCATGAAGAATCTGGCCCACTCGGCCACAAGCTATCCTGGCACCTTCCCGGCCGTCGGCGGCCCTGCCACCCCGTTCCACAGCATTGTGTACTACGGCGTGACCCTCAGCGTCCGCTTCTAATTCAGATCGTTCTCTGAACGATTCAACCCTTCAAGGTTAACCTCCCGGCGCAAGCCGGGAGGTTTTTTTGTGTTGAGTGAATTCTACTGAGCAGCCTCATATGCAAATCCGGGCCCGGCGGAGCTAAGAATCCTTCAAGTCCATTCCTGCCTTGAGCACAGCCCCCCTTTCACCTGAGGGCATGATAGCCACATGCAACTTCCAGCCTCACGCCATCTGGCATCTCCTCAGGCTCATTTCAGGCAGGATAAAAATTTGCTCCGAACAATGGCACCATGGACAGGAGGTCAGCCTTTGGGGTCTCCGACACCCCAGACCTTCATGCCGCCGCGCCTCTTTGAGCACGCAATGTCCTGATGTCCATGAAGCGCAACTTCAGCGAGCGAAGGGGCCTCTCTTCACTGCTCTTCTTCTTGCAGCCCAGCAAGGCACGATTTTTTTGGAGATCCCACAAGAAGCCGACCGTGCTGCCCGCCAATAGCAGTAGAAAATTTTGGATCGGTCTCGGCCCACTCCTTCTTCAGCACTTCTCTGCCGCCTCTTTTAAGCAGTCCTCACGGTGCCAAGAATGCAGAATATTTGGTTTTTCAGCCGGCGCACTCGGCTCCCGTGAATAGGTCTTTAGCCGATAACCTTTTAAGAGTCGTTATGGCGACGATGGTTTATTCATGAAAATAAACAAAAAGTGATCGCCGCGATAACATGGCACGGCACCTGCTCTGTCATGGAGTCGCTGCTTGCCTTCCCGGCCGGTCAGCGCCTCAACACCAACAATAACTAAACTCGACCAACACATGAAGCCCAAACGCATGACATCATTCATTGCCAAGTCGGTGACCGTTCTTGCTGCCTGTGCAGCGCTGAACGCATCTGCCGGCACATCCGCCCCTGTTAAGAACCCCGTCCCTGTGGAAGAAAAAACAGGTGCTCTCTTCGAATCGATCGGAGCCACCTTCGACGCCGGCTACGACAGCCGCTACTACTTCCGCGGTCTTTGGTTCGCAGACAACATCATGTGGACTGCACTCAACATCAGCGTGCCGATCACTGACAAGCTGACCTGGGGCATCGGTGGTGCCTACATCAACTCCGCTGGCACTCCCTTCCCAAATAACGGCAGCACTGCTCCTGCTGGCACTTATTCCAAGCAGGGATTCCAATATTCCGAAGTCGATGCCATCACCAATCTGACCTACGACGCGGGTTGGGCCAAATTTGGAATGCAGTATCAATACTACTTCTATCCAGATAACTACGGTGGCAGCTTCAACGGCACCCCCAATGCACTTAACGACCCTGAGTTCGCACTCAAAGGCGCTGGTGAGCTTGGCTGGACCGTTGCAGTGCCGATCAAGGGCTTCAACATCTATGCAGGCTATTACTATGACTTCCGAATCGGTGGTCAGTACATCTCCCTCGGTGCTGATTACACCTTCGCAGTCACCGATTGGCTGAGCATCGTGCCTTCCGTCAACACCGGCTTCGGCATCGATTACTACACCGGCAACGGTTCCGGCTCCATCCCTGGTGGCGGCGTGGTCGGCAACAAAGGACAGAGCATGCAGAATGCTTCAACCTCTGGCTTCACCCACGTTCTCTACACGCTCGCCGTCCCAGTCAAGCTGACCAAGTCGGTTACCTGGACGAGCTACTTGGCGTTGAACCACGGCGAAAAACTCCGCACTCAGCTCAACACCACCCAGAACGAACTCTACTGGGGCACCAAGCTGAGCTTCGCGTTCTAATTCGTCGGGGCTCGAAGCCCTGAACACACTTGTCTGAAAATTAGGTTGGGGCTCCCGGTCAGTTCGTTCACTGACCGGGAGCTTTTTTTTTGGCGCGGAACGTCTTCCTGCCTAGCATCCATGCTGCATGACTGAACATCCGCTCAACTGGAACTCGAACAACCTCACCCATGGCTGGCAGCGCGGCGTTACCGCCTTCTTTTGGGGCCTGGGTTTTAAACCCGAAGATTTCGACAAGGCGCAGATCGGCATCGGCACCCCCCTGCTCGACGGCAACATCTGCAACGTCCACGCGCACGAGCTGGCCCAGCTCATCGCTCAGGGCTGCAAAGACGCAGGCCTCATCGGCTTCCCCTTCGGCGTCTCGCCGGTAAGCGACAACATCACGCAGGGCAATGTCGGCGGCGCAGCCTCCCTTTGCTCACGCAATCTCATGGCGAACGGTGCCGAGATGATCTGCACCTCGCACTGTTACGATGCTCTCATCGGCCTGCATCATTGCGACAAAAACGGCCCGGCCTTCGCCATGGCCCTGGCGCGCACCAATTACCCCGGCCTCATCGTCAATGGCGGCAGCATCATGCCCGGCTGCCACAAAGGTCACTCGACCTCCATCCTCGACGTCTATGACGCCGCAGCGAAGGAAAAGCAGGGGACGATGAGCTACGAGGAGTCCGAGCAGATCATCCGTACCGCCTGCCCGGGTGCAGGTGGCTGCGGCATCGCCGCCTCTTTTAACACCTGGGGTATCGCGCTTGAGGCCATGGGCCTCAGCCTGCCGGATACCTCCTCCATGCCTGCCATCGAAGCCGGCAAACGTGAGGAATGCCTGCGCGTCGGCAAAGCCGTGCGCCGCCTGCTGGAGTTGAATCTGCGCCCGCGCGACATCATCACCAAGGCCTCCATCACCAACGCCATGACGGCCATCTGCGCCATCGGCGGCTCCACCAATGGCGTGCTGCACATCCTCGCCGTGGCACGTGAAGCAGGCGTTGATTTCACTCTGCGTGACGTGCAGGCCATTGGCCGCCGCACGCCCGTCCTGTGCAATTTCGCGCCTCGCGGCCGGGGCACCATGGTGGATCTTCATCGCCTTGGCGGCACCACCATGCTGCTCAAGCACCTCATGAAAACCGGGTTGCTGGATGGCTCCTGCATCACCGTCACCGGCCAGACGCTGGCGGAAAACCTCGCCAATGCCGCCGAAGTCCCCTTCCCCAATGAACTCATCGCGCCCATTGATGCGCCGTTCAAGGAATTCGCCGACATCCAGATCTGCTTTGGCAACCTCGCCCCGGACGGCATCGTCTTCAAAGTATCCTCGCTGGACGAGCCCAAGTTCCGTGGCAAAGCCATCTGCTTCACGGATTCCAAAGGCGTGTCCGATGCCGCAGCCGCCGGACGCATCCAGCCCGGCCACATCGTTGTCATTCGTGGCTGTGGCCCCGTGGCCCTCGGCATGCCGGAAATGCACGTGGCTAGCGCCGCCCTCGCAGTGCCAGAGCTCTATGGCAAAGTCGCACTGCTTTCAGACACCCGTGTCTCCGGCGTCTCCGGTGGGGCAGTGGGCGTGCATTGCAGTCCGGAAGCCGCCGTGGGCGGCCCAATTTCCGTCGTGGAAGATGGCGATGAAATCGAATTCGACCTGCTCGCAGGCACCATTCACGTCAACGCCGACCTGGATGCTCGTCCGCGCGTAACTTTCCCCGTCAGCCATCCCTTCGGCTATCTCGCGGATTTTGCCGCCACGGTGACCCAAGCCCACCAAGGCTGCGTGCCCCGCTGGGTGGCTGACCGAAAGTAGCCTAGTTGCACAGCAACAAGGCCCCCTTTTCTCGCAGGAACAGGGCTACTTGGCCATCTTGGCCGCCAGCAGCACAGCCTCCACGAGGCTGCGCCCGTTGGCTTTGCCCTGCCACGCGATGTCGCACGCGGTGCCGTGATCCACGCTCGTGCGCGGCACCGGCAGCCCCAGCGTGGTGTTCACCGCCGTATCAAACGCCAGTGCCTTCAGGGGAATGAGCGCCTGATCGTGATACAGGCAGATGTAGGCATCCACCGCCCGGCGCTTCGGCGCAATGAATGCGGTGTCTGGTGGCAGCGGTCCTTCGATCGTGTGGCCTTTCGCGCGGGCCGCTTCAATGGCAGGTACGATGATCAATTCCTCTTCACCACGGCCAAACAGTCCATGCTCGCCTGCGTGAGGATTAAGCCCGCAAACCGCGATGCGCGGCTTCTTTCCGCGCACACGCTGCACTGCCTCGGCGGTAAGCTCAATGACATCCAGAATGCGCTTGGACGTCAGCGCAGGCACCACGTCCTGATAACCAATGTGCACCGTCACCAGACTGCAGATCATTTCCTCGGAGAAAAAGGTCATGCAGGAGCGCTCAGCCTGCATCTTTTCCGCAAACATCTCCGTGTGCCCCGGATACTTGATTCCAGCGGCATACAGCGCCTCCTTGTTCAACGGCGCCGTGGCCACCGCAGCGACTTGTTTTGAAAGTGCGGCCTCGATGCTCTTCTCCACGAAGCGGTAACCCGCCGCACCTGTCTTGGCACTCACCGTGCCCGGCGAGAAATCTTCCGCATCAAAACCAAAAAGATCCAGCACCGCCGGCTCATCGATGCTCCCGCACTTCTCCGCCCATTCAATTTCGCTGATGATGCGCTTCGGTGCCGGGAGTCCTGTCTGCCGCGCACAGCGAGCTAACAGCCGTGCATCCCCAAAAACCACCGGCGTGGCAATCGCGCACACCTCTTCATTGGCGAGCAGTTGCAGACAGATTTCCGGACCGACCCCCGCAGGGTCGCCCATGGTGATGGCAATGAGTGGTTTCGGCATGAACCGCCACTCTGACTCAACGCAGCACCTTGTCGAGAAACTTGGCAACGATGGCCGTGCGTTCCTCATCATAAAACTCCGCACCGCCATGCAGGCTGCCGGGGAGCAGGATCAAAGTCACCGGCAGGACCAAGGATTCATAGGCTTTAGCCAGTTCCTGCGACTGCTGTGGCGGCATCTGCGGATCCGCATCACCATGAATCAGCAGCAGCGGCGGATCATTCTTGTCCAGATGCGTCACCGGACTCGCCAGCTTTGCCAGTTCGGGCTTTTTGTCAGGTGTATCCCCCAGCAGCAGCTTCAGCGCAGGAATGCGGAAATCACGGCCCTTCGGAGTGCTCTGGGAAAGAATGGTCTCCAGATTCGACGCGCCGAAAAAACTCACGATGACCTGCACATCGCTGCTTTGATCCAGATGCTCACCGACTTTGCCTTCGAGCTCTGGGTTCCCATTGCTCACTCCCACCAGAGCTGCCAGATGCCCTCCGGCCGAGGAGCCGATGATGGCAACCTTGCTGGCGTTGATATGATACAACCCCGCTTTGGCCCGCAGAAAACGAATCGCCGCCTTGATGTCATGCACCTGCGCTGGAAACACCGCCTGCGTGGACAGCCGGTAGTCCACACTCGCGATGGCAAAACCCTTGTCATACAAATCAACAATCGGCGTATCCGACTTGGAACCCGCTCTCCACCCACCGCCATGCACGTACACGATCAACGGCGGATTCTCCCCCTGCGGACGATGCAGATCCAGCTTGAGCGAAGTCTCCCCCACCTTGGCATATTCAATGTCGGTCTGAGTGTCCGCCAGAGCCGCAGCGGTGAGTAAAATAAAGGAGCAAATGAACTTCATCATGATTCGATCATCATCTGCTCAGCTGGGACTTCCAGCCTGATTTTCTTCCCATAGCTCAGCCCTTCCGTCCACGGCAGCAGCAGTTCCAGCACGTCCGGTTTTTGAAAATGCACCGGCTTCGTATCAGGATGCGGGAAGTAGATCCATCCTTGAACGGGTTCAGCATCATCGCGCTGCACCGTGACATCAAAGAACGAAAAATCCTCCGCCGGATCTTCGGGATGCCACTTCAGCGCACGAAACGTATACCGGGGCTGCACCACACGATAACTCAGCGGTGCAATGCTCACATTTAGCGTGCCGGGATAAAACGCGCTCAGATCGAAACCGAGCTCCGCAAAAAACGGCAGCTGCATGCGCAGCGTACCACCGGGAAAACGCGGATTCCCATTCAAGCCGGAGGCGACACGATGTCCTTGAACGATGGTGGCGGCGATCATGGAGCAATTCTTCATATAAGTCGCAAGATCGCACGATTGCCTTTCCCCTCATTTCGTCCACTCATACGTCATGAGTTTCATAACAATTTCGGGAGGAACTTTCGAACTAGGATGGCGTCATTCACTGGCCGAAGATGCCATGACTTCCATGGCAGGGTTTGTTGCTTGGGAAGAGTTTGCTGCTCAACGGCTTTCCAAACGCAGAATTGTCAGCCTTCCTGATTTTGAGATCTCTGCAGAATGCCTCAAGCTGAAAAATCTGATGGAGCTTGATCAGGACCAGTTCACCGCAGCTGAAACTCTCACTGACTATTGCGATGCCGTGGACAGCGTGCTTAAACAATTTGGCACGCGGCTACCGACAGAGGATGAACTGGAAGCAGCAATGGCATGCCATCTTTTTCCTTGGGGTGACGAACTCCCCTCCGGCTCTCCTTACGGAAATGAGACGGAGTTCAAAGGCCATTTCAAGCCCAGCGTCACCGGTTTGGTTTACAATGGCGACACTTACAAAACAGAACTCACCCGGTCGGCGCTGAAGCTCGGGGATGGCGGTGAAGCCTTATGTGGCGGCTATCCTTGGCCCATGGCTTGGCTGGCTTTGTCACCAGCATATCGCATCGACTCAACTGAATTGGTGGATGATGTTCTTTACGAGTTCATGCAGGATGCCGAAATCAGACAAGTCAGGCTTTAGCTATTTTACGCCAGAATCTGCTTGATCACATGACACGGCTCCACGCCCGTCAGCTTGAAGTCGAGGCCGGCTTTGCTGAAGGTGAGACGTTCGTGGTCAACGCCCAGACAATGCAGAATCGTCGCCTGCAGATCAGCCACATGAGTTTCATCCTCGATGATGTTGAAGCCCATCTCATCTGTCGCACCGAGGGTGACACCGCCTTTGATACCCCCGCCGGCCATCCACATGGTGAACGCCTGCGGATGATGGTCACGCCCCAGGCTGCGGCCAAGCGACACGCTGGCCTCCACCATCGGTGTGCGGCCGAATTCACCACCCCACACCACCAGCGTGCTGTCGAGCAGGCCGCGTTGCTTGAGGTCTTTGATCAGAGCGGCGCTCGCCTGATCCGTGATGCCGCAGTTCTTCTTCACATTGCCCGCCACATCGCTGTGCGCGTCCCAGCCTTCGTTGTAGATGTTGATGAAGCGCACGCCGCGCTCGACCATCCGCCGTGCCAGCAGGCAGGCCCGGGCAAAGGAAGGCACCTTCGGATCACAGCCGTACATTTTCAGTGTGGCCTCGTCCTCTTTGGTCAGGTCCATCAGCTCCGGTGCGGAGCTTTGCAACCGGTAGGCCATCTCGTAATTCGCAATGCGTGTGCCCGTTTCGCTGTCGCCATCCAGCTTGAGCCGACGCTGGTTCATGGCGTTGATGAGTTCAATTGTGTCGCGCTGCGTGCCCGCCTCAATGCCCTGCGGCGTGCTCACGTTCAAGATGGGATCGCCCGTGTTGCGAAAGCGCGTGCCGGAATACACGCTGGGCAGAAAGCCGCTGCTCCAGCACGCCGCGCCACCGCTGATGCCGCTGCCCGTGCTCATCACCACAAACGACGGCAGATCGCGCGTCTCAGCACCGAGACCATACGTGATCCACGAGCCCATGCTGGGCCGCCCCGGCTGGGAGAAGCCCGTGTTCATGTAAATCTGCGCAGGCGCATGATTGAACTGCGTCGTGCGGCAGGATTTCACGATGGCGATGTCATCCACCACCGTTGCCAAATGCGGCAGCATCTCGGAAAGCTCCGCACCGCACTGCCCGTGCCTGGCAAACTTGTAGCGTGGCCCCAGCACCGCCGCGTCTGGCCGGATGAAGGCATAACGCTGCCCACCGATGATCGAAGGCGGCAGCGGCTTGCCTTCGTACTTCGTCAGCATGGGTTTGTTGTCGAACAGCTCAAGCTGCGACGGCGCACCCGCCATGAACATGTGAATCACCGCCTTGGCCTTCGGCGGGAAATGCGTGGGCGCGGTGACATTCGGACTCTGCGCCGCTCCATAAGCCGATTCCGCCAGCAGCGATGCCAGCGCGATTTTGCCGGTGCCGACAGCACAGTCTTGGAAGAAGTGACGGCGGGTGATGTTGGAAGTGTTCATGGATGCGTGATGGCTTCGTCAAGATTCAGTGCGGCGCGGCTCACATCGGCCCACAGGGCCTCGCCTTCGATTTTCCGTTCGCGCTGCTTTTGCAGGAAAGCTTTGAGCATCGCCAGTTCGTCTGGCGCAGCAGGCCGTGTCGCGACTCGGCGAAAGATGTTTTGCAAACGCTCGTCATCACTCTTCGATTCAGCGATGACTTGCTTCGCCATCGCCTGCGCGGCTTCCACAAACATCTGATCATTCAACAACGTGAGCGCTTGCAGCGGACTGTTCGAAACTTCGCGTTTGGCCAGGCAAGATTCACCGGTGGGTGCATCAAAAGTTGTCGCCATGGCAAAAGGTGCGGTGCGTTTGGTAAAGGTGTACAGGCTCCGGCGATAGTGATCCTCACCCTCGCTGGTCTTCCACTCCACTTTGCCATACGTGCCTTCGGAAGTCACGCTGGCAGGCTGCGGCGGATACACACCAGGACCACCCATTTTCGGCGACAGCACCCCCGCAGCTTTCAAGGCGGAATCACGAATCACCTCCGCATCCAGACGGAAGCGCGCACCACGCGCCAGCAGGATGTTCTCTGGATCTTTCTGCGCATGCTCAGGCGTGATACGGCTGCTCTGTTTATAAGTTGCACTCGTCACAATGAGCCTGTGCAGCTTCTTCATCGACCAACCCTGCTTCACAAGCTCCACCGCAAGCCAGTCGATCAGTTCGGGGTGCGACGGCGGATCACTCTGATAGCCGAAGTCTTCCAGCGACTTCACGATGCCACGGCCGAAAAATGCCTGCCACTGGCGGTTCACCGTCACGCGTGCAGTGAGCGGATTTTCGGGTGCAAACAGCCACTTGGCAAAAGTAAGCCGGTTTGCAGGCGCACCCTTGGGCAGTGCAGGCAGGAACGCGGGAACACCGGGCGTCACCTCCTCCTTCGGCTGCAGATACTCACCGCGATGATAGCGGTGCGTGATGCGCGGGTTGTTCGCAGGACGTTCATCCATCACCAGCGTGGGCTGGCCGCGTGGCGGATTCTTCCGCGCGGCCAGAAGCGGCGCGGCGGCCTGCTTCATTTCATCGGCAGTCTCAAGAAAGCTCCGCAGCAGCATGTCATGTTTTGATTTGTCTCCGCTGGCCAGTGCCTCCTCGACTTCCGCCGGCAGCCCCGTTGCTTCAGCATGATCACTGGTCGTCACGGAAACGCGGAAGTGGCCAAGCGGACAGGCAAAATGCTTTTCAAACAGCATCTTCAAATCCAGGCCGTTCGTGAGATCCACCGGCTGATCAAAATGAAACACCGCCGCATGCTGAACGCCGTAACCACCCAGCACCTGCCAGCCGCTGGACATCTCGCCATCCAGCGTGGCTCCGGCGTTGTTCTTCTTTTTCGCGGCGGCTTTCGCCTTGGCTTTGGGATTGCTGGCAGCGGCGTCATTGATGCGGTCGTCCTCGTCCTCATTGGTGTCCTCAGCCCGCGCAATCTTGATGCGCTGACCGTTTTGCGAAGCTTGGAATTCACTCATGAAGAAACCACCGATCGGCCCTTCGTAGTTGGTGAGTCCGGGGCCGTCGTTCGGGAGGCTGGAATGTGAAGTCACCTCGATGCGAAGGGCCCGCACGCCCTTGATCGGCGCCTTAAAGCTCAAATCATAAACATCACTCTTCGAGATGTCGCCGCTGCCGAGGATGAAGCCATCCGCCTGCTGTTCCAGATGCGGCATCGTCGTGGTCATCTTCGTCGGGCGAATCACTTCCCACTTGGATGCCCTGTGCGATTCCCCCTCAATCCATCCTGCGAAGCGGCTTTCCATGGCCGCTTTGCCACCAGGAAACTTCGCGGGCAGTTCGGCTTCGAGTTTGGCGATCTTCGCCACCTGCGCTTTCTTCTGAGCTTCCACTTCCGGCGTCGGAATAAAATAAGTGGGCTCGCTGGCATTGTTCAGCAGTGCCAGCGTGCGGTAAAAGTCCGTGTGCAGGATCGGATCGTACTTGTGCGTGTGGCACTGGCAGCAGTTCATCGTCAGGCCCATCCACGCCGTGCCGGTGACGCTCACGCGGTCCACCATCGCATAAAAACGGTACTCATTCGGATCAATGCCACCCTCCTCGTTCAGCATCGTGTTGCGGTGAAACCCTGTGGCAATGAGGTCGTCCGGCGTCGCGTTCGGCAGCATGTCACCGGCGAGTTGTTTGATGCTGAACTGATCAAATGGCATGTCAGCGTTCATGGCCTTCACCACCCAGTCGCGATACGGCCAAATCTGGCGCGGTCGGTCTTTCTCAAAGCCGTTCGTGTCTGCATATCGCGCAAGGTCCAGCCAGCGTCGCGCCCAGCGCTCGCCGTACTGCTTGGAGGCCAGCAGGTGGTCCACCAGCTTGTCATAGGCATCGGGCGCATTGTCATTCACAAATGCATCCGCCTCCGCAGGAGTCGGCGGCAGACCGGTGAGATCCAGATAGACACGCCGCACCAGTGTGTAGCGATCCGCCTCAGCCGAAGGCTGCAAGCCCTCCTTCTTCAGTCGGTCCTGAATGAAGGCATCAATCGGATGCATGCCAGCAATAGGCAGCGCTGCCTGCTTCGGCCGCACATACGCCCAGTGAGCCTCATACGGCGCTCCTTCCGTGATCCACAACTTCAGAATATTTTTCGCGCTCTCTGGCAGCACCGTCTTCGTGTGCGGCGGCGGCATGACTTCATCCTCATCCGTCGAGAAGACACGCTTGATCACTTCGCTCGCGTCCGGTTTCCCCGGCACGACGGCAAGCTCTCCAGACTTGCCTTTGCCAATGGCAGAATCCCGCAGATCCAGCCGCAGCTTGCCTTTGCGTCCCTGGTCATCCATGCCGTGGCATTTGAAACAATGCTGCGCCAGCACCGGACGCACGTCACGATTGAAATCGACGGCGAAACCAGCGGCTGGCAGGGCAAGGCAGAAAAGGAGGGCGTGGCGTTTCATTGCGTTGGGTTGAGAACGCCATGAGAAGGCGATTTCTGACCACAAGACACGCCTCAAGCAGGATCAGCCAAGAGAAAAGCAAGCCAGGTCAATACCCGCCTGCCCCGATCTTCCCGCCCGCACCTTCCAGTGCACCTGTAGCTTCACGCTTGCGGTACTCGTCCATCATGGCCGCCGTCGCAGTGGCGCCGCAGCGTGATCCGCCAAGGTCGCGCACCTTGATAAGCCCGTCCAGATCGCGCACTCCGCCCGCCGCTTTCACCTGCACCTTGGGGCTGCAGCTCGCACGCATCAGCGCCAGATCATGCTCCGTGGCCCCTTTGTAATTGTAGCTGCCGTCAGCCTGCTTCACGAAGCCGTAGCCCGTGCTCGTCTTCACCCAGTCCGCCCCAGCACGTTCGCAAATCTCGCAGAGCTTGCGCTTGAAGTCGTCACTGCTCAGACCGGCACCGCCGTTGGTCAGATAATCATTTTCAAAAATCACCTTCACCTTCGCACCGTGCTTGTGCGCTTCATCGCACACGGCTTTCACATCGGCCTCGACGTAGCCCCAGTCGCCGCTCAGCGCCTTGCCAAGGTTGACCACCATGTCGATCTCGTTCGCTCCGTCTTTGCAGGCCAGCTCCGTCTCATAGCGCTTCGATTCTGTGGCGCTGCTCCCGTGAGGGAAACCAATGACACAACCCACCAGCACACCTGAGCCACGCAGCCATTCCACCGCCTGCTTCACCGCATAAGGCTTGATGCACACCGACGCCACCTGGTACTGCGCCGCCAGCTTGCACCCGGCTTCCAGGTCCGCATCCGTCATCGTGGGATGCAGCAGGCTGTGGTCGATCATCTTGGCGAGGTCGGAATAGCTGTATTTCATAAAGTGCGATTGGCTAAGCCAATTTCTAAATTGGCTTAGCCACTTGTCAAAGGCCGATTTTTCCGCAAAATCACCCCGTGGCCAAAACAGCCTCCTTCCACGAACAACTGATCGAAAAACTGCGGAAACTCCTCCACAGCCGCCAGTTCGTGCCGGGGGCCAAGTTTCTAACCGAGCGCGAAATCGCCGAACGCTTCGACACCAGCCGCCCCACCGCCAACAAAGCGCTCAGCAGTCTCGTCTCGACCGGCCTGCTGGAGTTCCGCCAGGGCGCGGGAACCTTCGTGCGCGGGAGTGTGCTGGATTACGATTTGCAGCATCTCGTGAGCTTCACGGAAAAAGCCAAAGCCGCAGGGAAGAAGCCCGGCACCCAGCTCATCGCCCTGCAAAAAATCTCAGCCGCCGATGCGCCCGCAGCCGTGGCTCAAGCCCTGCACGCTTCTCCCGATGAATCACTGCTCTATCTTGAGCGTCTTCGCCTCGCCGACGGGCAACCCGTCATCTACGAGCGCAGGCACGTCATGGCACGCTTTTGCACCGGCATGACCAAGGCCGATGCCAAAGGCTCGCTCTACGGCTTCTGGACGACCAAGTGCCGCCTGACCATCTCCGGTGCGGACGAATCCATCCGCGCCGTGAACGCCTCAGCCGCCCAGGCCGCAGCGCTCGGCATTCCGCCAAACACCGCCTGCCTCCTGGTCGTCGCCACCGGCTTTCTCGAAGGCGGCGCCCCCCTCTGGTATGAAGAGACACTTTACCGCAGCGATGCGTACGAATTCCGCAATCAACTCGGCGGCGTCTCAGGCCCCAAACCCGCGCAGGGGCGCATGCGCTGACGCATCTTACTCAAGCCGGAATTCAGGACTCGACACCGTCAGCGTGGAACCGTTTTCCTCCTGCGTGTGCACGGTGATGACATCCAGTGTCTTCACGTCACCTTCGATGGAGACTTCCCCGCTGTAAGTATCTGCACCGGTTTTTTCCAGCGGCGCTGAAGACCACGCATCGAACTCCATGGCGATGGAGTAATCGGGGTGGCGGTTCACAGACCACCAGACGGTGTTTTCCTGCGGCTCACTATGATCGGGAAAAACAACCTTCACCGCAAGACGCTTCGAGGCCTTGTCCCACTTCGTGGTGACCTGCGGCGGCGCCACCATGTGACGTGTCCCAAAGAAGTGATGAAGCGCAAAGGCACGGAGATTTTCATCCACTTCCGGCAGACCACCGACGGACTTCACAAAACCCGCCTCTTTAGCTCCGCCATGCTGTCCGCCGGGAACAATGTAGACAGGCACTTGCGGAAAGAGACGGCCCATCTCGACAAGACCGGGACTCACATTGTCATTGGATCCCTGGTTGTAGAAAATTTCGGTGCCACGCTGCTTCAGCACATCGAGGTAGTTCGTCGTGCGGCAGGCCTCCCACGCGGCATTGCACGCCATTTTCATCTCGGCATCACTCCACCCGGCATCACGCACCATTTTCACCGTGATGCGTTCGTCCGAGCGCGCCTTCTGCCGCACCAGCAATTTTTCACGTCCCACTGGGTCAGTCATCGCCGCGATGAACTCCTCGTTCATCTTCGTGATCTCCGGAGACAGCATTCCTTCCACATAGGGCCCACCTGGGCTTTCAATCACCGGTGCCACCACAGGCATGATGGCTGTGATACGATCATCCGCAATGCCCGCCGCTGCGGTCGCCACACCACGCTTGGAGCCTCCCGTGGCCAGCACCTTCTTCGGCTGAAACACATCCTTTTCCGCGATGGCGGCCGTGAGCGCGCGCATGTCGCTGATGCCCCAGATCCACGCGGGTGTGTAGCGCGTGTCCTTCGTCTGGATGAAATGCTCCTCCATCATCAGGTGAAGTTTTCCCACCGGCTCCATTGCATCGATCGGCACCATGCCGATGAAAACCAGTCCCACACCCTGCTCTTTCAGCAGGCGCAGCTTCGCACCAGAAGCAGCCGCAGGCTTCAACTGCAACCCCGTGTTCTCGATCAGCACGTTGGTACAAACACCCGTTGCTGGCGCGAGAAAAGTCACTGGCAGCCGCACCTTCATCCCGGGCCACCATTCGCACACCGTGATCTCGACAATCTTCTGGCGAATCGCGGCGTCTTTGGGATTCGCATGCCAGTCTTCAATGACTTTCGTTTCCAGCGTCTTTGTGTCGCGGATGGATGCCATGTCAAACTTCCCAATCGTGATGTCAGCACGGACGGAAACAATGGATAACAAAAAAGCAGAAAGCAGCGCGGCGAATTTCATGCCTCACTCAACGCATCTCGGCGCGCATTTCTGCCATCCTTGCTGTGCAAAGGAGTCCTGAAAATAAAAACAGCCTTGCGGACGAAATCCGCAAGGCTGTGTGAAGAATCAGATCGATCGATTATCAGGCCATCGCCGCAGCCACATTGCCCACAAGGTCCTTGCCGGGCGTGAGCGTCTTGGAGCCGGGAGTCCACTTGGCGGGGCAGGCTTCGCTCGGGTTCGCCATCAGGTGCACATTCGCTTCCATCTTGCGGACGAGTTCACCTGCATCACGGCCCACGTTGTAGAAGTTCACCTCGGAGGTCACCAGCTTGCCTTCAGGATTGATGATGAAGGTGCCGCGCAGCGCCAGGCCGGTGCCGCTGTCATACACACCAAAGAGACGGCTCACAGCACCGGTGGTGTCAGCCGCCAGCGTGTACTTCACGTTCTTCATCAGGCCTTCCGTGTTGCGCCAGACCATGTGGGCAAACTTCGTGTCTGTGGAGACGGCGACAACGTGTGCGCCCAGCGAGGCCAGCTTGTCCTGCTGATCGGCGAGATCCGCCAGTTCGGTGGGGCAGACGAAGGTGAAATCAGCCGGGTAAAACACCAGGACAGTCCATTTGCCAGCTTTCTTGATGTCGGCGAGGGAAACCTTGCCGAAGTCACCATGCGAAGGCTCGTAGGTTTCCATTTCGAAATCGGGAACGTTGGAGCCGACAGAGACGAGAGTTGTTTCCATGAGTATGCGAGTTTTAGGGGGTGGGGACGCTTCCAAAAAAAGCGCCAAGCAGCCCGACTGTTGACGCGCAATCGTTCGGCGGTCAAACGCTAAGGCGGAAGAAGGCGATAGAAGCCTCACCGATGGACAATGACCGTGTCAGTTCCATGCAATCTGAGTGGAGTTTTACCGTTAAGAACTGATGCCTTCTTCTCCCCGCCGCCATTTCCTCAAGACCGCCGCCCTCAGCGCCCTTGCCGGCCCAAACATCCTACGCGCCGCTGACACGAAGCAGAAAATCCGCGTGGCATGCGTGGGCATCGGCCAGATGGGTGGCGGTGCCGTTCAGGCCTCCCGCGACGAGGAGATCGTGGCCTTCTGCGATGTGGACTGGCGCGATCTCGGCGGTCGCAGCGCCTTTGAACAAGCCAAGAAATATCCGAACGTCCCCAAGTTCACCGACTTCCGCGAGATGCTGGACAAGAAAGGCAGCGAGATCGATGCCGTCCTCATCTCCACCCCGGACCACACCCATTTCGCCGCCGCGATGGCCGCCATGGAGGCAAAGAAGCACGTCTTTGTGCAGAAGCCGCTGGCACACAATATCTGGCAGGTGCGCACCCTGCAAAAGGCTGCGAAAAAATACGGCGTGCAGACCGTCATGGGCAATCAAGGCCACTGCTGGGAAGGCATCCGGCTCGTGAAGGAATGGTTTGAAGCCGGCGTGCTCGGTGAAGTGCGCGAAGTCCACTGCTGGACCGATCGCCCAGTAAGCAAGGTCGGCTTTTTGCCGAAGTTCCCAACGCAGATCCCCGCCGGCGAACCCGTGCCAAAAGAGGTGGACTGGAAGCTGTGGCAGGGACCGGTGGCCGAGGCTGAGTACAACTCGCAATACCTGCCTCAATTCTGGCGCGGCTGGTGGAACTACGGCTGCGGCGGCCTCGGCGACATCGGCTGTCATTGCCTCGATGCCTCCTTCTGGACACTGCAGCTCGGCATGCCTGAGAAAGTCGAAGTCGTCGAGCAGCAGCCCGGCGAATTCAAAGGCTACACCGCTCCCAAATCACACATCATTTTCCACTTCGCCGCGCGCGGTGCACTGCCCCCCGTGAAGATTCATTGGTATGAAGGCGGCCTCCTGCCCGAAGCCCTGCCTGGCATGGCGAAAGGCCTGCCGGACAACGGCATGATCATGAAAGGCAGCAAGGAAACGCTCTTCTCCGAAGGCATGCGCGTGCAAAGCCCGCAGCTCTGGCCCCGTGAGCGCATGACTCCCATCATCGACATCCTGCGTCGCAAGCCGCTCCCACGTTCCGTCGCTGGCGAACCCATCGGCGAGCTCTTCGCCGCCATTCGCGGCACCATCCCGCATGCAGGTTCCCACTTCGACTACGCCTGCCCGCTCACCGAGCTTGTGAACACTGGCGTCATGGCCATCCGCTCCGGCAAAACCATCGAATGGGACGCCGCAAACATGAAGGTCAAAGGTGCACCCGAATTCGATGCCTGGATCAAGGAGCCCGTGCGCGATGGCTGGAGCTATGGTGAAGACCTGTGGAAAGCTTAAAGAGTAAAGACCCATGCACCGACTTGCCCTCTTTCTGCTGCTCGCCTTCACAACGCACGCCCAGGAAATCCGCCGCACGCCACTCACACTCAAAGACGGCGGCACTCCCGAAAAACCCGCTGTCTTTGATGGCAAGGGCATGGTCATCGATCTCGGCATCGATGTGACTTCCCACGATTGGCAAAAGGAGGGTGATGTGTGGACCTCACGCGGCCCTTTCGACAAACATCCCGCCGTGGAGGATGTCCAGCGCGCCGCGCTCTTCATCGAGGAGGTTCCCCTCCGCATCATGCGTGACCGCGCCGCCGAACAAAAAAGCGGAGAAAAAAGCAAAGTGATCTTCGTGGCACCGGAAGCGCTGCAACCCGGCCAGATGGCATTCAAACCCGACGGCTCCCTCTATTTCCGCTGGCCTGCCGGGAAGACTCCTGGCACCGCCAAGATCTTCCTTCCTCCCGCCGGACTCGCGAGCTGTGTGAACATCGCCTGCTCCTACCTCACGGTGAAAAACATCACCGCTCTGCATGCCGCCAATGACGGCTTCAACATCCATGGCAATCGTCTTGGCATCCGCCTGGAAAATGTGAAGGCTTTTTCCAATGGCGACGAAGGCATCAGCGCCCACGAAACCGTGCAGATGGACGTCGTGAATTCCGAAATCGCCTGGAACGGTTCCTCTGCCGGTGGCATCGCCGATGTGAATGACTGCACTACGACCTACACCAACTGCGAAGTCCATCACAACCTCGGCGCAGGGTTCTTCTTCGAGGGGAAATCCCACCGCGTCACCCACTGTCTCATCCATCATCAGACGAAGGACATTGAATAGCGCGAAGACACCAAGGTGGAGCAATCAGACAACGAGTGGCGCAAGCCGTGAGCCTGCACCATCACAGCCTCAGCTTTTTCACCAGCGTCGCTTCCTTCTCAGCATCACTCAGCGGCTTCCAGTCCACCTTGCACTTCGGCAGCGCAGCCTTGATCGCCTCCACATCGGCGGCGGAAATATCCACAGTCTCGATCTTCAGTTTCACCAGCTTCGGCAGCGCCTGAAGCTGCGGAATAATCTTGGCACTCAATCGCGCCTCGGTGAGTTCCAGCGACTCCAGCGTCTTGATCTGCGCAATCGAGACCATCGTCGATTCATCAAAACTCACCGGCGAATCCTTGCCCCACTCCGGCAGCCGTTGCCCCATGCGCAGTGCAGTCAGATTTGTCAGCTTCACCAGATTCGCATTCCCCGCCTGCGTCTGTGCCGTGTGCCAGGTACGGAACTCTTTGAGCTGCGTGAGCTGGCCAATGGCATTCATCGCCACATCACCCGCCGTCGATCCGGCAAAAGTAAGCCTCTCCAGCTTCGACAATGCCTTGAGACTCACGAGCCCGCTGCCGGTGAAATCCTTCGACCGAAAAGCCGGATGGAAAAACGCCAGCGACTTGAGCTTCTGAAACGCCGCGAAATGCTTGTAACCCGCATCAGTCAGTGAGATGCCGTCCGTGCTGAGCTGCTCCAGTTCCACCAGACCCGTCAGCAGCGCCAGCGTGTCATCCGTGATCGTCTTCCCGCTGATCGTGAGATTTTTGATTGTGGTAAAACTCCCCAGCGTGCGGAAATCTGCCTCGGTGAAAGCATCACACTTCACCTGCACATGCGTGACGACCCCTGCCGTCTCAGTGACCTTCGCCCCCAGTTTTTGAAGAGACGCGACATCAGCGGCCCAAAGACCACCACACCACAAACCAAACACGGCGAGAAAAAGTTTCATGAGCTCCATCATCCCTCACAAATCACAAATCATAAATCGTAAATCATAAATTCGCTCACCCGACACTGATCGGCCCCTCATGCACCCCCGCCTTCAGCTTCACTGCGGCATGCGTGTGATTATGAATCACCGCATCCCCCTCGAAGACAACACCCGGGCCGCATTCCACCTGCCCGTGCACCAGCAGGCTGCGGCAGTGCAGCAGGCTGGGCGTGTGCGGGAAGTTCTTCTCCAGTCCGTCCACCAGCTTGCACAGCTTTTGGTCCAGATGCAGGTGCGGCGGCTGGCCATTGCGGCTGGGGTGCAGCCGCAGGCAGAAGTCCTCCGTGAGCTCATACGCATCCGAGCGCACCGCCAGCAGATCACTCGTCGTCTTCACCGGCGCAAACCGCACCCGTGAAACTTCAATCGCACCCGCTCCCGCAAAGCATTCGATGGCCGCTCCCATCGCCGTCTCCAGCTGAACCACCGCAGGCGAAGTCGCATCGCGTGGATCCACCGTTTTCTTGTTCATGATCGGCGGCAGTGGGATCAGCCCGTCATTCGCCTGCAGCGCAGACTTCAGCGCCTGAAGATCAATCCACAGGTTGTTCGTGTTGAAATACCGATGCTGGTCAATGTTTTGAAAGTGTCCCTCGTCTTCTTTCGGACACTGCGCCGACTCACGCAGCAGGAAGCGCCCGTCACTCAAGCGCACCGCCAGATGCCCGCCCTTCTTGTCCGATTCCGTCCGGCGCGTCACCTCCATCGCAAACGGCATGCCGCTCTCCACAAACCAGGCGAGGATCGCCGGGTCCAGCGTCGCTCCCAGGTTGTCCGAGTTCGACACAAAAGCATACCTCACACCATTGCTGAGCAGACGCTCCAGCCATCCCGATCCGGCGAGGCACGCATAGATGTCGCCGTGGCCCGGCGGACACCATTCCTGATCCGGACTGCCGGGTGAAGTCGCAGGCTCCAGCGAGCTCGCCAGCACCTTCGGCACCTTGTTCTGCATCAGCTCCCACGTTTCGGTCCCACCCAGTTGTGGGAAACGTTTCGCCAGATGCCCGGCCGTGTCGGCCGACGTGCTAAAACTGTTCATCAGCATGAACATCGGCACCTCGCCTCCCGTCTGGGAGCGCAGCAGCAAAATCTGCCGCGCGATCAAATCGAGAAACGTGTCCTCCCCGCGCACCGGCAGCAGCGACTTCGCCTTTTCCAGCCCCATGCCCGTGCCGAGTCCCCCGTTCAGCTTGATGATTACCGTCTGCTTGAGCAATGCCGCCGCGCGCTCCGCCGCAGGAGCCGTCAGCGCATCCGCACATGGCAGATCCCGCGCGGGTGAAATCGTGCTTTCAGGAATCATCCCCGTCTCACCCGCCAGCAGCGCCGCATAGCTGCCGCGAAACGCACGAATGGCAGACTCACTCAGCCCTTCGGCCTCCATTTTCTGACGAAAAGGGGCAAAGGACGTTTCAATGTTCTCAGGAGTACGGGAGATTTGGCTCATACACCTGCAAGGCTAAAGGATCAGCCTCCCGAGGCAAACAATCATTCATAAGACATCACGCAGTCTGCCCATAAATGCCCTTCTCACAGCACCGGCACCGATGGCAGCCGCACGCTCAAAATATAAGCGATGATGTCCCAGCGCTGCGCCTCAGTCAGTGTCGCCTCAAAGCTCACCATCGGCGTCCCGTTCAATCCCGTGGCCAGCACGCGGAACACATCTGCCGGCGTATCACCACATCTTAAATGCGGCTGCCGCAGGTCAGCCGGAGCCGCCTGGATGCCCCAGATGTCCTTCAAAGCGATGGCGGCAGGCCCCTTGCCATCCGCCTTTTCGCCATGGCAGGCCATGCAGTTCGCCACAAAAAGCTTCTTCCCAGACTCCTCATGCGTCTTGATCACGTCCCCCGCCTTGAACCACTCCGGCTGCGCCGGAAACTTCATCGCAGGCGCATGATTCTCCGCCTTCTTCCACCGGCGCGAAAACGATTTCAGGTAAACGATCACCGCATCCAGATCTTCCGCCGGCAGATACGTGAATGCCCCCATCGCCGTCCCGCTCAGCCCATGGGTGATGGTCCGGCGCAGATCCTCATCCGTCGGCAGCATGCCATACGGTGTGGACCGAAATTTAAACATCCCCTCCCGAAACGACCTCGGTTTCGGTTTCAGCGTCGGGCTCAGCTCCCCGTTCCCATCCCCCCTCTGTCCATGGCAGACGATGCAATTGCGCTCATACACATACTTCCCTTCCATGTAGAGGTTGAAGTCCAGCGGCGCGGCCTGATCTGCCGCATTCAGCGCGGCTGCCAGGACCAGGAAAATAAAGGTGCATCGGCAATACAAGTTCACACCGTTCTTATCGCTCTTTGAACGCCAGAAACCACGCCGTAATTGCCAAAGCCTGTGCCAGAACTGCCGCAAAGCTGCTTGCGTGCGGGGAGCCGTCTGCCATTTTGCACGTTCCCAATCCATCCCCTTTATGCCCAAGAAAGCCTCCGCCGCCAAGTCCGACCTCCACCGCAAACACAGCGCCATCGTTGTCGATGGGGTGGACCGCGCCGCCAGCCGCGCCATGCTGCATGCCGTCGGTTTCAAGCGCGAGGACTTCAAAAAATCCCAGATCGGCATCGCCTCCCTCTGGAGCATGGTCACCCCGTGCAACATGCACATCGACCGTCTGGCCAGGGAAGCCGCCAAGGGCGCAGACGCCGCCGGTGGCAAGAGCATCATCTTCAACACCATCACCATCTCCGACGGCATCTCCATGGGCACCGAAGGGATGAAATACTCCCTCGTCTCCCGTGAAGTCATCGCCGACTCCATCGAGACCGTCGTCGGCTGCGAAGGCATGGACGGCTTCGTCGCCATCGGCGGCTGCGACAAAAACATGCCCGGCTGCCTCATGGCCATGGCCCGTCTCAATCGCCCCAGCGTCTTCGTCTATGGCGGCACCATCCTCCCCGGCTGCGTCGGCCCAGAAAAGAAGGACGCGGACATCGTCACCGTCTTCGAAGCCGTCGGCAAGCACGCCAACTGCCTCATCAATGACAAGGAGCTCGTGGACATCGAAGAGCACGCTATCCCCGGCGAAGGCAGCTGCGGCGGCATGTACACCGCCAACACCATGGCCAGCGCCATCGAAGCCCTCGGCATGAGCCTTCCGAACTCCGGCGCCCAGTCCGCCGTCGGCAATGAAAAGCTCATCGACTGCTTCGACGCCGGCGCTGCCGTCATGAACATGATCAAGAAGGGCATTACTCCCCGCGACATCATGACGAAGGAGGCCTTCGAAAACGCCATCACCCTTATCATCACCCTCGGCGGCTCCACCAATGCCGTCCTCCACCTCATCGCCATGGCCCACAGCGCCGGCGTGAAGCTCGGCATCGAGGACTTCGTCCGCATCGGCAAAAAAACACCCGTGCTGGCCGACCTCAAGCCCAGCGGCAAATACTTCATGAACGACCTCGTCAAGATCGGCGGCACCGTCCCGCTCATCCGCATCCTGGTCAACGAAGGCCTCATGCACGGCGACTGCCTCACCGTCACCGGCAAGACCATGAAGGAGAACATGAAGAACTCCAAAATCTTCTGGCCCAAGGATCAGAAGATCGTCAGCCCGCTGAGCAATCCCCTCAAGAAGGACAGCCACCTCGTCATCTTCAAAGGCAACCTCTGCCCCGAAGGCGCCGTCGGCAAAATCTCCGGCAAGGAAGGCCTCAAATTCGAAGGCAAGGCCATCGTGTTCGAGTCCGAAGAGACCGCCCTGCAGGCCATCCTCAATGACAAGGTCAAGAAAGGCCACGTCATCGTCGTCCGCATGGAAGGCCCGAAAGGCGGCCCCGGCATGCGCGAAATGCTCTCCCCCACCTCCGCCATAATGGGCAAGGGCCTCGGCAAAGACGTCGCCTTCATCACCGACGGCCGCTTCAGCGGTGGCAGCCACGGCTTCGTCGTCGGCCACGTCACTCCTGAAGCCTTCGTCGGCGGCCCGATCGCCGTCATCAAAAATGGCGACCCCATCACCATCGACGCCGAAAAGCGCGCCATCACCCTCGGCATTCCTGCCACGGAGCTGAAGGCTCGCCTCGCCAAATGGAAGCAGCCCAAGCCCCGCTACACCCACGGCGTCCTCGCCAAGTACGCCAAGCTCACCAGCAACGCCAGCCAGGGCGCTGTGACGGACCTCGGGCTCTAATCGATTAGTTCCAACCCTAGGAGGGGGATCATCTTGATCCCCTTTTGGGAGCGGCAGCTCAAGGAGGGATCAAATCGATCCCTCTCCACCCAACAACCTTCGCTTCCTCAATCCGGCACGATGATCTGATCATCAGGCTGGAGCTTGATGTCGCGGGAAGGATCGTTGCTGATGTCCTTGAGGTTGATCTCGGTGGTCACTCCGTTGCGGATCAGCTTCGTCCTGCTGGGCTTGGCAAAGGGTGAAAAGCCACCGGCGGCAGAGATGGCTTTCAGAATGGTCATGCTGGAGTTGTAAGGCACCGTTCCGTTGCCCTTGATGCCGCCGACGACGTAGATCATCTGGGCGGTGGTGGCGCTGTCATTGGTGGTCACCGTCACCGTCGGCCGGGTGTAAATCTCACGCGCAATGTAGGTCTGCTCGATGGTGCGCTGCAGAGTGGAGGGCTTGAGGCCGGCGGCGCGCACCTCTCCAATGTGGAGAAGGTTGATCGTGCCGTTGTCGCTGATCGTGTACACCTTGCTGATCTGCGGTACTTCATTGTCAGGGATGCCCCCGATGGAGATCGTGACGCGGTTGTTCGGGTGCAGGGCGATTTCACCGTTCTGGGCCTGCGCTGTGGCCAAGGCGCAGAGAGCGAAGAGGCAGGAGAGAATGCGTGTGTTCATGCAGTGCGTGTTGAAGTAAAATTAAAAGACATCGTCACCATCCAGTCGCGAAACTGACGGGGAGCCACCCAGTGCGGTGGCGGTGGTTTCGGCTTTGATCTTGCGACGGCGGGACTTGCCTCCCGAGCCGCCGTTGGGCGAGTTCGTCGGCGAGTAGTACGTGTAGTAGCTGGTGTAGTATTGGTACTGCGCATCGCTGCGCAGATCCACGTTGTTGAGGACCACCCCCACCACCTTGCCGCCGACATTTTCCACGCCCTGCTTCACACGCAAGAGCATGTGGCGCGGCAGTTTGCGGTGCTGCACCACGATCATCGTCATGTCCGCCAGATTGGCGAGCACCGACGCGTCGCTGACTCCGAGGATCGGCGGTGAGTCGATCAAGACGAGGTCAAAGCGGCTTTTCACTTCGGTGATCAGATCCACCATGCGCTGGGAATTGAGCAATCCCGCGCTGTCCGCCGGCAGCAGGCCGCTCGGCAGGAAAAAGAGATTTTCCACCGGCGTGCGCAGCACCACATCTTCCAGCCGGATGTCCGTGGTGAGGTAATTGGTCAGGCCCGTGGCATGGCTCACATCAAAATGTGTGTGCAGGCTGGGACGGCGCAAATCCGCGTCAATCAGCAGCACATTGTAGCCACCCTGCGCGCACACATAGGCAAGGTTCACCATCGTGGTGGATTTCCCCTCACCTGCCCCGCCGCTGACCACACTCAGGCAGTTGGCGTCGGGTGTTTTGCGGTTGAATTCAATGTTTGTGCGCAGAATGCGGTACGCTTCGGCGTCAGGATTGAAACCACTGGAGCGGTGCAGCACTCCCACATCCTTGGGCACCACGGCCAAAACGGGCACCCCCAGATAGCGCTCCACGTCATCCAGGTTCTTCACCGTCGTGTCCATGTATTCCAGGAAGAAGGCCAGGCCCAGACCAAACATGAGCCCCAGCACACCGCCCAGCGCGAGATGCAGCGGCACGTTGGGCTTGGCAGGCTTTCCTTCCGGCTCTGCTTCCGAATAAATCGTGGCGGGCGATTTCACGAGCTCGATGCCCGCTTTTTCCTCGAAGAAGCGTGAGCGCATTTTCACCAGCAAATCTTCCAGGTAGGTGACCTCGTCCTTGGCCGTCTTGTACTCGGTGTAAAGAGACGACATGTTCTGCAGCTCCTGCTTGGCGTCCTCGTTGTAAAGCTTGAGGGATTCCCGTTTCTTCCTTGCAGCATCAAGCCGGTTTTGCAGGCCCGCCACATGCGCTTTGGCTTCTCCTTGAATGAGCTTTTGGTACTCAGCCATCTGGCTGTCCACGCTCAGCACCTGCGGATGAAGGCGTCCACGCCCTTCATTCATCAGGCCTTCTCGCGAAACCTTGAGGTCCTGCAGCTTCGACGTGATGGCGATGATGTTTTGATTTTCCAGTTTAAGTCCTGACGCCTGGTCAATGAGTTGATCAGGAGTCAGCTTGCTCACCTGGTCGATCTCTGACTGCAGCGTCAATATTTCCTGATCGGCGATCATGAGAGCCTGCTCACGTGAGATGACCATGGAGTCTTTTTCACTGCGCATCTCACCGCCGGGATTCAGCGAGCTTCCACCGCCGACGATCCAGTCGCCCACAATACCCGCCTTGCGTCGGGCCTCCTGCGCCCGCACTTGCGCCTGCCCTCGCAGAGCCTCCTGCTCCGAAATTTGCTGCTGCAGCACATCGAGGGCCTTCTGCTTCTTGCCGCTCTCAATGTTGTTGCGCTGATCCATGTAGCTCTTGGCCACTTCATTGGCGATGGCGGCCGCGAGCTGGGAATCCTGGTCGTAATAATCAATGGTGACGAAATCTGAGCGCAGCATCGACTGCGTATCCAGATTGGAGCGCAGTTTCGCCAGTGCCGCCTGGCGGCTCGGCAGCTCCCACTTTTTGGTGAGCTCCAGTTTTTCGATCACCGGATAAAGCGTGGTGGGCTTGGTGATCGTCTCGAACTGAGTTTTGATGTACTCCTGCGTGAAGGCGAGGCCGTCACTGCGGTTGCGGTCGAACACATTGATGTCCTGCGTGATGCGCTCAATGGTCATTTCGACATGCCCGCGATACTTCCGCGGCATGATGTAAGTCAGCACTGCTGCCGCCGCGAAAATCAGAATGAACGAGAGCGAGATGAGCCCAAAGCGATTCTTGACCACCTGCCAGGTGTCCATCGCATGCTTTTGCAGTTCGGTGCCAGACTCGTTCATGACTGCTCGGGTTTGATTATTCGGAGAGGTTAAGAAAGCGCTCTTAAAATGCCGCCAGCGGGAGATTCGCGAAGTCGGAATCTGCCCGCCGGCGGATTGCTGTTTTGGCTGTTGGGACTAAAAGGTGGCCGTCGCTCCGAGGGAGACTCGGTTGCGATTGAATTCAACCAGAGCGTTGTTCGACAGCTGCGTGGAGAATGAGTAGTTGGCGTTCAGATTGACGTTATCCATCAGCTGATAGCCAATGCCCGCATTGAGGAAAACCGAGTCCTGTGTCTGATCCGGGGTGGTTCCCCCGGAGAGCTCCGAGTGCGCATAGCTCGCTCCGCCGTTGACGCTGAAACGTTTGGTGACTTGATGGTTCAGCTGCACGCCGGTGTTCACCCCATAGCTGCTTCTGTAATTGCCCAGCAGCGCGCCGTTGAAACCCAGCATCGCAAACCAGCGCAGCTGTGTCTGCTTTGCCACCGCATAGTTGAGCGCACCCTCGGCGTAAGGCTTCGTTTGTCTCCCTCGGCCGTTTTCGTAAAGTTCCGCACCAGCTCGCACTGAGGTGGACATGTTCTCGCTCCACGCATGGTCGACTCCAACCAGAGCGAAATGTGAATGGTAGTTTTGGAATCCGCTCTTGGTGTAATCCGTCAGGCGGTAACGGTACTCTGCCGTCAAACTGGTCCGCTGCGCAATCTTATAGGCAAATTGCTGGGCAAGCAGATGCGAATAACGGTCCTGCGAGGTGGCAACCGCAGACTCCTCGTAAGCGATGCCGTCGAACGTGTAGGACGTCGTGGTGGAGAACCGTGGCGTCCATGCGTAGCTCACATTGAAATTGTTATAGCCGTACAGAAACTGCCCGTTCCACAGGGCGCTGGTGGCGCCATAGCCAAACGCACTGTTGGGATTCGTCCCGTAGGTGAGGTAGAAGTTGTTGCTCATCTTCAGGCGTTCCGAAAACTGGTGCTCAAAATTGAAGGTCGCCCGGCCATTGTAAAAGGTGCTGCCGTAAACCGGCACTCCGTTCACGTATTCAAGAACGCTGCCCTCAAGACTGAAACTGTAGGGCGTGGTCTGGTCCGCATGGGTGTAGGATGTCCCTGCACCAGCCTGCATGTACCACGAATCAATGTTGCTCAATGAGGACGAAGGCACCTTGTACTTGAGCACGTCGTAGCCGGTGTTGCCGGTGATCGAAAACGTCAGCGGCTCCTCGTTTCTAAAATCAGCCGAGTAGTTCTGGATCGCCACCAGGCCCTGCGCACGCAATGCCACTGGACTGAGTACAGCGACTGCCAGGATTAGCATTGCCAGTTTGGAGCGCATGAAAGTCAGGAGCAGTTTCGAATTTCAGAGTGGAGGGTACCGCTTTAAAAAAAAAGGTCCCGGAGGATCACGGAATCGAGTTGGATGGAGACACCGGATTGGTGATGATCCGCGGAGGCAGCGGGCCCGAAATAGGCGGCATGAGGAGAAACACTCCACGAATGCTGGATGGAATGTAGAAATCGGGTTCCGAAGTCGGAACGATGGGATTCTTGTCAACGACGATGGGGTTTTTGGGGTTCTTCCCAGACACCGTGATCGGACGTTCGACTTCAGTCGCAGGTGGCGCAATGGCAAGACCTGGAACGATGGAACTCGCAGCGTCATTGATGACACCAGCCATTTTAGGAGCCACTGAAACGCCGGTTTGAACGATTTGACCAGCCAAGTTCGCGTCGGCTTTGGAGGCAATGATCGCCGTTTTCACAATGTCGGCCGCGCATCCTTCATTGATCACCAGCGCATCTTCCACAACCATCAGAACCTTCGAGGGGTCTTTTTCGACTGCGACCCGAACGTCATTCGAGATCTCCGTGCAATTCGTAGCCGACTGCGCCGACGCACCCGAGACAGCCAGCATGATCACGCAGGCAGAAATGCCCGCAATACGAGAAAATGGGACAGTTTTCATAAGCGGCAGTTAAAGATAAATTTACAGATGTTGTCGTGTCCTCAGAGCGGGTAGTGGGAATCGAACCCACATGGCCAGCGTGGAAGGCTGGAACTTTACCACTAAGCTATACCCGCAATTGAAGTTATAGTAACACGAAACATCCTACTGCCGCAAGATATTTTTAGAATTTGGAGTATTTTTTTGAAATTCTAGAATCCCTGATAAATTCGGAAACCTAGCTTTTCGGCAAAATGACTCTTCAACTCCGCTCATTAATTAGCACTCAATAAGGAGCTGGCAAGCGTGTACTCTAAAAGGACCTTTTTCTTCAGCCCTCCCAGCTCTGAGTGGAGGCTCAAGGGAGCCAGATAGACTCCAGTTTTACTTACTCACGCCTTTTTCGCCCACGTAATCTTCTCCATTCAAGCTCCGCGCCACGCTCTCGAGCCAGTCTTCGAGATTTTTTTGCATTTCAGGCACGCGTTCAGGCTGTTCGGCCAACAAGACTGTGCTCTCGTCAGGATCTCTAACCAGATGGTACAGCTCCCAGGACACCTCATGGGTCTTTTTATTTTCGATCCGGTGGAGCTTCCACGGCCAGTCCAGCCAGGCGGCATGCCCGGGAAACTCAGTCAGTGAAACGGGTTCACCGATTTTAGCCGCATCTGGCAGCAGGCGCGCCGGATCCGCAGGTTCTTCACCCTTCGTCTGTGCAGCCAGCAGTTCGTCCATCCATGCTTTCGAGGGCGTGCTGATTCCTTTCTTGCCTGAATCCCAAAATCCAATGGCGCGTGAACGCTTCTGCTCCTCCCCCGTCAGCAGCGGCATGATGTCGATGCCATCCAGTGGCGGCTGCTTTTCCATCTTCACACCTGCGATCTCCAGCACTGTTGGATAGATGTCGGAGGTCACACAAGGAGCCGCGATGACCTTGGGTTCATGAAACACCGCAGGCCATTCCATCAAAGCAGGCACCGCCAGTCCTCCTTCATAGATCTGCCCTTTGAATCCCCGGCGCCCCCCCGTGGAACCGACCTTCGGCAGCGCACCGTTGTCGCTGCAGTACCATAAGAGAGTGTTCTCACGGAGATCCAGTTCCCGCAGTTCCTTCCGGAGCCTGCCAAAGGCACGGTCCATCGCCGTGATCTCGCCATAAAAATGCTGCTGCTTCTCGGGCAGCCCGGCATACGGAGCACGGTCTGAATCCAGCGCCTGATGCGGATCATGCGGAGAGCCAAACCACACCACCGCGAGAAACCGCTGCTTCTTTTCCCCACAACGCCGGATGAACTTCAGCGCCTCGTCCACCGTCACGTCGGAACTGTCGCCTTTGAACTGAGTGGCCTTGCCCTGCACGCTGAGCACCGGATCTTGATCAAAGAAATTGGGAGAGGAGACCCACTCATCGAATCCACTCGCCCCGGGGCTGACCGGGCTGGCCTTCTGCACGGAGCCCAGGTGCCATTTGCCAAAGTGCCCGGTCGCATAGCCAGCGGTTTTCAGCGCCTCAGCAATCGTGATTTCCTGCGGGCGCAGCGCATGCCCCCAGGAAAAACAGCCAAACCGGTTGGGAGTACGCCCAGTCATCACGCTGCCGCGCGTCGGAGAGCACACCGGTGCGGCGGCATGAAACTGATCAAATCGGATCCCCTCCTTCGCCAGCGCATCAAAATTCGGCGTCTTGAGGTGGGGATGCCCGTTGTAGCCCATGTCTCCCCAGCCTTGATCATCCGCCATCACCAGAACGATGTTCGGCGGCTCATCGGGTGCGGCCACGCTGGCCAATGAGAACCCCAGAACACCGCACAGAAGCAAAAGACATTTCATCCCGCAATGATAGCCACGATCATCACCGGTCTGGAATCAAAAAATCACAGCCACTTCACTTCGTGCGACAGCATGGTGTCATCATCAAAGGTGAACCGCCCCATGAAACGTCGGCGTTCGATCAAGGTCTGCGCCAGCCAGTGAATGTCATCCGCCCACATTTCATCAAAGGGCAGCGCATCCAGCGAGGTCCAGAGCGGCACCGCCTCGGGTGTTTCCACCGCCTCCCCTTCATGCTGCGTGGCCACATACACATCGACGTGCATGCACAGACCATCCACAAACTGAAACCAAAGCTCACCGTGGTGCACCGGATTCAGCGCGGTCACTCCAAGTTCCTCCTGCGTTTCACGCACCGCGCATTGCAGCGAGGTCTCGCCGGGATCCATCTTGCCGCCGGGTCCGTTGATCTTGCCGGCACCCAGGCCACGCTTTTTACGAATGAGCAAAACCTCACGCTTTGCCTCATCGACGATGAACATCAGTGTCGCACGAATGCCCGGCTCCCATGTTTTCCAGTCGGTGATCACCATGGACTCAGCGTTTCTTCCATGGCAGGGCACGCAGCCAGCGTTTTCCACTCTTAATATCCATGGATTGCGCCAGGATCTCCGTGTCTCCTGCATCAAAATCCTCCGCACGCGGCAGGCCGGCAGGCAGCTCAAACTCAGGTTCAGGCACTGGCAGTTGCTCAGGCAGAGCGGCCGCCGGCGGTTTTTGATTCAGCGGTGCCACGGCATTGAGCGGCGAAACCAGTCCGCCGGAAATGATCATCTTCATCGCCTCTTCAATCGTGATCGGCGCATCCGTGATTTTCTCCGAATCCACCACAAGCAGAATGCCCGTCATCGGACTCGGCGCCGTGGGCAGCAGGACGCAGGTCATCGCCTTCCCTGTCTGCGGATCACAATACTGTCCGGTGGCAAAGCCGATCATGCGCATGCCGGGGACCGGATAGTCAATGTACACGACCCGCTTGAAATTCTGCTTCGTGCCGCCCAGGCTGCGAAAGGCGTCGATCACCTGCTTGAGCGGCCGGTAGATCACCGCCACCAGCGGAATGCGCAGCAGCAGTTTGTCCACGGCGGTGACAATGTGCACACCGATCACGTTGGTGGCCATGAAGCCAAGACCCAAAATGGCCAGCACCGAAAACAGGAAGCCAATAAAATTGGTGAGGCTTTCCAGCTTCGGATCTTCAATGTTCAGGATCGGCTCGTCACTGAACTCATTGACGAGGCTCACCGCCTGCCCCAGCACCGGCTTGCTCCAGGCGTGCAGCAGGTCATAGACAAAGGACAGGATCCAGAACGTGATGATCAGAGGCAGCGCCAGCGCCAGTCCCGCCAGAAACTTGTTCCGCAACCACACGCCCCAGCCTTTCGGCGCAGGCGCTTCGGTCATCGGATTCGTACTGGGGGTCTCAAATGCCATTTAAAACAACTTCACTCTGAAGATGAGAACGTATGGCAGCAGCTTTGTTCAGCAATAATATCTGCACTCGTGCAGATATTACGCGCCCACCAGCATTCTGGCCGGGTTTTCGATGCAATCCTTGATGCGAATCAAGAACGACACGGCTTCCTTGCCATCGACCACGCGGTGGTCGTAGCTGAGCGCGAGGTACATCATAGGGCGGATCACCACCTGGCCATCGACCGCCACCGGGCGCTGCTGGATGCTGTGCATGCCGAGGATCGCGCTCTGCGGAGGATTGATGATCGGGGTGCTGAGCAGGGACCCGTAAACACCGCCGTTGGAAATGGTGAAAACACCGCCGGTAAGATCGCTGACCTGGATCTTGCCTTCCTTGGCCTTGGCTGCGTAGCCAAGAATGTCTTTTTCAAGATCCGCAAAACTCTTCTGGTCCGCATCACGCAGCACCGGCACGATCAGTCCGCGCTCCGTACCCACGGCCACGCCGATGTCGAAGAAGTGGTTCTGCACGATTTCTTCTCCTTCAACTCGCACATTGACCTGAGGCACCGCCTTGAGGGCCTCCACCACCGCCTTGATGAAGAAGCTCATGAAGCCGAGCTTCACGCCGTTCTTCGCCACAAAGGCGTCCTGCAGCTTCGAACGCAGCGCCATCACATTGCTCATGTCACATTCATTGAACGTGGTGAGAATGGCGGCCGTGCGCTGCGCACTGACGAGCTGATCCGCAATCTTCTTGCGCAGCGGGCTCATCTTCTTGCGCGTGATACGTCCTTCCGGTGCAGCCTTGGCCGCAGGAGCTGGCGCGGGCTCAGGCTTGGGCACCACTTTGAATTCGGTGACGTTCGCAGGCTTTTCCGGCTCGGCCTTGGCCGCTGGGGCAGGCGCAGGAGCGGGTGCAGCTGCCGGCGCTGGCTTCGGAGCTTCGGCCTTCGCAGCAGGAGCGGTCGCACTTTCATCGATCTGGCCCACCACGCCACCCACCTCGACATCTTCACCGGCCTGTTTGCTGATGTGCAGGGCACCACTGCTTTCAGCAGTGACTTCAGCGGCAACCTTGTCGGTCTCGAGCGTGAGCAGGACGTCGCCAGTCTTGACGATGTCACCTTCTTTGAAGTGCCATTTGGCGATCTGACCACCGGCGACGGATTCGCCGAGTGCGGGTATTTTAATGTCTGAGGGCATGACGGGGTAGTGGGAGAAAATCTATGTCTGGACAAATCACACGCTGAAAGCCGACTCGACCAGGTTTTCCTGTTCGAGGGTGTGAATGGCTTTGGAACCGGCGGCGGGGCTGGAACTGCGCTCCCGGCCGGAGTAGCGCAGCTTGTGGTTGGAAAGCTCTTCGAGACGCGGGCGGATGTAGTAGAAGGCGCCCATGTTGCGTGGCTCCTCCTGGCACCAGATCCACTTCTTCTGCGCACGCGGATATTTCGCGACGATCTCCTTCAGCATCTCGTAGTTCAGCGGGTAAAGCTGCTCGATGCGGATGATGGCGGCATTCTTGATTTTGTGCTCCTCGCGGAAGGCGAGCAGGTCATAATAGATCTTGCCGCTGCACAGAATGAGACGCGTGATGCGCTCCGGCGCAGCCAGCAGATTCTCGTCGTCCAGCACTTCCTTGAAGGTCGTGCCTTCGGCCATGTCGCTCAGCTTGGACACGCACCGCGGATGACGCAGCAGGCTCTTCGGCGTCATCACGACCAGCGGCTTGCGCGTGCTGCGCTTGATCTGGCGGCGCAGCGCGTGGAAGTACTGCGCGGGAGTGGTGAAGTTGCACACCTGCATGTTGCCACCGGCGCAAAGTTGCAGGAATCGCTCAAGCCTTGCGCTGGAGTGTTCCGGCCCCTGGCCTTCGTAACCATGCGGCAGCAGCAGTGTGATGTGGCTCGGGCGCTGCCATTTGCTTTCCGCACTCGCGATGAACTGGTCGATGATGACCTGCGCACCGTTCACGAAGTCGCCAAACTGCGCCTCCCAGCACACCAGCAGATTGCTGGTCAGCAGCGAGTAGCCGTAATCAAATCCAAGCACCGCAGCTTCAGACAGGAGGCTGTTGTACACACAGTAACGGCCCTGTTCCGCAGCCAGATTGTTCAGCGGAATGTGGCGCTCCCGGGTCTGGGAATCATAAAACACACTGTGACGCTGGCTGAAAGTGCCGCGTCGCACATCCTGCCCGCTCAGGCGCACGCCGTGGCCTTCTGTGAGCAGCGAGCCAAAGGCAAGCGATTCCGCATAAGCCCAGTCAATGCCTTCACCCGCCTCGATGGCCTTCCTGCGCGCCGCGAGGAAGCGTTTCGCAATCGTCGGATGCAGGTTGAACTCCTCCGGCACTTCGAGCAGGCGCTCGCCGATCTTTTTGAGCGTCGTCAGCTCCACCCCGGTTTTCACCGGATTGTAGTCATAGGCAGGCTGCGGCATCGCCATGCTGCCTTCAAAGGGATTGCCGCCTTCGGCGTTCTTGTCACGATCCGCCAGGGTCGTGATGCCCTGCTCCAGTTCGTCGTCCAGCTCGCGCTGCAGCGCGGCGGCGCCGGCTTCATCCAGCACTCCGGTGGCTGCCAGATCCAGGCGGAACAGCGTCGCCGTGGACGGATGCTCGGCAATCGCACGCGCCATGTTCGGCTGCGTGAATCCGGGCTCGTCAGTTTCGTTGTGGCCGTAACGACGGTAGCACACGATGTCCACGATCACATCACGACCAAAGGTCTGGCGGAATTCAAACGCCAGTCGCGTCGCATTCATCACTTCCAGCGGGCAGTCCCCGTTCACATGGAACACGGGCGCTTCGATCATCTTCGCCACGTCCGTACAATAGTCGGAGCTGCGGGCGTCTTCCGGCATCGTGGTGAAACCGATCTGGTTGTTCACGATGATGTGCACCGTGCCGCCGGTGCGGTAGCCGGGCAGCTGGGAAAGATTCAGCACTTCGGCCACCAGTCCCTGCCCGGCAAAGGCCGCATCACCATGAATGAGCACAGGGATCACCTTTTTGCGGTCCTTGGTGTCATTCAGCGCACGCTGGCGCGCACGCGCCATGCCTTCGACCACAGGGTCCACGGCTTCCAGATGGCTCGGATTCGGCGCGAGCATCACCCCAACCGAATCACCGCTGCTGGTCTGTCTCACCGTTTCAAAGCCCAGATGGTACTTCACGTCACCATCGCCGGAGACCATGTTCGGCACATAGTTCTCGCTGAACTCATAGAAGAGATACTCCAGCGGCTTGCGCAGGAAATTGGCCAGCACGCTCAGACGTCCGCGATGGGCCATGCCCAGAATGATTTCTTTGCCGCCGGCGGCTGGCAGAGCTTCGAGAAGCGTCTCCAGTGCCACGAGCATCGATTCGCCGCCTTCGACGGAGAAACGCTTCTGCCCCACGAAACGACGGTGCAGGAAGCGTTCGAACGATTCAGCTTCCAGCAGCCAGCGCAGCGCATTGATCTGATCCTGCGCCACCGGCTTCGCATCCAAATCACGGCCTTCAATCCGGTCCAGCAGCCACGCGCGCACTTCAGGGTGGTGAATGTGCATGAACTCAAAGCCCGTCTTGCCGCAATATGTCCGCTGCAATTCCGCCAGCATCGTTTTCAGCTTCATCGGCTGCCCGTTGCGGAACAGGTGCGTCTGCACATCCTCCTCCAGCTCGTCAGCCGTGAATCCCAGACCCGCCAGCGTCAGCCCGGGCACTTCAGGTCCTTCCTTGTCCAGCGGATCCAGATGCGCGGCGGTGTGGCCCAGCGCACGGAAGCTCTGCAGCGCGTTCGAAACTCGCATGCGGAAATTGAGAGTCTTCTCTGAAAGCGGGGCCGCTTCACCACCGGCCGTTTCCGAGCCTTTCGTGGGGAGACGGGCCATGCCCAGTTCGAAACCTTCAAAAAACGATGACCAAAGTGGTTCGACTGAACCAGCATCTTTTTTCCAGTCCGCGTATTTGGACTCGAGGAAATCCGCGTTTGCGCGGTACGGCAATGTAGCACTCATGAGGGGGGATGAGCAGAATGCTCCCATTCGTTACGAGTGCAAATGCGGAAAGGAACATTTCCAGCCCTTTTTGCGGGTGCTTTCCCATCCCTTGTCCAGGCTACCCACCTTTTTAAAATAAGCCTCCCCCTCTCTTAACACCACTCCCCTTCCGAAAAACGATCGCAAACCACCGCCAACAACCGCAAACTTCCCCTGCTCTCCCCATGCCCCCGCCGCCGCTCTACAAACACATTGCCGATACCGTGGCCAAAATGATCCACGATGGCGTCCTGCGGCCTGGCGAGCGCACCCCCTCCCTACGCGCCATCTGCGATCAGCACGGCGTCAGCATGAGCACCGCCGTCCAGGCCTTCGTCGAGCTCGAATCCGCCGGCCTCGTCGAGCCCCGGCACAAGTCCGGCTTCTTCGTCAAATCCCCGCCCCAGGCCCTCTTCGATCTCCCCGGCCCGCCCCGCGTCCCCATGTCAGGCAGTCTCGGCAACCGCCACGCCAGCCTCTTTGACGCCGTCGCCTCCTCCAATCTGCTCGCCCTCGGCGGTGCCGTCCCCAGTCCGGACATCCTTCCCACCGTCAAACTCAACCGCATCCTCGCCGAAAAAGCCCGCCACGCCGGCGCCCGCGGCGTCATGTACGATCTCCCTCCGGGCTCCGAACTCCTCCGCCGCCAGATCAGCAAACGCATGCTCAAAGGCGGTGCCGTCGTCGCCCCCGCAGACATCATCACCACCTGCGGCGCCACCGAGGCGCTCATGCTCTGCCTCCGCGCCGTCACCAAACCGGGGGACGTCGTCGCCGTCGAAACGCCCACCTACTTCGGCATCCTCCACGTCCTTGAGGCCCTCTCGCTTCGCGCCCTCGAAATCCCCACCGACTCCCAGCACGGCCTGCGGCTCGATGTCCTCGAACGCGTCTTGAAAACCCAGCCCGTCCACGCCTGCATCGCCCTCCCCGCCTGCAGCAATCCCCTCGGTGCCGCCATGCCAGACGAGAACAAGCAGCGCCTCGTCGCCCTCCTCAAACAACACGCCATCCCCCTCATCGAAGACGACGTCTTTGGCGAGCTCCCCTTCGGCCCCAAACGCGCCCGCACCTGCAAGTCCTACGACGACTCCGGTCTCGTCCTCTACTGCAGTTCCTTCTCCAAGACCCTCGCCCCCGGCTACCGCGTCGGCTGGGTCGTCCCCGGCCGCTATTACCATGCCGTCCGCATGGCCAAGCTCACCCACACCCTCGCCACCGCCACCCTCCCCGAGCTCGCCATCGCCGGCTTTCTCGCCGAAGGCGGCTACGACCACTGGCTCCGCAGCGTCCGCACCATTTATAAAGAGAACGTCACTCGCATGCGCCGCGCCATCCTGGAGGAATTCCCCGCCGGCACCACCGTCACCTCTCCCCAGGGCGGCTTCCTCCTCTGGGTCACCCTGCCCCCGCAGGTCGATGCCATCGACCTCTACGACCGCGCCCTCGCCAAAGGCATCAGCATCGCCCCCGGCCAGCTTTTTTCCCCCGAACCCCGCTACACCCACTGCATCCGCATCTCCTGCGGCCTCCCCTGGTCCCCCCGCCTCGCCGCCGCCATCCACACCCTCGGCACCCTCGCCAAACGCCAGGCTCAATAACTCGACGACTCGGCCATCCTCGTCCCCGAACTCGATCCTCCAGCTCCGCAAAGCCCAAGATCCCCGACGCCTGAGTAGAAGGTCGCCGCCAGCCTCTCCGTTCGTAGTTCGGGCTTAAGCCCGTCTGGTTTTCCCCCTCTTCCTCCAGCTCTTCCCAAGCAATCACAAACCACTGCCAGCAACCGCAAACCACCGCAAACGTCTGTACCGCCCCCCTTTCCCCCCATCTGTATCTACCCACATTGTCAGCGCGTGAGAAGGTTCCCCCATGAACCCCCACCTCACGCTCGCTCCTGTGTTCGCCGTCATGTCACCCGAAGGACTCCTTGGCCTCAAAATCATCGGCATCATCGGCCTCGTCATCCTCATCCCCCTTGGCTTCCTCCTCTACCGCAATCAAGACCGCCTGTTTGGCCGTTCCACCGACACCCCCAGCGAAACCAGCGGCTCCCTCACCTACGGCCTCGCCCAGACCTGGCTCGTTTACGTCGGCCTCATCCACCTCACCCTCTGGCTCACCTTCGGCCTGTAAGTGGCCCAGTTGCGCCGCAACTGGCCTCCCTTTTTTCTCCGCTCGCCCCAGCCCTCCAATCCACCGAATTGGAGGGCAGCTCGAAAAATCGCAGCCCGGCACAACGCAACGCACTGGATTCACCTCACCTCCAGATTCGCTCCCGCGCTTGAGGCCGCGAATGGATTTGCAGCAACAGCTAAGCAACATCAAATCCACCTACGCCTGCACATGCCAGCAGCCTGTAGCACCTGTCTGGGCGGCTATTTCGCCCCCACCATGTACCGCAGCACCTTCGCCAGTGTGGCGCGCATGTCCTTGCGATCGACAATCATATCGACCAAACCATGCTGCATCATGAACTCAGCCGTCTGAAACCCGGGCGGCAGATCCGCATGCGTGGTTTCCTTTACCACACGCGGACCGGCAAAGCCGATCATGCACTTCGGTTCGGCAATGATCAGGTCTCCCAACGTCGCGAAACTGGCGGTGACACCACCCGTCGTCGGATGTGTGAGCACGGAAATGTAGGGCAGGCGCGCCTCGGCATGCCGGGCCAGCGCTCCGCTCGTCTTGGCCATCTGCATCAGGCTCAGAATGCCTTCATGCATACGGGCACCACCTGAGGCGGAAAACACGATGACCGGCTTGCGCTCCGCCGTTGCAGCTTCAATCGCGCGGGTGATTTTTTCACCCACCACGCTGCCCATGCTGGCGCCGAGGAAACGGAAATCCATGATCGCCACCAGGACGGCAACGCCCTCAATGTTCGCACGACCGGTGACCACCGCCTCGGTCAGTCCCGTCTTGGCCTGGTAGGCCTTCACCTTGTCCAGATAGCCTTTGAAGCCCAGGGCGTTCACGGAGTCCAGGCTCTTGTCCATTTCCACAAAGCTGCCTTCGTCCACCAGACTGGCGATGCGCTCGTCCGAAGCGATGGTGAAGTGGTAGCCGCAGCTCGTGCAGACTCGGAGGTTTTTGGCCAGCGCCTGCTCAAAGAGGCTCTCATTGCACGAAGGGCACTTCGTCCAAAGGCCTTCCGGCATGTCGCGCTTCTTTTCGCCTAAATCGTTAACGTTGCGTTTTTTGAAAAATCCCATGGTAGGTCAGTCGGTATGGGCGTCCGGCATCTCCAGACCTGATGGTGCGCCTCCTCGAATTGCATGTCGCAGGAGTTGCAGGGAGGGAAAACCACCCGGCGTTCACACTGTCAGGCCCGGCCAAAGTCGGACGCGGGGCCGATCCTAGCCGCGTGTTGTCGTGATGACCACCACTTTTTCTGCTCCCCCCACCCGCCGCAATACCCGCGCGCACTCGCTCGTCGTCGCCCCCGTGGTGAAAACATCGTCCACCAGCAGGATGCGCCGCCCCTGAAGGTTGACTGGAGCTTGCCAGCGCCTCGGCTGCCTCATCGCAAATGCCCCACGCAGGTTTTTCAGCCGCTCCTCACGGCTCAGCCCCGCCTGCTGATCCGTCTCCCGCGTGCGCACCAACGCCTTCGCCGCCGGGATCCCCGTCAGCCGCGACAGCCGGGTGCACAGCTCCCAGCTTTGATTGAACTCCCGCTCCTTTTCCCGGCTCCGATGCAGTGGCACCGGCACCAGCAGCCACTCCCCCAGATTTTCCCCGGCCAGCCGTGGCTCCTCCAAAACACGCAGCATCAGCGTCGCCAGCGCCCCGCGCAGATGCAGGCGGCGCTCATACTTAAACTGGTGAATCAGCTCCCGCATCACCCCCTCCGCATGGCAGGCCGCCACGGCAAACTCAAACTCCAGCCGCCGCCCGCTGCAGTTTCCACACCGAAACTCCTGCGTAATCGCCCCCTCATAGACCTCCCCGCACACGTTGCAGTAAGGCGCCTCCACCAGCGGCAGCGCGTCCGCGCAGCCCCCGCAAAACCACCCGTCCTCCACCGGTGCCTTGCACGCACAGCACAGCCTCGGATACACCAGATCCACCCACGCCCGCCACACCGGCTGCATCAGCCGCTGCACACGCGATGGATCTGGAGGACCAGGAAAGGACATGTTCCAGACTAAATGCGATTTGAAGCCCGCCAACTGCAAGCCTAAATGCAGCCATGGCACGCATCGGCACCCCCCTTTCCTCCTCCGCAACCAAGGTCATGCTTCTCGGCTCAGGCGAGCTCGGCAAAGAAGTTGTCATCGAACTCCAGCGCCTCGGCTGCGAAGTCATCGCCGTGGATCGCTACGCCAACGCACCCGCCATGCAGGTGGCCCACCGCAGCCACATCATCTCCATGCTCGATGGCGAGGCCCTCCGCCGCCTCGTGGAAGTGGAAAAACCCGACTGCATCGTCCCGGAAATCGAGGCCATCGCCACGGACACCCTCCTCGAACTTGAAAACGAAGGCTTCCGCGTCGTCCCCACCGCTCGCGCCGCCAAGCTCACCATGAACCGCGAAGGCATCCGCCGCCTCGCCGCCGAAGAGCTCGGCCTCAAAACCTCTCCCTACGTCTTTGCCTCCACCGAAGAGGAATTCCGCGCCGCCATTGAGAAAATCGGCATGCCCTGCGTCGTGAAGCCCATCATGAGCAGCTCCGGCAAGGGCCAGAGCGTCGTCAAAACCGCTGACGACATCGCCCACTCCTGGCAATACGCCCAGGAAGGCGGCCGCGCCGGCAAAGGCAAAGTCATCGTCGAAGGCTTCGTCGAATTCGACTACGAGATCACCATGCTCACCGTCCGTCACGTCGGCGGCACCGCATTCTGCGCCCCCGTCGGCCACACCCAGATCAAAGGCGATTACCGCGAGTCCTGGCAGCCCCATCCGATGTCCAAAAAAGCCCTCGATGCAGCCGAGCACATGGCCGGTGCCATCACCGAAGCCCTCGGCGGTCGCGGCCTCTTCGGCGTCGAGATGTTCATCAAAGGCGACGACGTCATCTTCAGCGAAGTCTCCCCCCGCCCGCATGATACCGGCCTCGTCACCCTCATCTCCCAGGATCTGAGCCAGTTCGCCCTCCACGTCCGCGCCATCCTCGGCCTGCCCATCCCCAACATCCATCAGCACGGCCCCAGCGCCAGCTGCGCCGTCCTCGTCGAAGGCGAATCCTCCAAAGTCCAGTTCGGTGCCCTCGATCAAGTCCTCGCCGAGCCCGACACCCAGGTCCGCCTCTTCGGCAAACCCAGTGTCAGCGGCCAGCGCCGCATGGCCGTCACCCTCGCCCGCGCCGAATCCATCAACGAAGCCCGCGCCAAAGCCCACCGCGCCGCCAAGGCGATGGAAATCCGATTGTAGTGCAAGTTCATGATTGCGTCCGGCGTTCGGGGTGTGTTATCACCTCCAAATGCCTCCCAGTGCTCACCTGAGCCATCTCATCAAACTGCTCGATGACGACTCCGAAGTCGTGCGTCACGCAGTTCAGGAGGAGCTCAACGGCATGCGCCGCGAGCTGCCAATGCACATTGGGAGCTTGGAGACCCCGCTATCTGCCGAGGAAGAAAAGCTCGTCGCGCAGTTGCTCGAACCCGCGCGGCGCATCGAGCTCGAAGAAACCTGGATGCGCTGGCGCTGGATGGAAGGCCCCGACGCGCAGCTTGAAGAAGGCCTGAGCCAGCTCTCCGCCTTTCTAAACGGCTGGAAGACCCAGTCCGCCGATCTGGCCAAACGTCTGGACGCGCTGACAGAAGAAGCCTTTGCCGAAAAAGGCCGCATGGATGCGCATGAACTGGCCCAGTGGCTCTTTGCCTCGCATAACGGCGTCACCCGTTTCCGTGGCAACAGCAAGGACTACTACTCGCCCGCAAACAGCAACCTCTTCTGGGTGCTCGACACCGGCCTCGGCAATCCCATCAGCCTCTGCTGCCTCTACCGCCTCCTGGGCCACCGCTTCGGCCTCGAAATCGAAGGCTGCAATTTCCCCGGCCATTTCCTCTCCCGCGTCAAATACCGCGACAAGACCTGGCTGGTCGACTGCTTCAATCGCGGGCGCTTCATGCTGGCCGCCGATGTGGCCAAACACCACCCTGCCGCCAATCCCGGCATGGAAGACCTCATCCACGAGCCCGCCACCGCCGAAGCCACGCTGCTCCGCATCCTGCGCAATCTCGACGAAGCCTACGAGCGCCTTGTCATGCTGCCGGAACGCCAGTTCATGCGCCGCCTGGCCGTGAAGCTGATGGAAGACTAATTCGCTTCAAACAAACCGCTGCAAAATGGGCAGCAGATTCTCCACCGTCTGCTCGGGCCACAGTTTGCGGTCGGTCATCAAGGCAGAATCCAGCGCACGGTGCTCAGGCCAGTTCGGTTCCGTGGGAATGTTTGGAATGACGTGGACCAGAATGGCTTTTGAAGCAGCGACATTCGCATGCAGATGTCCAATGACGGACTCGGCGGTGACGGCCTCCTCCTCGACCTTCCAGCAGTCGTAATCCGTGATCATCGCCAGGGTGGCGAGCGCGATCTCCGCCTCGCGGGCAAGCTTCGCCTCAGGCAGATTCGTCATGCCAATGACATCAAAACCCAGCTGCCGGTGCGCATTCGATTCGGCACGGGTGGAGAAGGCCGGGCCATCCATGCAGACGTACGTGCCGCCATTGTGAACCTTCCGCCCCTGTGCCACGCAGGCGTCATGCAGCAGCGAGCGCAGGCCGTCTGAGATCGGATCCCCAAACGCCACATGCGCCACGATCCCCTTGCCGAAAAAGGTATGCTGGTCGCGGCGGCTCGTGCGGTCAAAAAACTGATCCGGCAGGACAATGTCGCGGGGATGGTACTGCTCCTGCAAGCTGCCCACGGCGGTCACGGCGATGATCCAGCGCACATTCAGGCTGCGCAGCGCCCAAATATTGGCGCGGTGGTTCAGCTCCGTGGGAAGGATGCGGTGGCCCTTGGCATGGCGGGGCAGAAAATACACCCGGCGCCCGGCCAGTGTGCCTGTCACGAGCACATCCGAGGGGGGGCCAAACGGCGTTTCCACGCTGATCTCCTCACGATTTTCAAATCCCTCAAGGTCGTACAGGCCGGATCCGCCGATGATACCGATGGCTGGAGGAAGATTTTGACTCATGCGGTCAGGGTAGGAGGCACAAAGTCTGCTTCAACTGACAACATCGTGACGCTTGAAAATGTCTCTCGCCTGAAGAATGAACAAAAACACCGAAAGTCGCGTCTTAAGGTTGTCGTTATTTCCCCATCCACCGCCATGAATACCATGCGCCGTCTCTTGCTGCTTCTCCCTGCCATTTCCTTCGTTTCCTGCTCTGTGCCGGATATGTTTGCATCCTCGACTCCGCACAAAATCAAGCTCAAGGACGGGCGTGAGGTGCCTTGCGAAGGAGCCCCACAGTATCAGGAGAAGACCGGCTACTACCGCTACCGCACGCCGGACAAGCGTGACGCTGTGATCCGTGCGGATGATGTCGCCACTATTATGGAGAAGCGGGCGTGAGCGGGCCTTCGCTCGTGCTCGCCTCCGCTTCACCGCGCCGACTGGAGTTGCTGCGCCAGGCAGGCTTCGAATTTGAAATCGTCTTGTCGCAGGTCGAAGAGGCCCACGATGCCTCTCTGACACCCGAAGAGCTCACCTTGGAAAACGCCCGGCGCAAAGCGCTGGCCGTCACCCTTACCCGGCCCGGAGCACTCGTCATCGGCGCCGACACCTTGGTTTACGTCGATGGCGACCCACTGGCCAAACCCGCAGACCTGGAGGAAGCGCTCTGCATGGTCCGCCGCCTCTCGGATCGCACCCATGAGGTCTGCACCGGAGTGGCGTTCGCCCGCGATGGCACCGTGGTCCGTGAGTTGCATGTCATCACGCATGTCACCTTCAAGCCGCTGACGGACGACCTTATCCGCGCATATCACTCCAAGGTGAACCCACTCGACAAGGCAGGAGCCTATGGCATTCAGGAATGCACCGACATGCTTCTAGACCGCATGACAGGATCGTTCACCAACGTCGTCGGCCTGCCCGTGGAGGAAGTGACCGCTGCTCTGCGTGAGCTGCAGCGCTGAGCCTACTTCATTTTGAAGTACTCTTCGCCCTTGATGACCCTGCCATCGTCCGTGACCACGGTGAATGAGCCGTTGTTGCGCTTCGCCAGCGCGTCGATCTCAAACGCTGCATCGACCTGGGCCATCACGCTGGTGTGAATCACGCTCATGGGCAGCTTGCGTTTGTTTTCAGCCGTCACGATGTCAATCCAGCCCTGCTCATCCTTGCGTTCACCATCGGTCATGAAGAAAATGACATCGGGCTTCGGATTCGCATTCAGTGCCATCAGCAATCCCGCTCCCCAGTTGGTGTAGATTCGGTTGTTATCAGACCGTTGAATGATGTCCACACTGTCCTGAAGCGTAAACTGAGTGGCCTGAATGTATTTGAAGGCGGGAATCTTCGCCTGCTTGTAGTCCTCCGGCTTGATCTCCCAGTGGTACTTCTCCAGCGCCTCCTCATTGCGGCTGTCCACCTGGTTGTGCGGCCAGGCGAAGTCGGAGAAGTAGAGCACCTGGTAGGCTGTTCCATAGGGGATCTGCTTCACCGCCTTGATCAGCTCCTTCTTCAGCAGTTCAAAGCGCGTCGTTCTCGGGCCATCACCTTTCAAAGGCTGCGACATGGAGCTGGAGAGATCCACCACAAACACCACCCGGCTGCCGACAGCGGTCTGTCCCACGAAGCTGAATTTCCCGCCAGTCCCGATGCCGGCCCCAAAACCGCCGCCCGCACCTCCCAGTCCCATCGGCTGGCTGGATCCCATGCTGGGCGCTTTGCTCAGATCCATGCGATCATTGATCTTCGAAAAATCCATCATGTCCATCGCCGGCATCTCCGGCATCACGATGTTGGAAGACAAGGTCTGCACCGTGATCTTGCGCATCGGCGGCTTCTCCTTCAGCCAGGGATTCTTTTTGGTCTGAATCTTGTGCGTCAGTTCTGCGGCGGCAGCCTTCGACTGCGCCGAACTGCCCCCGGGTAAGAAGTCCACCTGCCGGTCCATCACCTGGCTCACTCCCACAAAAGCGGCGATCAGCAGCAGGAACAGATGCACGCCAAAGCTCATGCCCAGCGTGCGCAGGCCGATCTTGTCCGCCAGTTTTTGCCAGCGCTGCTTCTTAGCCTCCTCCGGATCCAGCGGCTCCTCGGGCGGAGGTTTCGGGGCAATGAACGGCTTCGGCTCTTTGCCAGCCCTGGGTTCCTCTTTCCCCTTTGTTTTGTCTGACGACTCGTCCTCACTGCGCGGCAGTTCACTGCCTGAAACGACCTTGGATGGTTTCTCCTCAGACGCCGCCTGTGGCGCATGAGAAACGTCATCTACCAGCTTGGGAAGCTCCATTGCTTGCTGCGGCTGAACCTTGGCAGATGGAAGTTCCTGTTCCTGGTGCCGATCCTCGATGAATTCCTCGTCTTCTGCGGACGAACGCTCAGCGTGCAGTTCCATCTCGCTCACCGGCATGTCAGCCATCGCTTCCTGAACAGAAACCGGCGCCTCGGGCGGAACTGCCACCTCCTCATACACCGGCTCCTCCGCAGCCATCGCCTCAGCACTCTCCGGCTGAGGCGGATTCTGCTCGGCATGCCCCGGCTTCACGACCTCTTCATCCGTCGAATCGACGGTCGGCAGGAAACTGAAATCGTCGAAGGCGTGCCTGGACATGGCGGCGAGATTCTGGCGGGTAAACCGCCACCGTTCAAGGAAGTTCCTGCGCGGGCATCAAACCATTGTTCTGAGTTGTTGACCCCGGCCCCCGGAGATTTCACATTATTCGTGCTCCGCCACGCGACAGCCCCATCCATTACACCACCATGACGATGAAATCTTCAGCGCCTGCGGTAGATCAGGGCAAAATCTGCATCAGCGACGGCCTCTACTTTCTGATCATCGTCCAGGATGGCAAGGTGTCTCACTTCACTGCAAACGTCTCACTCTCTCACGCAGACTTCGTCAAAAGGTCTGTCGGAAGGCTGCCGAAAGGAGCCTGGGTCGGCTCCGCCACGAAAAACGACGGCTACCTCACAGCCATCAATTCATACACGTTTTACCACAATCAGCTCCCCGCATCGCCCGAGATCCAGAAGATTGTTCAGGACAAATTCTGCTGAAGATTCGAACGCACGGCCTGAGACTAGCCCGCCCTCAAGCCAGCTCCGCCCAAGTCCCCCGCGTCACGCCCAGCTGGCTCTGCGCCTTCAAATCGCGCCAGATTTCATCCCCGTCGCGCTGGCCGCTCATCAGCTCCTGATAAGTCCGCAATACGATCATCGCCTCGTCAGCATTCTCTTCCAGCAGCTCCACACGGAAGCAGCGCAGCCCGTGCTCCCGCAGTTCATCAAAAAATTGCGCCCCCGTTTGTGCCACCGCATTGAACAAGGTGTTGCGACATCCAACGTCGGCCTTGAGCGGATGCTGCATGCCCACGCGATCCTTCAAATGCACACGGTGCTTGTCACAGGGACGCCCGCAGTTGGTGAAGTCGGTGCCCTTGCTCAGGAACGCGGCAAACACGCAGTGCTCCATGTGAAACATCGGCATGTGCTGGTGCAGGGTCAGCTCAAACCATGAAGGCGGCGCAGCAGCCAGCAGATCAACGACCTGTTCGATGTTAAGGTCATAGCTGATCGTCAGCCGCTCCAGCCCGGACTTCTTCAAAATCTCCGCCGTCAGCGGATTCGCAACGTTGAGCGAAAAGTCTCCCGTCATCGGAATGCCCGCGTCCTTGAAAAACGACATCGCCCCCAAATTCCGAATCAGCACCCCATGCGGCTCCGCCCGCTGAATCAGCTTGAAGAATCCGGCCTCGCCCGACTTCTGAATCCTCGGCGTCGCCAGCCAGACCTGCGCAGTGTCACTGCGCTCCTTGATCTGCTTCACCAAATCCGCGTACAGCCGGATGTCTTCAAAATCCAGATACAGCCTCGGCACCCCCAGCACCAGCGCCGCATCGATATGCGCCTGCGTGCGGCACAACGCATGAAGCTGGAGCGGCTGAGAGTCATCGGCAATCCCACGTGACGGCATCAACGATTCAAGCGTCTCGGTGATCGGCACGGCAGGTGCCGCTGACGAATCACCTTCACTCCATGCGGCAATCAAATCACGCCGCATGCGGTTCAGTTCGCTGATCGGCAGCATCACCTCGCCCACCACATCAAACTGCACCTCACCCAGTTCAAACTCCGTGCCACCGAGGCGGTTGAACTGCTCAATGAAGGCCCCCGGCGTGAGCGGTCGCTTCATCGCCGCCTGCAGCGCCATCGTCGAAGTCACCACATGGGCGCCCGATTGCACCCGCAACGGTTCACCCACCTGGCCCGTCACATGAAGATCCAGTTTGCGCTGCTTGCGGATGGGGATGTCACCTTCAAACGACTGCCGCAGCGCACGATTGAGCGCGGGATCACTCGTCTTAAACACACGCATGCCGATCTGCACATCCTGCATGCGTAGATGCCCGTGGCGGAAGCTCAACGCACTGCCGCGCATCTCATACACACTGCCGCCCTGCTCATAGTTGGTGTCGGACAGGTTCTCAAACACCACGCCATCGCCCGGCTTCATGGCGATGTGCAGCTCATCCAGCTCCAGCGTGTCATCATCAATGATCCGCGTCACCTGCCCGACAAACGGACCGCGTTTCTTGCCGTAGTAAGCGCCTACCAGCTCCTGATGATTCACACCATGCATCCAGCCCGGATACAGGCCGCGTGAGAAAGTCATTTCCAGCGCGTAGCGGTCCGCCTCGCTCGCCGGAGCCGGTTGATTTGCCAAAGCTCGGTCAATCGCCTTGCGATACACCTGCGTCACACCCGCCACATACTCCGGCGACTTGAGCCGGCCTTCGATTTTAAAACTGCGAATGCCCAGTTCAATCAACCGAGGAATCTCATCCACCGCCGCGAGATCCTGCGGGGAGAGCAGATAGCGCTTGTCACCAAGGTCACGCGGCTCGCCATCCACGATCATTTCATACGGCATGCGGCAGGCCTGCGCGCACTCGCCTCGGTTCGCGCTGCGCCGCCCCAGCGACTCGCTGGTCAGACACTGACCCGAATACGCCACGCACAGCGCCCCATGCACAAACACCTCCAGCGGCACCGCCGCCGCTTTGAAGCGCTCCAGCTCCCTCATCGAAAGCTCCCGCGCCAGCACCGCCTGATCAATGTTCAGCTGCTTCGCAAACTCCAGCCCTTCCGGTGAAGTGATCGTCATCTGCGTGCTCGCATGCAGCCGCAGCTTCGGCGTCAGCGCCTTCACCATCCGCGCCAGTCCCAGGTCCTGCACGATCACCGCATCCACCCCGCTGTCTTCCAGCAGGTGCAGCTGCTTCTCCGCATCCGGCAGCTCCTTGGTGAAGATCAGCGTGTTGAAGGCCACATAGCCCTTCACCCCATGGTCATGCAGAAACTTCATCAGCTCCGGCAGATCCTCCTCCACAAAATTGTCCGCCCGCAGCCGCGCATTGAACCTCGGCATGCCAAAGAAAATCGCATCCGCCCCGTTCGCCACCGCCGCACGGGCACAGTCCCAGTTACCGGCAGGGGAGAGAAGTTCAGGCTTGGGGAGTGGGGAGGAATAAGTCACGGCAGGGGGGAAAGAGATTACCCCGATTTCCGCATCTTGCAGCCTTTATGCTTCAGCATTTGCCACCCCAGGCTCTGCGCCGACTGACCACGCCCAGCCCCAGTCCCAACATCAGCAGCATGGCGCGTCCAGGTTCTGGCACCACGTAGATGATGCCATCCGTCAAAAACTGGTCCGTATTCCAAAACCAGCCATTGGCCAGCATGGTGGCGCTGATCTCCAGGCTCAGGTCCCCTCCTGTGGCAGCCGCGTTGAATCCCCCAGCCACGATCGCGCCCGAACCACCATTCACCGTCCCCCAGTCGATCAGATTGTAGACATCGCCAAAGCCGGGGCTGTAACCGTTGCCAAGCTCCACCTTGATCGTGCTTCCCGCCGCAAGGGTGAGCGTGCCCTGGACCACGAGTGCATCATGATTGCCAAAGCTGCCGTTGAGCAGGCCCGCCGTCTGAATGCCATCCGTAGGAGTCGCCTCATTGCCCGTGGCTCCCGCGAGGGTAAAAAGCACGCGTGGTGCCGCAGCGCTGCCGCCCCCGGTCAGCGTGAGGCTGCCAGTGCTGACATCCGTAAAGGTCAGTTTGCCAATGCCTGCACCGCCATTGTCCCCTGCACTCAGCAGTCCACTGACGACCGTGGCCCCCTGCACAACACCCGATCCCGAAAGAGTGGCACCACTGCTGACAACCACCGCACCCGTACCGCTTTGTCCCGCACCCGCCTGTCCCACCTGCAGATTCCCTGCGGTCACCTGCGTCGTTCCCACATACGTATTGGCACCCGTCAGCGTGAATCTGCCCGTTCCCTGTTTCACCAGTCCACCGGCACCTGCCATGGTGCCTGAGTAAGTGCTGTCAGCAGTGCTGCCGGTGGTAAGACGGGTGCCCGGAGTGCCCACGGTGTCCGCAGCGGCAATGGTGCCCAGGTTGACGGTGCCACCTCCCGAAAGAGACAGGATTGTCTGCGAAAAATCCGCGAGACCATTCGTCAGGGCGAGCATGGCGGTGGCATCATTGGCGATGGTCACCGCAGAGTTGGCGGACAGCGTGTTGACAGCACCAGCCATGAGAATGCCTTTGTTGATCGTCGTCGCGCCGCTGTACGTGTTCGCCCCCGTGAATGTCTGCGTTCCTTCGCCGATCTTGGTCAGCGCCATGATGCCCGTGCCGGTGTCCTTGATCGACCCGCCAAAGAAGGTCGTGGCGGCGGCGGTGTCGGTGACAAGCGTGCTGGCGTTGTTGTCGCCGATGGTAAGCGTGGAGGTGCTGTTCGCTTTGCCATTGGTGATGGCCGTATTGGCGTGCGTGCCGTAGGAAATCAGGGAGTTGATGGTCTCGTTAAAGCCGTTGAGGTCAAGAGTGACTGGCGTGGTGCTGCTGCTTCCGCTCAAAATCACATTGCCTTTGCCCAGGCCGTTGGGGATGACCTCCGAAGCTCCAAGGCGGATGGTGACGTTGGCGCTGTTAAAAGCGGTGGGAGTGGCGGCGAAGTTGGTGTTGATGGAAAAGTTGCCGGTGAAGTCGTTGGCGGTGCTGTTGAGCTGGATGATGTTGGTGCCGCCCGCGCCTCCGGAGAGATCGAGGGCATAATCGCCGGTAATTTTCCCAGCGAAGGTGGTGACGGAGTTGGCGTTCACGGCACCGAGCCGGGTGTCTCCCATAAGGTTGATCTGGCCGGTGAGAGTTTGACCGCCGCTGAAACGTATCGCGCCGGGGATGCCCCCTTCACCGTACCCGGTGCCTGCGAGGTTGAATGTCTGGGCATAGGTGCCGCCAGCATTAAGCCAGAGCTGGCCACCAGCGGTGACGGTGACGGCACCGCTGCCCAGACCACCTACGTTGTCGAAACGATTGCGTCCTTGGGTGATCACGGTGCCACCAGTGTGGGTGTTGACCCCGCTGAAGACGACTTGATTGCCTGAGCCGGTGCGAATGAGCGTCACGGCACCGGTGCCGTTGTCGGTGATGGAAGAACGAATAAGAATTTCGCCAGTGCCGGAATTATTGATGATGACTTCGCCAGCCGTGTTGTCGGCTCCGCCGGCAGTGATCGCGCCAACGTTGTTGGCAGATCCAATGGTAAGCGTCGGAACGCCCGAGGTGACCTGGCTGCCTTGGTTCCAGATGGAGCCGGTGGCACCCAGCCGGAGGGTCTCGCCTGCGGCAATGTCAACAAGCCGGTTGATGGCAGCGTTGCCGTTGCCTGCATCGTTGCGCACCATGAGGGTGTTGAGGTTCGTGATGCCCGCCCCGGTGGTGATTGTGGCGCTCCCATCGTTGATCAATAAGTTGGAGTTCGCAGAACTCACGATGTCTCCACCCGCATAGGCGCTGTATTGAGTGGTGGCGGCGACGACATTGCCAAGCGCCGTTCCTGCGGTGCTTTTGACGGCCCAGTCATTGCCCAGCAGAGCCCATCCACCCAGGATACCGCTGGCATCATTGGCCGTCGTGATGACGATTCCATTGGTGCTGCTCTGCGTACCCGCCGCAGAAGTGAACTCCAAAACACTGCCGCGATCACGCGTAATGTTGCCGAGCTTCAGAACAGTATCAGCATTGGCGGTCCCTTGCGTGACAGTGACGTAGCTGCGACCGGCCAGAAGGTAGGTGTTGTTGAAAGTTTGAGAGACAGCTTCGGTCCCCGTGGTGGTGTTGCGACCGGCGACCGTGAGCTTGCCCCCTCCGAGAACCAGACGGCTGGAGGCGCTGATGATATCCGCAGTGGGGGCGGTGATGGTGTAAGTATAAGTGTTCGTACCCGAGGTAGCGGAAGAAATGGCGGTGGAGTTGAAGTCGAGCTTGATTCCTCCCGCGTTGGCCTGGGTGACAGAGCCGCTGGTGGGGTTATGCGAACCGCCGAGGATGATGGTGTCCCCGGTGTAGGTATTGGAAGTGCTGGAGACGTAGGTGGCGGTGACAGCCCCGGTGGCGGTAGTCGTGCGAGTGACGGTGATTTGTTCGCCACTGAGAGTGAGGGTACCGGTGCCAATCTTGGTGAGACCACCACTGCCGCTGAGAGCACCGCGATAGCTGGTGCTGCTGTCGTTGTTGCCAGTCTGCAGGGTGATGGCTCCGCCCCCTGTATCCTGGAGTGTCAGGTTGCTGGTGCCCTGAAGGCCGCCAGTGATGAAGGTGCCAATGCCGGAGGCAAAGCTGATGTTCTTGGTGTTCACGTCGAAATTGACGAGATTGATCGTGGCATTTTGAGCCGCACGAGCGTGTCCGAGAAGAAAACCACCGGTCGTGGTGTTGATGTTGTTTGAGGTGAGTGTGCCAGTGAAGGTGTTGGCATTGGTGAGACTGACGAAGCCTGCTCCGCCGTTGACTTGCAGAGTGCCGGCACCAGCAATGATGCCGGAGAAAGTGGTGCTCACGCCGCCCTGGGCAAGGTTGAGCGAGGCATTGCGCATGAGGATGAGGCCGCCACCCTCGATGGTGCCGAACTGGTCGTTAGCTTTGGTGTTGAGGACACCGCCAGTGTTGACAGTGATTTTGGCGGCGTCGCTGATGCTGTTAGGATTGGTATTCCAGAGGAAGGTGCCCCCGCTGTTGATGACAATGCCTGAGGTGGTCAGCTGGTTGGCACTGCCGCCGGTACCCTTGAGCTCGAAGGTGCCTGCATTGATGGTGATGGCCGCTCCACCGAGATTGAAGAATCCGCCGTTCCCGGAGGTGCCGAAATCGAGCGTGATTTTACCGAGACCGTTTTTTGTCATCCCGGTGCTGATCATGCGCGCGGTGATGGTGGCGTCCATGTTCTGGACGTTCACGACGGGCGCAGTGCCGGTAAGCGTGAGGATTTCAACCGAGGTGAAGTTATTCGGCGATGAGACAAAAGCAGTGCCAGGAGCGATCATGACGTGACCTTCCTGAAAATTGAGACTGCTGGCAGACTGTCCCGGAGAGAGCGTCACCGTGTAAGTGCCCGTGCCGTCAATGCCTGCCGCAAAGACCACGTCGCTGCCGGTCGCATACGCTCCGGTGCTGCTCAGCCCCCGCGCATCGCTGCTCCAAAAACTGTCCACTCCCCAAGTTCCTCCTGCATTGCCGGAATACACGCTCGCACCATTGGTGTCCCAGTACAGGGTTGCCGCATGTGCCTTGGAAAGGACCATGATGGAAAACGAGAGCACGGCGTAGAGCAGGCCTCGTGTGAAGAACACAGACATGATTGGATTGGGGGCTGTTTTTTACGCTCGCGCAGACGCGCGAAAAGGGGGGCAGAACGAATAGCCTCTCCCACCAGCCGGACCAGCCAATTCTGATCCGAAAAACCCTCAGAATACGCGAAATTGTCGCGGCAAATGCCACGCATAAACCGCCAGCATCTTTATCCTTTCGAAGGGCCCGCCATCGCACAAACCCCATGCATCAACATGAGGTCAGTCCCCGACGACCATCACCCAACAATAATCCCCTTCGCCTTGCGCTCTTTCTCGCGCTCCAGCAGCGGGATCTTCTCGCCGGTTTCAATCACTTGCACCCCCAGATCACCGATCTTGGAGAAGCTCAGCCCATTAAAAGCAGTGACTTCAGTGCTGAGACGCTTGAAGACATCTTCAACAGTATGGATGCCGTTCGAGCCACCGCAGGCGACGATCAGGTCGCGCAGGATTTCCCAGGTGTCATGGGCGTTGCCGGGGACTTTGACAGCCTTGTTCAGGCGCTGCAAACGACCCGTCACATTGATCATGCTGCCGCGTTTTTCCGCATAGGCAGTACCAGGAAGCACCACGTCGCTGAGTTCCGCACTCGCATTGGCCAGAATGTGCAAAGAAGCGATGAACGGCACCTTCTCCAGATCACGCTGATTGAATCCCACCTTCAGCAGGTTCTCACCCAGCGCGAGCACCACGCGCAGGCGGCCACGGCTCATGAGTTCGGTGATCTCGGCCAGCTTCGCACCGGGTTCGATGCCCAGAATCAGCTTCGCACCGTTCGTGTTCGGATTGAGGTCGTCAGCACGGAGGTAGTTGTCACCGCCGCCAGTGCGCGGGATGACGTCCACATTCGTGGTGCCAAGCTGCGCAGCCAGATGCTTCACAAAGAAGAGCTCTTCATTCGTCATGCGCGCGCTGGCGATGATGGCGATCTCCTCGCCCTTCTTGCCCGCGAGAGCGGTGGCGATGTTGCTCAGCGCCGTCTTCCAGGTGGCGATCTGATGTTTGCCACCCGACTTGATCATCGGATCGGTCAGGCGGAACTCGCTGTTCACAAAGTGGAAGTCGAGGCGGCCGCTGTCGCACATCCAGGTGGAGTTGACGTCGTTGTTGTCACGCGGAGTCTGGCGATAGATCGTGTCCCCACGAGCGCTGATCTCCATGTTGCAGCCACGGCCGCAGCCGGTGCAGATGCTGTTCGTCTCGTTGAGGAACCAGACGCGCTGCTGGAAACGGAAATCATTCGAGGTCAGAGCGCCCACCGGGCAGATGTCCACCGTGTTGAGCGAGTAGTTGTGCTCCAGGCGCTTGCCGGGATGCACCGCCAGCGTGGTGAAGCTGCCACGCTCAGTGAAGCCGAGCACCGGCTCATCGGCGATCTCAGCGGTGAAGCGGATGCAGCGGCTGCACATGATGCAGCGCTCGTCATCAAGACGCACACGTGGGCCAATGTCCACATTCTTCGGCTTCTTGACCTTGTCTTCACGGAAGCGGCTCTCGCCCTTGCCGTGCTCCACGCTGAACTCCTGCAGACGGCACTCGCCGGCCTGATCGCAGATCGGGCAGTCGAGCGGATGATTGATCAGAAGAAATTCCATCACGCCTTTGCGGCACTCCTGTGTAAGGACGGACTCCGTGCGGATGCCCATGCCTTCCGCCACGGTGTTGGCGCAGGCGATCACCGGGCGCGGCATCCAGCCGATCTTCGGCATGCCATGCTCGTCTTTCTCAGGCTCGGTGCCCGGGGCCGGACGCGGCGGCATGCCCATCTCCACCAAACACATGCGGCAGTTGCCGGGAGAGGACAGTTTCGGGTGGTAGCAGTAGTGGGGAACTTCCTTCTTGGCCTGCTTGCACGCCTCGATCATGCGCGTGCCTTTGGGGAACTTGTGCCAGACACCATCGATCTGTACATTCACGAGATCGACAGGCGGTGGAGCGGCAACGGGGGCGGGAGCTTCGGCGGGGGCAGGCATGAGCGAAGGGGAAAGGGGGCTGAGGGCGATTATCGGAGCCGCTCGGAGAGGGGCAACCCGATTTTGTGAAAAGTTTCACAAGCGCCCCGGCATGAGACTTTGCGAAGTCCCGCGCCACGTGCCATGAATGCCGCCCTCATGCCCATTCCGGTCATTCTGAACCCCGCCGCACGCAGCACGAAGGCTGCCTCCCTTGAGCATGCCCTCCGCAGGCTCTCCCCGGAGCCGGAGCTCCACCTGACCACCGGCCCCAGCGATGCCACCCTGATCGCAGAGCGCCTCGCCACAGAAGGTCACGAACTCGTCGTGGCCGCAGGTGGAGACGGCACCATGAACGAGGTGCTGCAGGGCATCTGCCGGGCCAATGCCCGCCGCAAACCCGGTGAAAAGCACACCTCCCTCGGCGTTTTGCCGTTGGGAACCATGAACGTTTTTTCCGTGGAACTGAAGCTGCCGGGTCGCGACATCGAAGCCTGCTGGCGCGAGATCACCAGCGGCCAGCGCAGTGAGGTCGATCTATGGATGGCGAACGACATGTACTTCGCCCAGCTCGCCGGGGTCGGTCTTGATGCCCAGATCGTCCAGGAAACCTCCTGGGAGGCCAAGAAAAAGTACGGCCCCCTCAGCTATGTCATGAGCGCGGTGAATGTGCTCATGCGCACCCCGCCGGCACTCAGTGTACAAATCGAAGGCAAAGCGCCCATGGTCGGCACCGTGGTCTTGGTGGGCAATGGCAGGCACTACGGGGGGCCGTTTCCCCTGTTCCGCAATGCCTCCAACACAGACGGCAAACTCGATCTCCTCATTTTTCGCGGCCTCGGCGGGATGGAATTCATCCAGCTTCTGCGCGGCATGCTCTTAGATGGCTACCACGAGTGCGATGACCTGGACTACATCCAGACCAGCGAATTCACCGTGACGACGGACCGCGGCGAGGCCCCCGTGGAGCTGGACGGCGAGCTGGCGGACCTGATCGCCCCCGTGGTTTTTCGTCCCGCCCCGTTCCGCTTGAGCGTGAGCGCGGGCTGAAAGTCCTGGACTTGGGCTTGGAATACGAAGGCTTGTCTCCGGAAGACCAGCTTGCAGAGCCGCTCTTCTTGCCACGCCCAGCAGGCTTGTCTTCAGAAAAGCGGGCCGTAGGGCCACTCTTTTTGCCACGCACAGGCTTGTCTTCTGAAAAGCGAGCCGTAGGGCCGCTCTTCTTGCCACGGGTGGGCTTGAAACCACGCGGTTCGCGGGCCTCAGCTTCATGCACACGTGGCGTGGCGCGCTTGCGTGCTGCGGGGCGGTGATCTTCGATCCCGTCATCCTTGTCTTCACCAGGCTTGATGCGTTCCAGCTTCGGCTTGGCCGGCTCTTCCTTGAAGAAACGTTCGACCTCCGTCGGCGTGAGTTCTTTGTACGCACCTCGGGCCAGACCGTGCAGTTTCAGCCAGCCGATGCGGATGCGGGTCAGGCGTGTGACCTCGTAGCCGAGGTAGTAGAGCATCATGCGGATCTGACGCTTGAGCCCCATCTTGAGAACGATGTGCGCCCGGTAGTCGCCGTCCATCCAGGTGCGTTCCGCACGGGCGAAACCTTCCTCGGTCATCATACCCTTGACGAGCTTCGCCATCACGTCCGGATTGAGCGCCTGATCGACGACCACTTCGTATTCTTTTTCAGCACCCTGGCTCGGGTGAATGATCCGGTGGGAGAGATCTCCGCGATTCGTCAGGAGAATCAGGCCTTCGCTGTCTTTATCCAGACGGCCGACATGATGCAGATTCTGGTACTTCAGCGGCAGCAGATCGTAAATCGTCATGCGGTCCTGCTTGTCCCCACGGGAGCACAGGTAGCCTTTCGGCTTGTTCAAAACGAGAACGACAGGCGTCTCGGCACGCACCGGAGAACCATCGACGACCACCTTGTCCTCGGGCTGGACCTTCGTGGCAAGCTCGGTGATGACGTGTCCGTTGATGGACACACGACCGCCGAGGATGATTTCCTCCGCGCCACGCCGTGAGGCAATGCCGCACTGGCTCAAATATCGGTTAAGGCGCACAGGAGGAAAGCCTTACTCGGGCTTGGTCTTCGGAAGGTTCGTCGGAAGACGTCCTTCTTTCCACTGGCCACGGGATTTGAGAAGCTTGACGCGCTCACCACGCTTCAAAACGCTGCGCTTGGTGCCGACGGAGCCGGAAGTCTTGAGGCTGCTATGCTGGGACATGATTCTAAAGGGTCTGGGGGTGAAAAAGGGCGCGAAGAATAGCAGCCCCCGACCGGGGTGCAAGGGGTTTGTACGCGCTGGGACGAACAGAGAGCCCCCCCCCTACCCCAGCACCTTCTTCCGCACGATCTCCGTCACCATCTTCGGGTTCGCTTTCCCCTGGCTGGCCTTCATCGCCTGCCCCGTAAACCAGTTCATGGCCTTCTCGTTGCCGCCTTTGACTTCGGCCACTTTGTCAGGATTGGCCGCGAGGATCTGCTCCACGATGGCCTCCAGAGCTCCCGTGTCACTGACCTGCTCAAAGCCCTTGGCCTTGATGATTTCGGCCGCAGGCTTCCCAGTCTCAAACATCTCGGCAAACACTTCCTTGCCCTGGTTGTTGGAGATTTTGCCGCCTTCAATGGTAGCCACCAAGGAGCTCAGCGCCTCCGGCTTCACCGGGCAGTCGGCAAGCGTGAGCGAGCGATCGTTCAGAGCACCCAGCAGATCATTGATCACCCAGTTGGCAATTTTCTTGGCCGGCACCTGCGTGTCGGCGGCCACGGCTGCCTCATACCAGAGAGCCAGCTCCTTTTCGCTCGCCAGCACGCTGGCATCATAGGCGCTGCAGCCATAGTCTTTCTCAAAACGCGCACGTTTTTCATGCGGCAGCTCAGGCACCTGCAACCGCATCTTGGCCACGAGGTCCGCCGTACGCACCGGCAGCAAGTCGGGATCCGGGAAGTAGCGGTAATCATGCGCGTCCTCCTTCGAGCGCATGAGCGTGGTCTCCCCACGGTCATCGTCCCAGCGCAGAGTGCTTTGCTCCAGCTTGCCACCCGCGTCCAAAATGTCGGCCTGACGCTCGGCCTCAAATTTGATCGCACGCCGAATGGCTGACATCGAGTTGATGTTCTTCAGTTCGATCTTGGTGCCCAGCTCCTTCTGGCCTTCGGGACGCAGGGAAATGTTCACGTCACAGCGCATGTTGCCCTTCTCCATGTCAGCATCGCTCACGCCGCCGTAGATCAGGATCTGCCGCAGACTCCCCAGGTAGGCCACCACCTCCTCCGCACTGTCGAGGTCCGGCTCGCTGACGATTTCCATCAGCGGCGTGCCGGCGCGGTTGAAGTCGAGCGCGCTGAACTTGTCATAGTGCGTGGACTTGCCCACGTCCTCCTCCAGATGGATGCGCGTCAGCTTCACCACCTTGCCCGGATTGGCGATGCTCTTCTGCGCGTCCTTGGGATACGCATAATCATACAGCGGCACACCACCGCCCAGGCAGAGCGGGAAGGGCATCTGCGTGATCTGGTAGTTCTTCGGCATGTCCGGGTAGAAGTAGTTTTTGCGGTCCCAGTTCACCACCGGCGGCGTCTCGCACCCCAGCATCAGCCCCGTGAGAATGGTCTTCTCAATGGCCGCCTGGTTCAGCACCGGCAGCGCCCCCGGCAGCCCCATGCACGTGGGGCAGGTGTGCGTGTTCGGCTCAGCACCATATTCCACCGGGCAGGCGCAGAACATCTTGCTGCGCGTCGTGAGCTGCGCGTGAACTTCAAGACCGATGGTGAGGATGTATTTGGGCATGCGAAAAGAAAAAGGGCGAGTGCCGGAACATCAAAGCGAGAGCCACGCCCGGGGCAACGTGCCGTTGCCGGTTTTTTCGGGCCTGCGAAACCCTTTAGGGGGCCGCAACGGTCACCACACGGAATCCGAGGTTTAAGCGCTCGCCCGGTTTGTGGTGATCGCGAAAGGACGAAAGCAAATTTTCTCGTTCCCAGTGGCTCCATGAACTGCCTCTCAATACGCGATCACTTTTTGTGCTGTCGAACCAATCTTCACACCACTCCCAGGCATTGCCTCCTAGATCGTAGATGCCCAGCTTGTTGGGCTTGAAGCTCATCACGGGGGATGTGCTTGGGAAGCCATCATCATACCCGTCGAAATATTGAGAATTCTTTGCGGGTGCCTTTTCTTTTCGACTCTGGTCAGAATAGTTTCCGGCCCCGTTGGGTGGTGGCCACTTGTCCCCCCAAGGAAAGTCCGTCTGATTCCTGAAGACCGTCGCAGGCGTGGTATCTTTCGCCCACTTTTCCTCACGTCCGATGCCGACAGCTTGGCTCCATTCCTTGTCCGTCGGCAGCCGGTAGGTTCTGCCCTCCTTCTTGCTCAGCCACGCGCAAAAACCTTGTGCATCTTCCCAGCTCACTCTCAAGACAGGGTGGTCTTCCGCACGATCCATGACGAACCCCTCTGTCTTTTGCACTTTCCATGAGCCGTCCACACCTTGCGCATCCATGGCATAGGTCGCATAATCTTTGTACCGAGTCTCATGGATGCAGAAGAGGACGTTCGTTCCTGGCACTTGGACAAACTTCATGCCGAGGCTGTTGGTGAGAGATTTACCACTCGGATCCATTGTCACACCAGCTCCGCCGGGCGTTGCTGCCCCACTAACAGCAGTGTTTGCGAGCAAATCTTCGCGCATTTTCTTCAAAGCCATCGCCTCCTCCAGCCTGCCGCCTTTCGTCATGGCCAGCATCAAAGCTTCAAGCGACCTGGCATACGCATCCTTCAGGGGGCGGAACTTTTTATCACGCTCCAGCTCCAGCTTTCCCAAGGCTGCACGGTAGGTGGAACGCATGGTTTTAAGGCTGCCGGGAGTCTTTGCGTCATCCTGCGGCGGCATGTATTGGCCCGATAAGGCAGCTTCTTTCTCTGTCTTGAAGACAAAGGCATCATCCAGATTCCCTGCTTTTTGCGCTGCCTCCTGCGCACGTTCCAATGCGGCCGCAAACTTGGCATTGAGGTCTGTCACAGCCAGTTCATGCGGGCGCAGGACATCCAGCCTCACTGTTTCGTCATATTTTGCCTGCACTTCGGCCACTTCGGGAATGGGTGCTGTTTGTGGATATGAACAATGGGGGAACACAATCGCGGCGAGCGCGATGACGATGGCCGCTGATTTTCCCGTGATAATCATTTGAATTAAATCTCATTTCTTAGTTCATCCTCACCGGCTGTGGCAGCGAAGGGGCCTGCACTTCAAGACCGGTATTTTGGGCATGACGAAACGCTGCAAGCCAAAGCCGAATTACGAGAGTATGCAAGGCCGAAGCTGATGTCTTCATAGGCGGCTGGCGCAGCCGAACGACACAGCTACTTCCCAGGGGAAAGTTCGACAACGCACCGGAAGCCACCGTCATTATGCCTGGTTTCAGGCTTATGATGTACGCGGCATGATGATAGCAAAAACAGGCGCTCATGATCATGCCAGCAGCCTCCTCTCAGCACATACTCCACTATGCCAGGAGAAAACAAGTCACTGACCACCTCCCAGACGTTGCCACCCATGTCATACAGCCCCATTTTGTTTGGCTTGAGGCTCATCACGGGAGCTGTGGTTGCGAAACCATCTGTATAATTCTTGATAACCAGACGTTTGGGCATCTTTTCAAGGGTGGCGCTATCGGCATAGTTGCCCCCCGGGTCTTTGCTTTGAGGCGGGAAATCGCCGCCCCAGGGAAAAGCATCCTGAATTTGTTGATTCAACATGGCAGGAGTACTTGTCGGAGTTGTCTTTTCCTCATTGCCGATGCCAACAGCCACGCTCCATTCACGGTCAGTGGGCAACCGATATTGTTTACCCTCTTTTTTGCTGAGCCAGGAACAAAATTTTTGCGCATCATCCAGGTTCACACTCACAACCGGATGGTCATTCTTGTCGCCCACGGGAACGCCGGCGCTCACTTGATTTTTCCACGAAGCGTCAGCATTCGGATTTTCAGCGACATAGGCTTCGTAATCCTGCCGCCTTGTTTCATGAATGCAGAAAAGAACTTTGGTTTCCGGCACCTTCACGAACTTCATGCCAAGGCTGTTGGTGAAGGATTTGCCTGACGGATCTGATGCTGCCAATGCAGCGCCCCCCTTGCTTGCGAGCAAATCTTCGCGCATTTTCTTCAAAGCCATCGCCTCTTCCAAACGTCCGCTTTTGGTGAGGGTCACAGTCAAAGCCTCGAGAGACCTGGCATAGGCATCCTTCATAGGCATCCTTCAGAGGCAGCAGATTTTTATCACGCTCCGCCTCCAGCCTGGTCAGAGCCCCTTGATATGTGGCGCGCATGGATTTGAGACTGGCGGGGGCTTTTGCATCATCCAGCTGCGTCATCAGCTTGCCCGACGACACCGCCTCTTTCTCTTCTTTGATGGCGAAGGCGGCATCCAGATTTCCTGCTTTTTGCGCGGACTCCTGTGCACGTTCCAATGCGGCGGCATACTTTGCATTCAGATCCGCCACAGCTAGTTCATGGGGGCGCACAACTTCCAGCCCCACTTTTTCATCATATTTTGCCTGCAGCTCGGCCACTTCTGGGATGGGTGCTGTTTGTGAATATGCACAATTGGTGAACACAATCGCGGCTATGGCGATGACAACGGCTGCTGATTTTCCCATAGGAACCACTAGAATTAATCTCGTTTTTAATTCAACGAAATTAATCCCGTTTTTTAGTTCAACCTCACCGGCTGCGGCGGCGGTGGCTGCTTGTACACCACCGAGTCCATCGCCTGCTCCAATTGCATGCCTCCAAGAATAGGCTGCAAGTCCGGGTGGTTCGCCACTTTCTCGACCTGGGGCAGTTGCATCAGCCCCGCGAAGTCCTTGTTCTCGATGGCCTTCCGCACTTCCGGATCGTAGCCGAGCTTGGCGATCAGCGGATGATTCAGCGCATTGGCCGTGGCTGGACTTTGTTCGGCCAGTCGCTGCCACATCGTCCCCTCCGGCCACAGAATCAGCAGTCGTGCCAGATTCGCCGTCGGCTTGATGTCATACGGGTCCAGCCTCTTCACCAGCCCGCCGATGGGGCTGTTGTCGATCTTCTGGCTCAGGCTGTAAAAAATGGACTTCGCCTGGCTCTCGATCGAGCCACCCTTTTTGACGATCTCCGCCGCGTTCTCCATGCCATACAGACTCCCCACGATGCGCAGCGCCACGCTGCCCATCCACATCAGCGCGCCAGAAGGAAGGATGCTCACGATCAGTCCCTTCCACCCCGTCAGCCCTCCCAGCATTCGCATCAGGCCAAAGGCCGCCAGAAAATACTTCCCCACCTTGCACACGGCGAACATGATCCCCGCCGCAATCACCGACGCAACGACCATCCGGTTCGTCGTGATCTGCATCCCCGCCGCGCCGAAAATCACCGTCCGGTGCATGAAGACATACCACGCCGCCGCCGCGCACAGCGCCAGCGTTGCCACATTGATGATCTGCTGCACCACCCCCTTCGCAAACGCCAGCCCGGCCGCAAACGCGAAGAACCCCACAATCGCGATGGTGGCCCACATGGTGTGCGGCACCTTCTGGGCGTATTGAAGCACTTCACTGGGGTGAGGCATGGGCAGGAGAAAAGATTATTAAGACACCTTAACATCTTTCCCATGCCTGTCTTGCGGGAAAATCAGCTCAAATCAGATCCTGCATTGCCCGCAGCTTGGCATGCGCCGCGCCACGCTCCAGCAGTTCCTCAGCCAATGCTTTGCCTGCCATCAGATCCGCCACCACGCCGGTGATCACAAAACCCGCCGCCGCATTCAGCACCGCGATGTCACGCTTGGCTCCCTTGATCGTTCCCGCCAGTACGCCTTCGAGAATGAGCGCATTCTCCGTCGCATCCCCACCCACCAGATCTTCCAACGCCGCTTTGGCAAAGCCGAGGTCTTTGGGATCAATCCGCGTCTCGCTGAGTTTCCCCTCCGCGACCTGACACACTTCATTCACCCCCAGCGTCGAAAGTTCATCCATCCCCTGCCCATCTGCGGCGCTGCCATGCACCACCCACGCTCCTTTGCGCCCCAGCTGCACCAAAATCTCGCCAAACGCCCGCGTCAGCTTCGGATCAAACACCCCAATGAGCTGGTAGTCCGGCCGCCCTGGATTCAGCAGCGGCCCGAGCACATTGAAAATCGAACGCTGCCCCTCCGCCGCGAGCAGTTTACGCGCCTCCGCCACCGCCTTGAACGTAGGGTGATACAGCGGCGCAAAGAAGAACCCCAGCCCGATGCTCTCGATGCCCGCCACGACTTTCTCCTTCGGCAGGTCGATCTTGATACCTAGCGCCTCCAGCACATCCGCACCGCCGGCCTTCGAGGTGATCCCACGGTTCCCATGCTTCGTCACGCACACGCCACCCGCCGCCAGAATGAACATCGCCGTGCTCGACACATTGAACAAATGCAGCTGATCCCCACCCGTGCCCACCACATCCAGCATCGGCCCCGGCAGCTTCGCCCGGTCAATCCCCGGATCGACTGCCAGCTTCAAAAACTCCTTCACAAACATCGCGATCTCCGCCGGCGTCTCGCCCTTCTTCGCCAGGGCCCGCAAAAAGTTGGCCTTGCCTGCCGCCGTCACAGCCGCATCGACCAGCTGCGCTGCCGCATCGGCAATTTGGTCTTCGGTGAGGTGCTCCCCGGTCATCAGGCCTGTAGTCAGTAATTCCATGATTTGATTTTGACCAAAGCGCAGTGTTTAGCAAGCCCACCCGTGTGAACCTCTCGAAACGTTGAATCCAAACTCCCACATCCTCGGCATCGATCTCGGCACCACGAACTCCCTCGTCGGTGTCGTTGACAGCGGCTTCCCCATCCTCCTCGCCGATGAAAACGGCAGCCGCAGCACCCCCAGCGCCGTGTGCATGGCCCAGGATGGCAGCATCTCCGTGGGAGCCGTGGCCTTGCGCCAGCGCGCCCTGCACCCCACACGCACCATCACCTCGGTCAAGCGCCTCATCGGCCGCCGCCCCGGCGAGGCCGGATGGACTCCTCCTTACTCTCTCAGCGAACTGAAAACCTCGCCCGTCGAAGTTTCCGCAGAAATCCTCAAGCACCTCAAAGCCGTCGCCGAACGCGCTCTCGAACAATCCGTTTCCCAGGCCGTCATCACCGTGCCTGCCTACTTCAACGACGCCCAGCGCAACGCCACCAAGCGCGCTGGCGAACTCGCCGGCCTCGAAGTCTTGCGCATCCTCAGCGAGCCCACCGCCGCCGCTCTCGCCTACGGCCTCGACAAACTCACCGAGCATCAAAAAATCGCCGTCTATGATCTTGGTGGCGGCACCTTTGACATCTCCGTCCTCGAAATGCGCGACGGCACCTTCCAGGTGCTCTCCACCGCTGGCGACACCCAGCTCGGTGGCGATGACATTGACCGCCTGCTCGCCGAATTCATCGCACAAAAACTCGCGCTGCCCTCCCACGACATCCGCGTCATCGAAGCCGCCGAGTCCGTCAAAAAGCGCCTCTCCACCGATGACTCAGCCAGCTTCAACGGCCTCGACATCACTCGCGCCGATCTCGAAAAAATCGCCCGCCCATGGATCGAGCGCACCCGCATCCACTGTCTGCGTGCCTTAAGCGATGCCGGCGTCAAAGCCGAACAGCTCGATGAAATCATCCTCGTCGGCGGCAGCACCCGCATGCCCTTGGTTCGCGACTACGTGCGCGAAATCTTCGGTCGTGAACCCAACACCTCTCAGAATCCGGACGAAGCCATCGCCCTCGGCGCCACCATCCAGGCGGGCATCCTCGGCGGCAGTTTGCGCCAGGTCCTCCTCCTCGATGTCACCCCGCTCTCGCTCGGCATCGAAACCTTCGGCGGCTTGATGAACATCATCATCCCGCGCAACACCACCATCCCCGCCAAAGCCGGTGAGATGTTCACCAATGCCGTCGCCAATCAGGACAGCATGCTCATCCGCATCCTTCAGGGCGAACGCGAACTCGCCAAAGACAACTGGGAGCTCGGCCGCATCGAAGTCCCCTTCCCCTCCGGCCCCAAAGGCAGCGCCCGCGTCGGCGTGCAGTTCAGCATCGATGCAGACGGCATCCTGCACGTGCTCGCCCGCGACACTGCGACCAATCAGGACACCACGCTGCAGATCAGCGGCACCGCCGTCGATGTCGAAGACGAACGTGTGGAGCAGATGATCTCCGAGAGCGTTGATTTCGCCTTCGAGGACATGAACGAGCGCATCTGGACCGAAGCAAAACTCAAAGCCGAAGAGCTGCTGCCCGCCGTCGATGCCGCGCTGGATCAACTCGGTGACGCAATCAGCGCTGAAGAGAAATCTGCCGTGGTCAGCCAGGCCGCCACGGTGCGTGTCCTGCTTGACGCCACGGACCATGACGCCAAGGCCCTCAAAGCCGCCACCCAGTTGCTGGATGACGCCACTCAGACACTGGCCGTGATGCTGATCGATCGCGCCATGGAGGAATCTTTGGTGCGCCGCGGACTCGTTTGATTTTCCAGTTCCCATCCTTGGAGCAGACCGCTACGCTCCGCCGCAAATGATCGTTTTCACAGGGCATGAATGAGAAACCTCAACATGACGGAGCCGTGGGTTGGACACCGCCATCACCAGAGCATCTGCAGGCCATGCTGCCTCAGTATGATCAGTGGGAAATGATCGGCTGCGGTGGCATGGGCGCCGTTTACAAGGCACGGCAAACTTCTCTCGACCGGCTCGTGGCCATCAAGGTCCTGCCACCCCAGGTGGCCGAAGACGAGGCCGAATACATCGAACGCTTCAAGAACGAGGCGCGCACGATGGCCAGGATGAACCATCCCGCCATCGTGGCCGTCTACGATTTCGGCGAAACCCGCGATGAACTCCTCTACATCGTCATGGAGTACATCGACGGCACGGACGTGGCCAAGATGATCCAGTCGCAAGGCAAACTGCCGGTCGATCACGCGCTGGCCATCACCGCCCACGTCTGCGACGCCTTGGCTTATGCGCATGAGCACGGCGTCGTTCACCGCGACATCAAGCCGGCGAACATCCTCATCAACATGGAAGGCACCGTGAAGGTGGCCGACTTCGGTCTGGCACGCATGCACGATCCTGGGCAGTCCGGCAGCCTGACCCAGGAAGGCACCACGATGGGCACCCCGGACTACGTCGCACCCGAGGTGCTGGTCATCGGCATGCAGGTTGATGGACGTGCCGATCTCTATGCCGTGGGCGTGATGCTCTACAACATGCTCACCGGCAAAATCCCGCGCGGCAATTTCCAAATGCCCAGTGAAAAAGTGGGCTGTGACACCCGCTACGACGCCATCATCCGCAAAGCGATGGAGCAGGATGTCGCCAGACGCTATCAGTCCTCTCGCGAACTGCGCCGGGATCTCGATCAGATCCTCACCGTCCCCGTCGCCAAAGAAAAGCCGGCCCGTCAGGCGCCCGCCGGTGGCATGCAGCCGCGCCAGCCACCACCACCCCCGCCGCCACCAGGCACCCCATGGGGCATGATCGCCGCCGCCTTGATCGTCGTCGGCGTGGCGGCTGTACTTCTCATGCGGCGTGGTGAGCCGCCTCCGTCTCCACCGGCACCCGAAGTCGCTCAGACCGAACCCGCCAAACAGGAGCCTCCCAGCCCACCATCCAATCAGACGCCACCGAACACTACCGCCCCCACACCGGTCATCGTACGCACCGACCCCAACGCCCCCAAGGGCAGCCCACTGTCCAAACTCCCGGTGCTGAGCTACAACGGTCACCACTACCAGGTCGTGGAAGAGCGGATGAGCCAGCCCAATGCCCTGAAGCACGCGCAAAGCCTCGGCGCCCATCTGGCCACCATCAACAGCCAGGCCGAGCAGGACTGGATGAACCGGACCCTTCCCACCTATCTGAAACAGGTTCCTCAGGTGATGGCCACCATCGGCGGCGTGCGCGAAAACGGCGTTTGGAAGTGGGTCACGGGAGAACCCTTTGAATTCACTCGCTGGGAGGATGCCATGACCGCCGCATCTGAGCCGGAGAAAAACTTTGTTCTGAAAATCAGCGCAAACTCCGGTACTAAAGCGGAATGGGGCTTGGGCTTTGTCACCGCCATGCGTGCCTTCATTCTCGAATGGGATGCCGCGCCATCGAAGGCCCCTGCCCCCGCGCCAGTTCCTGCTCCCGCCCCCCCCTCCCCGCCGGTTGTCGAAAGCGAAGGCTCGAAACGGCTTCGCGAATTGGATACCAGCTTCCATGCCGCGCTGGAGCGCGACGTGCTGGCGGTTCATCGCACCGCCCTGGATGACTTGAACACCAAATACCTCGCCGCATTGGATCGTGCCCTGTCAGCCGAGACAGCCGCAGCGCGCTTGCCACAGGCGCTCGCCCTGCGCGAGGAACAGCAGCTCATTAAAAGTCACAGCCCGCTGCCTGCAGAGGATGCCGCAGATCTGCCTGCACCGCTGAAAACGCTGCGCTCCACCTACCGCACCAGTCTGCGCCCCATCGAGATCGCCCTGCACAATGGCATCATCACCCTCTTCCTGAAGTATGAGGAAGTCCTGAAGGCCGTGCAGGCGGAATGGACCCAGGCCGCAAAGCTGGACGACGCCAAGCTCGCCGGTGACCGTATCGCCAGTCTTTCTCGCGAACGTGCCGCTCTGCTCAATGAGGCCAAGGAACTCCTGCCCGCAGGCAAGGAGATGGTGCTGCAAAAAAACGACCGCTTCATTTCCGCGGAGAAGTTCACGCCGCCCGTGGAGTTCACCCTCGTGGTGAAAACTCACAAGGATGACCTGCGCTTGGCCTACACCGCCAAGCAGGTGATCTTCAACTGGGAAAAAAACCAGGACGAGCTCCGCATCGATGGCGATGCCGCCGGTGCCCGGCATGTGCCCGGCATGGGACGCATCCCCGAAGACACCTTTGTCACCATCCAGTGGCGCATCATGCCTCACATGCAGAGCATCAGCGTCGATGGCAAACGTCGTCTCCTCCACTTCGGCGATTACTCCAAAGTGGACAACCCGCTGGAAATCTTCCCGCTGAATCACGCCGTCACGATTAAATCCGCCAAGGTAAAGACGCTGGACCTCCAAACGGTCGAAGACCAGATCTCCAGCGCTCCCGCAATGCTGGACCCGTTTCTCAAGAAAACCGAGTGGACTGGCAAGCTCACGATTCCAGCAGGCACCTACCGTCCCCTGCGCCGCATCGACATCGGGGCACCGGGAAAAAAAGACCCGGGAGCCAATTACGACGAGCAGCGCGCCGATGTCACCAGCCTCCCCGGCATGCGCATCGAAAACGTCCGCTTCCACCTGCGTGAAGGCTCCTGGCAGGCCGCCAGCGGCCATTTCCACGATGTGAAGATCACCGCCGATCTCGGTGGCAGTTTCGATGCACGCGACAGCCTGTTTCAGGACTGCCTGTTCGCCAAGGAAGGCCCCTGGGGAACAGCCTACTTCAGCACCAAATGGCACTTCACCAACTGCGTGCTCCTCGGCTCCTTCATGCAGGGCTGGAGAGTGAGCGACGTGGGCATGAAGCTCGACTCCTGCACCCTGCTCGACCTCGATCTGGGCCCCATCGTGTTTCGGGAGGATGCCAGCACCGAGTTGACCAAAGACTGGCTCAGCATCCAAAACTGCCGCTTCATCAACTGCCGTGTCCCCGAGACCTTTGCCCTCGCCACCCGCAACTGCGTCTTCGAAAAATGCACCTTCGCCCCCGCCGAAGAAAAGCTGCCAGCCAAATCACCGCTCAATGCCACCATCTACGTGCAGGACTGCACCAACCAGCCCCAGACCGGCCCCGACCGCACCATCGAGGCCAAACCCGCCGCCCAGCTCACCACCAAACCCGGCGCGTCCCTCCCCTACCTCTTCAAAAACGGCCAGCTCGACTTCCAAACTCCGCCTCAATAAGTCAGGCATGCGCCCTCGTGGGATGAGTGTGGCGACAGCCCGCCCATCTGAATATGGACTGCGGTTGCGAAGTGAGGAACGAACGCAGCTACCGCTTTCGACGGACTCGGTGGCGCACGCGTACCAGAAAAAGCTCGAATGCGGGAGCCGGTAATCCTTCGCCAGCCGTTCTGCTCACCCACTCCACTAGCCACTCGAAAGCCACAGCTCCGCAGCCGCCCTCCAAAAGCGCTTCTCATGGCCCCAGGCTAAAAATGCCACTCCTTACGGAACTCAGTCTCGGAAAATGCTATCTCGTCAGGCAACGCCCATGACGCTCAGAGTCGCGGAGGACAGGATCGTCCCGATCCCTCACGCATCTCACCGCCCACCGCTTCCGCACATAGCGCATTCAAATAATTTCATAACCTTCTTGGTGCATAACATCGTGAGGACATTGAGCGAATCCCCTCTCCCCACCGACGATATTGCAATGCCCAAGACCTTCTTTGGGGAACCGTAGCGAAGCGGAGATAGACGAAGTCAAAGGTAAGGGTGAGGGGATTCGTTTTGTGCCCGCACGATGGCCTGAGTTTCCACTCATCCATCACCCCACCCCCATCGCATCAAAGCTCACCGCGGAGCCCCGCTCCCGTTCTGCTGGAAGTAGGCGTCACGCATGCGGCGCAGTTCCTCAAGCCGGGAGGAGATTTCCGTGTGCTCCCGCGCCTTTTCGACCTTCTGCTGCGTCACGAAATGATTGTTGCTGCCAAGGTTCCGCCACGGACCGGCGGGCACTTCACTCACATCCACAAAACGCCAGTCGCAGCGCCCGCTGCTGGAGATGCCAAGGTAGTCACGCACTCCAGGCGAGATGTCGATCCCCGCACCACGGTTGCTTGTGTTCTTGGGGCGTGCATTGCCGAAAACATACTCATGGTCATCCGTCACAAAGGGGCCGCAGTCCTCCCACTGCGCGTAGCACACTCGGTTGCCGTAGCGAATCGCGATCCACTGCCCTTTCAGCACCGTTTTGCCGGAACGCACAAACTTCTGCTTGAACCACGGGATCACTCGGGAGGCCTCGGGCTTGTGCGAGTTGTAATCGATGCAGTCATTGTACGGCAGCGCCACATAAAACGGGTTCTGCTTCGGCGTGAATCCAACGGGCGTGTAATTGTCCGTCCGCTTCGTGGGATCGGGATCATCATAGCCGCCAAAGTTTTGCATCCACTGCGTGTCCCAGGAGCTTTTGTCGTTGGGCGTGGGATTGTTTTCCGTCGGCTGCTCGCCCACCCAGAACACCGTGGCCACGATGTCCAGCTTCCATGGATAGCGTGCGTATCCCAAGTGCGGCATCGAGGACGAACTGAAACTGGGCACCGTCGCGGAAATGTTGCGCGGCGGCGATGATTGCGCGGCGGATTTGCTTTGGACAGCCGGAGCAGTCCCCGCCTTTTTCAATGCCGCAGCAGCTCCTGTGGCTGAAACCGAGGACGCCCCCTGACCAAACGCCGACACCGCCGCCACGAGTGACGCGACGACGACGAATGAACTGAGTGAGCGTTCAGCGAGCATGGGGGTGGAACCTAATTGCGAGAATTGTAGCAGCTTACCATGGTAAACTGCAATCTGTAATTCACCATGTAAGGCGCGGCGGCTTGGCGGGGAAAGCGAATCTCAATCCTCCAAACTACCGCGCTAAATCATGGACAGATCAGCCGCTGCGCCGTTCAAAACCAGCGACTTGCCCGCCATCGGACCAAAGCGGGGGCGGCTGCAATAATTTCAATAACGACGCAACGTGGAGTCCTGCGGAGCCCGCGTGTCATCCGTCTGCGGGTAGTCCAGCGTGTAATGCAGCCCCCGGCTTTCGTGCCGGCGGATGGCGCACTCCACGATCAAGGACGCCGTTTCCACGAGGTTGCGCAGTTCCAGGATTTCGCTGGTGACGTGGTTGTTCCAGTAAAACTCCTGCACCTCCCGCTTGAGGTTGCGCAGGCGCGCCGCCGCACGCTGCAGACGCTTGTTGGTGCGCACGATGGAGACGTAATCCCACATCAAGCGCCGGATTTCATCCCAGTTGTGGTAGATCACCACAAGCTCGTCATTTTCCACCACACCGCTGGTCTGCCAGGGACGCAGTTCGTAGCTCTGCTCGGCGACTTTTCCCTGCGGAATCTTTTTGATCAAATACGCCACGGCGCGCTGCGCTGTCACACAACACTCGAGCAGCGAATTGCTCGCCAGTCGGTTGGCCCCATGCAGCCCGGTGCAGCCCACCTCGCCCACGGCGCAGAGCCCCCGGATGCTCGTGGCACCGTTCACGTCCGTCAGCACGCCACCACATTGATAATGAGCGGCAGGCACCACCGGAATCGGCTCCTTGGTGATGTCGATGCCGACATCCAGGCAGGCCTTCTGAATGTTCGGAAAGTGGCTCGCGATGAATTCAGGCGGCCGATGACTGATGTCGAGATAAACGCAGGGTCCGCCGGTCTTCTTGATCTCATGGTCGATCGCACGCGCCACGATGTCACGCGGTGCCAGCGATCCACGCGGATCATACCGCTGCATAAACTCCTGCCCGTCTTTGCCGATCAAACGCGCTCCTTCACCCCTCATCGCCTCGCTGATCAAGAAGGAACGCTTCTGCGGATGGTACAGGCAGGTCGGATGAAACTGGATGAACTCCATGTCCGAGATCGTCGCCCCGGCGCGCCAGGCCATCGCCACACCATCACCCGTCGCCACCATGGGATTCGTGGTGTACAAATACACGCGCCCGCACCCACCGGTGGCAAGGATCACTCGGTCCGAGCGGAAGGTGTGCACTTCGCCGCTGGTCTCATCCAGCACATACAGCCCCAGTACACGGTCCTCGGAGACAAGGCCAAGCTTCGCCGTCGTCAGGATGTCGATGGCGTAATGGTTTTCGTAGATCGTGATGTTCGGGTTGGCCCGAACCGTGGCGAGCAGCTTCTCCGTGATCTCCCGTCCGGTGGCATCCGCCGCATGCAGCACACGGCGCGCGGTATGGCCTCCTTCCCGGGTCAGGTCAAATTCCAGATGCCCGTCCACCGCCTCACGCTGGTCAAAATGCACGCCCCATTTCACCAGATCCGCGATGCGTGCCGGCCCTTCGCTCACGATAGTGCGCACGGCAGCCTCTTTGCACAAGCCAGCCCCCGCGATGAGCGTGTCACTCACGTGCTTCTCGATGGAGTCATTCTCCGCCGTCACACAGGCGATCCCGCCCTGCGCCCAGTTCGAGTTCGAGTCCAGCGCTCCACGCTTGGTGATCATGACCACCTTGCCATGCTCGGAGGCATGCAAGGCCGAGACCAGTCCGCCTGCCCCGGTTCCGACGATGATGAAGTCTGCCTCAATCATGAATTGTGGTGACTCTTTCGTCGCGGAACCGTCAACATGCAAACGTACTACCAGCTTGTTCCCAAACTCCAGCGCGTCGCGAGGTCCAGCAGGTCTGGGCGCAGCGGCCATTCATCCGCACGCGGCTCCTGGCCTTCATGGCGCTGGCTGGCTCCCTTGAGCGCCATGCAGCCCGTGTTGTCACCGATTTGACGGATCGTCTCAATCTCCTCAGCGGACAGGCACTGCTCAGGCAAAGCGGCAAGATCATCCAGCTTGCTCTCAATCGTGCGGGCGCCTTCACCGTGCTCCTGAATCAAGGTCGGCACTACGCTCTTCACCGCCGTGTTGCCCAGCGTCCACAAACAGGCAAGCTGCAGCATGGACAGCCCATGCTTCTCGGCAATCGGCCGCACTTTTTCAAGCTTCTCGACCCCATGCTCAATCCAGCCGCCGGGGCGGTGCGTGCGGTGGTCGCCATCACGGAACTTGTGGCCCGGCTTCACGTCATCGTGAAACAGACCGCCGTAATCCACCACCCGCGCCAAAATATCGATGTTGTTCTTCGCCGCTGCTCCCAGCACATGCTGACCCGGCCAGGGCTCAAACGGATTCAAAATGATCATCGCCCAGTCCATGCGATCTCCGAAACGCTCAAAGCACTCGATCATGTCCAGCGTGAAACCGTTCGCCGGTCCCGGCGCGATGCCCAAACGATCCGTCAGGCCGTCCGTTTTGAGCGCCGTGAACGCATCCCACACCTTTTCGCTCGTGTAGCTGATGCTGTCCGGATTGTGCAGCATGAGCAGGTCAAACTTCGAAGTCTGGCAGCGCTCCAGGCTCTTCTCCGTCGCCATCTTCAGGTAGTCGTAATACTTCTCCGGCCCGCGCAGCGTCGGATCCGTGAAACGCGGGTAACCACGTGACCCCTGCCGGATGCCTTCATAAATGTCATGGCCCACGATGCCCACCAGGCAGTATTCCTCTCGCGGGATGCCCTTCAGCGCCTCGCCCAGCAGCGAGTCCGCACGTCCCACGCCATACACATCCGCCGTGACAAACGTGCGCACGCCTTTCTCAAACGAATCGCGCATGAGCTGCTTGTAATGCTCCTCGGAGAGCTGTTCTCCGTAGTGCATGAAGCGTCCGCCGCTCCAGGTGCCATAGGCTGTTCGTGTCAGATTCATAAAGGGTCAGGTTGGGGTTTGAGGGGGAGGATACATAACGATTCCGCCCTCTGTTTCAAACACGGATCATGCCCGTGGGAGCTGTGGCGCAAAATTTGGCAAAATCCGCAGCCCTCACCCCGCCGCCGTCTTCACCAGCAGATCCGCGATCTTTTCCGCCGAATTCTTCACCGCAAGCTTCTGCGCCGCCTTCTTCATCTCGCCGGCCTTGCGCGGGTCATTGAAGATCTCACGCACCGCGTCAGCCAAAGTGTCCGCATTCAGCTCGCTTTCGCGCATCAGTCGTGCCGCTCCAGCTTGGTCAAAGATCTCCGCATTGCGGGTCTGATGATCCTCGGCGGCATGCGGATACGGCACCAGCAGGCTCGGCACGCCAAAGTAGGCCAGTTCCGCCATCGAGGAGGCCCCCGATCGTGCAATCGCCAGATCCGCCGCGCGATAGGCCAGATCCATGCGATGGCAAAACGCCGCCACGTGCTGCTTGAGCATCGGGATCTTGGCGTAAATGTCGCGAACTTCCTCGTAATCGGTCGGTCCGGCGATGTGCAGCACCTGGATGCCCATTCTCTCAAACTCTTCCAGCGCCATGCCCACGGCACGGTTCACTCCGCGCGCGCCCTGGCTGCCGCCCATCACAAGCAGCGTGCGCCTGTCCTTGTCCAGTTTGAAGAAGGCGCGCGGGTCGTCGTTGTTCGGCTTGCGCATGCTGCTGCGGATCGGCGTGCCCACCACGCGCACATCCCCATGCTTCGGGAAGTGCTCCTTGCAGGCTTCCAGGCCGCACAGCACGATGTCGCTGTAGCGCGCGTTGAGTCGGTTCGCCTTTCCAGGAATGGCGTTGCTTTCGTGAATCAGCGTATGGCAGCCCTCTTTGCGCCCGGCATACAGCGGCGCAAAGGAAGTGAACCCGCCCATGCCCAGCACCACATCCACCTCATGATCGCGGATGATCTTCCGGCAGGCCTTCGTCCCCTTCCAAAGTCCCTTAAGGAAGCCGAACATTTTGGGCGACCACGGTTTCGGCATCGCCAGAAACGGCATCTTCTCAAACCGCAGTTCCGGATGCCCCGAGGCGGCCAGGGTGTCGATCTTCTTTTCGCTGATCAGCAAAGTCACATCGTGACCTCGGGAGGCAAGCACCTCACCAACGGCAATCCCAGGGAACAAATGCCCCCCGGTGCCACCACACGCGATAAGCACGTGGATGGACTTCGAATTTTTCTGTTTCACTAAGATTCAAAAGGCTAAAGCTGTGGAGTCCAGCGGCGCTTTCTGCGGATCACGGGAAGCTGATCCCAGGTCAGATGAACGCCCTGGCGGTGGATGTTGATCAGGATGCCGACCGCGACCATCGCGGCGACGAGACTGGACCCTCCGTAACTTACGAATGGCAGCGGCAATCCCTTGTTCGGCAGCAAAGCAGTGGTCACGCCCATGTTCAAGAGCGCTTCCATTCCCAGCAAAAATGTCAGTCCGGCACCTAAAAGCTTGCCAAACCGGTTCGGCGCGTACGCGGAAACGACCATTCCAGCCATCACCAGCACCGCAAACGCCAGCACCACGGCCGCCGTCCCGCGCAGTCCCAGCTCCTCCCCCACCATCGGGAAAATGAAATCCGTATGCGCTTCAGGCAGGTAGGAGAGCTTCATGCGCCCCTCCCCCAGGCCACGCCCTTCCAGCCCGCCGGAGCCAAACGCCAGCTTGGACACCCACTGCTGCAATCCCAGGTCCTCCTTGTGGTTTTCCAGGTCAAAGGTGACCATGATTCGCTCAAACCGGTTCGGCAGAAACTTGACCCCCGCCGCGAGTCCGCCACCGCAGAGCACGACGATGATCGCCAGGTAGCGCATCTTGGTCCCCGCCACAAACATCACGCCAAGCCCCACCGCCGAAGCCAGCAAGGCACTGCCAAGGTCAAATTCGCAGCCGATCAGGGCCACGATGCCCAGCAAAATCAGGCCCGGCAGCACAAAACCACGCCAAAAAGTGCGCGTCAGCTCCTGGTGCATCCCAAACCAGCCTGCCAGGGCGATGATCAGCGCGATCTTCGCAAATTCAGACGGCTGCACTCGAAACCCGCCCACGCCCAGGGCCTGCAGACCGATCCAGCGCCTCGATCCGTTGATTTTCACACCGATCATCGGCACGTAGCACAGCGCCAGCAGCACCGCTGCAGCGATCAAAATATGCCAGCGCCAGCGCATCCACACGTTGTAATCCACCACGGCCATGATCACGCACACCACAGTCGCCGCCCCCAGCCAGCCCAGCTGACGCCACAGGGTCACGTAATCCTCCCCGCCCTCATGCGCGACTTGAAACGTCGTGCTCGCCAGCATGGTGATGCCCAGCGCGATCAATGACAGCGCCGCAAGCAGGAACAGGAGGATGGAATATTTGGCCATGAAGCCGGAAACAAAAATTTACTTCGCCGGGATCACCAGCTTCATCCCATCTCGCATGGAGTTGGGATTCTTGATGTTGTTCGCCTTCTGAATCGCGGCCACCGAGACACCATACTTCGTGGACAGACGGTACAGCGTCTCGCCTGACTTGAGCGTGTGCGTGCGGCCAGCGGATGTCTTGGCCACCGTTTTGGGCGGAGCGTCAGCCACCACTTTTTTGGTCGGCTCAGCCTTCTTCGTTGCCGGAGGTGCCTCGGCGATCTTTTTCAGCATCTGCGTAGGCGGCGGCACGGGGTTTGGCTTCGCCAGCGGCTTGGCTTCAGCTTTCGCCACGGGCTTGGGTTCATCACGATCCCGGTCCCGCGGCCTCACCGCTTCCACCTTCGGCGCGTTTTCCTGCAGCAGTGAAACAACATTCGGCTTGGTAGGAGGCGGCAGCGCGACGGCGGCGCTGGCAGGCGGCGCAGATGCCGTGGCCGGCGTGTCGGCTTCAGCCACGAGCGAGACGGTCGCAGGCGGGGCTTCGTTCGGAGCCACCAGCGAAATAGGCGTCATGGTGGCTGCGGACAGACTGGCAGGTGCCTCAGACGGCTTCACGGCCTCGCTTGGGACTTTCGTCGCCGGGGGCTGGTCGCGGACCACAGGGACGGCCTTGGGCACGTCTTCCACGATCGCCATCGGCTTCAACGTCTTCGGATTCACGGGGATCGCGCTCGGCACGGCCTGCTTCGGCACGCGCAGCATCGTTCCCGGGCCAATCTGGATTCCCTTGTCGATCAGGTTCAGCCGTGTGATCTCCGCTTCCGTGGAGCCAAATTTGGCCGCGATGGACTTGATCGAGTCCCCCGACCGCATCTCGTAGTTGTCATACTGCTCCGTGTCCGCCGCCGCCTGCGCCTGCGCAGTGACGACTTCCGGGGAGGCCATCGGCAGTCCGTTGCCAGTGCTCACCGCACGTGCAGCCTGCGTCACCGTCTGCTGCGGCTTCGCGTCATCACCCATGAAATCATAGATGATGATGCCGCCGATGAGGACGACGTGGATCAGCAGCATGACCACAAACATGCGGGCCATGCCTGAGTTCGGCTCATGCTGGTTCCATTCACCCTCTTCCGTCACGAGCGCCACACGGTGGCGGTGCCGCTCACCGTCCATCAGGTTCAGCAGCAGCTTGGTTTCTTTGGGCTTGGGTTTCATCTTCATAGGACCTTGGGGTCTGGGATTGTCGGGATTGGGGGTCTTTAAATTCAATTCAAGGCCTTCACGGCCTCACGAAAAACTTCACCGCGCTGGGCATAGCCGGTGTACATGTCAAAAGAGGAGGTGCCGGGGCTGAGGATGATCGCATCCCCCGCCTGAGAAACTTCCGTGGCCAGACGCACCGCGTCCGCCATGTCGGTGGCGCACTGGCAGGGCAGCAGATCGCCAAAGGTTTGCTTCAGCTGCTCGGCGATCTCGCCGATGAGCACCATCGCACGCACCTGGCCGTTCAGCTCCGCGCGCAGCGGTGTGTAGTCCAGTTCCTTGTCTTTGCCGCCGGCAATCAGCACGATCGGGCGCTCCTGCGAACGCAGGCAGGCTTCCAGCGCATGCAGGTTGGTCGCCTTGGAGTCATTGATGTATTCGCGGTCGTGGAGCGTGCGCACCAGCTCGCAGCGGTGCCTTGGCGGCTCGTAGCTCTCCATCGCCTTCAGCATGCTGGAATACTGCAGACCAAACACCCGCCCGGTCATCAGTGCGGCGAGCACGTTCTCCATGTTGTGTTTGCCACGCAGTTTCAATCCGCTGGCGCTGCCGATCTCCTCGCCCAGATGATAAAAGCTTCCGGCACTGTAGGTGTAGCCCGCCTCCTCGCCATAGGCGGAGAAGGTCCAGCGCTGCGCTGCGCCGGACGACACACTCTCACCCGCGCGTACGATGGCCACATCGTCCGCCGTGACGTTTTCAAACACACGCGCCTTCGCGGCAAAGTACGCCTCCATGTTCGGATAACGATCCAGATGATCCGGCGCAAAGTTGAGCCACAGGCTGGCCTTCGCACGGAAGTCACGGATCGTCTCAAGCTGGAAGCTGCTGATCTCAAGCGCGAGCACATCGTAACGTACGCCGCTGGCGACGACTTCACTCAAGGACACGCCATGATTGCCGCAGGGCAGTGATTTCATGCCACAGCCGTTGAACAGCGTCGCAATCAGCTCCGTGCAGGTGCTCTTGCCGTTCGTGCCGGTGATCGCCACCAGTGGCATGTCGGTCAGATGAAAGGCAAACTCCGTTTCACCCACCAGCGGCACGCCTGCGTCCGTGAACTTTTTCGGCAAAGGCCAGTGCTCGTCCAGCCCCGGGCTGATGATCACCTGCTGAAACTCACCGGGCTTGACCACAAGATCACGCGCTGCCTGGCCGAGCACACAGTGGAAATCCTCGACCTGCTTCGCCTTGTCTCCCTCGTCAAATATCGTCACCTCCGCGCCATGCAGGCGCGCCAGACGTGCGGCTCCGAGGCCGCTGCGTCCAGCACCGAGAATGGCAAAATGTTGTGAGGCGAAGCGCATGAAAATTATCGAAGCTTGAGCGTGGCAAGACCGAGCAAGGCAAAGAGCAGCGAGAGCACCCAGAAGCGCACGATCACCTGGTTCTCATGCCATCCGCCGAGTTCAAAATGATGATGGATCGGAGCCATGCGGAAGATGCGCTTGCCACGCTTCTTGAAGCTCCAGACCTGAAGAATCACGCTCATGGCCTCCATCACAAACACGCCGCCCACGAGGGCCAGCACGATCTCCTGCTTGCACCCGATGGCCAGCGCCGCAATGCAGCCGCCCAGCGCCAGCGAACCCGTGTCGCCCATGAACATCTTGGCCGGATGCGCATTGAACCAGAGGAAGCCGAGGCAGGCACCCGCCATCGCCATCGCCACGATGGGCAGTTCATTGGCCAGGCTGTTGTGCGCCACACCCAGATAGTCGGAATACTTCGCGTTGCCGCAGATGTAGCCAAATGCGGCATACGCCAGCGAGGTGGTGATCGAGCAGCCGGTGGCCAGTCCATCCAGTCCGTCCGTCAGGTTCACCGCATTCGAAGCCCCCACAATGATGATGGCAAAGAATGCCACGGCAAAGAGGTGCATGTCCGGAATCACCGCATCCTTAACAAACGGAATGTAAAGCGCGCGCAGCGTGATGCCGTTGTCTCCCGGCACCGCATAGGCAAACAGCAGCCCCGCCACCACCGCCACCGAGGTCTGCCAGATGAGTTTGGTCCGGGCGCTGACGCCCTTGGAGTTCTTCTTGCTGATCTTGAGGTAGTCATCACGGAAGCCCAGGGCACCGAGACCGATGGTGGTGAACAGCACCGTCCACACCATGATGTTGTCCCACTTCGCCCACATCAGCGTCGAAATCACAATCGCCGAGAGAATGAGCAGGCCGCCCATCGTCGGCGTTCCCGCCTTCTTGCCGTGCAGTTCATGCAGCTTGTGCACTTCCTCCGCCGTGCGGATTGGCTGGCCCATCTTCAACGAGATCAGTTTGCGGATCAGGCGGTCCCCATACATCAGCGAGAGCGCAAACGCCGTGATTGCGGCGCCACCGGCGCGGAACGTGTGGTACTTGAAGAGGTTGAGAATCTTGTACAGAGCGGCGTCATCGCTGATCCATTGATGAGCGAAGAGCCATTCCCTGAGTTCGTAAAGCCAGTACATCATGAGGCGGAAAAATGCGTGAGGACCTGTTCCATGCGCGCGGAGCGGCTGCCTTTCAGCAGCACCACGTCTCCTTCGCGCAACCACTCACGCAGACGTGCGGCACAAGAGGCTTGATCGGAAAAATGTTCGGAGGGCACCGCCTTCGAGGCTTCGGTGATCCATGCGGCTTCGTTGCCGCCCACACTGAACACGGCGTCCAGCTTGAGCGAACCGGCAAACTCGCCCACACGGCGATGTTCCGCTTCCGCAATCGGCCCCAGCTCACCCATGCGGCCCAGCACCGCCACGCGGCGGCTCCCAAAAGACCCCAGCGTGCTGAGCGTGCGCAATCCAGCGATCATGCTGTCTGGGTTCGCGTTGTAGGAATCATCAATGAACTGGATGCCATTCACCACCTTCGGCTCCACACGCCCGCCGGTGAGCTTCGCCTGATTCAGGGCATCCGCGATCTCCGCAGGCGCAATGCCCTGCCTCCAGCCCATGCAGGCGGCCAGCGCGGCATTGCCCACCATGTGCTCGCCGAGAATCGGCAGACGCGTTTCCACCTTCTCACCGCCAAAGTCGAGCGTGAAGGTCGTGCCGGTCGCATCCGCGCGCAGATGGGTGGCCGCCACATCGCCGCATCCCACACCCGCCATCGAGACACTGCCCTGGCAGTGACGCGCGATCACCTCGCTGTACTTGTCATTCGCATTCAGCACCACCACACCACCGGCGCGCACATTCGCTGCCAGCGTGCCCTTTTCCCAGGCGATCGCGTCCTGCGTCCCCATGAATTCGATGTGGGCCATGCCGACGTTCGTGATGATCCCCGCATCCGGTTTGGCAATGTCGGTGAGCACTTTGATTTCACCCGCATGGTTCATGCCCATCTCAGTCACGCAGCACTGGTCGCCTTCGCGCAGAGAGAGCAGGGTCAGCGGCAGGCCGATGTGATTGTTCAGATTGCCAAAGGTCGCGCGCGTCTGGCATTTGCGCGCCATGATCACGGCCGTGAGGTCCTTGGTCGAAGTTTTGCCGTTGCTGCCTGTCAGGCCGATGATCAACGGCGCATGATGATCGCGATACGAACGCGCCATGTCCTGCAAGGCCAGCAGGGTGTCACCCACCTCGATCACTGCGCACGGCAGCGTGCCCCAGGCCGGTTTGACTTTGCTGACCACCACGGCCGCCGCACCAGCTTCGGCCACCTGCGGGATAAAATCATGCGCATCAAACTTGTCACCCACCAGCGCCACGAACACTTCGCCGGCGGTGATCTTGCGTGAGTCGGTGTTCACATTCGTCACCAGACGCGCACCATCACCACGCAGGGTCCCTGCGGCAAATTGGGCAAGCGTCTGGAGTGAAATGGGAATCATCGATTGAATCTGTCAGGTCGGTCAGGGCCAGGTCGATCGGGTCGGTCAAACCCGCCACGCATGGCCTCGCGTTCAGCCTCTTTTTCTTCGCGCTCGGCAGCACGTTCAGCTTTGAGCTGGTGAAGGAAGTAGCGGGCGATTTTGCGATCATCGAATGGATGCTTTTTACCCTGAATGTCCTGATAGTCCTCGTGCCCCTTGCCTGCAATCAGCACCAGATCGCCGTCCCACGCATTCTTCATCGCCGTCTGGATGGCCTCACGGCGGTCCATGATGATGGCGTGTTTTTGCGGACGGGCGAAGCCGGCCTTGGCATCGTCCAAAATCTGCTGCGGATCTTCGGTGCGCGGATTGTCGGAGGTGAGCACGCAGATGTCGCTGCCGGCTTCTGCAGCGGCGGCCATCTTCGCACGCTTGGAGCGGTCCCGGTCTCCTCCGCAGCCAAACACCGTGATCAGACGGCGCGGACGCAGCGCGCGCGCGGTGCGCAGGGCGTTCTCCAGACCGTCCGGCGTATGCGCATAATCAACGAAGACATTGAAGCGTGAATTTTCGGACACTCGTTCCATGCGCCCCGGCACCTGCGGTGCGTTTTGCAGGCTCTTGATGGCTTCACGCAGGTTCAAGCCGACGCCCTGGGCCGCTGCGAGCGCGCCGAGTGCATTGTAAACGTTGAAGTCGCCAATGAGCGGCAGTCGCACCAGAAAGCTGCGGCCTTTCGCTTCAAGCTCAAACGTCGTGCCGTTCATGTCATAGCGGACGTTGATGGCGCGATACTCACAGCCGACCCCGAAGCCGAAGCGGACGACGCGGCCGGTGTGCTCAAAGCGCTGCACAAGTTTGCGTCCCCAGGAGTCGTCACCGTTGATGATCAAGGCCGAGCGCTTCGATGAATCCGCGGTAATCTGAAACAGCTTTACCTTGGCCTCGAAGTACTTCTCCATCGTCCCGTGGTAGTCCAGATGGTCCTGCGTCAGGTTCGTGAAAATGGCGGCGGCAAAGGGCAGGCCGTAGATGCGGTCCTGATCCAGCGCGTGGGAGGACACTTCCATGACGCAGGCGCGGCAGCCGTTGCCACGCATGCCTGCCAGCAGACCCTGAATTTCGAGGGATTCAGGCGTGGTGTGTGAGGCAGGCACGTGCTCACCGTCACCGAGGTCATAAAACACCGTGCCCAGCAATCCGCTGCGCATCTGCGCAGAATTGAAAAGGTGGTGCAGCAGAAATGCCGTGGTGGTCTTGCCATTCGTACCGGTGATGCCGGCAATGGTGAGCCCTTTGGCCGGAAAGCCGTTCAGCGTCGCAGCAGCCTGCGCAAGAGCGATGCGCGACTGCCGCACATGCACCCACGGCACCGTGCAGTCATCCGCCGGAGCCTGTTCGGCGATGATCGCCGCCGCGCCGAGTTCGATCGCCTTGCCAATGAAGGCATGACCATCAACATGCGTGCCACGAATGGCGACGAAGGCAATGCCCGGACCAACCAGACGCGAGTCATACGCGAAGCCGGTGATGTCAGTGTCGAGACTGCCGGAAACCGCCGGCTTGTCGAGATAGGGAATAATGTCGCGAAGTATCATTGAACGCCTCCTTTGGCTGCCACCTTGACGGGGCGTTCGTTGCGAATGGCCAGATGATCCAGCGTCTCCCGCACCACTTCAGCAAAAATGGGTGCCGCGATGCGACCACCACGCACCAAAGCGGAACTCTCCGCTTTCGGGTCATCGAGCATCACGAGACAAACGAGCTTGGGGTTGTCGATCGGAGCCATTCCCACAAAGGAGGTCAGATAGGTTCCGTCGATGTAACGTTTCTTCTCAGGATCGTAACGGCGGGTGGTGCCCGTTTTACCTCCGACGCGCACCTCAGGCAGCGCCGCGCGCTTGCCGGTGCCTTCCGTGACGACACCTTCCAGAAAGTCGCGCAGAGTGGCTGCGGTCTTTGCCGTGCAAACCTGCCAGACAGGCTGCGGCGGCATGATTTCAGTGTCGCCGTTCGGCTTGACGATGCGGTCGATGAGCCGCGGTTTCATGAGCACGCCGCCGTTGGCAATGGCTCCATAGGCCATGCACATCTGCAGCGGGGTGACTGATACTTCATATCCAATAGGCATGCGTGAATAGGTGGTGTTGCTCCACTTGCCGGTATTAAGGCGGCCGGCTTCTTCGCCGACGAGTCCGATTCCGGTGGGAGCACCAAATCCAAACCTTGTGGCATAGTCGAGCATCATGTCCTGTCCAACACGTTTGCTGATTTTGTACATGCCAATGTTGCTGGAATGGACCAGCACCCCCTTGACAGTTTGCATCCCCAAAGGTTCATCATCACTGAGTTTCACCTTCCGCACCGGGTCTTCAAAGTGCATGTTGCCGCAGTCGATCATCTCCCCCGGGGTGACTTTGCGGTTGTCCAGCGCCGCCGCCAGAGTGACGACCTTGAAAATGGAACCCGGTTCATAAGAACCCGCGATGACATGATTGGTCCAGGTGCTGACATCCGGATTGCTCAGATCACGGTGTGGCCGCGCCGCCATGGCCAGCACAGTGCCCGTGGACGGCTCGGTCACGACGATCACCACCCGGCGGGCTTTGTTGGCCTTCCAGGCCCGCTCACAAATCGCCTCCACGTTGTCCTGCAGCTGCATGTCGATGGTGAGATGAGCATCGCTGCCGTTTTGTGGTTCAATGACTTGCGTGCGATAAGAAGGAAGTTCGTGCCCCGACTTGTCACGCTCGATCAACTGCTCGCCGGGAATACCGGTGAGCTTGGCATCCATGAGCTTTTCGACTCCCCAGCGACCCTTGTTGCTCGTGTCGGTGACGCCCAGCACCAGCGACAGTCGATCCTGCGCCGGGAAGCGGCGCGCCACCGTCGGGCGCGTGTAGATGCCGAAAACATGCTCATCCTTGAACAGCTTGCTCCACTGCTTCGCCGTATCTTCATCCACCAGTTTCGCGAGGACGACTTCCGGTTTGTCTGAGTCAATCTGGCTGCGGATTTCCTTCTCGGACTGCGGGAGGATGCCCGCCAGCACCTTGGCCACATGCTCATGGTAGGCGGCAATCGTTTCCGCCTCGCTCAGCTGTGCACGCAGCTCCACGGCCTTCACACCACGGATCGCCGCCAGCTGATGCCTCACTGTGATCACTTCACGCAGATGCGTGCGGTCCGTATAAAGCTCCCGCACATCTTCATCATGCGCCAGGTATTCACCGCTCAGATCCTTGATGGCACCACGATGCGCAGGCAGCACGATGTGCCGCTGATATTTTCTCGCCGCCAGTCCCACCAGACGCGGCGATTCCTTGATCTGGATGACAGCAAGACGCCATGTCACCAGCGAAAAGCCCGCCAGCAGCACAAACAGCAGCAGCAGCATGCGGCGGCACACCGGGCGATCACGGCGGAGCTGAATTTGATTTGGCAGGGGCTGACTCACGGGGCCTTGGGCATGTTTTGGGCGACAGACGGATCCGCAGCCGTTGCAGCGGCTTTCGCCGGGGCTTCAGGCAGGGGTTTGAGAAGAAGAATTCCGTGCTTCGTGATCGGACGCAGCAGGGTCCCAGCATTGGTGAGGCGCGGCTGCACACGGTCCCGTGTCAGCATCGTCTCAATGCGGTTGTTCAAAGCGAGAATCTCGGCATTCAGCAGGCGCATCTCGGCTTCCACCTTGCGCTGCTCTTCACCGATCGCACGCACCCGGTTCTTGCTCACCACGATGCCCAGGCCCACCAGCGCGAGCGAGGCGACAACAATCAAAATCGCCGTGATCGTGGAAAGACCAAGGCTGTTGCGGTAGCGGTTGCGCGGACGTGGTTTCATTCGGGGAGTCGTTCGGCGACGCGCAGCACCGCGCTGCGCGCACGTGGGTTCAGTTCGATCTCTTGCGGCGTCGCCTGCACTGGCTTCCGCGTGATAAGTTTCAGCACGCAGTCCGGGTTTTTGCGCGCTTCAGGCCACTCAGGTCGGTCAATGAATGGCGCTGAAAGGTGCTGCAGCGTCTGTTTGACGATGCGGTCTTCCAGCGAGTGAAAGGAAATAACAGCCAGCCTGCCGCCGGGCTTCAGCCAGCGCGGCGCTGCGGCAAGAAAATCATGGAGCGCAGCCAGCTCATCATTCACCGCGATGCGCAGTGCCTGAAACACCAGCGTCGCCGGATGGCGCTTGCCGCGCTTCGGCGCTGCGATGGAAACGATCTCAGCCAGCTGGAAGGTCGTGCGAATGGGCTTCGCCGTGCGCGCTTTGACAATCGCCCGCGCAATGCGCCGTGCGTTGGGCTCCTCGCCATACTCAAAGAAGATCCGCATGAGTTCCGCCTCATCTTCCGTGTTCACCAGATCCGCAGCCGTGCGTGGCGATTCCGTGTCCATCCGCAGGTCCAGCGGGCCGTCTCTCATGAAAGAAAAGCCGCGTGCCGCATCATCAAGCTGATGGCTCGAAACCCCAATATCGACCAGCATCCCGTCAAAACCCGAGACCCCGGTCTCATCGACGATCTGCGGGAAGTTGCGGAAGTTGCCGCGCAGTGCGCAAAACTGCGCCGCATACGGCTTCAGCCGTTCCGTGGCGTGTTTCAGCGCATTCTGATCCTGATCCATCGCCACCACTCGCGCTCCATGCTGGAGCAGCGCCTCGGAATGTCCTCCCCCACCAAGGGTGCCATCGAAAAATAGCTTGCCTGGGGCAGGCTGCAGCATGGCCACCACCTCCGCCAGCAGCACTGGGGCATGGTAAAAAGGCAGATTTCTCACAGCGGCTTCAGATGGAGTCGGTTCTGGTGCATCCCCCCCTCCCCCAGCGCCCTGACGTGTCACCAGCGTGCCACGACCCCATGGCATCAGGTCATCCATGGCGTCTGCGGCACCGAACCAAGCCCATCCGCCTACTTGAGTAAATTCAATCAGTCTGGAAATCCCAGCAAACCATTCCCTCACGAACGACCGCTCCCGTCGGACTGGCCGAGGGAAGAGTCGCGACAAAGGGTAACCTGTTGTTGAGAGCGCGTTCATCAAAGAAGCGGAATAGCAGTGCTGTCGATTGTTCGAAATGTGACAGAAAAGTCGTAAACCTAAAATTCTAACCAGTCCTTATAATCGACAGACCTCATTCTTGGCAATCGTCTATTTTCAGAATTTTCATCTTCTTATAGAATGATGATAATACTGTTCATTCGATCAACTAGAGGTTTTAGAGATACCCTCAAATGGAAATTGGCAGTGGATCGTTGTGTCTCAATTACAGCCGCCACCAGCCTGCTTCAAAACCGGCTCCTACTTTTTTCGACACCTTATTATTTACATCTCCGTCCCAAGAGGAATCTCGACAGAGGGGCGGCGGTATTGCTAGCCTCGCGGAAATTGAAACAATTCTGACCCACGCACCACTATGGCTAAAAAACCTGCTCCCAAGAAGGCACCTGCTAAAAAGCCTGCCGCATCCAAAAAGCCGGTCGCAGCAAAAAAGAAGCCTGTACCGATGAAGAAAGCAGCCCCGGCCAAAAAGAAAGCAGAAGTGGTGAAACCCAAGGCCGCCGCCAAGCCAGCGCCAGCGCCCGCAGCCCCCGCCAAAAAAGCGGAGCCTGCGCCCGTCTTCAAACCAGTCTTTGAATCACCCGATCCGAAGCCCGCAGCCCCATCCCCCGCACCCTCTTCCAAACCGGTCATGAAAACAGGTGCAGGCGGTGCCACAGCCCTGACCATCGCCGCCCAGGCCTCCGCCGGTGCCGCCGCCAATGGGAACTCCCATCCCGCCAACATCCTCGTACTCGTCAGCAGCAGCGGCTGGCCCGTCACCGATCTCACCAAAGATCACTTCACCCTGATGGAGTACTTCGAAGTCCCCGGCCAGCAGGCCCCCTTCAGCAACAACATCACCTCTTTCCGCAACGTCGGCACCGGCGCCTACCTCCTCCAGGTCAAGCCCATCAACGGCGCCCCCTGGCGCACCGGCCATCACCTCGCCCAAATCCTCGTCTCCTCCGCCGACGACCGCCAGGGCCAGGGCGCCGTTAAGTTGATCATCCGCTGACACCACCGGCTCCTAAAATCGTCCTCGTTCTCAATCACAGAGCAGACTTTCAAGTTAGAGCGTTTAGGTGTTTTCGTGTCCGATAAATCGAGGGCAGCTAAAGCGGTTCTCCCTCTCCCCGCCCCTGTCAGACGATGACACCCAATCCTTTTCTTCGGGGAACCGGAGCGCAGCGGAGATAGACGAAGTCAAAGGGCCGGGGTGAGGGGATTAGCTTGGTGTCGGCACGAATAGTTTAAAAATGCTTCACCCCACCTCCGCCCCTGCGCCAGCCTCTCCGTTCGTAGTTCGGGCTTCAGCCCGTTCCGGGGTTCCTCCTGCTCCGCAGTAAAAAGGCCCCCGCACCTCCACGATTCCCCATCGACAGCCCCCACGCCTCCGCTAGCATGCGCCGCATGAACCGCCGCTCCTTCCTCGCGCAATCCCTCGCCGCCACCGCTGCCGCCTCCCTCTCCCAGGCCGCCACCGGCTCCAAACTCGCCCTCGGCCTCGATCACTTCGCCGTCCGCGCCACCGGCTGGAAAGCCGCGCAGTTCATCGACTACGCCGCGTCCTTGAAGCTCGACACCATGTTCATCTCCGAACTCCATGTGTTCGAGAACTTCGAAGAAGCCTACCTTAAAAGCCTCAAAGAACAGGCCGACCGCGCCGGACTGAAACTCTACGTCGGCACCGGCTGCGTCTGCAAAACCGCCAACCGCTGGAAGGACACCTACGGCACGCCCGAAGAGCACCTCAGCCTCACCATCCGCATCGCCAAAACCCTCGGCTCCCCCGTCGCACGCTGCTACCTCGGCGATCAAAAGGACCGCAGCAGCGATGGCGGCATTCAGAAGCACATCGAATCCATCGTCAAAACCATCAAGGCCTGTCAGTCCAAAGCCGAAGGCGAAGGCATCAAAATCGCCGTCGAAAATCACGCCGGCGACATGCAGTCCCACGAACTCAAAGCCCTCATTGAAGCCGCCGGCAAAGGCTACGTCGGTGCCAACATCGACCCCGGCAACGCCGTCTGGGCCCTCGAAGAACCCCTCCTCCACCTCGAAGCCCTCGGCCCCCTCACCATCTGCAGCAGCGTACGCGACAGCATGCTCTGGGAAGACGAAAACGGCGCCGTCGTCCAGTGGACCGCCGTCGGCGAAGGCCTCGTCGATTTCAAAGCCTACGCCAAACGCTTCGCCGAGCTCGCCCCCGGCGTCCCCCTCCAGGTCGAAACCATCTCCGGCTTCGCCCGCCCCTTCTCCTGGAAGAAAGACGAGTTCTGGAACATCTTCCCCAACCACCGCGACACCCCCATGTTCAAAGCCTGGCTCGACATGGCCAAACGCGGCAAAAAAATCGACACCTTCAAAGCCCCCGACGGCCCCGCCAAAAAAGACGCCGAAATCGCCTACCAAAAAGGCGAAGCCGAACGCAGCTTCACCTGGCTCCGCGCCAATGCGTAGCAGCCCTATTTGGAGTGCGGTCGCGAAGCGAGGAACGAGCGCAGCTACCGCTTTCCGCAGGCCCCTCAGCTTCGTTGCCGTCACAACCCGTCCAACACACCACGCTTCCTGACCCGGCGCACAAGGGACACCGTCAAATCTCCAGCCACTAGAATACCAGCACGTGGTATAGATGCTTGCCTAGACAGCCGCGCCCCATCATCAGCCCCATAGGCCCTGTCCGACCTATATACTCCGGATACCCTCACCCACCGCCCCCGTCTCGCAGCGAAATCAGCTCGCACGGCAGCTTCCCCTCTCGCAGCGCAAACGCGGCACATATTTTACACTGGCGCCCCTCGTTGACTGCTTTAACTTCCCTCATCCAATGACCGCCCGGCGAAATGAACACACCTCATCTCCGTTGACCCGGATGGTGAATGTTTTGTTGCTGCTCGGCTGGTTGCTGTCGTCGAATGGAGTTGTCCCAGCTTTAACCCTCCTTGCCGCAAACTTGGATCGCTGCCACCACGTGAAAGTGGCCACTTCTTCCGAAGGCAAGGTGCGGGTCGTGCTTTCCCATGAAAGCACTGATGCGTCCCAGAAAGTGCATGTACACAGCCGCCTGACCACGCTGATGATGGTCTTTGCTCAAGCGACCACTTCCCAGAAGTCCGACCACATCCTCGCCTTCCAGTCGATAGCAGATCTCGGCCGTCCCACAGAGCGCGACATGCTCTCAGTCCCCACGATCATCCCTGCGCCATCCTCGCAGTACTTGCTGGTAATGCAGCCCGCCCCACCAAGGCGCGAGCGCAGGGTTCCCCGCGAACACGCCCCAGTGTGGTCCCCGGGCGTACAGCTCAAAGCGGGCAAGACCCTGCTGCAGTGTTGAAGACAGGGCGCTGACCCTTTCTTCCCGTGATGCCACCCGCCTGCGGTGGATCGCGCCTTGGCCATGCCTCTCGGCGGCCAAGCTTCATCTTCCCTGCACACCTCTGCCCTTGCCCGCCTCTCAAACAGAACACCCCGCCATCTTCCTCACATCCTCAAACCATCTTCCTCATGAAAAACCTTCGTCTCGCATTCCTCATCCTTTTCGCCGCATCGCATTTCCCCATCTCAGCCTCCGCCATTCAGCCAAGCGGCACCACCATGACAGGCACTGTCACCAGCGTCGATCACTCCACGCGCTCAATCACTTTCGAGCAAAGCGGCACAAAGGAAACTCGCCACTTCGTCTACGCCCACCAGGCAAGATTTTGGCACGGCGCCCCCGACGCCTCCCCTCAGGCCCTGCGCGCTGGAATGCACGTCAAAATCGATCTTCACGACCCCATTTTTGGCCCCGACTTTGTGAGACACATCGTCCTCATCGCATCCGCACCCTCCGCCACGGATCATGGAAACAAATAGCTGTGATTAAGTGGCCGCTTGCTCCCTCCACCACATCTCCGGCAGTACGACAGACACAGTTGCTGTCTTTCGACCAGCGCCCCCGCAATCCCCCTTCGCCCCGCACACCCACCGCAGTCCGCTCATACCCCACACAATCGAACCCGCGTCTGCATACACCTCGCATGCAGCAGAGTTGGTAGGGCCCGGCTGCGTCGGGGCCGAAGTTTCGGGTCTGCAGCGTCGCGGGCGCTCAAAAAGGTTCGCCGTCCACACAATGCCGAAAGCCAGAAGCGGCGCTCGATGGCTCTCAGGCGCATTTCACCCCACATCTTCCCCTCCACCACATCTCCGGCAGTACGACAGACACTCCTGTCTGTCGACCAGCGCCACCGCAATCCCCCTCGCCCCCCGCACACCCGCCGCAATCAGCTCACCTCCCCCGCTCCACCCTCCACCTCAACTACTCCTCCGCCTCTTTCCAGTCCTTCGTAGCTTTGGCAAAGAAGGATCACTGCCAGCTTTTTACTTCCAACTTACCCCTTCTCACTTTTTCCTTCTCACTCAACCACGCCCCCACCCTCTTCCCCTTCACCGCGCTTTCCAGCTCCACCAGCCGCCCGCTCGAAAGCCCCGGCTTCGCCTTCTGCATCACCCCAAACACCCGCACCACCTCCGCCGCACCCGCCTGCGGCAGATCCGCAGCCTCCTTGCCCGGCTTCTTCAATGTCTCCGCCACTGCCCCCACAATGAAAGCGCACATCAGTTCAAATGAAGCACCAGGATGCTCTTTCTCCAGCTCCTCCCCCAGAGTGCTGATCGTCTCATCTATCGTCAGCGCGATCAGCGGCGTTGCTTCCGCATAGCTCAGGATCCTGCCCGCTAAATCAAGCCCCGCTTTGGAAAGCGGATCACGCCGATACCCCTCAATCTGCGCCGCCACCTTCACGCGCAAGCCCGGGTCCAGCACACAGCGCCGGGCCCCATTCACAAAGTCCATCACCTGCTCCTCCACCTTCTCCTGCTCCTTCGCATCACCATCCGCCGGATAGGTCACGCGCACTTTCACCAGAAAGTCTTTCAGCATCATGAGTCCCAGAAAACTGCCCACCGCCGTCTCATTGCTCCCCGCATCATCCCGCTCCAGGATCGTGTAGTTCATCCGCAGGGATAGCAGGCCGCTCACACCCGCAGTCTCAGGGATCAGGTCAAACGGCTGGTACTCAGCCTCCCCGATTTTCAGCTTCAGGTAGTGCCCTCGCCGCTGCATCTCCTCCACCTCCCACAGCGCACTTCCCGCGCTCTCGCGCAGCGCCTGCTTGATCTCAGCCGCCGTCGCCGCCGGTTTCGGAGACGGGTACACATACACATCCCCGCGCATCCGTGCCTGGCGGTCCGAATACCGCACCGAATATCCCAGCGCCGCCGTCTCGTAGTGAAACACCTGCTCCGCCGTCATCTTCGCCAGTTCACCCGGCAGCCGCAGCCCCGTGTCCCCATGCTCCCACGGCAGATTCGCCACCGGCGGCGCCAGCACCTCCCCCTCGCCAGCAACAGCGGCCAGCACGTTCGTCAGAATGAAAAAGGCAGCAGCCCAAACAGCGGTTCTCATCCCCCACAGTCCCCAAATCAATCCCGATCGCAACCGCCCGCTGATGAAATGCTTCATCGCCTCAGTTTACCGCCCTCCCAGCGAGAGCTTGCGCAGTTGGCGCATGAGCTCGCGCGCGTTCTTGATGGCAAAAGCATCGCGGTCATTATTGAAGTAGGCCCACACCCGCCTCACCCCGCTTTCCTGAATCCGGCGCGTCCACACCGCCAGCTCCTCGCGCGTGTAGTCATGCCGGTACCATTGCGTCTTGCCATGAAATCGGATGTAAACCTCATCGCTGGTCACCACCAGTTCATCAGGCAAACGAGGAGCGCTGGAAGAACAGAAGATCGCCCCAGCCTTCTTGAAGGCCTCATAAACCTTCGGCCTCCACCAGCTCACATGCCGAAACTCCACCACATTGCGATGCCGCGGATCCAGCTGGGAAAGGATGCTCTTCAACCGCGCCGCACTGTAGCGATAACTCGGCGGCAGCTGAAATAGAAAGCAGCCCATGCGCCGTCCCAGCAGGTCCGCGATGAAGCCAAAATCCTGCACCAGCGTCTTCGTCCCCTTGAACTGCTTCACATGCGTGATCAGCTCACACACCTTCACCGTATAGAAAAACTTGCCACGCCCCGCCTGCCGCGCCCACGCTTTCACCGCATTGACCGTCGGCCACGAATAGAACGGCGCATTCAGCTCCACCGTCTTCAGCGCCTTCGCATAATGCGGAAACCAGCCGCTGGTAGGCAGACCCTCAGGATAAAACACCTCACGCCAGTGCCAGTAAAACCAGCCCGAGCACCCCACATTGACCGCAGGCACCTCGTCATTGGCAGCCGCAGGAGCAGGAACGACCTCCGCTTCCAGACGCGCCGCATGCATCTTCAAGGCACGCCCCACATTCGCCTCCCGCTGCTTTTCCCGTCTCTCCCGCCGCCGGGCCCGGCGCTCTTCCAGCGTGAGAAGAGGCCGCTCAGCGTTCACGGCATTCCCTCCGCCGCTGGAAGCCGCCGTTGCAGGCGCATCCGATGGACTGTCACGCATCACAGACTTTCATATTGAAAAGATCCACTCGGGTGCAGGGGAGGTGCTCCGCAGCAGCCATCCTGCTCGCTCAACGGACTTCCTCATCAAGCCCGTAGGGCTGGCACAACGGTAGCCGTGGGCGCCAGCCCACGGATCATTTTTCCACCACGATTTTCCAACACGTGGAACCGCGTAGCGGTGGCACAAATCTCCGCGCAGTCCCACCAGCCCCGAAAGTCGGCATCGTCACACCCAGTCCCTCCCTCAGCAGGAAGACCTGGGTGCAACCTGATTGCGCCACCCCGGATCAGTTCGCCGCGATGTTGATTTCAGAAATCGCCAGTGCGCTCAGCTTCTTGTCAGTCGCACCCTCTTCGTCCAGCGTCTTCTGCAGCAGCTTCTGGCCCTGCTTGTCGCCGATCAGCTGCGCAAAGGTTCGCACACAGCCATAGCCTGCCATTTCGTAGTGCTCCACCCGCTGGGCGGCACAGATCAGGCCTGCATCACGCACTTCCGGATCAGCCTCCTCCTTGATGATCTCCGCCCCTTCTTCCACCAAGCCTTCCATCGCCTTGCACTTGGGGCCGCGAGTCGTCTGCTCATGGCTGGCCAGGATCGTTTCCAGGCGCACCGCATGCTCCTTGGTTTCTTCGAGATGCTTTTCAAAGCCAGCGCGGAGTTTCTTGCTGGTGGCAGCCTTTGCCATCTTGGGCAGAGCCTTCACCAGCTGCTTCTCAGCGCTGTAGAGGTCTTTGAGCTGGGCGATATAGAGGTCGGTGAGTGTTTCGAGTTTCATGGCACCGCTCATTCGCCCCCGCTCCACACACTGAGTGTATGAACACGCTCCCTGAGCGTCCCGTAGGGGCACCACCCTAGCAGCATGCATGACCAAAGGCCCTGATTAAAACCGCGCTGAAAGCTTGAAGCAGGTCATACCAGCTTGTGACAATCTTCACGCCTCTCTCCGAAAGCCCGTAGGGCTGGCACAACAGTAGCCGTGGGTGCCAACCCACGGAACCGCATCACCCATGTCGCCCAATGTCGTGGAACCGCGTAGCGGTGACACAAAACGCCGCTGCACCTATCCCTGACTGCACCACCAATAGAGCGAGTTTTCAAACACCTCCCCGTCAAGCAACCTGTTGATAAATCAGCCCGGCACGATCCGCGCAAAGAGCTCTCGGAGGAGAGGGATCGTCCCGATCCCTCAAGCCCCCCGCAACACCAATCACTCTCGCATCATCCAAACCCTCGGCTCGAACCAAAACCACCCCATGGCAGAATCATTCGATTCTCACCACCGTCCACTTGGCCTGCGAGTCCGATCCCAGGCTGACGCGTTGCCCCATCTTCGCACCCAGCAAAGCCCTCCCAAGAGCCGACACCCAGCTCACATTCTGAGCATCCAGAGAAACCTCATCCACCCCCGCGATCCGGTAACACGCCACCTCACCCGCAGCGCTCTGCAAAGTGACCCTCACCCCGAACACCACTTCCTCCGCCCTCTCCGGAGGCTTCACCACCGTCGCCGATTCCAGCAGCCCCTCCAGCCCCGCAATCTCCGGATCCCCCGCAGCCGAGCCCTTCAATTCCTCAAGCCGCAGCCGCAACTTCTCCGCTCCCTCCTCCGTCATCAAATTCATCGCCCCAGGCGGCAATCCGGACGCCGACCGCCAGCGCGGAATGCGCTCCGGAACATCGATGTCCTCTTTGACAAAAGCACTGCTCATCAGGTTTCAGGGGCTGTTTCACTCACCAAGGCAACGCCGGCATTTTTCGACCGTCCGTCCTGACCTCAGCAACTTCAAATCACTTACGGCCCAACATGCCAGCACGACGCACAACACCCCAACAAAACCCTTGGTTGCCTGCGCGTCGATAACTCCGTGGCGGATCCATTTCGTTACACTGAGTCCACTAGACAGCCCAGCCCCGTCTCCCCATGCTCCCAAACCAGATTATGCCAGCACCTCCCCTTCGCCTGCAAAAGTAGCAAACACGTTCACCCAAATGAAAAAGCCAGCGGCCCGGGCAGCGGTTTTCATCCCCACTGTCAGATGAGAAAAATGCCCTGGGGCGATCAAAAGGCACAGCGCCCTTCACGCTTTATCACGTTGATGTCATCCTAGTTTGTTCTGGTCAACGGCATGCTGAATCTGAGCTGCATTCCCATCTCACATCCTTGTTCATCAAACGCAACAGCCTTAATCAGCCGCGTAAAATTTCATCCGTGAGGCCGTTGTGTTGATATCCCTGACGAGATCAGCATACGCCTGTCTTCGATACCCCCTTGCGATACTTCCCTGTGTATGACCTCACGGCACCCGTTACTCCCCTTACAAATTGGGATTTTGGCCAAGGTCTTCTTCGTTGATAAGCGTGAGTGGCTCAATTTTGCCCTACAAGGCCGTCAACTGCAAGCGACGTCCCGAAGACGACCAACCATATTGTTGTCTTGAGAATTGCATTTAGAAGTGGTAATTGATAAACGTATGACCTGGCCCACACTGCGTTCTGTTGATCTGGAACTGACAACCAAATGTAATGCCAGTTGCCCCCAATGTCCGCGTAGTGTGGACGGAGGTTTCATAAATTCCAAATTGCCCCTCATTGAACTCAGCATTAAGCACATTGTTAAAATATTTCCGTTGGATTTACTCGCAGGTGTTACAGAGATACAACTATGTGGAAACTACGGCGATCCGATCATTGCCAAGGATTGCCTTGAGATTTGCCAATTTTTTCGCGTGGGCACACAAAATGCGGAAATTCGTATTCACACTAATGGCAGTGCCCGAAGCACTGAATGGTGGAAGGAACTAGCTGGTTCTGTCAGCCGAGTACGTTTTGGTATTGATGGGTTAGCCGACACTAACGCAATATACAGACGTGGGACGAATTGGAAGAAGTTGATTGCGAACGCCCAATCATTCATCGAGGCCGGAGGGATTGCGGAATGGGACTTCATCGTGTTTGAACACAACCAGCATCAGATTTCAGAGGCTTGCCTCTTGGCAAAACAAATGGGATTCTCCAAATTTCGCATCAAAAAAACATCACGCTTTTTTCATAACGGCCAACGACTTGACGCCACTCCGGTGCGCGATAGTAGCGGTAGAATCGAAGGTTACATCAAACGTCCCACCTTGCCAGAATTTCAGAATCTTGCGGTTGAAGAGCTTGTTGATTTCCAACTATCGCGACACTCCAATTATTATGATGCAACCCCAATCACATGTCAGGCACTTGGACACGAGCGCATTTACATAGATGCAGCGGGGCATGTTTTCCCATGTTGCTGGATTGGCGGTGTCCATAATAAAGACTCACTTGAGAAAAGCCAGACGGATGACCTCATTGCCAAATCCGGTGGATATAATGCGATTTCGAGTTTGATTAACCCGATACGAGATATTGTGAACGGAAGTTTTTTTAATCTAGTAATGACATCATGGAGCAAACCATCGGTATCAGAAGGAAGACTTCAGAAGTGCGCGAGGCTCTGTGGGAAATGCGATTTGTCAGGAGCCCAACGTTCGACATCAATGATATAGTAGTTTATCAAACGGAATATGTGCATTAAGTAGTGGGTGTAAACGTGTGATAGATAATAATGATCCATCCGCACCAGATGCTTAGATTCAGAAACAACAGTCCTTAGCGCATACGCATCTGATTCCCCCATCGTGTGCTGCACTTATCAACCATTTAAGAGCATCGATTAGTATCTGTGGATCAACTCTTCCCTCATGCATTTCGATCAGTCGACCGTTTATCCCGGCCGCTGCAATGCGATGAATGATATCCTTAGATTCTAGAGAACAGAAGTCACGCGAATCAAATGATCGAGGCATTAAACGCAAAGATAGTGATTTAGCTAATAGATCTAAGGAACTTCGATTTTTATCATTCTCAGTAAATACCACTTCGACAGAATAGCCAAACCGTTGGTAAATCGTAGTTTTCGCATGCCTAATGCTTGAAGATAACTCAAGGTCGTCTGTTATTGATGCAGCTGATTTTTCAGGGACCCATAAGGCAATTTCATGTCCGCCGGCGATAATAGCATCAATCATCTGAGGATAATTTTCAATTTCAGCCAGGCAAAGGCAAAAAGTTGCATGGCACTCGTGTTCTTTTAAGAGGCTGAGGATGGACTGTGTTGTCAGGGGATGGGGCCCCCCCACAAATATTAATCCATAAAATCGCGATTCACTTTGTTCTGTTTTTCCATCAGGCTCCACATCTAGGCTACCGGTTGAACTACGATATTCAATGTCGACAAAAAAGTCAGCTGCGGGCGGCCTCATAATCCCCCAAGAGATCAGCACACGATGAATCTCTTGAGGATAACGGGCTTTTAGAACTTGGAGGGCGTCTGGGTCGCATTTGCGCCGATCATTATCCACTGGATGAGCCTGATGGTAAGGTTCTGCCTCAGGAGCAAGATGGATATGTATTCCATGTTGTTGTGCTCGAATACCGAACTCCCAGTCTTCCATCGATTGGAGCGTCTGATCGAATCCACCTAATGCATCAAATACCCGAGCTGAGATTGAAAAACTTGCAGAACATAACGCTGCCCACTGATGTGGATAGCCGTTAAGCGTCTGCCCAAAGGCCAGTAGAATGAGCCCCCACTGAGATCTCCACGATTCCGTTACCGAATATTCATGGCACACTTTCCATATCTCACCCGCACCCATCGCTACCACTTCAAGCTCCGAAGACGTTGCCAGCTTGGCTGCCGCTTCATAGAAGTTTGGTCTCGTGCGTAATATGTCAAGAAGACGTGAAATATGCTGTTTCCGTGAATGCGGCTCCATTATAGTGAACGCCTTGCGACCAAACACATCTCCGACTACTATGGTGCTCGATACTACTTGTTCATGACGCCTCTCATGCAAGCTAATGACATCAGGAGGAACTATATGATCGGCATCAGCGAAGAACAGCATCTGATGCTTAGCTCTCTTGGCGCACTGATTTCTTCCCCAAGAGGCACCGCGTCTTATGTCGGAACTGATTATTTGAATACTCTGTGGAGCCAGGATCCATATGCGATTCAAATTTTCCCCCGTGGCATCATCGAAGATTATAATTTCATGATCCGTAAGTCGCAAATCACTTTCTAACCAAGAGCGGACTGTGTGTTCCAACTGTTTAGCGGATCGGTGAAATGGAATCAAGACGCTCCATGCACTCCGTGGTTTTAAGGCAACTTTAGGAATAAATTTGGCTGACAGAAATCTTCCATCGTAGCTTGACTGCAAAAACATAGAACGTTGATTAGCCTCGCTCCACAGAATTGCCAACTTTGCTACTGCTGTTGATTCTGCAGATTGTCGCGATAAAGAAGACGTGCGCTCATGGTAGTGATACAACTTTAAGGGTGTCCAACGAATTGGTGCTTCATCAAGAAGCCGTGCAAAAATGCGCTTGTCTGAATACCACCTTCCATGGAATGCGTCAATAATACTCCATCCGCCCACATTTATCAGAGTTTGGCGCTTGAAGGCACGTGGCCCCTGCACTCGATTGTATTCAAAGCATTCTATTGCAGATTCAACTTGCCAACCATTTGGATAGGTGGTGACACTGCCTGATTCGTTGTGAACCACCGGGTCCCCGTACACTGCGCATATTTTAGAGTCGGCTTCAAATTCATTCAGAATGCACTTAAGCGCATCCATCTCAAGCCAGTCGTCGGCATCCAACTGCACATAGTACCTACCTTTACAGAGGTTCAATCCATAGTTCAGCGCTTTTGAAATGCCGCCATTTGTCAGAAGGCTTACACAACGAACTCTCTGGTCGCCCAAGTAACGGTTAGCAACCGCACAAGAGTCATCAGTAGAGGCGTCGTCGATAATCAGGAGCTCAAATGACTGTAAAGACTGCTGGAGCACACTCTCCACGGCGCGCGACAACCAGGCTGAGGCGTTGTAACTCGGTATTATGACCGAGAATATGGGCGACAAAACGGAGCAATTCGACGGAATTACGAGGCAGTAATCCCAACAGCGCTTGTGAAGACGTAAATTATAACGGCAGCTGTCATCATTTTGGACTCGCCGATATGGGAGATAGGCGAGTTGCGAAGCCAAAGCGGTTTCATCACTTCCAGCCGGTAAGACCCATGTGCAGCCTGCTCTCAGACCAGGCATGCTTTGTGTCAGTCGCGAGAACTCAGCCTCCGCATTTAAGGCAACAACCTGCATAGATTCTGCCACAGAGCTCATCTGTTGTTTTGCGATTGGAAGCAATTCCGGATGACATTTGGCTATATACGCCCAGCCAACCATATGCTCAACTCTGGATCCTAGATTGCGTGCATGTTCTACATGGATGACAAGTGCGTTTGGAAGACAAAGGAACTTGGCACCGACCTTATGTAACCTATAGGCCAATTCAAGGTCGTGGCAGCGATGCCCTTCCTCGCTGAAGCCACCAACATAACGGAATAATTCGGAGGATATCGATGCATTACATGTGTACCACAGCTGCCATGCGTCTGACTCGTTACAATTATCCTCTGTGCCTTTGGCCCTATAATCTGGAAGACTTGCTTGGAACAATTCGTTCCAATCCGCAGATGGCTCTTCATCTAAAAGATTGCGATTAAATGCCGGAATTTCACTCACCCTTCCAAAGAATCCTATTTTATCATCTGCCTCGTAAGCCTTTGCATATTGTGTTAGACATTCTGGATGCATGATGCAGTCGCAATCAATAAAGACAAGAAACCTACCCTTTGCTTGTCGCGCGGCCTGATTCCGGGAGAGAGCTGCTGTATGACCAGCAAAAGTGACTTTTTTTTGATTATAGATCAACCTCACATTTGGCCAGTTCTCAGCAACTCTAAGGATTTCTGTGTCGAATTCGTGCCCATCGGAGACGATAATGACTTCAAATTTGTCGCCAGGAAGTGTTTGACCAACGATTGAACGAACAAAGTGCGCTATTGAAGGATCGCCTGCAAAAGGCGTGATCACTGATAGAATTGGTTTGATTGTCATTTTTGCAGGCAATAGGCCGATTCTGGTGTGGAGTTTACGGAAACGCCGGGTCTGAACTGTTAAGTGGATCACTCATTGAAATCGTGTCCGCACTAATCACAAAACCTGACTCAGCATTCCTCCTACCACGCAAGATTGGAATTGACTCATGGCGAGCGACTGGGAGACCGCTGACCCCTTGTATAGTGGCCATGAAAAACTGATAATATTCCTCTATCAGTGACTCAAATTGAAACCGATCAATGTTTGTCCTAGCGTTGTCCTCAAGATCTTGGAGTAAGTCGGAGTCGCTGGATAGAATGCTTATGCAAGACGCCCAAGTTCGAGGCTCACCATAGTTCAAGATGATTCCTCCAAGCCCGACTTGCATAGGCGTGCTTCCACGATCGCTTGCTATAACAGGTATACCGCTGGCTTGGGCTTCGCCAACCACCCTAGACCACGATTCTGGCCAGCGTGACGGCAGAACTAATATGCGAGTCTGTTCATATACAACTCGCATGTCGGGGATTGGCTCCGAAACCACAACATTCGGCAGGCTTTTGAGAAATTGAAGACCATTCAATTCGTCTTTCGAGGGATCACTTCGACTCCAACCCATTACAACCAAAAAACGAACATTAATGAGCAGAGATGCAACGCGCGTTATTAAGTGCAATCCTTTAGACTTCCTCGGATTAACGAATGTGACGAATTTACGATTGCGTTCTTCAATTGTAAATTGCTTATGATCCACTAATTCCAAAATGAATGGGACTTTTACCTGGTACTTTGCACTAGCACACTGCGCTGCCATTGGCGAATTCCCAAGCACGGTGGTTGTCGGTTGAAGTTGCGGATACCCTTCGGTTAGATCCGGGCCAACTATTCTAAGCACGGTTGGAATCCCTAGTTTCGAACCCATGTTAACAACCATTTGGCTGCAAGTAAGCCATGTTATGATTAGGTCAGGCCTTCGATTAGTAAGTAGTTGCGATAAAATTGTTTCAAATTCAGTTCTTTGAACCGCGACGATTAGAACATTGCCGCTTTCGATCACTAACATCGGATGCCGAGAGTGCAAAACCACACATGATTTCGCATCGCGATATTTAGTTGTCTGCTCGTAGTTGGCTCCAAAACCTTTCGCGTTGAGTTGGGAAAGGGTTATGCTGTCTCTTGCGAATACCGAGAGGTGAATGACTTCTATATCACGTTTTGCAAGTGCATGAATTAACTCATGCGTAGTTCGCTCAGCTCCGCTTTCAAAGTAGAACGGAACTGCCGGGCGGGCGTTTGCAAAGACTATGCGAGCCATCGGCTTGGGCCAATATTTTAATTTGCCCCTTTATATTGTCGAGGAATCGTAAGCACTGAAGTACCTGGGCATTTTTATCGAAACCTCGCTAACACCACGAGCACTCGCAACGGTGTAGGCGCTAAAATAGCTTTCTTCCCGAGTGTTGGCTGCTCGGAGTGAGCGTTTTAACGGAATCCAATCGTTGTTTAATGCTCTTATGAGCCAAGGATTAACACTCGGCGAGGGATGTGTTTTATCAGTCGACTCGAAACAACCAGCCGAGATGGGAAGTGGTTCTTGAGTAGCTTCCTTGTTGCACGCCACTTCTTGGAACGCTGTTATTCCCACTCGCAATACTGGAAACGCAATGGGTTCGAACTGCCCCTCATTCGATGCTTTCCCTCTGATCTCTCCTACAATCTCCCGGTTAGCAGTTCCTATAACGAAATAGCGGATCGCATACTCAACTGCTTCGGCAGCTGAGACAAAGAACCACACACCTCTCGCGTCGATCCGTGTAGATATTTTCATCGTATTGATCTTAGATGGTTGGTTCATAAACGCAATCAGAAATGGTGTTTGTGACCACTCGTCCTAAATCTCATTCTTTCCCTAGGGTGACGTAGGTTTGTACTGACGAATGGCTACCGACTCTCTCCTGCATGACTCGGCAGCTAAAGAAAAGAGGCCTCGCAAAAGACTGAACGTCAACGCGAAACCCCTCCTCCTTTTCGGCTCAGGCGCTCAGGCCAACGTGCGTATCCAGAAGACCATGCAATGCCTCAGTGCGTTTGGGCAGCTCCGACAGGTTGCCTTTGAGGCTTTCTGTGAAGGCATTAAACAAACTCCAGACATTCCGCCCCTCAAAGGCATCATGTCTGGGTTCTCTCCATTCATGCAGCACTTCAGGGATCAAACGGTTGGAGCACACGCCGACATCCACAGAGCGAATCAGCAGGTCATGGGCTTCAATATCACTGATCTCTGCTTCTTTATACGCGGAGATGCGTTTGTCCATCGAGTGCCATTTGGCAAGGAGCAGACCAATCGACCGTGACACCAATTGCGGCAGGTCACGATTGATGAACCGGGTGTGTTTGCGTGCGAACTTGATGTCCCCATTAAATGAGAGGTTGTCGCAAATGAAGACCGAGGCACCAGCGACAATGCCGGCGGGAAAGGTCTTGTCATGACTGTTACGGATTCCGACGACGTAGCAATAATCGTCGCTGGATTTCTGGGCATGAATCTCCATCAGACCAAAATATCGTTGGCCTTCATGCGACAGTGAATGTGCCTGAGTGCCGATACGCAGATTCGTGGTTATCAGTGTGTTTTGAACCTGGCTGATGAGCTGGTGATGAGGAATCGGACACCAGCTATTTGTGGAGCGTGGTGTGGCCCCTCTGCTTGATGACCTTGCCAATGCCTGTGAGTGCGGATCTGAGCTCCGCTAGGTGCGTCCGTTTTGCTGTGGATGACCGTTCCCATTTGATTGAGGACGGCTATTGGCTTCAGGAATGAAACCAGGGTTTTGGATTGTCATGGTCGTGAAGCGACGTGTTTGCGGCACACGTCGGCCGCCTATAGCGAGGTTATCAAGCCCCGGTTCAGGTCTCCCCGAACTGCTCAAAGGCTAGAGGGAGGTGTGACGCAGTAAAGGGAAATGATTCATTCCCGTTTTTTCAGAAAACCTCATCATCATCAATATTGTACAGCGGATTCACCTCAGTCGCCTGAACCATAAGGACCCCAGCTCGACAGAAAACACGCAAACTTTTGACGGGCAAAAATGAGCGAAGCAGATCGTCATTTTCTGGTGATCATTGTATCAGACCAAACGCTTCCTTGTCGATCCTGAAAAAGGAATCGGATCATGTTAACGAAGGTGCTGTATGTGCTGCTGCCACCAGGGAAGCGAGTGCAAAGACAGCAATTGCACTTGTTGCAACCAGCGTTTCTTCTCTGATGACCACACAATTGTTGGCGTGACTGGTTGCAGCAGAGAAGTTTTCTCCAAAAAACAACTCAGGAATGCTTGCTAAGATTGCCAGCGTAAAGCGAGTGTAACGGGACTGGATCAAACCCAATCTAAATGGTGGGTGCAAAGGATGCCTCCTTGAATCTCCGGTCTACTCTAATGGTTTTTCCGATTATTGGTCACCCGCGGCACGATTAATATCGCGCATTTTTTTGATAACCTGGTGCCGCACCCCATATGGCGATAACAATGAGGTGTCTATGCATGCATCCACCTCTCCCAATGTCTCAATGATATACCTGTTCACTCTCAAAGCGACCTCTTGATTAATATAGCCCTCATGCCGCTGCGCCATTCGTTGAGCAAGAGATGCATCATCAGCGAACAGGCTAATTGATATGACATTATATCCATGAAGGTTTAGCTTAATCCGTTGCAAAGCTCCCTGTGCTAGTACATCTACTACAAACACAGGCCGATACTTATGCGTCAAAAGTGTTCTGACAATATTTGCGGTAACATCAATTGCCTGAAGATAATGATCATTGACGTTAAAAACGAACTCTTCAGCATTAATCATTCTTCGAATCTGGTCGACGTCAATCAAAGCCCCCCGCACCGCAATCTCCCTCATGAGTTCGCCAAGAGTGCTTTTTCCGATCCCTGGAGCACCTCGCAGTAAAACGACGTCAATTGGGCTTTGGACTATCATGCTCGTATGTGGTTGATTGGGTCGATAGGCGCGGCGTTATGCCGTAATAGCCAAGGCTCAAAAATGAGTGTTGCAGAAACATGAGGAAAATATTCAACGGTGCCCGAACCTTTGGAAGACGTAGGTTTGGCTTCATGGTTATCCGTGCAACTGACTCAAATTGTCGGTTGCCTTTTCCGTAACGGACGAATCGCTTACAAAAGCCTACCATCCCATCGCTGAAGTCATGCATTACTACACTCTCAGCAGTAAATTTTATCTGGCCCATCATCCACAACCTGCGTCCAAGATCAACATCTTCACCTCCTGCGCCGGTGAAGTTTTCATTGAAACCACCACATTGCTCAAATGCCACCCTCCATACAAGGGCATTCGCAGTGACGAGATACAAGGGAGCCTTTTGCCCCGCCGCATTCAATTTGAAATATGGTAATAGAGTCCCTTCATCATTATAATATTTTGAAAGCATGTTGTTTGGGGTTCCCCAAACATTGCCCGCGTAGGCCACTGCACCACTATGATCGTTCAGATATCCTTTGATAAAAGTTTTAGTTGGCATGCAATCACTGTCACTAAATAATAACCACTGACCAGAAGCGGCTTTCACACCTGCGTTCCGGGCGGCAGCTGGCCCAGTCCGTTTGCATGATATAATCTGAATTCGCAATCCTCTCTCAGAATGATCGCTTCTAACTCGAACAGGTTCAGCAGAGTTGTTATCTACAATTATAATTTCTTTCGGAAAGCAAGACTGGTCATGTGTAGCAAAGAAACTGTTCAGAAAACACTCGACTCCCTTTGAATTGTTTTTGACAGGGATGATTATAGAAATCTCGTTCACTACGAGTTCCGGTATGACACCGTTAAAGCGGGTCTCAATGTTGATTGATTGGCTAAGCCGAAGCATTGCTTGTCGATCCGAAATATTCATGTTCTAAACCTTAAATTGCCTCTCACGGATGCTCGTTAAGAAATACTTGCGACTTCAAGAAAACCATAAACCCAGGGCTGATTGCAATTGGTTTTTCTGACAAGATGAAATGTGCATCGGTATCATGTCGTGATTCAAAGACTTGTAGATTGACCGCATGATCAAGTGCATTGTCAGTTCTCATTAGCCTACGTTTGGTCCGAATCCTAGCCAAATGATCGGTCATTGTCACTCTAACAAACAAATCACGCTTTTTGGTGGTTATTTGATGGTCATTCAGAACTTCAGGAAGTACAAATACGCTTATAGATATCAGCTGCTTGTCCCCAATGCGTCGCTTGATCGCCTTGAGTGATGCAATTGGTATAGACCCAATCACTAGAATAGGAGAATACTTTGCGGCTGCGAATGTCGTTACTATGCCAACAACAGCATCTATGATAAACGGATCGTCACATAGACCTGACGTCGTAACACCGTTGTTGACAATATTATACAGTTTGGCAACGTCGACAATTACTCCAGTAGCAAATGATTTGCGCAAACTCGGGTCTGCAGCAATATGAGTGGCAAGAGATGGAGCTGTGCGTATCACAACGATCTTAGAATCCTGCTTCATAAGAGCTTTTGTCGGGGAAAGATCCCTTATCAGAGTTGAGGCTTTGTTTGTAGTTTTCGGCCGCTCATGAAGTCCATTCTCTCTTGGGGAGATGCGGGAATACGAATATTTGGAGGGGACCCCAGCGTTGAAACAATTCTTTGGTTTGCACAACTATTTGTTTCCTCCTCGAAGTCGACATATCGCCTACGGTAACACCAGGCGCAGTGCGAATGGGTTGTATCGAGTTGTCCTGGCGCGAGTCGTCTCGCATCACGATGAAGCCCCCTAAGATTTTGAAATTCTAAACCATTCCATATCGCCTCAAAGTGTACTTGATTCAGATTGCCCAGCATTAGGCCTGAATGTCCTATCAGGTGATCGCAGTAACCAACGTTACCAGCATAATCTACATAGCAATATTCCCATGGGTGTGAACATCGGTCGGGAAGCCCGGTTTCAATCACGTATTCCTCATGCAGGCTAGCACCAATGCGGAGTTCTATGTTATGGAGAGCGGCAGCACTTTCTGCCTCGCCAATATGTCTCGCCAGCTCGGCTTTGCGGTGATCAAGATGCAACGGATTATTGCGGGATGCGACCACTGGAAATAGCGTTACTCTACGGATCCCATGGCCAGATGCCATTGTCACGATATCTGAAATTTCATGGAGATTCAGACTTGTCACTACAGTGTTGAAGGCAATCTTCCCACCTGAAGAATTGGCGTCTCGCGCCCTACATCCGCTTGCCAACGAATTTTGTAGTTTATCGAAATTGCCACGCCCGAGCGCTTGCATTGTTTCAGGTGTGGCTGCATCAACCGAAACAACTACGCTAGCCCCTCTTTCCATCAGCAAACTCCAAAGTTTTGGCTGGATCGCAAGAGCATTAGTAACAAGACGTATTTTTGGTCCTGCATCTGCTGTTTCCATGATTTTCTGTGCGATGTCACGCAACATAGTGCTTTCACCCCAGCCTCGAAGGTCGACAAGTGAAGCGTAAGGAAAAAGCTCTGTTTTAAGACGAGTAAAAAGACTTTGCTCCATGTTGAGGTTTGTTTGATATCCGTTTGAAGCACGACACATACGGCAGTGGAGATTGCAATTTTGTGTCAGCTCGACAAAGAGGACGGGGGGCAAACTCTCGAGCTTCGTTGTCCCATTTGCGTATTCAGACTGGTTGATTCTGAGGTTCTTTTCACGCAAGGTTTGCATATTCTATTTTTAATAGTAGGGTGACCTACGCTTCCTGTTTTGTCACTAATTAAACACCTAACAATTTCACCATCAGCTTCTCCCCATATTCGCGTAAATAGTTCGTTTGGCAAAATAAATATTGAAGCCGGATGAGTTGCTTTCTGTATTAAAGAAAAGCGTGCCCCTTTTTTGTGTTTGCTTCAATGACTCTCAATATGGGCTAGAGGACTCAGATGCAGCTGAATGAGCCTCTCCATCAGCTCGCAAGCGAATCAGTCTTCATTTCATGGAAATATCTGCGATGGAACTGTCTTGAAGAGAGAAGGAATTCCAGCATGACGTTTGACCCACCACCGCACAAACTCCCTTTCCGACATGCCAAACCAAAGACAACCCGGAACGAAGCTGGCCGGAGCCTACATCAGCGCCGAGAAAGACAAGGCGCTCGCAGAGCTCGCGGAACTGAAAGGATACGCCAATAAAGCCGAGTTCATCCGGGTGCTTTTTGATGACGCGCTCGCTGAGAATGCGAAACAATCTGCGAAGGCAAAACCCAAAAAGTGATCCTCAATCGAGCATGCACTGGCTTGCCTTTGCAACCCTCATGAGCTTTTCTCTAATCGCCAGAAGTTAATAACAGACACTAGTCCTTTATTTCTAGATCTCCTTCGCTCGAAACCAGCGATCAAGACGACTTTCTAGGTCTTGCATAAACTCCTCACCATCAAATCTGAATGCAGCCCCACCTGCATTCGTAAAAAGTGCACAATTCAACTCGGAGTCATCAATCAAAGCGGCATCCCTAAATGTGAGCCCGTGAGTTTTTAGCCAAGGGCCAAAAAAATCAGAGGCTGAATCACTTTTTAATACTCCAAGGCGAGAGGAACATAGAATTGAGTCAAAGCGTTTTGATACGTCACTTATACTGTCGCCTAACGATTCGATTGACGCCCTTCGCCTAAGTTGGAAAACTTCTTCCTCAAAACAATCCATGTTATCAGTTGCAAGAACCACAAAAGCATCGGACGAAAGCCTCCTAGCAACCTCCACGATATCACGTCTCATTTTCATTTTCCGGCAGTCCTGTCTCAACCTTCGAAGTAGAAAACTGACTGTGCAGCCATGACTACGTAAATAACCGGACAACTCAAATTCCTGTACTACATCGTGAGCAGATATCTCACCTCTCATCCAAGATTCTACACGATCTCTTCGATTCACAAAAAGCTCAACAGTCGCATCGGTTAGAGCTTTATGCATGTGATGACGTGAATTCATTCGAATCGACATCCAAAACGGATCAGAGCACAAGACGCCATTCCAATCTATAAAAACCACTTTCCTCCAGAGTGGTAGACGCCACGTGAAATTGTAGCTATCAGATTTCGTCGCCATGTCTTGTATGTGGATTGTTGTTTTGAGATTGCCTCTCTGTCTTAGGGCGTGAATACTGCCCCCCGGTCAATAATCTAATTGCGATGAAAAGTCCATGAAATGCTGGAAGACTTCTGAGCAACGGAACTAATGGAAGAGCGGCTAATACCTTTAGCCAGTCCTGAGTCCTCATTTTTACAAATTGCCCCTCGTTTGCAAAGGTTGAAGTGACGATAACCAAAAACGCCGGGATAAAACAATAGGATGAATATGAAATCCAGAAAAAGTCCCCGCAGCCATGTGTTGTGGACCAAAATGCAAGGAAGAGTATTGCCGGACCTTTAAGTAGCCATCTCAACGCGTCAAAAGCGCCCAGAGCTGCTGAAAAGAAAGCTCGGATCTTTACAATGGGCGGAGACGACGTTGGAATCAATCTGGGAAATTCGACATAGCCAAGAACAGCTAAAAACCACGCCGACATTTGAGAGAAAAGCGACTTAAGTGTGGGCGGAGTCTCTGAGTTCGAGAGAGATCTCAATGGAATGACGACTTCATTGTTTACTTGTGCAATAAATCCCAGCGCCAAATCTTCTCCACCATAGCTTAATACTGGCATTGTCCCCATTCTCTTAAATGCCTCGGAACGAACGTAGAGGCCGTGGCCGACACAGTGTATAAGCCGCGGTAACAGCCGTCGAAAGCGACGTGGGAAAAACGCATATGTTAATAGTCTCGGAATCTCATGCGATAGAGTCCAACTCGACTGGTATAAGCCAAAAGCGCACTCTAAAATTCTGCCTTCCCGTATCAACTGAGGAAGATTAGAAATAAATAATGAACTCTGTTGCGCTACTGATACGTCTGGATACCGACTGAATACACAGGAAGCTTCGTTTAACGAGGATGATGAAAATTGAGTGTCGGCATTGAATATTACAAACACAAATTCAGATCGATTGGAATGCGATTCCACAAGCACTTGAAATGCATAGTTAATCTGCTCTGCCACTACCTTATTTACAAAAGGGCAATGCAGATGCAATAACCGATTAGGTATTATCTCTTGCTGAGATTCAACAAACTTTTGCACCAACTCGATTGTAGTTGGTTGACCCTCGATAGTCCGCTCTCTCTCCGTAGTAACAAAAACCGTCTTCACACCAGGAACGGATTGTGTATAACTCAACACATCCCGAAATAATTGTGGCACCACCTCTTGTTCATTGAGCAACGGTATAAGCACAATAAGATCATGGTCTGATTTTTCAGACGACCTAGATGAGCAAATCCACCAAGTGCTTAGTAATGCTCCAGCGAGGTCCACGCCAACAAGGGTGACAAAAAGCCATAAAAGCATCATAAATTCTAAATTATGCGTTTGATTAAATCAAGGCTATACTGTTCCACTTTGGCTATATCATCTGGAGAGTTTATCGTTAATACATGGAGATGGGGCTTTATGACTAATCTAGCAGTCACGCGATCAAATGCGGACTCAAAAAACTGATAAAATGCCCTATTGAATTCGCTTTTGGCGAAGATCCCCTCATGAGGACGTATTAACTGACGTGTGCTGACAATTGATTCATTGGTTCGCAGCAAGAGAATGTGATTAGGCCAATTAATTTTTTCAATTGAAAGTAAAAAATTTACGGTTTCGTCTACACAGCTTATTCCATGCAGACACTCTTCCGCAAATGAGTGCGCTATCAGCGTAAATACCGAACGGTCCAACAAGACGGCCTTAGAATTCGAAGCGATACCCAGAAGTCGATTTACGTCGAGTCCGCAAAAAAATGCAACCCTGACGAGCCTATCTATCGTCGATTCACTAATATTTGGTGGAAAGGGGGGCTGACCACACTGATCAATATAACATGGACTCATAAAAACGTCGGGGCCACAATTTTCAATTATAGAGCGCGCAAGACTTGATTTGCCAGCATTGGAGACACCTTCTAATGCGACCACTTTCCGTAAACTAATGTCGGATGATAACGGATTCATCATAGTGATTTGGAAATAAGATCCTAGAAACTTTTGATGAGTTAACGTGCTCCTGCAGTTCTCTCGACAAATTTCTGCCATGCAAAATCTTAACAATTCCTGCTGCATAACAGGGAAAATCGCACCTTAAGTTATATTCTGGTGGTAGAACATATGTCGAGATGCCACTCGACCATATAGCTTGGCGAAATGCTGCTTGATCATTATTTGGCTTTACTGTAGCTTTCATTTGCTCGTCGTATATACTAACCCACAGGTTCAAAAGCCTGAACCAAGGTTCTCTGTTAGAGAACAAAAGAACTCCGGTATTAAACTCGCAAAAGCCTTCGCCACCGATTGGATCTCGAAAAATAGAGCCGCCTGTCTGTTGCCCCTGGCATAATGAAAATCTCCATGAAGCGTGCGATGCTGCAATATCAAAACGTTGCAGCAATTGAGGAAGTTCGTATAGGCCGTTCATCAACTCGATGTCAGTGTCCAAGAACAATCCTGGTCCGTCTCTAAAATCAATCAGTCCAGCAATTTTGTCACGGAAGCTATAGCTGGGATTTTTGAGAAGGCGACATTCGTTAAGGTCATTCCACCGAACTTCTCTATCTGAATACAGGATTATCCGACAGTCTGGCATGAACTTCCGCACGCTCAAAATTGCGGACCTGGACTCGATAACATATTTGTCGCCGGTTGCGACAAACACTATATTTAGGGGCAGCTTCACCTGAAAAAGTTGAGTGATTGCGCTCTTTTCGAGAGCCGGCGAGCGTCGTTACGCTAAGTAAATAATTTGCAAGATTTAGGTCATTAGTCTAGCAAGAGTTTGTGATAGAATTGGACCAACACTCCGCATTCAAGACGGTTACAGAAGCTATGGAAAACAGGAATTGATTCAATGGGTATAAATCCTTGCAACCCAAAGCGGAAACTGACCATCCAGTGGATGTGAAAGTTACAAGCGGACATTCGGGCTGCAGCTCATGATGATCCCCAATAACTGGTCCAGAGCTTCAATTGTTCGACTTGTGGTGCAAAGCTCTTCCCGCTACCATTCAAAATATGCCAACCACCTCCCAATTAAAAAAAGCCGTCATCATCAGCGAAAAGCTTGATGCACTCCATGCGGAACTCGCAGCACTTCTTGGCGGTTCATCAGCGCCGGCCAAAGCCGCAAAGGAGCCCAAGGCCAAGGGCCCAGGTCGTCCCAAGAAAGTCAAGCGCACCATGAGTCCCGAAGCGAGGGAAAAGATTGCTGCCGCCCAACGGAAGCGCTGGGCCAAGACAAAGAAGGCAGAAGCGAAAAATTAGCCAGTCCTTCGGAGACCTTCTAGGAGACAGTATGTCATCCCATTCTTCCCTCGTTCCATTCGCTAACGGGAAAAACGCCACGGAATTTGGACGTGCTGTGGTTGAGAAATTAATCCGGCAAGTAGGTGAACTACGTGAAAAAGTTATTCCTGCCGAAAATATCGCCAACATGAGGCATGGACATGGTTGGACCTTCCAACAACAGCGCAAAGAAGGATTCGCGGCTGAAACGGGTGAATTCAAAGTCGAAAGCACTGAGACTTCGTTTCACTATGATCGCATGCTACCGGTGCACCAGACCCAAACAACAAGCCACCCCACACCGTTCGAGTGTGAGGTGGCCGATTTTGTCTGTCAGTGCTTGGTGCTGCCTAGGACCTGGGTGTCTTGAATAATATAGGCCGCCCGTTAGCTGTTGGCATCACGGGCGGCCTGGGTTTTGGTTATGCCGCCGTTGCAGGTGCCGTGACCGCAGGTGCTGTCACGACCACTTCGGCTTGGGCCGGCGCGGTTGGTTGAGGCTCTGCAGCCGGGGCAGGCACTGGAGGGCTTTGTTGGTCCACAATTGGGGCGGCGACAGCGGGGCTTTGTTGCTCCGCTAACTTCGTTTGCCAAAGTTGGGGCACCGGCCACAAACGGTGAAAACCTATTACGACTCGGTCACCCCAACTTGTTATTGCTTCCGGGTCAAATACAGAAACCTCAAAGTTCACTCTCTCAGGAACGGGAAGCGACGGACGATCAAGATCATCGTTAATCGTGATGTGGATTGCATGAAAAGGCTTTGAAGGAAGCCACAGTTCTGGTAGGTAACGGAACTCCACCTCATTAAAGACTCGGTTGACATCGCCGACAGGATAAAAATATGCTTGTGTTGGCATATCTTGCTTCGTTCCGTTTGTAACTAGAGCAAAATAGTTTTTAACACAATGGAACCAGTAATAGTAGGATTCCTGGCGATTTAGACTCAATATATGCTTGTCGCTTAGATCGGGTTCGTTTCGCATATTTCATTTCTGGCTGGTGAATGAATTTAAAAGACCAAAGGCCATTTTGCTAAGCCAGCAGAGCTGCGGCCTCAAGATTCGCTTTTTGATCAATCACCTCCGAGTATGTTTTTAAGATGAGAACTCCGCCGTCTTGATGCCCTTGCCACTTGCTGATTGTTTTTACAGGAACACCCCGTTGAAGCGCGTCAATAATGAACATGCGTCGTAGTGACCGCTGAGAGAAACTCGGCAGCTTGAGGCGCCGACATGCTGAGGCCAAGGCTTTTTTGGGGTCATTGATTTTGAACACTGCGTCTGTCGGCGATGCATCTCGATTTGCCTTCTTAAGGTGCGCAAGGAGAGGGCGGACCTTTGGAAAAATGGGAATTTGATAAGCCGTTCGGGTTTTAACACGGAAGAGTTTGATGAAGCCTCCATCAAGGCTGATGTGCTCATTCCTCAAACCAGAAGTTTCCGCCTGACCAACCCCTGCCCTGCCCATGAACTCCAAGACGTCGGCGGAATCGTCCGCATGATCGGTAAAAGGTTGTGACCGAACTTCAGCCAAGATCGCCTCAAACTCTTCTGGAGTGGGTGCATTACGAATCACACGCGGTCTGCGCAAGGCCTTGAGAAGACGTTTATCGATGGGTGAACGACTGAGTTTACGATTAGCCACGGCGAAATCAAAGAACGCCAGCAACCATTGGCGGCCATGGTTGTATTGAGCAACTCTCCCGTTCCACTGGCTGAGCCATTTGGAGCATTGATTGTGGTCCACCTTTGAAAGCAAGACATGTGCTCCACCGGGCCAGCCGGTTTTCACCAGATCAGCCATCTTTTGATACCGTTTGAGTGTCTTCGGTGCTCCGGTCCTTCCAGAGCGGAATTCCTCCATGTAGGTGTCCAGGAACGTTTTGTGGGCATCGGTGGCCGTGTTTTCCTGATCCTTGAGGAAATCCCTCAGCAGGCGTTTGGCTGGCTCAATGTGGCTCACCTCAAGACTTCTGCGGATGAGCTTGCCAGACCGTCTCACCACCGCATAATAGGTGCCGCTGCTGCGGTAGCGAAACAAGCATGGTGCCACCCGAATCCATTCTCCTTTTTGATCTCTTTTCTCCTCTGCCGTCATGCCGTGGAGATTACGAGTATACAAAAGCAGTATCAACAGGATTTGACAGCACCTGTTTTTTCGCCATAAACAGCTCAGGATCAATCACACCGCGTGGATAGCTCAGTGGTAGAGCGGCTCGTTTACACCGAGTTGGTCGGGGGTTCGAATCCCTCTCCGCGCACCATCTTCCGCCTCAACGAGGCCAAACGGAAGAAACCGCATCAGACGGGATGCTCGTCATGAGTATCACAAGGTGGTTCATGCACACCTCCTGAGCCCTCAAGCCCGGACCGCCCCAAAGATCCTTTCTGAAAAATCTCTGCGGCTTTCCCATCTCTGCGGTGCATCGGCTCAGGCTCCCCTCAGAATCCATTCCTTTGCCCGCCATTCCTTTGCCGAAACAAAAACCGTCCAAACCTTCCCATCCCTCTCACTTCATCTGCGGCGTCAAATCAGGACATCCTTACAGCGGATAAGGCACCTCTAAAGATCCAGCCTCTGAAATGATTCTACCCCCAATTATTTTACCACAATTCTGTCCTTCGGTGCCCCACCGAGTGCTCTCCCAAGACCGGTTCATTCGTCATTCCCGCTTCACTCGCATCCACTTCCGCGCTTCCATCCCGCTCGCCAGTTCCTTCACCCGCACTTCCCACGTGCCCGGATCTTCATTCGGCGCGAGGTCCAGCTTGATTTCAACGATGCCATTCTCAGCGGCATAAAACCCGCTTCCTTCCGCCGCTTTCCCGCTCGCATCACGAACATCCACCCGCACCGGAATCACCGCCTTCGTCGGCGCCTCTTGCGTGGTGGTGATGCTGACCGCAATCTTCGCGCTGTTCCCCACCACCGCGTTCTCCGGCACCTCCAGCTTCAAGCCCAGCAACGGCTTCGGCAGCACCATGAAGATGCGCCCGTCACAAGGCCCCAGATCCACCGGCCAGCTCATCAAGCCATCGGTCCCACGCTTCGGCACGATGAACTGCGTGCCCGTCAGTTCATACACATTCGCCGATTCCACCTTCAAGCTCACCACCCCGCTCGATGGGACCCCGTTCTCCATCACCAGCCCATGCTGGCCCACATAGTTGCCGAACTCGCGTTTGTCGTTCACCACAAACACATAGGTCGCATCCCCAAACTTCCGCGTGCGCACGATGATCTCCGGATTGTCGCACATCGCCTTCTGCGGCAGCGCGAACCCGCCCACCGTCTTCGCCATTTCCAGCACCTTCGCCTTGTCCTCATCCGCCTTCTTCACCCGCTTGAAACTCGGCAATAGGAAGTCCGCCTTCAGCGCCGGACACAGAAACTCATCCGCCACGATCTTGCCGCCCTTCTTCTGCCAGTCCTGAATCCGCGTCACCACGCCCTTCGTCAGCACATCACAATACGGCATCACCAAGACCTTGCGGCCACTCAGCCCGTTCTTGAGCAGTGTCTCCTCAAACAGCATGTCCGTCTGCACATGCGCATGCTGCAGCGCCAGCCACACATCCGCCGCCCAGTCCGTGTTGTTCCCGTAGCTGCCGCGATGCGCAAACATCTGCGAAGTAAAACTCTCCAAAAACGCCACCTCACTCCGCTCATCCGGAATCGCCATCAGCGACGGCCCCAGCGGCTCAATCACATCATGCAGCAACTGCTTGAGCACCGGCGCAGTGTTTGAATTCGTGAAGCGATACCCACCCGGACTGTCCGTCTGCACCAGCGACTGCCACCCGTGATACATGATCCCCTGAATCGGACGCGAGATCTTCGTCCACAGCGCCTCCTTTAAATGCATCGGCGCGATCGTGATATACGCCGCATCAGGATCATGATCCTGCCACGCCACAACCTCACCCGGCGCCTTGCTGCCAATCGGTGCCGTCTGGGAGCGATACCAGATCAACTGCGTCATCTTCATCACCCGCTGGTTCCTCCCTGTCGCCGCACTCATCGCAAACAACTGATCCGCACACATCCCGATCTTCAGCGGATCAGGATAAGTGTAGGTCCAGTGCGAGATCACATCCACGCCACCACCCGCACCGCTGATGCTCGGCTGCCGCACCGCCGGATCAAAGAACGTCCACACCTTGCTGCTCTTCACCCCCTTGTGCAGCGCCGTATGCAGTCCATTCCAGCCATCCCCCACCGTCCAGAACCAGCGCAGGTATTTCAAAATCGGATGGTCATCCGCGATCACCCGATCCACCGGAAAGTCCTTCATCTTCGTCCAGTCCACGCCCCACTTCGCCGACACCTCCGCAGGAATCTCCGCCTTCGCAAACTTCTGATAAGCCTCCACATCCACCGCATTGAAACTCACCTGCGTGTTGTCCCTCACCTCCGTATCAATCAACGCCGTCGTGAACGCAGGATGATCCCCATACGCCTTCGCCACACTCATCCCCACCACTTGAAAAAAAGAAGCAAAGTCCGGCAGCGACGCACAGATGTCCTGCCGCGCATAAGCCTTCCCATCACGCCCAATGCGCAGGTTCTTCTCCTCCGACTCCAGCGCATGCGCCGGCGACAGACTCGCAATGACCTCCAGCCCATTCGCCAGCGCCTGATCAAGCATCGCCCGGTTCTTCGCCATCACCTCCGGCTTCGTCGGCGGCACGATCTTCTTCTGGTGCCACATCTCACTGTAGTCAGCACCCAGACCGATAAAATGCGTGAACCCAAGATCCTTCACCCGCTCCATCTCCTCACCACTGCCCCCCCACATGATCACCGGCATCCGCTCCGGCACTCGCGCCACCAGTTTCAGCGTGGCCGCTTGCTCGGTCGCATAATCACCCGTCTCAAACCGCGCCCGCAATTCATAGTCATCCGCCTTGAGCGCCGTGTTGAACAAATATTTGGCCGTAAAACTCTTCCCCATTGCCAGATCCGACACAAGAAACTCCTCCGTTGTCCCACCCAGACTCACCTTGAGCCTCGCCGCCTTCAGCACCTCTCGTTGCAAATTAGTGCAAACAATCTCCACCGGCTTCGCCGTCTCCATCCGCCGCCACACACTGCGCCCTGCCACAATCTGCATCGCGATGCGTTCAAAACTCAGCACCCCCTCACAAACACGCACCTCATCGATCAACCCCGGGAACCCGCCATAATTACTCCCCAGCCGGTCCCCAATGCTCAACGGTTTCATTCCCTGCATCACATTGCCAAAACCTGCCAGCTTCGCGCCCCCCGCCGCCACGCCATTCCGATAAAATTTTCCATCGCCGGCACCATCATACGTAAACGCCACATGCTGCCACACGTCCGTCTCCAGCTTGAACGGCAGCGAGTAAATCGTCTTCGATTGCTCTCCAAATCCTAACGTTACCCACATTCTCCTCAATCCGCCCTTATCTGCATCACCAATCTGCCACTGGTAGTCCGTGTGATCGACATACTTCTTGTCCAGCAGGAAGCAGCGCAGCCTCGGCTCAAACGCCGCCTTCGGCTTGATCCACATCTCCAGCGTAAACGCCCCTTTCACAGGCTTCACCGCCACCACTGCCGCATGTCGTTGATCCTCAACCGGAAACCCCGGGAACGACTCCAAAGCCCCGCCAAACTTGCCTTTTGGATTCAAGACTGCCCCATGCAGCTCCACATCCTTGGACTCTTCATCAAATTTCCAAAATCCCAGCACATGCGGTCCGGTGGCGTCCTCCTTTGCATAACCTGTCTCCCAAGTCTCCTGCAGCGCAGAATGCGCAACCCATGGAAAGCAGAGTCCTAACAGTATAAGAAAGCGAACGGATTGGAACATGGCTCACTCATACGCATCATGAGTGCACTTCAATTCACGCCTTCACCGCCCACCGCAGCTTTGCAGGGGCTGCACGTGGATTGTCACGGGTCTCCTGCGAAGTGGGACGAATCACTTCATCATTGGTGGCGCTGAAAATACCGCTGCGCAGTCCTTCACGGAAAAGATGCTTCACGCGGCGGTCCTCACCCGAGTGGAAGGTGAGAATGCATACACGTGCACCACTGCGCAAACAGGTGGGCAATTGACGCAAAAAAGTGTCAAGCGCGGTAAATTCCTCGTTCACGGCGATGCGCAGGGCCTGGAAAACGCGGCGCACGGTGGCGTCACGATCCTCCTCATTCACCCGGTGCGGCAGCGCGCGGCGCACCGCTTCGGCCAGTGACCGCGTGGTGGCGTGATCCGTTTCAGCAAGCGCCTGAGCGAGCAGTTTCGCGTGCGGCTCATCCGCATTGTCGCTGAGAATGGCGGTGAACTTTTCCGCACTGAGTTTTTGCAGAAACTCGCGCGCAGAGACACCGCGTTGCGGATTCATGCGCATGTCGAGCGGGCCGTCGTGCTTGAAGCTGAACCCACGGGCGGGATTGTCGAACTGCATGGAGGAGCAGCCGAGGTCGGCGAGGAGCACGTCCGCACCATCGCTCCAGCCGAGTTCGCCAAGGGCGCGGGGCAGCCCGGCGAAGTTCATGCGCTTCACGACAAGGGCCGATTCTTCGCAACCGCTGGCACGCAAGCGCGCCTCAGTGCGTACAATTTCCAAAGGATCTTGATCGAGGGCGAGCAGGGTGCCGCCCGGTTGCACGGCTTTCAGCAAGGCACCGGCATGGCCGCCATAGCCCAGCGTGCAGTCCACGGCTCGTTCACCGGGCTGGGGTGCAAGAATTTGCATAATCTTGCTCAGCAAAATCGGCACATGCTGACCTGCAGGCGTTTTCCCGGATGCTCGCACCTTTGCAATGGTTTCGGCATAGCGCTCAGGATTGAGCTCCTTGTACTTGTCTTCAAAACGTCGCGGATTCTTGCCAGAATAACGCGGCCGACGGCGATGCGGTGTTGGAACTTCGGCTTCGCTCACAGCTCGTTGTATTTGGCGTTCGATCCACGTGCCTTTGCCACGGGATAGCGTGTTTCATTGCGCTCAATCTTGTCGAGCATCACCTGACCGAGATCGACACCGAGATTGTGAGCCAGTTCAAAGAGCAGGATGGCCACATCGGCCATTTCGTCCTTCAGTTCCGGCATTTTGTCCTGAACCCTCTGCTCAATCTGCTCCGGCCGCTGCCAGACGAAGTGCTGCAGCAGCTCCCCCGCCTCCGCCGTGATGGCGATGGCGAGTTCCTTCGGGCTGTGAAACTGCATCCAGTCCCGGGCGTCACGAAACGCACAGATGCGGGCGGTGATTTGTTCGATGCTCATGCAGCATGATGCAGGCACGCGCACGCAGGAGCAACCGGGAAGGAGACAAGATGCGCTCATTCAGTCGCAAGACGTGCTGGACACCGCGACGTAGATTGTAGATGCTCATCCCTATGAATATTCACCGCCAACTCGCGCTCATCGCCTGCCTCGCCGCCTGCACCACCCTTCAAGCCGCCGGAGATGCTCCGGTGGATTTCGTCAAACAGATCAAACCGATCCTGGCTGACCGCTGTGTCGAGTGCCACAACTCGGAAACACTGCTCGGAGAGCTCAATTTGCAGACACGTGCACTGGCCTTCAAAAAGCGCAAAACCGGGCCGGTGATCGTGCCGAAGAATGCGGAGAAAAGCATGCTCTATCTCGTGCTGACGCTGCCGGCCAAGGATCTGAAAGCCATGCCCGCCACCGGCCACCGCATTCCGAAGGATGAAGTGAACCTCATCCGCCAATGGATCACCGAGGGCGCCAACTGGCCCGAGGGCAAAGAAGGTGCCATGACGCCGGAGCACAAAAAATCCAAAAAGTAGCAGGTGGGCACGGCGAACTGCTCCCGGCTTGAATAGTGCATAATCGGGGGTAGGTGCGCTTCCACCATGAAACGCCTGAGCTTCCTGACGGTCTTCTTTCTCACCACGGTCTGCCGACTGCATGCGCTGGAGATTCCGCCCGGAGGCAGGGATGTGAGCAGAGAGGCGGCCTTGGAGGCATGGGCATCCAAGGCTGTCGGGAAGGCAGAAGACCTGAAACTCGGCAGGCGCATCACCATCACGCGGGCAGATGCTGGCACGGCGTACTCAGCGCAGTTTACGGCACTGGTGGACGAGGGCATCGCGAAGGACGAGCGGGTGCTGGCAATCATCAAGGCGCGGGTCGTCGGCAATGCGGCATCAGGGGAGGTTCAGGCGAAGCTGCAGCTGCGCACCGCGCCATACACGGCGTTTGCTGATTCCATCGTCGTGGACATTCATCGTGAGTGGACGGAGCAGCCGGTGACTTTCGTTTCCAGTGAAGCGATTCAGGCGGGCACGGCTGCCGTCGTGCTGCTGTGCGGACACAAGGAGCAGAGCATCGAGGTCGAAAGCATTCGCGTGCTCAAGTATCCGGCCAGCACCGATGTCAGCCTTTTCCCGCGGGCCAAGATGAGCAAGCGAAGCTACCCAGGCCGGGAACCAGATGCGCCCTGGCGCAAGGCGGCGCTGGACCGCATCGAGCAGCACCGCAAGGCGGATCTCTCCATGATTGTCACGGGTGATGACGGCAAACCTGCGGCCAACACGGAGGTGAAACTCACGCTGCATCGTCATGCCTTTGAGTTTGGAACAGCGGTGGTGGCTAAGCGTTTCAGCGGTGAAAGCGAAGACGACAAGCGCTACCGCGACATCATTGACCGGCTCTTCAGCATTGTGGTGTTTGAGAATGATTTGAAGGATGGCAACTGGTCGCCGGATTTGGATGAGAAACGCAAGGCTCAACGGAATGCGGAGCTGGACCAGGCCTTTGCGTGGCTGGCGGAGCGCCACATTCCTGTGCGCGGGCATTACCTGATGCAGGTGGCCACGCCGTTCAATCTGCATGACATCAAAGACAGCATGGTCATTCGCGAGCGCACGCTCGCGAGTGTGAAGGAGCGGCTGGAGTTTGTGAAAGACCGTGTCATCGAGTGGGATGTGATCAACCACCCCATCGCCTGGAACGGTGCGGACATGCTGAACAAGCGACCCGGTCTGGAGCAACTTGACCGTGACGTTTTCAAGCTGGCAAGATCCCTGACCAAGCTGCCTTTTTGTGTGAATGAGGATCAGGTGTTCCGCCCGGGGCCGCAATGTGATGACACTTTCACTTACATTGAGGCACTGAACAAGGCGGGGCTCACCGTCTATGGACTGGGCAATCAGGCGCATTTTGATGAAAGCTACCTGCCTTCGCCCGAGCACCTGCTCGCGGTGACAGATCGCTTTGCCGCGGTGGTGCCGCATCAGTGCATCACCGAGTATGACATCGTGACCACGGAGGATGAGGAGCTGGCGGCGGATTACACACGCGATGTGCTCATCGCAGTGTTCAGCCATCCGGCTTACACCAGCTTTTTGCTCTGGGGCTTTTGGGAAGGCTCCCATTGGAAACCTGCGGCCGCGTCATGGAACAAGGACTGGAGCATCCGCAAGCGAGGCGAAGTGCTGGAAGAATGGATCGGCCGCAAATGGCACACGGAAGTCACTTTGAAAACGAACGCCAAAGGCAAGGTGAAATGGCGCGGCTTCCCCGGCTGGTATGAAGTGCAGGCGACAGGCCACAAGCCGGTGATTGCCAAGCCGACCTGGTGAAACAAGTTCCGCGCACATCGTGATGAGGAATCTCGCAGCTGCGGTCCACACCGATTTGCGCTGAATCTTTTTTCATGCGCAACCAACACGGGATGGGTGGGTTTGACGGGAAACAAACCCCGCTCATGAACACCGCGATTCGCCCCTTTCACATTCCGCTCAGCCGTCGCAAGCTGCTGCACAGCCTGCTGCTGACCACCGGCGGGATCATCACCGGCAGTGTGTATGCCGAGGCGCTCACACTGACGCCGCGCGCGACGGAAGGGCCGTATTATCCTGACCACCTGCCGCTGGATCAGGACAATGATCTCACGATGATCATCGGTGGTAAAGCCCCTGCGAGCGGGGTGGTGACAGAGTTCGGTGGACGACTGCTGAATGTGGATGGCAAGCCGATTCAAGATGCGGTGATCGAGCTCTGGCAGTCTGACAACAACGGCTGCTACATCCACAGCCGGGGCACGCAGCAGGGCAAGGAGCGCGATCCGCAGTTTCAGGGCTATGGGAAAATCGAAACGAACGCCAAGGGTGAATATCGCTTCCGGACCATCCTGCCCGGCTTGTACACGGGCCGCACGCTGCACTACCACATCCGCGTGAAGCAAAACGAAAAAAGCATGCTGACCACGCAGCTGTTCATCGCAGGCATTCCGCAGAATGACCGCGACGGCATTCTGCGCAGCATGGGCACGGAGCAGCAGCGTCTCTCCGTCATTCGCGAGTTCAAACCCATGAGTGCCGAGAGCAAGGAACTCGCCGCCACCTGGGACATTGTGATTGGCCACACGCCGGAAGAGCCGGATCAACGCGGTCGTGGTCCCGGAGGTCCGGGCGGGCCACAGCCGCGCCGGCGTGACAGTGCGGCGGTGGGTGATCGGGACATCCAAGATCTGGTCCTGGGCCCATCACCGTTCTAACCAGGCCTGCCTGTGCGTGTCCGAAAGAAGCTGCTCCACGAACTTGGGCAGCTCCACAGACACCGGGCCGATGACGCGCTCACGGAACTGGCGTGAGATTTCGGTGTTCTCGATGTTGAACTCGATGAGGCGGCAGGAGCGGTTTTGCGCAGCCATCTGGGCGAAGCCTGCGGCAGGATACACCACGCCGGATGTGCCGATGCAGAGAAAAATCTCTGCGCTCTTCAAGGCATTCATGATGGTCTCCATCTCGAATGGGAACTCGCCAAACCAGACGATGTGCGGACGCATGCCGCCGATTTCGCCACAGGCACGGCAGCGTGTGCCGGATGACAAGTCTTTGCTCCAGGACAACACTGCGCCGCAGAGTTCGCAGCGGGCCTTGAGGAGCTCGCCGTGCATGTGGATGAGTTTTTCACTGCCAGCGCGTTCGTGCAGATCGTCCACGTTTTGGGTGACGAGGAGAAACCGGCCCTGCCATTCGCGCTCCAGACGGGCGAGAGCGAGATGGCCTGCATTGGGCTCCACAGTGCTCAGCGCGGCACGACGCAGGTTGTAAAAGTGATGAACGAGTTCGGGATCGCGTGCGAAACCTTCGGGCGAGGCCACCTCCTCAATGCGATGACCTTCCCAGAGTCCATCTGCTCCGCGAAACGTCGGCACGCCGGATTCAGCGGACATGCCCGCACCGGTAAGCACGACGATGTTTCGCTCCGCACTCATTTTTTGGGCTGACGCTGCCGGACGCATTCAAACAAACACACGCCGGTGGCGACGGAGACATTGAGGCATTCGACTTTGCCGCCCATGGGAATCTTGACGAGGAAGTCGCAGTGCTCGCCGGTGAGGCGGCGCATGCCTGTGCCTTCCGCACCCATGACGATGCCGATGCCGCCTTTGAGATCGAGATCGTAGAGGCTCTGCGTGGATTCATCCGCCGTGCCGACGAGCCAGATGCCGAGTTCTTTGAGCTTGTCCATGGCACGGACGAGGTTGGTGACGCGGACGAGCGGGATGTTTTCCGCACCGCCGCAGGCCACGCGGACGACGGTCTCGGTGATGGGCGCGGTTTTGTCCTTGGGCATGATCACGGCGCAGACACCTGCGGCATCGGCGGTGCGCAGGCAGGCGCCGAGATTGTGGGGGTCCTGAACGCAATCGAGGATCAGGACGAGCGGGCTGGTCTTGCCTTCGAGAATGGAGGGGATGTCTCCTTCTTCGTAGACACGCACGTGGTTGTCAGAACGGGAGTGGCGGTTCTGGCGGGCGACGGGTTGTTCGGGACGGTTGGGGCGCATGTGTTTCCCGACAGTGTGCCGTGAAAGGGGTTTTGGCAAAATGATAGAAGCAGCGGCTTGCAGGCTGTGTGAAGTGGCGGGAGGGATTTGCTATGAAGACAATCCTCAAGCGCCGATGGATGTGGGTCGCCGTTTTGGCCGTGGCGGGACTGAGTTTCGTGTTTGGCTGCGAGTGGTGGGTCGAGCGAAGCGCGGAAGGCCGGTGCTTTGATGCGGTGGAGGGCGTGCCTGAGGCTCCGGTTGCGGTGGTACTGGGCACCTCGGCAAGACTTGCTGACGGCAGGGCCAATCTGTTCTTTCTCCCACGCATGGAGGCTGCAGCGGCTTTGTTTAAAGCAGGCAAGGTGAAGGCGCTGATCGTGAGTGGTGACAACGGTACACAGGGCTATGATGAGCCCACTGACATGAAGCGAGTGCTGATGCAGATGGGAGTGCCGGCGGAGAAGGTGGTGTGCGACTATGCGGGATTTCGCACGCTGGACTCGGTGGTACGGGCCAAAGAGGTCTTTGGGCAGCAGCGCGTGATTTTTGTTTCACAGCGATTTCACAATGCGCGAGCCATTTATCTGGCGCGTGCGTTTGGAATCGAGGCGTACGGGCTGGATGCCACGGATGTGCCGGTGGCCCTTTCTGTGAAAACTTTTCTGCGGGAGAAACTGGCCTGCGTCAAAGCGGTGCTGGATGTGAACGTGCTCGGCACCAAGCCGAGGTTTCTCGGTGAGAAGGTGAGCGTGCCGTTGGAGTGACTCACAACCAGACAGTGAGCGCCCGACGCAGATCGGGACCGGGAGTGACGCGGAAACTTTCATCGAGTTCGAGGCGGGCTTTGTGGCCGTTCCGGGAGATTTCGATGAAGACGGGCAGCGTGCCAGGGTGCGCGATCAACACCTCATGAATGCGCTCAAGATCCGTTTCGTCATGCGTGCCGTTGAGTTTTAAGACAACAGGTTTCGGAGGAGCGGGCGGCTTCGGCGGTGGTGGTTCGGAAGGATCGGGGTCGCCGGCGTTGCGCGGTTTCGCAGCCTTGGGCTTGAGCGGCGTGGCACTGTTCATGGTGACGCGGTTGCCGTCGGTCTTTTGATCTTTGCTGACACGAATGCGGAGACCGAGCACGGCGCCATTGGCCAGAACGTCCTTCGTTTTTTCGTAGTCATCGCTCCAGCACATCATCTCGATCTGGCCGGTGAAGTCTTCAAACTTGAAGGTGGCGAAGGGGCGGTTGTCCTTCTTGGAGTAGCGCACTTCGAGCTGGCTGAGGATGCCGGCGATGGAGTGCGAGCTGGCTTTTTCCTTGGTGTCGATGTCCGCAATGGAAGCGATCTTAATGATCTTGGGCGAATCGAAATGGCCGCGGTAGCTGTCCAGCGGATGGCCGCTGACGTAGAAGCCGAGAAGTTCTTTTTCAAAGGCGAGAACCTCATCCGCACTCCACACGATGGAGGGCGCCGATGCCTCGTTTTTCTTGGACTTGGGCTGCGCGAGTTCGAAGTCATCAAAGAGGCCGCCCTGGCCTGCTTTTTTGTCCTTCTGCATGGAGGCTGCGGAAGCGAGCACCTGCTCGAGCTTGGCGAACATCACGGCGCGCGGCTCTTTGGTGAAGTCGAACGCGCCCGCTTTGACGAGGGACTCCATGAGCTTCTTGTTCACGGCGCGATTGTCGAGGCGTGCGGCGAAGTCTTCGAGACTGGTGTAGAGGCCGTTCTTTTCACGCTCGGCAATGGCGGCCTCCATGGCGCCTTCACCGACGTTCTTGATGGCGCTGAGGCCGTAGCGGATGGCGTTTGGCTCCGCCTCTTCGGTTTCGAACCGCTCAGGAGCAAACTTGAGGGAGGACTTGTTGACGTCCGGCGGCAGCACCTTGATGCCCATTTCGAAGCACTCGCTGACGAAATTGGCGATCTTGTCGGGATTGCTGATTTCATAGCTGAGCACCGCCGCCATGAACTCGACGGGGTAGTTTGCCTTCAGGTAGGCGGTGCGATACGTGACGATTCCGTAGGCAGCGGAGTGAGACTTGTTGAAGCCGTACTGCGCGAATTTTTCGAGCAAGTCGAAGATGGAGTTCGCGAGCTTGGCCTGGATGTCGTTCGTCTTGAGGCAGCCTTCCACGAAGATGAGACGCTGGCGGGCCATCTCGGCGGCGTCTTTTTTACCCATCGCTCGGCGGAGCAAGTCAGCTTGTCCGAGGGAGAAGCCGGCGAGCAAGTTCGCGGCCTGCATGACCTGCTCCTGATAGACCAGAATGCCGTAGGTCTCCTTGGAGATTTTTTCCAGCAGCGGGTGTGGGTAGTCCACCTTCTCCTCACCCTTCTTACGCTTGATGTAATCGGGAATAAACTGCATCGGGCCGGGACGATACAGGGCCAGAATAGCGATGATTTCCTCGATGGTGTCAGGACCGAGCTGTTTGCAGGTGTTCACCATGCCGCCAGATTCCATCTGGAAGACGGCGACCGTTTCGCCGCGTTTGATAAGGTCAAAGGTCTTGGTGTCTTCGAGGGGTGCATTGGCCACTCTGAAGCCGGGGACTCGCTTGTGGATCCAGTACTCGGCTTCGTGGATCACCGTCAGCGTTTTGAGGCCGAGGAAGTCCATCTTGAGCATGCCCAGCTCGGTGAGGGGCTTCATCGCATATTGCGAGAGGATGGCGTCTTCCTTGTCTCGCGTGAGGGCGATGAAGTTGTCGAGACGGCGATCACCGATGACGACACCGGCGGCGTGAACGCCCGTGCCGCGGGTGAGACCTTCGAGGAAGGTGGCATGCCGCCAGAGTTCTTGCGCATTGCCGTCGGCCTCGAGCTTCGCAGCGAGATCGGGGTTTTTTTTCACCGACTCCTCCAGGTCGATGTTCAGCTCGTTCGGAATCATCTTCGACAGCGCGTCGCTGTCGCCGTAGCTCCAGCCCATGACGCGACCGACGTCACGAATGACCGACTTGGCGCCCATGGTGCCGAAGGTGATGATATGGCAGACGCTGAGGTCGCCGTATTTTTCGCGGACATATTGGATGACTTCAGGACGGCGCGTCTGGCAGAAGTCGATATCGATATCGGGAGGGCTGACACGCTCGGGATTGAGGAATCGTTCGAACACGAGTTCGAAGCGGAGCGGATCGATGTCCGTAATGCCGAGGCAGAATGCGACGAGAGAACCGGCGGCGGAACCACGACCAGGGCCGACGGGGATGTCGTGCTTACGGGCCCAGTTGATGAAGTCCCAGACGATGAGGAAGTAGCTTGTGAAGTTTTTCTCCTTCAGCAGGGCGAGCTCCACTTCCATTCGCTGGTGGAGCACCTCGTCATTGAGCGCGCGATCGCGGCCATAGCGAAGTTCGAGGCCATCCATCGTCAGCTTGCGCAGGTATTCATTGCGGTCCCCGCCGTCAGGCATGGGGTACTGCGGATAGCGCTCGATGCTGGTGGAATCGAGGTGGATCTTCAGATCGCAGCGTTCGGCGATTTCGAGCGTGGCATCGCAGGCCTCCGGCACTTCGGAGAAGAGGGCGCGCATTTCCTCGGCGGTCTTGAAATAGACCTCCGGGGAGTAGGTCATGCGGTTCTGATCGTAGATGCTCGCGCCCGTGCCGATGCAGATCATGATGTCGTGGGACTCGTGATCGCTGCGATTGAGGAAGTGGACGTCGTTGGTGGCGACGGTCTTCAGATCGTACTGCTTGCCCCACTCGATCATCTGCCGGGCGCTTTTGCGCTGGGCCTCCATGTTGTGGTCCTGGATTTCGAGGTAGAAGTTTTCGGGGCCGAAGATGTCGCGGAACTCCAGCAGGCTTTTTTCCGCCTCGTCCTTGCGGTCGGAGAGGAGGAGTTCGTTGATTTCGCCGTTGATGCAGCCGCTGAGGCAGATGAGGCCTTTGGCGTGCTCGCGCAGAGCGTCTTTATCCACGCGGGGCTTGTACCACTGGCCGTCGAGGTGGCCTTTGGTGATGAGCTTGGAGAGATTTTCGAAGCCCTCGTTGCTGGAGGCGAGCAGGGTGAGATGCGAGGAGCGCTTGCGGCCTGGCACTTCGTTTTTGTCCATCATGGAGCCGGGAGCGAGGTAGGCTTCGCAGCCGATGATGCTCTTCACCTTGGCCTTCTTGGCGGCCATGTAAAAGTCGATGGCGCCATAGAGGTTGCCGTGGTCGGTCATGGCCACGGCAGGCATGTTCAACTCCTTCACGCGTTTCATGAGCGCATCGATGCGCACAGCGCCGTCTAGCAGCGAGTATTCGGTGTGGAGATGGAGATGGACGAAGGAATCTGACATGCGGCGGGGGACAGGATTAACCCCGCTTCGAAGGCTTGAAAGAGGTAGTTTTTCACATTTTTCCAGCTCCGGGCTTTCGATGCGCACGGTGGTGGTGGCGGTAGTGGCGGAGCAGCAGCCAGCCGGTGATGATCACGATGCTAGCCACAGAGATCGCAATGATCAGATAGATGTTGCTGGCATTCGAGACCGGGGCGCCGGGTGAGGTGTCTGGAGCCGCGGCCAAATGAAGCTGGAAGGGACGGCTTGTCTCTCCCGGGAAAATCACCTGGGGACGAAGTTCGGTCTTTCCTGACATGGAGTGCAGCAGAATCAGACTGGTGTTGGCATCTTTGGCAAAATCGACCTGGAAGGTGGTGGAATTCGCCGGCAGCTGGCCGCTGGCGGTGGCGAGCAGGTGAACTTCCTGGGTGTCTGCCTTGAGTGGGGTGTTGTCAGCACCGTCCATGGCCCGAATTTTGCAGGCGGGCAGGACGGTTTTTTTTCCTTCAAACAGCAACCCAAGCGAACGGGCGAGGTATTGCTGCGCTTTTTCATGGGTCGCGGCGACCTGATCGGGTGTTTGCTCCAGGTACCATGATGCCGGAACGGGCGGCAGGGAGGTGGGGTCTGAGGCGAGAAAGGTGCGTGGATCGACATTGATGCGCAGCGTGTAGCCGCCTGCGGTGTCGAATTCCGCCTCGACAGTCATATTGGGCACCACATGCGCACGCACGATGCTGGCGACCGCCCAAAAAGTCAGAAAGACGCCGAGGATTCGTCTGCTAAAAAACCGATGCATCCACCATGGTGGAGGTGCCTGCGGCAATGGCAAATATATCGTCGCGCCAAGGCATCAACCCGGCCGAAATTAAGAGTTGATTTTCGGGATGCCGCAGCGCTTTCGAAAGAACCTGCGAAAAACCTTGTAGCAAGAAGACGACCGCGCTTGACTTGCGGCGTGGAAATTGCTTCAAAAGAGCATTTCCCTTTAACCACTCACATGGGCGCCACACTCAAATCACTGGAGAAAGAACTCGAGATCACTCTCGAGGACTTCAATCTGGTCGGGCGCAGCCCTGATGCCAGCATCAGGCTGGTGGACGGTGGTGTCTCGCGCCAGCACGCCACGATCCGACGGGACGGACAGCTGTTCTGGGTTTCCGATCTTGGCAGTGCGAACGGCAGTTTTGTCAACGACGTGGCTGTGACCACGGCGCGGGCGCTGCGGCATGGTGATCGGGTGCAGTTTGGCACCAGCACCTTTATTTTTGACAGCCAGGACGAAGAACGGCCGCCGAGCGAGTCTGGCAACGTCAGCACGCAGTCGCTGCATACCATCGCGCTGCCGGTCAAGACGGTAAGGGCCACCCTGCTCGTCGGCGATTTGCGCAACTTCACCACCATTTCCTCCCAGCTCAGCGCTGAGGAAGTGGCTGCCATGCTGCGTGAGTGGTATGCGCAGTGCGAAAAAGTTCTGAAAACCCGCGATGCCATCATCGACAAGTTCATCGGCGACGGTGTTTTTGCTTATTGGCCGGGAGATGACATCAGTTCCCGCATCAAGGCCACCGAGGCCGCCAAGATTCTCAGCAGCCCTGATTCCAGTGAATCTCCCAAGCGCAAGTGGCTGAAGGAGAACATGAACCTCGAAGTTCATTGCCACATCGGCCTGAACATTGGTGATGTGGCTCTGGGTGCCATGGGGCGTGGTGTGAACACCGCCGTGGGTGAAGCGGTGAATGTGACTTTCCGTATCGAGAGCCTGACCCGCAAACTGCAAGTGCCTGTGCTCGCTGGTGCGCCGTTCCTGAATGGCTGGCCGGAAGGTCTGCAACTCTACCAAAACGCCGGCATTCATCCGGTGAAGGGGCAGCCTGATCCTGTCGAGGTCTATTCGCTGATCGACGTGCCGACGATGTCGTTCTAGGACGCCTCGCGGTCGATGAGGCGCTGCATGTCTGCGCGCGTCATGCGGTAGAGCAGCCACTCGCTCATGCGTTTGGCACCGATGCGCTGCTCATAGACTTGCTGGGCGTTCACATTCCAGTCCAGCGCCGTCCATTCCACGCGGCCGCAGCCGCGCTCATGCGCGAGGCTCACCACCTTTTTGAGCAAGGTGCCGCCCACGCCAGCTTTGCGGCGCTCGGGGAGGACAAAGAGGTCTTCGAGATAGAGGGTCGGCAGTGCGAGAAAGCTTGAATAGGTCTCCACGAGAATCATGTAGCCGCAGGGAGCGGTGTCCTCGTTTACAAACGCGAGCCAGACTTCGATGCGCGGTCTGGCACCCAGAGCATCTTCGACAAGGCGTGCCTGAGCAGTCTCGTCGGGCGGTGGGAGCTTTTCGAACTCGGCCAGGGCTATGACCAACTGGCAAAACGCGGGCGCATGCTCACGAGTGAGCGGGCGCAGCTCGATCTGCAGCTCTGCGCTCATGCATGCAGCACGGGATCGCCAAACAAGGTGAAGTGTCCGGCTTCAGCGACGCGCACCTTGAAAATTTCGCCTGTGTGACGCTCGGGATTGCCGTCGAAAACCACGATGCGGTTTGAGCCCGTGCGGCCGGTGAGGCGCTGATCGTTCGTCTTGCTGGGGCCTTCGCAGAGGATTTCGACCTCTTTGCCCACGAGCTTGTCATACATCGGCAACGCGATGCGGTTCACCAGCGAGAGCAGATCCTGATTGCGCTCTTCTTTGACGCGTTCAGGCACCTGAATGGCTTCTTCCATCTCCGCTGCGGGTGTGCCACGGCGTTTGGAATAACGAAACACGAAGGCGTTGTCGAAGCCGATGGTTTCAAACATCTGCCGCGTTTCGAGATAGTTCTCTTCGGTTTCGCCGGGGAAGCCCACGATCACATCCGTCGTCACTGCGATGTCTGAGCGCGCCTCGCGGATGCGCTGGACGAGTTCGGTGAACTTGGCCGCGGTGTAAGGGCGGTGCATGCGCTTCAGGATGGCATCGCTGCCGCTTTGCACGGGCAGATGCACGTGCTCGGCGAGTTTTGGCAGGTAGGTGAAAGCTTCGATGAGATCCTTTTTGTAGCCAATCGGATGCGGGCTGGTGAAACGGATGCGTTTGATGCCAGGGACCTCATGCACCGCTTCCAAAAGCTGCACGAAGGGGCTTTTGCCGTCCACCGCAGGAAATTCATGCCTGCCGTAGAGGTTCACGATCTGGCCGAGGAGGGTGACTTCTTTCACGCCACGATCCGCGAGGCGTTTCACTTCTTCAACGATGTCTGCGATGGGCCGGCCACGTTCGCCACCGCGGGTGTAGGGCACGATGCAGAAGGTGCACTTCATGTTGCAGCCCTGCATGATGCTGACGAAGGCGCTGGCCTGCTTTTCCTTCAGCGTGTGATCACGGATGGTGTTCTGAGAGGCGGCTTCCTCCTCCACGTCGACGATGGAGAAACGCTCGTCGTCCATCTGCTTCGCTTCTTTGGCGCGGATGATCTCGTCCACATAGTCCACCACGCGATGGTACTTCTGCGTGCCGACGACGAGATCCACGTTTGCCTTGTTCACCAGCTCGCTGCCGCGGCTCTGCGCCATGCAGCCCATGAAACCGGTGACGAGGGGGGTGCGCCGCCGCCGCACCATGCCCATCTTTCCCAGCGCTTTCTGCTCCGCCTGATCGCGCACGGAGCAGGTGTTGATGAGCACCACGTCCGCGTCCTCGTCACGCGCGGTCATGGTGTAGCCGCGCTCGACGAACATCTGCGACACCTGTTCGGTGTCGCGTTCGTTCATCTGGCAGCCGTAGGTTTTGATGTGGACGCGTGGCATTGGGGGTTGGGAGAATACCCAACCCCGGCCAAAAGACAACCTCAAGGCGCTTTGGCCCTGCCGGGTCAGGCCTTGATCTCAAAGATCGCCTCGACCTCCACGGCCGCGCCGGTTGGGAGCTGGGCGAAGCCCAGGGCGCTGCGGGCGTGGTAGCCGTCGCCTTCCTTGCCGAAAATCTCATGCAGCAGGTCGGAGCAGCCGTTGATGACGAGGTGCTGGTCGGTGTATTCCAGGGTGGAGTTTACGCAGCCGAGCACCTTGAGGACTTTGAGGCCGTCCAGCGTGCCGTGGGTGTCCCACACGGAGCGCAGCACCTTTTCGGCGCAGTTCTTGGCGGCCTTGTAGCCGTCTTCGGTCGAGACACCGGCACCGAGCTTGCCCTTGAGATCGCTCACATGGCCGGAGGTGAGGAGCTGATTGCCGCTGCGGATGCAGAGGTTCAGGTAGGCGGGGGGCTGCTTGGTGAAAACGAGACCGAGGGATTCTGCTTTTTGCTGGGGTGTCATGATGGAGGTGAGAAGTGAACGCAAAATACGAACTGGGAAAACGAAAACTGGCAAAGCACTGCATTCATCTGGCATCATTTGTTCATGCGTCTAGCCATTCTCCTTTCCACCCTCGCATTTGCCGCCAGCGCCGCGCTGCCGGATCTCAAAGTGGCCGCAGATCACCGCCACCTCGCTACTGCCGACGACAAACCGTTCTTCCTGCTCGGTGACACGGCCTGGGAGTTGTTTCACCGGCTGACGCGGGAGGAAACGGAGCTGTATCTCAAGAACCGGGCCGCCAAAGGCTTCAATACCATCCTGGCCGTGGCTTTGGCCGAGTACGAGTTTGATCAACCCAACGCCTACGGCGAGATGCCGCTGGAAAACAACGACCCGACCAAGCCACGGGAGGCCTATTTCCAGCATGTTGACTGGGTCGTGGACCAGGCTGCGGCTCTCGGCCTCTACACCGCCATGCTGCCGACCTGGGGCGACAAATGGAACCAGAAGTGGGGCAAAGGACCGGAGATCTTCACGCCTGAAAATGCGGCCATCTACTGCGAGTGGCTGGCCAAACGCTACAAGGACAAGCCCATCATCTGGGTGCTCGGGGGTGACCGTTCCGTGGATAATGACGCACAGCGCGCCATCATTCGTGCCATGGCCGCCGGATTGAAGAAGGGCGATGGCGGCAGGCACCTCATCACTTTCCACCCCAAGGGAGGCGCGAACTCGTCCGACTACTGGCCTGATGAGCCTTGGCTGGACTTCCACATGTTTCAAAGCGGCCACGGCAAAAGGGCAGCCGCCAACTACGACATGAACGCGAAAAACCTGGCCCTGCCCGCGCTCAAGCCCACCCTCGATGGGGAACCCTGCTACGAGGACCATCCCGTGCGCGGTTTGATGAAGGATAAGAAGCCAACCGAGTGGTTCGACGACTACGACGTACGCCGCGCCGCGTGGTGGAGCGTGCTGAGCGGTGCCTGCGGGCATGTCTATGGCACGCACAGCATCTGGCAGTTTCATGATCTGGCGAAGCGCAAAGCCCAGACGGATGCGCGTACGCCGTGGCAGCAGGCGCTGGATCTGCCCGGGGCGGCGCAGATGGGGGTGATGAAGAAATTCATGGAGGGACTGGACTGGACGAAGCTGCGCAGGGATGACTCGCTCATCCAACTGAACGGTGGAGCCAACACCGCTGACAAGAAGCCGATGGCGGCGGTGGCAGAGGATGGCAGCTTCGCCGTCGTGTATGTTCCCAAGAACGTGAATGACGTCTTCTTTGCCGGGCTGAAGCAGATGGGAGATGTGCCGGAAGCACGAGCCATTGACCCCGCCACCGGCGATCAATTGGGAGTGCTGAGCATCAGTGCGGGAGCGGGACCGAACTTCCATGTGATACCCGCCCTTGGCCTCGACATCACGAAGACAGGCGGGAAGGCCGAGAAGAAGAAAGCGGAGGAGCCCGGTGTGTGGGAAAAGGACTGGGTGCTGCTGCTGACGCGGAAACAGACATGACGATCAAAGTTTCCAGTCAGGTACGAGGCTGCCCATCTGCCACATCAGTTTGTCCAAGGAGAGGCCCAAGCCTTCGCTGCGCCCATTGAGCAAACCGGCCCAGCAGAAGCCCTTGGCGGTGTGAACCATGATCGTGGTGGTGCCTGGCAGCGAACCGGTGTGCCACCAGTTGGGCACCTTGTTCACGTTCCAACCGCGCGCGTAGCCTTCGCTGATACCATGCGTGGTCATCGCACGAATTGAATCCTCTTTGAGAAACGTCGGGAGTTGTGAGGCGAAGCGGACCAGATCGCTGGCGGTGGCAATCCAGCCGCCGTGCGAATCCATGCGGGTGACATTCATGCTGTAGGCTGCACCCTCTTTGGCAGTGATATACATCACCTCCTGCGACTGCCGTTCCGCCAAAGTATTGTTGGCGATGTGCATGCTGGTGATGCCGCATTTTGACAGCACCTCCTGTGTGATGAGCTTGTCATACGGCAGCTTCAACACCTTTTCCAGCACTCGGCCCAGGACGCAGTAGCCGAAGTTTGAATAGGCGAAGTGTTCTCCGGGCTTGTGGGTCTGTTTCTGATTGGCCAGCGTCCAAGCGATGAGCTCCGCATGGTCCATCCGCAGATTTTTAAACATGGGGTCATCCTTGTCGTTCGCCCAGCCGCCGCTGGTGTGGGTGAGCAGGTGATCCACGGTGACTGCCGCCACATCCCCGCTGTAATCTCCACTCAGGATGCCCTGGGGGCCGAAGACCTTGCTGTCGGGCTGGATAAGACCTTTTTCGATGCACTTCATCACTGCGGTGGCCGTGATCGGTTTGGAAACGCTGGCGATGCGGAAGCGGTGCTGCGGGGTGACGGCTTCTTCAGCATCCGCATCGGCAAAGCCATAACCTGCTTCGAAGTCGATTTTTCCATCTCTGCCATAGGCGATGCTCATGCCCTGGATGCCATGCGCGCGCAGAAATGCTTCGGCGATGGCGCGGATCTTTGCCTCCTCGGACGTGGGTGCCGCAGCAGCGGCGGCTATCGGCCATGCGGCCAGAGAACTCACAAAGACGCGTCGTTTCATGCGGACCACATCACACCTTGACGCCCAGCTGACGTCAATGAAAACATCCCTCATGCTCCGGTTTCTCATTCTGCCCGCCCTCCTCGCCCTCAATGCCCATGCCCAGACTGTGGATACGAGCACGCTCACGGGCAAAGTCGTTTGCGGTTATCAGGGCTGGTTCCGGTGTGAGGGCGATGGCAACAACAATGGCTGGCACCATTACGCCGCAGGCAAAACCTTCGAGCCGGGGCACTCGCACATCGAGCTGTGGCCGGATGTGAGTGAACTGCCGAAGGAGGCCCGTGTGACGACGCCGTTCAAGCATGCCGATGGCCGCACCGCTGAAGTCTTCAGCTCCGTCCATCCGGCCGTCGTGCAGCTTCATTTCAAATGGATGCGCGACTACGGCATCGACGGCGCCTTTGTGCAGCGCTTTGCCGCCACCACACGGGATAAACGCTTTCGTGAACCGATGGATCAGGTGCTCGCGCACTGTCAGTCTGCGGCACAGGCCAACGGGCGCGGTCTGACACTGATGTATGACCTCAGCGGCATCAAGGAGGATGGCATTCAACTGGTGATCGACGACTGGAAGCGCCTCATCACCGAGAAGCGTCTGGACTCCAAGGGCTCCAGCTATTTCAAACACCATGGCAAGCCCCTCGTGGCACTGTGGGGCTTGGGCTTCAACGACCGTGCGCCGATGCTCGAAGAGTGGTCGCGCCTGATCACCTTCCTGCGTGATGATCCCGAATTCGGCGGCTGTGCCATCATGCTGGGCGTGCCCTACTACTGGCGCACGCTGGATCATGACTGCATTAAAGACCCCCAGCTGCATGCACTCATCGCCCGTGCGGACATTGTCAGCCCCTGGGCAGTCGGGCGGCTTGGCACGCCGCAGGACGCCGCCAAGCGTGGGGAGAAAATTCTGAAGCCGGACATCGCGTGGTGTGCTGAGCACAAGGTCGATTACCTGCCGGTCCTCTTCCCGGGCTTTAGCTGGACCAACCTTTCGAAGTCACGCAATCAGGAGGCGAAGTTTGATGCGATCCCACGTCTTGGCGGTCAGTTCCTTTGGTCACAGGCGACTGCGGCCAAGAGGGCCGGGGCGCAGATGCTCTACGTGGCCATGTTTGACGAACTGGATGAAGGAACGGCCATTTTCAAAACCGACAATCATCCGCCGGTGGGTGAAAGCCGCTTCCTCGCGGAGCCTCAGCTGGCGAACGATCACTACCTGTGGCTCACGGGAATGCTGGGCAAACTGCTGCGTGGTGAGACAACGGAAACGCTGCCCAAGCGCTAAGCCGGATTTACGACAAGTCCGAGGCCAGCACCGAATTCGCCGCACGCAGCGCCAGCTCCTTGGCCTGTGCAATCACGCGCACGGAGGTGGCGTCAAAGAGATAGGCATGGCAGCTCGGGCAGGTGATGGCGCGCGTGACCACGATGGAGCCACAGCCTTCGCAGACTTTGTACTGCTCCGGATGGGTGGCGATCTTCTCGGCCTGCTTCAGACGTGAGTCTGGTTTGTGCTCATGCGCGCTCATTAAGTGTCATTACGATGCTACGACGACATTGGCCGAGTGCAACGCCGCTGATAAACAACTTACACTCTTTTTTGTGCTTGCTTTGCGGATGGTCGGGCACCCTCAGCCCAATCCGGTGACGCTCCAGCCATCGCGGTATTTGCGCGTGAGCTGGGCATTGAGGGCGGGCTGGTTTGTCACCTGGCCGGCGGCAGCGTCCCACTCGATCCAGCCGCCGGGATTACGCTCGGCGAGGACGCCGAGGAGCACGGCCTCCGTCACGGGGCAGCCGTAGGTGGGCAGGTCGGCGGCGGCTTTTTCGCCCTTGATGCAGGCATCCACCCAATCGGTGTAATGGTTGGCAAAGCGATTTTCCGGGTAGGCGAAGCCGGTGAATTTTTCTTCTGGTACCAGCCAGGGGCGCTGGCTGTGCGGCTTGAAGATGCTGCCGTTTTCTCCAATGAAGAAGATGCCGCTGGGGGTGTCTTTGGTGAGCACGCCGGGCTTGATGACGCGGGGGTCATACGGATAGCCGCCGTCGGTCCAGGTCATCTTGATCTTGTCGCCCGCCGTGAGCGGTGTGCCAGGGAACTCGAGTTCCAGATGTCGCTTTTGCGCATAGAGATCTCCCGTGCTGCCTGCATCGAGGCAGCGCACGCGGGTGGGAGCCGCAAGGCCGAGACAGGCAAAGACGACATCGAAATAATGGCAGCCCATATCCCCCATCATGCCGACGCCGAAATCGACCCAAGAGCGCCACATGGAGGGATGATAGGCACCGTCAAGAAATGGCACTTCATTGGCCACGCCGAGCCACAGATTCCAATCGAGATTCGTCGGCACCGGATCGGCCAGTGCTTTGCGTTCGGTGACTTTGGGCCACCAGTTGGCTTTTTTATTCTCCCAGCAGATGATTTCTTTCACCTTGCCGATGGCACCGCTTTTGATGAGATCGACGGCGAGCGAGGTTTCGACGCTGGAATGGCCCTGAGTACCCATCTGGGTGGTGACTCCAGCCTTTGCGGCCTCGGCGCCGAGAATCCGCGCCTCATGGATGTGATGGGTGAGCGGCTTCTGCAGATAGACGTGCTTTTTTGCGCGCAGCGCCGTCACTGCCATGGCCGCATGCATGTGGTCCGGCGTGCCGATCGTCACCGCGTCGATGCTGTCGCCCAGCTTGGCGATCATCTCGCGATAATCACGAAAGGGTGCCGCGCCTTCGAGGCGTTTGGCGGCATCGGGGTCTTGCAGTTCTTTCCGCCGGGTCGCGTTGCCGCCGCGGGCGAGTTCGAGTGTCTTCGCGTCCACATCACACATGCCCACCAGCCGCACTTTGGAGTGCTGCAGCACGCTCATCATCGTCACGGCTCCCATCCCGCCGACTCCGATCGAGGCGACCTGGAACATGGAGTTTGGGGAGCGTGCACTCAGGATGGCGGGCGCGGATATGTAGGCGGTGGAGGCGAGGGATTGCTTGAGAAAATGGCGGCGGTTCATGAGGGGGATGGGAACGCGGATGCACGGTGGTTTGTAGCGTGGAAATATTATTCCGCCCCTGCAACCATGAGTCTCTAGCCGGTTGAAACGCCAAGTGAAGTTGTGATAAACTTGTCCAACGGGAATGCGTAAAAAATGCCATCCATTTCCACGAAAATTTTGCCGCCCGAAATTCCGTGCACAGTGCCTATGTCTTCACCTTCTCCCACTCCAAAATCCCGTTCAGGCAGGTCCAGATGAAATGCCCGCCATGAAGTGGACGCCGCGCTTGTTTCTTGTGGCGTTGCTGGAATAAAAACAACATGTCGGATCATGCTACCGGCCCCTCCTATTTCCTCTTCAACAAGAACACAGTTTTCAACAGGTGTGAACAGCACTTTGACCCGGTCGCCATTTCCTCCGTACTGTGTCTTGAACGTCATGCTTTCAGCTCGGGCAAGTTCCTTCCCAATCGAGGACGCCAAGATGAAGTTTGAAGTGGTTCGATACGTGTAGGTGCCAGGCTGGTCTATTCTTCTTCCCAACTTCAAGCTGAGCTTTAACTGCCGTGACAAAGCAAGAGGTTTGACATGGTTCACCTCGAACGGATGGCGCTGGACGGCTGGAAGCTCACTTTTATCGCACCGGTTCATCGCATGCTTGGATGCATACTCGGCTTTATAGGCTGCAATGCGGGCAGGACTATTCGGCGAGTTTTGGTCCTCGTGCGAGGAAGAGGGCAGCTTGTTAACGCTGCACGCACCCAAACAGAAAATCGGAAAAACGAAGCCAATCAATTTGATCATCGCGGCACAGTAAGCTTACGCTTCACCTCCCCGCAACACCCACGGGCTTCCGGATCTTCATCAAGATCGGAAAGCTCGTCTGCAATCCGGCGCTGTCGTGTTCGTTTCTAGCGGAGCTCAGGGCGGCGTGGATGAGTTTGTCCTGGTCTTTGACCCAGTTGGCGGCGCGGAAGAAGATGGGGCGCTCATTTTCTTTCTCGCGGATCTGGACGCCATTAAGGCCGATGTCATCGACGATGACGCCATGAGGCAGGCCATGCACATCGAGGCTGAGGATGCCGTCGTTGCCCATGCGCACGGCGCGAATCCATGCCTTCACGGTTTGGCCGGGGGCGAGGGTGATTTCGAGGGGCTTGGTTTCGTCTTTGATCTCGCGCATGACCGGCTTGCCACCGGCATCAGGCTCCATGACGATGATGAACTTCGGTGCGGCACCGAGTGTGACTTTGCCCAAAGTGCCAGCGTCATGCGTGAAGGCTTTGGATTTCGCGGTGATCTTGAGTTTGCTCCAATCGGCGTTTGCAGCGGCATCTGGCGCGGCGTGGAGGCTGCCGCTGATCAGATCGTGCCCGGCTTCAATGAGGAGCGGTGAGGAGGCATAATAACCAGCGGGCAAGCCGGTGACTTCGATCTGGATGGGATCATCGTGGCCATCAGTGCGATCTGCGCGGAAAGAGAAGCCGACGGAGGCACCGGGCATGACGGTGGGATTCATGCCGGCGAGTTTCACGCTGAAATCGGGCATCGGTTGGCGAATGGAAAGAGCATAGACGTAGCGCTCACCACCCCAGGCGCGGGTGTCAGAGACTTTGATGATGTAACGACCATCCGCTGGTGCGGTGAAGGTGAGGCGGGAGTCACTGCCGAGCTTGCGGTCGCCGCTGTCGTCGTTGGTGTAGTTGAGAGTGAAGACAGGCAGGCCGTTTGGCACGATCTGGCTGCCGATGGGCTTGGGCTCGACGATGTAGCATGGCTCGTCGAGCGAGTGCGAATTTGCCGTGGTGTCAAAGTAGGCGCGGCGTTTGCCACCCGTGGTGTAAAAGAAACAGCCGCCGTCCGGGCCACGCGGCATGCGGATGATTTTCATCACGTCGCCATTGAAGTAGGCGAACTCGTTCAGCTCCATTTCCTCCCAATTTTGCAGGCGTATGTCGGGGTTGTTGGCATCGACACTGCGGAAGTTATTATAGCTGTCGCGCACGGCTTGGAGCAGGATGCGCTGCACAGGTTTGCCGTCGGCATGCAGGACTTCCAGTTTTGTGTCAGCGGGTGAACCGGCAAGGTCTGCGAGTGTTTCGATGATCCACGTCTGGCCTTTTTTGGCGTCGAAGGCGAAGCAATCGGTGTCGTTCGCTTTTGCCAGGATTGCATTCACCGTGACAGGCGCGGTGACGTTTTGTGCCTTGGCAATGTCGTCATTGCTTTCCACTTCTTCGATTTGAGCAAGCGCGCTTACGCGCAGCGCGGGCATGGAGCGGAAACGCAAGGCCTTGGCATCGAGCGGCACGCTCATCTGGCCTTCCTTGTCGGGCTTCATCATCACGGTGGCTTTGTCGCCGAGGTGATGACCGATGAGGGTGACTTTTGTGTCCTTGCCGATTTGCGCGAAGAGGGGTGACCAGGCGGTGACGTAGGGCAGTGCGCCGAGGGTGAGGCGGTAGGCGTGATCAGCGCTGCCATCCATGGTGGTGTTGCTCACGAGCACGATGTAGTCACCATCCGCAGGCGCTTTCCATGCGAGGAAGGGATCGCTGCCGCTGTCGAGACCGCGATTCACGGCGAGCACGGTGCGATTCGTGTCCATGATCTCGATGGCCGGTGATTTCGCCATGCTGCCTACCTGTGCGACGGCGAGATCAAAGACGAGTTCCTCGCCGGCTTTGGCTTTGAAACGATAGGCGTCATGCTGGCCGATCTCGGTGAGGGTGCCCCAGAGGCTGGCGGGCAACGAAGGGACGCTGAGCGGGGCCGTTTTGAAATCAGCCGCCTGTGTGATGGCGGGGGCAAGATCATCGGCATAGATTTTCATCCGTGCTGATTCGCCACCGGCGCTCTTGAGCCAGACTTCGTATGTGCCGCGCGGCACTTCGGCACCGGCGGTGATTTTGACGCGGGCCGTGGTGGGTTTGACCGAGGTTTTGATGAGCTGCACTTGCAGTCCGGGATGCGAAGCCATGACTTGCGTGTCTTGAGTGAAGCCTTTGCCAGCAAAGGTCACCAACAGCTCGCCACCGATGTGTGCGGCGCGTGGGGTGACGCGAATGAGTTCGGTCTTGGCGACCATGGCTGGCTTCGCAGGTGCAGGGGCCATCACCGTCTTGCCGGTGGTGGATTCGTAGACGCTGAGGCTGCCATCCACGCGACCGGCCACGAGTTGTGCTTTGTCGGTGAAGGCGAGTGCGGAGGACCAGTCAGGCTGCTTTTCCAGCGGGATCTTTTCCGTGAGATCGGCGGTGTTCCAAATCTTGAGCGACTTGTCGGTGGAGGTGGAGGCGAGCAATTGTCCATCGATGGACACCGCGAGATTTAGGATGCCACCTTCATGGGCGAAGCGACTGGTGATGATCTTGTTGGTGCCCTCTTTGGCATCGGCGCTGATCAGCCATTGGCGGATGCGATTGTCACCGCCTGCGGCGAAGAGGTGCTTGCCATCGGCGCTGAAGACGACGCTGGTTTGCTCTTTGGTGGGTTGTGAGAGTGTGTCGAGACGCTGGCCACCCGGGATGCTCCAGAGCTTCACGGTGCGGTCGGCGCTGGCGCTTGCGAGCACCTTGCCATCCGGACGGAATGAGAGGCCATTCACCGCGCCGTTGTGGCCTTTGAGCAGGGCGAGCTCCTTGCCCGTCGCAGCATCCCATAGGCGGATTTTTTGATCGTAGGCCCCTGTAGCGATCATCTTACCATCGGGCGACACAGCGAGGGCATAGGCGGCATCGAGATGACCTTCGAATGACTGCAGGGGCGTGCCATCGCTGGTCTTCCAGCTCTTCACGATGCCCACGATCCCTGCCTCGCCGCCGGCGGCATACATCGTGGCGCCATCCGGTGAAAACGCGATGGCATTGGCCTTGCCCTTGAAGCCCGTGAGCTTGCGCACCATGGCCCGAGTGACAGGATTGAGCAGCGCAACCTCGCCGTAACGGCCCACTGCGACGAGCTGGACTTTTGGCGAAAAAGCCACGGCCTGGATCGCATGCTTCAGGGGCACCGTTGGCATGATTTTCTGGGTGATGACCTCCCGCGGCGTCGGCTTCGTCTCGGCGAGGACCGGCCCCTTGGCACCGGTGTCGATCCAGGTCTTAATCAACGCAATCTCCTCGGGTTTGAGTTTTTCGCGCTTGCCGGGTGGCATGAATTCGTTTTTCCCGCCACGGCCTGAATGACCTTCGAGAAACTTCACCAGCATGCTGTCATTGGCTTTGCCCGCAACGATGGCCGCGCCCTCTTTGCCGCCCTTCATCAAGTTTGCAAAAGTGTCCAGGCGGAACTCGCCATCTGCGTCCGTATCGTCATGGCAGTCGATGCAGTAGGTGTCCCAGAGTGGAACGATCTGCTTGGTGTAGTCCACGGTCTGGGCGTGGGCGGTGTTGGAGAAAACCGCGAGGAGAAAGATGGAACGGAACAGGCGCATGCAAGGCTCGTGGTTAGTGATTGAACAAAAACTCCTTCGATCCCATCAGGCTCCAGAAGATGTCTTCCAGGGTAGTGCGACGGTCTTCGGGTTTGGCGGTGGCGAGCATCGCGCTGGTCTTGGTGATTTCGCGTTCGGTGGGGAGACGGGCGAGGGCGATGAGGTAGGCTTCTTCGACGATCTTCTCATTGCTGAGCTTGCTGGAGAGCAGCGCATCGAGGCGGTTGTTTTTTTGGGCGAGTTTTTGGTTGAGGGTGTCGCCGTTGGAGATGTGCAGGGCCTGGGCCATGCTGGGTTCATTGGTGCGTTCGCATTCGCATGTGGCCACGCGGTCGGCACGACCGAAGCTCTTGAGGAAGTAGCTGGCGATGTTGCTGTCTGGCAGTTGCAGGGCGCGGAAGCCCATGGGGTAGCTTTCGCTGGTGCCTTTGTTGGCGTTGCGTTTGTCGATCTTGAAGGTGGTGGGTGCAGCGGTGACCTGGGAAACAGTGTCGAGCAGGACTTCGGCTTTCAGGCGGCGCGGCACGTAGTGCGAGCCGTAGCGAAGATCGGTGATGTTTTCCGGCTGGGTGATGCTGCTGCGCTGGTAGGTCTCGCTTTGCAGGATGGTGCGCATGAGGGCCTTCAGGTCGAATTTCTGCTTCACCAGATGCTCGCAGGCGGCGGCGAAGAGCGGCTCATTGCTGGCGGGATTTGTCACACGCAGGTCATCGACGGCTTCGACGAGGCCGGAGCCGAAGAAGTTAGCCCACACGCGGTTCACGATGGCGCGCTGGAAGAGCTTATTATTGGCGCTGGTGAGCCATTTTGCGAGGGGTACGCGGCGGTCTTCGGTGGAAGTCATGGAGACAGCCGTCGTGACATCCAGCGGGTGCGGTGCCTGCGGCTTGCCGGTGAGTGGCTGCACGAGTTCGCCATCGGCGGCGGAGAAGAGCACGCGTTCATCGGCCTGCGCACCGTTCTTTGTGCGCACGCGGGAGAGCATGTTGGCAAAGGCGAAGTACTCATTGTTCGTCCACTTTTCCATGGGGTGGTTGTGGCACTTGGCGCAGGCGATGGAGGTACCGAGGAAGGCAACACTGATGGTTTCGGCGCACTTGGTGGGCTCGTCATTCAGGATGAAGAAATTGCCCGCGCCATTTTCCAGCGTGCTGCCGGTGGCGGTGAGAAGATCGCGCACCATGACGTCCCACGGTGTGTTCGCGGCGACGTTGCGACGGATCCAGTTGTAGTAGGACCACATGGCCTGCGGCATGAGCTTGTCGCCATTGACGAGCAACAGATCGCTCCAGCGGTGCGACCAGTAATCCACGAACTCAGGCCGCTGCAGCAGCGCTTCGATCAGGCGGTCGCGTTTGTCGGCGGCTTTGTCCGCGAGGAAGGCGCGGGCTTCCTCCAGCGTGGGCAGAATGCCGATGGTATCGAGAAAGGCGCGGCGCAGGAATTCGTGGTCTTCCGCGCGGCCGGAGGGCGGGATGTTCAGGGCGCGCAGTTTTGTCAGCACCTGTTCGTCGATGAAATTGCGTGGCTTCATCTGGGCGAATGCCGCCTGATCAACTGCAGCATCGCTCGGCACCACCAGCGTGGAAACGGCGAGGCGGCTGAGATACCAGGCGCTGATGACTGTTTCACCCCGACCGGTGGTTTTGACGACGCCATGCTCGTCCACGGTGGCGACGCTGGCGTTGACGCCGTTGTATTTGGCCCAGCGCGTCACGTCCTCGCTGTGGCCGTCGCTGAATTTCGCGGTGACTTTGAGCGGCAGCGTGATGCCGGGCCTCGTCACCAGCTGTTTCGGCTCCACATCGAGCGCGACGATGAGGGGATCACTGGCCTTGGGTCCCGGCGCACCTGCGGCGATCCAGTCAGTGATGGCCTTGTATTCCGGGGAGTTCACCTCGAAGCGCTTGTCACCCTTGTGCGGCACTGCTTTGACGGCCTTGAGCAAAAACAGACTGCGTGCCGGATCTTCCATGGTGAGGCGGCGGCCATTCGCACTGCGCGTGACGGAGATCCAGTCCCCCTCGTCATCGAACCCGCGCAAGGAAAGACGAAAGCCCCCCTGCCCTGCGGCGGCTCCATGACACGCGCCCATGGCGCAGCCGTAGCGCGTGAGGATGGGCTGGATGGTGTTGCGGAAGGACGGGGCTTCGGCGGCAGCCGCCGAAGTGAGAGCCGCGAAGGCGATGAAGGAACGAAACGTCATGGATGACACACGATGAGGGTTGGCGGGAGGCGTATGCTCGTTCTACGCAAACAGCTCTTTGATGGCCTGCGTGCCGAAATCGACGACAGGATAGGGCCTGCCCTGTGGTCCGGGAAGCTCGGTGGTGAGATCGATGCCGAGGGCCTGGTAGATGGTCGCGACGATTTCTTTCGGTGCGACGGGGCGTTCGGTGGGGTAGCCGCCGATGTCGTCGGATTTGCCGATGACTTCGCCGCCTTTGATGCCGCCGCCGGCGAAGTTGACGGTCCAGCAGTTCGGCCAGTGGTCGCGGCCACCGGCGGGATTGATCTTGGGCGTGCGGCCGAATTCGGCGAGGCAGGTGACCATGGTGTCGTCAAGCATGCCGCGCTGGAAAAGGTCCTCGATGAGGGCGCTGTAGCCCTGGTCATACATGGGGGCGACGATGTCGCGCATGCCTTCGATGCTGGTGAAGGGCTTGGAGCCGTGGATGTCCCAGGTGATCTCGCCGAAGACGGTGATGAAGGTGTTTACGGTGACGAAACGAACGCCCCGCTCAACGAGGCGGCGGGCGAGCAGGCAGCTCTGGCCGAAGCGGTTCATGCCGTAACGCTCGCGGACTTTGAGCGGCTCCTTGGTAAGGTCGAAGGCCTCGCGGGCCTGCGTGCTGGTCATGATGCGGTAGGCGGACTCGAAATTGGAATCCATGAGCTTGGCCTGCTCGCTGTATTCAAAATTGCGCACGCTGCTGTCCACCAGTTCACGCAATTCGCGGCGGCGTTCGAGGCGAACCTCGCCGATTTCCTTGGGAGGCAGGAGATCGGGCACTTTGAAATCTTTGACAGCAGGGTCAGCGTTCAGAACGAAGGGATCGTAGGCTTTGCCGAGGAATCCGGCGTCCTGACCGTGGGGCATGTTGCCACCGGTGGGGCCCATCGACTCGGGCAAAATCACATGCGCCGGCAGATCGCTGCGGCGCCCTTGGAGAAATTCCAGGGCGCTGCCGACGTGCGGTGTGTTCACTCCGCCGGTGAAAAGGCGGCCCGTCTGCATCATCTGGTGCCCGGTGTCATGCACTGCGGCTGCGGTGTGGTAGCAGGAGCGGACGAGGCTGAATTTGTCCGCGATCTTCGCGTGCAGTGGCAGGATCTCGGAAATTTCGAAAGCATTGCTCTTGGTGCGGATGGGTTTGAAGGGGCCGCGAATCTCGCTCGGCGCATCGGGCTTCATATCCCAGAGATCCTGCTGGCTCGGGGCACCGAGATTGAAGATCATGATGCAGGCCTTGTTGCTCTTTTTGGAGTCCACTTTGCCCTCCGCCTTTAGTTTGGCGAAGCCGGGCATCGTCAGCCCGATGGCGCCGAGGGCGCCTGCCTGCAGGAAATCACGACGCGAAATGCCGTCGCAATTGGTGATGGAGCCTTGGCCGGAGAACTTGAACATGGTGCGCGTGGGGGTTGAACTCCATAATAATACGCAGTCCGAGGCTGAAACTGAATGGATGATGCCGCTTTCGAAGATGGGCCTTTCCGGCCCCCGGATTCTTTAGCCAGAAACATTCTCGTAAATAAAGGGTTGTTCTTTTACGCCTCTGTCGTGCTAGTCTTACCTCCTAACCTTCCCATGAAAGCTCTTCTCATCAGCCTCTCGTTGTTTTTGACCGTTTCTCTTCAAGCGCAAACCGCCGCGCCCAGCAGCCAGACCACACCACAGGATGCTGTGACGCAGGACGGTCTGTGGCAGGGGAAATTCAACGGAGGCAACTACATCGTGCGCTGCAACGCCATCATCGCGCTTTCCAAGCATGAGTACATCTCCGATGGCGTGGCCCGTGTTGTGGAAGTGAACCTGACGCTCAACTCCGCCATGATCGTGCGTTTTTACTATCTTGAGCCTTACAAGCCGGAGTCTGGCAGCAACACGGTGGGTGTCGGCACTCAAGCCTTGGAAAAGGCGAAGGGATTGTTTGAGCAGGCGGCCGGACGCATCTCGCCCGATCTGGTCACCCCGAAAGTAGTGAAAAACTATCCGGCGTCCACGCATGCGCATACGGTCGAGTTTGTCCTTAAGGACGAAGCCAAGCTCAATTTGCTCTTCGGCAGTCTGCAACGCGCGTTCGAAACGGGCCAAGGCCGGACTTGGAGAGAGTGAGGTACATCGGGCACTCCTGCCCGCCATGAAACTCATGCTGCGGGCTGGAGCGCCCGCTCCACATCAGACGTTGAAGCGCCATTCGACGACGTCGCCGTCACGCATGACGTATTCTTTGCCTTCGATGCGCCACTTGCCCTTTTCCTTTGCCTTCGCATTGGAGCCGAGTTCGACGAGGTCATTGAAATGGACGATCTCGCCGGCGATGAAGCCGCGTTCGAAGTCGCCATGGATGACGCCAGCGGCCTGGGGAGCCTTCATGCCTTTGACGATGGTCCAGGCGCGGGTTTCCTTTTCACCGGTGGTCAGGTAGGTCTGCAGGCCAAGGAGGTCATAGACGCCCTTGATCAGGCGGGAGACGCCGCTGTCCGTCACGCCGATGTCGGAGAGGTAGGCTTTGGCTTCTTCGTCGCTAAGGTCGATCAACTCGCTTTCGATGGCAGCGCTGACGACGACGGCGCTGGCCTCGTGGGCATGCTTTACGTATTCACGCACCTTGCCAACGAAGGGATGGTTGTCAGGATCGTTTGAAGCGGTCGCGAGATCGTTCTCGGCGACGTTGCAGGCGAAGATGCAGGGCTTGGAGCTGAGCAGGAAGAAGGATTTCACCAGCTTGCGCTCCTCCTCGGTCATTTCGAGCGTCACGGCGGGCTTTCCGGCGTCGAAATGCGGGATCAGCCTTTCGCAGATGGCGAGTTCGGCCTTCGCGTCTTTTTCGCCTCTTTTCGCATTCTTTTCAGCCTTGTCCTTGCGGCGCTGGATGGCGTCCATGTCGGCGAGAATGAGCTCGGTGTTGATGACTTCGATGTCACGCACGGGGTCAATCGTGCCGCTGACGTGGGTGATGTCGCCATTTTCAAAGCAGCGGACCACATGGACGATGGCGTCCACTTCGCGGATGTGACTGAGGAATTTGTTGCCCAAGCCTTCGCCCTGGCTCGCGCCTTTGACGAGACCGGCAATGTCCACGAACTCGATGGCGGCAGGCACCAGTTTCGAGGACCCGGAGATCTTCGAGAGCACGGCGAGGCGCTCATCCGGCACGGTGACGACGCCGGTGTTCGGCTCGATGGTGCAGAATGGATAGTTGGCTGCCTCCGCCTTGCGGGTGCGGGTGACAGCGTTAAAAAGGGTGGATTTGCCAACGTTAGGAAGGCCTACAATACCGGCTCTGAGCATAAGGGCGGCGAGATTAGCGGTATGCGGGTAGGAGCGCAAGCTCGCGCTGCAAACCCTGCAGAACTAATCAGGGCGAGGACGCGCCTGCGACGCTGGAGGTATTTTGAATCCGCAGGTTACCGGTGCTGAAGTTTATGATGGCTCCTGCGTTGCTGCTGGCTGGAGGAAAGTTGTGCAGCCTGCCCCTGGCTGGAACGCGTGCCGATGCGCATCGCCTCACGCATCGTCTGCTCCACGGCGGGGCCGTCTGCCGGGTCCATGCGGAAGAGCCAAAAACGAAATTTCGGTAAAATCTAAGTTTGTGCGCCAATACTGATGGGGATTCTCCTGAAGTTTTTGGCGAACAACGCACCATGCTTGCTCTTTCCGCCACATCGACGAGTGTCAGCGCCCTTTTTGCGGTTCCACCATGTCTTTTGAGCTTCTTGCCACCGATCCTTCATCCCACGCCCGCCGCGGGAGGCTGACGACGCCCCATGGCGTGGTGGAGACGCCGGTGTTCATGCCCGTGGGGACTCAGGGCACGGTGAAGGCCATGCACCCGGAAGAGCTGAAGGCGCTGAACTCGCAGATCATCCTCGGCAACACCTACCACCTCTTTGTACGCCCCGGCATGGAGATCATGCAGGCGGCGGGCGGGCTGCATAAGTTCGCGAACTGGGACCGGCCGATTTTGACGGACAGCGGCGGATTCCAAGTGTTCTCGCTGGCGAAGCTGCGGAAAATCAAAGAGGAGGGCTGCCACTTCCAAAACCACCTCGACGGCACGGCGATGTTCATCGGCCCGGAGACCTCGATGGAGATTCAGGCGACGCTGGGCTCAGACGTGGCGATGCTGTTTGATGAATGCACGCCCTACCCATGCGAGGCCAAGGAGGCTGAGAAGAGTCTTGATCTGACCCTGCGCTGGGCCAAGCGCTGCCGGACCTGGATTGACGAACACCGGCCGCAGACTGGCGGCGGGGCGCAGCAGCACTTCGGCATCGTGCAGGGCAGTGTCTATAAGGAGCTGCGTGAAAAATCCGCCCGTGAGCTGGTGGCCATGGGGTTTGACGGTTACGCCATCGGCGGACTGAGCGTGGGCGAGCCGGAAGAGGACATGATGCGCATCGCCGAGTGGGTGACGCCGCATCTGCCTGCGAACCAAGCCCGCTATGCCATGGGGCTGGGCACGCCGCCGCAGGTGATCGAGCTGATCGCACGCGGGATCGACATGTTTGACTGTGTGCTGCCTACGCGGCTGGCGCGAAATGGCGCCGCCTTCACCCATGAGGGCCTGATGAACCTGCGAAATGCCTGCTATGCGAAGGATTTCCGCCCCATTTCCGAAGACACCCATCCGCTCTGCCAGGGCTTTTCAAGGGCGTACATCCGCCATTTGGTGCAGGCACAGGAGATTCTGGGTTTGCGGTTGATTTCTCTGCATAACCTGCATTTCTACGCGTCCCTCACGTCCAGGGCACGTCAAGCGATCGATCAGGGTTGTTTCGCCGAGTTCCGGGCTGAGGTCGTCGCGAAATATAAGTCCACCACCGCAGTTCCCGAATCATGATCTCCATCCCTCTCGAAAACACCCTTCTTCTGGCCCAGGCCGCACCTGCTGGAGCCCAAGGCGGCCTCCTTGGCAGCCCGATGATGCTGCCGATCCTCATGATCGTGGTGATGTATTTCGTCATCTTCCGCCCGCAGCAGAAGCGCATGAAAGAGCACCAGAAGCTGATCGCCAGCGTGGGCGTGAGCGACCACGTCATCATGGAAAGCGGCGTGCACGGCATCATCACCAGCGTGAAAGACCGCACTGTGATGGTCAAGATCGCCGACAACGTCAAAGTCGAATTCGAGCGCGTCAAGATCGCCGCCGTGACGAAAAAGTCCGACGTCGTTGAAGCGACCGAAGCGTAAGCGGCCCTTTTGATTTTCCCAACCCACCTGCCAACCTGTCCATGAATCCCTTCGCCACCTTTTTTGTCGGTGCTTCCCTGTTAATGATGCTGCTCGTCTATGTCGGCACCGCCGTGCATACGACCAAGCGGCGCGTGGGCACGCTCCTCATCATCCTCACCGCCTTCTCGGCCATCTATACGATCGAAGCGATGAAACTCCAGCTGGGCATCGACCTTCAGGGCGGCAGCGAGTTCATCGTTCAGCTTGCTCCAGGCAAGAATGATGACGGCAGCCCCAAGGCAGTGACCAGCAGCGATGTGCAGCAGGCGATCGCGATTCTTGAAAAACGTCTGAATGCTGACGCTTCGAAGGATCTCACCATGCAGCCTGAAGGAGCTGACCGGATCGTGATTCAGATGCCCGGCATCACCGAAGTGGAGATCAAGGAAGTGCGCGAAAAGATTCAGACCGTGGCGCACCTCGAGTTCCGCAGGGTGCACCCAGACAGCCAGGCCAAGCTGGAACAGATCAAGGCGCGCGGCGGCATCAAGGAGCCGGGCTGGATCGAAATGTTCTACAGTACTCCTATCACGGGTAAAGATGGCACGGTGATCAACCGGTCTGAACTCGTCCGCGATTCGGCTGATATCGAAGGAAAATATGTTTCCAAGGCCTTCCGCACCGTCGATGCCGAAGGCAACAAGGTGTCACTCCAGTTTGACAGTGCCGGAGCCAAGCTTTTTGATGAGCTGGCCGCTGTGCATTATCAGAAGGAAATGGCCATCATTGTGGACGGCCAGATTCACTCCGCACCCCGGCTGCAGGCCAAGCAATACGGTGGCAGGGCGGAAATCTCCGGCGGCGGCGGCAAGGGTTTTTCCCAGCAGGAGGCTGACACGCTGGCCACGCTGCTGAGCAACCCGCTGCAGAACCCAATGAAGATCCTGTCTGAGAGCTCGGTGTCCTCAGCTTACGGCCAGTCTTCCATTGATCAGGGCAAGTGGATCGGCGTCGCCGCGCTGATCATCACCACCTGCTTCATGATGTTCATCTACCGTCTCGCCGGTCTTGTGGCGATTGTCGGTCTGGTCATCAACATCGCGATCCTGTTCGGTGCGATGGCGTTGTTTGGCTTCACGCTCACCATGCCTGGTATTGCTGGTGTCGTGCTGACGATCGGCATGGCGGTGGATGCGAACGTGCTGATCTATGAACGACTTCGTGAGGAAATGGAGGCGGGCAAGACTTTCGCCGCCGCGCTGGAAGCCGCTTATGAAAAGGCTTTTTCCGCCATTGCCGACTCCAACATCACCACGCTCATCTCAGCGTTAATTTTGTTCCTCATCTCGGGCGGTCTGGTCAAAGGCTTCGCCGTCACGCTCATGATCGGTCTGATCTCCTCGATGATCGGCGCGCTGATCGTCACCCGCGTGATCTTCATGTGGGTGGTGGACAAGAACATCCTGAAGAAGATTCACACGACCAAAATCATCCCGGACAAGGTTTTCGACATCCTGTCCTCGGCTCCCAAATTCATCATCGCCTCACTCGTTGTCACCGCGATTTCGTTTGGCACGCTTGCTTACAAGTGGGACGCAAGCTTCGGCATCGACTTCCGCGGTGGCAGCCGTGTCGACGTGACGCTGGCCAAGGGCAAGGACATCCCCGACACCGATTTCGACGCCCTTTTCAAAGGACTCAAGCAGGACGACGGCAAACCCCTCGGCAGCTACTATATCCAGCGCAAGAGCGCGGGCGGCACAGAAAACCTGAGCATCCGCTGCGAAGAGAACAGCGGAGCGGTGATCCAGCATGCGATCACCGGCAAATGGAACAAAGACACCGTCGCCGGCACCAGCATCGCAACGGTGGGCTCCGTGATCGGCACCGAACTCGCCAAGCAATCCATGTGGGCCATGTTCGCCGCGCTGATCGCGATCTTTGTGTACCTGCTGATGCGGTATGAGTTTGCCTTCGCCGTCGGTGCCATCGTCGCGCTGTTCCATGACGTGCTCATGGTGCCCGGCCTGTGCGTGCTGTTTGGCCAGGAGCTCAGCATCATCCACGTGGGCGCGCTGCTCACCATCGCCGGTTACTCCATCAATGACACCATCGTGGTGTTTGACCGTATCCGTGAAACCATTCAGAAGGGCACGGGCGGAAGCATGCGCGACATGATGAACGAGGCCATCTGCAAGACCCTCTCCCGAACCCTCCTCACCGGCCCAACAGCCCTGGCGCCGATGATCGTGCTGCTTTTCCTCGGCAATCCTGCCATGCTTGAGTTCGCCATGCCGATCACCATCGGCGTGCTGCTCGGCACCTACTCCTCCATCTTCATCGCCTCTCCGCTGGTGCTGTGGTACGCCAAGAGGAGCGGTACCAGCCTCAAGCACCAGGTGCTGGATGCACAGATCGAGCAGCTCAAAGCCCAGCAGGCCATCGCCGCTGCGACCGTGGCTGCCGGCAAGAAGTAATCGGAATTTCGAAAGGTCTTCGTTTCGGTCCCCATCATCCATCTCCATGGCAAGGCAGGCGTTTTGCGCCTGCCTTGCCGAAGGAGGTGAATCGAGAAAGGTAATTTTTCAGCGGTCCGGAATAAGAAGTCCGGAGCAAACGCTGCCTGCAGGCAGGGGAGAAATGTACTGCCATTCAATGCTGGCCTGCGTCCGGCATGGCCTTATTCTTGGACTCAAGCCATTGTTCAAGATGACGCGCTCCTGGGCGCTTGAAGTGGCGGCATCATGATCCCTTCAGGCTGGCCCTTGTTCATTCATTCCAAACGGGGGATCTCCCGATGATCCCCTCCTCCTTGCGAGCCATGCTCTGGAATCCACTCGAGTAAGTTTTTCGATGGACTGTTAAGCACAAAAAAGAGGGCGGCATTGCTGCCGCCCCCTCTTGTTAGTTGAGCTTGTCGTTCGCTTAGTTGTTCGCTGGCGGCGCTGGGTTGGCCGGTTCTGCAGGTTTCACTTCGAGCGGGGATGGAGCGGGGGTGCCGGGAGGGGCTCCGATCGGAGGAGTTGTGCCGGGAAGCGTCGTACCCGCAGGCGGTGTTGTCACTCCGCCCTTCGGACCGTTGGGATCATCAGGAGCCAGCGTCGTGACGGCCGTAGCTGCGGCGGCGGCCTCAGCGGCTTTCTTCTTCGAAGCTGCGAGCTTTGCTGCATTTGCCTTCGCCTTTTCAGCGGATTGTTTGAGGTAGGTCTGATAGTCCGGCCCATTGCCCGTGATCGTCACTGGTGTGCCGACCGCGGTGTGTTCGAAGAGAATTGGCGCCATCTTGGAGGGCAGGCGGATGCAACCATGCGAGGCACGGCGCCCGGGTTTTGGAATGGGCCCAATGTGCATGCCGACACCGTCGCCGGTGAGGCGCATGAAGTAGGTCATCTTGGCGGCTTCAAAGTGGCCGCCTTCGGGCAGCAGATCGCGGCCCTGCTTGAAGTCCGAGTTCACCACCTTGCCGTTCTTGTCGAAGCCCTTGCCGTAGAGATTCGAGACCTTGTCCTTAATTTTCTCCAAGACCTTGAACTCGCCGGTGGGTGTTGGGAAGCTGGGGATGCCGCTGGCACAATAAGTCCAGCCAACAACGTCCCTGCCGTTGTACAGGGTCACACGTTGCACATCCACGTTCATGACCATGCTAGTGATGGGCTTGCTGCCACCGGTCCATTCACCCGGATACTTCCATTCGGCTTTCACCGGCTCCGGTGGGGGAGCGGGCTTTTTACGGGATGACTGGCATGAAGCAGCCAGCAGCATCATGCCAAGGACGAGCGCGGCCCGCAGCGGAGGAAGGGTGTTTTTGAGTTTCACAGCGGCCCGACATTAGGGGGCCTGTTTCCCGCGCTCAAGTACCAGCGGAAACAATATTTTCAGGAAAGATCGAACACTTCCGCAGGACGCGAAATGAGCAGGTCCGCGCCGCACTCGATCAGCTCTGCCTCGCTGCGGAAGCCCCAGCGAACTCCCACGGCGCGCATGCCGCTGTTCTTCGCAAATTGCATGTCGATGCCCGAATCTCCGACGTAGGCCATTTCATGGGTCTGCAAGCCAAGGAAGGACGCCATCTCGTGCGCACCGGCGGCATCCGGCTTGCGCGGGACTTCGGCGCGCTGTCCCAGGATGTGGTCAAACACTCCCGTGCCAAAGAAATGCTCGGTCATTGGCACGGTGAAGCGATGCGCTTTGTTCGAAATCACGCCCAGTTTCAAGCCACGGCGCTGCAGTTCTGCCAGCATCTCCAGGATGCCCTCGTAGGGCCGGGTCTGCGCCTGCCAGAGCAGATCGTACTGCGCCCGATATTCCTCGACGCAGACTTTGATCAGCTCATCGCTACGCACCGCCTGGGGCAGCGCCCGCTCGACGAGTTTCTCCATACCGTCTCCCACCATCTGCTTGAACACTTCCTTCTCGCAGCGCGGATACCCCCGGGCATCCAGCATCCGGTTGATGGACTCGGCGATGTCTGCGAGCGAGTCAATCAGGGTGCCGTCGAGGTCGAAAATGAAGGCTTTGAGGGTGGGCATGAATCCTTCATGCCGCGAAATGTCGCTGCGATCAACTTGCCAGAGCGCGCAATGCAGCGAAAAACTCCCATGCTCACCGATTACCACACGCACACGCCGCTTTGCCTGCATGCCGAGGGGAATCCCGTCGATTACGCGCGGCATGCGCAGAGCATCGGCCTCGGGGAGATCGGCCTGTCTGACCACAACCCGATGCCGGAGAAGTATGATGACTGGCGCATGCTGCGCTCCGACCTGCCGCGCTACTTTGAGCTGGTGGAAGAGGCGCGTGCGGCGCTGCCGGGCTTCCCGATCCGTCTCGCGCTGGAATGCGACCACATCGAAGGGTATCAGAAGTGGATCGATGAGACGGCGGGCATGGCCGACTGGGATTACCTCATTGGCAGTGTGCATTACATCCATGACGGCATCGCGGTGGATGATCCGAAGCATGTCTCACGCTGGAAGACGGCGTCTGACATCGAGCACATGTGGGGCATGTACTGGAAGCTCTATGAGCAGATGATCCGCACGAAGCAGTTCGATTTCCACGCGCACCCCGACCTGGCCAAACGCTTCGGACTGCGGCCTGAGGGTGATTTGCGACACTACTACGAACCGGTGATCCAGGCGCTCGTGGACACCAGCGGCATCCTCGAAGTCAGCACCGCCGGCCTGCGCAAGGACGTGCGCGAGATCTATCCCGCGCGCGAGATGCTGGAGATGGCTTTTGCAGCGAAGGTGCCCATCGTGATCAATTCGGATGCGCATCTGCCCACGGATGTCGGTGTGGATTTCAACAAGGCGTTCGATCTCGTGCGGAGCGTCGGGTACACGACCACCGTGCGGTTTGAGAAACGTCAGCGCAAGGTGGTCCCCCTGCCGGAGGCATGGGCGCCATGATCTGGCAGGCAAGACAGCACCGCATCGAATTTCCCCGCCGCCCGCTGGTGATGGGGATCGTGAATATCAATGACGACTCCTTCTGCGGCGACGGCACGCTGGATCCCGGCCAGGCGCTGGCGCAGGCGAAGCAGCAGCTTCAGGATGGTGCAGACATCATCGACATCGGTGCGGAGAGCGCACGGACCAACCGCGAAGCGATCAGCGTGTCCGAGGAGATCGACCGGCTGCTGCCTTTCCTCGAAAAGTGGCCGGAGCTCAGCTCCCGCTTTCATGCGCCGCTGCTTTCCATCAACACCTGGCGCAGCGACGTCATCGCCGAAGTGCTGCCGCATGGGGGTGACCTCATCAATGACATCAGCGGCCTGCCGGATGCGTTCAACGCCAAGCTCTGCGCGGAGCACAACGCGGGCCTGCTCATCATGCACAGCGTCGGCCAGCCGAAGGTGCCGCACACGCATGTGAAGTATGACAGCATCATGGACACGCTGGACCACTTCTTTGAGCAGCGTCTGGTGCTGGCGGAGAGCGTGGGGCTGCCGCGTGAAAACATCGTGCTGGATCCCGGGATCGATTTTGCCAAACAGAAGGACGACAATCTTGTGATCTATCGCGAGCTCAAGCGACTCCACCGTTTCGAGCGGCCCATCCTGCTGCCGGTGTCACGCAAGACGGTCATCGGCGATGTGCTCGGCATTCCCGCCCTGGAACGCGATGCGGGCACCCAGGCCTGCATCGCCGCAGGCATGCAGCGTGGCGCGCAGATTTTCCGGGTTCACCACGTCAAAGCCGCGGTGCAGACGGTGAAGATGCTGTGGGCGGTTGAAGGCAGCCGCTGAGTGGAAGGTTGGGAGTGTTTGGCGCGCTGGAAGGCGCCGAGCTACACAGCGTCTCCACACGCTCATGGACGGGCGGGCTTTCGCCACACCCACCCTACAAGCACGCGTGATCCTTGGCCGATGGAGGAATCAGGCAGCGCCTTCTTCCTTGGCAGGCTCTTCCTCCGAAGATTCTGCGAGGGCGGTTTCAGCCTGCTCTGCGAGCTCTGCTTCTGCCATGGATTCTTCGACCGGGGCTTCAGTCAGTTCTGGTTCAGAAGGCTGGGAAGTTTCCTCAGCAGGAGCTTCTGCAACGGGTGCTGCAGCAGGTGCTTCCTCTGGGGAGCCCGCGAGGGCAGCTTCAGCCTGCTCTGCCAGTTCTGCTTCAGCCATGGACTCTTCGACCGGGGCTTCTGTCAGCGCGGGTTCAGATGCTTCATGCTCTGCTTCAGCAGTCGTTTCTGCAGCAGCTTCTGCGTCAGGAGCAACGGCTTTCGCAGATGCCTTGGCAGCGGGAGCTTCCTTCTTTGCAGCGGCCGGTTCACCCTGCACACCGAGGAAGACCATGCCGTCGCTGTATTCGATGACGTAGCCTTCATTCGCGAGCCAGCGGATGTCCTTGATGACGGCAATCTGCTCTTCGGTGGGATGCTTCGGCGCATCCGGGGCGGTGCCTTCGGGGGCTTCCGGGGAGGGCACGATCGACTCCACCAACTTCTGCATGGGCATGCCGTTGTTGGCCTTGAGCTTTTCCACGACCTGCGCGAGGCGGTCTGAGAAGACCATGCTTGGCTCGATCGCGCGAGGCTTCACGCGGCAGACGAACTGCTTGCCGGCACGACGCTTGAACAATTTCATGCCACGGCGTTCCAAACCGGCACCGAGCTTCTGCGAGATTTCAAAGAGGTGCTTCCGAGCCGCATCCACGGACTGGCGCATCATGATGAAGAAAATATGAGCAAGCTTCTGCTTGTCGATATTCCCCGGCACGGTGGCGTCACGGACTTCAATGACGGCATCGTTGGCAAAGGTGCGGCGGAAATGCGCCTCCATGTCGGCACGGGAAGTGAGCGCGAGCGGCTCGCCGCCCTCGGGCACTTCGCCCTTGAGGCACACCCAGCGGCGGCCCTTGCTCATGTTTTCCTTCCACTTCGCGACGAGCTCCGGATTGGACTCCACACGGATGCGGCGTTTGAAATCTTCGAGCGGCATGTTCGAGAAGCGCTCACGGTGCAGCCTGAGGACACCGGTTTGATAGCTGTGATGGCTCGGCGGAGCGATGAGTTCGCCGCTCATCCCGCAGACAGCCACGGAGGCAAACTCGCCCTTTGGCGCTTCGAGTTCGATCTCTTCCACACGATAAAACTCATCCAGTGCGGCGCTGCGCAGCACATGATTGAGCGCTTCATCACGGGAGAGGAAGAGGCTGCCGTCCGCAGGCACATGGTAGAAGCCTGTGGGACGTTCTTCGGCGCAGCGGAAGCGCACCATGAAGCGGTCACCGCCTGCGAGCACGAGGCGTGCGGCATCAAACATGCTGAATGCGTGGCCCGTCTGGCGCACATGTGCGGCGAGTGCATCCACCGCCTTGTCTTCAGGGAAAATGATGACCTGCACATCCTTCGGGATCTCGACCCACTCACGCTGTGGCGGGCCTGCGCGATCACGATCACCAAAACGACGCGGTGGACCACGGCGGTCATCACCAGGACCATCACGGCGCGGCGGGCCGCCCTGACCACCGGGACGGAATCCGCCACCGGCACCTGCTGGACGCGGACCAGCACCGCCAGGACCATCACGGCGCGGAGGTGGGCCGCGACGATCATCACGACCGCCAAATCCGCCGCCACCGCCACGGCGGTCGTCACGACCCCCGCGCTGCGGACGGTCTTCTGCATCGGCATAGCGTTGTTTGATTTTATCTTCTTTGCCGAATTCGCCGACCCACGCGGGCATCAGTTTCAAATCGGAAAGGTCAACCAGGCCGCTTGGCTTTGGCGTCTGGTTGTCGGTGCTGGCTTCGGGTTCGGTCATACTTTTCAGGCTGGAAGGGGCCGCGACTATGCCTCGAATCGTGTTTGTCGCCAGTTTTGTTCGTGTGGCGTTTTCTTGGCATGGCATTATGTGAACAAGTCCCATGCCAGCCGCCCCCATCACTTTTTACAATCGCCTCACCGGCCAACTCGAAACGGAGGCCGTGTATGGGGAGGGTTTTCTGCGCTTTACCTACGAAAGCCCGCTGGGCGCCCTGCCGCTGCATGCGCTGGTGAAACGGGCGGCTTTTTCCCGCTGGTACGGCAGCCGTATGGACGCCCCGGCCAGCCGGGCAAAAATAGCCCCCTTCCTGGCCACGTACGGGCTGGACGTCAGCGAATTCGCCGATGCCCCGGAGTCCTTCCGCACCTTCAACGAATTTTTTTACCGCAAGCTCAAGCCGCAGGCACGGCCGATTGCCCCGCGCGACGATGTCATCACTTTCCCTGCGGACGGCCGCCATTTTGTACTGCCAGACATCGCCAGTTGCACCGATTTTTTCATCAAAGGCACCCGCTTTGACCTCCCTGCCCTGCTGCGCGATGCCTCGCTGTCCGAGTGCTTTGCCCACGGCAGCATGCTGATTTCCCGCCTGTGTCCGGTGGACTACCACCGCTTTCATTTTCCCTGCGCCGGCACGCCGGGAGCCTCCCGCCTGATCAATGGCCCGCTGTATTCGGTGAATCCCATCGCCCTGCGCAGCCGGGCCAGCATCCACTGGGAAAACAAGCGGGAGATCACCGTGCTGCGCACGCCTGGCCTCGGGGATGTGCTGCTGCTGGAAGTCGGCGCCACCTGCGTGGGCTCCATTGTGCAAACTTACACGCCGGGTGCCGCCGTCGAAAAAGGGGCTGAAAAAGGCTACTTCCGCTTCGGTGGCTCCTGCTTCATCACGATCTTTGAGCCGGGTAAAATCCAGTTTTCGGACGATTTGATCAAGCACAGCCAAGCTGGGCGCGAAGTCTATGCCCGCATGGGCGATGTGGTGGCTCACGCCCGCGGGTGAAAGCGCCGGTGCACGTCCTTGAGCCGTGCCTGATCCACGTGGGTGTAAATCTGCGTGGTGGAGATGTCCGCATGGCCGAGCATTTCCTGGATCACGCGCAGGTCGGCACCGTTGTTCAGCAGGTGCGTGGCAAAGCTGTGCCGCAGCAGATGCGGATGAACACGGGCGGGATCCATGCCGCAGAGCGCGGCGCGTTCCTTCACGATCTGCTGGATGCGTGCGGTGGTCAGTTTCGTGCCGTTGCGTGAGATGAAGATGTGGCTCTGGGATTTTGGCCCCACCAGCTCAGGGCGTGCATGCTCCACGTAGGCAGCAATGGCCTCGCGTGCCGCGCCGCCCACGGGTGAGAGACGGGTCTTGGAGCCCTTCCCCGTGACGCGAATCCAGCCCTCTTCGAGGCTGAGGTTTTCCAGCCGCGCATCGGCCAGCTCCGACAACCGCACGCCGCTGGCATAAAAAAGCTCCAGGATGGCCCGATCCCGCCGGTCCAACGGGGCGGTGCCGTTCACGGACTCGACGAGCTTGCGCACATCCTGCTCGTTCAAGGAGTCCGGCAGGTGCTTTTCCTGGCGGGGAGGCAGAATCGGGTCCGCAGGGTCAGAGGGGATGTGTTTGCGCGCGGTGAGCCAGCGGAAGAAGATTTTGACGGCGATGAGTTCGACCCGGGCCGAGGACGCAGCGATGCCGTCTTTTTTTCTCTGGGCCAGAAAGCCGCTCACGTGCTCCGTTGTCACGGCAGCCGCGCTGGCGGAGTCGTGCCTGGCCTTGAACCACGAGGCAAAGGCCTCCAGCACCCGGCGCACCAGGAGCTGATAGTTCGTGGACAGACCCCGCTCGGTCGCCAGGTGGAGGATGAAGCCATCGATAAGTTCCAGCATCGGCGTCTAGAGTGGCACGGATTTGCACGTCACGAGAATGACAAAATTCTTGCCCTCAGGGGCGGCGGGCGGCAAAGATGCCCCATTATGGCCTCCTACAACAAAGTCATGCTCATCGGCAATCTGACCCGCGACCCCGAAGTGCGCTACACGCCCAAGGGCAGCGCGGTGTGCGACATCGGGCTCGCCGTGAACCGTGTGTACACCTCCGACAGTGGTGAAAAGGTGGAGGAAGTCACCTTTGTGGACGTGGTCCTCTGGGCCAAGATGGCCGAGCTGGCCGGCAAGTATCTGAAGAAAGGCCGCCCGGTCTTCATCGAAGGCCGCCTGCAGATGGATTCCTGGGAAGACAAGCAAACCGGCCAGAAGCGCACCCGCATGCGCGTCGTGGGCGAGCAGATGCAATTCCTTGGCAGCCCTGGTGGTGACCGTGCTCCAGCCGGTGGTGGTGGCGATGACGAAAGCGGCTACTCCGGCGGTGGTGGCGGAGGAGGTGGTGGTGGCGGCGGTTACAATCGTCCTGCAGCCCGTCCGGCCCAGCGCCCAGCTCCAGCTCAGCAGCAACGCCCGGCCCAGCGCCCCGCTCCGCCGCCACAGAACGATGACTTCGGTGAAGGCCCGATCACCGACGGCATGGAAGACGACGACATTCCGTTTTGAGAAATGAAGCAGGCGTTTTGCCCTGCTTGATTGGAAGAGAACCTGCTCCTGAGCCGTTATTTGCGGCCCTGTGAATTGCTCTGTCTCCAGCTTGGTTTTTGCGCTCAGCGCCGTCGCTTTGTCGTCGGCGTCTGCCGCCGAGCCTGTGTCATTCCGCAACGACGTGATGGCCGCCATTTCCAAAGCGGGCTGCAACCTGGGGACCTGCCATGGCAATGCGACGGGCAAAGGCGGCTTCAAACTTTCGCTGCGCGGACAAGATCCTGATCTCGATTTCAAAGCGCTCGCCCGAGACGCCTCCGGCCGCCGCGTGGATGTCTTCGCGCCGGAGCGCAGCCTGATCCTGGTCAAAGGCGCGAATCAGATCGCCCACGAAGGCGGCAAGAAACTTGATCCGAAGGCCTGGGAATACCAGGTGCTGCGGAACTGGATCGCCGCGGGTCTGCCGCGTGATGACAGCACGGCACCGAAAGTCACCAAGCTCACCGTCACGCCGACCGAGCTCGTTTTGGACGAGCCGCAGGACAAGGTGCAGATCACCGTGCAGGCGACTTTCGCCGACGGCACGCAGCGCGACATCACTGACCGTGCGATCTATGAGCCGCTGCAAAACGGACTCGTGGATGTGAGCAAGAGCGGGCTGGTGAAGCGCCTGCAGTTTGGCGAGCCAGGCGTGCTGGTGCGCTTCCTGAATCAATCGGTGCCCGTGAGGCTGACGTTTGTGAAAGAGAATCCGGCTTTTGTGTGGAGCAAACCGCGCCGCGACAACTACATCGACTCGCACGTCTTCAACAAGCTCAAGACCCTGCGCATGAACCCCAGCGCGGTGTGCAGTGACGAGGTCTTCATTCGCCGTGCCTGGCTTGATCTTTGCGGCATGATCCCGCCTGCGGATGAAGCGCGCGCCTTTGAGGCCGACACGCACCGCGACAAGCGCGCGCGCTTGATTGACCGCCTGATGGTGCGGCCTGAGTTCGCCGACTACTGGACGCTCAAGTGGTCCGATGTCCTCAAGGTCGAATCCCGCACGCTGGACAAAACCGGGGTGCAGGCCTTTCACGACTGGATTCGCGATGGCATCACGCGAAACCGGCCCATCAATGAAATAGTGCGGGCCATGCTTGCCTCCCGTGGCAGCACCTATCACGAGCCCGAAACGAATTTTTACCGCGCCAACCGTACGCCGGAGCTGCGCGCCACCACGGCAGCACAGGTGTTTCTCGGCACCCGCCTTCAGTGTGCGCAGTGCCACAACCACCCCTTTGACCGCTGGACGCAGGACGACTACTACAACTGGTCCGCTGTTTTTGCGCAGGTGGACTACAAGATCATCGGCGACATCAAACCCCGTGATAAAAACGACAAGCATGAATTCAACGGGGAGCAGGTGGTCTTTCTCAATGCCAAGCTGAACATCGAAAACCCGCGGACTGGAGACAAGGCCAAGGCCCGGTTCCTCGGAGCGGACATGCCCAAGCTCGCCGAGAAGGAGGACGAACTGCAGGCCGCAGCCAACTGGCTCACGAGCGCACAGCATCCTCTGTTTGCCAAAGCACAGGCCAACCGCATCTGGTATCATCTGATGGGTCGTGGTCTGGTCGATCCCGTGGATGACATGCGCCTCACGAATCCCGCCAGCCATCCGCAGCTGCTCGAAGAACTTGCCCAGGATTTCATCCGCAGCGGTTTTGATCTGAGGCACCTCATTCGCACCATCATGCTGAGCCGCACCTACCAGCTGGACAGCACGCCGAACGAGACGAACGCCGCCGATCTCATCAACTACTCGCACCACCTGCCCCGCCGCCTGAGCGCCGAGCAGCTGATTGATTCGCTCTACTCTTCGATGCGTGTCACGCCGGATTTCAATGGGTGGAGCCGCGGCACACGTGCCAGCCAGATTCCCGGCCCCGACAATGGCCGAGGCAGCCCCAATCCCACATCACCCGAGGCATTCCTCGCCCAATTTGGCCGCCCGAAACGCGAGCTGAGCTGCGAATGCGAACGCGCTGCGGACACTTCCATTGGCCAGATTTTCCAATTCATCAGCGGCCCCATTGTCAGCAACATCGTCTCACAGAAATACAACCGACTCGGCTCGCTGCTCAAGAATCCCGACAACGGCGCCGTCACCCGCGATCTCTACTGGGCCATCCTGACCCGTGCGCCCACCGCCGACGAAGCCAAAGTCATGGAAGCCCTTCTCGCCTCCGCCAAAGACCGGCGGCTTGCGCTGGAGGACATCACGTGGAGTCTGGTGAATGCGAAAGAGTTTTTGCTCGCCCGATAAGCACGCCGCTTCGCGTCTGGATGACGCATGAGCTGGACCGTTACCGCATGACAAAGTGGGGGCTTCGTGGCATAACGACGCATGTCTTACATCCGTCAACGCGTCACACTCTTCCTCGCAAGTCTGCTCGCCGCAGCGGCACTCTCCTCCTGCACGGAAGGCAATCTCGGCCGGCTTAACCATGTGCGCACGGGGGCCATCGGCATCGGTCCCACCGGAAGTCATCCGGGTGATCGTCCGCTGACCCATTTCAAATCTGAAACCCCCGAGGAACTGCGCGTGCATCAGGCGGTGCGTCGCGGAGTGGAGCGTGCGTTGGATGACAGCCGCGCCTTCAGCTATGTGCCCTTTGCCCAGATGAAGCAGACCCCGCAGAGCCTGAACATTGCGAACGAGCGCAGCGAGGCCAAAAAATTCGCCGCCGTCAATCATCTCAAGGCCGTCATCCGCGTCTGGGCCACCCCCGACTTCAAGCAGCAGAGTGTCAGCGTGGGTCTCCTGACCCATGCGCGCAGCGGCAAGGCCATCGCCAGCAGTCTTGCCATGGCACCGGGTCCTGTCCCTCCGCTGAAGAACCCCACTGCCCGTGCATCACTCCCGACCTGGGAAAAGACCGCCTACGAGGCCACGAAAAAGGCCCTCGCCAAAGTGCGCGGCTGAAACGCCTGAGGATTTTGCATTTGTTGGTTCCCGCTGTGTCTCGCGATTGACGTGAGAACGAGCCGCTGCACGACGTACTGATGCGTTCTCATGAAACCAGCCATTCTCCTCGCCCTCTTAGTCAGCACCTCGCTGCTCGCTCAAACCGCCGCCCCCAAAGCGCCTGCAGCTGCTCCTGCGGCCAAAGCCAAAGGCCCGACCATTCCTGCGGATGCGCAGTGGCATGATGTGACGAGCTGGGGCGTGGAAGGACGCGGCTGGGGAGATCAGGAGCGGCTGCGCTGGTTTGACCGTCTGCCGGCGAAGGCTGAGAAAACCGTCACACCTGCAGTGTGGGGCCTCAGCCGCGACAGTGCGGGAATGATGGTGCGCTTCAAGACGAACGCGAACTCGATTTACTGCCGCTACGATCTCCTCAAAGCGAATCTGGCCATGCCGGCCATGCCTGCCACGGGCGTGAGCGGTCTCGACCTCTATGCACGTGATGCCGAGGGCAAATGGCGCTGGGTGGCCTGTCCGAAACCTGACAAGCAGCATGTCGAAGCTGTGCTGATCACAGGCCTGGCCCCGGGCGAGCATGAATTCGCCGCCTACCTGCCGCTCTACAACGGCATCGAGAAACTGGAGATCGGCGTGCCTGCGGATGCCAAGTTTGAAGGACTGGCCCCGCGTGAGAAGCCCATCGTTTTCTATGGCACCTCCATCACGCATGGCGCGAATGCTTCGCGCCCCGGCATGGTGCACACCGCCATCCTGGGCCGCCACCTGGACCGTCCGGTCATCAACATTGGATTCTCAGGCAATGGCAAAATGGATGCGGCCGTGGGGGATCTCATCAATGAACTCGATCCTGCCGTCATCGTCATCGACTGCCTGCCCAACATGGGGCCCGCCGACGTCACGGCCAAATGCGTGCCGCTGGTGAAGCAACTGCGCTCCAAGCACGCCACCACGCCGATTATCCTCGTCGAAGACCGTCGCAACACGAACTCATGGATCTTGCCTGCGAAGGCCAAATACCATGATGACAACCACGCCGCCCTGAAGGCCGCCTACGAGCAACTCAAGAAGGAGAAAGTCGCAAACCTTCACTACATCGGCGGGGATGCACTCTACGGCACCGATGCCGAAGGCTCCAACGATGCCTCCCACGGCACCGACCTCGGCTTTCTGCGTCAGGCGGAGATCTTTGAGCCGGTGCTGCGCAAGGCGCTGAAGTAACCCGCCTCACTCGGTCCCCGGCGGTTCCAGCAATCGCCGGGGCAGGTCACGCATGCCCTGGAGCACGCGGAAGATCCGAATGAGATTGTTCTCACAATGGTAGAACACAAGATGCGCATGAAACGCACCCACCATGCCGAAAGAGCGTAATCCGAAAAGCTGTGCATGCTCAAAATTCCTTGGCCTTCCGAAGTCGGGTTGTTTTGAAACAGCAGACAGCGTCTCATCGAAAGACTTCAGATAGCGTTCAGCAATATCAGAACCGGCGATCTCGGCATACCACGATGACTGAAGCTGCAAATCTGCAAAAGCCTCATCGCTGATAATAACACGATAACCGGTCATGCCACCTTGGCCGCTTTGTCTTTCCAGTTCTGCCGGATGCGGTTTTTCAAATCGTCATTCCACACATGCCAGGGGCCATCCAGAGCCTTAAGCAAGGCAGCCTCAAGTTCGGGAGGCTCGCGTCCTTGCTCACACAAAACCTCAACATGACGATGTTCCATCCAGTCCATCAATTCCAGGAAACCGGACGCAGGCAGCGCACGAATCGAGTCCTCAATCTGGGCGATTGTTGTCATGTGAAAAATTTATTCATCACCAGACGCAGTGCAAGCCTCGCAATCACGGTTCACTTCCCGATTTTATACAGCGCCTTGTCCGTGCGGATGAACAGGGCGCTACCATCGGCGATGGGGCTGGCCATGATCGGACCGTCGAGGGTGTTCTGGGCGAGGATTTTGAACTCCTTGGCGGCGTTGATGATTGTGACGACACCTTCGCGGCTGCAGAAGTAGAGTTTGCCATCTGCGATGATCGGCGAGGCGCTGAACTTTCCACCGATGCGCTCGCGGTAAAAAGCCTCGCCGGTTTTTGTGTCCACGCAGCTGACGATGCCGCCGTCATCGACGTAGAAGAGAAGGCCGTTGTGCAGCACGGGCGAGCACATCTTGGGAGCGTTCTTGTTGTTGCGCCAGGCGACTTCGGGCGTTTTCAAACCGGCGTATTTGAGAGCTATGACAGCCGATTTGCCGAAGGCGGTGCTGAAATAGATCTGCTGATCGTCGGCCACGGGGACGGTGGACATGGAGAAGCCGAGTTCGCCGTAGTGGATCTTCCAGAGCTCCTGACCCGTGACGGGATCATAGCCGTAGATGTTGTTGGCGGCGGAGCTGACGACTTGGGGCTGGCCGTTGATCGTCACGACGAGCGGCGTGCCATAGGCTTTCCGCTGCTGCGGGCGCGGGTCCATGTCCCCACTGCGGGGTGCCTTCCATGCGACCTTGCCGGTCTTCGTGTCAAAGGCGGCGACGAACTGCTGATCGCTGCCGTCAAAATGTGCGATCAATCTGTCTCCATGCAGCACGGCGGTGGAGCCGGGGCCGTTTTCGTGCATGACGTGGAGCTCCTCGTTTTTCCACAGCACCTTCAAGGTTTTCGTATCAAGGGCCACGGTGCCAAAGGAACCGAAGTGTGCGTAGAGCCGGCCCTCTGCCAGCACGGGCGAGGGTGAGGCATAGCTGTTGAGCTGATGCGCCCACTGCGGGTCCTTCACATTGAGCAGCTCGATGTCATGGAGGACTTTGCCGCTGGTGCGATCCACACAGAGGGCATGCAGGCTGACGGAACCCAGCACGGTGAGAGGCTGGTCGCCGGTGTTGGATTCCAGGCGGCGTTTGGCTTCCTCAGGTGTGGCTGCTTTTTCGAGGGCGGTGGTGAGCCAGATCTGATCGCCCCACATGACGGGTGTTGAATGGCCACGGCCCGGAAGCTCTGTCTTCCAGGCGACATTGCTCGTCTCGCTCCACGTTTCCGGCAGGCCGGAGGCGTTGGCGTGACCTTGGGCCGAAGGGCCGCGCCATTCGGGCCAGTTGCCGGCGTGGGAGGCGGAAGCGAGAACCAGGAGCGGGAGTAGAATGCGATGAATCATGAGCGAGAAAAAACGTGGCAGGCAGCCGGGAACTGTCTTTCACTGGGATTGATCATGCGCATCCCGTTTTTTCTATTTGTTTTCGCCGCCGCATTGCAGGCCCAGACTACGGAGCTCGAAACATACATCGAGGTGCGCTCCGGGACACTCCCCATCATTCTCACGGTTCCTCACGGCGGCATCTTGAAGCCGGACAACGTGCTGGCGCGGCGCTACGGTGTGACCGGCATTGATTCCAACACCATACCTCTGGCTGAAATGATCATTCAAGAACTGGAGACGCGCTACGGGGGCAAGCCGCACGCGATCATCTCCCGTTTGAGCCGCACGAAAATGGATCCGAACCGCGAGCTCGAAGAAGCCGCGCAGGGTGATCCAACGGCCATCGCGGCCTGGCACCGCTTTCATGACAGCACTCAAAAAGCCTGCGACACGGTGATGAAAAAGAACGGCGTGGGTCTGCTGCTGGACATTCACGGGCACCGCCATTTGGATCAAAGAGTGGAACTGGGCTATCTGGTGAAAGGAGACATCTTGAAGCACTCCGACGCGGAACTGAACGCGGATGCGGCGTTGATCGCCTCCACGAGCATCCGTGATCTGGACAAACGCTCGCCGCAGAGCTTTGCAGAATTGCTGCGTGGACCGCAGAGCCTGGGCGGTTTGCTGGAGTTCAACGGCTTTCGCTGCCTGCCCAGTCCTTCCAAAGCGAATCCGGCCTTCATGGCGGGTTACTTCAGCGGGGTATATGACGTGGCTGCCCATGGCTCACGCTCAGGCGGCACTGTGAGCGCCATCCAAGTGGAGTGTCCTTGGACCAATGTGCGTGAGACACCGGAAACTCAGCGCCGTTTTGCCAGAGCTCTGGCGAATTCACTCGGGGTTTACTTTGAGGTTCACTTTGGCCGGAAGCTGAAGTGAGCGTTCGGTCTGCGGTTGAGCTTGCTCAGGATCCGCCTTTTTGAGCTTGTCCCAGCAGCCGTCGGCGATTTCTTTTTGAGCGGTGAAAACGCGGATCTGTGCAGGCGTGCTGGAAGCCCAGTCAATGGGGATGCGCTCATCGCACAGGCCCCGGCGATGCAGCCAGCCAAAGAACGCGATGCTGCCGAGAAGGGCGATATTGAACGGCAGGCAGAGCGGCAGCAGGGCCAGGCGCAGCAGGGCTTCCGAGAGCGGTTCCCAAAGCAGGGCCATGGCAAGCGTGACGAAGAGCATCCACGCGACGGTCTTCACATTCAGCCGCAGGTAATGGCCGCCGAGAGCCAGGGCCAGAACGATGACGTTCATGGCGAAGGCGGGATCTCCAAAGACCGGCTTCCATGAGGAGCCCAACATGCAAATGAGGACAGCTGAAAGAGCCACGAGAGCGCTGGTGCGTGAATGCCAGAGAATGCCGATGAAGAACCAGACCCAACACAGCAGCAAACGGGTGGAGGTGAACTGCGCAGTCAGGCTGAGATGACTGCCGAGAAATGCGCCCCATGACTTCGCGTACTCCTGAGCTGTGCCTCCGGAGAGGGTTGCAGCAAATCCGGTGTAGGCATCAGCAAACAGAGGGGCACACAATGCCGCCGTGGTGAAATGGTGGCGGGCTTCATCTGGTTTACCGGCCTGAAGGGCACACCAGCCGAGGCCGTCCCAGGAGTCGGCGAAAAAGGAATCTAGGGCGACGGCACGCCGAAACGCCAGTGCAGCATCTTCATAGCGTCCCTGGCGGAGGCGGCTCCAACCAAGGCCATCATAGGCATCTGGGACGCCGATTTTAAGAGAGAGAACACGCGAGAAGGCTGTCTGTGCACCGGTCTGGTCTCCACGGCGGTACAAACTCCAGCCAAGACCGGCACAGCGATAGGCCTCCGCCATGTCGGTGCTGACTTCGGTGTTGAGGAAATGTTTCTCGGCTTTTTCAAAGCGGTTGGTGAGGAGTGCGCGCCAGCCGCGCGTGAGCTCGGCATCATGCACACCAAAGAAAATCAGCGCGGTCAGCGCAGTCCACGCTGCCATGACGTAGGGCAGGCTGAAGAGGACATATGGCGACTTTTTCTCGTGCATGCGCTCAGCAACGGGCACGAAGAAACAAGCCATGCCTGCACAGCCAAGCGCCGTAGCAAGCGCCTGCGTCCACAACGGCACCTGCGGAAAAAGATACCACAAGGCACCGAGCAACGCGCCATTCACGCTGAAGAGTCCGGTTTTGAGCACGGTGTCATCCTGCGCACGCCACTGCGCGAGTGCGGAGATTAGCAGCGCGCCGCCCAGGCTCATGAGCGCGGCCTCGAGCGAAAGGACCAACAAGCCGATGAGCACGCACACGCCAGTGATGCGGCTGTTCGCCACGAACATCTGCCCGTAACCACGCAGGGTGTGGTCGAGCAGGCGCTTCATGCGGCGAGTGGAAGTTCAGAAATCACGAGCGGCACTTTATGCGATCCTGGAGGCGCGGCAATCGTGGAGACGAAGGTGATTTGCAAATCAGCGGCGCCGGCCAAAACGGCTTCAAGCGCACTTTGCACAGCTTTTTCGACGCGATTACGCGATGTATCGGCGTCTGTCACAACCCGGACTTCGAGCAGGCCGGGCTGCTTTTGCACGATCTGATACTGAGCCAGGCCGGGCACATCCTCAATGGCATTGATGACGAGATACGGCGAAATCAAGGTGCCTGCGTGTGAATGGAGCATGGCGGCGCTGCGACCTTCCAGGTGGCGGATGCTGCGCGCCGTGCTGCCACATGGGCAGGGTTCCGGCTCCCAGCGGGCCAGATCACCGAGCCCGCGATAGCGCAGGATCGGGGTGGCGGTGTTGGTCAGATCTGTGATGACGATGTGGCCAAGGCCGGTGGTGGGCAGGCCGTGTTCATCGACGATTTCACAGAGGACGTTTGTCTCGGCGATGTGCCAGCGCGAGCCGTGCACGCACTGCCAGGCGACGAGCCCGCCCTCGGTGCTGGTATAGGTCTCGATGAGGCGTGCATTCGGGAAGATCTGGCCCAGAAGATGCCGTGTGTGGGCATCCAGCATCTCGGAGGTGAGATGGATGAGACGTGTTTTGCTCACGACGCGGTTTTGAGCACGCAGACCCAGTGCGATGGCGCGAAGCGTGGATGGATAGGATGAAATGAATTCAGGCGCGATGCCCAGGAGTTCGTGCGTGAGTTTGGCCACGGGATCCTGAGCCGAGAGGATGCGCGAATCCGGCACGGTGGTGCGCAGGAGATCAGCGGTGGCGAAGTCGATGCTGTCACGGGACATGTCGACCAGATAGAGGCCAGTGCTGAGCGGCCTGCCGTGGCACCAGTCATAGTACAAGGCCGTGTTGCAAGCCATGTAATGCCACAGCGATTCCTCCGTTCGTGCCATGCTGGCGGGTATCCCGGTGGAGCCGGAGGATGCGAGCCAGTGGATGTCACTCTGGTTGTCCTGAGCGATCAAATCCGACCGCGTGGCGCTGCGCAGATCGGGCTTGGTGAGAATGGGGAGCTTGGACAGATCATCCCAGTCATCGAGCATCGACGGGGTGAATCCTGCCTGGGCAAACAGCCGCTGGTAGAGAGGGATGTGTGCGTGGGCATGCTGAACGAGGGAGCGCAGCGTGCGCCACTGGTGCGCCCGGCGCTTCGGCGTGCTCCAGCCGCGTTGTTCGATCACTTGATCAAGCGCAGAGTTGAGATGCCGACCGCGGGCACGAATCTGGGAGGGCGAGTACATGCCGTTCTCCTCCATCAACGCTGGCCAGGAGGAGGCCCAGGCGGGCCCGAGCGGGTGATGGCAAATCCGTCATGAACCAAGTAGCCATCCGGATTGATCTGCATGAGTTTTTCAAACAAGGGTGCCGCAAGGCGGGCCTGCCCCTGATTGATCTGCGACCAGCCAAACCAGCTCATGGCGATGGGGTCTTCGGGTTGAAGCTTGTAGGCGCGCTCAAAGTAGACTTCTGCTTTGCGGTAGTCCTGCTGATTGAAGAGAATCTCTCCGGCAATGAGAAGCGTCGGCCGATGGAACTGGTCGATTTTCAGGACTTCACGTGCTGAACGGAGGACATCCTCGGGTTTGTTCTGTGCCTGATACACATTCATCATGCCGAGATGAGGTGTGAGGGCGCGTGGTTCCTGTTTGGCTGCGGTGGTGTAATACTGGACGGCCTTGGTGTAGTCCTTGTTGAGATAGGAGAGCCAGCCGGCGCGCACCGCCGCCAGGTAGGTTTCACCGCCGGCGTTTTTGAAGGCGAGGACGCTTTCGAGAGCAGCGGCATAATCATTGTTGGATTCCTCGGTGAGAGATTTCTGCCAGGCTTCAGCGATGGCGGGGAGCTTGTCGGCGGCGTTCGCCGCAGTGACGCAGGCGAAGGCGAGAATGAGGAAGTGTGTTTTCATGGTTGAGAGGAGAGTGGTTTATTCGGCATCGCCGTTGGGCAGAGTGGGCGTGAAGCTGGTTTGCGTGAAGGTGGTGTCGTGAGTTTTGAAATGAGCGGTGAGCTGGAAGAGACCGCGCATGGGTTCGAGGGTGAAGTCGATCTCACGCGGGAGATCACCCGTAGGATTTGCGATGGTGGTGGCGAGGTGAAGGCGCTGCGTGGTGGGATGCAGTGAGTGGCGGGTGATGACGCGCTGGGCGGGGTGTCCGAGATAGGGCGCGAAAACGCCCGCCAATGCCCGACCGTGCTGCTTTGACTGCAAAGCGACACTATCCTCCCAGATCATGCCGCTCTGATAAGCGAATGGCACGGTGGGCATGGCGAACGAAAGGAAACGCAGGAGCTGCGAATGACCGCTGAGGCTGCTCTGCGTGATCTGCAGGGCGTGCAAACCGAGCACCGCCGTGAGTGATTCTTTGCCACTGCGGAAAAGGTAGCGGCCGGATTCATCCAGTGTGGTGGTGATCGTTTCGTATGAAACTGATCCTGCTGTACAAACGCGATACGTGGCCACACCAGGGGCAAAATGGGCCAGCGTGCCCAGCACGGTGGTGGAGACTGACGCCGGGGCAATGCGGTCTCCCACTTGAGGCACACTGGCGAAGTTCCAGCGGACACCCTCGGTGGTGCGCGTGAAAAAGTTCGTGAGACAGAAAGGCGTGGTGGGTGCGCCGGTCTCGTTGGTGGCTTGATTGTGCAGATGAATGTGCGGCACAGGGCTGCGTCCGGAATTGCCGCAGTAGCCCAGAAGGTCGCCTGCACCGACACGCTGGCCGGTTTTCACGACGATGCCGTTCTTCATGAAGTGTGCGAGCTTTACGATGCCGCCGTAATCGAGGCGCAGAATGAGGTGATTGCCCCAGTTGTTGGCAAAGTTGCAGCCGCCGGGTGCATTATCGGCCACGCCGTCAATGACGCGGATGATTTCGCCGGTTCCGGGAGCACGCACTTCAAGGCCCTGCGTGTAGTAGCGGCTCAGATCGTCATCCCAGCCGGGAGGGCAGGCGTTGTCAGCGGCGTCATGCACTTCGAAGTCGAGCGCGTGTTTCCAGTCACCGCGATGGCTGAGTTTGTCGTCGAAACCCTGGGTCACGGTGACTTCGCGTGCGGTGGGGAGCAGCACATGGGTCTCATTGCGATGCGGAAAGCGAGCGTTCGCGAGAGCCAATGAAGCAGCAGCGGCTTCGGGATTGTCGAAGACGCCTGTGGCAGGCAGCAGCGAACCCGGTTTCTCACGCAGGCGCAGGCAGCAGAGCATGCTCCAGATGGTGAGCAGATAAGGCAGCGGCAGGTATTCCCAGCCCGAGCCACGCAGAAAGTGCTGCACCGCCGCGACGTGCAATGCGGCGACGGCACCGGCCAAAAAGGCGAGAGCCAGGCTGCTCCAAGAAGGCACAAAATAGATCGCGCCAAGCGCCATGCCGGCGAGCAGGTAGTTGTGCCCGGCAAACCAGCCGAGCCATTGCAGATCGCAGGCTTCGAGCAGCTTCACGATGAGGACGCCGCCTGCATAACCCGCGAGGGCATTGATCATGGCGACGCGAGACCAGACCAGGATTGACAGTGTCACAGCGAGGCCGGCCCACACGTTTGGCAGGAACAAAATCGTGCCCATGCTGCGCAGAAAAGCGGTGACTACGAACGGCAGGGCAGGCTCATCAGGCAGTCCCATGTCGAGCAGGGTGGTAGCAGACGCCCAGTGTGGGAAAAATGTCAGCAGCGTGCCGAAGGCGACGACAAATGCGACGCTGAGCGGCGGCAGACCGGCGCGCAGCGGAAACCAATGCCACAATGCCGCGGACAACAGCAGCGTGTAGACTGTGACGACCGCCAGCATGCCCCAGATGGCAGGTGCAGAGAGGAAGGAACCGCGAGTGATCCATGCGACAGCGAGAGCACTCAGGAACACATTGTAGAGTAGCGTGCCGTCCTTTCGCATGGCCGCAGGCAGATGCAGGAGCTTCGCGATGAAGCTCCCGAGCAAACACGCGCTGACGGCAAAGGCAAAGTAACGCGGCATGAACAGAAGTGTGGCGCACAACAGCGCACCCGTTTTCCAACTGCTGCAAAGGAAGATGGAACTGGCGGCGCGTGCGACTTCGAGCAGCGGCGTCGTGACTGTTTGCAGATGAGAGCGCAGTGATCTGGCGCAGGCAGCCGCTTTCAGCATGCTCCTCTTCCATAGAGAAGGCGAATGACCTGAGGCCTCTTCAAGAATGGCCATCACGGGGAGGGTAGATGGGGCTTCTGAGTTCATGGCCGCGATGGGTTGAGCAGATGTTCTGGCACGCGTTCAAGGCGCTGCACGTAGTCGAGGTCTTCGCGCTCGCGGATGACATCGACTCGGCCATCCAGACCGATCATGACGACCGCCGGCCGATAGGTGATGAACTGCATGCTCTGCGTGATGTTGTAGGCGCCCACGGGATGCATGACGAGGTGATCGCCCGTGGTCATCGCGGGAAGGGAGACCTGCTCACGAATGACGTCGATGTTCATGCACAGGCAGCCGTAGAGTTTGACGGGCTGCTGGGCGCTTTCACGCTGAGCTTTGGCGGGCTTCACATTGAAGCGATACCAGTTGCCGCTGTAGAGAATGTTGATGCCAGCATCAATGACGTAGGCGGCACCATTCGATTCGGGCATGTAGGCGGGCGCCTTTGCCGCCTTGCCGGCGAGCGTGATAGGGCCTGAGGCGCCGATTTGCTTCACGGCGACGATGCTGGTGATGAGGTAACCGGCTTCATCAACAAGGGCACGACCACTTTCCAAGTAGAGACGCGGGCGGCGGTCGCGTGGCAGCGTATTCAATGCACTGGCGATGGCTTCGGCGTATTTTTCGATCGGAGGGACCACCTGCTCGGCAGGCTGATACGAGTAGTGCAGCGTGCTGAGCGATGGGAAGCCACCGCCAAGGTTCAGATAGCGCAAGGACCAGCCGTAGCTCTCACGGCAACGCTCCATGAGAGTGATGAGCTTCTCCGCTGCGACCTTGTAGGCGTTGGGTTCGAGGATGTAGGTGCCGATGTGCGTGTGCAGTCCCTGCAAACGGAGGCGCCCCTTGCTCTCCGCGATGCGCCGGATCGCACGCCAGGCTTCGCCGTGCTCAACGCCAAAGCCGAACTTGCTCCACACGGGCTGGATACCGGCGTCCAACCAGCAGCGGATGGCGATGTCGACGCTGCGATTTTGCTCCTTCGCGATGGTGTCGAGCAGCAGGAGTTCATCCCAGTTGTCGACCTGGATCATCGCACCTTCGCTGATGGCGAGCTCTAGACCGGCGCGGGTTTTATGCGGTCCGTTGAAGATGATGTCGCGCCCGGCCACGCCATTGCGGCGTGCTTTTTCATATTCGAACTCGCTCACCACTTCGGCGATGGAGCCTTCGCTGTGGAAGACACGGCAGATGGCGTTGAGGTAGTTTGTTTTATAACTCCAGGCGAAGCGTGTGTTTGGATAGCGGCTTTCAAAGGCTTCACGTGCGCGCTGGATTTTCTCACGCAGCGTGCGCTCGGAGAAAACAAAGAGCGGTGAACCGAAGCGTGCGGCGAGATCCGCCACGGGCACGCCGTCGATGCGTTCGCAGACATTGCTGTTGAGGCCATGGGCATGGCGATTGCGATTGGCGGCGCTGTTTTGGCCGCTGAGATGACGAGTGATCGTCGGCGGGGAATAGGGCTGGAGTGTTTGCATGGGAGGATGCGGTGGAAGGTTGAAATTAATGACTGCGGGAGGAAGCCGGGTGCGGGATGACTTCGCGCGGCTGACGGAAGAACTGGCCGCTCGTGGTGAGGGCGGCGAGATCGCGAATGTCGCCGGTCATGTCGATGGCATGGCGGATGAAGAACTTTCCGGGGCTGGCGTGGCGCAGCGGCTCGCGCGGCTGCCAGCCCAGGGCGAGCTCCAGTGCAGCAGCGGGCAGATTGCAGTTCAGCGTAGAGGGGAAATCACACCAGGCGGGGAAGCGCGGATTGATCTCGATGAGGCAGTATTCCCCCTGGGGGCCTTCGGATTTGACGAACTCAAGTTCGAAGGGGCCGTTCCAGCGCAGTTCGGCGATGAGTGATTGCGCAACGGCATCGAGCTGCGGATCTCGCACCACCATGCCGCCAAAGCCTTTGCCCATGGCGGTGCGGAGCATCTTGCGGATGGAGCCGGAGCCGAGGATGTGACCACGGCCATCGCCCAGACCCACGACGTTGTATTCTTCTCCCAGCACATTTTCCTGCACGAGCACGGGCGCACCCCATTGCTCCAACATGTGCCAGTAGGCTGCTTCGCGTGCGGCAGGCGTGATGGCGTGCCGGGCTTCATAGTAACGGCCTTTGACGAAGACGTTGCCGCCGAGGGTCAGTGCCGCCTGATGGAGCGAGTTCACATCACTCACGGCGATGGTCTGCGGTGTGCGGCAGTGCGTGCGCTCGCAGAGCTCGGCCAGCTTGGATTTGTCGCGGCATTTGAAACTCGCGGCGGTTGGCAGGCAGACGTGAATACCGCGCTCACGAAGTTTTTCGGGGGCATCGACCAGCGGACCCATCTCTGCGTCGAGACAGGGAATCAAAACATCGAAGCGTTCGATCTCACGGATCGCATCGAGGCGCTGCCAGAATGCTTCTTCACCCGCACCGGGGTAGGACATGGTGAAGGCGGCGTCCGGGGCGTCCTCTTCGCTGAAGAGACCGCTCTCGAGTGAATCGTAAACAAGGCCGATGATGCGCAGCTCTGGATAAACACGGCGCAGGCTGCGAATGACGGCGGAACCAGGCTGGGGATTTTCACCGCGATGAAGCCCGGTGACGGCGATGACAGGGGAAGCATTCATGGGAGGGTGAAGCGTGGTGAGGTGAAACTCAGTTCGATTCCGGGTTCAGGCCGATGTGGACGAGTTCGGCGAGGAAGGATTCCAGATCCCGCTCCGCCGTGCTGCGGGCGACTTCGAAGCGCGAGGTGAGACGCTCCAGGATCTGCGGGCGCGCCATGCCCTCGCTCAAGGCCTGCATGACCATGAGCGCCGTCGGGCTGGCGGTGAAAAACTCGCCGCTGGTGGCGTCAAAACCAAAACCGTCAGCCTGCCAGGTGACGGTTTGAAAATGGAAGGAAGCCAGTTCGGCGTGCGGGGCCACAACGGGAGCCGCGACCATGGCAGGCTCCATGGCATGCGGCTGGCCGTTGTGGCGAATCTGAGCGGGAATAGACGCGAGTTTCATGGTGGTGGATGATTGAATCACACCCCATAGAAACCCGGCCGGTTAACGCCACGGCAGGGGCCAAGATGAATATGCGTTTATTTTTGCCGCTACCGGGCAGGAATTTGGTCAAGTGGCACCTTGTTGAAGTGCTCCCGATCCATCGCATCGAGCTTGATCAGCATTTCCTGCGCATTTCGGCGCTGGTCATGCCAGACATGGTCAGGATCTGTGGGCCAGTTCCAAGTGCTGCGCTGCTTGGTCTCCAGTACGAACTCGGCGCTGCCTTCAGAGAGGCTCTTGAAGAGCGCCCTGCGGCTGTCCTCGTTCTTAATGGCTTCCCGGAGCAGTTCGTTATCCTTCACTGTGCCAGCATACTTTTCCCGGATTTCCTGAAGCCGTGCCAGCTGCTGCTGACTTTCAGCCTCCCTGCGCCCGTTGTAGTAGCGGACGCTTGCCCACCATGTGGTGGCGGGGACCAGCAGGGCGGTGATCAACATCACCCCCCTGGATAATTTTGAGGATGTCGTTTTCATGGGGAAAATGAATTCCTTTTTCCATGCCCTGCAAGCCCTGCTTTGAGTGGGTCATGCCCGCTGTGCTGAGTGGACATCGCCTGCTTTTTCCACGGCCAGGATGAGCATCGCGAGGTTGCGACCCTGGACTTGAATGTCGATTTTTTCACCCGCAGTGCGGCGCAAGACCGCCCTGCCGAGGGGTGCGTCCTCCGAGATACGGCCGCTGTCAGCATCGGCCTCATATCCGGGCACCACCTGAATGGTGATGTCAAACTCATGCAGCGTCGCCAGTTCATTGAGAGGACGCAGGGTGACGTGATCATAGTGATGTATCGAAAGAGTGTTCATGAAGAGAAGAAGAAAAAGGGGGAAAGCATGGATGGAGAAAGGCCTGCGACGAAGGCAGGCGGAAGCGGCTCCTGCCCAGAGTGGCAGGAGCCTTTCCAACGATGAATGCGGCGTTAGAGGTGCGGGGTCAGACCGTCACTGCCGCGTGGCCTGAAGAGACTGAATGCAGCTTTCAGGATGCGTCCGGAGTATGAAGGAGCGCACGGATTCCCGTGCCTCCTCCTCGGTGCGGGCCGCCACTTCATAACTGGCTTCGGTGGAAACCTTGCCGAAGATTTCCTGCCGTTTGAATACACAGGTGACCAGCCATGTGGGCCGCTCATAGCGAAGAGCGCTGCCAACGCGCACCGGTTTGTCATCCTGGTTGATAAGTCGTTCCAATAGTTTCATAAAAAGAGTGTTTGAGATGTGTCTGAACAGGGGAAAAAAGCCTGACTGACGCATGTGCGCGCAGACAGGCAGCACACCGCACCGTGTGTGGTAAACACCGTGATGCATGCGCCGGAGTGATGACCAGAGTGAAGCCTGCACGTCATGCAGACGCGGGCTGGAGATGAATGGCGCAGGTTCTGGTACCTGCTGGGTGCGCGGACAATCCCTAATCAGGGGCTGTCCGCTTAAGCCCGGCTTGCCGCCAGTCGGTGGCAAAGCGGATGGATCACACTGCTTTCAACCAGGATGGCGAAAGAAATTGGATGGCGTGAGTTCGGCTTCACAAAAACAATATACGCCCCAAACCTCGAAAAGGCAACCCTAAGTGGACTGCAGACCGCCAGAATCCGTGCATCAGCCAGAAGGGTGATGTTGACGTCATCCAGTGGTGAGCGTAGCCATCGTCCCCTATGAGCACCACACGCACACAGGGCATTTCGCTGATCACAGCCACGGCGGTGGTGGTGGCCAACATGATCGGCACCGGGGTCTTCACTTCGCTGGGCTTTCAAGTAGGTTCCCTGCCCTCGGGCTTTGTCCTTCTGATGCTGTGGGTCGTGGGTGGTGTGTGCGCCTTTTGCGGCGCCGTGTGCTATGGAGAGCTGGCGGCGGCACTGCCACGCTCTGGTGGTGAATACCACTTTCTCTCGAAGATTTTTCATCCTGCCGTGGGGTTTCTTTCCGGCTGGCTTTCGGTGACGGTGGGCTTTGCGGCCCCCATCGCACTGGCGGCCATGGCCTTTGGCAAATACTTCTCGGGCATTTTTCCCCATGCGCCCGCAACGACCTGGTCCCTCGTCATGGTATGGGTTGTGACCTTGATTCACGTGGGCGGCATCAGCATGGCCGCCAAGTTTCAAAACACCGCCACGTGGCTGAAAGTCACGCTGATCCTCGTCTTCATCGGCGCTGGTTTTTGGTTTGGCAAAGCCCAGCCTGTGCACTTTCTGCCAGTGTCCGGTGATTTGAATTTGATGGGCAGCACGCCCTTCGCGGTGAGCCTCGTCTATGTGATGTATGCCTACGCCGGCTGGAATGCGGCCACTTACATTGTCGGGGACATACGCGATCCGCAGAAGAACGTGCCGCTGGCGATCGCACTGGGCACGCTGCTTGTCGCAGGGTTGTATCTCGCGCTCAACGCGGTGTTCCTTCAAGTGGCTCCGATGAGCGAACTCGATGGCAAACTGGACGTCGGCCACATCGCTGCGGTCCACATCTTTGGCCACACCGGCGGCAAAATCATGTCGGGGCTGATTTGTCTAGGCCTCGTTTCCAGCATCAGTGCCATGACCTGGGTGGGGCCACGGGTGATGAAAACCATGGGCCAGGATTTGCGTGTCCTCGCCCCCCTCGCGGCGAGCGATGAGCGCGGCGTGCCGGTGGCCGGTTTGTTTGTGCAGCTGGCGATCGTCGTGACGCTGCTGCTCACCGCCAGTTTCGAAACCGTGCTCACCTGCGTGCAATTCAGCATTCAGCTCGGCTCGTTTGCCACGGTGGTGGGCTTGATCGTGCTGCGCATCCGGCAGCCGGACCTGCCGCGGCCCTACCGCTGCTGGGGATATCCGGTGACGCCCATTCTGTTTCTTGGCATCAGCCTGTGGATGATGGTGTTCGTGGCGAAGAAACATCCGGATGAAACACTGGCCGGCATGGCGTTAATTTTGCTGGGTTGGATCATTTATTTCATCTCACCGCGTACTCCACGCACCCCATGAAGAACATACTCATTCTGCTGCTTGTCCTGGCTCAAACCGCCATCGCGGAACCGCCCACGCCCAATGAGCAGGCGCGCTTCCTCGCCGGCATGCCGCAGGAAGGGTCATCGCTGGCCGAACTGGCGCAGCGTGGCGAGTTCAACTCTCATGCCAAAGAACTCGACGCCACTTGGGCGGATGCGGAGGAGCGGCAGCTGGGCCCGATCCGGGCCTGGGCACCGCTGGGCCTGCCAGAGGCAGTTAATGACACCTCGCCGCTGCTCTATGTCTTCAGCGGTCCTGATTTCCTGCATGCGTACACTTTTTTCCCGAATGCCTCCACTTACGTGCTGGCAGCAGTAGAACCTGTGGGACTGCCGCCGGATGTGACGAAACTCAGCGAAGGCGAGCTAGGCTCATCGCTGCGCAATCTGCGCAACACGCTCAATGCTTCGCTGAGCTTCAGCTTCTTCATCACGGCGGACATGAAGAAGGATCTGCAGGCCACCAAGCTCACCGGCACGCTGCCGGTGCTGTACGTCTTTCTGGCACGCTGCGGCTGCCACATTCAAAAGGTGGAAAACATCTGGCTGGATGCCGAGGGAAAAATCCTGACCGACAAGCAAACCAAAACTTCGGGCGCACGCATCACCTTCCTAGGTGCGCAGGGCAAACGACAGACGCTGTACTATTTCTCCACCAACATCGCGAGCTGGGCGCTCAAGCAGGATGCGTCCTTCCTGCGCTTCTGCGACGGGCTCGGAACCATGAACGGCTTCACGAAGTCCGCCTCATACTTGATGCACCTCAATGAATTTCACGCCATCCGCGACTACCTCCTCACCCACTGTCATACCATGACGCAGGATGACTCCGGCATCATGTGGAAGGACTTCCCGCGTGAATCCTGGGACGTGAAAGCCTACGGCTGGTATCCCGGCCCGATCCCCCTCTTCAAACAGCACTATCAGCCCGATCTCGCCGAGTACTATCGCACCAATGAGGTTCCCGCGATCCCCTTCGGCATCGGCTACCAATGGCGGCCCAAGCAGAGCACGCTCATTTACGGCGTGTCCAAGATGATGGTGCGCAAGGCGATCCCGGTGGTGGAGGAGAAGCCCGCAGCGGCCCCTGGAGCACTCAGTGCACCGCCTCCAGCCCCGACGCCGAAAGCTTTGCCCGTGACGCAATGAGGCGTTCAACTTTTCGGAGCAAATAGCAGCTTCAGCATCTGCGCGTCGTTCGGTTTTGAATCCTTCGCCAGACGCACGATGACGAGCTTCATGGATGGCACGATGTACAGCCGCTGGCCGTAGGAGCCGATGCAGGCGATGAGATCGGCGGGCGCCGAGCGGCTGAGGCAGGCGTTGCGCCAGGACTGCTGCTGCCACTTTTTATCGAGCATGGCCTCCGCATCCACCTCACGGGCGGCTTTGGATGCAGCCGCGTGATTGTTCCAGAAGCCGAAGGCAAAGGCGGCGTTGGCGCTGCTACCCTGGAGTTTCATCAGCACATCCTCGTGTTTGAGCATCCAAGTGCCCAGCTCCGACCACTGGCGTGCGGTCTGCATAAAGCCGGCGGCGAGCAGCGGTGCGCCATGCTGATCCGGCAGGTAGCGCTGCGAGCCGAGGCCGAGCGGGCCGAGCACCTTGCGCTCCAGATAGCGCGCGGGCGTCTGTTTCCGCTCCAACTTGCGCGCAAGCAGCTCGTGAAAGACCTGCAACGCGGCGGGACCGTAGATGAACGACTTGCCCGGTGCCGCCACCGCTCCAGCCTTCAGCGCGGCGGTGGTGCGGTCTTTGAACGAGTTTTCGTGCAGTCCAAACATCGGCTCCAGTCCGTGGCTGAAATCGAGCAACTGGCGCACGGTGATGTTTTTCTTGCGCGGGTCCTTCTGCCATTCGGTGATAGTGTCGGCCACGCGCTCATCCATGGAAAACAGCCCATCCTTCTCAGCCGCAAAGGCGGTGAGGCCCCAAAACGCCTTCGTGCCGCTGTAGATGCGGTGCGGTTCGTACTTTGTGTGGCCGTTTGTGTAGGACTCGAAAAGAGTTTTGCCGTTCTGCTTGATCAGCAGGGCATGGCCGCCGTGCGCAGCAGAATGGGCCGCCGCCGCCTGGATGCTCTGCACTGGCAGCGTCTCCGCCGCAGGTGAGAACGTGAAAAAATGCAGAAATGCCAGCAGGGGCTTCATGCGAGATGAGTAACAGAAAAATGACGAATGACTAAACCCGAATAACAAAATAAACCCAGATGCCGGGCAGGCATCCAGATTGAGGATTTTGTCACTCTTACTTCGTCTTTCATTCACCATTCGGATTTGCTCGTTCGTCATTTACACATGTGCTGGTGGACAAGCGTGGAACTCGCCGCATCGTCCGCCGCATGCGCATTCTCCTCGTCGAAGACCAGGCCAAACTGCTTTCCTTTGCCAAAAAGGGGCTGGAAGAGCAGGGCATTCAGGTGGACGCCATCAGTGATGGCGATGAAGCCTGGGAAATGGCCACGACGGTGCCCTACGACGCCCTGGTACTCGACATCATGGTGCCGGGTCGCGATGGCCTGAGCATCCTGCGCGGCCTGCGGGAAAAGCGCAACAACGTGCCGGTCATCCTGCTCACAGCACGCTCCACGTTGCCTGAAAAAATCGAAGGCCTGAACCTCGGCGCGGATGATTACATGACCAAACCGTTCTTCGTCGAGGAACTGGCCGCGCGCCTGCACACGGTGGTGCGCCGCAAAGCAGGGGATTCCAGCCATCTGCTGCGTGTGGATGATCTCTGCATCAACCTCCTTGAGCGCAAAGTCAGCCGCGCTGGTGCGGACATCGAGCTGAGCACGCGCGAGTTTGAGCTGCTGGAGCACCTCATGCGCAGCCCCGGACGCGTTTTTGGCCGCATGCAAATCTATGAGCATGTCTGGGGCTACAACATGGACCCCGAAACCAACCTCGTGGAGGTGTACATCCAGCGCCTGCGCGCCAAGATCGACAAGGATCACGATAAAAAGCTCATCCGCACCGTGCGGGGCGTGGGTTATGCGCTCGGTGGTGGTTGACGCCCTTCATCCCATGATTGCCAATCACCGCTGGCTGGCTCTAAATTGCCCCACATGAGCGTTGCGAGCACTTCCGGCACGGCACCCCAAGGTGGCACCTTCCGCCACGGTCTCATGCTCGTCGTTGCGATCGCTTTTCTCTCCGTGATCGGGCTCGTGCTGCCGCATGGCGACAGCGGGGAAGCATTTCGTGACTGGTTCATGGCGCATGCCGTCTTTCGCCCGCTCATCATGGCCTTGTGGGCTGTGGTGATCATCGAAGGCATCGCGGGATTGTTTGTCACGAATGATGCCTGGCCTGCCCGCCTCAGACGCCTGCTGCTCACCTCTCTGTTGCCTCCGCTGCGCATGATCACCGCCAGCAGCAAGCCGCATGGCTGGCTCTGGCTGCCCGGCATCGGCTGGAAGCCGGTGGGCGAGGAAACTTCCGAACAGCTCGAGCAAAAACTGGCCCTGCCGATGGTCATTCTCACGTTGCTGGTGCTACCAGTTCTGGGCGCCGAACTCACCGGTGGCGAGACGCTGGAAAATCATCCGCGTATGGCGCTGGCGACGCATCTGACCACCTGCGTCATCTGGATCGGCTTCACCATGGAGTTTCTGTGGATGGTCGCGGCGGCTCCCAACAAACTGGCCTACTGCCTCAAAAACTGGATCAATCTCGTCATCATCCTGCTGCCGCTTGTCGCCTTCCTGCGGGTGCTGAATCTCTTCCGTTTCACCCGCATGCTACGCGCCGGCAAGCTGCTGCGAGCCTACCGCCTCCGGGGGCTGTGGACGCGGCTTTGGCGGCTGGCGCTGCTCTTCAATCTCCTCGACCGCCTCCAGCAGCGGGATCCCGCTAAGTACTGCGCATCCTTGGAAAAGAAGATCGCTGATCTGGAAGAAGAACTGGCCAAACTGCACGCCAAGCTCGCGGAACAACGCGCGAAGACAGAAGCAGTCACCCTCCCAGCAGATGGGATCCAAGGAACCAGCCAAGGCTAGGCTCGCTCTAGATTCACGCTCATTGACCCAAGCTCAAATATTCGCGCACGGTGTGGTTCATCGCCCGGCGCGCAGGCGGGAAGCACTGCGCCACTTTTTCGAACGTCTCCTCCATGGCAAACTCGTCCGCCAGCACGTGCTTGCGTGCGGCGTCGAGGTGGCTCACCACCACCTGCTCATAGTAGTCCACATCCGGTGCGCCGCGCCTTGCCGCACGACGGTGCAAGAAGTCAGGGTACAGGCAGGTCAGCACCAGAAACTGGTTCGCGCACTGCACATGCAGGAAGAACTTGTGATGCCGGCTGGCGTTCTCGATCGCCTCCAGATAGTCGACACTGTAAAGGCTGTCGATGCTGTGATTGATGTCCTCCGGCCCCTTCGTCGGGGAGCAGCCGAAGTCTGCGCACACCACGGCCATGTAGTCGGCCACCGCCATCTCCTTGATGCCAAACTCCTTCAGGGAGTGGCGCACCACGATAAAGAAGAAGAGCTCTGGTGAAAGAATGGCCGCCTTGCGGGAAAGGATTGCCGCATCGAAGAGCTTGTCGTTGTCGAGGATGATCGGCACCGCGTCCGGATCGTCCATCATCGCCTTGAAGCCCTCTTTGCCGCGCTCGGTCAGCGCCAGGGTGTCTCGAATAAAATTCCAATCCGTTGGGGTGAAACGGAACCAGCAGCCCGGGCGAGGAAAGCGCGTCATGGAGATTAATTGTGAACTGTCAGCTATCTTTAGCATAACGAATGCCAGTTAAGTTAAAGCTTTGGACGACGGGCTTTGCCGCTTTGTTCAAATGCACGATGACAACCTTATAAAAGGCTTTGGCGCACCCTCGCTTCGTGCTAAGCACGGTGATGCCCAGAACCGACGGCCGCACTCCCGACCAACTCCGCAAAATCGAATACGTCCTCGACGTCGCCCCGCACGCCGCGGGCTCCGTCCTCATCGCCTTTGGCAACACCCGTGTCATCTGCACCGCCTGCATCAATGAAGAGGTGCCACGCTGGATGAAGGTGCAAAACGTCAAAGGCGGCTGGCTCACCGCCGAGTACTCCATGCTCCCCTACTCCACGCTGGAGCGCAAAGACCGCGAAAGCTCACGTGGCAGGCCCGATGGCCGCAGCACGGAAATCCAGCGCCTCATCGGCCGCAGCCTGCGCGCCGTTGTTGACCTCGAAAAACTCGGCCAGCGCACTCTCTGCGTGGACTGTGACGTGCTGCAGGCCGATGGCGGCACCCGCACCGCCGCCATCACCGGCGCCTGCATCGCCGTCTCCATCGCTTTCAACCGCCTGCTCGAAAAGGGCAAGATCACCCGCCAGCCGCTCAAGAAGAAGATCGCCGCCGTCAGCGTGGGCATCGTCAATGGAGAAACTCTCCTCGACCTCTGCTACAAGGAAGACGCCGCCGCTGATGTGGACAGCAATATTGTCCTTACTGAAGACGGCGAGTTCGTCGAAATCCAGGGAAGCGGCGAAGAAGCCACCTTCACCGAGGCGCAGCTGCATTCCATGCTGGAATATGGCCGCAAAGGCATCAAGGAGCTCATCGCCATTCAGGATGCCGCCATCGCCAGCGCCATGAAACCGGCTGAAGGCAAGGACCTGCAAAAGCTGGCGGAATTCTTCGGCAAACGCTGAGGAAGAGTTGACGGTCGTTTGCAGTTGTTGACCGTAGTTGACGATGGTTTGGCCAAAACCAGCGTCAACAATCGTATAGTACAGTCGACCACCGTAAACTCTGCATGACTGCCCTGCTCCTCGATCCCATCTACCAGCAGCATGACCCAGGCCCGGGGCATCCTGAGAGCGTCAAGCGCCTTGTAGCCATCACGCAGGCGCTGACGGATTCCGGCATCGTTGGCAAAACCCAGGCGATTGCGCCCCGTGTGGCGACGCTGGATGAACTCGCGCTCTGCCATGATCGCGGTTACATCGCCACGGCCAAAAAGGATGTCGAATCGGGCCTTGATGACCTCAGCACCGGCGACACCGCCATCTGCGCGCGATCCTTTGACGTGGCGGTTCAGGCTGTCGGCGGCGTCTTGAATGCCGTGGATGCCGTGTTCGCAGGAAAGGCGAAAAACGCCTTTTGCGCCGTGCGACCGCCCGGACACCATGCGCGCCCTGCCCAGGGCATGGGCTTCTGCCTGTTTAACAACATCGCCATCGCCGCACGTCATGCGCAGCAGAAACATGGCGCACAAAAAGTCGCCATCGTCGATTGGGACGTGCATCACGGCAACGGCACGCAGGACATCTTCTATGAGGATGGGAGCGTCCTGTTTTGCAGCACGCATCAGAGCCCTCTCTACCCTTTTACCGGACATGCCAATGAAACCGGCAGCGGCAAAGGCAAGGGAACCACGCTGAATCTCCCCTTCCCCGCCCGCACCGGCATGAGCGCTATCGGCGGTGCTTTCACCGACCGTGTGCTGCCCGCCGTCGACGCGTTCAAACCGGACCTGATTCTCATCTCCGCCGGCTTTGACTCCCGCATCGACGATCCTCTTGGCCAGTTCCGCCTAACGGATGATGATTTCGTCGCTTTGACCAAGCTCCTGCTCGAATCTGCCCACAACCACTGCCAAAGCCGCCTCGTTTCCATCCTAGAAGGCGGCTACAACATTCAGGGACTCGCCAGCGCCGTGACGCATCACGTGCAGACACTCCTTGGGTAAACAAACCCAAGTTTCTGCGGCGTTGACAGTTTATTTACAGAAGCCGTTCTTGTCAGAACGCCCGTTTTCTGGTGGCATGTATCAGCATTCCTAAAATCACCTATGTCCAACTCTCCGCTTCCGCAAGACGACGTCGCCGCCATTGATGAGCTTCGAAAAGTTTACGTCCAGCTCTGCGACGAGCTGAAGAAGATCATCGTCGGCCAGGAGAAGGTCGTCGAGCAGCTGGCCATCTGCCTCTTTGCCCGCGGTCATGCGCTGCTCATGGGCGTACCCGGTCTGGCCAAGACGCTGCTGATCTCAAGGCTGGCCGAAACGATGTCGCTCAGTTTCAGCCGCATTCAGTTCACGCCGGATTTGATGCCCATGGACATCACCGGCACGGACATCCTGCAGGAACTTCCCGGCGGCAAACGCGCCTTCGAGTTCGCCAAAGGCCCCGTGTTTGCCAACATCGTCCTCGCTGATGAAATCAACCGTGCCCCCGCTAAAACCCAGGCCGCCATGCTCGAGGCCATGCAGGAGCACAAAGTCACCGTCGCAGGTCGCACCTACACGCTCGACAGCCCGTTCTTCGTTCTCGCCACGCAGAATCCCATCGAGCAGGAAGGCACCTATCCCCTGCCCGAAGCCCAGCTCGACCGCTTCATGTTCATGATCGGCGTCGATTACCCGACTCGCGCGGAAGAGATCGCCATCGCAAGAACCACCACCGGCGCCAGCCTGCCGAAGCTCGAACACATTCTCCACGGCCCGAAGGTCATCGCCTTTCAGGAACTCGTCCGCCGCGTGCCGGTGCCGGATCATATCTATGAGTTTGCTGTCGATCTCGTCCGCAAGACCCGGCCTGCCAGCAGCGAAGCGCCCGCATGGCTGAAACCTCTGGTCAGCTGGGGTGCCGGTCCGCGTGCCGTGCAGTATTTGATCCTGGGTGCGAAAGCGCGAGCAGCGTTGTACGGCAGCTACATGGTGCGCATGGAGGACATTATGGAAGTGGCTGAGCCGGTGCTGAGGCACCGTGTGATGACGACCTTTACGGCAGAGAGCGATGGCATCAGCAGCCGGGATGTGGCGAAGAGGTTGGTGGAAGAACTGGCGAAGGCTGGGTGATGTTCTTTCAGAATCGTCCTCGTGCTCGTTCTCCTACTCGTCCTCGATCAAACCGCCCCGCATGCCAACCAGCATCCAATTCGACCATGAGAAACTCGAAGTTTATCTGCACGATCGTGCCAGCATTAGAGGCACGATGAACTTGGCGCCGTCAGCAGTGAGGACGAACGGAGGGCACCACGAACATGGCTGAGTCTTCCCGATCATTCTTGGAACCAGCGGTGCTGAGTCGCCTCATGGCGCTCCCGCTGAACGCGCGACACGCCATGCTCGGCGGCGTATCCGGCAAGCACCGCAGCCCCGTCCGAGGGTCCTCTCTTGAATTCGCCCAGTATCGCAAGTACGTCCCCGGTGATGACACCCGCCGCCTCGACTGGCGCACCTGGGGCCGAAGTGACCGCTTTTACATCAAGGAATTCGAGGCCGACACGAACCTGCGTCTCTGCCTGCTCATGGACACCAGCGGCAGCATGAACTACGGCCCCGCAGGCAGCACACGCTTCGACTATGCGCGCAAGCTCGCGGGAACGCTCGGCTACGTGGCCGCGCAGCAGGGCGATGCCGTGGGCCTGTGGAGTCTCGCAGAGAAGCCCGTGGAGATCCCCGCCAAACGCGGCGCCTCGCATCTCGGGCTCGTGCTCGATCAAATGTCCGGCATACAGCCCGTCGGTGGCACCACGCTGCTCACGGCATTGCATGACGCTGCTGAAAAGATCCGCCAGCGCGCCCTCGTCATCGTCTTCTCCGATCTCTTCGTGCCGCCCGCCGAACTGAAGTCTGCCATCCAGCACCTGCGCTTTCGCAAGCACGACGTCGCCGTCTTTCATCTGCTCGACCAGCAGGAGCTCGACTTCGATTTCGACCGCCCAGCACGCTTCATCGACATGGAAGGTGGCGAAGCCATCCTCGCCGACCCCAGCCTCATCGCCCGCAACTACCGCGAAGCCGTGCGGCAGTACATGCATGAGATCGACGAACTGGTGCGCACCACCGCCATTGATTACCACCGCGTGAAATTGCACGAGAAGTATGATGATGTGCTCGCTAAGTTCCTGCTGGCGAGGATTCAGAAGAAGGGAGGCCGGTGATGAGTGAAGATCTCACGCCTTTGGCTTCAATCCTCAAGCGTCAGCCGCATTACAGTTTCATGCGGCCTGGCGACTTTGTCTGGTTTGTTCTGCTCCTGATCTTCACCGCTTGGAAGTTCTGGATCCTGAAAGACTTTCCTGACCCATATTTTACAGAGTTGCTCAACTTTGCGATCATTTCACTGCTCGCATTGGTCTGGTATGCATGGATACGCATCCGAAGAAGAAACTGCTGTGCTGACACGGGAGAGTTAATCATCGCCGTCTTTTTTCCGCAGGCCTACAAAATTGCCCTCGACTACTTTGCGGCAGAAGGTTGGTCTGTGTGGAGCGTTCCATTTTGGATGTACGCGCTCTTCTTACCTGTCGTGGCATATCGAATTTGGAATGCCCCCAAGGTCGCAAAAGAGCTGGAGTATCTGCGGTCCGCAGCAGAAGAAGCGTTCCGGGCTGCGCAGGCTGGTCCTCGTTTCACTCACATCGAGAACCCATGACCTTCCTCGCTCCAGCGCTGCTCTTCGCCCTGCCGCTCGCGCTGCTGCCGGTGGTCATTCATTTGATCCACCTGTACCGCCGCCGTCAGGTGAAGTGGGCGGCGATGATGTTCCTGCAGATGGCGCAGAGGATGAACAAGGGGCTGTCGCGGCTGCGGCAGATTTTGATCCTGGCGTTTCGAGTGCTGGCCGTGGCAGCGATCCTGTTTGTGATCACGCGGCCGATGGCGGGCGGGCTACTCGGACTCACGGGTGGTGTGCCGGACACGGTGATCGTGCTACTGGACCGCTCGGCCAGCATGGAGCAGCAAAACCTTGCCAGTGGCACGAGCAAGCGTGCGGCGGGCATTTCCAAACTCGCACAGGCTTTGCGTGATACCGTGGGCACACGATCAAAGCTGGTGCTGATCGAAAACGCGCACCTGCAGCCGCAGTTGCTGGAGAAGCCGGAGTCGCTGATCGATCTGCCGCTCACCGGACCTACGGACACCACGGCGGATGTGCCTGCCTTGCTGCAGGGCGCGCTGGATTACATCACCACGAATCAAACGGGCCGCACTGATGTCTGGGTGCTGAGTGATCTGCGCCAAAGCGACTGGGATGCCGGCAGCGGGCGCTGGCAGGCGCTGCGCAGTGCCTTCGCCACCTTGAAGGGGCTGCGCCTGCATCTGCTGAGCTATGCGCAGCCTGCGGCGCAAAATCTTTCCGTTTCGGTGCAGCGTGTCATGCGCAACGAAACGGCGGGCAAAGCGGAACTGCTGCTGGATCTGCGCGTCACACGTGATGCGTCCTCACGCGAGCCACTGGAACTGCCGCTGCGGTTTGTGATCAATGATGTGAGCACCACAATCAAGGTGGAGATGAAGGACTCGCAGCTTGTGCTGCAAGGCCACGCGATACCCATCGACAAAGCGACCAAACGTGGCTCAGGCCGGGTCGAACTGCCCGCCGATGCTTCGCCTTCCGACAATGTGTACCACTTCGTGTTTGATGAACCGGCGGTGCTGCAGTCGGTGATCGTCAGTGATGATGAAGCCGAGGCCGGGCCGCTGCAGGCGGCGCTGGAGGCCGCTGCTGATCCCACGCGCAAGTATGCCGCCACGGTGCTGTCTCCGGCACGTGCAGCGGAGATTGCGTGGGAGGATGTCGCGCTCATCATCTGGCATGCGCCATTGCCGAAGGCGGATGACTTGATCGGCAAACAGCTCACGAATCATCTCAGCTCAGGCCGCAGCATCTTGTTCCTGCCCACGGACGCAGCAAACGCGGAAGCTTTCGGTGGCCTGCACTGGGGTGCGTGGAGCAGCGAGAGCAAACCGGCCAGCGTCGAGTGGTGGCGCAATGACACAGGTCTGCTGGCCAACACCCGGAGTGGCACCGCGCTCCCTGTGGGCGATCTGGAAGTGAGCCGCCGCTGCGAGATCCTCGGCGAAGGCACTCCGCTGGCCCGCCTCACCGGCAATCTGCCGCTGCTCATGCGCGCCGATATTCCTGGCGATGGCAATGCGTGGTTCCTTGGCACGCTGCCCGGTTCCGGCTCCTCGAGCCTCGCGCGTGATGGCGTAGTGATGTTTGCCATGCTGCACCGCGCGCTGAATGAAGGTGCGCGCAGTCTCGGCAAAGCACAGCAGCGCGAGGCAGGTGCCACTGCTCTGGGCAGCGGCGATCTGAGTGCGTGGAAACGCCATGGCCAGACGGTACTGAGCTCCGAGCAGCCACTGCGGGCTGGCATCGTCGAGAACGGCGACAGGCTCGTCGCGCTCAATCGACCGCTGCGGGAAGACCATCCCGAAACATTGGGCAAAGCGGGCCTCGCAGAGCTGTTTGCCGGACTCGATTACCATGTCATCGAAGACCAGGTCGAAAATGACGCCAGCCTCGCCAGCGAAATCTGGCGCACTTTCCTCTTCGTGATGGCTCTCGCGCTTCTTGGCGAAGCCTTGCTTTGCATGCCGGCCAAGCGTGACCCCCAAGTTTCTCCTGCCCGATGACACCCACCACCTCACAGCTCGTCTTCAATCCCACGCCGGCCGCCTTCGGTGTCGGGGTGGCGTTTGTCGTGGCGATGGGTGGCCTCGCGTTCATGGCATGGCGGCGCAGCGGCTATCGAGTGATCGTGGGCTGGTTGGAGTTCCTGCGCTTCATCATCGCCATCGGCATCGCGGTCACTCTTTTGCAGCCGGAGTGGCTGGAGACTTTCAAGCCGCAGACGAAACCCACACTGGCCGTGCTGCACGATGTCTCAGGCAGCATGACGACCAAGGATGTCATCGACAAAACGCAGACGAATGCAGAGCCGAAGTCGCGTGAAGAGATGGCCAAACCTTTGGTCGACGCCAAGCTGTGGGAGCCGCTGAAGCAGCGCATGGATGTGGTGATCGAGCCTTTTTCCTCGGCGCAAACACCTCCCACCGAAGGCACGGACATTCACGCGGCGCTGGCCGATGTGCTGGAGAAGCAGCCGAACCTCAAGGCCGTCGTGCTGATCAGCGATGGCGACTGGAACACGGGGGCAGCTCCATCGCAGGCCACCACACGGCTGCGCATGCGCGAGGTGCCGGTTTTTGCCGTGCCCACGGGTGCGGAGACGCGGCTGCCGGATGTCGAGCTGAGCAGCTTCGACGTGCCGACCTTCGCGGTGGCGGGCAAGCCGCTGCGCATTCCCTTCACCATCGAAAGCTCGCTGCCGCGTGATGAAGTCGTGGTGCTGGAGATGAAGTCCTCCAGTGGCGAGATCATCACCAAAGAGGTCACGCTGCCTGCCATGAGCCGCTATCAGGACGTCATCGGCTGGAAGCCCGACAAACCCGGCGAGGTGAAACTCACTCTCACAATCCCCAAGACATCGAGTGAACGCTACCCTGAAAACAACTCTCAGGAGGCACCGCTTTCGATTCGCAAGGAACAGCTCCGCGTGCTGGTGATCGAATCTTTCCCGCGCTGGGAGTACCGCTATCTGCGCAATGCGCTGGAACGTGATCCGGGCGTGGACGTGAGCTGCCTGCTGCTGCATCCCGGCCTCGGCAAAGTGGGGGATGGCCGCGGTTATTTGAAAGCTTTTCCAAAAGATGAAGAGCTCACGAAATACGATGTGGTGTTTCTCGGCGATGTCGGTCTGGCCAAAGGCCAGCTCACCGCTGAACAATGCATTTCACTGCAAAAACTGGTGCGTGATCAGGCGGGCGGCCTCGTCTTCATGCCGGGATTCCATGGCTTCCAATCCACCTTGCAGGACACACCGCTGGCCGATCTCCTGCCAGTGATCTGGGACGCCGCGCAGCCCCGCGGCTGGGGTTCGTCATCGCCGGGCAAATTTGCCCTCACCGAAGCAGGCACGCACAGCCTTTTGACCAAGCTCGAAGACAGCGATGATGCCAGCGCACGTGTGTGGGGCAATCTGCCGGGATTTCAGTGGTATGCCCCCGCCCTGCGTGCCAAAGCCGGCAGCGAGGTTCTGGCCACGCACGGCACCGAGTCCAATCAGTTTGGCCGCGTGCCGCTGATCGTGACGAAGACCTACGGCGCAGGCAAAATCCTCTTCATGGGCACCGATGGCGCGTGGCGCTGGCGCAAAGGCGTGGAGGACAAGTACCACTACCGCTTCTGGGGTCAGGTGGTGCGCTGGATGGCCTACCAGCGCAACATGAGCAGCGGCGACAAGATGCGCCTGTTTTATTCCCCCGACCGCCCGCGCACCGGTGATGTACTGACACTGAACGCGAACGTTGTAAGCCTCACCGGCGAGCCCTTGCGCGACGGGGTTGTGATCGCCCAAATCGCGGCGCCAAGCGGCAAGGTGAGCAGCGTTCGCCTGATGCCCGCCGGTGAGGAGGCCTGGGGGTTGTTCAACGGCGTCTTCAGCCCGGTGGAGCCGGGAGAACACGTGGTGCAGCTGAGTTGCGCGGAGGCAGGGTCGTCGCTGGAAACAAAGATTTCGATCCAAGGCACCAGCCGGGAAAAACGCGGTCAGCCAGCGCGGCTCGACGTGATGCGTGAGATCTCCCGGTTCACCAAAGGCGAAGTGCTCGATGCCAGCAACCCCGCCGCCATTCTCGCCGCGATCTCCGCCATGCCGGAGCCGGCGGTGCAGGAGCGCCGGCTGCAAATCTGGGCGCATCCCGCCTGGGCGGGGCTGCTGGTGCTCTTAATGAGCCTTTTCTGGGTCGGAAGAAAGGCCGCCGGGACGTTCTAAACACCCAATCAAAAGCTCGTCAGAGACGTTTCATCAGGATAACATTCGCCTATTATGAAAACAGCACTGCCTGTCATCCTCGAATCAAAGCTCGCGGATTTTCGCAAGCGCGTCTGGATCGTCAAGCTCACCGAGGGCCTGCTGGCAGCGGCATTCGGGATCGTGTTCTCCTACATTCTGGTCTTCGCGCTGGATCGTGTCATGGAGACGCCAGTGTGGCTGCGAACGACGCTGTTGGTTGCTGGCGCAGCGGTTCTAGGCCTGGGCCTGCCGCTGAAGTGGCACCGCTGGGTGTGGCGTCAGCGCAGCCTGGAAGATGCGGCACGGTTGTTGAAGCGCACCTTCCCACGGCTCGGGGATCAATTGCTCGGCATCGTGGAGCTGGCGCATGTGGAGGCGGGTTCCGCAGGTCGCAGCGAGCGCCTCGTTCAGGCGGCGATGGATCAGGCTGCGGAGGCCGTGAAGGACAAGGACTTCTCCCATGCCGTGCCGGAGGCGAAGCATTTTCAATGGGGCTGGGCGGCAGCTGTGATGGCGCTGCTTGCCGTGGCGGCACTGACCTTGGTTCCTGACGCCGCATGGAATGCGCTGGCTCGCTGGGCGACGCCATGGCGTGATGTGGAGCGCTTCACCTTTGCGAAGATCGAGACTCTCCCCAACCGCCTCGTGGTGCCCTATGCGGAACCGTTTGATCTGAAGGTGATGCTCAACAAGGACACGCTCTGGTCGCCCGCTTCGGCCAAGGCCCAGATCAGCGATCAGCCCGCCGTGGTGAGCGGTCTGCAACAAGGCGCTTATCCACTGGCGTTTCCGCCGCAGAAGGAAGATGCGGCCCTGTCCCTCTCGCTGGGTGATGTGCGCAAGACGGTGAACGTGCTGCCGCGCACCCGCCCGGAATTGACCGCGCTTTCTGTGCGCACACGACTGCCAGAGTATTTGAAGTACAAGACTGAGCCGATGACCGAAGTGCGCGGCGGTTCGGTAAGCGTGCTGAAAGGAGCACAAGCTTCACTGGAGGCCACGGCGTCGCGTGAGCTGGCCTCGGCGGAAGTGGATGGCGAAGCGGAGAAAGTTTCGGGTGCCAAAGTGACGACGCCCTTCCATCCAATCACAGCCAACGCTGAAAAGCATGTGATGTGGCAGGACCGCGACGGCCTGACGCCACGTGAGCCGCTGGTTTTGAAGATCAATGCGATCGATGATGAAGCACCACGGCTGGCGGCACGGCGCGAGACGCAGGAGCAGGTGGTGCTCGATTCGGAAGTCGTCGTCTTCGATTTGGATGTGCAGGATGACTTCGGCATCCAGCGCACGGGGCTTGAATGGCGCAGCGTGAATGATGACAAGACGAAGGGCGACAAGATCGCGGCTGCAGGCGAGCCCGAGAAAAAGACACTGGCAGCCAAGGCAACTTTTTGTGCAGACCGCGACGGTGTGGCACCTCAGACGCTGGAGATCCGCGCCTGGGCCGAGGATTACCTGCCTCAGCGCAAGCGCGCCTACTCCACGGCATTCCTGCTGCACGTGCTGAACAAGTCAGACCACGCGCTGTGGCTGACGGAGCAGTTCGGCAAATGGCTTGAGGCAGCCCGCGAGAGCTATGAGCGCGAGCAGCAGTTGCATGCGACGAACAAGGAACTGCGCGCATTGACTCCGGCTGAACTGGACCGCCCGGAAAACCGGCGGAAGATCGCTCAGCAGGCGAGTGCAGAGAATGCGAATGCGGCGCGGCTGGGCATGCTGAATCAAAGCGGGCGCAGTCTGGTGGAGCAGGCGACGCGGAATGATGAGTTTGATGCCAAGCGTCTTGAATCCTGGGCGACGATGCTGAAGTCACTGCAGGACATCGCGGCCAAGCGGATGCCGAGTGTGGCGGATTTGTTGAAGCAGAGCTCGAATGCGCAGAGCGGCAAACCTGGTCAGTCCACTGCCGCCAATCCGCCCTCGAATTCATCCCAGCAGCCACCGAAGGAAGGCAAGCAGGGTGAAGGCAAAGCGGGCCAGAGCAAACCCATTGCACCCCAGATTGCCAACGGGCCGGACATTCCCGGAACGAAGCAGGGCGGCAAGGCCTCCACAGAGGAGCAGAAGAAAGACAACATGCCGAGCATCACCGACAAGGAAGGCTCGATGAGCAAGGCCGAGCCACAGCCTGCGGACCCCAATGCCAAGCCTTCGCCGCCCAAGCCCAGCACGATGAAACTGCCGACGACCCAGATGGCGGCGGCACCGGGCAAAAAGAAAGACGAGAAACCTGAAGAGAAGCCGCAGGAACCGCCGGCATCGCAGGCACAAAAGAAAATGCAGGACGCTCTCGATGAGCAGAAACTGCTGCTAGCCGAGTTTGCGCGTGTCTCGGATGAACTGGGCACAATCCTGGCCAGCTTGGAGGCGAGCACGTTTGTGAAGCGGCTCAAGGCGGCCTCCCGCCAGCAGCTCGTGGTGGCGAAGGATTTGAACACGAAGACTCTCACCGCCTTCGGTCTGGAGCGCAAGCCGGTGAAGGATGCGGCGGCGATCGCTGAGCATGAAAAGACGCAGAGCGAAACTGTGCGGGTGATCCAAAGCGACCTGGAGGCCTACTTCGCCCGCAAACCGGACATGCACTTCAAGAACATCATCGGTCAGATGAAGGACACGCAGGTGGTGAAAATGCTGACATATCTGGGAGATCAGGCGGCGGTGAATCTCAGCGGCAACAGCATGGCTGGCGCGGAGTTTTGGGCCGACACGCTGGACCGCTGGGCGGAGGAGATGGTCGCTGCGAGCGAGTGCAAATCATGCAGCAGCTGCAGCGCAGACAGCCTGCCGCCGGAGATCGTCCTCAAGGTCATGAAATCCCTGCGCGATGAGATGAAGCTTCGCGACGAAACACGTGAGCTGGAAAATTCGAAGGCTGCACTCAAGGAAGGAGAGCATGGCAAAAAATCGGCCATGCTGGCCTCGAAGCAGTTTGGCATCCAGGCCAACACGCGCGGCGCCTTTGATGACATCCTGCATCTGCCGCAGGGGAATGAAAAATTTGGCAAGGAACTCAAGCTTCTCAGCGCGGTGATGACGGTGATGGATGAGGCGGCGGGCATTCTCGACAAACCAGACACAGGAGCACCGGCGATAGCAGCGGAGACGGAAGCCATCGAACTGCTGCTGCAGGCGAAACGCCAGGGCAAAGGTGGCGGCGGAGGTGGTTCAAATCCCGGGGGCGGGGGCGGGGGCGGGGGCGGGGGCGGTGCAGGCGCAGAAAGCGCTGAAGCAGCGCTGTCGGATCTGGGACCCGGCTCGGACGCAGAAACGAATGTGAACGCACGTCCGGTGGGCCAGGCGACCGGCAAGACAGGGCGTGAGCTGCCGGAAGAATTCAAGACCGGGCTGGATGCGTATTTCAACAAACTGGAAGCAGGAGGCGGGGCGAAATGATCAAGCTGATGCTGCTGGCAATTGTTCTCACCAGTTCCGGGGGAACGCAGGCACAGGCGCCATCACGGGCCGACCTGAAAAAGCCGCTTTCAGAAGCGGTCGAGAAGGTGCTGGCTGACTTTGTTCAAGCCTGCGTGCCGGAGAAACAGAAGCAGCTCACCGCCCATATGGAGGAGGTGGTCAAAACCATCGACGCAGAGGTCCAACTTTCGCCTGAGGAAAAGACCAAGCTGCAGGAGGAGTCCAAGAAAGCCGTGGAGGCGACGGTGAAATCCTGGCAGCCGCTTGCCGTGATGATGATGCGAACTTATTTGTCACGCACCTCGGACTCTGCGGCCATCCGGCACATCGGCATGTGGAAGCCGGATGTGGCAGGCCCCAACGAGCCCATCGAAGACTGGACGCCACCCGATGAAGACGCGACCTGGCTTGCCGCTTTGAAAGCAACACTCGGCGAAGCGCGCTACGCCAAATGGCATGAAGCGGATGAGAAGACCAGGCAGCAGGTGGACAAAGAGATCTCCGCTTATCTTGAACGCTGGGTGCGTGAATCACGCGGGCCGATGAATGAGGACCTGCGGGCCAAGATTGAGCTGATGAAGAAGAAGCTCGAACTCTCTGACGCGCAGACCACGGCCTTGAACAAGGCGGCTGAAACCCTGCTGGACCGGCTCAGCAACGCGGAGAGAAAACGGGCCACCAGCATGCTGCGCACACTGCCGCCTGCTGCGCGTGAGACCATGATGGGCCGCAACTACTTCTACATCCGCTTTGATCGTCCACGTGGCGAAGCCTGGGACAAGGCCTGGGAAGGCGCAGTGGCCGGCGTGCTGCCTGCAGAGCAGATCGCCGAATGGAAAAAGACCGACAAGGAGGAACGCAGCAAGGCAGAATCCGAGGTGGCCGACATGATCAAACCTTCCGAGCAGCAGGCGGAGCAGCAGATGGAGATTAGCATGGGTGCGGAGATCGACGGCATCGTCATGGCGCTGAATTTGAACAAGGAGCGGCAGAAGGCGCTGGAGCAGCTGTCCAAAGAAGCGATTCAGGAATCGCTGAAACAGGCACGCAAGGGCTGGCTGCAGCAGGCAAGGAATTATTCGGTCACGGAGCGCAAGCGCATCCGCGGCAACGTGTATTTTGGCGTCAACGAAGATCTTCAGGCCATCAAGCTGCCCATCTGGAAAGAGGGAATCAAGAAGCTGCTGACCGAAGAAGAGCGCACACGCATGGCGACTGAAAACAAGCAGCGCGAGCAGCGCAACAGTCTGGCGATCTCGCGCGTCTGCCTGGCGGAAATGGACAAGATGCTTGCACTCTCCCAGGAGCAGCGCGCGCAGCTGGAACCGCTGCTGGTGGAGCTGATGCAGCCGCTCATGGATCAGCGTCGGCAGCAGTACTGGAGCTACAATGTCACCCAGCTGTTTCAGAACGCAGGCAAAGTGAAAGAGGAGATGGCGCGCGCCATTCTGGACGATGTGCAGTTGAAACACTGGAAGGAATTGATCGTCTCCACCAACAATTCATCGCGCAACCTCATGCCTGACATGAACGGCACCTTCCCCGAGGCGCCGGACATGGAGGCGGCGATTTCGCAGCACCTTTACAAGATGTTTGTTGCGGAGCGCAACAGGACCATGGCGGCGATGATGCCGCAAGTCGAGGAAGCCTCACGCCTGCTGTCTCTTCCGGAACCTGCTGTCGCAAAACTCACCACAGCGGCAAAGGGAGCGGTGGAGACCAGCCTGGAATACTGGCGCCAGTTCACGGAAAACTTCGTGCGCCAGAGCGTACAGACTGCGACGCCAAAGAACCTGCTGCAAACGCTGGCAGGCACTGCACGCGCAAATTTCAGCCGTACTGATACCAAGCCGCAAAACACGGAACTGTGGAAAACGGCGCTGCAAACCACCCTGAATGAAGCCCAGCTGAAAAAGCTCAAGCACGTGGCCGATGAGCGGCAGGACTACCGCCTGAAGGCCATGGCGGCGATGTGCACCTCCGAACTGGACCGCCGCCGCAAGCTCTCATCCGATCAAAGCGCCAAGGTCGAAACCGCCGTCCAACAGGTGCTGGCCGAGTACCTGCCGGACATCGAACGCTACATGTCCCCCCAATGGTTTTTGCAATACTACTACGCCCTGGTCCCGCTGGCGGGTGTGTCGGAAAAAGAGATGCAGTCCATCCTCACTCCCGAGCAGTGGAAGCTGTGCAAGGATCGCGATCTGCCCGACGCGATGCAGTACTGGGAGGGCATCAAGAACAATCACGAACAGCGCAAAAAGCAGGGGGCGCAGGCCAACGGCCCCCAGATCCTTTTCAACGGCGGGCTCATGATTGATCAGTGACGAAACCCACATGACGAACAACGAACCATCCATGACGACAACCGCACTGACTGCCGCACACGACGTGGGCGCCCAGCGCGGCCTGCGCGGATTTTTGTCATTCCTGCTCTGCTGCCTGCTTGTCACCACGAATGCCTTCTCACAGGATCCCGCCCTGCGTTTCGGCGGTGCGATCCCGCAGGAAGTTGAAACCGTGTATGAGCGCGGCCTGGCGTGGCTGGCCTCCAAGCAAAGCGATGCGGGAAACTGGCAGGGCGGGCACGATGGAGCCGGCATCGATGGCATCTGCCTCATGGCCTTTCTTGCGAGCGGTGAAGATCCGAATTTTGGCCGTTATGCGCCCAACATACGCCGCGCACTGCGTGCGATCATCCGCAGTCAGGATGCGGCCAGCGGCTACCTTCCGAACAGCATGTACCATCACGGCTTTGCCATGCTCTCGCTTTCAGAAGCCTATGGCGCGGTGGACGAATCCCTGCTGTGGGAAGGCGGCAAGCCGGTGCGCACGATCGGGCAGGCGCTCGAACTTGCGATCCGCTGTGCTGGCACCGCGCAGAAGGCGAACCGCTGGGGCGGATGGCGGTACATGCCAAACTCAACTGACGCGGACACTTCGGTGACAGGCGCCGTGCTGATGGGACTGCTCGCTGCACGCAACGCCGGCATGGCGGTCTCCGATGAAGTCATCGACAACGCGCTGAACTACATGAAGCGCAGCACAGGCAAGGATGGCAGCGTGGCCTATGCCGGTGGTTTCGGTGGATTTGGCGAGTCCATGAATCGCAGCGCCATCGCCACGCTGGTGGCCGCCGTTTCAAAGCACAAGGACAGCGAGGAGTTCAAGGCCACGCTCAAGCACATCACCGAGCGTCTGGAGCACAACGAAGGCAGCTACAAGGAGTACTTCCGCTACTACATGGCGCAGGCCTTGTTTCAGGGCGACTACGCCTCCTGGCAGAAATGGAACGCCGCCACCGCACGTGTGCTGGGCGAAAGCCAGGCTGCGGACGGCAGTTTTGGCACGGGTGCGTATGAGACCGGCATGTCGCTGCTGGCCCTGGCTTTGAACTACCGCTTCCTGCCGATCTATGAACGCTAGACACTTCATCATAGCGCTGATGCTGGTGGGCAGCAGCAACCATGCTTCCGAACTGCACTGGCAGAACGGTGAGTGGGTCGGTGGTCACTTCGTGGGCGTCGAAGATGGTCAGGTGATCTGGCGCACGCCCATTTTCAGCGAGGATTTTAAAGTCAGCGTGGATGTGCTGAAGCGCGTGAACCGGTTCAAGACGGACGCAAAAACGGAGGAAGCTTTCAGCATTCGTCTTGCCGACGGCAGCCGCCTGTATGGCACGGTCACCGGAATGGATGCGAAGACCTTGAGCGTGAAATCCGCGCGCTTTGGCAGCATCCAGGTGCTGCGTGAATCAGTGGTAAGTGTGCAGCGCCTGAAAGCTGAAGGCATGCCTCTCCCCGCTCTGGCAAGCACCAGCGGCTGGATCGAATCCGGATCAGAGGGCAGCACACCATCCAAAGAAAAGCTCTGGCGCATGGTGCCGGGCGCGGCCTTGCAGCAGGTGGGCTGGAATCACCGCGCCACTCTTCCCGTCGAAGCTCCCGAGCAGGTGGAAATGCAGTTTACCCTGAGCTCAACTGTCAGGCCGGAATTTAAAATCGAACTCAAGGCGCCGGACGACGAGCGTGTGATCGTGGAGACCTGGGCGGATGATGTCGTGCTGCAAGGCCGCGTGTTTGAAAGCGTGCAAAAGCTCAGCGACGAGACACGGCGCGTCACGCTGACGTTGTTCTGGAATCGTAAAACCGGCCTGTGCTCGATCTATGGTGCCGATGGCAAAAAGCTGGCCCAGACAACCAAGCCGCCGGTGGACTCAGCGGAGCCGCCGAAAGACGCGAAGCCCGAGGAAAAAAAACCGGCCGCAAGAGCCGGTGGCGGCGGTGGTCTTTTTGGAGCACTGCTTGGCGTGGTGCAAGGCGTGGTGCAAGGCGCGGTGCAGGTCCGGGCAGAGGCTGTAAAGCAGGCGCAGGCGAATGCTGCTGGTGAAGTTAAAGAAGCCACCCCCACCGGCCTGACCCTGCTCAACAAAGGACCCGATCTGACACTGGAGGCGCTGCGCATCCGTGAATGGGATGGCTCACTGCCTGCAGACATCACCAATGTGCGACCACGCATCGAACTGACAGACGGGCGCTATCTCAAAGCGAAAGCCGTGAGCGCCGACGCCACGTCCCTGACCGTGCGCAACCAGGATGGCGGCGTGACAAGCCTGCCATGGGACAAGGTGCTGGCGGTGGAAATGATGGCCGAGGTCTCGCCGTTTTTCCAAGCCGCGCCCCCGCTCACGGAGATGTGGTTCACGGATGGTGAGTGGGTGAACGGCACGCTGATGCAGGTGCGCAATGAAGTGGCCACGTTCAAAACCACCTTTTCTGAGGCGCCGGTGAATTTCAAGATCACCACTCTGCATCATCTGGATTTCAAAGGCTTCGAGAGCGCTGAGAAGAAGATCGACCTGGCAACGCTCGACACGCTCTCCATCAACAACAATGTGCTGCACGGCACACTCGCCGCCGGTGGCGAGGCCCAGCCACGCTGGAAACCGGTCGGCGCTCTCAAGCCCGTCGCCATGGCCAGCACCGGCGAGATGGACATCACCCGTGCAGTGGCGGACCAGCCGGCAGGCATGCGCAGCGAAGCGCTGTTTTACCTGCAGGATGGCGATGTGATCCCCGGCAGGCTGCGGGCCATTGACGCAAAACAGGTGGATCTGGAATCCGACGTGGCTGAGGTGAAGCACCTGCCCGCCGACAAGATCCAGGCGATTCAGTTCGGAGGCGCCTCCTTGAATCTCGATGGGTTTGAAGATCCAGGCTGGCAGCGTGTGCGTGGCAATGCCGAGCAGGTGAAACGCAACGGCAAGGCGGAGATCGCTTTCAACTCGGGTGGCTCATGGGGGCATCCGGCCTTCATGCAGGTGAATGAAATCAACTTCACCCTGGTCAATAACGGCTTCTCCGCCCTGAGGATGCGTTTGTACTGCGATGGCATCAATCCCGCCGCACCGAGCACAAATCTCTTGTTCGGGCACATAGGCAGCGAGGTGTGCTTCGGCCTCGAAGCCAGCGACGAGCAGATGGACCGGCAGTTCCGCCTGCGCACCAGCGAATCCATGCCCGTCCGCATCGCCATCGCGGAGAACTCCATCGAAGTCTTTTTCAAAGGCGTCTCCGCGCGCAAAATTCAGCTCACCCCCAAAATGCGCTCCGGCAGCGGCATCATCATCGAGCCCTTCAGCCTGTGGGGGAATGGGGAGCGTGCGGTGAGGATCAATGCCTTCAGCGCACGCATCGCTCCCGGACGCGTGGCCGTGCCGCTGGTGGATGCAAGGGCCAAGGAGAACGCGCTCACCGTCCCGCGCTTCCGCAAAGAGGATCCGCCACGGCACGCGCTGCTCGCCGCGAACGGTGATCTGTTGCGCGGCGTTATCGAGGCGGCCACGGCAAATCACTTTGCGATCCGCTCAGGCTTGGAGACGATCCAGGTGCCGCGCGACCGCGTGAAGGCGGCCGTGTGGTTGATCAAACCGGCAGACGCCGTCAGCGCGGCTTTCGAAGCCCAGGACAAAGCCGGTGTGCCGCCCGTCATCACGCACTGGCTGCAGCTGAACAATGGCGGACGCCTTGGCTTGAAGGTGGATCGTTTCGCCGAAGATGCGGTATTTGGCACCAGCCCGCTTCTCGGCAACTGCCGCGTGCCGCTGCCGCAGATCTATGTGATTCGCACCACCACGCCTCCGGAGAGCGCCACCATGCTGGCCCTGCGTGAGTGGAAACTGAAGTTCGCGCCCGAACCCGTGCTCCCTGAATCCGGTGGGCAAAGCTCGCCGCTGCTCAATCAGGATGCGAAGCCGTTCAAGCTGCCGCTGCTCGCCGGTGACGATTTTGATCTGACCAAGGAGAAAGGCAAAGTCATCGTCCTCGACTTCTGGGCCACCTGGTGCGGCCCCTGCATTAAATCACTGCCGCAGCTGATCGATGCAATGGCGGGCTTTGATCCGAAACAAGTCCGCTTCATTGGCGTCAATCAGGCCGAAGACAAGGAGACTGTGAAAACCTTCCTCGAAACCCGTGGCTGGAAATTCGAAGTCGCCCTGGATGCCAGTCAGCGCGTCGGCCAGAACTTCGGTGTCGAAGGCATTCCCCACACCGTCGTCATCGGCCCGGATGGCAAGGTCGCGTATGTGAAGTCTGGGTATGATCCGGCTGGTGCCAAGGAAGTCGCGGAGATGGTGAAAAAGCTGATGAAGAAGTGATCGTGATCACGCCTGGTGGATCATGCAACGTTCCAACCGGCAAAACTTCATTCGGGGCCAGTTTTTTTCACTGTGGCTCTGTGCCTGATGCTATTTGCGTGCCTGCATTATGTGATCAGCCATGGCATGGGCAGTCTTTAATCAAAAATTAACAACGCCAGTTCATGAAGAACGGATTGTAATGTAAAAAGAACGCAATCCCCATGCCGCATCTTCCCGACCTGACCAGCCTCGACCAACAGCACATCTGGCACCCTTTCACCCCCATGCGGCAGTGGTGTGCGCCAGAGCACACCCCACTGATGCTGGTGGATGGGCATGGCTGCACTCTGCGAGACCAGTTTGGCAATGAGTACCTCGACGGCAACGCCTCCATCTGGACGAACGCCCATGGTCACACCCATCCGGTCATCAATGCAGCCATCATTGAGCAACTTGGCAAGGTGGCCCATACCTCCTTCCTCGGCTTCACCCATGAACCCGCGATCCGGCTCGCCAGGGAGCTCGTCAAACTGCTGCCCGGCAGCAAAATCAACCGCGCCTTTTTTACCGACAACGGCTCCACCGCCATCGAGTCCGCCGTCCGCATGGCCTTGCAGTACTGGAAGCAGAACGGCAGGCCGGAGCGTGACACCCTCATCGCCTTTGACCGCGCCTACCATGGCGACACACTCGGTGCCGCCAGCCTGGGTGGCATCCCTCTCTTCAAAGGCAGTGGCAACGACTTCGGCTACCGCGTCATCACCGTCCCCAGCTTGGACGCCCTTGACTCCTTGACCGCTGACGACCGCAGCCGCATCGCCGCCATCGTCATCGAACCGCTTATCCAAGGTGCCGCTGGAATGCGCCTCTGGCCGCAGGGCATGTTGAAAAAGCTGGATGACTGGTGCGCCGAAAAGGATGTATTTTTAATCCTCGACGAAGTGATGACCGGTTTCGGCCGCACTGGAAAGATGTTTGCCTGTGAGCATGAAGGCGTTGTGCCGGATTTCCTCTGCCTTGCAAAAGGTCTCAGCGGTGGCTACCTGCCCCTGGCCGTCACATTGACCACGGAACGTGTCTTTGAAGGCTTCTTGGGCGAGCCACTCGAAGGTCGCACCTTCTTCTACGGTCACAGCTTCGCCGGCAGCCAGCTAGGCTGCGCCGCTGCGCTTGCCAGCCTGCAGGTGTTCCGTGACGAACACGTATTGGATCAGCTCCCGGCCAAAATCGCACACCTAGGTACGCTGATGGCAGACCTACCCGGCTACCGCCAATGCGGCATGATCGCAGCGATGACCATCGACTCACCCGATCTGAGCCTTGGCTCCAAAGTCTGCCTGGCGGCTCGTAAACACGGCCTGCTGACGCGTCCCATCGGCAACACCATCGTCCTGATGCCACCACTCTGCGTCACGCTTGATGAAATCCAGCGCATGGTGGCCGCACTCAAGTCCGCCTTGGAGGAAGTCACGCCACCGGAGTGCCGAACAGCTTAAAGAGCAGATACCCCATCAGCCCGGTGGCTGGAATGGTCAGTACCCACGCCCAGAGAATCCGCGTGACCACGTTCCACTTGATCGCATTCAACCGCTTCGCCGTGCCGACACCCATGATGCTGGTCGTGATGGCATGCGTCGTAGAAACCGGCATGCCAAAATGCGCTGCTGTGAGCAGCACGGTGGCGGCAGTCGTTTCCGCCGCAAAACCATGCACAGGCTGCAATTTGACCAGCTTGTGACCCAGCGTCTTGATGATGCGCCAGCCCCCGGCAGCCGTCCCGGCAGCCATGGTCAGGGCACAGGCCACCTTGATCCAAGCGGGAATCTGATCGCTTTTCTCCCCCAACGACTCGATGCGCAGAAAGCCGAGCCAGTCGGGTATCTGGGCCAGGTCCCCGGACTTCGTTCCTGCCAGCAAGGCCAGGGCGATGATACCCATCGTTTTCTGCGCGTCATTTGAACCATGGCTGAAACCCATGAAGCCCGCGCTGAAGATCTGCAGCTTGCCAAAAACCCCGCTGACCATGTGCGGTTTGAGAACCCCAAACAGGTGGTTCAAGGTCGAAATCAATAGGTAGAGAAACGACATCACCAGGAACCCCAGCAACAGCCCGGCAATCGGTGAACTGATCATCGGCACCACGACTTTGTAGAGCAGGCCTCCGCCTTCAAACCATGGCTTCCCGGCTGCAGGTGCCTTGGACCAGATAAGCACTGACCAGTTGCCGCTGGCTGTCGCCAAGGTGGCCCCGGTAAGCCCGCCGACCAGGGCATGGCTCGAACTCGAGGGCATGCCAAACCACCAGGTGATCAGGTTCCAGATGATGCCTCCCAGCAGCGCACAAATGATGGTCTGCGTGGTGACAAATGCCGAATCCACCAGCCCCGAGGAGATGGTCTTCGCCACCGCCGTACCAAACAACGCACCCACCAGGTTCGTCACAGCGGCCAGGACGATCGCCATGCGCGGCGTGAGCACCTTCGTGGACACCACAGTCGCGATGGAATTGGCGGTATCGTGGAAACCGTTGATATACTCAAAGATCAACGCCACCAGCACCACGGTAAGAACGAGGGTCATGCGCGGGGGCGGTCAGGAGTTCTTCAAGACAATGTGGGCGACGACGTTGCCCGCGTCACGGCAGCGATCCACGACCTTTTCCATCAGGTCGTAGAGATCCTTGAGGATGACGACCATCACCGCGTCTTTCTCGGCCGTATAGAGCGTCCGCAGGCACTCGATCATGAGCTTGTCAGCATCCCCCTCGACCTGCTGGATCTTGTCGTTCAAAACCTTCACGCGTTCGAGATGCATCTTTTTGCGCAGCTCGACCACCATGGTGAGGACGATCTCAGCGGCAGCGTCCATCAGTTTGACCTGACGGGAAAAATCCACTCCAACCAGGCGCTCCGAGCATATCAGGAGGCGCTCGGCGATTTTTTCGACCGTCTTGGGAATCTTGTACAGCGCATTGGCCAGCGACTCGATGTCCTCACGCTCAAGCTCGGTGACAAAAGTTTTGCACAGGGCCTCGTCGATCTGCTGCGTGATCTTCTTGTCCTCGCGGCGCGCGGCGATGAAGGCATCGAGATTCTGAGGTGCGGCTGGGTCTGAAAGCAGCTTGTGCAGGGACTGGACGCTCTGCCGGGCGTGACTGGCGCTGGACTCGAGCAAATCGTAAAACACATCCGATTTGCCGAAAATCTTTTGGAATGAAATCATGGGGAGAACCCGTCAGTGGGACGGGGCCGCCATTTAGAGCGAGCACCATGGGTGCTGTCAAGGCAACCAGACCACCCCCATGTGACGAAACTGTCACAATGCAGCCCGAATCGAGGCAACAAAAAACCCACCGACGGCACGCCGCAGATGGGTTCTAAGTATGATTGGCAGTTTTGGGGGGGAAACTAGCTGCTGGAAACAGCATCGGCACCACGCTCGCCGGTACGGATGCGGATCGCGTCAAGCACAGCGCTGACGAAAACTTTGCCGTCGCCGATTTTACCCGTGTTTGCCGCCTTGACGATGGCATCAACCACTGCGTCAGCACGGCTGTCGTCAACGACGACCTCAATCTTCACCTTCGGGAGGAAATCGACGGTGTATTCACTGCCACGGTAGATCTCGGTGTGGCCCTTTTGACGGCCAAATCCCTTGACCTCAACAACAGTCATGCCTTCGACTCCGACTTCGGAGAGGGCTTCTTTGACATCCTCCAGTTTGAACGGCTTGATGATCGCTTCGACTTTTTTCATGGTTAACGGCAATTAGTAGTGTGGTTCACGAATTGCAACGATCAGAACCGTGGGAAGATGTTTTTTCCTGGCCCAATCTTTTGCGAAAATAGGTTTAAGCCGAAGTCGTGCCAACTTCCCAATTTATTTCTTCCGCATGCCTCAAGCCCCCAGTTCTTAGAGGAGAGCCGTATTGCAAACCCACGGTCTTTCGCTTACCTCGGGCCATGCTCCGCACCGCTGCGCTTCTGGCCACATCTTTTCTCTGCCTCTCCCTTTCTTCTCCTGCCCAGGATTCTCCGGTGGAGCTGAAGCTGCACTGGGAGCCCGGTGTGACCTACTTCCAGGAATCCGACACCGACACGACCAATTTTCTGACGGCTCTCGGCAAAACCACCGATCAGAAGATGCGCCTTCATCAGATCACTTCCATCACCGTCAGCAAGACGCCTGCAGACCAGACTGAAGCCAAGGTGCTCATCGCAGCCCTCCTGGGAGAAATGTCCTTCGAAGGCAAAAGCTATGTCTTTGATTCCAGGAACCCCGGCTCCTCAAGCCCCCAGCTGCAACAAACTCTCGGCGGGACCGCGGGCAAAGGCTTCACCCTCGTCTATGATGCCAAGGACAATTTCGTCGATGCCAAAGACATCGGCTCCATGGTCACAGGGGACGCCGAACCCGACCTGAACTCCATCGCCACCGCCCGTCAGCTCGCCACGCTCTACCGCCGCTCCCTGGAAATGGGTCTGCCCAAAATCCCCGTCAGGCCGGGTGACAAATGGATCTCCGACGAGCTCGTCCCCTTCCCCCAGGCCGGCACGGTGCAAGTGAAGCTGAACGCCAAATTCGACGGCGTCGTTGACCGCGAAGGTCGCCGTCAGGCCCAGATCGCCTTCGAAGGCACCATGAAATCCAAACCCGACAAAGACAGCACCGGCCGCGAACTCGACACCGAGCGCTCCGTGACCTTCGGGGACAATTCCAAAGTCAATGGCCACGTCTTCTATGATCTGGAACGCAAAACCATCTCCCTGGCCGTCTTTTCCGCCGCGATTCAGCTCAAAGTGGAGGGCAAGCCCATGCCCGTGCACCAGCAGGTCACCACCCGCCTGGTCTCCATGAAGCCGACTGCGGCAGCTCCCGAAGCCGTCAAACCGTGATTAAATCGCCGGTGTGGCTCGCGTCATATCCTGGCAGTTCATCAATCAGCCTGCGGTGCGCCCGGCTCCGTAGCAGGCGAATGAGCGCCTGAATGCGCGGATCGCGCTCCATGGTGGCCGAGAAACACAGATCGAGCGATTCATTGCGCACGGGCAGAAAGCGCAGCCCGGCATCCTCGGCGCAGAGCCTCACACACACCCCGGCCTCCGCCCAGCCACCGCGCACGGCCTCCACCACAGCCTGGTGGCTCAGCAGGATGCGCTTTGAGGCATGCGGCTTCCCCAGCAGTTCATCCAGGCACTCACGCGCCGCCGAGCCCGGCTCACGCATGGCCCAGTGGCGCACCTGCCGGGCGCAGGCCGCGATGCTCCGCGTGTGATCCTGCGCAGGCAGGGCTATGCCCTCCTCCCAGTCCGCGCTGCGGAGCAATCGATACCCTCCCCCGAGCCTCTCGCGAACCGTCTCCGCATTACGGCCCGGCTGCTCCACGGTGGAGCGGTGCAGCGCCGCCACATGCACCAGCCCCTGTTGCAATAGTTCCAGTGCAGCCCCCCCGCCGCGCGGAAAAGCCAGCAGCCGAAACCCCGATGCCGCCGCATACTCTGCCGCCAGCAGTCCCGCCGCCGGATCACAGCCTGCCAGCACAAGTGTCTGCTTGGGTTCCCAGTCGCCGCGTTCATGCAGCACTTTCTCACGGCAGAGACCGTCATGCGCCCACGTACTGCCAGGCAGCGTCTCCACCGGATACAGCCACTTGCAACCTCCAACCTCGGCCTCCCAATAACGACCCGAATCCGCCTGCGGCTTCCAGGCCCATGACCACTCCGCCCCCGCTTTCTTGTCATCCGGACCAAACAGCTCTTCCACGCTGCATTCCAGCGCCTGCGCCACGGCCAGTGCCGCAGTCACGGAGGGTGTCAGCCGCCCGGCCTCGATCGCGCTGACAGAGCTGCGTGGGACCCCTGCCCGTAGTGACAGGTCATCCTGCGACCAGCCAAGAGCCTTGCGCCGCGCCGCCACGGGATGCTGCTGAGATTGGGCTCGTGACATGATGCTGTCAAAGTGCGGTTGAATAGCAGCACAGTCAAACCAGTAGAAGGCCCGCTTCCTACCTGGACTATGCAACATCGGAACTCTGATTTTGCAGCAGCACGAACTTGGCGTAAAACCCCGCATGAACGTCCACATACTTCAGCATGTCCCGTTTGAAGGGCTTGGCAGCATGGAGCCATGGCTGCTGGCACGCGGCTCAGTGATCACCTACACACGCTTTTTTGAGTCTCACAGCCTGCCGGACATTGCCACCGTGGACTTCGTCATCGCCATGGGCGGGCCCATGAGTGTGAACGACGAAGCGGAGCTGCCCTGGCTGGTGCAGGAAAAACAGTTCATCCGCAACGCCATCCAACGAGGCATTCCCGTGCTCGGCATCTGCCTCGGCGCACAACTCATCGCCAGCGCACTCGGGGCACGCGTTTATGCAGGCAGGCAGCGCGAGATCGGCTGGTTTGACATTACAGCTGACCCAAGCTCTGAAGTCGCGTTTCAATTCCCGCACACAACAAGAGTATTCCACTGGCACGGAGAAACCTTCGATCTTCCGGATCATGCCATCAAGCTGGCCAGCAGCGCCGCGTGTGAGAATCAGGCATTTCAAATCGGTGCAAATGTCATCGGCCTGCAGTTTCATCTGGAGACCACGCCCGTAAGCGCCGACGCCATCATCACGCACTGTCGGAACGAATTGATCGAGGACACGTTCGTTCAATCCGAAGCCGCGCTTCGTGCCGCGGAGCCTGCTGCGTATGACCGCATCAATGCATTGATGGGTGAGGTGCTCGGCTATCTCCTCCGCCCCGTTGGTTGACACCGTCCGAGGCCTTCCAACAGCCACATCATTGCGGATTGGTTTTCATCAAACTCATGAATCGTCCGCATACAGAGCCTGTGTTTTTGGCTTGTGACATGATAATGTCGTGTTTATGACATTATCATGTCTCGGCACTCCCTCTTACCGCTCATTTTTCCAGTCCTCCTTGTTTCGACTCAGCATGCCGCAGAGCCTGAAGCTTTCGAACTTGGCGAAGTGGTGATCACTGCAGATGCCGAAACGGGGGCGGATACGATGGCCAGCCGCATCAGCGCGGGGAGCATCCGTAAATTTGAGCGCAATGATCTTTCTGACGCGCTGCGTCTCAGCCCCGGCGTCGTCACCAACAGCAACGGACCGCGCAACGAATCCGGTGTCTATGTGCGCGGCTTCGACCTGCGCCAGACCCCCGTCTTCATCGACGGCATTCCTGTTTATGTGCCGTACGATGGCTACGTTGATCTGGCTCGCTTCACCACGGCAGACGTCGCTGGCATCCGTGTTTCCAAAGGTTTCAGTTCCGCCACCTACGGCGCCAATACCCTTGGCGGAGCCATCAACATCGTCACACGCAAGCCGGAGAAGTCCTTCGAAGGCGATCTCCTCGGCGGCTGGATGCAGCAGGGCGGCTATCAGTCCGCCTTGAACGTCGGCTTCCGCAACGAACACTGGTATTTGCAGCTCGGCGGCTCCTTCCTCAGCGTACACAGCTACCCGATGTCGAAGGACTTTGTGCCGACTCCCAATGAGAACGGCGGTTCGCGTGACAATGCCTACCGTCAGGACTGGCGCATCAGCGCCAAGCTCGGTTACACGCCAAACAAGACGGACGAGTACGCCCTCGGTTACATTTTCCAGCGCGGTGAAAAGGGAAATCCCGTGTACGCCGGAACCCTGCCAGCCGCTCAACAGCCACGTCGTTTCTGGCAGTGGCCGCAGTGGGACAAGCAGACGATCTACTTCATCGGCCACACCCAGCTCACCGAGAACACCTACATCAAAGAGCGCCTCTACTTTGACCAGTTCATCAACTCGCTTTTTGCCTACAACAACGCCAGTTACAACACGCAGAACCCGCCGGCAGGATTCCAAAGCTACTACAATGATTACACGCTCGGCGGCAGCCTGGAATTCGGCACAAAACTGAGCACCAAAAACACGCTGAAAGCCGCGCTGCACGGCAAGTTTGACCGTCACAATGAGCACAATGAAGGCGCGCCGTTCTACATCTTCGAAGACACCACCTATTCCATCGGGCTCGAAGACACGCATCAGTTCACCAGACGCTTCAGCACCACCGTTGGCGCCAGTTATGACCGCCGCAGCGTCATCGAAGCCGTGGACACCAACACCGGTGCCGCACTCGGCGGCAAGACCTTCTCCGCCCTGAATCCTCAGATCGGCCTGTTCTACAAGCTGCCCGAGCATGGCACCTTCCACGCCACCATCGCCCGCAAGAGCCGCTTCCCCACCATCAAGGACCGCTACTCCTACCGCCTCGGCGCTGCCATACCCAATGCCAACCTACAGCCGGAACACGCGATCCATTACGACATCGGCTACGACGGCGATCTCACCAAAAAACTCTCCATCCACGCCAGCCTCTTTGCCACCACTGTTGATAACACCATTCAGCGTGTGGACAATGTGACGCCCGGAGTATTCCAGCTTCAAAATGTGGGCAAATCACGCAATCTCGGCACCGAGCTTGGCTTCACTTACAAGCCGCACAGCGCCATCGAGTTCGGCACCAACTACACCTACCTCGACCGCAAAAACATCAGCCAGCCGAATGTGAAGCTTATTGATACGCCCCGTCATTCCCTGTTTAGCTGGGCCGATATCCGCCCTGTCGAATGGCTCAGCATCATTCCGAGCGCCGAATACAACAGCTCCCGCTGGTCGCTCACCACAGGGCAGGGCGTCGGCGCTTATGCGCTGCTCAATCTCAAGATCGCCATCCGACTCCCCGGCCAGACCACGCTGAGCTTTGGGGCCAACAACCTCTGCGACCGCAACTACGCCCTCACAGAAGGCTACTATCTCGCCGGACGGACCCTGTTCGCCAACGTGCAGATCAAATTCTAATCCCAATTCTTCATGCGCCTGCTTCTGCTCCTCTTCTTCGCCACCCAGCTCACCGCCCAAACCCTGGAGGTTTCCGGCGAGGTGGAAAAGCCGCTCAAACTCTCCCTCGCCGAACTTGAACTCCTCCCTCATCAAACCGTTGATGTCGTGGAGCACTCGGGAGAAAAAGCGCAGTACACCGGAGTGCCAATATACCAGATCCTCAAAAGCGCTGGCGTGCCCATGGGCGAGCAGTTGCGCGGTCCGGCACTGTCCTTATACATCGTTGTCATTGCCTCGGACGGTTATCAGGCCGTCTATGCCTTGCCAGAGCTTGACCCGCTTGCCAACGAAGGCCCGGTGATCCTGGCAGATCAAAAAAACGGCAGTCCCCTTGATGAAGCCATCGGCCCGCTGCGCATCATTCTGCCCAAGGAAAAGCGCCACGCTCGCTGGGTGCGTCAAGTCATCAAGATCGAGGTTCGGCGGGCCGCCAAGCCCTAAAGCAAACAGCGCCGCCACCCGCAGGCGACGACGCTGTTTTCAACCTGACCAAAAGTTACTTCGTCCCCGCTGGATCACCACCCGTCTCGGCAGGCAGTGATTTGCCATTGAGCCAGACGTATTCCTTCCACGCACCTTCATAGAGGCGCACATTCGGATAACCCGCCACATGCTTCAGGTAGAACTGCAGCAGGCTGCCTTCACGCGAAGTGCCGCAGTAGGCGATGATGTTTTTGTCCGGGGTGATGCCTGCCTTCTCCAGCTCGGCCTTCACTTCGGCGAAGGGCTTGAACTTGTGCGTGTTGTCTTTCTCCATCAGGCGTGCCCAATGAAAGCTGATCGCACCGGGAATGTGGCCTTTGCGCAGCCAGACCTCGTCCTCGCCACGGAATTCATTGATCGGCCGCGCATCCACCAGAATGTTGCCCGGCTTGCCGACATGCGCCTGCACGTCAGTGACGTTGGCCGTGATGGTGGTGATGCCTTGCTCCGGCAGCGTGCCCTTGGGATTGCCGAAGTAATCCTGCACCGGCGCAAAGCCCTGCTTCTTCCATTCCGCGAGTCCCCCATCAACGATCTTGATGTTCTGCACGCCGAACTTCTCCAACACGTAAACAACCATGCTGCTACTGAGAATTTCATCATTCGGAAGTACATCGCCGGTGGCATAAATGAGATGCAGCCGGTCTTTGTCCACACCGGCACAAATGAGCAGCGCCTGCGTGAGATCGTCCGGCAGATACTGAACAGGCACAGCGTCATTCGTGCCGCGCAGAGTGTCGAAGTTGATGTGATGCGCGGTGGGCAGGTGGCCGCGGAAGTAGTCTTTGTAGCCACCGCGTGTGTCGAGCACGATGGGCCGCTTGGAGGCATCTGGATTTTCAATCAGCGTCTTGGCTTCAGCGCAGGTGATGAGGCCGATCTCGGCCTGTGCCGCTGAACTCAGCAGAGCAGCAATGACAAATGAGAGGATGAATTTCATGAGTCTGGTGGGTGGAGAATTAGAAGGTGACGACGTAGTTGATCGGAAACAGGAGGCGACCGAGGAGGAAAAGCACCGCCGCGACCAGCGCCGAAAGCGGAAGGGTGACGACCCACGCTGTGAGCACTGGGATGACCGTATGCCACTTCGCCTGGCGCGTGCTGATGCCGATGCCCAGCAGCGCGCCGACGGAAACATGCGTGGTCGAAACCGGCAGGCCGCTCAAATTGGCTGTCGTCACGAGCAGCGCTGTGGCGAGATTCGCCGCGAAGCCCTGTCCCGGATTCATGTCGGTGATTTTATGCGCCAGCGTCTCAGCGACCTGCCGCGCGCTGATCAATCCACCCGCCGCCATCGCCACGGCGATCAAGATCATGCCAGCACTTCCATGCAGCCAGCCCACGCCAAGCAGCAGCGCCGCCATCTTGGGCGTGTCATTCATGCCCCGCGCAAAACAAACGGCACCCGCGCTCAGAAAGTGCAGTGCATCCAGCGTGCGTGTGCGGTGGTCAGGCGCGAGGCGCAGGGTCTTCAAAACGAGGTAAATCACCGCGCCCGCCGCCACAGCGAGCACCGGACTGAACAGCAGGGGTTTGATAAAGCTCTCCCACAGCTTCACCACATTCACCTCACCGGCGATCCATCCCGCCCCCAGCAATGTTCCCGTAAGCACGTGCGTGGTCGAGACTGGAAAACCAAACCGGGTCGCCAGCAAACCCGTGACTCCCGCGCCCGCCGATACTGCGAATAAAAACAACGGCTGCGCGATCAGCGCCTCCGGCACCAGCCCCTTGCCAGAGAAGGTTTTCAGCATCCCCACAGACAGGTACATCGCCGCGACACAACCCACCGCTGTGGTCAGCGCCGCCCAGATCACCGCCGTTCGGTAGCTCGTTGTACCGCTTCCGAACAACGACGCCACCCCTTTGAAATTGGAATTCGCTCCGTTGGCGTAAGCCACGACGACAACGGCGATGGTGATGAGGAAAAGCATGCAGGCGGAAGAGATGCGTCTATTTGCGCATATTGGCAAATGTGCAAATAGAACCATTCATTCTGGCCATCTTCTCCACACGCGGAGAAAAATCGTCCCCTCACCCGCCCGCCAGCAGCTTTCGCGCACGCTCCTGGCAGATGTGAAAGGCCAGACCCAGGCCGGCACCGAAACCGAGGCCGTAAAAGACACCCCAGCTCAGCTTCGCATATAACGGATACTGTTTGATGAACGCGGCCTCCGAAATGCCGCCGACGAAATAACCAATCGAGTTCAATACGAACAGCGCGAGAAAAACTCTGACCACCACACGCAGCGCATCAAAGGCGGCCACCAGCATGCAGGCCATCAGCATCGTACCTGCGGCCAAACCCGCGATGCTGCCCAGGTGACCGCGCAGCGCCATCCAACCCGCGATCCACGCCACCGAATACGCGGTGAAGGAAAGTCCAAAGACCTTGTAGAAACGTGACACCGAACCCGGCCCGATGATGAGCCGGTGCAGCAGCGGTGAAGTCAAAGCGAGGAACACCACCGCACAGACTGCATACATGCCCGCCTCGCCCACCTGCTGTTGCAGCCATTTGCCAAACACTGCCCATGGCACGAAACCGGCCACGCTGACAACCGTGAAGCCAAACATGCCGCGCTTGAGAGAAGCCCAAAGTGTAGGGACAGGAGAACCTGCCGCACGGGCGCGTTTGGCGATGCTTGGGGGGTCGAGTTGGAACCAGCTCATGGGGATACGTGCAGATGAATATTCACTCTGACAACAGCCACTTCAGCCAGAACGCTCCTCCTCGCCGGATTCGTTCGCTGGAATGTACCCGGCATCTCGTGCGTTCTTTGATTCCACCCCTCAACCGCCCCTCCCATGACTTATCCCCGCCTCGCCTTCCTCTACCTCGCCCTGGCACTGTCCGCCGCTGCCGCAGATGCACCAGTTCCAGCGAAGAGCACACCCAAGCTGGAAATCCTGAACAAGCAGATCGCGGAAAACGCCGAAAACGCCCAGGCCTATTCCAACCGTGGTTATGTTCTGACGCTGCTCGGACGAAAAGAAGAAGCTCGTGCCGATCTGAAAAAGGCATTGTCTCTGAGTGACAAGCCCAACATGCACAACCGCGCGGGGTGGGCCTATTTCAATCTGGGCGACTATGCCGATGCGGTGCGTGAGTTTGAGCTGGCGGCCAAGCTTAGCGACCATCAGGCCCACTACGACTACTACTCCCTCGTGCTTGGCTACTGGGGCACTGGAGACATGCAAAAGGCGCTGGAGAACTACCAGCTGGCCGTGGGCAAAGACCCACGCCTTGGCAGCTACAAGACCCTGCTGGAGCGTACGCTGGAATGGACCCCGCTGGAACAGCGAGCGATGCACGAAATCTACGTGGTGTGGAGCAAGGCCTGGAAGCCTTAGCCTGCCTATGTCAGCCGTCAGTTCGACGGAACAGTACCAGTTTTCTGCTGAAGGCGTTTGATCTGGCCAGTGGCAAGATTGGCGAAGAGCACCTCGGCATTGCGCGGATCAAAACCGATGCCCGCAATGCCCGGATCTTGGGCGAGAGTTTCATCAGCCCAGATCGGTTTGCCCTCGTCCTTGAGAGCGATGACGCGCCCCGTGACGTAGTCGGCGAAGATGTATTTCCCGCCATGCTGCGGGAAACTCTTGCCTCGATACACGACGCCCCCCGTCACAGAAAGGCCAACGAGATGGGAGTATTCAAAGATGGGCGCGACGGGTTGGAAACCGGTCGGCTCTTGATCTTTACCAGGACCACTTGTGAAGGGATGCAGCGCCTCACGGTAGCTCCAACCATAATCTCCGCCGCCGACAATGAGGTCGATCTCTTCATAGAGATTCTGGCCTACATCACCGCAGAAGAGGCGGCCGGTGGGGACATCGAAGGAAATGCGCCAGGGATTGCGCAGCCCCGTGGCCCAAATTTCAGTGCGCACCGTTTTGGGATCGATGCTTTCGCCGTGGTGGCTGCTGCGACCGATGAAGGGATTGTCCGCAGGCACTGCGTAAAAGGCAGCGCCATTCGTGTCGAGCGAGATCGCTGGATGCGGATTCGGCGGCAGGTTTCCCGCCTTCTTGTCCACATCAATGCGCAGGATCGCCGCATGAAAGCCTTTGTTGATGAAGCGGGCGTTGTCGAACTTGTCATCCCCAGCACCGCCGTCGCCCACACTCACATAAAGATAGCCATCGGGCCCAAAGTGAAGATCACCACCGTTGTGATTGCTCGCTGGATCCTGCTGCGTGAAGAGCGGCTGCTCGCTGCTGTTGTCCACGCGGTTGGAGTCATTCGGAAACACTTGAAACCGCGACAGCCGCTGATGCAGTACGCCGCCGATTTTCAGGCTGTAATAAACAAAGCAGCGCCCGCTCTGCGCATGGTCCGGCGGGAAGGCGAGTCCCAGCATTCCGCACTCGCCCTCGGTCACCAGCGTGGCCTCCGAAATCTGTGTGAGATCGAGAAACAGCTTCTTCTCCGGCCTGTCCGTATCGAGCCCGGTGATGATCTGCACCCGACCGGTTTTCTCGACGACGAAAAGCCGCTTCTTGTCCCCCGGTGCACTGACGATTCCCAGCGGCATCTCAAATTTCAAACCCGGAAAAGCATCCACCATCTCGTAATCCGTCTTCACCATGACGATGGGTGGCGGCGGGGGCTTCGGCTTCTTCGTTTGCGCACCCAGCGGAGCGGTGACAGCGCAAACGGCAAGCAAGGCGATGATGGAGGGCGGAGGCATGAGTTTCATCACATGTAAAACGCACCCCGGCAATCAAACTGCCGTCACATTCTCCAATCAATCAGCAGCAGCCGCCCGTGGTTTCCATCACACTTCGCCATCGCGATGGGTCGGCGTGGGTTTGCCCGGGCGGAAATGTTCCTCGTGATCCAGCGTGGCTTTCAGGCCAAAGAAATTCAACGCCGTTTCATCCAGCCCATCCTTCACCGCTGCCATCAGCGAGGCGGGGTCGGCTTCGGCACGCAGGTTCACGATCAACTGCCCGCCCGTGGTCGGCTCGTCCAGTTCCATGCCGAGCTCAGCCACATAGTCGCTCCGCACGAGGTTGATGCTGGCCAGTTCTCCCGCGATGCCGTCATCGGGACTGAAGGTCATTTTGAAATGGGCGATCTCAGCTCCATTCTGCTGCAGACGTGCCTGCACGATCCTAGCGAGCTGCTTGAGAAACGCATTCGCATCAAACTCGTCATCCGCCTTCAGCGTCACCGTGGCATTCAGCCAGCCCAGCAGCGCCTCGCCGTCGGCATACACTTCGTAATCAACCGCCATCGGGTTGCGCCGCGCCTGCTCGTCCGTCATCAAACTCGCAAACAGTTCATCCAGCCCCGTCTCCTGCCTCGGTGAGGCTGTCACGATCTTCGCCAGCGGAAACTCCTTCGCCAGCACCGCGCGCAACTCCTCACGCTGCGCGTCCTCTATTAGGTCGCTTTTGCTGATGACGATGATGTCCGCTTCTTCGAGCTGCTTCTTGAAGATGTAAGCCACCTTGCCGGAGAATGTGCCGCCTTGATCCAGACCAAAGACGCGGCGTGCCCGGATAGGATCCACCAGCACGCTGAGCGGCGCGACCGTGAAGGCATCGCCATACATGCGGCGCAGCGGATACGTCACAGTGGCCACCAGATCGGTGCAGCTTCCTACCGGCTCGGCGATGAAGACATCGGGCTTCGCTTCATTCGCCAGCTTGCTCGCCGCATCGACGAGGGTGTTGAACCGGCAGCAGAAACATCCTCCCGCGATCTCCTCCGTCGCATAGCCTTGGCCACGCAGCAGCTTGGTATCCACCAAACCGCCGGCCTGATCATTCGTAATGAGGCCGACTCGGAGTCCCTGATCACTGAGGTGCTTGGCCAGACGGCCGACAGTGGTCGTTTTTCCGGCGCCGAGGAAACCCCCGATCATGATGTAACGTGCTTTGGTGGACATGGAGTTGGTTTGAAAGTTGGGCGCATTCTGCAAGCGGCGGCAAGAATGCAATAAACGGCGATGCGTCTTATCTTACTTGCACCTCTCGGCAATTATTATTTCACCCGATGTGCTTCGGGATTCTTGCGGGCACAGGGCGATCTGCTAAACATCCCGCCATGCCATCACGCACCGTGACACGCTCATTCGACTGCCTCACCGCCATGCGCGCGCTGGGAGAGCCGACACGTCTCCGACTGGTGCGTCTTCTCATCGGTGGTGCGAAGCCGGTCACCGAGCTGTGTGAAACACTGAACGTCACGCCGTACAACGTCTCCAAGCACCTGCGGGTCCTTAAGGAGGCCGGGCTGCTCGAAGTCGAGAAGCAGGGTCAGCAGCGCATCTATGCGCTCGCGGAAGCATTCAGCGAAAAACTCGCGAAAAATGCCAACACCCTCGACTTGGGCTGCTGCCAGTTTCATTTCGACAAGCTGCCGGAATAGGCGCAATTCAGCGAAAGCATGGGAACCTATCCGCGTTCTCAGCACCCATGCTTCGCTTCGCTCTTTTCCTCTGCGTTCTTTGCCCTTCGCTTTTTGCCGCTGCAAAACCCAACATCCTGCTCATCTGCGTCGATGACTTGAAGCCGCTGCTCGGCTGCTATGGCGACTCGGCGGTCAAGTCTCCCAACATCGACCGCCTCGCCGCACGTGGCGTGTTGTTTGAAAAGGCGTACTGCAATCAGGCCGTCTGCTCGCCCTCACGCAATGCGCTGCTCACCGGCCTGCGCCCACAGTCGCTGGGGATCTATGAACTGGCCACGAATTTCCGAAAAGCCGCGCCGGATGCCGTGACGCTGCCACAGCACTTCAAGGCAAACGGTTACCGTGCAGAAGGTCTGGGCAAAATCTTCCATGTGGGGCATGGGAATGTGAACGATGTGGCCTCATGGAGCGTGCCACACTTCACGCCGAAGACGATCAGCTATGCACTGAAGGAAAACAACCCGCCGGAGTCCACGCGTGAACAGGCGCTGTTTGAAAACAAGACAGAGGCCTGGAAGCTGCCGCGCGGCGCTCCCACGGAGTCGGCCGATGTGCCTGACAACCGTTACGGCGACGGCATGATCGCCGACGAAGCCGTGAAGCGTCTCGAAGCCGCGAAGCAGAAACCTGACGAGCCGTTTTTCCTGGCAGTCGGCTTTTTGAAACCTCATCTTCCCTTTGTGGCGCCGAAGAAATACTGGGACCTATACGATCCCGCTTCCTTCAAACTGCCTGCTCTGCAAACCGCCCCCGCAGGTGCGCCGGAATTCGCACCCTCGACCTGGGGAGAACTGCGCCAATACCGGGACATGCCGGAGCAAGGCCCGCTGACGCAGGAGCAGGCCATTCACCTCATCCACGGCTACCATGCCGCCACGAGCTACATGGACGCACAACTAGGCAAAGTGCTCGATGCCCTCGACGCAAGCGGCCTGGCCAGCAACACGATCATCGTCTTCTGGGGTGATCACGGCTGGCATCTCGGCGACCACGGCATGTGGTGCAAGCACACGAACTACGAACAGGCGGCGCGCATTCCCGTCATCGTCGCCGCACCAGGCATCCAGCCAGCGCGTACCCAGGCGCTCATTGAATCCTGCGATATCTACCCCACGCTGGCCGAGCTCGCTCAGCTCCCCGCCCCGCCCCAGGGCGATGGCCGCAGCTTCGCCAGCGTGCTCAAAGATCCCGCCACCACCGTGCGCGATCATGCCATTCACGTCTATCCACGTGGGGGCGGCTTGATCGGCCGCGCCATCCGCACCCAGCGCCATCGCCTCGTGGAATGGAAGAAGCCCGGCGCTGCGCCCGAGACCGCCATCCTCGAACTGTACGACTATGAAGCCGATCCTGCCGAGACGAAAAACCTCGCCGCCGAGCAGCCAGCCGTCGTCGCGGTGCTCCGACAATTTCTCTCCCAGCATCCCGAAGCAAAACCACAGATCTCCAGCAAACCAGAAGCGGCACCCAACAAGCCAGTTCAGGATCGCGGCAAGATGTTTGATCAACGCGACAAGGACAAGGACGGCCAGCTCACCAAGGAAGAGTTTCTGCTCAACCAGCCCGACCCTGACGAGGCTCCCAAACGCTTCCCAAAATTCGACACGGATGGCAACGGCACTCTGAGCCGCGACGAGTTCATTAAGGGCGGCAAGAAATAGCCGCTAAGCCCTTTGCCGCTTCCAGATCTGGCACATGTACCAGGCTTTGAAAGTGGCCGCCAGTTCCCGGTAATTGGAACAGCCCTTGAGCATCGTCCCGGCAAAACCAGCCGCCAGAAACTCAGTCGCAAACTCGCTGCGGTGGGCGCGTGACACATTCCCCTTGCGCATCTTGCCAAGGAAGTGCCCCATTTCACGCATGATCTGCTTCTGCAAGGCCCCGCGCAATGCAGCAGGCTGCCCCTTGGCAAAATCCTTCAACAGCGCTGCCACTTTGAGATAGCTGGAGATGCGATGATGCACTTTGTCAGCATCGCGCGACTGCGTCAGCGAGCTTGGATTGCTCCGGTAGCCATAACGCGGTGGCTGTGAAAACCCCATGCGTTTGACGGCCAGCGCCAGCTGCACCGTCCATGGGATGTCTTCATGAATCATGTCACGCCTGTATCGCATCTGCGCCTCTTCGATCACACTGCGACGGCAAAACTGCAGCCACACATAGTGGGGCCACTCGCACTGTTTGACACCCTGCACCAGCCAGTCGGATCCGCTCAAGATAGAATCCCAGGGCTGCCGGCTGAGAATGGCTGGCGGCTGAGAATTCAGGAGCACCTGCGGATCGGTCCTGAAGCTGAAACCGTTGCACAATAGGCAGTCCAGATCTCCCCGCTCAGCCTGCTGATGCCAGGCCGTCAAAGAGCCGGGGGCAATCCAGTCATCCCCATCAAGAAAGGCCAGCCATTTGCCCGAGGCACGGTCCAGCCCGGCATTCCGCGCCGCCGAGACACCCTGGTTGGCCTGCTCGATCACGACGATCCTTGGGTCACGCTCCGCGTGGGCTTTGATCTTGCTCAGCGACCCGTCCGTGGAGCCATCATCAATGACGATGATCTCCACCGACAGCTCCCCCTGCTCACACGCCGCCGTCAAGGATTCATCCAAATACAGCTCGTTGTTGAAGACGGGAATGATGAGTGAGACGTCGGGTTGCATGGAATGTGAACGAGCCGTTGAAAACTAGGCTGGTTGCCAACGTCCTGACCATTTGAAGCCAAGCTCACCCATCCTTCAAATGACATATTCGTAATTCATCCTCACGCCGCCTGTTCCACCCCGCTCAAGCGATACTCTGACGGCGATACCCCGGTATGGCGGCGGAACCACGCGGTGAAGTGGGACGCATGGCGAAAGCCCAGGGCAAAGGCGATTTCCTTGAGCGTGGCCTGATCCGCCACAATGCGCTCGCGTGCCACATCAAGCCGCCTCCGTTCCATAAACATGCGCAGTCCAATGCCAAACTGCTGCTGCATCAATTGTTCCGCGCGGCGGCTGCCAATCGGAAAATCCGGGGGCAAACTCGGCGTCGTTTGATCCAGCGGCAGCGCCTGCAGCCACGCAACGATTTGATCCACCCGGCGGCGGCGAATCCTCACCTGGAGTTCAGGCTGCACGCCGAGCTCCTGCACAGTTTCCATCCACACCGCAAACCAGACGGCGAATGCAGCCTCACGCGCAACCCACTCACTCGCGGAATACTTTGCAGCCTCAATGGCCTGACGATAGGTGACGACTTTCTGCGCACCGTGTATGCTGGCAAAAAGTTCCTGCGTCTCTTTTCGCAATGCGGGAGCCTCAGCGGCGAAATTGAGGGCATCGCCGAACATGGATGTGCCATCCGGCCACTGGCTGCGGAAGCCGACAGACAGCAGCCGGGTGTTTTCCGCAAACCAATGCCGCCGCAGCCGGGGTGATGAAAAAAACGCCTGACCGCGTGGCACAAGGATCTCCTTGCCATCCACCTGGATGCGCACTTCACCACTCTCCACGAAGAAGACTCCCGCAGGCACCGGGATCTCGGCCGACCACACCCCGCACTGCGGCACAGGTCCGCGATACACCCACAGCCACTCATGGCGCAGGCTGCGCCAGACATCGCCGGGTAGTTGGGTGACCTGCTTTTTGGGCATCATCCAGCTATGCGGGGAATGTAAGCGATTTCAATCCGGCATAATTCACCCCGGTTGCCAGAGCCACCTGCATGGCTTTGATCCCTGCATGAAATCCAACCTCCTGCTGCTCGCGGCATTCACAGGTTTTCTCGCCGCCGAGGAACCACGCCATGTCAGCGGCATCTACCCCAGCCTCGCCATGTTCAACAATGAAGGTGAATGCGGCACGGGTGCCGTGGTGCCCTGGGCGGACCGCCTCTGGGTCATCACCTACGGACCGCACCTGCCTTTTGGATCGAGCGACAAGCTTTACGAGATCACTTCGGATTTAAAACAGATCGTGCGGCCTGAGAGCGTGGGCGGCACGCCCGCGAACCGCATGATCCACCCCGAGTCACAGCAGCTTTTCATCGGGCCTTATGTGATAGGCTCCGACCGCGCCGTGCGGGTGATTCCACCGAACAAGATGCCGGGCCGGCTCACCGGGAATGCGCGCCATCTGACCGATCCCGCTGGAAAAATCTATTACGCGACGATGGAGGAAGGCCTCTACGAAGTGGACGTGAAATCACTGGCCGTCACCTCACTGATCCGCGACGGCAATCCTTTGAAGAAAGGCTTCGAAGTCACAACACCTCTCACCAAACTGGAGTCGAAGCTGCCCGGCTATCACGGCAAAGGACTCTATTCGACTCAGGGCCGCCTGATTTACGCCAACAACGGCGACCGCGACAAACGCGTGCTCACGGACCCCACGACACCCAGCGGCGCTCTGGGAGAATGGCGCAAGCCGGGAGATGACTGGCAGCTCGTGCGGCGGAATCAATTCACCGAAGTCACCGGCCCCGGCGGCATTCAGGGCAGCGCGGCAGACGCACCGGCGTGGAGCATCGGCTGGGATGCGAAATCTCTCATTCTAATGCTGCTGGACGGCGGCAAATGGCAGTCCTTTCGCCTGCCCAAGGTAAGCCACAGCTACGACGGCGCGCATGGCTGGAACACCGAATGGCCGCGCATTCGGGACATCGGTGAAGACGATCTGCTGATGACGATGCATGGCGCTTTCTGGCGCTTCCCACGCACCTTCTCCGCGGCCAACACGAATGGCGTTCGCGTGCGTAGCGCCTACATGAAGGTGATCGGCGATTTCAGCCGCTGGAACGACCGTCTGGTCTTTGGCTGCGATGATTCGGCGAAGTCGGAGTTTCTCAACAAACGCAAAGTCAAAGGCGGCATCGACAGCGTGGGGCAGTCGCAGTCCAATCTTTGGTTTACGAGTCCTGAGACGCCGGACAAGCTCGGCCCCGCGCATGCCAGCGGCGCCGTGTGGCTGCATGAGAGTGTGAAGGCGGGCGATGTGTCGGACCCGTTTCTTGTTGCCGGATGGAAGCACCGCAGCCTCTGGCGGATTGATCACACAGCAGGCACCGCCAAGCGCGAGGACATCAGCGGTGATTCAGAGTGGCTGACTGTGAAAGCCGAACAGGATGGCAAGGATGTGAGCATGATCATCACTCTCACGAATGGTGACTCACGCGGCATGCAAGCCGATGCGATCTTCGACGGCGTGGCGCGCGTGGAGGATGACAAAGTCCAGACCGGCATCTTCCGCGCGCGTGGCGAAAACAAGCGCACGCTCAGTCTCGCAGCCGACGCAGGCTATTACGAGCTGGACGCCGCTTTGAATCTGCAACGGGTCGAGGACACCAAAGCAGAGCAGTTTGTGAAGACAAAGGTCGCGATTCCTCAGCAGGTGATCACGCTCGATGAAGCCAGCGTTCTTGTCGTCGATGATCGTGGCCGCCGCTGGCGCCTGCCACGTGCCAGCACGGCTTTGGATGCTGCCACAAACGCAGGTAAGCTGCGCATCTGCCGTGAGGTGGCAACCGAGCGCGACATGCTGAGCACCTGCGGCACCTTCTTCGAGCTTCCCGCCGAAAATGCCGACGGCTTTGCCAAGATCCGCCCCGTCGCCTCGCACCATCTCCGGGTGACCGATTTCGGCGGCTACCGCGGCATGCTGCTCATAAGCGGGATCAAACCGGATGCGCCAGCCAATGAACATATCCTCCGCAGCTCCGATGGCAAAGCCGCTCTCTGGGCTGGTGCGATTGACGATCTCTGGAAACTCGGCAAACCACGCGGTGTGGGCGGTCCTTGGAAGAACACGAAGGTCAAAGCAGGCCAGCCGAGCGATCCTTACCTCATGTGGGGTTATGACAAACGCATGCTGACCCTGAGCCTTGATGATGCACAAGGAGTGAACCTGAAAGTCGAGCTGGATCTGACCGGCACCGGTCTTTGGGTGACCTACAAAGAGGCCAAATTGAAAGCAGGTGCTCAGCTCAGCATTGAGTTCGAGCCAGCGGTGCAGGCGCGCTGGCTCCGTGTCACGGCTGATGCCGCATGCACCGCCACAGCCCAGCTCAAATACGAGTGATTACTTCTTCCGCCGAAACGGATGGAGAAACTGCTGCCAGTAGCCCTTGGGCACCGGATGGCCGCCAATGCCATATCCCTCAGGCCAGCGACCGTTTTCCGGCATGTGGTGGGTGCCGAAGAGTTTGTCGAACAGCGGAAAGTGAATGGCAAAATTCACATCGATGGCTTCCTTCTCAATGCCATGATGCCAGTGATGGAAGCGGGGTGTGACGAAAAAATTCTCGAAGATGCCGAGCTTCCAGCCGAGATTGGAGTGCGCAAAGGTGGCGAAGAGATAAACGACCAGCACATACGCATTCACCGCCGTCTGGCTGAAGCCCAGCAGGATCATCGGAAAGACCGTGGTCCCGCGCAGCACGAGGATTTCAAAGAAGTGCATCCGCGCTCCGGCCATCCAGTCCATGCTTTGCGCCGAGTGATGCACTGCATGGAAGCGCCACAGCGCCGGGATGCGGTGAAACAGCCGATGGACCCAGTACTGCACCAGATCCGTGAGGAACATGATGGCGAGGAGCTGCACAAGAAACGGCAGCGCCGCCACCCAGGCGCGCATCTCCGTCCATGACGTGTGCTTAAACAACGTCTGCGCCGGCATGAAGCTCAGCCAGGTCAGCACCTGGACCATCATGCTGCTGACGAGGTAGTAGAACAGGTCCTCGCGCCATTCCTGGCGGAAGATCCCCTGCTCCGCCCGGTGCGGAAAAATCGTCTCCAGCGGGATGAAGAGAAAGCCGGTGAAAAGCAGCCGCAGGATGAAAAAATCGAGCCCAAAATACACCGGCGTCAGATCGGAGACCACCGCAGACGCCGAAGTGCCGCCAAACGTCACTGCCAGCAGTGTCGCCACCATGCCCGTGAGTCCAAGGGCCTTGCCCGGACGCAGCAGCAGGCTCAGCAGTGAAAACCCAAACGCCAGCACCATCAGGACAAACATGCCCGTGCGGAAGGCCGGATGTCCGATCACCGCTGCGTTCTCCTTCATGGTGAAGACCCCCGGAAAACGCATCATCACTACGCTGCCGAGCGCGGCCAGACCGAACATCATGCCCAAAACGCCGCTGATCCACCCGCTGCCGAACTTTCTCAAAGCAGGCGGTGCCTCCAGTTCACGGCGAATCTTCAGACGGGTCTCATGGAGAGCTTTCATGGCCCGATTTTAGTACTCCCTGCCTTGATTACAAGATTACCGGGGAGAATCCCGCGTTGTTTTTCCTCACTCAATCTCAGATGGAACATGAAAAAATTCATCGCTTCCACATCCGGCGATGTCACATTTGACGTATTCAAATTAAACCATGACTGCAAACTTCGGCCGGATGCTCACCGCTGCGCGTGAAAAGCGCGGCTTGTCCATTGAGGACGCTGCGCATGAAACACGCATTCCGGCGCAGCGCCTGCGTTACCTGGAGTCCGGCAACATTGCCGCATTCGGCAGCCTGACGTATGCGCGTTCGTTCATGCGTCAGTACAGCGATTTCCTCGAAGTGGACGCATCCTCTATGCTGGAGGAACTGCCCGAAGGTGCCCTGGGCGGAGAGCGGGATTATCGTTATCTGACACAATCCCAGGGGCCATGGCTGCGTGAGCCTGCCACGCATCATGAGCGTCTCACCGCACCCGCAGCGGGCCATGTGCACTCCATCAAGTCCCCGCTGCCGGCGGCCCTCGCGGTCTTTATGTTCGTTCTGGCCGGCACCGCCATGTGGGGAATGCATGTGGCCGATATGCGCAGCCAGGTGGAACCTGCCGCGCTGAAGGCGCTGCCAGTCGAGGATGATGACACCTCCTCTCCAGCCCCTTTGGCGGCCGCCCCAGGCACGGTCGGCACAGCAAATGTGACAACAAAACAGGTGGATTTTCCGGGCACCGCCCATAAAGCTACCCCTGTAAACTGATCTGCGAATGCCTGCGCCTGAAACCATTCCCCAAAAATCCCTGTGGTGGCTCGAATCCCTGCTCTGGTCTGCTGCCATCATCATTGGCGTCGCCGTTGCGGCTTATGTGAATGAAACCGCACGTGAGATCGTGGCTCAGGGGCTGGCCTATTTCTTCACCTTCTTCTCCACTCCATTTGTGCTGGAGACCAGCACGGCATTTGTCGGCTTCTGCATCGTGATGTTCATCAACGCCCGTCGTATCGAACGCGAAGGCGACGGCTGGGTGGAAATGGAGATCACGGATCCTGCCGTGCCGGAAAACCTCATGGCCGTTCAAACGCCCGGTGACAAAGCTTCCGAAGTCTGAAGTCTGACTGGTCTTCAGCACGTACCTGTTTCACCCTTCGGACCCCCCGAATGTGAACCTGACGCCTGCATGACTTCCGCCACCCCTTCTGTCCCCCTTGCGCCCGTGAGCCACGGGCAGCGCGTGGTGGCGGCCGGAAAGTTCCTGCAACTGGCCGATGGCACCCCTCATTTCATGCGCGGCGTCACCTACGGCCCGTTCAAACCAAACTCGCGTGGAGAGCCCTTCCCTGAAGACGACCAGCTCGCTGCCGACCTGCGCCACATCACAGCGCTGGGGTTTAATACCGTCAGGTTGTACGAGCCCCCAACGGCAGCCGTGCTGCGTGAAGTCGAAGCCCTTGGCCTGCGCCTGATCGTTGGCATCCCCTGGAGTGAGCATGTCGATTTCCTCGCCAGCCGCTCTCTTTGCCACGAAATCGAAACCCAGGTCGCCGCCACATGCGCCAGACTGGGTGATCACTCCTGCATCACCGCATTCCTCGTCGGCAATGAAATCGAGAAAACGCTGGTCCGCTGGATGAAGCCCCGGCGCGTGCGCGCTTTCATCGAAAAACTCATCAGGATCGCCCGCCGCCATGCGCCGCAGACGCTCATCAGCTACGCCACGTATCCGTCCACCGGCTATCTCGTGCCGCGTAATGCCGACTTCGTCGCGGTGAACGTGTATCTGGAATCTGCTGCAGCATTCAGCGCCTGCCTCGCCCAATGGCAAAATCTTGCAGGCAACCAGCCGCTGCTCATCACGGAATTTGGTCTCGATGTCGCCTCCCACGGACCGGAGCGACAGGCGGAAGTGATGCGCTGGCAGCATGACTGCCTGCTGAGCGGCGGCTGCGCGGGCGGAGTCTGGTTTGCCTACACGGACGAATGGTTCCGGGGCGGCAAGGAGATCACCGACTGGCAGTTTGGCCTGGTGGATCGTGAAAGAAAGGAACGCCCTGCCTGCGCCCTGCAGCGCGAGCTGGCACCCCTCTGGCTGCCGCCTGCCGCAGCGCCACGCATCTCTGTCGTGGTCTGCACTCACAACGGTGCCGCCACGCTGAGCCAATGCCTGGCTTCATTGGTCGCGCTGCGTTATCCCGATTTCGAAATCCTGCTCATCGACGACGGTTCCCGCCAGCACATCGCCGAGATCGCGAAAGCCCATCCGCAGGTGCGCTACCAGTTTCAGGAGCACGCCGGACTCAGCGTGGCCCGCAATCTGGGCGCCCAGCTCGCCACCGGCGCCATCATCGCCTACACCGATGATGACTGCATCGCGCACCCCGACTGGCTCCTCCACCTGAGCCATGCCTTTGCGGATGAAACCGTCGCCGCTGCCGGAGGTCCCAACATCCCGCCTCCACCACGCAATCGCATCGAGAAAATCGTCGCCGCAGCCCCGGGAGCACCAGCGCATGTGCTGCTCAATGACACCGAGGCCGAGCATCTGCCCGGCTGCAATCTCGCCATCCGGAAGGACGCGCTCGAACTCATCGGCGGCTTTCGGGCTGAATTCAAAACAGCGGGTGATGATGTGGACATCTGCTGGAGGCTCCGCGAAACCGGCAGGCGGCTGCTCTTCGTGCCCGGGGCGATGGTCTGGCATCATCGGCGCTTCACCATTCGGGCGTATTTGACGCAGCAGTTTGGCTATGGCTGCGCAGAGGCGCTCCTGATGAAGACGCATCCCGAACGCTTCGGGTTTCTCGGCGGCGCGCGCTGGCGTGGCGGCATCTATGGAGATCAGCATCCGGCGGATTATCCTGTCGAAGGCAGCATCTTTCACGGCCCCTTGGGGCTTGGTGCCTTCCAGGTGATCTACTCATCCTCCAGCTTCCGCTGGTGGGAGTGGTTCACCGGCCTGCTGTGGCTCGCGCTGCTGCTGCTGGCGCTGGTATGTCAGCAGCCGTGGCTGGCCCTAGGACTGCTGGGCTTCGCCGGTTGGTCTGCCTGGCAGGTCAGTGCTCGCAATGCTGCAGCAGCCAGCATCCATGGCCCGCTGGATCGCCTGCTGCTCTGGTGGCTGAGCTTCCTGCAGCCCGTAGTGCGCGAGTGGGCGAGACTACGTGGCATGCTGGCCTTGGGCGCACGGCCCAGCCGTCATCCGCTGCTGCCAGACATCATTCCGCCCACGCGGCCGCATAAAATCACCCTCAGCCTGGGAACACTGTGCTTTTGGAGCGAAACCGGCATCACCCGTGACGCTTGGCTGCAGGAAATGCGCAAGGCGCTCCGAGCTGCGCACATCATCTTTCGCGAGGACGACGGCTGGCGCTGGTTTGACATCGAGGCCTGGCCTTGGTCGGAGGTTTCCCGCGCCTTCTTAAGCGTCACGGAGTTTCATGCCAACGGACGCTGCCTAACGCGGGTGAAATTGCTCCTGCGCATCCGCCGCAGCTTCGGGTGGAATATGCTGCTATGGCTCATCGTCACCTCGATTTTGATGGCGGCAGGTTTGCACATGCTTCTTGTGCTGGGCCTCGTGGCGGTCCTCGCCATCGTCCTGCTGCTCCCGCTCGGCGTGTGGTTCATCCGCCGTGAAATGCGCAGACTCGTGCGGTCAGCGGCTGCCAGTGCCGGATTGATTGAAATGCGTTAGCGCTTCAGCATCCGCGCCGCGCCCAGCCATAGCAAAACAGGAACAATGGCGCTCAAGGCAAAAGCCCAGCCAGGTTCGCTCTGCCCCAGGTGGCCGATCGCCGCGAACACAAACCCCGTGGGCACCGAGCCGCAGGCCAGCGCCGGCAAAAAAACGCGCCAGCGCATGCTGGAAAGCCCCGCGAGGCAGGCCACCGCCTCTGGCAGCACCGGCATCCAGCGTGAGAGCGCCACCAGCCAGCCGCCGCGCTTCTCGAACACCTCTTCGCCTCTGCGCAGCCCCTCCTCGCCCGCAATCCTGCGCGCCGCACCACGCCCCAGCCAGCGGCAGGCAGCGTAGGCGATGACGCCGGAAAGCATCGACCCGGCAGCGCAAATCAGTCCGCCCAGCCACCAGCCATACATCCATCCCAGTGCCGACATGACCACCGTCGAAGGCACCGGCAGCACGATGTCGGCCACCAGCAGCACGATCCCCGCCACCCACGCCCATGCGCCGTAGCCTTCCATCCACTGGCGCGCGCCTACGAGGCTCAGGGTCTGGTCAAACTGCGCACCCCAGATCACAAATGGCACGATGATCCCCGTAAGGATCACGAGAGTCAGAAGAAGGAGCGAACGGCTGCCACGGGTCATGCCGCAACACAGCAGGCAATCGGGCTCAGGGCAAGAGCGCCGCCGCATTCTCCACCATGCCTGCCTCTCGTTGTCCGGAACCCGCACGTTTGAAATCGCCCAGGTCAGCGCGGGCTTTGTCAGTCAGCCGCATGAGGCGTTGCACCACCTCAGGATGCTGGGCCGATACTTCGCGTTCTTCACTCACATCATGGCGGACGTCGAACAGTTCCAGGCTGAAAGGCTCCTGCCTGCCGCTCAGAGTTTTAAACTTGCCGGTCAGCGGCAGGTAGAGCTTCCAGTCTCCTGCGCGAACCGCCTGCAACTGATCCATTCGATAATAGAAGAAACCATCCTCATCCCATGGCGAGGCAGTTTTGCTGGCATCAAAGAGCATCGAAGTGATGTCATGCCCGTCGATCTTGTGCGGCGGCAGACTGGCACTCGCAAGACCGGCAAAGGTCGGCAGCAGGTCCATCGTCGAACACAACGCGTCATTCACCGCTCCGGCGGCGATTTTTCTCGGCCAGCGCATCACGCAGGGCATGCGCATCGCCCCCTCAGACGTGTCGTAGCCTGAGCCGCGATAAGGTGCATTGCTGCCCTGCGGTGGATTGCGTTTCACCGCACCGTTGTCGGAGGTCCACACGATGAGCGTGTTGTCCGCGAGCTTCAGCCGCTGCAAAGCTGCCATGATCTCGCCGGTGCTCCAGTCGAGCTCCTCCACCGAGTCGCCATACTCCCCGTTCGCACTCTTGCCGCGAAAGTTCTCGCTCGAAAACGGATGCGCGGTCGATCCGGGCATCGTGTGCGGCAGGTAGAGAAAGAACGGCTCCGCCGAGTGCTTCTCGATGAAGCGCACCGCCTCTTCCGTGCAGCGTTTCACCAGATGATCGCGGTCCGCAGGCGCCTCGATCACTTTCTCTCCACGCATCAGCGGCAGCTCTGGCCACACGTCCGGCTTTTTGTCCTTCACCATGTCATCGCTGTAGGGAATGCCGAAGAAATCATCAAAGCCCTGCTTCGTCGGCAGAAACGCCTGCTGATCCCCGAGATGCCATTTGCCGATGCACATGGTCGCATAGCCGGCGCTTTTCAAAACCTCCGCCATCGTGACCTCGGCGGGATTGAGCCCCTTGCGAGCCACCGGCTGCAGCACCGCGCCGCCGGTGTCGCTCACATGCATGCCCACCCGGCGCGGATAGCAGCCCGTCATCAATGCTGCACGGCTCGGCGTGCAGACACCGCTCGCCACATAGAAGCTGGTGAACTTCGTTCCCTCCGCCGCCAGCCGGTCCACATTCGGCGTACGATGCAGTTTTGAACCAAAGCAGCCAAGGTCCCCGTTTCCGAAGTTATCGACGAAAATGACGATGATGTTCGGCTTTGCCGCGAGAGCACTGATGGAAAACAACAGGAGGAGGCAGAGTGTTTTCATAAGCTGTGACATCAGCCCAGCTATGGCGCGCCGGGGAAAGGATCTGCATTCAAACGGAGCTGTGCTTCTTGTTTGAGCGAAATTCCCTGTACAAACTCAGGCGGCATCACCCGTATCGAGGCCATGAGCAGTGCGGCGCCGATGATGAGCGTCAGTGCCGTCAGCCAGCGCGCAGAGAGCATCCAGCGGGAGTCCCGGCGCGTTGCAAACAACCGTTGAATCCGCACGCGCAGTCCCGAGCTACGGGCAAAGGACAGGGCGAATGCCGGCATCGGCATCTGGGTGGCATGGGCCATCAGCATTTCTCCATACTCACGACGGCTGCAGGCCGTGGCAGCCGCCTCATCACAGCAAACTTCGGACTCCGCCTCGTAGATACCGCACAGCACATGCATCGCAGGATTCCACCAGAATGCGGCACGCACGAGCGCCGCGCAGAAACGGTGCAGCCCGTCCATCTGCCGCGCATGCTGGCATTCATGTCGCAGGGTGGCACGCAGCGTGCCCTCAGGCCAGGAGGCCGCCGTCAGCGGCAGCAGCACACAGGGCCGCAGCCAGCCAGTCATGCACGGCCCTTCGATTTCCGCCGTGAAGCGCACTTCGACAGCACCTCCCGGATTCAGCGTGGACTTTTCTGCTTGGCGCACCAGACGCAGGATGCCAGCGAGGTCGTTCACCACTCGCAGTAGCAAGATCAAGCTGCCGATCGCCCAAACAGCAGTCAGCATCGGCCACCACAAATCAGACTGAGAAGTGCTGCTAGTCGCAAAGGTAATTGATGTCGTTGGAAGCCCCTGCCATGGCAGAGGCAACCAAGGGAGCACCCACAGCCCCCAGATGCCCAGCAAAGCAAACCGACGCCGCACTTGCGGATGCTGTACCGGCACCACCAGTGCAGCAACACTCATGAGCGTCGCCCACAGCGTGGCTTTAAGAGCGATGGCGATCCAGCAGGCGGTCATGATATGTGTGGGGAGTGGATCAGGAAGGCGACTGCTCGTCCAGCAATTTCCGGATCGCTGCGATTTCCTCCGGCGGCAGCTTGCGGTCTTTCGTCTCCAGCAGCGATGCCATCAGCTTGCCGGGTGAGCCGTCAAAAAACGTGCGCATGATCTTTCGCAGCGCCGTATCACGCGCCTTTTCACGCGAGATGGCCAGTTCATACACATAGCGGCGAGACTCACGCGTGTGCTTGAGCAGTTTCTTGCCCACCAGAATGCTCAGCAGCGCGCGCACCGCCGAATAGGACGGGCTGTCCGGCATTTCCTCCTGGATCTCCTCCGCCGTCGCCTTGCCCAGCCGATAGACAATGTCCATCGCCTGCCGCTCGCGTTTGGAAAGTTGATCGTCTTTGACTGCCATGTGCTGAAAATGCTGCATTTAAGCAGGATCGCAAGTGCAGATTGCTGCGCGCCTCCACGCAGGTTTTATTCTCTGGCACTAGAGTTAAATGCATATTTTTCAGCATTTAATCTTGCCAGAATTCTAAATGCTGATATTTCTGCATTTATGAACCCAGCCCAACTCCGCCGTTCGATTGCTGTTTGCTCCGTTTCATTGGTTGTCATGATGATGGCTTCGTGCACGACGATGAGAGCTCCCGAGCCGCCTCCGATATCATCCTCGGCTGGGCCGGTACCCCTGGGCAAAGCGAATAACATCTTCTTTGGAGGCGGCTCAGCAGGCAATATGACAAGCCCTTTTCCCTTCGGAGGTGGCCCCATCACCTCGGGCAATCGATCTGGCGGTTTTGCGATCAACAACAGTTCCATCGACAACCTTCTGGCGACCGGGTCCATCACCCGGGTCGGGGAGCGCCCCGGCCTCGGTACCTCTGCAGGTCGGGAGCAGTTTTCCCAGCTGCAGCAAACTCGGATGATTCGGAAGTCGAACACGCCTGATGCGGTGGACTCGTTTCACTACAATGACGAGGTGGGCGCGAAGACCATGGCGGAAATCATGGGCGGGAACATCAGCAAACGCAGCGGCTTGTTCCCGGTGGCAGGAGAACGACTGAAGGCAGGCCTGGTGCGCTACAGCAGCATCTACCCGCACTATGATGTGAACGGGAAGCGCATCATCATTGGTGACAGCGGCAGCCATTACGAGATAAGGCTGGAGAACCGCACCAAAAAGCGCATGGAGGTCGTTTTGAGCGTGGATGGTCTGAACGTTCTCACCGGGAAGGCTGCGAGCCCGAGCCAGCATGGCTTCATTCTTGAGCCGAAGCAGATGTACGATGTGGATGGCTTTCGCAAAGACAGCATGAATGTCAGAACGTTCGTGTTTGGCAGCGTGGCACGATCGCAAGCCAATGCCAAGGGAGCTGCGAGCAACGTGGGCGTCATCGGACTGGCAGTGTTTGAAGAAGATGAAGCCCGGGTGAAAGCCGAACTGCTGAAGGAGCAGCAAGCACGCGAAGGTGCGAACGCCTTTCCCGGAGCCCGCTGACTCAGGGTGCCGGAGCTTCCCAAACCGCCACCCCCATGTGGTAGTGATCACATTCCGGCGCGGCTTTGGAGTAGTAGGCGGTGGCGATTTTCCCATTCGCGAGCTGAACGCTGGAGGGATAGCCGCAATCGCCGACCTCACTTCGTGCGAGACGGATGGGAGCGCTCCAGGTCTTGCCATCGTCACTGCTGAACTTTGCGCAGACTCCGTGCTGCCCGGCGATGCGGACGCCATAGCTCAGCAGCAGACGCTTGTCCGCCAGACGTGTGAGGTGGCCGTTGATCTCATTGCGTGCGGTCACCTTCAGAGGTGCGCCCCAGGTCGCGCCATCGTCATCGCTGCGAAAGAGCTCCATCTCCGTGGTGCGCGCCGCAGCCAGCCAGCTTTTGCCGCCTAGAGGAAAAATGTCCGTCTCATTGTGGGTGGCACCAATGATGGACTGCGGCTTCCAAGTGGCGCCATCGTCATCGCTGCGGAAACACCAGGAGCGCCAGCCTTTGGTCTTGGACGATTTTGTCGGATCAGTGATCTGACCCTGATAGCATGAGGTTCGCAGCGTGCCGTCCTGCGCCCTCCAGATGTCGCCAAAAGGAATGTGCTCGGTCCATTCGTCGGACTCAGTCGCGGGAAAAGCATCACTCTTGCTCCAGGTGCGGCCAGCATCTTTGGAGCGCAGAACCCAGCTGCGCAGCACCGCATCACGAAACGGCTCCTGCTTGGGCCGCTGCGGCTGCTTCACATTCGTCCAGCCGGAGCAGAGCACGAGCAGATCTCCATTTTTCGCCAGTCCCGCCGCATGGTTCATGCGGATCGTGTTCGGCTCATGCTGCGTGACGGTGCTGCGCTTCTCCCACTTCACACCGTCGCTGCTGGCATAGCAGTCCACATCCCCCTGCATGGTGCCGTGGCCCGGCTGATTGAAAAGAATGGCGATGATCGTGCCGTCCGGCAGCAACGTGAGATTTGGCCACGCACACACATTCTCGATGGCGACGATGCGTTGCAGGCTTTTGGGCTCAGCCTCCTGCGCGTTCAAACCGGGCAGTAAAAACACGAACAGACATGCAGCGATGATTTTCATGGCCTACCAACGCTGCAAACTTCCTGCTCTTTACGGACGTTCCGCCACCATCAGCCGCGTGAACGGGCCGTCGCTGACATTGTAGTAGATGCGTTTGCCGTCCGCGCTGAAGACGGGATGCGGGTGATTGCGCCGCCAGGATTTGGCGCCGCCACTTTGGGCAAAACTGTGGAGCAGCACCCATTTGCCACCCTGCATGTCCGCCACCTGAATACCCCACTCATCGCCTTTGCCGCCGACGTTTTTGCTCATACCATCCGTGACCATCAGGGTACCATCTGGACTCACGGATGGATGCGTACCGCTGAGAACAGGCACCTCTTTGAGGCGGGTGTATTTGGCCGGGTTATCAGCAATGTCGAAGCTGATGTTTCCCGCTTCAAAAATGTGCTGTGAATCAGGCGTCCACGCAGGATGTCCCCACTGGTTGCGCTGCCAGACGCAGGCCGCTTTTTCAAAATCATAGACCACCGTGCCCTGGCGATGACTGGCGCGGCTGGACATGTAGTCGTCCCCGCCATTGCCTGCGGCGACCTTGAAAAACACGCGCTTCATGTCCGGGCTGAGCACGGGAAAGAAGACGGAACAGGGCTTGCCCGCGAACTCCTTCTGCAACCAGTCACCATACTTCGCCTCCACCTCGGAGATCTTGGCGTAGGTGGTGGTCTTGCCGGTGGATGCGTCCCAGACTTCGAGATCGCGAAACGGGCCGGGATTCCAATGGCAGCCGTACATGGGAACGAGATCGCCTTCGGGTCTGCCGAAGCCGACTTGATGGTCTTCGGCGACAATGGTCTTGGCGAGGGTGGCTACATCCACAACGACCACGCGCCATTTTTTATCGATGACTTCGTGGTAGGCCACGCGCTTGCCGCCGGAGAGCCACTGCTGGCAGGCGACGCGGTGCGCGTCCTCGGTGTGGATCTTGTCAGCGAGCACGGTTTCCTTTCCGGTGGCGCGCTCGATCATCCGAACCTCGCCGAGATGCCCCTGCGGATCGGTGGAAGTGAAAAACAGCACGCGGGTGCCATCCGGGCTTTCTGGATTGGTGAGGTAGTATGTGTGAATCGTGTGCCGCCCTTCAACGGATGACACCGGCTTGATGGTGACGTCTTTGGACCATGCGGCGACGGGGTCGGCCGCCAGGCCGTGGACAGTCATCAATGAAAGGAATGCAACGATGGATTTCATGGTGCTATGAATGAATGAGTACGGCGGATCAAATCAAGCTGTCAACTCACTCATCACACGCCCATGCACATCGGTGAGCCGCTGATCGCGACCACCGTGGCGGAAGATGAGTTTTTCGTGATCCACTCCCATTTGATGCAGAAGCGTGGCGTGGATGTCATGGATGTCCACGGGATCGCTGGCGACGGAGTTGCCAAAATCGTCGGTTTCGCCGAAGGCCATGCCGCCTTTGAAACCGCCACCGGCCATGAAGATGCTGTAGCCGTTCACATGGTGATCACGACCACAGGTCTCGCTGATTTTGGGCGTATGAGGCGTGCGGCCCATCTCGCCGGCCCAGAGCACGATCGTTTCATCAAGCAGGCCGCGCTGATCCAGATCGCTGATGAGAGCGGCGACGGATTGATCGGTGATGCGGGCATTTTTGGCGTGGTTTTGGCGAATCTGCCCGTGCTGATCCCAAGGCGAATTGTTGCCATCGAAACTTGGACAGGTGATTTCGACAAAACGCACCCCAGCCTCCACCAGGCGCCGTGCACGCAGGGCCTGGGTGGCATAAAAGCGCTGATGTTCATCGGTGGAATCCACGCCGTAGAGCTTGCGAATGTATTCAGGTTCGCCAGCGATGTCAGCAATGCCGGGAACCGCGCTCTGCATGCGAAACGCGGTCTCGTAGTTTGCAATGGCACCTTCAATGATTTGCGCATCCGAGGCGCCCGCCGCGAACTCGGCGTCCTGCTCTGCCAGCAGCGCGAGTTTGCGCCGCTGAATGACCGCCGCATCATGCGGAGCAATGTTATCGACCGGCACGCCCTTGGCGCGAACCATGGTGGCCTGATGACTCGCGGGCAGGAACGAACTGCCGAAGTTTTCGAGCCCGCCGTTTGGCACCCAGTCGTTGTTGAGCACGACGTAGCCGGGCAGATTGCGATTTTCCGTGCCGAGGCCATAGGAGACCCAGGAGCCGATGCTCGGCGCCTGGCCGAGGATGCGACCCGTGTGCAGCAGCAAATTCTGCTGACCATGCAGCGGGAGCTCACCGACCATGGAACGCACGACACAAAGCTTGTCCGCCACCTGCGCGATGTGCGGGAAAAGCTCGCTCACCCACAAGCCGCTCTGCCCGCGCTGCTTGAACTCCCAGGGACTGCCAAACCAGACACGGCCCGCATTTGACTGCGAGCGCTTTGACACCGCGCCACTGCCGATGGCTTTGCCCTCGAACTTTTTGAGCATCGGCTTGGGGTCAAAGGTGTCCACATGACTGGGGCCGCCGTCCATGAAGCAGAAGATGATGTTCTTCGCCCGTGCAGGGCGATGCAGCGGCACACCCGCCATGGCACGCAGCGCCAGCATGCCAAAGCCCGCGGCTGCCCCTGCCAGAATCTGGCGGCGCGAGCAAAGATGATGGTCATGCGGCATCATTTCAGCGGTAGTAGAGAAACTCCTTGGTGTTGAATAACGCATGGGCAAGCCGTTCCCATGCATCCGGCGTGTCACCGCCAAAATCCTGCAACGCGTTTGTCCAGCGTTTCAGCTCGGCTGCGTCCGGCGCACGAGCCATAGCCTGACGGAACATCTGACGCACGCGGTCTTCGCGGTTCACGTCCTGATGCTTTAACAAACCAGCCGCCCAGCATTTTGCCATCTCGTTCACAAACGGATCATTCAGCATGATCAGCGCCTGCGAAGGAACATTGGTCACGTCTCGTCTGCCGGCAGGCAGCTTCAAATCCGGAAGATTGAAACCGACGAGAAATTTCGGCGGGTCCATGATGGACATCTGCAGGTAGATCGAGCGGCGGCCATGACCATCGAGCGGACCGCTGAACAAGCGCTTGGCACCATCCTCGACACTGCGAAACGGCAGGACAGGACGGCCATAAAGCTGGGCGTCTAGACGACCGGAGATCGCCAGCAGTGAATCACGAATGGCCTCGGCCTCCAGCCGCCGTGTCGGGTAGTGATTTAGCAAGCGGTTCTCGGGATCACGTTCGCGCGCGGCATCGACCACGAGCCCGGACTGGCGGAAAGCCTGGCTCAAGACAAGTCGCCGCACCAGTTTCTTGGTGGACCAGCCTTCGCGAATGAACTCGCGTGCCAGCCAGTCGAGCAACTCGGGATGCGAGGGCTTGTCTCCGAGGCGTCCGAAATCATCCGGGGTGGCCACGAGTCCAGTGCCGAAGAGCCACTGCCATACCCGGTTCACATAGACACGAGCCGTCAGCGGATGCTCGGGATCCAGCAGGGACTCGGCGAGTGCCAGGCGGTCCGTCACCCGCGCCCTGGGGTCCAGCATTTTCAAAAATCCCGGTTGCACCAAAGTGCCGGGCACATCCACATTTCCGCGCACGTTGAGCGGGTAACTGGCCTGGGCCGTTTCCCGCTGGTCCATGCTGTTGACTGTACGCGAAAAATTAATGCCCGCCTCGACGCCCCGATATTCGGTCACCAGTGTCGCGAGCCTGCTTCCGGGTTCGGCCTTGTTTGGCAGCAAACCACTGGTGAGCAGCCACTCTAGAACAGGCTGATCTCCGGGCTGCGTTTTGCCGTCACACCACCGCGCAACGGCAGAGTTGAACCAGGCCGCGATTCGTTCCCAGGCGTCCGGTGAACCGCCGGCGTCATACAAACCAGCAAATGCATCCTGTTCATCCTGCGGCGTGCCAGCCTTGTCATGCGAGACAATGCCACAGACACTCAGCCAGCTGCGTTTGTCGTAGCCGAAGTCGTCATTTTTGAGCCCCTTTGCCAGACCGGTTCGCGGTGGGAAATTCGGATTCAACGACGAGGTGGCAAACTCCACCGTGACCTGCTGCACCCCATTCTTCAGCTCGGCATCGGCGAAGGTCCGCCATGCGGGGATGGTATTGGTGTAGAAAGTGATGGTTTCGTTTTGAAACGCATGGTCATCAACCACGAGCTGACCGCCGAATTCTCCGCCTGCGAGGTCAAGGCTCACGAACCTGCCCGGGATGAGATGCTCAGGAGGCATGCGCAGCGCTCCGGGCAGCTTGGATGACAAGGCGTGCGTGTGCCAGCCACGCGGCAGGAGGCGCGCAATGACGGCATCGCCTTCGAGCGCGATGAGGGGCATGCCTGCTTCAACAAAGCCGTGCTTCATCCCGTCGCCCTCCATCACCCAGCCGGGGGGTAGCTGCGCCTTGGTGGGATGGGCCAAAGGTTCGAAAATGGCGTTCGCGTTTTGCGCGGCCACGCGGGCCTTGCGCCACTCAGCAGCTTTTTGGGTGAACTGATCCGGCATGGCAAGCGGTGCACCGACTCCCTTCAATGCGGCGCTGTGTGCCTCCGCCCACTGTTTGAGGAAGGCCGCCGCGAACGGCTTTTTCCATGCAGCTGCCACCTCGGCTCGAATCGCCGCGCGCAGGTCTTTCAGTTTCGCGATGGCCACATCGTTTTTATTCGGCGCATCGATCACGCGGGAGGTCCAGCGCGGCGTGGTGAAGACGGCGGCAAGAGCATAGTAGTCATGCTGCGAGACGGCTTCGAGCTTGTGATCGTGGCAGCGCGCGCAGGCCACGGTGGTGGCGAGGAAAGCTTTGGAAAAGGCATCGATCTTGTTGTTCACCATCTCTTGGTGAATGCCGTTGAACATCAGGCTGCTGCCGTGGCGGTGCTCCCCCAGATGATAAAACATGGGGCCGATGAGACTTTCGTTGGTTTGTGAGGCGGTGTTGATTCGTGGCCTCGGCAGCAGATCTCCCGCAATCTGCTCGCGCAGGAACTGAGCGAAACTGATGTCGTCATTGAAGGCGCGGATGAGGTAGTCACGGTATTCGTAGGCACCCTTGGCCGGATTGTCCCATTCGTAGCCGTAGGTGTCCGTGTAGCGCACAACGTCCATCCAATGCCTTGCGAAGTGCTCGCCAAAGCGCGGGCTTTGCAGCAACATGTCCACATAGGCCTCGTCAGACAAAGATGCTGAAGCCGAGGATGGCGGCAGCCCCGTCAGCACAAAAGCAAGCCGTCGCCTCAGCACGCCAGGCTCCGCAGGGCGCGCAGGCTGGAGATTTGCAGCAGCCAACGCCGCACGCACGAAACGATCCACCGGCTCTTTTGACCACGCCACATCATCCACCTTCGGCGGTTCGATTTTGCGCATCGGCTTGAGGCTCCACCAGTCGAGCCGCTTGTGGAACTCCGCATCCCAAGAGTCGTCTGCCGCCAGATCCTGGGTGCTCTTCGCCACTGACTCGCGCGGATCGGGAGCCCCCAGCCGGATCCATTCCGCAAACACGGCAATCTCCGCAGCAGGAAGCATCTTCTTCGGCGGCATTTTGACATCCTTTTCGGCATGACTCAGCGCCTGCATCAGCAGGCTTGATTCCGGCTTTCCCGGAACAATGACGGGCCCGCTCTCGCCTCCCTTTTCCCAGCCTGACTTCGAGTCAAGAGCGAGACCTCCTTTGATTTTTTTCTCATGCGAATGGCACTCAAAGCAGCGCTGTTTCAGCAGAGGCTCCACCTTGGAGACGAAGATGTCCTCCGCGCTCATGACTGAGGCGGTGAGCAGACATGCAATGGTGGCGGACAACTTCATCGGTCTTGTGCAAATGAACCTACGCCACCAGAAAGCCATCTCTCTGTGGCCACACTCGCAAAAAATGGGAATATCCGGTCATCTGCCGTGAAACAACCTGCCTGCGTCCGGTGGAATGATTGAAATGCCGTTGAACTGCGCCTGCTTCCTGCTCTTGGTGGGGCCCGATGGTTCACTCTCTGCGCCGCCTCCTGCTGGGAATCTTTCTGATCATGGCCGCTGCGGCTGTGCTGCTGCTGTCTGACCTCGGCTCTCGCGTCAAAACCGCTGCGGCTCCGAAATCAGGACGCACCATGCGCGTGGCGCTGCTGCAGCATGCGTCGCAGCCAATTCTTGATCAGGGACGCGAGGGAATGATCACGGGACTGAAGGAGAAAGGCTGGGAGCAGGGCCGGAACCTCGAACTGAAGATCTACAATGCCGAGGGCGACAACGCCGTGTCACAGACGATCGCCAAAGAGATGGCAGGAGGTGGTTACGACCTGCTCATGACGATCAGCACAGTGTCGCTGCAAGCGGTGGCGAATGCGAACAAGGCCGGTGGCACGCCGCATGTGTTTGCGCTGGTGTCTGATCCTTCGGTGACAGGTGTTGGCGTCAGCAAAACAAACCCGCTCGATCATCCGGCGCATCTCGCAGGCTTTGGCACCATGCAGCCCATTCAGCAGGCCTTCAAAATCGCGCGTGAGATGAATCCCGCGTTAAAAAGAGTCGGCGTCGTCTGGAATGCAGCGGAGGCCAATTCCGAAGCACAGGTGAAGCTGGCGCGTAAAGTGTGCGCGGATCTCGGCATCGAGCTGATGGAATCGACTGTGGACAATTCCTCCGGCGTTGCCGAAGCCGCAGGCGCTCTCGTGGCACGCGGTGCGGAAGCCCTATGGATGGGAGGAGATGTCACGGTGATGACGGCTGCGGACAGCTTGATCTCCACGGCAAAGAAAGGCCGTATCCCGGTCTTCACCGTCATTCCGCCCAATGTGAAGAAAGGATCGCTCTTCGATCTCGGCGCAGATTACCCCGAAGTCGGCCGCCTCGCCGGAAATCTCGCAGGCGAAATCCTCAATGGTCGCAAACCGGCGGATGTGCCAATCACAAACGTGATGCCGGAGATGCTTGCCGTGAACCTGCAGGCCACGAAGGATCTGCAAACGCCCTGGCAGGTTTCGGACGAACTGCGAAAGCGTGCCAATCTCCTCATTGATGATGCGGGTGCAGAGCAGACGAAGGCCATCGCCGCCGCACCGAATCCCTCAGGCAAGAAGTGGAAGATCGCGATCGTGAACTACATCGAGTCCGGCCCTTCAGAAGACACGCTCGCAGGCATGAAAGTCGCCTGGAAACGCAGCAAGCTCGTCGAAGGCAAGGACTATACCATCAGCTACCGCAGCGCACAGGGAGACATCGCTTCGCTCAATGGCATCTTCGATGCCGTGCTCACCGAAAACGCGGACATCGTCGTGCCGCTCTCCACGCCGACGCTGCAATCGGCGCTGCAAAAAATCCGCGACAGGCCCATCGTGTTTTCCGTCATCGCCAATCCCGTCGTCGCAGGCGCAGGGAAAAGTTATACGGACCACAAGCCAAACGTGACCGGCGTCTCCGTGCTCGCCCCCGTCAGCGAAGCGCTGACGATGATCCAGAAATACTTCCCGCAGTACAAACGACTCGGCACCCTGTTCTGCCCTGCGGAAGCAAATTCGGTCGATTTGAAGGAGTCCTTTGAAAAACTCTGCAAGGAACGTGGCCTCACCCTCGAATGCGTCGCGGTGAACACTTCAAGCGATCTGTCAGATGCATCACTCTCACTCGTGTCGCGTCCGATTGACGCCGTGGTGCAAATCTCCGACAACCTCAGCAGCACCGGCTTCAACGCGATCACCAAAGCCGCGCGGCAGACGCAGAAACCCCTCATCAGTCTGAACAGCACCACCGTCCCACTCGGCGCACCGATCGCGCTGGGCCGCGATTACCACAACTGCGGCGAGGTCACGGTCGAAATGCTCGAGCGCGTCATCCTTGGCGAAGACCCCTCCAAGATGCCCTTCGTTCTGCCACCCCGTTTGTTTTACAGCGCCAGCCCTGCCAATGCCGCCGCCGTGGGCATGACCCTGCCTCCCGAACTGCTCAAGGAAGTGGATAAAGTTTCCCAGTAAATATGAAATGCCTACCAATCATCTTTATGTTCTTCGGCGTCATGTCGAGTCATGCCAAAGACCCGTCTGATAACACGCTTGTCATTCTGCGGCAGCCTCCAACCAGGGCTCTCACTGCTTACAAGACTTATGTTGAAAAGTATGCCCGCAAGACGGTCGTCGGCGACGTCGAACAGCGAGATCGTGATGAGCAATGGGCGATCTTTTCCCGCTATGCCAAAGCAATGTGGGACGTTTATGATTGCCTTGAAGAAGGCGACTCGATATTCAAATTTCCAGGCCTGCTATCGCATGGATCCATCCGTTGGAACGACGAGAAAAAAAGATATAGCATTTCGATTGGATTTCATCCGTTCTCTCCCGGTGACGGACTCGGTGACGCCGCCGTCTTTTTCGATATCAACGGCAAGGTCTTGGCCAAAAACAAAGCCAAATATCCATGGTAATAAAGTGATCAAGTGACTCATGGAAATCTCCCGCCAAACCTCCGGTGATCTCATCATCCTGCACCTCGCGGGACGGCTCGATGCGAACTGGTGCAACCACGTCGAGTCCGCGCTCTCCGCCGCAGTGCGCGATGGCGAGCACCGCCTGCATCTCGACATGAGCGCGGTGAGCTACATCAGCTCCGCAGGCATCCGCGTGCTCCTGACCTGCTACAAGCAGCTCCGCGCCATCAATGGCCTCTTCGGTGTGATCCGTCCGTCCGAAACGGTGCGCTCCGTGCTGGAACTTTCGGGCCTGCAGATGCTCATCACTTCTGAAATCGCCGCAAATTGCACGAACGACGATGTCGGCAAAAAACTCACCTCGCCAAGCGCCGCCTATGAGCTCTTCACGCTAGGCTCTGGAGGAATGAAGATCGAAGCCGTGGGCGATCCTGTACTGCTTTCTCAAGGCAGCAGCTTGCAGCCCGCGACTCGCCGCTTTGATTCAAGCACGGTCGCGCTCGGCATCGGTGCCCTCGGTGGCAATTTCGCGGAAAGCGCATCGCGCTGCGGAGAACTGCTCGCCGTCGAAGGCGTGGCCGCGTTTCAACCTGCGGACGGCTCCAGCCGCCCCGACTTCATGCTCAGCGAAGGCGCACTTGTCCCTGAGGGCCATCTCGTGCTCGGCTTGTCGGCAAAGGGCAGCTTCACCTCCCTGCTGCGCTTTGAGGCGAACGATGAAGGCCGCCGCATCGGCATCACCGAGCTGATGCAGACAGCACTGGAGTCCAGCGGTGCAAACGCAGCCGTTATTGTTGCCGTCACCGAAACGGCAGGACTCGTCGGCGCAACCTTGCGCCAATCTCCCACAGCAACCGCACCCGCGCAGGATGAACGCTTTCGCTTCCCGCAGATTCGCGAGTGGTTGTCGTTCACCAGTGAGCGTTCGTTTCGCGATACCACCTCGCTCATCGTGGGTGTCGTTGCAAAGCCTGGCACGGCTTTTGACACACTCCTGCGCCCACTCGCAAGCGGTACAGCTTTAATCGGCCATCTGCACGCCGCCGTCTTCCCGTATCGTCCGCTGCGCAAAGGCCGCATCGATTTGAACCCTGCCGTCACCAGCCTCTTCGACGGCCAGTCGTTGCAAAGCGTGCTCCACCTGATCTCTGACCCGCGCGGCTTCAATGGCGCAGGCGAGAGCGAACTCTATCGCGGTGCGGTCTGGATCGCCCCCATCACCAACTGACGCATGACACTTCTCATTGGCGCATTGATCATCGGCCTCATCCTGTCGCTCCTGGCGCTGGGCGTGCTGGTGTCGTTCCGCATCTTTTCGATGCCGGACATCACCACGGACGGCTCCATTACACTTGGCGCATCCATTACGGCCATCCTGCTCGTCAAAGGCGTGAATCCGGTTTTGGCAACAGCAGCAGGCGCACTCGGCGGTGCGGCGGCAGGCGCTGTCACCGGCATCCTGCACACAAAATTCAAAATCAACTCTCTGCTCTCCGGCATCCTCGTGATGACCGCGCTGTATTCGGTGAATCTGCACGTCATGGGCCGCAGCAACGTCCCCCTCATGCAGGCCACCACCGTGGCGAGTTATGGTGAAAAGCTTGGCGAATGGCTCGCAGGTGGCAAGACCATCCACATTTTCGGCTGGCCTGTGTCCTCCGCAGACGCGGCAGTGCTCTTCCTCGCGCTCCTCTTCACCGCAGCGGCTGGTGCCGCGATGTTCGCCTTCTTCCGCACGCAGCTCGGCACCGCCATGCGTGCCACAGGCGACAATCCGCAGATGATCCGCGCGCTGGGTGCGAATGTGGAGCTCAACATCATCCTCGGCCTCGCCCTCTCGAATGGATTCGTGGCCTTGGCAGGTGCGCTGCTCGCGCAGTATCAAGGATTCGCCGATGCGCAGATGGGCATCGGCATGGTGGTATGGGGGCTTGCCAGCGTGATCATTGGCGAGGCTCTCACCGGCACGCGCAGCCTTGGCCTGACCATCGTCGGCACCATCATGGGTTCCGTGCTGTTTCGCCTGCTTGTCGCCATCGCCTTGCGCTGGGGATTGAATCCGAACGACCTCAAGCTCATCACCGCTCTCTTCGTTTTCGCCGCCCTCGTGCTGCCCGGCTTCCTTGATCGCTTCAAACCCCGGCCCACCTCCGCCACCTGACCCGCCATGCTTGCGCTCTCCGGCATCCGCAAAACTTTCAATCCCGGCACGGTCAACGAAGTCCGGGCCCTGCAAGGCGTCGATCTCACCATCGAGCCCGGCTCTTTCGTCATCGTGCTCGGCATGAACGGCTCCGGCAAATCCACGCTGCTGAATGCCGTCGCAGGTTCGTTCTACGTCGATGAAGGCAGCATCCGCCTCGCCAATCACGACGTCACGAAATGGCCTGAGCACAAGCGCGCAAAGCTTATCGGCCGCGTGTTTCAAAATCCCTTCAGCGGCACCGCACCCACGATGTCCATCGCTGAGAACTTCGCGCTCGCCAGCAAACGCGGTCATTCACGCGGCCTCGGCTGGGCTTTGTCGCCCTATTTGATGAAGCCGCTGCGCGAACGCATCGCCACGTTGAAAATGGGACTCGAAAACCGCCTCGACAACGCCATCGGCTCGCTCTCCGGCGGCCAGCGTCAGGCGCTCACGCTGCTCATGGCCACCTGGTTGAAGCCCGAATTGCTCCTGCTTGATGAGCATACCGCCGCACTCGATCCCAAGAGCGCCGATCAAGTCATCCAGCTCAGCGACGAGGTCATCCAGAGCGACAACCTCACCACGCTCATGGTCACTCACTCCATGCAGCAGGCCGTCAGCCTCGGTGACCGCATCATCATGATGCACCGCGGCCGCGTGCTGCATGACATTCGCGGCGCGGAAAAGAAACGCCTGCGTCCCGAAGATCTTCTCGACCGTTTCGACGAAGTGCGCCGCCGTGAACTGCTTGACGAAAGCGCCGCCGCCATGCTCAACCAGCTCTACATCTGATCCGCCGTGCCAGTGAAGTCTCAAACTCTCACCATCACCGCCGACCTCGCCGAACTGGCGCGGGTGATGCAGACAATCGATGACTTTTGCGCCGACATGACTGCCAGCGCTGCCGATGTCTCCGCGCTGCATCTCGCGCTGGAGGAAATCATCACCAATGTCATCACGCACGGTTATCACAGCGATCCGACGCGCTTCGTAACCTTCCAGCTTGAAACCATCACGCCGGATCGCATTCGCGCCATCGTCACCGACGACGCCCCCGCTTACAACCCGCTCGCCCGGCCCGAGGTGAATACCACACTGCCGCTCGAAGCACGCCCCGTGGGCGGCCTCGGCGTGCATCTCGTGAAGAAGCTCATGGATGTCTGCGTGTATGAGCATCGCGATGGACAGAACCTCTTCTCCATCGAACGCAAACTCAGCCGCACGCCCGGAACTTCCGCGACCATCAACATCGCCACCTCCAGACTCGCCTCCTCCGCCACGCTTGCTCTCACCGGACGCCTTGACGGTCTTTCAAGTCCTGAGCTCGAGCAACAGGTCAGTGCTTTGATCGCATCCGGCGTCCGCACACTCACCCTTGACCTCTCCGGCCTTGACTACGTCAGCAGCGCCGGGCTGCGCGTTTTCATCATCGCCGCCAAGAAGCTCAAAGCCTCCGGCGGAGCCGCGCACTTCACCTCGCTCACGCCCGCCGTGCGTGACGTCTTCCACATCTCCGGCCTGCTCACGGCACTCGGCGTAGCGCCACCAGTGTGATGTCATCTGCCTGCGCCGCATCCCCTTGATGCACCAGCACCGCGGCGACCAAACGCTCCACGGTTTGCGCACTGTCGCTGATCGCTCCACCCGCCAGACATTGATGAATACGCTCGCTGCCGAACAAGTTGGACTGTGCATCCATCGCCTCCGACACGCCGTCCGAATACACCAGCAGCGTTTCATGCGGAGCAAGCACATGCCGCTGCGTGTCATAGACGGTCTCTTCAAACACCCCCAGCGGTGCCTGCCGCGGTCCTTCCAGCCAGGTGAGATTGCCCGATGCAGAAATCACGGCCGCAAGCGGATGCCCCGCATTGGCCCACGTCAGTTCACCACTGGCCGGATCAAAGAAAACCGCACAGGCCGTCACAAACTGCATCGTCTCATTGCGCTCACACAGCAAGCGGTTCACCTGCGCCAGCAGTTCGCCAGGATCTCTCAGTTTGCGTGCGAGCGTTCGTACCGCCATCGCCGCCAGGGCCATGAACACAGCAGCAGAGACTCCTTTGCCCGACACATCGCCCACCAGAGTGAAGAACCGGCCATCCGGTAGAAAAAAGCCGTCATAGAGATCACCCCCAGCTTCACGCGCCGGTTTGATGAACGCTGAAAAATCCACGCGCTGCCTTTCTACTGAACTAAGCGGTGGTGGCAGCAGGCTGGATTGAATGTCACCTGCGATGCGCAGCTCGCTCTCAATCGCCTCTCGCGCCGCAGTCTGCTGTCGCAGCGCCGCGATGTGGTCCTGCAGATGGCTCGCTAAAAACTCCATGGCCTGCGCCACCGCGCCCACTTCATCCCCACGTCGTGCCTCTTGCGCCACACCCGAATGATCCCAGCCAGCGCCGGAGAAATCACTCGTGGCCAGTCCACGCAGCGCATGCGCCAGACGCGCCAGCGGCTGCTTCAATTCCACATTGCTGAACCGCACGCGCTCCGCCAGCAGCGACGCCACATGCCGGTGCAGGGCGATGGCCAGCTGCGGATGGCGGCCTTCCACCTCGCGCAGTTTCTTTGCCGTCAGCCGCCACAGTTTCACCTCTCCCACCGCCTCCACCGTCGCCGTACGCGGTTCGGATCGATACAAAGCCATCTCCCCCAAAAACTGCCCGGCACCGAGGCGACGCAACTCGGAGCGTCCGGCGCCCTCCACCTCCAGCACTACGGCCAGCACGCCCGACTCGATCAGGAACATCGCATCCGCCGCATCGCTCTCACGAAAGAGCACCTCTCCCGATGCCAGTGAAACAGTTTCCAAGGATTCCATCCAGACGCACTGGTCCGCTTCATCTGGCGCGAATGCCGCGAGCGAGGCCGATGGAAACTGTGCGGGAGGATTCACGCCTGTTGTTTCCCACGCCAATGCGTCCGCCGCAACTCACGATGCAAAACAATGACGCCCTCACTCGCGCCAGTACAGCGACTCCTTCGGCACCGTGTAGGCCACCCCCATCTCCGGTGACTGAATAACCTCGCCCTTGCGATACAACGACTCCACCGCCGCAATCAGCATGCCTGAGGTCAGCAGCGTACGCTCAACAGGATATGGCGCACGGTTGTGCAGGATCATGTCCTCGATGTGATGGACGAGTGGATTGAAGAAGTCGGCCGTGGTCGAGCTTGAGCCCGGCATCGGCAAAAACATCTGGCAGGAGGTGATCTCGCCCGTCTCGGAGTTCAGCCCCGCATAGTTGAAATCACGCACGGGCAGCATGAAGAGCGTGGTGTGGAAGCCATCGCGATGCTCGATGAAGTAAGCGAAGGCATCAGGGAAGATCTTGCGCGCCCAATCAAAGCTCACCGGCTCCAAAGGATACCCCTCCACCGGCCAGGTGTGGCTGCGCGTGAGAGCAGCGCCAAGCAGTCGCTGCGTGTTCTTCCGCGTGGCGGCATGCTCCCACATCTTCGCACCACGCAGGGCCAGCACGCTCTTGATTCCCACCTCACCACCACGGCGGCGCTCAGACATGCACTGCGCAGTTTCGAGACCGTGGAAATCGTATTTCTCGACGCCACCGTAGCCGACGGCCACGCTCTCAGCCAGCGGCGTGCCCCAAGGCAGATCCACTGCAGGCAGGCGACGTGTCACAGGCAATGAGGAACCGGCGAGAAAGGGAAAACCAAGCCGTTTCGCATCGGCCACCATCTCGGTGCATTTGCTCCACTCGGTGGAGAGATGTTTATCGTTGAAGACGGGCACGCTGCGCCCGCTGGCCTCGAACACCTTCACGATTTCTTTGAAGAACTCGTATCGTGGGTAGAGCGTCTGCCCTTTCTCATTCTCAGGGTAGTCGCCGTGCTCACCGATGAGGACAACGCCATCCACCGCGAGCTTCCCAGTGCCGAGCGTGAGCGCCTCGGCGATGCTGGAATAGATGGGAATATGATAACGCTCCGAACGCCCGCGCGCGAGATCGCCCTCCGGAAACTGCGCAACGTACAACGACACCAGATCCGTTTGCGGCGGCAGCCACTGCCCGGCCCACACGTAGCCCATGGCAAGCCGATCCACGAAATGCATCGCATGCGAGTTCTTGAACATCACCGTGGCGATGAGCGCGACCTTTTTGCGGGCTGGCGCGGGTGCGGCATGAGCCGCGGCTGCTGCAGCGGCACTGGCCATGAGGAAGGAGCGGCGGGTCCAGGATGATGAGCTCATGATGATGAAGAACGTTCCGATTTGTTTTCCCAAAACAGCCACAGCGGCAGCACCGCGATGAGCGGCAGGCACGAGGCCAGCATCAGCCCCTGATCAAACGAGTGCGTGCGATCCGCGAGCCTTCCAAAGAACTGCTGCGCCTGCGCCGGCAGCACCCACGCAACGACTCCGGCAATGCCCGTGATCTTGCCCTGATGTTGTCCCGACAAGTCCTGCGTAAAAGCATGATACAACGGAAACACACCCAGCGCTCCGGCTCCCGCGAGCATGAAGACCGCGAGCAACACCCATCCATGCTCCAGCCATGGCGTGAATGCACAGGAGGCACACAAGGCCCCGCACCCCGCAAAGACAATCACACGCGCCGCATGCACCGAAAGCGTGCGTTTACCCAGCCACACCGCGAGCGCTCCAGCACCGAGACAGCCCACGTCCGTGGCCAGATACCAAGCCGACGTGAACCACAGCGTGTCCGCTTCGGAGTAGCCACGGCCTTCCTGCAAAATCTTCGGCAGCCATGCGCGCAGGATCTGCCACGTCGTGTTGATCCCCGCAATGACCACAAAGATGATGAGCATCCGTCGGCTGAAAATGACGCTCCACAGGCTGGTGCCATCACTCTTGTCCGAGGTCTCATTCGCACGAACCGGTGCAGGCAGGTCCGCTTTGCGCACGAGGGCAAACCAAAGTACCAGCCACCCAAAGCCGGTGATGCCAACGACTTGAAACGCCGTGCGCCAGCTCCCCAGTTCGGCCGTCATAAGCCCGCTCATGATCAGCGGCGTGATGATCGCCCCCACAGAGGTGCCGCTTTGCAGCACGCTGTTGCCGAAAGATCGCTCACGCGCATCCAGCAGCGCCCGCGTGGTGCGGATGCCGCAGGGCCAGTGACCCGCCTCAAAAAATCCCAGCGCCATGCGGCACCACAGCAGCTCCTGCTCATTGTGAACAAAACCCGTGGCCAGTCCGGCCAGCGACCACATCGTCAGCACGATGGCATACAGCCAGCGCACGGAGAAACGATCCGCCGCCCATCCAAAAACGATGGAACCCGCCGCAAAGGCATAGGCAAACACCGCCTCGATGTGGCCATACTGCTCCTGCGAAAGACGGAACTCCTTGGTGATGCGCACCGCCGCATTCGCCAGCGTCTGGCGGTCCATGTAGTTGATCGCCGACGCAAGCAGCAGCAGGCCGCAGATCATCCACTTCCAGGCCGCCGAACGATGCAGTGGATTCGGATCAGCGGCAGTCATGTCAGGTGCGGGTGAGGACTTGGAGATATTAAAACCTCACTTTGAATCTAAGCTCTGCTCGACGTGTTTGCTCAAATCGATTGCCTTGCCGACGAATTTGACTCCTTGAGGAAAGAGTGAATCAAATCCGAAGTGAGTTTCCATAATGATCGGCCCATCAATTACGTTGCCCTCCTGAATCTCTACAAACTGCGAGAGTGGAAACCGTATCTTGAGACCAGAGATTTTGAAATCGCGGTATTCCTCTGAAGGTGCCGTATTAGGACCAGAATCAGTGCGCTTAATTTTGGAAGTAAATTCACCCGTCAAAAAGATGGCCTGCTCCCACTTGAATCCCATGTGGTCTTCCACGCCTTTCGTGCCATGAATCCGCTTCTGTTGAAGCGCCTTAACCAATGCAAGACACTCGGGATCGGAATCGTGATCAATGATAATTGTCGTTTCTTTTCCCTTAGCATCATAGACGAGATCACAAAGACCAATGGCCTCTATGCATCTGAAGCGGTATTCGTCAGCTGCGCCAGGCCAAGTGAAAATAAAGAATAATAGCAGGAACAGCTTCATTTGATGGGCATTCCTGTTCATTGCTTTCATGCCAGCAGTTCATCCACCACCTTGGCACCCTGGTTGTCCGTGAGCGATGCGGCGAGGCCGTTGCGCTTGTAGGTCAGCTTGGTGTGATCAAGGCCGAAGGTCTTCAGCAGCGTGGCGTGGTAGTCGAAGTGCCTCACTTCGTCGATGACCGCCTTGTGGCCAAATTCATCCGTCTCGCCGTGCACATAGCCTTTCTTGAATCCGCCGCCGGCCATCCACATGCTGAAGCCATAGGTGTTGTGGTCACGGCCCCACTTGTCGCGGCCGGCATCGTTTTGCAGCACAGGCAGACGGCCCATTTCGCCGCCCCAATGGACGACCGTACTGTCCAGCAGACCGCGCTGCTTGAGATCAATGAGCAGCGCAGCACTCGGCTGGTCGGTGGCCTGGCAGTTCTTGGGCAGCGCCGTGATGAGCGATCCGTGCTGATCCCATGACTGGCCCGCATTGAGCACCTGCACGTAGCGCACACCGCGCTCGACGAGACGGCGCGCGATGATGCAGCGTGTGGCGTAGTCTTTGGTGATCGGATTATCGACGCCGTAGAGTTTTTTGACATACTCAGGCTCCTTCGAAATATCGAGCGCCTCCTTGGCAGCCACCTGCATCTTGGCCGCAAGCTCATAGCTGGAAATACGCGCCTGCAGATCGAGCTCGCCGGGATGCAGGGCGAGATGGTCCTCATTGAAAGCCTTCAACAGATCGAGCTGGCGCTGCTGCGGCGCACCAGCCAGCGAAGGCGGCGGATCGAGATTGAGAATGCGCGGCTCGGTGGCGCGCACCAGCGTGCCCTGAAACAGCGAGGGCAGCCAGCCATTGGTGAAATGCTCACCACTGAAGGTGGGCAGACCGCCAGGATGCGAGAGCACCATGTAGGCGGGCAGTTCGTCCGTCTCGCTGCCGAGACCGTAAGTCAGCCAGGAACCCAGCGCCGGACGCCCGGCGGTGATGCGGCCACCGTTCATCGCATAGAGACCCTGCGCGTGATTGCTCACACCAGAAGTCATCGAGCGGATCAGCGTGATCTCATCCACCACCTTGCTCAGATTCGGCAGCAGCTCGCTGATCTCCATGCCGCACTCGCCATGTTTCTGGAACTTCCACGGTGAGCCAAAGCACTTCGACGAAGCCTGCGCGAGGTTGTCATACTTGATCTCACCGGGAAACTTCTGCCCGTCGTACTTCGTGAGCATCGGCTTCGGATCAAACAGGTCCATCTGCGACGGCCCGCCCATCATGAACATCGAAATCATCGCCTTCGCCTGCGGCTCAAAGTGCGGCTTCTTCGGATGGAGATCGTAGCGCATCTCACCCGTGATGCTCTCGGGCTTCACCGGTGCGGCGAGCAAACCATCGCGCTCAAGCAACGAGGCGAGTGCCAGCGTGCCAAGGCTGTAGCCATTGGCATGCAGGAAGTGACGGCGGGAGCAGAGCTTGGGGCGGTTCATTCGACGTAGAGAAAACGGTTTGAGCTGCAAAGGATCTGGCACAGGCTTGCCATGGCCTCCTGCGGCGGATTGGGCACGACACCTTTCGGATGCTGGATGTCGTGGTGATACTGCGTGAGCGCCTTGGTCTGCTCATCGAGATACGCGAGGCCGCGTGTGACATCGGCCTGTGTCGCCGGTTTGCCAAAAAGCAGCTCCCAGGCGCGCTTGATCTGCTCCGTGCGATTCCCAGGGGCCGCAGCCTCCAGGCGGCCAGCGAGGCGGAGCGAGCTGTCGAGCACGAAGGTGTCATTCATCAGCAACAAGGACTGCGGAGCGACGGTGGTCTGCGCACGCAACTCGCAGTTCGGCGTCATGACGGGCGCATCAAAGGTGTCGAGCACGGTGACGGGCTTGCTGCGGCGCACCTGCACGTAGATGGAGCGGCGGAAATCATCCGCACCACCGGGATCAACCTTGTTCAGCGTGATCGTGCCTTTGTCGATACCGGTGACCACGCGGCCCTGCGGATCACGACCAATGCCACTCGGCGGACCATAGCTCGACTGCACCAGCGTGCCGGTCACAGCCAGCAAGGAGTCGCGCAGTGTCTCGGCATCGATGCGGCGCAGTTTGAAACGCGCATAGAGCTTGTTCTCAGGATCGTTGTGCAAAGAAGCGTTGTTCACCGAAGACTGCCGGTAGGCGCTGCTCAGCATGATGAGGCGGTGCAGGGACTTCAGCTTCCAGCCGCTTTTCACAAACTCATCGGCGAGATAGTCAAGCAGCTCCGGATGCGTGGGCAGCTCTCCCTGGCGGCCAAAATCACCCGGAGTGTTCACGATGCCACGTCCCATGTGGTTCATCCAAAAGCGGTTCACAAGCACCCGCGCCGTCAGCGGATGTTTGCCGCTGGTGAGCCATTGCGCATAGGCAAGGCGGCGCCCGCTGGACCCGCTGCTCACCGGCACCGGTTTGAAAGGCTCAATCTGCGGGCTGGCCAGGATGCTCAGCTCACCAGGAGTCAAAGCCTGCTTCGGCTGATCATGATCCCCACGATTGAAGAGCTTCGTCACAGGCACCTGGCCCTTCACTTCCGTCAGCGCCATCACAAAGCCTTCCGCCGGCTTCGTCTCGCGCAGCTTTTTGGCCTCGGCCATCTTTGCATCCACGATGTCCTGCTTCTTCTTGTCGTAGAGATCGAGCGAGTAGGTCGCGAGCGCGGAGGGATACTTTTTGATGAGCGTCTTCTGCTCCGGGGTCTGCTTGGCGACCGGCGTGTCACGGGCGACGCGGAAGGCCGCCTGCTCGGCCTCGGGCACCTTCTTGATCTCGACTTCGAAAATTTCGTCGAGGAACTTTTTGCTCATCGCACGCGCCTCGACCTCGATCTCCTTGGCCTTGACTTCGATCGCAGCCGCCTTGGCGCGCTCTTCAGGAGTGTAAAGTGAGTACAGCCTCTGCGCTGGCGCACGCCATGCCTCCCAGTTGTAGGCCGGATCAAACACTGCGCGCAGGCGATAATAATCGGCCTGCGTGATCGGATCGTAGCGATGATCGTGGCACTGCGCGCAGGCCACCGTCATGCCCATGAGCGACGAAGTCGTGACCTTCATCTGCTCGGCAATGACCTGGTTTTTCGCGAGCTTCGCATCATCCGGCGCATCGCCCGTGCCATCAGGCGCCATGCGCAGGAATGCGGTGGCAATGAGCTGATCAGTCCGATGCGGGTCCAGCACCGCCTGCTGGAAGTCCGCATGCGTCGCCCCGGCGAGTTCGTCCCCCGCCAGCTGCTCCTGAATGAATTCATTCCAAGGTTTGTCCGTGTTCATCGCACGGATCACGTAGTCCCTATAACGCCACGCCTGGGGCCGCACCGAGTCAGCCTCCGAATAGCCGTTGGAGTCCGCATAGCCCACCACATCCAGCCAATGCCGCGCCCAGCGCTCGCCGTAGTTTTTGGAGGCCAGCAGGCGCTCCACCAGCTGCTCATAGGCCAGCGGTGATTTGTCATTTAAAAAGACCTCCACCTCTTCCGGCGTCGGCAGCAGTCCGGTCAGATCGAGCGACACACGGCGGATCAAAGTTCTGCGGTCGGCCTCTGGCGCAAAGCTGAGCCCCTTGTCAGCCATCGACTTCAGCAGAAAGGCATCCACCGGGGTGCGCACCTTCTTTGCATCCACATTGGCCGGCACCGCAGGACGTTTCACCGGCTGAAAAGCCCAGTACTCGCGGTCATCGTCTGAAATCATCGGTCCGGGAGCGAGCGCCAGCGGCTCCGGCCTCGCGGTCTTGGCCCCTTGGGCGATCCACTGCTCAATGATCGCCAGTTCCGCCTCGGACACCTGCTTGCCCTTCTTCGGCATCTCGCCGTTTTTGATCAGGCGGACCAGTTCGCTCTGCGCCGGCTGTCCCGCCACCACGACATGGCCACCGCCCTCCAGCTTGAGGTCCATGAAGCGCCGCAGCCGCAGGTCCACCCCGCCCTCGGGCTTCTCCTCCTCCCCATGACAGTGCGTACAGTGCGCTTTTACGATGGGGCGCACGTCTTTTTCAAACGTGAGCAGGCGCTCCGCACCGCGAACGGTCACGGCGAGGGAGCAAAAAAGAACAGCAGGCGTCAGCTTCATCAGAGGGGAACAAACCTACGCCCCCAGTACGCCCGTTTTTGCGGCGGATTACTCCACCGCCACTTTGATCACCACTTTGAACACCTGCTCTGGCTTTTCCCACTCGATGCAGGGCGCATGCGCATCCTCCGGGTATAGGATGGCAAAGTGACCGCCGCTCATGTGCAGCGGGGTCACATCAGGCACCAGTTTCCACAGCGCAGCCTCTTTTTCCTCGTTGTAGGCCATCGTCTCCTCCTTCATCGCCGCCAGCGGCGCCCACAGTATCGTCTCACGACCGCTGTAGATAAACTGCACGTCGATGTACTTCCGATGCGCCTCAAACTTCGCCTTCTCCATCGGCTTGGTCTCATACGTCTGCACCAGCGCGAAGCAGTGATCCCCATCCAGATCAAACCGCCCCAGCGGTTGCGTGCCATCCACGGTGCGCAGATAGGCAAAGGCCTTGGCAAAGCGAGAATTCAGGGATTCGTAGCGGGCGGAGTTTTCAAGAGTGTCGAGGATCATGGGAGGAAGAGCTCCAAATCGACACCATGCTCAAGCGGACTGCAATACACAAAGGCGGACGATGAACATCATCGCGCATTGAATTGTCATCAGCCTCGCTGAGTGTCCCGCCCCTTCGTCCGCCCTGTCCATGAACGACCAGTTCCTATTTTCCGACATGCCCGCCGCCCTTGAAGAGCAGCCGGTCACCAGCGTCTTTCTGGCCATCCTTCCTGATCAGGTGGCTGCGGAGCAGATCGCCCGCTGCGCGTGCGAGGTGAAGGCTAGACACGGGCTCAAGGGTGCTCCCCGCCCCACGGGGCGCTTCCATGTCACCCTGCATACTTTCGATCATGCCCCGCATGCATTGGAGAGGTCGGTTCAAATGGCTCAAATGGTCGCGGCCAAAGTGGTGAAGGACGTCAGTCCATTTGAGGTGCGCTTTGACCGGGTGAAAAGCTTCTCAGAAAAGAAATCCAATTGCCCCTGTGTCCTCGCAGACCGCGAAGGCAATGAAGCCTTGAGAGCTTTCGCCTCACGCTTGAAACGCGAAATGGGCAAGCCCGCCGGACACTTTACGCCGCATGTCACGCTCCTGTACGATGATGCCATCGTTAAAGAAGAATATGTGGAACCCGTGATCTGGACGGTGCACGAAATCGTCCTGCTCAAGGCCATCATGAAAAGAAAGACTTTCCAGGAGCTCGGCCGCTGGCCGCTTCAGGGCTGAAGCACATCGCAACCTGTCACTTCGCACGGAGCAGTTCGACAATCGTCTCCCGCATCACCTTTTCTGACTCCGGCGCCGCAAAGGCCTGCGTCGGCTCATAGCCGCCTTCAGCGAAGGATTTTTCCAGCGGGATGTACCCCGGCCCGCCATCACCATAACTCGCCGTGGCGACAAATCCGCCGGGCCGCTGCTGCTGCGCAAACAATTGATACTCGATGAAAGTCTCGCCCGGCAAATGCAGGAGGCACACATCATCCCCCAGATGCAGGCTGGTGAACTGAATCGGCACACCCGCCGCACTCTGGCGGGCAAAGCCCACACGAAACGCGGCACTGATGCGCGTCGAGGCCGCAGCAGACGCGTTCTCACACACCTTCAGCATGCGCTCTTCGGGAAACTCGGGATTCGCTTTCAGCACCACCGGGCGCGCGCGCCATTCGATCTCCGTCAGAGGCACGCGTTTCATCTGCTGCTCGGACGTCACCATCGCCGCATGAATGTTTTCCCCCAGCCGCACCCGGGCCTCCTTGCTGGCATCATTGTATTTGCCTGCCCCGATGTTGCCTCCACAGCCGGTGAAGTACAGATGCGGCACGCCATCGTCCTGCGTGCGCCGCTCACGTGCGGTGCCCACGAAGTCATACGTCACCATGCCATCGCCGTAGTAGCTCATGGGATGCGTCGCGTAGTAGTGCAGCACCGCCAGCTTCTTCTCGCCGTTCCAAAAGCTGATCGTCTTCAGCAGCGGATCCACCAGCCCTTCCGGCAGCGCCTGCAGCGCCGCATCCTTCGTCGAGCTCAGCCGCATCTTCGCCACCTTCCCGTCGTCACCCATGATCCGGCGGTTGGACGCCACCTTCTCCACCGCCGCCTCGCCATGCGCCATGTGCGTCAGCGGCTCAGCCTTCTTCAGCCCCGCCTCAAGGCTCGCCGCCACGCCCTTCAGCGCACGCTCCGCCCACTCAAGGTCCATCACCTTCGGCGGCGAAGCAAAACCCTCCAGCAACCGGTGCGATGCCGCATCCCCAATCGGCGCATTGTGCTGGTGCAGACTCTGCACCGCCACGCGTTCCGGCGTCGTCCCCGCCGCCTGCGCCAGCACCTCCCGCCAGTGCACATGATCCCCCGCGCGAATCTCACACCAGTCCACCGCACACAGCACCACCGGCTTGTCATCACTCAAAATCACCACCCCCAGCGCCAGCAAAGGCTCGCTCACCCCCACCACCGGCTTCACCAACCCACCGCACAAGGGCGCACCGACCAACGGCGTGACATCCGCCCGAAACGTCGCGAGCCGCAGGGATTCGCCGAAGGCTGGGAATGTCAGCAGCGCCAGGAAAGTGATAAGCTTGTTCATGACTTCACTACGGGGGCCGTGCAGCAAGCTCTCAAACAGATTCTGCATTTCGTCACGGGATGGACTGCCCAATCGATTCTGTGGGACATCCCTGCACCGCCTCCACACAGAGCTGAATCTCCTCCTCTGTCACCGGCTGACGAAAGACGATGCTATAACCGATGTCGTCATCGCGGCGGAAAAAATCGGGGGCATTGCCGCGGCATAAATCGCAGTCGATGCAGCTGCTATCGACGTAGAAACGGCCTGGCGCATTTTGAGGGAGACGGTCTTCAAGGTTGGGCATGGTTAAAAGCGGGGTTGTCCGCGCCGATGCTGTCGCACCTTAGATTATTTGCGTGAAATGCATTAAACTCAGGTATTGTTGCAATTGATGCAACAATATCTGGCCCGGAAACCTTTCGACCTTTACGCGCTGCACCTCTTTCACCTCGTCGTGAAACACCGCAGTTTCACACGAGCCGCACGCGAGGCTGGTCTGTCGCAAAGCGCACTCACACGACAAATGCAGTCTTTGGAAGAGCGCCTGGGCCTGGCTCTGATCAACCGCACCACACGGTCCGTCGAAATCACCGAAGCCGGCCTCTTTCTCGCCGCTGAAGCCGCACGCCTCATTGGCGGTGTTGCCTCGGCGCTGGACGGATTGCAGGCTGAGTTTGGTTCCATCCGCCCCGAAGTTCGCGTCAGCGTTTCGCGCACCCTGGCGATGGCTCACATGCCCGGTCTCTTTCATGCCAATCACCAGCGTCATCCCGAAGTCGTATGCCGCGTCAGCTACAACACCAGCAGTTCCATCCTCACCGCACTGGATGCAGGAGAGATTGACGTGGGCGTCATCTGCCCGCCCTCACCTCTGCCAGAATCCATCAAGGTCACCCACCGTTTCAAAGACGCCTTTGAATTGATCGCCCCGGCCACGATGGCGGCCAAGGCTCCCGTGAAAGGTGCCGAGCGGCTCCGCCTTTGGCTGGCGCAGCAGCCATGGCTCCTCATCGACTCCAGTGCGCAGACCGGCAAAAACCTCCGTCGTTGGATGAAACGCCAGCACCTCGACCTTCAGCCCACGATGGAACTGGACAGCTTCGACCTCATCATCAATCTCGTCGCCTCCGGCTTCGGTCTAGCCTTCGTGCCCCGGCGTGCTCTCGCTCTCTATCGCAGAAAGGAATCCATCGCCACCCTGCACTTCCCCGAACGTTTCGAACGCGACATCGTCGCCGTTACTCGAAAGCATCGCAAACAACCCCAGCATGTGCAGAGCTTTGTTGAGAACATTTTGTTCTAGCTATTAACTCACCAAAATCATTCAGTATGCGCAGGCTAACATCATTGATCATTTCGGCGGTCATTTTGACTCACACTGCATTCGCAGACGATCCGGTCTCACCCTATGCATGGATTTCAACCTCAGAAAATCGGGAATACTGTTTCCGGATGATTCCCGAAAAGTACCACTTCGAGAGTGACAAGAAAATCATCGACCATCCCGCATTTTGTGTGGCCAGCAGACTCGAAAAAACCGGGGATTTGCAAGAAATCTGGAGAGCAGAGGGCTGGTATGCCTTCTCCGGCCATTTCTCGAATGACGGTCGACATTTTGTGCGCATGGGCCCGTGGGCTTCTGATCAGGAAGGACACACTGACCTCGCCCTGGCATTTTATGACCGCGGAAAATTGCTCAAAGAGTACCGAGTCAAAGACCTCATCAAAGATGCCTCCAAGCTGGAGTATTCCGTGAGCCACTACCGCTGGCAGCCTGAAAAGCAGTCAATGCCTACAGGGTTCGTCGATCATTGGGAATCGCGTCTTTTTCATCTCGTCATGGTGGACAAGACCACCTACGACTTTGATTTCACCACAGGTGCCATTGTGACTTCGGGCACCGATTCACAGGCTCTCAGCAGTCATGAAATCTTCGCAAAAGCAGAAGATGATGCCAGGAAGGCTGGCATATCCATGTTGGAATCCAGCGATGGAGCTAAAGATCTGCAGCATTTCTTCAAGCTGAGCGAAGTCAGTTTTGCGGTGAACACCAGAATCGAAGGAATATATTTTGAGGGTTCTGAATGGCGCGGAACTTTAACTCCAAAAACGCCGCTCCAACATTCATGCGAGGTCAATGTCGTCTATCCGGTCACACCCGACAGGAAGATTATTTTTGGAGTTCAGGCAGACGTCTTGATGACTGCATTAAAGACGATCATGTCTCATCCTTATGTCGAGAATCGCTTCAGAACACATTCGGCCATTGGAGTTCGCATCAGGATGGCGGGAGATCGCATGCATTGGGACACAGATGAAGTTCAGAAAAAGCTCAGACTTCTCAAAATGGAAAACAATTCGCCTGAAAGCTTCAAGGTGTGGGCAGAGATTATTGTGGATGAGCCCGATCACGTGTACCACACGATCCACCTGAATGTGATCACAGGCCAGGTCATGATGGATGACAAGTCCACATGGCCTTATGGGGTTATTCTGCTCGAGAAAAGCGCCAAGCTAAAATGACTCAATCACTTTTCATGCTACCAGCCCCCGGATCACCTGCCCATGTACATCCGTCAGCCGCCGATCAATGCCGTTGTGCCTCACCGTAAGCTGCGTGTGATCAATCCCCAGCAGATGCATCATCGTGGCATGAATGTCGTAGCAGGTGGTAGGGTTCGCTCGATCCAGCGGCTTATACCCCCACTGGTCACTCTCACCGGCAGTAACGCCGCCCTGAATGCCGCCACCACAGAGCCAGTTGGTGAAAACGTAAGGATTGTGATCGCGGCCTTTGCCCCCCTGCGTGCTCGGCATGCGGCCAAACTCCGTGGTCCAGAGGATGATCGTGTCATCCAGCAGTCCGCGCTGCTTCAAATCAAGAATCAGCGCTGAAACCGCCTTCGCCATGCCCCAGGCGAGCGGGCCATGGTCGCGCTCCACATCTTCGTGACTGTCCCAGTTGCGGCGCGGAAAGCCATTGTCATTGCCGCTCCAGATCTGCACGAAACGCACGCCTCGTTCCAGCAGACGGCGTGCGGCAAGGCACTTCCGCCCCATGTAGTCGGCCTCTTCTTCGGGATTGATCTCCGTCGGCCAGACTTTGCGATGCTCCTGAATTCCGTACATCGCCTTCATGGCATCGGATTCCTTCGAAATGTCCAACGCCTCGGGCGCGGCGAGCTGCATCTTCGCGGCAAGTTCATAGCTCTGGATGCGGCTTTCCAAGCGCGAGTCTTCTGGATGCGCGGCCATGTGTTTGCGATTCAGCTGCTCCAGCAGCGCAAATCCCTCGCGGTCGGACTTCGCACTGATGTAGCGCCCGGCCTTGTGCGGAAACAGATCCGCGATGGGAGTCTCCGCACCGGGATAAATGATCGTCCCCGCATGCTGCGAAGGTAAAAACGCGCTGTCCCAATTCTTCGGCCCGTTCGAGGCAAATCCGCGATGATCCGGCAGCACGACAAACGTCGGCAGATTGTCGCTGATGGAGCCCAGCGCGTAGCTCACCCAGCAGCCCACGCCCGGAAAGCCCGGCAGATTAAAGCCCGTGGCCTGCAGCAGCGTGCCCTGCGAATGCACGCCGGTCTTGCCCACCATGTTGTGCACAAAAGCCATGTCATCCGCACAAGCCCCCAGTGGCGCGACAGCTTCGCTCAGCATGCGGCCACTCTGGCCATAGGGTTTGAAGTCCCACACCGGTTTCTTCCACGGCCCGAGCCCGTTTTGAAACGCCTCCACCTTCTCGCCAAAGTCGGCGTCTTCGCCATGGTGCTTGATCAGCGCCGGCTTGTAATCAAAGAGGTCAATGTGGCTGGCAGCACCGCCCATGAAGAGCTGCACCACGCGTTTTGCCTTGGGCACCACCACCTGGGAGCGATGCGCCGTCTCCGCGCTGGCCAGCGAATGAAACGCGAGCGCGCCAAAGCCTTGTCCGGCGGTTTGCAAAAGCTGGCGGCGGGTAAACATGACAGAACAGTAGGCAATCATACGCCGCTGGCCAGCAGTCCCTTGTCACGCATTCGCGCCAGCCCCTGCGGGAAACGAATTGCACAGTCGCACAGCCCTCCAAAATCGTTATGCTCTACACACATGTCAGCCTGGTCTCCGCTCCGCAATCCTGTCTATCGTGCCATGTGGCTGGGCAGCATTGGCTCAAACATCGGCACCACGATGAATGACACGGCAGCCGTCTGGACCATGACCACGATGACGAGTTCGCCTTACCTCGTGTCGCTGATGCAGACGATGTCCAGTCTGCCGCTCTTCCTGCTGGCCCTGCCCGCCGGAGCATTGGCAGATCTGGTGGATCGGCGGCGCTTGATCCTCATCGCGCAAACCGGTGCCCTCCTCACCGCCGCCGGCATGGCACTGCTGGCATGGTACGGCGCTCTTACTCAGACCCTGCTGCTTCTCGCCACCTTTCAGCTCGGCGTCGCCGCGGCCTTCACCATGCCCGCCTGGCAGGCCCTGATCCCGGAAATCGTGGGCCGCGAGCAACTGCCCGCCGCCATTGCACTCAATGGTGTGGGCTTCAACATCGCCCGCTCACTCGGCCCCATCCTCGGCGGCCTGCTGCTCGCGGCACTTGGCCCGGCACCCGTGTTTGCGCTCAATGCCCTGTCCTTTGTCGCGGTGATCGGGGTGATGTGTACGGGCAACTACATCGCCACTCCGCGCAGCGCCCAGCAGGAGCAGATGCTCGGAGCCATGGCCGCCGCCATCCGCTACGCGCGCCATGCACGCGCCATGCAGGCCGTCCTCTGCCGTGGCGGTATTCACATGTTTGCCGCCGTGGCTCCGGTGGTGCTGCTGCCCATCATCGTGCATTCACGCCAATGGGCCGCCGCAGATTTCGGCATCCTCATGGGCTGCTACGGCGGCGGTGCCATCCTCATGGCCCTGGTGTGGCTGCCCAAACTGCGCGAGCGCTTTTCGTTCGATCACGTGCTGTTCGGAGCCAGCGTGGTCTCTGCAGCCATGACGGCCATTCTCGCACTCGTGCCTGGAAAGATCGCCATGGGTCTCGTCCTCATGGTCACAGGGGCGGCGTGGATCAGCGGCATGAACACCTTCAGCGTCGCCTCCCAAAGCGTGTTCCCCAATTGGGTGCGCGCCCGCAGCTCCGCCATTTATCTGGTCGTCATGCAGGGTGCCTTTGCCATCGGTGCCCTGACCTGGGGGCAGCTCACCAGCCAGTTCAATGCACCCATCACGCTCGGCATCGCCGCAGGCTGCCTTCTCATCAGCGCTCTGCTCGCACGCCTCCTGCCCATCAGTCATGTGGAAAAGCTGGACCTCTCTCCTTCCGGCCACATGCTGCCACACAGCGCGATGCCCACCGAACCCGCCCCCAGCGACGGCCCGGTCCTCATCACCATCGAGTATCACATCGATCCCAAAGAAGCCCCTGAATTCCGCGCCGCCATGCTGCATCTGCGCGAGGTCCGCCTGCGCGATGGCGCATTCCGTTGCTCCCTCTTCGCAGACTTGGAAGATCCCACGCACTATCGCGAAACCTTCCTCGTCGGCTCCTGGGCCGAGCACCTGCGGCAGCACGAGCGCGCCACCATGGAGGACCAGCGCACCGAGCAAGCTGTACAAAGCTTCCATCGCGGTGCCGAACCACCCCGCGTGCGGCACCTGCTCATGGTCAATCTGCGCGATGTGAAGCCGTGAATACCTGAGGCCAACGCAAAAGATGGAAATATTTTTTACTCCATTGTCGCAAAGATCATTTGGCTCTAGGATCGGCCCAAGCCATTCCTAGCATTGCTGCTATTTTGCCAGTCTCATTCATTTGAATGGCGGAGATTCGTCATGCCGCGCGGCATCTCAGACTGATCTCGAACATGAAAGCTTTTCTCTTCGCCCTTTCCGCGCTCGCGGTGCCGCCCGCTGCTCATGCCACCGTTTACAACGTGGGTCCGGCCTTTCCCATGACCATGCTCAAAGATGTGTCATGGGCCACCCTGCAACCGGGGGATGTCGTCAACATCCACACCAAACCGGGCGGTTACCATGAGAAGATCCAGATCTCTCAGGCTGGCACCAGCACTCAGCACATCGTTATTCATGGCGTTCCCGACCCGGTGACCGGCGCGCTTCCCATCATCGATGCCAATCAGGCGGTTGAGGACCCCAACGTGCAATATCGCCCGGGCATCAGCAACACCTTCGGACTGATCACAGTGAGCCCCCGGCAGACCGGCTATGTTTATGGAGGATCTCACATCGCATTCGTGGACATCGAAAACCTCGACATCCGCAACGCGCTCTACACCAGCGATGGCAGCATCTCCTTCACCGATCAGTTCGGCGTGACCCACCCCTACAACACCTTCGCCTGTGGCATCTACATCGAGTGGGCGCGCGACTTCACCGTGCGGGGCTGCGAGATCAACAACTGCGACAACGGCCTCTTTGCCAATTCCAAAAACGGCGCCGCACAAAGCAGCGCACGCCTCCTGATCGAAGGCAACTACTTCCACGACAACGGTCTGCCTCTGACTTACGATCCAGCACACCCCACCCAGGTGCTGAGCAATGGCTACCATGAGCACGACTGCTACATCGAAAGCGCCGGCGTCACCTACCAGTACAATCACTTCGGGCCCATGCGCACCGGTTGCCATGGCGACGCCATCAAAGACCGCAGCTCCAACATTGTCATTCGCTACAACGAGTTTGATCTGGGCGAACAAGGCGCGGCAATGCTCCTGCTGGAGCCGCAGGGCGGTGAGGGCTTCATCGAGTTTCAGCCCGGTTACGCAGACGCCTATGTCTATGGAAACAGCATCACCATTCGGAACTACGCCTCCCCCGTCAACATGGTCAGCTGGATCTCACAAGGCACTGCGGCGAGCTATCCCACGCTCCACCGGGGCACGCTGTATTTCTTCAACAACACGCTGGTCAATCACCACAACCGGCTGGCACTCTTCGAGCTGACCGCCACCACCTATACCGGGACTTCACCCACGTTCGAGAACATCGACTGTCGCAACAACATCTTCTTCACGGACACAGTCTTCATGAACGCGACCTATGAGAAGATGGTCTTCTCAACACCCGGCGCGACCAATGGCGGCGGCGACATCAACCTCAACGGGCCGAACTGGATCAGTCCCGGCTGGGCGAAAGATTCACCCGGGCATGCCTACGGGGGCACGCTCAACGGCATCTCAAACCTCATCGTAGGAGACACCTTCGGCGCGAACAATCCCAACTTCGTCAACGCCAGCACACGCGACTACCATGGGCTGACCGGTTCCAACATCCTGGATGCCGGCGGCCCCCTCGCAGCCAGCGCGATCTCGCTCGGCCATTCGGACACACTCGAATATCTTGCCCCGCAGGGCTTTCAATCACGCACGCAGGTGGGTGGCGCCTTGGACTTGGGAGCGGTCGAAAGCAGTGGCATACCACCGCCGCCACCTGCAGGCGGCATGTTGCAGTTCAGCTCCGCAGCTTACACAGTCAATGAAAACGCCGGCAGCATTACCATCGACGTCACTCGCAGCGGCGGCAGCACCGGTGCCGTGAGCGTGGCCTACAACGTGAGCGGAGGCACCGCGACGCAGGGCGGCGATTTCACGGCGAGCAACGGCGTGTTGAACTGGCCCGCAGGCGACCTGACCCCGCGCAGCTTCACCATCACCCTCATCAATGACAGCACCCTTGAGAACGCCGAGAGCCTCCAGCTCGCCCTTTCAAGCGTGAGCGGCGGCGCAGGCTACGGTGTGCCGAGCTATGCCGGCATCACCATCAACGACGATGACATTCCACCCTCGCAGCCCATCGTCGCTGTGACGGGGTCCGGGAAACTCATTCGCTTCACTACGGGCGCACCGGGAACCATCCTCAGCAATGTCACCGTCACCGGTATCGATGCATCACAAACACTGCGCGGTCTTGCCTTCAGGCGCAGCACCGGACAGCTCTATGTCGTGGGTGCCGTCGGTGGCACCGGCCCGGTGGCGGCCTCGCTTTACCTGCTCAATCCTGCCACCGGCGCGGTCACCAAGATCGCCGACATCACCACCCCGCAGCTTGCGCATCCGTCGTTTGATCTCGGGATCGATCCCTCCACCGATCAAATGCACATCTTGGGCAGCACCGGGCAGCACCTGCGGTTAAATTCAGATACAGGTGCCGTCCTCGCTGCAGACACACCTCTCGCCTTTGCCTCCGGCGACACCCATTTCGGCGCCACGCCCGGCATCGTCGGAGCCGACTTCACCCCCGGGCTCTCACCCACGGTCTACGCGATTGACAAGACCATCGACAGTCTGGTGCGCGTGGGCTCCGTCGGTGGCTTGCCCCTGAACTCTTCCAGCGGGCAGCTCACCACCATGGGCTCGCTGGGCACGGACACCGAAGGCCTCACCGGGCTCGACTTCTCCCCTGCGGGAGTGGGCTACGCAGTGCTCAATCCCGCCACTGGCACCAGCAGCAATCTCTACGTGATCGACACCCTCAATGGTCACGCAACCTCCCTCGGCCAGATCGGCGTTGCGGAACAGGTACGCGACATCGTTGTGGCCACACCGGGAGACATCAGTTTCGTCAGCAGTTCCTACGCAGCCGCTGAAAACGGTGGCAGCGCCTCCATCGGCATCGCCCGCTCCGGTGGCTCCTGGGGAGCCGTCAGCGTGGATTTTTCCACCTCCGGCGGCACGGCCAGTTCCGGGGGTGACTACACCTCCGTCTCTCAAACAGTCACCTGGCTCGACGGCGAAGTTGGCGTGAAGACTCTCATCATTCCGATCAAAAGCGACACGCTGGTGGAAGGCAACGAAACGGTGAACCTCACACTGGGCAATGCCACCGGCGGAGCTCTGCTTCTCCTGCCGTCTTCCAGCATTCTCACCATCAATGAACCCCCTTACCAGAACTGGAAAAATCTGACCTTCGGCATCCATGCCAACAATCCCCTCGTCTCAGGAGACGCCGTCTGCCCCGCAGGCGATGGTGTGCCGAATCTCCTGAAGTATGCCGCCGGCCTCTATCCCTTCTCCCATGCGGGTGCCGCACGGCCGTCGATCACCATCAGCGGCAGCAAGCTGCTGCTCACTTTTCAGCATGATCCCTCTGCGACCGATGCAACTCTGGTCGTCGATGCTTCCAGCGATCTCTCACAGTGGTTTGCGGGCTCGCAGTACGGTCAGTTGGGCGACATCCCGTCCAATGCCGCCAGCACCCAGCTCTCGCGCGTGATGGACCCCGCCACCGGGCTGGAGACGATCACGGTGCAAAGCAATGTGACAACTCCCACCGCAGGCTTCCTGCGCCTGCGAGTCAGCCAGCCGTGATCGCGTACAAACCCCCGCAGGCAAATATCACGCCCTGCGCTTTCATCTCGGCTACGTCTGCACCATCACCGGCACCCCATGAGAAGCGCCAGCGCGCTGCCCGCGGCCGGCGCTAGATAAATGCGAATTTATCTCGGCTTCCTGTCTTTGTTCATGTGCCAGCTCATTAATGAGGCGTCAATCACCCCCCAACCATGGCCACGCGCATCCTCTTGCTCCTGCTGATTTCGGCATCCCTGCTGCAAGCCGACCCGCAGATCTCTTCCTGGGTTGCAGGCGCCTCGACCAGATACGCACGCATTTTCACCAGCACAGCGAACCGCACTTCCGGCACATCCGCCACGACGTGGACGAACGGCACCCAGGTTCAATCTTCCCCCGCTTATGCTGGAGTGAACGAGGTGAACACCTCCGCAAGCTGGGTTTACATCCGCACGACAGGCCTTGGAGCTCATGTGATGGGGCCGTGGAACAATCCGAACTACCCGAAGAATCAGGCGCAGATCTGGCGGTTTCCCCGTGGTGCTGCAGGGGCTCAAACCGTGACCGGTCAATCGACGCTCACAGGCATGGGTGCCATAGGCTATTTCGTTGACGGCGTGGCCGCCTACAACACCTCGGACGGCTACTCCTACTCCAACTCCAACAACGTTGACGGGACACCCAATGGTACCGTGGGCACCGGCGACGGCATTTGGAATCGTGATGCGTTTGTCAATGAAGCCACCTCCTTTGACTACGCGCTGGCTCACAATCAGCCGAGCGGGGAGTATCATTATCATGCCAATGCGATCACCGCGCGCTACCTGGTGGGAGACAACATCCTCTACAACAGCACGACCAAAAACTACGCGGAAAACACGGCCAATACGAACATCCAGCATTCCCCGATCATCGGCTGGATGAAGGACGGCCTGCCGCTTTACGGCGCGTACGGCTATGATGGCGGCAGCACCGGCGCGACAGCGACGGCGACTGTGAGCGGCGGTGCGGTGACGGTGGTGAACGTGACGGCGGGCGGGACGCTGTACCAATCCGTGCCGCTCGTCACCTTCAGCGGCGGCGGTGGCAGCGGCGCAGCAGCCACCGCCGTGGTGACCAATGGGGTCGTGACGGCGGTGAACATCACCAGCAGCGGCAGCGGTTACACCTCCGCACCGACGGTGACGATCGGCGGTGTGCGACGCATGATTTCTGGCTATCAACTTCGCGATGGCACGAATGGATCGATCAGCCTCGACTCGACGGGACGCACCACGCTGCCCGTCTGGGCCGCAGCAGCCCAAGGCCGCTCAGCCACGCTGACCTCCGCGCAATACGGCCCCGCAACCAATTACACCACGACCGGCCTGACCTACACGCTGGGACATTACGCGGAAGATTACGCCTATCTGGGCGACTCTGCAGACTTCAGCGGCAATAATTATGTGCAGGGTTCGCGCAGCAATCCCAACGGCGTCTTCTACGACCTGAACAAATACAACGTGCGCTTCTGCGTAACGCCGGAGTATCCCAACGGCACCTGGGCCTACTTCGCGACGATCAAGACGGATGGCACCTCCTATTACCCCTACATGGTCGGTCGCTGGTATTACGGCAATCCGACTGGCGGCAGCACCAGCACCACGGTCATGTCGGCCGATGGCGCAACCACCCAGGTGCTTGCCGGTGCAAACACCGCCGTGAATGTCAGCACGCCCACCGTGTCCGGCGGCACGGTCACACTCACCTGGAGTTCGGTGGAAGGCGGCACCTACTCGGTGGATGCGTCACCGAATCAATCGACCTGGACGAGTGAGAAAACCGCCCTCAGCCCCACGAATGTGCCCACCGCGCCCACGGCGGGAAATCAAGGCGTCACCACCACCACCAGCTATGCCACGCTGGCTTCATCCGGCATCGAATACGCACGGGTGAGCCGCACCGCCCTGGCAAGTTACGACAGCACGGGCCAGACCACCGCCACCGTCTCACAAAGCACCATCAAAGCCTTTTCCGATTCTGGCACGAACACGCCGCCAACCATCAGCACCATCGCCAGTCAGACCACAGCACAAAACAGCACCCTGAGCTCGGTTGCATTCACCGTCGGGGATGCTGAGTCGGGCGCCGCCGGCCTCACGCTGGCTGACGCTTCGGACAACACCACACTGGTGCCCGTCGCAAACATCGTCTTCGGCGGCAGCGGGGCGAATCGCAGTGTCACGATCACACCGGTCACAAATCAAACCGGCAGCGCCACGATCACGCTCACCGTGAGCGATGGCCTCGACACCACGAGCACGAGCTTCACCCTCACCGTCACGCCCACGGCACCGGGCATCGCAGCCATCGCCATCAATCCGGCGTCACCCATCAGCACTTCCAATGTGGTCGTCACCGCCAGCGTGACACCACCCTCAGCCCGGACGCTTTCCACGGTGCAGCTCACCTACAACACCGGTGCCCAGACTCCCACTGCGGTGTTCACCGAAACAATGACCGCCAGCGCGGTCTCCCCCTGGACCGGCACCAATGCCAGCAATGCCTGGACGCTGAACTACACGCCGATCAATCCCTTCAGCCAGACAACGGCCGCCAACAACGGCAGCGGCAATGCCTGCGGCCTGGAGTGCAACAAGGCCACGCCCAATTTGACGGATTGCTACATCACCACGACCAACGCGATCAACGCCACCGGCTCTTCCGCCTACGTGGAGTTCTACGTCGCCACATCCAACTTGAGCGGCACCATGGGCTGGGATTTCCAAACCTCCATTGATGGCAGCACCTGGACCTCGCGCCTCAGTGAAACCAGCGGCTCCAACCACGTGTATCCCGGCACGCCGTATCACTATGATCTGAGCAGCGGCGAGCGCGTGAGCACGCTGAAGCTGCGCTTCCGCTTCGCCGGCTCCGGCGCAGGCACACCGCAGGCAAAGATCAGTCTGGACAACATCGTTGTCAAAGCCGCCACCACCAGCGCACCAGTAATGCTGACGATGTTTGATGACGGCACGCATGGTGACGGTGCGGCGGGAGATGGCACTTATGGCGCGACGATTCCCGCGCAGGCGCTCAACACCCTGGTGACTTACAGCATCACCGCCACCGACAACACCACTGCCAGCACCACGAGCGGCACGGGCACCTACACCGTGGGCACCGGCGCCCCGGCGTTGACCGTCACTCCATCGAGCAGCTTCACCGCCAGCGGCCCCGCAGGAGGCGCGTTCTCGCCCGCGAGCGCGACTTACACGCTCACCAACTCCGGCACGGCATCGATGAGCTGGTCGGCCAGCAAAACGGCGGGCTGGCTCACCCTCGATTCTTCGGGCGGCACGCTCGCAGCAGGCGCAAACACCACCGTTACCGCGACCATCAACAGTGCCGCCAGCAGCCTCCCAGCAGGCACCTACAGCGACACTCTCACCTTCACCAACAATACCAACAACATTGGCACCACGACCCGTGACGTCAGCCTCAGTGTACTTTCCACAAACGCAAATCTCTCCGGCCTCACACTCGGCGGAGTCACGCTCGCCCCCACATTTTCCAGCAGCACCACCAGCTACACCGCCACCGTTCCCAACACGACCTCAGCCATCACGGTCACCCCCACCGTGGCCGATGCCACGGCAAGTGTGAAGGTTGAAACCGTGGCAGTTTCCTCAGGCTCCCCCAGCGGTTCGATTGCTCTTGCCGTGGGCAGCGGCAACGTGATCAATACGGTTGTCACCGCCCAGGATGGCCTGACCACAAAGGCCTATGCCATCACGATCACACGGCAAAGCGGTGCGCAAACCTGGCAGACCACCTGGTATGGCAGCACTGTCAGCAGCAATGCCGCCTACACGGCCGACCCATACCACACGGGCCTCTCCAACCTGGCGGTTTACGCGTTCTTTGGCCCCGGCCAAAATCCCACCACCGCTCGGGTCTCGCAGCTTCCTCAGCCCTCGCTCAACGGCGGGAACTACACCTTTGGCTTTACCGAGCCGGCAGGAGTCAGCGGCGTCACCTACGGCGCGGAATGGAGCAGCACGCTGCTGTCCGGCTCATGGACCCCGATCACCGACTCTGGCAGTGGCACCCAGCACATCTTCAGCGTTCCCGTCGGCAGCAGCACCAGGCTGTTCATGCGCTTGAAACTATCGAGCCAGTAGACCTTATGTGGAGCAGCATCGTCCCTGCCTGGACGATGCTTCATCTTCCAGCCTCCATGCAACACTCAGCGTCTCGACTGGCCGAAGACGGTTTTTCCATTACGTTTCAAATTCATGCCCCTCTGTCGTTCCGCCTTTGTCTTTCGTCAGTTCACGGCGGCTTTGCTCCTCGCCACCACCGCCTTCTCCTCCACGCTGCGCCTCGATGTCAGCCTGACGGCGGGTGACGCCCCTCTGCTGCTCGACTCCCTCCGCTATGCCAATGCGGCGGGGGAAACCTTCTCCATCACGCGTTGCAGTTTCCTCCTCAGTGGTTTCGCTTTGCAGCAGGCCGATGGCACTTGGCTGGAAGTGCCGGGTCACATTGCCTGGCTCGACGCTGAGCGACATCGTCTTGGCACATCGTTGCCAAACATCCCCGCAGGCAGGTACCAGGCTCTGCGCTTCCATCTTGGTCTCGATCCCGCCACCAATGCCGCCACGCCTGCGCAATATCCGCCTGATCATCCGCTCAATCCCAACTTGAACGGCCTGCACTGGAGCTGGCAGGGCGGGTACATCTTTCTCGCGCTCGAAGGCAGCTTTCGCGCCGCTGGGCAGGCCCCAGGCGGCTTTTCTTACCACCTCGCCCGCGATCCCAACCGCACCCCGCTCACCTTCACGGGAGATTTTGATCTCACTGCGGATGCCGGCGCTTCATTCACCTTCGATCTGCATAGGTTGCTGGCCGCTCCAAAGCCACTCTCCTTCGTCAAAGACGGCCTCTCCACTCACTCGCATGAGGGCGATCCTGTTGTCGCCGCACTCAAAGCCAATCTGCCCGCGGCCTTCACGCTTCAGCAGATCTCCAGCAGCATTCCCTCGATAGCACGCCCCTCGCACCTCAAGCCGCTCTATCTGCCAGCCACGCACACGCCGTATCGTTTCACCATCAGCAGCTACTTCCCCATCCCGCCGCTGCCACGGGACAATCCTCTGCTGGAGGAACGCGTCGCACTCGGTGAGCGCCTGTTCAACGACACCGCCTTCTCCCGCGATGGCTCGCTCTCCTGCGCGAGCTGTCATACACGCGCGAATGCCTTCACCGACCCGCGCCGTTTCAGCATCGGAGTCGCAGACCGGATTGGCACCCGCAATGGCATGCCGCTCTTCAATCTTGCGTGGAAGAGCAGCTTCTTCTGGGATGGCCGCGCTCCATCGCTGCGCGCCCAGGCTCTCATGCCTGTGCAAGACCATCTCGAAATGGATGAGACTCTGGAAAACGTGGTCGCTAAATTGAAAAAGACCTCCAAAGCAGAGTTCGCCCGCGCCTTCGACAGCGATGAGATCACGCCGGAACGCATCGGCCTGGCCATTGAGAACTATCTCCTGACCCTCACTTCTTTCGACTCCAAATTCGATCGCAGCATGCAGGGGAAGGAGCAGCTCACCGATGAAGAGAAACGGGGCTTCGAACTCTTCATGACCGAATACGAGCCACGCATGGGGCAGAAAGGCGCCGATTGCTTCCACTGCCATGGCGGTCCGCTCTTCACCGATCACCAGTTTCACAACAACGGCCTTAGCCCCGTGGAATCAGACACCGGCCGCCACCGCGTGACGCAGAATGACCGGGACCTCTACAAGTTCTCCACGCCCAGCCTGCGCAACATCGCCCTCACCGCGCCCTACATGCACGATGGCCGTTTTCAGACGCTCGAAGAAGTCATCGCCCATTACGATCACAATCTGCGTCGCACGGACACGCTGGACCCCAACCTCGCGAAACATCCGTCCACCGGCATCCGCCTCAGTGCGGCGGATAAAGCCGCGCTCGTCGCCTTCTTGAAGACCCTGACAGACGAGAAGTTTACGAAGTAGCCTTCTAGCGGGCAACCGTCCACGGCATCCAGTAGGCCTGCACCATCACCAGCACGCCCATGAGAATGGCCAGCGCGATGCTGTGCCAGAACACACTTCGCAGCACCGTGCCCGCATCCGGACTGTCCGGCTGGCCTCCCGTCGCCACGGAAGCCACGACGATGCTCTGCGCATCGATCATCTTGCCCATCACCCCGCCTGAGCTGTTCGATGCGACCATTAGCGATGGCGACAAATGCAACTGCTGCGCCGTCACCTGCTGAAGATTGCCAAAGAGCACATTGGATGATGTGTCACTGCCCGTGAGCGCGACCCCCAGCCAGCCGATCAGCGGCGAGAAAAACGGAAACAGCACACCCGTTCCTGCCAGCATGAGCCCCATCGTCGTGTCGGTGCCCGAATAGCGTGTGGTATAACCCAGCGCCAGCATGAGCGAGATGGTCAGCATCGAAGTCCGCACGCGCCACAGGCAGCGCAGATAAATCCTCACCAGTGACGCGAGGCTTCTGCCCAGGAGCATTCCAGCGGTGATCCCCGCCAGCAGCAAGGCGGTGCCTGTGGCAGAGAGATAGTTGAACGTGAACGTCGCCTTTTCCGGCTCGGGCTTCTTCACGACCGGCGGCATTTTCTGCACCGCGAGATGCAGTGGTGTCAGAGGAATGATCGGCGCCTGCCAGGTGCTGACCGCCTTGGTGCCGGGGGCATAGCCGTTGAGCATTGTCTTCGCAAACGGCGTGGTCCAGAACCCCACAAACAAGGACAGCATGATCCAGGGAATCCAGGCGCGGAACGGACGTTCGATCTTCTCCTTCGGCCCCTTCCTCTCCTCAGCACTGCTCGGTTTCCAGAAACGCAGCAGAAGCACCATCGAGGCCAGCGAAACCAGTCCTGCGGCGATGTCCACCAGCCACGGCCCGTGGAAGTTTGAAACCAAAAACTGCACCAGTCCAAAGCTGCCGCCACATACCAGGCACGCAGGCCAGACCTCCACCATGCCCCGCCAGCCTACCTGCGCCACCACCAGCCAGAATGGCACGATGAACGAGAAGATCGTGAGGTGCAGTCCGACGATGGAGCTCAGCACATGCACATCCAGCCCGGTCACATCTGCGAGAGTCGTGAGCGGAATCCCCAGCGAACCAAACGCCACCGGCGCGGTGTTCCCAATGAGCGCAAGCTTCGCAGCTTCGAGCGGTTTAAATCCCAGCCCGATCAGCATCGCTCCCGTGATGGCCACGGGAGCACCAAACCCCGCGCAGCCTTCAATGAAAGCACCAAAGGCAAAAGCGATCAGCAGCGCCTGAATGCGGCGGTCCCCCGCCAGCCCGGCGATCTGCTTCTTCAACGACTCAAACTGCCCGGTCTCGACCGAGATCTGATAAATAAAAATCGCGTTCACCACGATCCACCCGATGGGAAACAAGCCAAACACCGCGCCCAGACCGCTCGCCGTGAGTGCCAGCTGGGCCGGCATGTGAAACACCGTGACCGCAATCACCAGCGCCACCACCAGTCCTGCAAACGCCGCAATGTGCGCCCTCACATGCCAGAACGCCAGCAGCCCCAGCAGCACCACCACAGGCACCGCCGCAACGCAGGAGGAGAGAACAAGATTGCCGAGAGGATCGTAGTTTTGAGACCAGGTCATGGAGTTAAGGGATGTGCATCACGCGGCATCTGCATCGTATGTTTCACTTCCATGCACAATTCAACCGCCAGTGCGTGCCGTCACTCCTGGAAATAGCATGCGGATCTTTGCCGCTCAGTCCACAAAGCTGAATTCATTCAGGTTCAAAATCACCCGGCAGGTGTTTTCCAAACCTTCGCGCTGCGCGTACTCGATCAGTGGCCTGATTTCATCCGCCGTTGGACTGCGTGAAAGCGCCAGCACAAAGGCACGCCTTGTCTGTGCCTCCAGTCCCTGCGCTTCCTTCGTCACACGCTCCGCAAAATGCTTCGCCATGGCGACGACAAGACCGTTGTTCATCATGGCCAGAGCCTGCAGCGGGCTGAGCGATTCATTGCGCTTCTCCACCCGCATCGAGGGATCGGCACAATCAAGCGTGGTCATGAAGGGCTGTTGCTGTGAACGCACAATGAAGCGGTAGACGCTGCGCCTCCATGACTTCGGGTCCTCCGGGTCATGCAGCTGATACTCGTAATGCGGACTGTGCTGCGGCTTCTCAATGACGAAGTCCTGAAAGCTCGGCCCTCCCATCGTCAGGTCCAGCTTGCCGCTCACGGCGAGGATGGAATCACGAATCGACTCCGCATCCAGCTTGCGGCGGTTTTGGTGGGAGAGGAAAACGTTGTTCGCATCCGCCGGTTCCGCCTTGTCTGACGATTGCCGGTACGTGTCACTCATCACGATCAGTTTGTGCAGGCGCTTCAAGCTGCCGCCAAGATCATCACGAAATGTAACTGCCAGCCAGTCCAGCAGTTCAGGATGACTCGGCCTGCCGCCCATGCGGCCAAAGTCATTCGCAGTATCGACCAGCCCACGCCCAAAATGATGCTGCCATGTGCGGTTCACGATGCTGCGCCACGTGAGCACATTGTTCTTGTCAGTGATCCATCTGGCGAGCGCAGCACGACGGGCGGACTCACCCTCACCGGCAAGCTGATACGTATCATGGAAGGCCTCGCTCAGCGCAGCAATACCCTGCGGGCCCACTTCCTTCGCCGGCTGCTTGATATCGCCACGTTTGAGCACCTGAATCACCCGCGGCTTGCCGCCTTCGTTGCCCGTTCCTTTGAAGGCTCCCGTGCCCGTATGAATGGCACCCGCATACACCTTGCCCGGCTTCGGCAGCTTCGTGATTTCCGCATCAATGACCCCGCGCTGCTTGCGCATATCGTTGAGCTGCTGGCGCGTCGCCGCATCTGCTTGGGCGAGCATGAGTGCATCTCGCTCTTTGATAAGCCGCTGTTTGTCCTCCTGCGTGCGTGCCTCGGGTGCGATGCCATCCGTGAGATTTTCTTTCTGCCAGCGCGGCGCGGCCTCGATGCTGTCGAGCGCCGTCACAGGCCGGCCTGCTGCGAGGTTCGACCCGTTTTTATCTGCAAAGACCTCCATCTCGGACAGCGCCAAGATATAGTCGTTCTTGCGCTCCGCCAGCTTCACCGCCGTGACACGCACGTATCTGCCCTTGGCACCGTCATCTCCCGCCGTGCCCGTTTCAAACGGGGTGAGACCGGGATTCTTGAAGTCGTTCATGAACGTCGCGTCGTGCTTGCGCCAGATGAGCGTCACGCCGGTCTTAAATGTGGGATCATCACTCGCCTCGACCTTGAAACGCACCGGAAACCCAAAGCCACCGCCGATGCCGCCGAAATCATCATAGCAGGGCTTCAACACAATGCGCTGAATCTCCACGCTCTTGCCAAGATCCACCTGCACCCACTTCACCGTGTTTTGATCCATCGCGATGGCGCTGTGATACCCAAAATCCGGTTTCACATTCGGGTTCGTGCTGGACGCCTTGTCCGCAGCTCCATCGATGCGTTTGCTGAGTGCCGCATAAGCTTCGCCCGCCTTCTGTTTCAGCGGCTCCTCCAGCGCCTTGATGCTGGCGGCAATTTTCTTGTGCTGCTGCTCCAAATCCACAAACCGCTGCATCGAAGCATCATCCGGATAATAGTTCACATCCGTGCGGTCGATGGCGGCAAACACCGCCTGCAGTGAATAATAGTCCTCCTGCGAGATGGGGTCGAATTTGTGATAGTGGCATTGCGCACAGCCGACGGTGAGCGAACAAAAGGCACCCATCGTGTTTTGCACCATGTCATCACGGTCCAGATGCCGCGCGATTTTGCCATCCAGCTTCGACTCCGGCACCTCCGCATGCCCGATGTAATCCCACGGCCCCGCGGAGATGAAACCAAGCGCCGTGATGCCGTCTGTAGTGCCAGGATGCAGCACATCCCCCGCGATCTGCTCATCGATGAAACGCGCATAAGGCTTGTCGCTGTTCAGCGCACGAATGACGTAGTCACGGTAAGGCCAGGAATTCATTCGCGGCTTGTCCTTGTCATAGCCATGCGTTTCTCCGTAGTGCACAAGGTCCAGCCAATGCCGCGCCCAGCGCTCGCCATAACGCGGTGAGGCCAGCAGATCATCCACCAGCCTCTCATACGGTAGCGCTGCATATCGTTCCACCTCCGCCGGAGAAGGCGGCAGACCGGTGAGATCAAAATACAAGCGGCGGATCAATGTACGGGCATCCGCCTGCGGTGCTGGTTTGAGGCCATGCTCCGTGAGCTTCGCACGAACGAAGCCATCAATGTTTCCATCCCTTTTCGCCAGCGGCTTAAAGCTCCACCAGTCCAGGCGGTCCTCCACCTTGGCCACATCCACACCCTCCGGCCACACGGCCCCTTCATCAATCCAGCGTTTGATCACATCGACCTCCTCACTGCTGAGCTTTGACTTCGGCGGCATCGCGATCTTTTCATCCGCACCGCTCACAAAAAGAAATAGCGGGCTCTCGGCACTTTTGCCTGGAACTATGTTCGGCGCATGATCCTCGCCACCAGTTAGAGTGCTTGCCTTGATGTCGAGCCTGTAGTCGTTCTTCTGTTTTTTCGCTCCATGGCACTCATAGCAGTGCTTTTCGAAAATGGGCCTCACCTCACGGACAAAATCGACCGCGAAGGCAGGCACGGCGGCGAAGATGATGAGAGCAAGGAGGCGCATGGATCATTCATACGACGCTCAAGCGGCCTTTTCATGCCACGCGAGCGCGGGACATCATACCAGCCCTTCCTTCAGCGCCTTGGCCACGGCTCCCGTGCGCGTATTTACCGCCAGTTTCTCGTAGATGCGTCGAAGGTAAGTATCGACCGTGTGGACACTGAGCGTAAGCCTGTCGGCGATCTCTTTTTTGATGAGTCCGGTGGTCATGAGCTGTAAGATCTCCTTCTCCCGTTCGCTCAAGCCATAGTCGTTCTGCTTCGGGGCGAACTTGGAAAACATCTCAAGCACGCGGCGAGCGATGCGCGGATTCATTGGCGATCCACCGGCCAGGGCATCCCGAACTGCCTTCGTAATATCAGCTGCGCTGCTGGTTTTCAGAAGATAACCGGCGGCTCCAGCACAAATGGCCTGAAAGACTTTGTCATCGTCCTCAAAGACCGTGAGAATGACGACGAGCACCTTGGGTGCGCGCTCCTTGATCAGGCGAATGCCCTCAAGTCCGCTCATGCCAGGCAGCCCGACATCGAGGAGAATCAAATCGGGCACATCAGGTTTGGCCAGTGCGGCGAATAATTTTTCGCAGGAGTCGAAATCTCGCGCGCATTGAAGATCGGATTCTGCATTCAAGACGCGCACCAACGTGCGCCGGAATGCAGCGTGGTCTTCAACGATCCAGAGAGTGTTCATGAGAAATCGGCCTCCAAGTTGATGCAGGTGCCGCTGTCGGCCCTGCTGGTGATCTGCAAAGTGCCGCCGAGCACCGTGGCACGGTGCTGCAGATTGGCGAGGCCATTGCCTGCGGTGACGGCGGCGACGTCAAAGCCGCAGCCGTCGTCTTCGATGCGGAGATGGAAGTGTTTTGCAGTCCAATGCACTTCAATGCGCACCTTTGCAGCATGGGCATGACGGGCGATGTTGTGCGCGGCTTCGCGGAAGAGGAGGAAGACCTGCCTGTGGAATTCAAGTGAGGCAGTAGCTAAATTGCCTTCTGTTGCCTCAATTTGCCAGTCGATGTCTTTCAACAACGCACCGGCACTTTGCCGCATGGCTTCGACGAGGCTGGTCAGCGGCGGTGCATCGCCCTCGCGCACGAGCCAGATGATGCCGCGCATGGATTCGGCGGCTTCACCGGCGAGGCGGTGGATTTCTTCGAGGGAATCGGAGGCGGAGCCATCCCGCAGGGCCAGCTCGGACATGAGGCGGATGCTGCCGAGGTGGCTGCCGATTTCGTCGTGGAGATCGCGGGAAATGCGATGGCGCAGGGATTCCATTTCGCGACGACGGGAGCGGCGTGAACGCTGGACCGCCAGCCAGGCGATGACGATGGCGAGGCAAAACACTGCGCTTGCGAGCCATGCTGCGCGGCTTTGTGCAATGGAAAGCGCTATGGTGCGCTGAGTTTCCAAAGCGGCGAGTTCGTCTGTGATCTGGCGGCGTTGGGAGAGATCGGCGAGCCATGAGGCTTCATCGAGAAGAACGCCGGAACTGCTGCGACCGTCGATGAGGCCGGCGCGGCTCCATGCGGGGGTGATGGTGTCGTCGGAACTGGTGATGACGGCCTCACGGGCGATGTTTTTTCCTGTGTCGAAGGCCTGCAGTTCTGCAAGCGCATACACAAAGTCGCCGCTGCGTTCCCAGAGTTGCGTGGCGGTGCAACGGAGGGTCTGCGCACGCAGACCGGGGGTGGGGAAGGCTACGGGGGTGTCGCCGGGGTTGGGGAAGTCGGCGGTGGTGCTGTCGAAGATGGTGCGGCCATCGGCTTCTACTTTGAACCGGCGGGGGAAGCCGAAGCCAAAGCGTTCGGGGTAGTCGCGGGGGTGGGCGGGGATGAGGCGGATTTCTTGAATGTCGCGAGGTGCGCCCAGATCTACCTGCACCCATTTGGTAGTATCGGCGGTGGTGGAAATGCCGCTGTGCCAACCGTTGCCGTTTATTTCATCAGGATGCACTGGAAGACCCAGTGCGTAAGCGCCATCGACGAGATGACGGGGGGACCAGGTGGGGAGAGTTTCGACGGAATTGGGGGCCAGCACCTGGGCGTGGAGAGCGACGTTGCGGCCTTGGCTGAAGACGAGGAGTTCGCCGAGGCAGAAGATGAAGCGCTTGGTTTGGTGGGGTTGGGCGGCGAGTTTGGTGGCGGTGAAGCGGATGTGGCGGGCTTTGATTCCTTTTGTATTTATGCACCATGGTGCAAGGGATGGAAGGGCATCGGCGGACGTTTGATCCAAAAGTGTGTCGGATTCCGCAAAAAGAGGGTCGTTGGAGGCATCAATGCGGAAGCGTTGCGGGAAGCCGTAGGCTTCCGCCACGCCGAGCATGGCGGGGATGACAACGACTGAGTCCAGAGGGTACTCGGCACCGAGATCGATTTGAACCCAGCGGACGGAATCGGCTTGGGGGGCGAGGCCGCTGTGGAAGCCGGCATGCTCCAGTGGCTGAGGGGCGGGCAGGGCGGGCAGTTTTGACAGCGCGGTTTGGAGCTCGTGCTGGCGGTGGTCCAAGGTCGAGAGCTGTGGGTTCAGCCATGACCATGGAGCACCGGCGGCGAGGATGGATGCGAGGATGAGCAGGGCTGGTTTCAACAGAGGGACCATTCCTGACAATGGGACGAGTGCAACCCACGTGAAGGCGGGACAGGGAGCATCAGACTTTTTTGAATGGCCTTACCGTCTTCCTCATTCAGAGCGTCACTCAAACATTGAGGGGCATGCCATGCTGGTGAGAGGTGCAGGACTCCCCCTCACCCCGACCCTCTCCCCGAAGAAAAATGTTCGCTGTTATCGTATGTCAGGGGCGGGTAGAGGGAGAACCGATCTGGCTGCAACAGAACTATCGGAAACCAAATTATTTCAAACGCTTCAGGTCAAACCCGTGAGAGCTCCAGTGCTGGAGCCGAATTGGTCGGACTCGACGCCGAGGCGGTGGAGGAGGGAGAGGAAGAGGTTGCTGAGGGGGAGGTTGTTGTCGCGTTTGAAGGCGAGGTGCTGGCCGTGTTTGAAGCCGCCGCCGGCGAGGAGGATGGGGAGGTTGTAATTGTCGTGGGTGTTGGCGTCGCCCATGTTGCTGCCGAAGAGGACCATGGTGCGGTCGAGGAGACGGGCGTCGTCTTCCTTTTTTGAGGCGAGGGTTTGGATGAGTTTTTTGAAGAGGCGCATTTGTTCGCGATCGGCTTCGGCGAGCTGGCGGACTTTTTCTTCGGACTGACCGTGATGGCTGAGGCCGTGGTAGCCTTCGGTGGTGTTGTCAGCGCCGGGGAGATGGAAGGCGGGGGTGGCGAAGGCATCGACCATCAGAGTGACGATGCGGGTGGAGTCGGACTCGAAGGCGAGCTGCGCCATGGAGAGCATGAGATCGAATTTTTCGAAGATGAGCTTCTTGTCTTGAATGTCTTTGGGCTCGGGCTGGGTGGCGACGGGCTTGGGTTTGAGCTCCCATTCGCGGGCGGTGAGGAGGCGTTCTTCGACTTCGCGAACGGAGGTGAGGTATTGATCGAGGCGTGCGCGGTCGGTGCTGCCGAGGTCGCGGCTGAGGCGCTTGGTTTGGTCGAGGAGGGTGTCGAGGATGCTGCCGCGTTCGTCGAGCTGCTGGAGTTGTTTTTTGACAGCGGCGGGATCGCCCTGAACGAACATGCGGCGGAACAAGGCGGGGGCGCTGTCTTCTGCGGGAAGGAGGACGCCGTCGCGGGTCCAGGAGAGGCTGCGGTTGGCTTTGTCGATGTTGACGCCGAGGTTCAGCGTTGGATAGCGGGTCTGCTGGCCGAGTTTTTCGGCGATGTATTGATCGAGGGAGATTTGATTGCGGAAGCCGCTTTTGGTTGGGCCGCGTGCGGCGGTGAGGAAGCAGTTTTCTGCGCTGTGGCCGCCATTGACGTCGGGGTGGGAGAGGCCGCTGAAGAGGGTGAACTCATTGCGGACTTCGGCGAGTCCGGAGAGGGTCGGAGAGAGTTCGTAGTCGCGTCCGGTGTTCTTTGGAAAGAAGGGTTTCGGAAGGAAGCCGAGGTTGTTGGAGATGATGAGGAGGCGCTGGGGTGGTTTGACCTGTGCGGCGCGGCCGAAGACTGGGCGAAGGCATTCGAGGAATGGCAGGGTGAGAGTCGCCCCTGCGCTCCGTAGGAAGCGGCGCCGGGAGAGGGGTTTGGAGATGTAGGGGGCGTTCATTAGACAATCAGACAATCAGATGGGGAGACAATCAGAACCAGAGGTTAGCGCTGGGTGAGAGCCCACTGTTCGGGGTGGTTTTGCATGTTTACGAGCATGCCGATGATGTTGTCGTACTCGGCGTAGATCGCCCGCGTGGCATCGGCTTTGGCATAGCCGCATTCGACGGCGAACTGGAGCCATGTCTGCGTTTCAGCGGCTTCGCCTTCAGCATCGTTGAGCTTGCTGACAAAGGAGCCTGCATAACGACGCTTGCGCCAGGCCTCAGTTATGTTGGCAGCCACTGAACGCGAAGATCGGCGACCTTGATCAGTCAACGAGTAGCGCTCATCTTTCGGAAATGTCTTGCTGAGCCGAAACACTTCCATGGCCACGGCAAAGGCACGCTGATAAACATCCAAATCAGTGTGTCTCACCACTTTGCTTTTTCTCGTCTGCTGGTCTTTTTCAAGCTTCATGGTCGGGTCATCTCATTGTCTGATTGTCTCCCCATCTGATTGTCCCAGAAAGATGGGGCTTTGGATGAGGGCGTGGAGGAGGTCGCGGATGGGGTAGTTGTTTTTGGCGCAGGCGTTGAGGAGGGATTCGATTTCGGGGCGGTCGGAGAAGCGGACGGGGGTGCCGGTGGCGTAGATGGTGAACTGGTGGAGGAGGTTGCGGGCGAGCTGGCGGGGGTCGGCGGCGATGAGGGTTTTGAGGTCGTTGATGTTATTGAAGGTGCGGCCGTCGAGGAGTTTGCCGGTGGTGTCCACGGGGGTGGCGACGGTGTAGCTGAAGCTGTGGCCGGCGCGGTCGATGCCGGTGATGCGCTGGCCTTCTTCGAGGCCGCGATAGTGGGTGCGCCAGCCGCCGAGGATATCGAAGTTTTCGAGAGCGAGGCCGACGGGATCGAAGCGGGCATGGCAGGCGGCGCAGGATTTGGATTTGGTGTGGAGGGCGAGGAGATCGCGGATGGTTTTGGCACCGCGAATGTCGGGCTCGACGGCGGGGACGCTGGCGAGTGGTGGTGGCGGTGGCTGGCCGATGAGGCGTTCCATGACCCAGGCTCCGCGCACGACGGGGGAGGTGGTGGTGCCGTTGGCGCTGACTTTCAGAACCGCTGCCTGAGTGAGGAGGCCACCGAGTGGGCTGTCCTTGGGCACTGGAACTTTGCGCATGGCGGAGCCGGTGAGTGGTGGAAGCTGGTAGTGCTTGGCGAGGCGGTCGTTGGCGAAGACGAAGTCTGTTTTTACCAGCACGCTGGCGGGGAGGTTGTCGCGAATCATCGCGGTGAAGAAGGTGCGGGTTTCGCGCTCCATGCTTTCGACGAGGTACTCGTCAAAGCGGTACTCTGGGAAGAGGCGGATGTCGGGATCGTCGCGGCGGACGTGGCGGAGGTTGAGCCAGCAGTCGGTGAAGTTTTTGACGAAGCGGTCGAAGCCGGTGCTGGCGATGAGGCGTTCGGTTTCGGCACGGAGGGTCTGGGGATCGCGCAGCTTTTTGTTTTGCGCGAGGTCCATGAGTTTTGTGTCTGGACGTGAGTTGGTGAGGAAATGGGAGAGGCGGGAGGCGATGGCAAAGTGGTCGTCTGCTTTCACCGGTTCGCGCACGTAGATGAAGTCGCCGGAGGCGAGGAAGGCTTTGTAGCCGGCGAGCATGGCTTCCGCGAAGGAGGCGTTTTTGGCGAGCTGGGCCTGGATGAGGGCATCGAACATTTGCAGGTCCTCTTCGGGCACGGGCTCGCGTGCGGCGAGTTTGACGAAGCGGCGGAGGAGACGCTTGGCATCTTGCTGGGGGTCCTTGGGTTTCACGTCCACGCCGAGGTCGTCAAAGAGGACGCGGTGTGAGGGTGGAGGCCATGATTGAGATTCGAGGGGGCCTTCGATTTCGAGCCACTGAACGGCGAGGCCGGGCTGACCGCCCTCGGGGAAAGGTGGATAGCGGTAGGAGGGAGCGGAGCCGTTGGGGTTCATGGCCAGCGGCATGGGCTGGCCGAGCAGGCTGTACTCGATGGCTTCGCCGGCACGCAGACGAACGGTGGTTTCATAGACGCGCTTTTCGGGCTGGATGTCGATGATGCCGCCGGTGTCATGCACTTCATTGATGATGTCCACGCCCGCAGGTTTGCGACTGCGGAAGGTCATGGGCAGGGGCTGCGTGGCCGGGGTGATCACGTAGCCGGGCTGCTGGAGTACGGCGCGGGCGGAGAAGCGCACCTTGTAGTTGCCGGTGCGCTTGGCGGTGAAGTGTTTGGGGGTGCCGAGGTAGGGCCAGCTGGCGGAGCGGAAGAGGGCCATCTCGAGGGTTTCGTCTTTGGCAGCTTCCTGCTCGGTGGGTTCGTCTTTGCCTTTGTCTTTTTTCCCTCTGAATTCCACGGCCTTGTTGTCGCGAGTGAAGAACATGGCCTCGCGATTGCCGAAGGTGCCGGTGCCGGGGAAGAGATCGGTGCCGACGGCGCGGTATTTGATTGCCGGTGGCGGGGCGGCTTCGGTGGTGATGGCTGCGTGCAGTGCGGCCTCGGCGGCATCCAGATAAGCGACGAGCTGGACGCGGGACATGTCGAGCATGTCGGTGGTTTTGTTGAAGCGGTGGCCTTCGCGGTCTTCGGGGAGGATATCGCGGATGTCGAGGTCGGGAAGCTGAAGGAGATCGCGCAGGTTTTGTTCGTACTCGTCGCGGTTTAAACGGCGAAGAGGGCCGCGACCATGGGCGAGGATGTCGGCGTGATCAGCGGCGGTGAGGGATGTGGCGAGGGATTTGACGAGGGCGGCCCGGTCTGCCTGCGGGAGGTCCTCTGCTTTGGGTGGCATCTCGCCTTTTTCGACGCGGTCGTAGATGCGGATCCAGCGGTCGCGGGTGGCGGGAGTGGAAAGGTCGAAGGGGAGTGAGGTGAGATCGAGGCTGCCTTTGGTGGTGTCCTTGTCGTGGCACTCGAAGCAGCTTTTCTCGATCTGGGGCGGTGCGCTTTGCGCGTGCGTCTGCGCCAGCATGGGAAGAGCACTGAGGCTCAGGATGGAGATGAGGTGCTTGTGGTTCATGCTGCGAGGGCGCCTCCACGCAGAGCTGCGGTGGCCATGGCGCCGGCTTTTTTCACGACGGCAGCCAGTTTGAGCATGCGTTCCTCGCTCAGAAGCTGGCTGGGGCCGGTGATCCAGAGGGAGGCGATGGCGTTTCCTTCGGCATCGAAGATGGGGGCGGCGAGGCAGTGGTGGCCTTCGAGGTGTTCGCCGACGTCCGTGGCAAAACCATTGATGCGGACTTGGTCGAGGCACTGGAGGAAGTCTTTGCGGTTCGAAATGGTCCAAGGCTGGAAGCGTTCGAACTTCATGCCGGAGATGATTTCGTCGCGCTCGGGTTCGGGTGTGAAGGCGAGGATCGCCTTGCCGGGTCCGCTGGTGTGGAGGGGGAAGCGGGTGCCGCGCTCGACGTAGAACTTGATCATGGCGCGGCCGATGACGCGCTCGAGCACGATGCCTTCGGAGCCGCTGAGGATGCCGAGGTGGGCGGCCTCGCCGGTTTGATCGCTGAGCCAGCGCATGGCGGGGAGGGCGGCTTCGGTGAGGGGGACGTCATCGATGACGGGCTGGCAGAGTTTGAGCATGGCAGAGCCGACGCTGAAGCGTTTTTCGGCATCGCGCACGAGGTAGCCGTGGGAGACGAGGGACTGGGTGACGCGATAGACGAAATTGACGGAGAGTTTGAGGGAGTCGGCGATTTCGGAAAGCGTGAGGCCGTGGGGATGTCCGCCGAGGCATTGGAGCACGGCCAAGGCGCGGTCGAGGCTGGGGGTGCTGAAGCCGGAGTCGTGGACGGGGGCCTTGGGTTTTGTGCCTGGCTTGGTCCTTGGCTGGCGACGGGGTGAGCGGGTGGCGGGCATTTTCTATATGCTAAAGTGGTTGCACGGGTAGAAACGGCGTGGCGGAGATGTTTCTTGCGAGCGGTGCGGGGGATGACGATGGAGGCTACAAGCCGGGGTGTTTGAATCTGTCAGGGGGATAGGGGTGGGACGCGCACAAGGATGTATCTGAAATGCACCTGGGGGATGCGGGTGTATTAGTGGGTTGTGGGCGAAAAGGGGTGTTTGATTTTTAGCAAGGGAATGGAGAGCAACGTGAATGGGGAGAGGGGGCTGGGTTGGAGAGAGGGTGGATGGGCGAAAAGGGAGCGCTGTTTTCCGGCAGAGTAACGTGTTGGCAAAGGAATGGGCGGTGGGTGATTTGATTGAGGCGTGGTGGGGCGGTGATGGGGATGTGTGCTGGTTTTTTGCGGGGTGTGTGGCGAAGCGGGGCGGCAGGGACGTGCGGACGGAGCCGATGTGGACATCGGCGCTCCCAGCAATGAGATCCCCCAGGAGAAGGAGAACGCTTCTCGCATACCTCCGGCATGCGGCCTGGGTGGGAATGACGTCATGGGTCTGGTCCGGTGGTTCTCGCTCGCAAAGCCTCGCTTCACCGCCGGCTACCTTCCGTGCTCCCTCCGGGAGCAAATGCCCTTCGCATTTCATTCGCGCCGATTTCACGTTCCAGAACCGGCCTGCTTGCGATGCACCTAAGCTCAGTTTCACACGCGCGTTTGCGGCTCGGAGTGAATGCGGCAAGCCTGGGCCGACACCTTTTTTAACAGGCTGGACGACGAGTTAAGGACGGAGGATGTTCGTCACCTTGCGAAAGCGGTGTCGCCGATGCAGGCTTGCGCCGTGCATCTCTGCCACCGCACTCCACGATGCTGTCGCGTAGTTTGGTGTTCCATGACCTTCATTAGAAAGTGATGGCCACTGCTACGTCACCCCAGAGAGTTATTTTTTGTCGGCGGAGATCAGGATTTCGTCGAGGACGCGGCCGTCGGGATTGGGGAGCTTGAGGGCCAGGAGTTTGGCGATGGTGGGGGCGACGTCGAGATTGGCCATGCGATCGAGGACGATGCCTTTTTTGATGCCGCGACCGCTGGCGATGAAGATGCCATCGAGTTCGGGGTCGCCGTTGAAGTAGCCGTGGGTGCCGGCGTAGTTGACGGAGGGGGTGACGGTGGCGTCTCCGCCGGCGTCGTTTTTGAAGGCGTAGCCGGGTTTGGGGTAGAGGACGAGATCTCCCATGCCCTGGTTTTCTTCGGGGGTGGGCATGCCGAGGGTGTGGCCGTCTTTGCCGTCGATGACGCGGTCCACGCCTTCGACTTTTGAGAACATTTCCTTGAGCTGCGGCAGGAGCTCGGCTTTGCGGGCGGGATTGGTGATGTAGACGAAGGCCATGCCGCCCTGGGTCATGGAGTAGGCGTCGCAGGTGTTGATGGTGGGGCCGAGGCCCTGGGCGAGTCCGGCTTTTTTCAGCTCGACATTGGGAAGGATGATCTTGGTGACTTTCTTGAAGCCGTGATCGGTGGCGATGATGAAGGTGGTCTGATCGCGCAGACCGCTGTCTTCGACGGCTTTGACGAGATCGCCGACGAGACGATCTGCATAAGCGAGGGCGGTGGCGCTGGCCATGGAGCCGGGGCCGTAGGTGTGATGGGTGGAGTCGGTGTTGAGCGTGTGATAAAGCAGGAGGTTGGGCTTGTGGGTCTTGAAGATGTGGATGGCGGCCTTGGTCCACATGTTGTCGAGGAAGGTGACGCTTTTGCGCTGGGGGCCGAGCTGCATCCATGTGATGTGCTCGGGTTTGATCTCGCCGGCGGCGATCATTTCTTTTTCGACTTTGCCTTCGGCTTCGGGCAGCTCAGCGAAGCTCCAGTCGATGGTCTTGGCTTTGGTGACGGCGACCCAGTCGGATTCGGCGGTGGTGAGACCGGCTTCGTGTGCGATGTCGTAGAGGGTGGGGGCGAAGACGAGTCTGGTTTTGTCGGCCCACTGCTCGATCTTTGGCGGCTTGTTGTCGCCTTGGCGGACGAGGAGGCCATTGAAGAGGACGCCGTGCTTGCGGGGCTCCACGCCGGTGACGAGGGTGGTGTGATTGATCCAGGTGATGGAGGGATTGCTGACCGTCATGGCCTTGGTGCTGGCACCTTCGGCGGCGAGCTTGCGCAGATTGGGGATCTGCAGGGATTCATCATTCCAGAGCCATGCGGGGAAACCATCAAGGCTGATGAGGATGACGTGCTGGTCCTTGGGGTTGGTCGAAGGCGACTTGGAGCAGGACGTCAGTGTGCGAACAATGATGATGCTGAGGACAAGCAGGAAACAAAATTTCATTTGGGGCGAAGGGTTACGAGTGCTTGCGTCGTTTGCTTTCTCCCTCATGAAGCTTGCTGCATTTTTTCTCCTCACCGCCATGTCCGCCAATGCTGTTGAAATCGTTGCGCATCGGGGGTTTTCCGCGCGTGCGCCGGAGAACACGCTCGGGGCTTTTGATCTGGCATGGAAAAATCAGACGGATGCGTGTGAGCTGGATGTGTATCTGACGGCCGATGGCAAGACGGCGGTGATTCATGACAAGGACACGAAGCGCACGGCGGGAGTGAACCTGGATGTGGCGAAGTCCAAGCAGGCGGATCTGACCGCCATCGATGTGGGCACATGGAAGGGCAAGGAGTGGGCGAGTGAGAAGATCCCGACGCTGGAGCAGGCGCTGGCGACAATGCCGAAGGGGAAGCAGCGGTTCTTTATCGAGGTGAAATGCGGGGCGGAGATCGTGCCGGAGCTGAAGAGGATTTTGGAGCCGATGAAGGAACGTGCGGCGCAGCTGGCGATCATTGCGTTTAAGCGGGATGCGGCGGCGGAATCGAAGAAGGCGATGCCGTGGATCCAGGTTTACCGGCTGGCGGCTGGGAAGACGAAGGAGAAGAAGCCGACGGATCTGACGCAGCTGATCGCGGATACGAAGGCGGACAAGCTGGACGGGCTGGATCTGGGGACGGCTGATTTCCCCTGGGATGAGGCGATGGTGAAGCAGATCCGGGATGCGGGCTTTGGGCTGTATGTGTGGACGGTGAACAAGCCGGCGGATGTGCAGCGGTTTGCGAAGCTGGGGGTGGATGGGATCACGACGGATGATCCGGTGATGGTGAGGGAAGCGCTGGGGAAGAAGTGAGCGATGGGGCGGGAGTGGTGGAGTGGTCGGGGATTGAAAACTGGGAACTGAAAACTGAGAATTGTAAATTGTTCGGAGGGGACTGAGGCGAGGCGGAACTTTTTGCAGACGCTGCTGGTGGGCGTGGGGTGTGGTGGAGTGGTGGGTTTGCTTCCCGGATTGGAATGGCGGAAACCCAGGGCGGCCTCGCCAAGGCTCGTCTGCCCTGGGCTGCGATAGGCCACACCTTTGGTGTTTTAGAAGCGGCAGTTCTCGTCCGCATCAGACCTATTCAACGAACGACGTTCGGGTTTAACGAGTGGCATGCATGCGGGAGATCATTTTGGAGGTGGTGGAAGGTAATCTGTCGCAGGGGGAGGGAGACCGTGCTATCTGAGCCGCCCCCCACTCATGTCTCCTATTACTCCTGCTGTCGTTTCCGCCAAAGACCTGCGCCTTCAATTTGGGCTGCAACAGGTTTTCAATGATGCGACGATGAGCATTCATGAGGGTGAGAAGCTGGGGCTGGTGGGACGCAATGGCTCGGGGAAGACGAGTCTGATGCGCATCCTGGTGGGAACGGAGAAGCCGGACAGCGGCATTATCTCGCGGCGGAACGGGATCATCGTGAGTCATCTGGCGCAGGAGTTTGTGCTGGATGATGATGCGAGCGTGATCGACAACGTGCGGGCGGGTGCTTCGGCGCTGCTGGAGATGGTGGAGCGCTATGAGACCGGCGACTACAAGGGAGACCAGGAGGATGATTTGCTGCATCAGATCCAGCTGCATGATGGCTGGGGTGTGGAGACGCGGATCAGCACGGCGATGAATGAGCTGGGGCTGCCGGCGGCGGATCGTATCGTGAAAGGTCTCTCTGGTGGTGAGAAGCGGCGTGTGGCGCTGGCGCGGGCGCTGGTGTCGCAGCCGGATCTGCTGCTGCTGGATGAACCGACGAACCATCTGGACGCGGAATCGATCGAATGGCTGGAGATTTTCCTGCGGGACTTCACAGGTGCGGTGCTGTTTGTGACGCATGACCGGTACTTTTTGGACCGAGTGGCGACGCGGATCATCGAGATCGATGACAGCCGGATTTACAGTCATCCGGGGAACTACAGTGACTTTTTGGAGAGCAAGGCGGTGCGTGAATCTGTGGAGGCGAATTCGGAGCGGCGGCGGCAGAGCTTTCTGCGGCATGAGCTGGAATTTGTGCGTGCGGGTGTGAGAGGCCGGGGCACGAAGCAGCGATCACGACTGGATGAGTATGACCGTGTGGCGGCCATCGACGCGCCGGAGGCGGAGCTGGTGATGGATTTGATCATCCCGCCGGCGTCTGCGCTGGCGAACACGATCATCGATGCGGTGGAGATCGGCGCGCACATCAATGACCGGTGGTTGTTCAGCCATCTGAATCTGAGTTTTGACGCGGGGACGTGCACGGGGATTATCGGCCGCAATGGACTGGGCAAGACGACGCTGCTGCGGATGCTGATGGGGCAGCAGGCGCCGAATGAGGGCAAGGTCACTATTGGCAAGCGGACGGTGTTTAACTATGTGGATCAGCAGCGACTGCTGCTGAACCCGGAGAACAGCGTGATGGAGGAGGTGGCGGGGCCGATGTCTGAGTTTGTGCAGTTTGGGCCGGAGAAGATGCATGTGCGGACTTACCTGCGGCGATTCCTTTTCACGGATGAACGTGTGACGATGCGGGTGAAGGAGCTGAGCGGTGGGGAACAGAGCCGTGTGCTGCTGGCAAAGATTTTGCGCCGGGGTGGCAACTTTTTGATTCTGGATGAGCCGACGAATGACCTGGATCTGCAGACGATGCGGGTGCTGGAGGAGGCGATTCTTTCCTTCAAGGGCTGCGTGCTGGTGGTGAGCCATGACCGGTACTTCCTGGACCGTGTGTGCGACCGGCTGATCGCTTTTGAGGGACAGGGGCGCATTCATGAATGCGCGGGGAACTACAGCTACTACCAGGAGAAGCGTGCGGCGAAAGCTGCGGCGGAGCTGGCGCTGGTGAATGCGGCGGTGAAGAAGGAGAAGACGGTGGCGGCGAATGCGCCGAAGCCGAAAAAGATGTCGCAGAAGGAGCAGCGGGAGCTGGCGGAGTGTGAAGCGGCGATCACGAGTCTGGAGAGTGAGATCGCGGCGATGGAGGGGGAGCTGAGCAACCCGGAGACGTTTATTAAATTGGGGGCGGGGACGAATGACTTCATCGCGAAGCTCGAGGCGAAGAAGCATGAGCTGGAGGGGAAGTTTTCGCGGTGGGCGGAGCTGGAGGAGGTAAGAGTGGCGTGTGCGGGGTGATGGGCATGCCCATTATCGGTCACGCGTTTCGGGCATTTCCCGAGTCGCTTGCCTCACCCATTGATCGATAGATTTATAATCTCGTCGGGCCATGAAATCGAAAAGCTGATTCAGCCTGCTCATTTTCGGTGGAGAAACAAACTGCAGCAGTTCTTCATAGGATACTTCTTGGCTCGATGAGTCGAGATGCCACCATAGGCGCATCAGATACCGGCATTCTTCCTGAGAGCCCACGTCCGCGAATCTTGAGTGCAGCGCGCCCGTGACGCTGTTCAACTGGCTTTCATCACGAAACCATTCGGGACGGCTTGGAGTCCATTCAGACAGAAGTTCGGTCGTCATTTCGTCCAAGCCGGGGTCAATGCACTGAACTTACTCGAGCACCTTGATCTTCAGATTGCGGTAGTAGACGGGGGCCTGGGCTTTGCCGTGGAGGCCTTGGAGGCCGATGGGGCCGGAGCGGGCGTAGTCTTTGAGGGCTTTTTTGAATTTGTTGGGGGTGCCGTCGGGGTTTTTGCCGGCTTCGGACCATTTGTCGAGGTCGGCGTTGATGACTTCCTCGCCGTTGAAGACGACGCTGACGAGGGGGCCTTTGCAGGTGATGGTGAAGTGATTCCACTCGCCGACGGGTTTGGCCATGCTTTTGCTGGGGGGCATGGCGTCATAGATGGCGGCGACCATGCCGTATTTGCTGCCGTCTGCGGAGTCGTGGACCTGGATTTCGAGGGCGGAGAGGACGTCTTTGATGTTGCCGGAGCGGAGGAAGATGCCGCTGTTGGATTCCTTTTCGACTTTGAAGTCGAGATCGAGGATGAAGTCGCCGTAGGAGTCTTTGGTCCAGAGGGTGTCGTGGTCTTTGGCGACGAGGATGCCATCTTTGAGCTCCCATTTGCCGGGGTCGACGGTGTTGGAGAGGTCGGCGGCGAACAGGTCCTTCCAGCCGGTGGTGTCGGGGGGATCGACGGCCAGGGAGAGGGAGGCGGTGGCGAGAAGGACTAGGAGGGCGTGTTTCATGGGTGGTGGCTGGTAACGTGGAGGGGATGTGGGAGATTCCAAGTCATGGGTGGAAAGTTTGGCTTTGGGCTGCCTGCCGGAGGGGGCTGCCCCTCATTTAGGTGGATTCGGCGCGAAAGTGTTCGGGGTGATGGATTTATAGGATTGCTTTTTTCTCCGGCTTGGCCAATTCTCCATAAAATAACCCGCCAGCACTCACATTATCCGTTCCATGAAATCCGCTCACTCCTTGGTCATCCTCTCGGTTCTTGCTGCTTTGTCTCTTACTTCCTGTGGTCATGATTGGAGCTGGGGCAGTGGCGGCTACAGGCGCATCGCCCCGGGTGGCACCTACTACGGCAGCAACTTCAACGGAGCTCCTAGCTTCGGCGGACATGGCGGTGGCTACGGCAATGGCTACAGCGTCTGGCCGCAGCCGACGATCAACTACGGTGAGAACTTCACGTACGAAGACGATCCGAACAATGTGGGCAACAGCTGGGACCACGGCGGCTACGCGCTGCCGTCAACGAGAACGACTGTCGTTACCACCCGACAGGAAACGTACAACACCGTCCGCACCTCCGGCAAATAAGCCCTTCCCGTCAAAGGTGATGGTGGTCTGGAGTGGCAGAATGCCTCCAGAGGAAAAGGATTTCACTGAGCCGCCGCTGGCGTCCCAGAGGCGTGCCTGATTGTCGCGACCGGCGCTGAGGAGTTCTCCTTTGGGGCCGAAGGCGACGGCGAGTACGCCATTGGGGATCTTGCCATAAGAGCCCTGCGGGCGCTCTGGAGGATGGGCATTGGTTTTGGTGATGGCGGGCCAGCCGTCCTTGGCGTCCCACCAGATGAGGAGGCCGTCTTCGCCGCCGCTGGCGAGCATTTTGCTGTCGCTGCGCCAAGCGAGGGAACGGACGGAGGCTTTGTGCTCGGAAAGGGAGAGGAGGATGCCGCCGCCGGTGGGGTCCCAGAGATGGATTCCGCCGGCGCGATCTGAGCTGGCGAGTTTTTTGCCATCGGGGCTGAAGGCGAGAGCGGTGATCCAGTCGGTGTGCTTGGTGAGCTTGTGGCGGAGTTTGCCATCGGCGGTGCCGTAGATTTTGACGATCTTGCCGGAGCCGCCAAGGGCGACGAGCTGCTGATCGGGGCTCAAGTCTGCGGCGAGAACGGCGTCGGTTTCATCGCCGATGGTGGTGAGGCGTTTGCCGGTTTTGACGTCAAAGAGGACGACGCTGCCGGACTGGACGGGTTTGCCACCGGCGACCATGAGGACGCGGCCATCGGCGCTGAAGCGGATGACGTTGGGCTGGCCTTCGGGGAAGGCGAGGGCGCCGAGGGGCTGCTGGGTGGTGGCGTCGAGCAAAAGCACGTGTTCATGGCCGGCGACGGCGACGAGCGGGGCGCGCGGACTGGCGGCCATGGCGATGATGGGAAGCGGGCGCTTGAGTGCGGGGGGCGTGAAGGGAGGCAAGGACTCGGGCATCGGGGGCGGGCCGTCGAGTTTGATCCCGGTGGTGGGTGTGAAGCTGGTGTCGCGTTCGGCGATGAGGGATTTGCTGGCGGAGGATTCGCGGAGGCCGCCCTGGATCCACTGGCGGATGAGCTCGATCTGCGGGGCGGGAATGGCGGCTTTTTTGGGTGGCATGCGCTCGGCATCGTCTTCGGCAGTGATGGCCGTGAAGAGAAGGCTTTGACTGGCGCGGCCGGCGATGACGGCTTTGTCGCCGCTGCCGCCTTTGAGGACGGCGGTGAAGTTGGCGAGGTTCAGATCGGCTTTTTGTTCGTCGTCGCCATGGCATTTGAGGCAGTGCTCACGGAAGATGGGCTTGATGTGCTCGTCGTAGGTGATGACGGGATCGGCGGCGGCGGCCGTGGTGATTAGAGCGGGAAGGAGGAGAAGGAGGCGCATGTTTTTCGCAAGGGAATGAGAGAGCAAGGGAATGGGATAGGGAGGAATTGTTTCTGGATGGAACGGCGCTTGGTTAAGGGCGTGGGTTTAGGGGACGTTGGGACACGCTGGCGGCGGCGATGGGGCGGTGAGAACGCTGCTGGTGAGCTCGGCGTGTGAAGGGGGCGCTGGGTTTGCTTCCCGGATTGATGGGGCATAACCCAGGGTCGCCTCGCTTAGGCTCGGCTGACCCTGGGCTGTATTCCGCAGCCCCTTCAGGGCTGGCGTGGGGCGGAGCTTTTCGAAGACGCTGCAAGGGGGCGCAGGGTGAGGCGATGTGCTGGGTTTGCTTTCCGGAGACTGGCGTGAAGACCAGGGTGGCCTCGCGGAGACTTCCTCCTTCGCTCTGCGAGCTTCGTAGGACATGCGGCAACCCTTTGCCGAGATGCGCAGCCCCATTTGGGCTGTTGATGGAAGGGAGTGAAATGGCAGAAGAGTTTGGCATTTTACCAAGTGGATTCGGTGGCGTTGGTCGGTGCTTGCGAAAGTGGAGACGAGCGAAATCCCCATCTTGATGGATGCCATTTAATCCTGGATGATTTTCCAGTGGCCCCAGAGCTGGGAGAGCGAATCGAATTCTGGGGCGTTAATCGCAGCGAGGGTACACAGCCATGCGCCTGGCACGGTTTTTGGAAGCAGCCCGTGCATGGATCAATGATTGAAGAGGAACTCGGTGGAATTGAGGAGGCTCCAGAAGATGTCCTGGTAGGGTTTGCGGTCTTTGGTGTCGCTGCCGACGAGTTCGAGGAGGGCTTTGAGTTCTTCGGGCTTGGGTTTGCGGCTGAGGGAGCGGAGGTAGAGGTTTTCGATGATGGTTTCGGGTGGGGTGCCGGCCTTGAGGTGTTTTTCGATGACCTGCCCTGCCCCGACCTGGCTTTGGACGGTGTCGCCAGCGACCATGTGGAGGGTTTGTGAGAGGGTGGGTTCGAGCTTGGTGTCGCAGGCACAGACGCTGGCGCGTCCGGCGCGGCCGAAGGTTTCGAAGAAGGGATCTCCGGTCATCGCGTGGGTAGTATCGCCAGGGGTGCGCGGGTAGTGCTGGACGGCTTTGGTGCCTTTCGGGAAATACACGAAGCCGCGCTCGCCGTCGGTGGCTTTGACGATGGCATCGAGCAGGACATCGGCGCGCAGGCGGCGGAGCTGGGCGCGGGAGAACTGGCGGGTGTCGTCGGCGTTGGTCTTGTTGGGCCGCGCGGAGAGCTGGTAGGTGCGCGAGGTGGTGATGTCGCGGATGAAGGCGCGGAGGTTGAACTTGGAGTCGGCGAGGTGCTGGGCGAGGGCGTCGAGCAAGGGGCCGTTGGTGGGCGGATTGCTGACGCGCATGTCGTCGAGGGGCTCCACGAGACCACGGCCCATGAAGTGGGCCCAGATGCGGTTGGCGAGGTTGCGGGTGAAGAGCTCGTTCTTGGGTGAGGTGAGCCAGGCGGCGAGGGCCTGCCGGGGGTCTTTGCCCTTTGGCACGCTGCTTTCGCCGCCGAGCACGGTGGGGAGCATGGGGCGTTCATCGACGAGGTGTTTGGCGGGTGAGGCGGAGAGGTCGTTGAAGACATAGAACTCGCGCGGCTCGACGCCGAGCTTGCGCTGGATGCCGGTGAAGAAGCTGACCCAGCCGTAGTAGTCGTCCATGGTCCAGCGATCGAAGGGATGGTTGTGGCATTCGGCGCACTGGATGCGAACGCCGGTGAAGAGCTGGGAGAAGTCGGCGGCGAGGTTCTTGGGCGTGACGCGGACATCATGCACGAGCATGGTGTAGAGATTGGCGGGGGCGCTGTTGATGTTGCTGCCTGTGCCGGTAATTTGATCGGCGACGAATTCATTGAGCGGACGGTTCTCTGCCATCTGATCGTGGATCCATTCGTAGTAGACGTCGGCGGCTTTGACATCGGTGGCGGACGGTGCGTAGCCACCGCCTTTGACGCGGAGCATTTCGGCCCAGAGGTCCGTCCAGAGGTCGGTGAAGCCTTCGCTTTTTAGGAGGCGATCAATGAGGGCGGTGCGCTTGTCCTTGGATGTGTCCGCGATGAATTCCTGGTAGTCCTTGGTGGTGGGCAGAGCGCCGCTGAGATCCAGGAAGACGCGGCGGAGGAAGGTTTCGTCATCGCAGATTTCGGAGGGCAGGAGGCGCAGTTTTTGCAGGCGGTCGTGGATGATTTCGTCGATGTAGTTGTTCGCGACGGGATTCGTCCATTGGTAGTTTTTGTCCTGCGGAAGGACGATGACTTCGGAGCCGATGGTGAAGCGGTTGAAGCGGGCGAAGACGTGGGTGTCGCCCCGGCCGGTGGAGGTGACGACGCCGTTTTTGTCGATCTTGGCGGTGGAGGGGTTGTTGGAAGCGAAGAGAGCGAGGTCGGTGACATCGCGTTTGGTGCCGTCCGAGTAGCGGGCGGTGACGGTGGTCTTTTGGGTGCCTTTACCGCCTTCGAAAACGAGGCGCTCGGGTGCGAGGGTGATTTCGACAGGCTGGGGGACGGATGCGGCATCGTCGGGGGCGCCGGCGGCGATCCAGTTGAGCAGGGTCTGGTAGTATTTGGTATCGGGCTTGAATAGCTCGCCACCGGTGTGGGGGACTTTGCCGGTGGCTTTGAGGAGCATGAGGCTTTGCTCGGGGGCGGCGAGATTGACGCGGCGGCCGACCATTTCCTGGGTGATGCGGTAGTAGTCGCCTTTGGCATCGTAGCCGAAGAGGGAGAGCATGAAGCCGTCTTTGCCGCGAGCGGAGCCGTGGCAGGTGCCTTGGTTGCAGCCGGAGCGGAAGAGGATGGGCATGACGTCGCGGCGGAAGCTGGGGGCTGATGCTTCATCGGCTATGACCGAGAGAGGGAATAGCAGGGCGAGGAAGAGAGGTTTCATTTTGGCAAAGGAATGAAGGAGCAAGGGAATGTTCCGGAGACTGAATTTATGGCTTTACTGGAGGAGAGTAGTCAGGGTGATGTCCTGGTGATTGAAGTTGATCCAGTGGAGGCACTTCAGAGGTAATGAGGCGAGAAGGAGCTGGAGGTGGGGGCGCTGTTGCTCGATGTAGGTTGTGTAGGAACTGACGTGGAAGGCAGTGTGTCCGGCGAGCATTGGCAGTGTATGGGTGCCGAGTTCGATGTCGTTGCTGGTTACGGTGAGCCGGGTTTCGGGAGCGTTGAGAAGGCATGACAGGGCCTCCCGATAGAGACTGGCTTCGAGGAAGCCGCCGAGATCATCAACAAGGCAGGTGAGATGGTCTCTGAGAAGACGGCATTTTGCCGAAAGTGGCTGCCAGCCGTTTGTCGTGATCTTACATGCGTGACGCTGGGCTGTTGTGACCGGAGCCATGCGCAGTTTTCCATTTACTTTGTGATCGCTGAAGTTGAGCAGTTTGATGCAGCGAATGCCGAGGCACATGGCGTAGTTGAACACTTGGGCGTCATGCGCGGGGATAAAGTGTTCAACCGTCTTCAGTTCATAGACGGCATCGCTCGCCACCAAGTCGAGGCGATATTCCTTGGTGAACGAACCATGAGTTACTCGAAGCGGCACTTGTGTCATGACGTTCTTCATTCCAGCGGCACGCAATCGGCTGGCCAACTCATTTTCATACACATGTTCATCGCACAGCCGTCCAAGATTGTTCTGCGTGGCATAGGCGCATTTCATGACGAGATCGTCGCGCTCAATAAACTCGTCGCGCGTCAGATTGGCGATGGGCATGGCGCAGTGAATCGGCATCAATCGAAAGTAAAAAATTCAGTCATTCCATTGCTCCTTCATTCCTTTTGCCGAAAAGAAGGTGTTCATTTCAGAGCGGCTTGTTGCAGGGCGGGGTCGACGCGGAGGATGGCTTTGCCGGTGCGCTGGCGGATTTGCTGGTTGTGTTCGGTGACGGTGATTTCGCAGCTGAGTTCTTTGTACTGGCCGAGGAGGGCTTCGGGGGTGGCGGAGATTTCGAAGGTGAGGTGTTTGTCGCCGGACTTGAGTTTGGGGGTGTTGATGACGGTGACACCTTTGGGGAGGCCGAGGAGGGTGGCGGTGGCTTCGCCTTCGAAGGGTTTTTTGTGTTCGATGTCCCAGACGACCTGGGCTTTTTCGCCACGACGGACGGCGGTGGGATTGCTCTTCAGGGCGATGTAGGGCTGGGCGATGGTGATGTCGATGAAGGCGCTGGAGGCGCGGATGCGGCCCGCGCCGAGGTAATAGGAGCCGCCTGCGGTGGAGGCGGTCATGGCGAGGCGATAGGTGCCGGGCACGGCTGAAGTGCTGGCGCTGAGGCGCAGGGTGCCTGCGTTTTTACCTGCTGGGATGGTGAGTGTGGGCTCGCCTTCGACACCGGGTGGCACCCAGTCGAACTGATGCTCGATGGCTTCATCAAAGCCGGGCTGGCGGGTGATTTTGACCGGCAGCGTGAGTTCACCGTTTTGGGAAAGCGGGATGGTCGGCTGCTCGACATCGATTTGATAAGGGGCAGGCTCGGTGACGGCAAAGGCGTAGTCATTGACGACGAAGGAATGCCAGGCGTGACCCCCGCTGTGGCCGAGGAAGGGAAAGGACTGCTGCGAGCGGCTGAGCAGTGGGGTGCCATCGGTGGTTTTGCAGGTGATGGAGATGAGCGCGGTCTGTGGCTGGGTGCCGGCGTCGGCGATGAACTGAACCGGGACCTGCCGCTGACCGGCGAGCAGACGCGGAGCGATCATGCGCACGCCCTTGGGCAAGCCATGCACGACAAGATCGAGTTCGCCTTTGTAGCGAGTGCCGGGGGCATCGATGAGATTCACATTCACCGTCCAGCGGCCACCTTGTGGCACGGCGATGCTGGTGAGGCGTGGACATTCGACCATGTCGATGACGCGCGCCTGGATGAAGGTGTTGATCTCATCGCGGACGGGCTCGACCTCGATGCGGTAAACGGAAGTGGGATCGCCGAGGCCGCGCATGTCGGTGATGTTGATGAGGTAATCGCCATCGGTTTTCGGTTCCCAGATGACCGCGGGATCCATGAGTTCCTTGCGCTGAATCTGGCGTGACATGGCCCAGAGATCGCGATCAGGGAGCGTTGAGTCATCTGCGGTGATGTCATCGGTTTCGGCGTCGGCTTTGCGGATGGTGAGTCGTGGATCGAGCGGCGTGCCGAATGACCGAGCAAAGACGCGCACGCGCCAGCGATCACCTGCTTTGGCTTTGACGCGGAAGGTGTCGGCATCATTGGCGGCTTCGATGCGGCCGTTCAAAGCAGCAGGGAGGGCGGTGACGGTGGTTTCATCGGCCTCTTTGGTTTCGAGCACATTGGGGAACTCGCTCACGCGCATCATCAGCGGCGAGGGCATGGTGTCGTTGAAGGCGAAGTCGCCAGCTTGTGCGGGGAGCGTGACCTGGATGGCCTCGTCGCCTGCGGGATCGCCGAGAAGGGTGGCGGCAAGTTTTTCGCCTTTCATGCCACCGGCGGGATACACGGCGAGGGGGCGATGATTTGAGCCGATGTGCGCGAGGTAGTAGCCGTTGCCGCCGGAGGTGAAGATGCGCTGTTTGATTTCGACGCGGTATTCGCCATCGGCGGGGAGAATGGTGCTGAGCACGGGGTCTTGCAGGTGCAGGGCGCTGTCGTCATTGCGGGCGAGTTCTTTGCCACTGGCATCGAGAATGCGTGCGGTGAGGTCGAACTCGGACCCGGCGTAAAACTTCTCCGTGAGCCATACGGAATCGACCTCCACGGAAAGGTGCTCGCCTTTGCGACCGGTGACGCGGTAAACATCGACATCACCGACTTGATTTGTGTCCATGCGGCCGAGCACCGCGCTGTTCATCGGCACGGGTTGGTCTTCCTGTGCTTCTTTGACGATGGGAAAGCGAGTCACTGCGAAGGTGCTGAGCGTGGTGAGCTCGGTGGCGGTGCGCAGCTTGAAGGGGTGCAGTCCGAGCGGGCAGTCGGCGTCGATCTGAAGCTTTGCCTGCACGCTGTCTTGAATGAAACCGCCGTGGATGGTGCCACGGGACTCGGGCAGCGAGGGCAGGCTTTTGAGTTCGATGCAGCGGATGCCGGGACGATAGAAGAGGATCTCCCGCGCCTCTTTGATGAAGGCACCTTCCAACGTGACTTCGACCGTGGTGCCGCGCTGGCCGGCGCGAGGCGTGACATACTCGATGTGATGCACCATGGGGCCTGCGAAGGCCGAGGTGAGCAGGCATGCTGAACCCATGAGGGCGGTGAAAAGTCGCATGGCGATTAGGAGATGATGCCTTTGACGACTTTGCCGTCTTTGACGATTTCGATGGGGCGGGTACCGCCGAAGGCCATGAGCTCCTCGTTGGAGTCGATGCCGAGCTGGTTGTAAACGGTGGCGAGGAAGTCTTCGAGCTTCACTTCGTCGCGAGCGGGTTCGGCGGAGGTGGCGTCTGAGGCGCCGTAGATCTGACCGCGGGTGATGCCGCCGCCGGCGAGGAGCATGGAGTAGACGCGGGCCCAGTGGTCGCGGCCATTGCTCATGTTGACCTTGGGTGTGCGGCCGAACTCGGTAGTGACCATGACGAGGGTGCTGTCGAGCATGCCGCGCTGATCGAGATCGGTGATGAGGCCGGAGATGGCGTGGTCGAGGGCGGGCATGAACTCGATGCAGGTGCCTTTGATGTCCACGTGGGAATCCCAGGAGCCGTAGTTGACGCTGACGAAACGGACGCCGGATTCGACGAGTCGGCGAGCGAGGAGGAGGCGCTCGCCGACGGCGGCGGGGGCGCGTTGTTTTAGCTCGTAGTTGCGGCCGTAGAGATCGCGCGTGGCATCGTTTTCGTCGGCGAGGGAGAAGGCTTTGCGGGCGGCGTCCGAGGTGAGGAGGGAGTAGGCACTTTTGTAGAAGTCATCCATCGTGTTCACCTTGTCGATGTCGGCATCCAGTTTGCGGAGCTGGCCTTCGACGATGTCGCGCGCGGCTTTGCGGCGTTCGAACTGCTGCATGGAGACGCCGTCAGGGATGCTGAAGTCGCGGACTTTGAACTCGCCTTTGGCGCCGGGGTCGGCGTTGAGCTGGAAGGGGCCGTACTTGCTGCTGAGGAAACCGGTGCCGCCTTCAAAGCCGCGCATGGAGGGAATGGCGACGTAGGGGGGCATGCCTTTGCGCACGCCCATGAGATGGGAGACGACGCTGCCCATCTGCGGGTAGTCGATGACGGTGGTGGGGGTGTAGCCGGTGTAGAGGTGGTAGGTGGCCTGCTGGTGATCGGGGATTTTGCCGGTGACGGAGCGGACGATGGTGAGCTTGTCGGCGATTTTGGAGAGGCGGGTGAAGTTCTCGCTGAAGACTTCGCCGGTCTTGGTTTTGGCGACGCCGAAGGCGCCGCGGTATTCGGTGGGCGCTTCGGGTTTGGGGTCCCAGGATTCCTGCTGGGCCATGCCGCCGGGGAGGTGGAGGTGGATGATGCTTTTGGCTTTTCCTTCTTTGAAGAAGCCGGGCTCGACGGTGGCGCGGGCTTCGTGTTTGAGGAGATCGGCCATGCTGAGACCGAGGGCGCTGCAGAAGCCGATGCGCATGGCCTCGCGGCGGTGGAGATTCATCTGGCGGAAGCCGGAGCAGCCGGAGGGGGTGGAGGCTTTCATGTGGCTGGTGACGGGGATTGCGGGGAAACGGGTAGCTGAGTTTACTGACTGAGGCTGGGTTTCCTTGCGGGACCCCGAGAACTCGGGGGGAGGGTTGGCGAAGGGTGCGCTGAGCTTCCAGATTCCGGCTGAAGCCGGTACTACAAAACGTGCGGTGGGTGGGAGTTTGCGGTCATGGCTGCAGGTGAGCTTTGCAGAAGTGGAGAGGCCGTTTCATAGTGGGGGATGAATTTGAATCTTGAAGGGCAGGCGGTTGCTGTGTTTGGAGCTGCGCGTGGTATTGGGCGGGCGATTGCGGATGGGTTTGTGGCGGAGGGGTGTGCGGTGCGGGGGTTTGACCGGGAGAAGACGGCAGAGTTTGTGACTGCGGGGGATGTGGCGAACTATGAGGGGGTGAAGGCTTTTGCAGGGGAGTTTGAGAGGGTGAACCACGTGGTGTTTTGCGTGGGCATTGGGTCGGGGAAATTTGGGTTTCCGTTTTGGAATCTGGAGCCCGACGACTGGGCGCGAGTGCTGGAGGTGAACCTGATCGGCGCGGTGAATGTGGCGCATGCGTTTGCGCCGAGGCTGATCGAAAGCGGTGGAGGATCGATGCTGTTTCTAGTGTCTGTGGCGGGGCAGATGGGGTCGCAGACGGATCCGCCGTACAGTGCTTCGAAGGCGGCGCTGATTAACTTTACGCAGTGCGCGGCGAAGGATCTGGGGCCGCATAATGTGCGGGTGAATGCGCTGGCACCGGGGATGGTGAAGACGGAGCTGAATCAGAGCATCTGGGCTGCGGGGCAGAAGAAGCTGCCGGAGGACAAGCGGCAGAGTTTTGATGAATGGGCGGCGGAGAAGATCAAGAAGGTGTCCCACCTGGGCCGCTGGCAGATGCCGGAGGAGTATGCGGCGATGGCGACGTTTCTGGCGTCAGATCATGCGAAGAACATCACGGGGCAGACGATCAATATTGATGGGGGGCAGGTGATGCATTCGTGAGGGGGGCGTCAGGCGCGTGGGCGGTGCCGGCAGAGATTGTAAACTGGGAACTGAAAACTGAGAATTGTAAATTGGCCGGAGGCGTGCGGCGGAGCGTTTGGCAGACGCACCTGGTGAACGGTGATGACGGAGCGCCGCACAGGGACTGTGCGGACCACTATGCTGGCGCCTGTGCGAGGCGCTGTGAGGTCTTGAACGGTCTTACTCTCTCCAGACCTTTTTCCAGCTCTTTTGGTATTAAGCGTTTGGGGAGAAGCGGAGCGTTTCCTTGTTCCACAGGAACAAGGCTACTTTGCTTCGCCACAGCGGCATCGAGTTCGCTCTACTCGTAGAGGCGGAAGAGGCCGCTGTGGTCGAGGTCGCCGAGGTGTTTTTCGTGGACGAATTTTTCCCACTGGGCGAGGGAGTTTCTCAATGTGGGGGAGTCGAGGCCGACGGAGTCGGCGAGCTGGGACATGAGGCGGACGTCTTTGAGCTGGAGGGTGGCGCGGCCACCGGGGGCGAAGTCGCGGCGGACCATGCGGTCGCCGTGGAGATCGAGGATGCGGCTTTCGGCGAAGCCGCCGAGGAGGGCTTTTCTAACGAGGGCGGGATCGACGCCGGAGAGTTCGGCGAGGCGGAGGGCCTGGGCGACGGCATCGATGGTCTGGGCGACGATGAGCTGATTGGCCAATTTGGTGACCTGGCCGCTGCCGACGGGGCCGAGGTGGGTGATGTTTTTGCCGACGGCCTGGAAGATGGGGAGGGCGCGCTGGAAATTGGATTCGCTGCCGCCGGCCATGATGGTGAGGGTGGCGGCTTCGGCGCCGACCTGACCGCCGGAGACGGGGGAGTCGACCCAGTTGACGCGTTGGGCCCATTGTTTGGTTTCGGGGACGCCGGTGGTGCCGAAGTCGATGATGAGGGCGTCTGGGTGCAGGCCTTCGATGAGGCCGCCGGGGCCGAAGACGACGGCTTCGACGACGTCGGTCATGGTGAGATTGATGCAGATGATGCCGGGGCCGATCTCGCGGGCGAGGTCCGGGAGGGAGGAGGCGCGGCGCATGCCGAGGGCGACGGCGGCCTCTGCGGGGGCGGGGCTGCGATTCCAGACGACGACGTCGGCTCCGGCTTCATGGAGGTGGCGTGCATTGGCGCGGCCCATGTTGCCGAGTCCGACGAATCCGATCTTGTGTCCTGCGAGTGGCTTGCTCATGTCGGGGCGAACTCACATCAGGCGGTGCCTGATGGCAAACTCCTTCCCAACCAACTCATGAAAATCATCATCACCGGCGGCGGCGGCTTCCTTGGCTCCCAACTTGCGCAGAAACTTTTGGACCGCGGCACGTGGTGCGGCGAGGCGATCACGGAGATGGTGCTGCTGGATGCGTTTTTTCGTGGGGAGCCGACGGATGCGCGGGTGAAGCATGTGAAGGGTGACATTGGTGACCGGGCGACGGTGCTGGCGACGACGGGGGCGAAGTTTGATGTGATCTTTCACCTAGCCTCGATGGTGAGCGGGGAGTGTGAGGAGAGATTTGATGATGCGATGCGGGTGAACCTGGAGGGCGGGCGCAATGTGTTTGAGGCGGCGCGTGCGGCGGAAGGGCGGCCGCGGGTGGTGTTTGCGAGCAGCGTGGCGGTTTATGGCGGCATCGACATGTCGCAGCTGATGTCTGACCTGACGAAGCAACTGCCGCAGACGACCTACGGGATGACGAAGGCGATGTGCGAGATGATGGTGAACGACCACACGCGCAAAGGGCACTTTGACGGACGCAGTGTGCGGCTGCCGACGGTGATCGTGCGGCCGGGCAAGCCGAATGCGGCGGCTTCGAGCTGGGCGAGCGGGATGTTTCGTGAGCCGCTGAATGGCGAGGCGTGCCTGCTGCCGATCCGCCGGGATCAGCCGCATCCGATGACGGGGTATCGGACGGTGATTGAGTCGTTCATCTTTTTGAGTGAAGTGGCGGAGGAGAAGCTGGGCAAGGACCGGGCGTATGTGCTGCCGGCGCACCGGGTGACGCCGAACATTGCGGAGAAGGTGATTCAGGAGGTGGCGGCCGAGAAAGGGATCACGCTGGGGCCGATTGTGGATGCGTTTGATGCACGGATTCAGGGGATCGTGGACAACTGGCCGCAGCAGGTGGACGGCGCGCGGGCGGAGGCGATTGGCCTGCCGAGGCCGCCGGAGCTGAAGGTGATCGTGGAACAATATGTGGCAGACTTTGGAATGAAGTAGGCTTTGCCGCGACCGGGGAATGCAGTAGCCTCACCGCATGAGTGAGATACGACCTTTTGCGAATGCGCCGCAGATCAGCTTCAACCCGCGCCTGATACTTTCGGGGCTGGTGGGCCTTTTTTTGGCGGTCGGTATTTTCTCGGGGGTGTATCAGGTGCCGGCGGAGTCGGTGGCGGTGGTGCAGCGGTTTGGGGGTTACTTGAAGACGGAAACGCCGGGGCTGCACTTCAAGCTGCCGTGGGGGATCGACCAGATCACGCTGGTGGAGATTTTGCGGCAGCAGAAGCTGGAGTTTGGCTTTGGGACGCAGGGAGCGACCAATCCATACCAGTATGCGGATGCCCGCGATCAGGAAGAGGAAAAGACGATGGTGACGGGCGATCTGAACACGGCGCTGGTGGAGTGGGTGGTGCAGTATCACATCAGTGATCCGGTGGCGTATGTGTTTAACTTCCGTGAGCCGGTGCCCACGCTGCGTGATCTTTCCCAGGCGGTGATGCGCGAGGTGGTGGGTGACCGAACGGTGGATGAGGTGCTGACGATTGGGCGGCAGGAAATGGAGACCCGATGCGCTGAACGCCTGCGTGAACTGGTGGCGACACTGAACATGGGGGTGCGGATTGACCAGATCCAGCTGGGCAATATCAATCCGCCGGCCGATGTGCAGGCGAGCTTCAGCGATGTGAACCGTGCGAAGCAGGAGAAGGAGTCTGCGATCAATACGGCAAGCGGAAATTATTATCAGATCATTCCCAAGGCGCGTGGTGAGGCGGAGCAGAAGATCAAGGGCGCGGAGGGCTATGCGGCCAAGCGCGTGAATGAAGCGGAGGGTGATGCGGCGCGATTCAAGGCGGTGCTGGCGGAGTACCTGAAAGCGCCGGAGGTGACGAAGAAGCGCCTGTATTTGGAGACGATGGGCGAGGTGCTGTCTCAGGTGCCGGGCAAGATCATTTTGGATGACAAGGCCTCCTCGTTTCTACCGCTCATGAATCTCCGCCAGGCGGAACCGCAAACCAACCCTGCCCCTGCCACACGATGAAAGCTTCTCTTGTTTTGATAGTTGTCCTCGCACTGGGGATCGTGGTGAGCTCCGGTTTGTACACCGTGAGCGAGACGGAGCAGGTGGTGATCACGCAGTTTGGCAAGCCGGTGGGAGAGTCGATCCTCAAGGCGGGACTGCACTGGAAGACGCCATTTGTCCAGACGGTGAACCGACTGGACAAGCGGGTGCTGGAATGGGACGGGCCATCGGCCAACATGACGACAAAGGACAAGGTCATCGTGGTGGTGGATGTGTTTGGGCGCTGGGAGATCAGCGATCCGCTGATTTTTTTCCGCCAGCTCACGGACGAGCGACGTGCGCTGTCGCGGCTGGATGACATCCTGGCGAGCGAGACGCGCATCGTGATTGCGAAGCATGACTTCATCGAAGCGGTGCGGACGACGAAGGACCGCAAAGCGATCCGTGACGTGGCCAACACGACGACCGTCGGCAGCGCGCCATCGAGTGCGGATTCGCGCCTGGGGGTGCTGCCGCCGATCACGTATGGCCGTGTGGAGCTGGAGGCGGAAGTGCTCAAAAACGCGATCCCGAAGATCGAGGGGTACGGCATCCGGCTGCTGGATGTGCGCTTCAAGCGCATCGACTACGATCCTTCGGTGAGCCAGTCGATCCACCAGCGGATGATTTCCGAGCGTGAGCAGATTGCCAAGCTGCACCGTGCGGAAGGCGAAGGCGAAGCGGCGAAGATCAACGGGGAGCGTGAGCGTGATCTGGCGACGATCGAGTCTGAGGCGTATCGCAAGGTGCAGGAGATGGAAGGTGCGGCGGATGCGAAGGCGACGGAGATTTATGCGAAGGCGTACAACCAGACGCCGGAGGCTGCGCAGTTGTTTGAGTTTTTGAAGACGATGGAGACGTACAAGCAGCTGATCACGGCGGATACGACGATGATTTTCACGACGGAGAGCGAGCTGTTTCGCTTCTTGAAGTCGAGCAATCCGCAGGCGGTCAAACCGGCGGCGGGGGCGAGCGGGGAGTTTACGCCGCTGCACAAGCTGCCGACGTTGATGGAAGTGGGGCGGTGAGGGGGCTTGAGCCGGAACGGGCTTCCTCCTTCGCTAAAGCTACGGAGGACAGGGAAGCCAGGACTACGGAACGGCGCTGGGTGGATGGTGAACGAAGAGGAGATAGCGGCCGCCATTCGTGGGATACCCCTCACCCAACCTCTCCCCCAAGGATCTCTTGGGCATTGCTATAATATCGGCGGGGAGAGGGGATTCGCTTTGTGACCGCATCATGTCATGGAGCTAAAAGGGCCATGAAGTCATTTCAAAATGCTCCGACCAAGCTGATCAGGTAACTTTGCGGCGGCGACGGAGTGTGAAGGCGGAGAGGCCGAGGAGGAAAAGGAGGAGCCGGGAGGGTTCGGGGACGACGACGATGACGCCGTAGGTGGTGAGGGCGCTGGTGTCCCAAGAGAGGCCGGAGCCGAGAGCCACACCTGAGAGGTCCAGATCTGCCAGGGTGAAGGAGCCGGAGCCGGCGAGTGAATCTGCGGTGCCCACGGTGGTCCAGTCGAGGAGTTTGAAGATGCTGCCAGCCCCGAGGGTGGCGCTGTTGTTGAGGAGCTTGAGGGTGCCGCCTGCGGTGGAACCCAGAGTGAAGGTACCGTTGGTCAATCTGATGCTGTCGTAATTGCCTGACTGGTTCCAGATGGTGGTGTAGGCGGTGCCGGTGGCTCCGCCGTGGGTGTTCAAGTAGGAGAGAGCGCTGCCTGAGAGATCGAAGGCCGAATCGACCTGGGAACTGGAGGTGAGGCTGAGCTGGATCTGGCCGCCATTGTTGACGTTCACCGCCGTGCCCGCCGCGGTGAAGGTGAGGGTTTGATTGCTGGTGCTCGTGGCACCCACGCCGGGGGCGAGGACGGCACCGCTGGTGATGACGGTGGCACCGGCGATGCTGCCGGAGCCGGAGAGTGTGGCGGCGGTGCTGACGGTGACGATGCCCGAGCCGGTGAGAGCGCCGGTTGAGCCATCCCCCACCTGCAAGGTGCCTGCGGCGACAGTGGTGGTGCCGGAGTAGGTGCTGGTCTGGGTAAGAACGAGGGTGTTGGCACCGAGTTTTTTGAGGCCCACGCTGTTTGCGCCGCTGTTGGTGTCGGCGATGCTGCCGCCATAAGTGAAGCTGCCGCCGGAGGCGTTGGTGGTGTCGAGACCCATGAAGGAGCCACTGGTGAAGCCGCCGGTGGAGGTGCCTAGGGACTTGAGGATGTCCACGTCTGCAGCGGTGAACTCGCCGGTGCCGCCGACGTTGAAGGCGGCGGTGGCAGCGCTGCTGACCGTAATGTTGGCGGCGGTCCAGCTTGCGGAGGTGTTGTTGTAAAGTGCTGTCTCACGGAGGAACTGAAGGATGCCGGCCGAGACCGTGGTGGTGCCGGTGTAGGAGTTCACACCATCCATGTAAAGGGTGCCTGCGGTGGTCTTGGTGAAGGCGCCACCGCCATTGAATTCAGCGAGATTTGTTAGAGTGCCGGACTGGGCATTGAAGGTGATGGCATTGGTCGAAGCGCCAATGGATTTGCCGGTCATGTCGAGCGTGCCGCCATTGAGGGTGAGGGTGGCGTTGCGGGTGCCTGAGCCGGTGCCACGCAGGATGTCTCCCTGAACGGTGAGAGTGCCGGCGGTGATGGAGATGGTGGCGGTGGCAGTGCCAGCATTGGCGCTGGCCATGGTAACGGCGGTGGCGCCAGTGGTGGCCAGGGTGACTGTGCCACCGGAGACATTGAGAGCGGTGGTGGTGGAACCGGTGCTGGTGTTGCTGTTGCCAAGAATGAGGGCCTGAGCTGCGCCAGAGCCGATGGTGACCGTGCCGCCGGTGACGTTGATGATGGAGCTTACTGCTCCGGTGCTGGTGTTGCTGGCGAGAGTGGCGGCGATGCCGGTGCCGGAACCGATGGTGACAACGCCGCCACCGAGATTCATGACGTTGGTGCTGTTGCCAGCGGCGGTCTTCGAACCCATGGTAAGATTGCCGGTGATCAGGGTGCCGGTGTCGAAGGCGAAGAGGTTGTCCATGGGTCCGGTTCTGGCGTTTTGTGTGCCGATGGACACAGCGCTGAACAGCAGATCCGCATTGTGACCCGAGACATCAAAAGTGTTCCGATTGCCCACTGGCAGAAGTGCTGCGGTGACGCTGGTACCGCTGCCCAAGTTAAAGGCGGCAGCAGTTACGCCGTCGGCAGCGCGAATGGTGACTGTGCCAGCTGAATTCAGGAACGTGATGGAACCCAAATCACGCGAGCCGGTGCCGATGTTGACGGCGTTGACGTTGATGACGTTGGTGCCGGTGCCGAATTTGAGCGAGTTGATTTGTCCTGCGTTGCCATTGTAGGCACCGCCGCCGCCGACGGTGAGAGCGCTGGCGGTGATGGTGGTGTTTTGCGCCAGGATCAGAGCGGCGAATCCCGTGCTGTTTGTTCCCGTGGAACTGCTGACCTGAAGAATGCCGCTGGTGGTGTTGAGGGAGACATTCAAGGTGGCCAGCGCGCTGAAGTCGGCGGTGGTGATGTTGGTGGAGCCGTTGTTGCCCACGAGGAAGGTCAGACCTGTGCCGGTGGTGTTGATGACATTGAAGGTGCCCGCACCTGAGGCGGAGAAGAGGGTCGTGGAGTTGGTGGCTGTGCCGCCCAGTGTCACCGTGCCGCCAATGGTGAGAGTCTCCCCTGCCCCGATGAGGATCTGATTGGTTTCCACCGCTGTGTTTGTCTGCACGAGAAGGTTTCCGGCAAAGGTGGCGCTGGCGGTGGAGAGATCCAGCGTGCCTGCGGTGGTGATGGAATTGGCGGTGCCGAAGTTCAACGCACCCGCGAGGTTTTGGTCTGCAGTGAAACGCAGGATGCCGTCGTTGATGCTGGTGGCGCCGGAGTAAGAGCTGGTGCCGCTGATGACCCAGGTATTTGTGTCTGACTTGACCAAGGTCAGAACGCCAAGGCCGTATTCATTGAGGCTGCCCAGAGTGTTGGCCAGAAGTGGATCGGAGAGTCCCTTGAGGGTGAGCGTTTTGTTGCCTGCCGTTTCAAAATGGACGCCACCGAGCACGAGCGCACCGGAGCCTGAAGAATCCAGGGTGACAGCGCCGGTGGTGCCCTGCATGCCGATGGTGCGATCACTGATGCTGCCGCCGCCGGTGTAGATGAGGGTGGTGGCAGTCGAGCCAAGCCCCATGTGAATGACGCCGTTTTGAGCCGTGGAAGCACTGCCCAGCGAGCTAGCACCGCCGCCCACGCTGGTGATGGAGCCAAAGCTGAGGGTGCCGGCCTGAACTTCGACAGGACCGGCGAAGGTGCTCAAGCCAGAAAGGGTGAGCGTGCTGGTCTGTGTTTTCAGCAGGCCGCCTGCGCCTGCCAGCACGGTGTCCACACCGATGTTGCTGGTGCTTCCAAAGTAGAAGCCGGCGCTGGCCGTGATGGAGCCCGAACCGAGAATGGCCGGGTTGTCGCCATAGATGGACACGAGACCGGCGGTGATGTTGTAGATGACCATGTCCAGAGTAGCACCGGCTCCGATGTTGAGATCACCGCCAACACCGGTGGCATTGTCCGCACCGAGAGTGAGGGTCCCGCCGGCAATCGTGGTGGCTCCGGTGTAAGTGGCGGCGGCATTCAGGGTCAGGTTTCCAGCACCGGTCTTTGTCAGTCCGCCGACACCTGAGCCGACTGAGCGGGCGAGCGCGAGATCGTTGCCATTGGTGTCAATGGTGGCACCGCCCTGGAGGAAGAGGATCGTGCGCAATGAAATGTCATCCGTGAAGCCAGCACCGAGGCGAAGCGTGCCACCGGCGAAGACCAGTGAACCGGTGGTGCCGCCGATGTTGCCGAGAGAAGTGATTTCGAGAATGCCTTCATTCAGGGTGGTCTTCATGGTACCGCCGCCGGCGGTATTGACGCCGCTGAGGATCAAGGTGCCACGACCGGATTTGGTGATGTCCGCCGTGGAGGTCAGCGGGGAGCTGATGCTGGCCGTGAGGTTTTCAAGGGGGGCGTATTGATAGGTCTGGCTGCTGGCGGTCAAAATGGACGGCAGGCTCATGACGAAGTGGGTGGCATCCGTCACGCTCAGGACGGTGGCACCCAATGCAATGCCCGCGCCGAAAACCGGCATCCCCGCCTGCAGGCCGGTGGTGCTGGCCACGGTGACGATGGTACTCCCAAAGGTGGTGGAGCCGGTGGTCAAACTGTTGGAGGAGTTTGGATTGATGACGCTGATGACGTACTCGTTGGTGCTTCCCACGGTGATGCCGTTGTCGAAGCCGCCGAGGGTGGTGGTGTAGGCGGTGTTTGTCACCGCACCGGTGACGGTGAAGAGCAGCGCGCCGCTGGTGACTCCGAACGACTGGCCAGCGCCGGAGCCAGCAACATTAAGAGCAGGTGTCGCGGCGTTGTTCAGGACCAGAGAATTGATCGTCTTGCCGCCAAGTCCGGTGAGGTCAGCGGAGAGCGATTCGCGGGCGTTGTCAGTCGCGCCAGCGAGAGCGAGAGTTTTGTATTCGGTGGTGAGATCGAGGGGGCGGAAGCCAGCCCCGCTGACGTAGGTGACGAGGGAGTTGCCCATGTTGCCAGCGGTGAGAGCGCCGCTGGTGGTTTCACCCAGAGCCCAGGGCACGATGCTGATGTTGGTGCTGCCGGCGAGGCCACCGCCACCGACCATGGTGGCGATGAAAGCGGTTTGGTTTGCGGCGGTACCGATAAGGAACTGATTGCGACTGCCAGTTGTAAGCCCCAGTGAACGGCCGCGGACATTGACCGTGGAATTGTTCAGACGGATGAAATCATCCGCAGTGATCGCGGAAAGGGCCGTGCCGGTGGAGTTGGTCGTTTCACCGCTGAGATAGTTTGAGCCGGAGGCAAAATTCAGGCTGCCGATGGTCTCGCTGGTGGTCGCGCCCTGATCAGTGCGGATGGCGAGGCCACGCACAATGGTCTGGCCGTTGAAGGTGCCGTCTGCGGAGTCAAGGGTGACGGTGGTGGTGTCGAGAATGCGGGTGCCGGAGCGGGTGGTGCCGTTGTTGTCGATGAGCAGGGACCCATCATTGCTGACGCGGATGATGGAGGCGTTGAGCTGACCGCTGCCGCTGAGCTGGAGGGTGCCGCCCGCCACCGTGAAGATGCCGGTGAATCCCGTGCTGAGGTTGGTCAGATTGAGATTACCCGCGCTCTGTTTGATGATGCCACCAGTCCCGGTGAAGAAGCCTGCATAGGTGGTGTTGGAGACTTCGTTGATGGTGAGGGTGTGGGTGCCGACGGCGACGGTGCCGTTGTCAGAATTGGTGGCGCGCTGGCCACCGGAGAGACGGCCGATGGTCTCGTCAGCGAGCAGCTGCAAGGTGGTGTCCTGATAGGCACTGAGGGAAACGATGGAGCTGTCACCGATGGCATTGCCGCCAGAGACCTGAAGGGTGCCCTGCAGGATTTCGGTTTCGTCGGTGTAAACGTTGTTGCCGGTGAGGAGAAGGGTGCCCGTGCCGGACTTGGTCACTGCATGATTGATGCGGATGTCCGAACTGATGGTGAAGGTCTGGGCGCTGTCCTGAGTGATGATGAGCTCTGTGACGCCCGAAGCGAGAGTGCCGCCCTGGATGCTGGGAGTGCCGCCGACATTGCTGGTGACAAGGATGCCGCCGCTGGCGATGCTGAGGACGCCGCCCGGAGCGATGATCAAATCTGAACCCGCCACGGCATTGAAGCGGAGGCTGTTGATGTTCAGGCCCTGAAGCGTGCCGGTGAAGCCGGTGGTGTCGTCGGTGATGTGATCAGCGACAGCCCAGGTGGAGACATCGTTTTTAACGGTGGAGACGAGGGCGACGATGTTCCCACCGGCGAGGTTGGTGGCGTTGGTGGCGAACCAGACGCCGGTGCCATCATCCACGGTGGCGAAAGCGCTGGTGCCGAGCAGACCCTGCGTGCCGTTGAGCGTGGAGGTGGTGAAGCCATTGGTGGCGCTCTGTGTACCGGAAGGCAGAATGAAGCGGATGGTGCCATCCCGGTTGGTGGATGTGCGGGTGATGGCCCCCAGGTTTAGCACTATTTCCTGCCCGGCTCCCGGATTGAGCGTGATGGTGCTGGCACCGCTGTTGTCGCTGGAAGAGCTGCCGTCCAGAGTGGTGCTGGCCACGGTCTGGCTGGTAGCGGAGGTGGCGCTGCCGGTGAGGATGAGATTGCCGCCGAGTATTTCAAGAGCGGAGCCGGTGCGGAGCTTGGTGGCGTTGCTGACGGTGTAATCGAGCACCAGAGTGCCTTCGTAGAGGATGCTGTTGCCGGTGGAGGCGAGGCCGCTGTTGTCCCCTTTGAGGGTGATGGTACCGAGGCCGAATTTTTCCAACCCAGTTGTCCCATTGCTGGCGAGGTTGGCGCTGATGGTGCCGGTGTAGAGATTGATGTCGCCACCGGTCACCGTGACCGTGCCGGTGCCGTCGATCTGGCCCACCAGGCCGACATCGCGCTGACCGACGTCGAAACGCAGGGTGGTGATGTTGAAGGTGTTGGTGTTGAGGATGGCGGTCTGAGGGCCGCCAGAGTCGCCGATAATGATGAAGTCGAGACCGCCGCTGTTGGCGACGCCATTCACATCATCCGCGTTGAGATTGATGATGGCACCGGTGCGGGCGTAGAGACCGCTGCTGGTTCCCGCAGGGTTGGAGGCCAGAAGGATACCGGTGGTGTTGAGGTTCAGGACGGTGGAGGCACCCGTGACGATCACATCATCGGCGATGGTTACCGTGTTGTCGCGGAGGGTCCAGATGCCGGAATTCACATTGAGATCGGCCACGGATGTCCCGGTGGGCTGGGAGATGCCGCCGCTGATGATACCTTCTCCGGTGCCAGTGAGAGTGAGGCTGTTGTCGACACCCTGAGTGATGGCACCGGCATAGGTGATGACGGCCCCCGAAGTGCCGCTGGCATCCAAGGTGAAGCTGGCCGTGGAGGTGAGCGCCCTGTTGGTGGACTGACTGGTGTCACCCATGAAACGCAGGATGGATGTGCCGGTGATGTTGATGGCCGAGCCCTGACCGAGGCTGCTGGCAGCGCCACCGATGTTGGTGACGGTGTTGAATTCGAGAGTGCCTTCCTTGAGCGAGATGTCGCCGCCAAAGGTGTTGGCTCCGAGGAGGCGTATGGTCTGGCTGGTGACAGCCCAGGCGCCGAGCTCGTCATTGATGGCAAGGCTGCGGCCCAAACCACCATCGGAGATGACGGCGGAAATGATCAAGGGCCGGACGGACGAGCCTTGATAACTGAGGCTGGCGTTGTTGCCGAGGACGATGGAGTTGGTGATGTTGATGATGCTGAAGTTGTCCGAGGCCTGGCTGATGCGGAGGGCGTTGTTTGCATTGGCGGCGCTGCCGATGGTGATGATGCCGCTGAGGTTGACGGTCATGTCGCTGACGGGTGTGCCGGAGGCGTCTGCGCTTAATTCGAGAATACCGCCGGGGCCATCCACGGTGATGTTCTGGCCGAGGTTGTAAGTGGTGCCGCCGGCGGTGACGAACTGAATGCGGCCGGCGCTGGCGGTGATGTTTCCGGTGCCGAGGCCGGTGACGGTCTGAGTTTGAACGGTGCCGCGGATGAGATTGATGCCGCCGGACCAGCTGCTGTTGTCCGACTGGAAGTAGAGGGTGCCCGTCAGCTGGTTGCCACTCGAAAGCGTGCTGATGGAGTCCACGGTGAGACTGCCAGCGCCGCTGACGACGCCGCTGAGAACCACATTTCCCTGAGTGGCGGTGAGCACGGTGGAATTGGAGCCGCGCATGTTGATGAATGAACCCGCGCTGACACTCACGGTGCCGGTGTAGTAGTTGTTTCCGGCATTGCCGCCTGCGGAGAGAGTGCCGCCGGCCAGCGTCAGTTTGTTGGCGACGCCGGTGGCGGCGGAATTGGCGGCGCCGTTGTAGTAGAAGGCACCGCCGGTGTTGACGGTGATGGTGGCGAGATTGCTGTTGGCGGTGCTGCCCAAAGCGGTGGCATTGAGGATTTCCAACGTGCCTGCGTTGATGGTGAAGTCCGAGGTGACAGTGGTGTTGAAGGTGAGATCGGCCGCGGTGGTGAGGGTCACTTTGCCCGCGCCGCTTTTGATGACATCGGCCTCTCCGAACAGGGGGCCGAGGGAGAGGACGGAACCTGCGTCCGCCACGCTCCAAGTCTGATCCGAAACGATGCGAAGGGGAGCGGTGATATTCACCGTGGCCGGACCGCCGGCGGTGATTTTGATGCCATCGGTGGCGACCTGCGGGGCGATGCTGAGGCGGAAGGAAGGATCGATGCCGGAGGCGATGGTGACGGATGTCGGTGTGTTTGCGCCAATGGTGGCGGCCTCGAAGGTGAGGGAGTTGATCTTGAAGCTTTGCTCCAAGGTGGTGGAGACCGCCGCGCTGGTGGGCGCATTCCACTGAAAGATGACATCGGTGCCCTGGCCCGGAGTGGAGAGCGCCGCGATGGTGCCTGCTTTATCCTGGGACCAGTTGTTGACGTTGCCGTTCCAGGTGGTGTCCGTCAATCCGCGCCAGTAGGAGGTGCCGGTGATGAGGGTGCCGGTGGTGATGGATATGAGGTTGTCCGTTTGATGGATGGTGATGGAGCTGAAACCACCCGGGGTAGAACCGAGTATCCAATCGCTGGCGCCAAGGGGTCCGGTGATGAGACCACCGTCTGCGGAGGAGATGAGGTTGTAGGTTTGGGATGCGTTGAGGCCGGTGTCGCTGAGGTTCAGTTTGATCTGATTTCCGGCAAAGAGCTGCAGGGTGCCGCCTGCGAGAAGTCCGAGAAGGTCGGTGGTGGCGTTGTCTCCCGAAATGCCGCCGTCACCGACATTCAAATTCAGGGTGGTCATGGTTCCACCGCTGGAACCGAGGGAGAGGATGGTGAGCTGATTGAGCCTGTCCCCTGCCCCGTTGAGAAGATTGAGTGAGGAAGCGTTGTCAACGACCACACTGGTGACGACAGCGGGGGCGGCGATGCCGCCGGTGAGAGTGAGTGTGGAGCCGTTTGTGACGCTGAGACCGGTGGTGCCATTGAGCGATGAGCCGATGGTCAGCGAACCGCCGTTCACGTTCGTCGTGCCGGTGTAGGTCAGCGTGACTCCGCTGGATATGACCGCCGCCGCAGTGCCGGTCTTGGTGATGGAGAGAGCACCGCCGCCGCTGTTTTGGATGGAGTAGGTGCCGACACCGCCGCCGTAACTGACTGCTGAGTCTGCGGCACCGAAGGTGAGGGAGGCGGCGGTGGAAGATGTGTTGTCGATGACTGCGGTGCCGTCCGTGCTGGCGGTGAGGCCATTGATGGTCTGGGAGGTGCCGTTGAGATCGAAGGTGGCGGTGTCGCCATTGGCGAGTTCGGGACTGAGGGCCACGCCGCCAAATCCAGCGCCGGAAGGAATGGCGTTGTCCGCCCCCATGCGGAGGGTGCCGCGATCAATGTCTGTGAGGGCGCTGTTTTTGTTGTAGGTGGAGCCGGTGCCATTGAGCTGGAGGACGCCGTCACCGGTCTTGGTGAGCACGACGCCGAAGGCGGTGGAGGTGGTGAAAGCGCCGTTGATGATCGTCGTGCCCGAGCCGTCAACGGTCCACGCGCGATTGGCGGTCATGAGGTCGGAGGTGACTCCGGCAAAGGTCAGGGCCTTGCCGCTGGCGACGTTGTTGTTGAGGCCGGAGTTGTTCGCGGACTGGAGCAACTGGAAGACGCTGGTGGTGGTGAGGCTGTAGTCGCCCGCGAAGGCGGTGGTGGTGTTGTTTATGAGACGGACGGCGTTGCTGATGGTGCGGTCTGCGCCGTAGGAGAACAAGGTGCCGTTGCTCCAGTCGAGAGTGCTGGTGCCGAGAGCGTGGTCATCGCCGATGCCGAGGGAGCCGGCGGTGAAGGTGGTGGTTCCGGTGTAGTTGTTGGAGCTGTTGGTGAGGATCCACATGGCGGAGCTGTCCACCTGAATACCGAGGGTTCCGCCGTTGTCGGACAACACGCTGGTGATCATGTTGCCGGAGGCATTGACGCCACGCAGGAGGAGGACCTTGCTTCCAAGCACGAGGTCGTTGGCCACATTGGTGAGAATCAAGGGGCCCACGCCATCGGCATGGATTTGATTGCTGGCGGTGGTGGTGTTGAGGCGGATGTAGCGGTCGCTGGTTTCACCGAGACCGACGTACTCCAGAATGCCGCCCGTGGTGGTGCCGTTGCCGAGGAGAATGGCGCCGGCGCTGGTGTTGCCGAGAGTGGAGTCGCCGACGCTGGAGCTGCCTGGGGTGGCGCTGCTGCCCAGAGTCTCCACGGCCAGGGTGCCCTGCCGCACCAGTGTCTGGCCGGTGTAGGTGTTGGCGCCGCGCAGATTGAGGATGCCCGCGCCTTCCTTGGCCAGATTGCCAGCACCGGAGATGACGCCGCTGATGGTGGCGAAGTCTGAGCCGCTGGTGGTGAAGTCGCCCACATTGACCTGACGGTAGCCGTCGCCAGAGAAGCTGGAGGAAACACCGGTCGCGGCAAGCACCCCAGTGCCGCTGCTGAGGGTGAACTGTGTGGCGCTGATGATGTTGGCAATCGTCGCGCCAACGGGGATGGCGGGGTTGCCGGAAATCGTCTGGCCGGCGGTGAGTCCGGCGGTGGTGCCGGAGGCGAGATTGACGGTGGCGCTGCCGGCGGTGGTGGTGAGAGACAGGCCGGAGATGGAGGCGCCTTTGGTGATTTGAAATCCGTTGAGCATCGTCACGTCGGACAAGGCGATGCCGTTCACGGTTTGTGAGATGGCATTGAAGAGCAAGGCACCGCCATCCAGGAAGCCGGCCGTGCTGCCCCAGATGGGATTGCTGCCGAGGTCCACAGTGAGCGGGGCAGCGCCCGCAGAAAAACCGCTGGCAACCGTGCCCACGAACTGCACCTGACCGGCACCGGTGCCGAGGGTGCGGACGAAGGCTCCGGTGGTGGCGAGAGAACCGCCGTTCAGCACGAGATTGGAGGCTGTGGGGAGACTTGTGCCGTCGTTGGCATAGAGGAGGCCGCCGGTGATGGTGGTAGCGCCGGAGTAGTTGTTTACCGCTCCCAGAATCCAGACACCGGCATCCGCCTTGTAGAGCGAAGTCAGGGCTGCACCGTTGTCATTGATGATGGGGGCGAAAAAGTTGTCTCCTGTGGAAGCGCCGCCCAAGACGAGGCCCTGGGCATTGCCTGTGGCGGCAGCGCCGAAGGCCAGGGCACCTGTATTGGTGAAACTCAGCGTGGCTCCGTTGACGCCATTGGCCTGAATGCGTGCACCACCGCTGGTACCGCCGTTGAAGGTGAAGAGACGATCGGTGGAATCATTGGTGGTGCCAGCGAAGCTGAGACCGCCATAGGCCTGAGTAGCGCTGGTACCGGTGAAGACGAGATTGCCCGCCGCATTGCTAGCTGCGCCGATGCCGCTGGCGAACCCGCCGTCCGCCACATTGTTCACAGTGAGGATGCCGGTGGAGCTGATGGTGGTGATGCCGGTGTAGGTGCTGAGGCCGTTGAATGACATCGCGCCGGTGCCGAGCTTGGTGAGATTGATGACGCCGTTGGTCTGATCGATGATGCCGAAGGAGGTGCCGACGCCGTTGCTGCTGCCGATGGTGAGGGTCACTGCTGCAGCATTGGTGTTGGAGACGGTGCCGTTGTTATTGAAGTCATCGATGCCGATGGAGACATTCACTCCGTTCAGATCCAAAATGGCGCCCTGGCGGATGGAGAGAGTTGCGGTGGAGCCGCCCGCGCTCAAGCGGCCTCCAGTGGCAAGCTGAACGGTGCCCTCGTTGATCGAGTTGACGCCGGTTTGCGCGTTGAGACCGGCAAGGATCAGCGTGCCCGCGCCGACCTTGGTGAAGCCCCCTGTCGAGGTGCTGGTGATGGGCGCATTGAAAGTCAGCGTGTTGGCGCCGCCGTCCACGTTGATGACCAGCACGCCGCTGCCGCCTGTGGTGACGCCGGTTCCCGAGATGGAGCCGGAGCCGCCCGTCTGGATGATGCCGCCGGAGGCGTTTGAGGCGCCGGCTGTGCGAATGGTGAGCAGGCCGGTCATGTTGAGGGCCTGGGCTCCATTGATTTTCAGTGAGTCGATGGTGACGGCTGCATTGCTGAAGCTGCCGGTGATTTCATTGCTCTGGCCCGAGGTCAGTGCGGTGGCACTGGTGGCGAAATCTGCGTCGCTGGAATAATTGGGCGCACGCACGGCCAGCCCGGCACCGGGGACGAAGGCGAAGTCTGAACCGTTATAGAAGAGCCCGGCATTGGCGATGTTGTTGGTGATGCTTGTGGAGGCAAACGAGACGGTGTCACTGCTGGTGGGAGCCACGATGTTTACGGTGCTGCCGCCGCCCACCGTGCCGAGTGAAGCAAAGACCAGCGAGGCGGTGCCACCGCTGCCGGGAGTGAGCTTGATGGTGCCTGAGCCGAGAGCGGGGGTCAGCACCCCCAGGGTCTCCACGTTGCTGGCACTGGCCTGCCCGACAAACTCCAGGGTGCCGCCTGCGTATTGGTTGACCTGATTGAAAGTGATCGCGGAGGTGTCTGCGATGATCGTCGAGACGGCGGCGTTGGCCTTGAGCTTCAAGATCCCGTTGGTGATGGTGGTGGTGCCGGTGAACGCATTGGCGCCTGCGAGAACCCAGGTGCCGGAGTCGACCTTGGTGAGATTCACGAGACCTCCTGCATCGTTGTTGGAGATGATGCCATTGATGGTATTCTGTGCTATGCTGGTGCCGCCCAGGGTCAAGGTCTTCACATTGGCCGAGGTACCTCCGGTGGCTGCGAAGTCGGCATTGAGAATGAGGCCGGGGCTGGTGCCGGTCTGACTGGCGAGGATGGTGGCGCCGCCGGTGGTGCCGGCGAGATTGATGACCTTGCTGGTGGTCAAATTGGCCTGGAGGACATTGTTGCCGACAATGCTCAGAATCGCCGCAGTGCCGCTGCTGCCGATGTTGATGGCACCGGTGTTGTTGTTGATGGCGCGCCAGTCGCTGACGGCCAGTGTGCCACCGCTCACGCTCACGGCGCCATCGAGAGTCGAGGCTGTGCCGGTGATGGTGAGGGTTCCCGTGCCGGACTTGGTGAGGTTGTGCGCGAAACCAGCGGAGGCGCCATTGACGCTGCCATTGATCAGGGTGTTGCCATTGCCGCTGATGGTCATGGTGCGATTGCCGGTGTTCTCGGTGTTGCTCCAGAAATTTCCGGTGAAGGTGAGCAGCGCGCCACCTTGGAGGTTGTTGGTCATTGTGGTATCGCCGTTGCCACCATTGACCGGTGCGGTGGTGAAACTCATGCCGTAGCCGTTGCGGCTGTTGAAGGTGAGCGTGATGCCGTCTTCATAGGACAAGTTGCCGAAAGAAACCGTCTGGTCCTTGGCCGAACTGTTCGGTGCGTGGTCTGCAAAAATGGTGCTGGCTGCGCGGAAATAGACATTGGCGTTGGTGCCGTTCGAGACTTTGACATCCGGAGAGTCCATGAGCACGGCGAGGACGCCGCCATTCAAGTCGAGCACCGCGCTGGTGGTGCCGGCGGTGCGAGTGCCGAGGACATTGGATGAGCCGATGCGGACCTCGCTCTGGCCGCTGGCGGCGCTGCCGCTGACGCGGATGGTGCCGGAGAAGCCGGAAGAGTCGGTGGGATGGAGATAGAGCGTACCCCCGCCACTGCCTTCAAGAGTTCCCGAGCCCGTGAGCACGCCGGAGATGTTGTAGAAACTGGCACCGGCCTGATTGGTGCCGCCGAGGGAGCTGATGGTCGTCGCGGCTGTGCCGAGCACGTTCAGGGTGCCGGTGAAATTGAGGACGCCATCCGCAGAGATGATGCGGGTGCTGAGGTTGGTGGTGACATACGGGGCGCCCATGGTGACGGAGCCCGAGAGGGTGTTGACACCGGTGCTGATGAGAGCGGCGCCACGATCGGAGATGGGCCCCTGCCCCTGTAGCAACAAATCCCGTGTGAGAGTGATGCTGCCGGCGCTGCCGTCCAACACCAACGAACCGCCGCCAAAGCCACGCAAATTGGTGGAGGCGATCACCGGATTGAAGCCCGTGACAACAATGGCCGAGGTGTCAGCGCCGAGTGCTCCTTGATTGGTGATGACCAGCGAACCGTTGCTGATGGTGGTGGTGCCTGTGTAGGCATTGGCATTGCTGCCGAGGCGGATGGTGCCTCCTCCCAGCATCGTAAGTCCTCCTGTGCCGAGGATCTGAGTGTTGATGGTGGCGCTTTCTCCCAAGGCCGCTCTCAAGGTAGGCGAACCGCCAGCCAGAGTGAGACTGCCGCCGGTGAGTGTGTAACCGCTGCGAAGGAACGACAACTGACCGGCGGTGATGCCAGGGCTAAGGGTCACTGTGCTTAACATGGGCAGCAGTGTCACGGGCGCGCTGAAGATGGCCGTGTCCGCACCGGTGTTGGGCCAGAGGCCAAGTGCTGCACCATTCCACCAGTTTGAGGTCGTCAGATCCCATGCACCGGTGCCGCCGAGGCCGGTGCCATCCACGTTGTTGCCAGCCGTGGTGGTGTCCGTGTCCCAGTAGAAAGAGGCTGCTTGCGTGGATTCCAACTGACACACCAAGAGAGTGAAAGCAGCGAAACGGCACCACACGGGGACGCGAAGCAGCTGATGAGTGGCCTTCATGCAGGGGATGAAACAGTTCGGGTTGGGCGGTTTTTGAACGGCGCAAGGCACCGCACAAATGATCAGACAGGTTGTGTAGACTGATCAGCTTGAATGAACTGCGTTCTTTGGAACAAGCCCAAAGTGGTCCTTAGATCGAGACTTGGCCCATGCCCTATATAAAATGGAACATTGTCTTTATGTTCATAAAGAGTGTTTCTTTATGAGGCGTGGAACCGCTTTCAGCACCTGCACTTACGATCATGCTTTGCCTGACTCATCATGCCGAGGTGCTGCGAGCAGAAGCTTAGAGAGATGACCGGCGGCGGCGGGTCAGGAGTCCGAGAAGGCCCAGCATGAGGAAGAGCGCACGTGAGGGTTCTGGCACGACGACCACGAGTCCGTAGGTGGTGAAAGCAGAGGTGTCCCAAGACATGCCAGAAGAAGACAGGTCAGGAAGGCTGAAGTCGGTGCTGGCATTGAAAGAGCCGCTGTAGGAGGCCCAGTCGATGAGGTTGAACACATCTCCCAGCTGAGGCCCGCTGGTGATGTAGCCGTTGTCGAGAAGGGTGATGGTGCCAGGTCCGGTACCCAGGACCAAAGATCCTGCGCCGAGATTGATGAAGTCATGATTGCCTGGAGTGGCGCTGTTCCAAACCGCCAGACTGGAGGTGCCGATGCCTTGAAGGTAGGCGAGAGCGGTGGCGGCGGTGCCCCCAAGGCCATCGTTATAGACGCCATTGAAGTAGACGCCGGAAGCCTGGGTTGTGGGAGCGGAGAGGCCAAGCTCAATCCTGGCGCCGTCGTTCACGGTCAGCGTGTTTGTGACGGCGGTGAAAGTGAGCGTTTGATTGCTGGTGCTTGTGGTGCCCGTGCCGGGGGCGAGAACGGTGCCATTGTTGAGGGTGGTGGTGCCAGCGATGCTGCCGGAGCCGGCGAGCCTGCTGCCAGCGTTGCTGACGGTCACTGTGCCGGCGCCGGTGCCTGATCCCGAAGTGTTGTTCACCTCCAGCGTGCCGCCGGAAACGGTGGTGCCGCCGGTGTAGGTGCTGGCCTGATCCAAGACCAGAGCGCCGGTGCCCAGCTTGGCAAGACCGACGGAATTGGCTCCCGCATTGGTGTCAGCGATGGCCGTGGAATAGGTGAAGCGACCGCCGGTGGAGTTGGAGGTGTCCAAGCCAATCTTAGAGCCGTCTTCAAAGCCGCCGGTGGCGGTGCCAAGAGGCTGGATGGTGGCGATGTCAGAGGCTGTGAACTCACCCGTTCCACCGACGTTGAAGGCGGCAGTGGCACCGCTGCTCACCACCAGATTGGCGGCTGTCCAGCTGGCAGCCACATTGTTGTAAAGAGATGACTGCCTGGCGAACTGAATTGTGCCGGCACTGACGGTGGTCACACCGGCGTAGGTGTTGGTGCCGCTGAGAATCTGCGTGCCCACACCCGTCTTGGTCACGGTACCACTGCCGCTGATGGCACCGCCATAGGCCAGGCTGCCGAAGCGATTGTATACCAGTGATGCATTGTTAACGATGCTCAGGCTGTTGCTGATTGTTCCATCCCTGCCGCTGGTGCCATCACCCAGCTGCAGTGTGCCGGCGCTGATGGTGGTTGTGCCGGAGTAAGTGTTGCCGGCCGTCAGGGTCATGGTGCCAGTGCCCTGCTTGGTCAAGCCACCTGAAGTGCTGCTGATGACACCACCAAAGGTGGTGCTGGTGTTATCGCTGCCGGTGTTGAGGGTCTTTGAACCCAGGGTCACACTGGATCCGGCGCCGCCGGCCAGAGATGCAATGGTGGCGGACACAGGAGTGACGCCACTGATGTCGAAGATGCCGCCCGTGCCAGTCACGGTGATGGCAGTCAGAGTCGCGGTGCCAGCCGTACTGAGCGCCAAGGTGCCGGTGCCGACGGTTGTCGTTCCCGAATAAGTGCTGGCACCGGTCAGAGTCAGCGCTCCGCCATTGACGACGATGTTGACCTTCCGTGTGCCGCCGCCAAGAACGTTCTGAATGACACCTGCATACGTGGATGTGCCCGTGAGGGTGAGGGTGGAGTCGGAGGTGGTGGAGCTGTTGCCGACGGTTGCTGTGCTGGCGCCCTTGATGATACCAACCAAGGACTGGTTGAAGCCCGCAAGATCGAAATTCCCCGCCGCAGTGGATGCAATGGTCAAAGTGGCGGTGGTGGCAAGACCGTTATTGGCACCGATGGCCGTCGTATCCTGGTTGTTGATGATGCCGGTGTAACCTGTGCCGCCGCCAGAGAAAACCACGGTGCCAATGCGCACGGACACATCCACCGACGAAGTGATGACCCCCGTCACATTCAAAACTGTCCCGGCCGTAGGAGCGGCAAAGTGGCCACCGGCGGCTGCGGCATTGTTGATGGTGATGGGGCCGGAAATGGTGGCGGTTCCAGCCGTGGTTCCAGCCTCCATGAGGCCTCTGCCTGAGGCACCACTGTTGGCACCGATGGAGATCGCATTGGAGAAAGTGAGGCCGGTGCCAACGACGAGGCGAACACCGGAGGTGTTGAAGGTAACGCTGCCGCTGCTCAGGGCGCCGGCGTTGTCGACCTGAATGACGCCGCCGCTGATGGTGGTGGCGCCAGAGAAGGAGTTGGCCGTGTTGAGGATGAGTGTTCCGGTGCCAGTTTTGGCGAGCGCGAGCACCGCGCTGCCGCCGGTGTTTTGCAGCACACCGCTGAAGGTGCTGGTGGCATTGTTGCCGCCGACGGTCAGCGTGCTGGTGGTAGAGGCAGCGAGGTTGTCCACGGTGCCGGTGCCGCTGAGCCCGTTCACGGTGTCGTTGAAACCGTTCATATTGAGGAGGCCGTTGGTGGTCACAAAATTGCCTTTGCCGGTGCCATCCGGGAGGACGTTGTTTGAACCAAGCTGGATGGTGCCGCCGCCGACTGCGAAGGTCGTGTCACCGACGTAGGCATTGGTGCCGTCAAGAATGAGAGTGCCGCTGGTGGATTTGACCAAGGCTGCGCCGGCATTGAAGTCGGCGAGGTTTTTGAGCGTGCCCTGCTGAAGATTGAAGATGGTGACCAGATTGCCGCTGGCGCCGATGGTGCCGCTGGTCATATCGAGGACACCGCCATTGAGCGTGAGGGTGGAGGTTTCCGCGCCTGTGCCATTGGTGGCGGCGATGTTGCCATCCACCATGAGGAGGCCACCGGTGATGATGATGGAGCTGGTCACCGCATTGAGTGCGTTGACGGTGGTGTTGCCCATGGTGAGATTTCCCGTCACACGCAGGGTGCCGCTGTTGAGATTGATGGTGGCGGAGGCGAGGGTGGCAAGGGTGGCCGCAACGGTGGCTGAATTGACGGCCATGTTCAGAGTGCCGATGGTCGTGGTGGAGCCATTGATGTTCATGGTGGCAAAGGTGCCTCCCGTGGCAGTGGTACCGCTGAGGGTGCTGACGCCCATGTTCAAGGTGGTGATGTTCACCGCACCGGTGCCGGCGATGTTGAGCGTGGCCTGTGTGCTGCTGGAGGCAGTGGCACCGCTGACGCTGAGGGCTCCCATGTTCAGAGTGGTCACAGCGACGGTGCCCTGGCCGCTGATGTCCAAGGTGGAGATGGCATTCCCGGATGAATTGGCGGTGGAGGTTGAGTTGGTGCTCATGTTCACCGTGGTGAATGTTGCCGTGGTTCCTGCGGAGGTGCCGCCGATGGTCAGACTGCCGGTGACGCTGCCGGTGGTCAGGCTGGATCCACCGCGGCTGGACAGAGCAAGCGTGGCGGCCGTGAGCGTGCCGGTGTCAAAGGTCATCGATCCCGTGGTGGAGGCTGTGTTGGCAGTGGCCGTGGGGGCGCGTGATGCGATGGTGAGAGTGCCGGCCAGGATGTCCACGCTGTTTCCAGCCAACGAGGCGGTGCCAGACAGGTTGCTGTTGGTGCTGCCTGTGGTGTTGACCAAGTTGATGGTGGCCGCACCCGTGCCATTCGCCGCACGGACTTTCAAGGTGCCGGAACCGACGGCGAAGTTGACCACGCCATTGGCGCGAACAACGGTCGTTCCGGTGGAGACGCCCCCAATGTTGAAGCTGTCCGCATTGATGGTGGTGAGGCCCGTGCCGAACGTCAAAGTGTGGATGCCGGAATGAGCGGTGGAAGCGCCCACATCAACTGTGGCGGCGGTGATGGTGCTGGCGGGGGCGAGCAGAACCGTGACGGTGTCTACGACACTGACCGAAGTGTCCGAACTGCCGAGGCGGAAGGCTCCGCCGCCGAGGCTGGAGTTGAAAGTGCCGATCCCGGTCATGTCGAGCACGGTGGTGCTGGCGACGGTGGCACCGCCACCGACGCGGAAGGTGGCCCCAGGCAAGGAAGAATTCCAGGTGCCCACGCCCGCCGTGGCGCCTGCAACGAGAAGCTTGGTGGTGGGAGTGCCCGTGGTGGCGGACGAACCAACAACCACATTGTTGCTGGTATTGAGCGTCATGCCGGAACCAATCGTGATGACATTGTTGGATGTGGAGACGGACTGAACAAGCATGCCACCGCCAAAGGTGGCGCTGGCACTGGTCAAATCCAAGGTGCCCGTGGTGGTGATGGTGCTGGAGGAGCCAAAGAACAACGCGTTCGTCGTGGAACTGAGAACCTGGGTGGTGTCGAAACCCAGAGTGCCCTGGTTGATGATCGTGGCACCATCGTAAACGTTGACTCCGGCCAAGCGGAGGGTGCCAGCCCCCGCTTTGATGATGCTGAAGAGAAAGCCGCCGTCATCAATCACGCCGGCGATGGTCAGTGTTTTGGCGCTGACGGAGATGGTGGATGAACTGACCAGTGTGACGGCACCTGTGCCGGTGCTGAGATTGTTGGTTCCAACAAAGGTGGAGCTGCCATTGAGGTTCAGCGGATTGCTGGTGCTGAGCGTCAGCGCAACGCCGGAGGTGTTGTCAAAGGTGCCGCCATTGATGGTGAAGGCATTGACGCCGAGTGCGTCGGCTTTGCCAATGTTCAAGGTGCCTGAATTGAGATTGACACCGCTGCTGATGGAATTGCTGCCACCGAGATTGAGAATGCCCCCTGTGACATCCACCGAACCGGTGATGGTGTTGTTCCCATTCATGGTTGCGGTGCCGGCTGTGATGCTGACACCACCGCCAATGGTGCTGGCGCCGTTCATGGAGAAGGTGGTGCCAGAAGCGGTGACCGAACCACCGATGGTGTTGGTGGAGCCGCCGAAGGTGGCGGTTCCGGCGGTGACGGCGAGGCTGCCACCGATGGTGACATTGCCACCGACGGCCAAGGTGCCGGCTCCAGCCTTGGTGAGAGAGCGGCTGCTCCCTGCGTCACCGATGGAGCCGCCGACGGTGAGGGTGCTGGCGATCGTGTTCAACGAGGTGTTAGCACCGAGAGTGACAGCGCCTGAGCCGAGGTTCAGCGCACTGGCGCCGGTGAAGGTGAAGCTGCCGCTCCAGTTCATCGGGTTGTTGGCGGTGGTCAGGCTGACCGCGGAACCTGAAGTGTTGTTGATGGTGGTGCCGGAACCAATGGAGAAGGTGCCTTCGCCCAGGGTATTGTTTGCGTTGATGTTGAGCGTGCCGCCGGTGAGGGTCAGTCCGCCAGAGCCCGTGTTGCTGGTGCCGCTGAGGGTGAGTGTGCCAGCGCCCGTCTTGTTGATCAGGGCGTTGATGGTCAAAGGACCGCTGATGAGAAGAGAGGAGTTGCCTGTGCCATCCACACTCCATGTCTGAGACGACACGTTGGCGATGGATGTCACCAAGGGCGCAATGATGGTGATGTTTCCTGCGTTTGGACCGACGAGAATGCCGCCGGAGGTGCTGCTGGGCGCGAGAGTGAGAGTGCCGCTGGTGCCCTGATCAATCGTGACAGCCGTGACACCCGAAGGGGCGGCAATAAACTGCAGGCCATCCAGAGTGTAGCTGCCGTCCAATGTGGTGGTGATGGTGGGACCGGTGGCATTGGAGGCGCTGAAGATCACGGTGTCTGTAGTGGTCGGCACGGTGGTGTAGTTGGTGGTGCCTGCGTCATCGGTGGCCCAGTTGGTCAAGGGGCCGGCTTTGGTCGTGGCCCAGGAAGTCGTGGCCTGGCTGCCGGTCCAGTAGATGGGCACGTAGGAGACCACATCGAGGCTGATGAGTGTGGCGCTGGTGTGGAGAGTGTAGTTGAAGCCTGCAGGCGCATTGCCCAAGGCAAAGGTGGCCAGATCCAATCCGCTGGCGGCCGAGATGAGGTTGTAGGAGCCACTGCCAAATCCTGCGAGGTTGAAGAAATCCAGGGTGATGGTGCCACTGACCACGGCAGCCACGGAGCTGATGATTTTGTCGCTTGTGCCAGGGGCGGCCAGCTCGAATCCGAGGCGGGCACCGCCAGCGACTTGAAGAGCACCAGCGGTGAGAGTGAGGGCCTCAGCGATGTTGTTTTGGAAGCTCATCACACCGGAGGAAGCGACGGTGAGGGCATTGATGCCGCCTGTGCCGAAACCAGCGCGGAGGCTGCCATCACTCACAATGACGGCATTGGCGCCGCTGTTCCAGCTGTTGGAGCCGGAGATGACGACGGTGCCTGCGCCGGTCTTGGTCAAGTCACCGGTGCTGGAGCTGCTGATGCCGCCGGAGATCGTGAGAACGGCGGTGGAACTGACCGCCTCGATGGTGCCGCCGGAAGAACCGATGGTGAGGACGCGAGTGGAGGTGAGATCCAGAGCGCTGGAGCCCGAGTAACTGAGCGTGCCGCCATTGATGCCGAGGGTGTTGGTGGCGGAGGCATTGCCCAGATTGCCACTGGTGGCAAAGGACAGCCTGCCGCCATTGGCATTGACGGCGCCTGAGAAGGTGCTGGTGGAATTGAGCGTGACGGTGCCGGACGTGGTCTTGGTGACACCCACGCTGCCGGAGAGGATGGCGTTCACCGTGCCGCTGCGGAGGTCGAAGTTTGAGGTGGAAGTCAGCACTCCCGTGGTGCCGGTGACGGTGCCGCTTTGCAGACTGAAGCCGGCGACGGTGTTGTTGAAGGAGGTCAGGTCAAGCGTGCCTCCGTTCACGGTCACGTTTCCTGCGCTGGCGAGTGCATTGTTCACGCCAAGTGCGAGTGTGCCGACGGTGACGGTGGTGCCGCCTGTGTAGGTGTTTGCAGCGGACAATGTCAATGTGCCTGCGCCAATCTTGGTCAAGCCGCCGGAGGTGTTTGCCGTGGTGAGGGAACCCAGAGTGACCGATGCGCCGGAGCCACCACCGCCGGTCAAAGTCAAAGTGGGCGTGGTGCCGCTGACATAGGTGCCGGGCGAGGTGATGACGATGCCAGTGACCGCCCCGCCGCTGATGAGGGCATAACCTGCGGCAGGGGTGCCACCCGCCACGAGGCCCGCACTGCTGAAGACGACCGCCGGAGCGCCGATGTAACCCGTGCCACCGACGACCGTCATGTCAGACTGAGTCACGCCGACACCGGTGGCAGCGATGAAGGGCTGATTGAAGGAGCTGTTGAAGCCACCGCTGTCAAAGACGAGCCCGCCGGCGAAGGAAGGAGCGCCGGAGACGGCGCTGTTGTCGATGGCCCCGAAGAAGGTGGAGGTGTAAGTGATGCCGGCGGAGGAAGCAGGCACCCAGTTGGTGATGGCTGCGGTTGTTTTCAAGGTGCCGCCGGCAAAATTCAGGTAGGCGTTGTTGGCACCGGTGGGATTCACGCTTGAGACGATGGCCGTGCCCACGCTGAGTGTTCCTGCAGCGAGATTGACGAAGCCCGCGTTGCCGCTGCCATTGGTGGTGTTGTTGCCAAAACGAACGGGCTGCGCGCCGGTGATGACGGTGCCGCCCGCGAGATTGAGAACGCCATAGGCGCCGCCGACGGTGGTGCTGTCCATGAAGATGGCGAAGGATGCATTGGAGCCGGTGTGATCGATGACGCCGCTGTCTGCGACGGTGATCTGCCCCAGGCTGTAGCCATTGATGAACCACTCTGCATTGGTGTGATCCAGAAACCCGGTGCCGCCGACATAGACCACACCTGCGGAGAAGGAACCCGGGGTCTGAATGTTCCCGAGATTGGTGAGTGCGTTCACATCAAAGCGATTGCCGACTTTGTATGTGCCGCCGGTCAGGTTGAAGTAACCGTAGGAGCCTGCGGCCCTGGCCACATACTGGGAATTGCCGGTGCCGGGGGTGATGGTGACGGTGCCACCTGTTTGATTGTAAACCGCGACACTGCCGACGGCGTTGCCGCCGGTGGTGGAGAAGAGTGTCATGTCACCGCTCACGTTCACGATCGTATTGGTGGCGGAGCCGCCATAGGCGAGCGTTGATGTGGTGGAGTTGCCGGTGATGGAGCCGGTGATGTTGAGGGTGCCGTTGCTGACGGTTGTGTTGCCAAGATAGGTGCTGGCTCCGCTCAGGGTGAGGGCACCGGTGCCGGTCTTGACGAGCGCGAGATTGGCGGCTGCTCCGTTCTGCAGCGTGCCTGCAAAGGTGGTGGAGGTGTTGTCTGCGCCCACGGTGAGGGTGATGCCTGTGGCAGCACTGCCATTTTCAACGATGGCACCGGCGGCGCCCGCGAGTGAAGCGATGGTGTTGTTGAAACCGTTGAGCTGCAGTTTTCCTGCGGCACCGATGACCACGGCGGAGTTTGCGCTGAAGGCTGTGGCAGAACCGGCGCGCAAGATGCCCCCGGTGATGGTGGTGGTGCCGTTGTAGGTAGAAGCATTGGCGGTAGTGAGCTGCAGAATGCCGTTGCCCAACTTGGTGAGATTGAAGCCATTGCCGGTGACACCGCCTGAGACGTTCAGCACTGTCGCCGCGTCTGCCACGGTCCAGCTCTGAGAAGCGGCGAGAATGAGCGGGGCGGAGATGGTGACGGAGGCGGGAGCACCGGTCTGAAGATTGATGCCGCTGGTCGGGGCGGTGGGGGTGAGTGTGAGCGAACCCCCGGTACCGGCGGCAATGGTGATCGCGCCCAAAGGTCCGGCGCCCACGCTGCTGTTGAAGGTGAGATCCTTGATGTTGAATGCGGCATCAAGCGTCGTGCTCAGGGAGGTGATCGTGAGGTCATTGGCACTGAAGATCACACTGCTGTCCGCCCCGGGGGTGCCGAAGATGTTTGAGGTGCCAGCAGGATCGGAGGTGAAGTTTGAGGTGGTGCCACTGAAGCCCGACCAGCTGGTATTGGCGGCTCCTTTCCAATAGAAGTCTCCGGTGGAGGCTGCTGCGGTGAGCTGGACGAGGCTGTCCGTGCTGGAAAGGGAGAAACTGGAACCTGTCAGCAAAGAGGAGACAGAACTGATGCCGTAGGTGGCGCCACTCAAGCCGCTGGTGGCCGAAATGAGAGTGTAAACGCCGGGCCCGAAACCGGTGAGACCCGTGAGCCGGAAACTGACCGCGTTGGCTGTGGTGGCCGCGCCGGTCAGCACGATGGAGTCATAGTTGCTGGTGGAACCAAGCTCAATGCCGAGAGTGGTGGTGCCGGCACCTGCACCGAGGTTCAGGCTTGTGAGGTTCAGCGCCTGGCCCACGGTGTTGAGGGTGTTGAACGTGGCGCCAGCGGCCACACTGAGGTTTGTGATGGCAGGAGCTGTGGCAGTGGAGCCCGTGATGTTCAAGGTGCCAGCGCTGACAGTCGCACGGGAGAAATTCATACTGGCCGAATTCAAGGTCAGGGCCGAGGTGGCGCTGTTCTGGATCACATTGGTCACGTTGGAACCGATGTCTGCATTGAAGATCGTCGCGCCTGTGGCGGTACCGGAATTGGTGATGGTGCCGATGTTGTTGATGGTGGCGGTGCCGAGGGTGATGGTGCCGGTGGTTCCGGTGTTGTTGATGACGAGACTGCCTGTGCCAGTGATTCCGCCATTGAGCTGGGCGTTGCCGGTGGTGGAAGTCTTGCCGATGGTCAAATCGTGGCTGTTGAGGGTGACAGCGCCGCCCCAGATCACGCTGCCGGTACCGGTGCCCAGAATCAGGGTGGCGACGCCGGTGTTTCCGGTCGCAACGGCGATGGGCTGCAGGTAGGTGAGCGAATTGGTGACCTGCAAGGTGGCGTTCAATGCCCCTGATGAATCACCGATGGTGATGATGTTGGCATTGTCACCGAAGGTGTTGGCGTTGTTGCCGCCGATGACGGTGCCCGCCTTGATGGTGAGGCCGGAGTTCCAAAGGTTGGCGACGGCGCCCAGGGTGAGACTGGAAGTGAGGCTGCTTTGAATGACTCCGGTCACATTGGTGCCGATCACGGCGCTGATGGTGGTGGAGCCGGTGGCGAGACCACTGTTGGTGATGGTGCCAGTCTGATTTACGGACGTGGTGGACAGGGTGATGGTTCCTGTCGTGGCATTGTTGCTGATGATCACATTGCCCGTGCCGGTGATGCCGCCGGTGATGGATGAGGAGCCGGTGGTGCCTTCCTTGGCAATGATCAGATCTTTATTCAGAGTGATGCCGCCGCTGAGAACCGGAGCGCCCGTGGTGGTGCCGAGAAAGATGGTGGCGGCGCCGGTGCTGCCAGACGCGACCACGATCGGGTTGGCGTAACCCGAGGCTGTATTGAAGAAGGTGACACTGGCATCTGCGCTGCCGGAGGTGTCGCCCAGGGTAATGATGTTGGAGCTGGCACCGAACGTGTTGGAATTGCTGCCGCCGATGACCGAGCCAGACTTGATGGTGATGCCGCCGGTGAAAGTGCTGGCGGTGGCTCCCAGGGTCAGAGTGCCGAGGCCGGTCTTGACGATGGCGATGTTGTTCTCGTTGGTTCCGGCACCGCCGATCAAGCCTGCATACGTGGTGTTGGTGTTCTGATTGATGGTGAGAGTGGAGACGGAGCTGTTTCCGCCGACGAGAGAGGCCCCGGCAACGGCGCTCAGATCTGTGACGGTTTGATCTGCCGTGGTAGTACCGCCGAGCTGCAACACCCCGGTGCTGCCCAATGTCAGGCTGGCGGTGGTGGAGAGACGACTGGCACCGCCGTCGAGAATCAAGCGACCGGCGTTGATGATAGTTCCGCCGGTGAAGGTGGAAGCGGCATTCAGCGTGAGCGAGCCGGAGCCAATCTTGGTGAGACTTCCTGCGCCGGCGTTGCCGATGGCATTGGCAAACGAGATGTCGTTGCCATTGGTGTCGAAGGTGGCGCCGCCTGTGCCGACGGTGATGGTCTTGGAGGAGACATCGTAAACTCCGGTGAACTGCAGGCCGCCGCCGAAGAAGTTCAGAGTGCCGGTGCCCAGTTTGGTGAGGGAGTCCGCCTGAACGAGGCCGAGATTGACATAGAGATCGGTGAAGGTGTTTCCGGTGCTGCCGAGCACGAGCGTGCCCGCGCCTGATTTCACCAGGGTGGTGGCGGTGGTGAGCGCGGAATTCAGGGTGAGCGATCCTGCGGCATTGGTGACATAGGCGTAGTAAGGTGTCCCGCCAGTGTTGAGAGCAGTGAAGCCGCCGATGACGTTGGCCACAGCATTGGCGGAAAGGATGGCACCGCTGGTGATTTGCAGTGCGCGCGCAGGGCCGGTGAGCGTCTGCCCCGTGGCAGCATCAATGAGCAAAGAATTGATGGTGGTGGCTGATCCGGCGAGGGTCGCACCTGTGGTAAAACGGACGTTGTTGGTCGTCACAGCGGCGAGTGCATTGAAACCGGCGGCATCCTGGATGTATTCCGTGGAGGTGTTCAGAGTACGAAGTCCCAGCGTGCCATCCACGAAGGTGACGAAGGAGTTGCCGACGTTGGTGGCGGCGACGGGTGCGGCGGTGGTGTTTTCGCCAATGAAGAAGGGATAGATGCTGTAGGTGGTGGCACCGGTTCCCGCGCCGGCGGCAGCTCCGCCGATGGCCCCGCCGGGATCGACACTGAAAACAATTCTGCCGCCCTGGGTGGCGACGGTGTCAAAGCTGCGGGCGAGGAGGAGTGCGGTGGAGAAGTTGTTGCGCACCAAGGGAGCGGCATTGGTGAATTTCGGGCCGCCGATTCGAGAGGCAGCATTACCATCTGCAGTGATCGTGTTCTGACCGGCGTTGAGGGTCAGAACACCCACCGTTTCCAAAGCCGCCGTGGAGCCGCCGTTACGTGTCGCATAAAAGCCAAGGCCACCTGCCGTGTTGCTCAGGGTGACAGGGGTCGTGTCCGGAATACGATTGTTGGAGCCGGTCTGGTCATTGTTGAGTTGAAGCGAGCTGCCAGTTCCGTTCAAGACGATGGCGTTCAGCGCCGTTCCGAACTGAGTGACGGCGCCGTTCATGAGCAAGATGCCCTGATTGATTTGAAGAGTTCCCACAAAACCGCTGCCGCCGTTGGCAGCATAAGTCAGGGTGGACGTGCCGGTTTTGATCAAAGTGGACGTCGCATCTCCAGCAAAGAGCCCGGAATAGCTTGTCGGTGTCGTTTCATTGATGATCAGCGTGCTGCCAAGTCCCAGCGCCACGGTTGCCGGGCCATTCGTGCCGCTGCTGCCCGTGAGGGCGCCAATCGTTTCCGTGGTGGCATCTGCCAGAGAGAAGGTGGCGGAGGCTCCCACGGGGCCCAGTGTCAGGCCCTGGGTGTCACCGACGGCAAAGCCGCCGGAAGCGATCACGGTGCCGGCCATCAAGGTGAAAGCTCCGGTCGAATTGTTAAATCCGCTCAGCGAGAGAGTGCCGGAGCCAGACTTGGTGACGAGAGTCGCGCCTGTAATCGTGGACGAAACCGCGAGAGTCTGAGTGAGGCTGTCGGTGGTGAAAATCAGTTCGCTGCCCACATTGCCGACAAGACGGCCACCGCTGATGGAGGTGACACTGGCGCTGGAAGTCTGGAGTATGCCGCCGCTGTCGATGCGCAGCAGGCCGCCAGCCGAAATCGTGAGATTGGACGCGCTGGATGAATTGAAGCGGAGACTGGTGATGCTGGTTTCTTTGTCCAAGGTGCCCGTGAAACCGGCCGAGTCCGAAATGTTTTGCCCAGCCAGCCAGCTGGTCACCACGTCCTGAATGGTGGTGGTGGCAGCGATGATATTGCCGCCCGATATTGTGCCAAACGAGGTCACACTGCCACTCGTCACGGTCAACCAGCCGCCTCCCGTGCCGACCAAGCCGGTAGTGGCATCGTTGGTGGTGGAAGTGATCACGCCATTGGTCGCACTCTGAGCGCCTGAAGCGAGATTGACGCGCAACACCCCGGCACCGGCAGCGCGGGTGATGGCTCCCAAATTCAACACCAGTCCCTGGCCTGCACCTGGATTCAAAATGATGGAAGCTTGTCCGCCCACGGCCAAGGTGGTGCTCGCGACGGCCTGAGAAGTATCAGCAGTGGCATTGCCATTTAAAACCAGACTGCCGCCAAGCAGCGACAAGACCCCGGCAGCGTTTATTTTAGTGGCATTGGAAGTCGTGTAATCCAGGAGAAGAATGCCGCTGTTGAGCGTGGTGGTGCCGGTAAGTCCCGAGTTGTTTCCGGTGAGCGCGAGCGTTCCGCCTGCAGTGGTGCTTTGAACGATGAGCCCGGAGAAGGTGTTGTCACCGGCGAGCAGCAAATTGCCGGCGCCTGATTTGGTCAGAGCGAAGGCACCGTTGATGGGGGCAAACACCGAAAGTTCATACTCGCCCACTGCCGCGACATTGGTGCTGTCGCCGACGGTGAAGGTGCGAGCAGCGTTCAGGGTTATGTTGCCCGCGCCGGTGCCGGTGATGATCGAACCCAAGGGATTGCCGGTGTTGGTGTAAGTCACGTTGCCGCCTAGAGTGAGCGTGCCCGTGCGGAGATCGATCGTGCCCTGGGCAGTAGCGGTGGTGCCAGTGCCACCAAAGGTCAGGGCGGCGGAAGTGAAATTGTAACCGTTCAAATCCAGCAGCGCAGGCAAACCGGTTCCGAGCGCCACAGTTACCGTGCCCGTTGTATTGAGAGCTTGATTGACTCCAAAGCGGACGGTTCCACCCTGGATGCTGGTGCCACCCGTCCAGTTATTGGTGCCGGAGAGAGTCAAAATACCGGTGCCCTGCTTGGTCAAGCCGTTGCCAGCGACACCTGAGGCCGTCCCTCCGCCAACCGAACCTGAAGCGGCCAATGTGCCTGAAAAAGTGGTGGAGGTGTTGTCACCACCGACCGCGAGAGTCTTGGTACTGGTGTTGGAATTGAAGATGGTGCCGGAGCCAGAGATGGAACCGACAGTCTCGGTTTGACTGGTCGCTGTACCATTGATGTCAAGACTGCCCGAGGCTCCAATGATCACAGGACTTAGATCCGGAATCCCGCCTGAGGAGGAAGTGATGCCTATCTGGAAGACGCCACCGTTGATGGTGGTGGCACCTGTGTAAGTGGGGACGGCCGACAATGCGAGTGTGCCGGCGCCTGTTTTCGTCAGGCCACCGGCCCCAGAAACGACGCCTCCCAAGGTGAGGATGGTGGTGGTCTGAGAGACATCGAGCGTGGCATTGCCTCCCTGGAGCGCGAAGGTATGAGCCCCCGGCGTCGTAGCGGCACCACTGATGGTGCCGGTGGAACCTGTGTACTGCAGAGTGGCACCATCACGAAGCGTCACGACTGTCGTTGAGCCGTTGCCAAGGCTGCCGGCACCCGCAGCGGTGACGTTGCTGAAACTGAGGGTGCCACCGTTCACGAAAACTGTTCCGGTGAAGGTGTTGGTGCCAGCGAGCGTGAGCAGGCCCGGTCCGGCCTTAACGAGGTTCAGCGTACCAGCACCATTAGCGATGCCCGCATTCACTGTGACTCCATTGGTGGAGTTGTACTGCTGAAAAATGAGGTCTCCGCCTCCGCTGGCGGCCTGGCCAAGAACACCTGTGCCGGAGGCGTTGATGTTCCAGCCATCGGTGCCGTCAATGAGGATGGCTCCCGGAGTCACATTGCTGGCACCACCCAAGGTCATGTTCAACGCGCCCGCGCCAAGGTCCAAAGTCTGCACAGTGCCAGCGCTGGAACTAAGCTTCAGAGTGCCGATGGTGGCGGATGCGGTGGTCTGGGTTTGGCTGGCCGTCAGGATATAGGCGGTGCCGGTCGCACCACCTCCTGCCACGGGAAGGGCGGCGACAGGAAGAAAACCGGACATCGCATTTGCAGCGGCGTTGTTATTGTAGGCCCAATTGTAGGTATTGGCCGTGCCGTCGTTGAAGACCAACCGTCCATTGAGAGCCGTCGAAGCAATGGCGGAGCCGATTGTGAAAGTGGTGGTGGCTGGAGCGACGATCAGGAGAGCCCCGCCGGAAGCGGTGGCGGTCAAAGCAAGCGTGGCAAGACTGGTGCCGGTGCCTCCATTTGGGGTCAAGGTGATCGAACCGCCGGTGGCGCCCAAGGTCAAGGTGCCCACGTTTTGTGAGACGGACGCGCCAGAACGGCCCATCATCTGGAAATTACCGCCGGTGATTTGAAAGTTTGTCGCCCCAAGAAAACCGCTGGTGAGGGCGCTGGCCGAAGTATCCAGAATGATCGCGCCCCCATTGATGATGGTGTTGCCCGTGTACGTGGACCCTGCGACACCGTTTGCAGGCTGAAGGGTCAAGGTGCCTGCACCGATCTTTGTGATCGCAATGTTGGCTGCGGTTGTGGGAGCAATTCTGCCGGTAAATGTGGTGCTGGTTTCATTGCGTCCGATGGTCAAAACGCGGGCGGTTGCGGTCGAGTTGGTGAGAAGACCGCCACCACTCAGTGAACCCATGGTGGGAGCCGCCTGGAGATCCAGGGTCGCACCACTGGCAATAATCACCGCACTGCGAACTGGCAGCGCGGTCGATCCACTCACGATCAACTTGCCTGCATTGATTGTCATGGCACCTGCATAGGTGTTGGCACCCGAAAGGCGGACAGTCCCGGAGTCATTCTTGGTCACGCCGCCGCCGGTGCCGATGACGCCTGAGATGTCAATCGAGCCCGTGGCAACTGCGCCCGTGCCGTTGAGCGTGAGATCGAACAGGGTGGAACGCAGCGTGCCGGAGATGGTGAGGGTGCCGATGGTTTCATTGTTGGTGATGGCAAGCGTGTCGTTGAACACGGAGCTGGCAGAAATAACATCCAGGCCGGCACCCGTTTTGGTGATCGATGCAGAACCGGAGCTCACATCGAAAAAGAGGGTGCCTGTTCCCACGGTGATTGCATTGCCTGAACCGCTGCTGTCACCAATGTTCAGCGAACCCAGGGTGGTTTGCTGATTCAGGTTGATGGTCTGCGCGCCACTGAGACTCGCAGTCAGATTCGCGATGTCGTCCAAGGCATTGGGGAAATTGGATACCAGCAACCAATTGGATCCATCATTCCAGTTGTAGGTTCCTGCAGCCGACCGATTCCACAAAAAAGTCGCTGCCTGCAATGGCTGCCCCACCTGCCATGAAAGCAGCAGAACAAACATCAGGGTGCCCAGGGAACGGCGAAATGCACGTAAGTGATTCATCATGAATTTTTAATTGGCGAATTGTGAGGCTAAGGGAATGGGGCAGTCGCGAGCAAGCAAATGTTCAGGTGGCGGCTAAAGATTTGTGCATTTTTAATCCGATGCCTAAAGTATTTATTTAGCTGCAAAACCGATAATTTAATCTTCTTAACCATCTTGGATTTCGCCACTGCCCTCCGGCGACGACATCTGAGTGTTTGGCAAGATGCGTCTTTTCCGGGCGTTTCACCGGGCCGCATGAGACTCCCTACCTTTCTCGCCACCGCCGCACTTATCGTCTTTTCACAGCTTCACGCCGCCCAGCGGCCGAATGTGCTGTTTATGATGGCGGATGACCTCAATAACAGCCTGGGGTGCTATGGGCACCCGCTGGTGAAAACGCCGAATCTGGACAAGCTGGCGGCACGAGGGGTGCGGTTTCAGAATGCGAACTGCCAGTTTCCGCTGTGCGGCCCGAGCCGGAATTCGATACTGACGGGGCTTTACCCGAACAGCACGGGGATCCTGACCAACTCCCAGCTTTTCCGCCAGACGATCCCGAACGCGGTGAGTCTGCCGCAGGCTTTTCGGAGGGAGGGATACTTCGCCGCACGCATCGGGAAACTTTATCACTATGGAGTGCCGAACTCGATTGGCACGAATGGGCATGATGACCCGGCCTCATGGGAGCTTGAGCTCAACCCTGCGGGCTGTGATCGCTTGATCGAGCATCCGGATATTTTTTCGCTCCTGCCCGGGAACTTTGGTGGGACGCTGAGCTGGTATGCCTCGCCGCGGCCGGATGAGAAGCACACGGATGGGCTTCAAGCGAAGGATGCGGAGTGGGTGCTGGAGCGCTGTGCGAAGGAGAAGGACCGGCCGTTCTTTCTCGCGCTGGGGTTCTTCCGTCCGCATACGCCGTATGTGTCGCCGGAGAAGTGGTTCAAGGGTTACCCGGAGGCGGAGATGCCGGTGGTGCAAGGGGTGAAGGAGGATCAGGCGGACCTGCCTGTGCCTGCGCTGGGGAGTTACAAGAAGGAACAGGACAAGCTGACGGATGACCTGCGGCGTCAGGCGGTGCAGGCGTACTTTTCGGCGATCAGTTTCATGGATGCGCAGGCGGGCAAGGTGCTGGATGCGCTGGACCGGCTGGGACTGGCGGAAAACACGATCGTGGTGTTCACCAGTGACCATGGGTACCATCTGGGTGAGCATGGGCTGTGGCAGAAGCAGAGCCTCTTTGAGGAGAGTGCCCGGGTGCCGATGATCATCGCCGGGCCTGGGGCCAAGAAGGGTGTGGTGGCCAATGCGCCCGTGGGTTTGATCGATCTCTACCCAACGTTGGCGGAGCTGTGTGATGTCAAAGCTCCCGCGAATCTTCAGGGGCAGAGCCTGGTGCCAATGCTGAAAGACCCGACGGTCAAGGGTCGCGGCTGGGTGCTGAGCCAGGTGGTGCGCGGAGGGGGCTTCAAGCGCATGGGCGCCAGTGCTGCGAAGGGCGATGATGGGAAGCGGATCTTTGGCTATGCGCTGCGCACGGACCGCTGGCGCTACATCGAATGGAACGAAGGTGCTGCGGGCAAGGAGCTCTACGATCATGAGACGGACCCCAAGGAGCTGACCAATCTGGCGGACAAACCTGAGCAGGCTGAAGTGCAGGCGAAGCTGGCTGAGCAGCTGCATGGCATCGTGAAGACGACGTATCCTGCGAGTGGGAAGACGCCGGAGATTCCGCAAGGGAATGTGATGTATGCGCCTGAGCTGGTGGATCCGCAGGGCGGCAAAGCTGCCAAGAAGTGACCGTGCAATCCAAGGTGGCCAGGGTTCGTGCATCCAGCACCGCCTTGACCTCTCCCCATCCCCCTTCCCTTCATCCTCTTTATCGGCCCATGAAACCCCTGCTCCTCCTCCTTTCGTCATTCACCCTGCTGCACTCCGCCTTCGCAGCCGAGACTCCGAACATTGTGCTCATCAACATTGATGACCTTGGTTATGCGGACATCGGTCCGTTTGGTGCCAAGATCTCCACGCCCAACATCGAACGGATGGCGCAGGAGGGGATGAAGCTGATGAGCCACTATGCGGCGCCGGTGTGCACCCCTTCCCGCGCAGCGATGATGACCGGCTGCTACCCGAAGCGGGTGCTGCCAGTGCCGCATGTGCTGTTTCCGGCGGCGGCGGTGGGACTGAGCCCCGAGGCGACCACGGTGGCCGAGGTGCTGAAGGGCGCGGGCTACGCCACGACGTGCATCGGCAAATGGCATCTGGGCGACCAGCCGGAATTTCTGCCGACCAATCAGGGCTTCGACAGCTACTACGGCATTCCTTATTCCAATGACATGGGGCCGGGAGCGGAGGGATCAAAGAGCAATCCTGACCAGCCGCTGCCGAAAGGGCCAGCCAAGGGCAAAGGCAAACAAGGAGCTGCCAAGGCCGATGCTGAGCCGGAGACGGGCATCAAGGGACCGGCGCAGCCGCCGCTGCCGCTGATCGAAAACCACAACGTGGTGGAGCGCGTGAAGGCGGAGCAGCAGCACACCTTCACCCGGCGCTACACGGAGCGTGCGGTGAAGTTCATCCGCGAGCATCAGAAGAAGCCGTTCTTTCTTTATCTGCCGCACAACGCGGTGCACTTCCCGCATTATCCGCATCAGGATTTCATGGGCAAATCGGGGATCAGCCTGCAGAAGGACTGGGCGATGGAGGTGGACTGGTCTGTGGGACAGGTGCTGGACACACTGCGTGAGCTGAAGCTGGACGCGAATACGCTGGTGATCTTCACGAGCGATAATGGCGGGCCGCTCAATCAGGGCGCGGACAACACGCCGCTGCGCGGAAGCAAGGGCAGCACGCTGGAAGGTGGGATACGCGTGTGCACGATCGCGTGGTGGCCGGGGAAGATCGCGGCGGGTTCGAAGACGAATGAGATTACCGCGCACATGGACTGGCTGCCGACTTTTGGGACGCTGGCGCGATGCAAGAGCGTGGGAGCGCTAACGCTGGACGGCAAAGACATCTCGCCCGTGCTGCTGGGCCAGAAGGGTGCGAGCGGGCACGATGTGTTTTATTACTATGCGGGCTTCAACCTGCAGGCGGTGCGCAGCGGAGCGTGGAAGCTGCACCTGGGCAAAAAGGAGCTGTACAATCTCGACGAGGACATCGGCGAAGCGAGGAATGTGGCGGCTGAGCATGCCGACATCGTGGCGCAGCTGGAGAAGCACGCGGAGACGATGAAGGCGGACCTGGGAGACAAGACGAAGGATGCGCCGGGTGTGCGTGAGCTGGGACGGGTGGAGCATCCGCAGCCGCTCATCAGTGCTGACGGCACGGTGCGCGAAGGGTTTAACAAGATCGCCAAGACACTGCCATGAAGACCGCCCTGTGTCTTTTTCTCGCCACTGCATCCTTCGCGGCAGATGCGCCGCTGCTGAAGGATGAGTTTCTGCTGCCGAACTTTGAAACCCGCCGTGCCGCGCGAGGTGAGTGGAAGTTTGCGGAAGGCTGCGCCACGTGCACGCAGGATGATGCGCTGTTCAAGAAGAACAAGGATCATGGGCCGATCCTGTTTTATGATCTGGCTTACACGGACGCGGCCATCCACTTCGCGGTGAAGCCGGATGCGGCGAACAAGATGATTGTCTTCACGGCGAACGGTGCGGAGGGGCATGTGTTTCGGCTGGTGTTCAGCCAGGCAGGCATGGGAGTGCGGGCGTTTCCGCCGGAGGAGAAGGACCATAAATCGATCTCGCTGGGGAATGAGAAGGCGGTGGTGCTGAAGACGGATGCGTGGACGAAGATCCGTGTGGAGCTGCGCGGCAGCAAGGCCACGGTGAAGATCGGGGATTTTACGAAGACGTATGAGCATGCGTCGATTGCGCGTGCGAAGACGAATCTGAGTGTGGGCTTCAGCTACGGCACGGTGAGCGTGACGGAGATGGTGGTGGAGAAGTAGGGGGGCTCTGGCGCGTTTCACATCATTTTATAGCCCACTCCCCTTGGCTCATGCCATCGTGCGGGCACAAAGCTACTCCCCTCACCCCAACCCTCTCCCCGAAGAAAAAGATACGGGTCTGTGCACTCGGGCACAAGGGTTACATTTTCTCCCGGGCACATAGGTGACACTTTTTTATGGCTGGGGCGGCTCATCCAAGCGCATGCAGCACCTTGTTTTTGTGAGCCTGCGCGCAGGGTGGCTTTCCGAGCGAGGCCTCAGCCGAGCCGGGAAGACGCCCGTAGCGCAGGCTCACAAAACACCGCCCCTCCCATCCTCGGCTTCACGTGGCTTGGCCCCAGCCTGTTTTGGCAGATTTTTATGCCCTTTGACCTTCATGGTGCGCTCATCAAAAACGCCCAGCTCAAGGTCTTGGAACCACACTGCCCAGCGCCCGTCTCCCACCGGCTCCAGCCCCACATCTTCGCCGCTGAGCACCTGTGTGAGATGCACCTCATGGCCGCTCCACTTGATCGTGCCTCCTGGCTTCACTTTGCGCCGGTGCCACTCCTCAGGGAACTCCCGCGCATCAGGCAGTCGCTGAGGATACTCAAGGCTCGATGGCCTGTAGTGTTCCGCAGGTGTGGTCTGGCCCAGCGCCTCGTGCGGGCGCTCGTGGTTGTACTCGCGGCGGAACTCGTCAAAGCAGCGCTACTGCGCCTTGAGCGTTCGTGCTGGCGGTGATGCGGTGTGCTGTTCCAGCGTGCGATGAAAGCGCTCGTGCCGTCCGTTTTGCTGCGGCTTGCCCGGCTCGATGCGCTCCAACCTGATGCCCAGCCGCAACCACCACACGCTCAGTGCGCTGAGCCCGCCGAGCGTGCGGCTGGCAAAGGGCGGCCCGTTGTCCGAGCGTATCGCGCACGGCATCCCATGCTCCCGGAACGCGCTGATCATGATGGGCTGCACCAGCGGCCCTCCGGTCTTGCTGCCCAGGCACTGGCAGCGCAGAAGGTAACGGCTGCTGGCATCGGTGAGCGTCAGTGGACTGCACTTGCTGCCATCGCCCGTGCGGAACCATCCCTTGAAGTCCACGCACCACACCTCGTTGGGTGCACGTGCATGCCCCAGCGGCTGGCTGCTGGGCACTGCGCTGGCATGCGCGCGTCGCTTGATCGAATTGGACAGCCCATGCCTGCGCAAGATGTCGCTGACCGTGCTCTCCGCAGGATGCGGCCCCGCTTCAGACTCGCGCTGCAGCCGTGCCAGAAGCTTTGGCGCGCCCCAGTGTGGCCAGCGAGCCTTGAGCCGCAGGATATGCTCGACGACCTCCAACTCCGTGGCGTTGGGATGGTGATGCGGTGCGCTGGATCGCTCCTGCAATCCCTCCGCTCCTGCCTGCTCGTAGCGAGCGATCCACTTGTAGACGGACTTGCGGCTCACGCCGTATCGCCGGGCCAGCTCCGCTGGCCCATAGCCGCCGCTCAAATACTCGCCGATCATCTTCAACCGTTCCTTCATCTCGTTTGTTTGGTTCCAGGGCATCAGTCACCCTGTCACCCATGTCCCCGGGAGAAAGTGTCACCAACGTGCCCGGAACATACCGGATGCTCTGGGCTCCGGCGACGGCGGGCTGGGGACAGCCCGCCCTACCTGCGGGGCCTGTATCTACAGGCCGCCGAGTTTGCAAATGCGGTCCCAGTGTTTGGTTTCCACGGGGGTGATGGAGAGGCGGTTGCCGCGGCGGAGGATGAGCATGTCGGCGAGCTTGGGGTCGGCGCGGAGCATGTCGAGGGTGACGAAGGTTTTGAAGTCGGCCTCCCATTTCACATCGACCATGAGCCAGCGGGGGTCTTCGCGTTTGCTGCCCTTGTCGAAGTATTCGGAGGAGGGGTCAAACTGGGTATGGTCGGGATAGGCTTCCTTGACGATCTTCACGATGCCGGCGATGCCGGGGACGTCGCAGCTGGAGTGGTAGAAGAAGCCGAGGTCTCCCACGTTCATCTGGTCGCGCATCATGTTGCGGACCTGGTAATTGCGCACGCCGTTCCAGGGCTCGGTCTTTTTGGGACGCTGCTTCAGGTGGTCGAAGGAGAAGACGTCGGGTTCGGATTTGAGGAGCCAGTGGTGCATGAGGATGGCCTACGGAATACACGGAATACACGGAAAGGGAAAGGCAAGTTAGAGATGGCCCGATCAATGGGAGCTGATCAGTGGTTCGATGGCGTCGTTTGCTGAAGACCGCCGAACCGCACATGGAATGTGAGGACCACTTCACGCTGGGTTCGCGGTGTGATGGTGTCTAAAAAAACACCGAAACCGTTCATGAGGCCGGACTACTGCAGCGGGCGTGTGTTTATCACGCGTTCAGAGACGGGCGGGCTGTCGCCACACCCATCCCACGAACGAAAAAGTGCCACGTGGCTCAAACGGTGATCAGCCGGTTGCGGGCGGTGATGGGCCAGCGTTCGGTGGTTTTGAAGCCGTCGATGATGTAGGCTTCGCCGTGCATGGAGACGGTGGGGCAGACGTGGCGGGGGATGCCGTGGAGGGCCTGGCCGATGGTGAATTCGTGGGCGCGCTCGGTTTCGAGGACGAGGTGCTCCTCGCTCTGCATGACCGCGACCGCGTCGGGGAGTTCTTCGAAGCGGACGCGGGGGTGGGGATTTTCGGGGGCGACGGATTTGTGGCCGAGGTCGAGGGTGAGGCGGTTCACGCCGGGCTTGCTGATGACGCGGGCGAGAAGGACGGCGGCGGGCAGGAAGGGGAGATCGGCGGGGTATTTGTCTCCGTAGCCGAAGTCCCAGAGGACGGTGGTGCCGGGGCTGAGGGTGCGGTCTTCATAGCCGGCGTGGATGCCGAAGGTGGGGGAGCCGCCGGCGACGAGTTCTTTGACGATGATGCCCTCCCCCTGGAGGCGGCAGCGGAACTGGAGGACGGACTCGAAGGCGGCGTCACAGCGCTCGCGGCGGACGTCGAGGCTGTCGTCGTGGATGTGGCCGTCATAGCAATGGATGCCGCGGAACTGGAGACGAGGGGTGTCCTTGAGGACATGAGCGAGCATGGCGGCCTCATCGCCGGGGACGATGCCGGTTCGGCCCATGCCGCAGTCGATTTCGATGTAAACACCGAGGGTGACATTGTGCTGCTGGGCGGCGGAGGCGAGGAAGGTGATGACCTCTTCGGAGTCGGCGATGCTGGAGAACTGGGTGTCGGGGAACTTGACAGCGAGATCGCCGAGGCGCTGGGCATTGATGCCGACGCAGGGCATGGCGAGGAGGACGTCCGTGGCGCCAACGGCGGCGCACATCTCCGCCTCGGCGATGGTGGAGGTCTTGAACTGGGTGATGCCAAGACGGATCTGCATGGCGATGACCTCGGCCGTCTTGTGGGTCTTCACATGAGGACGCAGGCGTTTGGGATTGCCTGCGATCTGGAGCATGAGGGCCAGATTGTGCTCGATGCGCTTGCGGTAGAAGAGGAGCGCAGGCGATGGGATGTCAGCTTCGTTTTCGACGTGGAACCAGGCGGGTTGCATATGTGAGCACACCGTGGCGAGGACGGCGGGCGCGGTCAAATGCGCTCATCACCTGGATTTTGAGCTGACGGCGGGCGCCGGGCTAGGTGTTCTTTGGAATCCAGTCGCCTTCGCGGTAGTCGAGAGGCTTCTCTTTATCCGTATCGTGCTCCAACTTGATGGGTTGGAAGCCGCTGCAGCCAGGGAGGATCAACAATAGGGCGGCGAGAAGAAACAGGGACGGTTTCATGGCACGGAAGATGCGCGGTCCTCATGAAGGAGCAAGCTAACAAATTGACGGGATGAAATCCGTTCATGCAGCAGGCGCAGTGAGGGCTTGACCGGGCAGCCACACGCCGTCAGCATCGGGGCACCATGACCCGAGCCTCCATCGCCTTTGCCTTTGCCGCCCTCACCACCACCGCCATCGCCGGGGAAAACTTCCTCGTGTACTTTGGTACCAGCACCAATGCCAAGAATGGGAGCAAGGGGGTTTACGTCTCCCGGTTTAACACCGCGACTGGAGAACTGACGGAACCCCAGCTCGCTGTGGAGGCAGGCAATCCGGGCTTCCTGGCGATCCACCCGTCGAAGAAGTATCTGTATGCCTGCGGGGACGTGACGAAGGCCGATGGCAAGAAGGCAGGGGGGATCAGCGCGTTTGGGATCGACTCAAAAAGCGGGAAGCTGACGCTGATCAATCAGGCGGCGACGACCGGAGCGGGCCCATGCCATGTGAGCGTGGACAAGACAGGAAAGGTGGCGACGATCGCGAACTACGGCAGCGGGAGCATCAGCTCCTATGCGATCAAGGAGGACGGCTCAGTCTCTCCGGAAGTGAGCTTCTTCCAGCATGAGGGCTCAGGCGCGGACCCGAAGCGGCAGGCAGGACCGCATGCGCATTCGGTGAACTTCAGCCCGGACAATCGCTTTGCCTTCGCCTGCGACCTGGGGCTGGACAAGGTGCTGATCTACAAGGTGGACACGGCCAGCGGTAAGCTGACGCCGAATGACCCGCCCTTTGCCAAGACACCGGCAGGCGGCGGGCCGCGCCACCTGGCGTTTCACCCGAGCGGGAAGTTTGTCTTTGTGAACAACGAGATGGGGATGTCCGAGACGGTGTTTGCCTATGATGCGGAAAAGGGCGCGCTGACCGAGGTGGAAACCGTTTCCACGCTGCCGGAAGCGGACCGTGGCCTGAAGGGCCTGAGCACGGCGGAGTCGGTGGCGCATCCGAATGGGCGCGTGGTGTATGTTTCCAACCGCACGCACGACACGATCGCCGTGTTTGCCTGTGACCCTGCCACCGGGAAGCTGACGCTGCTGCAAAACGTGCCTGTGGAAGGCAAGATCCCCCGGAACATCTGCCTGGACCCGACTGGGAAGTGGCTGATCGCCGCGCATCAGGACAGCGCCACGGCGGCGCTTTTCAAGGTGGACCAGGACAGCGGCAAGCTCACCTTTACCGGCACCAAGGTGAACGTCCCGGGGAGCATCTGCGTGCGGTTCCTTGCGCTTGATTAACCTGCCACTGCCTTTACTCTCATACCCCCCAAAAAAACCCAGACTATGACCCAGCTCGATCAGCTCAAGCAGCACACCGTGGTAGTGGCCGACACCGGCGACTTCGAAGCCATGAAGGCCTACAAGCCCCAGGACGCCACGACCAATCCTTCCCTCATCCTCCAGGCTTCGCAGAAGGCTGAGTACAAGTCGCTGTTCGACAAAGCTGTGGCTGATGGCAAATCCGGCGGCGTGGACGCCGTGATGGACAACCTGGTGGTGGCCTTTGGTCTTGAGATTCTGAAGATCGTCCCCGGTCGTGTTTCCACGGAAGTGGACGCCCGCCTGTCGTTCGACACGCAGGCCAACATCGACAAGGCGCGTCATTTGATCAGCATGTACGAGAAGGCTGGCATCGGCCGCGAGCGTATCCTGATCAAGATCGCCTCCACGTGGGAAGGCATCAAAGCCGCTGAAGTGCTGCAGAAGGAAGGCATCAACTGCAACCTGACGCTGCTTTTCAGCCTCGCGCAGGCGGTGGTTTGCGCCGAGGGCGGCATCAAGCTGATCTCTCCTTTCGTGGGCCGCATCCTTGACTGGCACAAAAAGAGCACGGGCAAGGATTTCGCCGGTGCGGAAGATCCAGGCGTGCAGTCCGTGACGCAGATCTACAACTACTACAAGCATTTCGGCTACAAGACCGAGGTGATGGGTGCGAGCTTCCGCAACAAGGGCGAGATCACTGAACTCACCGGCTGCGACCTGCTGACCATCAGCCCGGGCCTGCTGGGTGAACTGGCTGCGAGCGAAGACGCCATCACGCCGAAGCTCAACGCTGCAAACGCGAAGTCCCTGAAGATCGAGAAGATAGGCAGCGACGAGAAGACCTTCCGCTGGCTGTTCAACGAAGACGCCATGGCGACTGAAAAGACCGCTGAAGGCATCCGCAACTTCGCGAAGGACATCGTGAAACTGGAAACGATGGTGGCTTCGGCTTTGGGCTGAGACTGAGCCGAAAGAAGGAAACGAGGAGAAAAAATCGGAGAAGAAGTTCTCTGATTTTTTCCCTTTTTGATTTCTTCGGCGTATCCCATTTTCATTATGCTGACCAAGCGCATCATCCCCTGTCTGGACGTGAAGGAAGGCCGTGTCGTCAAAGGCACGAAGTTCCTGCAACTGCGTGATGCCGGCGATCCGGTGGAGTGCGCGCAGGTGTACAATGCGCAGGGGGCGGACGAGCTGGTGTTTCTGGACATCACGGCGAGCCATGAGGAGCGCAAGACGATGGTGGATGTGGTGGCACGCACGGCGGCGAGCTGCTTCATGCCGCTGACCGTGGGTGGTGGCATCCGCACCGTGGCGGACATGCGCGAGATGCTGCTGGCGGGTGCGGACAAGGTGGGGATCAACACGGCGGCGGTGAAGACGCCGCAGGTGATCGATGAGGCGGCCAATGCGTTTGGCTGTCAGTGCCTGGTGGTGGCCATCGATGCGAAGCGCAATGCCCATGGCTCATGGACGGTTTACACGCATGGAGGCCGCAATGCGACGGAGCTGGATGCGGTGGAGTGGGCGGCTGAAGTGTGCCGACGCGGTGCCGGTGAGATTTTGCTGACGAGCATGGACTCGGACGGCACGAAGAATGGCTATGACATCGGGCTGACCAAAGCGGTGAGCGAGGCGGTGACGATTCCGGTGATCGCCAGCGGTGGCGCAGGGAACATTGACCACATGGTGGATGTGCTGCGTGATGGGAAGGCTGATGCGGTGCTGGCGGCGAGCATTTTCCACTTTGGTGAGTACACCGTGGGGGATGTGAAGAAGTATCTTGGTGAGCGTGGGGTGCCGGTGAGGCTGTAGGAGGCGGTGCTATAGCGGCCGCATACGCTTCCGGATTCCGGCTGAAGCCGGTACTACAATACGTAGGCTGGGTAGGCGCCTATGCTTCGTGAAAATGTCGTTTTCACTTTGGAAGTAGTGGGGGCGAGGGGTGAGAAGTCCAGAACGGGCTGAAGCCCGAACTACGAGCTGTGATTCTGTGCTTGGAATCTTGCGGGGTGTCCGTGTAGGCTGCGCCTATGAATCCATCCACGCTTTCCCGTCGTCAGTTCGGAACTCTTGCCAGTGTCAGTGCCATCGCGGCGATGCTGCGGACGCAGGTTGAGGCGGCGGACAAGGCGGCGGCCGGTGCAGGCAAGGTGAGGCACTCGGTGTGCAAGTGGTGCTACAAGCAGATCCCGCTGGAGGATTTTTGTGTGGCGGCGAAGGAGATCGGGCTGGAGTCGGTGGAGTTGCTGAATCCGGAGGATTTTGCGACGGTGAAAAAGCATGGGCTGCACTGCGCGATGGTGAGCTATCCGACGATTGAAGCTCCGGGCGGAGTGAAGCTGGGGCCGATCCCGAAAGGGTGGAACCGTGTGGAACATCATGACCTGCTGGTGCAGGCGTATGAGCCGCTGCTGCAGACGAGCGCGGAGGCGGGATTCAAGCAGGTGATCTGCTTCAGCGGGAACCGCGATGGCATGAGCGACGAGCAGGGACTGGAGAACTGCGCGAAGGGCCTGCAGCGTCTGATGCCGCTGTGTGAGAAGCTGGGGGTGACGCTGGTGATGGAACTCTTAAACAGCAAGGTGAACCACCCGGACTACATGTGCGACCACAGCGCGTGGGGCGTGGCTTTGTGCAAGAAGATCGGATCGCCGCACTTCAAACTGCTGTACGACATCTACCACATGCAGATCATGGAGGGGGATGTGATTGCCACGATCCGGCGGGATCATGAGTACTTTGCGCATTATCACACGGGCGGGGTGCCGGGACGGGCGGAGATTGATGAGACGCAGGAGCTGAACTACCCCGCGATCATCAAGGCGATCCAGGAGACGGGATACACCGGATATCTGGGACAGGAGTTCATTCCGAAACGGGCGGACAAACTGGCCTCGCTGAAGCAGGGGGTGCAGATCTGCACGGTGGCGTAGTGTGCGCGTTCTGCGCGTTCTGCGCATTCCTGCGCATTCCTGCGCTCAGCGAACTGCATCAGGAAATGCCATGCTTCATCACCTCTCCTTCGCCGTCACGGACATCGCACGCTCCGGGGCCTTCTATGATGCCGTGCTGGCACCGCTGGGGTACGGGCGGGTATGGGAGGATAAGACGTTTGTGGGGTATGGAACGGAACCGGGGAAGGATGTGTTTGCGCTGAAGCTAAGGCCTGAGAATGCATGCGTGCCGGGGGATGGGTTTCATGTGGCCTTCGCCGCGCCGACGCGGGAGGCAGTGAATGCGTTTTACGAGGCTGCGCTAGTGCATGGCGGCAGGGATATAGCGATTTCCAAAACCGATTTCCGGATAGCGGAGCAAAAAGTGCTGTACAAAACGTGCGGCAGTGCTTTGAGGATGGTTGTTGAGAGCGCAAGAACTCAGACCTGATGTGGACAACGCCACGCTGGAGCAACTCCAGGCGGCGATGGAGGCCGCGCCCAACAAGCGCAGCTATATCAGGCTGGCCGCCATGCGCTGCCTGCTGCGAGGCATGGACCGTGTGGATGTCTGCGAAACCTTCTGCCGCAGCGAGCGCATGGTTCGGCTCTGGATCATCAAATACAACCATGGAGGCATCGACGCGCTCATCAGCAAACCCACGGGAGGCAGAAGACGCAAGATCGCCCTGCAACGGCTCGAAGAGGTGCTGGTGCCCGTGCTCAAAGACCCCGCCCAGGCGGCCATGGAGCACTGGACCGGCGTGAAGGTCCACGGCTGGCTGCTCGGGCGGCTCCAGGCCGAGCTGAGCTACAGCACCGTGGTGCGCTATCTCCATGACCTGGACTTTCACCTGCGCGTGCCGCGTCCCTGGCCGCTGCCCCTGCTGGATGAACCCGAGCGTGAGGCGCAGCGCCAGAGCTTCCGCACGCAGATCGCCACACTGGCCGCAGACCCACAGGTCGAGCTTTGGTTCGGTGACGAGTGCGGCGTGGATGGCGATCCCCGGCCAAGACGCCGGTGGGTGCAGCCGGGCAGCAAGCCCAAGGTGCCGCATCTCGGCAAGCATATCCGCCGCAGCGTCGTAGGGGCAGTCTGTCCGCAGAGCGGCGAGTTCTTCAGCCTCATGTTTGATGGCGTCGATGGCGCTGTCTTCCAGTGCTGGCTTGACGAACTGGCGCGCAGCGTGCCAGCGAAACCGGATCTGCGCCGGGTGCTGGTGCTCGACAACGCCTCCTGGCACAAGGTCAAAACGCTCAACTGGCACCACTTCGAAGCACTGTTCCTGCCGCCTTACAGCCCGGACTTCAACCCTATTGAGCGGCTGTGGCTGCGCCTGAAGGCCGACTTCTTTGCCGACTGGATCGCACGCAGCGGCGCGGAGCTCGAAGACCGTCTCTGCCACGCTCTCAACCACTTCATGTCATCGGCCTCTCAGACCGCCTCCATCTGCTCGATCCGGAAATGAGTTTTGCGATTTGCTATAACGGCGGCGCGGGACTGCACGCGGAATATGGGCCGGGTTACTTTGCAGCGTTCGTGGTGGATCCGGATGGGTACCGCATTGAGGCGGTGATCTGTGGAGAGTAGTCCTTTGGAGCGGGCCTCAAGGCACAATCTTTACGGGCGTGCCCACTGAGGACTCGCGGTAGAAAATCTCCGCCATGCGGTGAGGGAGACGGATGCAGCCGTGGGAAGCGGGGTAGCCGGGGAGATAGCCTTCGTGCATGCCGGTGGCCCCGGTGATGCGCATGAAGTAGGGCATTTTGGCGGCGTCAAACAAGGCGCCAGGCGGGCGGGGGTCTTTGCGGACGTCGATCTCACGCTTCAAGACGGTGCCGTCCCGGCTGATGTAATCGCCGAACAAGGAAGATTTGTGATCGATGTCCTTCTCAAGGATGGCGAAATTGCCTGCTCTGGTGGCCATGCCTTCACGACCGGAGGAAATCGGCGAGATGCCTGCGAGCTGGCCGGCCTTGTAGAAGTAAACTTTTTGCTCACCCAAACGGATGACCATGCGCGGAGGACCCACCATGGAATCGCCCTGCCACTGGCCCTCCTCATAGGCGAGGGATTGAAGTCGCGATGCTTTCCGATCCCGTGGCGGAGGCTGTTTCTTTTTCACAACGATCCGCTCAACCCAGTAGCCAGCTCCACCGGGAATCGGGCGACGGATGTAAGCTACACTTTGATCTGAGCAGGCGATCAGGCTGAATGATAGCAGCAGCAGACCAAGCCGAAGACACAGTGCGTGGGATGACAAGTTCACCCCGTCGGGTAAAACACAGCCCCCTTGTGCTGGCAACCGATTTTGCGGGGGGCGCGTGTTGTGCATGGCTACTTTGTGTCGACGGGGACCAGTTTTTCCAGCTCCTCCGTGGCTTTTTCCCACTCGGTGGTGAATTTGGGGATCTTGGTTTCGACGGCTTCGAGTTCGGCGCTGAGGACGCGGAACTGGGCGGCGTCTGCATAGGTGGCTTCTTCCTGGAGGAGGTTGACGATCTCGTGCTTGCGCTTGTCGAGGGTGGCGAGCTCCTGCTCGATTTTGAAGATGCGCAGATCGAGTTCCTTCTTGGCCTTGCTGTAGGCATTGCGGGCATCGGCCTCGGCACGGCGCTGCTGCTTGCTCTTGGCCTCTTTCGGTGCGGGAGCGCTGTTGTAAGAAGTGGGCTGGGCGTTGTGCAGAGTTGCGGTGAGAGCCTCGCGGGCGGAGCCGGCCTTGGACTTGTCGAGGTAGTACTGGTAGTCGCCGGCGTAGGGGGTGATGACGCCGGCGCTGACGTGCAGGACGTGCTTGGCCATCTGACGGATGAAGTGCACGTCATGGCTGATGAAGACGAGGGTGCCTTCGTATTGATCGAGCGCGCCGATGAGGGCGTCGATGCTGCCCATGTCGAGATGGGTGGTGGGCTCGTCCATGAGGAGGAAGTTTGGTGGATCGAGCAGGAGGCGCACGAGCACGAGGCGTGATTTTTCACCCCCGCTGAGAACGCCGACGGGCTTGAAAACGTCGTCTCCGTGAAAGAGGAAGGAGCCTAGGAGTGTGCGGCACATGTTTTCACCGGGACGGCTTGGCAGGTCCATGGCGGACTGGAGCACGGTGTGGCGCATGTTGAGGACATCGCCGCGATACTGGGCGAAGTAGCCGAGCTTGACGTTGTGGCCGAGCTCGTAGGTGCCGGCCTGAGGTTTGAGGGCTCCGGCTAGGAGTTTGAGAAGAGTGGATTTGCCGGCGCCGTTGGGGCCGACGAGCACGGTGCGCTGGCCGCGTTCGATCTCGAGATCGAGACCGGTGTAAACGGGCTGAGTGCCGTAGGCGAAATCGACATCCTTGATGCGGATGACGCGCTGGCCGCTGCGCAGTGGCTGCGGGAAGCGGAACTTGACGGTCTTGGCATCGGCCACGGGTGCATCGACTTTTTCGATGCGGTCGATCATCTTGGCCTTGTCCTGCGCACGGGAGGCGAAGTTGGCCTTGGCTTTGAACTTATCGACCCAGGCCTGCATCTTGGCGAGCTCGCGCTGCTGATTGTCATAGGCGCCCTGGAGCTGCTCCATGCGGGCGGCTTTTTCGCGGGTGTAGTCGTCGTAATTGCCGGTGTAGCGGGTGATCTTGCTGTGGGCGACTTCGAGGATGCTGTCGCAGAGGGCATTGAGGAATTCGCGGTCATGCGAAATCATGAGGATGGCGCCCGGATAGCTCTGGAGGTAATTTTGGAACCAGATGAGGGATTCGAGGTCGAGGTGGTTCGTCGGTTCGTCGAGCAGGAGGAGATCGGGCTCCTGGACGAGAAGACGGGCTAGGTGAGCACGCATGACCCAGCCGCCGCTGAGGGTGCGGGCATTGCGCTCGAAGTCGGACTCGCGGAAGGCGAGGCCGCTGAGGATGCGCTTGGCCTTGGGCTCGATTTCCCAGCGCTGATGTTCGTCCACATGACCGGTGGCGAGCTCAAGCACGGTGACGTCTTCAATGGGGGCGCTTTCCTGCGGCAGGAAGCCGAAGGTGATGCCGCGCTCCATGACGACCTGGCCATCGTCCGGGACGGTGTCGCGCAGCAGCAGGGAGAAGAGGGTGGATTTGCCGGCGCCATTGGGGCCGATCAGGCCGATTTTTTCGCCACGGTTGATGTGAAACGACACCTGGCTGAACAAAGTGCGGCCGGCGTAGGTTTTGCTGACATTGGAAACGGAGAGCATGAGGGAAAGGGGGCGCGCACTGTGGCGATGAAATGGCCAGTGTCGAGGGCGCAGGCGGGGGGGGTAGAGTGTCGGCAGGCAAAATGCGTGCTTGGCAAAGCGGGTCGGCGGGTATTATCCCCATCCATGATGAGATTCCTTTTTACCCTGGGTTTCGGCCTGCTGGTTGTCACGACTGCGATGCATGCCAATGGGGGTGGGTATTCGAAGGGCGTCGTTTCGACGTCGGCTTTTCAGCCAATCGGCGTGGAGCAAGTGGAGATGCTGTCTGAGCGGCTTGAAATTGATCTTCACATCGAGTACGCGGACATCCGCATCGAATACGTGCTGCACAATCCGGGGAAGAAGGTGACGGTGGAATGCGGGTTTCCAGCTGTCTTTGACAATTCTGGAGGGTATTTGACACCGATGCATCCTTTGGCCCCAGGAGAGAGCGCCAAGCCGCGCAAGCCGCAGGCACTTGAGGAGTTTTCCCTGCTCGCAGATGGGAAGGCAATCGCGGCGAAGGTGACTGAAGACGAGGCTGACATTCCGGGTTTCAGCGTGCGCAAGATTGCATCCTGGCATGTGGTGAAGATCCCTTTTGCAGAAGGTCAGACGCGGCACATCCAGGTGAGCTACCGAAACCCGTATCACATCTCATTTCATTCCGTTTCTGAGGACTGGACTCGGACGGCCCCCAGCCTGACGTATGCGTTCTCCGCCGCTGCACTGTGGGCGGGGCCGATCAAGCAGGGCACGGTGATCGTCAATGCGACGTCCGTGGATCCGGCGAAGGTGCGGTTCAACCATCCCAAACGTTATGTGGGAGAGAAGGGCACATGGAAGTGGTCGTTTGCCGATTTTGAACCCACGCTGGAGGATGATCTTGTCATTCAAACGCACCTGGATGAGCATGGGTATAACGGCGGCTACCTCGCTGAGGGTGGCGAGTGGAAAGACGGCTCCCACAAGAATGCACGATGGATGATGAGGGCAGGATTTACCGCCACAGCCTCGTCCTTCCTGAAGGAAGCGGATGGGACCGAACACAAGCCTGAAAATGTGGTGAGCTGGCTAAGAAGTTCAGCCTGGGTGGAAGGCCATCCCAGCGACGGGGTGGGTGAGTTCATCACACTGACATTGAAAAAACCCGCCAAGGTAGGCCGCGTGAGAATTGTGAACGGTTTCGCCAGGTCCCGTGAACTCTATGAGGCCAACAACCGCGTGATGATGCTCAAGGTCAGCGTCAATGATGGCAAGCCTTTCAATGTGGAGATTCCGGATGAGTTTTTGCAGGAGGAACGTTTCTGGTTTGACCTGCCTGCAAGCTCTGAGCTGGTGAAAACCGTCAAACTGGAAATCGCAGCGATCTATCCTGGCACCACTTACAGAGACACGGCCATCTCGAGTGTGGAACTGCTGGTGCCACTGAACAAAACGCCCAGGATCCAGCCTGCGCGATGAAGGCGTGGCGGACCGCCTTTGCCACAAGCGGATTCTCGCCTGCACATTTTATCCTTTCATGAAGACTCTTCATTTCGCTTTTTTAGGCCTGCTAGCGGTTTCGCGCGTCTTCGCCAACGGGGGAGGTTATTCAAAAGGTGTCGTTTCAACGTCGGCTTTTCAGCCGATTGGCGTGGAGCAGGTGGAGATGCTGACGGAGCGGCTGGAAATCGATCTGCACATCGAATACGCCGACATTCGCATCGAGTATGTGCTGCATAACCCAGGCAAGAAAGTGACGGTGGAATGCGGATTTCCAGCAGCAACATCGGGCTCATATTACATGTCCGAGGAAGCACGGAAGACCCGGCCTCCGGTCGCGCTAACCAACTTCGCGATCACGGCTGACGACAAGCCTTTGAAGACACAATTGCTGCCAGACGACATTCGATTGAGTGGCAAGCCGGACGGCCGGACGGCGCTGAACCTAACCTCATGGCAAGTGATGAAGATTCCATTTGCTGAAGGTCAGACACGAAAAGTCAGCGTCTCATATCGCAACGAGTATTTTCGGACGTCCACGGAGGCAGGAAGCCACGCCACCTTATCTTATCTTTTTTCGGCTGCGGGCTTATGGGCGGGAGCAATCAAGCAAGGCGTCGTGATCATTAATCCTATGACAGTCGACGCCGGGAACGTCAGTTTAAACCATCCCAAGCGATTTACCCGCTCCAATGGAGCCTGGAAGTGGAGCTTCACGGATCTGGAGCCAAGCCTGGAGGACGATCTGGTCATTTCCATGGGAGGCCACCTGTTTGCGCAGTCCGAGAATGTTGAAACAGGCAACGAGGAGGAAAGATCGCAGGTCACCTATGTCGCCAAAGGGGGAGAATGGAAAGGCGACAGGATCGTTGGGGCGTCCTGGGAAATGCGCAGTCAGCAGTTCACGGCCAAAGCGAGCTCGTGGCTCAAAGAGGCCGACGGTAACGAGCATCCGCCAACGGCAGTCAAAGACCTAAACCGCAGCACCGCATGGGTTGAGGGGGCAGAAGGAGATGGGATTGGCGAGCACCTGACCCTGGCGCTCGACAAACCCTTCAAAGCGCGCCGGATAGGCATAGTTAACGGGTTCATGAAAAACAAGGATCTCTACCTGGCCAACAACCGTGTTCGAGGACTGGCAGTGAGTGTCAATGGAGGTGAGCCATTCCATGTGGAGCTACCGGACGAGCCATTGGAGGTAGAATACTTTTGGATCGATCTGCCAAAGTCATCTCAACCGGTCAAAACCGTCAGACTGGAAATCACGGCCATAAGGCCGGGCAACACCTACAAAGACACCGCCATATCCGAGATTATTTTGTCGGTTCCACTGGAGAAGGCCCCCCGCATTCAACCAAACCGCTAATCTCATGTTCTCACCTCGTAGAGTTGGAACGGCGGGAACGCACCGTGTTAGAAACTCTGCGGCCTTCCAAACTCTGTGGGAAAAAATTCAGGTTTCCACATGGCTCTTCTTCACGGCGTACGCCTCAGCTCAAACGCTGCCGGTTCACATTGAAGAATCACATGCTGGTGCGTTCTACCATCTGGTGGAGACGCTGCCGCTGAGGGAGGCGCATACGCTGGTTTTGATTGATGCGCATTGTGATGCGAACGGGATGGCGAACTCGGATGAGATCCGCAAGGCGATCCGACGCGGGCCGACGGTGAAGCAGCGTGCGGAGATGCTGGCGGAGTGGCGGCGGACGGGGAAGGTCCAGTGCTACAACTGGATCGAACCGCTGATGCCGGCGCCGATTGCGGAGGTGATCTGGATTCCTGCGGCGCGATTGACCGAGGCGGAACGGGTGGCGCAGGAAACGGAGGCGCGTGAGTATCTGGATGCGCATGAGGAGGCGCTGCCGAGGGAGGCGGGAGCGCTGGGGCCGCAGTATCGGGTGCTGAGTCTCGAAGGCTTTGCGCGTGAGGCGCAAACCTGGCAGGAATCGAAGCCGGTGGTGGCGAGCGTGGATCTCGATTATTTCGCGAAGAGTGCGGATGCTGAGCTGGCACCGCAGATGGAAGGCATCATGGATCTGCTGCTGGGCATGCGTGCGCTGCGCGGCCTGAGCTTTGCGATTTCGTCGCCATATCTGCGAGATGCAGCGCAGGCGGAGCGGCTGACGACGCTGGCGCTGGATGCGGCGTGGCGGATCCCGAATGCAGAGGTGCACTTTGATCCGTTTGCGAAGACGGGGCCGGATCGCTCGCTGATGGCGCGGCTGCTGGAGAGGCAGGGGAAAAGATTGCCGACGTTTGATGTGGCGAAGGCGGGACCAGAACTGCGCAGTGTGCTGATGCAACACTGGCGGGATCCGCAAGCGCAGGAACTGCTGGCGGAGTGGGCGGGAGCGCCGTTTCAGCACCGGATTGAAGTCCCGGGAAGGCTGAGGATGACGAATGGCACGTGGGAGCTGGAGTTTAATCCCAAGGCCAGCCTGGAACTGGTGCCGCCGCCGACGGGGTCGAGGGTGCGCTGGTGGGCCTTGGAAGCGGCGGACGCCAGCTACCGGATCAGTGATACGAATCTGGGGTTTGCCGTACGGGCACCGCGCTGGATGTGGCGGAAGCGGCGGCTTTTGGCGGAAGGCCCTGCATTGGGAAGTCTGACGCTGGAACGGCTCACGCGAGGTGCCGATTACGGCACGTTTGAGATTTATGCGGAGATCATCCGCGATGGTGAAAGCACGCGCACGCCCGCAGAGATCGTGCGCCTGAGCAAAGCGGGGACGACGGGTGTGCGGGCGGAGTGGAGCCGACAGTTTGGGCTGCCGTATGTGTTTGATTCACGCCTGCTGGTGCGCGGCACGCAGACAGGAGCGGAGGCCCGATATGGGGCGGACTGTGCGAACTTCATCACTGCAGCGCTGCGGGCGGAGGGGTGGCTGCTGCCGTGGGGCAGTCCGAATGATGTGAAACCGTTTCTGACGCGCTGCGATTCACGAGAGACGCCGCTGCTGCTGCATTTTGGGTCGCATCTGGCGGCGTTGTGGGAGGACCGTCCGCCAGTGGGGAAGCTGGACGACGCGGACTTGTGCGTGCATCAACTGGAGGGGCTGCCGGAAATTCTTTCGTTTGGGAAGCTGCGACAAAAACGGGCTGAACCGGTGCTGATGACGATGAGGGAGCCGGAGGAGGTGATACGCATCACGATTTGCGGAGATTTAATGTTGGGACGCAGTGTCGCTGATCATGCGGATCCGCTGAAAGATGTGGCCCCGATTTTAAAGCGGGCGGATCTGGCGCTGGGAAATCTGGAATGCGTGATCGGCACGGTGCGGCCGCGAGATCGTCTGCAACTGATCGCGCCGCTGAAGTGTGTGGGCTTGCTGCGTGAAGCTGGGGTGGATGGTGTAAGCGTGGAAAACAACCATGCGATGGATTTGGGCCCGGAGGGGCAAATGGCGACGCGAACGGCTTTGCAGGCTGAAGGGATTGTTCCCATCAGTTCGCAGGTGAAGATCTTTGAGGTGAAGGGCAAGCGCATCGCGGTGGTGGCTTTTGATGATTCGCGGGAAGATGCCGAAGTGCCGGAGCTGAACGTGAAGGCGGATTATGTCATCGCGCTGCCGCACTGGGGAAGAGAACACCGGAAGACGCCGACAGCGCGGCAGCGCGAGATGGCGGTGAAGCTCATGCAAGGCGGGGTGCATCTTATCGCGGGCAGCGGTCCGCATGCGCTGCAGCCGCTGGAGCACACGTATGCGGGCAGCGTGGCCTTTTCTCTGGGCAATACTGTTTTCGACGGCCCCGGACCGGATGCGGAGTGGGACCGGGGGGCGGTGCTGGAGGTGACGCTGGACGCAAAAACCTGCCGGGCGGTGAGAATGCGCCTGATCGAGGTGCGTGCGCTCCCGGCAGAATGATATGTGACGAAACTCCGGCTTGGCGAGGGGCGTTCTTTGTGAAAGCTTGACCGTCTGCCTATGAAATTGAGCCTCATCTCTTTATTTGCCCTCTCCGCTGTGTCTTTGCAGGCGGCGGAGGATTTGTCGAAACCCATCGAAGCTCTGCGAGCGGTGGGGAAAGAAGGCCAGGGAAATGAGGCGGCGGGCAAGGCGTGGCAGGGGATCGTGAAGGCGGATGCGGCAACGCTGCCGGAGGTGCTGAAGGGCATGAACGGGGCGAATCCGCTGGCGGAAAACTGGCTGCGTGCGGCGGTGGGTGTGATCGCGGATGAGGCGCTGAAGGCGAAGAAACTGCCGGTGGCGGCGCTGGTGACGTTTTTGAAGAACACCCAAAACAGCCCCGGAGCGCGGGTGGTGGCGTTTGATCTGATCCACCGGGCGGATGAGAAGCTGGCGGAAGAACTGACGCCGACGCTGTTGGAGGATCCGAGCTCGGACCTGCGGCGGCATCCGGTGGCGAAGCTGATCGAGGCTGGTGACGCGGCGCTGGAGAAGAAAGACAACGCAGCGGCGATCGTGGCCTATGGCAAGGGATTGGGCGGAGCGCGGGATGAGGACCAGATCAAGGTGCTGGCGAAGAAGCTGCGCGCCCTGGACCAGAAGGTGGACCTGCCGAAGCATTTTGGTTTTCTAATGAGCTGGAAGATGATCGCGCCGTTCAGCAATGCGGATCGTGCCGGGTTCGACACGGTGTATCCGCCGGAGAAGGAGCTGAAGTTTGATGCGGTCTATGAAGGCAAGACGAAGGAGGCGAAGTGGGTGGACTTCACCAGCACGGATGAGTACGGCAAGATCGACTTCAACAAGCCTTTCGGGATGGAGAAGAGCGTGGTGGGCTATGCGGCGACGGATTTTTTCAGCACGGAAGACCGCCCGGCGGAGATCCGCATCGGCTGCAAGGACGGCTGGAAGGTGTGGCTGAACGGCGAGCTGCTGTTTGCACGTGATGAGTACCACCGCGGTGCGAAGCTGGACCAGTACAAGCTGCCGTGTCAGCTCAAGAAGGGGAAGAACACGATCCTGGTGAAGTGCTGCCAGAACGAGCAAACGGAGCAGTGGACGGTGGAGTGGGAATTCCAGCTGCGTGTGTGTGATGCGACGGGCACGGCGATCCTGGCTGCGAAGTGATTTTTTAACCTCGATAATGACCATGAAGACGATTTCGATGTGTTTGATGATGTGCCTGGCAACGGGCGTGGTGCGTGCGGACTGGCTGCAATTTCGCGGGCCGAATGCCACAGCGGTTTCCACCGAGGCCAAGGCGCCGGGGGATGACCTGAAGGTGGCGTGGACGGCGGATCTGCCGGGGCGCGGGCTTTCGGCACCGATCGTCGTGGGAGACCGTGTGTTTGTGACGTGCTCGAGCGGGCCGGGGCAGGAGACGCTGCATGTGTTCTGCTTCAACGCGGCGGATGGCACGAAGCGCTGGGAGCGTGCGATGCGCAGCACGGGGCGGACGATGACGCACAACAAGACGTGCGTGGCGGCGAACACGCCGTGCAGTGATGGGGACCGGGTGTTTGCGCTGTTTTCTTCGAACGACCTGTTCGCCTTTGATCTCGATGGCAACCTGCTGTGGCTGCGCGGGCTGACGTTTGATTATGCGAATGCGAGCAACAGCCTGGGGATGTCGCAGTCGCCAGTGGTGATGGATGGGACGCTGGTGGTGCAGAGCGAGAATGACAGCGAGTCCTTCGCAGCGGGCCTGGATGTGGCGACGGGCCGCAACAAGTGGAAGCTGGAACGGCCGAAGGCGGCGAACTGGACGAGCGCGACGATGTGGAAGAACACGGTGGCCCTGCAGTCGAGCAAGGGCATCCTGGCGGTGGAACCGGCGACGGGAAAGACGGTGTGGGATTACAACGACGGGGCGAGCACGATCCCTTCGAGCGTGGGCTCAGGCGAAACGATTTATGCGGTGTCTCATGGCATCACGGCGCTGGCACCTGAGAAGGGTTCGGTGACGCAGCTGTGGCGCAATGAGAAGCTGAACCCGGGCACGGCAAGCCCGCTGGTGCTGGGCGACTCCATCTATGTGGTGAATGGCGCGGGCGTGCTGATCAAAGCGAATATCAAGAATGGCGATGAAGCCTGGAAGCTGCGCATGAAGGGCCCTTTCAGCGGATCGCCTGTGGCGGCTGGCAAGCGCATCTACATCGTGAATGAGCGTGGTATTTTTCAGGTGATTGATCCCGAAGCACCTGACGGCAAGGTCTTGAAGGAGATTGAGCTGAAGGAAACTGTGCTCACGACGCCCGCGGTTTCCGGTGGGGCGATTTACGTGCGTAGTGACGCGAAACTTTGGAAGCTGCAATAATGGCGACCAAGGACGAGCCTGCCGCAGAGCCTGAAGAGCTGGATGTCTCCATCACGAGCGAGGTGGAGCAGGAGACCTCGCGTGCGCTGGGGAAGGAGACGCGCCAAGTGCTGTTTGCGGTGCTGCTGGTGGCTGCGTTCATGGCGCTGGCGCATTTCACAGGTCTGAAGTCGTGGATCACGAATGTGCAGACCTGGAAGGAGATGGTGCGCCAGTTTGGCTGGGGGGCGCATGCGATCTTCATGATCGCGTGTGCCGGAACCGTGATGCTGGGTGTACCGCGTCTGCCGTTGTGTGCCGCCGCCGGGCTGGTGTTTGGCTTTGGTGAAGGGCTGGTGCTCTCCCTTGTCGCATCGACTTTGGGTTCATATGGAGCCTTTGTCTTATCCCGGCATGGGTTCCGCAGAGCGGTTGAATCGCGGGCGGAAAAATGGCCGTGGCTCAAGAAATTGCTGAAAAAGCCCTCCGTATTGCGGGTGTTCTGGGTGCGGCAGCTGATGGTGCCTGGTCTGGTCTTGAATGTGCTGCTGGGCATGACGCCGGTGAAACACACGCGTTTTCTGCTGGGCACGCTGCTGGGTTATCTGCCGCTGAACGTGGCCTTCAGCCTCGTGGGCAGCGGATTGGGCAAAGGCAGCCTTGCGACGACGCTCACACAACTCCTCGCTGCCATGGCGGTGATCAACATCGCCGCATGGCTGGTGTATCGAGTGATGAAGAAGCAGAAGACGAACGGCTGACGCAGGCTCAATGCATGGCGTGCCAGCTCAGGGTGTGATGTTCCGCATCCTCAGCGTCGGCTTGAAGGGCCGAGGCCGCGACAGCACCACAGCCGATGAGCACAGCGACGGGGAAGATGACGATGAGCATTGGCAGCAGCATGATGAAGGCGAGCGGGCCTAGGATGATGCTCAGCGCGATGGTTTCCCAGCCAAACTGCTTTAGATGGAGCCCGACGGGAGGGGAGCCATGCTGGCCGCTTTCCACAAAAATGTGCTCCTGACGGAGCCAGACGAGCAGAGGGCGCAGGGCCTGACGGAAAGGCCGGAGGACGGTGGCCTTCATGCGTCGGAACTGCCAGACGCGGTGGAGATTGCGGGTGACGAAACGCGCTTCGGCGTTGTGAGCGGTGGCGGCTTGCTGAAACGAGGCCGCCTGTCCTCGTTGAGGTGCAGGGATCGTGTTCATAGGTTTGATGGTTGTTATTTAAAACGAACCTCCCACCTACATTCTGACACAAACTCTCCCAAACTCAACAGCCCCGGCCGTGCATGGAGCATGCGCGGCATCCGGCGCAGAGGTCACAACTGACCGTGTGCGGATTCTCCAGGCACTTCGGGCAATGGACGCAGAGCATGCAAAACGGGCGCTGCGTGCTGGTCACGCTGGAGGCGCAGGGAATTCTTTTGGCAGCACCGTCAGATGCAGAACACGCTCTCGACGAGCGTGTCCGGGTGGGTTCCAAAACAGCGGTTTTCATGAGTGCAGGGGTGAGCGAGCACACGCATCGAACCGAACCGAAAAACGCGCTATTGGCAGACCTGCCAATACGTAACTTTTTTTCACCCGCGTTGCACATCGCACGCTCCTGCGCAAAATCCTGCATGCCAGTGAATGCCGGGATGAAGGACCAACCAGCCTTATTGAAGTGGAGTGGAGGCGTGTACACACTCCAGGGCCCCTGCTTCATTGGCCGTCGTTCGGACAACGACATTCCCATCAGCAATGTGCAGGCTTCACGACGCCACGCGGTGCTGATGAATTTGAATGACGACTGGTGGATCAATGACCTGGGCAGTCGCAATGGCGTCATCGTCAATGGCCTGCGCATCACCTGTGCGCGCCGGCTCAAGAACGGAGATGAAATCCGCATCGCCAATCAACGGCTCATTTTCTCCAACTCGTCACAGCCTGCGCCGCATCACAGCTCCATCATGGGCAAGACCACGGAGCTTGCGCCTCAGACCATGAGCGATGCGCCGCTATCCTCGGCTGCATGCGAGCTCCTGATTGTCACGGAACAGGGAGAAATCCTTGAAGGTGACAAAGCGGCCCACTGGTTTTTTGGCAAAACTTTGGAGCGTGCTCCCGGCGCCCCGCATTATTTTCTGCCTCCAACCGTCCGCCAATGGCTGCAGCAACTGGCCGACGAAAGTGAGAACATCTTTCCTCCGCTGGAAATGGAGCAGGAGGGGCACCGCATCGTGCTCTCGCTGGCACGTTGCAGGGACAACCGTTTTTATCTGCTGGGCCGAGTGGAATCACTGCAGGTTTCCATCGAACGGCTGCAGAGCCTCGGACTCACGGAGCGTGAGGCTGAAGTGATGCACTGGGTGTGCGAGGGCAAGAACAACCCTGAAATCGCGCAGATTCTCGATGTGACGCTGCACACGGTGAACCGGCACAACGAGCACATCTTCAAAAAGCTGGCCGTGGACAACCGGCACAAGGCCATCAAGACCGTGAAAGAACGCCTGGGGGTGTGAAACGAATTTTTTGATTCGTCCCACACCCACGAAAGCGGGCAATCGAGTTACTTCACCACCGGGGTGAGGACCATGTTGCGGTAGTCCACGTTGGTGTGATCTCCCTGGAGGTAGATCGGGCCGGGCTTGAATTCATCGCTGGTCATGGCACCACCGGTGCAGCCGAGCACGGGGGCGTTGTCGATGATGGTCTTGCCATTGAGGATCACGGTGAGGTGGCGGTCCACGAGGGTGATGTCGAGGGTCTGCCATTCGCCAATGGGCTTCTCAGCGGCGACGCTTGGGGTGATGCGGCTGTAGAGCGCGCCCATGTGGTGTGAATCAAGAGGCTGGCCAAAGCTTTCCATGACCTGCACTTCATAGATGCCGCGGAGGTAGATGCCGCTGTTGCTGCCTTCCTGGGTGCGCACTTCGGTCTTGAGATTGAAGTCTTCAAATTCAGCGTCGGTGCGCAGATTGCCGAAGTGCTTGTCCTTGGCCTTCACCACGCGATTTTGCAGGATGCCATCGACGACGCTCCAGCCGTTATCGACGCCTTCTTTGAGCAGACGCCAGCCGGTGAGGTCTTTGCCGTTCAGGAGCTGGATGGGGGCGCCATATTTCACCTTGGAGAGATCCGGTGCCGGTGGCACGTCAGCGATGCGCTTGCCGGCGAATTCCTGGGCCTTGCCGATCTCCTTGCCTTCCGCATTTTTCTTGGAGGTGGTGAGCTTCAAAACTTCGCCCTCGGCTTTCGCAGTGATCGTTTCGATGGCAGCCAGTTTGCCTTCCTTGTTCTTCTGCTCGCGGGTCACGATCAGGGTGTCGCCCTCGACCTTGGTGCTGGCGGTGGGCACCACGCTGCCGCCACCCCAGAGCACGCTGGAGCTGAGAGCGCCGTCTTTGGACTCCACGCCGAGCCAGCCTGCGCCGCCTCCAGGGATGGTGAGCGCCCAGCGGCCGATGAAAGGATTGTCAGCAGCATTCAGAAGAGTGCCGAGACTGAACACGGCGGCGATGGAGAGGGGACGAAGCGAGAGCAGCATAGGAGAGCGGGTTGGAGGATTGAGTTGGGCGTGAATTAACGGGATTATTTGCGCTGATCCTTCACACAGTCGGGATCGGCGGGTGTTGGGGAGCCGGTTTTATCGACCGGGTGATTGAAGAGATACTGCCAGACGGCTTCGTGGATGAATTTGCCATCCTTGTCTTTCACCGCCGCGCCACCGGGGGTCACGGAGCTGTGGGCGCGTTTGTCGTCGCCTTTCACATCGGCGTTGGTGATGAGTCGGCGGGTGTTTTGAAACGGAGGAGCGCTGATGTCCACATCCACAATGGGTCCGAACTGATTCAATCCCATCATCTCCCAGGAGCGGCAGTAGTGATCGGCGGACCAGCCACCATCGAGAACGTGGCTGAAGCCGAAGATGCGGTTGGCGGGCGTCGCGGAGGGCAGCGACTGCCAGGTTTCATAATTGTCACGCGGACCGCAGAAGCAGACCACGCGGTCCACCTTCTGATGCTTGGCGAAGCGGGCGGAAGTCGTGGCGCCGTGGGATGCACCGGAGACGATCACTTTGTCCCAACGCAGGCCTTTGCCGTCTTCGCTGATGAACTGGCCCCATTTGCCTTCGGGATGCTCCTTGGACAGCCACTTCACGAATTGAAACGAGCGCTCCATCATGCCGTCTGGCTGTGGGATGCTGACGAGGTCGCTGTGATCCTCACCGATGGAGGCTTCGAGACGGATGTCGCCCAGGGTCTTGCCGTCATTCAGCCGCGCCGGTGGGATGAGACCGAACCACTTGTTGGCGTAATGCACCTGAATGGCGTGGAGGCCGTAGCTGTTGAGGCGCTCGAACAACGGAGCGCTGTAGCCCATGAGCCAGATGACGAGCTTGCCCTGTGGCTTGACCTTCACATCGACACTCGCGTTTTGGAGGTCCTGCGGCTTTCCCTTTTTGTCAGTGAAGACGAAATCGATTTCCGGATGCTCCTTGGCGCGCGGGTCGATTTCGCTGGCGCGTTTGGAGATGGTGGGAGCGGCATTGAGGCTGATGGACAAGGCCAGCAGGCAGGGGAGGATGTGTTTCATAAGGTTGGTGGGTGGCTGTGACTCCAGACGGGCCAGGAATGGCCCGGTTACTTCAGGATTCGAAGCGGAGGTCGGCGGAGTAGGAGCCCACGCTGCGGATCGTCGCGCCATCGGCACGTGTTTGATTGAGGGCTTTCTGCACGCGGGGATCGGCGGTGGAGCCTTCGATTTCGATGTAGAAGCGGTACTTGTTCGGCTGGCCGCGGATGGGGCGTGATTCGAGACGCTTCATGTTGATGTCGTTCTCACTGAGTGGCGTGAGGAAACGGCACAGGCTGCCGGGGCGGTCCGGGAGCTCGACGATGAGCGCGGTGCGGTTGTGCTCGAGCCCGGGTGTGTTGGCCACGTGCCCGATGAGATAGAACTGCGTGATGTTTGGCACCTCGCCTGCAATGGGGAAATGCAGGATCTGCAGGCCATGGCGCTCGGCGTTTTGGCGTGGGCCGATGGCGGCGGCTCCCGGTGTGGCGACGGCTTTTTCGGCGGCTTTCGCGGTGCTGGGCTCCACCACGCGCTTTACGTCGGGATAGTTGGCCTTGAGCCAGTCATCGCCGTGATAAAACGGCATGGCGTGGGAATGGATGGAGGTGATGGGCTCCCCTGCCCTGCCGAGCAGCGCGAGCTTCACATCCAGCGTGAGTTCTTCGAGAATGGACAAGGTGCTGCGGGTGTCCACCAGACGGTCCACGGTGTCGATGATGAAACCTCCGGAGGAGTTTTCGATGGGCACGATGCCCAGGGCGTCTGGATTCGTGGCGAGGAATTCGAACACATCCCCCACATTGTCCCGCAGGCTGACCGCCAGGCCGGGAAAACGCATCTGCGTGATCAGATGCGAGAAACTCCCCTCGGGACCGAGGCAGGCGATGGTTGGCGGCGGATTCATGCGGGCCGTGCATGCTCCGCCGCAGACGCCCACGGTCAAGAACACCGCGCTGGATTTAATCGTGCGCCTCGCGTTCCTTTTCGCATGCTGCGCCGCTGGAAAATCATTCTCATCACCCTGCTCGTGCTGGCGGCAGGCGGATGGTGGGGGCTGCCATGGCTGCTGCCATTGCCGGAGGCGCTGCTTAAGCCGCCGCCAGCTTCCACGCTCTATCTCGCGCGTGATGGCACACCGCTGCGGCATCTGCTGAATGAGAACGGAACGCGCTCTGCACCGCCGGTAAAATACGCTGAGATTCCGCCTGCGCTGGTGCATGCGCTGCTGGTTGCGGAGGACAAACGCTTCTTCTCCCATGGTGGCGTGGACCTCCTGGCGGTCATGCGCGCGGCGTGGGACAATGCACGCAGCGGACACATTGTTTCCGGTGCTTCGACGATTCATCAGCAACTGATCAAGAACACCACGCCGCAATCGAGCAAACGAACGCTGGGGGTGAAGCTCGCTGAAGCGCTGCGTGCGCGCCGGCTGGCGATGTGCTGGAGCCGCGAGGAGGTGCTGGCAGCCTATGCGAACCGGGTTTCGTTTGGCAATCTCATGACCGGGGCCGCCACGGCTGCGTCAGGCTATTTTCACAAACCGCTGGGTGATCTCACGCCTGCGGAGTGTGCGCTGCTGGCGGCGCTGCCGCAGTCCCCGGCACGGCTGAATCCGTTTCGCAATCTGGAGGGAGTGCTGCCGCGTCAGCGCCGAATTTTGGACAAGATGCATGAACTGCACTGGCTGGATGACGAGCAGCATCGTGTGGCATTGGATCAGAAGATCGTGCTGCACCGTTTCAGCGGTGGGTTCGAGGCACCGCATGCGGTGGAGATGCTGCGTGGAGGAAGACATGGAGAAACGATTCGCACGACGCTGAATGCCACGCTGCAGCAGCAGGTGGAGACGATCATCGCACAGAGGCTGGAGTCGCTGAAAGGCCGCCATGTGACGCATGCGGCGGTGGTGGTGATTGAGAATGCCACGGGTGCGGTGCTGGCGCTGGCGGGGTCGCGGGATTTTTTTGCAAAGGACGGTGGGCAACTCAATGGGGCGTGGGCAGCGCATTCGCCGGGATCGGCGATGAAGCCGTTTACGTACCTGCTCGCCTTTGAGCGTGGGGCTACGCCGGCGAGCATTGTGGCGGATCTGCCGGTGGAGTTTGGCACTGCGTCGGGCACGTATCGCCCTGAGAATTTCTCGCTGCGCAGCTATGGGCCGATGACGTATCGCTACGCGCTCGGCAATTCGCTCAACATCTCTGCGGTGCGTGTGTTGGATTCCATCGGCGGAGCTGAGACGCTGCTGCCGAAACTGAGGGAACTCGGCATGAGCACACTCACCGAGGACGCCGCGCACTATGGGCTAGGCCTCACGATTGGGAATGCCTCGGTGCGCCTTGTGGAGCTTGCGAATGCGTATGCGTGTCTCGGGAGACTGGGGCGGTTCAAAGCGTGGACGCTGTTGCAGGATGATCGAGCTGCTGAAGAGCGGCGGCTTTTGGGAGAGAATGAAAGCTGGCTGATTGCTGATATTCTCAGTGACAATCAGGCGCGGGAGATGGCGTTTGGGAGCTGGTCGGTGCTGAGGCTGCCGTTCAAGTGTGCCGTGAAAACCGGGACGAGTTCCACCTTTCGCGACAACTGGACACTGGGATACACGCCTGAGTTTACGGTGGGTGTTTGGGTGGGTAATTTCGACAACACGCCGATGCAGGATGTGAGCGGCGTCACGGGTGCCGGGCCGATCTTCCGCGATGTGATGCTGCACCTGCATGAGAAGCATCCGGCCACGTGGTTTGCGACGCCGAAGGACATTGTGCGTGCGCGCATTGACCCGCGCACGGGGAAACGATTGACGCCGCAGACGCCGCCTGCGCGGGTGAGTCGCGAGGAGTTTTTCATCGGCGGCAAGCTCCCCGCTGTGGCGCAGGCGGGTGATTATGATGCGCGGGGCCGGGCAATTCTGCCGCGTGACTATGCCGGGTGGATTGGCAGCAGCGCGAACTGGCTGGGGGATTTGGTCACGACGGCGGAGAATGAGGACAGGCCGGTGCTGCGGATCACGAATCCGATTCCCGGCACGGTGGTGATTCTTGATCCCGACATTCGCAACAGTGGCAGCCGACTGCTGCTGCAAGCGGCGGGGACGAGTCAGGCGCGGTGGAGTTGCAAGACGCTGGAGCTGCGCAGTGAGGGTGCTCACACGTTTGCGATACTCAAGCCGGGGAGGCATGAGATTGAGGTGAGGGATGAGGCGAGCGGGTTGAGTGCGAGGACTTTTGTGATTGTAAGGGAGGAGTAGGTTTTCCTTCGTGCGAGCGCGTGGCTGCATGTGGGCGGCGCTGGCATACCTACGGCATGCGACCTTTAGGAAGCGTAAGCTGGATGAGCTTTCCAGGGGTCTGCGACCCCTGGCTACCGGCTGTGATCCCTTCGGGATCAAATCAGACGCTGGGACAAACAACCACCCGTCAAAACCTGACCGATCACTCCGCCAGCCGCTCGCGATAGACCTGACGTGCGTGCTCATAGGCGGCGACGGCATCTGTGTGTTCCTTGGGATCGATGAGGGATTCTTTTTGGGACCAGCATTGATCGACGCTTTTGAGGCACCACTCGAGGCTGCGCTCTTCGCGGATGGGTTTGTTGGCGACGATGACGAAGATGGGATTGGTGTGGGAGCTGGCGCGGATGCGCAGGGCGACCCAGCAGCTGTGGGTGACGGGCACGTCGAAGCTCATTTCCCGGGTGACGCCATCTGCGGTGATGTTTTTCTGGGCGACGGAGATGCCGTTCACGATGACTTCGACGGGCACGTTGTGCGAGGCGCCACGGCGGGCGCGCTCGAGATCCCAGAAGGGTTTTTGGTCGACGGGCGCGGATTGAATTTCGGGATGCAGATCGTCATCCAGACGGGCGGCGATTTTGGCAGTGAGCTTGATGGTGGCGGGCTTGGCGAGCTTGAGTTCGCTGCCGTTCACGCCGAGTTCCTGATCGTTGGCCTTGAAGTCCATGAGGTGGCTCTTGCCATCGCTGACATAGGCGCGGCCGGCGCGGATGCCTTCGCACCAGGCATCGTAGCTGAGGCGACCGTCGAGCTTGACGTAGGAACGGCCGAGGCCGACGCGCTCACCGTAGATGCAGGGGAAATCGGTCTCGCCGCTGATGCGGGTGCGGAAGCCGGCATTGAGGGTGTGATACCAGATGTTCAGCTCCCAAGTGTGCGGCGTGTCCACCATGGAGAGGAAATCGACGGCAGGCACCGGTTTGCCAGCGGGCCCTTCCACCATGTGCGTGACATCGACGATGTATTCGTTGGCACCGATGCCGTTGAAGGGCGGGATGATGTAGTTCGGCAGTTCGTCGGTGGCGCTGGGGATGCCGAGTTTGTAGTTCTGCTTTCGCGCAGGATCATTTTCAGCAAGCGGTTGCAGTCCCCAGCCGCTGTGCGCGGGGCCGCAGAGGGCGCCCTGTTTTTTGGCCCACTTCAAAGTGTTCAGGCAAAGCGTGGGCCAGTGGGCGGTGCTGTCGCCGCCGGGATACATCTGCTCCTTGAGCTTGAGCAGGCAAAGGTGGCCGCTTTTGTGGCTGCCAAAGCCGCTGACCTCGACATCGTAACGCAGCAGGAAGGGGAACTTGGATTCCTTGTCCTCGGTGCCGGTGAAGAACTGCTTTTGGTAATCGAAGCAGGGGCCCCAGGTGAGGTTTGCGCCGATTTTCAAATCTTCGCCCATGCAGTGCCGCGCCATGTCGGGCGCATGCACGCCCATGGTCGGCACGGAGTAGTGGGCACAGCCTGCGGCGTGGATGTGGTGATCGCCACTCCACCAACCGAGCTTGCTGGGATCGATCCAGCGCTGGACCTGAAATTTTAGCGAGGTGTTCTTGCCTGCGATCTTCACTTTGCGCTGCTCGGGCACGGATTCCGGGCCGCGACGGAAGGTGATGTCGTAGTCGCCATCGGGGAGTTTTAGCACTTCGCCATCGCCGCGATAGATCTGCGGGTGGAAGAAGAAGTCTGGGGCGAGGCGTTTGATCTGACTGGGGTAGATGCGTCCTGCGTGGTCTTTGATGAGCAGTTCGGCGATGCAGGGTTTACCATTTTCATCGGTGATGTTCAGCGCCACTTCGCGTGCGGGCAGGCAGTCAAAGAGGACGCTCGTTTCAGCGCGGAAGCCGAGATCCTGCGTGCCCTGGCCGGTGTCGAAACTGAAGACGGCTTCGCGTTTGCCTGCCTCGCTGGCGTAGAGCTGGATGATGCGGTATTCGACGCCGAGTCCGCTGAGCGTGGGCTGCAACGGGGGTGACTCATGCATTTGCAGGGCAAGCCAGCGTGAGGAGAGCGGTGGCGGCCCGGGATCGCGGGGCTGGGCATGTGGTGCCACGGGCGGGGAGCCTTTCACATAGACCTCTTTGGCCTGCGGACTGGAGGCGGCGAGCCTGGCGGTGACGCCGGCTTCATTCTCCACGCGCACGAGGTACTGCCGCCAGCCGGATTCATCGAGGAGGGCTTTGGCCGGGCCGCGCTCGACCTTCACGCGCTGTTCGGGAGTGATGGTGACGAGGAACAAGGCGTGTGCATCGAGGACGGCTTGCGCCTTGGCGACGGAGGCTGCGTCGTGAGTCTTGATGCAGGCGTGCAGCGTGGTGAGTTCTTCGGCACTGAAGGGTGAGCCGAGAAAGGCTGCTGCGTCGATGAGGCGCTGAGTGGCGGTGAAGAAGGGCTGGGGTTCGACTTCGGCGGCGTGGCCCGAAGTCATGATGGCGACACACAGACAGAGCAGAATCGGCATTTTCATGGGGACTCAAACGTTCGCTGGGGATACGGGCTTCCAAACGCGATAGAGGTGTTTGGGACAACTCAAGCCCCTGGAGTTTTGCGCAAATGATGGGACGTTCGAAAGCGGCGCTGAAGCGCCGCACACCGAGGACGCTTACGCGACTTTTTACACCACCACCAGTACGATGGCGCTCATCATGAGGAGGGCGCCGGCCAGACGCCAGCGCATGACTTTGGGGCCGAGGTGCTGTTCGGCGTTCATGAACCAGTGGCCAATCATCCAAACGAGGGCGACGCTGAGAAGGCCGCGTGAGGCGTAGACGATGTTGGCCGAGGTGGCCTTGCCAAAGACGGCGAGGGTGCTGACGAAAATGATGCTCTGAGTGCCGAGCAGAGCCGCCCCTCCCACGAGCCATGGCCAGACCTGGATGCGGATGGCGCTGAGGGGGGCTGAAAACCGGAAGATGAGGCCGAAGGAGAGCAGGGCATTGATCCAGAAAATGCAGGGCAGCAGGCGGCCGACTCCCCAGTAGGGGCCCCACTTTTGCACGAGCACATCGAAGATGGCGAAGGCCACCGCACCGATGCCACCGGCGACGAAGGTGATGAACAAGTGACGCGGCGGCTGGCCGGCATCCTTGCGGTTGAGGAAGGTGATGCCCAGGACGCTGAGAAAGGCGGCGATCCACAGTTTCACCCCGACGGCCTCACCAATGAGCAAGGGGGTGAAGAAGGCGACAAGGATGACTTTCAACCCAAACACGGGCACGGCGACGGACACATCCCCCTTTTCCAGCGCCAGAAACTGCGCGAGCTGGCCGATGAAGAGGCACATGGCGATGACGCCGGGCTGCCACAGATCAACTATTTCCACCGGAGGGCCGCCGAGCAGCCAGAGGAAGGAAAACAGCCCCGCGACAATCAAATTTGCGACAAAGGTGGTGCGCCAGAGGCCGACGCCGAGGTCGCTGGAGCGTTTCAGCACGAGCGCCCCGAAAGCATACAGGAGGGCGGCAATGAGCGGAAAAAGCGTGGTGGCGAAGGCTGGGGACACCCCCGCCATTAACACGCGCAGGCAGGGTAGCAAGCGCGAGGAATTTCAAGCTCTTAAGCAGCCACTTGCCACGCGCTAAGTGCTCGCTAAGCAGACAATCCCCCATTTTCCATTTTTCCCATGAGCGCCACTTTTCCCGAACAATCCGTCGCCGTCCTTTTCAGTGGTGGTGACGCGCCCGGCATGAATGCATTTCTGCGTGCCATCGTGCGACTGGGCCTGAACCGTGAAAAAATCGCGGTTCTCGGCATCCGAGACGGTTACCGCGGCCTCGTCCGCACTGCACGTGCCGTGAATGATGATGCTGAAGCTTTGGTGCGCCTGAAAAAGGACATCGCCACCCACACGGGCCGGGCGGGCCTGATCTCCGAACAACTGCACGTCATCCAGATGGACCACGCGAGCGTGAGCGGCATCATGGGCAAAGGCGGCACCATCCTGGGATCGGCACGCTGCCTGGAATTCCACGAGAAGAAGGTGCGAGAGAGCGTCCTCAAGCTCCTCAAAAACCTCAACGTGCGCGCGCTGGTCGTCGTGGGGGGAGATGGCTCGCTCACGGGTGCCCGGCTGCTGGCGGAAGAAAGCGATCTGCGCGTGATCGGCATTCCTGCGACGATTGATAACGATCTTCAATTTACTGACATGGCGCTGGGAGTCGATACGGCGGTGAACACGCTCGTCTGGGCGGTGGATCACTTCATTGACACGGCACGCAGCCACCGCCGCGTGATGGTGCTGGAAACGATGGGCCGCGCGAGCGGAGATCTGGCGCGGATGGCCGGCCTTGCTTCGGGTGCAGAGATGATCGTCACCCCGGAGTCGGGAGCGCTAAACGAGGAGGCCATGAAGAAGCTTGCGGCCAAGATCGAAGGCGCCATGACGCGCGGACGCGGCCACGCCATCGTGCTGGTGGCGGAAGGCGTGGAGTTTGATCCGCCGCAGAAGCGCAACCGCGCCTACGTGCTGATGGATGCCTTCCAGCAGTATTTCCAACGTGCCGGAGCCCCCTTCCCCGACCTTGAAGTGCGTCCTTCTGTGCTTGGTCATTTGCAGCGCGGCGGCCACACCACGCCGCAGGATTGCATCCTTGCCGCACGCTTTGCGGATTGTGCATGGAACAGCATTCAGCAGGCGGACGGCGGCAGCGGCATCACTGCGCTGCGCAAGAACGTCATCGAAATCGTGCCTTACGGCGAGCCTGACATGCCGGAACGAGCTGCCTTCTCCCGTGAGATGGAGCGGCTGCATGATGACTTGAGCTCGTGGTAGGAGGGATGGAGGTCAAGATGCGCCTGAGCGCAGCCTTGACCTACTTGGCTGGATTTCCGTTCTTCACCCAGCGGTCCATCCATTGCACCGTCTTCTCCCACATCTCGGGCAGATACACGTGACCGACGCCGGGGTAGATCTCGTTTTCAAAAAACTCAGCCGCATTCAGGCCATTGAGAAGGTAGATCTGGCTCACGATTTCGCCGATATGACGCACACCATCGGTGGGTGAGCCGCTGTCTTGATCGCCGGTCATGAAGAGCATGGGGCGTGGTGCGCCGAGGGCGATGACGGCTTCGGTGTCGAAGTGTTTGAGCATGCCGGGGACGAAGTAGTAAATGCCGTGGGCCTTGAGCATGCCGGCGCGGATGAGTTCTTCGTAGCGCGTCATGCAGCCTACACACACTGCGGCGCGGGGGCGGTCATCCAGCGCCATGATCCACCAGCTGCGGGTGGAGCCCATGCTGATGCCGGTGACGCCGACGCGCTGCGCGTCTACTTCCGGGCGTGAGCAGAGGTAATCGAGCGCGGTGAGATCATCGCGCAGCATCATGCCCCAGAGAGTGCGACCGGCCCAGAGATTGAACTTGGCGGCGGTCATCTCGCCATTGCCGCCTTTCTGCTGCGGGCCGTCGGGGCCCTGACCGTTGCGCTCGCCGAAACAAGGGGCGTCGATGCCGAGGACGACGTAACCAGCTGCTGCCAATGCGGGGCCTGCGGCGACGGGTGTGGCGTTCGTTTGCAGGAGCTCCTGTTTGCCGATGTCGTACTGCCCGCCATGCCAGTGGCAGTAGAGGATGGCCGGAGCCTTGCTCTGTGCTGTGGCGGTCTTCGGCACAAAGACATAGCCTTTCACGGTCTCGCCTGCGCCATTGTCGAATTGGATCGTCTCCAGAGTGTAGCTGCCTTTGTCTTCGCGAGTGATCACTTGAAACGCGGATACCGGTGGCCGCGGAGGGAGGTCTCCGAGGAGTTCGTTTAACTTCGCGCGGATCTGAGTCCGCTGCTGCTGCCAGGCCTCCAGTGTGGTGGGCACCCGCAAGGGTGGGGCGATCTTTGCTTTTGCCAGCCAGGCATCGGCGACGGCATTGGGTTCGGCGGCTTGCATGTGGGTGAGCAGGAGAGTGAGGCAGACCGTGATCGTGCGCATGCGCTGGTTCTATCAGGTCGGGAATTTTCGCGCAACATGGATGCAGTGCTGTCGTTCACAACGGCCCATGAAACACACTTCCCTGCTCACCCTGACGCTCGCTCTTGCCGCATTCGCTGCACGTGGCGAGGACAAGCCGCTGCTGGCCATCCCCGGCAAAGTCATCTATGAAAACAAGCTCAACGACGGTGCAGGCGCTCCGTGGAAAGCGGCCAAGGGCAAGTGGGAGGCGGTGGACGGTGTGCTGCGTGGCTCTGAACTGGAGGCTGACAAGCATGGTGCGGTGACCCGCCTGCCCAACAAGCTGAAGGACTTTGTCATTGAGTATGAGTTCAAGTTTTCAGGGGCCAAGAGCACGAGCCTTTCGATCAATGCCGTCAAGGACCACATGGCGCGCATCAGCATCACGCCGAAGACGGTGACGGTGCAGCGTGATGACAATGACCATGAGGGGCCGGACAAGGCGGTCGTCTTTGCCCGTTTTCCCACGGAACTCGGTGAAGGCTGGCACAAGGTCCGCCTGGAAATGGTGGGCGATAAAATGCTGGGGAAGGTGGATGACCTCGTGGCCTGGGGTGCCAGTGACCTTTTCCTGACTGAGAAAGCCAGCCCCGGATTCACGGTGAGCGGCCAATCGGTGGATTTCCGTAACTTCTCACTGAGTGAAGCGACGCTCAATCCTGCGTGGGAAGAGGTGAAGGCCACGCTGCCGAAGCCCGGAGAAAAGGTGGCTGCTGCCGCCAAGCCGGCGGGCAAAGGGAAGAAGAAAGCGGAATAAGGCGGTGGATTGACTTTGCCATGCGTCCTCGTTAAAAAGGCGCATGGCATTTCCCATTCGTTCTCCTCGTGATTTGGTCGGCGGCATCGCCGTCTTTGGGCGCATTCTCGATAAAATCCGGCTCAACGCCAAGGAAGGCAAACTGCCCGATGGCTACCACCTGGGCTACATGCCGGGGAACCGCACCTTTGACGAGCGTGTGTGCAAGTTTCTCGGGGTGGACTTCAATGAGCTTTCAGAGCGCACGCTGGCTGGTGGAACGGACGAAGAAATCCTGGAATGGTGCTGCCTGAATGGCAACCGGCCGACGGCAGAGCAGATTGAAATCTGGAACGGCTTCATGCACAAGCGCGGCTGGCGCGATGCTGCCAGTGAAGGGCTCATCAAGCAGCGGGCCGAGGCTGGCCTGGCTCATCGCGAAGACTTGGTGACGTTCTTTGACATGATGGATGTCGAAGAAGGACGTGCACCCTGATCACAACCCGCGCGGAGCCATGGAGTAGAGGCCCAAGGTGACGTCATAGGCATCCAGCAGCGCCATGCGCTTCAGCTCGTGGCCAGCGCCCCAGGAGTCGGTGAAGAGCACCTGGTTCTTGGCCAGGTTATAACCAATGACCATGCGCATATGGCCGCCGCTGACCTGCCCACCGTTTGGGAGCGGTGGATCTTCGGGCTTCTGGCCAAGGAACAAACCCCAGAGCAGAGGCACGCCTTTGTCGGTGTATTCCTTGATGATGGAGAGGAACTCCTTCTCTGAGACACGGCGCTTGCCTCTGGAGTAATACTGTTCGGGATTGATCAGCGGTTTGAAAGTCACGTTGAAGGCTCCATCGATCTTGGCGAGGCTCTTCTGCATGGTGGTGATATCGGCGCCGCCTTGAGCATCGATGCTGACGAGTTTGGCCATCTCGTGCTGGTCACAGGGAATGCGCATGTATTCAAAGAGGCGCTGGCAGCTGGCAGCGACGCAGTAGCCTTTCTGCCCCTGATCCACCATGGGTACGCCGGAAATGTAGACATCACCTTCAGCCGTCTTTTTCACACGCTGGAGCAGTTCCATGCGCTGAACGCCGGTGGCCATCTTGCCCATGCTCCAGTCGGCCTGATTGGGTGCGGCGAGTTTCAGGCGCAGGAACTCAGGCTTGGTGACTTTGCCGGGTGTGTTGTATTCGTTGTACTCAAGCAGGGCGACGCCGCTGGGCGAAGTCCAGTTCCAGCCGGTGACTGGCAGGGCGGCATTGGAGGACAATATCTGCCGTTTGGGAGCGACCTTCATCACCTGACTGAGGTTTTGACCGATCAATTTGAAAATGCGGTCGAATTCCGCCGTGGTGATATCGCCCGAGTCGCCGCGATTGTAGAAGGAGATGGTGGCGCGTGCGGCTTTGCCGTTGACGAATTCGAGAATGGCTTCTTCCACTTTGATGGAGCCGCCAAACATGGTCAGTTTGGTCTCCGCGTTGGTGAACATGTGGCGGGAGAAGCGCGCGCGGTCTTTGGAGCTGCTCACCCATTCAAACTGCGGCGGCTTCGGCTGCTTGTCCTGATCTTGGAGTTTCAGCACGTAGTTCTTTTCGAGATCAGCTGGTGTCCACTGCCACAATCCAGCGAAGTTCAGCAGGGCGTCGAGATTTGCAGACAATGTCGGCTGTTTGTCGGGCTCGCTTGCAGCCTGTCGTTGAGAAGGCTGCGGCGTGGGGGGCACGCCTGAGATGGAAAAGTTCAATGAATAAGCATCCGAAGTAATACCAACCCTATATTTTGGATTTACCCACCACAGCGCCGTTTGACCCGACGACCCAACCGGGACCTCTTTGGGATGAGAATCGCCGGTTTTTTGCGCGAGAAGGATCTCAAGTGCGGCCAGCTTTTTCTTCGTCACGTTCCTATTGTTGAGTGTTATGTCGAAGGAAGAGCTGGTGCGGTAGCAGCTTACGGCAACGTGCGTAACCTCAAAGAGGCCGCCAAACATGGTGTCTTCCAACATGCTACCTTGAGCCGAATTCCCAGGGTGAAAAGTCACTCGGCTCTCCGATTCATCTGTCACGATGGTGTATGAGGGCTTGCGTCGGTCTTTACTGTGCGCATCTAAAAAGCTGATCAGCTTTTGCTGCGTCAGAGCCAGAGGATCAGACCAGTCGATCAAATCATCGATGGAAGGACCGGAAGACTTGGTCTGCGCATTGGCGGCAGAATGAAAGCTCAGCCATGCAAGCAGAACCGAACCGAGGAGCAGCCGAAATTTCATGCGGCTTATGTATCTGGTTTGGCCTAAACCTGTCAATGTTTACTGACAGGCCAAGTCATCACACAGCCTACAAATCATTCTTCCCTTCACTTCGCCACGACAGCAGGGCGATCTGACGTCAGAACGCTTTGCAGTGGCTTGGGATAGACACCAAGGATCAGGATGACGAGAGCCAGGGCACCGGCGACAGCTTTGGCGGGACCTGAGAAGGTGAGCGCGGGGACGTCGGTGCCTTCGGTGGTGTACATCGCGAGGATGGTCTTGAAGTAGTAGTAGAAACCGGCGGCGGCGGCGATGACGGCGCAGCTCATGGCACCCCAGTAGCCGTGGTCGGCGAGGCCGAGGAAGACAAAGAGCTTGCCGAGGAAACCAGCGGTGAGCGGCAGACCGGCGAGGGAGGCGAAGGAAATGGTCATCAGCAACGCGAGCAGCGGGTTGCGTTTGGCAAGTCCGGTGAAGTCCTTGATGTCTTCGCCAAGGCCGTTGGCGCGCATGAGGCCGAGGCCGAGGAAGCCGAGGACGGTCATGGGCAGGTAGGTGGCGAGGTAGAAGGCGACGACGCCACCGGAGGAGAGATCGAAACGGGCGCTTTCGCGGCAGGCGAGCGCGAGGAGAAGGTAGCCTGCGTGGGAGATGCTGGAGTAGGCGAGCAGACGCTTGACGCTGGTCTGGAACATGGCGGGCAGACTGCCGAGCAGGGCGGTGAGCGAACCGATGACGAGCAGGAAGCCCTGGACCTCGCTGCCAATGATGGAGCCTTCGGCCATGAAGGCGTCCAGGGCACGAGTGAGGACGACGAAGCCAGCGGCTTTAGAACCGACGGAAAGGAAGGCGGTCACAGGAGTGGGAGCGCCCTGATAGACGTCCGGAACCCACATGTGGAAAGGAGCGGCGGCGACTTTGAAGCCGAGCCCGCAGAGCAGCACAGCGGCACCAAAGAGCGCGGTGGTTTTGCTGGTGGCAGGATTGGCGAGCGCCTTGGCGATGCCATCGAAGCTCATGGTGCCGGTGGCGCCGTAGATCCAGGCGATGCCATAGACGAGGACGCCGGTGGAAAGAGCACCGAGGATGAGGTATTTGACGCCGGCTTCAAGGCTGAAGGCGCTTTTGCGGGCGAAGGCGACGAGGACGTAGAAGGAGACGGTGACGAGTTCGAGCGCAACGAAGACGGTGACGAGGTCGCGGGCGGAGGCCATCCACATCATGCCGGCGCAGACGATGAGCGGCAGGCTGAACATTTCGGCCAGTTTGCCATCGACAGTGAAACGGGTGAGGTAGGGGGCGCATTCCAGCGTGAGCCAGAGCACGAGAATGGTGATGACGAGCGCAAAGCCCTTGTAGAAGAGGGCGAGGCTGTCGAGCTGATGCCAAGGCTGGATGAAGCCGGGCAGGCTGGCAGAGTCGTGCGGCGCGATGGTCAACAGCACGAGCGCGAGGGCGGCGCCAGCGATGGCGGTGAGACCGAGAGTGCGACGGGAGATGTCGGGCTTGAAGGCCTCCAGCAAGAGGAGGACGAGTCCGAGAATGGCGAGGCCGGCTTCGATGGTGAAAACGCTCATGGCAGGACTACAGCGCGGATTTCATGAGGTTGAGCAGCAGCCAAGGGCAGCAGCCGGTGACAAGCAGCGTGGTGGCGAGCATGATGAACGGCACGCGCTGGGAGAACACAGGATCGATCATGAAGAGGCCTGTGGCAGGACTGCCGTGGAAGATGCTGCGGTAGGCGCGCAGCATGTAAACTGCGGACATCACCACGCCCCAGAGCGCCAGGATGACGGTCCATTGCAAATTGGTCAGGACGCCTGCTTTGAATTCGGTGAAGTTGCCGAGGAAGATCAAAACTTCGCCGGCGAAGTTGGTGAGGCCTGGGAGGCCGATGGAAGCAAAGGAGCCAAAGGCGAACAACACCGTGAACGCTGGAGCATGAGTGGCGAGGCCACCGAGCTTGTTGTACTCCAAAGTGCCAAGCTGATTGCGCATGCGGCCGCAAAGGCCGAACAGCAACGCGATGGAGATACCATGTGCGAACATGAGGATCACCGCGCCTTTCAGGGCGATCTCGGTTCCTGCGGCAATGCCGAGGAAGATGTAGCCCATGTGCATGACACTGGAGTTGGCCAAGGTATTGTCGAGGCGGCTCGCATGGATGGTGACGAGGCCCATGACGAGGATGTTGCCGAGCAGCATCAAGAGCAGCGCGTTCTGCACCCATTCCACATGAGCTCCCTGAGGAAGCAGCGGAAGCGCGATGCGGATGAGGCCGTAGAGACCGAATTTTTTCAACACGCCGGAATGCAGCATGGCCACGGGAGTGGGTGCTGTGGCGTAAGCCGGCGCGGCCCAGCTATGGAAGGGGAAGAGGCTGACGAGGGAGCCAAACCCAAGAAGGAGGACAAAAAAGATCTGCGCCTGCTTGGCGTCGGGCAAGGGATTGAGCTTGGCCTGACTGCGGAGGGCTTCGAGGTCGAAGGTGAGCTTGGAGCCGCCGCTGAATTCGAGCACCAGCCAGACCAAACCGGCGAGCAGGACGAGACTGCCGACACCGAGGTAAATGGTGGCCTTCCATGCAACGGCTTTGCGCTGGGCAGGCTCGGCACGGCCATGCAGCGCGATCATGAGGAAGGTCGGGATCAACGCGAGCTCATGGAATGCGTAGATGAAGAAGACATCCGTGGTGAGGAATGCCCCAAGGGCGCCACCGCCGATGAGCAGCGAGGATACGTAGAAGATCGGGGGACGATCCTCAATCTGCCAGATGGCAGCGAGCATCACCAACCCGGTGAGCAGGGCGAGGATGATCGAGATGCCATCCGCACCGACGGCGAAGCTGAGCGATGGATTTTCGAGGATCGGGCGGGAATGGGTGAAAGCGAGGCCCGTTTTGCCCCAGTATTGAACCGCCGTGTAGAACACGAAGATCAGATTGATGAACGTGGCACCGAGGGATGCAGCGCGGGCAGGCGCACCGAGCCAGATCGCCAGAGCGGCGAGCAGCGGGAGTGCGATGATTAGTTCAAGAACGCTCATTCAGTTTCTCCATCAATGGCCCATGCGGGGCAGCACAAACACGACAAGATAAATCACAGCAATGACACCACCGCCCAGCAGGAAGGTGTAGCCTTGCAGATGGCCGCCCTGCAGCAGACGGGTGGCGGCTCCGAGACGGGCAACGATCGCCGTGGGCAGGCGGGCGATGAGGCCATCGACAAACACACGCTCCAAGGCGGTGACGATCCAAGCGAGGCGGTCCTGGCAGATGCGGACGATGACGGCGTAGATTTCGTCGAAGTAGAACTTGTTGGCGAAGAGCTTGATGCTGATCGGGTCCTTGTCCTTGCCGCGATAGAGGTAGATGGCACCGCCGGTGCCAACGAGGAATGCCAGGATGGAAGCCGCCAGCACCGTGGTATGGGGCGGTTCATGCGCCGGCTTGTAGGCCTGCAGCGGCGTGGCGAAGCCGTCCCAGGCGGAGAAGATGGAAAAGACCGCCAGCAGGACGAGAGGAAGCAGCATGATCACAGGCACCTCGGTGGCATGATGCGCAGATTCGGTGCGGGGCTTGCCAAAGAAGGCGATGATGACCAACCGCATCATGTAGAACGAAGTCAGCAGTGCTGTGAGCGTGGCGGAGTGGAAGAGAATGCTGCAGCCGCTGTCATAAGCCGCTCCCAAGATGCCTTCCTTGCTGTAGAATCCACTGGTAACCCATGGAAGGCCCATCAATGCCAGAGTGCCGATGAGAAAGGTCCAGAAGGTGACGGGCATGTGCTTGCGAAGACCACCCATCTTCCAGATGTCCTGCTCATGGTGACAGGCATAGATGACGGCACCTGAGCCGAGGAAGAGCATCGCCTTGAAGAAGGCGTGCGTATAGAGGTGGAACATGGCCGGATGGCCGGGATTCGGGCCGTGCGCCTCGTGGCCGTGCTGGGCAGCCATCGCCACGGCACCGACGGCCATGACCATGTAACCGAGCTGGGAGAGGGTGGAATAGGCCAGCACACGCTTGATGTCGTTCTGCTGGGTGGCCATCAAGGCCGCCAACAAGGCGGTGAAGCAGCCGATGCCGGCGATGATTTCCGCCGCCAAGGGCGAAGCCTCAATGAGGAAGCTCACACGCACCAGCATGTAAACACCTGCAGCGACCATGGTGGCGGCGTGGATGAGGGCGGAGACGGGGGTGGGGCCTTCCATGGCGTCCGGCAACCAGACATGGAGCGGGAACTGGGCGGATTTGCCGACCGCGCCGAGGAAGATGCACAAAGCGGCGGCCGTGGTGAAACCTGCGCTGTAACCGGGTGCGCCGGGGGCCAGCGGGCCTGATTTGAAGGCCGTGGCGAGATCATCGAGGTTCACGCTGCCGTGGTTGGCCCCAAAGAGCAGCAAAATGCCGATCATGAAGCCGAAGTCGCCAATGCGGTTGGTGAGGAAGGCTTTTTTACAGGCTTCGGCGGCGCTGGCTTTTTGATACCAGTGGCCGATGAGCAGGTAGGAACTCAGACCGACGAGCTCCCAGAAGATGAACATCATGATCAGGTTTCCAGCCAGCACGATGCCGGTCATGGAGAACATGAAGAGTGAGAGCGAGCCGAAGAAGCGCGGCTTTGCGTCGTCGTCCTTCATGTAGCCGAGCGAGAAAATGTGCACCAGCATGCCGATGAAGCTGACGATGAACATCATGCCCCGGCTCTGCTTGTCGATCAGGACCTCAATGCCTGCATGGAAATGGCCGCCGACATCGAGGAAGGGCAGGAGCAGCTTGTTGTCGTCTTCAGCCGCCAGGAAAAACAGGCAGGCGATGAAGGAGATGATCGAGGAACCCACCGAAATGAGCACGGAAGCCCCTTTGAGCTGACGGTGGCCCAGAAGGATGACGAGCGCCGAAAAGAATGGCAGCAGTAGGATGATGCTGGCGTGCATGCGGGCGCGTTATCCTTGAAGTTTGGTGACGGACTCCACATCCACGCTCTGCTTGGAGCGGAAGAGAGCCACGATGATGGCGAGACCCACGGCCACTTCAGCAGCAGCCACGGTGATGGTGAAGAACACGAGCGACTGCGCGGTGTAATCCGGCAGGCCGTTGACGAGATGAAAGCGGGAGAAGCCGACGAGAGCGAGATTGGCTGCGCTGAGCATCATCTCCAGACACATGTAGACAATGATGATGTTTCTTCTGGCAATGACGCCAGCGAGACCCAGAGAGAACAGCATGCCGCTGACAACGAGATAGTGGCCAAGGGTGATCATGGGGCGCTCCTTTCGCGTTTGCTGAGAACGACGACACCGATCGTACCGACGAGCAGGAGCAGGCCGATGACTTGAAGGTGGAAGCCGTATTGATCAAAAAGGGTGAAGCCGATCAGCTTGGCATCAGGCAGCGTGCCTGCTTTGAGGTCGTTGGTAATCGTGGGAAGCGCCGCTTTGCCGATCTTTCCGGCCGCCTCGGCCAGAGCCAGGGGGGTATTTTGCGAGGTTTTATTCGCCAGTTCAGTACTGCCGACAACTGCGATGATCTGCAGAGTCAGCAACACCGCCAGCAGCACACCGGACACGATGGCGGGGACATTGATTTTCTTGCCCTCCTCCGTCTTGATGTCCAGCAGCATAATGATGAACAGGAAGAGCACCATCACTGCGCCGGCGTAGACGAGAATCTGGATGACTCCTATAAAATAGGCGTCAAGACTGAGGAACAGCGCGGCGAGGCCGACGAAGCTGGCCGCAAGCGCGAGAGCGCAGGTGACTGGATTGCGACCGGTGACGACCAGGAAGCCGAAGCCCAGGGTGATCAGTGCAAAGAGATAGAACAGCAGAGGGGGCATTACTTGAGCTCGTTCCACTTGTTCACCAGCCCCACGCGCTGGCCGCCGATTTCATAGAGGCGCTTTTTGTTGTGCACCATCTCCTGGCGTGAGAGACCGGTGATGGCGTAGTCTTTGCGCAGGAAAATGGCCTGCTCCGGGCAGACCTCCTCGCACATGCCGCAGTAAATGCAGCGAATCATGTCGATGTCGAATTCCTTGGGCCGCTTCTCGACCTTGGCCCACGGGTCATCGCTGGGTATCTCGCCGGGGATGATTTTGATGGCCTTGGGCGGGCAGATGAACTCGCAGAGCTGGCAGCTGACGCAGCGCTCGCGGTCCTGCTCGTCGGTGACGAGGGCGGGGGCGCCACGATAGTGTTCGGGCAGATGCTCGTCCCACTTCTGCTCCGGGTATTCCATCGTGACCTTGGGCTTGCCCCCGGCGATCTGGAGGAAGGTCTTGATGCCGTGCCCAATCGTGATTTTCAGCCCTTTCAGCAGCGTGGAAATGAACCAGCGTTCATGCCAGGCAAGTTTGGGACGTTGTACAATGATAGTGGCCATGTATGAGCAGGGAACCGCAGGAGAACCGGGTTTGATTATCCGAACGTCCCGCAGTGCGGCAACCGCTATTTGTGAAAAATTTCACAAGGTCGGGCCGGAATCCCAAAATCAGGCCGAAATGGGCCTTGAATCGCCTGAATGAGCGGCAGGGGCTCCAAAGCTCCCCTCTGCAGGCTATTTTGGGCTCGGGGCGTCCGCTTTCTTCGGCGAGGACTTCTTTTTGGCGGGAGCTTTTTTCTCCGGCTGGGGAAAGCCTGCCTTCGCATAGGCGACCATTTGAGCAAAAATGCCCTCGCCGATGCCATCGACACTGACCACGTTGGTCACATCGGGCAAGGGACGGGCTTTTTGAATACCCTTGGCGCGAACTTCACCAATGCCGGGAATCGCCATGAGCGCCGCCAGATCACCTTGGTTCAGCAAAGTCAGCAACTGGGCCCTTTCTTGGGGCGCGAGTGTTTTGGCTACAGCCTCCACTTTGGCTGAGGGTTTCTCCGGACTTTTCGTTGGCGGAGCGGTTTCAGCGGCGGAGAGCGAGAAACTGAGAGCCAGAACAGCAAGAAATGCGAGGAACGATTTCATGAGAGAGATTTTGTGAAGTGAGCAGCAAGGTTATTAAAAGAACAGGAGGGATGGCGAGCCAAATTTTCGCAGGCTTCTTTTTTTTCAGAAGCCACTATGCCTCATTTGAGCGGTGCGGTGAAGAAGGGCTGTGCAAAGGCACTGATGTAAATTTCTATGTCTCAGCAAACAACGGCCCTGTCAGTACCAACAGGCAAGGTATCCGGACAAGTGCCGTCCGGACCGTGAGTCCTTTCTGGCAAATTCTCACCAGTCGAATAAAAGGACTTAGAATTCCTATGGCGTTTCTAATTCATATCGGTTAGAATAATGGAACTAACGGGGAAATGACCAATTCTGACCGCATTCGTATATTAATCGTCGAGAACGAGGGCCTCGTGGGCTGCGACATGGCCACGACCCTTGGCAAACTTGGCTATGTGGTGGTCGCCATCTGCGCTTCTGGAGAGGAAGCACTGGAGCGGCTGGATGAGTTTCGGCCTGATCTGGTCTTGATGGACGTTCACTTAGCGGGGCAGATGGATGGGATTGACACCGCCCGTGAGCTGCAGAGCCGCAGCCGAGTGGCCATCGTCTATGTTACAGCCTGCGCGGATCTGGACACCGTGGCCCGCGCTCGAGGAACGCACCCCCATGGTTACTTGCTGAAGCCTTTCAATCACGACGAACTGCGACTTGCCGTGGAAGTGGCTGCGCAGCGCCATTTTGAAGAGAACGAGCGCCAGCGCCGTGAACACAGCTACTTTGAGGCTTTTCAAAGCCTGGCTGATGGCGTGATCGCCGCGGATCTGTCTGGAGGCGTGGTGTTTATGAACCCCTCCGCCGCCCGTGCCACGGGCTGGGATGCGCAGGAGGCCGTCGGCCGTTCCTTGAACGAGGTGTTTCGTATTTATCAGAGCACGGGTGAGCCTGCGGAGATTCTTTCTGCGGAGTCAGCTACGCAAGCCGCTGAGCGCACGGTTTACCTCACGACCCTGGCGGGTGAGCGTGTACCGATCCAGGACCGTACGGCACCGCTGCGTGATGCGCAGGGCCAGCTGACCGGGCTCATCATTCTCTTCCGAGCCGCTGCTGTGCCAGCGCCGGTGGAAGCAACGCCTATCCCGAACCGCAGTACTGCGCCACTCGTGGATGTGGTGGAGAGCATTTCCGACCCGCTGTTTGCGCTGGATGCCCGCTGGCGGGTGACCTATGCCAACGCGAGCGCGCTGCGCCTCTTTGACCGCAACCTGCAGAACATGCTGGGTCTTTCGCTGTGGGACATCATGCCCAGCGCGACCCGCGAACTGCATCATGAGGCCTTTGCCCATGCCATGCTGCACCGGGAGACGGTGAACCGTGAGCTTTACCTGGACGAAAAACAGATCTGGCTGGAACTGCGCGGTTACCCCTTCGGAGAAGGCCTGCTGCTCCTGGTGCAGGATGTGACGGCGCGGCGCGAGGAAGCGGAACGCCGCAATCGCATCGACCGCCTGGAATCACTCGGGCTGCTGGCGCGTGGCTTTGCCCACGATTTCAACAATCTGCTTACCGTGCTGCTGGGCAACATCTCGCTGGCCGAGATGCGCCTGCGCAATGCCATCACTCTGCCTGAACTGCACACGGCCAAGCAGGCCACGCTGCAGGCGCAGAACCTTGTGCAGCAACTGCTGACCTTTGCCCGTGGCGGTGCACCGATCAAAACACAGATCCGCCTTGGCGACCTTATTGAGACCTTCTTTACGCACCACACGCGTGCGAATCGCGTGGAGTATCGGATCGAAGTACAGCCCGGCCTGCCGCAAATAGCCATTGATGGTGCCCAGATCCGCCGCCTGCTGAGCAATCTGATCCGCAACGCCGAACAGGCGCAGCCCGATGGCGGGGAAATCACCGTGCGTTGCTTCGCGCCTGATCACGCCGAGATGTTCCCGGGTGAAATGGTCACCGACACGAACTTCCAGCCTTCAGGCCTCGCCATCGAAGTCGAAGACAAAGGTGAAGGCATCACGACGGAGCATCTGCCGCATATTTTTGAGCCCTACTTCAGCACCCGCAAGGCTGACAATGCGACTGGGCTGGGCCTCACGGTCTGCGAATCCATTGCGAAAGCCCACGGCGGCTCGCTAACCGTCAGTTCCGAGCATGGGAAAGGCACCACGGTGCGCTTCTACCTGCCGCTGGATTCCGATGGTGAGGAAGCCGATGCCTTTGGCCTCAGCAAGGTGTTCGACGCGGCACCGGAACTGAACGCTGCCAATCCGCGCATTCTGGTGCTGGAGGATGATCCGCTGGTGCGCTCGTTGATTGTCCGCAATCTTACTGGCAACGGCTTCGATGTGGCTGAGAGCTCCGAAGGCAGTGAAACGGTGCGCATGTACCAGGAAAGCGTGACCCAAGGCCGGGCCTTTGACCTCGTCATTCTCGACCTCAGCATTCCCAATGGCATGGGTGGTGTGCGTGCGATGGAAAAACTCCGCGCCATCGACCCTGAAGTCTTTGCCATCGTTTCCAGCGGCTACTCGGATGATCCGGTGATGGCCAATCCGGCAGCCTATGGCTTTGCCGCCGTGCTGCCAAAGCCCTATGAGCCTGCCGACATGCTGCGGCTGGTGCGCAACATCCTGGCGACACGTGGCATCCGCCGCGCTTCCTAAGCGGGGCTTGCGTTGACAAGTGCGCCTGGTTTGAGAAAGAACCTGCATGCGCGAACAGGACCTTCTCGACAAGCTCAGCAAAATCGAGCGGCTCTATGCAGGCGCTGCGACTCCCGGTGAGAAAGAAGCCGCCGCCGATGCCATCATGCGCATCAAACGACGGCTGGGTGAGACCGCCAAGATCGAGCGGCCCATTGAGTACAAGTTCACCCTTGCCGATGGCTGGTCGAAAAAACTTTTCACCGCCCTGCTACGCCGATATGAGCTCAGACCGTACCGCTATGCGCGTCAGAGGCGGACCACGGTGATGGTCCGAGTGCCGCGCAGTTTTGTGGATGAAACGCTGTGGCCCGAGTTTCTCGAACTCAGCAAGGTACTGCAAACTTACCTCGATGAAGTGACCGAACGGGTCATATCCCGTGCCATCCATGAGAATGAGGGCGAGGAGGAGGTCATTGCGGGGGAGTATCTGGGCTGATGCAGGCTATTTGCCATCCTTCCACAGGATGCGCGCGGCATAGACGCTGTTGTCAGCGCCATACTTGTTGTCGGGCTTGATGACGATGTCCGGGCCGTTCTTCTGCATCCACTCGGCCACGGTGACCCAGGTTTCGTTTTCACTGACCTCGCACACGCCGAAGTTTCCGAGTCGTGCGCCGCGTTCAGGCACCAGGATGCGTTCGGTTTCGCGTTTCACGGTGAGGCCGGCCTTGTCCACCTCCGCCATGAAAAGCGGGGCGCGATGGCGGAAGACGTGATCGTTGTTCGCGCCTTTGCGGGTGTAAACGAGGTAGAGATGGTCTTTGTGCGCCACCCAGTGCTGCTGGGTGTTGTAGTTGCCCAGATCGCCGCCGCCGCTCCAGTCCCAGCGTTTCGGTTCGCTGAAGTGCAGGCCGTCATCGCTGACACACACGTAGCCTGCGGTGTCATTGCGCAGGGTCAGATAGAATTTACCCGCGCAACGGATCAATGACGGCTCATACACACCGCGCCCGGATTCCAGTGCGAGATCATTGCCCTGCTCAATGAAGCGCAGTGTGCTGCCGTCAAAGCTGCAGCGCAACACGGTGACGCAGTAGTATTTATCTCCTTTGGCTTTGAAGTAGATGGGCAGCAGGATGTCACCGTTTTCCAAATCCACCCGCTGCACACAACCTGCGCCTGCATTTTCAAATTTCGGATCTGAGGGCATCGGCAATGTGGCCCATGGCGTCCAGGTGGACTTCTGCGGATCATAGACGGAGAAGCAGGTTTCGCGGGGGCGTTCATGAATGACCTTGTCGCCGGAATAACGCACGGTGTGGCCGATGCCGAGGAGTTTGCCTGATTTTGCATGCCACTTCGGGGTGAAGTCACAGGCGGCTACGATCACGCCATCTGGTTCCGCACGCCGACCCAGGGTGTTCGTGTGCTCGACCGGCTGAGTCCACGACTTGCCGAGATCGGAGGTGCTGACATGGTTCAGCGCATAAAAGACATCGCTACCCGTGAGCAGCAGCTTCTGCATGGTCAGCACGACCTGCGGAGGGCTGCCGGGGATGGCGCCTGCACGCGGATGCACCCAGCACATTGTACCGTCATAGCCTTTGGTGATTGTTTCGAGCCTCAGTTCATAGGGCTCGGCGGCGTGCAGCACCGAAACGACGAACAAGACGGGGGTCAGCAGACGAATCATGCCCACTCAACGCACCGCAGCTGCCGGGTCCTTCGACTTTTGCGTGTCCCACAGAAGCTTCATGGCGATGACGCCGAGCCAAGGTACAAGACCAGCCATCGCCATGCCGAGATCAAAGGACTTCGTTTCATCCACGAGTCTGCCGAAGAGCTTGTGCATGGGGGATGACACTGCCCACACCCAGGTGCTGAGCAAGCCGGTGAGCCTTCCCACATGGCGGTCGGAAAGCTCCTGTACAAAGCTGTAGTAGCAGGGAAACAGAGCCAGGGCGCCGGCACCGACGATCAGAATGGCCCCCATGAGCGGCCAGCCTTTGGGCAGCCAGAGCAGCAGCACGCTGAACGACGTCATGAAACAAGCGCCTGCATACACCCACCGCCGGGCGCCGTGTGCGGAGATGGTGAACCGCCGGGCGAGCCAGAGTGAGATGATCCCAGCGGCGATGCAGCCGATGTCTGTACCGATGTAATAGGCGGAATTGAAGGCGAGGGCCTCCGTCTCCGAGTAGCCGCGTCCTTCCTGCATGAACTTCGGCAGCCAAACGCGGAAGAGGTGCCAGCAGGTCTGCGCACCGAAGATTAAAATGGCCAGCGCCCAGAAGCGGCCGCCCCGAAGAATGCCCCACATACTCTCGCGTTTCGATGGGTCATCCTCCACCACCACATCCAGATCATTTTTGCGCATCGACACGAACCAAAGCACCACCCAAAGCAGCCCGATGAAGCCGATGGCTTCAAAGGCCAGACGCCAGCTGGAGAGCTCGTCCGTCATGAGCCAGATCATCAGCGGGGGTGTCACCACAGCGCCGATGGACGCCCCGCTCTGCAGCACGCTGTTGCCCATGGTGCGGTCCTTTGGCTGCAGCAGTGCGAACGTCGTCTTCAAGGCACACGGCCAGTGGCCCGCTTCAAAGAAGCCCAGCAGCACACGGCACGTCAGCAGCGGCCAGTAGCCTTCCGTCTGCGCCGAAGCAATCCCCATCAGGGACCATCCGCTGAGCACCACCGGATAGAGCCAGTAAATGCGAAACCGGTCCGCCAAAAAGCCGAACACCAGAGATCCCACCGCAAACGCCCAACCGAACGCCAGCTCCATGTCGCCATACTGCTCCTGCGACAGATGGAACTCCTTCGTCACCCTGGTTGAGGCATTCGCCAGCGTCTGGCGGTCCATGTAATTGATCGTTGTGGCCAGCAGCAGGAGGCCGCAGAGATACCATTTCCAGAGGGAGGAGCGTTGTGCAGTCATACATTCACCATTTGATTACCTTCCAGCATTTCCCTGCCTGGTCGAAAAAGACCAGCGCATGATAGTTGCATTCGAATCCAAAGTTAACGACCCGTGAAGACTTGTTGAAAGCCGCCGGCAGCACTTCTCTCTCGGCTGCGGTAATCTCCAAGTCCTTGGTCTGTTCATGCAAATCAGAAATCGAGCTGACAACCTCGGGCTGAGGCTCGCTGGCTTTACGCCAATCAGCTTCATGCGCATGTTCATCCCCCAGCTTGTCGATACGATCACGAATCCGAGACCATACTGCATCCATGGGATTCGAAACCGACTGAATGGTTTTGTGTTGGACACATGCCATGGGAAGAAAGAGCGCAAAGCCGCAGAGACACCCTTTCCATGTAGAGCGAGGTTTGGAATCCACAGGCAATTGTTTTATTCTTTCGGTTAGCCTTCCCATGTTTTCCCATCCCATGCAATCACGCGTTCCAGCAGCTTCACGACGGACTCGCTGAAGCATTGGAACAGCACCTCGCCTTTTTCGGCGGTGGCGGAGCGGGGATCGCCGACGTGGCCGGGCTCGCTGCGGTCGGGCATGATCCAGCCGCGGGAGGCGGGCTCGAAGGCGTTGCCGAAGGGGACATCACCCGTCTTGTTCAAATCGATTACGAGTTCGGGGCGGAGGCGCAGGACCATGCTGGTCTCCCATTCGCAGGCGTGGCCCATGACGCGTTGCTGAATGGAAGGATCACGAGTCCAGGGCTCGGCACCGAGGTTCCAGTAGGTGGCGAAGAGGAGCAGCAGATCGCTGCGATCCCGATATTTCTGCCGGGTTTCGAAGACGGCCTGCTTGCCGGGGATGTCGTTGCCGCCGTGGCCGTTGAGAAAGACGAGGCGCTTGAAGCCATGGGCGATGAAGTTGTCCATCAGGCCGTTGAGCAGATCGAGATACAGCCGTGGCTCTGCGGACAAGGTGCCGGGGAAGTCCATGTGATGGTGCGAATTTCCGAGCCAGGTCAACGGGGCGATCAACACCCGCTCTCCCAGGGCGGCCTCGGTGCGGCGGACGAGTTCATTTGTCAGCATGCTGTCCGTAAAGACGGGCATGTGCCGGCCATGCTGCTCCAAGGCGGCGACGGGAAAGATGACGGGGGTGTTTTTGTCCAGGGCGGCCACAGCGGGCCAGGTGAGATCAGCTAAAAGCATCCGATTAGAACGCCATTCGCGATTCGTTTTTTGATGGACTTGCATCTTTGTTCCGCGCTGGAATCCTGCCTGATGAAATTATGGCCCCGTCTACTGCTTGGTGGGACACTCATTCTGCAGGCAGCTTGCGGGACCTCCGGTCCGAAAAATGGCGCGCTACCCACGGTGGGATTTGTCAGTCAGGAAACCATCGCGCATGCCTGCCGCCAGCACACCGTGCGCCGCGAGGGCACGGCTGGATTTGAAATGCTGGAGGATGGCCGCGAGTCCTTCCTGGCGCGTCTGGCCATGGTGGAGGCCGCGCAGCGCACGCTGGACGTGCAATATTACATCTGGAGAGACGATGTGGTCGGCACCACCTTTGCCGACCGTCTGCTGGCAGCCGCCGACCGAGGTGTGAAAGTGCGCCTGCTGCTGGACAACACCACAGATGCCCAGGTGGAGGTGCGCTCTGCGGCGCTGGCGGCGCACCCCAACATCCGCGTGGCCTTCTTCAATCCGATGACCGACCTCAAGGGCATCTTCGCCGGAAACCCGATTCCGGTGATCGGTGAGATCGACCGCATGCAAAGCCGCATGCACAACAAGCTCATGATCGCGGACGGCACCCTCGTCATGGGCGGCGGGCGCAATCTGGGAGATGCGTATTTTGGCATTGATCGAAGGCACAACATGCGGGATTTGGATTTCATCGCCGCAGGGCCGGTGGTGGAAGCGGCTGCCAGGTCTTTTCAGCTCTTCTGGCGCTCGCCGCTGACACGCATGGGCGATCAGACAAAAATCACCGATCATGATCGTGAAGAACTCCAGGATTTGCGCCGGCACATCGCACGCAAAAAACGCACGCTCGCCGCGAGGAGCGGCCGCCCCTTCCCCCTCTCTCTGAGCCGGGCGGAGTCACTGGACACCCTGCACAACATCGTGAGCCGCATGATCTGGGCTGAGTACGAATTTGTAGCGGACCCGCCGGAGCGCATGATGCGGCAGGGACAAGTAGCCTCACCAGTATGGCGCAAAATTGAAACTGCCGTTCGCAAGGCGAAGTCCGACGTGACGATGCATGCCGCTTATTTCATTCCCCAGAAAGACACGTTGGAACTGCTCAGAGCGGCCACCGCGCGTGGTGTGGACGTGCAGGTGCTGACCAATTCCCTGGCTTCCATCGACGGGGTAGCCGCGATGGCGGGGATCGCGAACCGTCGCGCTGGCGTACTGGACAGCGGAGTCAGCCTTTTTGAGCTCAACTCCCATGCGGCAGATCGTAAAGACTACATCCATGCCCGCAGACTCACGCCGCTGGGCATGCACACGAAAGGGTTCGTCATCGATGACCGCCTGTCGTTCATCGGCTCCTACAACATGGATCCCCGCTCCAAATACATCAATACCGAGACGGGCGTGATCATCCAAAGCGCGGCATTCGCGGCGCGCTTGAAATCACATTTGATGAAGGGTTTGCAGCCGGAGAACAGCTGGCACATCACGCGAGATGCCAGCGGCTCCTTCCTCTGGACAGGGCAGCTTCCCAATGGCTGGCGAACCGTGCGACGCATCGAACCCGGCGCGTCTCTGATGCGCCGGCTTGAGTATTGCATCTACCGCTGCCTGCCCTGGGAAGACCTGCTCTGAGTGCCGCCTCAGCGGATTTCGTCGACCTTGATCGTGTGCGTGACGGGCTTGATGAACTTGCGGACGTTGGCGTCCTGCTTGGCATGCTCATCGGCCAGTTTCTTCTTCAGCTTCGTCAGAGCCCCGGCCACTTTGGGATCTTCGGCCGCTTCGGCGGCGATCACGCGCATGTGCGTGACGAGATTTTTGATCAGGATCGTTTCATAGCTCTCCTTCTGGGTGATGGCGTTGGTCAATGCGGCGAAGTCATTATCAAACGGGGTCTTGGTGAACTCTGCGGCGAGGTTGATGCCGGTGGCGAGCTGATCACGGCTGAATTCCTTGCTCTGGGTGCCCCAGGTGACCTTGGCCTTGGCGCTGCCCAAGTTCAGCACCCTGAGGGTGAAGCGGTTGAGGTCCTGATTGAAGCTGGTGAAGGGCAGGATGCTGCGATTGCTGCTGGCCGAGGCAGGATCTGCGTCGAACACAAACGGCCACTTGGTGCTTTCCAGGGTCACGCTGCCGAGTTGCAGACCTTTGACCGTATGGCCGGTGCTCGCGGTGTTGGGACCTTTCATATCGACCGTGACCGTGCCGATATCGCCTTCAAAGCCCAGCGCCTTCAAAAATGCCTGCGCCATCAAGAGCTGACCCGCAGGTGCCGGATGGAAGCCGTCACCGCCGAAAGGACCGTATTCTTTGCCCAGCGCCGCCTTCGACTTGGTGAGAGCGCTGATCATCGTGTCAAACACGTTGGCAAAGGGCTGCTTGTTCTCTTCGGCGAGTTTCTTGGCGATGTCACGCAGGTGGGAGAGGTTGTCGTTGTAGTCCTGGCCGGTGACGTTTTTCTTGAAGTAATCCGGGTCCACGCCACCAGGGGAGCCGATGGCCATGACCTTCACGCCGACCTTTTTCAGCCCGTCGATGACCAGACGCATGTTCTTCTCATACTCAGCGCCGATCTCGGGGGCGTAGGGCTTGTAGCTGGCGTCGTTCATGCCGTAGCAGGTCGTGGCGACATTTGGATTGAACACCGCGAGATCGTTTTCGAGGCGAGCCGCGAAGCCGCCGGCACGTTCGCCGCTCCAGCCGAACTGAAAGACCTTGATGTCGCTGCGCCCGGTGCAGGCGAGCAGGTAGGTCTCGATGTACTTGGAGTAGATCTTCTGCTCGGTGATGCTGTCACCAATGACGGCGACACGGGCGTTTGGCGGCAGCAGGGATTCCGCACGCAGGCTGACGGCGGCGAGGAGGATGGAAAGAAGCGGGAGAATGCGCATGATGGTTGAATTGAGAGAGGGACATACCTCCAAAAAAGGGGAGTTCTGGCAAGGAATTGTTTAGCCATCCCTAAACTCACTTCTTGTGGCAAGACGACCAAGCCACTAGCCTTCACGACTGATGAGCGATTCCAACCAGAGTCCAGATTCAGGCTTTGAAAAGCCGATACCGGCTTCAGCAGCCAATGTCCCCCCTGCTCTACCATCATCGAGTCGTGCTGCCTTGGGTTGTCTAGCATTGCCAGCGCTGACGGGTGGGTGCTCAATTCTACTCCTGGCATTCGTCTTTTTCTTTGCAGGCGCATCATGGATCCTCACCCGGTTTGGAGGAGAGCCGTTTCACATTGGTATTCCAAGCTTCCATGGTGATTGGTTCTCATGGGCATGGTTTATTGGGTGCCTGATCGCGTGCAGAGCGATACTTGCTGAGAAGCGAAAACCTTGGGTTTATTGGCTCGTCAGTCTTTGCCTGGCTATTGCCGCCCTTTTAAGCCTCGGGAGTGCCTGGTTCAAAATCTCCTGGCCTGGCGCCTCGGATGACCAAACCTTAGAAGTTGGGCGGTGGATCGGTTTTGCCATAGTCATCTCGTTGCTTTGCTGGTTTGTGCTGGGGAAACAGAGCCGCAGGTACTACCGCGTTTCCGCCGAACAAGCCGTTGATCGCTGAGCCCTAAAGTAATCCTCACAAAGAACTGTGAGGATCACCTTGATTCACCCCAGCATCGTTTCCGTCTGCGCGAGGACATCGCCAAAGGGAATGCGCTCCAGCAAACCGAAGCTGGGATGTCTGCCGAGGCGTTCACGCGTGGTGGCAGGGCTGGTGAGGCCGCAGAGGAAGCGGGCGAGCTGGCGGGATGAGCGCAGCGCGGCTTTGCGCTCGGCGATGACATCGTGAATGGCGGCGACATGCTCGACAGTGATTGGCGGCGGCTCGGACTGCGGGATTTCGCGAGGTGACTCGTCGGTGATGCCTTTTTCGCGCTCTTTGCAGCTGGTGCAGGTGCCGCAGTCGGCGGCCATTTCTTCACCGAAGTAATGCAGGAGCCAGCGGGTGAGGCAGCCGCGATGCTGGGCGAAGGTGAGCACTTCGTTCAAGCGCTCGACATCGCGGCGTTCGCGTTCCCCAAAGAGCTGCTGCATCTTTTTGGTGATCTCCTTCGGGTCACGACGATGCGCGTCTTCGGATAGACGATATTTCTGGCGGCTGCCGCTGGGCTTGAGCTCGATGTCGCCGGATTCCTGCAGCCAGGTGAGTGCTTTGAGCACGCGGTCACGTGGTTCATTGAGTTCGGCGGCGGCTTCGTCAGGATTCAGCGTGATCCACTTGGTGCCGCGCTTGCCGCATTGAAACAACAGGCGGAGGAATGCCTGCCGCTCGGGTTTATGGCCGGAAAGGATGCGCTGCTCGGGCTGAATGAAGCGGAACTGATAGCTGGCGTAAAAGGAGCCGAGAGGACGCAGGATGCCGTCGAGTTCGAGGTTGGTGATGACCGTCTCGATGACCAGCGGGCGAATGTCCGTGGCGTGAGCGAGATCGTACATCGAGATATCGAATTCCGCGCCTTGGAGCAGCAGATGATCGAGAAGCTGGCGGATGGCCTGCGGCGTGGGCGTGTCGCCAAAGGTGAAATTTTCCAGCACGATGCAGTCGTCCGCGCAGGCGAGCAGCTCGCAGACGGAGACCTTGCCATCGCGACCAGCGCGGCCGGTTTCCTGCGAGTAGTTTTCGAGGGTCTTGGGAAGATTGTAGTGATAGACGGCGCGGATGTCGGCTTTGTCGATGCCCATGCCGAAAGCGATGGTGGCGACGATGACATCGGTCTGGCCGTTCATGAAGGCATCCTGCGCGGCGTGCCGGTGTTCGTCGGGCAAACCGGCATGATAGGCGAGAGCGTTCACGCCATTCTTCTGCAAATGCGTGGCCACGTGCTCGGCGGTGTTTTGCAGTGTCACATACACGATGGAGGGCACCTTGCGCTTCAGCAGCAGCTTGGTGAGCACAGGCAGGCGCTGCTGGGCGGTGCAGGGTGTGATGCGAAAATGGAGATTGGACCGCAGGAAGGAGGTCTGAACATGATCCGGTGGTTCAATGCCAAAAGCCTTGCGGATGTCTGCGGCGACCGATGGCGTGGCCGTGGCGGTGAGGGCGAGCACGGGCTTGATGCCGAGCTCCTTCGCGACGAGTGCCAGACGCAGGTATTCCGGGCGGAAATTGTGGCCCCACTCGGAGATGCAGTGCGCTTCATCGACCGCCATCATGGAGATGCGCAGGCGCTTGAGGCGCTCGACGAAATTTTCATTCATGAGCCGCTCCGGGGCGATGTAGAGGAGCTTCAGCGTGCCATTCCGCATGTCGTCAAAGACCTGCGCCGCTTCATCCGCTGAGAGCGAAGAATCCAAACGTGCGGCGGCAATGCCACGCGCGCGCAGCGCCTGCACCTGATCCTTCATCAGCGCAATCAACGGCGAGATGACCAGCGTCACGCCGTCCATGAGCAGCGCGGGAAGTTGATAGCAGAGCGATTTGCCCGCGCTGGTGGGGAAGAGCGCGAGTGCGCTTCTTCCGGCGAGCAGGGCCTCCATCACCTGCTCCTGTCCGGCACGAAAGGCCTTGTGGCCAAAGTGCTGTTTGAGTGCGGCGTGAAGATCGTGAGGCATGCGCACTCATGGCACACGCGGGCTTTGGGATGCAATGCAAACCTTGCGGCTGGGCTCACACCAAAACCCGCCACAGCAAAATGCGAAGGCCGGCGAAAATTCGCCGGCCTCCAGCCTGATTTAATTCAGGGACGTTTTAATTCAGAGCCAGGCTCCGAGATTACTTGCTGTGAGTGTCGCAGTGTTCCGGCTCGGGCTCAGTTTCTTCGACGATGGCCTTGGACTTGAGGAACTCCATGGCTTCCTGCAGGAGCAGGTCGCTGCGGACGTTGTCGATGAGGCCGTTTTTCTGAGCCTCGGCCATGAACTTCTTGGCGGGGGTCTTCTGACGCTCGGCGATCTGTGCGAGGGCCATGGCGATCTTCTGGGCGGGAACTTCGAGGGCTTCCTTCTTGGCGATCTGCTCAAGGATGAAGCTGACTTTGACGTTCTGGCGGGCCTGATTGGTGGCGCTGTTGAGGATCTCGTCCTGCTGCTTGATCAACTCTTCTTCGCCGATGCCCTGCTGCATGGCGCGCTGGGCGATTTCGTTGGTGCGGCGCTGGGCTTCGCGGTTCACGACTTCCTGAGGAAGTTCGAACTCCACTTTTTCAAAGAGGTGGGCGATGACCTGATTGGACTTTGCGGCATCACGAGCCTGCTCACGGCGGCGGCGGATGGCATCGCGCACTTCGTCACGCAGGGTTTCGAGGCTCATTTCCTCACCGGCGATCTTTTTGATGAACTCTTCGGTGAGTTCCGGCACGGCCTTGTTCTTCACGCCGTGGCATTTAACGTTCAGGGCGATGGTCTTGCCGCGCAGGGCTTCGAAGTTGAAGTCGTCTGCCAGGGTGATGTTGAGCGTGCGCTCGTCATCTTTGGCGATGCCGACGAGGCCTGCATAGAAGCCGGGGAGGAAATCGTCTTCGTCGGCGAGGAGGAACCAGTTTTCCTTCATCTCCTTGAGATGGGAGGGGGCATCTGGCATGGCTTCGGCAATGGGCTGGCCATCGAGGCTGCCGGTGACGCTGAGAACGACGACATCACCCACAGCGGCGACACGGTCGACGTCTTCGTAGGTGGCCTGGTTTTCACGGAGGTGAAGGAGATCGTGGTCCACATCAGCGTCGGTGACTTCGATGCGGGGGAGCTTGACCGGGATGCCGGTGTACTCGGGCAGCTCAAACTTCGGCGCGAGGCTCATCTCGATGGTGAAGCTGAAGCTCTTGTCCGTGTCGTGATACATTTTGTCGTTCACGGCGAGGACGTTGAGGAGTTCGAGGCCTTCGCTCTTCACCGCCTGGCGCAGGCCTTCGCTGATGAGCTTCTTCTCGAGTTCGTCCTTCACTTCGTTTTCGTAGCGCTTGGCGACGATGCTCTTCGGCGTTTTGCCAGGGCGATAGCCGGGCATGCGCACCATGCCGGCGAAGTAGGTGATGATCTCGTCACGTTCTTTGCCGACCTGGTCGGAAGGAACGCGGACGTGGGCGACGGCGCGGCAGTTGGGCTGATGTTCGACGTTGATGTTCATGAGAAAGAGGTTAGGGGGCGAAGTGTTTTCCATCGCAACAACCGGGCGGTGGGGAACCGCGTCCGGGCCGGAGGGGCGCGCATGATAGACAGTTTGACGGTTTTGACAAACAGAGAACGACATCCCCGATTTTAGCCATCATGCGTATTTTTCAGAGATTTGAGGTCTGGCTGCTGCTTATCGTAGGCGGAATCGCTATTTGGTGGTCCTTTCAAACGGCCCCAAACCCCGCTGAAAACAGTTCTGGAGCCGAAATGAGCGCCGATTCCCCCCTGCAGCTGCGCCGCAGCACGCTGGAGCGGGATTTTGGCAATGCCCGGCTGGATTTGGAGGTGCGCTACAAGAATTCCAGCCCCCGGCCGCTCTCCATGCAGGCGCCGGACGTGCGTTTGGTCAATGGAGCAGGCAAAGAGGTGCCCCCTTTTATTCTGCCTGTGGAACGCCCGCCAAGCATCGAAGCCCAGACCACGGGCGACGTCCGCCTGCGTTTCTGGCTGGAAAAAGCCGACCTCGCCGGCCCCCTGACGCTGGAAATCCGCGGGCAGAAGCTGGAAGTCAAAAACGGCACGGCGCTGGATTTGGAGAAGCTGGAAAACGCCAAGCCGAAGGTGTGGACGAGTGCGGACTGGGCTCCCTGACGAGCTTCAGGCCCGCAAAATGACCCAGGTGGCGCCCCAGGAGCCGCTGGTTTCATCGGCAGGCCAGATGAATTGCTGCACTTCGGGCAGTTTCGCGAGCAATTGATGGACGCCGCTTCGAAGGGTGCCGCTGCCTTTGCCGTGGATGATACGGACGCGGAGGATGCCACGCTTGCGGCATTCGGCGAAATATTCAGGCAGCAGACTGCCGATTTCATTAGGCCGGAAGGTGTGCAGGTCGAGCTCTGGACCGATGGGATGCTCCACCAGATCGGGGATCGGTTCGTCGGCGTCTTCGGGCATGGTGGAAGGTGATTCGGTAGAACCTCGAGTCCAGTGGCAATCGTATAAGCACAAAGCTTGTGATCTGTGCTGAGGCGTTTAGCTTGGGCCAAGCGTTTCCAAGGAGTTTCTTTTGCCCTCCCATCTACAAGCCTGGTTCCAGCAACTGCGTGAATTCGCAAGTCGGGGCCGAACATGGCTGCAGACCATGGCCGCAGCCAGTGAGCTGGACCCGTTTCCGCTCAGGCAGATGCTGAAGGGCTACGACAAAGAAATGTTCAAGGCGGACTCCAGAAGCGGGCTGGACGGTGCGCTACTGGCCATCCCGCAGGGCATGGCGTTTGCCGTGGTGGCCGGACTGCCGCTGGCCTATGGCATCACTTGTTCCGCCGTGGCCTGTGTGGTTGGGGCGCTGCTGATGAGCTCACGGCATTCCATCTATGGGCCGACGAATGCCACGGCGTTCATGGTATCGTCCTATTTCGCCGCCTTTCCCAACCTGAATCAAATGGCCTCGATGCCGATGCTGGTGTTCCTCGTGGGTGCGCTGCTGATCTTCGGCGCGTATTTCCGCGTGGCGGACATGGCGCGGTTCATCAGCAGGGCGGTAGTAGTGGCGTATCTCACTGGTGCCGCGTTGCAGATGTTTGCGCATCAGCTCCCGGTGGTGCTGGGGCAGCAGATCTCCGAGCCTTCCGGGAAACCCGTGGCTCGAACGCTGGTCTCCGATTTGCATGATGTGCTGGGCAATCTCGGGGGCATTCACTGGCCGAGTGCGCTGATCTGTGCTCTGGCCATTGGCTGCTACTACGGTCTCAAACGTTTCGGCAAACGATTCCCGGCCCTGACGCTGACGCTCATCCTGATGTCACTGATCGCGGTGATGATGAACAAAGCGGGGCTGCAGGTGGCCACCTATTCAGACCTGTCCTTCACCTGGCGCACGCTGCTGCCGCCGTTTCCTGACTTCACCAGCGGCAATGCCTCGGCGCAGTTCAGCCAGCTTTTTGGGCTGGCGCTTTCGCTCGCGTTTGTGGCGATGATGGAAAACTCCGCGATGGCGCGGACGCTGGCCAGCCGATCAGGACACAATGTGGATGCCAATCAGGACATGCTGAGCCTGGGCGCGGCGAATCTGGCCTGCGCCTACCTCAGCGGCATGCCTGCCTCTCATTCTCTGACGCGTTCGCTGGCGGCGTATGAGAGCGGGGCGGTGACGCCGGTCTCCGCGATTGTCAGCGGCGTGGTGTGTCTGGTGGCGGCGCTGACGATCGGCCCGCTGGTGGCGTTCATCCCCAAGGCCGCGCTGGGAGCGATGGTGATCTGCGTGGCCGTGGCACTCATCAACAAGAGGCAGATTCAGATTTCCCTGCGAGCCACGGGGGCGGATGCGGCGGTGTTCGTCACAACTTTCGTGGCCACGCTGATGGTGCCGCTGCATGTGGCGATCTTCACCGGTGTGGGAATTTCGATCATTCTCTACCTGCACAAAGCCAGCCAGCCCTCGCTGGTGGAGTACGTCTTCAATGAGGAGGGCAATCTGGCTGAAGCGCACCAGGGCGGACGCCAGCATCCGGCCATCTCCATCGTGCATGTGGAGGGCGATTTGTTTTTTGCGTCCGCCGACCTGTTCCGCACGCAGATCCAGGGCTCCTGCACCGACCCGAATCTGCGGATTGTGATCCTACGGCTCAAGAATGCACGCCACCTCGATGCCACGTGTGCCATGGCGATTGAAGAACTGGTGCGCACGCTGCGTGCTGACGGACGGGACCTGATCGTCAGCGGCGTGTCGAAAGATCTGTACCGCGTGCTGAAAGGTGCGGGCATGGTGGAGGTGATCGGCAAGGACAATCTCTTCCCCGCCAGCCCGTCCAATCCCAATCTTTCCACTCGGAATGCTTTGCGCCGTGCTCAGGAGATTCTAGGCATCAAAGACGCTGATGTGCGTATCTACTACGACCCTTCGAAATCACCCAAGCTCTAGTTTTGACTTCCCCATCTATGAAATGGTCCTTTCGCCTCTTCACCTTTGCCGGCACGGAGGTTCGTGTTCATGTCACCTTCCTGCTGCTGCTGCTGTTCGTCGCCAGCCAGAGTTTTTTAAGCGGACAGGGGCTTCCTGCAGCGCTGGAGTCGACCCTGTTCATCACCGCCATGTTTGCATGTGTGGTGCTGCATGAATTTGGGCACGTCACGGCGGCGCGGGGCTACGGCATCCGCACGCCGGACATCACGCTGCTGCCCATCGGCGGCGTGGCGCGGCTGGAGCGCATGCCGCGCAAACCTTCGCAGGAACTGGTGGTGGCCATCAGCGGCCCGCTGGTCAATGTGATCATCGCAGCGGCCATTTGGCTGGGCCTTGGCATCAACACGGCGTTCCATCCCGGCTACGATTTTCTGCAATCAGGCCATTTCTTCCAGAAGCTCATGATGTGGAACATCCTCATGGTCGTGTTCAACCTGATCCCCGCCTTTCCCATGGACGGCGGCCGGGTGCTGCGCGCCTTGTTCGCCATGTTCATGGAGTACGGAGTTGCCACACGCCGGGCGGCTTCGATCGGGCAGGGCATTGCGATGATGGTGGCCATCTACATGCTGCTGAACCACACGTTTCAGCCCATGCTGCTGCTCATCTGCTTCTTCATCTTCATGGCCGCAGGCCAGGAGGCAGCCATGGTCACCCAGCAGGAGGCCACGCGGAATCTGCGCGTGCGTGATGCCATGCTCACGGATTTCCGCAGCCTGCCACCGGAGGCCACGCTGCGAGATGGTGTCGAGCTGCTGCTCGCCGGCGCACAGCAGGACTTTCCTGTGCTGGACGCCCATGGCGGCATCCAGGGCATGCTGACGCGACATGATCTGATCTCAGCTCTCGCGGAAAAGGGCCCCGGGCAGCCGGTGGTGGAGGTGATGCGCCCCTGCCCTGAATCGACTCAGGCCACGATTGAACTGACACAGGCGCTCGAAACCTTGAACGCCAGCGATTGTCCGGCCCTGCCGGTCCTTGATCCCATCAGCGGTGAACTCATCGGCCTGCTCACCACGGAAAACGTGGGCGAGACGCTCATGGTGCGTGCGGCGCTGATGAAACTGCGCGCCTAAGAAGCAGCGCTCTCCGCCGGCGGCAGATGCACGGCGGGCAGCGGTGCGACGATGTTCACCGGCCACGGGGAAAATTTCTCGAAGATGCCAGGGGCGAGTTCTTTGCTGCTGGCGTAGCCACGCCGGAACATTTCGAGCTTGGCGTCGATGTTATCGACGTGATGCAGCGCCACGGCCTCAGGCGTCTTTGGCAGAACGGGGGAACCGAATTCAAGGCTGCCGTGATGGGCCGCGATGAGATGCAGCAGATGGAGGCGCACGATTTCAGAAGCGGGCTCCAAGGAGGTCCATTCCGCCGCTGCAGGATCTTCCAGCAGATCACGCCACAGCTTGTTCACCAGCTCCAGGCCCAGCGGGATGTGGCCGAGCATTTCGGCGGTGAGATTGTAAGGCATGGTGAAGCCGGACTCGGCATAGACATTCTCCCAGAGTTTGCCGCAGTCATGAAACAAGACGCCCGCGATCATGAGGTCACGGTTCAACTGCGGATAAAGGCCCGCCAGAGCCACCGCGCAGCGCATCATCTGCGCGACATGCTCCACCAGACCACCACGGCGGGCATGATGGTTTTTGCGCGCTGCACCGGTGCGGCGGAAGCGTTCGCCATGGCGTTCAAGAAACACCCGGCAGAGCTTTGCAAGACGTGGGTCACGCATGGATTCGACGAAGGCGACGATGTCAGCGTAATCAGCCGACTGGCGTGCTGAGAGATCGGGATCTCCGAGAAGCAGTGTGCTGGCTTCATCTTCGGCGAGCAGGCGCATCTGCACCTGCCGTGGTTCAAGACCGTATTTGCCCTCCACCCACTGTCCTGCGAGCTGGATGAAAGCATTGCGCCCCAGTTTGGCCGCGTCTTGGAACAGCGGATTGTTGTCAAAGACCCGCCAGATGAACGAATCGGCAGCATCGACGAGCTTCACCTCGAAGAAGGGACTGCCGGAGCTGGTGGCTTTTTCGATGCGTGATTCGACCTGCAGGTGCAGCCGGTAGGGCTGCGGTGTTGGATTCGCGACCTGCCGCAGCTGGGTGATCGTGATGAGGTCGAGGTCGTCTGGCATTTGATCGCTCATGGGGCGGAGTCTTTGGTGTGGCCGGGATTGTTTTGCCAGGGAGTGCCGGTGGTATCTGAAAGCGGAGGGCGGCTTTGGGAGGCGTGAGTGGGTGGAAGTTTGTCTTCTTCGCTGATGAGGAAAAACAACAGAATGCCGATGACTGGTGCGAAAGTGATGACCAAGAACCAGAGGATGCGCTCATGGGTCCCAAAGCGTCTGCGGTTAAGCAGGTAGGCGAGAGTCACCCAGTAAATCAGGATATAAACGACCCAGACTGCGATCCAGAGCGGTTCTGTGCTGGTGAATTTGAAGTCCGGCATGATGCCGCGAATTCAAGCGGTTGCGCCCAGAAAAGCAATAGGTATGCCGGTGTTACATAACTGGCTGCCCGATCTCACGCCACGGCCCCTGCTTAAGAACGATGTCTGGCACGAGGGACTGCCAGTTGCCATCCCGTGCGTGGATCATGTTGCGCACTTCGGCGCTGGTGTGGAAGAGGAAGTCCTGATTGGGCTCCTCCAGCGCCCGCACACTCTGGGTTTCAATCAGGTAGCGGAGCAGATGCCTTTGCTCAGGAGTGACGCGAACATCGTTCAGCCCGAGAATCTGGCCGTTCATGGGATTGCCCATGGGATAAACATAGACACGGACCTGATTTTTGAAGAGCCGCCCAAAGGCTTCGAGCAGGCCACCTTCGAGATCCGTGCACCAGCGTTCGTTAAAGAGTTCTTGAAACAAAGGCAGGCCAAGCACGATGCCAATGGGGCACTGTGTGTGGCGCGCAAGGTAGCTGCTGACACGGTGAAACTCCGGATACGTCGAGATGAGCACGTTTTTGCCAAGTGCCTGGAGGACATCTGCACGCGCGAGGAATTCGCTGTCCGGCACCTCGGCACCACTGGCGAGGAGGTTGTGCATGGTGATTTCGAGAATCTCGATGTTGTTGCGGGCGGAATCGCCGAAATCTGCCTGAAATGCGGCCTGACCACGCTCGATCATGTCGAGGTTGAGCTTGGTGATGGGATCAAAGCTGCCGCGCTTGAGGAAGACCGGCTTTTTGTAAAGCACATCGGAAGCCTGCCAGATTTCGCCATCGGCACCGAAAAGTGCGGCGTCAGCCAGACCGAGGCGGACGAGTTTCAATGCCACGAGACGATCCTGGAACTCCGATGCGGCAAAGGCAGGGCCGGTGAAGTCGATCATGTCAATTTCCACCCGCTTGCGGCTGAGATCGTCGAGCAGGCTTTGAAGGAAAGTGGAGAGATCATCCCGCAAATGGAAGGCGGCGTAGATGAAATTGACGCCCAGTTTGCCGAGGGCATCCGACTGCCGTGCATTGGAGTCGTCCAAGAGCCGCACATGCATCTGGATTTCGCTGCTGGGACCGCCGGGGTCTGTCTGAAAGCGCAGGCCAATCCAGCCATGGCATTCCTCCGTGGTGTCGCGGTAGGAACGAGCGCGCACAGTGTCTGCCAGCGTGAAGAAGGTGGTGGTGGCGCCCCGTTTGGCATTCAGCCGCTGAATGAGCATGGGATACTCATGCTCCAGCATGTCGCACATGCGCTGGCGCGAGACGTAGCGGGAGCATTTGCCGTAGATCTCGTCGCTGATGGTCATGTCATAGGCCGACATGGTTTTGGCGACAGTGCCGGATGCGCCGCCGGCGCGGAAGAACCAATTGGCGACTTCCTGTCCGGCGCCGATTTCAGCAAAGGTGCCATAGATGGTGTGCGCGAGATTGATCTTGAGCGCTTTTTCAAGCGTGCCGGGGCGGTCGTTAACAGAATTCATGTGGGGTGATTTGATGATGCGCATGCCTGACGGCGATGCACGAAGCATTTGAAGGCAGTTCCGGCTCCATCGGCGTCGGTGAGCGCGGCTGGTGCAGGTGCAGAGTGTGAATGCAGAAATTCGGCCAAGGTCTGGCGCGAAGCCTCTGTGAGGCCCAGCTCACGCAGCCAGGCGGCATAGTCAGTGAAATTGATGTCGGCAGTGATGTCCTGGCGGCCAGGATTGGCATAGATGTCGGCTCCGGTGAGTCTTTGGTGCAGGAGATAAGCACGCAGCGTGCCGTGTGGCCGCCGATGGTAGAGCCGGGGGAATTCGTCGCCGTAGTCGATGGTGAGCATGGCGCCGCCTTTCCAATGCGGTGTCCATTGGTGCAGCCAGTCGCGAATGCTGGGGTGGAGCTCGCAGCGCTGGCGGTCGGCAAAGGTGGTGTGACGCAACGCGCTGTAGTGGGCCGCATCGAGAGCGTGTGGGTGCAACTGCTCCGGCACCCAGACTTCGAGCCAGCGCTGCTCGGCGGCGCTCCATTGCACGAGGGTGGCAGGGAAGGCGTCGAGGAGTTCGTTGTGGTAGATGAGCGCTTGGCCTTGCGCAGCGGCGAGTGCGGATTCGAGATCTTGGTGCCATGTCACCTTGGTGCCCAGCTTCTTTTGCTGCTCCTGCCGCAGCACCGGCGAGGTCTCGACGATGTGAAACGTGAAGCGACGGCGCGCCAACCAGCCGAGCGCCTTGCGCACCGCATTCATGAGCGATCCATCACCTGCGCCGACCTCGATGATGTGACGCACCTGGGGCTGCAAACGAGATTCAGCCTTGAGCCAGGCTGCGATGGCGTGACCCAACGCTGGCGAGAGAGTGGCGGAAGTGGAGAAGTCGCCGCGTGCGCCGACGGTCTTGATGTGGCGGGTGTAGTAGCCGCGTTCGGGATCGAACAGGGCACGTGCCATGAAGGCGGAGAAGGGCTCAGAAACTGCGGATGATTTCATCAGCGATGATTTCCAAGCCTTCGCGCACGATGTGCTCCGGCTGCGAGTAGGTGAGCCGCAGGCATTCGTGTGGATGACGCCACTCCTTCTCCAGACCAAAAGCGAAGTAATGCCCCGGGATGACGAGCACTTTGCGCTCTTTGAGCCGGCGATACAATTCTGCCGCAGGGATGGGCAGGCCATTGACCCAGAGCCAGAGGAAGAACGCCCCTTCCTGAGCATGCAGAGCCCACGGAACGCGATCTCCCAGGGCGGATGCGAGCACGGATTTGGCGAAGTCGGAGCGTTCGCGGTAGAAGGGGCGAATGACCGTGGGGCCGAGTTTGACGAGGGTGTCGTCTTTGAGCAGGGGCATGAGGAGCGCCTGGCCGAGGTTACCGTTCGCAAGTGAAACGATGGCGTTCATGTTCGACAGCGCCTTCACGATGTGAGGATCGGCAACGATCATGGCAGTGCGCACTCCGGGGAGACCGACTTTGCTCATGCTGATGCTGAAGATCATGCCCGGCTGCCACTGGGGCAGGAAGCCGTTGTGAATGACGCCGGGAAAAGGATGGCCGTAGGCGTTGTCGATGATGAGAGGGATGCCGTGCGCATCCGCCAGTGCGTGCAGGCTTTCGAACTCATTTTGCGTGAGCACGTTGCCCGTGGGATTCGTGGGACACGAGACACACATGGCGGCGATGTCGGGTGTGATGCGCAACTGATCGAAATCGACGTGGTATTTGATTTCGTGCGGGGCGGTTTCGACAATGCGGGGCAGACAGGCGGTGAACTGGCCGGGGCAGAGCGCCTGGTTGGCGTAGCCGATGTATTCAGGCAGCAGCGGGAAGAGGATGCGCTTCCTGGCAGTGCCGGTCTGCCCAGCGAGAAGATTGAAGAGCAGGAAGAACGCAGACTGCGAACTGGGCATGACCGCGATGTTTTCATGGGTCACGTTCCAGCCGCATTCGCGATTGAGAAAGCCGGCGAAGGCGTCCCGGAAGAGTGGATTGCCACCGGGAGGATCGTAGTTGAGCAAGGTGCGGTCGATGCTGCCATCGTCGAGCATGGCGTGCATGCGATCGCGCCAGAGCTTCTGCACCTCGGGAATGGCCGCAGGCTGGCCGCCGCCGAGCATGCGCATGTCCGGATGGGTGGTGAGCGCGGCTCCGCAATCATCCATGAGTTCCTGGATGCCGCTGGGGCCAGCTAGGCGCTGGCCGATGTCTGAGAAGGTGGGTTGCATCAAGAGGCGACCGAGGTCTGCACCCAGTCGCGAATGCTGAAATCTGGCGCAGCTTTTTCAATCTGCCAGCGGCCATCCGCGTTCAATCTGACACTGCCTAGCCAGCGCTGATGCCACTCCTCGGGAGAAATCATGCTGAGCTGGTGCCTGCCTGAGACTTCGTAGAGGTGATAGACCTCGCCACAGACGGGTTCAAAACCGAAGCTGCTTTCGTAGATGAGCTTGTTCCAGTTGAACGCGTCGATGACCTCCATGTAGCGCTCCTGAATTTCCACCATCTCCTGCTGGAGGACGCGTTCGACCCGGGAAACGCCGCGGGATTTGAAGTTGGTAAGATCCTGGGGGATGATTTTGGCAGCCAGGCGCGAAGCCGGATACGGCAGGTAGTTGCCGCGGGGTTCGGGGGCTTGCAGAGCAGCGTCGATGGGGTCCAAAACAGGGGCGTTTTCTATCATAAGATGGGCTGCGGGGGTGCGATATGCAACGGCGCTTTGATTTGAAATGCCGCTGCGGGAGCTTAGAATGAGCCATGAATAACGTCTCGAAACTCCTCCAGGCCGCAGTGCTCTCTGGTCTTCTGGCATCATGCGCTAGCAGAACCATGGACAGCATTCCCACATTGGCAGACCTGAATGCCTATGAAAAAGTGGTCCGCGCCAGATATCAGTTCATGTACGATGACCTTGAGAAAAAGCGCGCCAGCGGTGCGCTGAGCAAAGCTGACTATGCGGAAGAAAAGCACCGGCTGGATTCCAAGGTTGCTGAGAACGTCAACAACGCAGCATGGAACAAACACTACCTCGCCGAGTCAGAGCGCAAATCTGATGGTGTTCCGACTCCGGATCAGCCGGTGGCATTGCATGCGGGACTGGTGGGAGGAAATGGCATGAGCGGCGGAGTCGGATCCGGAGGGATGGGTTCGTTTTACCAACCCTCATACCAGAATTATGGCGCCGTTACAGGCATGGGTGGTTCCGCAGGCATGGGCAGCATGCGATCTGCCAATGAACAGCTCAGCCAATCCAAAAGCATCCGCAATGATGCCATCTCAGCCGGGGGAACCTATCTTTCCGCGCCGCCTCCCGGCTCCGTTTACGATCAAGACGTGAAGCGTTAAACAGACGCGCTTTCCTTTCCTGGGCCAAGAACCTAACAGAGGCCATCGCATTCAAAGATAAAGCCCTGTGAGGAGTGATCCCCACAGGGCTTTTGGCGGCGGATTGCTCCGCCACATTGACCTCCCTAGGAGGCCAATGCGTTACTTCTTCTTCGCAGCCTTCTTAGCGGCCTTCTTTGCGACTTTGACGGCTTTCTTTGCGGGCGCCTTTTTGGCGGCTTTCTTTGCAGCTTTCTTAGCCATGGTGTTTATCCTCTGTTTGTTGTTGGTTGCGTTGTTGTTTTGTTTTGCCACGGACGCGCTTTTGGCACCTCCACGGACACTTTTTCCTGCGGCGGCCGGAGCGGCGGCGCGCTTTTCTTCGATCGCGGCCTGCGCTGCGGCAAGGCGTGCGACTGGGACCCGGAAAGGACTGCAACTCACATACGTGAGGCCTGCACGATGGCAGAATTTGACGCTCTCAGGATCGCCGCCGTGTTCACCGCAGATGCCCAGCTTGATGTCGGGCTTGGTCTTGCGGCCTTTTTCGATGGCGATATTGATGAGCTGGCCAACACCGGTTTGATCCAGCGTGGCAAAGGGGTTCTTCTTGAAGATTTCGTTCTCCGTGTAAGGCATCAGGAAGCTGCCCATGTCATCACGGCTGATGCCAAGCGCAGTCTGCGTGAGGTCATTGGTGCCGAAGCTGAAGAACTGTGCGGTCTCGGCGATTTCATCAGCCGTGAGAGCTCCACGCGGCACCTCAATCATGGTGCCGACAAGATAGTCGAGCTTAATTTTTTTCTCAGCCATCACTTCTTTTGCTACCTTATGCACGATTTCGACCTGCAGGTCGAGTTCTTTCTTGAAGCCGACGAGCGGAATCATCACCTCAGGTTTCACCTTGATCTTCAGCTTCGCCACATCTGCGGCGGCTTCAAAGATGGCGCGAGCCTGCATCTCGGTGATCTCAGGATAAGCGATGCCAAGACGGCAGCCGCGATGTCCGAGCATCGGATTGAACTCATGCAGAGCAGCGACACGTGCGGTGACCTTCTCAACTGCCACGCCCATTTTCTTGGCGAGCTCAGCCTGGGCTTTTTCTTCATGCGGCACGAATTCGTGAAGCGGAGGATCAAGCAGACGGATGGTGGCGGGAAGTCCTTTGAGCGCCTTAAAGATGCCGGTGAAGTCTTCACGCTGATATGGAAGCAGCTTGGAGAGCGCTTTTTTGCGGTCAGCCACGTTGTCGGCCAGAATCATTTCACGCACGGCGTCAATGCGGTCACCTTCAAAGAACATGTGTTCCGTGCGGGTGAGGCCGATGCCCTGGGCACCGAAAGCGATGGCGTTCTGCGTCTGCTCCGGATTGTCGGCGTTGGTGCGGACCTGCATGCGAGTGGCCTTGGAGCACCAAGTCATGAGCTGCTGGAAGCTCTTGAATTTTTCGGTGCCCTGCGCGGCCTTGTCACCACTGATCATGCCGGTGATGATTTCGGAAGGAGCAGTCTTCAGCTCGCCGCCGTAAACGATGCCGCTGGTGCCGTCGATGGAGAGGTAATCCCCTTCATTGAAGGTCACACCTGCGACAGAAACCGTCTTCTTGTCGTAATCGATTTCCAGAGCGGCGGCACCGCAGATGCAAACCTTGCCCATCTGACGGGCGACGAGAGCGGCGTGGGATGAAACACCACCACGTGCGGTCAGAATGCCTTCGGCAGCGATCATGCCGCGAAGGTCTTCCGGGCTGGTTTCGTTGCGGACGAGGAGCACTTTCTCACCTTTTGCTTCGGCGATGACGGCGCGGTCGGCGTTGAGGTAGATCTTGCCAGATGCGGCACCCGGGCCGGCAGGAAGACCGGAAGCGATGGCCTTGGCCCTCTTCACGTCAGCGACGTCAAAGATCGGAGCAAGGAGCTGTTCGAGCTGATCGGCAGGATTGCGCAGCACGGCGGTCTCCCAGTCGATGAGCTTTTCCTTCACCATGTCGATGGAGAACTTCAGAGCGGCGGCGGCGGTGCGTTTGCCATTGCGGGTCTGCAGCATGAACAGCTTGCCTTCCTGAATGGTGAACTCGATGTCCTGCACGTCCTTGAAATGCTTTTCAAGCTTCTGGCGGACCACCAGCAGTTCCGCGTAGGACTTCGGCATTTCCTTCTTGAGCTGGAGCACCGGCTCAGGAGTGCGCACGCCGGCGACGACGTCTTCGCCCTGGGCATTGATGAGGAACTCACCGTAGAACTCGTTGGTGCCGTTCGCAGGATTACGGGTGAAGGCCACGCCGGATCCAGAGGTCGGACCGGTATTGCCGAAGACCATGGCCTGCACGTTCACTGCAGTGCCCCACTCGGCAGGGATGTTGTACTTGCGGCGATAAACGATGGCGCGGTCATTCATCCAGCTGCCGAAGACGGCGCCGGCGGCACCACGCAGCTGATCCCATGGATCGGAAGGGAACACCTTGCCGGTGCGCTCTTTGACGAGAGCCTTGAAACGCTTCACCAGTTCCTTCTGGTCATCGGCGGTCAGATCGCTGTCGATGATGTCCTTGCCGTAGGTTTCGTGTTTGAACTTCTCGATGGCCATTTCAAACGGCTCATGGTCTTCACCTTCGAGCTTCTGCACGCCGAGAACGACGTCACCATACATTTGAACGAAACGGCGGTAGCAGTCCCAGGCGAAGCGTTCGTTGTTCGTGGCGGCAACCAAGGAGAGAACGGTTTGATCGTTCAGGCCAAGGTTGAGGATCGTGTCCATCATGCCGGGCATGGAGTCACGCGCACCGGAACGCACGGCAACGAGAAGCGGGAAGCCTTTGGCGTCACCGAACTTGTAGCCCATGATTTTTTCCATGCCTTTGACGGCAGCTTCCATCTGCGACTGCAAAGAGGCAGGGTAGGTTCTCTTGTTCTCGTAAAAGTATGTGCAGACTTCTGTGCTGATGGTGAACCCGGGAGGAACGGGAAGGCCGATGCGGCTCATCTCTGCGAGATTGGCGCCCTTGCCGCCCAACAATGCTTTCATGGAACCATCGCCGTCTGATTTTCCTGGTCCGAAAAAGTAAACGTACTTCTTTTTGTCTGCGCTGCCCTTGGATGCTGTCTTTGCCATATGAGATATTTCGAATCGTCTGATGCGATCCGTGGTTGTGTGTGTGTTCTGTGGGGTTTGAAGCGCGGATTTAAATCGTTGCAGTATATGATGCAAGCATTAGTTGACAATCAAAGCCGCCCGGTGAAGGCGGCGCATCTTGGGTCCCAAGGGTCGTGGTTCACCTTGTCAGCCCCCGTCGAAGTTGGCGCTTGTTCATGACAAGTATTGACGTGGCAATGCAAAAACGATTAAATACTTCAGCGGAACGACGACTGTTTTTTTGAACCCCTATCGTTCCTGGCACACGCCCAACACAAACCCAACCGAAGATCATGAAACTCAAACCTCGTTCCAACTTTTCCACACGACCGGGCTTTACGCTCATCGAACTGCTGGTGGTGATCACCATCATCGCCGTCCTTGCAGGCCTGGTCATTTCACAGGCCAACAAGCTGATGGCGGATGGGAGAAAGTTGCAGGTGCAGGTGGTCCTTAAAGATTTGCGCAGCGCCATCACGAGCTATCAGGTTGATTACAACCGCTGGCCGGTGAATCCCAGCCTGCTCAGCGCGGCAGCCGCCGGCCAGGACATTCAGGCTTTGATGACAGATGAGAACAGCGGCATCGTCGGTGCGCTCACAACGCTGACGTCATCCTCTGCCGCAGGCGGCGGCGGCGGAACAGTCAACCTGAACCCCAAAGGCATCAAATTCATTGATCTGCCGATTGCCAGGAATGGCAAGTTTGGCCTGGTCAACGCCCAACCCCCTTACAAGCTGGTCGATCTCTGGGGCACCGTCTACTATGTGCTGCTTGATACCAATGGTGATCTGCAGGTGGCCAATCCAGATTTGACCAACTCGGATCCCAAGATCTCTGCAAACGCCATCAGCCCGCCGCCAAAGATGCTTCCTCTGGAAGTCGCCATTTACAGCTGGGGCCAGGACTTGAAGGCACAGACTCCGGACGACGTTGTGTCCTGGCGGAGCAAGTGAGAGGTCCTGACATCCGTCACAACTAGAGGCGCAGCGGCAAAACCGCTGCGCTTTTTTATGCCTGATCAGGCGCGCTGCGCGAGCAGTTCACCTGCTTTGGCGGGATCAACTTTTTCATAGAAGTCGTCCTCGATCATGCAGACCGGACCAAAACCGCAGCTTGCCAGACACTCGGCAAATTCAATGCTGTACTTGCCATCGGCGCTGACCGCGATGGGATGATGATGATCCGTGTGGGAGCGGTCGATGTTGCCAGCTTTGCAGAGCGCGTCCATCAGTTCGTAGCTCCCCGCCATGGCGCATGACAGCGTGCGGCAAACGCGGATATGGTATTTGCCGGGGGCGGTTTGACGGAAGCCCGGATAAAAAGTGACGACTTCGAGCACCTGAATCGGCTCAAGAGAGAGCTTGGCGGCCACCCAGTTCACGGCCTCTTCACTGATGAAGCGGAAATGCTCCTGCACCAGATGCAGCAGGGGGAGGACGGCGCTGCGTTTTGAAACGGGATAGTGCGAGATCGCCTCGTCCATGCGTTTTTCCAATTCGGCTGGAACTTCAAAGGCCATGCGGGGAGTGTCTCGGATGAAATGGTTAGGATGAATCAGCGGTCGCATTCGCCCATGACGAAGTCCAGGCTGCCAAGCACTGCAGGAATGTCGCTGAGCATGTGGCCGGGGATCAGCTTGGAGATGATGCTGAGATTGAGGAAAGAGGGAGCACGGATTTTCAAGCGGTGCGGGACACCGCCGCCGGTGCTGTTGATGTAGAAGCCGAGCTCTCCCTTGGGATTTTCGGCGGCGAAATAAACTTCTCCCGCAGGAGCATCAATGCCCTGGGTGGAGATGATGAAGTGGTGGATGAGCTCCTCCATCTTCATCAGCACTTTTTCCTTCTTTGGCAGCAGCCCCTTGGCGTCTGCCACATTGATGGGGCCTTCGGGCAAAGTGGCGAACACCTGCCGGAGGATGCGCACGCTCTGGCGCATCTCCTCCATGCGTACCAGATACCGATCATAGCAGTCGCCCTTGGAGCCAACAGGCACGTCGAACTCGTACTTGTCGTAATCGAGGTAAGGATGCGCCTTGCGAAGGTCATGTTCGACACCTGAACCGCGCAGGTTTGGGCCTGTGAGACCGTAACCGATGGCGTCTTCTTTGGAGATGATCCCGATGTCCTGAGTGCGGTCGATGAAGATGCGATTGCGCGAGAGCAGCTTGTCGATCTCATCGATGACAGGCTCCAACTGATCGAGGAAAGTTTTCACGGCACCGACAAAGCCATTCGGCAAATCGCGGATCTGACCACCCACGCGGGTGTAGCTGGTGGTGAAGCGCGCGCCGGTGAGCTGCTCGCACAGATTGTAGATCTTTTCGCGCTCGGTGAAGGTGTAGAGGAAGACGGTCATGGCACCGACATCCATGGCAAACACCCCGACTCCGAGCATGTGGGCGGAAATGCGGGCCAGCTCGCAGCAGATCACGCGGATCGCGCGGCCACGCTCAGGCACTTCCCAGCCCATGAGCTTTTCCACAGCGAGGGCATAGGCGACGTTGTTCGCCAGCGGTGCCAGGTAGTCCAGCCGGTCCGTGTAGGGCACGAACTGGTTGTAGTGCATGTTCTCGGCGATTTTTTCGTCGCCACGATGCAGGAAGCCGACATCGGGATCACACTTGGTGATGATTTCGCCGTCGAGTTCCAGAATGAGCCGCAACACACCGTGGGTGGCCGGATGGCTGGGCCCCATGTTGAGCACCAGTTTCTCTCCGACGATGTCCGTCGTGGCTTCTTCCACAGCTTCGAGCTGCCGGGCCGCTTTGGCGGCGGTATCCGGGGCCTCGTATTCTCGGGTGACAGTGGGCATGAAAAGCAGGGGGCTGGTAGCGTGCGTGAGGGGTATCTATCTACGCTGCCCAAAGAGCGGCAAGGCGATTTTGTGAAAAATTTCACAAGCGCGCTCAAACCAGCCTCAAAAAACCCTCTCCAACCTCTTTATTCTAGGGTGACGGCGCCGGAGCTGCCACGCCGGAAGTTGCCCTCAGGCCCGGTCTGGGGCAGACTGCGGCCGGACATGCGATACCCCCCACGCCTGAAGCGACACCTGCTTTTCCCAGCTTTTGCCGGGGTATGGCTGGCCATGGCTGGGTGGGGAGTGGCCCAGACTGAGCCGCCTGCAGACGGTATTCGCGATGACACCCGGGCCCTCACCCCTGAAAGCCATCGGGTGCTCGCCGAGGAGCTCAAACAGTTTTCCCAGAATTTGAAATGCGATGCGTGGATCCAGGCCACCAGTTTCATGCCTGCAGGGCTCACCGTCCGCAGAAAGGCTCAGATCACGAGACGTGAATGGAGCGGGACGCGGCCTGCCGTGCTGATGGCTTACGACCGTGCCAGCAACAGCAACGCGATGTCGTTTTCTCCGGATTTCTGGGAACGCTACCCGGCGGCCGATCTCGTCGAGATCATCCAAGAGGCTCGCCGCATCCAGGCCGACACCAAGCTCACTCTCGAAGAAAGGCTGACACAGGCCACGCGCTACTGGATGGACCGGCTGCGCAGCATGGAAACCGTGCGGCTGAAACAGTCACTCTGGCTGCAACGGGGTGAAAAGCCGTTCGCGCTGGCTGTTCCAGTCTTTCTGGCCGGCGGGGGCGTCGTCCTGGCCTTGCTCGGGATTGTTTCGCGGCGGCGCAGTGCACGCGCAGGCCGTCGTTTTCTTTTTCCCGAGGTGCAGGTGGGCATGCGTTTTGGCGCAGCCTACGGCGGAGGAGTGACGTCCGAGATCAAAACGAACGTCGGTGCCCAATGACGGGACGTCAGTCGTCCTCGGTCTGCGGCTCGTCTCCCTCGATCTTGATCCCCATGTCCTCCAGCTTCTTGTCCAGATCGACGACGTACTTCCAAGGCAGCTTTTTGCGCTGATACTTGCGGAAGAGCAGATCACGCAGCTCCAGCCAGCGCTCCGGGGGTGGATTTTCCAGCGGCATCCACGTCTCGCCATCGGGATGGGCATAGCGAAACAGCCATTCACGCGAGTTCCAGTACGCGCGGATGTATTGTTTGCGACCGTCTTCGAGACGCTCATGCCATTCGTGGATTTGGTTTTTGGTCATTTGAGAGCACGCAGAATGCGCTAGTATCGCTCCCATGCAAGCCGCCAGCCCCGGCAGTTCCCCTGCCCTGCCGAAACTCCTGCTCTATCTTCTCGCTGTCATGCTTGGCGGGGCGCTGCTGTCCGCGCCTTTGTTTCACCTTGGCAAAGCCGCCCATGGCTGGCTTTCCACTTCATCCCTGCATGAGGCCGGGCTGGTGAAGTGGTTGCTCTCAGAAATCGAGCGGGCGCAGTTTACCCGCTACTTCAACCGCGCCGTGCTCGTCTGCGCCCTGGCCTTTATCTGGCCCTTCATGCGCTGGGTGCGGCTGGAGCGCACGCTGCTGCCCGCCTGGCGTCCGTTCAAAACGGGGCTCAAACAATGGGCCGTCGGCTTTGTTCTGGCCTCGGGTCTGCTGCTCGCGCTCGGGTTCATTTTCCTCAAGATCGGCGCCTATCAACTGCGCCCCGACCCGCGCTGGTGGAAACTGGGGGAACCCATCACCGCGGCACTCGGCGCTGGCATCGTGGAGGAGTTTTTCTTCCGCAGTCTGCTGCTGGGTCTGCTGTTGCGGACCATGAAGGAGACAAAAGCCCTGCTTTCACTCACCTTCGTCTTCGCCCTGGTGCATTTCCTCAAACCCCCGGAAGGCTGGCAGATCAGTGATGCCGCCGTCACCTGGAGCAGTGGATTCCTCGTGCTCCGACAAATCGCCGTCGGCTTTGGGGATGTGCACTTTCTCCTCGCTGAATTTGCCACGCTCTTCGCCGTCGGCTGGGTGCTGGCCAAAGCGCGCATGCAAACGGGGGCGTTGTGGGCCGGCATCGGCCTGCATGGCGGCTGGGTCTTTGGTCTGAAATACTTCAGCGCCCTGACCACCTATTCCGGCAGCTGGCTGCCCTGGATCGGAGCCAATTTGAAGATTGGACTCATGCCGCTGTGCACGGTTCTGGCCACCGGCTGGATCGCCTGCCGTCTGCTGCGCACGCGATAATTCATTTGCAGCATGGGTGTCCGCACGGATCATGCCGCATGCAACTCCATGCCGGAGTGGCGGAATTGGTAGACGCGCCAGACTTAGGATCTGGTTGGGAAACTAGTGCAGGTTCGAGTCCTGTCTCCGGCACTTGCGAAGGAGAAATGGCAAATTTTGAGTGTTGCGACGAAACCTCGAAAAAATGTACCTTGGCCACTTCTTGGCCACTTTTGCGGAGCAACATCCCCGGCCAGTTTGTTGGCTGGGCAGACTTCCACACTTGGCTTGCCCACAGGGTGGACTGCAATTTGCCCCTCTTTCGCGTTATAAGAAATTGAGAAGCCGGGCATTATCCCCAGCTCTCTCATCCACCCACATGCCCCGGCGAACCCATTATTCGCCCTGCATCAACCGGGTCATCGTCTGCGCATTGTATCATGAAGGCCGGCGGCTACGCCGTCCCATGACACAACTGGTCAACGATCTGCTCACTTCATCCCTGCAACACACGCAGGGTTGGAGCATCGCTGCCACGCAGATGAGCGTCCCGGCTCAGGGCCGCATTCAGGAGGCTGGCAACAACTGCTAGCCGCTCTACGTCGTCACAATATCCCACTTCATCCACCCGGTTCCCTCGCAAGAGGGGCCGGGTGTTTTGTTGTCGGGCCATGTGGCGGCTTCTTCATCCACCCAAGCACACCCACCCCACATCAGGAGACACAACATCATGGCCATCAAACTCAGCGCCAACTACAGCAAAAAACTCGGACTGCCTCAGTACAGCAGCCACAGCTTCAGCGCCTCCGTTGAAGTCGAGCTCAGTGACATCACCCAGGTCGAAGCCGAAGTGCAGAAGCTCTACCAGCTCTTGCAACAGTCCGTCGATCAGGAAATCCAGCACCCCGGTTTCGTCCCGACGGCCAGTACCAACGGCAACGGGCAGGCGGCGTCACAATCAAATGGGCGCTCCTACCCGGTCAACGGCAACAATCGCTCTGCTCCACCGCCCGTCACGGATCGCTGGAACTGCACCGATGGCCAGCGCGGGTTTATCCTGCGCATTGTCAGCGAGAACGCCAGCATCACCAAACAGGTGGCGGAGGATCTGTCCCAGCAGCTCTTCGGCATCGGCGTCAAGCAGCTCAACAAGATGCAGGCGTCTCAGTTGATTGAGGACCTGCTCGTCAAAGCAGGCAAGCCCGCACCACGCCAGACCCGCTGGCAGCAACAACCCACCGCCCAAGCTGCATGAACACACCCGCTGCCTCACCACCGGAGCGCAGCGAGCAGGACATCATCACCGCATTGCAGGCAACAGTGTCAGCTTCACGGCTGTCGCTGTTCCTGCAATGCCGGTTGAAGTTCTACTTCCGCTACGTGCTCAAGCTCAAGAAACCCAAGACAGCCTCGCTCCATCTCGGCAATGCGGTTCACGCCGTGTTGAAAGCCTGGAATAAGGCACGCTGGGTGCAGCAACCGCTCTCGCTCAAGGTGGTCCATGAAACCTACCAAACAGCCTGGGCGGACGATACCGAGGGATCGGTGACATGGGAAACCGGGGAGGAGGAGGCCGACAAAACCACCGGCTGGCGTCTGCTCGACACCTATCTGCGCGAAAGTCATGTCCCTGCTGAGATCAAACCCGATGCCGTGGAAGTCCCGGTGGAGGCCGATCTGCAACAGCATGGGCTGCCCCGTCTCATCGGCATTCTCGATCTGGTGCAGCAACGCCAGATCATCGACTACAAGACCAGTGCAACGACCCCCAACACGGACAAGGTCGCACACACCACTGAGATCCAGACCAGCAGCTATGCCATCCTGTATCGCCACAACACTGGTGCGCAGGAAGCCGGCATGCAGCTACATCACCTGGTCAAACTCAAAAATCCCAAAGTGGTCATCACCACACTGCCAGCCATGAGCCCACCGCAGCAGACGCGGTTGTTCCGGCAAATGGAGGCCTACCTCGAAGGATTGCAGCGTCGTGATTTCATCCCTTCGCCTGGGATGCACTGTTCAAGCTGTGAGTTCTTCAGCGAATGCCGCCGCTGGCATTAAACCATGCAGCAGGTCGGCGCTCACCACGAGCGCTGGCCTGCGGCCCATCCCCACATCTACAATGAAACATCTCATCCTCATCACCAGCCTGCTGGTGCTGTTCACGCCGAACACGCACGCAGGCTGGTTCTTCGACGATCCGCCGCCTGACCTCGGACCGGAATACCGGGCCAAGATCGTCAGGTTGGAAGATCGCATCTCGGAACAGCACGCCAGCACCACGCGCTGGGAGATTGCCACCGGCACTCTCGCCGTGGGCTGCGTGCTGTTGTTTGTCATCGGAACCGCCCTCGGGGCCAAAACACGCCAACATTATGATGGAACAACCAGAATGGGACGAACAGTCCCCACCGCTACCCCGGCAGCTCCCAACGGTGCCCGCCACCACTTGGGCGAAGCAGGCCCGCCAGATCGTCATTCGACGATGGCAGCCTGAACCGCTCAGCGAACCCGCCATTGACGATGCCCTGCCACATCTCAGCGCCATTGAGCGCTCTGCTGAGGTGATCAGCTTCACCTGTCGTCGATTTGAATACTGGCTCTCACCGCAGGGAACCTTGCGAGAGTGGTTCAAGTTCAACCTGCGTCTGGCCATAGGATTTGCGGTGCCAGCGTTGCTGGTGGCACCACTGGTCACGCTGGCCTTGAACCAGTTCAACCAGTGGATCGATGTCATCAGCAAGACGACCTCCAATGTTGTCCTGGTGCCGCTCTCGGTGCTGCTGGTTGTCGGTCTCATTGCCGGCTTGGTCTCCATTGGGAAATCCATTCTCTCGATGCGCCTGCGCCATCAACAGCGCCGGGATCCCTACAACTACTGACACGGCACCCACGACCCATACCCAACCCAGAGCCGGATGATCGCAGGATCGTCCGGCTCTTTTCATTTCAAGAAAGGAATTCACCCCATGGAAAGCATCACTTTGTATTTCCGCGAAGGCCCCTCCGACAAAGTGTACCAAGCCAGCATCTCCCCCAAGGATGATGGTTATCACGTACACTTCGCTTATGGCCGTCGCGGTTCCACACTCACCGTCGGCAGCAAAACGCAGACGCCGGTCGAATATCCCATCGCCAAAGGCATCTACGACAAACTCGTCCGTGAAAAGATGGCGAAGGGCTACACGCCTAGAGTCGACACTGCTCCCACCACACCACCAGAATCCCCCAACAAACACACCGGCATCCAGTGCCAGCTCCTCAATCCCATCAACGAACAGCAGCTTGACCAGTTCCTGCTCAATCCCGACTACTGGATGCAGGAGAAACTCGATGGGCGCCGCCTGCTCATCAAAAAGGACGGCGACCAGATCACTGGCATCAACCGCCTGGGTTTTCCCACTGCTGTTCCTGACGGGATCACACGCAACGTGGCCAAATACCCGCGCGACTTCGTTCTCGATGGCGAAGCTGTAGGAGACACCTTCCATGCCTTCGACATGCTCACCATCGGCCCGGAGGACATACGTCCTCTGGCGTTCTCGGTGCGGTATCTGCGGATGCGCGACATGCTCAACGCTTTCGATCATCCCCATATCCAGGAGGTGCGGGTATTCTTCCCCGCTCAAACGGCTGGCTGGTTCCAGCAGTTCAAAAGAGAGGGGAAGGAAGGCGTGGTGTTCAAACACAAGGACGCGCCGTACACTCCCGGCCGACCCAACAGCGGCGGCAGCCAGCTCAAATATAAGTTCTACGAAACCGCATCGTTCATCGTCACCAAGGTGAATGATAAACGGAGCGTCTCGTTGATCCTGTTCGAGGGCGACAAAGTGCGCCCCGCTGGCAACGTCACCATCCCACCCAATCACGATGTTCCCGCACCGGGAACCGTGGTTGATTGCCGCTACCTCTACGCGTTCAAGGAATCCGGCAGCATTTACCAGCCGGTTTACCTTGGCTCGCGCACCGACATCCGCGCCGCCGAATGCACCACCGCCCAGCTCAAGTACAAAGCTGAAACGGATACCTAGCACTACACCCACGCTCAAGCCCATGTGTCTTTATCAGCGCACGGGCTTGTTTGCGTACAACCCGAAAACTCATTCATCATGAAGAACATTGCCCCTTTTATCAGGATGGCAGCCTGTGCGCTGCTCGTCCTCACAGGCACCGCCTGCCCACGCTCCTCTTCGCAACCAGCCATCAAGGAACTGCGACAGGAATTCATCATCGTCGTCCCGCAAACCAACGTGAAGCCGGAGAAGCCATTGCATCCCGGCGATCAACCTCAACCACCACATCCATGAACCCCATCACTCTTCCCATTGCGGAATTGAAACCCGCCCTTGTTGGACTCGGCAAAGTGATCAATCCACGATCCACTCTGCCCATACTGCAGCACGTTAAAGTCGAGCGTACGGCCGATGGTTGGATTGCTCTCACGACCACCGATCTTGACCGCTTCGTCACCGTGCGTCTCGAACATCCCGCCACAGGGCCATCCATGACGGTTTTTATCCCCCATGACCAGCTCGTTCAGCTCACCAAAAACTGTGACCGCAATGAGAGCCTTCTCATTGATACCACGCCGGGAGGCCCCGTCATCAAATTCGCCCTGGCTGACAACCTCGGCGAATCCAAAGTGAAACTTATCCCACTTGCAGAGTTCCCGGTGACACCGCGACTTCCTGGCGAGGCCATCCCGCTGCCGCCCGAACTGCGCCGCTCCATTCACGAAGCGATGGAATGTGCCAGCATCGACAGCACACGGTATGTTCTCAATGGCACCTTCATCGACGCCAGCAACCCGAAGGCCAATTACGTCGTCGGCACCGACGGCAAGCATCTGTACAGCGCAAACTCCTTTGCGCTGCCCTTGAAGCACTCCGTCATTATTCCGAACAACAAGTTCCTCGGCTGGAAGGAATTCAACAACGACGGCGAATGGCAGCTTAAGGCGGACGACAAAACGGTCCAGCTCAGCAGCCGACGCTGGCGGTTCATCAGCAAACAGATCGACGGGAACTATCCCAATTGGCGGCAAACCATTCCGAACCCAGACGACGCCAAGACCCACATCACTCTCGATGCGGCAAAACTGGAAACGCTCATCAAGCTCATCCAGCGCATGCCTTGTCACGATGCGGAGAAGTACCAGACCCTCGGCTTGGAATGTAAAGAAGGGCAATTGCTGCTCCTCGGCAAAGACAACGGCAACGAGCCATGGACCCGAGTCCCTGTGCTCGATGCCAAAGTTCAGGGTCCGGAAGCACTGATCTTCCTGAGCCGACGCTTCCTCATCAAGGCCCTCGATTACGGCCTAAACACCATCAGCATCATCGATCAAATCGCCCCCCTGCGTTTTCACAACAAGGGCAGGCAGATGATCGTGATGCCACTGCGACCTGATGGCCCCTCCTCCAGACCATCAGCAAACCCACAACCGGCACTGGTAAACATGCCACCATCCCGGCCAGTTCTGCCGCCTGCACCACCACCCCAACACATGATCACTCATCCCACCACCGAAGGGCCTGCATCAGGCGAACCCAAAAGCGCCACGGAAGAAGTCATCGATCTGACCTTGCTCCTCCGGGACAAGCTCAACGAAGGTTTCAACCTGCTGCGTGAGCTCTCCATCAAGCTGAAGGCCATCCACCGTGACCAGAAGACAAGCGCTCGGGAGCTGAATTCCGTCCGCACCACCCTGCGCTCGCTGCAAAGCCTCAAACTGTAATCCACCACCCACACACCCCATGGAGCCAGGCGCGTCTTCAGCGACGTGCCTGGCTCCTTTCGTTTTATGAAACGCATCTCGTCCATTGTCTTCGACAGGCACGAGCGTCCCAAGCGAGCCACCATCATCACCCCGCTCGGCACCATCAAGGTCGAGTGGCGGGAAGTGACCGGAAATCGCTACTGGACCAGCTCAGGCGAGCTGCCAGCCAAGCAGCTCGCCGTTCCCGTCATCCAAAGAATCGAGCGTCTCTTTTGCTGACGCTCTCAACTACGAACCACAATATCATCATGATTGCTCAACTCGAACCTGAAGCCCCCACGTTTATCAAACGTCCTCATCCCAACCTCATCCTCCACTGCGGCGCTCGTGCCGCTGAACGGAAGGAAATCATCGCCGTCCCCACTCCTCATTCCACAGAAAGCTGGAGTCCCATCCCGCACATTGAACTGGTGAAGCAGGTGGAAGGCACGATTCGCAGCAACGGCCTGACTGTCGGCACCCAAGCTCACAGCCTCACACACGATGGCATGCGCTACTTTGGCCTCATGGAAATCCAACGTCGTGAACACGACAAGGATTACTGCTGGGTGCTCGGCCTGCGCAACAGTCACGACAAGACATTCCCCGCAGGCATTGTGGCAGGATCATCCGTGTTTTGCTGCGACAATCTCGCGTTTTACGGGGAGGTCAAACTCGCCCGCAAGCACACCCGGTTCATCATGCGTGATCTGCCCGGCCTCGTCCAGAGCGCCGTGGGCAGACTGATGGAGCGCTGGCACCATCAGGACAGCCGCATCGCCAGCTACAAACTCACCGATCTGGACGACCGAACTGCCCACGATCTCGTGGTGCGGGCTTTGGATGTCGGCGTTTGTCCCAACCGTCACATCCCTCTGGTGCTGCATGAATGGCGTATGCCGCGCCATGAGGCGTTCCAGCCCCGGAACGTCTGGAGCCTCTTCAATGCGTTCACCGAAACGCTGAAAGGCAATCTCACCGAACTCCCTCGCCGCACGGAAGCCCTCCACGGCCTGCTCGACAACCACGTCGGGCTTTCCGCCTAGCTGCGCTTGATTCCCAGAGGATCAGGCTGCCGCAGGCGGAACGGAAAAGCTTCTCTCACAAGAGGACCTTTTCTTTTAGCTATCACACATTGTCTGCTGCGTGCTCCATATTAAATCTCGTTGAAAGAGGTCTTCAAAAGTAATGACCCGAGCTACACCCTTGACCTTTTTGTCATGTCAGCTACTATTGAAACTCCGTCGCCGATGAAACACCTCTTGCAAATCCTCGCACTCGTATTGCTGGCACTCATGGTGCCTGCTTCGGTGTGCTGTTTGGGAGTGGAAGTATTGACCGAGCATCACTGTGACAGCCGGAGCGAAACGGAACACCAGTCGGAGACTCCCTGTCTGCCGGATTGTCCCAGCGACACTATCTCCCATAGCCAGGTGCCTGTTTTGGTTGCGATGCCGCAAATGCAGATGGTTGAAATCACAGATCTCATCCAGGCGATGCTTCGTTTGAATGAGTCGGCTGCGGTAAGTGCCGTGCCAGTGCCTTTGATGACCACCGCGCCGCCGCAGTTGCGGACGACATGGGTGTTTGTGAGCCGTGCGGCATTGCCTGTACGTGCCCCTTCGGCTCTGGCCTAATTTTTCCGTGCGTAGCACCGCCCAAAGGGTGGTGAATGAATGCGCCGGAGTGATGCACGCTCCTGATCAGCGGTGTGCATCTGCCTTCCTCATTTCGAGGTTGTTTCGTGCTTTTGCCTGCCACTCAAACCGTTCCCATCATGCGCTCCGTCCTTTATCCTTTTATTCTGTTAATCCCCCTGTCTGCGATCCTCTCAGAGGAACCGCCCACGCCCAAATCCATCGAGCATTTGGTCTCGATCACGCTTGCCGCCAACCCGGAAATTCGCTTCTACGAAGCGGAGATTGCCAAGAGCAAGGCCATGCGCAGCACGGCGGGCAGGCAGTCAAATCCCACCATCGAACTGCAATACGGGAAGAACGCACTTTACGCACCCGACGGCAGCTCCGATGGCCTGGCGTTTTCGGCCAGCCTCGCGCAACCTATCGAGTGGCCGGGGCGTCTCGGTTTACGAAAGGCGATTGCAAACCGCGATGTCTTGCTAGCCGAGCTCGGCCTGGAGCGCTTTCGTTTTCATCTCGCCTCACGTGTGAGGGTGCTGGCTTACTCCCTCGCCGCACAGCAGGATGTTGCCCGTGCGGCAGGCGAAGTCGCCACTCGTTATGCCTCATTGCGAGAGGTCATGGTGCAGCGCGACTCTGCGGGCATCGCTCCGCAGTTGGAGATCGTCACCATTGAGGCGGCGGCGCTCGTGGCTGAATCGAGCGCGGCCAAAGCCGCTGTGGCCGTGCAGCAGGCATTGCTGGAATTGAACCAGCTCATGGGCCGCCGTGCTGATGCCCCACTGGTCGTCCTTCGGAGCGCCTTCGAGATGAAAACGGCTCCGTCGCTTGAAGGGCTGCTGATCACAGCCATGAACAATCACTATGACCTGCGCATCCGGCGCTCGGAACTAGAGCAGCAAGGCTTCAAAGTCGCGCTGGCGAAAAATGAGCGCTATCCCACGGTTACCGTCGGGCCGTTCTTCCAGCAGCAGAATGCCCCAGCACTGGAAAATCAGTCGGTGATTGGCGTCGGTGTGTCATTTCCGCTTCCATCCTGGAAAAATGGCAAGGCTGAAGTCACTGCGGCTGAAGCACGCCAGATGCAGGCACAGGCAAGCCTCAGCACTGCACAGCGCCAGGTGGAGCGGCAGGTCACGGAAGCCATGCTGATCTTCAAAACACAACGGACTCGCCTCGCTCTATGGAAGAAAGATACGATGTCCAAGTTCAGCGACGCGGCAGCGCTGGCGGATCGTCATTATCGTCTCGGAGCCGTGCCGATGAGCACCTTCGTCGATTTGCAGGACAAGTATCTCGCTGCTGTGGAGGCCATCAACGACACCCAGGTCCAGGCGCTCGACGCAGCTCTCATGCTGGAGGCACTCACCGGAGCGCCCGGCAGTCTCGTCACCCTCGCTGCCCCCGCTGCCCAAAAGCCATAACCGCACTCGCCCATGAAACTTATTTTGTCACTCCTGCTCATTTCTATTGCCGCTTTTCTAACGAGTTGCAGCAAGTCCACCGCCAGCATCACTGCCGACGATGACGATGCCGGTTCCTCCGCTGAAACCGGCGCGCAGCTCAAAGAAGGCCACGGCCTGTCACTCACACCGCTGATGACGAAGGCCATCGGCCTGCAAACCGCCGAAGTGCAGGAGGAAAAAATCGCACCCGTCTTCACCGCCGCCTTGCAGACCATGGAGCAGGGCACCGAGGCCAGCGGCTGGATCACCGAGACCCAGGCCGCCCGCGTGCAGCCCGGCATGGAGGTGGAACTCGATCATGCGGGCGGCAAAACCACCGGCAGCGTGCTTCGCCTTGAGAAGTCACCTTACGTCACGCTTGGCGACTTCGAGGTCAAGGTGCAAGCCCGAGAGATCATCAACGCAGGCACCGCACTCACGGCGACGTTTCGTTTTCCTACAGGCGAGGCCGTGCCAACGATTCCAAAAAGTGCGCTGCTCACAACGGCAGAGGGCACTTTTGTGTATGCAAAGAATGACGTTTTCTACGTCCGCACGCCTGTCAAGGTTGGCGCAAGGAGCAATGACCAGATCGAAATCACCGACGGTCTCTACGCAGGCGATGAAATCGTCACCTCCGGAGTGATGTCCCTCTGGCTTGCGGAGCTGCAAGTCCTGCGCGGCGGCAAATCCTGCACCTGTGGCCACTGATACCATGCTTACACATCTCATCACCCTCGCCATGCGACAGCGGCCTGCCGTGCTGCTCGCCATGCTGCTGCTCATCGGCATTGGCTCATGGTCGGCCATCAACCTGCCGATTGATGCCGTGCCGGACATCACGAATCCGCAGGTGCAGATCAATACCGCTGTCTCCGCGCTTGCGCCGGAGGAGATCGAAAAACTAGTGACCTTTCCCATCGAAATGGAAATGGCCGGCTTGCCGGGCATGGTAGAACTGCGCTCACTGTCCAAATTCGGACTCTCTCAGGTCACGATGATTTTTCACGATGACGTGGACATCTACCGCACCCGCCAGCTTGTCACCGAGCGACTGCAGGGCGTGCTTGATGAATTGCCGCCTGGTCTCGCACCAAAACTCGCTCCCATCGCAACGGGCCTTGGTGAAATTTTTTATTACAGCCTCGACTACACTGAAGAGGCGAAGACCCGGCCTGCCACACGGGAGGAGCAGCTTATGGCCCTGGCACAAATCCAGGAGTATCAGGTGAAACCTCTGCTGCGTGGCACACCCGGTGTGGCTGAGGTGAACACCAGTGGCGGCTATCGCAAGCAGATCGTCATCCAGCCTGATCCCACCCGCCTTGCCGCACGCGGTCTTTCGCTTGCCATGCTCGCCGAGATCGTGCAGCAGCACACCCGCAACGCCGGCGGTGGTTATGTCGAGATCGGCGGCGAACAGTTGATCATCCGCGCTGCCAGCCGTGTGAATGAGATCGAGCAGATTCTTGCCATCCCCTTAAAATTCGCCGGAGGTGTAAAGCCCATCCTGCTGAGCGAAGTTGCCACGGTGAGCATCGGTTCCGCCTTTCGCACTGGCGCGGCCACCGATGATGGCCGCGAGGCCCTCGTGGGTGCCACGATCATGCTTGCTGGTGAAAACTCCCGTCTCGTTGCTCAGGCCGTGCGTGCCCGTCTCACCGAAATCCAGGAAAAGCTGCCCCAGGGCGTCGCCATTCGCACCCTGTACGACCGCAGTGATCTCGTCAGCCGCACCATCGGCACCGTGGAGAAAAATCTGGTCGAAGGGGCCGTGCTCGTCGTCGTGGTGCTTTTTGCACTGCTCGGCAATTTCCGCGCCGCCTTCATCGTCGCGCTCGTCATCCCCCTGTCCATGCTTGTCGCGATGACGGGCATGGTTCACTGGCGAATCAGTGGGAATTTAATGAGCCTTGGTGCCATTGATTTCGGTCTCATCATTGATGGCGCGGTCGTCATGGTGGAAAACATCGTGCGTCATCTCGGCGAAAGACAGCATGCGCTGGGACGCAAACTCACTGTCAGCGAGCGCACCGAGGAGGTGCTCAAGTCCGCCAAGGAAGTGGCCAACCCCATGTTCTTTGGTGTGCTTATCATCACGGTTGTCTATGTGCCCATCCTCGCCTTGCAGGGCATTGAGGGGAAAATGTTCAAGCCTATGGCGCTGGTGGTCATGCTCGCGCTCGGGGGTTCGCTCGCTCTTGCTGTCACCCTGATGCCTGTGTTGTGCTCCTTTCTGCTCGGTGGCAAGATTCAGGAGAAAGACAACTGGCTCGTGACTCTCACGAAGCGTCTCTATACCCCGCTGCTCCATTTCGGCCTGCGTTTCCGTCTGTTCATCGTGCTGCCCATGCTCCTGCTGTTTGGCTCCTCGCTATGGGTGCTTTCACGGCTCGGCTCCGAGTTCATTCCGCAGCTTGATGAGGGCGACTTCTCCTTTCAGCTCATTCGCAGCAGCAGCGCCGGGATTACTGCTTCCATCGACCTGCAAAAGCAGAGCGAAGCCCTCATCCGGCGCGACTTCCCGGAGGTAAAGGAAATGTTCTCTCGTATTGGCACGGCCGAGGTCGCCACCGACCCGATGAATCCAAATGTCGCCGACACTTACCTCATGCTCAAACCACGCGAGCAGTGGCGCAAGGAAAATGGCAGGCCCATCAGCAAAGAGGAACTGGGCGCACTGATGCGCAAGGCTCTGCTCAGTCAGGTGCCCGGCCAGAACGTGCTCGTCACCCAGCCCATCCAGATGCGCTTCAACGAGATCATGGCCGGAGCACGTGCCGACCTTGTATGCAAAATTTTCGGCGACAGCTATGACGAGCTTGAACGCATCGCCGGAGAGGTTCGTACCGCGATCACCGCCGTTCGCGGTGGGGGTGAGACCGCTTTCGACAGCATTGGCAAGAATCCCATGATTGAAATTCAGCCCGACCGTGCTGCGCTGCGCAAATACAACGTCCACACCGAAGAGTTGAACCGCCTGGTCGAAACCGCACTGGCTGGTGATGAGGTTGGGCTCGTCATCGACGGCAACAAACGCAGTCCCATCGTTGTGCGTCTTGCCGAGGATCGACGCAGCGATCTAGAAGCTCTCAAGCACCTTGCTGTGCCTACCGATGGCGGGGGAATGCTGGCGCTCGGCCAGATCGCCAAGATCGTTCTCGTGCCTCAGCCCGTGCAGATTGCCCGCGAGAAAACCCAGCGCCGCGTTAGCATCCTCATCAACGTGCGGGGCCGTGATAGCTCCGGTTTCGTCGCGGAAGCCACGCAGGCCATCCGTGAGAAGGTGAAGTTCCCTGACGGATATTACTTTGAGTTCGGCGGTCAGTTTAAGAACCTCCAGGAAGCCAAAGCACGACTCACCATCGTCGTCCCGCTTGCGTTGGGCACCATTTTTGTGCTCATCTTCCTCAGCTTCGGCTCATTCCGGCAGGCCACGCTCATCTTTATGTGTGTGCCTCTGGCGGTCACGGGCGGCATCTTTGCTCTTCATCTGCGGGGCATGCCGTTTACCATCAGTGCTGCGGTTGGATTCATCGCCTTGAGCGGGATCGCCGTCTTGAACGGCATCATGCTTATCAGCTACATCAACCAGCTCCGCAGTGAGGGCCGCGAACTGCGGGATGCCGTAGTCGAAGGCACGCTCACCCGGCTTCGCCCCAAGCTCATGACCGCGCTCGTAGCCAGCCTCGGGTTTGTCCCAATGGCGCTCGCCGACGGTGCTGGAGCGGAAGTCCAGCGCCCCATAGCCACCGTCGTCATCGGTGGCATCCTCACCTCCACTTTCCTCACCCTGCTCGTCGTGCCTGTGCTCTACGACTGGATCGAACGGAAAACCAAACCCACAACAAACACACCATGAAAACACTGCTGAACCTCCTCATCATCGCCGCTCTCGCCTCCACTTCCGCTTTTGCTGATCTCAAGGTCAAAGCCGGACCGCGAAAAGGTCTCATTCTCGATCTCGGAGCAACGCAAGCCGAGTTCCTCGTCGAGAAAGACCGCAGCATCAGCATAGCCATGTATGACGCCGCTCTGAAAGCCCAGCCCGCCAGCAGCGAAGTCATCACTGCCACTGCCGAAGCCCCGACCGGCAAAACCAAGATCGAATTCGAGAAGAAAGGCGACCTGGTTGTTTCCAAAAACAAGCTCCCCGAAGGTGAAGGCTATCAAGTTGTCCTTCAGGTCAAGACCACCTCAGAGAGCAAGCCCAAAAACTTTCGCATCAAGCTCATTCTGGGCATCTGTGAAAAGTGCCACAATCCCGAATACGCCTGCACCTGCGACGAATGAACAGCGTTGCCAGAAACTCCTGACCTCCTGGCATGAAGTCTGGAGGTCAAAAAATAACATTGAACAAATTCAACTCCGCTCCCATCATACTGCCGTCATGTTGCTCCTCCGCAAACGCATCCTTCCCACGCTGGCCGTTCTGCTCGTGGCGTGTGCGCAGGTGTTTGGGATGCAGCGCGGGTTTGTGTGTGATCATCAGGGCACGGTGGTTGTGACGGAGGCGGAGCATTGCCATCATGAGAAGGAAGACGGAAAGACAGGCTTTGCTGTTTGCTCTGAGGACTCACACAAGGATGACGGTGAGCATGAGGATACAGAGCATCATGCTCCTTTGACGGTGGATTTGCTGGCCAGTGCCACAGGTTTGGCAACCGTGTCCATCCCGTCTTTTGTGGCCGTCCTAGTGGCAGAAAATCCAGTTCATGAGTGGGTGCTAATTCAGACTCTCACGGTGAATGAAATGATGATGTCACCCCACGACACCGGGGGCGAGAGTTCGCCACCTGCGGCGTTGCAGGTGGCACGTTGCATGGTGATTTTGGTTTGAGAGAAGTCTGCGCCTCCGTCCACGACTGACGTTTGAGGGCGCTCCGATTTCCCCCCCGTTTCTCAGGCATGGCATGTCCACGCCTACAAACTTCAAACCACTCTGTCTATGTTTCGATCATCTCTTCTATCTACATCTTTATTTTTAGCTGTCGCCTCTTCGGCCTCCGCGCTTTCCGTCACACTTGCTGACATTGGTCCACGGGTTCATTCGTCGAATCCATCCCTCAAGGCTGCCCGCATCATCGTGGAGGAGGCACGCGGTCGCCAGCTTGGTTCAGGTCGTCTTTCCAATCCGACGCTGAGCATGGACTGGCGCACAGAGAGCAAAGTCGAGCCAGGCAGCGCATTGCTTGCCTTCGAGCAGGCGTTCCCCATCACGCGACGCCTAAGCCTCGAAAAAAAGCTAACCAGCCAGATCATCACCACTGCTGAACTGGAGGTGCGTGATGCGGAGCGCCGCATGATCGCAACAGCACAAAGCCTGGCTGTCCAACTGCTGGCACTGGAGAAACAACGCGCATTGCGCCAGCAGCAGATCGCCCTGGCAACCAAGCTTTCTGACTATGCGAAAGGCAGGGCCAAAGCAGGCGAAATTTCCGTCCTGGACGTGGCGCAGATCGGGTTGGATGCGCAACGTCTGACGGTGGATTCACAGCGCATCGAAGCACTGCACACCAGCCTGTTGGGGGAGCTCAAGACCATGCTTGACTTGCCACCTGCGGATTCCCTGACCCTCTCCGGTGACTTGCCTGCCATCTCCCTGCCCGCCATCACGAACGTGTTAAATCAGCGCGCCGACTACCAGCTCGCGCAGACCAAGATGGCGGCGGCGCAAACGGATGCAGATCTTGCAAAAGCGAAGCGGTTGCAAGATGTGACGCTGGGGTTCATCGGAGGCCCGGAGCAGCAATATGTTCAAGGCACCGGCGAACAGCGCACAGGCTTCATTGGCTTCCGCATCTCTCTTCCACTACCCTTCTGGAATCGAAATCAGGGAGAGATCGCGGAGAAAACTGCCGTGAAAAGGAGGGTGGAGCTGGAGCGGGATGCTCTGGGCAAAAAGATCATCAATGAAGCAGATACGGCACGCGGTGAAATGCTCATCAACGCCCGCCTTGCGAAGGAGACAAAAGACAATCTGCTACCCCTTGCTCTGCAACAAACCGCGCAGTTGGAGAAAGCTTACGAAAGCGGCCAGGCTGATCTGATGACCGTGCTGCGTGCGCGTGAACAACGCCTGCAATTGGAGGCCTCCTCTCTGGACGCTCTGCGGGATTTCCATCTGGCCCGCATCCGCTACGAGGCTGCCATCGGCAAACATGCGCCTGCGGTTCCCGCCATGTCTATCAATCACTAATCATATCGCCCCAGTCCCGATTTTCATGAAAACACGTACTTTTAAATTCTTGCTCCTCGGTCTTGCCATGTCAGGCATGGCGTTCGCCGAAAGCGATCCAAAACGCGCCGCGAACACTGTGGTGCTGGATGAAACCGGTGTGAAAAACCTCCGCATCGAAACTGTGGAGGTCGAGGAAACCGATTTCGAGGGCACTATCTTCTCATTGGGCCGAATCGAAGCCATTCCGAACAAGATTGCCGCAGTGAGCAGCCGCATTTCTGGACGCATTGTGGAACTGAAGATCGCTCCTGGGGACATGGTGAAGAAAGATGACGAAGTGGGGAAGATTGAGAGCCGCCAGCCCGGTGATCCGCCGCCTGTCATACCGCTTAAAGCTCCACTCGGCGGCTTGGTGACGCGGGTCGATGCCCGCCTCGGCGATCCACTCGACCCGGAAAAGGCGCTGCTGGAAATCACTGATCTCAGCGAGGTCTATGCCGTGGCCCGTGTTCCCGAACATCAGGCCGGACGTATGAAATCTGGCACTGAGGCTCATATCAAAGTGGCCGCGCTTCCAAACGAAAAATTCAACGGTGAATTGCTGCGTTTTGGAACCAGTGCAGACAAGGAAAGCGGTACAATTGATGCCATCTTCCGCCTGACCAATCCCGGCGGACTGCTGCGGGCTGGCATGCGTGCGGAGTTCTCCATTGTGATGAGCAAGCGCACCACTGTAGTTAGCGTTCCTCGCGCTGCCTTGCAGGGCGAATCCAGCAACCGCTTTGTCTATGTGAAGGACTTCGATCTGCCGAATGCCTTTGTAAAAACCCAGGTGCAGGTTGGTGAGATAAATGACCGGTTTGTCGAAATCACCAAAGGCCTGCTTCCAGCGGATGAAGTCGTCACGCGCGGGGCCTATTCCCTGTCATTTGCCGGAGCCAGCAGCGTCTCGCTCAAAGAAGCGCTGGATGCGGCACACGGACATGAGCATGCGGAAGATGGCTCTGAGCTGACACCGGAGAAGAAAGCCGAGATGGAGGCGAAAAAAGGCGGCTTAGCAGGCAGCCATGCACACGCGGAGGAAGGAGTGAGTTCCATGTGGATGTATGCCAGCTTCGTTCTCATGGTTTTGCTGCTGCTATCCCTGTTCGCCAGGAAAGCAGCAAGCCCTTCTGATGAGGATGACGTTGCTGCGCAGAAACCCATCAAAAAGGAGGCTCACTAGCCATGCTCAACAAGCTGATTCACTGGTCGCTTGCAAACCGGGCGGTCATCATTGGAGTCTCGCTCATCCTTATGGTGATGGGCATACGCACGGCCACTGAGCTGCCTGTGGAGGTGCTGCCGGATCTAACAAAGCCAACGGTCATCATACTCACGGAAGCCCCTGGCCTTGCGCCGGAGGAGGTGGAAATGCGTGTTACACAGCCGATGGAGAGCGCGCTCATGGGTGTGGCGGGGCTCACTCGCCTGCGCTCAAACTCTGACGTGTCGCTCTCGCTTGTCTATGCCGAGTTCGGCTGGGACACTGACATTTACAAAGCCCGCATGCTCGTGCAGGAGCGACTGCAGAGCGTGCGAGGTCAGTTGCCCTCAGGCGTGCAGCCCTTCATGACACCAGTGGCCTCTCTGATGGGAGAAATTTTGCTTGTCGGTGTACGCTCAACGACCAAGGAGGGCGAACCCGGCCATATCCCGCCGCGTGAAGTGCGTTCACTGACGGACTGGACCATCAAACGGCGTCTGCAAAGCATCTCCGGCATCGCCGAAATCCTCAACATGGGCGGCGGTGTGAAGCAAATTGAGATCCAGCCTGATCCTTACAAGATGCAGGCCAACGGCGTCAGCTATGATGAGCTGGAGCGTGCCGCCACCGAATCGGCCAACACGACGACGGGCGGCTTTCTCAATACAGGTTCCACCGAAATCATGGTGCGCAATCTGGCGATGACTGTGGAGTTGAATGACATCGCTCGCACGATCATCAAGAAAATTAACGACCGCCCAATCGCCATAGGGGATGTGGCAAACGTCGTCTGGGGCATCGAGCCCATGCGAGGTGATGCCACCGTCAGCCAGGCACCGGAAAAATCACCTACTTACGGCGTCATCATGTCCATCACCAAGGCTCCCGGTTTCGACACCCGAAAGCTCACAGAGCAAATCAAGGCAGCTCTTGAAGAACTTCAAAGCACTTTTCCCAAAGGCGTTGAAACCACACTGCTGTTCCAGCAGAAGGATTTCATTGATCACGCCATCGGCAACCTTGCCGATGCCATTCGCGACGGAGCCATCATGGTCACCATCGTGCTGTTCTTGTTTCTGCTGAACTTCCGCACCACCTTCATCACGCTGATGGCGATGCCGCTGTCCTTTGGCATCACTCTGCTTGTCTTCAAATGGTTTGGCATCAGCGTAAACTCCATGACACTCGGCGGTCTCGCCGTCGCCATCGGCATGGTGGTGGATGATGCTATTGTGGATGTGGAGAACGTCTTCCGGCGGCTGAGGGAAAATGCCGCTCTGCCAAATCCGCACCCACGATTGAAGGTGATCGCCAAGGCCTCTGGGGAAGTGCGAAATTCCATCCTTTACGCCACCATCCTTATCATTCTTGTCTTTCTGCCGTTGCTCGGCTTGACGGGTGTGGAGGGCAAACTGTTCGCTCCTATTGCCATCGCCACTATCATTTCGATGATCGCCTCTTTCATCGTTTCACTCACTGCAATCCCGGTGCTGTGCTCGATGCTGCTAAATCCTGCCGCAGGTCACGAGCACAAGGACGGCTTCATCACCCGCAACATGAAGTGGCTGCTGGAGCACACACTGTTGCGCTTCGCCCTCAATCAGCCCCTTGTCGTCCTCACCATCGCAATAGTGCTTCTGATCGGCTCATTCTCGCTGTATCCAAAAATGAACAAGGATTTCCTGCCCAAGTTTCAGGAGGAGACAGCGCTCGTAGCCGCCACCACCGCGCCTGGCACCTCGCTGGAGGAGATGAACAAAATCTCCGATGTCATCGAGCAGCAGATCCTAACCGTGCCGGAAGTTCGCAAGGTGGGCCGCCGTCTGGGCCGTGCAGAACGTGGAGATCACGTCGTTCCCGTATCCACTGCCGAGTTTGATGTGGATTTCCGCGAGATCGAAAATGAGAACCAAACCAAAGGTCGCAATCGCAAGGAGATTCTTGAAGACATCAATAAGAAAATCAAAAGCGTGCCAGGTGTCTTTGCTGTCGTGGGCGGCCCGCTAGCCGACCGCATTGGCCACATGATGAGCGGCGTCTCCGCGCCCGTGGCAGTCAAGATTTTCGGTCCAGATCTCGACAGACTGCGCCAGCTCGGCATCGAAATTCAGACCATCGCCAAATCCATCCCTGGATTCCAAGACTGCAAGCTCGACCAGACCTCCTCCATCCCGCAGCTCCGGATCGAAGCGGATCGTGACCGCGCCAAAGCGTATGGAATCGCGCCTGGCAAACTGAATGACCAGCTCTCCAGCCTCATCGGGGGCAAAACCGTTGCTGAACTGCGCGAAGGGCAGCGGCGTGTAAATCTGGTCATGCGGTTACCGGTTGAATGGCGTGATTCACCGGACAAAATTGCTGAGCTGCCTATCGAGATGCAGGATGATGGCGATGGTCGGCATGTTCAGCGCATCCCCTTGTCACTGGTTGCCGATGTACGTGAGGCCAAAGGACCGAACGTCATCTTCCGAGAGAACAGCCAGCGCCGCTTCGCCCTCGCCATCAAGCCCACCGTGCGAGATGTATCGAACCTCGTCGTGAGGCTGCGGGAGGAAGTCACCGCCAAGGTGAAGCTGCCCGAAGGCTACTTCATCACGTTTGAGGGTGAGTTCCAGGCACAGCAGGAAGCTACACAACGCATTGCAGTTTTCTCCTCCGTAGTCTTTGTGGCTGTGTTCCTCATGCTATACGGCTATTTCCGCAGTGCTTCGCTTGCGTTGCAGGTGCTGGTGAACATCCCGCTGGCGCTCATGGGAGGTCTTGTCTTCACCTACTTTAAGTTAAACAACATCAGCATAGCGACGCTCGTTGGGTTTATTGCTGTTGGCGGTGTAGCGGCACGTAACGGCATCATGATGATCTCGCATTACCTGCATCTCATGACACATGAGGGCGAAGGTTTCACCCGCAAAATGGTCGTACGCGGCACGCTGGAGCGGTTGGTGCCTGTGCTGATGACGGCCCTCTCCGCTGGCATCGGCCTTATACCTCTCGTCCTCGCGGCGGATCAGCCGGGCAAAGAGATTCTTCACCCGGTGGCCGTTGTCATCGTCGGAGGACTCATCTCTTCAACCTTTCTCGATATGGCGATCACGCCCGCAATGTTTTGGCTGATCGGCCGCAAAGCCGCCGCCAAGGCCATCGAGAACGAAGCCCCAGCATCTCACTAATTTCCAACGCGACGGAGCTCCAAGCTTTCGACGCGAAGGCAAAACCAAACCAGAATACCAACATACCATGAAAAAGCTGCTCACCACCACCCTGCTCATTCTCTCTCTGGCTTTCACCGCCAGCGCCGCCGACAAAGACAAACACGATCACGAAACCAAGGCTGGCCCAACTGGCGGCAGGCTCATCACAGAAGTCGAACCCCATGTCGAGTTCTTCGTGAACAAAGACAAAAAGGTCGAAATCCGCTTCATTGATGACGCCATGAAGGTTGTGGCCCCTGGCACTCAGGTCATCAGCGTCACCCTTGGCGACCGCTCAGCTCCCACGAAACTGAACTTCACCAAAGATGGCGAAAAGCTGATCTCTGACAAAGCCGTCCCTGAAGGCAACGACCTCCCCACCGTGGTGCAAATTCGCGAGAAAGAAGGTGCCAAGGCCATCAATGAAAAGTTCAACCTTAACCTCAACGACTGCCCCACCTGCAAGAACAAGGAATACGCCTGCACCTGTGCGCACGGCGACGAGGAGAAAAAGAAATAACAGCACGACCGCAATCCGCAGTGCCGCTCACCATTGGGGCGGCGCTGCTAGATGCATTCGCCACCCCATGAACACATTCATCAAAATGGGCCTTCTGGTCTCTGTCGTTCTTTGCGGGGTGCCTGTCAACGCCGGGGTCGTGCCTCCGCGCGGCACCAGTATGACTGGCGTAATACAAAGCGTCGATCATGCCACCCGGTGGATCGTCTTCGCGCAGAATGGCGGCCCAGTGCGCAGATTTGTTTACAGTCAGTGGGCCAAGTTCTGGCATGATGCCATAGAGGCTTCTCCAGCCCGTTTGAAGCCTGGCATGAAAATCCGGGTCGATCTCCATAACCCGTTTTTCGGCCCCGATTTCGTCATGCGGATAGAACTGCTGGAGCCAACAAAAGGCGCAGGCGGCAAAAACCCGAAATGAGAGCAGAACACCATGCCGCATGAACCACCATCCTCACTCACATCGCTGGCGAAAGCGGCGCTTTACTTGTCGTTTGCCACGCTGGTCATCTTCTACTCCGGCGTACTGACCGGAGTCCTCACTCCACACCAACCAGGGGCGGCCATGGGCGATCTGATCGCGTTCATCCTATGCCGCATCCTCAGTCCGGTGCTCGCCTTCAGTGCATGGCTGGTGGGCTTTGTCGCCGTGCTGCGGCACCCCGGTGGCCCCACCTGGAGCGCCGTCACCGTCATGGTGCTCATCCTAATTTTTATACTGCTCTTATGTTACAGCGCCTTGCTTGGCTCCGCCGCTTTTCATCCAACCCATTGAACCATAAACAATCAAAGCAACAGCCCTATTAATTATGAACACCGAGAACCACGACGAATCCCAATCGAAATCCTGCTCTTCCTGCGAGCACAGACACGATGAGACCTCCCTGCCGCGCAACGCACTGGTCATCACCTCCGGCACCTTGCTCACATGCGGTCTGCTGCTGCAGTGGTTCAAGCTCGGGCCACCAATGCTGCAAACCATCAGTTTTGCTCTCGCCACCTTGGCGGGAGGATTGCTCGTAGTTCCTGCGGCATTCGGAGCACTGCGGAAGCTGCGTCTGGACATGAATGTGCTCATGACCGTGGCCGTAACGGGTGCGTGGCTCGTTGGTGAAGGTGCTGAAGGTGCCGCTGTGGTATTTCTCTTTGCCCTGTCGGAACTGCTGGAATCCTGGAGTGTCGGCAGAGCCAGGAGAGCCGTGGCCTCGCTGCTCAAGCTCACACCAGAAACAGCCTTGGCGCGAGATGCGACGGGTGCTTTTAAAGAAACACCTGTAGCGGAAGTAACCGTGGGCACAGCAATCAGTGTGCGCAGTGGCAGCCGTGTTCCCCTGGATGGCAAGGTCATCACAGGCGATTCCGCTGTGAATCAAGCCCCCATCACCGGTGAGTCTGTGCCAGTGGAAAAAAAGCCGGGTGATCCGGTGTTCGCAGGCACCATCAATGGCGAAGGATCACTGCTTGTTGAAGTCACCAAAGCCGCAAGTGACTCCACGCTCGCCCGCATTATCAAACTTGTTGAAGAGGCTGAAGAGCAGAAGGCTCCCACACAACGCTTCGTGGACAAGTTTGCCCAGATCTATACGCCTACGGTGTTTGTCGTCGCGGTGCTCGTGGCGCTGCTACCCCCGTTGCTCACAGCGGGTGCGTGGTCAGAATGGGCGTATCGTTCGCTCGTGCTACTCGTCATCGCCTGTCCGTGTGCTCTGGTCATTGCCACGCCTGTTTCGATTGTTTCCGGCCTTACGGCCCTGGCCAGACGCGGCGTGCTGATCAAAGGCGGAGCCTATCTGGAGGCCGTTGGTAAGTTGCGTGTACTTGCTGTGGATAAGACTGGCACCATCACTCAGGGCAAACCACAGGTGACCAGCGTCATCCCTTTCGGTGATCTGTATGAAGATGAGGTGCTGCGTCTGGCCGCTGCGATTGACGCCCATTCTGAGCATCCGCTGGCCAAAGCGGTGGTGGCCGCCGCACAGAGCAAAAGCATTTCCTGGAGCGAGGCATCACAGTATCAATCCGTCACGGGACGTGGAGCCATCGCCGTCATCGACGGCCATCCGCACTTCATCGGCAATCACAAGATGGCGCACGAAATGGGTGTGTGCAGTCCTGAGATTGAAGCAAAGCTTGCCGAGATCGAAGGACGCGGTGAATCGCTTGCCATCCTCGGCCACAAACCACATGACGGCTGTGCCGGTGCCGTGCTCGGCATCCTCAGCATTGGCGACACCATGCGCCCGGAAGTTTCCAGCGCTCTTGCGCTGCTGCACGAGTCAGGCATTGAAAAAGTCGTCATGCTCAGCGGCGACAACCAGCGCACTGTCGATGCCATTGCCAGGCAAGCAGGCATTGACGAAGCCTATGGCGATCTCATGCCAGAGCAAAAAATCGAACACATCCGTCGCCTCTTGACAGAGCGTCATTATGTCGGTATGATCGGTGATGGAGTAAATGACGCCCCGGCGCTCGCTCTCGCAAGTGTTGGCATAGCCATGGGTGCCATCGGTAGCGACACAGCAATCGAGACCGCTGACATGGCGTTGATGAAAGACGATCTCACACGCGCAGCCGAAGCCATCGTTCTGGGCCGCCGCACTTTGCGAATCATTCAGTTCAACGTTGCCTTTGCCCTCGTTATCAAAGCTGTCTTCCTCGTCCTCGCATTCGCCGGTCATGCCAGCCTGTGGCTCGCAATTCTCGCCGATACCGGAGCAACGTTGCTCGTCATCATGAATGCACTTCGCTTGCTGAGTGGGGGCTACAAACTTTAAATGATGTAATTCATGAGCAAGCACTCCCGTCTTAAGCGGACCGCGCCTCCCTCCGCCAAGATCTCGCGTTCCGATGAAATCAAAGCCATTGGCTTTCTGCTCCTGTTCTTCGTTGTACTAACGCTGTTTTGGTATTTCCATTCCGTTCATCAACAGGAAGCCTCTGTATCCAAGACCATCGAGGAATGGAAGACCCTCTATCACATCACCGACAGCCAGGCGGAGCGCATCAAACAGATCGAACTAGACTTCCATGGCAATGGCAGCCCGTTCGCCATTAAAAGCAATCGAACGAGTGAAGAAAAACGCCGTCATCATGAAGAGATCAGCAGCCAGATGTCCCCCGAGTATGGTGCGCGTTTCATGCGGGTGATGGAGGAAAGCACAGGCAGGCATTATTAAGTCTTTGCACAATGCTCTGGACACCAGAGGTGTTCTTGCCCGCCATACCGACGATAAGCGTGGGGAATCAGAGCGACAGTGGGTGACGAGCACCCAGCCACCGGGTCAAGAATCGTTACTCCTGCTTTGCTATGATAAAAAACCAGCCTGTGATGCAGGCTGGTTCTTCACGCAAACAAGGCTGGAGGCCGTGCTACTTGTTGCACTTCTCGCAGACCTTGCCGTCTTTTTCGGCCTTCACGCAGCAGGGATGCTCGCACTTGCCGCCAGCTTTCTGGGCTTTGTCACAGCAGCCGCCTTCTTTGTACTTTTTCTCCACAGGAGCGCCAATGACAAGAGCACAGCTCATGGCAAATAGACTGAGGATGTAGGATAGTTTCATATCGATTGTGGTTATTGGGTTGGAATGAGGAAGCCATGGGCCTCCTCATCAGTATGTTAAACGTAGCAGGGGGAGGTGTCTGTCGTCTAAATCGGTGGTTTTGACTGAGGTCAACCGCTGATAACGGCACTGCCGGGGTATTCAGACAGCCAGTTTTTTTCAAAATCACAGAGGGGTTAGCTCATTGGCGGAGTTGCACTAAATGAATGCACCACACAGCGTCCAACCAAACGAAATCAAACCACTCAACCCTGAACCAATCATGAAAACAAAACTCACCCTTCTCGCCGCCACGCTTATCGTTGGCTTCAGTGCCAGCAATGCTTCAGCCAGCCCACCGAACTGGGACTTTTATGCCACGAAAGTGACTCCTGCTGTCCAGGCTGCTCATGCGGCACGCAGCCCCGGCCTCAAAGCCTGCTTTGAGACCCGCGCGAATGTCACCACGGGCCCGAACAAAGGCGGCGCTCAAGCGATTCCCAGCACCGTCTGCAATACCAGGTGCGACATGCCGCATGCGGGCAAAGCCTGCTCCGCCAACGCGCTCAAGCATTGCGCCACCAAGGACTGACCGCCCTGAAAACCCGCCAGGCTTCGGATGACCTGGCGGGTTGAGTTCGGCAGATCATCCGCCACCTTCCCACCATCATGAACGACAATGAACTCCATTCTCTGATCCGCCAGTCCCAGCCCAAGCTGGAACTGCCCTCCTCCTTCAACCGTGAAGTCTGGACGCGCATTGCCGTGGCAGGCAAGGAGTCCTGGAGCAACAGGTGGCATGAGATCGCGGATGCGTTGCTTCTCTGGATCGCCAAGCCCGCCCCTGCACTGGCCCTGTTTACTGTCATGCTCATGGCTGGCGCAGGTCTTGGCGGTCTTAACGTGAAAGAGAGCAGCGCATCCGCCCAACGCACGGCCTACCTCGCCTCCATCAATCCGCTGCATCCAGCACATCTCTCCTCCCAGGAATGAAACGCGGACTCATCATTCTCATTCTCGCGGTGACAGTCAGCGCGGCTGCTTTTGTCATCACGCGCAACCAGTGCCAGTGCACCATGAAGCAGAATGCCACGATGCACGATGGCGACACCATGCTGCCTGAATTGGAATGGCTGCACCATGAGTTGAATCTTGACGATGCGCAGTTTTTGAAAGTGAAATCCCTTCATCTCGCCTACCGGCCCACCTGCGAGGCCCTGTGCATGAAAGTGATGGCCTCGCAAAAAAAACTCGGAAGTCTTGCCTCGCAGGGAAACATCGTAATGCCTGAACTCGAAGCCGCGCTTCAAGAGCAGGCCGCCGTGCGAGTCGAATGTCAGAAGGCGATGCTCAAGCATCTGAAAGAAACCGCTGCTGTCATGTCGCCAGAGCAGGCGCGGCAATATCTCGACACCATGCTGCCTCAGGTGATCGGAACCGAAGCTGAGCACCTGTCCAACGGACACTAACCGCTTCAACCGTTCATGCCTGCTTCCACCGATGACGACATCTCGCTCATGCAGCAGCTCACCACTGGCAACGACCTTGCCCTGAACGAACTCATGACCCGCTGGCGTGAACGTGTCGCCGCCTTTCTTCTGCGCATGGTCGGTGATCATGCGACGGCGATGGATCTCACCCAGGAAACATTTGTGCGGCTCTACACCAGCCGTCACAGTTACCGGCCCACGGCCGCTTTTTCGACCTACCTCTTTCACATCGCGGCCAATCTCGCCCGCAGCCACGCCCGCTGGAAAGGCAGGCATCCCACTATGCCGCTCACAAACGAAGAAGGCACGCTGATCCATGACCCCGTGGATTCGCAGCTTTCCCCTGATGCCGCCGCAGCTCTACGAGAAAAGACTGCGCTCGTGAAGAATGCCGTCGCTGCATTGCCTGCCGATCTGCGTGAGGCACTGCTGCTCTTTGCTGTCGAAGACATGAGCCACGCAGAAGTTGCAGCCTCTCTCGGCTGCTCGGTCAAAGCCGTCGAAGTCCGTATCTACAAAGCACGGCAGATGCTCAAAGAAACAGTCGGGAAGCAAGCCCGGTAAGCTGATCTTGCGCTGACCGCTGCTTCTTTTTCGGTCTTGGAGGGATTGGCGGCGTTCCGGAGTTATGTCTGTGTGAGCACACACCGCTCCATTCAAAGACAAACCAAACGACACAGACCATGAAAACGAAACTCATCCGTTCCACCCTCCTTGGCCTCGCGGCCCTCGGCACACTCGCCCTCGCCTCCTGCCAGGCTCCTGCCAGGCTCCTGCCAGTACGCACACGCCCACCAGCGCGGTCACTTGCAGCAAATGCCACACCATTCACTTCAATGCGCCCGCCACTGGCGGAGTCGGGGCCGCTGGAGCAAAAGGCGGATTCGTCACACTGCGCCATGCCGACAGCATGTCCTGCCCGGATTGTGAAAACCAGGTCATCGCCATGCTGAAGACGGGCAGCCTTACCCAGCACGTCTGCAAGACCTGCGGAGGCACCCTGTATCACTGCACGCAGCACTAAGCATTGTCGGGTTTTCGGGCCACCTGTGGTTTAGCCGCAGGTGGCCTTCCTGTAGCGTACGCCATTACATTTCAACAGCGGTTTCCAATGCAAAAAATTTGGAGGGATTTGAAGCCCGACGGAGTTGCACCTTCAACTGCTTCCATTGAAGCGGCATATCATCCAAACAAAGAAAGACTGACACACCTCCATGAAACTCACCCTCGCGCTCCTCTCCAGCCTCCTTCTCGGCGCTGGCATCGCTTCAGCCATTGAAGGCGTCCCCGCCACCTATCCGCTCAAAAAGTGCCCCGTCTCAAACGAAGATCTGGGCGGAATGGGCAAACCCGTCAAAGTCACACACGAAGGCACCGATGTGTATCTGTGCTGCAAATCGTGTCTCAAGGATTTCAATAAAGATCCCGCCAAGTTTGCCGCTCAAGTAAAGGCGGCTAAGAAGCAATAACCTCTTCCTTACAAAAGCAACAAACACCAACGTTGTATGAAGAAAACTATCCTCACCATCATTGCGATCAGCGTCACGACCTTCGCTCTCGGCAGTTGCGCCGCCAAAGTCACGCGGACCGGACAAAAACACTGTGCGAGCTGCGAGCGGCACTGATCGTTCGTTTGAAGCGCGAGGCTGGCCGGCTGTTATGCCGGCCAGCCTCTCTTTTGTTTGTCTTTTCCACGAGAGTGGCCCGCACCATCACACGCCTCCAATTATGAAATCCGTCCTTTGTTTCTGGCTGATCCTCACGGCAGCCATTCACGCGCAAGTGCAGATCGAATCGCTCCCGGAACCGGGCACCCAGCCGCAGGTCGCCATTACTCCCACGGGTGTCGTTCATCTGATTTATCTTCTGGGCGACCCCAAGGGGTGCGACATCCGCCATACCACACGCCGAGTGGAAGGTGGTGAATGGACTGTTCCTGTCACCGTGAATAGCGAACCGCGCTCAGCCATCGCCGCAGGCACCATTCGTGGCGCACAAATCGCGCTTGGGAAGGACGGCAGCGTGCAGGTCATCTGGAATGGCAGCACCGGGGGAAAAAAGGAGATGCTGATGCGTGCTCCGCTACTATATGCCAGCCTCCACGCCGGTGAGAAGTCTTTTAGACCGCAGCAAAACCTGATGGGTGATACCACTACACTCGATGGAGGAGCATCCATCGCGGCCAATGGCAAGGGACATGTCTGCGTCGTCTGGCACGCCGCACATGCGAATGAAACTGGAGAGGGTTCACGCCTGGTCTGGGTGCGGTATTCCGCCGATGACGGCGGTACATTCTCAGCGCCCATCGCACTGAATGACAAAATGCCCGGTGTCTGTGCCTGTTGTTCCCTGCGTGCGCATCTTGCCAGCGATGACACGCTGAGCGTGCTCTATCGCGCCGCAACCACGCCGAATGCACGAGGCATGATTCTGATCACGAGCAAAGCCGGACGCAACACCTTCAACAAACTCGACGACTGGCGCATTGCCGCCTGTCCAATGAGCAGCGCCAGCCTTATGTTCAGTGGGCAGTCGTTACGTGCTGCATGGGAGAATGACGGTCAGATCGTCACTGGCATCATGGGGGCCGGTAACGCGCAGAAAATCGGACCCAAAAACGCCAAGCATCCCACTCTCACCCAGAGCACAAAAGGCCAGACGCTCATCACCAGCATCATTGGTTCCGGCTGGTCCAAGGCCGGTCGCTTGCACTGGGACATCCTGGATGCTCAGAGCCGTGTCATGGACTCCGGCGATGGAGAAAAGCTTCCCATGTGGAGCTACACCGCCGCCTACGCACGGTCTGACGGCAGCTTTGTCATCCTGCGCTGATTTACGTGTGTCGGATTCTACGGAAGACAAAAGATACCAAAGAGACGCAAATACCCCCATGCTGGACACTGCCCCCCATTCCAAGGCTCGTTTAGAGTCACTGACCGGGAAGCTCACGAAAAGTCAGTTGTTTCAAGATTATCAGAGTGCTTTTGAAAGCGCCACTGGGCTGCCCATGCATTTGCACGAGCCAGGGTCTGTGGCGGGAGGACTATCCGATCGACCGGGGGGAAATCCCTTTTGCCTTCTGATGGCAAAAAGTAATCAAGCCTGTGCCGCGTGCTTTGCCTTGCAGCAAAAAATTGAGCAGCAGGAGGGTATGGAGCCAAGGTCTCTGCATTGTTTTGCCGGCTTGTGTGAGAGCGCCGTGCCGGTGCGTGTGGGTGAAAAGGTCATCGCCTTTCTTCAAACGGGTCAAATCCTACTTCACCGGCCCGATGCGAAGCAGTTCAGCAAAGTCGCGCAGATCTTGATCGAAATGGGAACAGAGATCGACCTGAAGAAGGCCGAAGAAGCGTGGTTCGCCACCACCGTGCTCAAAGAGTCGCAGTATCAGTCGATGCTGCGGCTGCTGCACATTTTTGCTGGTCATTTGTCAGAGTGCGCCAATGCCCTGAGCTTGGAGGCGCAGTCGGCGGAGTCCGCTTCCGTCACCAAGGCGAAGGTCATCGTCCAGGTGAACTCCGATGATGAGATTTCGCTGGGGCGCGTTGCCAAGGCAGTAAATGTGAGCGCTGGCTACTTCAGCGAGCTGTTTCACAAAACCACGGGCCTGACGTTCACCGAGTATGTGGCACGCGTACGGGTGGAGAAGGTGAAAAGTCTGCTGGCGAACCCGCGTCTGCAAATCACCACCATCGCCTACGACACGGGGTTCAAATCGCTTTCGCAGTTCAACCGCGTTTTCAAACGCGTGTGTGGTGTCAGCCCACGTGATTATCGTCTGGGTCTGACAGGCATGGTCAATTCCTGATAATTTGCGTAACAATTCCGCGGTGATGCGGAGCTTGGGGATGCGGTGAATGGCTATTTTGCTGGCGATGCCACTGCCCACCATTCTCGTAACCCTCATTAGTTCGACTGGACTCCAGAAGACGTTCCTGATCGAGGCTCTTGATCTTGAATGTGATTGTGGCTGCATTCCCCAGCTTCCGGGCAGGCTGGCGTTGTGCCGCATTCTTGAACACAGTATGCCGCATCAAAATGGTCCGGCCGATGCCTGTCATCGTCAGCATGCCATGGTTCGGTTGGTTGCCGAACCAGCCGCGATCACGAAAGCGAAGACGTTTGTCTGCTCCCATCTGAACAAAAATCTTTCGCTAGGGGATGTCGCGAAAGCTGTGAACTTCAGCGCAGGCTATTTTAGCGAGATGTTCCGTCAGACCACGGGAATGACTTTCACCGGCTATGTGGCTAGTGTACGTGTCGAAAGAGTCAAAGCGCTGCTCTCGAATCCCGTGCTACGAATCACCGAAATTGCCTACGACACAGGTTTCAAATCGCTCTCGCAGTTCAACCGTGTGTTCAAGCGTTTGACCGGAGTCAGTCCTACCGGATATCGCGAAAAACTCAGTGCAAGCGGCAAATTCCGGAAAAATGCACATTAGTTCCGCTGTGATGCGGAGAATGTTTCAATGGTCCTGCTAATTTCTTCGCCAATGTCATCAGCCACTCTCAAAGTCACCGTTGTCGATGCCTCAGGCGTCCAGCAGATGTTCCATCCGGAGCGGCTTGACCTCGACTGCGGCTGCGGTTGCCTTGATATCCGGCCAGGCAGGCCCGCGTTTTGTCGCGGATTTGAGCATGGCGTGATGACGCTTGATGAAGGTGGGAAGATCATCACGCTCAAAGTCCTGCATGGCATGGCCTCATTGGCAGGGGATGTCATCCATGTTCTTTGCGAAGAGGCCAGCCCCCCCCCCTCAATAACCACCCCTTTCGCCTGCGGCGATGTCATTCCTGGACCAACCACCAGCAGCTACAACAAACAAGAAACACACTACCACATATGAAGATATTGATGAAAATACTCCTGATGGTCAGCAGCCTTGGCGTTGCCAGTTTCCTGACCTCATGCCAGAGCGGCACGACGTACGTTCCGCCCACGAGCGCCGTGAGTTGCAGCAAGTGCGGAACCATTTATTTCCAAGCTCCCTCCACCAACGGAGTTGGAGCAGCCGGTGCCAAGGGCGGCTTCATCACCCTGCGCACTGCCAGCCGCATGAGCTGCCCGGATTGTGAGAACAAGGTCGTCGCCTGGGTGAAGACCGGCACCTTCACCCAGCACGTCTGCGCCACTTGTGGTGGCACCATGCGTCACTGCACCAGGCACTAAGTCACGACCCAGCGTCATTCTAAAACCGAACCACCCTCATCATGAAAACGACACTGAATTCCACCCTGGCCGCGCTGAGCGCCCTTCTCGTCACCCTCGCCCTCTCCGGTTGTGAGAGCGGTCGCCATCGTCACGGCGACAGCGGCTGGCACAACATGGGCACTGGTCCCAAAGACAGCAGGCCGATGCCTGATGAAAACATGCCCGTCCGCCGCTGAGATGACGCGCCAACAGGTGTACGCACTTCTATCTGGATATGCCTTGGTGTTCGAAACTCTTTGAGATCCAAGGCAGGGTTATACCCCCCCTTTGGCACTATCCGTCTCCGACAGGCAGCAGTGCCGAAACAACGGCACCAGAGGCTTCCCGAACCCGAAGTACCTCTGCCGCCGTGACCACATGCCATCATCCACACCATGAAAGCCATTCCCATATTACTCATCTGCCTCGGTCTCGCTTCCTGTGGCAAAACCTCGAATGCTGGCTCCTCCCCGCTCACCACCTGCCTCGTCTCCGATGAAAAACTCGACGGCATCGGAGAGCCCCACGTCTTCACGCATGAGGGCACCGAGGTGCGCCTGTGCTGCGAGTCGTGCCTGGATGACATTAACAAAGAGCCTGCCAAACACATGGCGAAGTTGAAACCATGCCCCATCAATGGCATGGACTCGATATGATGAAATCTTCCACACATGGCCGGGCGGCGGTGCGAGTTACCCGCATCGTTCTGGCATCGGCCTGTTGCTTTTCAGCCGCTTGTGTTGGCATCAAAACATCGGGCGAGCGTGATTCGCGGGAACAGGTGCAGAAGGTGCTGAGCAAATACCGCCCGGCAGATGCAGCGCCGAGCCTGCCACCACTGCGCAGTGGTGGTTCGCCGGAGACATTCGTGCGCTACGCCATCTACCAGCATCCACAGGTCGAGGCGGCGTATTACGAATGGCTGGCATCGGTGGAGAAAATCACCCGCGAGCGCTCCCTGCCGGATCCGCGGCTGACGTTTCAGTCAGACATCACGCGAATGATCCTGGCGGTGATGCCGGGGCTGATGCTGGACTTCCCAGGCCCGGGCAAACTGCGCGCGGCGGCCAATACTGCCACGGCGGAGAGCGTGATGAAGTACTTCCAGTTTGAAACGGCGGTGCTGCAGGTGGCCTACGGCTTCAAGAAGGCGTGGTATGAGCTGCGGCTGGTGGATGAGCGCATTCGCGTCATCCAGGAGATGGTGACGCTGCTGCAAGACCTCGAAAAGCTCGCGCAGTCGCGCACGGAGGTGGGCAAGGGCACGTTGCAGGATCTGCTGCGCACGCAGATGGCAAAAGAGCGGCTGCAAACTGAGTTGACGAATCTGCGCGACTCACGGGGTTGGTTCGTGACGCAGTTCAAGGCCGCGCTCGGACTCGGCGCGGGTGATTCAACACCGCCACTGCCCCGGGCGCTGCAATCCTCACCTCTTTCCACCAGTGGCGATCAGATTCTCGCAACGGCGCTGGCGAGGAATCCGCGCCTGAAGACCATGGAGGCCGATGTGCGGCGTGCGGAAGCGGCGCTGGTCGTGGCGCGGAAGACACGCCTGCCAGATTTCGCGCTCGGTGTGATGGCGGACGTGAAGGCGTCTCCCGTGATGGTGCGCCCTTTGGGTGGAATGACCCTGCCCATCTGGCGCGACAAGATCGCAGCGGAGATCACTGGTGCGCGTGATCTGGCAGGCGCTTCGAAAGCCCGGCTCTCCAATGAGCGGCTCACGCTGACCGTGGAGGTGGCGATGAAAAGCTACCAGTATCGCGAAAGCACCCGCCTGCTCGCGTTGCTGCAAAACAGCCTGCTGCCAAAGGCGAAGCAATCGCTGGATGTCGCGCGTTCGGGGTATTCGACCGGCGGGACGGATTTCATCAACCTGATTGATGCTCAGCGCACACTGCTGGAGTTTCGCCTGGCTGAGGTCGAAGCGCGCATCAAGCGCGAACTGGCCTTGGCCGATCTGTCAGTGCAAGTCATGGGCGTGCCGCCGTCGGGCGCTCCTTTTCTCGATCCATCCAGGAGGTAACATCATGTCCGCTTCATCCATCCATCGTCTCTTGCTCGCCAGCATCGCGGCGGCACTCGTGTTTGTCAGCTTGAGCTGCGATGATTCCAATTCCGGGGCTCCCGCCCCAGCGGGCCAGGTCTGGACCTGCTCCATGCATCCTCAGGTGCGGCTGCCGAAGCCGGGCAAGTGCCCGATTTGCTCGATGCCTCTGATTCCGGCAAAGGCCGCTGCTCCCAAATCAAATCGCTACAGGTCCTCTATGATGCCTGGTGAATTCAGCGACACGCCGCGCAAAGACAGCATGGGGATGGACATGGTGCCGATGGAGGACTCCGGCGCATCCATGCTCACGCTCTCCGAGCACGCCCGCGCCATGGCGAGCGTGGAAACTGTGCCCGTCGAGCGCCGCCAGATCACGCATGAAATTCGCGCGGTCGGCAAGGTGCAGTACAACGAGTCCGCGCTCGCCGTGATCAACAGCCGCGTCGAGGGCTACATCGAAAAGCTCTACGTGGACTTCACCGGAGTGCAGGTGAAGAAGGGCGACCATCTGGTGGAGATCTACAGTCCTGACCTCGTCCTCGCGCAGCGGGAACTGCTCGTCGGCCTCGAAGGTCCGGCGAACAACGCCTTGATCGAGGCTTCGAAGCTGAAACTGCTGCGCTGGGGACTGACGCAGGAGCAGGTGGACGATCTGGTGCAGAAGCGCAAGGTCAGCGAGCGCGTCACCTTGTTCTCGCCCATCGACGGCACCGTCACCGAGCGCATGGCCGTGCAGAAGGCCATGGTGAAAAGCGGCGAGATGCTCTACAAGCTGGCGAACCTGGAGTCCCTGTGGGTCTATCTCGACATCTACGAATCCGAACTCGGCTGGGTACAGCAAGGGCAGGCTGTCACGATCCAGGCGGAGGCTTATCCCAGCGAGTCGTTCACCGGCCGTATCTGGTTCATCAATCCCGTGCTCACGGAAGAAAGCCGCACGGTGAAAGTGCTTGTAAACATCGCCAACACCGATCAAAGGCTGAAGCCCGGCATGTTTGTCAGCACCATCATCCGCGTGCCGGTTCTGGCGGATGGCAAAGCCGCGCCGACGGGACTCGGCGGCCAGTTCACCTGTCAGATGCATCCGCAGATTCTGCAAGCTCAGGCGGGCGCATGTCCGCGCTGCGGCATGGCACTGACGGTCATCCCCGGTGGCAAAACCAAGCCTACCGACGCCGAATTGAGCGTGCTGGCCGTGCCCATCGCCGCCGTGCTCGACAGCGGCATGCGCAAACTGGTGTATGTGGAACATTCGCAAGGCGAGTTCATGCCGATGGAGGTGAAGCTCGGCTCGCGTGCCGGTGATTTTTATCCCGTGCTCGACGGCTTGAAGGAAGGCCAGAAGGTGGCGGTGCGCGGCAATTTCCTGCTCGACAGCCAGTTTCAAATTCAGGGCTTGCCCAGCTTGTTTTACGCGGAGGGCCAGGCTCCCGCCGCTGGTCATCAGCACGGTGGTGTCCCCGGATCGAAACCCGCCGCCGCACCCGCCGCCGCAGCGGCAGGCCATGAGGGCCATGCCGCACCGAAGCCCGTCGAGCACAAACACTAGGCCATGACTACTGCTCTCATCCGCTGGTGCCTCAAGAACGGCTTCCTGGTCTTTGTTTTCATTCTTGCTCTGCTCGGCGGCGGCTACTACGCGCTGCAAAACGTGCCGGTGGATGCCATCCCCGACATCGGTGAGAAGCAGGTCATCGTCTTTGCCGACTGGCCGGGCCGTTCGCCGCAGGACGTGGACAATCAGGTCACCTATCCCCTCACCACGAGCCTCACAGGCACGCCTGGTGTGAAGACCATCCGCAGCATGTCGGGCTTCGGCTTCTCGATGGTCTTCGTCATCTTCAAAGACGACGTGGACTACTACTGGGCGCGCTCACGCGTGCTGGAACGTATCAACGTCGCCCAACAACGACTTCCCTCCAGTGTCACTCCGGTTCTTGGCCCCGATGCCACGGCGCTCGGCCAGGTCTTTTGGTACACCGTTGAGGGTGAAGGCTTCGATCTCGCCGAACTGCGCAGCATCCAAGACTGGTATCTGCGCTATCAGCTCAATGCCGTCGAAGGCGTGAGCGAGGTGGCGAGCATCGGCGGTTTCGTGAAGCAGTACCAGATTGACGTGCATCCCGATAAAATGCGTGCGCAACGGGTGACGCTGTTCGACGTGTATGAGGCCATACGAAAGGCAAACATCGACGTCGGTGCGAAGGTGCTGCAGAAAAACGGCCTGGAGTTCTTCATCCGCGGCGTCGGCTTCATCAAATCGACGGAGGACTTGGAGAAGGTCGTCATCCGCCAGGAGCAAGGCACGCCGATCCAGATCAGGCATGTCGCCACCGTGACACTAGGACCGGATTTCCGCCGTGGTTCGCTCGACAAGGCGGGAGTCGAGGCCGTGGGCGGTGTGGCTCTGATGCGTTACGGCGAAAACCCGCAGCATGTCGTCGAGCGGCTGAAGGCCAAGCTCAAGCAGCTCGAAGCCGGCCTGCCGCAGAAGACACTCCCGGACGGTCGCATCTCGAAGGTTCACATCGTGCCGTTCTACGACCGCACAGACATCGTCAACGAGACCATCGACACGCTCAAGGAAGCACTGAGCGAGGAGGCGCTCATGGCGAGCGCGATCATCCTCATCTTCCTGCTGCATCTGCGCAGCACGGCCTCGGTGCTCGTCACGCTGCCACTGTCCGTCTGTCTCTGCTTCATCCTCATGTTCGCCTTCGGCGTGGACTCGAACATCATGTCGCTCGCAGGCCTCGCCATTGCCATCGGCGACGTGGGCGACATGGGGATTATCATGACGGAGAACATCTACCGTCACATCGCGCTGGCCGACCCGAAGAAATCGCATTTCGAGCGGGTATTCGAGGGCGCGCGCGAGGTGGGCGGCGCGATTGTCACCGCAGTGTCGAACACCCTCGTCTCCTTCATCCCGGTGTTTTTCCTCACCGACCAGGAGGGAAAGCTCTTCCGCCCGCTCGCCTTCACCAAGACCTTCGCCATCGGCGGGAGCGTCATCCTCGCGCTCACCGTCGTGCCGCTGATGTGCTATTACTTGTTCCAGCCGGTGAAATGGTCGCGCCGCACCGTGTGGAAGATCGCCCTCAGCATGGGCATCGCCTCGGTGTTCGCCACACACGCGATTTTCATGTGGGCCATGGCAGGCTCGCACTACAGCGGCTGGCCGATGTCCGTAGTCGTCGGCGTCATTGTCATGCTGGCCGTGGTGCGCATGACGCGCGAGCGCTTCCTGCCGATGGAGGAAAACCCGGTCTCACGCGGCATTTCTCGCGTCTATGTGCCGGCGCTGCGCTGGGTGCTCGACCACAAGAAGACCTTCATGATGGCCCCGATGGTGATCCTCTTCACCGGCATAAGCATCTGGCTCGGCATCGGCGTGACCTTGAAGCCCGTCGAGTGGATAGCCAACCTCGGTGCCGACGAGCCGCGCGTGCAACTGGGCGAACTGCGCTGGCAAAAAATTCGTCATGGTGACGAACCGCCCAGCCATCGCTTGCTCTGGCGCAAACAAAGCGAGGTCGATGCACACAATGAGGTCAAGGAAGGGCTCACCCTTGTTTCGGAAACTCGCATCGTGCCAGGCATCGGGCGTGAGTTCATGCCACCGCTGGATGAAGGATCGTTTCTCTACATGCCCTCGCTGTTGCCGCAGGGCGGCCTCGGCCCAGCCATTGAGGTGAATGCGAAGCAGGACATGGCCATCGCCACCGTGCCCGAAGTGGAAAGCGTCGTCGGCAAGCTTGGACGTGCTGAGTCCGCGATTGATCCCGCTCCCATCGGCATGATGGAGAGCATCATCATCCTGAAGCCCGAGGACGAGTGGCGTCATGTTCCGGTGCAGCGCTGGTTTTCAAACTGGCCCGGCTGGCTCAAGGCACCACTGGCATGGATAGCGCCGGAGCATCGTCAGATCACGAAAAACGAAATCCTCACCGAGTTGCAGGAGAAGACCGCCATCCCGGGCGTGCTGCCGACTTTCCTTCAACCGATCCAGACCCGTCTCATCATGCTCCAGACCGGCTTCCGCGCGATGATGGGCGTGAAGATCTACGGCGGCGACCTGAAGGAGATTGAGCGCATCGGCCTGCAAATCAACTCTCTGCTCAAGGAAGTGCCTGGTGCCACCGACATCGTGGCCGACCGCATCGTCGGCAAACCGTATCTCGAATTCCACATCGACCGTGACCGCATCGCTCGTTACGGCGTCAACATTCGCGACGTGCAGGACGTGATCGAAGTCGCCATCGGCGGCATGAACCTCATGGAATCCGTCGAAGGTCGCGAGCGCTATCCCATCCGCGTGCGCTACCTGCGAGAGTTCCGCGAGGACATTCCCGAGCTGGAGAAAATCCTCGTCTCCACCAGCAGCGGCGCGCAGATCCCGCTCACCCAGGTCGTCACCATCAAAAGCGTGCTCGGCGCGCAGGAGATCAAGGGCGAGCGCGGCCTGCTTGTCGGCTATGTCACCATGAACACGCGCGACCGCGATGAAGTCAGCGTCGTGGAAGATGCCGAGCGGCTCTTGCAAACCGCTTTGAAGGACGGACGCCTCAAGCTTCCCGCCGGTTACTATTGGGAGTGGAGCGGCCAGTTTGAGAATCAGGTGCGCGCCACCAAGCGCATGCAGATCCTTGTCCCAATCTGCCTCGCCATCATGTTTCTCATGCTCTACCTCGGCTTCAATCGCTGGTGGCTCTCGCTCATCATTTACTTCGGTGTGATTGTTTCCGCATCCGGTGGCTTCATCATGCTGGGAATATGGGGGGTGAATCTGTCCGTGGCGGTCTGGGTGGGCTTCCTCGTGCTCTTCGGCGTCGTGGATGATGACGGGGTGGTGATCGGCACCTATCTAGAAGGCTTGTTCGATGATGGCCGGAAATTTAGTTCCATCAGAGAGATTCGCGATACCGTGATCGACGCAGGACTCAAACGCATCCGCCCCTGCCTCATGACCGCCGCCACGACTATCATTGGTTTGATGCCGATCTTCTGGTCCACCGGCCGCGGCTCCGATGTCATGATCCCGATGGCGATTCCGTCGGTAGGCGGCATGTCCATCAGTCTCATCACCCTCTTCATCGTGCCCTGCCTTTTTTGCGCGTTCGAAGAATGGAAATGGAAGCGCGCGCAGGGGCTCGCACGGAGCGAAAAAGTGCCGGAAACCACAAACACTCTGGAAACGATATGAGCATGTCCCACCCAAATTCCGTCTCAACCTGTGCGAGGAATGTGACCACTGGAGCGCAAATTCGCATCGGCGTGATGGGTTCTGCTGCGGAAATCGGCGATTCGGCACTCATTCAGCAGTGCCGCAGCCTTGGGCGTGCCATCGCGGATCAGGGCTGCTGCGTTCTCACGGGGGCATGTCCGGGCATGCCGCATGAAGTGGTGCTTGGCACCAAAGAGGCCGGCGGCCATTCGATGGGCATTTCACCCGCCGTGCATCTCAGGGAGCACATCGACACCTTCACCTCGCCCTACAAAGAATATGATGTGATGATCTACACTGGACTCGGTCTCATGGGCCGCGAACTGATCAACATCCGCAGCAGCGACATCATCGTCGTGGTCGGCGGGCGCTGCGGCACGCTGGGCGAGTTCGCCATTGCCTACGAGGAAGGCAAGCTCATCGGCGTGCTCACTGGCACAGGCGGCATCACCGACGTGCTGCCACAACTGGTGGGCAGCCTGGGCAAGAAGACTGGCTCTGAGGTGATGTATGACTCAAACCCAGAGCAGCTCATCACTCGGCTGTTGCAGCGTTTCCAATCGCCTGACTACGAATGCACCTGCAAGCCAGAGTCCTGCTGCTGTGAACCTGCGGAGAACCCATGATTGGCCATGAACCGCCCACATCTGTTTCTCGCGCTGCTCTGGCATCAGCATCAGCCATGCTACGGTGACTTCTCACACTCGGAATCTGGCGGTTGTTTTCCTGTGCCGTGGGTTCGGCTGCACTCGTTGCGTGACTACTACTCGATGGCGGCGATGGTGGCGGACTTCCCAAAAATCCATCTCACCATCAACCTGACGGCTGTGTTGCTCCGGCAAATCGAGGACTACATCGAGCGTGACGCCACCGATACTGCGCTTGAATTGACCCGAACCCCGACTTCCGATTTGACCGGCGAACAGCGCGAGGGAATCAGCAAGACGTTCTTCGATGCGGACTGGCACAACGAGATCTATCCCCACCCGCGCTACAAGGAACTGTTCGACCGGCGCGGACGCGGACAGATGCTGGACGACCGGGATGTCACGGACCTGCGGATGTGGTTCAACCTGGCGTGGTTCGCGCCGGAATTTCAGCGTGGTGAAGTGACGTTGCCCGATGGGGCGAAGGCTTCCGTGCAACGCTTCATCGAGAAGGCCAGCGACTTCAGCGAGAACGACATCACCGCGATGATCGAGGAACAGTTCAAGATCATGCGCAACGTCGTGGCCATCCATCGCCGCCTTCAGGACACCGGGCAGATCGAGGTTTCGACAACGCCTTTTTACCATCCGATTCTCCCGCTTCTGCACGACAGTGATCTCGCCATCTTGGATCGCGATGGCGCGTTCCTGCCCCAACGTTTTGCCTACCCAGAAGATGCGGAGGCGCAAACGGCAAACGCCGTCGAATTCTACACACGCCTGTTTGGCCGGAAGCCCTCCGGGATGTGGCCGGCGGAGGGTGCGGTCGGCGAATCTGTCATCGCGCACTTTCGCAAACACGGCGTACGTTGGATCGCGAGCGACAGGGGTGTTTTGCAACGCTCTGGCGAATGGGGCTATGAAGCACATCGATCAGAATTGCTGGCCAAGGCCTGGCGTGCGGGCAGCGACAACCCGGACGATTGCGTGTCCATCTTTTTTCGTGACACCGCCCTTAGCGACGCCATCGGCTTCCACTACGGCAGCATGGAGCCTCAGAAGGCCGTTGATTACTTCATTGCCAGTCTCAAGCAGCACCACTTCTCGGGCGGGAATAACGAAAGAATCGTATCTGTCATCCTCGACGGTGAGAATGCCTGGGGATCGTATCAGCAGGCAGGACGACCGTTTTTCGCCGAGCTTTATCGGCGGCTCAGCACCGATAGCGGAATCTGTACCGTCACCTTTGACGAGTGGCTGCGCGGCGCGGCAGAACGCGGCATCGCGCCGCATCCAATCACGGAACAGGAGCGGGTGTGCAAACTGGCCCACGCATCATGGATCGACGAATGCGGTTCGCGTCCCGGAAACGATCTTGGCACCTGGATCGGCGAGCCGGATGAAAATGCCGCCTGGGACTTGCTGCGGGAAGCGCGGGAGAAGCTGTGCGGTGCTGGCGCGACACCAGCGACAAATCCGCGAGCATTCGATGCCCTTTATGCAGCCGAAGGGAGCGACTGGTTTTGGTGGTATGGCGATGACCAGCATTGCGACGCCGAGCCATTGTTTGACGATCTGTTCCGTCAGCACCTGAAAGCCGCTTACCAGCTCGCCGGCCTTGAAACGCCTGCCAGCCTGGACCGGCATATCGTGCCGCGTGTCGTGACGTGGAGTTTCCTTGATCAAGTGCGGCGCATTTCGCCGCGCGACCGGCTTCGTTTCAAAGCAGGATGCCCCGGTGCCTTGAGATGGCGTATGCAAAGTGAAGACCATTTCCACGAACTGCCACTCGTTCCGAGCGGCGGTGTCATGGCCGGTCAAAATAACTACACGGCCACCCTGGGACCATTCAACGATGCTGACCGGCGCATCGAGTTCCGCTTCCATTGCGGCTGCGTGCCCGTCTGCCATTGCCGGACCGACGATCTGTGCTGTGACGGCACGCCTTACACCGTCTGGATTGCCAAATGAGCGGACGCGATTGAAAAAAGTCGCAGCATGAAATGCACACTCAAACCGAAGCGATGCGGAGCCACGCGCTGCGCCGCTCATTTAATATGACAGCCATGCATCAATAACGATTATCCACCAGACTTCACCGCGTCGCCGCTTTCGGCGCCGAGGAGTTGCTGACGCCTCCTTGGACACAGCATATGCGCGTACGCTCCAAAACTCACCACTGATGAACACCGCAAGTTTTTTGGAGTTCCCGCAATCCGCCAATTAAAGACCGTAGCATCTCCCGCATGTTTGATTTCCACAAGGCAAAACACATGAACAAGCACCCAACCGTTCAATTTCTCGGTGCCGCACGCTGCGTCACCGGCTCAAAATATCTGCTGCGCACCTTGGGTGGCACCACCCTCATCGACTGCGGCCTGTTCCAAGGTTTGAAAAAACTGCGCGAGCGAAACTGGGAGCCGCTGCCGATTCCCGCGAAGGAGATTGACCAAGTCATCCTCACGCACGGACACATCGACCACTCCGGGTATTTGCCGAGACTGCACAAGGAAGGATTCACCGGACCGATCTACTGCACGCCATCCACAGCTGAGCTGCTGGCCTTGCTGCTGCCGGACTGTGGCCACCTCCAGGAGGAGGATGCCAAATATGCCGCTAAAATGGGCTTCTCCAAACATGCCGTGCCACTGCCGCTCTTCACATCAGAGGACGGGCGAAAGGTGTTGCAATTGCTGCGCACGGTGGACTTCGGCCGCAATGGAGGAGCCGGTGCGGGCCTGAGTTTCCGCTATCATCCAACCGGGCACATCCTTGGCGCCGCCAGTCTGGAGATCGAAATGAACGGAACGCGCCTCTGGTTCTCGGGCGATCTGGGGCGCTATAGGGATGAAGTGATGAACCCACCGGAGCCGGCGGGCGAGGCTGACTATGTGTTCATCGAGTCCACTTATGGCAATCGCCTCCATCCCGCTGGGGATATGCGAATGGAGCTCGCGGCCATCATCAATCGCACCGTCGAACGTGGCGGGTGCATCGTTATTCCTGCCTTCGCGATCGGGCGGACGCAGACGATGCTTTATCACATCCGTCGCCTCGAAGATGCAAAGCTCATTCCGAAACTGCCGGTGTACATCGACAGCCCGATGGCCGTGGATGCCTCCGCGCTGTACTGCAAGTTTGGCAACGAACAGAACCTCAGAATCGACCTCACCATGCGGGCCGGTGACTGCTGCCCGCTGCGTTGCCATGAGGCTCACTTCGTCAGATCCCCCGAAGAATCCAAGCAGCTCAACTTCCTCCGTGCGCCTGCAATCATCATCTCCGCCAGCGGGATGGCTACAGGAGGCCGGGTGGTTCATCATCTCGCACGCCGTCTTCCCGACAGCCGCAACACCGTCTTGCTCGTTGGATTCCAGGCCGAAGGCACGCGCGGACGCCTGCTGCTGAATGGCGCAAAGGAACTCAAGATGCACGGGCAGTTCATTCCCGTGAAGGCAGAGATCGCCTCTGTTTCGGGCCTCTCTGCCCACGGTGACCAGAGCGACCTCATGCGCTGGCTGGGCACATTCCGCCGCGCACCGCGGCAGACTTTCATCGTGCATGGCGAGGATGACGGCATGGCTGGATTGCAGAGCGCAATAGAAACCAAGCTCGGATGGCCCACGTACATCCCTGAATACCTGGAGACCTTCGGTTTTCAAGGCGGCTGACCGTGTGAACCAGCAACAAAAGAGCGCCATGCTACCCGATACCATCGCCTACTTCTCCATGGAAATTGCCTTGGCGCCGACCATGCCGACCTACAGTGGCGGCCTGGGAATGCTCGCAGGCGACACGATTCGCTCGGCGGCTGACCTCAAGGTGCCGATGGTCGCCGTTTCGCTGCTGCATCGTAAGGGCTACTTCAACCAATCCATCGGACCCGACGGCTGCCAGACCGAGGCACCGGCGAGTTGGCAGGTGGAGAACTTTTGCCGCGAAGAGCCAGAGCGCGCGGAAGTCACCATCGAGGGCCGCACCGTCCATGTGCGTGCGTGGCGTCACACGGTCAGAGGCATCAGCGGCCATGATGTGCCGGTGTTCCTGCTCGACACCGATCTTCCCGAAAACTCTGAATGGGACCGCACGCTCACGGACTTTCTCTATGGCGGAGATGCGCACTATCGGCTTTGCCAGGAGGTCGTCCTCGGCATTGGCGGCGTGCGGATGCTTCGCGCTCTGGGTTGCAAGAATGTCTCCCGCTTCCACATGAATGAGGGGCATGCCAGCCTGCTCGCCCTAGAACTGCTCGACGAGCGGACACGTCAGCGCGTCCTCGGGATTCCCAGCCATGAGGACATCTGGGCCGTCCGCCAGCAGTGCGTCTTCACCACGCATACTCCCGTGCCCGCCGGACATGACAAGTTCCCGCTCGATCATGTCGGCCGGGTGCTCGGCCGTTCGGACTTCCTCGCCATGAAGGAGGTCTTCTGCTGCGCTGGCGAGCTGAACATGACCTACTTGGCGCTCAACCTCAGTCATTACGTCAACGGCGTGGCAAAACGCCACGGTGAAGTCTCGCGCCAGATTCTCACGCCGCGCGATGCCAATCATCATTACCAAATCGACTCCATCACCAATGGCGTCCATCTGACCACTTGGGCCGCCCCTTCATTCTCCGCGCTGTTTGACCGCCACCTCCCAGGCTGGCGCGAGGATAACTCCAGCCTGCGCAACATGCTGGGCATCCCCCCCAATGAGTTATGGGAAGCCCATGCCGCCGCCAAGGCCCGATTGATTGAGGAGGTCAATCGCCGAGCGCATGATCACTTCGACTGCGACACCTTCACGCTAGGTTTTGCCCGCCGCGCTACGGCCTACAAGCGGCCCACCCTTCTGCTCACCGACCCGGCGCGCTTGAAGAGCATCGCCGCTGGTGCTGGCCGCATTCAGATCATCTTCGCCGGCAAGGCGCACCCGCGCGACGAAGCGGGCAAGCAGTGCATCCAGCAAATCGTTCGTGCCGCGGAGGCGCTCGCTCCCGAAGTCAAAATGGTCTATCTCGAAAACTACGACTGGAATCTCGCGCGGCTCCTTGTTGCCGGCGTGGACGTTTGGCTCAACACGCCGGAACCGCCTCTGGAGGCTTCCGGCACCAGTGGAATGAAGGCTGCGCTCAATGGTGTGCCCAGCCTCAGCGTTTTGGACGGGTGGTGGATTGAAGGCTGCGTCGAAGGCGTGACGGGCTGGGCCATTGGAGATCGTTGTGCTCCATCCCTCGACCCGGCCGATCGTGCCCGCTGCGACGCGGCCTCACTTTACGACAAACTCGAACACGTCATCCTGCCGCGCTTCTTCGGCCAGCGTGACCAGTTCGTGAACATCATGCGCCAGACCATCTCGCTGAATGCCTCGCACTTCAACACTCAGCGCATGGTGCAGGAATACGCGGTGAAAGCCTACCTCGAATGAATCAAACACGCCTATGACGACCGCCTTCTACGATGCAAAGCCTTATGACCGGCAGTCTTTCGAGCGTGCCGGTGGCGGGGACTGCATCCAGTGGCGCTTCCATGAATTCCGCCTGACCGCTGAAACCGCTGCTTCAGCGCAGGACGCGGATGCGGTTTGCGTGTTTGTCAGCGACCAACTGGACTCGGCTTGCCTTGAGGCGCTTGCCAAGCTCGGCGTTCGCCTCGTCGCCTTGCGTTGCGCTGGATTCAACAACGTGGATCTCGCGGCTGCAAAGTCTCTCGGCATCGGAGTGACACGCGTCCCGGCTTATTCGCCACATGCAGTGGCCGAACACACGGTGGGCCTGCTGCTGGCGCTCAACCGCAAGATTCATCGTGCCTACAATCGAGTGCGGGAACTGAACTTTTCGCTGAACGGCCTGGTTGGTTTTGATGTCTGCGGCAAGACCGTCGGCATCATCGGCACCGGCCGGATCGGACGCGTGACCACGCAGATTTTTCGAGGGTTCGACACACACGTTGTCGCGTTTGATCCCGCGCCCGACACTGAGTGGGCGGCACAGCACGCCGTCACTTATGCGGCCCTCGACGCCCTGCTGGCTCGCAGCGACATTATTTCCCTCCATGTGCCACTCACTGCGGACACGCGCTTCCTGGTGAACAGTCAAACCCTGGCCCGCATGAAGCCCGGCGCTTTCCTCATCAACACCAGCCGTGGCAAGCTCATCGACACGGCTGCTTTGATTGAAGCGCTCAAACAAGGTCATCTCGGCGGCGTGGCCCTGGATGTGTATGAGGAGGAAGAAGGCATCTTCTTCGAGGACCATTCCGGCGAAGTGCTGCAAGACGACGAGTTGAGCCGTCTGCTGACGTTCCCGAACGTCCTGATCACCTCCCATCAAGCGTTTCTGACGCAAGAGGCATTGGGCAAGATCGCGAGGGTCACCCTTGGCAACCTTTCAAGGCTCGCACAATCGCAGCCGCTTTCGCCGGGCACCGTTCTCGTGGATTTGCCGGATCAAGGCGGCGGCGCTGCAAGCACCGTTCAATCACCTGCAAACTCGTCACACTAACCACCGCGCCATCATGAAAACGAAAACCCAATCGAAACCACAATTGAAATCCGGGTCGAAAGTCGAATCGAAATCAAGAAAAGACAAGGCTCCATCCAAATCCACCACCCGCAAGCCCGCACCCCCAAGCCAACCCAAGGTGGATGCGCCCCCCAGGCACGTTGAGATCGCCACCAGAGCTTACTTCATCTACCTGAACGCAGGCTGTCCGGCTGGACGGGAGATGGAGCACTGGCTTGAAGCTGAAGCTCAACTCACCCGTTGCTGACCATGCCATCCGTCTACGCAGATCCCGCTGTGCGCAGCCGCCTCATCGAGTTTCTCGGTGGGGATGACCTAATGGCCTGATTTGCACAACGACATCCAAACCAATCTCGTCTGGCTCACGCACACTCCTGAATACCGCAAGACGTCCGGGTTTCAACCTGGGTAAAAACGACAGCACTCCACATCCATGTCCACTACATCAACTTCAAGTCAAGCCGTCACCTGGCATACGCAACCACCGGAACGGGTGCTTCAGCAACTCCAGACATCCATCACCGGATTATCTTCCGCCGAGGCGGCTCAACGATTGATCTCCAATGGTTCGAACGAGCTGAAGGAAACCAAGCCCATCAATCCGTGGCGTTTGTTCCTTGGTCAGTTCAGCAGTCTCATCGTTTGGATTCTGATTGTCGCGGGCATCATTGCGGGATTGTTGGGCGAGTGGGTGGATAGCATCGCCATCCTTGCCATCGTGGTGCTGAATGCGGTCATCGGGTTTTATCAGGAGTTCAATGCGGAGAAAGCCATCGCTGCGCTGAAGAAGATGACGGCTCCCAGCGCCAAGGTTTGGCGTGACGGGCAGGTTGTCTCCATTCCTGCCATCGAGGTCGTGGTGGGTGACGTGCTGGAGTTTGAAGACGGTGATCTTGCCGCAGCCGATGCGCGATTGCTCGAAGCTGCCTCGCTGCGCTGTGTTGAATCATCGCTCACGGGAGAATCCGAAGCCGTGCAAAAAAAGGCTGGCACACTTGACCGGGAGAATGTGCCTCTGGGCGACCGTGAGAACATGATCTTCAGCGGCACGATTGTGGCGGCAGGCACAGGCAAAGCCGTTGTGGTGGCAACCGCGATGCAAACCGAGGTCGGACATATCGCTGGATTGCTCGGGGAAGCCACGCTGGAGGAGGAAGGCGAGGGCACACCGTTGCAGCACAAGCTTGCCGCTTTTGGTCGCCTGCTCGTATGGATTTCCCTCGGCATCGTGGGCCTTTTGTTTTTACTTGGCCTTCTGCGCGGAATGCAGTTCTTCGAGTTGTTTCTCACCTCCGTAAGTCTTGCCGTGGCTGCAGTGCCGGAAGGATTGCCGGCCGTTGTAACGATTTCGCTCGCTCTCGGCGTTCGTCGCATGTCCCACCGACGCGCATTGGTCCGCAAGCTTCCTGCTGTGGAGACGCTTGGCTCGACTAGCGTGATCTGCACTGACAAAACCGGGACATTGACCGTCGGGGAGATGACCGCGCGCGCGTTCTACGTCGCAAGCCAGCATTTTGAAATCACTGGCGAAGGCTACGGCCCAGAAGGAAATATTCTCTTTGAAGGCAAGGCGTCCGATGCCGCCCATGCAGCGCCACTGCTGGAACTGGCGACTGTCCTGGTGGGCTGCAACAATGCTCATCTTCAACTCGAAGATGGGAGGTGGAAAGTTGTCGGTGATCCCACTGAAGGAGCGCTGCTTTCCGCAGGAGTCAAGGCAGGTGCGGACAAAGCCCGCGTGGACAAGGAGCAACCGCGTCATCACGAGATCCCGTTTGATTCGGATCGCAAGCGCCACACGATCATTCGCCTCATGTCCGACGGACATCTGCGTGCTTTTGTTAACGGAGCGCCGGATAAACTGCTCGCCTACTGCACCCACATCCTCGCCAAGGATGGAGTGAGACCGATTACTGAAGCGGATCGAGGTGAGATAAGTGCTGCGAATGTAGGACTTGCCAGCAAAGCCATGCGAGTTCTTGGGGCGGCTTATCGTGATCTTGATACCGCTTCTCCAGAGTCCTTAACCGCCGATCATGTTGAGCGTGAGCTCGTGTTCGTCGGACTTACCGGCATGGTCGATCCGCCTCGTCCAGAGGTGAAGGAGGCAGTTGATCATTGTCGCTCTGCCGGAATTCGGGTGGTGATGATCACCGGGGATCATCCGCAGACCGCGCTAGCCATTGCTCGCGAGCTTGGAATTGCCACGGGCAGTGATCTTGCCGTCTCTGGTACCGAACTGGAAATGATGAGCGACGATGCACTCAAGCAGCGTGCTTCCCAAATCGCTGTTTATGCTCGCGTGACCGCCGCGCACAAGCTGCGCATCATCCGCGCATGGAAGGCCAATGAAGCCGTCGTGGCCATGACCGGCGACGGCGTGAACGACGCGCCTGCCATCAAAGGCGCTGACATCGGCATAGCAATGGGTCGCGGTGGCACGGAGGTGACGAAGCAAGCCTCGGACATGATTATCACGGACGATAATTTCGCCACCATCGTGGCCGCAGTTGAGGAAGGCCGTGGTATTTACGACAACATTCGCAAGACTCTGCAATATTTGCTCGCAGGCAACACCGGTGAACTGCTCCTGATGATGGCCTGCATCCTCTCCGGCCTGCCCATGCCGCTGCTGCCCATTCATCTGCTTTGGATCAACCTCGTCACCGATGGACTCCCCGCCCTTTGTCTCGCCGTTGACCCCATCGACGCCGACGTGATGACCCGCTCCCCACGACCCCGCAATGAGCCCATTACCTCCGGCTCCTTCCTGAGCATGATGTTCCTCACCGGCGTGCTGACCGCAGGTGTCTCCTTCGCCGTCTTCCTTTACGGCCTGCAATCCGAAACCGTGGAACTGGCCCGCACGCACGCCTTCGCGACCCTCGTGTTCGCCGAACTCTTCCGATCATTCGGAGTGCGCAGCGAGACAAAAAACGTCTTGCAGTTGGGGCTCGCCACCAACCTGCGACTGCTCGTCGTAGTCGCCGTGTCGTTCATCATCCAGATCGCCAGCCATCACAGCGCCAGCCTCGCCAGCCTATTCCGAGGAGCCACGATGGATTTGAGCGACTGCATCATGCTTACCGCCGTCGCGACCATCCCGCTGGTCGTTCTGGAGATCATCAAGGTTATCCGCTCGGCAAAGGACCGTGGGAAAGAATCTCGCAACGCCCATTGAACATCAAGTATGCACCCACCGGCACCGCCATTTTGCCCTGCTGCGCAATCTCGTCAAAGACCAGGGCATCACCGTGATCCTCACCACGCACAATCTGGCGCTCGGTCATCAGGCCGACCGCATTATCACGCTCGAAGACGGCCGCATCGCGAAAGCGAAGAAAAGCGGCCTAGATGCTCCTCCCGCATCATGAACTTGCCCGCTCCCGTAACATCAACCCAACGCTCAGATCATGAAAGCCACGCACATCACCGCCCTCATTGCAGCGCTTCTGCTCAGCACCGCGCTCGTGCTCAAAGTGTTCTCTCACGAGGGCAACCTCACAAGCGGGGCACCTGCGTCGTCTCCAGCGAAGAACTCGGCAGCATGGGCAGGCCCGTCAAGGCCACCCATGATCATACCAAGATGCTCCTCTGCTGCAAATCATGCATCAATGAATTCAATGCCCAGCCCGGCAAATACGCCGCCATGGTGAAAGCCGCTCACAAACACTAAATCCTCCGGCTTCGGCCAGACACAAATCTTCAAGTTATGAAATTTCGCGACTTTGCAGCGCTTCTCTTCCTGGCAGTTTTCCTTTGCACGCCGGGCATCGCCGATGCGAGAAGCCCCCAGGGCACTTCCATGGCTGGCATCGTGCAGGCGGTCGATCACACCACGCGTCAGATCACCTTTGCCCAGGAGGACGGCCCCGTTCGTCAGTTCGTTTACACCCGCTGGGCCAGGTTCTGGCACGGCGAAGGTGAATTGATGCCCGCACATCTCAAGCCGGGGATGAGAGTAAGGTTGCGACTGCATAGGCCGTTCTTCGGACCCGATTTCGTGACGCATATCGTGCTGCTCACACCGCAACAGCCCGCGCCCAAACGTCCAGCCTTAGCGCGAGATGCGGACGGACATGAATAAACATCAGCCTTTCTCGACCAAGCAGTCCTCTCCCTTCGGGAAACCTCAAACACCACACTCAATCAATCCACGAAGATGAAACTCCTCAGCCTCAGCACTCTCCTCGCCACTGCCGTTTTCAGCCTTGCAACCCAGGCATTCGCTCATCACAGCATGCACTACTCGCTGCACACCTGCGTCGTCTCCGGCGACAAGCTCGGCGGCGACATGGGCAAGCCTTATGTTTTCAAGCATGCCGGCATTTAAGTGCAGCTCTTCTGCAAATCCTGCCTCAAGAACTTCAACAAAGAACCGGCCAAATACATGGCGCTAGTCAAGCATGCCTTGAATCACCAACACCGCACGAGGAGTCCGGCAAAATCGGAGTGGATGGCAGTGACCTGCCTAAATACCATTTCTTTTGGCACAAACTCTGCTACATAAAAACTTGGTTCTTTGCAACCATATTACATCCATGAAGACCAAACTCATCCGCTCCACCCTCCTGTCCCTCGCAGCTTTCGCCAGCCTGCTGCTCGCTTCCTGCGCGGCGCCCTCCGCCACACCCACGAGTGCCGTCAGTTGCACGAAGTGTGGCACCATCTACTTCAAGACTCCCGCGACAGCTGGTGCGGGTGCGGCTGGTGCCAAGAGTGGCTTCATCACGCTGAAATCTTCCAGTCGCATGAGCTGTCCGGATTGCGAAAACAAGGTCATCGCCTGGGTGAAAACCGGCTCCTTCACGCAGCACGTCTGCAAGACCTGCGGCGGCACCATGCACCATTGCACCAGCCACTAAGCTTCTTTGGGTCGTAGTTTGGCCGCGAGCGGATGCATCCGCTCGCGGCCTTTTTGTTTGCACACGGACCATCACCATCCAGGCCTCTGGTGAGGATCAGGCCAATCCACATTGGTAATAGCTGGTGACGGCGCACCCGCGCTTAGCGAAGCAGAAGTCGGCACGCCATGGGCACAGGCAATGATGTCGCCATGCAAAGTGCTGATGTCACGCTCATGAAAGTCGACCTACACGGCATCGCCAAAACCATCCGCCACAGTCGCGCCACCATGCCCAACATCCGGCAGAACCTCCTCTTCGCCTTTCTCTACAACCGCTGAGCATTCCAGTCGCGGCGGGTGTGCTCTATCCCTTCTTTGGGCTGCTCCTCAATCCCATGCTTGCCGGAGCCGCGATGAGCTTGAGTTCCGTGTCCGTCATCACCTAGGCGCTGCGCTTGAGATGCGTGAAGTTATTATAAACCCACACGTCGAACATGACATCGCGAGTCACCCGATTCAGTGGTAGCGACTCGGAGTGGTGATGGAACCGGAGACAGGCAATCCGCTGGAAACGGGAGGTGTGTTATTTATAAATCCAGCGCCGGCATGCGTCGCGACGGGCAGCTTTATCTTTTCTCCGGTTGGCAGAGTCCCCCTTGGCAGAATTGGGCGGACCGTCCAGAATTGACGGCAACAGCGATAGCCTATTCAGCTGAATCTCGTCCTGATTTCAAAATCGAAGTTTTAACCGAAAATTTATCTGCGCCAAGGATGTGCAGGAGCAGAAAGTTGGCAAACACGAGCAGCGTCGTTGACGGTGCGCGGTCACCAGCATCGGGCAAAACGCATACATCCGATGGGAAAGAACGACGCTAAGGCGAACCTGCGTGTCATCTATCAGCGGATCAGCCAGATCATCGTGCAGTTGGTGCGCAAGGACACCCTGGCGATTTACAGCCCGGACACCGATCAGTTTCACCTCAATGATGCGACACTCATCGGTCATCTGAAAAGCCCTGATCCATTGCAAGACCTCGTCCCCGCCGGGCTGGCCGGGGCTGAAGCCTCTGGCAACACCGTCACCATCAATGACGACGGTCCACAGCTCCTGGTTGCGCAGGCAGAGACGAGAAAAAACTGGCCTGCGTTCATCCAAGCGTTCAAAATACGCGGCAAAGACCAGTATTTTGCGGTCAAGGGCTGCATCATCGAGCGTGAGGCCCGCGAGTATCTGTGGCTGCAAATCAATGAAATCGACGACACGCAGGTTCACGGCAGACTCGTCAGCGATCCTGAGACATTGACCAAAGCGAAGCATGGTGCAGCCCTGCACATCCCCATCGCTGATGTGGATGACTGGCTCTACAGCACAGGGAAAGGCAAAGGCACCCGAGGCGGCTACACACTGCGCCTGTTTGACGAACTGGCTCGAACCAGGCAAAAGAACTGATGCTACCTGCACCGGGTGCGGCTTGAGGCATGGCTCCATGCTCGGGCTGGGTCCGGTTCTCATCGGTTATGGGGTGAACACCCCATGGCCTGCCGCTGTTTTCAAGCACAGACTTTGCCCAACAGTTATTTTGAGGGCTTTTACAGGCGGCGGAGTTCAAGCTGTGCCTCAAGACATCTCCCACGACCAGCCATGAAACCTGAATACCTCCACGCCATTTCCAATCATGTGCTGGTCATTGGCGTCGGGGTGGGAATCTTCGCGCTTGTGATCGCTCTGTTCCTGAAAAGCAGGCAGGCACAGATCGTGGCATTGGCCGTCGTCCTGGTCAGTTCCGCTGCAGCCTATCCGGTGCTGTTTCTCGGATATCAAGCTTACAAATCCGTGCGTGGCATAGCCGATGAACCAGGCCAGGTCTGGCTCGACAACCACATACAGCGAGCAGAAAGCACCATCTACATCGACTATGCCTTGATGCTCGTCGCAGGGGCAGCGCTTGCTGTGCCAAAATGGAAGTCCAAGACCGCCGTGCCGCTGGCGACTCTGCCCCTCGCCGCCGCAAGCGTGGGCGTTGGCGGCTGGATCAGCTATGCAGTGGGGCGTGTGCGACACCCAGAGTTTCGCGACGCCCCCGCCTGCGGCATTGAAGGCTCGACATCGGCATGTGGTCCATGAATAGTCGCGACATCATTTCCCGGAATTCAAATTTGCCGGATTCCGACAGAACCAAATGCAAACTCAACCACGAATACATACCATCATGAACAAACTCATCGCCTTCATCCTTGCTGCCACCACAGTGGTCATCGTCAGCAGTTGTGCTTCCAAGTCATCCGCTCCTGCAAATCAACCCATGCCTGGCATGTCCGCCGGGGAGCACGCCAACATGAAAAAGGGCGGCTCCATGCAAGGCATGAAAATGTAGCACCTGCACAGTCACGGCGGCCTCTTCACGCGTGGTCGCCGTGTTTGATCCAACTTCAAAGGTCTGCAATCATGCCCTGCCGTACTTTCTTCACTCTGCTGTCATTGTTTCTCCTGTACGAACCAGTTGCCGTGTTCGCAAAGACCGTGAACTATGACCTGAACCTGTCAGAGATGACGGTGAGTTTCGGCGGCAAGGAGCGACGTGCAATGGCGATCAACGGCTCAATCCCCGGACCGACAATGCGCTTTACCGAAGGCGATGACGCCGTTCTGCGGGTGCGGAATGATTTGAAGGAAGAAACCTCCATTCACTGGCATGGCCTGCTCGTTCCGAATGATCAGGATGGTGTGCCGCATGTGAACATGGCTGGCATCAAACCAGGCGAGATGCGCGAGTATCGCTTCCGGTTGCGGCAGAGCGGCACCTTTTGGTATCACTCCCACAGTGTCTTGCAGGAACAGCTCGGCATTTATGGGAGCATCGTCATTACCCCCAAAGGAGGGGAGCGCATCAAGACAGGTCATGACCTTGTGGTGGTGCTCTCAGACTGGACGAACGAGAGCCCTTATGATGTGCTGAGCCAACTCCGCGCGGGCTTTGAGTGGCAGCAGATCAAAAAGGGCACCTTTCAAAGCATCATTGGTGCCATCCGGCACAACGCCTGGCCTGACATGGTGAAACGCTCGAAGTCACGAATGCCGCCCATGGACTTTTCTGATGTGGGTTATGACGCTTTTCTCGCCAACGGCAAACCCGCCGTTGAATTTCCAGCGCTACCTGGTGAAACGGTGCGTTTGCGGCTCATCAACGCGAGCGCCGCCACCTATTACCATCTCGACTACGCGGGCGGCAGCATGAAAATCATCGCCGCCGATGGCACAGAAGTGCAGCCTGTGGAAACCGGCCGCTTCCTCATGGCCATCGCAGAAACCTATGATCTGCTGGTGAAGGTGCCGGCCAAAGGCGGAGCCTGGGAACTGCGTGCCACAAGTCAGGATGGCACCGGCCAAAGCAGCCTGTTCATCGGACAAGGGGAAAGACATGCCGCACCAAATGTGCCGAAACCCAATATTTACAAGATGGGTGCCATGGCCGGGATGAGCGGAACGGAAGACAAGAACAAAATGAATGGCATGCCGGAAATGAAAGGGATGAAGGGCATGGATGACAGTAACATGGCAGGCATGGGCGAGGGTGACATAGAAACGCCCGCACCTGCGATGGGTCACAGCACGGCGCCCGGTATGAAAGGGATGCCGCCACAGCAACCGACAACGAAAACTGACTCCATGGCAGATATGAAAGGCATGGACCACAGCACCATGCCGATGCCCGCCAAGCAGCAAAGCAGTGCAGCCATGAAGGGCATGCCGTCTATGGCTGGAATGCAGGGCATGGATGATCCGGAACGCCCTGGCAGCCCGTATGAAAAACTACGCGCCCTGCGTTCCACGGTGATTTCAGACTCCCGGCCATTGCGTGAATACACTTTCCGCCTTCAAGGCGACATGATCCGCTACGTCTGGACGCTGGACGGCAAGACCTTCACCGAGGCAGACATGATCAACGTGCGGCGTGGGGAGAAAGTGCGCTTCACCTTCATCAATGATTCGATGATGCACCATCCCATGCATCTGCACGGGCACTTCTTCCGCCTCGTCACCAGCGCAGGCAGCCTGTCCCCCATGAAGCACACCGTGGATGTGCCGCCCATGACCAGCCGCACCATTGAATTCGCCGCTGATGAACCGGGCGACTGGATGATGCACTGCCATCTTCTTTATCATGCCGAGGTGGGCATGATGCGCGTCGTTCATTACGAGGAAGCGCCGGTGACGACCTACATGGCCGAGCATCCGATGAGGCACTCCACGCTGTTTGGTGGCGTGCATGACCCCTTGTTATTCTTCGGTGAAGGCGTTTTGCTGTCCCAAATCAGCGAGGGCACCGTCTCCATGCAGAACAATCGCAATCGCCTCATGGCCCACTGGCAGTTGCGCCTCGGCAATGGCAGCCGGACTCAATACGAGATGGGGCTGGATTACGACCGCTTCTTCACCTCGAACTTTAGCACTTTCGCCAGTTACGAGTGGAGCACCGGCATCAACCGGAACCGCGCCATGTTCGGCACCCGCTACCTGCTGCCGTTCCTCATCCAGTCCCAGGCCTCAGTGGACACCGATGGCGACTTTCGCTTCACCGTCAGCAAAGTTTTCCCCATCACCGCCCGGTTTTCACTCTTTGGCCGCGCGCAGTATGACACCAAGGCGATTTGGGAAACTACCGTGGGAGTCGAGTATTACCTCCATAAAACTGTCTCTCTTGTCGGTTGGTATCACAATCAATACGGAGTGGGTGCGGGTGTCGGTTTCCGGTTTTGATTCCACCACTTGTAAAACTGTCAGAACATCTGTTATACATGTTGGTTGATGATCTCCACTGACGCATTCAGAACCCTGCTCACCCGTTGGCGCGAAGACGCTGGCAGCGCCTATCGCACCTGGTTTCTATGGGAGGAGCGGCTGAAGAACTTCCGTTCCATCCGCCGGGGTCTGGCTGCTGTGGTAACGGATATCGAACGTGGCACGTTTGGCACTGCCTATCGCGGTTCGTCGTTGGAAACCGTGGTTCATTCCGTGGCCGAACAACGGCAGATTTTCAAAGGAGCTGATCACGCCTTTCTGTGGAAGCCGAAACTTCGCATCCCCGACATCTACGAGAATAGCGAGAACCAGCGGGTATTTGGAAGATTTCTCAACACCTGCGACTGTTGCACCTGTGAAGCAGAGATTGTGGCGGCCATACATGCTTTGGATGCCCGGCAGATCAAAGGGCTGGGGCCTGCGGTGGCCAACCTGCTGTATTTCATCCACCCGACAGTGGTAAGCCCTTTTAATACCGCAATGGTCAAAGGCTACAATGCGCTCACAGGAGCGAAAGTGAAGCTGGGGAGCTGGCAGGAATACCTCGCCATGCGCAGCGGCGTGCTGAGGCTGAATAACGAACACCGTTCGCTGCTCTCCAACGATCTCGGAGCCATCGCCGGACTCCTCTTTGACATCGGGAGTGGCCGGTATCCGCTACCACCGGCAGATAATGAAGCCTCTGCCAGGGCCATGTGGGAAACAGATATGGCAAAGGTCCGCGAAGAAGCAGCCTCTGCCCTTTCCAAACAACAATTGGCCGCGCTGGAGGGAGATCGCACACATACAGAAATTCAAAGCTGGCTGCGCGATCTAGGGCATGCCCTTGGCTTTGATGTCTGGATCGCCGCCAATGACCGCAGCCGTTCCCACGGCGAAGGAAAACTAGGTGACGGTTGTCTGGCGACTCTGCCTGAACCCCTCGCATCTGCTGCGGGGGTTGAGATGGTTCGCTTGATTGACGTGCTGTGGCTCAACAAGGACAGCCCTGCGGTCGCCGCTGCATTCGAAGTGGAGCATTCCACCTCGATCTATTCCGGCATCATGCGGATGCTCGATTTAGCGCTGGGTGCAGGAGGTGAGTCCGTGCGCGGCCTGTTTCTTGTGGCTCCTGACAGCCGTGAGGAAGAAGTGCGGGCGCAGTTGGTACGCCCCGCCTTCCAACGCGTGGCTGATCTACAACTGCGCTACCTGCCTTATGGTGAGTTGGAGAAGCATCGCGAATCCATCGGCCGGTTTGGCGAAGGACTGAAGGCCATCCATGCCGTGTCGCGCACGTTGGTGTGAGCACATGGATCATTCCAAGATACGCTTCACCGTATGAATGCGGACGGCTCGGGGATGATCGGAAAGGGCAAAGTGGGTCCAAGTGTCGTGATGGTCGATGCTGATACGCGCCTGCTTTCCCACATGATCACGAATTGCAGCGATCGTGCCATGCAGCGTGACGATGTAGGAACGGGTGGCGGTGGACACTTGCACCTTGTGAATTTCGGCATCCGGGTCGTAACCCAAATCTCTGTCAATGGTGACGAGGAGATGATCATGATCGTGTTCGGCATGAAGGGTTGGCAGGAACAGGCCCAGCATCGACAGCACGATAACGGAGAGGAAAGAACGCGGACTGATCTTGGATGAGAGAGGGTGAGTGTTCATGGTGAAACAATGGGTAGAAAACGGCCTTGCCCGTCAATCTATTTTATCGGGATAATACCGAGAATTTGGCCTCAAAACAGAGTTGAACCATGACCAAACCATCCCGGTGGTGACCATCACAATCATCACTTCATCATTCCATCCAAACCATGAAAACACATTCCGTAATAACCTCATGCACCCAAACACGCAGACATTGCACTCCTGCGTACTTTGTCTTCGCCCGTGATTACCACGGCGACAGAAACACCGGCGGACAACAGTGTTCGCCTCCAAGTCGCCGTCAAAGGCGAACACGACGCCCCCAAAGGCAGTGTGCAAGAAGTCCATCAGCGCTGGCTGGAGATTTCCGCCACCGCGTTTCATTTGGAAAAGGAGAAAGTTCGGATTGAGTGGATCCTGTATGGCGATGATCTGACAGCAAAGAAGGTCATCAACCAGACGGCGGGCGCAAATACCGTGGAACTTGCGCAGAGCAAGCTTGCCATGATCAAGACCAAGCCAACCACCTTCACCTACACGCCCCGTCACAGTGTCAGAACGGGCAGTGGCAGGCGCGCCAGATTCAAAACCGTTGAGGCCACTGGCATTCGTTACCACGGTTGGGCGGTACGTGCCTTTATCGGTGACCAACTCGCGGGGGAGGCCTACAGCATTGAAAGCATCAAAAAGCTGGTGGATGGCTCGAAATGAAAGGTCTGGGAACGAACGGTTTGTTTTATCCAATGAAAAACCCACCGGAGACTCCTCTCCGGTGGGTTATCTCAACACTCAACTCCTGCTAGCGGCGGGCATCATGCCCGCCGAAACTGAAATGAATCCCCGGCAGACTGATGTGGCCGCCGTTATAATGGCTCGGCACGTGACCGTAGCCGGACTGATAGCCGCTGTGTCCGTAGCCACCATGACCGTAGCTGGGCTGGTAGGTGCCATGGCCGTAATTCGGATACGACGGTGCGTGACCGTAACCATAGCCGTGGCTGGACTGATAGCCGTTCGGGTAGTAGCCGGGATGGCCGGACTGATGGCCGCCATGAACGTAGTAGTGCTGGCTAGATGAGGAATGCTGGGAATGATGTCCGCTCCCGTGGTGGGCGTCTCCGGCCTGTGATGCGGTGGGGACCGCAAGGCCAAAAATGGCGGCCATGGCGAGGGAGGTGACAATTGTTTTCATAATGGTTTTGGTTTGGTTTCGGTTGCCTCAGTGCGAGGTCTGGTTTTCAGACGATGCCTTTTGCGGCGTATTCAATTTGTTTCTTATCTTGGAACGCTGGCGCGAGCACAAACCCTCATGAATTCATAAAAAATGTTCAGTCCGGCGGCATTCCGTGAGAAAAGCAGAGGGGTTGTTCATCCAACGGAGTTCTAGCGTATGCCATGAAGCATTCCTCCCTCCTCACCATCACTCTTGTCGCCTCTGCCGCCGTGGCACAGGCGCACGGCTCTGAAACCCACAGTGCCTCCTCATTGCCCATGGAACTCGATCCTGCGCATCTGCACCTGCTGACCAATCACATGCCTATTTTCATTACGCTGTCCGGCTTGCTTGCGCTTGGTTTGGCGCTGCTCGCGAAAAACGCACCGGCCAGACGAATCGCCCTGGTGCTGCTGCTCCTTGGAACGGTCGGCGGCTTGATGACCTATTGGCTGGGGCAGCAGGCCTACAAACCGGTGCGCGGCCTCGCCGATGAGGCAGGGCAGAACTGGCTTGATTTGCACATGGACCGCGCAGAGCAAGTGATCTGGCTCTTTTGGATCGCTGCCGTGGCTGCCGCAGGGGCGCTGATCGCCTCATGGCGGGCAGTTCGTTTTGCGCCGCCCTTGGCGCTTCTGGCCGGTGCGTTGGCGGCAGCCACGCTGGCGGCCTCTGGCTGGATTGCAGACGCAGGCGGCAAAATCCGTCATGTGGAAATTCGCGGGGACACCAAACCGGCAGCGGTCAAACTTTCGCATGACCATTGATTGCCTGTGTGGGTCAGTCGTGATCTCACAAAAGATAGAAATTCGGAGGGGTTTTGCGCCTAGCGGCATTGAACTCGATGGACTGCGGTCAACACCTCCGTAGCCAACCCAATCGAACAGCACCACAACATGAAAAAAATCATCGCCTTCAGCCTGGCTCTTGCAGCCACGCTTACCATCAATGCCTGCCAGTCAAAAAATGGCAGCCACAAAGGCCACGAGCCGCACATCCACGCCGATGGCTCCGCACATTATCATTGATCGCCAGCGCTGAACGCCAGGAACTATTTTCCAATCAAAACGCACATGAAACCGACAACCAACATCATACTCACGGCCTTCATCGCCGTATTCACCCTGACCTCGGCGTCCTCGCTGAGCGCCCATGACGGACATGACCACGACAAGCCTTACAAACCCGGCACCTGTGTCGTCTCCGGTGACAAGCTCGGGGAGATGGGCAAACCCGTTGTCTTTGTATACAAGGACCAGGAGATCAAGCTCTGCTGTAAAGCCTGCCGCAAAGACTTTGACAAAGATCCTGCCAAATATCTGAAAAAACTGGCAGGAAAGTAGCTCATCGCTTCCCGCCCTCATCACATGAAGACATCTTTAGTCATTCTCATGCTGCTTCGCCTGGCCCTGCCAGGGGCAGTGTGGGCGTGCCTGATGGTGGAGCCTGTTTGCGCACAGGTGATGCTGGAGGAGACGGTGATGGATGCGCCGCATTGCGCCTGCTGCCAGCCTGGAAGCTGCGCTTGTTCACAGCCTGACGACTCTGCTCCTGGCAGCCAGACGCCTGCATTTCCGGCGCGTTCGGACATGGCACATGGCTGGGCAGGAGCGCCCGGCTCAGATGAAAGCCGGGCTCTGCTTCTCTCACCACTTGCCTCTAAACAGATGTTGCTCGCCAGCCATGATGCTGGCTCTCTGTCACACGGCAAGGTTCCACTGCATATCTGGCACTGCTCGCCCTTGTGGTGACGCTGGACGTTCCCTGCCCGTGGTGTGTCCAGGCATCGGCACACGTTGAGAACGGGTGGAGCGAACGAGTCCGGCATCGGATAAGTCAGTCGGCCCTGATGCCACGCTTTGACTGACTCGCACTGAACGCCGCTGCCACATTCGGACGGCCACGGTTTTATACAGTCCACAAGCTCTCCTGATCATGAAATTATTTTTAGCAACACTCACAGCTCTATGCGCCGCGACAACTCTCATTCACGCCAAGGTGGTCGAATATACCCTCGACATTAAGGAAACGCTGATTTCGCCAGCCGGGAAGCTGGTGCGGGCGCTAACCATCAACGGGGGGCTTCCGGGTCCCACGCTGCATTTCAAAGAGGGCGACATCGCCCGCATCCATGTGGTAAACGGCCTCAAGGGGGAAGAAGTCTCCACCCACTGGCACGGTCTGCTGGTGCCGAACCTCGAAGACGGAGTGCCTTATCTCACCACACCGCCGATCATCCCAGGCACATCCCGCACCTTCGAGTTCCCGCTCAAACAAGCAGGCACCTACTGGTACCACAGTCACACCGGCTTGCAGGAGCAGCGCGGCGTGTATGGAAGCATCGTCATCGAACCCAAAAATGGTGAAAAAATCAAGGTGGACCAAGACATCGTGCTCGTGCTCTCCGACTGGACCAATGAAAATCCCCACGAAGTGATGAGCACGCTCATGCGCAACAGTGAGTGGTATGCCATCCGCCGAGGCATGGCGCAGTCCATCCTGGGCGCTCAGCATGCGGGCAATCTCAAAGATTACTTCAAGCGAGAGAAGTCACGACTGCCGCCGATGGACGTGGCAGACGTCGCCTTTGATGCGTTTCTCATCAACGGCAGGCCGCGCTCCAACATCATTGCGAAGCCCGGCGAAAAAGTGCGTCTGCGCATCATCAATGCTGCCGCCTCCACTTATTTCTACCTGAACTCCGCCGCCGGGCCGCTCACCATCATCGCTGCCGATGGCATGGATGTGCAGCCGATCAGCCAGCATCGTCTGCTCATCGGCATGGCTGAGACCTACGATTTGATGGTCACCGTGCCGCCATCAGGCGCATGGGAGTTCCGCGCCACCTCGCAAGACGGTTCGGGCCGTGCGTCCGTTTTCATCGGCAGCGGCCAAGAACAACCCGCCCCTGACATCGAGCGAATCAATCCCTACAGCATGAATGCCGCCATCGCCGCTGTGCTCGATCAGCTCGACGAAACCGGCGGCCTTTCCGACCAAGCGGCGCTCGCTGCCGAAAAACCGCGTCCATTGCCACCCTACAAGCGCCTCAAGGCCACCAAGCCCACCACCCTGCCCAAGAATGCGCCGGCACGAAAAGTCACGCTGAAGCTCAGCGGCAACATGATGCGCTACATCTGGACCATCAACGACACGACGCTCAGTGAAGGCAGCACCATTCCGGTGAAGCGCGGTGAAGTGCTTCAGTTGGAACTCGTCAACAACAGCATGATGCACCACCCCATGCACTTGCACGGGCATTTCTTCCGGCTGCTCATGCAGGACGGCCCCAACCCAAGCTATGCTCCGCTCAAGCACACCGTGGACGTGCCGCCTATGAGCCGTCGCTTGATCGAGTTCTACGCCAATGAAGAGAAGGATTGGGCCTTCCACTGTCACCTGCTCTATCACATGCACGCAGGCATGATGAAAGTGCTCAGCTATGACGACCAGGGGCCAGCGCACAAACCGAACCTCGATCTTAAGATGGAAAATCCGTTTTATTTCCTTGTGGATGGCAATATTCAAAGCCAGATGAGTATGGGTTTCGCCCGGCTGATGAACACCCGCAATGATTTTGGTATCAACTGGGAGACCGGCTGGAAACATCCCGGCCTCGATCCACGCCTAGGCCCGGAGTACGAAATCGAATCCACCTGGCAGCGCTACATCGACATGCGCTGGATGACATTCGCCGGCTTTCGATTCACAAATCTGCTGCACAAGCAAAACACTCCGATTGCAGGCTTCACCCACCTGCTTCCATATATGTTCAGCGCCCAATTCGCGGTGGAAGGCACTGGCAACATGCGCTTTGGCCTGTTCAAAACTTTCCAGCTCACCAGCCGTCTCAGCGTCTTTGGCCGTGTCGAGTATGACACGAATCCGGCACAGGGGCTCGAATGGCTCGCCTGGACCAACTACACCCTCAGCAAAAACCTCGGCCTGATCACCTCCTACAGCTCCGACTATGGCCTCGGCGCTGGTCTCTCGTATCGCTTTTAATCCCAACAGCAAACCCAAACACACGCCCCACCCTATGAAAACCACATTCAAAAACACACTCCTCGTCCTCCTATGCGCAGGCACCGCAATCGTCATCACCGCATGTGCCAGCGGCACGTCAAGCAGCCTTGGCGGAGCCAAGGCCTATCCTCGCAACACATGCATTGTCACTGACAACGATCTTGGCTCCATGGGCGACGAGCAGCGCCTGGTTTATCAAGGCCAGGAACTCAAATTTTGCTGCGCTCCTTGCGTGAAGAAGTTCCAGGCCAACCCCGCCAAATATATGGCAAAACTCCTGTAAGCCAGGCCATCCGGCCGTTCCTGTGCTGGCTTCTTGATCAGCCATGCACAGGAATCAGCCGGTTTTTTCATGGCGTTTGGGGGGCGCATTCTCCCAGAGTAGTTTGCACGAATCGTGCTATCCCATAAAACTTGCTGCCTATCATGCAATTCTTCCGTTTCATCATCCTTGTCTTTGCGCTTGTGGTGCAGGCCGTGCCTGCAGCCGCAGTGACGCATGGAGATGCGCAGCCTGTGTGCCGGATGGAATGTTGCACCACCGGCACAATGAGTTGTTGCTGCACGGAGCCTGCACAGGCTCCTTCATTGCCTGCACCGGCCAGCACACCTCCGGTGGCGGGACGACAGCTTGTTCCTGCCACCTTGTGGACACCATGCGTTTCTTTCCTTTCACTGGAAGCAGCAGGAAAAGAACCTACTAAGGCGCATTTTTATGAACGCTGTGCTGACATGCAACCGCATGTCCGGTTGCCAGTGTTGTTCTGCTCGTTGCTGAATTGAATCTGCGCCTCTGACAGACGCATTGTGCCCATGCCCCGCGGTCCCATGACGGATCATGCGCGTGAAAGGCTGGACCTCAAGAACCCGCAACGACTCAAAGCTCATGTACTCATCCTTTTACTGGCCCGCAATTGCGCTGGCCATGGCTATCACGGCTCATGCCGATGATGTCTCCCCTCAATTCATCAACCGCCTCATCCATGAGGCAATCACCACCCATCCCTCCATCGAAGCGGCGGCAGCACGAACTCAAGCCGCCACGTCCGCCATCGGTGCCGTGCGTCTTTGGGAAGATCCGCAGCTCGGCCTCGGCACCTTGTTTGCCAACCAAATGAACCGCCAGTTCAACGGCGACATCCTGGTGGGCGTCGATCAGATGCTGCCACGACCCAAGCTTTACCAGGCGGAGAAGCGACGTGCCGTTGCCGAGCAGCAGGTGCAGCAGGCTGCAAAGCGGCAGTCGTCGAATGAACTCGCTCTCTCTGTCGCGCAGGGTGTGCTGGAACTGGCGCTGGCAGATGAAGTCGTGCGCCTGCAAACAGAGAATGTGAACTGGCTGCAAACCATCGTGAAAACCGCTGAGCAACGCGCCAAAAGCCCGGATGCAACGGCAACCGAGACCCTTCGGCTGGAAAGCGAACTCGCCATGCAGATACAAACGCTGGCGGCGGCAAAACGTCAGCGAAGCCAGTACGGCACCACCTTGAATCTGCTGCTCGGGCGTTCGGTGGAGCATCAGTGGCAGCCTCTCGCACTGCCAGTCAAAGCACAGGAAGTGCTGAATGCCATCTCGTTGAAAGTTCGCTTAGAGCACAACAATCCCAGGCTGGCCGGCTTGCGCCATCAAGCCGAAGGCGCTCAGGCAGCAGCAGATGCCGCACGGGAGAAGCGCAAGCCGGTGTTTTCCGCTGGGGTTCAGGTCTATGGCTATTCACAGGGCAACACCCACGACATGATGACGATGTTCACGCTCAAGATGACCATGCCATGGTTCAACCGCTCCGTCTATCGCGCTGACATTGCGCGGGCCGAGAGCCAGCGCGATGCCGCCCAAAGCGACCTGGCCGCTGAGCAGCGCATCCTCTACACGCAGGTCACCAGCATGTTGACGCAGGCGGAGAACAATCGCCGTCTGGCTGATGCTTACGCCACTGAGGTCTTGCCCAAGGCAGAGAAGACCGTCCAGACTTTACAAAACGCCTGGGTATCGTCCAAAGCCACTTTGCTTGAAGTTCTCGAAGCACGGCGAGCACTGCTCCAGGCACGGCAGGAATATAAACGGGCTCTTGCCGCACAAAACGTCGCAGCTCAGGCACTGGCAGCACTCACCGGAAGCCTGGCAACCACCTCTTCGAATTAATTCCATGAAAAGCTTTCTCATTATTCTCCTTGTCATTGCCGCAGCCGGCGCAGGCTGGTTTCTGCGTGACAACCATTCTCCCAGCATGCCTGCTATGGCGGCCTCGGGTGAACGCAAAGTGTTGTTTTATCAGAGCGCCATGCATCCATGGATCAAGAGCGACAAGCCGGGACGCTGCACCATTTGCGGCATGGAACTGACGCCTGTTTATGAAGGTGACAAGGGATTCGATGCCGCTGGAGGGGATGTCGTGCCGCTCACGCAATCCCAAATTCAGGTGCTCAAGGTGGAGACGGTGGAAGCAAAGAGGCAGCCGCTCATTAAGACGCTACGTGTCGCAGGCGCCATCAATGAAGACCAGCGACGTCATCGCATCCTCACCACTTATGTGGATGGTCGAATCGACAAGCTGTTTGCCAATCATCATGGCATCGAAGTCGTGGCGGGCAAACCACTTGCTTTGCTCTACAGCCCCACGCTGTTGCAGACAGAACGAGAGTATCGCCAGCTTACTGGAGAACTGAGAAAAAGCACCGCACTGCGGCTGCGACAGATGGGGCTCACGCCGGAGCAGATCGCCGCACTCCCAAGCAAGCCTGACGATACATTGAACTCGGAGATTATTGCGCCGCTCACCGGCACCGTGGTCGCCCACAACGTCTTCGAAGGCCAGTATGTGACGGCGGGAGAGAAGCTCTTTGAGATCGCCGATTTCAACATCATGTGGTTCTTGTTCAATGCTTATGAGCAGGACATGCCGTGGATCAAAGTCGGACAGACGGCGGAAGTCACTACTCCATCTGTTCCGGGCAAGGTCTTTGCCGGCAAGATCACCTTCATTGATCCGAATTTCAATGAATCCACCCGCTCCACGCAGGTTCGTGTGGAGCTGCCGAATCCGCTGGTTGAAAGCCACCGCGAATTGCTGCACCGACTGTATGCCGAAGGCGCGGTGAAAGTGGAGCTGCCGGAGGCACTCGCAGTGCCAAAATCTGCCGTCATGCAGACCGGACCGGAAGCCGTGGTCTATGTCGATCAAGGCGGTGGTGCGTATGCTCGCAACGTCGTACAGACCGGACGTCGAGGCGACACCTTGGTGGAGATCGTCTCCGGCATCAAGGCTGGCGACAAGATCGTTACGAACGGCAATCTGCTCATCGACGGACAGGCGGAAATGAACCGCTCTTTCGCCTCGCCTGCCATGCCTGCTCCAATGGTTGATTTGAGTCCGGCGCAGCAGAAGACCATCGCTGAATTCGTGAAAGTAGCCGATGCGATGGCAGCGGCGCTTTCCGCCGACAACCTCGCCGCCTTCAACAAGGCCAGCGAGCCGACGATGATGCAAACCGGCGAACTGATCGACTCTCTGAAATCACAGCCGGCCTTGAAGCCTCACCTTGAGGCGCTGGACAAAGCGCGACACTTCCATGGCTTCGATGATATTCAAAAAGCCCGTGTCGCCTTCCACGCTTTTTCTGTCGCCGCCACCGCCTTATTGGAGCCACTGCGAACTTCGCACGGAGCACCCGATTTCAAGGTCTGGGAGTGCTTCATGGTGGATCAAATCATTCCTGACGTGCCTGCCAAAGGCCACTGGCTGCAGCTCAGTGGGAGACCGGGACACAACCCGTATTTCGGCAAGGACATGCTGCAGTGCGTGAAGGAAATCAAACCTGGGGAGGCGCTGCCATGATTGAGCGCATCATCGGCTGGAGCCTGAAAAATCGCTTTCTCGTCGCCTGTGCAGCGCTGCTGCTCATCGCTCTGGGCGTGCGTGCCATCTACCTCACCCCGGTGGATGCGATCCCTGATCTCACCGAGAACCAGGTGCTCGTCTATGGTGAGTGGATGGGCCGTAGCCCGCAGGAAGTTGAGGACCAGGTAACCTTCCCACTGTCCACCGGTCTGCAAGGTCTGGCGGGCGTGAAGGAAGTACGGGCCACCTCCATGTTTGGCTTCTCGCTCATCACCATCATTTTCGAGGACAAGGTGGACACCTATTTCGCCAGAGCACGTGTACTGGAGCGCCTGAACTTTCTGCAAAGCTCCATGCCTGAAGGGGTGAAACCGCAGCTTGGCCCGGACGCCTCCGGGCTGGGGTGGGTGTATCAATACTACTTCGCAGTCGATTCTACGCAGTCCTCCAACGGCGGTTATGACCTCGCGCAATTGCGGTCGTTACAAGACTGGTATGTGCGCTACCAACTCGCCAGCGTGCAGGGCGTGGCCGAGGTGGCGAGCATCGGCGGCTTTGTGAAGCAGTATCAGGTTGAATTGAACTCCACCAAAATGCGCATGACAAATGTCACGCTCATGGATGTGATGACGGCTGTGCAGAACGCCAACCTCAATGTGGGTGGCAAGGTCGTGGAGGAAAACGGTGCCGAGTTCGTCCTGCGTGGCGTGGGCTTGGTCAAAAGCCCTGAAGACCTCGAACTCGTCACGGTGAAGGCCATGGAAGGCACTCCGATCTATTTAAAAGACATTGCCACGGTGCAAATCGGCGGGGACTTTCGTCGTGGTGCACTCGATTTGAACGGACATGAAGCCGTGGGAGGCACGGTGGTCATGCGCACTGGTGAAAACGCCAAGGCGGTGATTGAACGTATTAAAGAGAAGATCGCGCAGATCGCGCCAAGTCTGCCCCCGGGCGTCACGATCAAATCATTCTATGACCGCAGCGAACTGATCGACAGCACCATCGACACACTCAAGCATGCGCTGCTTGAGGAGATGATTCTCGTCACACTCGCCCACATCATTTTCCTCTGGCATTTTCGCAGCATCCTCATTGTCACATTGCCGCTGCCGATCTCGATTTTACTTTCATTCCTGCTGATGAAGGAATTCGGCATCACCAGCAATATCATGTCGCTCACCGGCATTGCCATTGCCATCGGCGTGCTGGTGGATGCAGCCATCGTGGTCACGGAAAATGTGATCCGGCACTGTGAAAAGGCCGAAGAGGTGAAGGGTTCCCGATTGGATGCAGGAGAGACTTGGCAGGTGACGCTTGAAGCCTGCACGCAGGTCGGACGGCCCATCTTCTTCGCCATGGCGATCATCATTCTCGCCTTCGTGCCGGTGTTCGCACTCGCAGGCCAGGAGGGGAAGCTGTTTCATCCGCTGGCCTTCACCAAGACGTTTGCCATGATTGGTTCCACCCTGCTGGCTGTAACGCTGGTGCCGGTGCTGTGCTCCCTGCTGGTGCGTGGTCCCTTCCATTCGGAGGAACACAACATCGTGATGAAGTTCCTGCTTCGTCTGTATGAGCCAACGCTCAATTGGGCATTGAATCATCGCAAGACGGTCATTGCCGGCGCTTTCGTCATTCTCTCCGTCTCCCTGGTGATCGCCTTTGGCCTGCCCCGCTCCTCCGTGAAGCAACTGCGAGATGCCGGGTATCCGCGTCTGGCGGACACTGTGACCGGCTTCGGCAAGGAATTCATGCCGCCGCTCAACGAAGGCAGTCTGCTCTACATGCCCGTGATGATGCCCAAGACCGGCCTCAAAGAAATTCAGCGTGTCATGTCGTGGCAGGACACTGTCATCGCCGCTACCCCCGAAGTCGAGTCTGTCGCGGGCAAGCTGGGGCGCTTTGAAACCGCCACCGACCCTGCACCCACGGAGATGCTGGAAACCACCATCATGCTCAAGCCTGAATACATCGCGGACGGCCGCTGGAGCGTGAAGCGCAATCCCGCCTGGCGAGATGGCATGACGGTGGAAAAGCTGAAAGCCGAGCTGACCGAGAAAATGAAGCAGGTGCCCGGATATGTACCCGCGTTTCTACAGCCCATCGAGAACCGCATTCTCATGCTCTACACCGGCATCCGGGCGCAGGTAGGTGTGAAGATCTATGGCGACAATCTGGATAAAATTCAGCGCAAGGCCTTCGAGGTCGAAAAGCTCATCAACCGCATTGAAGGAGCGTCAGGCGTGTCGCCGTCACGTGTGCAGGGGAAGCCCTATCTCAATGTCCAGGTGGACCGGCAGGCCATGGCCCGCTATGGCCTCGCTGCCAAGGATGTGCTGGATGCCGTGGAGGTTTCCATCGGCGGCAAGAATGTCAGCACCACCATCGAAGGGCGGCAGCGCTTTCCTATCCAGATCCGCGTGCAGCGTGGCGAGCGCGATGACATCGAAAAGCTCAGCGGCATCCTCATCGCCACACGCTCCGGTATGAGCGCCCCTAGCACACCGGCTGCAGGCATGGCGGCGGCAGGCAGTGAGCCGACCATCGCCTACATCCCTCTTGGCATGGTGGCGAAGATCACCCGGGAAGTCGGAGCCAATGAGATCGCCAGTGAGAACGGACGCCTGCGCTCCTATGTGCAGGCAAATGTCCAAGACCGTGACCTCGGCGGCTTCGTGCAGGAAGTCGAGCAGCAGCTCAAAACCATCGACTGGGAAGGCATGACCTACAAAATGACCGGGGAGTATGAAAATCAGCGCCGCTTTGTGCAGACCATGCAGATCGTCTTTCCCATCGTCCTGCTCATCATTTTCGTGCTGCTCTACATCGTCTATCACAGTGCGCTGGAGGCAGCCCACGTCATGCTGGCCGTGCCCTTTGCTCTGAGTGGTGGCGTGCTCTTGCAAAAGCTGCTCGGCTACAACTTCAATGGTGCCGTGTGGGTCGGCTACATCGCCCTCTTTGGCACAGCGGTACAAACGGGTGTCGTCATGGTCGTGTACCTCGAAGAAACCGTCAAAGCCCGCATGGAACAGCTCGGCAAGGCCTTCGCCTATTCCGATCTCGTTCAAGCCGTGAAGGACGGTGCCCGCCTGCGCCTGCGCCCGAAGGTCATGACCGTCGCCACCATCGTCGCCTCGCTATTGCCCATCATGTGGAGCCACCGCCAGGGAGCGGAGGTCATGCAGCCCCTGGCCACGCCCGTCATCGGTGGCATGATCTCCAGCTTGATCCACATTCTCATCGTCACGCCAGTCATCTTTCTCTGGCTGCGCGGACGTGAATTCAACAAAGGCTCATTGCATGAGTCTTTTGGGTAAAACATCACTACTTCAGTGGCTCGGCATTTAGCGCTGATCGAACATGTTATGCCTTCGATTTCGTCACTCTCTTGCTCACTGAAACAAGGGCTTCCTTCTTTTTGTAAACCCCCACCGCGTTCAACTCAGCTAGTTTCGACACATCCCACCCTTTTTGCTTTTTTGTGGGGCCGAAGGCGTAATTGTTGTCTAGACGCAGAATGCCAAGAAAATTGTCCAACGGACCACCAGCACCGCCGCCGCCCGGATTTGTCCACCAGACATTTTTGCCTTTCACATATGCGTTGCAGTAGAATTCGTAATCGCTCTTCAATTCCTCCGGAGACAATTCGGCAACCTTGATCTGAAAAATGATCCCAAACTCATCAAAATATGGCACCTTTCTTTTCTCGCCCTCTGTTGATTCTTCAGGCATCATGAATTTAAATTCGCCGAACGCATCCCAGTATAGATCGGAAAACATGTCGGCCACCTGATCCGGCGTCATCCCAAGCAGGCAAAGTTTTTTCGCGTAAAAGACAAGTCGTTCGAGTGCGGACGAGGTTTTCTTCCATTTGCGGCCATCTCTGGTATGCGGCCAATCGGATCGCAGAAGGCGATCTTGGAGGTTTTCTTTGGGAAGCATTTTTTTCATCTGAAATTGTGGATTTGAACGACGAAACATTACCAACCTGATCGTTTGTTCATTGGTTGAAAGTTCTTTTTCTGCTCAAGGTTTTTGCACCCGCTCGTGAGAGTTATCATTCTAGGTTTTCCCGCAACCTGTCGAAAATACCGGGTCTGGATGTTTGGGGCCGACTTTCCGTTATCTCAAATCGCAACTGCGCTAACAGATTTTTCGCATGGTCAGGCACTCTTTCATCAGGGGTGACAAAAAAAATGAAGGGTGCCTGCGCCACAACCGGAATACCGACGAGAATGATGGTAATGCTATCAAATTCGTATTCCTTGCAGCGCTGGATGCATCTGGCTCTTACCGCTTCTTTTGTGAAATGAGGAAACTGAGCACATGCCAGGCCAATCGCCGTTCTGGTCTCTGTGCATCCAATCACTGACAGACCGAACGGAGCCTTTTCTCGGAGGACTCGTTTGAGCTGCAAATGAATCTTTCCAAGCAATTTTTCTCTGTCTCTTGGGTCAAACTCCAAAAACTGCAGCACCGCTGTCATCCAACCTTTCGGCCGCCACTTTTCCAAAAACTCAAGAAAACGTTCCGTCTGAGCTCCCAGCACAACTCGTGGTTTTGCGCCCTTGGCTATTAGCCCCTGTTTGCGACGATAATATTGATCCAGATCCTCGGTGTAACCAACTATCGTCAGATGCTCATTCTCGTTTGGCTTGTTCTTGCCCCGAAAGAAAAGCCCCTGCCGCACATAATACATCATGTAATCCAGTTCGTCTGACGCCTCCACATTGCGTTCCTGGTCCGTGTCAAAGCGGCGGATTAGATAATGAAAGAACACGGCGGGTCTGTCCAAAATATCGACAACCACGCGCAGATCGTTGAGTGAAACCGACCAGCAGCGTTCCGTGGTTTCAACGAGCCCAATGTCCATCAAGCTCAGAATATTCGAAGCGACGGGACTGATTAGATCCAGTGTTACGTTAACCCGGAACACCCACCGAAATTCATCGGCCTTTAAAATGGTCTCGTCAGCTCTTTTGTTTTGGATGGTCAGCTCACCGTTTGCGATTAGCTCCCCGATCAGCCGCTCAGCCTGGTTCAGACCTTTGGCAATTGTCTTTTTCACATCGGTTTTAACCCGCAGCGTCCCGCCTCGTTTGGCGGCAGACGTAATTGCTCCCGCTTTGCACTCCACTATCAATAAAATTTCGTCCATAACAATAACGATGTCCGCTTCGGCCAGGCCGCCTGCTTTGAGCGGATAAAACCCGCATGTAATGATGCGTGCCTCTGGCAGCAGTTTTCGAAATAGCCGGGCTGTTTCCTCCTCCAGATACCGATCTCTTGCCGGCAAAAACTGAGCCTGCCAATATTGGGACTCGACCACTTGGAAAAGGCCCGTAACGACATCGTATGCGCTCCGTCCTATTTTAGAAAAATTGAAGGCATAATATCGTCCTTCATGCAGGACAAAGGGCTTCCGGTCTGTCAAAATTTCGTTGAGTGGCCAGAATCGATGAATTTCACTTGTTCCGTAAAACGGCACGTTTTCACCAAATTCACAGGCAAGAGACTTCAGAATAACCTCCTCTGCTGCATTTTGTGGTACCACCAGGAATGAGGCGGGCGAGCCAAATGTTTCGGCTGACGAACGTGCCGCCCCGAATTCGTCCCGATGGTCCTCGAAATATTGTTGGCAGGCAGCGCTCAAGGGCTCCTCACTTTGAAGCTCGGCAATCCACGGTTTCATCAATTTCCGATAAGGGACGTGCTTTTGATCTGCCTCGTCATTGATGCGGCACTCGATTAACTTTTCGAGGCGATCAGAAAGGCTCAAATAATCGTCAAAAGAAAAACCGATTGCCTTCTGAGCCACCTTCTCGTGAGGCTGCATTATGTCACACCAGGTTTGTCTCAGGTGTTGCCAGTAGCCATCGCCACGGACGTGAAGCTTCTGGACCTGAAATGATTTTGACAACTCAGCAAGAGCTTGATCATCTGGCTGTGACAAATTCTTGTGGGCGGTGTACCACACCGCCGCATGCATATGGATGGTCGCAAGAAGATCAATGATGGTGTGCACATCCTTTGCCGATGGAAAATCAGCAGCCTGTGAATTCGGCAAAGCCATCGCAAGGCTGCAAAGATATTCCAGATTGACCTCACTTTTTCGCGCGTGTTCTTCCGTGGGACGGCTTCCGTTCTTGGAGAATAGAATAAATGTTGCCACCCTTCCCAAGAGTTCGAGACGGTTTTTGGTAATGATCAGTGCGCACAAATTTAAAATGGCGAAGTTCACCTTCGATTCAGCACCTGCTGCTATGGCTTCCCAGTTTGGTTCCGCGTGTTGTGTGACGTCGTGAGTTTTGCTGTCGTCGCTCATTTGGGGTGCGTCTGTTAAGATTGATGATTTTTGAGCTGAAAAATTTGAAATTTTTTTATCCCCATATGATGCACTGATAAAGCGATGGCTCGTAACACTTCCCCGGCACAATCGGTTGAGCAGATGTTGTTCAAGACTGAGGCCGGACTACCGATCTTCGTGAGTTTTCTTTTTTGCCGTTAGACACGCAGCTTTTTTTGCCTGCTAAAGCACGCACATGAACTGTATCTAAGCATGGGCAGAACGGGTTTGGTGGGTCGGAAGGAGGTCAAAGATTTTGCCGCCAACCTTTTGCTTAGCACGATGACGGACGCTTTCCCCCGTCACACACGACAAATTCTCATCACTCACGCTGCCTGGCACCACACAAGGTCGGTAAATCGGCACGCAGGCTTCGCTCCGAAGTGGCAATCAACTCGTCTGGAGAGATCTTCAATACAGTTCCAATCACAATCAGCTCATAATCAAAGAGGGACCGGATTTGCGACTCTATTTTTGCCACCGCCACACGGTCGATGTTTTCCAGGCCTGCAAGCTGCAACCTCGCCGCCAGATCATCCTGGGATAAACCGGCCTTCTTCCGCCATTTGCGGATATTCGGACCCAAGATGTTTCTGAAGCGCTGGCTCATGTGTTCCCCACTGGGAACTTGACATTTGCATACTTGGGCCAAGCATTGGTTCCCCCTGGGGAACAATGCATTTCTCAACCAACCGCCCCTAAAACTGCGTTATGACTCTCAGTAGAATCTTTTTCCTAGCTCTGCTTCTTTTCGTTGAATCGTATCCACTAGCGGCAGCAGATCTGGCGGCTTACGAGGGAACTTGTCACAATGTCACTGGCAACGTTGATGGCCATTTGAAGGTCGTATTTACCGAAGAAAACGACCAACTCGCGGGATTCATGTCGGTCAGTGGCTGGCTGGGCGGAGGAGGAAACATTAATGGCAAGCGAAGTGGAACAAGCTTCAGATTCACCACGACAGATCACACTGGATTGATTATCGAGTGGCAGGGGGATCTTCAGAATGGGAAGCTTTCTGGGGAATATTTTATCAAAGCACAAGGCGACTTGCCCCGGCAAGTGGGGGAATGGAGCGTAAACACGGAGGGCAGCTTGAAAGCCGGCGTGTCTTTCGATTCGAACGTGACACTCAGCCTGCTTAAACTGGTTCTCGAAACCAGATTTAATGATCCTGTTAAACAAGCTGACGGCACATCCATTTCTGGTGCTCAAAACGTGTTCAAATCAATTCATCCTGCTGGAGCGGGAATCAGCATTTGGGTTGAAAGCGTCGATGTGGATTGGAAGACCGACACACAAAGCAGACGTCTGGAAGACATTCACAAATTCAGGCTCAATTACATTTTATATTGGCAGGGGATTCTCAAGCCCACCGGCACGACGAAATTGCGTTTGGCCTACAATACCAAAATCGACTCCGTCACATCCGTTGAAATAATCGAAAGCACCGGCACAACGAACAAGGATGTGAATGGGGTCCTTTTCGATGTGGGGGCATTTTTGGGCAAAGCTGCCGTGAATAGCCTTCTGCGAGGGAATTAACGAATTTAATAGGCTCTCCCAAATGGCAAGGGCAGAACTGACTTCGCTGCACACTCCAATATTTTGCAAATCATGAACGATCAACGTGCGCAATTTCCGGGAGATAATTCGTCAGTTTTACAATCTGTTGGAAATCCGAACAGTGGTTGTGCCTTAACAGCCGCAGTCGTTGCCTTTATTTTGTCCGTGTTTGTGCTTTCAAGTTTCGTATTTGTAAATCAGGAACAAAAATTGGTTGAACGAGGGGGGCTGTTTTCGAGCGATAAATACGAAACTGTTAATGTGACGTCTTGGTTGCCCGTCATGTTTTGGACCACCGTATTTTGCGGTGCAATCTATGGTCTCGTTTTGTGGAAGCGTAGCAAACCATTCATATGGTTGGCCATAGCAGCTTCCATATGGCTGAAAAATGTGTCGGATTCACAGAAACGCGCAAATGCAGCCAAACCCGTGCCTGGCTATCAATCAAGGTAGGCAGCCGTGGTTTCATCTTCCGCCGGTGAAGTGATGGCGTCATACTGGCACCTGTTCATGCATATTCCATGGGGCAGGCTGCCTTGTAGCATCCAGGCGGTCCTTTATCCAAAAGCCTGCGGAATGCTCCTGCCCATTCCGGGTCTGAATTCGTAGCCTCCTGTTCGCATTTGTAGCTCCAAGTGAGCTTCAGGCGCGACCAAAAACGGGCACATTATTAATGACGTTATTGTCTGAATTCATCTTCTTCGTGGATTCTGAGCCGAAAATCTTCATTTCACTGGGTAAATCCATCACGATTGATACCCGGAATCGTCCTTTTTTGAATTCCGCTCTCACCACTGAGAAAGCAGTAGTTAATCCATTGTAGCTTAATAAAATACAAGTTCCGCATTTTGAAGGAAATCATGCTCAAAACACACCTTCTAATTCCGCTTTTACAGCCGCCGTGCACAAATTTATGGTGATTATAAAGCATTATGGGCATGATGTGACAAATTGTCTCGCCCATCCCTCTCCGAATTCTCGGTTAAAAGCTTATTGGTCCATTCCAGTCCCACCGCGTTCCTCTACCGGCATCAGAGGCTACACACACTGCGATTCCATGGGGCGGATGCGGGCTAAGCCAGCCGGGGGCAAAGTTAGAGCACAGATCCTAACTGTGTCACCACCAGCCTCCAACTCGGGGGCGATAAGCGTATGGGCGGAGGGGTTCCGCCCCGAACGAGGCTCTGGTTGCTTGATAGCGCAGAATGCACAGAATTCCCGCTTCTCGGCGTCGGCATGCCCCACCGGGACCTTGACCCTCGGGAGATATTCGAACGCGCCAAAGGCGTCTGGAACGCCGAAGGCGCCGGGTGAAGGGACAACCTCCTGGATTGTCCCCCTCACCTGTTCAACCACCAACCAACGAAACACGAACCTTCTGAATAAAAAAAGGATTGAGTTCCTCTTTTTCCCCGGAAAAAGAGGTTAGGAGATATTGTTTCTCCCTTCCTCTGTTACATTACCATTATAAGGGGGTGTGGGGGATCGGCTACTGTGGTGCCCTCCACAGAGGGGCACTGTACGGCAGGGGCCTGATAACTGTCGGCACCAGCTGCGCCCTCGGTGCCAAATGCCAGGCGCATGAGTTTGCGGCCGTTCTAAAGCGGTTTGATTTACCCGGGTTGAACTTGGGACTGATGGTCTTCCGGCATCAGGAGCCGCTGGGCACTCGTTGCCGACGGGTCCGGCATTTGCGTTTGCTGCCCGTTCTAGGCTGGCCTGGGCTGCCGCAGGCGCAAGACAGCACAGCCGACCTTCCGACGCGCGTAAAGGGGCCTGCTTGCTCCGTATTGGCATCGAGGGAAAAGTGAGCAATATAGCCTTCCGGCTTTTGGAGGTCCCCTTCCAGGCGGGAGTACGACCACGACGATGCCTCGGGAGGGGATTCCGGCTAGCCGAAGGCGTCCGGAACGCCGAAGGCGCCGGGTGAACGGTCAACTGCCTGCTTCTCCCCTTCAACCGTCGAAACTCCAACCAGCAAACCTTCTGGATAAAAAAAGATTGAGCTCCTTCCTTTCCCCCGGGAAAGGGAGGTTGGGAGAGATTCATTCTCCCTCCCGTCTGTTATATTATCTATATAAGGGTACAAGGGATCGGCTACAGGGGTGGCCTCCACAGGGGGCCCCTGTATTGCCGGGGCCTGATAACTGTCAGCAGCCCCTGCACCCGCGTTACCGACGGCCCGACGCTTGCAATTGCTGCCCATTCTATGCCGATCTGGATCTCCCGGGTTATGAGCAACACGTACGCCCTTCCGGCCCGTGCGGAGGGTGGCTGATTGCTTCGTGTTTGCATCAAGGAGAAGTGGGTGACATTGCCAGTCCAGCCTCTGTCTGGTCCCATCCAGCCGGGAGTCCGGGAAGTGGCCGAAACGTTTGCCAGCATTCCGGCACTCCACTCTGGCCTGGGTCATCTGAAACCAAGCAAGATTGGTTCCGAGCTCGTTCATCGCCAGAAAAGCGTTCTTTCCCAATGATTTGCGGATGCTTTCGAGCCCTGGGTTTTACAGCGGGCTGTTGGAGGAAGAGAAGTCCTGCAAAAGGGGAGCCATCAGTTCGCGCTCGCCCACCGGGGTTTCCGGCTTGGCTTTGCGCTTCCGCTGACGGGGGAGCGTCGGGGTTGTTGTTGAGGAACGCGGGATTGAATCAAAAGTCAGACAGGGGTCAAAATGCGATTGGAACGGCGGTGGCTCATTCGCGTGCTTGGGCCTCGAAACGTTCAACATCAGCAAGAGAGAAGCGAATTCCCCGGCCAAGGTGTAGGGCTTGAATTCGGCCTAACCGGCGCCACCTCCGAAGTGTGATAGGATTAATAGACCACCTTTTTGCGAGCTGAGCCGGCGTCAGAAGTTCGGTTGTGCCTGAGGGAGTTTCTGGTTTCATGCGGTGCGACTTTTCCACCGGCTGTTCCCATAAGTCGCGTTATGAGCGTATCGCCAAAAATTAATATTTTGGCGATAACGCATCTCATCGAAATACCACCCTCACTTAACCGGCAAGTTTTTCAGCCCCGCTTGCTCGAATTGGTCACTCCAGTTTACAGGCGAAAGATTCTTCTTGTCGCGTTCTACAACCAATTCTTGATGGTGCCTTGCTTCCAACTCGTCGCTTAATTCTTTTTTAATTGGGCACCTTTGAAGTTCGTTAGCTAATTCCAAAGCAACATCAATTGCCCTCACGGTAAGCAGCACTTTATCTTTTTTTCCTCCCGCATATTCAATGCTGACAAAGAGGGGCCGCTGCGGAGTTTTTCTATTATTTGAAAGAATCTCCAGAGATGCGGCAAATCTGTTTTTCAAAATCTTCAATGCTTCGGATTCACTGAGAAGTGATGATTCGTTTTCTACGCCCGTATTCGGAGGGAGGAGAGACTTTTGCATCAAAATTGAGAGTTCTTTGCCGAGAGATTGTTGAATATTCAAAACCACTTTGCAGCACTGATGCATCATGAAGAGCAATCCCTCTTTCGATTCGGGACTCAAGGATTCATTGAATTCCACCAAGCACTCTTCATCGGACATCGCCAAAAGAATATGGCGATTGTGCCGCACCAGCCTTTCGAGTGATTCCGGAGAGATTCGAAGGGAAATGTCCAATGCATTGGAAAGATTCAGATCCCGCGCTTCCGCATTAAAATTCAGCTCATCGTATTTTTGAGACAACTCAGGCTGCATAAAAGCTTGGTATTTGCTCCCTCCAAATTCCTGCACAAAGCGAAATAATCCCGGCACATCCTTTGGCGGTTCGTTCCTGGTGTTCACGATTTTGAGGTGGGTTGGAATGCTCAGTTCAATTTAATCCGAGTTGGCAAGCAGTGCCCCCAAGCCAGCTGTTATGCGCTTTTTTTTGTCGGCATAATAAGCGGCGGTTGTGCTGATCTGCGCGTGCCTGAGCACGCTCTGAGCGGCAAAAATGCCCTGCTCTGACGCAAGGACTGAACCCAGTTCTTTTCGCAACGTATGGAGCTTTTTGGTATCGCTGACACCATGGCCCTTCAACCACGCGTACAGCGACTTGAAATGCCGGGTGCAACGATAATTGGAGCGAGACATGTGCTGCTGCGGCTTTAGGTCCGGTGCTATAACGAATTCTCCCTTGTCCTTGGCTTTCCAGCCTTTCATGAGCCCCAGAAGCTCAGCATCCAAATCCACGGCCCCGAATGACTCCTCGCTCTTGGGTTGAAAAAGCTCCGTTGCCTCGATGCAAATCTGACCGCTGTGAAAATCGACCTGCCGCCACAACAACGTGTCGATCTCACGCTTTCGCAGGCCGCAGAGCAACCCGAGGCAAAAGATCTTAAATGGCTCGCCACTCAATTCGAGATGTGCCGTCTTTATCAGTGAATGAGTATTGATCCGGGAAACGTAACGAGTACCGGCCATTTTGGGTATTTTAAGCCCGGCAAACGGCAGTGGATTGGGCAGGGTGAGCGTTTCCAGCACGTATTTGAGCGCGCGTTCTGAAAACAACGCTCTGGCGCTTCGGAGGAGGGATCCGGCCGTATTGGTAGCTTTTCGAACTGCATCGGGCGCAGTGCCTGCTTTTTCGATGTATGCGAGTTTCCAACGCTGCACCGCCGCTGCTGTTAAAATATCCAGCGTTTGCGCCTCCACTTTCGCCACCCAAGCCAGCCGCCCTCCGCTTTGATGGTCCCGGCGCGAAAGATAAACGATCCGTTTTTTGCGGTCGCGCTTGGGTTGTCCATCTTCATCCAGAGCGGGCTGGTCGCCGATGTCGCAGATTTCAGCCGTTATTTGTCGCAGGCTCTGAGAATAAACTGTGAACGTGGATGCTCGAAAACCAGCTGTGGCTTTCACCTCAGCGAGAAATTCTCCGACGGTAGCAATATGCGTCGATTTCGCGGCCTTCGGTTTGAATTCCGCCAGCGTCTTTTCCCATCCGTCGGTGAGCAGCGATGAATAAATTTTCTGTGCCGTGCGTGCCGCCGCATCACGATTCGGTGAGCCGAGATTAAAAGTTTCGCGCCTCCCTGCACGGGCGATGCGTGCGCACCAATCTCGCGTGAGCGATGTTTCGTCCCCGTTTTGGTAGCTATTTCGAAACAAACGGGCGAGCCAATACCGCGAGTCTGTTTTGGGCAATGCCTTTGTCTTCGTTTTCTTGTGGCTTGAAACAACCTTGGCCACTTCTTGGCCACTTTTCTTGTCCATCTTTGCTCGCGCGTGATCGCTCAAGTCTTCGGCCGATGTCTCTGATTCCTTTGATTCATAATCATTTAAAGCATTCACAAGCGAACATTAGCAAACTTGACGAAACCCGCAACAACGAGACTTAGGATCTGGTTGGGAAACTAGTGCAGGTTCGAGTCCTGTCTCCGGCACTTGCGATGGAGGCTGCGCTGTGGCGCTGACAAAAAATCACATTGAACAAAGCCGGCCCAGCCCGCATCTTAACTCAGCCATGGTATTCCTTCCCAAGCGCATCCTTGCCTCACTGGCCGTTCTGGTCGTAGGGTGTGCGCAGGTGTTTGGGATGCAGCGCGGGTTTGTTTGTGACCATCAGGGAATCAGGGTGGAAACAACTGCGGAGCACTGCCATCACGATGCGGAGGCCGGAAAGACCAGTTTTGTTTCCTGCTCTGAGGATGCGCATGAGGAGGATGGTGAGCATGAGGACACGGAGCATCATGCGCCATTGACGGTGGATTTGCAGGCCGGCACCGCAGGTCTGACCGCGGTTTCCACCCCGGCTTTTGTAGCCGTCTTGGTGGCGGAGATGCCTGTGCATGAGTGGGTGCTGATGGAGGAACTCACGGTGAATGAAATGATGAAGACGCCGCTGGATACCGGGGGAGAGAGTCCGCCGCCTGCGGCTTTGCAGGTAGCACGTTGCGTGGTGATTTTGGTTTGAGACAAGGGTGCGCCGCCGTCCACGACTGACGGCTTAGGCGCTTCTGCTTTTCCCCTGGTCCAAGGCATGACGTGGCCATGCCTGCAAATCTCAAACCATCACGCTTTCCATGTTTCGCTCTTCTCTTTTGTGCACTTCCTTGATGCTGGCAGCCGCCGCCACGGCCCCTGCCCTGACGCTTTCGCATGCCGACGTTGGCCTGAAGGTGCGCACTTCGCACCCAACTCTCAAAGCCGCGCGGCTCGCGGTGGAGGAGGCGAGGGGTCGTCAGCTCGGCTCTGGCAGACTTTCGAATCCGACATTTGGCTACGCTCTTCAAAATCAAAGCAAAGTCAGTCCCCAAACCGGTGTCTTTTCCATCGATCAGGCGTTTCCCATCACCCGCAGGCTGAGCCTGGAAAAGAGACTCAGTTCCCAAATGGTGGGAGCCGCGGAGCTGGAGGTGCGGGATGCGGAACGGCGCTTGATCGCGGAGGCGCAGAGCCTTGCCGTGCAATTGATGTCGCTCACTCAGCAGCGTGTGTTGCGAAAGCAGCAAACGGCACTGGCCGCGAAGCTTTCTGAGTTTGTGCGCGGGCGGGCGAAGGTGGGAGAAATTTCCGCTCTGGATGCCGCCCAGGCTCAGGTGGATGCGCAGCGGCTGCTGCTGGAGACGCGGAAACTGGAAACGACCAGCATCAGCCTGATGGGCCAGCTCAAACCCATGCTGGGTCTGCCGCCTGATGAGCCGCTGACGCTTTCAGGCGATCTGCCTGCGCTTGTGGTTCCTGGCATGGGTGCGGGCTGGATGCAGCGGGCGGACTACCAGCTGGCCCAGACCAAGATCGCCGCGGCCACGACAGACCAGCAACTCGCCAAGGCTCGACGTTTGCCGGACGTGAAAGCGGGTGTATTTGCCTCGCGGGAAATGCAGGATGTGACGCCGACGTACCGCCAGTACACGGGCTACTATGGCTTCAGCATTTCCATCCCGCTGCCGTTCTGGAACCGCAATCAGGGGGAGATCGCCGAGAAGGCGGCGAGTGCGGAGCGCGCCGTGCTGGAACGAGAAGCGCTGGGCAAGCAAATCATCAGCGAAGCCGAAACGGCCCGCCTCGAAATGCAGGCCAATGCGGACCTGGCCCATGAAACGCGGGACAAGCTGCTGCCGCTGGTGATTGAGCAGACGGACAAGCTGGAAAAGGCGTACGAGCAGGGGCAGACCAATCTGCTGACGATCCTGCGCGCGCGGGAGCAACGCCTGCAACTGGAGGCCGCGGCGCTGGATGCCGTGCGGGATTTCCATCTGGCGCGCATCCGTTATGAAGCGGCCACGGGCAAGCATGCGCCCGCGAGTGCAGCCACCTCATCCACACCAGCTAAACGCTGACCTGCAATATCCAATTCTGACCAACCTTTTTATGATACGTTCCTTTTCCCGACTGATCCTCTGCCTCGCCATGTCTGGCATGGTGCATGCCGAGGGCGACTCCAAACGCGCGGCCAACACGGTGGTGCTGGATGAAACGGGGGTGAAAAATCTCCGCATTGAAACCGTGGAGGTGGAGGAGACAGACTTCGAGGCCACCATCTTTTCGCTGGGTCGCATCGAGGCCATCCCGAGCAAGGTAGCGGCAGTGAGCACGCGTATTTCAGGGCGCATTGTGGAGCTGAAGGTCGCCCCGGGGGACACGGTGAAAAAGGATGATGAGGTGGCGAAGATCGAGAGCCGCATGCCGGGTGATCCACCACCGGTCATTCCACTGAAAGCTCCGCTGGCTGGTCTGGTGACGCGTGTGGATGCGCGGCTGGGAGATCCGCTGGACCCGGAGAAGGCGCTGCTGGAAATCACGGACCTGAGCGAAGTATATGCGGTGGCGCGTGTGCCGGAACACCAGGCCGGACGCATGAAGCCGGGCACGGAGGCGCACATCAAGGTGGCGGCACTGCCCAATGAAAAATTCAAAGGTGAACTGCTGCGCTTTGGCACGAGTGCGGACAAGGAGAGCGGAACGATCGACGCCATCTTCCGCCTGACGAATCCGGGCGGGCTGCTGCGGGCGGGCATGCGCGCGGAGTTCTCCATCGTGATGAGCAAGAGGAGCAATGTGGTGAGCGTGCCGCGCGCGGCGCTGCAGGGCGAATCGAGCAACCGCTTTGTCTATGTGAAGGACTTTGATCTACCGAACGCTTTTGTGAAAACACAGGTGCAGGTGGGAGAGATCAACGACCGCTTTGTGGAGATCACCAGCGGCCTGCTGCCTGCGGATGAGGTGGTGACGCGGGGCGCGTATTCGCTGTCCTTTGCGGGAGCCAGCAGCGTCTCGCTGAAGGAGGCGCTGGATGCGGCGCACGGCCATGAGCATGCGGAGGACGGCTCCGAGCTGACGCCGGAGAAGAAGGCCGCGATGGAAGGGAAAAAGGGAGGAGCGGGGCATGATCACGGGCACGAACATGAGCATGAGCATGAGGAGGAAGGCTCCAGCCCGATGTGGATGTATGCCTCCATCGTGCTTTTTGTGCTGCTGCTCATCTCGCTCTTTTCCAAAAAACGCGGGATTGCCGATGAGGATGCCGCTGCTGCGAAACCCGCTGAGAAGGAGGCGCAATAGCCATGCTGAACAAGCTGATACATTGGTCGCTCGCGAATCGCGCGGTCATCATTGGCGTGTCTCTCATCCTCATGGTGATGGGGGTGCGCACGGCCACGGAGCTGCCGGTGGAGGTGCTGCCGGACTTGACGAAGCCGACGGTCATCATCCTCACGGAATCGCCGGGGCTCGCACCGGAGGAGGTGGAGATGCGCATCACGCAGCCGATGGAAAGCGCGCTGATGGGTGTGGCGGGGCTCACGCGGCTGCGGTCAAATTCGGATGTGTCGCTCTCGCTTGTGTATGCCGAATTCGGCTGGGACACGGACATCTACAAGGCGCGCATGCTGGTGCAGGAGCGGCTGCAAAGCGTGCGCGGGCAGCTGCCGCCCGGCGTGCAGCCATTCATGACGCCGGTGGCTTCGCTGATGGGTGAGATCCTGCTGGTGGGCGTGCGTTCGACGACGAAGGAAGGCGAGCCCGGCCACATCCCGCCGCGTGAGGTGCGGTCTCTGGCGGACTGGACGATCAAGCGCCGCCTGCAGAGCATCTCCGGCATTGCGGAAATCCTGAACATGGGCGGCGGCATCAAGCAGATCGAGATTCAGCCTGACCCCTACAAAATGCAGGCCAATGGCATCAGCTATGATGAGCTGGAGCGTGCGGCTGCCGAGGCGGCGAATACGACGACAGGCGGCTTTCTCAACACGGGACCGACCGAGATCATGGTGCGCAATCTGGCGATGACGGTGGAGCTCAACGACATCGCGCGGACGATCATCAAGAAGATCAATGACCGCCCGATTGCCATCGGTGATGTGGCGAATGTGGTCTGGGGCATCGAGCCGATGCGTGGGGATGCGACGGTGAGCCAGGCGCCCGAGAAGTCGCCGACTTATGGCGTGATCATGTCCATCACCAAGGCGCCGGGATTCGACACACGCAAGCTAACAGAGCAGATCAAGCAGGCGCTGGATGAACTGCAGGCCACCTTTCCCAAAGGCGTGGAAACCACGCTGCTGTTTCAGCAAAAAGATTTCATCGATCATGCCATCGGCAATCTGACGGAAGCCATCCGTGACGGAGCCATCATGGTGACGCTGGTGCTGTTTTTGTTTCTGCTGAACTTCCGCACGACTTTCATCACGCTGATGGCCATGCCGCTGTCCTTTGGCATCACGCTGCTGATCTTCAAATGGTTCGGCATCAGCGTGAACTCGATGACACTCGGCGGCCTTGCAGTCGCCATCGGCATGGTGGTGGATGATGCGATTGTGGATGTGGAGAATGTCTTCCGCCGGCTGCGGGAGAATGCGGCGCTGGCGAAACCTCATCCCAAATTGCAGGTGATCGCGAAAGCTTCGGGTGAAGTGCGGAACTCCATCTTTTACGCCACGATTCTCATCATTCTCGTCTTCCTGCCACTGCTCGGGCTGACGGGCGTGGAGGGGAAGCTCTTCGCGCCGATTGCCATCGCCACAATCATTTCGATGATCGCCTCGTTCATCGTTTCACTCACGGCCATTCCAGTGCTGTGCTCGCTGCTGCTGAATCCGGCCGCAGGGCATGCGCACAAGGACGGCTTCATCACGCGCAGCATGAAGTGGCTGCTGGAGCACACGTTGCTGCGCTTTGCGCTGAATCAGCCGCTCATTGTCCTCACGCTAGCGGTGGTGCTGCTGATCGTTTCGTTCCTGCTGTATCCGCAGATGAACAAAGACTTCCTGCCGAAATTCCAGGAGGAGACGGCGCTGGTCGCTGCGACGACTGCACCGGGCACTTCGCTGGAGGAGATGAACAAAATCTCCGACGTGATCGAGCAGCAGATCCTCACCGTGCCGGAGGTGCGCAAGGTGGGCCGGCGTCTGGGCCGTGCGGAGCGTGGTGACCATGTGGTGCCCGTTTCGACGGCGGAGTTCGATGTGGATTTCCGCGAGATCGAAGGCGAGCACGCGGGCCAGAGCCGCAGCCGCAAAGAAATCTTGGATGACATCTCGAAGAAGATCAAAACAGTGCCGGGTGTCTTTGCCATCGTGGGTGGGCCGCTGGCGGACCGCATCGGCCATATGATGAGCGGTGTGTCCGCGCCGGTGGCGGTGAAGATCTTCGGGCCTGATCTCGACAAGCTGCGGCAGATTGGCATTGAGATCCAGAGCATCGCCAAAGCGATCCCTGGATTTCAGGACTGCAAGCTGGACCAGACTTCCTCCATCCCGCAGCTCCGCATTGAGGCGGATCGTGATCGCGCGAAGGCGTATGGCATCGCCCCCGGCAAACTCAATGACCAGCTCTCCAGCCTCATTGGTGGCAAAGCGGTGGCTGAGCTGCGCGAAGGACAGCGGCGTGTGAATCTGGTGATGCGGCTGCCCGTCGAGTGGCGTGATTCACCAGACAAGATTGCCGAACTGCCCATCGAGATGCAGGACGAGGGCGATGGGCGGCACCTGCAGCGCATCCCTTTGTCACTGGTAGCCGATGTGCGCGAAGCCAAGGGACCGAACGTCATCTTTCGTGAGAACAGCCAGCGGCGTTTCGCGCTGGCCATCAAGCCCACGGTGCGGGATGTGTCGAACCTTGTCGTGAGATTGCGGGATGAAGTCACGGCGAAGGTGAAACTGCCGGAGGGCTACTTTATCACCTTTGAGGGCGAGTTCCAGGCGCAGCAGGAGGCCACGCAGCGCATCGCACTGTTTTCAGCCATCGTGTTCGTGGCGGTCTTCCTCATGCTGTATGGGTACTTTCGCAGTGCCTCGCTGGCGTTGCAGGTATTGGTGAACATCCCGCTGGCGCTCATGGGCGGTCTGGCCTTCACGTATTTCAAGCTGAACAACATCAGCATCGCCACGCTGGTGGGCTTCATCGCCGTGGGTGGCGTGGCGGCGCGCAATGGCATCATGATGATCAGCCACTACCTGCACCTCATGACGCATGAGGGCGAGGGATTCACGCGCAAGATGGTGATACGCGGCACGCTGGAACGACTGGTACCGGTGCTGATGACGGCGCTTTCCGCAGGCATCGGTCTTATTCCACTGGTGCTGGCGGCAGATCAGCCGGGAAAAGAAATCCTGCATCCTGTGGCCGTCGTGATCGTGGGCGGACTGATCTCCTCCACCTTTCTCGACATGGCGATCACACCCGCGATGTTTTGGCTGCTGGGCCGCAAAGCCGCCGCGAGAGCCATCGAAAACGAAGCACCTGCATCCCATTGAATTTCTAGCGAGGCCAGGCATCCAAGCCTGGGCCTCCAAAATAAAACCAAACCACACAAGAACACTGACACCCATGAAAAAGCTGCTGACCACCACCCTGCTGACACTCGCACTGGCCTTCACTGCCAGTGCTGCCGACAAAGACAAGCATGACCATGAAACCAAGGCTGGCCCTACCGGCGGAAGGCTCATCACGAAGGTGGAACCCCACGTGGAGTTCTTCGTGAACAAGGACAAGAAGGTGGAAATTCGCTTCATCAACGACGACAACAAAGTCGTCTCCCCTGGCGAACAAGTCATCAGCGTCACGCTGGGTGAACGCTCGGCACCGACGAAGCTAAGCTTTGCGAAAGAGGGCGACAAGCTGATCTCTGACAAGGTCATTCCTGAAGGCAACGACCTGCCCACGGTGGTACAGATCCGTGCGAAGGAAGGTGCCAAGGCGGTGAATGAGAAGTTCAATCTCAACCTGGAGCAATGCCCCACCTGCAAGAACAAGGAGTATGCCTGCACCTGCGCGCATGGCGATGAGGCGAAAAAGTAGCATGGACATGCCCTTCCTATTGATATGATCATCTTCATGAAAAAGACTTTGCCTCACCTCGCCATGCTGCTCGCACTTTGCGGCAGCCTGCATGCGCACGGGCGCTTCATCTTCAGCCCAAGCGGCGGTCGCATCCTGGCGATTGATTCCGTGAGCACGCCGAATGCGGAATTCAACGTCAGCGCGGATCGTCGCTTTGAAATCACCTTTCTGGACAAGGATCGCAAACCCATCGCGATTGGTGAGCGCAAGCTCGTCGTCACTGCGGGTGACCGCAGCGCGGCGAAGAAACTCAGCTTAGAAGCTAAAGGCGAGACACTCGTGACCGAGACCGCGCCTGCAGGGGACGATTACTACGTCATCATGCAGTTGCGTGAACCTGGAGCAGCCAAGTCCATCCCCTTCCGGCTGCACTTCAACACCACTGTGTGCAGCGAGTGCAAGAAGCCCGAGTGGCAGTGCGACTGTGGCAGTCACAACAGCGGTAAGAACGTCGAAGTTCCTGCGGACCTCGGGGGACTGTGGGCGGAGATCAACCAGCACACGGAAGAGCTCCACGAAGGGACCGCTGACAAAAAGTATGATGCTATTGATGAAGTCACCGAGGCATTCCCGGTGCTGGCCTCCGCACTGCCGGGCAAGACGGATGCGGCCAAGCAGGCTGAAGCTGGCAAACTGGTGGATGAACTCAAAGCCGCGCTCGGTGGCGTGCGTGATGCCTTCGCTGCGCGCAAACCTGCAGAGGCGGACCCCCCTCTGAACGTGGTGGATAAAACTCTCGCGAAGCTCAAGGCGCTGTATCCCGCCGAGGTCGCCAATGCGAAGCTCAAGGAATAACGCGATGATCGCGGGGGGGGGGGGCCTCTGCTCCTTGGTCTAAGCGAAAACCGCTCCAGTAAAGTCCGGGCATGACGCCCCTGGATTCAGCATCGTCATGAGGGTGATGAAGCACTTCCATCATGACCGCTCTCACGTTTCATCCCCGTAAAAAAAAAGACCTGCCGGAGAGCTTTCGTTCTCCGGCAGGCCGTGTCTTCACCTTGGATTAGCGATGGCTGGAATGACCGCCAAAATTGAAATGAAATCCTGGCCAGCGGGAGGGTCCAGCGTTGCTGCCATGTCCATGGCCATGACTGTGGCCCATAGGGCGACAGTTATGGCTGACGACGCGATAGCCAAAGATGGGATGCCCGTGACGATCGTGGCCGATGATGACGCGTTCGCGATACACCGCAGTGCCGCAGGAGCCGCAGTTGTTCGCGAAGCTGCGGCTGGAGTGGTGGCCGTCAAAGGCCTGCGAACTGGCAGGAGCGAAAACAGCAAGACTGGCGGCAGCAGCAATGAGGGTGAAGAGCTTTTTCATGATGAGAGGAGGTTTGCTTTTTGATTTGTTGCCGCATTCTAACGGCGTGTTCATGAGACGCGGGCCAGCTGCGCGTATTCGAGATTCATCCAACTTTTTTCATCGCACACGCAAATCTCCGCGAAGGAACTGACATGAAGAGATTCCATTTGATCGAATGGGTGTTCACGCAGCATCCAAAAAAAATGCACACGGCATTTCGAAGAGGCCGAGCACGGTCATCACAGTGGTGCACGCAATGAGAGCATGGCGACCACAGCCCATGAATCAGTGAGGATCAGGAGGAGCCTGACGCTCAATGGGCGCCCCGGACCGGTCAATTGCGACTATCCGGGCGGATATGCTCGGCGATGATGCGATCCAGTTCGCGAACACCGAAAGGTTTGTTCAGGTACGCAGTGGCTCCTGCGGCCAGACACTTTTCTTTGTCCGCGGCACTCGAATGCCCGGAAAGGCTGACGATGGCGATGTCGCGCGTTTTGGGATCTGTAGAGGCACGAATCTGCCGGATGGCGCTCAAGCCATCCACAACCGGCATGCGCACATCCATGAGGATGAGATCGGGCTGCAGCGTGCAGGCCTGCTGAATGGCTTCACTGCCATCCCGGGCTGTGATGACTTGGAAGCCAACGCTTTCAAGATAGTTGCGCGTGACGGCGATGAGAGCAGGCTGATCATCAGCGATCAAAATGATGGGCTGACGGGAAGAGGCCGGAAGAGGAGCTTCATCGCTGACCGCAGGCTGTGGCAGGGGCTGTTCCTGAGCGGGCACCGCAGCCGACGACCGGCTCAGTGGCAGACGAATGGTCATGCAGACTTCCCGGTCGGCTGTTTCGATCACCTCAAAAGTGCCCCCGTGGAATTGCACCAATTTCTGCAGCAAGGCCAGACCGATAGGTTTGACTTTTCCCAGGCGGTTGAGAATAAGCGCCGGCTCGGAGGGCAGCGGGCCGACGCTGCCCTGTGTCTGTAGCTGCAAGGCTCCCTCGTCATGGATGATGCGGAGCCTCAATTGACCGCCCGTGTGCATGGATAACACAGCGGCGGAAAGCAGTTCGGTGATGATCTGCTGAAGCCGGTTCCCATCGGCAAGGACTCCGAGGCTGGGCGGTTCTACTTCGGTGATGATCTGAATGGACCGTGACTGGGAAAATCCCGCCAAGGCGGCCACGCTGCCAGCGCACTTTTCACTCACCATGCATGCTGTCTGGGTCAGCGATGACGCGCCTGCGTCGATTTTGCCAAGATCCACCATGTCAGCGATGAGCTGGACCAACTGCCTGGCACTGTCCTGAATGGCTGTGACCGCCATTTTCTGCGCTTTCTCCATAGGCCCGTAAACACCCTCCTGCAGTGTTTCTGCCTGGGCGATAATGTTCGCGAGCGGATTGCGCAGCTCATGCCCCATGTGGCCAAGGAACTCGTTTTTCTCCGCTATGGAACCCTCAACGAGAGAGAAGTTCGGCCTCAGCGAGTCATGCTGCCGAAGTTTAGGCGAGTCTAAATCATTATTCATTATCATGCTTCCCCGCTACACGTGTCAGATTTGCTGTATGTTACTGCTGATTCCAGTCATAATCAGAAACTAAAGAGCATTTATGCAGCAGGCAAATTGGCATTCCAATGGTTCAGGAAATTCCGGAGTGATCCTGCTGGTCGAGGATCACGACCTCTATCGTGATGTGGTGCGTGCTGCCTTGGGCAGATACCTGCCCAATTATGAACTGCTGGAGGCGGACTGCGTGGCCGCCGCACTCCCGGTGCTGCATTCGCACCCTATTGACGTGATGGTCGTGGACATGACACTGCCAGACGGCTCAGCCATTGATCTGGTGGAGCAATGCGGGTATTTCATCGAGCAGGGAATCAAAGTCATTGTGCTCAGCAGCCATTCCAGCGCCGACATGCTGCCGGTTTTGAGCCGTGGCGATGTACATGGCTACGTCTCGAAGGAGCAAGGACTGAAGATTCTGGCAGAGACGATCACTGCAATCTGCTCTACCGAAGTCACCGAGACTGATGCACCGAAGGAATTGACACTAGAAAAATCTCTGTGAATGATTGAAACCACTCCTGCATGATCATTCCCACCATGACGACGGCCACCGCCACCGAAGACCTGGACATTGAAGTGCGTGGCGATTGGTTTCGCAGTGTTTTTGACTGCCTCAATGATGCGGTTTTCATCCACGACGTCGTCACCGGGGCCATTCTGGAAGTCAACCAGCGTGCCTGTGAAATGTATGGCTGCGATCCTAGTGAAATGCGGCGGCTCTCCATAGCAGAGCTTAGCGTGAACACTCCGCCTTACACCCTGGAGGAGTCGCTCTACTGGATGCGCAAGGCGATGCAGGAAGGTCCGCAGATGTTTGAATGGCAGGCACGCGCACGTTCTGGACGTGTGTTTTGGGTGGAGGTAAGCATGCGCAAGGCTGAGATCCTCGGGAACGACAGACTCGTCGTCACCGTGCGGGATATTTCCAAGCGGAAGCAGGCCGAGAGCGAGCTGCGGCGGAGTGAAGAACGTTTCCGGACTGTGCTCGGCAACTCCAAGGACCCGGTGTACTGTCTCAGCCTGCCCTCGCTGACCTATGATTACATCAGTCCCGCAGTGGAACAGGTGCTGGGCTTCAGCATTGAAGAATGCATCGCGGGAGGTCTTCGGTTCATGTTTTCGCGGATCCACCCCGAGGATTACCAGTCAAAACGCGAACGGCTGGAAAAACTGATGGCACGTGATCTGAACGGGGATTTTCAACCTGTCCTGGAATACCGGTTCAAGCACAAAAATGAGGCTTATCGCTGGATCAGTGACAACCGGTCCATCGTCAGAGACAGTGAAGGCAAGCCGGTCGCGATCATTGGCAACCTGCGGGATTTCACCACACGACGCGAGCAGGAGGAGGCACTGCAGCAGCAGGCCCATGCGACGCTGCTCTATCACCTGGAAAACACTTCGCTGGCGCTGGTGGAGTGCGACACAGACAGCCGCATCTGCCGGTGGTCGCCCCAGGCGGAGAAAATCTTTGGCTGGAGCGAGGCTGAGGTCATGGGGAATGATCACAGTGACTGGAACTTCGTTCATCCTGAAGATCTGCCGCGGGTGAAGGCGACACTGGGCCGGCTGCTGGACCGGTCAGAATCCCGCAACACCTGCATCAACCGCAATTTCACCAGTGATGGACGGGTGATTGTGTGTGAGTGGCACAATTCTGCCCTGTTGAACGACGATGGAGAGCTGCAGTCGATACTTTCGCTGGCCTCGGACATCACGGTGGAGAAAAAAATGGAGGAAGCACTGCGGGCAATGGCCGAAGGTGTGGATGCACGCAGTGGCGAGACTTTTTTCCAGTCGCTCTGCCTTCAAGTGGCCCGCACGGTGGAAGCCAAATACGCCACCGTGGCCATGCTCCTGCCGGAGCGTGATCGGATGGTGCGGACACTGGGTTTCTGTGCGGACGGCAAGGTGCTGCCCAACAAGACCTGCTCCTTGATCGGCACGCCGTGTTACAACGTGGCCAGTGGCGAAGTCTGTTATTATGACAGCAATGTGCGGCAGCATTTTCCAGACGACCAAATCCTGCAGGAACTGGGTGCAAACAGCTACATGGGCATGCCGCTGCATGCCACGGACGGGCGTGTGATCGGAATGATTGCAGTGTTCAGCGAGCATGCACTGGACCACCGGGAGCGCCTGCAGGCCATGTTCCAGCTCTTTGCAGTGCGTGCGGCGGCGGAAATGGAACGCCACCAGGCGGAGCTGGCTCTGCGACAGAGTGAAGAACGCTATGCGCTGGCGGCCACGGGTTCCACCGGCGGTGTCTGGGACTGGGACATCCGCACCGGCGGCGTCTATTATTCCGCGCGTTTCCGTGAACTGCTCGGTTACAACCACGAGGAATTTCCCAGTCTGTTTTTTGCCTGGGAGCAGAAAATGCACCCGGCGGACCTGCCTCTGGTACGCGCTGCGCTGGAGAGCCATCTGGAGCAGCGCAGTGAATTCTGCATCGAATACCGCATTCAGGTGAAGTCGGGCGGGTATCGCTGGTTTGAGGCCCGTGGCCAGGCCTTGTGGGACAAGCATGGAGAGCCCTACCGCATGGCCGGGTCCGCACTGGACATTCATGAGCGCAAGCTGGATGAGCAGCGCCTGCTGCGCCTGAACCGGCTGCATGCCATGTCCAGCAGCATCAACGAGGCGATCGTTCGTATTCGTGAACCGCAGCTGCTGTATGAATCGGCGGTAAGCATCGCGGTGGAGAAGGGCAACATGAAGATGGCCTGGATTGCCTTTTTTGATGAAGAGTCCCAAAGCTTGAAGCCGGCTGCCTGCGCCGGCAGCTATCAGAACTATCTGGATGGACTGACTCTCATCACCCGCGGAGATCATCCCTCGGGCCGCGGACCGGCTGGACGCGCCTTCAGGAGCGGCACGCATGAGATTTCCAATGACATCGAGCACGATGAAACATTCTACTTTCGCGAGCGGGCCTTGGAACGTGGCTTTCGTTCCTGCGCCGCCTTCCCACTGAAACCAGGCAACATCCCTGTGGGGGTGCTGCTAATCTACGCCGATGAGCGAGACTGTTTCCAAGAGGAGGAAATCCGCGTGCTCAGTGCCCTGGCCAATGACCTTTCCTTCGCCATGGAAACCGTGGAGAGGGAGAAGGAACGCCAGCAGGCGATCGAAGCCCTCCGCGAAAATGAGCGCATGATTTCGACGCTGATGGGCAACCTTCCCGGTGCCGCCTACCGTTCTCTGATCGATGAAAAATGGACACTGGAGTTTATCAGTGAAGGCTGTTTGGAACTCACGGGTTACGAGGCGGAAGTATTCGCCGGCAACGGCGAGGTCTTCTTCGGTGATCTGATTCATCCGGAAGACCGGGAACATGTGCGTCAGACGGTGACGGAGGCTGTCGCTGCTGGGAAACGCTTTGAGATGAGCTACCGCATCCGCACGGCGGAAGGCGCGGTGAAGTGGATCTGGGAACGCGGTCAGGGAATCCCTTCCGAAGACGGCGTGATGCGGCACACCGAGGGCTTCATGACCGATGTGACTGAGAAGCGTCGCATGGAGTCACAGTCCCTGCGCAATCAGCGTCTGGAAAGCATCGGGACGCTCGCCGGCGGCGTCGCACATGACTTGAACAATGTGCTCACCCCCATTTTGATGTCGCTCACGATTCTGCGCATGAAACTGCAGCAACCGCGCGACATCGAGCTGCTGAACGCCATGGAGAACAGCGCAAATCGCGGTGCTGAAATGGTGAAGCAGATTCTAAGTTTTGCGCGTGGCGTCGAGGGCCGCAGCATGCGCCTGCGGCCGCAGGATGTGCTGCAGGAAATCGAGCAGCTCATCCATGAGACCTTCCCCAAGTTCATCAAATGCCGGATCTCCTGCCCGGAAGAAACGTGGAACGTGGAAGGAGACCCCACCCAGCTGCACCAGGTGCTGCTCAATCTCTGTGTCAATGCCCGTGACGCCATGCCCGGGGGAGGCGAACTGGACATCACCATGAGCAATGTGGTCGTGGATGAGCAGTTTGCCAGCATGCACCCCGACGCCAAGGCGGGCCCCCATGTGGTCTTTGAAGTGAAGGACACGGGCACAGGTATTCCGCTGGAAGTGAGGGATCGCATTTTTGATCCCTTCTTCACCACCAAGGAAATGGGCAAGGGCACCGGACTTGGACTGGCCACCACGCTGGGCATCGTCAAATCGCACCACGGGTTCATCGATCTCACCAGCCGGATGGGCAAAGGCACGGTGTTTCGCATTTATTTGCCGGCCAAAACGGACGTGGAGCACAGGGAGATCCAGATAGTCGAAACCAAACGCTGCCTTGGCCAGGGCGAGCTGATCCTCGTCGTGGATGATGAATCCGCCATTCTCACCGCCACCAAGCACACCTTGGAAGCCTTTGGTTACCGTGTGGTCGCAGCCTGCGACGGGACTGACGCCATCGCGACCTTCCTGAAAAGTTCCGAGAAGCCAGCCGCACTCATCACCGACATGATGATGCCCAACATGGACGGACCGACGCTCATTCAGGCGCTGCTCAAAATTCATCCTGACCTGCCAATCATCGGCGCCAGCGGGCTCAGCCACCAAATGCAGGCACAGGTCAACAGCCTGGGAGTGAAGCATTTCCTGCGTAAACCTTACAATGCCGACTCCTTGCTGGAAGCACTCGGCGACGTGCTGCAGACAATGCGGAAGGCAGCCTGACCTTTTGGGCTTACTGCTCGTGTAGAACGTTGTGCAGAGCCCGCAAAATGGTTTCGGCAGTGTAGGGCTTGGGCAGAAACTGCCGCACCCCTGTGCCTGCGGCCTTGGCAATACCGTTGTTGGAATTGATGCCACTGGCGGCAATGATGCAGACCTCGGGGTTCATCTTCATCAAAACCTGAATCGTGGTGGAGCCGTCCATGACCGGCATCCGCATGTCGGTCAAAACCAGGGCGATGTCGTGCTGATGCTTGGAGTAGAGGGTCACCGCTTCCACTCCATCCGCAGCCAGCAGCACACGGTAGCCGTACGCTTCCAGTGTCTGCCGTGTGATTTCCCTCACGGCCGCCTCGTCATCGACGAGGAGAACAAGCTCCTGATTGCCACGAGGCAGCACCGGCTCTTCGACAACCGTCTGCTCCATGACCTGAGTCGGCTGTGCCGGAAGATACACATGAAAGCATGAGCCATGCCCCAGCTCGCTGTAAACACGGAGGAAGCCGCCATGACTTTTCATGATGGCCAGCGAAGTGGACAGCCCGAGTCCGGTGCCCTTGCCCATTTCCTTGGTGGTGAAAAAGGGATCGAAAACCTTTGGGAGAATTTCCGGCGCAATGCCCACTCCATCGTCTTCGACGCTGATCATGATGTGCGGCCCTTCACGCGCCTCGATGTTCATGGCGGCGTATTGCGCGTCGATCAAAAGGTGTGCCGCCTTGATCGTGAGCGTACCGCCGGCAGGCATGGCATCCCGCGCATTGACACACAGATTGAGCAGCACCTGATGGATCTGCGTCGCGTCGCCTGACACGGCATTGGTTTCCAGCAACTCATCCTGCAGCCGAAGCTGGATATTTTTTGGAAAGGTGTCTCCGACGATGCGTGCCAGATCGTGCAGCAAACGGCTGATCTTCAAAGGGGTCTTCTGCCCTTCCATGCCCCTGGCAAAAGACAGCACCTGGTTGAGCATGTCGGCTCCTCGGCGTGCACTGGAGGCGATCGTCTCCAGAGTTTCCCTGCAAACCTCATCCTTGATGCGCAGATTCAGCAGATCCACCGACATCATGATCGGAGTGAGCACATTGTTGAGATCATGCGCGATTCCACCCGCCAAGGTGCCGATGCTTTCCATGCGCTGGGAACGAAGAATCTGATCTTCAAGCCGTTTTTGCTCGGTGATGTTGGTGTTGATGGCCAGCACGCACTTGGGCCTGCCCTCGGCATCGCGCACCAAGGTCCAGCGCCCCTCCACGGTCACCTCTTTACCCGCCTTGGTCACCTGCAGGATTTCACCTGCCCATTCTCCATCGGTCAGCACTTTGTTGTTTTTTTCCTCGAACTGTGAATCATCGATGTAGAGCAGTTCGGACACTTTACGCCCTCTTGCCTCCTCGGCGGTCCATCCATAGAGACTTTCGGCGCTTTTGTTCCAGTAGGTGATGTGGTGGTCCAGATCACGCACCAGAATGGCATCGTTTGCCTTGTCGAGGAGTGACGCCTGCTGACGCAGCATGTCCTCCACCTGCCTGCGCTCCCATTGGGCGAGCACCAGGGAGATGAAGTTGGCCATCGAAGTCGCAAAACTTTTCTCCTCCGGCAGCCAGGCCCGCAACGGACCGACATGCTCCTGACAGAGCACTCCGGCCAGGACCCCGCCCACATGCAGCGGGGCATCCAGCATGGAGGTGATACCCTGCGGTGAAAGGTAGCTTTCGGTGAACTCACGAGTGCGTGGGTCACGCTGCGCATCATCCGCTGCAATGGTTTCATTTTGCGCCATGGCTCGGAAATAGGCCGGGTAATCTCTTCCACTCAGTTCTAGCCCGGAGGAATGACGCCGCGCACCTGCCTCAAACAGCATCTGACAGACGATGCTGCTGCGGTTTTGATCATACCGCCAGATGCTGACGCGCTCCACTTCCATGGCGTGGGCGATTTCTTCCGTGATCAGACGAAACGCGGACTCCAAATGGACGGCCTGCATCACGCCGCTACGTATCATCCGGGCCAGAGCGACATGCTGCCTTTCATACCGCAGATTGCTCTTCCACAGCCGGTCGGCGGCCTCTTTGCGTGCGGTGATATCACGCTGGACCGCCACAAAGTGACTCGTCTGGCCGTTGAGATCGGTGATCGGCACGACATCAATCTCTACCCAGAAAACAGACCCGTCCTTCTTGTAATTGATCAGTTCCTCCTTGCATGGCAGCCCTTGGGCCAGGGCCTCATGCATTCGGCCCAGTGCCAGCCGGTCGGTTGCCGGTCCTTGGAGGAAGCGCGGGCTTCGCCCCAATGCCTCTTCCCGAGTGTAGCCGGTCTGCCTGGTGAACGCATCATTCACAAAAACAATGCGCGGGCCGGGTTCATCCAGGGGCTCAGGCTCGGTGATGAGCACAATGTCATTGAGATGAGCCACGCAGGCTTCAAGCAATCTCAGCTGTTCCTGGTTGCGGCGTGATTCCGTGATGTCTTTGCAAAGGACCACCATGTGCAGAGCCACCCCGGCTTCATCCCGGATGGCGGACACACTGTTTTCCACCCAGGCCACCTCGCCGTTCTTGCAGAGATAGCGTTTCTCAACGACGAAGTCGTTGATCTCTCCAGCTATCAACCTCTGGTTCAGCATCTGCTTGCGTGTCACATCATCCGGGTGCGTCACAGAGGCAAAAGATCTGCCGATCATTTCGTTTTCCGCATAACCTATGATTTGACAGTAGTGCTTGTTGATATGGAGGACGACTCCTCCCATGTCCGTGATCGCAAACCCCACGCTGGCATTCGTGAAAGCATGCCTGAAGCGCAGTTCACTGGTTTTAAACGCCTCCTCGGCCAGCTTGCGCTCCGTAATGTCATGCGCCGTGCCCACCATTCGCAAGGGCTGGCCGGTCCGCTCATCGAGAAAAATCTGGGCGTCTTCGTGGATGTGCCGGACTTCGCCGTTTGGCAGAATGATCCGGTGGTCGATCGAATAGCGTCCATGGCTGCGGATGGCCTCGCTGACCGCCCGCCGGATCATTTCGCGGTCATCAGGATGAACCGCACTGAAGAAAATCTCATTCGTGGTTTCGGTCCCCCCCACTTCATAACCAAAGATGCGATAAACTTCGTCTGACCAGCGCAGGGAGTTTTTGCCGGTCCCGTCCAAAACCGTCAAATCAAGCTCCCAGCTGCCGAAATGTGAGATGCCCTGGGCGGTTGCCATGGTGGCCTCACTTTGCCGCAGCCGCTCTTCAACTTGTTTCCTTTCGGAAATATCCCGGGCCACACTGAGCATCGAAATCATGTGGTCTTCGGCATCACGCAAGGGAACCGAGTGCATTTCGATCCAGGACAGCCTGCCTTGGCGGCCAATAACGCGAAAAATCTGCTGCCCTGATTCGCCCTCAATTACCTGGCGGTGATGCTGCTGAAGTTTCTCCCGGTCATCCGGATGTACCAGGTCTACGATCAGCCCCCCCTTGACCTCTGCCAGAGACCCTGTTTCGATGATTTTCAGGCCCGCAGGGTTCATGTCCTGCAACCGCCCTTCGCTGTCGACGATCGTCACGCACTCGGGCTCGAGATCAACAATAGCCCTTCCTTGCGCTTCCCGATGGCGCAGTTCGAGTTCCGCCTGTTTCCGTGAGGTGATGTCTATGCAGGTGATCAGCGCACCAGAGCTGTCGCCAACCGGCAGCGGAATGATCGTGATTTCAATCCAACACCTTGCGGTCGAGCCTGAAAGACATGATTCGATCCGCGCGCCCGCCGATTGCTGATCCAGCACCTCCTTGAGAGTCTTTGCCCATCGAGCCCCCCCTTCAAAACGGGTTTCACATTCGGTGGCAAAGAAATCAAAACAACTGCTGCCGCTTTCCGGCAGACGCAGATCCTGGCCAAAAATCTCCGCAAAACGAATCCTCCCGCCGTTCACCGCATGAACGATTCCAAGACTGTCCACCAAGATGACCAGACTGCATTCGAGAGGCTGCTCCTGCGTATTCAGCGCAAAATCTGACGCGCCAGACTTCATGGATGCAGGGCTTGCAAAGCTACCACCTCCACAGGACGCAATTTCATTTTCAGTTCTGGGCAGATAATACGTGAGCATTTCCTACGCCAGAGAAGTCTACGCGCAAAGAGACACATGATGGGAACACAACGGCCAGGAGGTGTGCGGCCTTGGAATGGATTTGCCTCTGCAAGCAACAGAAAGACAATAAAATATGGAGTGAGCCATGCTCTTCCTTCGGTCATTGACGGGTGCGGTCAAGATTCTGTGCACGCCAAATCATTCAGCGCAGAGAATTTGAGGAAAATTCCATTCCCACTATGCATGCTGGAGGAGTTGCCAGCTTCCTTATTCGCAGGTCCCGGAGACCTTTATTGATCTCACTACCAGTTTTTTGCGCAGTGACAGGCCTCCCGAGCATGGCCAAAAAGAGACCCCGCGTGGCAAAGACTGAAGCTTTCGTCGTTTGGATCTCGGTGCCGTCTCGGGTCGTCCGCAGGCGGGAATCCATGATTCCCCGCGTTCTTTACAACCTTGCCGGCTGCAGGAGGGCCTGGCCCACGATGTTGAGCAGCTCCACCATTCCGAAGGGTTTTGGCAGAAAATTTTCGCCTGCCTTCAGCTCTTTTGCGTTGCTCAGCGTGGTCGGAGAGTAGCCGCAGGTGAAAATGACCGGGAGTGTGGGATCTTCCGCTGCCAGAGCTTTCTCCAAATCGAAACCGCTGACCCCACCGGGCAGCTTGACGTCGATAAGCGCGAGTTTGATGACGGCCGACTTCTCACGCCAGATGGCCCAGGCTTCATTGGCATCTGCGGCAGTGAGCACCTTGTGCCCTTGGCTGGTGAGCACATATTCCATCACTTGCCGCACGGAGTCTTCATCATCAACGATCAAAATGGTGGATGCTTCGTCCCCGGTGGTGGTGCTCAGGAGTTTCTTCTCCGGCGTGGGAGGTGTTGGCACCGTTCCGTTGGCGACAGGAAGGCAAATGGAAAACTCCGTACCGACTTCCAGGACACTCCGGCCGTCGACCCAGCCGCCTTGCATGCGCACCAATCCCTGCACCAGGATCAACGCGATGTCCGCTCCGCCTTCTTGATCTGATGAAAGTTTGGACGAGTCAAACAGACCTGCCAGCTCGGCAGGACTCATGCCCTTGCCTGTGTCAGAAATCGTCATGACCACATATTCTCCTGGTTTTGCCTCTGCATGCATCTGGCAGGCGGTTGCAGCGTCTGGGATGAACAGCGGCCTGGTTTGAATCATTAATCTGCCTCCCATCGGCATGGAATCACGTGCATGGATGATGAGATTGAAAATGATCTGCTCCATGGCGGCCTGATCTGCCATGACACTAGGCAGATCGGGGCTGTGGCTGATCTGGATGGCAATCTGCTCACCCATGGCTTTCTGCAGCATGGAGGCCTGTCCATCGATGATCTGCCCGAGATGCAGCGGAGCTGGCTGCATGTATTCGCGCCTGTTGAAGGACACAAACTGTGAGGTAACGCCCGCAGCACGCTGCGTGGCGAGGATGAGTTCTTTCAGCGTGGAGGTCGGCAGCGTGCTTGAGCCGGTGCCATCCTGATTTAGCTGGGCGACTTCCACATGGCCCTGGATCACAGTCAGGTAATTGTTAAAAAAGTGTGCCATCGCATCTGCGAAACGCCCCACGGTTTCCAGCCGCTGGTTCCGGCACAACTGGTCCTCCAACTGCCTGCGATGGTCCTGCTCAAGCCGGAGCCGGTTGCTGACGTCTTCAAAACGTGAGGTCACCTCCAGCAGCTGGGCATTCAGGCTCAGATTGCGGTGTGAGGTTTGATTCTCAGCACTATGCCTGACAGAGAGTGTGCGAATGAGCTGGGTTATCTCGAAGGGGACCAGCCTAAATTTGAAAACTAGCAGATGAGGATTGGACCCTAAGTCGATCGGGATTTGTTCGAATGATTCCAACTGGGAAACAGCATGCAGCACCACATGCAAATCACGCTGTGTCTGCCATAAGCGATTGATGATATACCGATAGTCTTTCCCATAAAAAAGGCGGCCATCCATAATAACTAGGGAAAACGGCTTGTGACTTTGAGCCGCTGCTTCCACCAACGCTAACGCCTCTTTCTCATTCGCAGTGCAAACCAGCTCAGGAGCGGAGGCCGCAGATCTAGCTTTATTGCTGCCATGCTCCGTACCCAGTGAAGCAGAGGAACTGCCACTATGGCTCATGTTCTGCAGTGCATGGGAAATATGCAGATCTTCCTGCAAAGACCGCTCTTCGGTCACCATCAGAATCCGACTACAGGCACTGAGGTTGTGCTGAATGGTATTTAGATACATGTGCAGAATATTAGTCTTGGGTTTTTATAAAATTAATAAAAATAGGTTTATTTAAACTAAATTCCAGATTCACAAGAATTCTTTCAAAAAAGACGGCGCAATGCAGATTTAGGCGAGACCTAAATATTAAATCAACATTTAGGTGCTAAGCCCCTCGGAATGTGGTTCTCCTAAATGCAGCGACATAATGATTTAAATTATTTAGCCCTTCACATGCATCCCATCGCCCTCGAAATGGAAAATAACTCAGCCGCAATGCTGCTACAGGCGCTGAGCAGTCTGTTAAAGGAAGAAGATGCTCAGCGCGTCGATCTCGCACATTTGTTGCACAAAGACATGGCTGGAGGTCTGGTGGCCTGCGCCTCGCTGGGTGAAATGATGCGACACGAACTGGCGAACGGTGGAGACGCGGCGAGCGTCGGCAAATTGCTCGGCAGCCTGGATTCTACCCTGCGACAGACGTTGCAACTGGTTCGGGACATGACGGAAAAGCAGTTTCCTCCAGTTTTGAAGGCCTTCGGGCTGCATGTCGCGCTGCAGCAGCTGGTGCGCAATGTTGGCGAAAATTTTGCCGGCTCTCTGGTTCTCCACATCAGCGGTGATGAGCCGTCATTCGATCTCGCCAGCCGGCTCAATCTGTTTCGAATCATGCAGGCGCTGTTAAAACATTGCGTGCGTTTTGCCAACACCTCATGGGTGGAGGTGACCTGCCGGGCGTCTGCCGAGAAACTGGAAATCACCATCGATCACGATGGTGGCGACAGCATCTGGAAGGAGACCATGGCCGGATCAGAACTGGCCGTCATCGAAGCCCGGTGTGCTCTGCTGGGTTCCCGCATGCAGGTCATGGGCGCCGGACCGGGAGGCAGTTCGCGGGTCTGCCTCATGGCACTTCCATCACCCCAGCAGTCCGCAGCATAAACCTCTTCACCGCATTGAACACTTTCATGCAATCTCCCCCGCCTTTCCGCATTCTGGTTGTCGATGATCATGCGCTGGTTCGTGAAGCTTTCACGAGCATGCTTAAGGGGGAGTTTCCCCAGGCCACCGTCGTCTCCACAGGCACTTGTGCGGAGGCGATGGTTGAAGCCCGCCTCCACAATTATGAAATCGCCCTTGTCGACATCGAGCTCGGGGACCGGTCTGGAATGGAACTGACTACGGAGCTGCGCACCCTGCCCACCCCTCCCAGAATCATCGCTGTTTCGATGCATCAGGAGGAAACGTTTGTCTCGCGCACCATGCAGCTCGGGGCGCGGTCCTATGTGACCAAGGACGCCCCTCCGCATGAGTTGTTTGATGCAATTCGCTGCACTTTGGAAGGGCGCAGTTACATTTCCAGAGAACTGGCGCAAAAGTTTGCAGACCGCTCCATCCGCAAAGGTTCCTCAGGGCAGGTGCATGAGAAGCTTTCCAATCGTGAGCTGGAAGTCCTCATGCAGCTGGCACGCGGCAAAAGCCTCAAGCAGGTGGCGCTGGATCTGTCTCTCAGCCCGCGAACCGTCGCAGTGCACAAGCACAACCTGTGTCGCAAGACCGGGCTGAAAGGGACCGTCGAAATTCTCAGATACTGCCAGTCCAACGGACTGGCTTAACTCAGCCCAACCCAACCATGAATAACCGCGTCGTTTCTTTCATTCTTGCCCTGGGTTTGACCTCAGCGGCGGTGCAGGCATCCGAAACATTCTCCGTGATACCTGACTCCGCCCAGGCGTTGAGCATCGTGGGTGGCAGATATGCCAATCTGAGCGACGCCTCCGCTGTGCGTGTCGCTCCGGCCAACATCCTGAAGATTGAGAAAAGCGAGCTGCTGATCAACACGGCCATGTGGCATTCAGACATTCGCTTTGAGCAGAACGGTGGCCAGAACGTACGGATCAACCGGCCATGGGTGTTTCCCGCGAGCATGTACTATGTGCAGCCGTTGCTGCCCGGCAGGCTGTCCTTTGGACTCGGTGTCAGCACCCCATATGGCCTTGCCGCCTACTACCCCAGAGGCATGGGCGGCGGCCTGCGCTATGCGTTGCCCTACGAGGCCAATCTGCTGACGGTGGACATCACCCCGGCTCTCGCGGTGAAGATCACAGATGATCTCGGCTTTGCCGTCGGGCTCGACATCTTGTATGCCGATCTGACGATGAAGCAGTTCTACTCCTGGAACAACATTATACCAGGTTCGGCGGAGGGAGACATCAAGATTCACGGCCAGGGGTGGGGCCTGGGCGCCTATGCAGGCATCAACTGGACCATTGCCAAAAGACATCGCATTGCAGTGATTGGGCGGCTGCCGGTGAAGGTCAATCTCAGTGGTGACTTCAAAGCCAGCAACATCCCGCCGGCGCTGATTGGCACCTTCAGCGAATCAAGCAGCTTCAAATCCGACATGACCTTTCCTGCCTCCATCTCCGTCGGCTATGGATTTGACGTGACAGACCGCTTCACCGTGGGTTTTGACTTCAAATGGGCGCAGAATTCCTCCCATGATGATCTCCCCCTCTTGATCGGCAACAACCAGGCTTTGCTCGGCGGGTCGACCAGCACCGTCTTTGGGTGGAGAAACTCGCTCGATTTTGGCACAGGGATGTCCTATCAGCTGAATGAACACTGGGCGGTGCGCGGCGGTTATCTCTATTCAGAAAATTCCCAGCCGCAGAACAGCTACACACCGCTGATCCCTGGCAACGACAGGCATGTCTTCAGCCTGGGCGTGGGCTGGCGGGGCAAAACTCGGGGCGTGGATCTCACCTACTCCTGCGTTTACTATCCTGCCCGTGTCATCAGCGGGGCCGCTTCCAATCCGCCCAACCAGTATGACGGCACCTACAAGCATCAGTGGCAGGTGCTGGCGGTGAGCTTCACGCAGAGGTTTTAATTTCAAATATAATGACACCATGTTTATTCTCCTCGTACGTCTCCGGCACCCTCGCTGGGCCATGCCAGAACACGCGGCGAACTTTTTCCAAAAGGCTTGTGTTGTCATCAGCGAGCAAACCGCTTTAGCAGAGGATTCGTAACATGGAGAACAACGACAACGCACTTCCCAATCTCGCTTCCTCAGGGGAGCGGCTCAGTTTCATCATCTGCCGCAACAGCCAGGGGGCTGAAGTGCGCGGCACGCTTCACCGGCTCACACGCTATCTGGGTGTGTTTGAAGTTTACAATCCCTACAGCATTGTTCAGCTCTCTGAAGTCCTGAATGACTTCCGGATCATGATGAATGACCGCGTGGTCTACACCGGCAGGGCCACCATTGCCAACTTGGTGAACACCGGCATCATGCTCATCTGCGAGGCTTCGCTTTCAGATGAAGGCTGGATCGACATCGACATCCTCTCCCCCTCGCAGAACAAGGGCCGCCTGCTGACCGAGTTTGCCGAGTTCTTGCGGGAGACGGAAAAAAGCTATCGCGTCATGCCCGATTTCAAAATCGTGGTGGCCGATATGCATACCATGCTTTCCGACCTGCGCCGCTGGATGGAGCAGGTGGAGCTCGGCGTACGCTCGCTGCCCACCGGAGATCGAATTCAGGCTGAGCGTGAAGTCCTCCTGCAGATGGAGGAGCCCATCGTTCCCACGGTGTATCCGCTGATGAAGCGGTTTGAGGAATCCGCCGCCATCATTCCGCTGGAGCAGCAGCCGGTGCATCGCAGCTACATCAAGCGCCAGCTTCACCCGCTGGTGCTGTGCGCACCGTTTGTTTACCGCACCTATCACAAGCCGCTGGGCTATGCCGGTGACTATGAGATGGTCAGCATGATGCTGCGTGATCCTTATGAAGGCAGCTCGATTTTTGCGAAGCTGCTTAACAAGCTCTATCTGGACATCCCGCCGGTGATCGCCCACCGCAACCGCATCGTTTACCTGGTGGAGCAGCTCAAGGCTGAAACAGCACGTGCAGCCGCCCAGAACCGCGTGGCACGCATCTACAACCTGGGTTGCGGCCCGGCCCAGGAGATTCAAAACTTCCTCACCCATGAGCCCATCTCCGACTCGGCAGACCTGCTGCTGCTGGACTTCAATGATGAGACCATCATGCACACGACGCGGTCTCTGGAAGATCTGCGCAACCGACATCGTCGCCGCACCGGTCTGCGCTTCGAGAAAAAATCCGTGCACCAAGTTTTGAAAGAGTCCGGACGTGCGGCGGCCCAGTCAGGCACGTATGACATGGTTTATTGCGCCGGTTTGTTCGACTACCTCTCCGACCGCATCTGCCGGCGTCTTCTGGAAATCTTCTATGATCTGCTCGCACCCGGCGGATTGCTGATCGCCACCAATGTGCACCCCAGCAATCCTTGGCGGAACTGGATGGAGTATCTGGCCGAATGGCATCTCGTGTACCGTGACGAAGAACAGTTTCTCAAACTGGCGCCTGATCGTGCGCCCCCGGGGTCTTTTGTGGTGAAACCAGACGCCACGGGCGTGAATATCTTCCTCGAAGTACGCAAACCTCTCGATGCCTGATGCTTCTCCAGTTTTAGCTGGTGGCCTGAAGGGAAACTTTCAGGCCTACGAGCAGGACATCCGAGTCCGCAACTATCAGCTCTGCGGCATCCTCGCCGTCGTGTTCATGCTGGCCGGGAGTTCTTTGGACTGGGTGGTGTTTCAGGAGGAAGGCGTGAAGCGCTTTTTCCCCGCACGTGTTCTTTCCGCCGTGGTCAGCGTTCTCGTCTGGCTGGCTTTGACCACCGCCTGGGGCAAACGCATGCACCGCCTTCTCGGCCTGCTCATGGCCATGCCTCTCATTGTCGGGATTGCATGGATGATCTACGCCAAGGGGGGGGCTGAATCACCCTACTATGCCGGGCTGAATCTGGTGATGCTCGGAGCCGCTATTCTCATGCGCTGGACACTGCAGGACAGCATCCTGGTGGTGGTCCTCACGGTGACGTCCTATCTCCTGGCGTGTTATTTCCATGGCCCGATCGTCAATCGCAGCATCTTCTTCAACAACTTGTACTTCCTGTTCGTCACCGGGGTCTTCACCACCGCCGGCACCTGGTTTTACAACACCATCCGCTTCTCCGAGTTCAAGCTGCGTCACGATCTGGACCTCAACCGCGCCGAGCTTGAGGCCAGCAACCAGAAACTGCGTGAGCTCGACGAGGCCAAAAGCCGCTTCTTCGCCAACATCAGCCATGAACTTCGCACGCCGCTGACCCTGCTTATTGCTCCGCTGGAAAGCCTGATCCAGAGCGCTGAATCCACCCGTCCTCAGGAAGAGCGAGACCTGATGGCCACCATGCATGGCAACTCCATGCGCCTGCTCAAGCTCATCAATGATCTGCTGGATCTCGTGCGTCTCGAATCCGGCCGCGCTCAGGTCAACACCAAGCGCGTGAATGTGAACGATTTTATCAGCGGTCTCGCCAACGCCGTCGGCAGCGTCGCGAAAGACAAGCGCATCCATCTGCATTCCCATGTGGATGAAGATCTCGGCACCGTGCTCGCCGATCCGGAGAAGCTGGAACGCATCTGCCTCAATCTGCTCTTCAATGCTCTGAAATTCACCGCCGCAAATGGTCACGTCAACTTCAGCGCCCTCAAGACAGATGGCTGGCTGGCCATTGAAGTGCGTGACTCCGGCATGGGCATTCCCGCGGATCAGCTGCCGCATATCTTCAATCGCTTCTGGCAGGCGGACACTTCATCCCAGCGCAAATTCCAGGGCATGGGCATCGGCCTCGCCCTCGTTAAAGAACTCGCGGAAGCGCAGGGCGGCAATGTCGTGGCCACCAGTGAAGTCGGCAAAGGCACCACCATGACGGTGAACATTCCTCTCCTCCAAGGCGAACCGACCGCCACAGAAGATGATGAGTCGGATGAAACGATCGAGGAAGGAGACGCCGACGCTCCCAAGAACAAGGACTGGATCGCCGAACTCTACCGCCGCGCCGAACTCTTCCCGGCCATGACTTCGCTGCAAGCCACCCTGCGTCCGGTGGAAACCGGCGTGGGTCGCAGCCGCAAACCCAAGCTGCTCATCGCCGACGACGAACCCGACATGCTGCGCTTTCTCAAGAGCCAGCTCAGCGGCACCTTCGAGATTCTGGAGGCCGTGGACGGGCAGCAGGCCGTGGAAAAGGCCGCGCAGTTCCTCCCGGACATCATCCTCTCAGACATGATGATGCCGGAAAAAGATGGCCTGCAGGTCTGCCGTGAGCTGCGGGAGCGCAGCATCACACGCTCCATCCCCGTGGTGCTGCTCACCGCACGTGCGGATGAGAAAACCAAGCTCGCATGCCTCGACGCCGGTGCCAGTGACTTTCTGGCCAAACCGTTCTCGCTCACGGAGATCATGGTGCGTTTGAAAAATCTCGTCGATTCGCGCCTGTTCCAGAAGGAGCTCGTGGTGCAAAAGCAACAGCTCGAAAATGCGCTGGAGCAGATCAAGGAGACCGAATCCATGCTCGTGCAAAATGAGAAGCTCGCCTCCCTCGGCCGCCTCAGCGCCGGCTTGATCCACGAGATCAACAATCCGCTCAACTACGCACGTCAAGGCCTGGGCATCATCAGTCGTGCCACCAAATCCCTGCCCGAGGAAGAACGCGCTGACTTTGCCGACACCGTCAAAGATGTGGAGGAAGGCGTGAACCGCGTCATCCAGATCATCTCCGACCTGCGTGGTTTCACCCGCACGACCAACCAGCTCAATCACGCCTTTGACTTGAAGAACGTGGTGAACACCTGCATGCGCTTCTTTGCTCACGTCTGGAAAGACGGCATCCAGCGTGAGGTGGACATTCCCGAGGAGCTTGAAATCCGCGGCGATAGCAACCAGTTCGTGCAGGTGCTCATCAATTTCATCCAAAACGCCCTGGATGCCATGGCGACCAAGGAATACCCGGAGGGAGAGTCCGCCTGCATCAAGCTTTCCGCATTCGCCCGCGGCAACAGAACCATCCTCTCCATCAAGGACAACGGGCCCGGCATTCCACAGGAGATCCGGGACAAGATCTTTGACCCCTTCTTCACCACCAAAGACGTGGGACAGGGCATGGGGCTTGGACTTTCCATTTGCAACCGCATCATTGCCGACCATGGCGGACGCATTGAAGTACGCAGCCAGCCCGGCCAGTTTACCGAGTTCATTCTCGAGCTACCCTCTACCGACAGCCCCAACAACAACCACGCCGACACCTAGAAGGACTTCCCCATATGCAAAACCAATACGACCTCAAACGCTATGCCGTTCTCTATGTCGATGATGAAGAGAAGGCGTTGAAGTACTTCGAAAAGACATTCGGAGACGAATTCCGCATCCTCACAGCCATCAGCGCGGCCGAGGGGCTCAAACTCATCGAGCAGCATGGTGAGGACATCGGCGTGCTGCTGTCCGACCAGCGCATGCCCGGGGAAAAAGGGGTGCAGCTGCTTGAGCGCGCCCGCCAGCTCCGCCCCCGCCTCGTGCGCATGATGGTCACGGCCTACGCCGACTACGACGTCACGGTGGACGCGGTCAACCTCGGCAGCATCTTCCGCTACATCTCCAAGCCCATCCAGATGGACGATGTGCGCAACACCCTGCACCGCGCCATGGAGTTCTACATCCTTCAGCAGGAGCGCGATGGACTGCTGCAGGAAAAGCTCTCCGTGCTGCAGAACCTGCTCATCACCGACCGCGTCATGGGGCTGGGGGTCGTGGCTGCCGGGCTGAACCAGAAGCTGAACCAGCCTCTGCGCGCCGTGCATGCCTTCCTGGACATCACGCCCGGAAGACTCGGCCAGCAGAACTTTGACCTCGACCGCCTGCGTCAGGCCACCTTCTGGCGTGACTTCCACGCGCATGTGGTGCGCCAGGCCGCCCGCATCGCCGATCTCCTCGGTGAACTGCAGTCCGCCTCCGGTGCCGAGCACAAGATGGATGCGGCCAATGTCATTCAAGCATTGATTGACCAGCAGCGTGCCGCCTTCACCGCCAAGGGTATCGAGCTGAAATTTGAAGCTGCAGGAGCTCTCCCAGCCCTTCAGGCCAGCCGCCCTGCGTTTGAAAAAATGCTGCACCTGCTGCTTCAGACAGAGCTGGCGCTGCTTTCCTCCGGCACACAGGTCACCCTCTCTGCCAAAACAGCGGCCGAGGCCGCCGACGCCGGAGCGCTGCATCTCACCCTCACTGACACCGGTCCTGGGCTCGCCAGCGATGTGCTGCGCTCCGTGTTTGATCCCTTCTTCACTCACGATGACGTCACCACGGATGGCCCCGGCCTCACCCTCATGGGCGCGTTCTTCCTCGCCTACCATCTCGGTGGCCGCATCACATCCCAGCGCACTGCCAAGGGCCTCATCCTCGACATCGTCGTGCCTGCCGTGGCTCCGACCCCGGTGGCCGCCGTTGACAGCAGCCGCGAATTCATCACAAACGTCCTCATGAACGACATCCTCTGGGAGCGTCTGCTGCCGAACGGCTGACCCCTCTAAAAAGCACGATATGCCATTCCGCCGCACTGGTGGAATGGCATATTTTTTGCCATTCAAATGCCTGGAGTGCCGCCCGCGACCGCGAGATTTGGCTGCTGTGAGTGTATGAATCCTCATTGCTCCAAGCGTCTTCCCATCTACCTCTTTCCACCACCATGAACCGACCCACGCTTCACACTCTCGCACTGTCTCTGCTCACCACCGCTGCGCTCGCTGATGGCGCGTTCTACGGCGATCCGCCGGACGCGACGCATCCGTGGGCCATTCATGACATGAACCGTCCGCAGCCCGTGCGCGTGGAGCCGGGCACGTTCAGCTCTCAGGAAAAGCCGGGCACCCCGCCTTCGGACGCGGTCATCCTCTTCGGCGGGAAGCCGGAGGAGATCGAAAAATGGCAGGCGGACAAAACGCCTGCGGAGCCCACCAAGTGGGAAGTCAAAGACGGTGTTCTGCAATGCGTGCCGGGCAGCGGCTACGTGCGCACCAAGGAAGAATTCTCCGACTGCCAGCTCCACATTGAATGGAGCGCTCCTTCCAAGGTCGAGGGCAACAGCCAGGGCCGTGGCAACAGCGGCGTCTTCCTCATGGGCCAAGTCGAAGTGCAGGTGCTGGACAATTACAACAACCCCAGCTATCCCGATGGCATGGCTTCATCCATCTACGGCATCAACCCGCCGATGGTGAACCCACTGCGTGCACCCGGTGAATGGCAGACCTACGACATCGTCTTCCGCCGCCCGATCTTCAAAGACGGCAAGGAACTCGATCCCGGCTACATCACCGTTTTCGTAAACGGCGTGCTCACCCAGGACCACACGCCTCTCGAAGGCGGTGGCGGTCACATGAAGCGCTCTTCTCCGCGCCCTTTCCCAGACAAGGGCCCGCTCAAGCTGCAGGACCACGGCAACCCCGTCCGCTATCGCAACATCTGGTACCGCCCCCTGCCCAAGCGCGCCATCGAGGGTGGTGAGACCAGCCACATGAGCGAAGCCGCCACCACGGCCAAGCGCGCGGTGATCGCCAAAAACATCCGCGAATCGGCCGCCAAGCTCGAAGGCATCGAGAAGATGCTGCACTACTTTGAGTCACTCTGCTACGCGGACAATGCCGAAGCCCGTGAGTTTGCCATGGCCACTGTGCGGGATTTCGCAAGCGCGATGAAAGAGGTGCCCCCGGGCAAAATCGAATCCAAGAAGAACGAGATTCTGCAGGTGACCAAGGCGCTGCGCTACCTGACCAAGTTCAAAATCCTGCCGGAAGACATCGACGCCAAGAAAGATTTGGAAGCCATCATCAAGGTGGAGGACTGGGAGCCGAAGCCGAAGAAAAAGTAGCCTTGTGCACAGCAACAAGGAAAGCCCTGTTCGGCATCCGCAGGAACAGGGCTGCTTTACACCGCGTCTGCCGCCAGCGCGGCATTGCCGATGATGCCGGCCTCATTGCTGAAGCGAGCGGGCACAATCTGCAGGCGCTCCCAGACCACGGTGCTGAGCATGCTCTGCACCTTGTTTTTGAGCGGTGTGAAGATCAGATCTCCTGCCTGCGCCACACCGCCACCGATCACGAAGGCATCGGGATTGAGCAGCCAGGCGATGCTGGAAATCGCGGTGCCGAGCCAGTCGGCCACCTCGCCCCAGATCTGGCGGGCGATGTCATCCCCGGCCTGCGCCGCATCCGCAATCTTTTTGGGCGTGCATTCGGCAATGTCCTTCTCGATGCCCGCCTCGGAGTAGCGCAGCACGGCGTGCTCGGCGATCTGCTGGTTTCCGGTGTACTTTTCCAGCGCGCCCAGATTGCCGTAGTGACCGGCCTTGCCGTTGTAATCGATGCTCATCTGGCCGATCTCTCCCGCCACGAAGCCGCTGCCGCGGAACATCTTGCCATCCAGCACCAGACCACCGCCGATACCGGTGCCCATCGTGAGGCCGATGACGTTTTTCAGGCCGCGTGCCGCCCCATGACGGAACTCGGCATAGGTCATCGCATTCGCATCATTTTCCACCAGCACGGGCAGCCCGGTCTTTTCGCTGAGGATGGCCTTGAGCGGCACATGCTTCCAGCCGGGGACGTTCGTCAGCTCATGCACAAAACCGTGATCAAAATCCACAAGCCCAGGAACACCGACGCCGATGGCGCAGATGGCTGGGTAAGCTTTTTGCAGCTTCGCAACGCGTGCGGCCATCTCCCCAATGAGCGCGGCTGGCCCGTGGAACTGGGTCGTGGGGATGGGCTCGTCCGTAACGAGCAGTTCATCGCCACGGCACACACCGAGTTTCACGGAGGTGCCGCCAAAGTCGATGCCGATGGAAGTTTTGTCAGTTTCAGCCATAACGCGTCCCGCCTTCAGAGCGGGGCGCGGAGATTGCCCACCAAACGCAGTCCGTGCAAGGTCAAATCAGGGTCGGTGGTGATGTCTTCGCCCATGCCGGAAATGATCCATTCCGCATCCCCACCCGTGGCGACGATGCTGACCTTTTGCCCGCCGAGTTCTTTTTTCAGCGCCTCTAGGATGCCTTTTACCATGCCGCGATACCCAATGGCAGCTCCCGCCAGGATGGCTCCCTCGGTGGACTGGCCAATGGCCGTGGTGGGCTCACGAAGGTCAACCCGGGGCAGCAAGGCGGTGCGCTCGTGCAGATAATCGGTCATCAGCCGCAGTCCCGGCGCGATCACACCACCGATGTAAAACTTGTCAGCGGAGAGGATGTCGAAGGTCACCGCCGTGCCGAAGTCGATGACGATGCCGGGTGCGCCATGCATGTGCGCCAGCGCGACGGCATTTGCCAGACGGTCAGGGCCGATGCTCTCGGGCTTTGGGTAGCGAATGCCGATGCCCATGGGAGTGCCATACCGCAATTCGATGAGCTCATCGCCAAACACCTCGCGGAACGCAGGCACCGCCTTGGGCACGACGCTGCAAATCACAGCGCTTTCAAACTGCCAGCCCTGCGTGACCGCACGCACGGCATCGGGAGAAAGCTCTCGCGTGGCATGCTCCCGGCGTTCGAGAATCGCCTCACTCGTGGCGAGTCCGAATTTCGTACGTCCGTTACCAACATCAATGAGCAGCTGCCTCCGGCTCATGGTTTGGCAGCCTCGTCTTCCTTCTTGGCCTCTTCCTTCTTCTCTTCTTTTTTGTCCCCTTCCTTGGGGGCCTCGCCAAAGGTGTTCAGGTTGAACATGTTTTCAGGCGCGGTCTTGGGTTCTGGAGGCTTGGGGCGAATGGGATCTCCTTCCACGACCAAGGCCTTGGGCGGGTCCTTGACGTATTTCACACACTGATAGAGGAGGTTGTAGTTATGGCGCAGCGCGGCCGGATAGGCGATGCGACCGGGTTCGGTCACGTTTTCTCGCAGCAACTTGCTGGCAAGACTGCCAAAGACATCCCCGCCAATCTTGGCGGCCTGGGCCACGGTGCCGCCGACCACTTGCCCGGCGGCGCCAGCCGCCTGCTTGCCGCCGCTGCGAAACATGTCGCTGCTGATGCGGCGCGCCTGAATGGAGATCGACGCCTGAGAGGAAAGCAGGGTGCCGTCCGGCGCGAAGCTCATTTCCAGACTCGCGTGGTCATCGGAGGAAAACATGCCGCGAAGATGATCCACCCGCACGGAGATGAAAACGCCGCCATCGGGCGCGGTGGTGACCTCGGGCTTGTAGGTGCGGAAATCGACCTCCGAAAATTTGTACTCAGCCGCCTTCTTTTTCTCCTTGGTCCACCCGCCGAGGCTCTCGCCGAATTTTTCAATGTCCACCTCCACGCCTGCGCGGGCAACGCTGGCAATGAGTAGGAACAAGGCGAGGGTACGGAGTTTCATGCGCCAGCACAGTGCTGCAAGAAACAATATTTTCAACTTCGGGGTATGCCGGCCTGCCGCAGCGACAGCCTCCTTAGGTCAACCGTCCCGTGATGTAGGCCTCGGTCTGCGGGTCGCGCGGGTGATGGAAGATGTTCATCGTCTCGTCCTCCTCGATCAGCCGGCCTTTGTAAAAGAACGCGGTGCGGTCGGCGATGCGCTTGGCCTGCTCCATGTTGTGCGTGACGATGACGAACGTGTACTGGCCGCGCAGCTGGTGAATCAGCTCCTCAATGCGCGCGGTGGCGATGGGGTCCAAGGCGGCGCAGGGCTCATCCATCAGCAGAATGCGCGGCTGCAGGGCAATGGCACGGGCGATGCACAGACGCTGCTGCTGGCCGCCGGAAAGCCCGGTGGCCACTTCGTGGAGACGGTCCTTCACCTCGTCCCACAGGGCTGCGGAGCGCAGACTGCGTTCGGCGGCTTCTTCAAGGTCGTGGCGGTCTTTGATGCCGGCCACACGCAGGCCGTATACGGCATTTTCAAAGATTGAGCGCGGGAAGGGATTGTACTTCTGGAAGACCATGCCCACATTGCGGCGCAGGTTGATCACATCGACCTCAGGCGCGTAGAGATCGATGCCGTCGATTTTGATCTTGCCGCTGACCACGCGGGCGGAGTCCACGAGATCGTTGATGCGGTTGATGGAGCGCAGCAGGGTGCTCTTGCCGCAGCCGGAGGGGCCGATGAGAGCCGTCACATCCTCGCTGCGCATGTTCAGATCGACGTCAAAGAGCACCTGGTTGTCACCATAGGCATAGTTGAACTTTTCCACCTGAATGAGCGGCTCTGCGGCAGTGGGAGCTGGAGTGTCGTCGGCCATTGTTAACTGAAAGTGCCGCGCAAATAAGATTCGGTGAGCTTTTCGCGCGGATTGGTGAAGAGCTCCTCCGTGGGGGCAAACTCAACCAGTTTGCCGAGGTGAAGGAAGGCCGTGTAGTCCGAGACACGCACGGCCTGCTGCATGTTGTGGGTGACGATGACCACCGTGAATTCTTTGGCGAGCTGGTGCATCAACTCTTCGATTTTAAGCGTGGAGATGGGATCCAGCGCCGAACAGGGCTCGTCCATCAGCAGCACGTCCGGCACGGTGGCGATGGCACGGGCGATGCACAGGCGCTGCTGCTGGCCGCCGGAGAGGGCGAGGGCGTTCGCATGGAGCCGGTCTTTGAGTTCCTCCCAAAGGGCGGCATGCGTCAGCGAGCGCTCGACCGCTTCATCGAGCACGCTTTTATTTTTCTCACCGTGGATGCGCAGCCCATAGGCCACGTTTTCGTAAATGCTCTTGGGAAAGGGATTCGACTTCTGGAACACCATGCCGACCTGTTTGCGCAGCTGCGTGAGATCGACATCGGCATCGTGGATATTTTTGCCTTTCACGAGCACTTCACCCTTCGTCACACGGGCGCTGGGAACGCGGTCGTTCATGCGGTTGATGCAGCGCAGCAGCGTGCTCTTGCCGCAGCCCGAAGGGCCGATGAGCGCGGTCACGCGGTGGTATTCGACCTTCAGATTGATGTCGAACAGCGCCTTGCTGCTACCGTAGCAAAAATCCATGTCCCGCACCTGAACAACAGGCGGCGGTGTGGACTGGGCGGTGGAATCGGCGGACATGAAAGGAGAAGCAATTACCAGCGATACTTGGCGCGCAGACGTTTGCGCAGCATCACGGAGCTGGCGGCCAGCGAGGCGACCAGAACGAGGAAAACGAAAACAGACCCATACTGCGCACGCTCCGCGTACTCGTTCTGCGGGATCTTGGCGGCAAGCGTGTAGATGTGATACGGCAGGGCTTGCACGGACTCGGTGAAGATGCCGAAGAAGCGCGCCACGCTCTGCTCCCAGTGCGCAAAGATCGATGCATCGGCTGGCAGCGGCGGCAGATCTTTCTGCCACGGCAGCTTGTCTTTGAAGGCCAGCGCAGCGGTGAACATGATCGGGGCCGTTTCACCTGCCGCACGGGCGATGCCAAGGATGCTGGAAGTCAGAATGCCGGGAGTGGCAAAGGGCAGCACGCTGTAGCGGATGGTCTGCCAGCGCGTGGCACCCAAGGCCATGCTCGTTTCACGAAAGCCCTGCGGCACCGCCTGCAGGCACTGCTCGCTCGCAGTGATGATGACGGGCAGGATGACAAAGGCGAGCGTGAAACCGCCAGACAGCACGCAGGTGTCCCATCCTTCAAAGCTCAACGTGGTGAAACCGAGCGGGATGGAGAACACGGAGCGCTCCGCCGGCACATCGACAAACGTCGGCGCGGTCAAAACGAACGCCCCCAGACCAAACAAACCGAACACGACCGAGGGCACGCCCGCGAGATTCAAGATCGCCAACCGCACCATTTCGAGGAACTTGCCGTGCTTGGCATACTCGCTGAGATAGATCGCACAGGCGACGCCGAGAAAAAGCGCGACACCCACGCTGACAACCACGAGCAGCGCCGTGCCCACGATCGGCCCCAGGATCCCACCACCCGAATAGGAGATGGTTTTTTCCGCACGGAAGTTGTCGCCCAGCTTCTTCTTGATCGCGTCGGCTCCGTTCACATCGGTTTCGATGTGATTGCCCTGCTGGTCTTCAATCACGTGCAGCGTGGCGGGCAGTTCGGTGAGGAACTGCGTGTTCACAAACGGCCACTGCGACCGGAACACCACCGGCGCACCTTTGACGAAAATGTGCAGCATGATCGCCAGCGTGATGATTACCACGATGTAGCTGCCGATGCGCAAGGCCCAGCGCGCAGCGGTCTCGCGCTGCTGAATGCCGGAGTTGTCGCCGGCGAAAGGATTGTCGTTGGTGGGGACAGGGGTCATGCCTTATGGGGTTCAAAGCGGCGGGCCACGGCGCGGGCGCACCAGTTGACCAGCAGCGAGATGGCAAACAGCACGATGCCGACCATGAACAGCGCCTGCCAGTGCGAGCTGCCACGTGACACCTCGCCTAGTTCCTGCGCGATGATGCCGGTCAGCGTGTGGGCCGGATGAAATATGACGCCGGGTCCGGCGCTGAAATCAGGAATGGCAATGCGGTTGCCTGCGACGAGCAGCACCACCATCGTTTCACCCACAACTCGACCCAGCCCCAGCAAAATGGCCGAGAGAATGCCGGAGATGCCTGCGGGCACGATGACACGAAAGACAGTCTGCAGCTTGGTGGCACCAAGCGCGTCAGACGCATCAATGTAGGCACGCGGCACGTTGTTCAGCGCATCTTCCGAGAGACTGAACATGGTGGGCACGGCCATGAAAGCGAGCAGACAGCCCGCATTGAACATGTTGAGACGCTCCTGAATCGGGAAACCCGGCACCCATTGCAGCCAGCTCCATTCACTCACGTCTTTGATCAAATTCCCCACCAGCGAGATGCCGATGAACCCCAGCACGACCGAAGGAATGGCCTGGATGAACTCGATCACCGGCTTGATCAGCTCCTTCTCACGCTCGCTGGCAAACTGGTTCGTATAAATGGCGGCCACCACACTGATGGGCGTGGCGATCAAAATAGCGATGGCGGCAATGACGAGCGAACCGGTCAGCAGCGGGACAAAGCCAAAGAAGTCCTGCCAGGAGCTGTTCGTGATCCATTGGGTGCCGAAAAAGAAAGCGCCAATGACGGTGAAAATGGAAACGGGTTTGTCCCAGCGCCAGCCTTCAAGCTTTCCAGCCGCGGCCCGCATTTCCCGGGCATGCACCGGAATCCCTTCACGCACATCGTTGACCAGCGTGCGGGCGGCTCCGGTGCCTGCATCTTTGGGCAGATCAGCAGCGGCCTTTTCAATGACCACGGCATATTTTTCCACCTGCTCGCGCAGTTCAGCCGTGCGTCCGGTGATTTCCTTGATGCTCTCCTCCAGATTCACCGTTTCAGCGACGGATTCCTCCGCCTCCTTGGTCAGGCTGGCTTTTTCTTTTGGATCAGTTTCGGTGGCTGCGGCTTCGAGAAGACGCAGGCGGTTGGTTTCCAGCACCTCAAACTCCACGGCTTTCTCCTTCGTCTCCAGAGCCTTCGCCTTGAGCTCGTCCACCACTTCTTGGAGCGGCTCCGTAGCTTCCTCAAATTCCTCCTGCGCCGTTACAAGAGAAGCAAACTTGGTGCGTGCCTCGCGGTCTTTGGCACTGAAATCCGCCACAAGCGTCTGCACCAGCGGCGGCAGGTCAGTGACCTCTGGTGTCAGCGCAGAGAACTCACGCTGCAGTTGCTCACGTTCTGCGGCACTGAAAACGGCTGGATATTCCAGCGCTTTCGCAGCAGCCGCAGACGCCTCAGCCAGTTCTCGGCGAAAAACCTCGATCTGCTCCGGTGCTGGAGGCGTCTTCTCCAGCGCCTGCGTGAGCGATTCGCGCGGCCGCGCGGTCTTGTCCTCCACCTGCCGCTTGAGCAAAAAGGCCGCATCACGGCGGTCACGCGCTGTCTTGCTCAGCGTTTCAAGGGAAGCACTCACCGCCTGGCGCAGGCTGCTGGAAAGCGCCTGATTCCGCTGCAGCGGCTGGTCGATGATGTCACAAAACTCCAGCCCCGCCCGGCGATAGGTCTGCAGCTCGCGCTGGTAGGTGGGCAGAAAATCAACGCCCTCACGCAGCAGAAACACCATGATCAGCACCAGCACGATGATGGCCACGCTGGCATTGCTGCCGAAGAAATATTTGATCAGCTTCTGGGGATCCACCCCAAGAATGGTGTGCTTGCGACTCCTGAGCAGCACGCTGCGCAGCGGCGGTCTGCTGGGCGTCGGGAGGCTGTTCATGCGGCTATGAGGGAAGAATGCACCAGAGTTGAAAACAAATCCGGCGGTCGAGACACGTCTCTTCCGCCGGACTGGTGAATCGGTCAATCAACAGTTATTTCGCAATGCTCAGAGGGACAAAGCCCGCCTTGTTGACAATGGCGTCGCCCGCAGGGCTGAGGCAGAAGTCGATGAAGGCCTTGATGGTGCCGGTTGGCTCGCCGCTGGTGTAGAGGAAGGTCGGGCGGGACAGCGGGTAGGACTTCACCGCCGCTGGGCTTGGGAAGGCACCTGCGATGGAGACCACCTTGATGCCCTTCGCACCCGAATACGCGTAGCCGACATAACCGATGCCGTTTGGATTGGAGCCCACTTCAGCGGCAATCTGCTCATTCCCAGCCATCTTCTGGCTGTTTTTGCCATACTCACGGCCTTTCATGGCCAGACCGATGAAGTCTTTGTACGTGCCCGAGGATGTGTTGCGGGTGTAAACCGAGATGGGGCCGGGGGTGCCACCGACTTCGCTCCAGTCCTTGATGTCACCGGCAAAAATCTGCAGCAGCTGCTTTTTGGAGAGATCGGACACGGGGTTGTTCTTGTTCACCACGACGGAGATCATGTCCCAGGCGACTTCGTATTCCGTGAGGGTCACTCCCTTGCTGCGGCAAAGTGTGCGCTCATCTGCCTTCACCTTGCGGCTGGACATGCCCACCTCCGCCGTGCCGGAGGCCAGATTCGTGAAAGCGGTGGAGGAACCTTCCGCAGCGATGTCAAAGCTGACTTTGCCGCCCTGCTTCTTGAAGGATTCGGCCAGCTGCGGGACGAGCTTGGCTCCGAGGGTGTCGGATCCACGGATGCGCAGGGTGGTCTGAGCCTGAAGCGAAAGCGCTGCAGTCAGGGTGGTGACAAGGGTAAGGAAGGCGATCTTCATGAGGGTTGTAGGATAGTGTAAGGCGATAAGCTTGTCCGCCGGCAGTTCGCGGGTGACGAGGCGGATATTGGCGGAAGGGGGAAGGTGGTCAAAATGCACTCTGTGACGAAAGCGTCACATACAGAATACGGAGTCCTCCGCCTCCCCTCAAGAGTCAAATGCCATGTGAATAACTCCGATTCGTGACGAAAGCGTCACATTAAGGATCTCGCGGGGGATTCCGGTTACAGCCATGTGACATTCCTTTCCTAGGGGATACCACATCGCCTGGGGGAGCTCATTCAACTCACCTGACTCACCTCACACATGCGCCTCAAACATTCCCGCATATCCCGTGTCATGGCTGCTCTTGCAGCCGTCGCCATCGCCCTGCCACCCTCCTTGCCAGTTGCCGCCGGCCCTGCCATGGAAAAGCTCTTCTCCATCATGAAGGCCAAGGGCACCCTCAGCCAGGAGGAGTACGACATGCTCGTCGCCGCCTCCCGTGAAGAGGACAAGGAAAGGGACAAAGCCCCGGTGGCAGCCGCTCCGGTGCCAGCCGTTTCAGCTCCTGCAGCCGGTTCCACGGCAAACACCTCCGCTCTCGAAAAGCGTCTGGCCCAAACCGAAAGCAAGGTGGGCAATCTTGAGAATGCCTTGAACCGCGCTGGCGGCACCACGCTGGAAAAACGCCTCTCTCAGACCGAGAGCAAGGTGGGCGATCTCGAAAACGTCATTTCCACGACCCGCGGGCAGATTGAGGACATCTCCAAGATCACCGACAACACCTCGCCCTCCACCATGTCGGCAGCAGAGCTCGACACCCTGCTGGCTGACAAATGGTACGAGCGCCTGAAAATGAAGGGCTACCTTCAGGTGCGCGCGGATTCCGTCATGCACGAAGAAGGCGGTCAGCTGCATGTTCAGAATGATTCGTTTGCCAATGACCAGTCGAGCATCGGCATCCGCCGCGGCCGTCTGGCCTTCAGCGGCGACCTGACCAACCACGTCTATCTCTATTTCCAGGCAGACTTGTTTGGCGGTGTCAATGGCAATGGCGGTGTGCAGGCGCGCGACTATTACGCCGATGTTTCCCTCGACCCAGCCCGCGAACATCGCGTCCGCATGGGTCTGTCCAAAGTCCCCTATGGCCACGCCATCTTGCAATCCTCCCAGAATCGACTCGCCTTGGAGCGCCCTGAAGCCATCAGCACTGCTATCGAAGGCGAGCGTGACTTTGGCGTCTACTACATGTATGCCCCTTACGAGATCCGCGAACGTTTCAAAAACCTCGTCAAGATGGGTCTGCGCGGTTCGGGTGACTATGGCATGATCGCCTTTGGTGCTTTTTCCGGCCAGGGCATCAACAAGCCGGACACCAACGGACAGCCTCATTGGGTGGCCCGCGCCACCTATCCCTTCGAGTTCGAGAACGGTCAGTTCCTCGAACTCGGAATCCAGGGCTATGCTGGGAAATTCAACACCACCACGGCAGCCATCCCCGGCGTGGGCACTCCTGCCAATGGCAACGGAGGCAACCGCGGTTTCACCGATGCACGCGTCGGCATTTCCGCCATCTTGTACCCGCAGCCCTTCGGCATCGAAACCGAATGGAACTGGGGCAAAGGCCCGCAGCTCTCCAGCGACATGCGCACCATCACCTCCTCCAGTCTGAGCGGTGGCTATGTGCAGGCAAATTACCGCCACGTGTTTGCCAACCAGCGCGAAATCATTCCCTTCGCCCGCTGGCAGACCTACAACGGCGGTCGTAAATTTGCCGTCAACGCACCGAAGGACAAGGTCAACGAAGTCGGCTTTGGTTTCCGCTACATCCCCTACCCGGAACTGGAACTCACGGCCATGTTCATGCACGGCATGCGCACCAACACCAACGTGGCTCCTTACAGCAACGTGAATTACGACTACCTCGGCGTGCAGGCCCAGGTCAATTTCTAAGCGCTCATTTTTTGGTTAAGGTTGAGTGGGAGGCCGGATGCATCGGGAGTGCGTCCGGCCGCTTCGTTTTCAGGCGGTTAAGACGAACGGATGCAGGGTTGCTTTGTCTCACCTCATCCTCTAGTTTCTCCTTCGCTCCAAATCCAGCGGCCTCATGGAAACCACACTCCAGCAGATTCTTTATGTTGCGGCAGTCATCGTTTTTGCCATCGCCTGCCGCTCCTTCAACAACCGCTTCATCCAGAAGCTGGGCTGGCTCGCGTTGCTGGGTGCCTCCTATCTCAGCGGTTACTACCTGACCTACTCGCACATCGGTGGTGCCATCTTTGTCGCTGCCTGGTTCATGCTGCCGTGGATGGAAATTGTCTTCCGCGTTCGGCGGCTGCGCTTCCCCATCAAAAGCGAGGTCAAGCACCGCTTCCCCCCTTCCCGCGAGGTCTTCCCTGAGCTCTCCGAGCTCAGCAGCGAGGCGGATGATGCCGGATTCACCGAAGTCGGCGACACCGGGTGGAAGTTCAGCCAGACAGACTACTTCATGCGGCTCTTCTACCATGCGGAAAAACGCATGCAGGCAGCCATCGCGCTGGCACAGCAGGGCGATTTTGGCTTTTCGTACGTCAGCCTCACTTCACGCACCACCAGCGGAGTCACCTTCACCACGACGAACTACCCTTTCGCCGCCACGATGAAGCACTCCCCCAAGCAGCGACTGAACCGCTTCACCCATGCGGGCTCGTTCTCAGACCTCCTGGAGCGCCATGAAGACTTCCTCCACCGCGAAGGCGTCCGCTCCGAAGACCTGGCGCTACAGGACACCGAGTACCTGCACGCCTATATCGAGCGTGACATGAGCGTGCTGATTGACCACAACATCACCGCCGGCGTCATCGAGCCCACCGGCAACGGCGAATTCCGCTATTCCTGGCGCGGCTGCATCTTCCTCTACTGGCAGGTCGTGAAAGACATGCTGCGGGTGTAGGTTTAAGGGCGCGGCATCCACTCGCGCAGCTTGGCCATCGTCAGCGTCGTATGGCTGAGCAGGAAGAAGTGATCCGCCTCCGGAACGGTGAATGCCTGCGAGGCAGGCGCTAGCTGCCTCACCTGCGCGATGCGCCGGGCAAAGTCCCCCGACTTCACGAAGTACTCGTTTCCACCTGCAATGAATCCAGCCCTCGCCTCCCGCGGAAATTTCAGCAGCAGGTCCTCAGGCGGGTAGGCTGCCATGCAGATCAGGCGGTCAAAGCGTTCCGGGTGCTTGGTGTAAACATCGCAAGCGCCAAAGCCACCCGCTGAAAGCCCCATCAAAACCGGCTTCAGCACGGGTCGTCCCAGTCGCAATCCCACGGCCTGCACGCACTCCTGCACATACTCGCCGGAAACGGTTGAAGTGTTGATCCCATGCGCCGGACAGACGATGATGTGATTCCCAAAATGCTCGGCCAGCAATTGCTGATACCACAGGAAACTGCCGCCATAACCGTGCAGAAACAGCAGCACTGGAGTCTGCGCATCTGCACCCGCGGGCACATGCACCAGCGCCAGCCCTTCCTGCGGACGTTTTTCTGCAAAACAATACGGCAGCGCCGAAGCCACACCGGAGTATGCCGGTGATTTGGCAATCAACGCATAACGCTCCGCCACCAAAGGCCGCATCATGCCCGCCTGCGCAGGCGTCAGTCCGAGCATCGCGGGTTGTGACAGCGCCAAGGCGACGATCGCAGACTCTGGCAGCGTGCTCAGCGCCAGCCGAAACATCGGCAGGAAATCCGCCGTCGGACGACTGAACTGCGGCGGTGCTGCTGCGTGCGTGGTCTTCCAGGTGACCCGGATGACCTCATCCGCATGCACTGCCCACGAACCGCAGATTAGGAAAAGGGGCAGCAGCCAGCGCATTCCAAAATTCTACCGCGCCAGCCTGCCGCATGACAATCAGGAACTGTGACGGGCAGGGCGAATCATCGCGTCGGCTCAAGATCCGGGAGCAGGCTGCGGCTGATTGCGGGCGGCTTCAGCGGCGGCACGCTGCGCAGCTTCGGCAGCAGCCCTCTGCGCGGCCTCTGCGGCAGCACGCTGGGCTTCTTCCTGAGCACGACGCGCCTGCTCCTCTGCCTGGCGCTGAGCCATCTCCTGGGCACGCCGGGCCTGCTCTTCCGCCTGACGCTGGGCCATTTCTTGGGCTCTCTGAGCCGCCTCCTGCTGGGCGCGCATCTGCTGTTCTTCAGCCGCACGGCGGGCCTGCTCCTGCGCACGCTGCATTTCCGCCTCCTGCTGACGGCGAGCCTGCTCTTCCGCCTGGCGCTGGGCCATTTCTTGATCACGACGTTCGGCTTCCTGCTGGGCGCGCATTTGCTGCTCTTCAGCCGCACGGCGGGCCTGCTCCTGCGCACGCTGCATTTCAGCCTCCTGCTGACGACGGGCCTGCTCTTCAGCCTGGCGCTGGGCGGCCATTTCTTGAGTGCGGCGTTCGGTTTCCTGCTGCGCCTTCATTTGCTGCTCTTCAGCGGCACGGCGGGTGGCTTCCTCCTGCTGGCGCTGCTGCATGGCTGCGGCTTCAGTCTGCTGACGAACCCGTTCTGCTTCTGCGGCGGCGGCTTGTTCGGAAGCCATGCGTTCAGCCGTGGCACGCTGCTGCTGGGCCGCCATCTCCTGCTCTTGCTGGGCTGCGGTCGCAGCGGCCTGCTGGTGTGCTTTTTCAGTCTCGGCGGCTTGGTCGGCAGCCATGCGCTGCTGCTGGGCCGCCTGCGCCTCCTGCTGCGCAGCGGCGGCCTGCATGCGGCTCTTTTCCGCTTCGGCATTCGCGGCGGCTTGTTCAGCCGCCCTTTTCTCTGCCATGGCACGGTCTTGCATCTCCTGCTGCTGGCGCTGCTCCATGGCGGCGGCTTGGGCCTGTTCCCGGCCAGCATGCATTCGCGTTCTTTCCACCTCGGCGGCCACGGGTTGCGGCGAAACACTGGGTTCGGCAGACGGCTGCGGCATGACGGCTGGTGCAGCGGTCCGTTCTGGCTCAACAACAGGCACCACTGGAGCAGCCGAAGGCTCCGGGGCCTTGTTCTCCACCACGGCAGGCATCACGGCGGGTGTGGATGGTGCGGCGGCAGGAGGGCTGTTCTCCACGACCTTGCTCTCAGGCGGCACATTCGGTGCCTGTGGTGCCCCCATCCCGGGCTGGCCATGCCGCCGAGGCTCTCTCGTCGCGTCTGCGCCAGGTTCTACAGCCACAGCGGGGCGCACGGTTTCCTGGGCTGGTGTGTTCGTCGCAGGCCGTCCTTCAGGCGAATGCCGACGAGATCCTTGTGGCATGCTTCCCTGCCCCGGCTGCTGTTGCACCGTCGCCGTCTCCACTGGAGCTGTAGCTGGAGCCACAGCAGGGGGTTCAGAAGGGCTGGCAGGCCTCACGGTTTCCGGCAGAATAGCACCTGGCACTGCGGGCGGTGCATTGACGACCGTCGGTGGCTCAACCGGGCGTCGGCCAGGGCCATGCTGCATGTGCCCGCGCATCGGGGGCGGTTGTTGTTGCACCACGGCCGTTTCTTTCTCTTGGGCGATGTTCTCGCGAATCTCCCTGGCAGCCTGCTGCGGCACGCCTTCAAATCCACCCATCAAAACCGGCTTTTGGATGTGCTCTTTGATTTCGGGGCGCCTCATGTGGGCACCGGGAGCCACGGCGGGAAGTTCAACCATGGCCACAGGAGCATCCGCGTCTCTCCGCCCATGATGCTGCGGGCGCGTGGGCATCTGGTCGGCGTGCATGGTTTGCACCTGCCGCTGGGGCACCGGCCGGCCACAGGCCTGCTCCATCTGGGAGCGGGGTGGTCCTCCTTGATGGAAAAACGCATGCCGCTGGCTGTGGCTGGGCACGATCTGCGTCACGTTCACGCTGTGCTGGAAGATCGTGGTCTGCCGCGTCACGGGCGCATAGATGTTGATGTAGGTCGGGCTCACAAACTGGGTCGTGTTGATGAAGGTGTAGCTGGTGGGGCCGAGGCCGTAGCGTGAGTCACAGTCGCGATACGCACCGCTGAACACGCCTGTCTCCGGCGGCAGTGGCGCCCAGCCCACGCAATCCCGGCTTTGACGCCACGCGACCCACGCCGGAGCCCACTCGCTGCCCGGCACCCAGATCCAGCCGTAACGCGCCAGATTCACCCAGCGCCCGTAATGATAGGTAGCCCAGCCAAAGGGCTCGTTCGACTGCCAGGCCCAGCCAAGCGATGACCAGACCCAGCAACCATCCACATAGGGCCGCCAGCCCGCCACGGTGATGGTGGGCCGCCAGCAGTAGCCGTAGCCATTCACCTCAAACCAGCGCCCAAAAGGCGCCAGGCGGTCATAGAACAACGAGTAATCAGGCAGCGCCATGGGCTGCGGCGCCACATTTGGCTGGGGCGTGACGACGATGCGCTGAGTGATGGCATTGCTCTGCTGCCGCGCAGCATCCGCCTGCACACGCAGCTCGTCATTCTGCCGCTTCAGCGCATCCAGCGAGTCACGCAGTTCGGCATTGTCACGCTCCTTGAGCGACTGCGCCATCTCTGCCAGCTGCTTGTCCATCAAGGCCGTCTTGGTTTCGATCTCCAATGCCTGACGCTGCAAGGCATCTCGCGCCTCAGCGAGCTGGTTGTCTGTTTCTGCCGCCACGGGTGCGGTAGCCGCAGGCGGCATGGGTTTGTCACAGCTCGCCAGAGACCAAATGGCTGAAACGACGAGAAACGGGCGGAAAAGCGATTTCATAAACGTGGGATGTTGCTCTGACTCCCACACCCCGAATTGTATTCATTCTCTCTTCTACTACCGCCGGCGCTTGACCACCTGCTGTGTCTGCCGCGTCTTCAGCATGAGATCAGCCTCCAGCACACCGCTGAAATGCGACAGCGGATAGACGATGCTGCGGCGGCCGATGATGCTGCCGGGACTGATCACGCTGTTGCAGCCGATCTCGGCATAGTCGCCCACAACCGCGCCAAATTTTCGCAAGCCGGTGGGAATGATATCCGTGTCGGTCCTCACAGTGACCTCCAGGCGGTCCAGCCGCACATTGGAAAGGATCACGCCAGCGCCCAGATGCGCCTTGTGGCCGAGGATCGAGTCGCCCACGTAGTTGTAATGCGGGATCTCACAGCCGTCGAAGACCACGCAGTTCTTGAACTCGCAGGAGTTCCCGAGCACGCAGCCGTCGCCGATGATCACATTCTCACGGATGTAGCAGCCCGCACGGAGCTGGCAGTTGCGGCCGATCCATGCCGGACCTTTGATCACCGCCCCGGGCTCGATGGTCGTGCCTTCATCAATAAACACATCCTCGCCGATGAACGCTCCCGGTGGCACCTGGACACGGATTTCACGCTGCAAACGAAAGTCCAGATAGGATTCAATCCGCGTCAACGCCGTCCACACGGGCGAGTCATCCGGAAACAGGATGCCGTGCTTCGTGTGGGTGAGGTCGAGGTGGTCGCGCGCGGGAAACATCAGAAACGAGTTCGGCTCAAACCGTCATGATCTCTTTCTCTTTCGACACCACATGCTGGTCGATCTCAGCGATCTTCTTGTCGGTCATCACCTGAATTTCCTTCTCCATGCGATGGAGGTCGTCCTCGGTGATGTGGCCGTCCTTCTCGCCTTTTTTGATCGTTTCGAGCGCATCACGGCGGGCGGAACGCACCCGCACGCGGGCGTCTTCACCCAGGGTCTTGCACATCTTCACCATCTGCTCGCGGCGTTCGGTGGAGAGGGAGGGGATCGGCAGGCGGATCACCTTGCCTTCAATGCTGCCGTTCAGGCCGAGGCGTGACTCGCGGATCGCGCGGTCAATGTCCTGCAGCGTGGAGGAATCAAAAGGCTCGATGCGGATCAGCCGGGCATCCGGTGTGGTGATCATGGCCAGCTGCTTCAGCTTCATGTGGCTGCCGTAGCTCATCACATGCACGTCCATGTTTTCCACGAGCGTCGGCGAGGCCTTGCCTGTGCGCACAGTGGCAAATTCGTGGATGGCGTGCTCCACCGCCTTCGTCATGGCCTCTTCGGCCTCCATCATCGTCAGTTCAGGGTCCATATCAGTATCGGGTTGGAAGTTAGATCAGCCTTTCGCATCGACCATCGTACCGATGTATTCGCCGATGAGCGCCCGGCGGATGTTATCAGGTTCGTTCATGCTGAAAACGCCGATGGGCATGTTGTTCTCCATGCACAGGGAGAAAGCGGTCGAGTCCATCACCTTGAGCTGGCGTGTCAGACACTCGTGAAAGCTGACGCGGTCGAATTTGACGGCGTTCGGGTTTTTGTTGGGATCGGAATCGTAGATGCCATCGACTTTCGTGGCCTTGAGCACGATCTCGGCATTGATCTCACTGGCACGCAGCGCCGCAGTGGTGTCGGTGGAGAAAAACGGATTGCCGGTGCCGGCGGCGAAGATGACCACGCGGCCCAGTTCCAGATGGCGCATCGCTTTGCGGCGGATGAAAGGCTCGGCCACATTGTCCATCTTGATGGCGCTTTGAACGCGCGTCGGCACGTCCATCGCTTCCAGCATGCTTTGCACCGCGAGCGAATTCATCACTGTGGCCAGCATGCCCATGTAGTCGGCCGTGGCGCGTTCCATGCCCTTGTTGCTGGCGGTCACACCGCGCCAGAAGTTGCCACCGCCCACGACAAGGGCGATTTCGAGGCCGGTTTGATGCGCTGCTTTGATCTGCGCCGCCATGTCTTCGACGATGGGCGGGGAGATATTGTCATGACTGCCGGGTTCTCTCAGCGCTTCACCGCTGAGTTTGAGCAGAACGCGACGGAATTTTCGAGGAGCAGTGGAGTCGGGCATGAAAGAACAGATTTAACTCATAAAGCATGCGCGCAGGGGCCTTGCAAAGCTAATTCTGCATGTCACACATCACCTCATGAAGGACGACCCAACCATCCCCGCCGACGCACGCTTCGAAACACGTGCCATTCACGTGGGCCAGGACTACCGCAGCGAGACCGGCGCCGTGATCCCGCCGATCTACATGACCTCCACGTTTGAGACCGGGAATCCCAACGGCTTTGACTACACCCGCTCAGGCAATCCGAACTTCCGCAACCTCCAGACCACGCTCGCCAGCCTGGAGAACGCGAAGCACTGCACCGCCTTCGCCAGCGGCCTCAGCGCCATCTCCGCCATCCTGTTTTCCCTCAAGACCGGCGACACGATCCTCTCCGAGCAGCAGATCTACGGCTGCACCTACCGCATCTTCGAAAAGGTGCTGAAGCGTTTCGGCGTCAAAATCAAATACGCCAACCTCGCCAATCCGGAGAACTACGATCTCATCACCCGGCTCAAGCCCGCGCTGGTGTGGCTGGAGTCGCCCACCAATCCGCTGCTGAAAATCTTGGACATCAAGACCATCAGCGAAGCCGCGCACAAGGCGGGCAGCATCGTGGCCGTGGACAACACCTTTGCCTCCAGCCTGCTGCAGCAGCCGCTGGACCTCGGTGCCGATCTTTCCCTCCTCAGCACCACCAAGTACACCAACGGCCACAGCGATGCCCTCGGCGGTGCCGTCTGCACCAATTCCGACGAGTGGCAGGAAAAAATGATCTTCGCGCAGAAGGCCATCGGCCTGCAGCCCAGCCCCTTCGACGCCTGGCTCATCTCCCGCGGTGCCAAAACCGAAGCCGTGCGCATGGAGCGCCACTGCTCCAACGCCCTCGAACTGGCCCAGCGCCTGGAAGGCCGCAAAGGCGTCAAGAGCGTCAAATACCCCTTCCTGAAGAGCCACCCGCAGCACAAGCTGGCCAAAAAGCAGATGACCGCCGGCGGCGGCATGCTCCTCGCCGATTTCGGCCTCAGCTACGCCGACACCCTCGCCTTCATCCGCCGCCTGCGCCTCTTCACCCAGGCGGAAAGCCTCGGCGGCATCGAGAGCCTCGTCGCCCATCCCGCCAGCATGACCCACGCCTCCATCCCCAAAGACGCCCGCGAAGCCGCCGGCGTCACCGACGGGCTGGTGCGCTTTTCCGTCGGCATCGAGCACGTGGAGGACCTGTGGAAGGACATTGATGCCGCGCTGAAGAAGAAGTGATCTGCCATTATGGCGAAGTTTTACTTCATGGACCAGGAGTTCTCGGGAACTCACTTTATCCGCTTGGATGAGCTCATCGAAGGAGGGGATTTCCACCTCGTTTTCGAAGACAGTTGGTATTGGTTCCACTACTGCTTTTTCGGCCGCGACTGCATTTGCAGCGAGGAATCTGACGCCTTGAGAACCCATCTTCTGAATCTGGTGGCGATGCTCTACAAGCATCACGATCTGGTTCTGGAACAATTGCAATGGACGAAGGATGTCTTTGAACAGGTCACCAGTGAGTTTTTGGCCATCGTTGATGCCAGTAATGGCTACCCGATTAGCCTGTGGATATTTGGAGACGAGACATCCAAGGCAAATCTCGATGAGAAGCGAGCCGGGTTACCCACCTCCGAGCAGATGAAAGCATTCCTCGAACTGCCTCATTTTGCACGTACCCGCCGAGAGCGCCCGCATTATCGATATATCGACGAAAAAATGGCCCTGAAGCGCTACCGCAACGAGCTGGCCGACTTCAACCGGCGGAAGAAACTGGAGCACAAAAACCAGCAACGTCAGACTGCAACGGGCATCAACGAGTAGGCTGCCGCGCTGGGGATGGCTGTGTCACCTCAAAATGCCACGCCTCTGGCTTTCTGGTGAGGGCAGCCGCTTCTACAACGCACCGCCGCATTCCCTTGCACTTGCGCAGGTGTGAAGAAAAGTGCCGTCCCCCCCCAATGACCGACCTGTTCACCCACCCTCTCTGCAATGCCGAAGATCTCGGCAAAGCGATCCCTGACCACGACCTCGGCGTGTCCGTGTGCCTGCCGCTGTGGGAACATGTGATCGGCTATGAAGAAGGGGACCAGAATGTGGTCTCAAAGTTCAAATCCGGCTACCCGCGCTTCTGCTGCCCGCCGGCCATCTCCCGGCTGTTTGCAGCCGCCGAAAAAGAATTCGCCGCCGCTGGCGAACGCTGCCTCGTGTTTCCACGCGTCGTGCATGCGGAGCGCTGCGTGAAGTTCATCGGCACCGGTCGCGCAGTCGAATGGACGGCGCATAACCTCGGCGTCGCTGTGTTTCCGGCAGACAGCTACGTGCAGGCCCGCAAATTTTGGCGCTTCTGCGGCGAATGCGTGAGCACCCGGCAGGCCTGCGATGCTCTGGGAGAACGCCAGAGCAATGCCAGCGAGGAAGAGGGCAAGGCCGCCAACTGCACCATCCGCGAACGCATCGCGCAACTGGCCGGTCAGCAGCCTGAAGACGTCTTTCTCTTTCCCTCCGGCATGGCGGCCAATTTTGCCGTGCATCGCATGCTCACGCAGCTTTTCCCAAGCCGCAAAACCGTGCAGCTCGACTTCCCCTATGTGGACGTGCTGAAACTCCAGCAGTTCTTCGGCACCGGCGTGCATTTCATGCCGCTCATCAAGGACAGCGAATACGATGACCTCAGCGCCTTGCTGCAAAGCGAGCCGATCGCGGGCATCTTCTGCGAAGCCCCGAGCAATCCCCTGCTCCGCTGCGTCGATTTCGAGCGCCTTCTCGCGATCCGTGCTGCCGCACAACCCGGCGTCCCAATCATCATCGACGACACCATCTCCACAGTCGCCCATGTGAATGCCCATCGCGTGGCCGATGTCGTGACGACAAGCCTGACCAAGAGCTTCTCCGGCGTGGGCGATGTCCTCGCAGGCAGCGTCGTTCTCAACCGCAACTCCCCGCATCACGCCGCCTTCTCCGCCTTCCTGACGGCCCATGCCGATCACGAACTCTGGCGCGGCGATGCCGTGGCGCTCGAACTCAACAGCCGCGATTTCTCACAACGCGCCGCCAAGATGAGCCACAACGCACAGGCCCTCACCGAGCATCTGCGCAGCCATCCCAAAGTGGATCGCGTCTGGCACGCCAGCAGCGAAGGCGGACGCGGCTACGAATTCATCCGGCGTGACAACGGCGGCTACGGCTGCCTCTTCTCCTTCACGCTCAAAAACCCCGAGCAGACCAGCCCCAAAGTCTTCGACGCCCTGCGCGTCTCCAAAGGCCCGAGCCTCGGCACAAACTTCACCCTCGCCTGCCCCTACACCCTCCTCGCACATTACGATGAACTCGACTGGGCCGAGAGCTGCGGCGTCAGCCGCTGGCTCCTCCGCGTGTCCGCCGGCCTCGAAGACACCGCAGACCTGATCGCTCGCTTTGACGAAGCCCTCGCCAAAGCGTGACCGCAGCAGGAGCTACTTCAAGACCTTGTCCAGTTCGCTTTCTGGCAGGCTCATGGGATGGCCTTCCCATACAACCTTGCCCTCCTTGTCGAGGATCATGGCGTGAGGGATGCCCTTGATGCCAAAGGGCTTGCTGAATTTGCCATTGGAATCAAAGGCCACGTGGTAGTTGATAGGCACCTCTTTGAGGAATGCACTCACCGTTGGGCGGTCTTCCTTCGTGACACCAATTATCTCGAGGCCCTTGGCCTGGTACTTTTTGTAAACTTCATTGAGATGCGGAATACTGGCGCGGCAAGGCGGGCACCAGGTGGCCCAGAACTCCACGATGAGAGGCTTGCCGGCAAACGAAGAAGCCTTCTCCTTAAACTTGAGCCCGTCCACTTTCACCACCGTGCCCACATTGCTTTTGGAGGCGGTAGCAAACAGGTTCTGAAGGGCAAACAAGCTGCCGACGAGCAGCACAATCCAGGTAAGTTTCGTTTTCATGGTGGGTGGCAATGCCTTTGCAGGCTGGATTATTAAATGAAAACCGCTTCGACCTTGCAAACTAATTTCTCATGCCTCAGTCACGGCGCCGCAGCAGGTACGCCAGAAAATGCCCCAGCCCGCTGAACTTGAACTGCGGATCCACCCAGCGCTCGATCACATAGAACGCGAAGTAATACGCCCGGCAAAATCCCCACACGCACAGCGCCAGCAGCAGCGCCGTCCGCCAGCTCCAGTTCTCCACCAGCAGGATGGCCGCTGACATCAGCCCAATGAGCAGAAACAGCCAGCCCTTGAGCCACATGGCGCGGGTGGATTGAAGGTCTCTCATCATTCGCTTCTTACTAGCCCGGGCTACTTCTTCTCCAGCTTCACATAATCCAGCCCCACCATGTATCCCGGCACCGCATCCGCATGCTTGCCAGTGATCGTGAAGGTGAGCTGATGCTCCCCGGCGCTGAGCTCATGCGTTCCCCAGTCGAGTTCATCGCTGTGAATCACTTTGGGTCCATTGTATCCATCCCAGCCGGTGGCGACAGGTTTGTCATCCAACGCCACATCAATGATGCCGTAGTCCTTCGCCAGGGTGAGCGCCGCTTTCAGCGCGTACTTCCCCTTCCCCTTCTCCTGCACCGGCAGCGCCAGCGTCAGCTTCTGCCCCGGCTTGGCACCCGTCCACCAGAGCTGAGACCCCCCGCTCCATTCACCCCCGAAAGCGCCCATGCCCTGCGGCTTGGCATTGCCACCAGTCTTCGCCAGAACCTTGAGCCCCTCGCCTTCGATCGCTCCGGGCACTTTCGTCCCAGCTTTCGCCGCTCCGGCAGCCCCGCTTTGCAGATACTTCACCAGATCAATGACCTGCTCCGGCTTGAGCGCATCAAACAATCCCTCCGGCATCGTGCTCAGCTTCGAGACCTCACGCTTCGCGATGTCCGGCTGCGGCAGCGTAAACTCCACCCCGCCCATCATCGCGATCTTCACCGCCGCAGGACTTTCCTCTTTGATGACACCGCTCATCACACGCCCGTCCTTCATGGTGAAAAGATTGAGCTGGTAGGCCTTGCCGATCACCGCATTCGGATCCAGCACGTTTTCGAGCAGGTAATTCAAGTCCGCGCGATTGCTGCCGGTGATGTCCGGCCCCACGTTCTGCCCTTCGCCAAAAAGCTTGTGGCACTGGCCGCAGGTCATGGTGAAAAGCATCTTGCCCTTCGCCAAATCCCCCTTGGCCAAAGCCGCAGTCGTGAGCAGGTCACGATACTTCTTCGTCCGCTCGCCCAGATCTGCCTTCGGCGCGTTCACATCGCCCCAGGCGGATTTGATGAGGGCGTTGATTTCCGGGTCGTTGAATGCAGTGAGCTGGCGCACGAGGAAAGGGGAAAGCGCGGTGGGCGGAACTTTCTTGTCGAGCATGGCTTCCAGCAGCGTTTTCGCGCCCGCTGGCCACGCCGTAAGGGCGTTGACGGCATCCTGCACTTCGCTGGCACTGGGCTTGCGCTCGATCACATCCCGCAGCGCCCAGTCAACGCGCAGGCCCGCATGCTTCTCGGCAGCTTCACGTTTTGGAAAAAACGCGAGCCCTTGAATGATCTGGCGGCGCAGGCGGAAAGGATAGTCTGTCGAGATGATGGCGGTGAGAAGGTCCGTCAGCGAGTTCTCAGCACCCACTCGTAGCAGGACATTCAATGAGCGTTCTCGTACTGCTTCAGTTTCACCTTTTCCAACACTGAAAGCCAGGTTGTGGAAAATATTAAGCGCATTGCTGCTGCCGTTCATCGCCTCCAGTTCCCAAAGATCGAAGAAGGCAGTACGCGGCAGGTCTTGCGAGAATTTTTTTGAAAGCTCGGCCCAGTCGTCTGGCAAGGTGGTCCTGCCCGCTGCGCGTGCGCTCGCGGTGACCATGGCCAGAATCTGGCTGCTCTGCTGCAGGTCCTTGGACTCGGCAGCAAGACGCAGCAATTTCTGCCTTCCTGCATCCTCGGTGGCGAGGCGCCGATAAATCAACTCCGTCACCTTCGGCAGCTTCGACACCCGCGCGAGCTCCAGTCCGACTTTTGGATCAGCGCCAACAAGCGGTTCAATGCCATACCAGATCAACAGCGGGATCATCGGGTCGTCTTTGTCCTCGCCGTGTTTGAGGAGGGCAGTGGCCACAATTTGTTTGGAACGAAGCGGCAATTTTTGAAGGGACGACGCGAACTCCCGCCGAACATTCGGTGATGACTCTGATGAAGCTGCTTTCGCCAAGCGATCATCAAAGGCCTCGAAAGTCTCCCCTGGTTCAATCCCCAAAGTGAATAAGCGAACAATCCAAGTTCTAATCACAGGGTCTGGATGATTCCATAGAGGGTGATTCGGGCCTATGTCCAAGTTCCCGATGATTTCGCGACACCACAAGTTAAGCAATACTAGACTTGTAGCACCTTCATTTGAATAGATAGGCAGATTCAGCGGATTGTCCGAATCTACACCGGGTTCATTGGAGTGTTCCATCAGCACCCTCCTCGCCATCCGCGACTCCCACTCGTTCCCTGTCTGCACCGCCAGCTTCGCCAGCGCTTCATCACTCTCCTTCGCCAGATCTCCCTTCCACGGCTTCCAGCCATCATAGCTCACGCGATAAATCCGCCCATTGCTCCGGTCCCAGTTCTCCACCGCATTGCTGCCGCGATGGCAGATCTGCTCATCGCTCCAGTCGCTGACATACAGCGCACCATCAGGCCCCACCTTCTGCGTCACGGGGATGAAGTGCATGTCGTTGGCGCGCATGAAGTCACTGCCGTGCTTGCCCACATACGTGCTCGCATGCGGGTCGGTGTAGTTCGTCACCAGCCGATGCCCATGCAGGTTGCCGAAGATAAGCTGATTCCGATACGTCGGCGGAAAAAGGCTGCTCTGATAAATGGCGAGACCACAGTGCGCGTGGCCACCGCCGAGGGCGTTCGTGTCGTCATTCACGATGCCGGCACCCGTGGTTTTGTCGAATGCGACATCAGGACGCGCACTGCCCGCGTAGTGCGCATGATCGGCGATGGTCTTAATATCGTCATACGTGTACGGATTGAAGTGCTGCCCGGCCTGCCGCTGGTAGCGCCCGCCCGGCACGATGTGGTAGAGATGCGGGATGACACAGGCAGTGACGAAGAACTCACCATGCTGGTCGTAATCAAGCCCCCAGGGATTGCTCGTGCCCTCCGCGAAGATCTCAAACTCATGCCTCACCGGATGGTAGCGCCAGATCCCGGCATTGATGGGCTTGCGCTGATCCTCCGGCGTCCCGGGCTTGCCGACCTTGCTGTGCGTGAAGACCCCGTGGCAGCCATACAGCCAGCCGTCTGGTCCCCAGATGAAACTGTTCAGCGTCTCATGCGTGTCCTGGCTGCCCCAACCGTCGAGCAGGGCGATGGCATCAAATTTCAGCCCGGGAACGAGATTCGACGGCGGACTCGTGCGATCCAGAAGATCCGGCTTGTCATCATGATTCTTGTCCGGAATAAACATCAAATACGGCGCCGCGCCCACCCACACCCCGCCGAAACCCAGCTCGATCCCGCTGACGAGATTCAGCCCCTCGCAAAAAATCTTCTTCGTCTCAAAGACTCCATCACCATCCTTGTCTTCGAGGATCTTGATGCGGTCCTGCCCCGCACCCACTTCACGCGGTTTCGGATAGCTGTTTCCCTCCACCACCCAGATGCGCCCGCGTTCATCAAACGTAAACGCAATGGGCTGCACAAGATCCGGCTCTGCGGCAATGAGCTCCGCCTTGAAGCCACCCGGCAGTTGCAGCGCCTTCAGCGCGTCCTGCGGAGACTGCCCTTTGGCGTAATCCTTCTGCGGCTTCAGCGCCGGACCGTACATCTTCTTCGGTGTCAGGTCCGCCGTGGTGTCCTTCCGCTCCTGCGTGAGGATGAAGACCCCCGCTTTGTTTCCCACCACGATGTCCGGCAGCTTGTCGCCATTCACATCGCCCACCTGCACGTCCACCCCCACGCCGCTTTCCGCATCCACCAGGTGCGGGACGAAATCGACCCCACCCTTGTCGTCGCGTTTGGTCTGATACCAGTAGATCACACGGTGGCCGCGCTCATCCGGATCGTGTCCGTTGTGTGCCCAGTAGCGTTTGCCGGTGACGATGTCTTTGATGCCGTCGCCATCGATATCCGCCAGATACGCCGCATGCGGCTGAGAAAAGACGATGCCGTACTCGTTGTCCTGCGGCTGCTCACTTGCCAGCATGACGCGGGTCCAGTTCGGCTTGTCAGGCGCAGGCTTGTTCTGCAAATACACCGCCACGCCGTAGCGATGCGCTGCCAGGCTGGTGAAGACATCGTTTGTGCCATTGCCATCAAAGTCATACGCAAACATCTGCGCCCCACCGCCGATCCCCGCAGCGAAGTTGTGCTGCGTCCAAGGAGCCGAACTTGCCAAGTCCGGGCTGGAGTTGGCAACCCCTTGATTCTCCCACCACCGCCGCGCCTCCAGCAGATCCATCTTCCCATCCCCATTTACATCCCCCACTCCCAGCCCGTGGGTGAACTTCGCCACCTTCACATCCTCCGTCACCGCCACAAAGGGCCACTTCTCAGTGGGCTTCTCCCAGTTCGGCGCGAACCAGCCAAACTTGCCCCCCGTGCTGCACACGATCTCCGGTTTGCCATCTCCCGTGATGTCCGTGAACACCGGCGATTCATTGTCCACCACATCCGCCACGATGTGCACCGGCCAGGGCTTGTCATCATGCGTGCCGGGATTCAGGTACAGCCGCGCATCCTTGCCCGGGAATCCCAGGATGAGAATGTCGTTCTTCTGGTCCGCATTGAAGTCCTGCACATAGGCGAAGAAGTTGTCCGAGTAGCCATTGATGCTGAAAATCTTCGGCTCGTAGTACGCGTGCTTCTTCTCAAACGCCGGCCCCTCCCACCAAAACGGCCCGGCCACCACGTCCGGTTTGCTATCCCCATTGATGTCGCCAATTCCGGCACCCTCGGAATAAAAGTCACCGTGCAGTTGCTGGCGCTTCCAGGTGATCTGGGTCTCCGCATGGAGCTGGGCGGCGGCGAGGAGAAGGAAAAGCAGGCGTTTCATGGTTGGAGAACAGAAACGCTATCAGAAACCGAAGCCAACGGACAAGTTTTATGAGCAATCGGCCATCACGCTGTTTATTCTGCACCCATGCCGCCCGTCGTCATCCTCAGTGAAGAGCCCATCCAGATCGCCCCAACCGTGTTCAAAACCGGTGAAGGCGCCGAGGCGCAGTTTCTCGGCGTCGTGCGCGGCATGGAGGACGAAAAAACCATCTCCGGAATCGACTACAGCGCCTACCTGCCCATGGCGGAAAAAATGCTGCAGAACCTCGTCGAACGCGGCCAGCACGAGCACGGCCCGCACCGCGTTTTCATCCAGCACCGACTTGGCTTCGTGGCCGCAGAACAGCCCAGCATCCTCATTCAGGTGCGCACCAAGCACAGCGCGGAGTCCTTTGACCTGTGCCGCTGGTATTTGAAGGAGATCAAAACCAGCGTGCCCATCTGGAAGCGGGCGGTGTTTGTGGACTAAGCGCCCTGCTTTCCGTGCCCCGCAAAGACGCGTGATTTCACCTCTTCCCACGCGGCAAGGGCCTCTGGGCTGGCCTCATGGTCCGCAAGGCGCCGATCCAGCATTTTCAAGACCGCCGCCTCGTCCATCACCTCAGCGTCCTCGGCATCGGCGGCGCTCCAAAGTTCCTCGGCCAGTTGTCGCTTGTCGCGGGAGCTGAGCTGCTGGACAACGGGCATCGTTTCCAAAATCATTGGGGCGAGACTATCCCTGCCAGCACCGCCTGACAACGTGCAAAATGCTCCTTTCCCTCGTTGCCCGAACTCGTATCCCTTTCAAATTCCCTTCCCCATGCCCACGCCCCCCTTTCACTACCAGGAACTCCTCGAACTCGGCACCGATGACACCGAATACCGTCTGCTGACCAAGGAACACGTCTCCGTGCAGAAATTTGGCGAGAAGGAAGTCCTCGTCGTGAATCCCGAGGCTCTCACCCTGCTGGCCAACCAGGCTTTTCACGACATCAATTTCTTCCTGCGCCCCAAGCACCTGAAGCAGGTGGCCGCCATCCTCGATGATCCCGAGGCGAGCGAGAACGATCGCATGGTCGCGCTGACCATGCTCAAAAACGCCGACGTGGCCTCCGCCGGCCTGCTGCCCTTCTGCCAGGACACCGGCACCGCCATCATCATGGGCAAAAAAGGCCAGCAAGTCTGGACCGGCGGTGGCGATGAAGCCGCTCTCTCCAAGGGCGTCTACCTTGCCTACACCGAGAACAACCTGCGCTACTCCCAAAACGCGGCGCTGAACATGTTCGACGAAAAGAATACCGGCACCAACCTCCCCGCGCAGATCGATCTCTACGCCACCGATGGCGACGCGTACAAGTTCCTCTTCATCGCCAAAGGCGGCGGCTCGGCCAACAAAGCCTACCTGTATCAGGAAACCCGCGCCGTGCTCAATCCGAAGAGCATCGTCAAGTTCCTCAGCGACAAGATGGTCTCCCTCGGCACCGCCGCCTGCCCGCCCTACCACCTGACCTTCGTTATCGGCGGCACGTCCGCTGAATCGACGATGAAGCACGTCAAACTGGCCTCCACCAAGTACTACGACAACCTCCCCACCACCGGCAACGATCACGGCCGCGCCTTCCGGGATGTCGAGCTCGAAGCCCAGATGCTGCAGGCCGCGCGCGAGTGCGGCATCGGCGCTCAGTTCGGCGGCAAGTACTTCGCCCTGGATGTGCGCATCATCCGCCTGCCACGCCACGGCGCTTCATTGCCCATCGGCATCGGCGTCTCCTGCTCGGCCGACCGTCAGGCCAAAGGCAAGATCACCAAGGATGGCATCTTCATCGAGAAGCTCGAAACCAATCCCCTGCCCTACATCCCCGAAGAGCTGCGCCACCGCAAAGACACCAACGCCGTCCGCATCGACACCAACCGCCCGATGGCCGAGATCCGCGCCGAGCTCAGCAAGTATCCCACCACCACCCGCCTCCTCATCAACGGCCCCATCATCGTCGCGCGCGACATCGCCCATGCGAAGCTCAAGGAACTGATCGATTCCGGCAAGCCCCTGCCCGACTACTTCAAGAACCACCCCGTGTACTACGCCGGCCCGGCCAAAACCCCCGCCGGCATGCCCAGCGGCAGCTTCGGCCCCACCACCGCCGGCCGCATGGACAGCTACGTCGATCTCTTCCAAAGCCACGGCGGCAGCATGATCATGATCGCCAAAGGCAACCGCGGCCAGCAGGTCACTGACGCCTGCAAGAAACACGGCGGCTTCTACCTCGGCAGCATCGGCGGCCCCGCCGCCATCCTCGCCAAGGAAAACATCAAGAAAGTCGAAGTCGTCGAGTTCGCCGAACTCGGCATGGAAGCCATCTGGAAGATCGAAGTCGAAGACTTCCCCGCCTTCATCCTCGTCGATGACAAGGGCAACGACTTCTTCCAGACCGTCGGCCCGGGCTGCTCCGTGAAGCATTAAAATAAGCCGATGAAACGAGACGAGCCAGCAAAGAAGTTTGGAGACGTTCTTCTTGGTGGAAGCCGGTTTGTGTTTTGGACTCTTGGTCCTCTCATGCTTTGCTTGGCTCTGTTCATGGCCCTCATGGCTTATGTCCGATTCTCGGCAAATGATCTTCAAACAGGCTTTTTGTTTTTGGGCTGCAGCCTGATTGCCTCCTGCCTCTTTCTTGCATTGCTAAACGGACCGCGTTTCTGGTGGGCCGGGAGATTCGTCATGTTGTCCGTATTCAGCGCATACTCTTGGTATTTGCTGGATACGTGGCTGATTCATCCAAAGCCAATCGAGATTGGAGGACCAAGAAGCAGCGCAACACCATGGAATGCATTGTGTGGTCTGGTGATCATCGGTTTTCCATGTCTGTGCTACACTTTAAGAGGGCGGTTTACCTGGCGGGAGCCGCCCTCTGATCACGAGGCGCTGGAAACAGAAACATTGGAAAGTCACGATCATCCACCTTCGCAAGAAGGTTCTGAGGGGCTAGGACGTTGAGTTTTCAGCTCGCGAAGAAGCCGTCCCCCAACGTAATTTCAGAGTTATCATCCATGCACAATCCCCTCATCCGCGTCACCATCTGGAACGAATTTGTTCACGAACGGCAAAATCCCACCGTGGCAGCCATTTATCCCAACGGCATTCACGGCGCGCTGGCGGAGGCGCTGTCAAAGCATGGCGACTTCAACGTGCACACCGCCACGCTGGATGAACCGGATCAGGGTCTGCCCCCGGTGGTGCTGGATCAAACCGACGTGCTGCTGTGGTGGGGCCATGCAGCGCATGATCAAGTGAGCGATGAACTGGTCACCCGCGTTCAGGAGCGGGTGCTCGCGGGAATGGGCCTCATCGTGCTGCACTCCGGCCATTTCTCCAAAGTCTTCAAGCGCCTCATGGGCACTAGCTGCGCCCTGTGCTGGCGCGAAGCAGGCGAGCGCGAGCGCGTGTGGAAGATCAACCCGGGCCACCCCATCGCCGCCGGCATCGGCGACTGCATCGAAATCGAGCAATCGGAAATGTATGGCGAACCCTTCGGCATCCCCACACCGGACGAACTGATCTTCGTCTCCTGGTTCCAAGGCGGCGAGGTGATGCGCAGCGGCGCCACGTGGACGCGCGGCAGCGGCCGCATCTTTTACTTCAGTCCCGGCCACGAAGTGTATCCCATCTACCACCTGCCGGACGTACAGCGTGTCATCGCCAACGGCATCCGCTGGGCACGCCCGCAAGGAGCTGCAGCCAACACCCCACGCCATGTGCCGGTGGAACAGGCACGCGAGAAAATCGAAGTACGCGGAGGCACCGTGCACGTGGAAGACGGCAAACTGGCGGGGCAATAAGGAGGTCGGGCCTCTGGCCTGACTACGGACTGGGGCGTCTCGCCTTAGTTTCTGAATCAAAGGCGAGACGCCTCGATCCGCCCACAGGCCGGAGGCCTATCCTCCGTTCATACAACTACTGCGCAGCGATGTTCGCCCGCCCGCCCCGCAGCACATACTTCTGAATCTTCCCCGTCGCGGTCTTCGGCAGCTCGGCAATAAACTCAAAGCCATGCGGCACTTTGAAGTGCGCCAGATGCTCGCGGCAAAACAGCCTCAGTTCTTCAGGCGTGATGGCCGCGCCGGGTTTGAGCACAACAAAAGCCTGTGGGGTTTCCCCCCATTTTTCATGCGGCAGCCCGACGACGGCAGACTCCTGCACGGCAGGATGGCGCAAGAGCACGCCCTCCACCTCGACAGATGAAATGTTCTCACCTCCGCTGATGATGATGTCCTTCCAGCGGTCACGAATTTCGATGTACCCATCTGGATGCACGACGGCGGCATCTCCGCTGTAAAACCACCCGTTGCGGATGGCCTTGGCGGTGGCGGCGGGGTCATTATAATACCCCTTCATCACGGCATTGCCGCGAATGATGATCTCCCCCATGGACGCACCGTCTTTGGCGACCTCATGGCCATCGTCATCGACCACGCGGACCTCCGCATTCGCGAGGTATTCGACTCCCTGCCGGGCCTTGATGACAGCACGAGCCTGCGGGGTGAGGAGCGCATGCTCGGGGCGCGTCTCACTGATGGTGACGATGGGCGAGACCTCCGTGAGACCATACACATGGGTGATGTCCCAGCCGAGCTCGCCTTCCATGCGCTCGATGGTGGCGGCAGCAGGCGGCGCGCCAGCAGTGAAGACACGGACGCCACGCGGTGCGTTCTTGCGGAGCTCTTCCGGTGCATTGGCCATGCCAATGAGCACGGTCGGTGCAGCGCACAGCAGCGTGACGCCTTCCCGCGTGATCGCCTCAAAGATGAGCCGTGGGTCCGCCTTCGGCAGGCAGACATGACGCCCCCCCACCGCAGTCACGGTCCAGACAAAGGTCCAGCCATTGGCATGAAACATGGGCAGCACCCACAGGTAGCGGTCCGCGCTGGTGATGTGGGTATGCATCAGGTGGCCCATGATGTTGAAGGCCGTATTGCGGTGCGAGACCATGACGCCTTTCGGATTCGCCGTGGTGCCGCTGGTATAATTCAGCGCGATCATCTCCGTCTCAGAGATTTCGGCAGCAACGAAATCGGGCGGAGAGGCTGCGAGCGTGGCCTCATAATCGGTCCAGCCGGGCCTGCTGCCCGTGAGGGCCACAAAATGCTCCACCCCGGGCACCTGATCGCGGATGGAATCCACCGCGTCGAGGTAATCGGCATGCACACAGACAACGCGGGCGCCGCTGTGCTTCAGGATGTAGGCGAAGTCGGCGGCAGTGAGGCGGAAATTGATCGGGACGATGACGGCCCCGATCTGCGGGATGGCGTAAAACGCTTCCAGATGAGAGTGCGTGTTCGGCGCGATGGTGGCCACGCGCTCCCCTGGCTTCACCCCGAGCTTCTGCAACGCAGCCGACCAGCGGTCACAGCGCTCAAAGAATTCGCGGTAGGTGAAGCGGTGTTCCCCATCCACCACGGCTTCACGGTCAGCATAAAGTCGGCGGGCACGGCGGGCGAAGTCGAGGGGCGAGAGCGGCGTTTCCATGGAATTTGCCGATCATAGAAAGGCATTCCCCGCAGAGGCGAGCGAAAACGTCCGCAGTCTTTTCTGCAACGCGATGATTCTTGCCACGACTTTGCCGCCAAGGTGGCTTAAAGTCGGATAACCATGACTGACATTGACCCTGAAACACTCGCCGTCCGCATCCGCCAGTCACTTGGCTGCAGCAAGGATCTGGCTGCAGACTACGTGAAGGGCATCAGCAATCCCCCCGAGATCATCCACGGCAAAATCGTCGTGCGTGATCCCGAAGGGCGTATTGTAGCTCGTGTCCCGGAAAGCGTGCTGGCTTAAGCCGCACGTGATTCGATACGGGCGACCATTTCGCGCACATGCCAGGCTTTGTAGGCCCGTGGCTTCAAAATGGTCAGGCTTCGAATAAACGAGCCCCACTTGAGGACTCGAATGGTCACGTGGCGCGTGCCCCAGTTGTTCATCAATCCGAACGTCGGTTTGTAGAGATCAATGGTCTTCGTGCCTACAAGAGCGGAACCGTAGTCATCGACGACGTAGATCGAGGGATCTCCCTGAATCTGGAACACCGTGCCCACCGGGTAGATGGACCAGTCTGCAGCAGCGCTGCGGATTTGACCATGTTTGAGCGGGGTCCCGGCAGCGGTGCGGGCACCGTATTCGATATGGTCGCTTTCGTCGTGAGTGTAGGCGGTTGTCTTGACGCCTGCAATGACCTGGCCTGGAGTGCCAGCTGGGGTTGTGGTTGAGCTTTTAACTTCTTCCGCGGCAGCGGAGACGCACATAGCAGCGAGGCACAGGAGGGTGGTTGGATTCAATCTGTCGGTTGGTTGTTGGGTCGCGCTCTTCCGGATGGGGGGCCCGGGCGAGGGGCGCGCATGGTGACGAGTTCGACACTCCTGTCAACGCGCTGGTTTGTAGCCGGGACAGGCTCAAATCTTGGCTTAGGACGACCCTAAGGCCTGATTTAGCGCCACAACGTCACTTTAACCGAAGAACTGCCCCGTAAGCTTCCGCCCCGCCGGGCGACGCCATGGGCTGCCCACCGAATGTCGCAGGTGCGACACAAGACCCTGAAATAATTAGCCTGCCGGAGGGGTGCCAGGCCATGCAGTAGGCATTGTCCCCCTTGATTCCGCCGCTTTGGACGAGCCATTCGAGGCCACCTTGGGCATCAAAAGCAGCCGTGAAGATGTCCGTGGCACCCTGGGTTTTGAGAGTCTGATCAGCGAAGGTGGCAGTTTCGGAAAACTCGCCTGTCACGAAGCAACGCCCCGTGTTGTCCGTGGCGACACCAAGGCAGTAGTCGGTGGCCGGACCTTGGAGAACATGGCTCCATACCAGTTTGCCCTCGGGGCTGTAGTGCGCGAGCACGCCATCGTTGTCTTTGTCACCGGTGGTGTGCAAGGGACCGCCATTGAGAACGCCTTTGAACATTCCAGCGCACCAGGTGCGCCCTGTGGAATCGACCGCGATTTCATGGAAGCCTGCGCTCGGCACGCCCGGGAGGGTGGCGGCCCAGACGCCTTCGCCTGAAGGGGTGAGTTTCAGCACGATGCCGGCCTGGGATTTGGCATCCAGGGTCACTGAATCCATCGTGCCCGTGCCGCCGCCGCTGCCGCCTATATAGATGGAGTCATTGGCATCGACGCCAAGGCCGTGGCCGCTGCCGGAGAATTTGCCACCGGTTGCCTTCACCCACTTCAGTTTGCCATCGGAGTCATACTTGGCGCAGAAAATGGGCCGTGTGGTGCTGCCGGCATTCACGGTGACGTCGCCGAACTTGGCTTCGCCTGCGATGGCGCCGGTGACGACGATATCGCCCTTGGAATCGACCACGATGCCGTGGCCGTAATCGTAGCCTTTTCCGCCGGCCGTTTTGATCCAAAGCAGCGTTCCCGTTGTGTCGTATTTCGCAATGAAGATGTCATAATCACCCGAATTCGGGAGTGTCTGGCCGTTGGCCTGAGCATCGGTGCTTTGGTAGTGACCGGTGACGTAGGCATTGCCCGCCGCATCCGTCGCGACACCATAGCCGCGGTCCACCAAGCTGCCGCCGAGACTGCGCACCCAGAGGAACTTTCCCTCCGGAGAGACTTTGGCGAGGAAGAAATCCATGCCGCCGAGTCCGGCACGCTTTTGGTCGCCAAAGGTGCCGTCATCGGTCGCTTCACCCGCGAGGAAGACGTTTCCTTCGCGGTCAAAAGTGACCGCACGGGTTTTGTCACTTTTGGCTCCGCCACCTGCGGCGACCCAGTCGAAGGTGGGGGTGGCGGCGTGAAGGGAGGTGGCGAGGAGGAGGAGGCAGAGCGTGCGCATGGTCTTACTGGATGGGTGAGAAATCCGTGGCCTTCATGTAGATGCTCTTCACGCCTTCGGCCTGGGGCTGGATGGTCAGCGGACCGCCATTGGCTTCCTCGCTGGCGGCTTTGGCTTTGATCCAATCGGGATCAGCACGAAAGGCGGTGAAGGAAGCGAGACCGGCTTCCTTGCTGTCATGGGCGAGGATGTAGATCAGCTTGTTGGCAGCACCTTTGTCCGCATCCGTCGGGGTCCAGTAGGCGAGATTGGTCATGCCGTGCTTGGTGAAGAGCTTCACGGTGTGATCGCGAAAGCGGGCGAGCAAGGCGTCGAGCTTTCCTTCAGGCGTGGTGTAGGTGCGCATTTCGAACACGCGGGGTTTGCTGCCTTTGGCAATGGTCAGCGGCGGTGAGAAATCCGTCGGTTTCATAAAGATCGACTCCGGTGCTTTGGCGAGGATCTTGCCCCCCTCTTCACTGGCCTTGCGGGCGGCCTGCCATTCGGGATCAGCGCCGAACGCTTTGAAACTTTCCTTGGCGGCTTCGCGGCTTTTGTGTTCGAGCACGTAGATGAGGGTGGTTTTGGAACCGTTCTCTTCATCCACCGGCACCCAATAACCGACATTGATCATGCCGTGCTTTTCAAACAGCTTGCAGGTGTGATCGCGGAAACGGGCCAGCAGTGCGTCCAGCTTGCCTTCGTTGCAGGTGTAGATGCGCAATTCGTACACCCGGCTGTCATCGGCGGCGTGGATCAACGGGGCGAAAAGACTGCCGAGGGCAAGGGCGAGAAAGGTGAGGCGCTTCATGAGGGATGAACATACGCCTTGGAAGTGAATGCTTATCAAGAAGCGACAGCGAAAATGCCATCCACCTGCCATGTGGCAGGTGGATGGCATTACTTCAGGCCTTAGTATGTTTGAATTGGATCACTATTCTGGGCAGAGCCGCGGGTCATCTTGACCCTGCCCACCTCATATTACTGTTTGCGCCACTGATCCGGCTTACCTTGGGACGTATGCCGCACGCGCTCAATGTGGATTGGCGCTTCGGGTGCGATCTGCTTGGCGCGTTCGATGGCCTCAGCCTGAGTGGCCTCCACGGCGCTTGCGCGTTCTGAGTTAGGCCTTCTGACTGCGTAGTCGCCTTCAGGACGTCGTTCGATGAACAATGAGTTATTATGCATGTTTTTGCTGTGTTTGTATGTTGGTCTTGTATTGGAAGTGAGAGCCGTATTAGCCCTCCTGACTCTTACTATTGCCGAGAATTTCTTCCAATTTGCCGACGCCATGATAAAAAACTGAAAATCGTGCCGCCAAAGAAAGCTGCAGGTCAGAAGTCATTTCCAGAATCGAACGTGTCTTATTAGTGATGTCTGACCAAGTTCACTCTTATGGCGGTGGTCGCAAGAGGCGGCAAGAATACTCACGTGAGTTCCAGTGGACGGCACAGGCATCGGAAACTACGTACCATTTTCCAGGAGGATCTCCAGAACCGTGAAACTCGCCCATGCAGGAGCATTCACAGGTGACGCCCACTGCATTCCAACATGCCGGAGCACATTTCTGATTGGAACGATACGGCTGTATCACATAAATACTTCCAAACCGCTCCAGCGCACGGTGCACCAAGTCTTCAAACCATGTCTTGGGCGCCTCCCAACGTTTGCGCAGGGAGTCCCACACAGGCTCCTTACGATGTTCGCCCTTTAACCATTGCCGGTTTCCGTCGACGTAAGGCAATCGGACCAACAGTGGTTTCGATTGTCCTTGTCGATAAACAACAGGTGTCTCCTTCTGCTGCCAAACTTCCTTTAATCTGGGGTCTTGACCGTCCATAATTGAAATTCGGAGCGGGGTTTATGTGATCCACAAGAGAGTAAAAATAGCATTATATCGGGGCATAGGAAGGGACTGTTCCTCCACCTCGCCGGAGAACTCGAAAGGGAGGTGGCTGAACCAGGCACTATGTTCTACTCGCTCCCTACTACTCCCCACGGATCTGCCTTGTTGAATTTCCCATGCCAGCGATCCAGGTTGAACAACCTGTCCTTTCTCTAGCCACACACGTATTCCATCCTCTTTCCTCCACCACCATTCAACTTTTCCTTCCTTAATACTAACGGCAATGCAGTCGAACCTCGAGTCGCGAATGAATCGAAGGGTCATTGCAGTTAACGAGGCACGAAAGAGTTCGGCCCACTCTCCAATTTTGTTTAAATCAGGTTCTGCTTTGATCATCAGCGGCCGAAGAAGACCTGTGGGGATCAAAAGTTCAGAAGAAAAATAATTGGCCTCTGCTTCGATGGGGCTTCCAAAATAATCGCGCAGATTGGCGGAGGTGCACAAGAAGAGCTGCGACTCAGATTCATGCAACAGCCAGTGACCTAGCTCGTGCCCAATGGCAAAGCGTCGAACCCCCTCTTGGGTGATTTTCGCATTGAGCCGAATGCGTCCTTCGTGCTTATTTCGAACCAATCGCGCGGACGCACCAGACACACCTCCTTGAATGACTAAGACTCCAAGTGCCATGGCAACGTCTTCGAGGTCCAACACTCCCGGTTTGCGACCGGAGAATCTTTTATTCAGCCGGAATGCTTCGCCCTGAGCACGAATAAGATTGGCATTGCGACTAGTCATCTTGGGCATCATCAGCCTTTTCATTCAAGGCGGTCAGGTCGTCGTAGAGCGATTGAAGGTCTTCGTCCTTTGAAGATTGAAACTTACTGAAATAGCCTGCCGCATTCATCGGACCGAGCGAACGAATAAGATTTAGCACCTTTTCACGCAAACTGCTCCCTAGCGGAACGGATTGGGGGATGGACTTCAAATGTTTCAGCCGGTTTCTTCGGGCGACAGCCAATTCGGCGGCTGCCATCTCATCATCTAGCAGTTCTTGCATCGCCTTAAATGAAGCCTCTGGATTTATGGCCCTGCGTTTTAGTTCGTCTCGGATTTCACGCTCTGAGAGCGCGTCGATAGCCAGCTGTGGTTCGCGGACAAAATTGTGCAAGTCTCGCAGAACATCTGCCGCATTTCGCGTTGGAGTGTAGTCAGACATTGGACGCTTTCTGTGAAGTTTTGGCTTTTTTGGCTTGAAATTTTTTCACCCGGGTAGCTAGACGTTTTCGAACTGCATCTAACTGGGTTTCGATAATTTGAAGGTGTTTGGCCAGCTCGGATCTTTTGGTCATGCCATCATAAAGAGCCTCAAAGAGAGTCTGAACCAGTTTATCATCAGCAATCTCCGTCAGAAATTCGAGAATGAGGTCGTCCCATTCTGCTTCTAATTCCAACTTTTCAATCGAGGCATCTTCATTCGGAAAGCCGTCGAGTATTTGCTGGCCTTCTTCCGAGTCCTCAGATTCCAATGTTCGTTCACGAATAACCCGCTGGTTCTCCACTCGCTCGGAGTCGTGATTGATATCACTGTCGATTACGCCCCTTAAATGCTGATCGAGCGAGCATCTATCAGATTGCCACACGCGATCTCCCTTCAAGGTCTTGAGGACAGCGGCCTGGACGAAATCCTCAGCAAGTTTCCCACGTAACGGCGGTCCACCCAATATACCATGCCAGGTATGCTGCTTTACACCATCGTCGGCATAAAGTAGCAACCTGTCCCAGAGTACTTGGGTCAGCTCGGAACGTATTCGTTGGACAATATCGGGAGTGGGAGGGCTCATATTTGACGCGAGGCTCTCTGGTCTCCTCCTAATGCCGACCATTTCCCAATATTTGCCAGCGAATTTAATAAAAGCTTCTAGTGATCCGGTTTGGGCCTTCCCCTCGGGGCGAAACTAGGCTATAGTCCTAATTGCTTTGGGGACCTGCGACTAGTGCGAAACTGTCCAGCCAGACGCTTATCGTCGTACTTGGCTGGAGGCCAGTTCATCACACGCGAACACCGGGGGTCGTGCCACAGATTCGTCCTCTGGACTTAGGCAGAAGGACATAGCAGAATTCATTCATGGAAACGCAAGAGCGGCATGCCTCATCCCGCTGCGGAGAATGCCGGGGCCGCAGGCGTAAAGGTTCGAGTTCGGCGTTGGATTTTCCGGGCACATTTTGTGTTGATCAATCCTCGGACATCGGCACCGGTGGAAATGCCGGACATGCTAACGCTGGAGACGTTTGCCGCTGAGGCTACCACATCAATGCACTCAGTCTGGAGCAGGTGCGCAATTGCCTTGGCAGGGATCTCGCTGGGAAACGTAGGGTTGGTGTGGTCAGACCTTTCGGCAGACCATGTTTTACAGGATGCTGAGGCCGCCACCTCCTTTACTATGCTTTGATTTTTCCTCAGACTCGATATTGATCTAGGTTAGATCATGCAATTATTAGGTGAATGTCAATTGAATTCTAAGAAAGTCCGCTTAAATGTGACTTCACATATGGCAATCATACTAAACTCTAAATTCACCTTCCACCACCTATACCATTTTACGGATGTAAGGAACATACCGAGTATAAAAAAGCATGGCTTGCTCTCGCTCGCCGAGCTTCGAAGGCAAGATGTAAAGGTGCTTGCTCCTGGAGGAAACGATTGGAGCCATGAAGAAGATCAGCGAAGAGGGCTGGATGAATACGTCCATCTTTGCTTTTTCGATCAGCATCCGATGGAATATATAGCGAAAAAAGATGGTCATATTGCGGAAACAACTTTCCTTAAAGTATCCCCCGATATCTTGAGAAACAGTGAATTGCGTTTCACACGTGAGGTGGCTAACAAATCTGGCTCTAAACTGTTGACGCTTGAGGAAGCCGTCGATCTACTTGATTTTGAAGTGATCGGAACCAGAACAGACTGGAAAGACACTGGAATACAGCAGCGACGGAAGGCCGCAAAAAAATATGAGATACTTGTGCCAAAAACCGTTCCTGTTAACATGATAAGCTTTACCTAATGGCTGAACGTCCCATTTTTCTATCTAGCACCACGGGTGATCTGTTTGTGCAAGAAATCTCGTTGTCGTTCCACTGGAACCCAGGTTTCGCTTCTGTCCAAAAGCAAAAAAATGTTGCAGCCTTACATGCCGCTGCGGCAGAAATCGGATACACCCCCATCCTTGAGATTTCCACTAAGTCAGAACATCGACTTGGAGTCCGAATGAGTGCATTTAACCTTAAAATAGAGATGCCAAGTGGTGAATCAATTCCTCTTGAATGCGCATTTCAAGGCAGCAAAGTTTTCGAGCATGGGGGGCCTTTTCGGGATATATATAATTTCGAAAGTCGGGAAGCAAAAAGAGATGATCGAATGCGATCAAATGGAAAAATCATAGGATTTGATTTTGATGGCATCAAAATTCCTAGTGAGCCCAAAACCGCTTTCTATGATTGGTTGTATGTGCGTGCGCTAGCTCCTCACTGTGAATTCTTGCAATGTTTGAACTCCTACGCTGGCTTTAGTGACATTGAATTTAATCCCGAACGTTCATTAAATTGTCAGGCAAGGTCAGCGGCGCTCTTTGTGGCATTGGAAAAGAGAGGACTTTTGAAAAGGGTCGTCGACTCTCCCGACGTGTTTATAGAAACAGTGAGATCTCGCATGGAGTACACCACGCCATCTAGAGATTCCGGAAAAAAAGGTAGCGAAAGCAGAGAATTAGAACTCGGAGAGTGCATTCAGCCTGTTATTCTTCCACTTATAGAAGCTGTTACCAGTCTGGAAGAACTGAATGTTGTGCGTGACAAGGTTAACGAGATTATCATGTGGATTAACACACAGAAAAAATAGTTAACATAAAATGATAGGTCTTCACCCTGCTGCAGCCAGAATCCCCGCCGCTTTGTGCAGGGTTTCTTCGTACTCGTGCTGGGGGATGGAGTCGGCGACGATGCCGGAGCCGACGTGGAAGGTGATTTGGTTGTCCTTTTGCACGGCGGTGCGGATGGCGATGTTCCACTGGCTGCGGCCGTCGAAGCCGAACCAGCCGATGGCGCCGGTGTAGAGGCCGCGGGCGTGGGGTTCGAGTTCGGCGATGATTTCGCTGGCGCGTTTTTTGGGTGCGCCGGTGATGCTGCCGCCGGGGAAGCAGGCGCGGAAGGCGTCGACGTGATCGACATGCGGGCGCAGGATGCCGGTGACGGTGGAGACGAGATGAAACACCTGGGCGAAGCTTTCCACGCGCCAGAGTTCCGGGACGGCGACACTGCCGAATTCGCAGACCTGGCCGAGGTCGTTGCGTTCGAGGTCGGTGATCATGAGAAGTTCGGCACGCTCTTTGGCCGAGGTGGTGAGCTCGCGCACGGCGGCGGCGTCACGTTCGGGATCAGCAGCGAAACGCGGACGTGTACCTTTGATGGGACGGGTGGCGATGCGGGAGCCCTGCATGCGGAGGAAGAGCTCGGGGGAGGCGGAGAGGACGGTGGTACCGGCCAGTTGCATGAAGGCGGCATGCGGGGCGGGGGAAACGGCGCGCAGTTTTAAATAGAGAGCCAGCGCGTCGGCGTCCTGTGGCCAGGCGGCCTGCCAGGGATAGGACAGATTTACCTGGTAGATGTCCCCGGCGGAGATGTAGCGCTGGGCACGCTCGACACTGTGAATGAAGTCTGCGCTGCTGACGCCGGGTGTGAAATGAAGGCGTGGGGCGGCTGCAGGCTGGCAGGGGGAGGGCTGCCACTTAAAATCGCCGAATTCGAACCATTTTGCGGTGTCATGATGATAAACGAGGCCGTGGGGGTAGATGCCGAAGGTGAAATAACCGTCATAACCGACCCAGCCGTACAAACCGCCTGCCGAGGCCCGGGGAATGCGCAGTGCGGTGCGCACTTTTTCCCAGTCCCGGTCGATGTGGCCCCGCAAAACGGCGACAGGCTCGGCGGTAAGGACGGAAACCGCGCCGGGTGCCGCCAGAGACGAATCCATCCACACCAAGCCCTCGCGATGGCACAGTTGCGCCGCGATTTCGGCGGGTGTGAAGGAAAATGCACACGGCCGGTAGTGCGGTGACGTTTCAATGGCATGAGAAAACAGCGGCAGGGAGTGACCTTCCGGCATTTTGAACGAAGAACCCTGAAACATTGACACTAGGAGGCCCAAATCGTACCATGAGCGTCTTTTTCAGCAACTTGTGACTCCTCCATCTACCATTCTGTCTTCCGAGCGTGATCGTTCTACTGCGGTTGCGATGGGGACGCTATGCGTGCTGGCGGTGGTGCAGCTCAGCCTGGCGTTCAAACTGCTCACAGCCCACCCATCTCCTGCGGCGGAACAGAGCCCCATGGCAGCCGCGCCGACATTGCCAGCGCCTGTGCCTAGCATGGTGCCGGAGATCGGCCAGATCGCCATGCCACCGAGTGCCGTCACTGCTCCACCCCTGCCGGGGTCTTTGATGCCAGCACCACCCGCCGCGCCCCCTGTTTCGAATGCTCCGCCGCCCATCGGCTCCTTCGACAAAATCGGAGCTGCGGCGCCCATGTCCGCCCCAGCGTACATGCCCCAAGCTCCGCCCACCGCCGTGACGCCGGTTATTCCTGCGGCACCTGCTCCCGCCCTGCCCGGGACTTCTCAGACCTTCGCACCTGCTCCTGCCATTCCTGGGACTTCTCAGAATTCCGCCCCTCCGTCAGCATCTGGCACTCAGGCGTCAGGGTTCAAGACGACTGCACCGACTGGACCCAACTCCAAACCCGACGCCGCCACGGCACTGCTGCGGGATGTGAACTACGTCATCACGGCGGCCAAGGAACTCCGCGGCCTGAGCGACATGCAGGGAACTTTGGAGCTGCTGCGCAAGGCGGATGAACTGACGCCGGATCATCCGGCCATCATTGCCGAGATGGCGCAGACCTACGAACAGATGGGGATCACGGCCAAGGCAACGGACGCGTGGCGGCGCATTCAGCTTCTCGGCGCCACGAAGGCGGGCAGTTATTTTGAACTGGCCTCACGACGGCTGGGCGCGGGTTCGGCAGCGGTGTCGGCACCTGCATTATCGGCTGCCTCCGGTGCGGACGGTGAAAAGTTTCTGCGCCTTGGCGCCTGCCAGGCGATCCGTGATTTCCAGGTCCCCTCCGGCGAACGCTACGTACTGCACGTCCCCATCTCACGTGCGGGCAACCGTCCGATCAATTCGCAGGAGCTGAATCTTGAAGTGTTCTTTTTTGACCGAGTGAACAACCAAACAGTGGCGCAGACCATCGCCCCTGAACCGGTCGAATCCTGGCAGTCCGCCCCGGTGGACTGGAACGGCACCGGCGAGGAGCTGCTGGACGTCGTTTATCATCTGCCCGCCCTTTCCCCCGCCGAAATCCAGCAGCATGGACGCCGTTCGTACTACGGGTACATGCTCCGGCTCTACTACAACAACAAACTCCAGGATGTGGCTGCCGAGCCCCGCGATCTCCTGGAGTTCGGAACCACACCCGGCGCTGCTCCTGCGGGTGTGAATCCGCTGCTCCCGCCGATGGGAAAATGATCGCCACTGACATGCCCGCATGACTCTTTTGTTTGTTGATTCCAATGCCGCACTGCGCGGCACCCGAACCATCTGGCTCAGGGACAACCTCCCTGGGTACACCGTGGTTGATTTTGCCAGCCCGTCCCTGGCGGCTGCGTGGGTGGCGAAAGCCGACTCACTCGACATCCTCGTGACCGAGGCGATTTTTCAAACGCAGGAAACCGGCTTTGCGCTGCGCGACACGGTGCGCGCACGCTTTCCGCAGACACGAGTGCTTTTCACCACCCGCTACGACTTGACCGGATTTGAAGACCAGATCGCCGACGGCCTGGTGCTCAAGGATGCACCGTACACGCCGGAGAAACTGCTGGATCGTGTGCGAGCGCTGCTGACGCTGCCGGTGGAGTCCAACGAACCGCCGCCGGTCATGGTGCCGGGCACCGTGCTGGGGAACTACCAGGTGCTGGAGCGGCTCTACATTGAAAGGGAGTCTGAAACGTACCGCGCGCTGCAGATCACCGTGCAACGACCCGTGGCTCTGGTGCTGCTGAAGCCGGAGTTTCTGAAGCAGCCGGATGTGGTGGCGAAGTTCAAGGAACGTGAGCGGGTGAAGGCCTCGCTGATGCATCCACGCATCGCCCCGCTGTATGAGGCGGGTGAGACGAACGGCTGGTTGTTTTACACGCGCGAACTGCCGCGCGGCCGCAGTTTGTCGGAGATCGAACTGACGGATGAAATGCTGACCGAGCGGCGCCTTGCGGAGGTTTTGTTCGGAGTGGCGGAGGCCATGCAGTTTGCCACGGAGCGTGGCTACCATCATCGCAGCATCTCGCCGCGAGACATCTACATTGATGCGGACCATCAGGCCAGCATCGTGAATTTCTTCCGCCCGGCCGTGGCCAAAAAGCGCGATCCACAGGCGGATGTGAAAGCTTTTCTGGACCTGATGCGCCCCATCGCGGCAGAGGGCAAATCCCGTGGACTGCTGCAATCGCTGGCCGATGCCAACCACGACTGGAACGGACTGCTAAACGCGCTTGATGATGTGCGTGACGACATGCGTGAGCGCAGCATCGTGCGCAAGATCGAGGCGGAGACGCTGCCAGTGAACGTCAACGGCAACAAACCCTGGTGGGTCTGGGTGATGATCGTCCTCATTCTGGCGGTGGTCGCAGGCCTCGGCGCCTTGATGAACAGCAGCAACACCCTGCCAACCGCCAATGCCTCAGCGCTGCCCATCGAGATGGTGAAGATCCCAGCCGGCACATTCATTTATCAAAAGAATGAGAAGATCAATCTGCCGGAATTTTGGATCAGCAAGAATGAGATCACCATCGGCCAGTATGCGGACTTTCTGAAGGCACTGAAAAAAGCGCCGACGACAGCCTTTGATCATTCCCTGCAACCGAAGACCAAGACAAGCCACGAACCTGTGAAGTGGGGGCAGTATTATGCCGCCGCCAAAGCGGGCACCACGTTCAACGGTGAGAGCATCACGCTCAACACACCGGTGTCCCAGGTGGACTGGTGGGATGCGTATGCCTTTGCCAAATGGAACGGCCAGCGCCTGCCAACGGAGCAGGAGTGGGAAAAAGCAGCCCGTGGAGAGCACGGCCTGATCTACCCGTGGGGCAACAAGCCCAACAGCAAGGCGGCCAACCTGGGCGATGACTACGATGCCTCTCCGAAAGGCAAAGGTGGCAAGATCGACGGGTACAATCTCTGGGCACCGATCACACGCGTCACGCAGGACGTCAGCCCTTATGGTGTGTGTGACATGGCCGGGAACGTGAGCGAATGGACTGCGGGCGAAACGCAGTCCGGCGAATGGCCCTCGCACCCGGATTACATCGACATCAAGGTGCCCGTGGTGCGTGGCGGGCACTTCGGCCTGAAGAGCAACGACCAGTTGCTCACCGACAGACGCTTTCCTGAATCCGCGAACGAGGCTACACTCGCACGCGGCTTCCGCACCGCCAGCAGCACCGCCCCCGCCGCCAGCACTGCACCGCCAGCCAAACCCAAATCTTGAAGCTTATGAACCGCATCCTCCTGCTCCTGATCCTCTGCCTGTGCTGCGGCCAGGCCCGTGCTCAATATGTCACGAATCTGACCCTGCTGAAAAATCAATTCCTCACGGGCGAGCCGGTGGTGGCCGTGGTGAGCATCACCAATCGTTCCGGCGCGGATGTGATCGTGGGCGGCCATGGCGCACCCGACTGGCTGCAGTTTGAGATCACCCAGTCCACCGGACAGCGGCTGGCCCCTGTGGGAATCAGTTCGGAAGATCCCATCACCCTGCCTGCAGGTGGCACGACCAAGCACACGGTGGAAATTTCCGGCGGCTATTCCACGTCCAGCCTGGGGACCTTCACCATTCTTGCGAATGTGCTGCATCCCCTCTCCGGGCAGTACTTCATGTCCAATAAACTGCGCATGACCATCACGGACTCCAAGCCGAACATGTTTGACCAGCCGTTTGGCGTGCCACAAGGCTTCGATGGCGCCGGGCGTCAGCGCCGCTACCAGGTCATCCTGTTTCGTGAGCTGGATGATTTGCAGCTCTACTGCCGCATCACGGATGACCGCAGCGGGGCCTACATCGCCACATTCCTGCTGGGGCCTGCGATGATGGCGGTGCAGCCGCAGATCAGCATTGATGTGCATAACAAGCTGCACGTCTTGTTCCTGGCGATGCCGCATGTTTTCTGCCATGTGGTGGTGAACCCGGATGGCAAGGTGCACCAGCGCACGTACTACAAAGATCCGGAAGGCAACCGGCCCACCCTGGTCATGACTCAAGGCGGAGCGCAGGTGGTCGGGGGAGCACCTTTTGACCCCGGTGCGCCTCCTCCGCAAAGGAAAGCCCTGCGCAAAGCCTCCGAACGTCCTTCGGCAGAAATGGGCACGGTGCCGAAAGCGAAGAAATAACGCTAGGACCCGAGGTTCTGCGGGCGTTATGCATGCCCATGCATTTTCGTTTCTCCCTCTGCCTTGCCCTTTCTTTTGCGCTAAGCGCCCTGCACGCTGCCGACCCCAAACCGGCGGCGAAGGCCAATGCCAATGGCCCGAAATGGAAAAAGCTCACGCCGCAGACCCCGGCCGGATTCACGCTGAAGACGATCGAGGTGGCCAAGTATCCTGAGCACACCGTGGAGCTGTACGTTTATGTGCCGGAGGCGGCGGGAACGTGGCCCTGCATTCTGGACATTCATGGCGGGGGCTGGAAGGCCCGACAGGTGGAGGCTGACAAGCCGATGATGGAGCGCCTGGCCCAGCGCGGCTTCGTGACCGCGCTGGTGAGCTACCGCCTTTCCACCGAAGCGAAATACCCTGCGGCGCTGCACGACTGCAAGGCCGCGCTGCGCTGCCTGCGTGCGCATGCGCAGGAGCTCAAAATTGACCCTGAACGCATCGGCTGCATGGGCGGCTCTGCGGGCGGACATCTCTCCGGACTGACGGCGATGACAACGGGACTGCCCGAATTTGAAGGTGAAGGTCCATTCAAGGATCAATCCAGCGCGGTGAAGGCCTGCATCGTCATGGCGGCCACGCAGAACCTGGTGGACTCCAACTATTTCCAAAAGAACGAGAGCGCGATCCTTTTCTTCGGCGGCAATGCGCTGGAGAAACCGGAGGTTTACAAAGAAGCCTCGCCCATCAATCACGTGCGCGCCGGGGTTCCGCCGACGATTTACATCGAAGGGGAAAAAGACACTCTCAAGGTGGGCCGTGCGGAGATGATGGAGAAGCTGAAGGCACTCGGCATCGAAACCGCCGTGCATACGCTGAAGGACGCGCCGCATCCATTCTGGATGAGCGATCCGTGGTGCGCGGAGACGGTGGACATCGCCGCGGCATTCTTCAAGAAGCACCTGGGCGAGCCGGTGGTGAAGTGAGGGGTGCGACAGGGCTGTGCCTGCGATGATGCCCTCTGATGCCTGATCCTTGACGTCAGGCACCTGAACGGTAGCAATGCCGATGAGCATCTCTTACCGCATCCTGGGGACCGCTGGCGGGGATAACGCTCTGCTGGTACAGGTCGACAGCGGACAGGCGGTCGAACGCCTCCTGTTCGATTGCGGTGAAGGGTGCGTTTCGGATCTGCCGTTTGCCGACATCCAGGCGATTGATCACCTGTTCTTTTCGCACCTGCACATGGATCATGTGGGAGGATTTGATTCGTTCTTCCGCTGCATATTCAACCGTCAGACCAAGCCAAACCGGATCTGGGGGCCGCCGGAAACCATCCGCATCCTGCAACACCGCTGCCAGGGGTTTTTGTGGAACTTGCATGAGGAGATGTCGGCGACCTTGCGTATCTCCGACATCCATCCCGGGCAGATCCACACGGCGCGTTTGGAGCTGCGTGAGGCCTTCGCGGTCGCCCATGACGAAGGAGCGCAGCCGTATGTCCGGACTATCTGGGAAGGTGCTGGATGCGCCGTGGATGCTGTCACGATGGACCACCGGACCCCCACGCTGGCCTACGTGGTCCGTGAGAAGGCGCGGCGGAACATCGACACCACCCGGCTGCCGTCCCTGGGCCTGCGGCCGGGGTCTTGGCTGAAGCAGTTGAAGGAGTCGTCGAGCAGCGCCGAGGTGGTGGTGATCGACGCTGTGACGCACTCGATGGACGAACTCCGCGAGCGATTGATCGTCGAAACGCCCGGGGACTCGATCGCCTATCTGACGGATTTCATGCTGGATGAAGCGGCGATGGAGCGCTTGACCAATGCCTTGCGTGGCTGCCGGGTGATGATCTGCGAAGGGCAGTACCGCCACACGGACATGGAGCTGGCCAGGAAAAACTTCCACATGACCACGGTCCTTGCGGCGACTCTGGCGCAACGGGCGCAGGTCGAGGAACTGGTGCTGTTCCACTTGTCGGATCGATACCAGCGCGCCGACTGGTTGGAGATGCTGCAGGAAGCCCGGCAGATCTTTCCGAAGAGTGGCTACCCGCCGCACTGGAACCTGGAATCGAACGCCGAACCAGCCACTGCAACAGACCGGGGCCGCTGACTGTTAGCTGGCAGACCCTAGCGCCCGGCGGGCTGGCCGCAGGGCTTCATCCTTCCGCTCTTCATGAGCGGCCTCGGGAACTACTTCGGCTTCGGCAGGGCCTGAACGAGCAGATTGTAGAACTCGTTTTCCTCGTGGGTTTCGCCGTCGCTTTTGAGGATGTTTTTGACCACGCCGAGCACTTCCTTTTGCGCGGTCTTGGTGGTGAAGGCCTGAGCCTTCTCATTGATGTAATCGAACATGGCGTCGTCGCTCTCGGCGGCCTCACGGGCGCGGGCCAGGGACTCGTCGATGAAGAGGCTCTTCGGGTACTCCGAATCCCAGCCTTCGGCGACGAAGGCGGACTCCAGCAGACGATCTTCGGTCAGTGAGATGTGCGCGTCGGCATAAATGGAGAGACTGAGAATGTCGAACAGGGCTTCGCGCTGGGGTTGGTTCATAAGGGCCTATTTTGCAAACATGCTGCTGCTGATCAAGCGCACACTTCATCCCACTGAAATCTTCAGCGTCTGGAAGGCTCCTGACTGTGAGCCCGCATGAATGGCAGCCTCCACTTGGGAGCCATTGACCGTGACCACAGCGTAGCCTGCTGAATCGGCATATTCGAAGGAGGTGACCTGCTGGCGCTCGGTGGCGTAGATCTCACGCCGCTGCTGTGCGGTGTCGGGTGCGTGTTTTGGTTCGAGATTGACCTGATCGCCGGTGTAACCGGCCATGCCGTGCAGCTCATCTTTTGGTTGTTGATTCAAGGCTGAGACCACGCTGCTCACTGCGAGCTGTGAGAAACTTTTGCCACCGGCCATCCGGGTGAGAGCGCTGAATTTATGGAGGTGGCCGCCGAGCACCATGGCCTCCTGCTGGCCGAGCAGATCGAGCAGCTTGGCGCGCTGTGCTTTCGTTTTTTCGCCTGCGTAGAGGTGCCATGTGGCCCGTGCGCCGTAGGGGACGACGGGGGGATGGATGATGACGAAGAGATGTTTTGATATGCGCTTTGCGGCGACTGCCTCCAGCCATTCGAGGCTGGTCTTGTCATAGGCATCGAAGAAGGCGAACTGCGAGTCTCCGTAGCTTAAGGTATGATTTGCCTGGGTGTGGGTGGTGGTGGGATCAAGGCTGCGGGCTTGCTGGGCCATGAAGGGGAGGAGCACTTCGTCGAAGGCTTCCTTGGCGCCGTCGCCTGTCACATCGTGATTGCCTTTGGTGAAGACGAAGGGGACGCCGAGGTCTGCCTGCGCGACAAAGGCCAGGGCCTCGCGGTTTTGACGCGCTGAGAGCTCGGCATTGCCGCAGAGGCCTTCGACGAGATCGCCGACCTGGAGTACGAAGGCGGGTGGTGCGGCGGAGTCACGCAGGGCGGCGATTTGTTGCTTCACGGCTGCAAACATGCCGGGCATGACCTCGCTGGTGAGGCGTGAGTAGTTTTGGATCTGGCTCAAGTCGCCTGCGTGGTGCTCCTGCAGCCACTTCATGTCGTGGTGGGCGAGGCTGTCGTAGTGCAGATCTCCCAGCAGGATGAATGAGAAGGGTTTGGCGCTCTCGGCTGCGGGGAGACCCAGGCATGGCAGAGTGGCGGCGCCGCAGGTTTGCAGGAATCGACGGCGGGAGGGCATGCCGCATTAACGCTGCGGCGGCATTTCATCGTTCACCCGCTTGGCTCGGCTCCGAAATCGTCATTCGTCATTGCTCCATCTTGACCTTCCGTCCAACCTCTTGATTCCTTGCCCCCGCCCATGTCCGACGCCAGCACCACTCCCATGATGAAGCAGTACCTCGCCATCCGGCGCGAACTGCCGGAGGATGTGCTGCTGTTCTTCCGCCTGGGGGATTTTTATGAGCTGTTCTTTGAGGATGCGAAGACGGCCTCGCCGATCCTCAATGTGGCGCTGACGAAGCGCAACGGGGTGCCGATGTGCGGGGTGCCGCATCATTCATCGCAGGGGTACATCGCGAAGCTGATCAAGGCGGGCAAGCGGGTGGCCATCGCGGAGCAGACGACGGACCCGGTGCCGGGGAAGATCGTGGAGCGTGCGGTGTCGCAGGTGCTGAGCGCGGGGACGATCAACGATCTCAACCTGCTGGACTCGAACCGATCGAACTACCTCGCGGCGGTGTTTCGCGAGGGGAAGAAGCTGGGCCTGGCGTATGTGGACCACACGACGGGTGAGTTTGAGGTGGCGGAGTTCAAGGACACGACGGAGCTGGCGGATGAGTTGGAGCGACTGCAGGCGAGCGAGCTGCTGTACAGCGAGGAGCAGGGGGACTTGATCGCGGCGCTCGGCAGTCCGAGCTGTGCGCAGCCGATTGAAGGTTATCTGTTTTTGATTGATCAGGCACAGCACAGCCTGACGCAGCATTTCAAGGTGCAGTCGCTGGATGGCTTTGGCTGCCAGGGGCTGAGTGCGGCGATCGGTGCGGCGGGCTGCATTTTGCAGTATCTGCAGTTTCAACTGCGGCGCAGTGTAGATCATATCCAACGCCTGCGTTATGCGCAGATCAGCGATGTGGTGCTCATTGATGCGGCGAGCCAGAGCCATCTGGAGCTGGTGACGGCACGCGGTGGCAATGCGCACACGCTGCTGAGCGCGCTGGACCGCACCTGCACGCCGATGGGTGCGCGCAAACTGCGGCACTGGGTGCTGCACCCGCTCAGAGATCTGGAAGCGCTGACGCAGCGGCAGGACATGATCGCGGCGCTGCTGGAGGAGAGCATGCTCTTCAGCCAGATCCGCACGCTGCTGAAGGAGGTGCGCGATTTGGAGAGGACGAGCTCGCGCCTCAGCCAGGGCAGCGGGAATGGGCGTGATCTACTGATGCTGGCGTCTTCGCTGGAGGTGGTGCCGGCTTTGCGGGCGGCGCTGGAGCAGCTCATCGCGGAGAAGGGTGCGGAGTCGCTTGCTGAAGGAGGGATCAAGATGATCCCGCTACTGCTCGCGCGGCTGCATGATCTCACAGGGATCTCGCAGGAGATTCAGCGTGCGATCGCGGATGAGCCGCCGATGCAGATCAAGGAAGGCGGGGTTTTTCGTGAGGGCTATCTCCCTGCGCTGGATGAACTGCGTGCGGCCTCGACGCTGGGGAGACAGTGGATCGCGGATTTGCAACAGCGTGAGATTGAGCGCACGGGGATCAAGAGTCTCAAGATCAAGTACAACGCGGTCTTTGGGTACTTCATTGAGATCACCAAAGCGAATGTGGGCAGTGTGCCCGCAGACTACCACCGCAAGCAGACGACGGTGAATGGCGAGCGCTACATCACGGATGAGCTGAAGCGGATGGAGGACAAGATCCTCGGCAGCGAGGAGCGCAGCAAGGCGCTGGAGTATGAGGAGTTTCTGAGTCTGCGTGGCCGTGTGCTGGAGCATCTGGCGCACATTCAGGAGACGGCGGAGACGATTGCGATTTTGGATGCGGTGGGCTCGCTGGCGGAAACGGCGCGGTTGTTTAACTACACGCGGCCTGTGCTGAATGAGACGCGCAATTTGTTCATTCGTGATGGGCGGCATCCGGTGCTGGATCAGAACCTGACGAGCGGTGAACGCTTTGTGCCGAATGACATCACGCTGGAGCCGGAGGAGAGCCGGCTGATTTTGATCACTGGGCCAAACATGGCGGGGAAGAGCACGTATCTGCGCATGACCGCGCTACTCACGCTGATGGCGCAGATAGGCAGCTACCTGCCGGTGTTCAGCGCAGAGGTGGGGCTGGTGGATCGCATCTTCACGCGCATCGGCGCGAGCGATGACATCGCGCGCGGGCAGAGTACCTTCATGGTGGAGATGAACGAGACGGCTCTCATTCTGAACAATGCGACAGAGCGGAGTTTGGTGATCTTGGATGAGATCGGGCGCGGCACGTCAACGTTTGATGGACTCAGCATCGCGTGGAGCGTGGCCGAGCACATCCATGACAAGGTGGGCGCACGGGCCTTGTTTGCGACGCACTACCATGAGATCACGGCGCTGGCGCAAAGCCGCAGTGCGGTGAAGAATTACAACGTGGCGGTGAAGGAGTGGAACCAGCAGATCATCTTTCTGCGCAAGATCATGCCGGGCTGCGCGGAGAAAAGCTATGGGATCCAAGTGGCGCGGCTCGCGGGTCTGCCGGAAGGCGTGATTGAGCGCGCGAAGGAAGTGCTGCAGCAGCTTGAGGCGGGGCATCAGCCTGCGGAGAGTGTGAAGGAGGTGCCTGTGGCGACGAGTGTGCCCGCGAAGGTGCGGAAGAAGGCGGTGAGTGACGCGGACGCGGGGCAGATGGTGTTGTTTGGGTGAGAAAAGCTGACAAGCCAAATACTCTAGCTAAAGTTGAGAATAATTCTTTCTATCCTCGTAGACTCAAATGGCCCTCCGAAAATATAAAATCCTCGTTCTTGGAGCGGATGGCTTCAATGCAAACAACGAATTGGCAAAGGTCGTCTCGTGCACATGGGAAAACTTAGATAAGGCACCCAATCCACGTGATTTCGATACTGTTATAGTTAGCTGCTTTGTTGAAGATCCGGAAGCTATTGACTGGGATCCTTTACCCAATTTGCTCAACCCGGAAGCTGTTCGCAATATTTTGTTTCACGATGGGCAGATCATTGTAGTCGGAGATCCAAGATTTAACATTAATATATCGGGCCAACACTCGGAAACTGCATTTCTCAAATGGACTGGCCTTGGTTTTTCGTGGCACGACAGTGGAGGTGACACAGTTCACGTGAATTCGGGCAAAGAATTTCAAAAATACTCCACTTATCTTCAATCCCTGAAAAAATGGGACTTTTCCTTGGAGTCTTGCAGACTAAGTTATAAGGCACCCAGCGATGACCCAAATATTTATGAAATAATCAAGGCTGATGGTTTAGCATCAAATCGGTACAACCATTACTTAGCTTTTGAAGTCACATTGACGAAGATGCAAAATGTGCCTGATCGTGGGTGCATAATTCCAACAAGGAAAGCATCTGGTAAGTTTGTCTTTCTTCCTACTATTTCCGCTACCATCGAAGAGACTCTTCGCATAATTCTTGGAGAATTGTGCGGATTCAGTGCAGCTATTCAAGAGCCACTGTGGGTAAAGAGCTTGATTGCTCCCGGTCAAAAAGAGGTAGATCAACAGATTTCAAAAATTCGTAGCGAAATTGCTGCAATGAATGAAACCCTCGCTTCGCTTGAAGTTCTCCGTGAAGAAAAGCGAGCTTGTCTCAAACTACTGTATGAAAGAGAATTGATTCTCGAACCAATCGTTTGGTCTATGCTTCGGACCCTGGGCGCTAAGGTTGAGGAGCCAGAAGAAAAAAACAAAGAGGATGGTTGGATCACCGTGCAGGTTGGAGATAAAACGTATGAAGGTGTGCTTGAGATCAAAAGCACTAAAAATGACTGCTTGGGTGAAGATGGACGCAAGCAGCTCTTAGACTGGATAAATAGGGGGATTGAACTGCGCCGTAAGGTTTACAAAGGCATTTTCATCGGAAATAGCGCTGTTAGTAAGCCTCTAAACGAACGACCGTCTCCATTCTCTGATAACTGGAAAACATCTGCTGAGTTAAGCAAGATCTGCGCACTCACCACATCTGATGTCTTTACGGCCTATGAAGCGCATTCTAACAGTTCACTGAATGTGTCTGCTTTTTGGAAAGCAATTTTTGAATGCAATGGCACTTTCTCTTTCGCTGACTTCCTGTCAGGTCAAGCGTTAGAATCTTAGCTTCGTTTCGCTTTCTGAGGTCTGCCTGCTTGGCATCCCAGGTGCGCAAAGTGTAGTCATCGATGGACTCCAGGTCTTCGATGGCAGCCTGAGCCAGACGGAAGGTCATGCGGCCTGCCTGCGATTGCGGAAGTGATTCATGAAAGCGTCACGATCCATTTCGATGGCTTCGCCACGATCCAACTGATCAAAGCCCAAGGCGGCTTCCTGGCGTAACAGTGCCTGCGCTGATTCCCGTGACTCCATCTGCCGCAAGGCGTCGCGCACCACTTCGCTCTCATCCGCATACATCCCGGAGGCCATTTTCCTGGCCAAAAGAGCATCCAATGCCGGTGGTAGTGTGATGGTCATGCTCAACGAAATGACACAAAGTTAACCGACTGCAAGCTCTCACAAGGAGACCGTATCGACCGCCTGACAGGCCGGCTATCATCTCTGCAACGACCGGTCCACCAGGCCTTCGTAGATTTTGCGGCGTTCGTCGAGGCCGAGGCCTTGGTTGCGGAGGCCGAGCATTTGTTGGTTGATGGTCTCGCGCTGGGAGGTGCTGAGGCGGGAGAGTTTGGCGACCATCTCGGGGGGCGGGGCCTTGGGGTAGCCGTCTGAGGAGAAGCCTTCCTTGTAGTTCACGGCGGCGGCTTTGGCCTCGTTGAGCTGGGATGATGTGAGCGGTGGAGCGTTGCCACCGGAGGTGCCGGAGCTGCTGCCGCCTGATTTGGATCGAGGAGGTCTGGGCGGGGGCTTTTGGTAGCGGACGGAGATGACTTCGCCACCGGGGATCTGGATCTTGGCGGACCAGGTTTGAATTTCAGCGGAATTGCCGCCGACACCGACGAGCTGCCAGCCTTGGAAGTTGGGGGTCTTGGAGACAACGTGTGACTCGAAGGTTTTGGTGTCGAGCAGGGTGGCGAAGGTGTCTTTTTCGAAATGGGCGACACCGGTGAGGATGAGTGAGTCGGAAACGCCGAGGGAGCGGGTGAAGGGGGAGTTTGTGACGAGCGCGTCAAAGTCTTCCATGTTCACCGGACGCGGGATCGCACCATCGTCATCAGGTGAAATGGTCTCTGCGGCATGCAGCGTCACCGCCATGCACAGGCCAAGGAAGAGGGCGCAAGGCACCTGCTTCATGGAGTTCCCTTTCTTCCTCATGGGGTGAAGTACGGCGGGAACGGCAACGAACCATCACGGCAGCTTCTGAAATTCCGACCAGCCTTCCCAGGCGATGCGCTGGAGGTCGGCGCGGTCTTTGTCGGAGAACTTGCGGGTGATGGGGTTGCCGTCGCGGTCCTTGGTCTTGTCGTGGGTGGGAGTTTCCATGGTGCGGATGTCGGTGACGGAGTCGATGGGGAGGCCGACGGGGCTTTGCTGGAAGATGGCGGCATACAGAGTGCATGCTGTGAGGTAGGCCATGGTCTGATTGAGATGGGCGTCATTGATGAAGCGCAGCGTGAGATCGGGGCGCTGGGTCTGGCAGCGCAGGGCGACGAGAGCCATGGGGGCGACGGCGGCATCAATGCGCTTGGCGAGTGCGGCGATGGCGCGCTCTTTGGCCAGGATGGGAGCGGGATCGGGGACCTTGGTCAGGGGCTGCGGGTTTTGCGTGTTGGGTGTGGTCTCGTAGAGGATGACACGTGCGCCCTGGGCTTTGGCGAGTGCGGCGAACTTGGGTGCGTATTCGGCATAGAGTGTGGGATCGCCCTCGATGTCATCGCGATACGACTGAAGGACGATGATGTCCCAGGGTTTGCGGTTGGCCTCGAGCTTGGCGAGCACTTCGGCATGACGTGCGAGGGCGCTTTTGGCGTATTTGTCCTTGGGGTCTGCGGCATCTTTTTCGAGGGCGGCGATGGTGGCTTTTTCCTCGGCTTCGGTGAGGGTGGACTGTTTGACGATGTTTTGGGTGCCTAGCCGCCAGTGGTCCTTGAGTGTGCGGCCACCGTAGATAACATCGGTGCGGTTGAAGGTGAGGCCCAGGTTGCCGGCCTCCGCCATGGCTTTCACCACGGTGGAGAGATTGTGGCGGGCGGTGAAGCTGTTGCCGATGAAGAGAACGTTCAGTGTTTTTGCTTCGCCGGCCGCTCCGGCCGCCATGGGAAGTGAGAGGAGCGCGAATGCCCAAAAGGCGATGTGATGGAAGCTGCGTGTCATGGTCGGAGGAGTGGGAAGTCGCGAAAACGCGACGGCGGCGTTTTGTCTCTCACTGATTCGGTATGATGGCGGTGAAACTTCCGATGCAAGGAATGCAGCGCCCGGTAGTTTATCAAACAAGTCCACCCACCCAAATCCCTCATGACCACACGCCGCCATTTTCTTCACACTGCTCTGGGGTTTACCGCCCTGCCATCATTTGCGCGTGCTGCGGCACCGGGAGGTGTCAGTCTGGGTTTCAGTTTGTATGGGATGAAGACGCTGACTCTGAGCGAAGCGTTGAAGGTATGCGCGGAGATCGGCTATGCGAATGTGGAGATGGCTCTGAATGCGGGGTTTCCCACGGAGCCGAAGGTTTTCACGGCGGAGGCGCGGGCTGAAGCGGTGAAGCAGCTTCAGGCGCTGAAGCTGGACCTGCCCTGCCTGATGGTGAATCTGAGCCTGACGGCGGATGACAAGGCGCATGCGCTGAACCTGCAAGGCATCAAGGATGCGGCGCAGGTGGCACGGGACATGAACGCCGCGCAGCCGCCAATCATCGAGACAGTGTGCGGTGGGAAACCAGCGACGTGGGAGCAGCAGAAGTCGGGCATGGTGGAGAAACTGCACGCCTGGTCGGAGGTGGCGGAGAAGGAGAAGATCGTGATCGCGATCAAGGCACATGTGGGCAGTGCGGTGAACTCGCCGGAACGACTGCTGTGGCTGCTGGAGCAGGTGAAGTCTCCGGCCATTCAGGTGACGTATGACTACAGCCACTTTGAGCTGCAGGGCATCGACATGGAGGAAAGCATGAAACTGCTGCTGCCGCGCACGAAGTTCATTCATGTGAAGGACGCGACGGGTGATGCCGCGAAGTTTCAGTTCCTGCTGCCGGGCGAGGGGAAGACCGATTATGTGAAGTATTTCACGGCGCTGAAGCAGCATGGCTACCACGGACCCGTGGTGGTGGAGGTGAGCGGGCAGATCTTCAGCAAGCCGGGGTATGAGCCGATTGCAGCGGCGAAGAAGTGCTATGGGGTGCTGGCGGGTGCGCTGGCGAAAGCATGAAGACTGCTGACTCCACCAAGGGTTTGTGGAGAAACGTGGTTGAGAGTCCGGCAGCGACGTTCAATGTTGGGACGCATGCCTTTACCGAAGAAGCCCAGGCAATCCATCGTCAAGGCGGGTCATGGTTTTGACCAGCTGCTGAGCCAGTTGCGCGGGCTGATTCTGGAATCCCGAGCGCAGCTGCTGCGCGCTGTCGATGTGATGCAGGTGCGCACCTGCTGGGAGGTGGGCCGTCATATCGTGGAGTTTGAGCAAGAGGGAGCGCAACGGGCTGAATATGGAGCGGGCCTGCTTAGACGGCTGGCAGACAAGCTGACAACGGAGTTTGGCCGTGGATATGATGACTCGAATCTGAGGCAGATGCGGCTGTTTTACAGGGCATTTCCAATTTGTGACGCAGTGCGTCCTGAATTGAGCTGGACGCATTACCGCCTTCTTCTGCGCGTGGATGATGAAGCAGCCCGTGAATGGTATGTGCGTGAGTCCATCGCGCAGAACTGGAGCACGCGTGCTTTGGAACGGCAGATGGGCAGCCTTTACTATGAGAGGCTGCTGAGGAGCCGGGACAAAAAAGCCGTGAAGGCGGAGGCGGTGAAAAATCTGGCCTTGGAAACGCCCAGCCCGCGCGACTTTATTCGTGATCCGATCGTGCTGGAGTTTCTGGGACTGCCCGGCACAGGCAAGCTGCTGGAGTCGAATCTGGAAGACTCGCTCGTCAGCAATCTCCAGTCCTTCCTGCTTGAGCTGGGCAAGGGCTTCGCGTTTGTGGCGCGGCAGCAACGCATCAGCACGGAAACGAAGGACTTCTACGTGGACCTGGTTTTCTACAACTACGTGCTGAAATGCTTTGTCCTCTTCGATCTCAAAACCCGGGAGCTGGAGCATCAGGACATCGGCCAGATGGACATGTATGTGCGCATGTATGACGAGCAACATCGGGGGCCGGGAGACGGACCCACGGTGGGCATCATTCTGTGCGCCCACAAGGATGCCAGCGTGGTGCGCTATTCCGTGCTGCACGGTCATGAACAGCTTTTTGCCAGCAAATACCGGCTCGTGCTTCCCAGTGAGGACGAACTGCGGGCCGAACTGAATCGTGAAATGGAGATTTTTGCGCGCGAGCAGAGATTGCAAGACAAGCCCACCCCGACACGATCCAAGAAAAGAACTCCCAGCCGCACGCGACGTGCTCGCTGAGCCAAGCACACCCATTTCTATTCCAACACTTAACCTACCAACCCTCTCATGACTCGAAGCACTTTCCTCAAATCCACCGTGGCCGCCAGCGGGCTCGTCGGTGCTATTCAAAATCTGCCTGCGGCTGATGAGCCAAACGGAGCTGCGCGGGAGTATTTTGAAATTCGGAAGTATACGCTCAAAGCACCCGAGAAGCAGAGTGTGCTGGAGGCTTACCTGAAGGATGCGGCGATCCCGGCGTTGAACCGTCTCGGCGTGAAAAACGTGGGGGTGTTTCTGCCGGAGAAGGCGGAAGGGACGCCCGTGGTTTATGTAGTGCTGCGGTACAGCTCGCTGGATCAAATCGCGAAGAGTGCGGATTTGCTGGCAGACGCGGCCTTGCAGAAGCAGGGCGCGGCCTATCTGGATGCACCGGCGACGGATACCGTTTATGAACGCGTTGAAAGCTGGCTGACGCAGGGCATTGCAGGCATGCCTGCAATGGCGGTGCCGGAGAAGGGAAGCCAGGTTTACCAGCTGCGCATCTATGAGAGCCCCAGCGAGAAGACGGGGAAAAAGAAAATCGAGATGTTCAACATCGGCGAGCTGGCGATCTTCAAGCGCAGCGGACTTAACGCTGTTTTCTTTGGCGAAACCATCGTGGGACCGCTGATGCCCAACCTGACCTACATGCTGAGCTTCAGCGATGCCGCAGCGAAGGATCAGGCCTGGAACACCTTCCGCGTCGATCCGGAATGGACGAAGCTCAAAACGACGCCCGGCTTCACGGACAAGGAGATCGTGTCACGCATCACGAACCTGGTGCTGGTGCCGACAGCGTATTCACAGATCTGAGGAGCCGGGATGACCCCGGCTCCTGCTTCACGGCGGCTCAAGATTTGTTCGCCTTGGCCAGCACGTTTTGGAGTGTCTTGGCGAACTCTTCGGAGGAGGTGCCGCCGACTTGTTTGGCAACCTCCTTGCCTTCGGCATTGAGGAACTCGATGTGCGGGATGCCGTTGACGCCGTATTTGTTGGCGACGCTTTCATTGCGTGCATCATCGATGTCGATGTAGGCCCAGACGAACTTGTCGTGGAAGGCCTTCACCTCGGCGCTGGGATAGACGTCATGTTTCATGGCCTGACAGGGCGGGCACCAGGCAGCGGAAAAGACGAGGATGACCGGCTTGCTGGATTTTTTAGCGGCGCTCATGGCGGCGGTGCTGCTGTCTTTGAAGTCCGGGCTGCCTTTCGGGAAGTCGCTGGCCAGGGCGAGGCTCGAGGCGGCAGCGAGGATGAGGAGGATGGTTTTTTTCATGGTTTGGGGGGTATTAAAGGGAACGATTCATGAGATGTGCTGGGGGCGTTTTTTATTCCCGGATTCTGCGTCAGATCGAAGAATCTGGTGGTGGCTGATGTGCATTGACTTGCCAGCAGGCTGCCTTAACCCGTGGGCTATGAGCATCTCACAACTTCCGGTTCTTCTTGTCAGTGCTTCCCTTGCCCTGACGTTTTCAATTCAATCCGGGATGGCCAATGAGGCCTTCTTTTCGAAGGACGGCAGGACAGTGACGATGGGGCTCGGAAGCCGGGGCCGCTCCGGGCTGGTGCAGGTGGACATTGCCACGGGAAAGATCACGCAGGCGCCTTTGCCAGCAGAGCTGAAGGACGAGAGCATCGAAAGCGTGGCGGCAGGCAGCGAGGGTGAGACGCTGTTTCTTGCCAAAGAGGGCGTGTGGGTATGGACGCCCGGTGCAGCGAAGCCAGTGAAACGCGTTTACGCCACGGCACCGGTGGTGGGCGCGACGGATTTGTTCGTGGTCACGGTGCCGGGCACGCCGCTCACGGATTGTCTTTTTGTCAGTGGCAATGAAACCGCTGACGCGACGAGCATGGGGACTTTCTATGGTCGCAAACCAGGCGGCAAGCATCCCTTTCTGTCCATTTTCTGCCGCCGCGTGAGCAGCGCGACTGGCGGTGTTTTTTCCAACGACGGCCGTCTGTTTTTCATCAGTGACGGCGATGTGTGGGAAGGTGGCATCCAGGTGGATGACGACACGGGCACCGAGCGTCTGGGCACGCTGGTGGGAGCGCGCATCGCGCCTTTGGCCATCATGAACACGGATGAAGCCAATGGCGGCAGCATGTGGGTGCAGCATGTGGCTCCGGCAGGAAAATGGATCTACGCTCAGCTGCGCGGACATCACATGTCCGCGATCCTGCGTACGCCGCTGCCTGCCAAGCCCATGTACGCGCCGACCTCCAACGATTCTCCGAGCGCGAAAGATCAGCTCGATGCCATGTCCTACTCGCTGAACAAAACCGAGGTCATTACGGATGACATGGAATACGCGGCCGGGTTCTGTGCCACTGAGATTGGCGGCACGCCGCGGGTGTTTTTCTGCGGAGATGCGACGGAGGAAAACAAAGGCCCCGCGCTGATGCTGTGGGAAGGCACGGGCAAGCCGCGTGTGATTGGCTACCTGCCGCAGGAGTGAGCTGAATCAGGTGCTAAAAAACACAACGCCCGGAGAAAACCTCCGGGCGCTGCAATGATCAGGTTTCTTGAAGGTCGTTCCGACTCTCAATGCATGCCATGATGGCCGCTGTGATGCCCGCCACCCGAGTGGCTGGGAGCGCCACCGCCTGATGGAGCGGATGGAGCGCCGCCAAATCCACCAGGCGAACCGCCGCCGGATGAGTGGCTGCTGTGGTGGTGGGAGCTGCCGCCGAAACCGGAGCCTCCGGAGGGTGCTCCACCGCCGAAGCCACCGCTGGAGTGGTGCGTGGTGCCGCCACCAAAGCCGCCACCACCGAAGCCACCACCGAAGCCACCGGAACTGCCGCCTGCATGGTGCGTGCTGCCACCGGAGTGATGAGAGCTGCCGCCAAAGGAAAAGGGAGCGCTGGAAAAACCACCGCCGGAGTGACCGGACGAGTGGTGCTGGTGATGACCGTAGGAAGGAGATGAGTACCCGCGGCTGGAGTGGTGCGAGGGAGCGCCCACGAATGAAGCGAAGCTGGGCGTGGAGTAAGAGCGGTTTGAATAACCGGAATAGGGCCGTGAGCTGTAGCTGTTAAAGCTGTTGTAAGACACCACCGGCCGCGAGTTGTAGCCGCCGCCGTAGTAGCTTGGCCGGGAAGAGTACCCACCGCCATAACCATAGCCGGAAGCGTAAGGGCCAGCGAACTCCTCGCAGGAGGTCAGAGAAATAGCGACGGTCAGTGAAGCGAGCAGAAGTGAGAGCGATTTGATTTTCATAATCCTCACCTCCGACGCGTAGGCTCAAAGCTTATTCATTCGATTCTTGCGGAACATGATTTAGGCCGGACAAGCCGCACCAAGCCTCTCCCACTACGGGGCCAGTTCAGCCGCCAGGGCCGTCGCTTCCGCGAGGAAGGCCTCTCCCAATGGCGAAAGGCGTCCTGTCCAAAGCGCTCCGAAGCAAAGCGGCGGGAAATCGTCCAGCGCGAGTGCTTTCACATGGGCGGGAAGTTCAATGCGCGGATGGCGCAGGATCAGGCCTGCACCAAAACCTTCGACAACGTAGCGCAGCACGAGATCGAAGCTGCCGACTTCGAGACTGGGCAGCCATTCGACACCGCGCTGGCGCAAGGCGGCCTGAAAGGAACGCGACACCACATCTTTGGCCTCCAAGGCCACGAGCGGCAGATCAATGCGGTCCTTTTCAAAAATCTGCTCGGCCTTGGTGATGCCGCTCTGCTTGGGTACCAGCAGGGCCATCGGCAGACGGAGGAGCTCGCGTGATTCGATGTTGGCCACGGTTTTTTCCATGAGGGTGCCAAATCCGATGTCCACCTCTTGTGCGGCCAGCAGGGTTTCGATCTCCTGCTGGCGGCCATGGGTGAGGGTGAAATGAAACCCTTTCACCCGCCGCCGCATGCGGCCGAACAGTTCCGGCAGGTAGTCCCGCTGCACGACTTCTGCGGAGGCGATGCGCAGCCGGTTTTCACCGCCGCCGCGCAGGCGGTCTCCCATCTCGGTGAGGCCACCGAAGAAGGGCGCGATGAAATCATAGAGCGTCTGCCCTTCGCGGGAGAGCTGGAAGGGGCGCCTCTGATACAGGGTGACACCAAGCGCATCTTCGAGCTGGAGAATCTGGGCGCTGATGGCCGGCTGCTGAATGCCGTAGGGCATGGCCCGGGCCGCCGCACTCACGCCGCCGTGACGCGCCACATAGTAGAAAAGTTCGAGGTGATGGACGTTCATGTAGGTGAAAGGCTATACGGTTTATCAATGATGCCACGTGGAAATATCAATTTCCCTTGTCTGTCGATCCTGAGAGACTGCGACATCTTATGGACGAAATCATTCTCCTTCTCGTGATCATCGGTGGCGCGGTGCTCATCATGCCCATCATCGCGCTCGTCACTGCCGTCAGGGCGCGGCGGCGCGGCGATGAACTGGGCGCACAAATCAGCTCGCTTCGGGAAATCGCCACGCGGAGCATCGAACGCGAGGCGCGGCTGATCCGGCGCATCGAAGCGCTCGAAGCCGGGACTAGGCCGGCACAGGCACAGCAGGCTCCGGCGGCTGCCGCCCCGGTGGCAGCGCCTGATGCCATCGCCAAGCATGCGCCTGTTTCTTCGGTTGAACCCGTCTTCGTGACGGCTCCGGCCACACCGCCGCCGATCCCACCCTCTGAACCCGCTGCGGTCAAAACTCCCACGCCCCCTGCTATCGTGCACACGCCGGACTTCAGGCCCATGGAGGAACCCAAGCCGCGCCATGCGCCTGCACCGGGCCTATCTCTCGAACAGTTCATGGGGGCGAAGCTCTTCGCGTGGGTGGGCGGGCTGGCCCTGTTTCTGGGCATCATCTTCTTTGTGAAGCTCAGCATCGAGCGCGGATGGATTTCCCCCGAACTGCGCACGGCGATTGGTTTTGTGATCGGCGCGGGGCTTGTGGGTGCGGGGGTGGTGATCCAGCGCCGCAAGCCGTATGCCACGCTGGCGCACACGCTGTGCGCCACGGGCATCGTGGTGCTGTATGGCGTGAGTTTTGCCGCGCATGCGCTCTACCACATTCCTCCCTTCAATCATGCGCTGGTGACGTTTGGCATGATGACTCTGATCACTGCGACGGCTTTCCTGCTGGCGGTGCGGATGGAGGCGCAAGTGGTGGCGGTGCTGGGCATGCTGGGCGGCTTTTTGACGCCGATCCTCTGCTCCACCGGCCAGGACAATCCTTTGGGTTTGTTCAGCTACATCGCCTTGCTGGACATCGGCGTGCTGGCCGTGGCCAAACATAAGCGGTGGCTGCATCTCACGGCATTGGCGGCGGCTGGCACGATCATTATGCAGGCGGGGTGGATGCTGAAATTCTTCCGCTCTTCCGAGTATGCCATGGGTTCGGCCACGTGGATTCCGGTGATCGTGTTTCTTGGCTTTGCCACCTTGTTCATGCTCGCGGCCTGGTGGTCGCGTCAGCGTGAGGATGAGGATGCCTACCATGCGGGTGCGGCGCTGGCCCTGTGTGGCAGTGCGCTGTGCGCCGCGTTTGTCTTCCTTGGATTTGGTGCCATCACGGAGCGGCCCACGCTGCTGTACACTTTTGTGCTCGGGATCAATGCCGTCGTCATGCTCGTTGTGTGGCAGCAGCCGCGAGTGGCCAGGACTCAAGGCATCGTCGCCACACTCACGTTTCTGCATCTGTCGATCTGGACCACCACAAGGCTCACCGACGAGTTGCTTCCCTACGCGCTGGGCATTTATCTCGGCTTTGGCCTGCTGCACACCGCCTTTGCCGTGCTGTGGCAGCGCCGCAGCCAGTCCGCCACGCTGTTCATGAGCTGGACGCCGGTGATCACGCTGGTGCTGCTGCTCATGCCGGTGCTGTGTCTGGATGCGGTGAGCCTCATGCTGTGGCCGGCGATCCTGCTGGTGGATCTGCTCATCATTGGTCTGGCGATTTTCACGGGTGCGCTGATTCCTGTGCTCGCCGCACTGGCGCTGACACTACTCACGGCAGGCGCGTGGTTGTTTCGTCTGCCTGCGAATACCGCCGGCGGCTTGGGACTGTTCCTCATCGTGCTGGGCGGCTTTGCGGTGCTGTTTGGTGTGGCCAGCAGTTTCCTCTCGCGCAAAATGCCGAAGGTGCCGCTGGCAGGGATGCTGCCGGTCAGCTCTGCGGTGCTGCCTTTTGCGCTGCTGATTCTCGCCACACTGCATCTGCACGTGATTGATCCCTCGCCGGTGTTTGGCCTCGCGCTGCTGCTCACGGTGTTTCTGCTGGGGCTTGCATACATCAGCGGTCTCACGGTGCTGGTGCCGACGGCGCTGGGCTGTGTGCTGGCGCTGGAGTGGGCGTGGCATCAGCAGAGCTTCAACGCGGAACACGCCGCCACGCCGCTGCTATGGTATCTGGGCTTCTATGTGCTCTTCACGTCCTTTCCGCTGGTGTTTGCTAAGCTCTTTGCCACACGCCAGCTGCCATGGATCGCCTCGGCGGCTGCGGGGCTGGGGACCTTTGGGCTTGTCCATCGTCTCGTGGGCCTGACCTGGCCGAATGAGATGATGGGGCTGCTGCCTGTGGCGTTTGCAGTCGCACCGCTGCTGTGCCTCGTCTTTGTGCTGAAGCAGCATGCGGCGGAGAATCCGGCGCGACTCACGCAGCTCGCGTGGTTTGGGGGTGTGGCGCTGTTTTTCATCACGCTCATTTTCCCGATCCAGTTTGAGAAGCAGTGGATCACGCTGGGCTGGGCGCTGGAAGGTGCGGCGCTGTGCTGGCTTTTCCGCCGCGTTCCGCATCCAGGACTGCGCGGCACGGGCACGGTTTTGCTGGTGGCTGCCTTCGTGCGGCTGGCGCTCAATCCAGCGGTTCTGGATTATCAAATGCGCGGTGAAACGGCCATCCTGAACTGGCAGCTCTACGCCTACAGCCTATCAGCGCTGGCGATGTTTGCAGCGGCACGCTGGCTCAGCCCGCCGAATGATTGCTGGGACAAGGTGAACCTGCGAGGTGTGTTCTGCGCCTTTGGTGGCATTCTGCTCTTTCTGCTGCTGAACATTGAGATCGCGGATGCCTTCACACCTGCAGGTGAACACTCGATCACCTTTGACTTCGATGGCAACTTCGGGCGTGACATGACCTACACGATCGCCTGGGCGCTGTATGCGCTCGTGCTGCTCATTATCGGCATCTGGCAGCGCAACGCGCCCACGCGCTACGCGGGAGTCGGACTGCTGGCGGTGGCGCTGCTGAAGCTGTTTGTGCACGATCTGGCAAACATCGAAAGCATCTACCGCATTGGCGCGCTGATGGTGGTGGCCGTCATTGCCCTGGCCGCTTCGTTCCTGTATCAACGTTTCCTCACTGACGACAAATCATGAAACCGCCTCTTCTGCTCATCGCCCTGTGCCTGTCTTCGATCGCCGGTGCGGCTGACTTTGCCGCGTGGACGCATCGTCAAACGGTGCGCGTCACACAGCCCGGACTCACGCGCATCGAACTCGAACCGGAGCTGCTTGATGCCTCGCAAACGAAGGGAGGCGCGGCGTTTCATGACCTGCGGATCATCAGCCCCGGCAATGTGGAGACGCCCTACATCATCGCTCAGCCACGGATCATCCGGCCTGAGATGGTGGAGGTCCCCGAGTTTAGGGCGGCACTCAATCCGAACACCTTGAACACCGTGCTCGAATTTCGGCCGCCTGCGGGCAGCACAACTTCGGAAGTGCTGCTGCAAACTCCGGCGGCAGGCTTCATCAAGTCCGCCACTCTTGAAGCAAGCCTGGATGGGGCCCGCTGGCAGACACTGGCCAGCAACGAGCTGCTCTGCCGGCAAAACGGGACGGAGCGGCTGCGCTTCACCTTTGCGCCAGGGGCATGGACGCATTTCCGTGTGACCCTGGATGATGCGCGCAGCAAGCCCGTGGTATTTACCGGGGCGCAGGTGCGGCGGGATCTGCCCGAATGGCACACGCTGTCGCAGCCGGTGAAGATCCGTGGGCGCACGGAGAGCGCTGGTGACACGCATCTGAAACTCGATCTGGGCAGCGCCAATGTTCTGCTGGGGAACGTGCGGCTGCATACACCTGAAGCGGTGTTTCAACGTGAAGCCTCTTTGCTGGGCGCGCGTGCCACGCTCTTCCGGCTGCAGCATGAGGGCCGCAGTGCGGAGGATCTCGACATCGCCGTGCATCAGCTGGCGACCACACGTGAAGTGGAGCTCGTGATTCGCAATGGCGACAGTCCGCCGCTGCGGATCGAGAGCATCGAAGCGACGCGGCATCCGGTGCCGGTGGTGTTTCAAGCGGATGCCGCCGGGGAGTGGCAGTTTTACATTGGCAATGTGCAGGCGCCGGAGCCGCGCTATGACATCGCCGCGCTCGGTGACAAGCTGCGCGATGCCTCCGCGCAGTCCGCCATGGCCAGCGTCGTGAAAGCCAACACCGCCTTCAGCAAAACGGCCACCGCCCCTGATGTGGGGGATGTGGGTCCGGAGATCGATGTCTCTCCGTGGTCGTTTCGGCGGCCGGTGCAATTCAAGGAAGCCGGGGTGCTGGTGGTGGAGCTGATTCCCGAAGTGCTCGCTCTCACGGCGAATGACCTGCACGACATGCGTGTGGTACGAGATGGACATCAGATACCGTTTCTCGCCATCCAGCCGGGCGTGGACAGGGAGGTCGAAGTCTCCATCACAGAAGTGCCCGATCCTGACAAGCCCCGATGGTCCAAATGGGACATTCAGATGCCGTTTGCGAATTTTCCAGCGAGCGAGCTGCTGCTGGACTCCCCCACGCCCTTGTTTGCGCGGACGCTGACCGTTTCCGAGCAGCATCTGACGGAGAAGGGGCATTTCGAACGCATCCTGAGCAATGCCAACTGGCAGCGCCTGCCCGGCCAGGCTGCCAGCACCTTTCATCTTGCACTCTACACCGCGCCGCGTGCCGCCACGATCCACCTGGCCACGGACAACGGCGACAATGCGCGGCTGCAGATCACCGCCGCCCGGGTGGTGTATCCCGTGGTGCGGCTGATGTTTCGCGTGCCGGACACCACGCCTGTGCAAATCTGCTACGGCAACCGGCGCGCTCCCTACACGCGCTACGATCTCCAGCTGGTGAGGCCTGATTTTGAAAAGGCCACCCAGATCGCCGCCACACTGGGCGATGAAGAAAAGCTGCCCGGCTTCGAGGCCGATGCCAGCGGCCCCACCGGCAAGGGCAGCCCCTGGCTCTGGGCCGCGCTGGCGCTGGTGGTGGGAGCGCTTCTCTGGGTGGTGGCAAAGATGCTGCCGAAGAAGGTGGAGTGAGTGAAGGTCAAGGCTTCGCCTTGCAACCCCGGCCCTCATGCGGACGTTATCTCATTACCCCCAACCATGAGTGATACGACCGGCCAGCCCCCCAAATTTACCAACGCCCTCGCCAAGGAGCGCTCGCCCTACCTGCTGCAGCATGCCCACAATCCGGTAAACTGGCTGCCCTGGGGCGAGGAAGCGTTCAAGAAGGCGAAGGCCGAGGACAAGCCGATCTTCCTCTCCTCCGGCTACTCGACCTGCCACTGGTGCCATGTGATGGAGCGCGAGTCGTTTGAGAACGAGGAGACGGCAAAGATCATCAATGACAACTTCATTCCCATCAAGGTGGACCGCGAGGAGCGGCCGGATGTGGATCTGACGTACATGACGTATGTGCAGGCGGCGAGCGGGCACGGTGGGTGGCCGATGAGTGTGTTTCTGACGCCGGAGCTGAAGCCGTTTTATGGCGGCACGTATTATCCGCCGGAGAACACGCCGGGGCGCATTGGCTTCAAAAACCTGCTCAACGAACTGCACAAGGTGTGGACGGAGGACCGCAAGGGGATCGACGAACGTGCGGCGCGCTCGGTGGAGAAGCTGCAGGACCATCTGGACAACGAAAATACCGCGCTGGATGAGATCAATCACGAGACGCTGGTGCAGAAGGCCTACGATGACCTCTCGGGCTCGTTTGATTATCATGAGGGCGGGTTTGGCAGTGCGCCGAAGTTTCCAAGACCGACGTCGCTGAACATGCTGATGCGGGTGCATCGCATCCTGGCGGAGCGGAAGGGGAATGACCGCGAATCTGAGAGCAACTGGGCGATGGAGATGACGGTGAAGACGCTGCGCGGCATGGCGAATGGCGGCATGCGCGACCACATCGGCGGCGGATTTCATCGCTACAGCGTGGACGGCTACTGGCACATCCCGCACTACGAAAAAATGCTGTACGATCAGGCGCAGCTGCTCACGGCCTATACGGAGGCGTGGCAGCTCTCGCAGAATGTGCTGTTTGAAAACATCGTGCGCAGCACGGTGGCCTATGTGAAGCGCGACCTCCGGCAGAAGGATGGCGGATTCTTCTCTGCTGAAGACGCGGACAGCCTGGCCAGCGCCGATGCGGAGCACAAAACCGAGGGGGCCTTCTACGTGTGGAAGGCGGCGGAGATCGACGAACTGCTGGGCAAGGAAAACGGCAGCATCTTCCGCTATGCCTACGGTGCACGCCGCGATGGCAATGCGCGCCCGGAAAGCGATCCGCATGGCGAGCTCAAGGGTCTGAACACTCTTTACCGCGCCATTTCCTTCAAGAAGACTGCCGAGTTCTTCAAGAAGACGCCGGAAGAGGTCAAAGCGATCATCGATCAAGGCATTGCCACGCTGTTTGAAGCGCGTGCGAAGCGCCCGCGTCCGCATCTCGATGACAAGGTCATCGCCGCGTGGAACGGGCTCATGATCTCCGGGCTTGCCCGTGCAGGGGCTGCGTTTGGGGATGCCGAGATGATCAAGCTCGCAGCGGATGCCGCGCAGTTCCTGCATGACCAGCTTTGCACCACACCGGGCAAGGAACTGCACCGCTCCTGGCGCGAAGGTGAGCGTGGCCCAAGGGCTTTTGCGATTGATTACGCCTGCCTGATTCACGGGCTCATTGATCTCTATCAGGCTTCGTTTGAGGTGAAGTGGCTGCAATGGGCCACGGCGTTGCAGACGGAGATGGACGCGCTGTTTCTCGACACGAAACATGGCGGCTACTACAGCGTGCACACGGACATGCCGAACAGCGTGCTCCGCATCAAGGAGGACTATGATGGTGCTGAGCCGTCACCGAACTCGCTGGCTGCGCTCAATCTCGTGCGCCTCAGCGCGTTGCTGGCCAAAGACGAGTGGAAGAAGCAGGCCGAGAAGATTTTCGCGCTCTTTGGCTCCACGCTGCAAAGCAGCCCGTCTTCGGTACCGGTGATGGCCATCGCGTTTGACATGCATCATCGCGGCAAGCAGCAAATCGTGCTGGCGGGGGATGTGAGCAGCGCGGCGTTCAAGGCATTGGCCGCGAACGTGCAGCGGCGCTTTCTGCCTACGGCGGTGATTCTATGTGCGGACGGGGGAACAGGTCAGCAATGGCTGGCCACACACAATGAAGTGCTTGCGGGAATGAAGCCCGTGAACGGGCAGCCTGCGGCGTATGTGTGCCAGAATTTTACGTGCCAGGCACCGGTGACGACGGTGGAGGGGTTGGAGAAGGTGCTGGGGAAATAGCTTCTTGAGTAGAGGTTGTCTCCCTCATATCCTCAGCCCATGCTTATTGAGCAACATCCCTCTCTTCATTCCTTGAGCATTGAAGACAAGATTCTGCTCGCAGAAGAGCTGTGTTTGGATGCGCTGCTCGATGTGCAGCGGAATCCGGCGCTCTTGGAACGAGTTCAGCAACGCCTTCACGAATACCGTGACGAGCCTGACAGCGGCATCTCCTGGGATGAACTCAAAGGAAAGATTCGCTCGCGCCAGAAGGTCGCATGAAAGGAGATTGTTTTGGCGGGCGGGAAATGAAGCACCAGGCTTTCTTTCGCAAGCGCCCTAAGCCTCGCATTGTCAAAAAATCCCTTTCTGGGTTGAAATGCCCCTCATGCGGCATCAAGCGGTGAAGTTAATGAACCGGCTTCGATTTATCCTATCTGCCTGCGCTTTTCTCGCTGGATGTAAAACAACTCCGGCGACTCAAACTATTCCAGCACCACCGGTCAATGACATGGGAGCCTCTTTTCGCGCCAACCAATTCTCGCAGGAATATGCCGCCCATAAAACCACCGGAAGAGCAAAGGGAGAAACCCTGCGTCCCAAGACTGTTCGCAATGGCATCCCCACGGAATTCTCCTTCATGAACCGCCCTGGAATCTGTCTGAAACTGTTTCTTGGGAAGCGATATTCTGTCAAACCGGGAAACATTACAGGCCCGAAGCGAACCACATCCAAATATAAGCTTCTCACCAAGGACGGACGCCTGCTCGCTGAGGCAGAAAGCATCTATGCAGAAGATGACTCCATTGAGAACGCCAGCATAAGGACACGGGTTTTTTATGATCCTGTCGATGGAGGCCTCTTGATTGAGGAAGAGTGGTTTGGAGTAACCCACCGATGCATTTTGATGACTCCGGTTTCAGGAAGTCCGAACATCAACGAAGAGCCTTCAAAGTGGCAGGCACGTTATCTATGTATTCCAGGATGGGAAGAAGACATGCAGGACCGGATGCAAGGCATTGAACGGAGCAAGCTGTACATCGATTATAATGGGATCTATGAATTTCCGTTTGAAGACCTTTTGACCTGCTCTCTTTTGGAATACACGATTGGCTGAATGTCGATCAGGCCAAGCGCTGGTGGCGTAAAAATGCTGACGTTATTTTCATGAAGATCTCAGTCCTAACCGCATGCCTATTTTTGTTTGCAGCATGTCAGTCCGAAAATGGCGTGAATCAGCGCCTTAAACCTCCACCCGTGCCAGACGAGCAGCCAAAGGCTGAGTTTGTGGAGCGCTACCGGCGATACCGATGCACGGAGAATGAACTTCCTTTCGTGGGAGAGTCTAAAGGGCCTGGAGACCATTTTAAGAGCCTGCAGTTTGGAGAACATCTCGTTTTAAAGCTCGATCTCGGCAAATTGGTGCATGTGAACGGCGATGTCTCCGGACCCATGCGCACGAAGTCACGTTATCGTCTGTTTTGGGACGGGAAGCAGGTGGCCGAAGCGGAAAGCTTGTTTAGCACCACCCATGTCGGCGAGGGTTCATTTGAGCCCCGTTTCTTTTACAATTTGGAATGCCAGAGCTTGTTGATCTTTGAAAAAATAGAGTGGACCACGAAGCGCTGCATTGTTTTCGAAAAAGGCATAGAACCCACTTCCCCGGAAAAATGGACGGTTAAGTACTTTCGACCACCCTCACGCTCACGGGTTTACTTGAGCCCGAATACCGAAGATGGCAGAATTCGCGGGATCGGTAACGGCAAGCTCTACCTGGAAATGGACGGGCTGCTTTACGCCTTTCCTTTTGGCGACTTTCTTGAAACGAAGCTGGAGTTCACCATTGGCTGAGCCAAACGCTTTCTTTTCTTGATCGCGAGCGCCCGGTTGCCAGTGAGGAGCGTATCTGTACTCTCGCACCCCCATGTCTCGTGTTGCCAAAAAAACTGCCGCCCGGAAGTCTCTCAACGATGTCATTCGCATTCGTGGGGCGCGGCAGAACAATTTGAAGGGGATCGATCTCGATCTGCCGCTGGGGAAGCTGAATGTGATCACGGGGCCCAGCGGCTCGGGGAAGTCGTCGCTGGCGTTTGACACGATCTATGCGGAAGGGCAGCGGCGGTATGTGGAGACGTTTTCGCCCTACACGCGACAGTTCTTTGAGCGCATGGACAAGCCGAAGGTGGACTCCATCGAGGGCATCCCGCCGGCGATCGCCATCGAGCAGGTGAACAACATGCGCAGCACGCGCTCGACGGTGGGGACCATCACGGAGATCAATGACTACCTGAAGATGCTGTTCCCGCGGCTGGCGGAGGCGACGTGCCCTTCCTGCCACAGGCCGGTGCGGCCGGAGTCGCCGGAGAGCATTCTCAATGAACTGCTGAACGCGCATGCGGGAAAACAGGCGCTGATTCTCTTTCCTGTGCCGGTGCCGAAAAACACGGTGACGGAGGACTTTGCGGCGTTTCTGCAGGCGCAGGGCTTTCTGCGGGTGTGGCTGTATGGGAACGTGATTCGTCTGGATGAGGCGGACGCGCTCAAGGGCCGCAAACTGCCTGCGCAGGTGATGGTGGTGCAGGACCGCGTGGTGCTGGAGACGAAGCAGCGGGCACGTGTGAGCGAGGCGCTGGAAGCTGCGCTGCGCTATGGCAAAGGCAAGGTGGCGGCGAGCATCGACGATGAGACACTGCATTATTCCACCGACTGGTCTTGTGCGGACTGCGGCATCACGCTGCCAGCACCCACGCCGGGTTTGTTCAGCTTTAACAGTCCGATTGGCGCGTGTCCGACGTGCCGGGGCTTTGGCCGCACGCTGGGGCTGGACATGGGCAAGGCGATCCCGGATGAGTCGCTGAGCATCAATCAGGGGCTGGTGCGTCCCTTTCAGGGCAGCACGTATGGGGAGTCTCAGCTCGACCTGGAAAAGGCGGCGCGGAAGCGCGGCGTGGACATTCACAAGCCGTTCGAGGATTACTCGAAGGAGGACCGTCAGTGGCTCATTGAAGGCACGCGGGGCGATCCGGAGGAGGCGTATAATCGTGGCGAGTGGTATGGCGTTCGCGGCTTTTTCAAATGGCAGGAGTCGCGCAGCTACAAGATGCATGTGAGGGTGTTTCTGAGCCGCTACCGGGCCTACACGGAGTGCGCAGACTGCGGCGGAGGGCGGTTGAAGAAGGAGGCGTACAACTTCCGCATTGGCTCGCATACCATCGCGGATCTTTCGCGGCTGCCGGTGGATGAGCTGCACCCGCTGGTGCAGTCGTGGCCGATCAAGGCGAGTGATCATGTGGCGACGATGCTACGCGGTGAAATCGCCAGCCGCATCAGCTACATGGATCGCGCGGGGCTGGGGTATCTGAATCTGGACCGTCAAACACGCACGCTGAGCGGCGGCGAGCTGCAGCGCGTGAATCTTACGACGTGTCTCGGAGCCTCGCTGGTGAACACGCTGTTTGTGCTGGATGAGCCGAGCATCGGCCTGCATCCGCGCGACATTGGACGTCTCATTGGTGTGATGGAAGGACTGCGCGACAAGGGCAATACGCTGCTGGTCGTGGAGCATGAAGAGGCGGTGATGCGCAGCGCGGACAACCTCATCGACATTGGTCCCGGGCGTGGAGAGAAGGGTGGCGAGCTGGTGTACAGCGGGCCGCTGGAGAAGCTGGGGGCGAAGGTGAAATCGCTGACAGGGGATTATTTGTTTGGGAGGAAGAGCGTGCCCATTCCGGCGCAGCGGCGGTCTATCAAACGCGACAGCGTTCTGGAGTGCGCCGGTCCTCCGGCGCTTTCGAAAGCCTCGCGGTCCGCGAAAAGCTCCAGAGGACTGGAGCACTCCAAAACGCTCACGCGCGATGTCGCACGCTTTCTGAGCATCCGAGGCGCTCGGCAAAACAACCTCAAGAAGCTGGACGTGGACATTCCGCTTGGGGTTTTCTGCTGCATCACCGGCGTGAGCGGTTCGGGGAAATCGACGCTGGTGCATGATGTGCTGTACCGGAACCTGCAACGTCTGCGCGGCGAGGTGTGTGAAGAAGAGCCGGGGCGTGTGAGCAAGATCACGGGCTGGGAGCAACTGCATGAGGTGGTGATGGTGGATCAGTCGCCTCTGGCACGTACACCGCGCTCGACACCGGCGGTGTTTCTGGGGGCGTTTGATCACATCCGCACACTTTTCTCCGAGACGGACGATGCGAAGGCGCAGGGCATCATGCCGGGCTTCTTCAGTTTCAATTCCGGCGAGGGGCGCTGCGAGCGCTGCGCGGGCAATGGCTTTGAAAAAATCGAGATGCAGTTCCTCAGCGATCTGTATGTGACCTGTCCCGAGTGTGAAGGGAAGCGCTACCAGCCGCCGGCACTGAAGATCCTGCTGCATGGGCAGAGCATTCATGATGTGCTCGGCATGACGGCGGAGGCTGCGGTGGAGTGGTTCAGCAGCCCGCTGTTTGAGTCGTCGAAGAAAGCGAAGCAGATCGTAGCGCAGCTGCATCTGCTGAATGAGGCAGGGCTTGGCTACTTGAAGCTGGGGCAGCCGCTGAACACGCTTTCGGGTGGTGAGGCGCAGAGGCTGAAGCTGATCGGGCATTTGATTGAAAACCCAGCGGGCTCAGCGACAGGCAGTCTGCTGCTGCTGGATGAACCGACGACGGGCCTGCACTTTGATGACATCGCGCTGCTTGTGAAGCTGCTGCAACGCCTTGTTGAGGAAGGTCACAGTTTGCTGGTCATTGAGCATAATCTGGAAGTAATCAAATGCGCCGACTGGGTCATTGATCTCGGACCGGAAGGCGGAGAGGCGGGCGGAGGCTTGGTGATTGCGGGCACACCCGAGGAAGTGGCGGAGTGCGCGGCTTCGCACACGGGGCGCTATCTCCATGAGCTGCTTTCAGGCTCGAAGGGGCATGCTGCGAGCCGTGTGGCGGAGACTCCAAGGAGAGAGCTCTCGCTGCCGCAGGAGACCAGCAACACGATCAGCATCCGCGGCGCACGGGAGCACAATTTGAAAAACATCTCGCTGGATATTCCGCGGGATGAATTCGTGGTGGTGACGGGACTGAGCGGCTCCGGGAAGTCGTCGCTGGCGTTTGATCTGATCTTTGCGGAAGGGCAGCGGCGCTTTCTGGACAGCATGTCGGTGTATGCGCGGACGTTTGTGGAGCAGATGGAGAAACCGGAGGTGGATCTCATCACAGGTGTGCCGCCAACGGTGGCCATCGAGCAGCGCATCTCGCGCGGCGGCGGCAAATCGACCGTCGCGACCGTGACGGAGGTGTATCACTTTTTCCGCCTGCTGTTTGCCAAGCTGGGCACGCAGTACTGCCCGACGTGCAACGTGCCGGTGAAGAAACAGAGCGTGCAGGCCATTCTGAAAACGGTGCAGCAGCATCTGCGCAGCGGTGGCGGGCATCTGCTGGCGCCGCTGATCAAGGCGCGCAAAGGTTTCCACACGGATGTGGCAGAGCATGCAGGAAGGCATGGCATCGAGACGCTGCTGGTCGACGGCGAGTTCCGCGACACGATGGGCTTCCAGAAACTGGAGCGTTTCAAGGAGCACACGATTGATGCGGTGATCGGGCGCGTGACAAAGAGCGATGATGCCGAGAAACTGCGGCCACTGATCGAAACGGCGCTGAAGATGGGCAAGGGCACGATCAAGCTGCGGCTCAATGACAAGACGATGCACGTGCTGAGCACAGAGATGAGCTGCCCCTCATGCGGTCTCTCGTTTGAAGAGCTGGACCCGCGTTTGTTCAGCTTCAACAGCCCGCATGGCTGGTGCAAAGACTGCCGTGGCTTTGGCGTGAAGGGCCACAAAACGGATTTGAGCGACCGGCAGCCGGATGTCTCGGTGCTGGAGGCGGAACTCGAAGAGGAGCGTCGTTTTGAAAGCGCGGATGAAGAGGAAGAGAAGCCGCGTGAGATCTGTCCAAGTTGCCAGGGAAGCCGTATCAATGAGATCGGCCGTGCGGTGCAGCTGCAGGGCACGAAGATTCAGCAGTTCGCCGGATTGACGGCGGGAGATGCGGGCAGGCTGCTGGCGAAGTTTAGGTTTGAAGGCACCGAAGAAATCATCGCGCGGGATATTGTGAAGGAGATCGCCCAGCGGTTGAAGTTCATGCAGGAGGTGGGTCTTGGCTACCTTCAGTTGAATCGCAGCGCGGACACGCTCAGCGGTGGTGAGGCGCAGCGCATACGGCTTTCGGCACAGCTGGGCAGCAATCTGCGCGGGGTGCTGTATGTGCTGGATGAGCCGACCATTGGGCTGCATCCGCGCGACAATGAGAAGCTGCTCGACACGCTGATGGCGCTGCGGGACAAGGGTAACTCGCTGCTCGTCGTGGAGCACGATGATGAAACGATGAAGCGTGCGGACACGATCCTCGATCTGGGGCCTGGCGCGGGCAAGTTTGGTGGCCAGATCGTGGCGCAGGGAACGATGGCGCAGATTTTGAAGAACAAGAACAGCGTCACGGGCGCGAGCCTGCGCACACCGCTGAAGCATCCGGTGCGCGGCTCACGCCGGGCGCTGCCAGCGCTGAAAGCGAAGGAAGGCTGGCTGCGTGTGACCGGCGCGACGGCGAACAATTTGAAGGACATCGATGTGTCCATCCCACTGGGTCGTCTGACCGTGCTGACGGGCGTGAGCGGCAGCGGCAAGAGCTCGTTCATGCATGGCGCGCTTTCGCCGGCGGTGCGGGAGAAGATCAGCAAGTCGAAGGCGAAGGTGGTGAAGGCCTGGAAGAGCATCAGCGGCTTTGAAAATCTGCAGACGGTGCACGAGGTGGATCAGTCGCCGATTGGCAAGACCAGCCGCTCGTGCCCGGCCACGTATGTGGGCATTCTCGATGACATCCGCGCGCTGTTTGCGCAGGTGCCTCTAGCGCGCACCCGTGGCTATACGGCCAGCCGATTCTCCTTCAATACCGAAGGCGGACGCTGCGAAGTCTGCGGCGGCAATGGCGAGATCAAGGTGGAGATGGCCTTCCTGCCGACCACGCGCGTGCATTGCGAGGCCTGCAACGGCCTGCGCTTCAATTCATCCACGCTGGAGATCGAATACAACGGCAAACACATCGGCGATGTGCTGCGCATGAGCATCACCGAAGCGGCGGAGTTCTTCGCACCCGTGCAGAAGATCGCGCGTCCGCTCAAGCTGCTGGCTGACACGGGTTTGGGTTATTTGCAGCTTGGCCAGCCCAGTCCGACACTGAGCGGTGGCGAGGCGCAGCGCATCAAGCTCGTCACCGAACTGCGCAGCGGAGATGGCCGCACGAACAAGGAGCGGCTCAAGGGCATCACCGTGGCCGGGAAGAGGAATTTGTATCTCATTGAGGAGCCAACCATCGGGCTGCACATGCAGGACGTGGCGCGTTTGATCGATGTTCTTCACCGACTGGTGGATGAAGGTCACACGGTGGTGGTCATTGAGCATCATCCGGATGTGTATGCCGAGGCGGATTATCTCATCGACATCGGTCCCGAAGCTGGGCCTGAAGGTGGAAAGCTTGTCGCGGCCGGAACGCCTGAGCAGGTGAAGAAGTGCAAAGGGAGTGAGACGGCACGGTTTTTGTGAGGGTGGTGGCAGGAGGAGCCCAAGATAAGGGTCTCATTGACGTCATGCTTTGGCATGCGTTCACAAAGACCCTTCCTTCATCGCATCCCTGACTGGCATTTGGCGTGCATTGACAGCAAATGGAAATGGAGCCTGCCTTGGGGCATTTTTTCTACAGGCTTGCTGGTCCTGATGGTGGTGGCGACATCGCTTTGGAACCATGAGATTTTGGGTGAACTATCCCGCTATGCAACCTCTGAAAGCTTCTTGGAGCTCTCATTGAGGGACAGCAAACAGACTGTGCATGTGGGAAGGAGGAGCGTTCATTTTTCCCGAACCCTCGCTTATCATCGACGTTTCAATGCCAAGCCCGCGCCGACCACCGAACTTTATCATCGCTTTTCAGATGTGCCTTGGGATGGGTGAGTGAACTCGGCCATTCAGAGCGAGATCGTCTTTTTTGACCTTGCTGAATCAACTCGGGTGTCATGATGCGATTGGTGCTCCTTGCATTCCCACGGCTCCCACCTTTGATTACGGTCTAACTTTGAACTGAAAGACACATCATGGGCGCACAATGGAAACAGAAATGGCGGGAAATGGCCGCAGACCAGAAGGGGAAGATCACGGGCAAGCTGGTGCGTGAAATCCAGGTGGCGGCGAAGCTGGGCGGGCCGCACCCGGAGTACAATGCCCGACTGGCGGCGGCGGTCGCAGTTGCGAAGAAGCAAAGTGTGACGCGGGAAACGATCGAACGTGCGATCGCGAAGGGCTCGGGCACCGGGCCGGATGCGGTGCAGTATGAAACGACGACGTATGAGGGCTTCACGCCGCACCGTGTGCCGGTGATCGTGGAATGCCTGACGGACAACAACAACCGCACGGCCTCGGACATCAAGGTGCTGTTCCGTGCAGGCACCATGAGCAAGGTGATGTGGATGTTTGACCATGTGGGCCTGATCGAAGCTCACCATGCGGACAAGTCGCTGGACATCGAGGAGGCTGCGCTGAATGCCGAGGCGGAGAATGTGGAGCCGATGGAGGTCGAGGATGAAGAAGCAGCGGGCCATATCGGCGCGCGGTTTTTCACGCAGACGACGACGCTGGATGCCGTGACGAAGGCGCTGAAGGCGGCGGGCTGGGTGGTGACGACTTCTGAAATGAGCTACGTGCCGAAGGAATATCCGGAGCTGACGGATGAGCAGCGCGAGGAAGTGACGAATTTCCTGCAAACATTGGATGGACACGATGATGTGCACCGGGTTTACGCTGCGCTGAAATGACGAAACCCGAATGGCGAATGACGAATGAGTGGCCACGGCTCTTGAGGCGTGAACTTCGAGCTTCGTCCTGCGTCATTTTGATTGCGTCATTATTGCTGCCCGGATCACTGCTCCTGTGCGGCTGCGGGAAGAAAAAGGCCGCCACAAAGCCCAAGGCCGAAGCTCCGGTGGTGGTGATGCCGACGCTGCTGACGGAGGCTGACCGGCTGGGGCTGGCAGGCCGCGTGCCGGTGGATGTGGAATTCTGCGTGAGCAGCGTGCAGTTGAAAAAGCACACGGAGGCGCTGAAGACCTCACGCTGGTGGGGGCAGATGATGACGTTTTTGGAGGACAAGGCGCCGACACCTGAAAAGACGAGCAGCGTGACGGTGGATGAGGCGTTTGTGGCCTTTGGCAAGGACAGCGTGAAGAGCCTGGTACTGCTGCGGCAGTTGAACGATCTATACAATGAGACGGCGTATCGCGGCATGATGAGCGGCGGGGTGCTGGCGGGTCTGGGCACGAGTTTTGATGCGAAGAAGCTGATGGAGGCCGCGCTGCGCGACCCCGACGTACTGGAGGCGCTGATCTTGCTGCTGGAGCGCTTTGAAATGCCGCCGGTGATGATCGGTGTGGCATCGCCGGAGCCGGAGCAGGTGCTGAAACGGTTCAGCGACTTGCTGCATCTGGCGGACTGGCTGGGTGATGCGCCGCAGTCACGTATCGTGACGGCGCAGGGAGAAAAGATCACGGTGAATGAGATCGCGATGGATCAGGTGCTGACGGCGGAGCGGCGGCGGCAGTGGCTGGAGGTGCTGGCGCAGGCCGTGCCGGGGATCACGCCGGAAATGAAGGACCGGATGGCGCGTGGTCTGGAGGTGCTGGCGCGCAAGAAGTGGGTGCTGGCTCTGGGCCTGGGCGCCCAAAGTGCGTATGTGGCGGTGGGGAAGTCGAAGGATCAGATCCGACTGGCCAACTCGGTGGAGGATTCGCTGCTGGCGCGGCCGGAGCTGCGCACGCTGGATGCGCATGCGCTGAAGGGCCTGGGTTTGATCGAGTGCTGGGACGGTGTGTTCTTGGACGTGCTGCAATCGGACCACCCGTTTCAGCCCATCGTGCGGGGAGTGATGGCGGGCTTGCAGCGGGAGAAGATTTTTTCAGGCGTGGCACGTGCCCTGGAGCCGCAGGTGGTCGAGCTGGCAGCAGCGGAGCGCGCTTATTACCGCAACGAACACACAAACGGCGCGGCCGTGGCGTGGTGGGACGGCGGGCTGCAGATGGAAATGGCCGGCGGGACCTCAGCGGCGGAAACCGCAGAGCTGGCGAAGGCATCGCAGTTCTCGGCGTTGCTGGATGAACCGGAGCTGGTGTTTGGCGTGAGCGGGCAGGGGTCGGACGCTGGAACGGGGAGAGCGTATTTTGAAGCGTGGATGCGTGCGGTGCATGCGACGGCGCATGAACTGGTCAAGGCGGGTGTGGGCGGTGAGCAGTCGGCGCAGATGTTCAAGCTGGCGGATCTGGCGGTGCTGCCAAACGTCATCGCCATGTATGACGGCACGAAGACGATCTGGCAGAAGGCACTGAGCGGGGACGGGGCTTTCATCCTCGACATCGGCGGGAAGATGCCGGTGCTGCCGGGCCTGCCGCCGGGAGGTGAAGCGGTGCCGGTGCCACGCTTTGCCAGTGTGCATGAGATCAAGAACCGCGCGTTGATCGGGGTGTCCTGGGATAACATGGAGACGGCACTGCAGAAGCTGCTGAAAAACGTGCCCTCACCGCAACCTATCGAGCTGCCTAAAGTGGTGGTGAAGCGAAGCGGTGATCTGACGAGCTACAGCTATGAGCTGCCGTTTGATTCGAGAGAACTGGGGCCGTGTGCGTCGCTGAATGATCGACTCTTCATGCTGGGCACATCACGTGTGCAGCAGAGTCATTTGGCCGAAGTACTCAAGCAGCCGAACGCGAATCCTGCCAAAGGAATGCGGGTGAAGCTGAGCATCACCAAGCTGCGGGAGTTTCTGAAGGCGTTTGCGACGGTAAGGGCGCAGAGCGGAGGCGCGGGGGAACTGAAGGCGGCATTGAAGTGGCTGGAGCCGTTTGAGGAGCTGGACCTGCGGCGGTGGAGCGAAGATGGAGTGAGCAAGGGACGCCTGTCATGGAAGATGCACGATGTGCTGAGCTATGACTGAGGGGCTGCTGGCACGGCCTGCGAAAGCGGTAGCAGCGTTCGTTCCTCACTTCGATGACGAAGTTACTGGCGCTGGCTCGGGTTGAGGACGCCAGGTGAGCAGTCCTTTTTCATTCATGACATAGAGGACGGGGATGGACTTGCCCTGCGGGCCATCGGGGAGGAGCCGGCCTTCGGCGTCGAAGTTGGCGATGCGGGAGTCGGCGTAGCGGATCCAGCCTTTGAGTGCGCCGGAGTCGGGATCGTAGCGATAGACATCGCGCCACTGCTTGGGTGTGGTGAGACGCGGACTGACGTAGGCGGGGGCGGTGGAGCGATCGAGGACGTCGGGGAAGAGCACCTGGCTGAGAAGGGTGAGGTTCAGGCCACGCAGCATGTAGCGCTCGCCGAGAGAAAGCTTTTCCGGCGGGGACATGGTGTCGATCTGCCCGGAGGCCTGCTCAACGAGAACGCCCTGCATGATGAGGCGGTGAAGCTCTGCGCGGACATCGGCGACAGCGGTTGATTTGGACGAAGCCGCGGCGAGTGCGTCGAGCTCACGCTGCGAGCCGAGATATAAGGGATGAAAGCTGGCGATGGCGGTGAGCACTTTGTCGATGGTGGCGCGCACGGTGAGATCGGATTTTCCCGCGACTTTTTTCTTCAAGGCGGAGCTGATGGCCTCGCCTAGTTTCGCGCGCAGCTGGGCGGCCTCGTCTTTGCGTTTGTCGGCGTTTTCGATGGCAGTGAAGGCATCGAGAAGGGGTTTGAGCATGAGATACTGCTGCTGCAGACCGCTGCGTTCGTCGGGCGTGAGAATTTGATCGAGCAGGCGGCTGCGGAGGTTGGTGTCCTTCATGCTGAAGGCGAGGAGGATCTTCACCCAGCGGGGGTCGGTTTCCGTGACGGGCAGACCGAAGTCTGGATTGTGAGTTTGGTAGTGGATTTCAGAGACACGGCCCTTCTCATCGTAGAAGTGCATCTCGTTGGGCAGCATGTAGAAGCTGATGATGGCAGGGGCGCTGATGCTGGAGCCGTTGTCGGCGAAGATGCCGATGTCGATGCGATGGCTGCGGATGCCGGTGGTGGTGATCACAGGCGGCTCCCAACGAATGCGGAGGCGCATGACATCGCCGCCGGGTTCGGACTCGATGTGAACGAAGCGCGGATCTCCCTGCAGCACGACGGCGCGCATTTGCAGCGGGGCTTTGAAGAGGTTCATGGTTTTATCAAAGCCGATGAGCATGCCGTGCTCGGCTTCATTGCCACGCAGGATGCGGGCGATGGAGACGGGAGTATCGGAGAGCTTCCAAGGATGCGGGTTGGCCAGCTCGAAGAAATTCTTGCCGGGCTCGATCTTGGTTTCCTCGATGACACGCAGCAGCACGAGCGGCGGGATTTTCTCCGGCGTCATGTCATGGGCGATGCGTACCATTTTCTCCTCGTCGATCTGTGTGCCGTCGAAGACGGGCGGATGGGCTTTGCCGGTGAAGTAGTCCTCGGGTGTCTGCACCACCGTGTTCGAGCGGCGAAAGATGGACTGCAGCGTGGGCATGAGCAGGCGCTTTTCGATGAGGAGCTTCTGCGTGTCCGGCGGAAAGGCGGCGGTGGCGGAAAGCAGGGCCTTGAGGAAGGGCTGATCGGTGAAGGAGGAGCCCTGGGAGATGAGCAGGCAGGGGGTGTTCAGCGGCAGGAGATCGCCATACCCACCGCCACCTTGTCCATTGGCACCGATGTCGTAGTCCTGGTGTTCAGGATAGATGAAGAGGTTGTTGGAGAGGTACTGCTTGGCGAGGAAGACATTGCCCCCGGGGTCCATCGTGATGATCCGCGGCAGGCAACCCATCTGCGTGGCGCCAGATGCCATGGAGCAGTTGCCCAAGGTCGGCTGGGAGCGGACCATAGTGGCGGCACCTTTTTCATTCTCCGCCCCTTTGTACACCTGCAGCTGCGGATACTGCGCAGTATTCAGCGGCGAATGCTGGCCGTCACGATTTTCATAGGTGATGGCCTGGAGTCCGGCCGCAGTGCCTTTGGCAAACCAGTCGTTGAGCAGCTCGGCCACTTTGTCCGTGCGTGTGGTGACGGGCTGCGCGAGGACATCCGAAAGACCAAGCGTTAGAAACGCCAGGAGGCACAGGCAGGCCGTGGGTGGGGTCAGCACGCCCCATTGTCACGGCAGTGCCGCAGTTGGCAAAAGGAATATGCTACGCCGATGGTTTAACCTTCGGGCGTTGCCAGCGGGAAACGCAGCTTGATCTCGGTGCCTTGGTCGGGATTGCCCCGGACAAAGAGCTGGCCGCGCATTTGATCGGCGAAGACTGCGAGGATTTTGAGGCCAAGGCCGCCGCCTTCACCGGGATGGAAGTCGGAGGGCAGGCCCACGCCATCATCGCTGATGACGAGTTCGCCACTGCCCTGGGTGTAGGTCAGCGTGGCGGTGATCAAGCCTTCGCGGCCATGCGGATAGGCATGCTCAAAGCAGTTGGAGAGCGCCTCATTGAGCGTGAGGGCGAGCGGCATGAGCCACTCCTGCTCAATGGGGCCTTCCTGCACTTCCAGATCCACCTTGATCTGGTCCGCCTTCACCTCGTAGCATTCACGCAGGTGCGCGACGAGATCGCGCGAGAAGTCGCTGAAGGTGTCACCCTTTCCAAGAGCGACCTGATACAAGTGCTGATGCAGTGCGGCGATGGCACGCACGCGGTTCTGGCTGGAGCGCAGGGCATTGCGGGCATCCTGATCACTCACGCCATTGATCTGCATGTTCAGCAGGCTGGAGATGATCTGGAGATGGTTCTTGATGCGATGATGCGTCTCGGTGAGCAGAAGTTTTTCGCGCTCGAGATCGACAACCGGCCAGCGCTGGCTGGAAGGCGACACCACCTGGAAAGCCAGCGGGATGGCGGCTTTCAGGATCGCGGCAGGCAGCGAAGAAACGGCTGGAGTCTCGACCTCGGCGTTGAAATGGGCGCTGAGTTCAACCCCGCCTTCCTCAAGAACACGCACGCTGGTTTCCACTTCCCCGCGTTTGCCATTCCCGCCGAAAAACGGACGCTGAACGATGCTCTGAGGATGGGCTGCCTGTGCGGCGAGATCTGCAAAAAAGCCGGTGGCGTCTGAAGGGCGGAAAAACTGATGCAGCGGCCGGCCGACGGCGGCGGCGGCCTCGAGACTGAACAATTGCTGGGCGTGCACCGACCAGGTGCGCACACGGCCATTCGCATCCGTGGTGAGCAGGATGACGCTGGCCGGCCGGGAAGCTGCGGCAGGTGCCTGAGAAATGGGTGCGGTGGAAAACGCTGGCTCAGGCAGGGGGGCGGCCACGGCTTCATGGACCTCCTGCAGGTAATGGATGGTGCAATGCGTTTCCCCCTGCGCATCTGGAACGGCTGCAAGGTGCAGGATGGCGTGGGAGAAAGAACCATCGATGCGTTTGATGCGAACTCCCAGCGCCTCCGCCTGACGTCCGCTGTTTTGCAGGGAGCGCAGAGCATCACGCCGCGCGGTGGCGCTGTCAGGATCCAGCCAGGCATCCAGTGGATAACGCCGCAGCTCGGACTTGGCCTTGCCGAGAAGTTCTTCGGCATGCTGGTTGACCTCGAAGATGACGCCGGCCTTGTCCGTCATGACAATGGCGATGGGACTGCCCTGCATGAGCGTGCGGAGCTTGGCCTCCATGCTGCGGAGCTGCTCTTCATGACGGGTGTGCTCGGTGGCGTCTTGAATGCTGACGAGCAGCCCCCCGCCGGGCAGGGCAATGGGATGAAACTCCAGTTCTTTGAGCAGGCCGTCCGCCGTGGCGAGAGACACGGTGCGCGTCAACTGACGCCGCCAGACGCTTTCACGCCAGGCCAGCACGACTTGGGCGCGATGCTCCTCGGTGGAGCATGCATGAGCCAGCCAGCTTTCGACGGTTTGATCCGCTTCGAGCGGGCGCCCCAGCAGTTTGGCCAGGCCTTCGTTTTGATACACTGGCATGCCACGTTCATCCAAAACGAAGATTCCGCAGGGAATGCCTTCAAGATAGCTGCGCAGGCGGGACTCACGCCTGCCGAAGGCCTGCTGCGCCTCGGCGAGAGTGCGCAACTCCTGCCGTGCACGCGAAAGCTCGTTTTCCAAACGCTGCTGAACAGCATCATCCACCGGCGCTGCCGCAGGAAGGGGAGGGGGGAGCACCACGGACGCAGGAGGAGCCATGGGCGGAATGAAGCGAGGCACGATTTCCGCGGCTGGCGAAGCAGGAAAGCCCATCACCATGACCTGGCGTGGGGAATCATCCGCCCCTTTGCGTGCCAGCGCTGAAACCAGCCAGCGGGAAGGGGTGGAAGGATCCGGGGAGGAATCCTTGTGCGTGGTGATATAGACCGGCACCGGTGAGTGAGCCAGCGCCACGCGGGTGAGTGCATCGAGCGTCTGCTGACGCAGGGCGCTGTAGTCCCGGCCTTCACCAAACACTTCCCAAAAGCAGGTGGTGCCCTCCTGAATTCCTTTGTCCAAGGTCAGGTGCGCAGCGGCGACGTTGGCTCGCAGGATCGCTCCGTCCAGATTGAGGATCAGCATCGGAATGGAGCAATCCAGCGGATCGGGCGTTTTCGCCACAGGCTGGGAGCTGTCTTGATCCTCTGAAGCTGGAGGTGCTTTGACAGCATCTTCACCCGTAGGCTGTGGCGAGCTGAATTTCTCGCAGGTGACCATCAGGCCGCCGACAGCGGCGTCACGCTTCTTGCGCCAGGGCCGCACTTCCCACCGATAGACCAGATGCTGGCCATCGGGTCCGCTGAGGGAATCATGCTCGCTGCGGACGATGTGCCCCTGCAGGGCACGTTCATACACCTGTCTCCAGCCGGGGTGCAGTCCGGGAAAAATTTCATACTGGCTCTTGCCGACCAGCGGCTGCACCTGCTGCAGGCCAAATTCAGTGATCCACTGGCGGTTGGCCAGCATGTAGCGCATGCCACGATCAAACATGGCCATGGCCACCGGGGCGTTTTCCACCAGCACCCCCAGCACCAGCTCCATGTCCTCCGATTCGTGTTTGGGAGGTTCTGCGCCGCCCTGAACTCCCGTGCGCGGTTCCTGGGCCTCATCACGCGCCTTCTCCAGCGGCGCGGATTGCGCCTTGGGGTGAATGACGTTTCTAAGGACCGAGGATGACATGTCGCGATTAGTTGAGAAAATTTGAAATTTAGGTTCTCCCAAGTTATCAGCAAGGCGAAAGTGCGAAGATTTGCGTCTCAGTTCAGCAATAAACGAGCCGGGAGGCAAGTTTGATCCTTAAGGTTGGTGAAATCATTCACGGTGGTAGGGTTCCCCGCGAATAATAGTATAAGCACGGTAGATCTGCTCCATCAGCATCACCCAGGCGACGTCATGCTGCATGGTGAGGGTGGAAAGGGACCAGGCCATTTTGGCCTTGGCACGAAACTGCGGGGAGTGACCGTCCGCCCCCCCGATCACGAGGCAGATGCGTTTGCGACCGGAAACCTCTTCGTTTTCGATCCATTTGGCCATCTCCACACTGCGCAACTGCCTGCCACGCTCGTCTAGAAGAATGCAAAGATCACCAGCACACGCAGCCTCAATCTGTTTCTCCACTCGCTCCAGAGGAGCTTCTTTAATCACCACATGCTCGAAATGACTGTAGTGCTGAAGCCTCTTCCAATAGAGCTCCACAGCCTCTTTAACCCACGGGTGACCGGGCTTTCCAACAGTGATGATGCGCCATTGCATGAGGTCAAAAGCGCACATCTCAGCGAGATATACAAGGCAGGCGTGATATTATTGTTTTTTTAATAAGGATAGATTTTGTTGCACAGCATTACCATCCTTGTTGTTGCATAATTTAAAAAGATCGTTAAAATGAGAATGCCACTTTAAAATTAACCGTCGCCACGCCTATGTCCAAAGCACCTCATTCCCCGGTTCATCTCGTCGCAACAAGTGTTGTGACGCTCATGCTGGCATCCTGTGCCGTTCCTCCCCGTGAGGCATGGCAGGCGATCCAGAGTCGTGGGCTCATCACCTACTACATGGGACACGAAAGTCGTCCGCTCGGAGCCACGAATGGCTCGCCGACGCTGGCAAAAAGCACGACTCCAGTGCAGACGCCCAGCCCGATCGTGGGTCCTGACCGTCCTGCGACACCACCTCCTGCGATGCTGAATGCATCCACGATGCCTGTGGCGCAGGCAGTGCCAGACCTCCCCGGCTATGTTCGCACTCCCTTCACCAATCCACCACGCCTGGTGGATGTGCGCGGAATGTCTGCTGGCTCCAAAGTGGTCTGCCCTTACACGCAGCGTCCCTTCCTGGTTCCAGGCAGCGTGACCGCCGCCCCTTCCAACGTCGCAGCGAATCGTCCGACAAAGACACCTGCAGCGCCTGAACGTCCGCGCACCACACCTGTGGCTCCTAACAGCAACGTGGCCGCCATGACCACTACAACACCCTCCGCTCCATCGGTGGCACCGACAACCCCCGCCGCCCCAGTGGCCGAGCTGCCTTACGGTTCCCCCATCGCCGGACGCCCTGGCTTCGTGAACAGCCCGTTTGCCGCCAAGCATCAGCTGGTGGATGTGACCGGCCTTCCCGTCGGCATGGAAGTCAAGTGCCCCTACACCGGCAAGCTCTTCCGCGTGCCGCCGCAGTAGCATTCGTTGCTACAAGCAGTCGTTCAATACCTTTGCCCCGTCTGGATCGTCTCCAGACGGGGCTTTTCATTTTCGTCTCCAAGGGCTCGGTTAATTTGCCTTCATGCCACAACATGCGATGATAAAAGCGTAATGGATTTACCTTCAGGCCTGCTGATCCTACCGGGCCGCACCTTCCTACATTTTCTAGTCTATCTCGGACAGCTCGCAGACTTGATGCGCGAGTTGACGATTGCTGTTCGTTCGGGCGTGTGGCGGCTCAAGCTGGTGGCGCAGCAGATCGTGGCCATCGGCTATGGCTCACAGGCGGTGGTGATTGTGACCGGTGCCTTCACCGGTGCGGTGTTCACGTTTCAAAGCTACGCCAAGTTCAAGGACTTCGGCTTTGAGACCACCGTGGGCGCCGTGGTCTCCGTGGCGCTCTGCCGTGAGCTGGGGCCGGTGCTGGCCGGGCTGATGGTGGCAGGCCGCGTAGGCGCTGCCATGGCGGCTGACATTGGCACCATGAAAGTCACCGAACAGGTGGACGCCCTGCGCGTGATGGGCGTGCATCCGGTCGATTTCCTCGTCCTGCCACGTTTCCTGGCGATGATGATCTCGATGCCATTCCTGGTGGCAGAGAGCATTTCCTTTGGCCTGTTCGCCTCCTACCTGGTGACGAGCTTCGGCTATGACATGCCCTCCGCATGGTACCTCGCCCACATGCTCGATCACACGAACATGGAGGATCTCAGCATTGGCATGATCAAAGGCTTCGTGTTTGGCATGCTGATCACTTTGATTTCATGCCATCAGGGATTGTCCGCTGAAAATGGCGCAGTCGGCGTCGGTCTGGGAACCACCCGTGCGGTGGTCATCTCCTCGCTCGTGCTGCTCATCGTGAATTTCTTCCTCTCCATCCTGCTCAACTACGTCTTCCCCATCGGCACTGTCTAAGTCATGGCTGAACCAACCACCGGCACGACTCCAGCCTCTGCCCCTGCCTCTGACAACGGCAGCCCGCATGCTTTCATTGAGTTGATAAACGTCTGCAAACGCTTTGGCAGCCAGCAGGTGCTGCTGAACATCAACCTCACGCTCCAGCATGGTGAGACGCTTTGCATCATCGGCCCCAGCGGTGAGGGCAAGACGGTGACGCTCAAACACATCATCGGCCTGATCAAACCGGACAGTGGCGAGATCTACGTGGATGGCGTGCACGTGAACCGTTTGAAGGAACGTGAGATGGCCCCCATTCGGAAAAAGGTGAGCATGCTCTTCCAGGGCGCGGCACTCTTTGACAATCTCACGGTCGAGCAAAATGTGGCCTTCCCGCTTCTGGAGCACGGTGTGCGTGACCGGGCGGAAATCGACCGCCGCGTGCGTGAAGCCCTGCAGGCCGTGGATCTGGACGAGCACCGGCATAAATTCCCGACCGCTCTTTCCGGGGGCATGCGCAAACGCACGGGCATTGCGCGTGCGATCATCGACCACAGCGAGTGCATCCTGTACGACGAGCCCAACTCCGGTCTCGATCCCATCGGCTCCGACGTCATCGACCAGATGATTTTGCGCATGCAGCGCCGCTACAAAGTCACGTCGATCATCGTCACCCACGACATGCGCAGTATCTTCAAGATCGCCGACCGTGTGGCCATGCTCTACCGTGGCCAGATCCGTTTTCTGGGCACTCCCACGGAGCTGCGTGAGTCCACCGATCAAGTCGTGCAGGACTTTATCAACGGCCGTTCCGACATCACCGGTTGAACCCGCCCCTTTTCACCCTCATTCTTCTCATCTCATGATCGACAGCGATAAAAAAACCGAAATGCTCGTCGGACTCTTTCTGTTCGTCGGGCTGCTCCTGCTCGGTGGCCTCATTCTGATGTTCGGACGCGTGCGCGAAGTGTTCAAGGACACCTACCATCTGCAGGTGGCCTTTCCAAACGCCTCCGGCATCAAGGAAGGCTCGCCCGTCTTTCTCGGCGGATCGCGCGTGGGCAAGGTGGACAAAAAGCCGCAGCTCAACGAAACCTTCACCGGTGTCATTCTCGACCTGGAACTCTTCAGGGACGTCATGATCCCAGCCGATGCCTCTTTTGCCATCGGTTCAGCCGGTCTGATGGGAGATGCGCTGGTGGAAATCAAACCCACCGGCAAACAAACGGATGTGTTCCTGCCGCATGATTATGACAAGATCATCGAAGGTGAAAAAGGCGGCGGCCTGAACGACCTGCAGAGCCAGGCGGAGAAGGTCGGGAAAAAAGTCGATGTGGTGCTGGATGACGTGCGCGTAGCCCTCAAAGATGTCCAGTCTGCCATGGGCAAGGTGAACAAAGAGGCTCTCTCCGATGCCACGATTCTCAATTTCAAGGAAGGCATGGAGCACCTCAACAACACGCTCAAGCGTGTGGATGACAAGGTGCTGGGCGAAGAAAATGCACAGACCCTGAAGACCGCGCTTGCGGAACTCAAGGACGCCGCCACCAGCTTTAAAGGCGCGGCCAAAAACATGGAGGAGTCGAGCAAGAAACTCGGGCCCATGTTTGACAAACTCGACCCGGCCATCGCCAAGGCGGACAAGCTGATGGCGACTGCCGATGCATCCCTGCAGTCGATCAAAAAGGCCGCCGACACATTCGCTGTGGTCGGTGCCAACATCTCCGCCGGCAAAGGTTTGTTGGGAGCGCTGATGCATGACCAGCGTTTGATGACCGACTTCCGTGACTTGATTTACAACTTCAAGGTCAACGGTCCGCTTTGGTACAAGGACACGGCGGAAAGACTCCGTGCCGAGGAGGCGAAAAAACATCCTGAAGAATCTCCGCCGAAACGCGGCATTTTTCGCTGAGCCTGTGCGGGTGCCGGCTCATGCCAGCACTGCATGCAGCGTGCTTTCGTCCTCGCGGCATTCGGCCAGGATCAACGTGCGCAAGCGGCGTTTGGCGCGGTGAAGCGCCGTACGCAGCGCACCACTTTGCGGACGTGCGGCACGGCAGCCTTTGACGATGTTTTCCTCAAGGCAGTCCCAGATTTCACCACGACCCTGAGCGTGAAGTTCGAGGTTAAATGAATGCAGTGCGCGCTCAATCACGCCCCTGGCCCACTCACGGTCCATTTCTCCATCGGGAGAAGGACGTGAATCGACCAAGTCGATGTTGCCGCCGTTTTCATCGCTCAACGAGAAGCAGACCACGCCACCTCCACGGCGCTGCCGTGTGCGGTGCTGCCAGCGCTTGATTAGGTGCGTGCGCAAACGGGCAAAGAGGAAGGCTGCCTGCTCGCCATGATCCACGATGGCTGCGGCACGCTCGTGCTGGCCCTGGGCCACGAGTTTGGCGAACAATTCCTGCACGGCGTCTTCAGCATCGTGAACCTCGCAGCCGCGTGCCCGTGCAAAGGCGCAGAGCACGGGCCAGTGGCGGCTGTAGAGCATTGAGGTGGCATTAAGGGCGGATGAATCCGTGGTGTGGCTGCTGGCGTGGTCTTCTCCAAGGTGCATGGCGGTGTGGGGTGGTTACCCATGCATTGGAGCAACGGAGGATGACACAGAGCTGCGGGCGGACATTAATAGGCGTTTATCTTCGTGCGAATCCTCGCTCCCCGCATGAGAGTCGGGGTGTTCACCTCCTTGCATGAGCGCCCCGGCCAACACCCGCAGCTTCCGCACCCGCCTGGCCCTGCAGACGATGATCGTCGCAGGCACGCTGGTGGCGGGCTTTGGTGCCGCCGCCTGGTGGTATGCCAGCCAGACGCTGGAACGCAGTGTCGATGACCGCATCATTGCACCCGCCCAGCGGGTGTGGAACCGCATCGACCCCTACACGACGGATGATCAGTTCAAATTGATCGCCGACCTCGTCTTTGGCACTTCAGCGGAGCACAATGCCACCCATGCGGTGCTGGTGGTTCAGGAGCATGCGCAGGGCAAGACCCTCTTCGCCACGCCCAACGCCCCCAAAGATCTGAATGTGTACTTCCGCAGCTGTTTCCCGACGCAGGAGGAAATCGGCCGGGCGCCGCCAGTCGCGCCCCCAGGCGGAGGCCCCGGCCCACCCGGTGGAAGACGGCGCGACCCACCACCACCGCGCAGGGAAAACGAATTTGACGATCTGCTTGGCACACCGGGATTTGGCAGGCCGCCACCTCCGCAGGGGCGTGATCTGCCCTTCCGCCCGCAGATGCCCATGGTGCGCGAACCGACCACCTTCACCGCGCGCTCGGGCGGCATCGACTGGCGTTTCGGGGCCTTCAGCAGCCCCACGTACACCATCTTCATCGGCCTCTCGCTCACGGATTTTTATGCGGAGATCAACCGCATGGCCTGGTGGTACGTGGGTGCGGGAGCCCTGGGTCTGGTGCTGGCTGGCTTCGGTGCGCTGTGGACTTCCGGGCAGGCCATGCGACCGCTGGAACGCGTGGTGAGCACCGCTCAACGCCTCACCGCGAGCGATCTGGCCGAGCGCATTCCTGTGCAGCGCGATGACAACCGCGAGTTCGCCCAGCTCATCGACGTGCTGAACGGCATGATGCAGCGACTTGAGGGCAGCTTCCAGCAGGCCGTGCGCTTCACCGCTGACGCCTCTCACGAACTGAAGACCCCGCTGGCCATCATGCTGGCAGATCTGGATGACGCCGTGCGCTACGCCGCTCCCGGCAGCGAGGAGCACGAGCGCTTTGTCTCGCTGTTCTCCGAAGCCTCGCGCCTCAAACAGATCACGCAAAGCCTGCTGCTGCTTTCCCAAGCAGATGCGGGGCGGCTGCCCACGCATCCGGAGAACTACGACCTCAGCCTCGATCTTGAGCGCCTCATTGAAGACGGGGAAATCCTCTGCGAGCAGGCCGGGCTCACTCTGGAACATCACATCAAGCCCGGCATCACCGCGCATGCGGACCGCGCGCTGCTGCAGCAGGTGTTTCAAAACCTGCTGAGCAACGCCATCAAATACAACCGCCCTCAAGGCCGCGTCACATTGCACCTATCAAAAGAGGACACGCAGATCGTGTTCACCGTCACCAACACCGGCCCCGCCATTCCGGTGGAGAATCAGCAACGCCTCTTCGAGCGCTTCTTCCGCGGGGACAAGGCGCACACGCGGCAGACCGACGGCTTCGGCCTCGGCCTCAACATCGCCACGGAGCTGGCCCGTGCGAACGGTGCAGAGCTGCGGCTCGTCAGTTCTCACGAGGACGAGACGGTGTTTGAGGTGCGGATGGCAGCGCCCGCCTCCTTTTAGCCTACTTTCCCCCTTGCCAAACACGGAACTTCTCCGAGAATCCCGGCCCTCTTGTCCGGAGGCCTTTTGGCTTTGCGGGACGAAAGCCCGCCGTGCGCCTCAGGAGTGGAGGTTTGCGAGCGGTTCCCTCCTAAACACTCGCAACCCGTAAAAACAGATAATGAGCGCAACAGCTACTCTCGCAGACCTGATCGCAGGTTCTTTCCGCGAGCTTTCCGAAGGATCCATCGTCAAAGGCAAGATCCTCGAAATCAAACCGCAGGTCATCCTCGTCGATATCGGCTACAAGTCCGAAGGAGCCATCCCCTCCAACGAGTTCGAAGATGAAGACATCCAGGTGGGCGATGAGGTGGAAGTCCTCCTCGAACGCCTCGAAAACGACGAAGGCATGGTCGTTCTCTCCAAGGAGAAAGCCGCCCACCGTCAGAACTGGGAAAAGATCTACAACGTCTTCAAGGACGGCGGTCTCGTCAAAGGCAAGATCAAGAGCGTCGTCAAAGGCGGCCTCATGGTCAACGTCGGCGTCGAAGCCTTCCTCCCCGGCAGCCAGATCGACATCATCCCACCGAAGGATCTCAACGAGTACGTCGGCAAGGTGTTCGAGTTCAAGATCGTCAAGATCAACGACGAACGCAAAAACATCGTCCTTTCCCGCCGCGAAGTCATCGAGGCAGAGCGCGCCGAACAGCGCCAGAAGTTCCTCGACGGCGTCACCCCTGGCGACAAGGTCATCGGGATCGTCAAGAACATCACCGACTTCGGTGCGTTCGTGGACCTCAACGGCATGGACGGACTGCTCCACATCACGGACATGTCTTGGGGCCGCCTCAACCATCCTTCCGAAATGCTCGGAATTGGTCAGAAGATCGAAGTCCAGATTCTCGAAGTCAATCGCGAGAAGGAGCGTGTCTCCCTCGGCCTCAAGCAGCTTCAGAACAATCCTTGGGAAAACATCGAAGCCCGTTACCCCGTCGGCCAGCGCGTGCGCGGCAAGGTCACGAAGCTCGTCGCCTACGGCGCGTTTGTGGAAGTGGAAGAAGGCGTCGAAGGCCTCGTCCACGTCTCCGAACTCTCCTGGACGAAGCGCATCGCGCGTCCTTCGGACGTTCTCACCGTCGGTCAGGAAATCGAAGCTTCCGTCCTTGGCATCAACAAGGAAGAGCGCAAGATCAGCCTCGGCGTGCGTCAGCTCGACACCAATCCTTGGGACGACATTGACGCTCGTTACCCGATTGGCACTGTGATGAAGCGTGCCGTCCGCAACCTCACCGCCTACGGTGCGTTTGTGGAGCTGGAAGAAGGCATCGACGGCATGATCCACGTGTCCGACCTCAGCTGGACCCGCAAGATCAACCATCCTTCCGAGCTCCTCAAGAAGGGCCAGGAAGTGGACGCCGTGGTTCTCGGCATCGACAAGGCCAACCAGCGCATCAGCCTGGGCATGAAGCAGCTCGACACCGATCCATGGTCCATCATCGACACCCGCTTCAAGGTGGGCGACGTCGTGAAGGGCCGCGTGGCGAAGATCGCCTCCTTCGGCGCCTTCGTCGAACTGGAAGACGACATCGACGGCCTCGTGCACATCTCGCAGATCAGCGAAGACCGCATCGAGAAGGTCAAGGACAAGCTCAATGTGGGCGACGAAGTGGAAGCACGCGTCATCAAGGTGGACAAGGTGGAGCGCCGCATCGGCCTTTCCATCAAGGCCATGAACTACAGCGAAGCCGACATCCAGAAGGAAAGCCAGGCCTTCGAAGCTCTGCGCCCAAGCACCGACCTCGTCGGTCTGGAGCAGGCCTTCAAGTTCGCCACCGAAGAGTGGCGTCCAGGCGGCCAGTAATCCGCGATCTGAGACTCAACATCCAATCAACCACGAAGGGGACGCCGCAAGGCGTCCCCTTTTTCTTTAACATTCTTCTGACATTTTCCCTGTGGCGGTCTGCTTTGAAGAAGGCAGTTTCCCGCCATGTCCGAGGATGTCCCTTCAGTGCTTCCAGAGACACGCCGCACCTGGTTGCAGCGTGGACTGCTTGCATTGCCTGCGGCGCTCGCCGGTTGTGCGGCTCCTGCCACCTCGGTGCTGGGTGTCTCGGCACGCAAAACGCGTGCGCAGTGGGAGTATCACAATCGCTTCCTCGCCTCGGGTGCCCGGCTGCGCTTTCGCTCTCACAGTGCGCATGGCAGGCCTTTCACAGCAGGCATGGAATACGTGTACCGCACTCACAAGCGTGATCCGCGCATCGGCTACGCGGTGAAGAATCTCGCCACCGGTCGCTACCTCGCCGAGTTCCAGGCGGACAAACTTTTCGTGGGCGGTTCCATGCCCAAACCTGCGGTGGCGGCGGTGCTGCTGGAGAAACGCCGTGGCAATCTCACACGCGAGGAGTTTCAGAACATCGTCTATGCCTGTGATCAGAGCATCAACGCCTCCTGGTACTACCTGATGGCCCGGCTCACGCATGCCGATGAGCAGTACTTCGAGCAGAAATACCATCTGCCGAATGTGGAGATCCTCAACAACTGGCAGTCACCGCGCTTTTACGCGGAGTTCTACGAGCGCTGCGTGAACTACCGCCTCGAGTATGGCTGCGAGCTGCTGCTGGAGGCAATGCGCCGTGATCAGTACGGCCTTGGCCGCTGGGTGATGCCAGCGAGCATCACCTACATCGGCGGCAAGACGGGCAACTACGGCGAATGGGATCACGAATCCCTGTTCTTTTATTATCGCAACATACCCTACGCGATTGTGCTCTACACCCGTGGCAACTTCGCGCCTGGCAATCAGCTGGGATGCATGATGGGCGGCCTGTTTCGCGAGTATTGCGCGTGAAGCTTCACGGCTTGAGCCGGTCAGCTTCACCGTTCCTTGTCCGGCAGCACCTCCACCTCGATGTCCCGCACTTCAAGTGAGGCCGTCGTGGCAGGTGGAGCGGGCTCCAGCCAGATGTCGCGCTTGGTGCCGGCAGAGAGCTTGCGCCGCAGGGTGTAGTACAAGGCTGCAACGGCGGAAATCGCCAGCCCGGCCACGGCCACAGCGGCACCGACCATGAGAACCAACGCAATGAGCCCGGCTCCCACAACGGCAACCACTCCCAGCAGCAGCATGGCGGGCAGTCCCCGGATTTCGAATGTCCTCGGTCTCATGGAAATAACATGCGGCCTGTGTCCGGGATGACAACCCACATGTGGCTCCAGAAAACGAGCAGCTTTGTAGTCTCCTTGTTCGTAGAGGACGCCACACCTTTTCAGCCTTCAGGAAAGTAGATGGGCATGCAGGACGGGCAGAGGGAATGCGTGAAGCTGACTTCCGTGTGCGCCGAGACATAGGCCTCCAGGCCATGCCACTCTCCACCGCCATCGCGGATGTTTTTACAGGCGGCGCAGATCGGCAGCAGGCCGCGCAAGGTGCGCACTTCTGCCAGTGCCTCGTCTCTTTCTGAGATGGCACGCTCCAGCTGGGCTTCACGCATGCGCAGCGGGGTCACATCCGCCACATGAACCCAGAATCCCCGCACCACTCCATCCTCGATATCTGGTGTGTAGGTGGCGATGCTGTCCTTGGCTCCGCCTTGGGGAAGAGGGATGTGCCTTTCAAACTGCTGGGGCTCGCCACGAAGCGCCCCCTGAATGTAGGGAAGATTCAATGCATACAATGGACCCAGAAGATCCTGCATGTGCATGCCCAGCATTTCCGCCGGACTTTTGCCAAACCATTCCCGATAGGCTTCGTTGGAGAACAGGCACCTCTGCTCCGAATCCCAGTAGGCCACCATGGCTGAAATTTGATTGACCGCTCTTAGAGCTAGTTGGGCAGGGTCTGCAGATTGGATGTCCATTCAGGATAGCTGTGTCGATCCTCGCTCCGACACTCGCATATTGAGTAATCGTTCAAACTTCGGCTTCTTTCATTGCCCATGTCAGGCGCTCGTTTTCTTCAAACACAGGAGCTGGAACTGGCCCGTCATTTCAGCACGACTCCCGCCTCACCCACCTCCCAGCCAAGGCCGCCTGCACGAATGGCCACGGCGGTGGCATTGTCCGGCCATGGAGCACTGAGCTGGTCTTTGAAATAGGTTTCCCAGGTGATCCATTTGCCGTTGATCTGCGCCTGCATCACCCACCAGCGCGTCGCGCTCATCCAGCGTATGTCGCTATGCTGCCAGTCCACGGTGAGCTTGCCCCCGGGGACGGTTTTGCCCACGAGCGGTGCTGGCAGCTGCGTCTGGCTGAGCCATGGCGATGCAGGCGGGATGGCATGTGAGGTGTAAGCGCGCTCTTTGGTGTAGGTGCCGAGTTTGCCGAGGTCTTTGTGCAGGGAGCCAAAGTTCCAGTGGAAGTGGCCCGGGGTCATTTTCAGACCGCGCTCACGCAGCACGCTCATCTGGTGCAAAATCTCACCCGCATTGCGGTCATCACCGACCTTGGAGGAATTCATGCCGGGCCAGATGTGGCGTCCCTGCGTGTTCTGCTCCAGCCACCAGTCGTAGTAGGTGATGAAGCCGAGCTTCGGCCGGTCGATCGTCCAGTACAGCTGGGGTGTGAGGTAATCCACCCAGCCCTGCTGCAGCCATTTGCGTGAATCCGCGCCGAGGTCTTCAAAGGGATCCAACCCGCCGCCGGTGCCTTCAGGATAATTGGGACGCCACAAACCGAAGGGGCTGATGCCAAACTTCACGTAGCGCTTCTCCGCCTTGATGCCCTCGTAGATGAGGCGCACGGTCTCATCCACATTCTGCCGCCGCCATGCCGTGAGCTCCAGCGTCCCGCCAGCGGCTTTATACCGCGCAAACGTTCCACTGTCGGGAAACTCGATCTTCTTTTTGGCCGCATCCATGAGCGGATACGGATAAAAGTAATCGTCGATGTGAATGCCATCCAAATCGTACCGGCGCGTGACATCCATGATCACCGCGATGGCCTGCGCGCGCACCTCGGGGATGCCGGGGTCCATCCAAGTGTCAGGCCCGTATTTCATCGTCCACTCGGGATGCTTGCGCACGATGTGACCCGCGCTGGGGGCCCGCTTTTCTCCGGCGAGCGCACGAAAGGGATTGAACCACGCATGCAGCTCCATGCCGTGCTTGTGGGCTTCCTTCACCGCAAACTCCAGCGGGTCCCACAAAGGCGAGGGTGCCACGCCCATCTGCCCCGTAAGGAAAGGCGACCACGGTTCAATCTGCGAGGGATACATGGCATCGCCCGCCGGACGCACTTGGAAAATGAGGGCGTTCAATCCCACGTCCGCCGCCGAGTCGATAAGCGTCTTCAACTGCTCCTTCTGCTTCGCCACCGGCAGCCCTGGCTCGCTGGGCCAGTTGATGTTGTGCACCGTCGCCAACCACGATCCGCGCAGCTCCCGTGCCGGCAGCGGCACGCTGGTCTGGGCGTGCAGCGTGACTGTGAGCAGCAGGGAGATCGGGAGCAGAAATTTCAAAAGCATGGGGTCTTCAAGAAAACGCTGCGTGATGGATGTGTCGCTGAATTTTTCCAATGGATGCCGTATTGATGCACCGCATGTCTTTCCGAACACTTTCCAACCTCGCCCTGGTACTCCTCCTGGCCTCCTGCTCGTCTCAGCGCTCACCGGTCGTCCCCGGTGCCAAGCCCAAAGACCACGGAGCTATCGGCGCAACCGAAGGCCCGGCATGGAAAGACGGCTCCCTCTACTTCACCGATGGCAAGCACATCAACCGCATGGGCCCGGATGGCAAAACCACCGTCTTCCGCCACAACGCCTCCAACGGCCTGCTCTTCGACAAAGAAGGCCGTCTTGTGGCCTGCGAGTCCGGCCTGCGCCGTGTCACCCGCACGGAGAAAGACGGCAGCATCACCGTGCTGGCGGATCGGTTTGAAGGAAAGCGCTTCAACACACCGAATGACCTCTGCATGGACTCGCAGGGTCGGATCTATTTTACGGACCCCCGATATGGACCACGCACTGGGATGGAGATCTGGGAAACACGCGTCGGCAAATACGGTCCGGCATCGAAAGCAGGATCCAATATCGAATTCGTCGAAGGCGTCTATCGCATCAACCGTCAGGCCAAATTACCGGATGGTCTTTGCGCTTTCGCTTATGAGATCCCCAACGTCGACCGCATCCATTGCGACGGCGCCGAACGCCCCAATGGCATCCTCATCTCTCCGAAGGACCGCCATCTCTACATTGCCGACAACAATAACAACACCCACGGCGGTTCGCGGAAGATACTGCGCTACACCCTCGACCAAAACGGCGACGTCAAACCCGGCTCACGCAAAGTCATCTTCGACTGGAAAGACGGTCGCGGCCCCGATGGCATGAAGATGGACAGCTCAGGCCGCATCTACGTGGCCGCAGGCACCAACAAACCCACTGAATTCGAAACCACGCGCTTCAAGGCGGGCTGCTACATCCTGTCTCCTTCAGGCCGCCTTCTCGACTTCATCCCCGTCGGTCCTGATGAGTGCTGCAACTGCGCTTTCGGCGGCAAGGATGGCAAGACGCTTTTCATCACCTCCGGCAGTCATCTGTGGAGCGTGCCGCTGCGCTGAGCCGCGCCTCGTTTAACTCAAGCCCCATGAAATCCGCCGTCTTCTTTTGGCTTCTTTCTGCCAGCTTGTTCGCGCAGGAACTGCCGGACATCCGCAGCGTCACACCAGATCTCGACGTGCCCGCATTGAGCGCAGGCCCGCCTGCCGCCGGCAAGCGCGTCAAAGTGGGCCTGCATGTGCTCTATCTGCCGACCGATTGGAAACCCGGCGCAAAGATGCCCGTGATCGTCGAACTCGCCGGCAATGGCCGCTACACCAACAAGTTCGGGGATGTCAGCACCGGCCTGCCCGAAGGCAGCAATCTCGGCTACGGCCTCTCCGCCGGCCGCGGCTTCATCTGGCTGTGCTCGCCCTACCTGAATGAGAAAGGCGATGAAATCGCCATCACCTGGTGGGGCAATCCACCGACCTATGATCCGCAGCCGACGCTGAAATACCTGCGCGAAACCGTGAAGTCCATCTGCCAAGACTACGGCGGCGATGAGTCGAAGGTCGTCCTGTGCGGCTTCTCGCGAGGAGCCATCGCCTGCAATTATCTCGGCCTCTACGATGACGAAACGGCCAGGCTCTGGTGCGGGTTTCTGGCCTACAGCCACTACGACGGCGTCAAAACCTGGCCCTATCCCCATTCAGATCGCGAGTCGGCCCTGACCCGCCTGAAACGTCTAGGCAACCGCCCCCAGTTCATCTGCGGCGAAGGATCGAATGCGCAGGAAACCGCAGCCTATCTGCGCCCGCTGCTGCCCAATGCCGACCTAACCTTCCTGAGCACCGGCTTCCGCAATCACAACGACGCCTGGACCCTGCGCCCCAGCCCGGCGCGTGAAAAGGCCAGAGAGTGGCTGCAGCGAGTCACTTCTGGCCGCCCAGCAGATCCCAAGCCTTGAAGAGCTTTTCTCCCTGCTGCGGATTGATCATCTTCACGTAGCCGAGCATGCCGCTGACCCAGCCTGCAAAGTTGTCATGGCCGATGCGGTTCTGTGCGGGAATGCCGGTCTGCTTTGCCTGATGCAGGATCGCCCGCAAGCGGCGGCGTGTTTTGCGGTCCACATTGCAGCGGTCGTTCACCACCACGCCCGTGACACTCTGCTGCGCATTGCGGCGCTGGATGCGGGTCTTGGCTTCGTTGATCTCAAAGTGCTCGTCCTTCACGATGTTGTGCAGCCGGCTCAGGATCAGCGCGGTGGCCTTCGCCGCCTCGCCACGGGAGGAGAAGGTCAGGTCATCGGCATAGCGCGTGTAAGTCCAGCCATGCTTTGCAGCCAGGGCGGCAAAGCGCAGGTCCAGTTTCCGTGCGCACAGATTGCTCAGGGCCGGGCTGGTGCAGGCGCCTTGCGGCAGTGCACGCAGGCCCGTGGCCACGTGAAAAGTCTGTCCATCGTAAACCACGGTACGTCGCGGGCATTCCGTGCACAGCAGCGCCAGCATCGTGGCCACCGCAGGGGAGTAACCCAGCTGCTGAAAAATGCCGCGCACTCGCGGAAAGGTGATGCTGGGAAAAAAGTCCTTCAAATCCGCATTCAAGACCACGTCCTTCCCGGTGTGGGAGCGCGCATTCGTCAGCGTCCCTCGCTCTCGTACAAAGCCGTGTGCCACGCCGCTCACCGGCACGCGTTCGAGGATGTTTTGCAAAATCCAGCGCTGGGCGCGGGCGAGATCGGTGTGCGGCGTCGAGATCTCCCGCACACCACCGCTCTTCTTCGGAATTTGAAAGCGGATGTAATGCGTGACCACCGCCACCTCGGCATGAAAGGCCAGCCAGCGCAGGCGCTTCACCGGCAGCTCCAAGGCCGCGGCGAGTTCCGCTGGCGTCGAGAGCACAGGCAGCTTCGCCTCCTGCAACTTTTCCACATGCGATCTCCGGTCCGCCAGACCGCCTGAGACACCACGCCCCAGGAAAATGATGTCCGTGGCTTTGCGGTGCGCGATGCCCGCCGCACGCTCCTCTTGGCGCTTCGCAGCCTCAGCTTTCTTTTGCCGCTTGAGCTCCGCCTTGGCCGCCTTGTCCGCCATCACCGCCTCTGTGCCCTGATTCTGCGCCCAGTCATTCCCCGGCCGCAGTTCATCCATCTTCTGGCCGATCTCGTGGATCTCCATCAGCTCCTCCGGGGTGATAAGCCCCTCGCCCACCATCGCACGATCAATCATGAGCGTGCGCGCATCCGTGACCGGTGGAATGACGTTCTGACGGCCAAAGGCAAACAGATTGCTCCACAGCGGACGGCCCATGGCCTTCGCCTGCTGCTTGGTCTCGGCACCGGAAATGCCCGCGAAGACATCCGAATCGAGCTGCGCCAGCGTCCGTCGGATGGGTGACGGAGGCGTCGCACGCGCCTGCGGCACCACGTTGTTTCGTGGACTTGAGTCAGGCCGGGAAAGAGGTGGCGGCTGGCTGGGCTGATCGCGGCCGAGGAGTCGTCTGATGAGGCTTAAGAGTCCCATGAATGTGTGCGTACCGAAGGCGATGTTTCGAAATATTTCCGGGAGGGGCGCATGCGTCACTGACTACTTGCTCAGGACCAAGTCCGTTCACTCAGGCCACTGTCGCCACCCGACGCGTGCGAACGTTCGGGTTGCCTTGGCCAAGCGTCGGGTGGCGACAGTGGCCATCCGAACAACGGGCTTGGGGATGCATGGACGGGCAGCTTCATTCGCGGCGGAACACCGCAAGGATGGTCTCAGTGAGCATGCGTCCCCTCTCGGGAAATGTGGAAAGATCGTATTTCGGTGGTGGCGGCCTCCGTGGTTAAGGGTTCGTGCGAAACCCGGACCAGAGCCTCTCATACAGAGAAGGCGTTCCTGGGTCAACCGGGTTCAAAAGTTTGCGGCGAAAGGCGATGAGGTGGCGGCATGGCCCTTTCCTCAGCCCTCCCTTGAAATGGTGCGAGCAGTCGCACTTCGCGCGGCGCATCATGCCATCGCGGTCCAGCAGCAGCTCCACCTCACGGGTTTGCACCTTGCCGGTGTGCAGCTTGGTATCGTTGGGCGCGTCGGTGCTGCTCAGCACTCGGATCTCGCGGTCCGGGATCTTTTGCGCGCCCAGCGCCTCAGCGTTTTCCGGGCCGAGCTGTTCCTCTCCCAGCACCTGCGGCATGATCTGCCGCCAGCGATACACCTGATGCGGCAGATCAAAGATGACCTGCCCCGAATGCGCCAGATGCTTCAGCGCCGCCGTCGTCAGTGCCTCCGTAGCACCGCCGGCGCTGACGAGTGCGGCCAGAGTCGCCGACTGCTGCTGCCTCAAGGTGGCAGCCATTTTGTCGATCAATTCTTTCCCCGGCTCCTGCGGTGGCAGCAGCAGATCCAGCGCGCTGCCACGCGTCCAGTCATTCGTGGTCCAGCCGGAGAGCCCCAGCGTGAGCTTCATCGGCCCCATGTGCGCAATCCACAGGCTCGGCAAACCGGTGCCGAGCAGGCACACCTCCACGCGGTCGATCAGCGGCAGCAGACGCGCCAGCGTCAGCAGACGACGCACACCCCACACGCGGATTGGCTCCATCGACTGCACACACGGCGGAGCAGCACGGTCGATGATGCGCTGCTCCCATGGCTCCAGCACCAGCTCCGGCGCACGCCCTTCCACGATCTCAAACCGCAGCGCCCGAGGGCTGCGCGGTGCCTTGTGCCGGCGCAGCCAGGCGAGCAGTGAATACAGCCCCTGCCGCGACAGCGTCACGCGCCGCATCGGCAGTGTCATCGCCCCCTGCAGCTGCATGAAGCCGCGCAGCCATCCCGCAGGCAGATCGATCTTTTCTTCCCGATAGTCCTCCCCGCCCTGCACTTTGACTTCAAAGCCGGAGGGATCCACATGGAAGCGCGCCGGCTGGTACGTGCGCAGCGTCTGGAAGTGGTGAAACAGATCCCAGGAGTAGTCCACATTCGTCGTGCCACACTGCACGCCTCCCGCAGCACTGAAGCACTCATCGCGCTCCACGCTCAGACAGCCGTAGCTCGACTCATCCGCGCTGAAGCATTCAAAAAACACCACGTCTGGCGCCACGGTGATCACCGGATCGCACGGCATGAGCAGACGCCACAGCTCCTGATCATGGCGGCGCAGGTGGTCCGAGTACTTCAGCCGCGCATTCCAGTAGCGCTTCCTCGCTTGGTCAAACTGCCGCTCAAAATCACGCGGCATCGGCTGCTTGAGCTTCGATTCCACTTCCAGCCGCGCATCACGCACGGCCTCCATGCGGATGGCGCGCTCGCGCTGCTGTTCGTCCTTCTTCCATTCCTCGTAGGCGGCCTTGTCTCGCGGCTTGAAGCGCAGATCATTGATCACCACATCATGCAGCGCGGAGATGGCCTCACGAAAGCTCAGCGGATTTTTCAATGCCGCATCAAAGGCCACCACGTCCCGCGTCAAATTCGGCGCCAGCGACACGATCTGCCCGCCGCCTGTTTCAGCGACATGACTGCGACCGCGATAAGCAAAAGTGATGTTCATGCGGCGGCCTTGAGTGGGTTTCCTGCCACTGGATGCAGCACCAGCTCGGGCAGTGCCGCCGCGATCGCGCTTTCCAGTTCCGGCCGTCTGGCCAGCAGCGACATCACCGCCGCCAGCGCCGCACGTGCTTCGGGGCCCCGGATGGAGCGCACCGTGGCCGCCAGCACCGGCAGCAGTTTTTCATTAGGCGTGGTCGCAAGTGTGTCCGCAATCTGCCGCAGCGCCTTCAGCTTCTGCCTGCCACCGCAGTGCACATCCAGCAGCACGCTGGTCCACACCGGGGCCAGATCTTCGGCGCTCACAGGCGGTTTCCCGGCGCGCATCGTCAGCGCATCGACCATGCGTCCGCGCAGGTCCGCATACGGCGTCTCCGCCAGCCGGCTCCACAGCGCCGCATCCGGCCATCCCGGTGAATTTTCCTGCGTCATCCAGGCCCACGCTCCTTCACGAATGCACGCATTCGCACTGTCAAAAAAACGGCACACCACCGGCATCTGATAAACCTCCGCCGTGCCAAGCTGCGCCAGCGCCCAGCGCGCGATTTCGCCCCCAATGCTAAGACATTGCGCCCGCCACAGACCTGCAATCACATCGCGCTCGGTGACATCACGCGGCGGGGTCTTCTCCAGCAGTCGCAACCCCAGCCGTGCGATCGGCGTGGCCTTCGCCAGTGCGATCTCCACACGCTGCGCCAGCGTCACCCGTTCATCACGCACATGCTTCAGCATCGCATCGCACAGCAGCTGGGCCACGCGCGGGTTCTCGCATTTCAGCAGCTTCAGCCATGTCTCCAGCGGCCAGTTGGCCGCTTCCGCACACTCGGCCAGCAGCTGCGCGCCGTAGCTCTGCACCTCCTCATCGCCATGCGCCAGCATGCGGGTCAAAACGTCCGCCGCAGGAGCAACCAAGATCGTCTTCGCCAGTTCCTGATGCCAGGCCAGCGCCCACACCCGCACCAGCCGCGACTGCGCAGCAACAATCAGTTCCAGCGCCGCCACCACTCCCTCCGGCGTGCGCCAGTGCTTCGAAAACGCCGGCTCCGGCCGCAGGTCCGCCAGCGTGCGTCCTTCCTTCAGCACCGCCCGCAAATTGCTGAACTCCACTGCCTGGCTCTCGCCATGCAGCACATGCATCAGGCTCCAGCAGTCCATCAGGTGCTCCCCCGCCGCCAGATCTGCGTCCTGAAAAGCTGCCAGCGCCGGCCCGACCGCCGCAAGATAACGCGGCCCCTCATTGAACCCCAGCTTGCGGAAGTACCGCCACACCCGCCGCTGCAGGTAGTAGCGCGTGCGGTATTTAAAAAGACGAAACTTCTCCAGCTTCTTCGGCGTGAGGTGCTTCGACATCACTTTCGAAAACACATCGCGCGGTGTCTTGAGAATCTCCGACTGGATCATCACTCGCGTGACCCGATCCCACTGAAATTCTTTGGCGCGCACCCGCCGCACCAGCCGGTCAAACGCCACCAGGCAGCGAGCCATCACCGCATCATCCCCTCGCAGCTCCGCAGCCTTGAACAGCCGTTTCACCACCACCTGATGCCCCGGCTTGTCGAAGGGCAGTTCCAGGTACCGCTGCATCATCGTTCTTGCCCAGGGCCGCGGATCATTCTTCCATTTCTCCGCCAGCCCTGCGAGCGCCTTCGGCTCCTTCATGCTTCGAATCGTCTCCAGAAAAGCATCCGCGCCCGCACTGAGTTGTTCCTCAGCCAGCAGATGCATCCCCCGTTGATCACTCGAATTTCCCACGAACACCGACTTTGGAAAAGAAGCGAAATAGCGTCAATGAAAACCGGTGAAGCCATGCAAGAATTTCACCCTCCCCTTGCGAGCATTGCCGCATGCGTCTGCAAAAAAGCCTTTTCTTCAGTTCCGTCGTTGCTTCACCGCCTCCGCCACAACGTGATCCCAGACCGCGTGCGTTTTCACAATCCACTTTTCCTCCATCGGCGTGTCCCAGAGCAGTTGCGCACCTTCGCTTCATCCAGCCTTGCTGTGGCGAAAAGGAATGACAGCAGCCGAATGTCCTTGGGCCGTCCGGCAAAGTGCTTGGCCACCGCCATGTCGTGCGGATCGAGGGCAAATACGCGGGGGGCAGCCTTCCAGGGACACCAGACGATCGCGCAAGTCTGGTGGGAAATTGCCGAAAGCGGCGGGGCGAACGATGTCAGCGTAGTATTTGTAGTGCTCGAAGAAGCCACTATCCTTGCCAAGCGTGTCACTGAGCAAGTTTCCCAATGACTCGTCCCATGGATCCAGAATGAAATCAGCATCCAAAGTCTGCTCATAGCTGTCGGTCACCTCCGGCAGATTGGGGTGTGTGCAGAGGGCGGAAGAAGAACCAAAAACAATGATGCGGGCCTCAGGCGCGATAGCTGAGACAGAAGCAGCCAAATGCTTCAATGACGAGAAGCGCATAAAAATTGTTTTTTCTCTGTGCGACTGAGCAGGCCGGGGAAGGGAGCAAAACCTTTCAAAAAGCGAGTTTCTTCATCATCTGCACGCAGCACTTCACCAAGCCTCGACATGCCTGACTGGGTTTCAAGAGCATTTTCAATGAGCTGCTGCCAGGAAAGAAGTTGTTTAGCCCCATGATGATCAATGGATAGCCAGCGCTGAATAGTCGCCTGAGCCCTGCGCAACAGCTCCGGCTCCCGCTCAAACTTGTCCGCGAGGTAGCAGAAATACGCGTGTTCCAGCTTGTCGCCAGTGTCGTCGTGCTCGTACATGGGTGGAAGATAGCGGACAGGGAGCTGGCTGCCAACAGGCACTTTAGTGGGTGGCCAGGACGTTTGCCACGGCCGCAAGGATCGTTTCCACCTCCGCCAGCCGTCCGACACCCTCATACCCGCAGGCAAGCATGCCAGAGGCGGGTTCGACAAACTGAGCCCCGAAACCGCGCAGGGTTTCCACGTTCTTCTGGGTAGCGGGGTGCTGCCACATCTTGCCGTTCATGGCGGGGGCGATCAAAATGGGGGCGCGGGTGGCCAGGGCGATGGCGGTGAGGGCGTCGTGGGCAAAGCCATTGGCCATGGAGGCCAGAATATTCGCGGTGGCGGGGGCGATCAGGAGGAGCTCGGCCTCGTCGGCAAGCTGGATGTGCCCGGGCTGCCAGCCTTCCTTTTCGGCAAACAGGTCGGTGATCACCGGGTTTTTAGACAGCGTTCCCAGCGTGAGGGGCGTAACAAATTCCAGCGCCGATTTCGTCAGCACGCAGGTCACCCCATGGCCGGCCTTGGTGAGCTGGCTGGCGAGGTCCGCCGCCTTGTAAGCTGCGATGGAACCGGTGACGCCGAGGATGATGCGAGACATGAAGTGACGATAATCGCGAAAATCCGCCCGCAAAGCCCGAACTACGAAGCTGCTTGCCATACTGCCCCCGAGAAAGCACATTCCCCACCCCTACCCCCCGACTGAATGCGTTGCCCCAAATGTGGAAGCTCCCAGGATAAAGTCATCGACTCCCGCGAGGCGCGGGAAGGGCATGCCATCCGCCGCCGCCGGGAATGCATGAAGTGCGATTTCCGCTTCACGACCTACGAGATCGTGGAGCGCGAAGAACTGCGCGTGGTGAAGCGCAACGGCGCCCGCGAGAACTTCAACCGCGATAAGCTGCTGGGCGGCGTGCGCAAATCCTGCGAAAAGCGCCCGGTGAAGATGGAGCAGCTGGAGCAGCTGGTGGATGACATCGCCAACGAGCTCGAAGAGGAAGGCTACCGCGAAATCCCCAGCACCGTGATCGGCGCGAAGGTGATGCGCCGTCTGGAGTCGATCGACCACGTGGCCTACGTGCGCTACGCCTCGGTGTACCGCCAGTTTGAGGACGTGGGCGAGTTCATCGACGAGATCAAGAGCCTCGGCGAACGCCGTCCCCGCGATGGCAAGCAGCCGGAACTTTTCCGTTAATCTGCCATGAGTGAGAAGACCATTTTTCAAAAGATCATCGATCGCGAAATCCCCGCCCCGCTCGTCTATGAGGACGATCTGGTGGCCGCTTTCAACGACGTCAATCCGCAGGCTCCGATCCATGTCTTGATCGTGCCGAAGAAGCTGATTTCACGGGTAGGTGAAGCCGTGGCAGAGGATCAGGCCACGCTCGCCGCGCTGCTGCTCGCAGCGGGGAAAATCGCCGACAAACTGGGCATCAAAGACCGCAGCAAGGGCTTCCGCCTCGTGATCAATCACGGCAAGGATGCCGGCGAATCCGTGCCGCACATGCATGTGCATATGCTGGCAGGGCGCAGCCTGGAATGGCCGCCGGGCTGATCAGAAATTGAAGCGGATGCCGCTCAGACCCGTCCAGCCACTGAAAACCTCGGTGCCTCTCACGCCGCCCATGTGCGCGTACTCGATTCCGGTCATGAGTTTCAACCGGTCGCCATAGATGCGGTAGTTGAGGCCCAGGTAGGCAAACTCATAGTGTCTGCCCATGCCACGTTGCGGCAGGGTGCCGACCTCGCGCTCATAGCGTCGCGAGTCACGGATGACGGCAGCGTCGGAACGCGCGGCATGGAGATGCAGCACGAGCTGGACTTTGGAGGTCAGATCGTAACTGGGCATAAAGGTGAGGCCCCAGGTGGTGTCCACGTTGCCGGTCAGCATCAGCACTTCAGTCATCAGCCCCAGCGGGCCGTCTTTCAGATCGGCACTGAGGGCGATGTTGGTATCCCACGGACCTTTGCCGGTTTTGCCGCGTCGTCCGTCATCCTGCATGTAGTCGAGGCGGACATTCGCGCGATCAAGGCCGGTCTGTTGGGTGAGGTCGTAGCGCAGGCTGGCCACGTAGAGCGCCCCCACATTGAAGCTGCCCAGCTCGCGGTCCCAGTCCCCGCCATAGATGCCGACATTCCAGTCCCACCGTCCTTTTTTGCCGTCGATGGCGACACCTGGCAGGTAAAAGGGCCGTGCAGTGTCCACCAGCAGGCTTCGCTCGAAGGTCAGCAGCTCATAGGAGCTCTTGGCCCACTCTTGTGACCAGCGCGGGCGTATCTTCCCAAGCGAAACCGAAAAGAGATCACTCGGCTTCCAGGTAAGGATCAGGCTCCAGAGCCGCTCGTAGAGAAGCCCCTGATCCGCATCCGCATTGATCTGGGCGCTGAACTGAATATTGCCCGCAAACTGGGTGCGGATGCCGTAGCGGATGCGGCGGTTTTCCCAGCCGGAGGCGTTGCCCTCATGGCTGTCCACCTGGTAGTTCTGCAGCTCGTAGCGACCGATCAGGGAGAACTCGCGCAGGAAGGACCCTTTGGGATTGGTATAGAGCTTTGGATAGGCCCACATGCGGTCATAAATTGACGGCTCTTCCTGCCCTCGCAGCAAAGTCGTCAGCACGACCAGCAGGCAGAGGCAGCGGAGTAAAACATTCATGGATTATGCGGGCGGAAATGGGCGGAAATTTGAAAATGCCCGCAGATTCGGAGCCTTTTGGCTCATGCTGGCAAAAAAATCCAGTCTGAGTGCAACTTTGGTTTGTGAGGGCTGTTTGAAAGACTGATCATATCCCCCGTCCGTCATGGAACCCCTCTCGCCCCAAGACCCCATCGCCAAGCTGCTGGCCCAGGCCCGCGCGGTCGAGGTGCGTACCAATTTCGCCCAGAACGTGGTGCGTGCCGCCCGCCAGACCCCGCAGGATCGCGGCTGGCTCGCTGCTTTGCGCACTTGGTGGGAAGATGTCTCGTTTGCAGCCCCTGCGGCCAAGTGGGCTTTCGCCACGGTCACCGTGGCCACCCTCGCTTTGGCGCTCGTGATTTTCCAGACTCAGCCCGCGGCGGAGACCCAGCTTGCCAAACAGGAAGCGCCCGTAATTGCCGTGCCTGATCTGCCACTGCTCGCTGCCGCGGCGGAGACTCCGTGGGAGGCGACCTTTGACACTCAGGCTCTGCTGGCGGTGGATGACACCTCCCAGCTCACAGACAGCGAGATCGGCTTCCTGCTGTATTAACCGGCGGTCGCCGTGTGACAAAAACGTCGGAACTTGCTGACGGACGAAGCCTGCTCTCATGCCAAATGGCCTGATGGGTTCGTCCTCCACACCATTCTGGAATGACCAGCGCTGCCGCCAGCATGGCTGGTGGGTGCTGCTGCTGCTCGCACTCCTGCTTTATCTGCCGGGAACCAGCACGATCCCACTCATGGACCGCGACGAGCCGCGCTTTGCCCACGCCACGGTGGAAATGATGAATCGGGACACCTGGACGATCCCCTATTTCAACGGCGCGTATCGTTTCGACAAACCGCCGCTGACCTACTGGTGGATGCGGCTTCATTACGCGCTGCTGGGAGTGAATGAGCTGTCGGCGCGGCTGCACAGCATCGTCGCCGTTTATTTGACCGCTCTCGTTGTGGCGGGCATGGCGCGAAAACTCACGCAAAATGCCAGCGCGGGCTTGCTGGCAGGCGTGGCCTGGCTCACCAGCCTGCAGTCGCTGGTGCATGGCCGCTTATGCGTGGCGGACATGCCGATGATCCTGCTGGTGGCGCTCGCGTGCCGGGCTCTGCTGGAGCTGCTGACAGAGCCACCGCTGCGGCGGTGGAACGGCTGGTTTGGGTGCCTGTGGCTGTCACTTGGCGCTGGGTTTCTGGCCAAGGGGCCCATCGCTTGGTTGGTACCCGCGCTGGCTCTCGTGCTGTGGCGCTGGGTGTTGTGGAAGAAGCCGCTGCCTTGGAGCAGGCTTCAGGCAGTGCCCGGCCTGTGCATCGCATTGGCAATGGTGGCGGCTTGGGGTGTGCCGGCTTTGATCGAAACAAACGGTGCATTCTGGAAGACCGGCATGGGCGAGCATGTAGTGAAGCGCGGCACGGACGTATTCAATGGCCGCAAGTTTGTCCCCGGCTTCTACCTCCTCACCACCTGGCTCAGTCTCTTTCCCTGGATGGGTTTTGCACTGCCGGTGTGGCGCAGCCTGCGAGCCAACTGGACAGCGCAGACGTCGTTTCTGGCCGCGTGGTTTCTCGCGCCACAGCTCATCTTCTTTTTCTATGCCACGCAACTGCCGCACTACGTGATGCCGGGTTATCCGGCGTTCATCGTGCTGCTGGCGCTGGCATGGCAAAACCGCAGTCGTGCAGTCCCCGCAGTAGCAAAATGGCTGACGCTGGGCATGGCAGCTCTCATCTCAGGCGGCTGGATGTTTGCGCTACAGATCCAGCAAGGCAGCATCCGAGATCTGCTGGGCAGCGCACTGCTAGTCCTGACCTGTGTTCTGGCCGTGGGAGGTGCCGCAGTCTGCTTGGTGTGGAAACAAGGCATGACGCGCCGTAACACCGGACTCGTCTGCCTGACGGTGGTGCTGACGAGCCTGAGTCTCGCGCTGCTCGGCCAGCAGTTGCGAGCGACTTCCGTGCCGGTGCGCATCGCCGAGCAACTTGGCACGCTGCCGTCTGACATGACCCTGCATGGCTGCGGTTACACGGAGCCCAGCCTGGTGTTTTACACGAATCATCTGTGGCAGTTCACGGATGATGTGAACGAGGCGAAACGGCTGCTTCAGCAATCCGGCCCTGTCGCTGTGGCGGTGCTCAAACGCGAGTGGACGCTGGACCGCTGGTTCAAAGGGCTGCTGGGCACGGCACCCAAAGGAACAGCCGCCAAGGATTTCACGGCGAGCTTGCAGATTGCATCAGCAGGAGTGCAGAGCCAGAAGATCGAAGGCTTCAACGTGGCACGCTTCAGCTGGGCGGAGGTGCAGCTCTTGATCAAACGCTAGGTGCTGCACGCCGCATGCGGCGCACGGTGAGGCCCAGCGGAACACCGAAAAAGAATGCCAGCAGCACGGAGGTCAGCACATCGCTGGGATGGTGGCAGTTGTTCTGCATGCGCGACCATGCGACGCCGCCGGACACCGCCAGCAGCGGGACACCTGCCGGTGGAAACGCAACGGCCAGTGGCACACAGGCGCCAAACGAAGTCGCGGTGTGGGCGCTGGGAAACGATTGTTTGCGGGCGCTCAAGGTGGGCCCATAAAATCCGGGCACCACATTGCTGCCCGGCCGGGCGCGTCCAGTGGAAACACGAATCACATTGACCAAGCCACCGGTGAGCACAGTGCCCATGACGGCAGCGAGTGTGAGTCGCCTGAAGAAGGGCGACCGCCTCACAAACGCAAAGCAGGTGAGCGTGGCAAAGACGAACATGTTGAACCCTGCCAGATCCCCCCAGTAGCTCAGCCACCGCGCGATGCTGCGGATGCGCTCACACTCCACCGAATCCCCCACCTGCCTCACCTGCGCCAGCAAGGCGAGATCCTGTGGCATGAGCCATGCAATCAGTGCAACTCCCAGCAGCACGAAGCCCAGCAGCTTCCAGCGATTGGCCGCCAGCATGGCTTTGGCGCTGCGAAAGAGGCACACCACATCCGCCCACCAGCAGGCCAGCAGGGGACGTGCCTGATGATCAAAACCTGCAGGCAGCCACGAGGCCGAGGCTTCTGTGGCAAGCTCATCCCAAGACGCTGCATACGGTGGCAGCAGGCCGTGTTGTTTGTCCATCGGCAGCAATGAAAACGTGATTGGCCAAATGCCCAGCGCGTGGATGGAAACGAATTCGTTGCGCTCGGTCTGTGTGACGAAACAAACACACTCGCCTGCTGGCTCATGGTCACGTTTCGCGTGAACAAATGACTACTCCCATCGCGAACATGCTCAAAGAGTCCCCACCCCGCCGTCCGGTTCAAATGTTGAAATCGGCTCATGACCTGGTTTTCCGCCATGTTCACAATTCCAACCTCATCTACAACACGGCATGGGAGGATCCACGGCTCGACCGTCAGTTGATGAAGCTCGATGCAAACAGCCGCGTGGTCATGATCACCAGCGCCGGCTGCAATGCGCTCGACTACCTGCTCGACAATCCGGCGGAGATCCATGCGGTGGACATGAACTACCGGCAGAATGCACTGCTGGAGCTCAAGCAGGCGCTCATCCGCCAGGGCAATTTTGAAGAGCTGTTTGAGATGTTCGGCTTCGGCTCCCATGCCGAGTATGCTTTTGTTTATGACCGTGTGCGCAAAACGCTGTCCGAACCCGCGCGCAAGTTCTGGGACAAGCGCATCAGCTTCTTCAATCCCGCGAGTCTGAAGAAGTCGTTCTACTACCACGGCACCTCCGGCATCGCCGCGTATGTGATGGGCAATGCGCTCTTCAAGCTGCGCCCGAACGTGAAGAACTTCGCCACCTGCCTGCTGGATGCCCGCTCCTTGGAGGAACAGCGTGATGCGTATGAACTCTTCGAACGCGAGATCTGGGGGCCGTTCAGCAACTGGCTGCTGCGCCAGCCCACGCTGATGACGCTGCTGGGCGTGCCGCGTCCGCAGATCAAACTGATCCAGGACTCCTATCCCGGCGGGCTCACCGATTATGTGAAGGACAAGCTGCGCCATGTCTTCACGGAGCTGCCGATCAGCGACAACTACTTCTGGCGCGTGTACATGACCGGCTCCTACACGCTGGGCTGCTGCCCGAATTATCTGAAGCAGGAAAACCAGCCGGAGCTGAAGTCACGCGTGGACCGTCTGAAGAGCTACACCACCACGCTCTCGGGCTTCCTGCGCGAGTATCCCGGCCAGTACACGCACTTCGTGCTGCTCGATCATCAGGACTGGCTCGCCGCACACGACACCGAAGCCCTGCGCGATGAGTGGGAGCTGATCCTCGCCAACAGCGCACCCGGAGCCAAGATCCTCATGCGCTCGGCGGGGGTAAACCTCGACTTTGTGCCTGACTCGATTCGCTCACGCGTGCGCTTCTTCCCGGAACGTACCGAAGCCCTGCATCAGCTGGATCGCGTGGGCACCTATGGCAGCCTGCACTTTGCGGAGGTGCTGTGATGAGCACCGCCGCAGACACATCCTCATCCGCCCATCGCACAGGCGCCGCGCTGGAGCGCTACTACCAGTTCCACTCGCGCATCTATGATGCCACGCGCTGGAGCTTCCTGTTTGGACGCGAGAGTGTGCTCATGCGCGCTTCTTGCGTGAGCAAACCGCAGCGCATTCTCGAAGTCGGCTGCGGCACCGGGCGCAATCTGCCAGGACTGCGCCGGCGCTTTCCTCAGGCCCACATCACCGGTGTGGATCTCTCCGAACAGATGCTGGCCATTGCCGCGAAGAAAGTTCGTGATGACAAAACCACGCTGCTGCGCCGCTCCTACTCAGCACCCATTCATGAAGACGGGAAGCCTTATGATCTCGTGCTGTTTTCGTACGCCTTGTCCATGTTCAATCCCGGCTGGGAAAAGGCGATTGATGCCGCATGGGAGGATCTTGCCGAAGGTGGCTGCATCGCCGTGGTGGATTTCTCCGATTCATACTTCTCCTGGTTTCGGAACTGGATGGGCGTGAACCATGTGCGCATGGAAGGCCACCTGTGGCCGTATCTGAGCGGGAAGTTTGCACCGCTGCTCGATGAGCGCTTCGCCGCCTACGGTGGCGTCTGGAACTACGGCATCTTTATCGGCGGCAAGCAGGCCTGAGTGTGGCGATAGTGTTTCGTGCAGTTCGGTGAACTGCTCACATTTTGAAGTGCCGCAAGCCACTTCATCTCATGACCCACATCGTACTTCTCGGTGCCGTTTTCGCGCTGTTTGCCTTCATCTATTTCCTCCGTCGTTTCAGCACCGCATGGTCGATGCGTTGCTGGCGGCGCACCGAAGGCCGCGTGGTGATGGCGGAAATGCGGCGCGGAAAACAGAAAACTCCGGACGGCTGCCTGCTGTATGACCCGGTGCTGCGCTACTCCTACACGGTGGGCGGGCAAACTTTTGAAGGCAGCCGTTTCACTCATCAGGCCGTGGGCAACACAGCCGGCCGGACCACACAGTTCATCACCAGGCTCACGCAGGGCTCGGAGGTGCCGGTGTATTACCATCCGCGCAATCCTGAGGAGGCCGTGGTGCAGCCGCTTTCCTGGCAGGGGTCAGCGATGGCCGCGCTTATTTGTGCGCTGTTGCTCATTATGCTGGCGGCCTTACTCTGGTTCGCGTGAAAAGCCTGACACCTGCCTTCAACAACGAGTGCGCAACGCATGAGTTGCGACGCTCCATGGCCGGAATGTGGGCGGGACAAATCGCCGTGACCGGCTTTGTGGCGGGCCATTCCTGCCTTCCCAATATTTGGGTGCATCTCGGGTGGTTGTTAATCGCAGGATTGCCTGCACTGGCATTCACAGACTGGACGCCTCACCTCAGGCGCTGGCAGGCGGATGCAGGCGCGCTTTCAGTCATCGCATTCCTGCTGTGGATGACGCTGCGCTCCTGCATCCAGATCCCCTTCGTGCAAGATCGCACTCTGGATGAAATCATGCGTGGCATCGTCGGCGTCAGCCTGCTGGTGATGTTCTGCGCGCTCGTCTGGCAGCTGGCGCAAAGCCGCGAATCCTTGCACGCCGTGGGCTGGGTGACGGGCATGACGAGTGCTCTCGCCGCGCTGATCAGCATCGTGCTTTCGTATTTCGTACTGCCAAATCATCAGACTGGAGAGCGGCTCATGAATCTGCTCGTGCACGGGGGGCTCAATCAGGTCTGCACGGGATTGATCTTCGGCTTCGCCGCGCTGTGGCTCGCGGCATTGATGGAGCATGAAGCCGCGCCTTTGCCGCGCCGGATCGCCTGGGCCGCCATCGCACTGCTGCATTTCGCAGCGTTTCTTTCCGGCAGCCGTGGCGCCATGCTGGCTATGGCATGCGGCCATGCCGTGCTGCTGTCAGCACGCGGCTGGCGGCGTGGCAGGACGGCGGTCTGTGTGTTTCTGCTAACGGGAGCAATCTATTTCACCAGCGCCCCTCTGTTTGCACACATGGCGCAATGGCGTTCGGAACCGGCGGCTGTCACCACCTCCGCTCCCGGCATCACCCATCATTTTCAAAAAGCGGTCGAACGTGGCGACAACAGCCGCCTCGACATCTATCGTGCTGGATGGCATGCCATGGACAACCTCTGGCTTGGCACTGGTCAGTGGGGAGTGTGCGGGATCTGGCAATGCGAGCTGCAGGCCAAAGCTGACATCTACATGATGTCTCACCTCCACAGCGCCTTTCTGGCCACCTTCGTGCATGGTGGGATCATCGGTGCGACACTGCTGCTGCTGGTGCTCGGCCAAGGAATCAAGCGTGCGCGTCGGCTGGCTGTTCAAGGCGATGCCACGTGGATCGCACTGCTGGCCTTTGGCTGCGGCGGTTTGCTGTTTGACGGCGAATCCCTGGCCTCGCTGGCTACAGCGCCACGTTTCGAAGGACTGCTCTTCTGGCTGCCGCTGACGGTCGCGCTGGCGCGTGGATCCTTTATATCACGATCCGCTGAAAACAGGTCTGTCTCTGAGGGCTTTTGAAAAGGGGGCATGCGATGAGACAGCAGCCCACGATGGGACGAAGGATTTCAAGAACACGCACAGCGCATCCCTGCCACCCAGAGCAGCGCGTGCCGCAGGGCTGGTAGGGAACCGCTGCGCCGGGTCCGAAGCTTCGGGTCTGCGGTATCGCGGGCGCTCAAAAAGGTGCGCCGTCCAAGGAATGTGGAAAGGCAGGAGATGTGGACCGTCGACGCAGAGGCTGTCATCGAACAGGTGAACAGCGCGGCGCCCAGGGCCCGTAGGTTGGGTGTGTTTGGCGTCGGGCGCGTATCGTGCTCCACAGCGTTCTCCGCCAAACCGCCCGACCACCAGGACGTTCGTACGCCAGGGTGCGTTGCCACACGCTGATGGACGGGCGGGCTGTCGCCACACTCATCCTACGACCGCCTTTGCCTGTCTTCTCGCTGATCTTCCGACTCGTTTTTAAATGCTCGTGGTATTACTTCACCACCTGCAGCTTCCTGAAGCCAGCCTCTCCATCGAACACGATCAGGTTAAGCTGTTCTTTGGCCTCGGCGATCACCGAGTGTTTGCCTGTCGCCGTGACTCCTGCGATTTCAGCGGTCACCTGATCGCCTTTGAAGGTGATGCGCAGCGTCTGCCAGTCTTCGGTATTCAGTTTGATCTTCTGCCGTGCGATGGGTTCGGTCTGACTCTTGTCCTGCCCTTGATCCGGATTTTTGGTGATCTCCAGCACCGTGCTGCTGACAACGATGCGGAATGAGTGTTTGCCAGCGGTGTGAATGCGCAGCGAATGACGCCCTGCGGTATGGAGCTTCATGTCATACTGCAGCGTGCCGTCTGTGATCGGCAGCGGACCGGTCAATGTGGCCCCCTGTTCCTCGGTTTTTGGCGCGGGGTTCCAGATGGCGTCATCATGCACCTGCCAGGTACCACGCGTCATGATCCACGGCTTGACCGGCAGTGCTTTGAAATCCTGCGTCAGCACTGGGCTTCCTTCCAGCGCTGGAAGAGCTGCCTGCGGCTTTTTCTCCACGATGGGCGGCAGTTCGCGACTGTAGCCTCCATCGCGATAGCGATTCACCAAAGCGCTCAGTTCCTTCACCACCTCAGGGTGCTGCGCGCTGACATCCGTGGTCTCGGCAGGATCTTCCTTCACGTTGTAGAGCTGAGGTTTGAACTGAGACGCATGGGCCTTGCGTGCTCCGATTTTGATGTCGCTGACAGGAATGCCTTCGATCCATTTCCACGGCCCCTTGCGAATCGCGAAGACGCCATCCGAGCTGTGAATGAACATGTGATCTCGTGTGGGCGCGGCGTCCTGGGTGCCGAGGAAGGCGGGCAGCGCGTTGAAGCTGTCTTCCGCCGCCGTGGCGGCACCAGGCAGTTTTTCTCCGACGATGGCCGCCGTGGTGGCCAGGATGTCCGCCACGCTGATCATGTCGCTGCATTCGGTACCCGCAGGGATCTTCGCAGGCCACCGGGTGATGAAGGGCACTTTGAAGCCGCCCTCCCAAACGTCGTGTTTGCCACCGCGCAGACCGGCATTCACTTTGAGCCCAGCTTTGAAGGCCTGCGTCTGCGCGGTGTCACGCGTGGGCGTGAACACACCGCCATTGTCACTGGTGAATATGACAAGCGTGTCCTGCGCGATGCCCTTGTCATCCAGCGCTTTCAAAACACCGCCGACGCTGCGGTCGAGCTCGAGAATCCAATCTCCATAGGGTCCGGCCTTGCTCTGTCCGGCGATGTCTTTTTCGGGAGTGACAGGATTGTGCACCGCGACGGGCGTGTAGTACAAAAAGAACGGCGTGCCCTTCTTCTGCTGCGTGATCCACTCGGCCGCCTTGGTGGTGAGTAGCGGCATGACGCGCTCATTCACACGTCGTGGTGCATCGAGATCGAGAATCGTCGCCTTGCCGCCTTCCGTGTCTTCGGGGCCGTAGGTGGCTTTGAAATTCGGATCGTCGGAATCCGGGCCGTGCAGTTTCATGCCAGCGGGGATTTTCCCGCTGCGCAGGCCATAGACAAAGCGGTTCTCCACAAACACGCCGGTGAGGTCGCCGTGATTGCTCGGCACCCCGAAGTGGTAGTCGAAGCCAATGTCCAGCGGGCCGGGGGAAAGCTCAGCAGTGTAGTCTGTGCGCCATTTCAGGGAGCCGTCCTCCGTCCCATAGCCCAAGTGCCATTTGCCAATCGCAGCCGTTTGATAGCCGTGCTTTTTGAGCAGCGAGGCCATGTTCAGCCGCGTCGTTTCGATGTGCAGCGGGGAAAACGTGCCCAGCACCTCATGCGTGAGGGAGGTGCGCCAGCAGTAGCGCCCCGTCATCACGGAATATCGCGTGGGCGAGCAGACGGAGGAGGTCGTGTTTGCATCCGTGAAACGCCGCCCCTCTTTGGCCAGACGGTCAATGTTCGGCGTCTTCACCAGCTTGCCATCCGCGCCGTAGCACCCGGCGCTGCCATAGCCATAGTCGTCCGCCAGGATGATGACGATGTTCGGTGTGTCGGCGGCGAAAGCGGCTGAAGCAAAGAGAGCGAGAAGGGGCAGAAAACGCATGGCCCCTTGACGAAGGGGAGGCTGGCTGACTTTCATCAAGTTGCGCCTTTCCCATTGCGACGGCTCCGGCACGCTTCACAGTGTGCGCAGCCATGCCACGCCGCGTTCTCTTCTCCTTTCTGTTCTGCCTTGCCAGCCTGTTCATCACCGGCTGTGAAACCACCGGTCTCACTCCCCAGCAGTCTGCCATGGTGGAGGCACGTCACCGCCAGATCGCCATGGAGCCGCGCGGGGATTACTTCATTGGCCGCCGGTTCTACATCAATCACACCCATCTCTGGGGTTATGTGCGCAGTCCGGGGCAGACCTGGGAGAACTCAAAGCTCGTCATCATGAACGAGCGCTACCAGAAGATCCCCTACCGTCTGCCGGAGCAGCCGACCGACGGCGGCTACGCCTACGGTGACGACCACAACGCCGAGTACACCCTCTGGGGCCGCTTCACCGGCCGCAAGGTCTTTGACCCCAATAGCAACCTGGTGCTGCCTGAATTTGAACTTCGCCGCTGGGAAGTCCGCAATGAAAGCCCCGGCTGGCTCTTCAAGCCCAACGAAAGATTCAACGGTTCCCAGCTCCTGCGCTCCGAACCGGGCTCGACGCCCTAAAAGGCCTCATACCGTCACCTGATCATGCATGATGAAGTTTGAGCGGAACGCCGCCTTTTCATCATTCTGAATTCGTCATTCGTCATTCGTCATTCGTCATTTCCTTTCCCCCTTCTCATGCCCACGACCGACCTGATCGCCGATCTCGAATGGCGCGGCCTGCTCAAGCAGTGCAGCGACCTCGAAGCCCTCAAGGAAGCCCTCAAGACGCAGCAGACCTTCTACTGCGGTTTTGACCCCACCGCTGACAGCCTGCACATCGGCAACCTGCTGCCCCTCATGGCCCTGCGCCGCGTGCAGGAGCACGGGCACAAGGCCATCGCCATCGTCGGTGGCGGCACTGGCTTGATCGGCGACCCCAGCGGCAAGGCCAACGAGCGCACGCTCAACACGCCCGAGACCGTCGCTGAATTTGTGAAGCGCATCGAGGTGCAGATCCGCAGCATCCTTGTCCCGGAACAGACCATCATCGAGGACAACGCCTCGTGGATCTGCAAGTTGAGCGCCGTGGAACTGCTGCGCGACATTGGTAAAAATTTCACCATCGCCTGGATGCTGGCGAAGGAATCTGTCAGCGCCCGACTCGAAAGCGGCATCTCGTTCACCGAGTTCACCTACATGATCCTGCAGTCCTACGACTTCGTGGTGCTCAACGAGCGCCACGGCTGCACGGTGCAGATCGGCGGCAGCGACCAGTGGGGCAACATGACCGCAGGCATCGACCTCGTGCGCAAAATGCGCGGCCAGCAGACCTACGTGGTCACCTTCCCGCTCATCACCACGAGCTCAGGCAAGAAGTTCGGCAAATCGGAAGCCGGTGCCATCTGGATGGACCCCGCCAAGACCAGCCCGTATGCCTTCTACCAGTTCTGGGTGAACTCCGAAGACCCGGACGTGCCACGCTTCCTGCGCCAGTTCACGCTGCTCTCTCACGAAGAGATCGAAGCCATCGAGGCCGAGCACAACGCCAATCCCGGACAGCGCAGCGGCCACAAACGCCTCGCCGCCGAAGTCACCCGCATGGTGCACGGCGAAGAAGAACTGCAAAAAGTCATCCTCGCCTCCCAGGCCCTCTTTGGCGGTGCCGATCTCGCCACCGCCGATGTCGGCACCCTCATCGAAGCCACCGCCTCCGCGCCGAGCACCGAAGTCGATCTCGCCAACATCCCCCAGATCGCCGACCTCCTCGTCACCCTCGGCCTCGCCACTTCCAAAGGCGACGCCGGCCGCCTCATGAAAGGCGGCGGCTTCTACATCAACAACGCCCAAGTCGCCGCCGGTGCCACCCCCACCCTCACCTCCGAAAACTTCCTCGGCGGCCGCCTCTGCATCCTCCGCAAAGGCAAGAAGAGCTACGCGACCGTGCGTGTGGCGGGTGTGTGAGTTTCGCGAAGCAGTCGCACGCGACGCACCATCTCTACTTCTATGAAGCGAATCATCTTGCTCTTGTTCGCAGGTTTCATCATGCCTGCTTCCGCAGAAGTCATCGATACCGACCTCCTCATCGTCGGCGGCAATGAATCGGCCTGTGCAGCAGCTGTGCAGGCCGCACGTCTCGGCGTAAAAAAGATCGTCCTCGTCAATGACATCGACTGGCTCGGCGGACAGTTCAGCGCAGAAGGCGTGGGGTGTCCGGATGAATGGACCGGTGTGAACGGCCGTCGCGTCAATTTCCCCCGCAGCGGCATCTACAGCGAAGTCATCAACCGCATTCGCGCCCACAACTCGCAGACCTACGGCATCCCATCTCCCGGCAATTCCTACTGCGGCACGGAAACCATCGAACCCGCCGCAGCCGCCAAGATCTTCGAAGAGCTCCTCAAACCCTACGTCGATGCCGGAGTACTGCGCATCGAGCGCGGCTGGCAGCCGAACAAGGTCACTGTCGAAAACAACCAAGTCACCGCGGTCACCTTCGTTCGTAGTTCGTCTGCCTCACCCCTGACCATTCGCGCAAAGCTCACCCTCGACTCCTCCGACTGGGGCGATGTCATCCGCCTCAGCGGCGCGAAATACAGCGCAGGCCCGGATTTGAAATCCCGCTTCGGCGAAGCCAGTGCACCCGCCGCCTTCGATGACGCCGGCCAGCAGGAGATGAATCCCCTCTCCTGGTGTGTCGTCCTGCGCGAAGCAGGCAAGAGCAGCACCATTTCCAAACCCGCGCCCTACGATCCACGCTCCTTTGCACAGCTCGACAAAACACCACCATGGGTGGACAGCGACATGAGCACAGGCCCCTACAGCCAGTCGGGCTGGAGCATATATACGCACCGCCGCCTCGTAGACCGCTGGCACAACAACCTCGCCCCGGGCACGGAGGCAACATTTCTGAACTGGCCCGTGCAAGATTATCCGCTGTGCCAGCTTCCACAGCGCGTAGTCGATGCACTGGAAAAAACTGAGCCAGGCGCATCCAAGAAAAACATCGTCGATCTCTCACCCGCGCAGCGACAGATCATTTTCGACGACTCGAAGCAGCACACGCTGGGCATGCTCTACCACCTGCAAACAGCGGTGCATGATCGTGTGGGCGATTTCCCCCAGACGTTCCGCAACATGAAACTCACCACCGAGTTCGGCACGTCTGACTTGCTGCCGCCGAAGCCCTACGTGCGCGAAGGCCTGCGCCTCGAAGCACTCTACATGCTGCGCGAGCAGGACATCCGCGCTGAAACACGCGAGCCAAAGTGGGCCAAGGTGATGGTGCCGGATGGCCTCTTCGGTTTCCAGTTCAACATCGACTTCCATCCCACGCGCCGCCGCTTCCTCAGCGAGGATCGAAATGGCCCATGGCTCTACGTGCAGACGCCGTCACGCGGCTGGCACACCGACACTGACCGCGCGATGTTCCCTCTGCGCGGCCTCGTGCCGGTGCAGATGAACGGCCTGCTCGGCTGCTCCAAGAACATCGGCGTGAGCAGTGTGGTGCAGAGCGCGCTGCGCTTGCACGGCCAGATGATGCACGTCGGTCAGGCCAGCGCCACACTGGCCTGGCTCTGCCTGCGCGATGGCATCCAGCCCCGTACGGCAGCGGCTGTGCAAAGAAACTGGCGCGAGATTCAGCTGCGCCTCGTGCGCGGCACCGGCGGCCCCGGCATACTGCTATGGCCCTGGCAGGATCTCCCCACTGACGCCTCACATTTTGAAGCCGCCAACATGCTGGCGGCGCGCGGCATCTGGCCCGCGGAAGCGGGCAGCGTCTTCTTCAATGCGGAGCACCCCATGTCACGCCGCGAGCTCGCCCGCGTGCTGGCCCGAGTCATCCGCGCCAGAGCAAATGCACCGGAGTGGAAAGTCGCTGCAACGCCACGCTTCAGCGATGTGGGCCAGGACGATGCGGATCGCGCGGCCATCGAATCCCTCTGCGCCTGGGGCCTCGTGACCACGGACAAAACCTTCAACCCCGACAACAAGGCCGACTGGGCCACGCTCTATCGCTGGGCCACCGCTTTGAAGCTGCCCGTAAATCCAGGACTCTTCAGCAAAGACGTTGCGCAGCGCCCGCTCACACGCGCCGATGCCGCAGTGCAGCTCTGGCACGCGCTGCGCCAACAGGGCGAATGGCTCAATGACGACGACGCATGGCTGCAGCCCGACAACGATCACGATGAGGACGCACGCAAGGATCTCGATGATCCGCTGCCATTTGACAGCAACAACAACAGCGTGCCGGATCGCTTGGAGTACCTGCCGTAAACTCACGCTTCCTTGCGTTGCGCCCACTTTTTGCCCGCAGCGAGGGCGCGGAGCGTTTCGCCCAGACGGCGTTGGAGGGTCGCCTCCTGCTTTGCGGTGCTGATCCACACCTTGTATTCGCGCTGGCAGGAAATGCTCATGGCCTTGAATCCCGCCGCTGCTTTTGGGTTTTGCTTCAGCCCCTTGGCAAGTGCGGGAGGCATGGGCCATTCGGCGCGCTGCTTGGGTGTTGGTGGCTTGGCGGATTCATCGGCATCCAGCGCCACGGCAGCGTGCAGCAGGCGCTGAAAGGCCTTCGCATTCAGCTTCTCCAGTTTCGTGACGCGAATTGTCTGGATGCTGGTGTTGGCCTCGCCGCCTTCAAACAAATTCGTGATCTCACGCAGTTCCGTGCCACGAAAGAAAGTGATGCCGAGGTGCTTCTTGCAGGCGCTGAGTCCGCAGATGTTTTTCCTGCCGCTGAAACACAGCACATTCCATTTGATGGACTCCGTCAGGTCCGGCTCCCAGCGCTGAATCCAGCCGCGCACCTGCCGCGCCATCGCTTGCGAAAACTCCGGCGCGAGATCGAGCCAGGTTTCGGGATCACGGGTGGAGGTGCGTGCGCAGTCCATGCATGCAGAACTCAGCTCACCGGCTTGAGCACGACCTTGTTGACGTCGAGCACCGCGCTCTTGGCTTTCGACACAGGATCGATCACGAGGCGCATCTTGCCCGGTTTCTTGATCTCCACTTCACCGACCTGCTCTTCAGACCACTTTTGGAAGCCACCGGTGTCCTTAACACTGAATTTCAGCTCCTGCTCACCCAGCTTCACGGCCACTTCGCTGCCCTCATTGCCGGTGCCGCAGCCGTGCACCACGGTCACCTTGTAGCGGCCCGGTTTGGTGACTTCGAAATCCCACTCGGCGAAGTCATCCTCGCTCGTCCAGAAGCCGAGGCAGTTCTTCTCGGATTTGGGTTCGTAGCGCATGTTTTCAGACCACGTCGTGGCGCTGCTGGCTTCCAGCACGATGCTGCCATCCGCAGCCTGCACGGGCGCGGGGCCCTCAGGCGCAGGCACAAAGGCCACCTCATGAATTTCAAATCCCGGTTCCGTTCCGGTGGCGGCGGCATAGAGGGAAAAGGGATACACTGTGGACTTCTCCACATACACCGTTCCATAGACGGCTTGCTTGGGCTGGCTGGTGGCCGTGAGCGTCTTTTTCAGCGGCTGCTGGGCAAAGCGGAACTGGGTGCCCAGCGTGGCATTTCTGAGCGTGTAGGTCACGCGCACCTCGTAGCGGCCCCAGCGCTTGGCATTGAAGCTGGTGCAGTCATACTGATCCCAGTGCTGCTGGGAGGTGTGCTTGATGTCCTTGGGCTCGATGACGATCACACCGCGTGTCGGTTCATTCACGCGCAAAACGGGCTCGTCACTGCCAAAGCCGTTCAGATCCACGGGTGCGGCGGCAAACAAAGGATCTGCGGGTTTGACGGGCGCGGGGGCTGGAGCGGGGACAGGGGCCGGTGCGGCAGGCGTGGCTGCCACGGGTGCTGGCGCAGACGGCGGCGTGGCGGCGGGCTGCTCTTGCTTGCCACAGGAATTGAGAGCGAGAAGCAGCGCAAGTGCGCCGGCGGCAGGGGAAAGAGAGTGGCGTGTCATGGTTGTCAGGGGGATCATAACGGCGACCCTTCCCATCAACTTAGATCATTTTGCCCTGCCTCGCCAACCTCAAAACAACCGGCCCGCAATAGAAACGCACGGAGACTTTCGCCCCCGTGCGTAACCAACTTAACTTCTGACTCAACCTGACAAAAAACTCGAACTTAGAAGCGGATGCTCATGTCCATGGTGAAGCGGGTGTTGGCCAGACCGTAGGGCTTCACCACCGCCATTTCATAGGCAAAACCGATATCGACATTCTTCTGAATGCGTGAGCGGAAACCAAGGCCCAGCATGCCCTGGGTGGCACCGCTGGCATTGCCCGCGCCGAAGTTGATCACATCGTAGCCGTTGCTGCGCAGGCCGGGGATGTTGGAGGCATTGTTAAGCGTGGTCCAGAAGTTCGCGGTGGCAAAGGGAATGAACCATTTGCTGACGTAGTAGTCCACCATCAGGCTGTAATGAGCCATGGTGTTCTGTTCAGCGCGCAGCATCGGAATGAGTGCACCGACATTGCCTGTGATGTGCAGATCGCCGTAGCCCTTCGCAAAGGAGATGAAGGGATTGAACTGACCTGAACCACGACCATTGAACACATCTTTGTCACCGGTCGGGAGCTGGAACGTGAAGCCCGGGGTGAGGATGAACTGATTCTGCACGTCATTGATCAGCGCGTACTTGAAGCCGGCGGCCAGATCCATCCAGCCGCTGCCCTTCACTCCGGTGCCATTGATGTTCAGATAACCGTCCTGCGTCGCGATGAAGGCGAGGCGGTCCGTGATGGCATAGCGGAACTGGATGGCTCCCACTCGTGCGCTGCCGCGACCCGTGACAAACTGGTTGTCGAAGTTGTGATAGATGAAGATCGGGCGGATTTCGGAGCGGATCACCGGATCTTCGAAGTACATCGGGTTCGTGACCGGGGAGATGGTGTTCTCCTTCCAGTCAAACGGAGCGGGTGCGGGGTTTTTCGCAGCAACGGGCGTGCCCGCAGTGGCGGTTGAAAAAGACACGGTTGCGACAACGCTGAGGCTCAGCGCAAGCAACCACCGGTTTTGGGAGTGTGGTTTAAGGACCATGCCGCATATAAAGCATAGATAGGTTCGCTTTGATCCGCGTGGATTGGCATCCAATAAGCAAGTTATGCGACGCTCATGAGAAGAGTATGAGACGCAATCTCTTTACGCTTCCAGCAATCGCAAAACAACAGGCCTAAAACGAACTCACGCCGCTGCCACCGCGTGAATCCAGCAGCTCTCAAATAGGGTTCCACATTGACCAGTTCATGGGCCGGCAGTCGTGTCACGCAGCGAAAAAACGCATACAGAAACCCCACGATCACACGGCTGCACACACGCCGCAGGCCTGCGGGCGCAATTTGAAAATCCGCATGCAGCCAATGCGCATCTGCTGTGACGGCATTGGCAATGGCGGGAACCAGATGTTGCAGCTGATCCTCGCGAAAGCAGTCGAGAAAAAAACACGTCACGATGAGATCAAATACTGCAGCTGGTGGCTGCCATGTTAAAGCATCCGCATGGATGAACTCCACCTTCGCACCTGCCAGTCCTGCACGCCGCAGCCGCGCACGTGCGAGCTCGATCATCACCGCGCTGGCCTCCACCACGGTCACGCGTGCCGCTGGAAAGCGACGGCATAACTCCACGAGAAATCGCCCGTTGCCCTCGCCATAGATCAGCACCTGCCGCGGCGCTGGAATCGCGCCCAGCAACGCCGTGCGGCAGCGCTGCACCTGACCCGCGGCACACAGCGCCTCCATCCAGCGGTAATGCGGGGCCAGCAGGTCAAAACTCATGCCGCAGTCAAAGCGCTAACACCTCGATCCGCAACATCACCGATTCCCCGCTTTCACGATCCCCATTTCCGTTCTAATTCGGCATTCCAACATTCGTCATTCGTCATTTTCCCCCATGAAACTCACCTCCTGGAACGTCAACGGCATCCGTGCCTCCCTCGGCAAAGGCCTCCGCGAATACATGCTCAACGGCGATGCCGATGTCATCTGCCTGCAAGAAACCAAAGCACAGCAGGAGCAGGTGGATCTCGGCTGGTTCAGCGGCTACCACGCCGTCTGGAACAGTGCGGTGAAGAAAGGCTATTCCGGCACTCTCATCCTCAGCCGCGTGCCCTTCAAGACGAACACGCTGGGCTTCGGCATCGACGAGCACGACCGCGAAGGCCGCCTCATCACCGTCGAGTTCCCGGACTTCTTCCTCGTGAATGTGTACACGCCGAACTCGCAGGCTGAACTCGCACGCCTGAGCTACCGCCTCTCCTGGGACGACGCCTACCGCGCGCACTTGAAAAAACTGGAGAAAACAAAACCCGTCATCGCCTGCGGAGACCTCAACTGCGCGCATCAGGAAATCGATCTCGCCAATCCGAAATCCAACCGCATGAACCCCGGCTTCAGCGATGACGAACGCGCCAGTTTTACCAAACATCTGGATGCTGGCTTCCTCGACGTCTTCCGCCAGTTCGATCCCAACCCCGGCCGCTACACCTGGTGGACCCAACGCACGCCGGATGCCCGGACGAAGAACATCGGGTGGCGTCTGGACTACTGGCTCGCCTCGGAGAAGCTGAAACCCGCGCTGAAATCATGCACCATTCGTGCGGATGTGATGGGCAGTGACCACTGTCCGGTGGAGCTGGTGGTGGGGTGAGACATTGAAACGAATAGATCGAAGGGCTATGTTTCGCTCCATCAGCCTGGGTCGTATACATTTGCATTTACATGAAAATTGAACTTAGCCGTTCCGATATCGAAACACTTTTGGACTCACTCAAATATTCCGAGCGTTATATGTCGGCAGCTCTAGCTGTGCCAGATGACGGAACTAACGCTGTGCGACGTGCTAACATTGAAAGAGTTAAACTAGTCGAAACTAAATTGCGGACTGCGCGCAATGAAAATGCAGATTGATCCCGGAGGGATCTAGGAAGGTAGCCAGGGCGCAAGCTCGCGAAGCGAGCGCAGCCCTTGGAATAACGAATCCACTTGAAACTCACTCAAGGGTGCATCCTGAAGGGATGCGAGAACCATTTGCCGACTCCTCTTTCACGCTGGGTTCCAGATCGCTTCTCGCATACCTCCGGCATGCGGCTTTGGGCCGAATATACTGTGGATGGTCCAGTGGTTCTCGCTCGCCAAGCCTCGCTTCACCACCGGCTCCGCTCTTTCAATGGAACAGCCTTCCATCATTTGTCATCTTGACGCTCGAACTCAGACAAGGACAATCCATCAATGGAAGTCACCCTCGACTACGCTGAAACTCACTTCTCCCAAGTGCTACAGCAAGTGGCTCTGGGAGAGGAGGTAATGCTGCGTCAGGGAACCGTGGCCGTGGCGCGTATCGTCCCATTCAAATCACCATCGCCGCTGACGCGTCCCCGTGTCGGCAAACGCACCTCGGCCCCCGTTCGTTGGAATGGCGAATCTTTTTCGGCATTGGACGAAGCAGGCCTGAAGGAACTCGGACTGCTGTGAATCGATGCTGCGGGGCGAGCGACTTCCGAAAAGAGCGCATAGAGACGCTCGACGGCGTGTGGAGAACCAACCGCCCTACCTTCACGCCATGAACACTCGCACGCCCGGCATGAGGTAGGGCTGGCTGTCCTCAGCCAGCCGCCGTCGAAGCCCACGACCTTCAAGTAAGAGACAGCCAGCTAAACAGAAATAAACTTCCTGATTCGCCACGGGACTTCTCCTTTAGCTCTTTTTCTTCAACCCCTCCCGCACCTTCTTCGGCAGCGCATCCACCACAAGCTGATACGAATGGGTGACCAACTCCCGCACCAGCGCAGGCGGAACACTCCCATCAAGCATCACGGTGTTCCAGTGCTTCTTGTTCATGTGCCAGCCGGGTTTGATGCCTTTGTGTTCGTCACGCAGCTCAATGGCGCGCTCGGGATCGCACTTGAGATTGATCCGCGCGGGAAACTCGTCCGGCTCGGTGACGGCAAACATCTTGCCTCCGACTTTGTACACGAGGGCCTCGGGACCGAAGGGCTGTGTTTCTTCCGCACCGGGAAGGCTCAGGCATTGTTCGATGACATCGGGCAGTTCCATGCGGCATGATAGTACGTCTGTCAGCCGCCATGCAAATGATACGAAGTGCTGCAACACCCCGCTGCTTTCCGCCCGTGAATCCCGACATTCCCCGCAAAAGCTGACCAGAACCGCTCAACTCATGCAGCATCACCGTCCCGCAGGTGCCGAATGCTGCTCTATTCGTTTGATGAATGGTGCATCACGGTTCTTTCTTGGCGTCACAGCCCATGCGTGCTCCCTCCCAGTCCAGCCGAAAAATAATGATCGTGGTTTTTGCCTCGGCACATCTGGTCTTTCTTCTGTTCGGCATGCTGCCCACGCGCTGGCGGGACCGGATTCAGGTGTCTTCGGTGTTCAACCTGTATGAGCGCGTCACACGCTGCCACCAGCTCTGGAACATGTTTGAAACCATTCCAAACATGCACCGCACCGAAGCGCGGCTGATCGTCCAGGAGCGGGGACAAAAACCCAAAGAAGTCGGCATGGTGCTGCCGGGACTGCGGCGGTTCTCCCAGCACGATCAGGTGCGGCTCAACAACTGGATGGTCAATGTCATCTTCAACCCCACCCGAGGTGTGTTTCGTGAGTCCTACATGAAGAGTGCGGCGGAGGCGCTGCTCCACACGGGTCGCTACGGTCCCCGGACCCAGGTGAGCCTGGAGGTGATCCCTGCCTACACCCGCAGCCTGCTGGGGGTGCGCTCACTCAAGGAGATCGCTGTCGAGCGCCCTTCCGTGCTGGGACCCTTTGAGCTGGAAACCCTCGTTGCCAATAAAACCCAAGTGCAGGCCACTCCATGACGACGGGCACCCACAGTCTTCCATCCCGTTTCACCGGCTTGTTTCTGAATCCGGCGGATTCCCGTTTGTATGCCTGCATACGAATCGCGTTCGCGTTCGTCTCGCTGCTGAATCTCATGCAGATCTGGCCGGATCGTGAGATCTTCTTCACGGATGTGGGGATGGTGGATCAGGAAGTCGTACGGAAGTACACCGTCGGTGCATATCTGTCTGTGTTTGACCTGTGCCATGATGTAGGTGCCGTCAGCAACTACATGTTTTTCAGCGGCTGCGGCATGGTGATGCTGCTGCTGGGCGTGTGGCCGCGGGTGGCGGCTGCCATTGTGTATGTCTGGTATGTGTCCTACGCCATGCGCGCGCCGCTGATCCTGGTGGGCTGGGATGAGGTCTTGCGCTGCACTTCTTTTCTGGTGCTGGTCTCCCCCATGCCTGCCTGCTGGTCGTTGCGCTCACGCAAAGCCCGCAAACGAGCGGCGCCTGAGATGCAGGTGCCGTGCTATGGCCTGACGCTGATGAAGGTGCAGCTGACGGCCATTTATCTGCAGGCCGTGCTGGCAAGGCTGGACAATGAATACTGGATGAGCGGAGACTTCATGAGCTTCTTCCTGCTCTCCCACAATGCGCGGTGGCCCGGCCTCTGGGTCCTGAACTATGGCTTCCTGCTGAAAATAGTCACCTATCTGGTGCTGCTCGTGGAGCTCGCGATTCCCTTCCTGCTCATGGTTCCTCGCTGGCGCTGGTTTGGCTTCGGCGCAGGAATCCTCCTGCACGCGGGCATCAGCCTCATGTCATATAACCTGATGCTCTTCTTTCTCTCGATGATGACGCTCTACCTGAGCTTCCTGCAACCGGAGGATATGGAATGGCTGCAGCGCCGCCTGCCACATCGCAAAACGCGGTAGGAAGGCTTGTGCCCAAGCCTCCTTACCTTCGCGCCAGCCCAGCGCGGAGAGGACTGGCTGTCTCCAGCCAGCCGCCGTCGGAGCCCATGACTTTCTTTCCAGAGTCAGCCTGCTAAACGGAAATGTGTTTTGCGATTTGCTATCAACAAGGCTCGCCAAGCCCCTGCGCCGTGGGCCAAAGGCCCGCAGGAGTCAGCCCAGGGCGCAAGCCCTGGGTGTTGGATGGGCGGCATTCTCGCTCAAAGCCGCGCTCTGAAGGAGCGCGGGAGTAGCTGCGAGATCATCTGCACCTTGCGGGCCACTCTGAAGGTATCCGCGCCTGTTCAGACCTGTTTTCAACGGATCACTGTCTTACACCAGCATCAGCGCCGGGTTTTCCAGCAGCTTGCGCATTTCTGCCAGGAAGGTCGCGGCAACAGCGCCATCCACCACGCGATGGTCTCCGCTAAGCCCGACCCACATGCGCTGACCAACAACGATCTGGCCCTTGTCATTGACGACAGGTGCGGAGCGGATGCTGCCGATGGCCACGATGGCAGCCTGTGGCGGATTGATGATGGCGGCAAACTGGTCGATGCCATAAGCACCCAGATTCGAGACGGTGATGGTGCCGCCCGCGAAGTCATCAGGGCTGAGCTTCTTGTTCTTGGCCTTGCCGGCCAGATCTTTGACGCTCTGGCTGATCTGGAGCAGCGTTTTCTTTTCCGCCTCCTTGATGACCGGGGTGACGAGGCCGTCATCAATGGCGATAGCGACGCTGAGTCCCACAGACTTGAACTTCACGATGGCATCTCCATCCCACGCAGCATTGATCGCAGGCTGGGCCTGGGCGGCGCGGATGACGGACTTGAGGATGAAATCGTTGACGGTGTACTTGTTGCCACCGGTCTTCTCAGCAGAGGCGTTCAGGTGGGCGCGGAAGGCCATGAGCGGGCCGGAATCCACTTCCATCTGCAGGTAGAAGTGAGGGATCTGCGTCTTCGAGGCCAGCAGGCGCTCGGCGATGATGTTGCGCATGCTGCTGGTGGGCACGCGTTCGTCTTCAGGACCAATGACCGGGCGGATGGCCGGTGTGGCAGCCACGCGACCCGCAGAACCACCGCCCACAGGGGCGTTTTCGACGTCTTCACGCACGATGCGTCCGCCAGGGCCGGTGCCGACAAGTGAGTTGAGATCCACGCCACGTTCCGCAGCGACTTTCTTGGCGAGAGGGGAGGCTTTGACGCGCAGGGCAGCACCGCCTGCGACGGCGCGGCTCTTGTGCTGTGGGGCCAGAGGCAGACGCGGACCGGAAGCGGCCACCTTGGCGGCAGAAGCAGCTGGTTTTTTCTCGGCCACAGGGGCGGGAGCCGCAGAGGCCTTGGCTTTGGCGATGAGGTCATCCAGATCAGCCGGAACGGCCTCACCGTCTTCCAGAATCACGGCCAGCGGAGCGCCCAGGGGAACTTTGCCGCCGGGGGTGGCGATGAACTTGTGCAGCACGCCTTCAAACGGGCTGGCGTATTCCATGGTGGCCTTGTCGGTCTCGATATCGGCGATGGCTTTCCCGACGGTGACTTTGTCCCCTTCCTTGACGGTCCATTTGGCGAGGGTCCCCTCGGTCATGGTGTCACTGAGCTTGGGCATTTCGATGAATTTGGGCATGGCGAAGACGAATGAAAAGTTTTGGGAGAAGGACGAAAAAGGAGTCGGATCAGAAAATACTCAGCGCTTTGGCGACGACGACTTCAGCCGTCGGCAGCTGGATGGCTTCGAGCGGCGGGCTGTAGATCGCGGGGGAGTCGAGGCTGCACACGCGCTGCACGGGGGCGTCGAGTTCGTCAAAGATCCGTTCCTGAATCATGTAGGCGATCTGGGCGCCGATGCCGCAGTAAGGCTTGTTTTCTTCGACATAGACGGCGCGGTGAGTTTTCGCGACGGAGGCAAGAATGGTGTCTTCATCCAGCGGACGGATAGTGCGCAGATCGACCACTTCGGCGCTGATGCCGTGCTCTTCTTCAAGAATCTTCGCGGCTTCCAGGCAGGTGATGACCGCCTTGCCATGGGCAATGAGGGAGATGTCAGTGCCTTCGCGCTTCACATCGGCCATGCCGAGGGGGATGAAGAGCTCGCCGTTGGGCAGTTCATCGTTGGAGGGCACATCCCATTTTTCGCCGTAGAGCTTGGTGCTCTCCATGAACATGACGGGGTCATTGTCGCGGATGGCGGCTTTCATGAGGCCCTTGGCATCGTAGGCGTTGCTGGGGCAGACGCACTTCATGCCGGGGAAGCTGGCCATGATGTTTTCCGGGGTGTGGGAGTGGGTGGCGCCCACGCTGGTGCCACCGTTGGCAGGACCGCGAATGACGATGGGGACGTTGATCTTGCCGCCGCTCATGTAGCGCACCATCGCGCCGTTGTTGACGATCTGATCCCAGGCGACTGTATAGAAGCTCCAGAACATGAGCTCCATCACCGGACGCACGCCCAGCATGCTGGCACCGATGCCCATGCCGATGAAACCGGCTTCGCTGATGGGTGTGTCTACCAGACGCTTGTCGCCCCACTTGTCCCACAGGCCTTCCGTCACTTTGTAAGCACCGTTGTACTGGGCGACTTCTTCGCCCATCACCACGACCATGGGATCGCGAGCAATTTCTTCGTCAAGGGCTTCACGGATGGCTTCGCGGTAGGAAATTTGGCGGGGCATGGCAATTTTGAGGGAGCAGTAAGTCGGGGAAGGAGCGGGCGGTGTCAAGCGGGCGGCATCACCGAGGAAGGACAAACTGCCAGCCTTGATAAAAATCCCAAAGTACCAACCAAGCCCTCTAAAAGCTGAAAAAGTGCCGATTTGCAGGTGTTTTTATTAACAAATCTTAACTTTTTTTAGAAATGATGTTGACGATCACCCGAAAGTTTAGTTGAACGTAGGTTGTCTACTCTTCGCTTGTGCCACTTTCCTTCGGTCCAATATCCTATGCTGGCCGCAAACTTGCTCAAAAAACACGAGCGAAGTGTGAAATTGCTTTTATACTGACTACCCCCTGCGTCTCAGCTCGGGGCAAGGACGTTGGTCCTTGTATCGTATTACCCAACTAGAACGCTCATATGGAACTCGACGGAGGCATTAAGATTTACCTGCGTGAGATCGGCAAGACAGACTTGCTGACTCCCGACCAGGAGGTCGAGCTTGCTGAACGCATCAAACGCGGCGACCCCGAAGCCCGTTCGCACATGATTCGTGCGAACCTGCGCCTCGTGGTGAAGATCGCCCAGGATTACGCCAACTACGGTCTGCCACTTCTCGACCTCATTTCTGAAGGAAACATCGGCCTGATGAAGGCCGTGGAACGTTTCGACCCGAACAAGGGTGGCAAACTTTCAACCTACGCCGCCTGGTGGATCAAACAGTCCATCAAGCGCGCCCTCGCCAACCAGTCCAAGACCATCCGCCTTCCTGTCCACATGGTGGACAAGATCAGCAAGATGCGCCGTGTGGCCATGGCGATGTCCGAAGAACTCGGCCGTGAACCCACGGACGACGAACTTTCCGAAGAAATCGGCATTGATCGCGCCAAGCTCAGCCAGCTCAAGGTCGCTTCCATGCGCCCTGCCTCGCTCGACGCCCCGATCAGCGACGACGACAGCACCGAGTTCGGCGAAATCGTCGGCGATGAAAACGCCCAGACCCCGTTCGACCTGCTCTCGCACAAGAACATGCACAGCCAGCTCGATGGCCTGCTGACCGTTCTCGACGAACGCGAGCGCAAGATCATCGACGCCCGCTTCGGCCTCGCCGGCCAGAAGCCCCGCACGCTGGAAGAAGTCGGTCAGGAGTTCGGCGTCACGCGCGAGCGTATCCGTCAGCTGCAAAACATCGCGCTGCGCAAGCTCCGCCGTGCCCTGCAGAAGAAGGAAGACCCTATCCCCAAGGCTCTCCGCAACGCCGGTGGCAAGAAGAAGCGCAAAAAGGCCGCTGCTGCCGAAGCCGAGGACGAATAGGATTTCTCAAATCACGAAGCCGGGTGTCGCAAGACCCCCGGCTTTTTTGTAAAGTAGCCCTGTTCCTGCGGAACAGGGGAGCCCTTGTTGCACAGCAACAAGGCTACTTTGCCACCGGCAGAAACTGCACCGCATCGGCAATCACCACCTTGTTCGCCTCCGTGCCCTCATTGGACACCCGCACCCATCCCGCACGCCCTTCTTCAAACCGAAACGTGCCCAGCGTGCGAAACAGCCGCCCATGCTCCGGCTCCTGCTGCTGATTTATAATCACCTTCGCCTCCCCATCCGCATGATGAATGGTCACCGGCGTCTTTGTCGAACGCCGCACATTGTAGCAATGCGCCAATCTCACCTCATACCAGCCCGCCTTTGGAAGCTTGGGCGTGAAGGTCACCGCCTTGCTTCCCTTGCCAGCCTTCATGTCATGCAAATAACCCAGCCCGACATAGGGCGGCGTGTGGGTTGAATACTGCCACTCCCCCACCAGCTCCGCATCCATCTCATCCACCACAATTCCCGGCAGCATTGCCGAATCCGACACAACAAACTTCACCATGTCCGGCCGGTCCACCTCGCCCGGCGGATGAATGTTTGGAACAGCCTTGGGGTGTGGTTTGAGAACATCAGCCGCCATGACGACGCCGAAAAAAATTATCAGGGAAGCCAGGCGAAGAATCATGCGCGCTTGATGGGAAGCTTCAGTTCCTGAAATTTGTGGCGGATAAAATCCAGCGCCTCTGCAGGAACACCTTCACGTGGCAATGTGAGGTTATTTCCCTGAACCAGTGCAAGCAGGAAGCAGTCGTGATGTTCAATGAGTTCACGAAACACCGTCCACTTCAACTCGGTGCTACCAAGATTGGACTGCGCCTGAAGTGTTTCGTCATTCAACCGGTAATGTACGGGAGCATCCCCCTGCATACGCTTCCAGACAGCAATGCTGCGCCGCTGCCGGATCTCAATGGCGGGATACACCACCAGCAGAAAACCAATGGTCGTCATTCCGAAAATCGAAGATGCGCTCCATGGGCCCGGGCGATAATCCAACGCTACTGCCACAATAACCAACACCACGGCAAACAACAGGCGCGGCCAGTGGCGAAGCAGCCGACGTCTCGCGACACGTCGAAGAAGTTTTTCACTGATATGAACGTCGAATTCGATGGGCATGTGAGGATGACTTAATCGTGCTGGATGTGGCGGCAAATTGTAACCTACTTCCCTGTCTTCTCATTCATCAAATACCCCAGCAGGTTGATGAACGCCGTTTCATCCAACGTCTGCCCAAACACGGGCGGCATGAGCGACATGGGCGTCGTCACATCCTTCGCGAGATCATTCTTGGACACGCGATGCTCCTGCCCCGCAGCATCGGCGAGGATCAAGACCTGACCTGCTTCGCCTTTGAGAAAGCCGCTCAGAGCAGAGCCATCCTTCAATGTCAGTGTGTGCAGATGGAAATGCGCGTCCACGTTGCGGTTCGGATCGAGGATGTCTTCGCTCAACCGCTCCGCTCCGCGGGCACCGATGCCATCGAGCTGCGGACCGATCAATCCACCCGCACCACGGATCTGATGACACACCGCGCAGTTGGTGGTGAACACCGTCTTACCTGCCGCGACATCCGGTTTTGCTTTTGCGTAGGCGGCAGCGCGGGCGGTGATGAGCGTATCGAGCTGCTTGCGCTGCTCTGGTGAAACGGGCAGCGGTGGTGGTGCAGGTCTGGGCGGCAGATAAGCGACGAGTTTCTCACGCAGCGCCGCCGGTGCCGTGTGCTGTAGAAGCATGGCGAGTGTTTTGAGCGCACTGCGTGTGCTGTCTTCGTTTTGGAAATCATTCACTCTCACAACCGTGGGTTCAATACGGGTGACACCCAGCCATGCATAGGCCTTCCCATCATCCCCATCGACGATCTCAAGCCGCACGGCTTTGCCGACATGTTTGGAAAGATCCAATTCCTCCCGCCGGCAATCATTGTGTCGCGGTGGAAACACACTCGCGAGCGTATCACCGCTCTGCGCATCCACCACACGCACGAAGTTTTTGTCATGCGCCTCCGCCGTCGGTGGTCCGCGATGTCCGTCGATCCAAATCACAAGCTTCTCCGGTGCGGCAAACGATTTGGATTTCAACACCCCTGTGCGCTTCTCTTCATCGCCACCGCCTTTGATCATGCTCTGCAAGACCTGCGCCTCCGAGCCATCCGCACACTTCCGTGTCTGCAAGGACCACTTGGCATCGCCCAGCGCAGTCCAGGCAGGCGCAGGCTGCATGTCCGCTGAATCAAGGAGCTGTGTGGCAAGTTCTTGGGCCCATTGCAGCAGCTCAGGATTTGCAGGCGCTCCGCGCTCGCTGAGGCCGTTGTGGATTTCTAAAACCGCGTCCGTTTGCTGCTTGGAATTGCCTTTGGTGAGCCGCCTGACGATTTCAATCGTCTTTTGCACACTGTTTGGTTCGGCATATCTGGAGATCTGAGCGAGACACCTGTGCATGTCTGGAGGCGGTTCGTTTAAATGCACGAGCTGTTCCAGAAACCATTCGCCAGCCGCAGGTGTTTTGAGTGCGAGAGCGATTTCTCTGAAGTCGTGCTGGTAGGCCTGCATTTCGGCTTTTTCCTCGGGGTCATTTGGAGGAGCGCCCTGCATATGTGGACTGGCTTTTGCGAACACTGCCGCGTCAGACAGCAGCCTGTGGGCAGCAATTTTTAAAGCCAGCCTGAGGGTCTGATCGTCGGCTGGCACATGTTGCAGCATGGTTACCAATGCACCTGCCGCGTTGGAACGGGCGTCAGGACGGCAATTGGTAAGCGCCCAGGTAGCAGCAAGCTGAGTTCTTGGAACAAACTTTCGGTTATCTGGGGCCAAGCAGGATAGAGTATAGAGCACAGCAAGACGCCATTCCGGACTCGGACCTTCAGCCTCGCGCAGCAGCAAATGCACATCGACAAAGTCATCTGTGTTATTTTCCATGAACGATAAGGAACGGCCATTGCGCAGCCACATCTGATGTGTGACCCAGATTGCGTACGCCTTTTGGACTGCGGACGTGCAGTTTTCCTGCAAAGCTTGAGCGGCTTGTTTTTCAGGCAACTCAATCAGGCGTTCTACAAGCACTGGGACCGTGTTGTGTCTGACCGTTAGATTCGGAGAATCGAGCTGCTTGAATAACTCGGGCTGGCCAGCGCTTGTGAGATTCACCCGTTTGGCATCTTTGTCCGTTTTCACCACCCGCCAGATTCTTCCGCGTTGCTTGTCCCGGCCCGGATGATCCAGTGGCACTTCGTAGTGGCCGATGATCTTGTTGTAGAAGTCAGCGATGTAGAGGGCGTTGTCGGGGCCGAGCTGGAGATCGACGGGGCGGAACCAGGGATCGTCGCTGGTGATGAAGTCGGGTTGTTCGTTGGCCTTGGGGGTGGAGCCGGTGAAGGTGACGGTGTCGTGGTTCACGCGGGAGGTGACGCAGTTGCCCACCAGCGTGTGATCGTCCCACTCGGGGCCCCAGACGCCGCCGTCGAGGTAAACGATGCCGCAGATGCCGGTGGAGCCGTGGCTGTGCTCACACATGACGGGGGCGAAGCCGAGGCCGTCATCGGGCTTGCCGAAGCTGGGATAACACGCGCCTCGGATGAGCTGATAGATGGGTGAGCTGTGGCAGTCGGCGCTGTAGAGATTGCCAAAGCGATCCCAGCAGAGGCCGAAGGGATTCACCTGGCCGCTGGTCCATTTTTCGATGCGTGAACCGTCGGGACGAAAGCGGAAGACGTTGCCGCTGTGGAGATCGAGCGTGCTGCCATCTTTGGCTTTGAAGTGACTCGTGTTATTGAAGCCATGCGTGGCATACACCCAGCCATCCAGGCCGAGACGGAAGCTGCTGCACATGCCGTGCGTGTCTTTTTCATAGCCAAGCGGGCCGAAGAGAATCTCGCGATGATCGGCTTTGTCGTCGCCATCGGTGTCGGCGAAGTACCAGATGTTCGGGATGCTCCAGGCGATGCAGCCGGCTTTGTGCTCCGGCTTGTGCCAGGGCAGAACACCGGTGGGAATGTTGAGGCCGTCGGCGAAGTCAGTGACCTTGTCGGCTTTGCCGTCGCCATCGGTGTCTGCGAGGATTTTAATCGCATCGCGGCTGTCTTTGACGCGCGTGCCCTTCTCATCGGACCAGCGGCTTTTGTCGGCGGCGTAGGGATACTCGACGGTCGATGAGACCCACAGTCGGCCCCGCGCATCGAAAGCCATGTTGATGGGCTTGTTGATCATCGGCTCGCTGGCAAAAAGCTGCACGGTAAAACCCCGCGGCACATGGAGCCCTGCGCGCTCTTGCTCCGGGGTCAGTGGCTCCGTCTCACGCACGAGGCGCATTTTATCTTCTGCTGCATGAAGGCTGGCGGCGAGGGTGCATGCGGTGACGAGGCAGCGGAGGAATGACATTCAGCCATTACAGCGCAGACCGCAGTCTTCATTCAAGCCGCGTTTCGTGTTTCAATGGAACAGGCCCCATTGTCACAAGTCGTCTCAGTGATCTGAGCCCGCAGCGCGTCATCGCTGCGCAGGCGCAGCAGGTGGGAAAGGCCGATGCGGTTGCTGGAGATCCAGTGCACCACGCGGCGGGCGATCTGCTGCATCGCCGGACTCGCCAGCCGCAGGGACCATTCCCGATACTCCCGCAACGCCCACAGGCATGTCACCCATGCGCCTGCTCCCTGCCAAAGAGAGCCGTCATCTCCCATGACGACGATTTCCTGATCGGCTCGCAGGTTGGGCAGATCCGGGCAGCGCTGGAGTGCCTGCGCCGAATCGTAGGGCAGAAACTCCAGCCTCACATACGCGGCCTGTTCGAGCATCCAGCGCCGGAAGCGCGAGCACAGGCCGCAGCGGGCATCGTAGAAGATGGTGAGGGTGTTCATGAGTTGTCTTTTCCTTTCCTTTTATCCATTCGTGCGCGGACATAGGCCGCCGTGGTCCCGGTCAATCCGGCAAGAAGGACCATCGCCAATAGTGCGCTTGCAGAGTTGAATATTGGAGTAATTGCGCCGCAAACGAACACAAAGACGCAGGCCGAGGCAAAGCCCGCACACGCGGCTGTTTTTGGCTGACGCAGCCATGAGTCATCCCGCACAGCAAGGTCCACCGGCAGAAAAATGACCAGCCAGACACACACGATTTCGATACCCGAAATGGCTCCAATAGCCGGCAACCAATCGTAGAATCGCCCGCGCGATGTCTCTTCTGTGAACCATTCATAGTATCCGGCAACGAGCCACAACGCGATGTTGCAGGCAACCCAGCCGCACAACATCGCGAAGAAAGAGAGCTTCACTTTTCGCAGGAATGTTTTCACAGCGTGTCGAGAATGTCATGGGCTTTGCTGACGCGATGCATGGGAGGCACAGGCGGGGGCAGGTTGGCCAGGGTGGCGCGGCGGCGCATGCGGGTGAAGACGTAGAGATTGAAGAAGTGCATGCCGCCGAGCATGAGGAGCACGACGCCCATCTTGCCGCTGAGCAGTTCGAAGACGCCGCGCGCGCCGCTGATTTCCTCGGTGCTTTTCAGATAGAGCGAGACGAAGCCGATGTTCACGAGGTAGAAGCCGACGACGAGCAGGTGATTGACGCTGTCGGCGAGGTCCGTGTTCCCGTTGAAGCAATCGACGAGGAAGATGCGGCCGTTTTTGTGGAGGGTGCGCGCCACCCAGACCGTCATGCTGACGGCAAGGATGAGGTAGAGGCTGTAGCTGATGACGGTTTCGTTCATAGGGGTGTGTGGTTATTGGTTTGGTTTGAGGGGAATGAGTTCAGGCCGTGTCGGCATGTCGGCGGGCAGCTTCACGTGGGTGATCAGACCGAAAAAAATCAGCACACGCAGCGCCCACCAGCCGGGATCGTGCTGAGCCTTTGTGAGCCCCAGTCGGGCCGACTCCGGAAAAGCGTGATGGTTGTTGTGCCAGCACTCACCCATTGTGAGCAGACCGAGGTGCGGGAGGTTGTAGCCCTGCACTGCATGCCCTTGCAGGTGCCAGTCACGCTGGCCGATGTTGTGCGCGCAGTAGCCAATGAGCCAGTGACCGAGCAACGAAACCACAATGCACACCGAGATGCCCCACACCACCCAGCCGATACCGCCGAGCAGGTAGAACAGCACGGCATATGGAAGCTGCTGCAGCATCCAAGTGCGCTCCAGTATCTGGTAGAAGCGATCCTCGCTTACCTCGCGCTCGATCTCAAATTGCGGCGGATACTTCAAACGCAGCTTGCAGTGGAACTGCCACAGCGCATCCCGCCAGATAGGCCGCTGGTCGATGTAGAATGGGTGGCAGGCGGGATGCCGCTGCGCCCAGTCACGAATGTCATGCAGGTAAAGCATGCTGAAGGGACCACCCATGCCAACCACGGTGCCGAGATGCACCAGCCCATGCTCCAACCAGCGCGGACAGCTGAAGCTGCGATGAATGATGAGGCGATGCAAACCCACCGTGTGGCCGAGGCACAAGGTAAGCACCGTGAACACGCATGAAACCAGCACGCCTCCCGTGCTGATCGTGAGCCAGCCGCCGATCACGGCGATGATGAGATGCGTCGTGAACCACAGCGACTTCACCGGACTCCACACGACCCGGCCCTCGACCGGATTCGTCTCGTCACAAGCCGGGCGCATGCGGCGGACTTCATGTGGAGCGGTGTTCATGGCGACTTTATATTCTGAATTTTCAGTATTTAGTGAAATATATGGGCATGAAAAGATCAGCCGAGGAGGCGCATGGCCCACTGCAGGGCAGAAGCGTGCTTCATGGAAATGACGGTGTCGGCGACTTTGACGCCGAAGCTGAGGAATTCATCGAGGTCCTGCATCTGCTGGTGGAAATCCTTGCCGGGGCCGGCGGCCTCATCCTTCGTGCGGGCGGCGCAGTCCCGCAGCAGGTGGATGGCAGGCTCGATCTCGCGGCGTTTGCGCTCCTTCGAGATGGTGATGAAAATCTTCCAGACGTCCTTCTCCGCCTCGAAGTACTCCTTGCGGTCGCCCTTTTTGGTGATGATGCGCACGAGGTTCCAGCCGACGAGATCCTTCAAATTGGTGTGGGCATTGCCGCGGCTGATCTCCAGCCGCTCCATGACATCGTCCGTGCACATGGGTTCCGGGGCGGTCATGAGCAGGGCGTGAATCTGGGCCATGGTGCGGGGGATGCCCCACTGGGTGCCAAGCGAACCCCACTGCACCACGAATTCCTCGCGGGCTTTTTCCCATTCTGGTAGTTCTTTGCTCACGCTTTCATTAAAAACTGAAAATAATGAAAGGCAAGCGATGTCTGCACTTTTCTTCCGCCTCAAGGGCTCAGCCGCACCTTCACCCACACACCGCCTTCCTTGCGGTAGCGGATGCGGTCGTGCAGACGGCTCACGCGGCCCTGCCAGAATTCGATTTCGTCTGCCTGCAGCGTGTAGCCGCCCCAGTGTGGCGGGCAGGGGACCTGGCCTTCGGGATACTGCGCCTTCAGTTCGACATCGCGCTGCTCCAGCCATTCACGGCCTGAGATCACCACGCTCTGATCGGACACCCAGGCGCCGATTTGATGCCCATAGGGACGGCTGGCAAAGTACTTCTCTGCATCGGCACGGTCGAGCTTGGAGATGGAACCCCGCAGGCACACCTGATGATGACGGTCCGTCCACAGGAAGCAGGCGGCGGCACGGGCATCGACGGCGATTTCGTGGCCCTTTCGGCTTTCGTAGTTGGTGTAAAAATGAAAGCCGCGCTCGTCGATGCCTTTGAGCAGCACCGTGCGCACGGTCGGTGTGCCATCAAGGCCGTTGGTGGCGAGGCTCATCGCATTCGGCTCCGGCAGCTTGTGCGCGAGGGCGTCGTTGATCCAAATCGTGAAGAGCGCCAGAGGGTCGGCAGGGGCGCTGTGTTCGTCGAGTTCGCCCTGGTCGTAACTCACGCGCAGGTCGGGCAGGTTCGGTTTGTCAGTTGGGTTCATTCAGGTTACAAGAAACGCGTGTCGTGCGGCCTGCGCTACGTCAGCTTTGTCCTTTTACACACTCTTTTGCTCCATGCCATCTTCCGTCACCGGCGTCATTCAAGATCTCGAACGCATCCTGCTCACTCCAGCGCAAATCAGCGAGCGGGTGGACGCGATGGCGGCGCGCTTGAATGCGGAACTCGCAGGCAAAGTCGTCACTGTGGTGGCGCTGATGGATGGTGGCCTTTTCTTTGTGGCTGATCTGCTGCGCAAACTCGAGATGCCCGTGCGGCTGTACACCCTGAGCGCCAGCAGTTATCAAGGTGGAACCACCACCACCGGCGAAGTGAAGGTGAACTGGCCCGCGAACTTTGACATGCGTGATCAGGACGTGCTGCTGCTCGATGACATCCTCGACACCGGGCTCACGCTCAGCGCCATCTGCGAGCGCCTCCTGGCCCAGCAGCCCGCCTCTCTGCGCACCTGCGTGCTGCTGAGCAAACGCCGTGAGCGCCTGCGTGAGGTGCCGCTAAATGACGCAGGCTTTGAGATCGACGATGAATTCGTCGTGGGCTACGGCATGGACTACCAGGGGCGTTTCCGAAATCTGCCCTGCATCGGCATCCTGAACCCCAATCCCGCGTCATGAAGCTGCGCGTGCTGTTCTTTTCCGTCCTGCGCGACATCACCGGTACGGACGAAATCACTCTCGAAGTGCCCGCCGGTGCCACGATGGGCGACTTGCTCGCTCAAATTGAATTCCGCTGGCCCAAGCTGAGCGACTGGGAGAACAGCCTGCTCCTGGCTCTGGACCAAACTTATGTGAAGCGCGACGAGCCGCTGCACGACGGCGGCGAAGTGGCGATCATGCCGCCGGTGCAGGGGGGGTAGCAGAGCAGGTCAGGGACGGGGAAAGTCTGCTTTGTTATAAATTTGATAATTTATAACAATTATATATTATGCAGGTGTTCCCCCCATGTTGCGCCTGCGCCAGCTTTTACCGCTCTGCTTGCTCATTGCTTCGCCAGCGAGCGCAGTGATTTTTTACGATCAGGAGAGCACGACCTACAACACAACCGCTCCTTCGGCAGACTCCGGCTGGCAGTATGAGGGCTACTTTGGCAGCTACCTCGGCACGATGATTTCGCCAGATCTGTTCATCACGGCGGCGCACATCGGCGTGGCATCCAGCACCTTTGACTACGATACGAATTTCAGTGGTACGACCTCGGTGTCCTACAATATCGACACCAGTTTCAACGGCGGCGTGGGCTACTACAACATTCCAGGCACGGACCTGAACATCTTTAAAATCAGCGGCGGCATCTTTTCCACGTATGCGCCGCTTTACACCGGCTCCTCCACGACGCTGGCGTTTGAAGACATCGGTCGCGGAACGCAGCAGGGCGCGGCTGTCACCAGCGCCGGCGGAACCATCACGCATGGCTGGCTATGGGGCGCGAGTGATGGTGTTGCACGCTGGGGTAACAACACCTTTACTGGATCGGTCAATGGATCAAGCATCGGGCTCTCCGGAACGCTGCTCTCTGCAAGCTTCAGCAGTTCGAACGACATCACGCTCTCCTCAGGAGACTCTGGCGGAGCGGCATTCGTGAACGTGGGCGGCGTTTGGGAGCTCGCGGGGATCAACTACGCTGTGCAGAGCGGCCCCTACTCCGCCAGCCCGACGGGATCGAACCCGTTTACAGCGGCGCTTTACAACATGACGGGTTATTACGAGCAGAGCGGCGGCGGCGCCTGGGTGCCGGTAACCGGAGCCTCCACGTTTTATCTCTCGGACATCAGCGCCAATGCCTCGGCCATTCAATCCGTGATCACGCTCAACCCGGTGCCGGAACCGGGCAGCGCGCTCCTCGTGGCCGTGACTGCGCTGGCAGCCGCGGTGCGCAGGCGGCGCAGCAATTGATGCGGAGCTGTGTTTCACGCCAGCAGATCCTTCACCACGTGGCCATGGATGTCGGTGAGGCGGTAGTCGCGGCCTTGGAAGCGGTAGGTGAGGCGCTCGTGATCGAAGCCGAGGAGGTGCATCACGGTGGCCTGGAAGTCGTGCACGTGGACTTTGTTTTCGGCGACGCTGAAACCGAGTTCGTCGGTGCTGCCGTACTCGAAGCCGCCCTTCACGCCGCCGCCGGCCATGAAAAGTGAGAAGCAGTCGGGGTAGTGATCGCGACCGAGCACTTTGCTGGCGGCGGTGCGACCTTCGCGGAAAGGGGTGCGGCCGAATTCACCGCCCCAGATGACGAGGGTGTCGTCCAGCAGACCGCGCTGCTTGAGATCTTTGATCAAGGCGGCCACGGGCTTGTCGGTCGCGGCCATTTTGGCAGTGAGACCGGAGGTGATGCCGCTGCCTTCGCTGGTGCCGTGGAAGTCCCAGCCCCAGTCGAAGAGATTCACAAAACGCACGCCCTTTTCAATGAGGCGGCGTGCGAGCAGGCAGTTGTTGGCAAAGCTGGCCTCGCCGGGTTTGGCGCCGTAGGCTTCGATGACGTGCGGCGGCTCCTTCGAGATGTCCATGACCTCGGGCACGCTGGTCTGCATGCGGAAGGCGAGCTCATACTGGGCCATGCGCGTGACGGTCTCGGGATGGCCGAATTCGGCGACCTGCTGCTGATTGAGATCCTGCAGGGCATCAAGCGTCTTGCGGCGCATGGCGCGGTTCATGCCGGCAGGATCGCTGACAAAGAGCACGGGGTCGCCCTTGCTGCGGCACTGCACTCCCTGATACACGCTGGGGATGAAGCCGCTGCCCCAGCAGCCCTGGCCGCCGCTGGGCTGGGTGCCGCTGGAGATGAGGGCGACGAAGCCCGGCAGATCCTGATTCTCCGTGCCGAGGCCATAGGTGGCCCACGAACCCATGGAGGGCCGGCCCTGCCGTGCATGCCCGGTGAAGAGCAGAAGCTCCGCCGGCGCGTGATTGAACTGATCCGTGTTCATGGAGCGGATCATGCACATCTCATCGGCGATGGTGTGGAAGTTCGGACAGGCATCGCTCATCGTGATGCCGCCTTTGCCGTAGCGCGCAAAGGTGCGCGGGGTGCCCATAAGCTTGGGCACGCCGGTGGTGAAGGCGAAGCGCCGGCCTTTGAGGATCGAGTCAGGGCAGTCCTGCCCGCTGCGCTTCACGAGCTCGGGTTTGTAATCAAAGAGGTCGAGGTGCGGCGGCGCACCCGACATGTGCAGGTAGATCACGCGCTTGGCCTTCGGCGCGAACTGCGACTTCTTTGGCGCAAGCGGATTCTCCGAGGCCGTACTGGCGCCCGCCTTCTGCTGCATCGCATGCATGGCGATGGCCCCGAGGCTGAACTGCCCCGCATTGCCGAGGAACTGACGGCGCGTCTTGAGCTGAAGGGTGTCGTGAGTGATGGGGTTCATGCACAGAGAGATACGTTCAAGATCCGGTCATCCTTTTGCGCAACTGCACGGAATCACGTTTGGCGTGGTAAACCGCAAGAATCCAAAGGCAGTCCTCACGAACTTCATAAATGATCTGAAAGGGAATCTGCGCATCAACGCTTTGCGATAGGGGGCCAGCACGATCCGGTACAATTCAGGATCGGCCTCGATGCGCGAGAGACACTCTTCCAAAGCGCGGACAAACTCGGAACCCAGACCCGGCTCACAACTCTCATACCAGCGCCGCGCATCATCTGCGTCAGACAATGCACACGGCGAGAGAACCGACTTCTTCATGGTTCAATTTCCTGCCAGGAGCCGTGCCTTCGCTTCTGCCCATGGGATTCCAATGGACGGATCTGCCAGCATCGCAGCCCGGCGCGAGTCCAGTTCCGTGAGCTGCGCGCTGCTCAGTGGAAAGTCCACATCCTCTTCCACCATGGAGTCCCAGATGTCCTCCACCAATTGAATTCGCTGCACGACTGGCATCTGCCGGATCTGTTCGAGTGCGATGTTCATGATGAAAGATGCTATCTGGCGCATCAAAGAGCAATCAACGATTTTAGCCGGACTGCATGGGCAAAACCCTTCCCATGCCTACCAGCGATAGGAGGCAAATGCCGAGGCATTGTGCAGGTTCGCGGCCCCGTCCAAGACATGCCCCTGGTAGTTCGCGGCGAAGGACCAGTTGCTGTTCAGGTTCACCATCACGCCTGCGCCCACGCCCAGACCGTTCTGGGCCACAGCGCCCGTCCCGGTGCGCGTCACCACTCCCGGCACGCCGGCCAGAGCCACATTGGCGGCGCTGACTTCATTGAGGTACTGCTTGTCCCAGGACAGGCGCAGCTGCGGGATGATGACGCCCCAGTCGCGCCTGAACTGCGCGCTGCCCTGCCAGCCTACGCGGCCCAGCAGGGTGTCCGAGCGCTGGCGGTCCACGCTGACTGCGCCGGGGCCGTTTTCGGTATAAGGATTGGTGGTGGCATGGGCGTAGTTCACTCCCACAAACGGGCCGTGGATGAAGCTGCCTGCGGTGAAGTTGTGACCGGTGTTGAACTGCACGGTGTGCACGGTGCTTTCCGGGCTGGAGAGGGCAGCGCCGCGCATGACTCTGTTTTCCAGCATGGTGGCTGCATAAAGCAGATCCACATAGGAACCGCCCTGCTGATACGTGGCATAACCGGCCAGGGTGAGGCCGTCTGTATCTACGGACGCAAGGCCACCCGCCACGCGGGTCTGCGCGCTGAGGGCACCCAGACCGCCACCGATGGAAAGATGGTCTGTCACGTTCAGCTCCATCCCCAGAGTACCGCCATACGTGTTCGTGCGCTGGGATGCGGCGCGGCCATTCAAGTTCGCATAGCCATAGTCGAACGACGAAAAGATGCGGAGCTGCCCGGCCCGGTTGCTGGTGCGGATGCCCACAAGGCGGGGCGGCGTGCCCGGGCCATCACCTTCGCCCAGCTCCACCAGTTCATCCTCGCCGCCGAGGTTCACCACCACCGAGTTTGGATTTGAACCGCCACCCTGACCCGAGCGTGCACGGAACAAGCGCATGGCGAAGTCCTCCAGCAATGCGCTCGCGCTCTGGAGTGCGAGGCTTTGCAGGCTTTGTGCGGTGATCACGGCATCCGGAGGCACTACCGGCACCACGATGACCAGTTTGGTACCTTCGAGCAGGTATTTCACGGCATCAGAGCCGTTTTCCGCCACCCAGGTGGTGCCATTGTTGGTCGAACTGAGCAACGGCGTGCCACTCACGCTCGAGTAGATGCCGCCAGAGTCGGTGGTAGCGTCCGCAATCCTGCGCAAGAGGATGCCCGGCGACCCCGGGTTGTTCAAGGGGTCAACCAGCGACAAGACCACCCAGTAGGTGGTGTTGGCAGCCAGGCTCAGGGCTGCAGGATCACTGGTTAAGTCCTGAAAGCTGCCTTCCGTGAATCTCACCCGAAGGTCCAGGCTGCCCACCAGGGTGTCCGGGGCGGAGCCGGTGGAGGTGAAAAAGTCTGCCTTCAGATAGTGAGCGCTGCCGTCATTGTTACTTGCCTGCACGGTGAGAAAAAGATCTGCATACGCATCCGAGCCCGTGGTAAAGTCCCATGCCACCCGCTGGGACAGGTCAAAAAAATCGATGTTGGGTGACTGGTTCGGCTGACCGCCATTCGAGATCAGCGTTTCGGTGGGTCCCTGCGCAAGAGCGGCAGTGGTGAAGATGAAAAAACCGGCGGCAACGAGGGTGGAGAGACGATCCAGCAGCATGAAAGATGGGATGAGGATAAAAAGTGGGCGGGTATTTTGGCCACCTTCCTCCGGTCGTCCACCCACTTTTGAATCCAAGTTGTGCGAGCCCGGCTCCAGGGATCATTCCATCAGCGCCGCATCAAAAACTCATCCAAGTTCATCACCACGTTGGCGATGGTCGTCCATGCGGCGAGTTCGGCGAGTTCGGCGATGTCGGCGTCTTTGGGCGCGGGGCCGAGGGGATCGGTGGCCATCTTGGTGGCGTCGGCTGAGTCGGCGCGGTAGGTGGTGAGCGTTTCGGTGTAGAGCTGCGTCAAAGACGAGGTTTCATGCGCATTCGGGGCGCGTGAGAGGCAGAGTTTGAAGAGGAGGGCGAGACGCTCGGGTGTTGCCTTGGCTTCGGCGACGAGGCGGCGGGCCATGGCTTGATTCGTCTCGATGAAAACGGGGTCATTCAAAGTCACGAAGGCCTGCAGGGGTGTGTTGGTGCGGCTGCGGCGGATCATGCAGACTTCGCGGTTGCCGGCGTCAAAGGTGGTGAAGCTGGCGTAGGGGCTGTTGCGGCGGACTTCGGTGTAGAGGCTGCGGCGGTGCTTGTCCTCGCCGGGGCTGATCGTCCAGTCGTTGCTGCGGCCAAAGGCGGTGGTAAGGCCGAGATTGGGAGTCAGCGGACGCACGGGAGGGCCGTACATTTTGGCGCTGAGGAGGCCGCTGACGGCAAGGGCTTGGTCCCGGAGAAGTTCGCCGGTGGGGCGGAAGCGTGGACCGCGGGCGAGGAGGCGGTTGTCGGGATCGCGCTCGTTGAGTTCCGGCGTGGTCTTGGTGCTTTGCTGATAGGCCTGGCTGGTGAGCAGCAGCTTGAGCATGTACTTGATGTCCCAGCCACTGTCCATGAGCTCGGCGGCGAGCCAGTCGAGCAGTTCTGGATGCACCGGCAGATCTCCCTGGCTGCCGAACTCCTCGCTGCTGCGCACGATGCCGGTACCAAAGATGCTTTCCCACAGGCGGTTCACTGTCACGCGTGCGGTGAGAGGGTTGTCGCGGCTGACGAGCCATTTGGCCATGGTGAGTCGGTTGCGCGGGGCATTGGCGGGCAGGGGATTGAAGGTGGCTGGAGTGCCTTCGCTGACTTCATCTCCCAGCGCCTGCCAGTTGCCACGCAGCTGAATCTTCGTCACGCGGCGCTGCTTGGGATCGAGGTCACGCATGATGGGCACGGTGACGGGCTTGAGGGCGGCGAGCTCTTTGTTCGCGGCGGCGAGGCGGGTGCGCTCCGCGGCGGATGCTTTGGACACATTGCGCACGAAGTACTCCACCACGGTCTGCTGCTGCGCGGGTGTGCGTTTGTCTTTGGCCTGAGCGAGTGCGGCGACGACATTTTGCGGAACTTTGGTGACCTGCTGCACACGGGCATCTCCGGTGTAGCTGAGGCGGAAGCTGCCGAGGGTGTGCTGCTTGAACTCGCTGTTTTGTGCGAGCGTGATGCGGAGCTTGGAGCCGGAGGGAACGACCACCGGAGATGCTGCCAGCAGGGTGAGTGTATGCGGCTTGTCGGCGGCACCTGAGACGGCCCAGCCCTGCTGCTTTTTATCTTTGGGTTTCAGCACGGAGGCAGCGGTGAAGCCGGTCTGCTCATAATCTGCCAGCGCGGTGGTGAAGCTCACGGCGACCGGGCCGCTGATGGCGAAGGCTTTGTCTTTCGCAGGTGCGGGAGTGTTTTCGCTCTTCCACACGGTCTGGCGTTTGTCATCGAGCAACACGACGCGGAAGCCATCGAGACGGCTGCCGACGTTGCCATCGGTGCGGTTCCACACGACGACGCGATCCACGGGCTTGGCTGCTTTCAGATCGACTTCCCACCAGGGATCGTTGTCGGTGCCGGCGGTGTGCGCGACGCTGCTTTTCGCGTAATCGCCCTCGGTGTTGCCATCGATGGCGCGCTTGGCGGCGGCATCGGTGTACATGCTGCTTTGTGTGGCGACACCGGCTGGCCCGATGTTTTCACTGCCGCTGAACACCTGGACTTCGGCCAGTTGGAGCATCTTTTTCTCACCGGGCAGTTCGATGCGTACGTAGCGCGCTTGCGGAGCTTGTTTGGAGTCTGGCGGCACGACTTCCGCTTTCACGTCGGTGATGACGAAATTGCTGAAACCGGCGGCTGGCATCGTTTCGATGCGCAGGGCACTGAGCTTGTCGCCGGTGGCAGGGAGTTCGATTGTGTAGGTGTCTTTGTCGCTGTTTTTGGGAATCGAAACGGCACCGCCTGCGGCGATGGCGGCGGTTTGTTTGGATTGCGTGGTCACCTTGGCCGGCTGCGGTGTCTGCCAGCCGAGATCGCGGGCAAAGCCCTGGTCCCAAGCATCGAGTCCGGCGAGCCATGCGGGGGCAGGAGAGGTGAACTTCTGCTCCAGAGTTTCGATCTCCTTTTTCAGATTCGCGCGCTGCTCAATCAACTCGCGGGTGTCGAAGCTGTGGAGCGGAACTTCGTCCTTCTTGTCGCTGTCGGCGCTTTGATTGAGGAAGGCGTAGAACTGGAAGTACTCGTTGATCGTGATGGGATCAAACTTGTGCGTGTGGCACTGGGCGCAGGCCATGGTGGTGCCCATCCAAACGGCGAAGGTGGTGTTTACGCGGTCGATGATGGCGGCATTGCGGAATTCCTCGTCGTCGGTGCCGCCTTCATTCTGCGTCATCGTGTTGCGATGGAATGCGGTGGCGATGAGCTGGTCGTCGGTGGGATTGGGCAGCAGATCGCCGGCGTTTTGCTCGATGGTGAACTGATCAAACGGCATGTTCGAATTCAGCGCGCGCACAACCCAGTCGCGGTAGGCCCAGATTTCGCGCGGCTGGTCGCTGGGGTAGCCGGAGCTGTCCGCATAGCGTGCGAGATCGAGCCACTGGCGTGCCCAGTGCTCGCCGTAAGCGGGAAGGGAGAGGTAATGATCGACGATCTTGTCGTAGGGCTGCTTGGACAAAGAATCGAGCTCTGCGAGCGTGGGGGGCAGGCCAGTCAGATCGAGCGCGACGCGGCGGATCAGCGTGGCGGTGTCGGCCTGGGGCGAATACTTGAGGCCTTCCTGAGCAAGGCGCTGCAGGAGGAAAGCATCCACCGGCTGTTTGGAGCCTGCGGGGACGGCTGGTTTCACCACCTTCTCATAGCTCCAGTGCTTCCCCCAAGGCGCGCCCTGTTTGATCCATTCGGTCAAAAGAGCGATCTGCGCGGGCGAGATGGTCTTGTGCTGCTTGGGTGGCGGCATGACCTCGTCGGCGTCCTTGCTGAGGATGCGCTCCAAAAGAGCGCTTTTTTCAGGATGCCCCGGTACTACCGCTGTGGTGCCGTCGTTGTTCTTTTTGGCGCTGGTTTCGTCGTCGAGGCGCAGGCCCGCCTCACGCTTCTTTTCGTCAGGGCCGTGGCAGAAAAAGCAGTTCTCACTCAGGATAGGCCGGATCTCCTTGGAGAACTGGATGGGGCGCGGGGCCGGCTCCGCGACGGCGGAAGCAATGAGAGGAAGAGTGATGAAGAGGCGGATCACCTCTGAGATACGCTGGAGAAAGGCGGATCTTGAATTTGAGCGGCATTCTCCATGCAGGGAGTGGAGCTCAGAGACTGGCTTTGGATTCTCGCCAGCCGTTTCAGCTTACGGACTGCTGCTGCCGTCCTGGCGGTATTGCAGGTCCGAATCGTTGAGCGCCAGAAATCGCATCGCCCCCACGATCTCGGAGTCGTGCATGTCTGGAATTCTGAAAATGCGTCCACGAAAGGCCCCGGTCTCCGGTGCCGTGCCGTCACGCAGGTTGGCGATGGTGGCCTGCTCGTCGTCCGGCACGATGAAGCTGGCCCCGGCGGCGTTGGCCATGGCCGCGACACTGGCGATTTCCTGGGCATTGCGCTTGTCCTTCTGATCCTCCGCCGCCTGACGTGAACCACCCATGGACATGACCATGATGCTCATGATGATGCCTAAGATCACGATGGTGACCAACAATTCCATCAGGCTCATTCCGGGGGCGGAAGGGCATGATTTTTTGAAATTGGGGGCGGTGGTGGTCATTTCTGGGCCTAAATCTTTCTAAATTTTACTTTATTTATGGTGATTTTACAAACATTTTTCTTGCCATGCAGCCGGGCCTCTGGCCGTCGCCCCTTGTAGAGGGCTGATTCCCAGTCCAATGGCCGCTTTCGCTGTCATGCAGCAGCAAACCCCGCCTTTACCTTCGGCTTCATCCCGCTACCATCCGCGCTCCCTTTTCCAGCCATGTCCGCCGTCCCCACCGCCGCCCAGATCCGCCAGAGCTTCCTCGACTTCTTCAAGGAGAAGCAGCACACCATCGTCCCCAGTGACAACGTGGGCTACACCAGCCGCGACGGCGCACGCATTTTCACCAACGCCGGCATGAACCAGTTTGTGCCCATTTTCCTCGGCGAGCGCAGCGCGGACGTGGACACCTGGCCGGGCGTCCTGCACAAAGGCCTGCCCACCCGTGCCGCAGACACGCAGAAGTGCATCCGCGCCGGCGGCAAGCATAACGACCTGGAAGACGTGGGTCTGGACACCTACCACCACACGCTTTTCGAAATGCTGGGCAACTGGAGCTTCGGCGACTACTTCAAGAAGGAAGCCATTTCCTGGGCCTGGGAGCTTGTCATCGAGCGCTGGAAGTTCCCGCCGACCCGCGTGTTTGCCACCATTTATCAGCCCGGCAAGGGCGACCCCGCTGAGCGCGACCAGGAAGCCTGGGACATCTGGGCGGAGAAGTTCCGCAGCATCGGCCTCGATCCCGACATCCACATCGTCAACGGCAACAAGAAGGACAACTTCTGGATGATGGGCGACACCGGCCCCTGCGGCCCCTGCACCGAGATCCACATCGACCTCACCCCCGGCGCACCGAACCTGGACGAAGACCGCCAGCGCGCCGGTGCCAAGCTCGTGAACGGCAGCGATGCGAGCTGCATCGAGATCTGGAACAACGTCTTCATTCAGTACAACGCCAACCCCGACGGCTCCTTCGTCCCGCTCCCAGCGCAGCACGTGGACACCGGCATGGGCTTCGAGCGCGTCTGCTCCATCATTCAGGGCACCAAGAACTTCACCGACTTCGAGACCGCCAAGATCAGCAACTACGACACCGACGTCTTCAAGCCCATCTTCGACGAGCTCACCAAGCTCTCCGGCAAGACCTACGTCAGCACGCTGCCGAAGGCCAATGAGCAGGGCCATGTGGTCCCGGTGACCGAGCAGGAGAAGATCGACGTCGCATTCCGTGTCATCGCCGATCATCTGCGTACGCTGTCGTTCGCGATTGCGGATGGAATTCAGCCTGGCAACAGCGACCGCAACTACACGCTCCGCCGCATCCTGCGCCGCGCCGTGAAGTATGGCCGCACACTGGAGTTTAAGGAGCCGTTCTTCTTCAAGCTCGTCGATGTCCTCGCGGCGCAGATGGGCGATGTGTTCCCGGAACTGCGCACTAAGAAGGAGCAGATCAAGAGCGTGCTGAAGCTGGAGGAAGAGAGCTTCAACCGGACGTTGGACAAGGGCATCGCGTTGTTTGAGGAAACCGCCAGTGCAGGCAAAAACATCGACGGAGCTTTTGCTTTCAAACTCTATGATGAGCAGGGCTTCCCTCTCGACCTCACCGAGCTTCTCGCCCGTGAGCGTGGCTTGACCGTGGACACCGCAGGCTTCAACAAGCTCATGGAAGAGCAGAAGGAGCGCGCCCGCGAAGCCGGCAAGAAGAACAAACAAGTCGTCTCCGTCTCAGAAATCGAAACCAAGGCGCCGACCAAGTTCATTGGTTACGATATGCTCGAAGCCGACGTGCGTGTGCTCGAAGTCGTTGAGATGAAGGACAAGACGGCCGTTGTGCTCGATGTCTCCACCTGCTACGCGGAGATGGGCGGCCAGATTGGCGACGCGGGTCAGTTGATTCTCGGTGCGAACACTTATCCGATCAGCGCCACGAGCAAGGTCGGCAACACCTGGCTGCACTTCCTCGAAGGCGACGAAGCGCCTGCCGTCGATGCCACCGTGAAGCTCATTGTCGATGCGCCGCGTCGTCACGCCATCGAGCGGCACCACACCGTCACGCACATCCTGCATTGGGCGCTGCATGAAGTGGTGAACAAGGACGCCACGCAGAAGGGCTCCTCTGTCACGCCGGACAAGCTCACCTTCGACTTCAACAGCGCCGCGCTCACCGCGCAGCAGATCAGCGACATCGAGCGTCTCGTGAACGAGCGCATCGTGGCCAACGATCCCGTTTCCTGGACTGAAGTTCCCTACGTCGAAGCCAAGGCCAACAACGGCATCATGGCTCTCTTCGGCGAGAAGTACGGCGACCTCGTCCGCGTGGTGCAAATCGGCGGCCAGCGCAACAAGCTCGACGGCTGGAGCATGGAACTCTGCGGCGGCACCCACACCCGCAGCACCGGCGAGATCGGCCTCTTCCGCCTCGTCAGCGAAAGCGCCGTCGCCTCCGGCGTTCGTCGTATCGAAGCTATTGCCGGCCTCGAAGCTTATAACGCCGCTCGCGCCGATGCCGAACTCCTCAAGCTCCTCGCCGGCAAAGTCAGCGCCCAAGGCGCCGCCGATCTGGAGAAGAAGCTTGATCAGATTCTCACGCAGCAGAAGGAGCTCGAAAAAGCCCTCAAAGCTGCGCAGCAGCGCGAGGCTTCTGTGAAGGCCAAAGACCTCATCGCCACCGCATCCAACAATACCATCATCACCAACCTCGGTGATGTGGATGCGGACTACGCTGTGGGCGTGGCTGAAGCCTTGAAGGGCACCTTCAACGGCATCGTCGTTCTCGCCGCAACGGGCGGTGGCAGCGTGGCGTTGATTGCCAGCGTGGCCAAAGAGCATCAGGGCAAAGTCCAGGCCGGCAAGATCATCCAGAGCATCGCGCCGATCGTCGGTGGCAAAGGCGGCGGGAAGCCGGACTTTGCACGCGGCGGCGGCAAGGACGTGGCCAAGGTGGATGCGGCGCTCGCGGAAGCGCGGAAGCTGGTGGGAGCGTAGGGGGCCATTCGCCTCGTGGCATCGCATGCCCGGTGTAAGTATTGTAGTACCGGCTTTAGCCGGTTCTGGGCGAGCGTCCCAAATCCCAGAATCCAGATTCCGGCTAAAGCCGGTACTACAATACGGCCTTGCGTGATGACGTATTGCGCCAGCGCAAACTTCTGCACCGCCCCTGGCATGGCCCGCCGCACTTCACCGGGCAGCAGACGAGCCAGTATCTCATCACGGGAACATGCTACGAGCATGCACCGATCATCGGCGCTTCGATGGAGCGAATGGATGATTTTGTCATGCAGTTGCAGCAGGCGTTCGAAGCCCTTGGTGCCGTGGTTCACGCCTGGTGCGTGCTTCCCAATCACTACCATGTGCTGACGACTACTCTTGATCTTCCATCGCTGATCAGCCGACTTGGCAAACTGCACGGCCGCATGTCCTTTGCTTGGAATCGTGATGATGATGCACACGGCCGCACCTGCTGGCACCGCCTCACAGACCGCGCCATGCGCAGCGAATCCCACTTCTGGACCTCCGTGAACTACATTCATCACAACGCAGTGAAACATGGTCATGCATTTCAATGGACCGAGTGGCCATGGTCCAGCGCCCATGATTATCTGCGAGAAAAAGGCAGAGAGGCTGCCGCCAGCATCTGGAAATCATACCCGGTTCTCGATTACGGCGCGAAATGGGATGACTGAATCTGAGTATTGTAGTACCGGCTTTAGCCGGTCTGGGCGAACGTCCCCCATAGCACCCGCTTTCCAGATTCCGGCTGAAGCCGGCACTACAATACCCGAAACCAATCCCCACATGCGCCGCCTCGATCAGCTTCTCTCCGCCCTCGGTTACTGTTCACGCCGGGAGGCGATGGCCTTTGTCAAAGAGGGCCGGGTGAAGCTGGGCGGCGTGGTGGTGAAGCGTTCGGATCAGCGGGTGGATTCCGCGCTGATCACTGTGGATGACGAACCTCTGGAAGCACCTGATGGCCTGCTGGCGATGCTGCACAAGCCCGTGGGCTACTCCTGCACGCACAGCGAGGAGGAAGGACAGAACATCTATGAGCTGCTGCCCTCCCACTGGCCGGAGCGCAATCCGGCCGTGACGAGTGTGGGACGTCTCGACAAAGACACGAGCGGTCTGCTGCTCGTCACAGACATCGGCAGCCTTGTGCATCGCTACACTTCGCCAAAATCAGACATCGAGAAGACGTATCTCGTGGAAGTGGATCGAGAACTTGATCCTGCGCTCATCGACATCTTTGCCAAAGGTGATCTGATGCTCCGCAGCGAGGACAAGCCCTGCCTGCCGGCGAAATTGGAAATCGTTTCCAGCCAAAGCGCCCGTCTCACCATCACCGAAGGCCGCTACCATCAGGTACGCCGCATGTTTGCCAGCCAGGGCTGGCATGTGGAGAAGCTGCACCGCGAACGTTTTGGGCCGTATGTGCTCGGTGATCTCGCAGAGGGCGAGTGGCAGATGCTTTCTCTGGAACAAGTGATGCGCTGAACACGTTCACCGCAGGCATGAAACCGCTGCTCTATTTCCTCGCGCTGGCCCTCACCTCCAGCGCGTTCGCAGACCGTCCCAACATCCTCCTCGTGCTTGATGACGATCTTGGTTACGGAGATCTGGGCTGCTATGGTGCCAAGGACGTGCTCACACCCAATGTGGACAAGTTTGCCGCCGAGGGGCTGCGCTTCACCTCGTGCTATGCGGGGCATCCGAACTGCTCGCCGTCACGCACGGCGCTGATGACGGGACGCACGCCGACACGGGTGGGGGTGCGGGATTGGATTCCCGAGGATTCACCGATGCACATGCGCCGCAGTGAGATCACCATTGCGAAGCTGCTGCATGAAGCGGGCTATGCGACGTGCCATGTGGGAAAGTGGCACATGAACGGCGAGTTCAACCAGCCGACGCAGCCGCAGCCCAATGACCATGGCTTTGATCATTGGTTCTCGACCCATAACAACGCCTACCCCAATCACCACAACCCGAACAACTTCGTGCGCAACGGCACCGAAGTCGGCAAGCTCGAAGGCTACGCAGCGCACCTCGTCGTCGATGAGGCCATGCGCTGGCTGGATGCGCGGGACAAGAGCAAACCGTTCTTTGCCTACGTCTGCATTCATGAGCCGCATGAACCCATCTCCTCGGATCCGAAGTACGCCGCGCTCTATCCTTCGGCTGATCCCAGCTACAGCGGACACCATGGAAACATCTCACAGATGGACGCTGCGTTTGGCCGGCTGATGAAGAAGCTGGATGATGAGGGGCTGCGGGAGAACACCCTCGTGCTCTTCACCAGCGACAACGGTCCTGCCATCACCCCGCAGCATCCGCATGGCTCCTCCGGGCCGCTGCGCGATAAAAAAGGCAGCATGTGGGAAGGCGGCATCCGCATCCCTGGCATTCTGCGCTGGCCTGGCAAAACGAAACCCGGCACGGTGAGCGATGAACCGATTAGCGGCGTGGATTTTCTGCCGACGATGTGCACTGTCGCTGGAGTGCAGGCACCGCAAGACCGGGTGATCGACGGTGCGAGCTGGCTGCCCGTTCTCGAAGGCCGCAAGGTGGAGCGCAAGACGCCGCTCTACTGGCACTTCAACCGCGCCTTCAGCGCCCCCAAGGTCGCCATGCGTGTGGGCGACTGGAAGATCCTCGCCACGCTCGACAAACCAGCGGCGGCGCGCGGCAACGACATCACCGAGCAGACTGAGCGCGATTTTAAGGAAGCCGTGCTGCAGGAGTTTATGCTCTTCAATCTCAGCCAGGACATCGGCGAGCAGCATGATCTGGCGGTGACCGAACCCGCCAAACTGGCGGAGCTGAAGGAACTACTGCAGGCCAAATACGCCGAGGTGCAGAATGAATCGCCGATGTGGCCGGCGTGGAAATTCACCGGTGCCGAGGGAAAAAAGATCGAATGGCCGGACTACGTGAAGCGAAAAAAAACAGCGCCCAAGAAACCTTGAGCGCTGCGTGAGAGAAGCTGAAATAGCGAAGTCGGATCAATGATGATGGCCGCCCATATGGCCGCCGCCACCGCCGAAGCTGTGCCCGCCGCCGCCGAAGCTATGGCCACCACCACCAAAGCTGTGACCGCCACCGCCGAAGCTATGACCACCACCTAAGCCGCCAAAGGAGCCGCTGTGCATGGAGTGGCCGCCGAAGGGAGAGCCACCAATGTTATGGCTGGCGAAGCTGTGGCCGCCGAATGAGGAGCCGCCGAAGCCACGACCCAAGGATGAGAAACTGCCACCGCCCAAGAACGGAGAGCTGTAGTGGCTTCTGTTGTAACCCACGTTACCGAAGTTATTGAAGTTACCGAAGTTGCCAAAGGACCGGAACGGGCTGGAGTAGTAGTTACGATTGTAGCTGCTATAAGCGTAGGGTCTGGAATAGCCGCCATAGTAACCGCCGAGGCCACCCAAGCCGAGCAGCGGACTTGAATAGTAGTTATTGTTGTAATAGCTGCGGCCATAACCGCCGTAGCCACCGTAGCCACCGTACCCTCCGTAGCCATAGCCGGGATACCCGTACATATCGCATGAGGAGAGTGATAGAGCAGCGAAGACTGCGCCGCACAGGAGGATAAGTTTCGTTTTCATGACATTGAGTTCGACGCCCCCCATCGGGATGTATTCAGAAATATATTCGCATTCCTTGAAAACCAACCCCGACCGGATGTTGAACGCAGCCTGCAGCCGTGGATGTTGATCGCTTTTCCCAAGCTATTTTCATATGTCCGCCGAATCCGTCACTCCTGCCATCCTGTTCACGCTCACGCCCGAAGCCGCGCGGGTGATGGGTTGTTTGATCGAAAAAGAAATCACGCTGCCGGACTACTATCCGATGACGCTGAACGCGCTGGTCACCGCCTGCAATCAGACCACGAACCGTGACCCCATCGTACGCTATGATGAACGCACCGTGCTGCGGGCGCTGGAGTCGATGAAAACCCACGGCTATGTTTTTGAAGTCAACATCGTGGGCGGCCGCACCCTGAAGTACCGGCACAACTTGAAGGGCAAGCTGCAAGGCCTGGAACGCCCCCACATGGCGCTGCTGTGCATGCTGATGCTGCGCGGATCACAGACTGCTGGCGAACTGCGCCAGCGCACCGAGCGCTTGTTTGAATTCCCGGACATGCCCAGCGTGGAGAACGCACTGGCCGAACTGATCGGCTACAACGAAGGCCCGCTGGTGCAGTGCATTCCCGCAGGCCCGGGGCAGCGCGTGGCGCAGTTCATGCATCTGCTCTGTGGCGAGGTGGCAGGCGCAGCGGCTGCGACACTCTCCGCCCATGCACCGGCGGCGCCGGTGGCGGAAGACTCATCTGATGCGGACTGGCGCGCGAAGATGGAGGCGGAGATCACCCTGCTGAAGGCGCAGGTGTCGCGCCTTCAGACCTTGATCGGTGCGGTGAAGTAACACTCACTCCAGCCGCATCAGGCTGCCGATGCGATAGGCACCGCCGAGCAGGCGCTTGTTGTCATTGGCTGCAGTGGTGGTGTCGAGGTAGAGGATGTGCGGGAAGTCATTGAGCTCGATGACATGCGTGGTGTCCTTCACGCTCTTGAAGGCCTCATTGAGGTCATTGAGATCTTTGATGGCCTTGCCGTTCACCTTGTTGACCACCTGTCCGCCGAGCTTGTCATAGCCCTGGGCGCTGGGAGTGGGGAGCACGAGGCTGAGGAAGACGAGCTTTTTGCGCCCTTCCTCCTCATACTTGTCAGGATGAGAGGCGACGCGAGAGAGGCGCAGAATGGCACCACCGCGCTGTTCGTCGCCAAAGGCGTCCAGATACGGATGGGACAGCTCCTGAAACAGCAGCCCTCCCATCAGCACATAACGCGGGCCTTTGTCGAACAGGTAGGGCAGGACGAGAAAGTCATCGGGCTTGCGGCGGGTGAGCTCTCCCTTGAGCGTGACTTCCTTGCCTTCGCGAATCACCTGGATCTCGACCTTGTCACCCACATAGGCGCGACCACGCACCAGATGGCTGGAACTGAGGGCGCCGAATTGCGGGTCCCTGTAGTCTCCGCGGGAATCAATGCCGAAGCCATTGATGGCCACGAGGATATCGCCCTTCTTCATGCCGGCCTTTTCAGCCGAGCCCCCCTTCATGACCATGCTGATGAGCACGCCCGGGGCATCGGGCTTGAGGCCGAGGAATTCGCGGAACTGCTCGTCCAGCGTGGTCTGGAGTTCCATGCCGAGGCTGGGGAAGCCTTCATAGCTGCCGTCCGCCACGTCTTTGAGAAAGTGCTCGATGATCGGCGCGGGCAGAATGGTGGTGACCTGGTTCTTCGAATCGTAGCTCAGCAGCAAACCGACGAGCTTGCCGCTTTTCACCACCGGCAGCGTGAAGCTGTTGGCCTCGCTGCGAACGATGTTGTTGGCCTCATAGACGAGGAAGCCGGAGCCTTCGACATTGTAGCGGCGGGTCATCACCTTGCTGATTCTCAGCTCACTTTTGATCAGCTCACCGACGCGGCCGGTCTGCAAGATGTCCACCTTGTCATCAATGCGCGTGCTGGTGTCCACCGCCATGGGCTTGAGGCCGGCAAAGAAGGCCTTCTGCTTGTCGGAGGGCGCTGATTCCAGCAGGGCCAGATTGGCTTCATAATCCACCGCCACGACCTTGGCGGAAATCTTCTGGCCTTTCTCCGGCAGCTCGAGCTCGATGTAAGTGGCGTCCGCCACCATCTGGCCGGTGACGAGCACGCGGTTGCCAGCAAGCACGACACCGAGTCCACGGCGGCTCGAAGGCGATTCCTTCTGCCAGGGCAGATGCAGGCTGTAGGGCTGGGAGGTGGCGTTCACCCTGACCAGCGAATTGTTTTGCACGACCTGCTGCGGAGCAGAGCCCGCCTCTGCCACTGCAGGGGCACGCTTCTTTTTGGGCGCGTCTGTCTCGGGTGTCTGCGCCGACAAAGTGGAGGCACCAAGTGCGAGAAAAAGGAAAATCGGGGAGAGCTTCATGGATGCGTCGAGGCTGAAAGGTTCAAAGTCGGATCACGCGGCTATTCGTCGCCAAGATAGGAGTCTTCGAGGATGTTGTAGGTCTCCATGATGCGTTTGTGGGCGGCCTCGGCGAGTTCACGCTTGAGCACCAGCGGGCGGTTTTTTTCCAGCAGCACGATCTCGATGAAGGGCTTGTCCTTCTTGGCCAGGGCCGTCTCCACATCCTTGAGTGTCTTGATTTTCACGCCGTTGATTTCATCCACGATGCTGTGGGCATATGGAGTGATCCAGGTGTTCACTTCATCCGGCAGCACGTTTGTCAGCACGACGGGCTCAGGACGCTCCACGTAGAGCTTGTCGGTCAGGAAGTTGTCAAAGACGTAGTTCACCGTGTCATCGCGCATTTGATGGGCGTCCATCAGGTTGCGGTCCAGCGGCTGAAACACGAGCCCGGCATTGACGATGTAGCGCGGGCGCTGGTTGTACTGGGCGCCGAGGCGGACATAGGGATCAAAGCGTTTCAGAGTCACCGTGGACTCCAGTTTTTTGCCAGCGCGCATGTACTTCAGCTTGATGGTGTCGCCGGCGAACTTGCGCTCGACGATTTCATTCATGTCCATCAGCTCACCTTCAAAGCGGACGAGGCCGTTGTTCATCACCGGGTTGTCATCAATGCTCAGAATGACGTCGCCGATTTTCAGCAGATCGCCCACGCTGCCCTGGGGCTCCACATCTCCGACCATCACGCCTACTCCATCGCTGCCGGTGCCGAGGGCCTTGGCCTGGGCTGGATTTTCAATGGGGAAATCGCTGGCGGCGAGATCCACATAGTGATCGTAGCGGCCGTCTTCGATGTCCTTGAGGAAGCGCTTGATGACCGGCACCGGAATCATGTAGCCGACGTTTTGCGCCACGCGGCCGCTGAAGCCCTGGAAAGCCACGCCGACGACTTTGCCCGCCTGCATCACCGGACCGCCGGAGTTGCCGGGATTGATGGCGGCATCCACCTGAATGGCGAGATGGGAGTCCACGCTGGTGTGGCTGTAAGGGCGGAAGTCGATGCGTGAAACCACGCCACGTGTCACAGAGATGCGGTCACCGCCGATGGGATAGCCGATGGCGATCACCTCGGTGTTAAGCTGGGGAATGCCGCCGAAGTCGAGCGGCTTGAGCTGTTCAAAGTGGCTGCTGTCCTCGGCTTCGATCAAGGCGAGGTCACAGTCATGCGCGATGTGGACGATCCTGGCCGGATGCGGCTCGGGATCGTTGGTGGTGCGGATCAGAATGCGCGTGGCATTGCTGACGACGTGCGCATTGGTCAGAAAACGGTTTTTGCCGATGAGGAATCCGGTGCCGCTGCCGCCGCTGGGCTGGCCGGCGTTCCACGGCTCCCGGTAGTCGGGGACCAGCACTGAAACATCGATGTTGACGATGCCTTCCCATGCTCCCGAAGCTGTGTCGATGGCCGGGTTTGCTGCGGGAGGAGCCGGAGCGGGTTGCGCGCAAAGGGCGGAAGGAAGCAGAACCAGGGCGAGAAAAGGCAGAAGCGGTCGGATGTTCATGCGGGTGACGTGAAGTCACAAACATACGCGGTCCGCCGCTTCTAACACAAGTTTGCTGAAGAAATAATCTCCGCGCAAACCAGCGCCTATTTTTTCCCGGCGTTTTTCTTAGCTTCGATGGCCTTCTGCTGTTCTGCCTGAATTTTTCTGAGCTTCGCGATCTCTTCCCTTTGCCTGGCGTTCTGGGCCTCGGCGCTGTTCGGATTGGCCGGGTCCGTGATCATTGGAAAGTCATCCGTGCGGAACGGGGTCACGGGCAGGCCTTCGGCGGAATAAACATTGCAGACCGGATTGTCTGCCCAGGCGTAGCGCACGGCCACGGGTTTGGCGATGCCCTCGGCGCTCACTTCGATCTGGTTGGTGCCTTTCTTCGAACCGCCGATGATGCTGGCCTTGGCCCAGACCCATTTCTTGTCCTCGCCACAGATCGCGAAACCTTTGACCTCATCCGTATCGACTGTGCGCAGGCCCTGTGGAGCGTAGTCAAAAGTCAGCAGCGCTTTGCCACCCTCAAACTTCGCGTCTTTGATCTCAGGACTGCGGTAGGGCAGCTTTAGGTCGTAATCTTTCATCAAGGCCCAGCGGGCGAGGCGCTCGGCCACGTCGCGCTTGTTTTTGGGATGGATGTCGTTGGCTTCACCGAGGTCGGTGATGACGCACTGGCCGGTTTTGGGCAGCTTGCTCATCGTGCGGGTCTGGGCTTCGCGCAGCTCAGCCCAGTCGCTTTCGACCGGCTCCGTCTGGTAGGGCTTGAAATCGGCCAGCTGCACCCAGTAGAAGGGGAAATCCCCCTGCTGCCATTCTTTGCGCCAATGCTCGATCATGAAGGGAAACAGCTCGCCGTATTCCTTCGCGCGGCTGGCATTGGATTCGCCTTGGTACCAGATCACTCCTTTGATGCCGTAGCCAATGGTCGGATGCAGCACGCCCGCATAGAGATTGCCCGGGCGGTGCTGGCCGGTCATGGGATTCTGCGGCGGACGTGGAGCTGGGACGGTGTACATTTCGCCGGCCTTGACCGCTGCAGCGCGAGCCTTCACCCAGGCATCCACTTTGGCCTTGTGATCGGCCACCTGCTTGTCGAAGGCTTCCTTCGTGAAGGTGGACTCGGTCTGTTTCCAGCGGGCGATGATGGAGGCAAAACGCGGATCTTTTTCCAGCACGTCGCGCTTCACCCAGGCTTCGCAGGCGCTGCCGCCCCAGGCATTGTCAATGAGACCGACAGGAACGCCGAGCATCTCATGCAGCACGCGGCCGAAATGATAGCCCACAGCGGTGAACTGGCCGGCATTGGCGGGGCTGCATTCCTCCCACTGGCCTTTGAAGTCGTCCTGGATCTCCTGCGTGCCGACCTGCGGCACGGAGATGAGGCGGATCTGCGGGAACTTCGCCTGCGCGATGTCGAGGTCGGCATCCCAGACGCTGGAAAGATTGAAGCCCATGTTGGACTGGCCGGAGCAAATCCACACCTCGCCTACGAGCACGTTTTTCAGCTCCTTGGTGCTGCTGCCCTTGATGGTGATCGTCGCTGGCTTGGCATTCGCCGGCACTGCATCCAGCTTCACGGTCCATTTGCCATCCGCGCCAGCCTTGGCGGTCTTGGTCTGGCCGGCAAAGGTCACGGTGACCTCGGTGCCGGGGGCGTCCCAGCCCCATACGGGATTCGCCTGCTTCTGCTGCAGCACCATGTTGTCGCCAATGATGGCGGGGAGTTTCAATTCCGCGCGGGCGGTGACGGCAAGGAGGGTGAGAAGGCAGAGGAGGCGCATGGGCTGGAAAAAGCTGGGCGTTGGGAACGCTGCGTGCAGGCAAATCATTGCAGCATGATGCAAGGAATGTGCTGCGGACAGTCGCAACCGTGTGCTAGCTTTTCGCGTGATTCGTTTCGCCCTTGCCGCCGCACTTCTGCTCACCCTCGCCGCCTGCGGCAAATCGCGGCCGCGTGCAGACCTCGTCTTTATCAACGGTGCCGAGCCGGAGAGCATCGATCCGCACGTGGTGACCGACCAAGTGGGCATGCGCATCGCCTCCGCCTTGTTTGAAGGTCTGTGTCGCATTGATGAGGCGGGGAAACCGCAGCCCGGCATGGCTGAGCGCTGGGAGATGACGTCGGACCGCAAGACCTACACCTTTCATCTGCGCCCGAATACGACGTGGAGCGATGGCGCACCGCTCACCACGCAGGACTTTCTCTATTCCTGGAAGCGGGTGCTGACGCCCGAGTTCGGCGCTGATTATGCCAGCCAGCTTTACGTCATCAAAAACGCACGCGCTTACCACGAAGGGACGCTCAAGGACTTCGCGCAGGTGGGAGTGACGGCGCTGGATGACCGCACGCTGCGTGTCGAACTCGAAAACCCCACGCCTTACTTCATCGACCTCTGCGCATTCACGGCCTTCTATCCGGTGCCTCAGCGCATCATTGAAAAGCACGGCACGGCGTGGATCAAACCGGGATCACTGATCGGCAACGGCTCCTACACGCTGGAAGACTGGCTGCTGGATGACCGCATCGTGCTGCGCCGCAACGAGGGTTATTGGGACGCCGCCAATGTGCCGATGAAGAGCATCGAAATCCTGCCCATCTCGGAGCCGAACACAGCGATCAATTACTTCCTCACCGGCCAGGCAGATCTGATCATGGACAAGGGGATGGTACCCACCTCGCTGACGGTCAAACTCAAGCAGCAGTCCTACTTCCACACGGGTCCCTTCTTGGGAAGCTACTTCACCCGCTTTAACGTCAACCGTGCGCCGTTTGACAATCCGAAGATCCGGCTGGCCTTCTCGCTGGCGATTGATCGCAAGCGTGTGACCGAAAAAATCACCCAGCTGGGCGAGCGCAACGCCTTCAGTCTCACACCACCCGGTGCCGGACAAAACTACCAGCCACCGCCCGGCCCCGAGTTTGATCCTGAACGCGCGCGCAAGCTCCTCGCGGAAGCGGGGTATCCCGGCGGCAAGGGCTTCCCGCGCGTGGAGTACCTCTACTTTCCCAAACCCGTCGAGCGCAACATCGCCGTGGAATTGCAGGCCATGTGGCAGGAGCACCTGGGTGTCAGCGTGGATCTGGCGAAGCAGGAATGGAAGATCTACCTCGCATCGATGAAGGAGAAAAACTACCACCTCTGCCGCAGCAGCTGGGTGGGCGACTACAACGATCCCGGCACGTTTTTGGAGATGTTCCTCTCATCCAGCGGCAACAACCGCACCGGCTTCGCAAACGCTTCATACGACGCCCTCATCGCCGCAGCCGCGCGTGAAGCTGATTTGAATAAGCGCAACACGCTGTTTCAGCAGGCTGAAAAGCTGCTCGTCACCGACGAAGCCGTCATCATCCCGATCTACCACTACGTCGGCGTCCAGTTCTTTCATGCCGACCGCCTCACCGGCGTGCAGGCGAACCTGATCGATGACCATCCCTTCCGCTGCATGCGGTGGAAAAAGTAGTCAGTCCGCTGTTCTCAAATCCCAGGCAAAAGCTCGCGCACGCTGACCTTGAGATCAGCAATCGTCGTGCAGGCCACTTCGGCATCACCCTTGTAGGTTGCGTGCTGCGTGTAATCACCTTCCCAAGGATTCAAAAAAACGTGCAGCTCCAGCGAGTTCACGTCCAACACCCAGTATTCCGCGATCTCTGCTTTGGCATAGGTGTGGCGCTTGGAGTTCAGATCGAATTCCAAGGAGGTGTCTGACACCTCAATGATGAGCAGCACATCATCAGGAGACGGATGCGAAAGCGCGTACGCATCCTTGCGCGGCTTGACCACCGCGATATCCGGCTGCGGTTCATTGTGGCGATTGATACGAATCGGATGCTTGCAGCGCACCCGATAGGCGTCTCCCACTTTTTGAGTCATCAACCAGTTCGTTTGAGTGTTTGATGCACTCAGCAGAGGAGCAGGCGGCATCATCAAGACAATCTCTCCTTCGATGAGTTCCATCCGCTGCGTATCCGCCGGGTCACGCGTTTCATAAAGCCGGTACAACTCCTCCACCGTCGTGCGATTGCGCATGAAGGCGGGCGGCTCGGGCAATGGAGACAAAACAGCCATGCAAAATTCTATGGGGCTGATGTGCTGAATGCAAGCCTCCGCACTGCCCCCTACTTCGCCACCGCCGCCACGGCGATGCCGAGTTCCACGGTGGGTTCGGCAGCATCGTTCATGGGCGGTTCGGTGGGCGAGCCGTTGACGGATTTGAGATCATTGCCCACGGACCAGATCAGACCGCGTGCGAGGCTGTATTGCAGCGGAGCGCCGGTGTAGGGATCGACAGGCACGTCGAGCAGGAAGTTGAAAGTGCGCAGTTGTTCGAGGTTGGCGGGCACTGATTTTTTCTCTGCAATGCAGCGACGTACGGCGAACAAGGTGACGATCAAATTTCCGCGGGTGCGCACCTTTCCAAGCTCAGCGGGCAGAGGGGTGTAGGTCTTCATGCGCTGATGGTAGTAGGCAAGCCCGGCGGAATTGGGCTGGTAGGAAGCTCCGGAGGCAGCGTCGTCTTTCAGGCGCACTTCGGTGGTATGCGCCAGAGGCGCCTGCACTTCCGTTTTCATCTGCCGGAATGCCGTGGCAAAATGCTGCAGGGTTTCATAGGGTTTGAAAAACAACCGGCCCGGGCGATGCAGCTGAACTCCGCCGGGCATGGTGTCGAGATTCTCGCCGCTCTTCGGGCCGAGGATGAGTTTTTTCTCATGCACGTAGAAGGCATTCATCGCGCCTTCCAGCACCTCTGTCGTGGGCTGGCAGACATTGAACTGGCGCTGAAACTGCCGCAGCGCGGCCTCTGGCAGCTTCGTCTGCCGCAGCAGATCGGCGAGCGTTTGTGCGGCGAGAGTCTGTGCCTCCAGCGCGCGTTGGTAGCAGGAGGGCCAGGCCCAGATTTGCTCCAGCCGCCAGCCGAGTTCCGCGAGATCGATGGCCGCAGTGAACGCCGCCTCTTCTTGCATGCGGCGGGAGAGATAGGCGGCCTCCGCCTGCTTGAGCACCAGCACCTGATGCCAGCGCGGATTCTCGCATGGGTCCGCAGCATGCCATGCGGCGTGCGTGGGATGCCAGTCGGCGTCTTCCAGCAGATCACGCAGATTCTCGAGAGTGGTGGCGTTGGACTGCACGAAGCGCGAGAGCGTCGGGGTGTCCCACAGCCATGGTGGTTTGCCTGCGAGCCGTTTGTCTTCAAACGGGATCAGCGCATTCAAAAACTTGCGCAGCTTGTCGGGGGTTTGGATTGTAGCCGCCTGATCGACCGGCCGGATCAAGAGAAGGTCCGTATCCAGGCCCGGAGCCTGATCGTCCACATAGAGCCAGGCGATGAAGACCAAGGCCAGCAAGCCCATGCTCAGGATGGCCAGTGTGGACCATGAGGCCTCGCGTTCAACCGACGGTTTGGGCCGGGGCTTTGTGACCAGCCGGGAAGGGGGTGCCTGGCGCGGTGCGGCGGGCACTTTTTCCACCTCCACTGGAGGCGGCGTTTCCACCGGCGGCTTGGGTACGACCTTGGGCTCTTTCGGCGCAGGCCGCTTTTTCTCCTCGATGTAGCGTTTCTTTTTTCCGGGCGGGGCATCCAGCCATTCGAGATCCAGCTCCCAGGGGGACGCCCATGCGCCACCCGCTTCTCCGCGGTGCGCTGGCTTGTCTTCGGGCGTTTCTGGCGGCGTGTGGGGCCGGATCATGTGCCGCAGTATGAATGCAGTCACGCCCCACGGCAACGGGTGTCATCGCCTCACTGACGGGCTCTCAGCGCCACGCCATGAAACGATAGGCCCCGCACGGATGATTGCTAACACAGGTCTGCCAGGTGGAATCCAGTGCCAGCGCCTCCCGCAGTTCGTCACCCCGAAATCCCGCACGGATGCTCGCCTGCATGTCATGGCGCTGCACATGATTGAGCTCCGCCAGCTCGCAAAACAACCTGCCGGTGAAGGTGTGAATCCAGCGGCGGGCCGGCTCGGAGGCCACAATCAAGCGTGCCACGGAGGACAGCTGCGAGCCAATCAGGCGCAGTTCCTCTCCGGTGAATTGATGCAGGAACAAATTCGCCACCACGATCTCGGTTTCCGGCAGCCTCTGTTTTAACACGTCGCCACACGTCCAATGCGCCGCCTTGGGCCAGTGCCGTGGCCGGGGCGCCAAATCGAAGGCATGCAGGCTGGCTGCGGTACAACAGCCTGATGCCAGCAGGCGCATGGACAGCGCCCCGTCTCCCGCACCCAGCTCCGTGATGCGCCAGCCCCATTCGCGATGGCGGCGAACCATGCGCTCGATCCAGCGATGATTGCCCATGAGGGCGTTGACCTGCAGCATTTCATCCCGGGCACGCATGGCGTCGGGATCGTCCTGCGGCAGCAAGTCGAGGAGTTCGGGCAGGATCACGCGGTCTTTCATCATGTCATCAAGTCGATGAAGACAACGCAGCACACCCGCTCTCAGGATGCCTCTAGCGGCTTACTTGGGGGGCGGATCGGCTGCTATTCCATGAATGCAGCCATCCAATGCGCAACGTGCGCCATTGCGGAGCAGCCGTGTCACGCCGAAAACTAAGTCAGCCACAGCCCCCATGGATTCGTCTCCCGCAACAGCTCCTTCACACGGCGGCATCGCCCGGTTTTTCGTCGAACACCGGCTGTTTGGCTGGCTGGCGATGATCGCGGTGCTTGTCTGGGGCTGGCTCTCCTTTCAAAGCCTGCCGCAGCAGGAGGACCCGACATTTCCCACCCATGATGCGGTGCTGGTCACCGTGCATCCGGAGTTCACTGCGGCTCAGATCGAGCAAGAGGTCACCGCGAAACTTGAGGCCGCGCTTACACAGCTCCCCACGCTCGAAAAGCTGCAGTCACAGTCCAAGGACAACATCTCCACCATCGTCATCCGGCTCCATGCGGACCGGAAACAAGTCATCGACCAGCAGTGGCAAAAAACGCGGGAGCTTTTGCAGGCGGTCAAGCTGCCCGAAGGATGTGAAGAGCCTCGCCTCGAAACAGACTACCAGCTCCCCGCCACGCTGCTCTTCGCCGTGCTTGGGGATGAAGCGGCGGCAGCGGCCGATGTGATCGAGAAGGAACTCAAGAGCGTTCTCAGCACTGGGCGAATCCGTCAGTTTGGCCATGCACCGGAGGAAATCACTTCGTTCGAAGACATGGTGGCAGCGGGTTACAGCGCACGAACGCTGCAACGAGACAAGAGCGGGCCACTGACTCCTGCCACGAGCGTTCTGGTCGCCGTGGAAATGAAGACGGGAAACATCATTCATGACTTCAAGGCGGCCGTGCTTGCCAAGATCGGGAGCCTGACGCTGCCCGATGGCGTCAAAGTCATCACCGTCTCTGATCAGCCTGCGGCCACCGCGCATCGCATCAGTGAATTTTTGCGTTGTTTCATTGAGGCGGTGGTCGTGGTCGTGCTGGTGGCGCTGCTGCTCATGGACTGGCGCACCGCATTCGTGGTCGCCGTGGCGATTCCGCTGACCATCGCGATGACTCTCGGTGGCATGGCGGCGCTGCATGTGCCCCTGCAGCAGATCTCCATCGCCGCACTGATCATCTCGCTGGGCATGCTTGTCGATGATCCCGTGGTGGCTTCGGATGGCATCAACCGTGAACTCGCCGACGGTCGGCCGCGCGGCATCGCCGCGTGGCTCGGGCCCTTCAAACTGCGGCGCGCCATTTTCTTTGGCACGATCATCAACATCGTTGCCTTCCTGCCGCTCGCGCTGCTGCCCGGAGACATGGGCGCGTTCATCATCTCGCTGCCCATCGTCATCACCCTGGCGCTGGTCTCCTCGCGCATTGTTTCGATGACCTTCATTCCGCTGCTGGGCTACTACCTGCTGCGCGGGCAGAAGGGCTTTGACGCGGTCACAGGTTCGCATCCGCTTCACCGCCTTGTTCCGCATTACAAATCCGCGCTGCAGCTCGCACTGCGCCACCCGCTCTTCACCATCATCGCCGCCTACGGCCTCCTCGCGGCCAGCACGGCGCTCGTACCTTTTTTTGGCAAACAGTTCTTCCCCGTCGCCGAGCGCAATCAGTTCCTCATCGACCTTCAGTTGCCGGAAGGAAGCACCATCGAGGAAACCCAGAAGGTCACCGCGCAAATCAGTAAACATCTGCAGCAGGAAGCGGCCATCCAAAGCGCCGTCATCGTCAGTGGCGGTGGCATGCCGATGTTCTATTACAACGTCCTGCCGCGCCAGCCCGCTGCGAACGTGGCGCAGGTGCTGGTGAACACGCGGCGGGCCGAGGACGTGCCCGCATTGATCGTGCGCCTGCGCGAAGTTTTTGACCGCGAGATCAAGGAGGCGCTATGCCTCGTCAAACAGATCGAGCAGGGACCCGCGCTCGAAACACCGATTCAAATCGAGATCAGCGGCCCTGATTTGCAGGCGAAGACCGCCCAGGTCGCGGACGCATTGCGCGCCGCCGGCGCTTACAAAGTCCACGACGATTCGGGCATTCTCACCCGGATCAATCAGCAGCGCACCGTCACCGTCAAAGCGCTCGCACCCTTCGGTGTTCTCGCTTCCGGCATCCTGAATCGTGCGCGCACTGCATTCCCCAGCACCGGCATCGAGTTCGGCGGAGAGGAGCGCGAACTGCGCAACAGCCAGCGCGAGATGGAACGCGTCTTGAAAATCTCCCTCGCGCTCATCGCCCTTGCGATGGTCATCCAGTTTCGTTCCGTCATGAAATCACTCGTAGTGATGCTCACCGTGCCGCTGGGGTTGATCGGTGCCTTCACAGGTCTTGCCACCACACATGCCTCGTTTGGCTTCATGGCATTGATTGGCATCGTCAGCCTCGCCGGGGTCATCGTCAGCCACATCATCGTGCTTTCAGATTTCATTGAGGAGGAGCGTGCCGCCGGTGTCCCGCTTGAGAGTGCGCTCATGCACGCGGCACTGGTGCGGCTGCGGGCGGTGCTGGCCACGGTATTTGCCACGGTCTGCGGGCTGATTCCGCTCGCTGTCACCGGGGGTGAACTGTGGCGGCCGCTCACGGCGGTGCACATCTTTGGCCTGCTGTTTGGCACGGTGCTCACGCTCCTGCTGCTGCCCGTGCTCTACTTCCAGTTCGCGAAATGGAAATGGATCAAGTGAGCGAGAAAATCAGCGCCACATTCGAGCCGCCGAAGCCGCTGGAATTGCTCATCGCCACGCGTGGGGCCTTGTCCGTCGGACTCGTGAGAATGTCCACACCTTCGCACGCAGGATCGAGATTCTGGATCTTTGCTGACACCGGCATGAAGCCTTCCTTGAGAGCCAGGCAGCAGATGCCAGCCTCAAGGGCTCCTGCAAGGCAGAGCCCGTGACCGGTCAGCGCCTTGGTGCTGCTGACCTTGGGTCTGGCATCACCGGTGAAGACGGTTTTCAGCGCGCTTAGCTCGGCGATGTCTCCTGCATTCGTGGCGGTGCCGTGTGCATTGATGTAGTCGACCGCCGCAGCCTCCAGACTGGCGTCCTGCAGGGCGTTGGTCATGGCACGCGCCAGGCCGCTGCCGCTTGGGTCCGGTGCCACCACATCGTAGCCGTCCGAGCCCTGGCCCCAGCCTGTGACCTCGGCGTAAACCGTGGCACCGCGTGCGGCGGCGTGTTCAGCTTCTTCAAGCACGAGCGTCACACCACCGCCGGTGGTGATGAAGCCATCGCGTGCAGCATCAAACGGACGCGGTGCCAAAGCAGGGTCGGTTTGAGAGCTCAAGGCCCGCAGTGAAGCAAAGGGCAAAACGGTATGCAGCAGCTGGGCATCCTCGGCACCGACGACGAACATGGTTTTCTGCCGGCCCATCCGAATCATGTCACAGGCATGCCCGAGGGCGTGCGAGGAAGATGCGCAGGCGCTGTTGAAAGCCAGGGTGGCGCCTTTGATGGCAAACAGGGCCGTGAGATTCAAGTGGAGGGAATTCGGCATGCCGGTGATGACCATCGGTGCCGAAGTACGCGCCGGCCCGCGCTTGATCACCGAATCCATCGCCACATAGGTCAACCAAGGCGATCCGGCCGAAGCACAGTACATGCCGGTCTGCGGATCTGAAACCTGTGCCGGCTCGAGTCTGGCATCAGCAATGGCCTCCTGCATGGAAGCATAGGCAAACACGGCATTGGGAACCATGGTGCGCAGCTGCGCACGGTTCAGCTTTACATGTTCGGGAAAAGTCCAGTCGAGCGGATCAGAGGTGGGGAACTCAAAGCCCTTCACCGTACCTGCGAGCTTCACGCGGTCATTGGCGGCGGCCAGTTCTGGAACGAACTCAATGCCAGACCGGCCTTCGCGCAGGCTTTCCGTCACCGCCGCACGGTTGTTGCCGATGCTGGAGATGAACCCCAGTCCGGTGACGACAACCCGCTTCATGAGAGGCTCGCGCCGAATTTGGCCCGGAGGAATTTCTTCAGATCGCCCAGCGTGATAATGCCGCTCAACTCTTCCGTGGCGATCGTCAGACCGAGCACTTCTTCCGCCGTCATCACCACTTCGATCATGCCAAAGGAATCCATGCCAATGTCATCGATCAGCTTCATGTCATCCGTGACCGATGCCACACCATCAGGACGTGGATTGGCCGCATCACGCGCCAGCACACCGAGAATGATGGCGTCCAGCTCATCAAGGTTCTTGCTCTCTTCAAAGCGCAAGGCCGCCGCCACAGTCTCTTCACTGCAACGTTTAAGAGATTTGGTGATTTCTTGTTTTCGATCTTCGCTTACGGGCATGGCTGTGTTTAGTCAATTCTGGTGGTGGATCAACGCTTTTCAGCGGTGAAGACGCCGTAACGCTGGACTCCGAGCTCGTAGGCGAGCCAGATGCGGAACAAAGTCAGGGCGAATATACGGTTCGGATTCTTGGAACTGAACAGGAAACGGCGGTAGTGCGCTTTGGTGAGCAGTCCTTTCACGGTGCGCAGGGCGCAGAGCGGCCAGGTGCGCTTGACCTGTCTGGCGTAGTCCTTGAACTGGTAGTTTACAAAACCTGCTCCCTCCGTGGCGGCGCGAAATTCACTCTCAGGCCGCACCCCGGCGATCTGGGTCTCCCGGGTGATGGCGTCAATGAGATGGCGTTTGGCAAAGGCGCTGGGATTCTCACAGGACATCCAGGCCGTGGCCACCAGCCGGCCGCCCGGTTTCATGACGCGGTAGCACTCGCGGAAAAAGGTGGGCAGATCGGGCATGTGCTCCAGGCTTTCGACGGTCTGCACGATGTCGAAGTGGTTGTCAGGCAGCTGGTTGTCATACCAGTCCCGCAGCATGAAGTGGGTCTTGCCGGGCACTGAGTTGTTGGCCTGGGCGTAGGCGAGCTGCACCGCCGAGATGGTCATGCCGGTGATGTTGACCCCATGGTTCTGCGCCAGGATTTTAGCCGTGGTGCCGTAGCCGCAGCCGATGTCACAGACTTCCTGATTGGGACTGTGATGGCCCAGTTCCGCGACGATTTTGATGAGGTTTTCCGCCGCTTCCTTGTCGGTTTCCCGACCGGTCAGCCAGACGCCGTGGTGAATGTGCTCACCCCAGATCTCGCGGTAAAACTGGTCAAGGTCGTCGTAATGGGAGGCGGCACCGTCGATGGTGGGAGTGTATTCGGACGTGGTGGTCATGATTTAAAGCGGGCGTGGCTGCAGGCTTGCCGCAGGGACGCGTTGGAGGGTGTTGAAGGGGATCGTGAGCATCGCATAAAACGATCCCATGTGTCTGGCCACGGGGCCCTGGCAGAGCAGGAACTTCAAGATGACATCGCGCAACACGGAGAGCGCTTTACCGCGCCAGGTGCCCAGCCACATGCCCCACTCAGCGCGGAAGGTGGCGGTCTTGGCAGCCTTGCGGCGGTAGCGATTGTAGGCGGGCAGCAGCTTCAGCGGATCGGCCTGGCAGAGGATGGCGGCGAGGAACTCTGCGTCGGCAAAGCCGGTGTTCATGCCCTGGCCGCCGATGGGGCTCATGCCATGCGCGGCATCTCCGCAAAGAATGACGCGCCCTTCGTAATAGCGATCCGAATTGAAGCGCCGTGGCGTGAAGACGCTTTCGTTGACCTGATCGGCGACAGGGACGTCCATGCCGGTGCGCTGCCGGGTCAGCTCACTGACGAGCCCGGGCGGCGGATGATCCAGACGCGTGTCCGTCTGCACCACCCAGCGCCGCTGGCCACCGGGCAGCGGAAATGACTCCACCGAGCCCGTGGCTGTGAAAAACAGATGCGCCTCATCGCCAAGGCCGGAGCGGTCGATGAAATCTCCCATGACAAAGTGACAGTCATAAACGTGGCCCGGTGCCCGCATGCCGATCAACTCGCGCACGCGGCTGCGGCTGCCATCACACGCGATCACGAAGCGTGCGGTGCGCGTGCGTCCGCCTGCCTGCACGCTGCAATGATCCTCAAACTGCCTCACATCACTCACTTCACAGCCGAGCTCGATGAACTCCTGCCCGAGGTGCTTCTGCAGGATCGCGATGGTGGTGACCTGCGGCAGTGAAAGAATGAAGCGGTGCACGTCCGGAATCTCACGAAACGAAACGCAGCCGAGCCTGCCACGCTGGCCGTGCACAAAGCAGTCACGCACTTTCAATCCGCTGGCAATGAACTCAGCCGCAAGACCGAGCTTGTCGATGATCTGCAAGGACGGTGGTGTGATGCCGATGGCGGCCGAGTGCGCGATGGGCTCCTCACGCCGCTCCAGCACACGTAGACGCAAGCCCTGCTGCTTCAGCAGACAGGCCAGCAGCAGGCCCACAGGACCGCCGCCCACGATGATCACATCGTAGTCGGTCGCGCTTTTCGCACTGTCATTTCCCGGTTTCATACCACGATGTGTGCCAGCGCATCATGCTGGGCTTTTTGAGCGGCCGGGATCGCCGCGCCGCAGCGTTCCAGCACCGCCGTTTCCACCGTGAGTCCCGGACCAAAGGCGATGGCGCAGGTCATGGTACGCTCGGATTCCGCTTCTTCGAGGAAACCTTTGAGAACAAACATCACCGTCGGGCTGCTCATGTTGCCGTAGTCACGCAGCACGCTGCGGGACATCTCCAGCTCGGCGGGAGGAAGGGAGAGCTGCTCTTCGATCTGGTCGAGGATCGCACGGCCTCCCGGGTGCACCGCCCACTCGTCGATATCCGCTGGTGTGAGGCCGCGCTTGTCGAGGATGCCGCCGAGGATCTCCCGGATGTTGCTGCCGATGAGATCTGGCACATAGGCCGAGAGCACCATGTTGAAACCGTGGTCGCCAATGTCCCAGGCCATGTGCGCCTCACTGGAAGGCACGAGTGCCGAATGGAAGCCATGCACCCGGTAGTAGGGGCGGTCATGCGCCGGCTCCCGGGCGCTGACGATGGCAGCAGCCGCACCATCGGCAAACAGCGCATTGGCCACGATGCTCTCCGGTTTGCCGCTGACTTGCAGATGCAGGGAGCAGAGCTCGAGGCACATCACCAGCACCACGGCCTGCGGATTGGCCTCACAAAACTGGGCTGCCATGCGCAGCGCGGGAAAGGCGGCGTAGCAGCCCATGAACCCGATGGTGTAGCGCTCGACATTCTCATTGAGCCCCACATCACGGATGATGTGGTAATCCGGCCCCGGATTGGAAAAGCCGGTGCAGGAGGCGAACACCACATGCGTGATGTCACTCTTGGCGAAATGTGGACACTCGGCCAGGGCCTTGTGCGCCAACTTCACCGCGAGTTCGCGCGAGGCCTTGGCATAAAGGGCGTTGCGCTGACCCGTGGTGGGCGAGTTCATGGTGCCATCCGGCAGTGTGTGAAAGAGCCCGCCGTCTTCCTTCATGAAGTCGTCGCAGGCGCTGTAGCGCGTCTCGATGCCGGTGCGCTCGTAGATCATGTCGATCAGGCGTTTGGCCCGCGGCTCGGACACCCAGTTCTTCATGCGCTCCCGCGTGAACTCATTGCTGTAGATGAAGTCCGGCGTCTCGGTGGCAATGTGATGAATGAAAGCAGGCATGATCAGGATGGATTGCGTTTGAGGGAGACAGCGGCATGCACCTTGATCGTATCACCCACACGGATGAACAGCAGCACAGAGGGGACCTTGATGTCGCTCTTTTTGAGTGAGAGATCGAAGTCCAGGTCAAAGGTGGCCTTGTCACCCTGCTGCTTCCATTGGCTGATCCGGCCCGTGATCGTCTGCGTTTTACCCAGCATGGTGAGTTTCAATGGGAGCTTGGAAGGTGCCGCATCTCCCTGCCGGATGGCGGTGAAGGGGGTGTCGATGACGCCGGTGATGAGGGGATGAGCTGCGGCCTGCATGGCCTTGCGCATGTTTTCATCACGCTTGGCCTCGGCGGTGTCCATCTTCGCGACTTCGACGGTCACTGTGGCCACCACACGGGTGGGATTCCCGGCGGCATCCGTGGTGACGGTGGTGGCAAAAGGTTTCGCAGCCACCTTGCCCCCCCAGTCATGCAGCGTGGAGGTGCCATCGAAGGAGATCTGGCTGGTGCCGGACCATTGGGTGGTGTCGGCCAGTACGGAACCGGCCATGAGACATAACAAACAGAGGGAAAATTTCATAAAACAAACGTGAAAGAGCAGGGGGCAGCCGGGCTGCCATTGATAGAGTAAATCGTCCGATGGCACTCGATTCTGGGTCGGACGTGGACAGGGTGCAGTTCAGCTCAGGGCGCAAGCGCACCGCCTGCGATATACGCTGATGATGTGCGGTTTAGTTGCCGCGCACATCCTATTCAGAAATCAAATCAACAGCCGTACGGTGGCCATCTCCCGCAAAGCCACGGCGCGGTTGTGGTGGAAATCACGCAGCGTGTTTCTGCAAACCACCTCAAGGATCACACTCGCCTGCCGGGTGTCATAATCCACCATTTCCAGACTGGAGCATTGCTTGTCCTTGATGAACTTCTTCGCTTCATCGTCAGGACCCGTCAGGGTTCCGGTCACTTGATTGGTGGAGAGACTGTGGTCTCCCTCCTCCGCGGGATGGCAGAAACTGACGACCAACTTTGCCAGCAGCCCGGCGTGGTCGCAAACCTCAGGCGTGAAATCATCCTCACGGTGATGCAGTCGCACCTGCATGCCCTGCTCTGTCCGGCAGATCAAAACACGATGGCTGCCATCCAGCTCTGCGAGCGCTGCAAACACTGCGGGCATGATCGCAGTGGCTGTGCCAGCGTAGGCAAGCAACAACAGAACGACCAGCAGGCTGTGGATGCGCTTCATGCAACAGAATCTCTCAGCGTCAGAGCCCTCACTTTTCCACAGCCTGTCATTGGTTCAACCTATTACGTCCAATCCACTTTGATGCGGGTGATACTCAATCTCATCGACCGCCCCACACCCAAAGAAAAGATGCGGGCATTTTGTACACAGCCGCCGCTCTAGCTCGATCCTACCTCTGGCTCGCCGCATCCCGCCGCGCCAGGATTCCCGCATCCTCGCTGTCATTTCAAAAAAAATAACTGCCATTCCCCACATCCGCACCTCCCACCCGGCACGATAATTCAGTGATCACCGACACAAAGCTCGACCCCTCTAGGAAGAGCCTGCCACAAAAAGTGATTGTCAGGCGCGAGGCCCTCATCGGTCCCGCGCCTCATTTTTTTACCCGCACGAACGAACGGGCTCTGTAGAATGACCGCCATCGGCATTCATTTTTACCAGCATGAGCAGCGCGGACAGACATCGTGGCAGGCATCCGGCGGACGAGGAACTTTTCAGCATGGAGGCAGCACCCGCCCTCCGGCAGGCGGTGGCGGAGCTCTCCTGGCTCCTGAGCCGTGGCTATGCGATGAACTCGGCCGTGAAGCTGGTGGGTGACCGCCACCAACTGCGGGAACGCCAGCGCCTGGCCGCAAGCCGTGCCGCCTGCTCAGACGCGGCACGCGAGGCACGCGCACAGCAGCACCTGCCAGCGGAGGCCCTGCGCGGCCGCACACTCATGGTGGACGGCTTCAATCTGCTGGTGAGCCTGGAGGCCGCCCTCAGCGGCGGCGTGCTGCTGCGCTGCCGGGACGGCTGCCTGCGTGACATGTCCGCCGTCCACGGCTCCTACCACGCCGTGGTAGAGACCGACGCCGCGCTGGCCCTCGCCGCCGCCCGCCTCGCCGAACTCCACACCTCCTCCGTACATTGGCTGCTGGACAAGCCCGTCTCCAACAGCGGCCGCCTGGCGGGACGCATTCGTGAGCTGGCCGAGCAGCATGGCTGGCCCTGGACGGTGGAGGCCGTTTTCAACCCCGACGCCGATCTCATCGCCGCACGCGACGCCGTCGTCGTCAGTTCCGACGCCATGGTGATCGATGGCGCAGCCTGCTGGTACAACCTCGCCGCCGACCTCATCCTCACCCACCGCTGCGGCCCCGCCTGGGTGCTGGATCTGCGCGAGTGACGGCTGGATGCCGAAAAAAGTGGCCGGGCAGTTTCAAAACATCCATCGCCTTCCCCCAAACCTCCACCTCAAAATTTTTTACCTTTTTACTCATCCCCCTCTGCCTAACCAGCATTCGTCATTCGACATTATTTAGTCATTCGGTTTTACTCGTTCGTCATTGGCAGCCCCTCCTCTAACTCTTTCCCATGCCCAAGAACCGCCACTGGCCCTCCCTCGCACTGCGCCTCTGGCGCGTGGCGTTGCTGGCACTGGCGGTCATGGCCATCCGGCGCTCACACTCTCCTGCGGCGGTGGCGCTGACGGTGGACCGGGTGCGGGATTTTTTTCCTGCCGCAGCGGCTCTGACGCCTCAGAACGGCATGCAGGCGGTGAAGGATGCCTCGGGCATCACGCTCGGCCATGTCATGCAGACTTCGCCGGAAGCGGATGACATCATCGGCTACTCGGGGCCGACGAACACGCTCATCGCGCTGGACTCACGTGGCAAAGTTCTGGGGCTGCGCATCCTGAGCAGCGGCGATACGACGGATCATCTGGCCGAGGTGGTGCGCGAACGCTCGTTCTTCAAGCAGTTCACGGGCAAGAAGGCGGCGGAGCTTTCGAGCCTGCTGCCGCAGGCCGTTTCCGGGGCGACGCTGACGAGCAGCGCGATTGCCGAAGGGGTGCTGCGCCGCCTGGGCAAAAGCGCGACGACCTCGCTGCGGTTTCCTGACGCGATCACGCTGGAGGAAGTCAAAAAGCTTGAACCTCGGGCGGTGAAACTGCGTGACTCCAAACAGCATCCGGGTTCACAGGAAGTGCTGGATGAGAAAGGCACAGTGATCGCGCTGGCGGTGCGCACGGCGCCTGCCTCAGATGGCACGGTCGGCTACAAAGGGCCGAGCGACACCTTCATGCTGATGGATGCTGGTGGCACGACGCTGCTTGGCATCGCGCTGCGGCGGAGCTATGACACGGAGCAGTATGTGGGCTACGTCACAGGCGATCCGGCGTTTTTGAAAACGTTTGATGGCATGACGACGGAGAAGATCGCTCACATCGACTTCAATGCCGCCGGGGTGGAAGGCGTTTCCGGCGCTACGCAGACGAGCTACGGCATCGCCGAAGGGGTGCGGGTGCGAGCTGAGTCGCTGCTGCATGAGCAGGAGGCCCGCAGCGGCTGGTGGCAGCAGATTCGCTGGCGCTGGCAGGATACAGGCCATGTGGCCATCTTGCTGGCGGCTTTGGTCATGGCCTTCACCCCGCTGCGGGGCCGTGCATGGTGCCGCCATTTGCATCATGCGCTGCTGGTGATCTATGGAGGCTTCATTGCGGGTGAGATGCTCTCCCAAGGACTGCTTGCAGGCTGGGCGACACACGGCACCCCTTGGAAAAACGCGCATGGGCTGGTGCTGCTGGCTGCCGTGGCGCTGCTGGGGCCGGTGTTCACCAGCAAGCAGCTCTACTGCCACCACATCTGCCCGCACGGTGCGTTGCAGCAGCTCCTCGTCCGCCGGCTGCCGTGGCAGTGGTCGCCCTCGAAGGTGGTGGACAAGCTGCTGTCCAAACTGCCTTTCGTGCTGCTGGCGCTGGTGTTGTTCAGCGTGGCCTTCGCGCTGCCGGTTAATCTAAACGCGCTGGAGCCCTTTGATGCGTATCTGTTTCGCGTGGCGGGCTGGGCGAGCATCGGGATCGCCATCGGCGGTCTGCTGGTGTCACTTTTCACCCCGCTGGCGTACTGCCGCTACGGCTGCCCGACGGGTGCGTTGTTCAAACTGCTGCGCTTTACCGGTGATGGAGATCGCTTCGGCGCACGCGATTGGATAGCCGCGCTGTGTGTGACGTTCGTTCTTCTCTTGGCTCCGGGCTGAAACCGGACTACCAACCCCCCCAGACATGTCCCTCATTCCTCAATTAGAGTCCAAATTCGGCCGCTTCGCCATTCCAGGCCTGGTGCAGGTCATCGCCACGTTTCAACTGCTGGTGCTCTTCATGGTCATGGTGATGTCGCCGGAGGGTGCGGCGGCGTATTTGCAGTTTCTTGAGCTGAATCCGATCCGGGTGATGCACGGCGAGGTCTGGCGGCTGGTCACCCATGTGTTCATCCCCGGGAATTTTTCCCTTATTTGGGCGCTGATCGGCGCGATGTTCATGATGTGGATTGGCCGTGGTTTGGAATCGGCCTGGGGAGCGTTCCGGGTCAATCTCTACATCATCGGCTGGATGATTGCCGTCACTCTAGGAGCGCTGCTGTTTCACTGGCCTGCCTCGGGAATGTTTCTCTTTCAGACCCTGCTGTTCGCCTTTGCGTCCCTGTATCCGAATGAGGAAATCTACATCTACTTCATCCTGCCGATCAAAATGAAGTGGGTGGCGGCTTTGACTGCGGGGATGACGGCCTTTCTGGTGATGCGTGAGTCCTCGCTGCTGTTCCCGGTGCTGGTGGGACACCTGAATTTTTTCATCGCTTTCGGCCCCGGATTCCTGAGCGAACGTGCGCGCATGGCGCAGATCGCCTCACGCCGTGGCAAGTTTGAGTCTGCACAGCTCCCGCAGGGCACCTTTTTCCACCAATGCTCGGTCTGCAAAAAGACGGAGCTGGATGATGCGCAGCTGGACTTCCGGGTGCTGGACTCCGGTGATGAAATCTGCAGCGTGTGCCGCGCGAAACAGACCGGAGGATAAACGCCATGGAGGACAAGCTCGCCGCCGAGTTTCTGGAGTTCATGGAGGTGGAGCGCCGCTCCTCGGACCGCACGCTGGCGAATTACGAGCTGGCCCTGCGGCAGTTCCGTGAATGGCGCACGCCGTTCAAGGGCTGGAGCGAGCTCACCGCCGATGACTTCCGCGCGTTTTTGTTCGAGCTCATGAAGCGCGAACGCGGGCGGGCGACGATCCGGCTGCAGTTCGCGGCGCTGCGCAGTTTTTTCAAATGGCTGACACGTCGGCGCGGCTGGAAAGCCAATCCGCTGCTGGAGGTGCAGCTGCCCAAGCGGGAAAAGAAGCTGCCCGTGGTGCTCACGGTGACGCAGGTGGAGGCCATGCTGGCGCTGCCGCTGAGTCTGGAAAAATCCAAGCGCGATGCGGTGTGGGCGCCGGAGCGTGACACGGCGATCCTGGAGCTGTTTTACAGCACCGGCATGCGTCTCAGCGAGCTGGTGGGGCTGAACGTGGCGGACATCGACACCTACACCGAAACCGTGCGCGTGTTTGGCAAGGGGAAGAAGGAGCGGCTCTGCCCGGTGGGCTCCAAAGCCCTGGAGGCCGTGCAGCGCTACCGCGCGAAGGCCGGTGTGCATGATGGAGCGCTGTTTCTCAGCAAGCTGCGCACCCGGATCACGGCACAGTCCGTGGACGATGTGATCATGAAATACTGGCGCGCCTCCGGCCTGCCGGTGCACCTCACGCCGCACAAGCTGCGCCACAGCTTTGCCACGCATCTGCTGAACAACGGCGCAGACCTGCGCAGCGTGCAGGAGCTGCTGGGACATGCGAGCCTTTCGACCACGCAGATCTACACGCATGTCTCCACGCAGCGCATGAAGGAAGTCTACGAGGCCGCGCACCCGCGGGCGTGATCACTTCTTCACCCAGGTCGCCACCGGCGTGGCGGTATGCGCTGGTGCTTCGTCCAGGGCAAAGGTGATGCAGAGGCTTTGCGGACCTTTGGCACCATCGACCGAAGCCTTAAGCACGTGGATGTTGGCCTTCACCAAGTCACGGGACTGTTCGCTGGCGGGTTCTGGTGGAATGCCTGCACTGAAGGTGGCCGAGGCGGGAGAAACAATCGTGGCGACAAGGGTTTTGCCACCAAGGGTGAGCTTGGCCGAGGTGCCGTTGGGGGTGATCTCCGCCATGGTGTGCATGCTCCAGGTGATGTTGCCGGTGTTTTTCATGATGAGGTCATCCTGCACCACAATGTAGGGCTTCTCCCCGCGCACGACCATGATGCCCCGATGGACGTCCTTGGCCGGTTTGGAATAGGCCTTGGTCATGTCCACCACGGCGAGGCCGCGTTCCGGTGTGGAGGCACCGAGCAGCACGGCTGCTTTGGCGTCGAGTTCCTGCTGATTGCCGTCAATGACGAGGGTGTTCTGACCCAGCGTGTTTTCGAGGTAGAGGGTAAAGCGCTTGGTGCGGTCCGCGCCGGGTTTGACTTCAAAGCCGGGGGCCTTGTCTGTCTCAGCACCGAGCTCGATGCCCCAGCGCTGACCGCCGGCTTCCAGCACAAAGCTGCCGATGTCGAGCTGCGCCGTGGTGTCTTCATTTTCGCCGCCTTTGACGGCGACGAAGTAATCCGTCTTCTCCCAGCCGGAGCGGGAGGTGGCCACAAAGCCGCCGGGCTGCGCGTAGTCCATCGTGTCCGCCGTGCCGTCTCCTGCGGCGTGGGGGTTGTAGTAGATGAAGTTGCCGACCTGGCCAAAATAGGCGGCGGTCACAGGCTGCTTGCCGGCAGCGGCGACGGCACGGAGGCCGGGATTTCCTGCGATGCCACTCAGCCAGGTGGAGACCCACGGACGGGCGGATGCAGCGCTGGTGGCATCTCCAAAATTGAACGTCTGGCCGCTGGGGCCCATCATGTGCATGCGGGCGGTGTTGAACTGCGGAATGCCTTCCAGCAGGCTGATGTTGAGATCGCGTCCAGGGGCGGTGGCTGTGGCTGTGGCCGCCTTGAGGGACTCGGAGAGCATGGCCACGTAGTCCATCACGGTTTCACCGGCCTGCAGACCTTCGGGCCAGACACCTGCTGGAGCAAAACGGACGATGCCTTTGCCAAAGACTTTGGCAGCCGCATCGGCTGCTTTTTTGGCGATGGAGGGGTCCTCATCCACAAGGCAGATGGCGGAGAGCAGCAGGGCGGAGGCGGCGGCCATCTGCTTGCTGTCTGGAAGGAGTTTGCCCACATCGGGTTTCGCCTGGGGCTTTCCTTGGGCCTTCGGGGGGGCGGCCTTGGATTTTGTTCCCGTCTGGCCGCCGGAGGTGCCTTTGGCGCTCTCGGGGATTTCTTCGCCCTCCAGATGTGCGATGAGAGCCCCGATGCCTTTCTCTGCGAGGAAGGTACGGACGACTGCCGCCTGCTCGGCGTTCAATCCGGCGCGGAACCAGTCATATCCCAGCGAGGTGGCCACCACGAGATCGGTCAAATTGTCCATGAGATCAGGATGCCAGTCACGGAAGGTCACTTTGTCTGTCAGGGCGATGAGTTCCTTGGTGCCTTTGTCCTGCCATTTCAGATCGCCGTCGCAGAAGTGCAGCGCCCCCAGCAGGCCCATGCGATAAACAGCTTTCGGCCCTTCACCCCCGGTCTCGCCGTTGATGCGTGTGAGCTCCGGATCCAGCAGAAGATCCTCCCCGGAGGCTTTCATGGCCTCCATGATCTTCGCCAGCACAGGATCCGCTGCGATCTGTCCTTTCAGCGCCGCCCAGCCAGCGGCGTTGTGAATCAGGCGCGGCCGCACTTTGGCGATGCCGCTGAGGTAATCGTTGGCCGAGGGGGCTTTGAATTTGGCCACTGGTACCACCGCGATGGCAGGCCGCGGGGGCGCAGGCTTTTTCACGGCGGCGGCGGTTTTGGCACCACCCTTGGGCGCGGCAGCGGGAGGCGCTGCGGGGGGTGTCCCCGCTGGAGTGGCAGGCATGGCCACTGCAGGCGCGGCAGCGGGCGCGGCCTGCATGGCGGCATAGCGTCCCTTGGCGTATTCAAAGTCGGCCGGGCTCAGATTGGCAATGGCCACATCAAACTCGCGCCCGTCCTTCGTCTTGATCTTCAGCGTCTTGGCAACGGCATCGACCGAAATCAGGGTCGCCTCCACCGTTTTGCCGGAGGTGTTCGTCCAGGTGTGGAATTCTTCTGCAAGCTGCGCACTGGCGCTGGCGGCGAACAGGCAGACGGAAGCAAGAGAGAGGAAACGCGAGGCGGTTTTCATGACGGAAGGGTTGAGAGTGACGCTAAAGCAGCGGGTAGGAGCACCTAGGTCAAGCATAAACGCAGCTTGGATGCCCGAGTTTGGAGGAAAGACGCGTATCCCAGCAACTAATTTTTAGTCACCAACGCGAGACGAAAGCGCCCGTCATACTGGCCGCCGGCATGCAACCGGCAGCAGCGCAGGCAGGCGGTGGGGCGGCGGAACTTGCGCACGCGCTGCACGGTGGTCTGGCAGGCGGGGCAGGCGTAGGTCAGCTTGCGCTCGACCTCATTGCGCGGCAGCGGCAGACGGTGATGGGCTTTTTCACCGGCGATGCCGAGATCCGCACAGGCCTGACGCCATTCACGGCCATGCGGCTCGATGCGTTTGCGGCCGCTGCGATGGTAGGCGATCAAATGCGCCAGCTCATGCTTCAGGGTGCGCTCCACCTGGCCTTCGAACTCACGCAGCCGTGGGTTCAGCTCAATGGCCCAGCCCGGATAACGCGCATAGCCTGCCGTGCTGCGCAGGCGCGCATTCCACGCTACCGTGACGAGTTTGGCTCCGCCGGGCAGATCCAAAGCCAGCAGCATGGCCCGTGTCTGCTCTTCCAATTCCGCATCGCGGCCATCAGGGATGGGTTCCTCCGCTGAAGCCTCCGCCGGTTCTGGCGGGGGCGTGAGGTCACGCACCTTGCGAAACGGCACCCAGTGCGGCAGGGCGGAGAAATCGAAATTGAGCTGGGAGAGATCGAGCATGCTCACTTCTTCTTTTTGACCTGCACCTTGTGTTCCTGCTCACCCAGAGCGTAGAGCATGTCGGGGGCCACAGATTCGAGGATGAATACGTTTGCGCCGATGGTGCTGCGCGCACCGATGATCGTGTCGCCGCCGACAATCGTCGCATTGGCATACACGGTGACGTGGTCTTCCAGCGTGGGGTGGCGCTTCTTGCCACGCAGCGCCTGCCCGGCGGCGAGGGAGCGTGCGACGAGGCCGACGCCTTGGTAGAGCTTCACGTGATTTCCCAGCGTGGCGGTCTCACCGATGACCACGCCCGTGCCGTGGTCGATGAAGAAGTGCGTGCCGATCTCCGCGCCGGGGTGAATGTCGATGCCGGTGCGGCTGTGCGCCCACTCCGTCATCATGCGCGGGATCACGGGCACGTTCTTCAGGTAGAGCACATGGGCCGTGCGCTGAATCGCGATGGCTTCGAGTCCGGGATAGGCGAGGATGATTTCTTCAAAACCACGCGCAGCGGGATCTCCTGCATAGGCGGCCTCCACATCCATTTTCAGCAGGGCACGCACTTCGGCCAGCCTCATCAAGAAACTGCAAACCACGTCAGCGGCTTCGGCATCCCGATTTTCATGATTGCCATTGAGGCGCAGGCTGCGGCGCACTTCCACGTTCAGGCGCTCACGAATGCTGGCGACGAGCTCATTGGTCATCAGCTCCAGCTCCTGGGAAGACACGGCCTCGTCGGAAAAGAAGCCGGGAAAGAGCAGATGAAGAAGATCCTCGCAGAGCGTGGCAATGGCGCGTTTGGACGGCAGATTGCCGCAATCGACATGGTTGATCCCGCCCACCTCGTGATACGAGGTCATCAGGCTGGAAACGATTTCATTTTGGCGGCAATCCATGTGTGCACTCAGCGATACCGTGCTGTGATCTGGATTCAAGCGCGGGGGTGAGATGATTGCTGTGAATAACTCAGGGTTTGCAGCTTCGTCTGGCAATTGCAGCCCTGTGTCCCAAATTGTTTCCTCCTCATGATGACTTCAAACGTACGCTTCGAAACCCTTTGGAGACGTCTGAGTTTGTCGGGCGAGGCCTCCGTCTGGCATGCGCGGCTGCTGGAATGCTATGCGGAGCCACAGCGTGCGTACCACACCATGCAGCATCTCGAAGAGTGCCTGCTCCTTTTGGACGACGCCAAGGCGACGGGTTTGATCGCGCAGCCGGATCTCATCGAGATGGCCTTGTGGTTTCATGATGCGGTGTATGACCCTCAGGGCGGCGAGAACGAAGAACTTAGCGCAAAGATGGCGCTGGAGGCGCTCGGCAATCATGAAATGGCGCGCGAGGTGGCGCGGCTCATCCTGCTGACGAAATCACACCGGCCGGGAGACGGACCGGATGATGCGTGGATCATCGACATTGATCTCTCGATCTTCGCGCAGCCCATGAAGCGGGTGCTGGAATATGAGCGGCAGATTCGTGCGGAGTATGCGTGGGTGCCGCAGGCGGTGTATGCGGAGAAACGTGCGGAGATTCTGACTGGCTTCTTGAAGCGCGAGCACATCTACCTCACCGCATGGGCACGTGAGCGGCTTGAATCGCGGGCACGGGAGAATCTGCGTGCATTGATCGAATCAATTTAAACACAGTGTTTTCCACCGCCAGCATTGCGGGCAGAGCGACGCCGTTCTAGAGACAGGAGTCGTGCTTCCATCTCTCAACCAGCTCAAACTCCCCGATCCGTGGCAGCACCAGGCGGTGAATTTGCTGCGTTCGGGCTGTGATGTGGTGGTCAGTGCGCCGACGGGAGCGGGGAAGACCTACATTTTTGAGCTGCTGCATCAGGGCCGTCATCTGCAAGGTCCGGCGATCTACACGGTGCCGACGAGGGCGCTGGCGAATGACAAGTACGCCGAGTGGAAAGAGGCGAAGTGGAATGTGGGCATCGCCACGGGGGACATCGCGGAGAATGTGGATGCGCCTGTTGTTGTTGCCACGCTGGAGACGCAGATCGAGCGGCTGGTGCGCGGCGAAGGTCCGGCGCTGCTGGTGATTGATGAGTATCAGATGATCTCGGACCACTCGCGGGGTGCGAACTACGAAGCCGCCATCGCCCTGGCGCCGCAGGGCACGCGGCTGCTGCTGCTGAGCGGATCGGTGGCGAATCCCGAGGATGTGGCGGCATGGCTGGTGAGCCTGGGACGCAAGGCGGAAGTGGTCATGACGCGTGAACGGCCCGTGCCTCTGGAAGAAGTGCCGATGGAGACGCTGCCGCAGCGTCAGAAGCAGTTTCAGAACTACTGGCCGCGTTTTGCTGCGGCGGTGATGATGGCCGATCTCGCGCCGCTGCTGATCTTTGCACCGCGCCGCAAAGAGGCGGAGTCGATTGCGCGCAGGCTGGCCGCTGATCTGCCGATGGGTGATCCGCTGGAGCTCACGGCGGAACAGCGTGCGGTATGTGGAAAAGATCTGGCCACGCTGCTGGAGAAACGCGTGGCTTTTCACCACAGCGGGCTGTCGTATGGCGCGCGTGCAGGGGTGATCGAGCCGCTGGCGAAAGCAGGGCAGCTTCGTGCCATCGCAGCGACGATGGGACTCGCGGCAGGCATCAATTTCTCCGTGCGCAGCGTGCATGTGGCCGGCACGACGTTTCACGATGGCAAGAGCGAGCACAAACTCGCGCCAGATGAACTGCTGCAGATGTATGGCCGCGCCGGAAGACGCGGACTGGACGACAAAGGTCATGTGATCACCAGTCGTGACAGCCCTTCCATCTTTGATGCGCGGCCTGCGCGGCTGCACCGCAGCACCCTGCTGGCATGGCCGATCTTTCTGCGCGTGATGAAACATGCCGCGCTGCGGGAGGAGAATCCTTTCGAGGCCGCCACACGCTTTGCAGGAAGGTTGTTTGCCAAAGTACCACCGCTGCTCGGGCTGGAGGAGCTGGAGCCGAATGTGGTGCATCCGCAGCATGAGAATGCGAAGGCACTCTTTGGACTCGAAGCCACGGAGAAGCAGGTATTGAACTCTTACGGTGAGTGGGAGCGCAAGCATCGCCATGCACTGCAACGCGTGCCCCTGAGCCGTGTACATGCGGTGCTGAGTGTTCCGGCTTTCGCCGCGAAGTTTGCGCATGGCATCGGCCGTGTGGGGAAAATCCGCCGCGAAAAGGAAGTGACCTACGGAGTGGAAATCAGCCTCGGCACGCCGGTCGGAGATGACGTGAAGCCGACGAAGTCGATTCGCCGTTTGCTCAAGCTGCCGCGCAACGCAGAAACGATACCGCTGGAGGAAATCACCGTGCTGCATGCGGGTGACCTCGCGAAGGCCATCCTCGACCATGGCGAAGACGTCATTCCAGATGTGGCCCCTGAATTCATCGGCACGATCACGAAGGAGAACCTGGTCTTTGCCTGCTTCGATCTCGCGCCCATCGAGGTGATGGCCTATGAGGATGGTCATGGCAGGCTGCTCTTTGCACCGCAGGAACGCAGCATCGTGGTGCAGAATGCGACTGGGGTTCACATGGCCGAAACGGCGACGACTGATCGCGAGCCGCGTGGCGGCTCACCGATTCATGCGTGGCGCACGCTGGGTCTGATCGATGCCGATGGCGTGCCGACGCGGCGTGGAGAAATCTTCAGCTTCTTCCAGCATGGTGAAGGGCTGGCGATTGTGGCGGCGCTGGAGGATGAAAGCTATCCTGCGGATGATCTGGTGCATCACCTGGCGAATTTGCGCAGCGGCTCCAAGTTTGATCTGCCGCTGGACTGTGGCTCCGAACGACTCGCGGCGGTTTGTCGCGGCACGTATGGGTTTGTGAATCACCACGGCTACCTCGAGAATGGTTTGCCGGATGACTATGGCGAAGGCGCGGCGGAATTGCTCGATGCGCTGCTGCATCCGGAGCAGCCCGGTGCCCAGGATTTGAAGGCGGGCATCGCTGAAGGGGACATTTCACGCGCGTATGTTGAATGGCTGAGTCTGCTGAGGCACATCACGCATGCGCCCGATCACTCGTGGCGGAGGTGGAGGGAGTTGAAGGAAGCGGCGAAGCAGACGCTCAAACACCACACCAAGACGCTGAGGCATTTCTTCCATCTCGATCTGCCGCCGCTGACGAACAAGCAGAGGCATGGCAAGACGCGGCATTATTTGATGGTGAAGTAGTGCGGGCAATCCTGCCCGCATTTGAGCGCGTCCTTCGCGGGCAGGATTGCCCGCACTACTTATGCTTGTGATGATTTGAAGAATCACCGATGCACCCCACACTGCGCCTATGAATCTGGACCACCCCCGCATCGCCATCATCGGCTCCGGTGCCGTCGGCTGCTATTACGGTGGCCGGCTGGCGCAGCATGGAAATGAGGTGCATTTTCTCATGCGCTCGGATTATGAGCAGGTGAAGCAGCACGGGCTCAAGGTCAGCAGCCCTCTCGGCGACTTCGAACTGCCGCAGGTGTACTGCCACCGCAGCACGGCGGAGATCGGGGAGTGCGATCTGGTGATCATCGCGATGAAGGCCACAGCGAATGAGGCGCTGCTGGAGCTGCTGCCGCCGCTGCTGCACAAAAAGTCGATGATCCTCACGTTGCAAAACGGCCTGGGCAGCGATGACTTTCTGGCACGGCACTTTGGCTCCGCGCATGTGCTGGGCGGACTGTGCTTTGTGTGCATCAACCGCATCGCGCCGGGGGTGATTCATCACATCGCGCAGGGGCAGATTGCTCTGGGCGAGCACAGTGGAGCGCCGCAGGTGCGCACGGAGGCACTGGCGGCGGAGTTCCGGCGCTGTGGCATCGAGTGCAAGGTGGAGCCGAGTTTGATCGCGGCGCGGTGGAAGAAGCTGGTGTGGAATATTCCGTTCAACGGCCTCTCGATTGCAGCAGGTGGCAAAGACACGGCGGCGATTTTGGCGGATCCGGTGTTGGAGCAGCGGGTGCGGGATTTGATGCGTGAGATCATCGACACTGCGGGAAAGCTGGGGCATGCGATTCCGCTGTCGCTGATTGATGACATGATCGAGCGGACGCGCACCATGTCCGCGTACAAGCCGAGCAGCCTCATCGATTTTCTTGCGGGCAGCGAGGTGGAGCTGGAGGCGATCTGGGGCGAGCCGGTGCGCCAAGCTAAGGCGGCGGGGATTGAGATGCCGCAGGTGGAGAGGTTGTATCAGGAGTTGAAGGAGAGGATTGCCGCCAGATAGTGGTCCGCAATATGTCCCTCATCGCCCTTCAAAACGCCCGTCCTGAAACTGCGATTGTGCTGGGTTCCGGTCTCGGAGCCGTGGCGGATGCATTTGGAATCGAAAGTGAAGTTGCGTATGGCGAGGTGCCAGGGCTGAGTGCTTCCACGGTGCCGGGACATGCGGGGCGGTTTGTTTTAGCGCAGCACCACGGCAAGCCCATCCTCATCGCGCAAGGGCGGCGGCATTTGTATGAGGGCCTCACGGCGCATGAGGTCACGGCAAGCATCCGCTTCATGCATGAGATCGGCGTGAAGCGTGTCGTGCTCACGAACGCGGCGGGGGCGATCCATGAGAACTTCCATGTGGGTGGTTTGATGCTGATCACAGATCACATCAATCTCCAGGGTACCACACCGTTGCTCGGCGGGCCGAACTTCCATGACATGAGCGAGGTCTATTCGCGGGCGTGGTGTGAGAAGTTTCACGCGGCGAGTTTGGAGATCGGTCTGAAGCTGCATGCAGGCGTGTATGCCGGGCTGCTGGGACCGCAGTACGAAACCCCGGCGGAAATCCGCATGCTGCGCACGCTGGGTGCAGATGCTGTGGGCATGTCCACGGTGGCTGAGGCGATTCAGGCGCGTGCGCTTGGGATGGAAGTGGCGGGGATTTCAATGCTCACCAACTGGGCCGCCGGCCTGCGTGCGCAGACGCTGCACCACGCGGAGGTGGTGGAGGTGGGCAAGACGGCGGGGATGTATCTGGCACGGCTGCTGAAGGCGGCGGTGTGATAAGCTTTACGATAAACAGAATAGCTTCATTAATTCCATCTATGAATTCACCGAGTTATTGCCGAATCTTTGCCTCACTTGCTTTGCTGCTTGTTTCAACCTTAGTAGTTGCACAGACAGACGTATCGAGAGCAAAAGATAAGCTGGATGCGTTGCTCAAGGAATTTCCGGGAATGTTCCGTGATGCATTGCATGAATATGCCACAATACGGCTCAGGGATGAAACGCTGATGGAGTCCAGAAAAGAGTTTGAGGCGAACAACAAAATTACCGAACTGAAGCTGGATCAAATATAGCGATTTCCAAAACTGATTTCCGGATAGCGGAGCAAAAAGTGCTGTACAAAACGTGCGGCAGTGCTTTGAGGATGGTTGTTGAGAGCGCAAGAACTCAGACCTGATGTGGACAACGCCACGCTGGAGCAACTCCAGGCGGCGATGGAGGCCGCGCCCAACAAGCGCAGCTATATCAGGCTGGCCGCCATGCGCTGCCTGCTGCGAGGCATGGACCGTGTGGATGTCTGCGAAACCTTCTGCCGCAGCGAGCGCATGGTTCGGCTCTGGATCATCAAATACAACCATGGAGGCATCGACGCGCTCATCAGCAAACCCACGGGAGGCAGAAGACGCAAGATCGCCCTGCAACGGCTCGAAGAGGTGCTGGTGCCCGTGCTCAAAGACCCCGCCCAGGCGGCCATGGAGCACTGGACTGGCGTGAAGGTCCACGGCTGGCTGCTCGGGCGGCTCCAGGCCGAGCTGAGCTACAGCACCGTGGTGCGCTATCTCCATGACCTGGACTTTCACCTGCGCGTGCCGCGTCCCTGGCCGCTGCCCCTGCTGGATGAACCCGAGCGTGAGGCGCAGCGCCAGAGCTTCCGCACGCAGATCGCCACACTGGCCGCAGACCCACAGGTCGAGCTTTGGTTCGGTGACGAGTGCGGCGTGGATGGCGATCCCCGGCCAAGACGCCGGTGGGTGCAGCCGGGCAGCAAGCCCAGGGTGCCGCATCTCGGCAAGCATATCCGCCGCAGCGTCGTAGGGGCAGTCTGTCCGCAGAGCGGCGAGTTCTTCAGCCTCATGTTTGATGGCGTCGATGGCGCTGTCTTCCAGTGCTGGCTTGACGAACTGGCGCGCAGCGTGCCAGCGAAACCGGATCTGCGCCGGGTGCTGGTGCTCGACAACGCCTCCTGGCACAAGGTCAAAACGCTCAACTGGCACCACTTCGAAGCACTGTTCCTGCCGCCTTACAGCCCGGACTTCAACCCTATTGAGCGGCTGTGGCTGCGCCTGAAGGCCGACTTCTTTGCCGACTGGATCGCACGCAGCGGCGCGGAGCTCGAAGACCGTCTCTGCCACGCTCTCAACCACTTCATGTCATCGGCCTCTCAGACCGCCTCCATCTGCTCGATCCGGAAATGAGTTTTGCGATTTGCTATATCTGATGATTCACCACAAGTTTCATTCAGATTAGGCAACTCAACCACCCCAGAAACTTATTGGGAATTCACCCTGAATGTCAAAGACCAGAAGTGGGTGTTTTCACGCGCCATTGCTTCCACTGATGGCTTCCAATTGACGCTTTTAGATAGCGACTCCGGGCCATTTTTACGCAAGGCTTTCGCAAAGTTGCAGTCGAATGAAATAGCGAAATAGATTTCTAGCAACACCCGTTCGCCTTCTCCATCTCACAGGCATGCTCCTCAGTGCAGCAGGGCATCAGCGGGCGGCCTTCGGTGGCTTCGGGGGCTTCCATTTCGGGATTGGGGGCCTGGGGGGCGAGGCCGAGGTCGCGGAGGAGTTTCATGTCCTCGTTGGCGCGGGGGTTGGCGGCGGTGAGGAGTTTGTCGCCGTAGAAGATGGAGTTGGCTCCGGCGAAGTAGGCGAGGGCCTGGGCTTCGCGGCTCAGATTGGTGCGGCCGGCGCTGAGGCGCACCTTGGCCTTCGGCACGGCGATGCGGGTGACGGCGATCATGCGGATGAAGGCGAAGGAATCGACGACTTCATTGTCACCCATCGGCGTGCCTTTGATCGGCATGAGGGCGTTGATCGGGATGCTCTCGGGCTGGGGATTGAAGTTGGAAATGACTTCCAGCATCTTCAGGCGGTCTTCGATGGTCTCGCCGAGGCCGAGGATGCCGCCGCAGCAGACGGACATGCCGGCATCCTGCGCGTGGCGGATGGTGCGCAGGCGGTCGTCGAAGGTGTGGGTGCTGACGATGTTCGGGTAGTGCTCCGGGGAGGTGTCCACGTTGTGGTTGTAGGCGGTGACGCCGGCTTCCTTGAGATCGGTGGCCTCGTCCGCGCCGAGTTCGCCGAGGGTGACGCAGACCTCCATGCCGAGCTTGGAAACGTCGCGCACGATGTCGAGCACCTGGTCGAACTTCTGGGTGCCTTTGCGCACGCCCTTCCAGGCGGCGCCCATGCAGAAACGGGTGGAGCCGCTGGCACGGGCGGCGAGGGCGCGCTCCATGACCTGCTCCTTGGGCATGAGATTTTCTTTCTGCAGGCCGGTGCTGTAGCGGGCGCTCTGGGCGCAGTAGCCGCAGTCTTCGCTGCAACCGCCAGTCTTGATGCTGAGGAGGGTGCAGAGCTGCACTTCGTTGCCGGTCCAATGCTCGTCATGCACGGCGCGGGCCTGCTTGAGGAGGTCGAAAAAGGGCTGGTGATAGATGCGGTGAAGTTCGGCGAAAGTCATGGCGGATGGTGGCAGCCCCGATAGTGGGCGAAAATGGGCCGGATGCACGGGGAAAGTGCGGCTCTGCATCGGCTTCGATTTGGCCCGGAATTGAAACAACCACGGAATACACTGAATACACGGAATCCAGAGTCTTGGTTCAGTTTCCGTGTATTGCAGTGTATTCCGTGGTCAACTCTCAGGCTGCTGGTGAATGGATTGGCATGCAAGACAGGCCCCTCCGGTGCCGATTTGGTCTCACCATCATGAACCGCCGCACTTTTTTCCACCAAACGTCCGCGCTCGCTGCGGTGTCCGCTCTTCCGAAAATCTATGCCGCTGATGAAGCGGGCAGGAAGGTCAAAGTGGCGGTGGTGGCGCTGGGGCGTGGCATGCAGCACGTGCAGGCCCTGCTCAAAATCCCGGGCGTGGAGATCGCCTACCTGGCCGAAGTGGACCCGAAGCGCCTTGAATTGGGCCTCAAAGTCGTCAATGACACGCAGAAGGTGTCCTGTGTGGGCGTGAAGGATTTCCGCACCATCTTGGATGACAAGACGCTGGATGCCGTCTTCATCGCGACGCCAAATTTCTGGCACACGCCGGCCGCGCTGCTGTGCATGCAGGCGGGCAAGCACGTCTATGTGGAGAAACCCGGCAGCCAGAACGCGCATGAGGCGGAGATGATCGTGGCGGCGTCGAAGAAGTATGATCGTCTGGTGCAGATGGGCAATCAGCGCCGCACGTGGATGAAGGAGGCGATCGAGGCGCTGCATGGCGGTGCCATCGGCCCCGTGCGCTTTGGCCGTGGCTTCTACTACAACACGCGCAAGTCCGTGGCGACGAACGAGAAGCCGGCCTCACCGGACATCGACTACAACCTGTGGCAGGGGCCCGTGCCGGATGATGCGAAGCATGATTTCAAATCGCTCGCTCACTACGACTGGCACTGGTTCTGGCACTGGGGCAACGGCGAACTGGGCAACAACGGCATCCACTCGCTGGACATCCTGCGCTGGGGCCTCAAGGGCGACTACCCGCTGCGCACAACCTACAACGGCGGCCGCTACTTCTACAATGACGCGCAGGAAACGCCGGACACGGGAACGGCGGTGTATGATTTCGGCCACGCCGGCTGCGAGTGGGTGCAGAGCAGCTGCCACGCACGTGCGGCGGAGAAGCCGCTGGCGGAAGTGATCTTCTATGGCGACAACGGCACCATGGGCATCTCACGCGACTCCTGGATCAATTACGACCTGAAGGGCGTCGAGATGAGCAAAGGCAAAGGCGCGGGTGGTGGCGATGTCGCGCACATGGGCAATTTCATCGAGGCCATCCGTGGCAATGCGAAGCTGAACAGTCCGATCGAAGAAGGCCAGAAGAGCACCATGATGTGCCACCTGGGGAACATGGCCTACCGCACGAACACGGTGGTGAAGTGTGATCCGAAGACCGGGAAGGTGCTGGATAACGCGGAGGCGCTGAAGCTCTGGGGCCGCGATGGTGGCTACCGCAAGGGGTGGGAGCCGAAGATTTGAAGTAGCCTTGTTGCTGCGCAACAAGGACGGCTCCGCTCCTCCCACACGGCACGGTAGTCCCACACGGCTGCCGTTGCGGCGCTTTCCCCTGTTCCGCAGGAACAGGGGCAACTTTACCGAAAAACCACGTCCACGCCCATGGCGCTTTCCTTGGCGAAGCCGGGAATCCAATGTGGTTTTCGCAGGGCGATGACGCGGTAGATCATGGACAGCACGTGCAGGATGAGCAGGCGGTCGATCAGGCGGTAGCCGCGGCGGCGGCGCATGAGGAGCTCGATGGCCCAGCCGAGGTAGCGGCGGTGCAGCCAGAAGGGTTTGAAGTCGGTCTTGATGCGGTAGCGGGCGCGCAGGCCGCGCTTGGCGTAGGTGGCTTTGTAGGCGCGCTTGGCTTCGCGGAGACGAGTCTCCATTTCGGGGGTGAACTCGGTGAAGTAATACTCACGGGCCAGCGCCAGCAGGCGGAAGGTGTCGCGCATGTATTCGAGATCGGCCACGGGCACACCGGCGCGTGGGGCGAGGGCGATCATCTGGTCCAGGCGATCCATGCAGCGGGCGGCGCTGAGCAGGGCGGCTCCTGGCTCCTGCACAAAGTAGAGCAGCAGCTTTTTGACGCTGTGATTGATGAAGATGTTCCCCCAATAGACCTGGAGCAGCGGCGGGATGCGCACGCGGCGGAAGAAGAGTTTTTGCTGCGCGAATTCTTCCACGTAAAGGAGCTCGCGGATGACTTCGTCCGAGTAGCGGAGGAGTTCGATCAGGGCTTCGGCATCGCCGAGGGAGCGTTCTTTGGCAAAGGCGCGCACAGCATCCTCCACGGGCATGGCATCCTTGATGAGGCGGATGGTGACGAAGGTGTTAAGGTCGATCCAGACCGCTTCCGGGTCGATGAGCGCGATGCGGCGGAAGGGGACCCAGCCGCCGGTCTGGCACCAGACCATGCAGCCGATGACGTTCTTCGCGTGCTTCAGCTCCTGCGCGTAGCGCTCGTATTCCCAGCCGGTGAAGCTGGGGTACTCACCGCAGCCTTCGTACTCGCGGCGCGTTTGCAGCTCGACGATCTTCGCCACTTCGGTGCGGAAGAAATTCGAGTTCAGCGGCAGGTAGCGGAAGAAATCGGACTCGCCGTATTTCATGGAGATGACGAGCGCCGGGCTGGTGAGGCCTTCAAACACGCGGGTGAAAGTGCCGCGGTGCCACATGAGATCGCCGATGCGATACGCGCCCACGGTCCAGGTGCGGAAGATGAGGCGGCGCGCATGCTTCTCGCACACGGGCAGCAGATCGAGCAGGAGCTGGCGCGCCTGCGCAGGTTTTTGGATGACGAGCTCGCTGCGGAACTCATCGTGCACACCTTTGCCATCGGCTTCGCCAATGCGCAGGATGATGCCGGCCACCTGCGGGAAGCTCACAAAGAAGCCATCGAGCAATTCGGCGAGGTAGTCGTTCACCTCGCGCTTGGCTTCCATCATGTGCCGCCGCAGTTCCGGCGTGTAGGTCATGACGTCCATGGTGAGATGGATCTGCAGGCCGCGCGAGGTGAAGATCTCGAAGCAGCGGGTGAATTCCTCGCGGTAGTGGGCGATGCGCTCACGCAGCTCAGGCTCGAGCCAGGCGTGATCGGCGAGATGGGTTACGTCATCGAGCGAGACGGCATTGAAGCCCCAGGCGGCGGCTTGATCAGCGAAGCGGGTGAGGTCTGCGCGCACATGCGCCCACCAGGCGTCTGCGGTGGCATCGCGCGTTTTGGGCAGGTGGTGCCAGGGGATCTTGGACCAGTTGATCGTACGCACGTCATGCCCGCGAAAGAAGGGGCCGATGGCGTCGATGAGGTGGAGCGATTGCAAGCGCCGCGAATGGAAGCACGCGGGGGCGGGATGCAAGTGACGATCTCGACGGGGTGAGAGTGGGCGGGCTGGGCGGGGTTTACTTCATCCGTTCCCTGAGGATCTCGCGGAAGGGCTTGCCGTCGAAGCTCAGGTCTTCGAGCACGGCGCGGCCGTTGAGAACCCGCACCTCGGCGATGATGCCCTGCTCGCTGCGGATGTTTTCGGCGAACCACTTGTCGGCCTCGGGTGCGAGCTTTTCGTTGACGTAAAAGCGGTCGAAGGGCCAGTCGATCCTGACCTTGTGGTCATACGCGTAGCCTGATTTGACCCGGAGGTAGGCGCCGTTCGCGGGAGGTGTGAGTGAGATGGTGGAGACGGTGGCGAAGCCATCGGCACCCGTGGTGAGCTCTGCATACACGTCAGCGCCTTGCTTCAGTTCCAGGCCCGCAGGCACGGCAGCCTCGTTCTGGCTTGGGCGCACGGCGAGATACCGACCCCGCAGGGGATCGTAGGGATCAGGGGCGGTGCATTTAAGCTTGAAGAGCGTGCCTTGGGTGAGCACCTGCTCATGCGTCCAGATTTGGGACAAGGGCGCAGCCCACTGCGCCAGCACGGCGATGCCGAAGATGATCAAAGGAAGTGTTTTCATACGGCGGTGACTTGTTTTTGTTTGAGCTGACGGCTCATGAGGATGTTGAAGGCGAGGAAAGCGACTCCGACAGCAATGAAGGCCACCCCCTTGGCGAGGAGAGAGAAATGGCTGTCCGCCATGCGGGCGATGATGAGCACGGAGAGCAGGGAGGCGCCGAGACGCGGAGCGCCTTTTTTACCGGCGAACTCCAGCACGATGAGGGTGATGCCGATGGCGGTGAGATGCAGCGTGGCGAGCCAGGAGAGCAGCGTGCCGTAGTTCTTGTCCGTGTTCTGAACGAAAGGGCAGGCGATGAGAGGCAGCAGGGCCACCGAGGCGATGGACAGCACCGCCCAGCGTTTGCGTGCCACAGCCAGGAGCACGAAAGCCGCGAGCACCGTGAGCAGCCCCCAGCACCAGGGCAGCTGCAGCGCGTGCAAAGCTCCCCGGAGGATGTCGTCGCTCACATCATGAAAGGTTGCGACCACGCCATAGCCGAGCAGCCAGAGGGCACCGAGCTCGACCTGCGGCTTACGGCGCAGGGGTTCTTCGATGCCGTTTTGGCTGAGCGGAAAGAGAGCGAGTGCGGCGGCCGTGAGAGTCCAGAGCCAGAGAAAACATTGTGCGTTGTCGCTGAAGAAGCGGATGCCGGTATGGCTGGCGAAGACCGCAGCGCTGCCAAAGCCGATGGCGGCGCTGATCGTCATCACAAAGCGCAGGGAGAGCGAAGGCGAGGCTTGCATTTTCCATCCCGGCCAGCAGGGCAGCAGACCGAGCAGCAGCAGCGGATAAATCAAGGGACTGTCAAACCACGGTTTGCCGGGGCCCGCCTGATCAACGCTCCAGAGCGCGATGGCGATGAGGTAAAAGATCGCCACGGCCTGCGAGCGCAGCACCCAGACGAGAGGGAGGCTCAGCATGAACCACCAGAAGAGGAAATCCGGCCATTCACCGCCGAGATTGTAGATCTGCGAGACCAAGGCGATGCACGCGCCGGTGGCGAGCGCCTGCAGCAGCGCGGCTGTTTCACGCACCCATGCGGCAGTAGTAGCGTTGCTCACTAGCACGCGGAAACTGAAGAGCTGCGTGAGCAGCAGGGGCAGGAATGCGAAGAGCAGCCGCACGGGGCGCGAGAAATCATCCCAGTTGTAACCGATCACCGCGATCAAGCCGCTGCCGATGAGCAGAGCGCCGAGGGCTCCCATCACGATCTGCGCCGTTCCCGGCTGGGAGTCATCCACCGCGTTGCGCTCGCGCAAGGTGCGTGCCCCGTCTGCGGTGAGGATGCCTTCACGTTCCCACTGCGGGAGTTGTTCGAGGAGCCAGCGTTGGTGGGAGGTGTTCATGGGAGAGAGATAACGGGCCGAGTGTGAGGTGTTCGTCACAGAGTGGCGAATCGATAAACTCGATGGGTGCATCGATGGAGGCGATGGGGAGTCAACCCACCGCCCTTGGCCTTTGCGGTGGCTTGGGAGAACTCACGAGGAGGAGGCTCAGCACCAGGCCGATGAGGCCGCCGCCGACGGCAGTTACGACAACGGGCAGCCGCCATTCTTCGACGATTACGAAGGCAGGGGTGGCGCGTTCCTGGATGACGACGAAATCCGCATCCTCGATGGAGGTTTGGAGCTCACCCGCCTGTTCGAATTTTTTGTTATAGGCCTGTTTGACTGCATCAAATTTTTCAGTGAGCACGCGGAGCTCCGAGGTGGAGGCTTCCTGGCGTTGGAGCTGTGTTTCCATATCCTTGATTTCGAGTTCGATGGCGGATAGCCGGGTTTGCATCAGGGTGCGTGCGGCATCGTTTTCGGGCAGGGTTCCGATTTTGAGGCGGCGCTCGTCACGCTCGTTTCGCAGCGTGGTGAGGCGGGCCATGAGGCGCACATGCTCCAGGTTGGCACTGATGGAGCCCGCGCTGGCACGCGCTTTCTCCAGATCGGCTTCAGTCTCCTTCATCTCCTTCTGCAGGGCGGCAGCTTCGTTGAGCACCTTCTGAAGCGACCGGCCCAACGTCTTCTCACGAACGTCCCGCCGCAAGGCAATGAACTCATCCAGCAAGGCATCGAGAAAGATCCGAGTGGATTTGGGCTCCGGCCCGGTCGCGAAAAGGCTGATGGTGCCGCTGCCTTGGGTCTGGGTGGCACGAATGGCGATCTCACCCTTGTGGATATCGGGGCTCAGTGCGCTCAGGCGTTCCCAAGCGCGGCGGCTCATTTCGTCGCTTTCCAGAATGTCAGATGTGGTGCCTTCACTCAGCCCTAATTTCCTCTCCTCCAGCTCGCGGTTGATGAACTGAACGTTTGCCACAAGCTTTGCCTCCGACCGAAACGCCTCAGGTTTGCCAAGGATGCGGTATTCTTGAAATTTGGCACCGATGAGTGCGCCGATATAAGCGCAGCCCAGAATGATGCCGAGGCGAAGCAAGAAGCGTAAGACCATCATGGTAAAAAATTAATGCTTCCCGATTTCGACAGAACGGATGCCAGGCGGCAAGGTAAAAGGTGGCTCGGAAGAGCGCACGAGGAGCAGACTCAGCACCAGACCAACGAGAGCACCCAACAGTCCGCCACCACCGGCGCCCGCTGCGATGGGCCAGCGCCAGTCTTCGAGATGCTCTAAAGCAGGAGAAGCACGTTCCACTATGGCGACATAGTCTGCACTCGAGTGAAGGAACCCGTGATACGTTTCCACTGCATTTAAAAGCGCTCCATAGGCCAGTTTGGCGGTTTGATACCTGTGGTCGGCAGCCTGCAGTTCTTCGGACGCGTCTTTGTATCTGTGGAGCCCAGCCTCGATGGTTTGGATTTCTTGTTCGATGGGACCGAGCTGTGCCTGGAGCTTTTCTGCTTCATCAGCTCCCCGCGTTTTGATCTGCAGGCCGAGGTCTGTGCGTTGATCGCGCATGCGAATCAATCGAGCAGCAAGGCGTTTCTGCTCCGCCCTGGCTTCCACGGTGTCCACCTTTCTGCGCACCTGTTGCATTCGAGCCAACGCCTCTTCCAAGATCTTTTGTTTGGCGGCGACCTCCTGAAGAAATTGCGAGAGCAGTTTCCCTTGCTGTGAGAACCCACGAACACCCGAGCGGAAGGCGAAGTATTCATCAATCAGGGCATCGAGAAAGATTCTCGTATCTTTGGGATTTGAGCCGGTGGCCTGGAGGTTGAAGAGGGTGGTCTTCTTGGAACGGAATACACGAATGGACACCTCGCTGAGTTTCAGTTCAGGGTGCAACGCCTTCACGCGCACCAAGGCGCGGCGCTTCAATTCAGGGGACTCGAGGGTTTCGATAATCGTGCCGTAGAAGTCCAGCTGCCGCTCGCGCCAGTGCACGCTGTCATTGCCGCCGATCTGCCCGCCCGCGACGAGCTTTGCCACGGAACGAAACTCCTGCGGATTTTTGGCCAAGCGAAGTGCCTGGCTTACAGTGCCGAGGCTTGCTCCGATAAAAGCGCAGCCCAGAACGATGAGTAGGCGCGGCAGGCGTGAGGCGCTCATGTTAGTTTTTCATGAACCCGCCGCAGGCATCTGCGGTAGCCCGGGAGCGCGCACCAAGATCAGGCTCAGCACCAGGCCGATGAGTCCTCCCAGCAAACCACCGCCGCCGGCACCCACGGCGACGGGCAGCTTCCAGTCTTCGACGTTTTCGAAGGCAGGGGTGGCGCGTTCCTGGATGGCGACGTAGTCGGACGCTGAATTGAAGACAGACTGTATTTTCTCGACCTGTTCGAACAGCTTCTCATAGGCCAGCTTGTCCGTTTCGAGTTTTTCCTGCAGCGTCTTCAATTCATCGAGGGAGGCTTCCCTGCGATCCAGGTCTTTTTCGATGTCGTGGATTTCTGATTCGATGGCTTCAAGCTGGGTTTGCAAGGGCGCACGGGAGGCGTCGTCGTCTCTCATCGACTTGATCTTGAGACGGAGGTCGTCGCGCTGGTTGCGCTGGGCGTTGAGACGCGGCACGAGCCGCTCCAAGTCTGATCTGACGCTGAGCGTGGCTGACCCTTGGGCACGCGCTTTCTCCAGTTTCTTCGCAGAGTCTTCCATGGCCTTCTGCTTTGAAACCACCTCCTGAAGAAATTTCTGGAGCACCTTGCCCTGCGCCTGCTCGCGGATGCTTTGACGGAAGGAGATGAACTCATCGAGCAGGGCATCCAGAAAGACCCGGGTGTATTTCGGTTCAGCCCCGGTCGCGAGGATGTTGAAAATGGCACTGCCCTTGGTTTGAGCGACACGGATTTCCACATCGCTGTCTTGGAGATCAGGATTCAACGCTTTCACGCGCTCCAAGGCGCGGCGTTTCATTTCAGCGGACTCGATGGTTTCGATGATCGTGCCGTAGAAGTCCTGCTGCTGCTCACGCCACATGATGCTGTCATTGAAGACCATCTGGCCACCCGCGACGAGCTTTGCCAGCGAGCGGAACTCCTGGGGTCTGCCGGTGATACGGAGTGCCTGGCGCCAAACGCCCAGGCTGGCGCCAACCAAAGCGAAGACGAGAACGATGACGAGGCGGAGAATGATTCGGGAGGCACTCATGGTAAAATTGATGGAGGCCCGTTCTGCCAGAATGGCGGCCCGGTGGCCAGATAAATCCGGGGCCTATGACGCAGAAAGATTGTTTTTAGGTTTGTTCAAAAAATCCCTCGGGGTTGAAACGAAAAAGCCCAAGCCTTGCGGCCTGGGCTGAATCGGAAACCGCACTCGGAGAGTGCGGACCACTGCACGGTGGGTGATTACTTCGCCTCGGGCTTGATCTTGCCTTTCTCTTCGAGCTTGTGCTTGAACTTCTCGGTCTTGGGATCGACGACGGCGCGGACGTAGCCCTGGTTGGGGTGAAGGGCTTTGAAGTTCTGGTGGTAGTCTTCGGCGGGGTAGAATTTCTTCAGCGGGGCGATCTCGGTGGCGATGGGGTCTTTCCACTTCTTCTGCACTTCGATCTTGGAGGCTTCGGCGATCTTGTGCTGCTCCTCCGTGGTGTAGTAGATGGCGGAGCGGTACTGGGTGCCGTAGTCGTTGCCCTGGAAGGCGGTGCCTTTGGGCAGGAACTTGCCGTGATGCACGCCGTCTTCCTTGGTCACGCTGGTGGGGTCATGCGCGTCCCAGAAAAGGTCGATGATTTCCTTGTAGCTGATGACGGCGGGATCGAACTCGACCTTGATGACTTCGGCGTGGCCGGTGTCGCCGGTGCAGACGTCTTCATACGTGGGATTTTCGGTTTTGCCGCCGGCGTAGCCGCTGACGACATTCTTGACGCCTTTGACGAGGAGGTACTGAGCCTCGACGCACCAGAAGCAGCCACCACCGATGATGGCGGTTTCAGTTTTGGCGGCGTCAGCAGCAGAGGAGGTCGGGGCGAGGGAGGCCATGAGAAAGAGGGTGAGAAGGGTGAGCGCGGTTTTCATGGGTTAGATACGAACGAGTTGGATCAGAGAGTCAATCATCCGTCCTGTAAGAGGCGAAACTTTCGGGGGAATTCCTGAAAAGGGGATGAATGGCCGCAAAGAGTCGCAAAAAAGGGGCAAAAAACCAGAGCAGCGGAGTCCGATACTTTTTTGCGTTTCCTGGCGGCCATCTCTACTCTGCTCATCATGGATGAACTCTCAACTCTCTGCGCCCGGGTGGGCGAAACCAAGCTGCGCGACATGGTGACGGCGTTTTACCGGCGCGTGCGGGTGGATGATGTGATCGGCACGATGTATCCGCCGGATGACTGGGAGAATGCGGAGAAGCGGCTGGCGGATTTTATCGTGTATCGTTTTGGCGGGCCGCAGACCTACATCGAGGAGCGCGGGCATCCGCGTCTGCGGGGCCGGCACATGCCGTTTTCCATCGGTGAGGCGGAGCGGGACCGCTGGATGAAACTGATGGGTGAGGCGATGACCGAGGTGGCGGTACCGGACCCCGAGGCGCCCATCATCAGCACGTTCTTTGCGCAGGTGGCGGACATGATGCGGAATCGTCCGGGCTGAATCGCTGCTTGTCAGGCGGGGCTGTCGCAGGATGATAGCCACCCCATGGAAAAGACCCCTGTCCTCATTCTCGCTCCGTTGCCGGACTTCCTCATGCAGCCGCTGCTGGCGGCGCATGTGTGTCATGATTACTTTCACGCGCAGGACAAGGCGGCGCTGCTGGCAAAGGTGGGCGCGGAGATCCGCGGCATCGTGATGGCCGGGGGCAGTGTGTCACCCGTGGCGCTGCTGGAGCAGCTGCCGAAGCTGGAAATCATCAGCGTGTTTGGCGTGGGGTATGACGGGGTGCCGGTGGACTGGTGCAAAACGCATGGCATCCGCGTGACGAACACGCCGGACGTGCTGACGGAAGACGTGGCGGACACGGCGAGCGCGCTGGTTTTGATGACCAGCCGGAAGCTGATCGCGGCGAATCGTTTCCTGCATGCGGGTGCGTGGACGAAGGGGGCCTTCCCCCTGGCGCATGCGCTGCATGGCAAGCTGGCGGGCATCGTGGGTCTGGGGCGCATTGGCAAGGCGATCGCTCACCGGCTGGAAGCGCATGGGATGCGCATCGCCTATCATGGTCGCACGAAACAGGAGGTGAGCTGGGAGTATGTGGACTCGCTGGTGGCGCTCGCGCAGAAGGTGGATTTTCTGATCGTGGCCTGCCCTGGTGGTGCGGCGACGAAGCACCTGATCAATGCAGAAGTGCTGGCCGCACTGGGTACCAAGGGCACGCTGATCAACATCGCGCGCGGTTCGGTGGTGGATGAGGCCGCGCTGATCGCGGCGCTGCAAAACGGCACGATTCGTGGCGCGGGGCTGGATGTGTTTGAAAATGAGCCGCATGTGCCGGAGGCGCTGATGCAGTGCGAGAACGCCGTGCTGCTGCCCCACCTGGGCAGCGGAACGCATGAGACGCGTGCGGAGATGGCCCGGCTGGTGGTGGAGAATCTGGCGGCGCACTTCAGCGGCGCGGCGCTGCTGACGCCCGTGTGCTGAGGGGTTCTTCGTAGGATTGCCTGTACGTTTTGGCAGATTGCCTGCTTGCCCTTCAAGCTTGAGCCACTATTAAACTTCATGGGTAAAATCATTCTCGGAGCAGTTCTCACCGCCATGGCCGTCTTCGGCTGGGAGGCGGTGTCGTGGACAGCCCTCGGCTGGCATCAAAACGGATTCCGCGCCTTTCGTGATGAATCCAAGGTTGCCGAAGTGATCAAGGCCAACGTGACCTCCGGCCATGGCATCTACTTGCTGCCAGCCATGGGTGAGGCGCCGAAAATCGCCACTGCGGAAGAGAAGAAAGCCTTCGTAGCAGAGCAGCAGAAAGCGATGAAGAACGGCCCCTACGTGTATGCCATCGTCCGTCCAGGCAAAGCGGATGTCAGCATGGGGATGAACCTGACTTTGAGCTTCATCCGCTGCCTGATCTGCTCCCTGTTGATTGCGGCGCTGCTCTCCCAGACGGCGTTGTTTTATCCGGCGCGCGTTGCCTTCGTGGCGGCGGCAGGATTGTTCGCCGGCCTGACGGCCGACCTGCCGATGTGGATCTGGTTTGAAAATCCCGGTCGCGACGCGGTGGTGAACATCGCCGATCACTTGATCGCCTGGGTCATCGGCGGTGCCGTGCTGGGCATCTTCGTGGGCAAGGACCCGGTGGCAGACCGCTGAGGCAGGTGCTCTTCAGAAGTACGACAGGCACTCATGCCTGTCGGTCAGCGCTCCGCGAATACCCGCAGTGTGCGAACTGGCTTTTCGTGCCTCTCTCCGGCAGGCTGACGCATGCGTAGTCGGTTTGTGAGACTTAGGAGAGCCAGGGAGATTACGAGAGCGCTGGCCGACAGACAGGAGAGCCGAGGCTTGGCGAGACAGGCGAAGCCAATCTGTCGTACTTCAGAGCACGCCGCTGGTCTTCAGCACGGCCTGCGCCACCTCTTCGGGGGTGACGAGGGTCATGCAGTTGTAGTGGCCGAAGGGGCACTCGCGCTCAAAGCAGGGGCTGCACTCGATCTTGTGCTGGATGACGGTGTGGCGATCTCCAAGCGGGCCGGTTTCGATCGGGCAGGTGGAGCCGAAGATGCTCACGGTAGGAATGCCGAGCGCCGCCGCCAGATGCATGGTGCCGGTGTCATTCGTGAGCAGGAGCTGGCAGCCGCGCAGTTTGGCGATGAGCTCCGAGAGCCGTGTTTTGCCCACGAAGTTTTCATGCGGTGCCTGGAGCATGGCGGAGAGTTTTTCGCCCATCTCCTTTTCCCCGGGGGCGCCAAAAAGCTCCCAGCGGAACTGGGAATGCTGCGCGGAGATTTGATTCACCACGGCGGCAAAACGCTCCAGCGGCCAGCGCTTGGCGGGCCCGTATTCGGCACCGGCACAAACGCCGACACGGATGGTGCCATCGGTCGAAACCGGCGGTGTTCCGGCGTCCCACACGCCGGGCTGCTCGATGTCAGCACCGATGCCCTTGGCGATGCGCAGGTAGCGGTGCGCATGGTGCTCCTTGCTTCCTTTGGCCGGGCCGCCCTTGATGATCTGATTGAGCAGCTTCGCACGGAACGAACCTTTCACCCCGACGCGGCGGGGAACGCCTGCGAGCCAGATTTCCAGGGTGCTGCGGGTGGAGTTGGTGCAGAACACAGCGGCATCAAACTTCACCCCGGTGGCCTTGATGCGCCTGGCCACGGCGAAGAGGCCTTCTTTGGCGGGCTTGCCGATGTAGCGCGAGACTTCGGGCATGGAGAGCCACAGCTCCTCCAGTTTGTCCGGGCCGAGAATGGTGATCTTCATGTCCGGGCGGCCGCGTTTGATGGCGCGCACCATGGGGAAGGCCATGCAGGCGTCTCCGAGCCAGTTGGGGCTGCGGATGAGCAGCTCAAAGGGCTGCAGGCGTGTCAGGTCGTAGCCCGTGGGAAAGACCACCCCACGACGATACTCGGCCAGCAGGAATCGCGGCTTGGGCAGCTTCCAGCGGTTGTGCACCCAGAACCAGCTGGCGGGCTGCTCGCGGATCAGCTTCTCCACGGCGGCGTTGATCGCCAGCGTCAAGCCGTCGGCGTTGGGTTGTGATTCATCGGCTTTGACCTCCGGGGCGCAGACCAAGCGCCAGCGCGCCGGGCCGTCATTGTAAACCATCATCGGCAGCACCACCGCATCCGTGCGGATGGCCATGAGCGCCGCGATGGTGGTGGTGGAGGCCAGGCGGTCGAAGAAGGGGCACCACAGGCCGTGATCTCCGGCATGCTGATCCACCAGCACGCCCACCTGACCAGCCTCGCGCATGAACTTCATGGGGGCATTGAACCCGGCCTGCCGGTCAAACAGCGCATAGCCCAGCTTTTCGCGACGGCGGAGCACGAGCGCATTGAGCCAGGGATTGTGCAGGGGCTGGTAAATGGCGCCGGCCTTGTGACCACGCACATACATGGACGGCACCTGGGTGAGGATCTCCCAGCAGCTGGCATGAAGCACCAGATTCAGCAGCGGACGTTTGCCGTTGTCGTAGGCGGCCTGCGCGCGCTCGATGCCTTCGGAGCGCACATGCTTGCAGATCGCAGCCTCGGACATCAGCGGCAGTTTGAAACCGCAGAGCACGTTGGCGAGCAGGCTCTTGAAGTGCTCATAGGCGAGGGCCTTGAGTTCGGCGGGGGATTTTTCGCGACCAAAGGCGATGTGCAGGTTGTGCAGCGCCAGGCGGCGGTACTTACCAGCCAGAAAATACACCACGGTGCCCAGCACCCGGCCGATGTACCACACCACGATGAGCGGCAGCAGCCACAGCACGCCCTCGATGCAGCGGAACAGCGCGTAAACCAGCCACTGCAGGGTGCGTGTGGAGAGTCTGGCGGAGTCTTTGGCGTGGCCCATGTGCCCTCTTTATGCCGCAACGCTTCCGGGCACGCAACCGATCATGCGAGGTGACTATTCAGGTCCTGGGGGCGACAGTGGGCGGAAGCGTGTTAGCGGCCAATGTGCTGCTTCCGACGGCTTCAACTTTCCCCCCTCACCCGACCTCTCTCCGAAGGAAACATCTACCAAGCCACGCCCTCGACGGGGAGAGGAGTAACGCGTTGCGACTCCGGTTCAGTTACGAAGCCCTCCAGCGCGAATCTCCTCTCCCCGCCCAAGACTCCGTTGCTCCATTTCTCCTTCGGGGAGAGGCTGGGTGAGGGGAGCGCACATCGGCCTCTTCGCAGGACCTGAATAGTTACCATGCGAGATCAGCCGGAACTGCTTCGTTTGGCGTGGCATGCACCGCTTTTTTCTCCTGCTCATGACTTGCTGCCCGCTGCTGCATGCCGCCGCGGCGAAGCCGAACATCGTTTTCATCATGGCCGATGATCTCGGCTGGGCGGATGTGGCCTTTCACGCTGGCACGGCCCCCACTCCCACGCTGGACAAACTGGCCCGCGAGGGACTGGAGCTCACGCATCATTATTCCGCGCCCGTGTGCAGCCCCACGCGCACCGGTTTGATGACCGGGCGCTGCTGGAGCCGCTTTGGCGTCACGACCCCGCAGAGTGTACGAGCGCTGCCGTGGGAGACTGTGACGCTGCCGCGCGCGCTGAAATCGGCGGGCTATGAGACCTGCCTCACGGGCAAGTGGCATCTGGGCTCGAAACCCGCGTGGGGACCGAATCACTTTGGCTTTGATCACAGCTACGGCTCGCTGGGCGGCGGTGTGGGGCCGTGGGACCACCATTACAAAAAAGGCGAGTTCACCGAGACGTGGCATCGGGATGAAAAGCTCATCACAGAACCCGGTCATGTGACGGACTTGATCGCGAAGGAGGCCTGCGACTGGCTGGCGGCGCGGAAGGACGCGCCGTTTTTTCTCTACGTGCCGCTGACGGCGGTGCATCTGCCCGTGAAGGAGCCGGAAGAATGGCAGGCCAAAGTACCTGCGGGCATCACCGGTGCGGTGGCCCGGCAATACGCCGCGTGCATCATGCACATGGATGCGGCGGTGGGGCAGATCGTGGCCGCGCTGGAAAAGAACGGGCAGCGCAGCAACACGCTGCTGGTCTTCACCAGCGACAACGGCGGCAGCACCGCTGAGAACAACGGCCAGGCCTACCCGCCGGATGATTATGCCACCGGCCCGCTGCCGGGAAACAACCGGCCGCTGCGCGATGAAAAGGGCAGCGTCTATGAAGGCGGCACACGTGTGCCTTGCCTCCTGAACTGGCCCGGCACGCTGAAACCCGGCACGCATGACGCGCCGGTGCAGATCATCGACTGGATGCCGACCTTCTGCGCGCTGGCCGGATTCAAGCCCGCCAAGGATCTGAAATGGGACGGGGTGAATCTCTGGCCGCAGCTGGCCGAAGGAGCGCCCCCACCGCCGCGCACGCTCTACACCGTGGGGCCTAATTTTAAATCATGCGCACTGCGCTTCGACCCTTGGAAGCTGGTGGAACATGGCAGCGGAGACAAGGCGAAGTACGAGCTCTATGACATCATCGCTGATCCGAATGAAACCAAGGATGTGGCGGCGCAGCAGCCGGATGTGCTGGCGACGATGAAGGAGCGGCTGCGAGTGAAGGCACGGGCCGACCGCGATGCGGTGGTGAAGGACTGAGACTGTTTTCTGAACGTAGGTTGGGCGTGTTTGGCGGATGGCGGCTGCTCCATCACCAAGATACTGCTTCGCCAAACCGCCCGACTCCGGGGAGCGTTCGCAGGCTGCAGTGCGTTGCCACACGCTGAGGGACGGGCGGGCTGTCGCCAGACCCATCCTAGGTCGGAGTTCAGTCACAAAAAAACGGGCGGTGTTTGCACACCGCCCGTTGGCAAGATTGTTTTGTGAGAAATCCTATTTCTCCACCCAGCGGACGGCTTCCATGAGCAGTTCGCGAGCGGAGGCGAGGCCGAGCTTCTGGCGGATGTTGGCCTTGTGGGCGTCCACCGTCTTGGCGCTGAGGGCCAGCTTTTCTGCGATGCTGTGGGAGTCGAAGCCGCGGCCCACCATCTCGAAGATTTCGAGCTGACGGTCGCTGAGCATGCGGGCGGGTTCGCCACGGGAACCGCCGCGAGGGCCGCCACCGGAGACGATGCTGCCGAGCAGGGAAGCGCTGAAGAAGAAGGAACCAGCGGCCACCTGACGGAGGCCCTGCAGCACGCGAGTGCTCGGTTCACCCTTCATCACATAGCCCATGGCACCGGCGCGCAGGCAGCGCTCCGCATACACGTTTTCATCGTGCATCGAGTACACGAGAATCTGCATGTTTGGATGGCTGGCACGCAGCTTTTTGATGAGGTCCACACCACTGCGGTCCTTCAACGTAATATCGAGCACGACTACGTCGGGCTTGAGTTTGGCGATCTGCTGAAGAGCAGTATTGGCGTCTTCGGCGCTGCCGATGACCTGCATGTCTTCCTGCTGGTCGATTAGTTTCTTAAGCCCTTCGATAACGATGGGATGGTCGTCGAGTATATAGATTTTGCTTTTCACGGTGCCACTAGAAGACTCATTTTCAAAAGAATGTCAAGCCGACGTTCTTAAGAAACATTGAGCGAGTCATGCACTCCATTGCATTTCAATGTTTGAGAGCATGGTCATTTAACCCAAAATACCCCCTCCATCCCCCCTTAAAGCCGGTCTTCCGAGCCTAAAAAGCCACCCCAAGATTCCCCTCTAGTGGCCGTCATGCAACCACATGCCATGAAACACCGCATCCATTCCGACGATATCGCGATTGGTTTTCAGATCGCTCCCATGATCGATGTGGTCTTCGTCATCATGCTGTTTTTCATGGTCATGACGGGCTCTGTGAAAGTGGAACGCGAGCTTCGCACCCGGCTGCCCAATCCCGGAAATCCAGAGCAGGCCGTCCAGTTCCCCTCTGAAGAAATCACCATCGGCATTCTCGAAGACGGCACCGTGACGATGAACGAGGAGGTGTTTGACACGCCCAAGGACAAGGCCCTGCCTTCGCTGACCAAGAGCCTGCGCCGTGCCTCCGACTCTTCCAAACGCCAGAAGCAAAAGGTGCTGGTGACGATCCAGGCGGAAGAACAGGCAAGCTACGAGCGGGTCATTGATGTGCTCAATTCACTGCACCAAGCGGGCATTCAAAACGTGACCTTCACGGTCGGCAACGACCCGCTTTGATCTCCGCCGACAGGCTTCTGCCACAAGGCGCGTTCTTTGCGCATGTCCCGCTGCTTTCTCTTCCTGCTGCTTTCATCAGCCGGCGCCTTCGCCCAGCTCGCCAACAGCCCGCCGGTGCCCCAGTGGCTGGCGGCACCTGAGGGTGGCACGACCTTCACCCAGACCGTGAAGCACGAGGGCAAGCTGCTCAAAGCGGTGCTGCTCACCGCCAGCGATGGCGCGGTGGAGATCGTGCTCGATGGCAAGAGCATCGCCACCATCAAAGCTGCTGACACCGCGACTGGCACCGATCTCACGCAGCAGCTCGGTGATGGCAAAGAACATCAGCTCGGGCTGCGTGTGCCCGGCAAAGCGAAAACCGCCGCAAGGCTGGAGCTCAATGGCGACCTCGCCGCCGTGCGCTGGATCGCCACAGATGGCACGTGGCAGAATGCGGTGGTGATGGGAGCGACCGATGCCGACCCGGCCACGAACCCCTTCGACTTGAAGAAGACCTTTGATGCCTACAACTCCTGGCAGCTTGCCAAACCGGGCGCGCAAAATCAGGCGACTGATCCCGCCACGCTGACCTTGCCGCCGGGGTTCAAAGCAGAGCTGATCCGCTCCGCGCAGCCGGGTGAGGACTCCTGGGTTTCGATGGCGTTTGATCCGCAGGGCCGCATCACGCTGGGCAAGGAGAAGAAGGGCCTGCTACGACTCACGCTCAGCGGCAGCGGGGATCAGAAGGTGGAAGTCATCGATGATCAACTGCTCGAATGCCGCGGCCTGCTCTATGCGCACGGCTCGCTCTTCGCGAACGCGAACAACTCGAAGGCGCTCTACCGCCTGACCGACACGAATGGCGACGGCACCTTTGACGAACGCAAAGAACTCGTCCGCACCGAAGGCGGCGTGGGTCATGGCCGCAATCACATCAAGCTCGGACCCGATGGCGACATCTACGTGGCGCATGGCAACAACGTGCTGCTGCCCAAGAACCTCGATCCAAACTCGCCGCTGAAGAACTACGCGAATGACCAGCTCATCCCGAACCCGTGGGACAGCAGCATGTTCGATGGCAATGTGGAGCTGCCCGCCGGACACATCCTGCGCGTGAAGCCGGACGGCAGCAAAGTCACACTCCTCGCAGGTGGTTTGCGCAACCCGCTGGACATTGCTTTCAATTCACGCGGCGATCTTTTCACCTTTGATGCCGACATGGAGCGCGATGTGGGAACGCCGTGGTACATGCCCACGCGGGTGCTGCAGATTCTTCCCGGTGGCGACTACGGCTGGCGGCGCGGCACGGGGCGTTTCCCCGCGTGGTATGCGGACACGCTGCCGAGTGTGATCGACATTGGGCTGTCATCTCCCACAGGGATTTACTTTGGGTATGGAGCGGAGTTTCCGCAGAAATATCAGGACGCGCTCTACCTGCTGGACTGGAGCTACGGACGCATCATCGCGGTGCATTTTGGCAGCACCGTGACGCAGGAAACCTTCGTGGCAGGCAGGCCGCTGAATGTCACCGACGGCTGCATTGGTCCCGACGGAGCCATGTGGTTTACCACCGGTGGTCGTGGCACGCAGAGCGGGCTGTATCGAGTGACTTATGCAGGCAACCGGCCTCAACAGAAAGCAGTCGCGGCAAAGCCACTAAGCGCCGCCTTGTCAAAATACGCCGAGCGCATGCGCTTGGAAAGCCAGCCGATCAGTGAATGGCGCGAGCAGGCGCTGCACTCCAAGGACATGAGTTCTTTGCTGGCCCTTGCGCGTGTGGGTCAGTCCAGCGATCTACCGGCGATTCTCGATGCCGTTTTGAAGGCGTCGCCTGCACCGACTTTGGATGCCTTGCGGGTGATCGCGGTTGCCATCGCGCGACACGGAGCACCCGATGAAGCCCAGCAGAAAAAGCTCATGGCTTGGGCGGCTTTTCCTGCGGACGAAACCTTCCTCAATCGCGAGCTCTGCCGCCTGCTCGTCTATTTGAAATCCCCGACGGTCATCACGAAAACGATGCCTCTTCTCAAAGCGGCCACGACTTCGGAGGATCTCTTGTTTTATCCGTTCATGCTGCGCTATATCAAAGATGGCTGGACGCTGGAGCAGCGGAAGATCGCGTTTGAGGCGCTGAACAAGGCGGAGAAGATGAACGGGGCTTCGACCTTCTTCAAAGCGATCAGCGACACACGCAGCGAGCTGGCGGCGGCGCTGAAGCCGGAGGAGGCCACGCAGCTCGCAGCGGTGATTTCGCCGGCGAAGCCTGCGGTGCTTTCCGCGCATGCGCTGCCGGGGCATTCGTTCAAGAACTGGACGCTGGAAGACTTGGCTCCGCTGCTGGTGAAGATGGATGCGAAGACGCGCAGCCGCGACAGCGCGAAGGACGCGCTCATCCGTGCGCAGTGTGTGTTCTGCCACAAGGTGAGCCATGATCCCGCGCTGCCTGCGGGCGTGTTTGGGCCGGATCTGGTGCAGGTGTCCGCGCGCTTCAACCGCCGCGATCTGCTGGATCACATCTTGAACCCCTCCAAGTTCATCGACGAAAAATTCCGCTACGTGACGGTCAAAACCAGCGATGGCAAAACGATCACCGGCAGCCTGGAGAGCGAGGACGATGAGCGCGTGGTGCTGCGGCCGAATCCGCTCGCGCCTGACAAAACCGAAATTGCCAAGGCGATGATCAAGGAACGCAGCGTGTCTGAGATTTCGCCGATGCCGCAGGGCCTGCTCAATTCGCTGAAGGCGGAGCAGATTCTCGATCTGCTGGCGTGGTTTGAGAATTTGAAGTGAGGGTGCTTTTCGAGACATCGCAGTTTGAGAAAGGGGGCGTGCTATAGGGCAGCAGTCCACGCTGGGACGAAGGATTCCAGGGACGCGCGCAACGCGTCCCTACCAGCCTTTCGTGACCCGCTGCCGCAGGGCAGGTAGGGAACCGCTGCTGCGGGTCCGAAGTTGTGGGTCTATCGCGGCGCAGGCTCCAAAAGAGGTGCGCCGTCCTTGGAGCAATGAAAGACGCCAGCCCGCCCGGCCATGTGCGTGCCGCAAACACACTGGCCTTGGCGCTGAGCGGCCAAAGTTGACACTGCGCGTCGTGTCACCATACTCGCGCCATGTCCTCCCGCTCCAATGCATCGCTGCTGCCGCGAATCGCGCGGCTGGTGATCGTGGGGACGATCTGTCTGTCTCTGGGTCTGCACTGGGCCTTGCTGCAGGGCGTCGCGTGGGCGGGGATGCTGGTCTCCTTTGCCAGCGAAGGGACGGTGATGGAGGCGGTGCAGAAAACCTTCGATGGTCAGCATGGCTGCCCGCTTTGCAAAAAAGTGAAGGAAGGCCAGTCCAACCGCAAGCAGCCGCAGCAGGCAGGACAGTCCGTGCAGAAGATCAACGCCGTGCTGGTGGAGGTCACCACCTTGGTGGCCCCTGCAGGAAACACTTTCTCATTCGTGCCTCTGCACGAAACGCTGGTGCAACGCACCGAACTGCCAGAGACGCCACCGCCACGATGCGGCAGCAGCCTCCGCTCTCTGAGCTGAGCCCCATGCACGCCCCCGCCGCCTGAACTCGCAGGCGTGTGATTGGCCGCGTGTCTGCAAACACCCCATCCGCACCGCCATGCCCTGAAGGGACGCTCATGGTGCGTGAGGTCTTCCGTTCATGCGTCCCGCTCATTCATCTTTTCATGTCCCTTTTTTCAAAACACCTCCTCGCAGCCGCTTGTGTGCTGCCCTTCACTTCTCTCATTCACGCTCAGGAAGCAGCTCCTTCGGCGGAGTCGCTTGCGCGCGGCCAGACGGTTTACATGCAGGTCTGCTTCGCGTGCCATCAGCCCACCGGTCTGGGCCTGCCGGGCATGTTTCCTCCGCTGGCCAGCTCGGACTGGGTGGCGGCGAAAAAGCCGGACCGCATCATCCGCATGGTGCTGCATGGCTTCACCGGCCCCATCACGCTCAATGGCAAACCCTTTGCCTCTCCCGCGCCGCTCATGCCGCCGCAGGGCGCGGCACTGAGCGACGCACAGATAGCCGATGTGCTGAGCAATGTGCGCAGCAACTTTGGCAACAAGGCGGGGGCCGTCACGCCTGAGCAAGTCGCTGCCATCCGTGAGGCTGAGAAGGCCCGCAGCGCGATGTGGACGGAGGCCGAGATCCTCAAAATCCCCACCGAATAACACGATGCCGGATTCATCTCTTGAGTCTCCGTCTCCGGGCATTCGCTACACCTCCGCCGGTGCTGACCTTCGCGTCAGCACCGGCTCCTGGCTGCGCATGCTGCTGGGCATCGGCATGGCCATCGCGGGAGTGCTGGTGCTGGGGCATTACGCCCGGCAGGCGCTCCCGCAGGCACCGCTGCCGGTGGTCACCCAAATCCAAGGCGATCTGGAAGCCACCGAGCGCAGCGGGCAGACGGTGAAGCTTTCCGCCCTGCGCGGAAAGGTCACCGTCATGGCCTGCCTTTACACCGTGTGTCCGCATGGATGCGCGGCGGTGGTGGCGCAGATGCAGAAGCTCAATGCCGCCTACCGCACGCGGCCGGATTTCCATCTGGTCTCTCTCGCCGTGGCGCCGGAGCGCGACACCTCGGGCTTCCTCAAGGCCTACGCTGAAGGCGTGGGCGCGGGGCCTGAAGATCCCTGGTGGTTCGTGACCGGTGAGCAGCAACGCATCTGGGACTACATGACCCATGAGCTGCAACTCCAGGCTCCCGCCGCCATCCCGGAGGAAAAGCGCATCAACCCGCTGGACCTCTATGAGCACGACCTGCGCATGGTACTCATCGACCGCCAGGGCCGCGTGCGCGGCTACTACTCCGTCTTCCACCCTCAAGCCGAGATCGCCACGCTCATGACTGAAAAGCTCAGCCGTGATGTGCAGCGCCTGCTCGACAACCCCGCTGAATAATCAACGCACCCCACATCCAAACTTTATGAAACACCTCCTCACACTCCTCCTCAGTCTCATCACCATCGCCTCATGCACCGCCGGAGATCCAGTGACATTCGTCTATCAGGGCGAAGTCGCGGGCATCATGTGCATCCACTGCACGAACAAGGTCGAAGCCGCGATGAAGAAACTCCCCGACGTGCAAAGCGTGAAAATCACGCGCAATGAAAAAGGCGGACTGCCCAGGCTCGAGATCATCGCCACCAACGCGAGGATCACCCGCGAGGATGCCGTGAAGGCGCTGGGAGACGATGCGAAGATGTACGACATCCGCAGCCTGAAGCTGGTCAAAGCTCCCTGAGTCCGAAGAACAGCGTCCTCAGCCTGGCGGCTGCTTGCCGAGCTTGCGCTGCAGTGTGCGGCGGTCGATGCCGAGCGCTGCGGCGGCATGCGAGATGTTGCCGCCGCAGTCATGCAGCACGCGCTGGATGTGCTCCCACTCAAGCCTGGCCAGGCTGGGCAGATCACCCGCTGCGGGACGCGCGGAGGAGCCCTCGTGCCCTTCCAAAGCAGCGAGGACTTGATCTGCGCTGGCGGGTTTGAGCAGGTAGTCATCCGCCCCCAGACGCACGGCCTCCAGAGCGCTTGGGATGCTGCCATAGCCGGTCAGAACGATCAGCCGCACCTCTGGCAAAAGTTGCCGCAGCTCGGGGATGAGCGCCATTCCATGGCTGCTGCCAAGACGCATGTCCAGCACGATGCCCTGCGGCATGGCGGCTCGTGCTTCACTCATGGCAGTGGTGGCATTCGCGGCTTGATGCACCTCGCAGCCACGCCTCTTCAGCGCGAGCGCCAGCGTGGTGCGAAAGCTCTCGTCGTCTTCAATCAACAGCACCTGCATCATTTCAAAGGAGGGGTGGAAGGTTGCAGCGGCAGCATGAGAGTCACACACGCGCCACCAGCGCTCAAGTTTCGCACCTCGACGCCGCCGTGCTGCGCCGCCGCGAGACGCCGCAAAAAGAACAAGCCCAGCCCCATGCCTGCGCCTTGCTCGCGCGTGCTGCGGAAGGGCTCGCCCCAGTGACGCAGCATCTCCTCGCTGAAGCCCGGCCCCTGATCCTGCACGATGAAGCGCACGCTGCCGCCTGCAGCCTCCACCCGCAGCACCACGGGCAGTGTATCCGCAGAGGACAGCAGCGCATTGCGCAACAGGACCAGCAGCGCCTCGCGCAGACCCGCGCAGGTGATGCGGGCATCGCGAGCTCCCTGTGTGAGTTTCACCCTCTCGCGTTGATGCGCTGGCAGATCACTCAAAGCCAGCGCCACGACATCCGCGACCTTACACACGTCAGCCGATTGTCCCACGGCCTCCTGTCCCAGCTCCCGCAAACGCGCCAGCACTTCCTGACAGCGCGCGGCTTCGCGGGCGATGATCTCCGCGACTTCCTGCGTGGGCAGCGCTTTCATCTCTTCCGCCGCCAGCGCGATGGTGCCCAGCGGTGTGGCGAGCTCATGCGCAAAGCCCGTGGCCAAAGCCGCGACGGAGAGGAAGCGGTCGCGGGTCTCCAGTTCGGCACGCAGTCGTGCGCGCTCCTTTTGCAGGCGATGCGAGCGCCGCCGCAAGGACAGCAGCAGTGCGAGAATGAAAATGCCCACGAGCACGATCGCCACGCCACGGCCTTGTTGCAGCAGAGCTTCGGGCACGGCGGAACCGTCCAGCATCCGCAGGGGAAGCGCGTACCGCCACAGCCAGCCGCACCCCAGCGCCATCAGCGCGCCGAGGCTGATCACCGCAGATGAGCGCAGCGCCACCGCAGCGACGGTGAGCTGCACAAGATAGAACAGCGCGAACGGATTTTCCAGTCCGCCCGTCCAGTGCAGCAGGAAGGTCAGTGCGAAAGCATCCCACAGCAGCACGTGAAAAAAGCCGCCGCTCAGATGGCCGCCCAGCACCCGCGTCCACCAGGCCAGCACCGCATTCGAAACTAGCGTGATGCCCACCGCGATCCCGCAGGGCCACCACGGCACGGCCACGCCCAGCTGCTCCACCACCAGCAGCGTCACACTCTGCCCGATGGCGGCCAGCCAGCGCAGCAGCACCAGCAAACGGGATGAAAGCTCCACGCCCACCCAGACCTCGCTCAGACCAAGCCAGCGCCGCCAGCCTGGGAGGGAGGGTTTGGGATGAGTGGCACTGGCTGGCATGGGCCTTCAAGGTGAACGCCGACGTGGCCGCTGTCCACCCGCTGCGGCGATTTGCCACACCTGTGCCGGCTTCACTGCGCCGCCCTGCCTTTCTCCAGCATCAGCTCGGCGATCTTGCGCAGGTTTGCTTCGCCCAGATGGATCATGGGCGGCATCTGCGGGAGTTCGGGGCGTTTTTTGCCGGGCGCCTTGGCCCAGGCGACGATGCCGTCAGGATTGCCCGCGTAGATTTGCGCGATCTCCGTGAGCGGCGGACCCACGAGCTTCACATTCGGCGCGTGACAGGCGGCGCAGTTCATGAAGAGCTGCTCCGGCGTCTGCTCCACAGGTGGTGCGGCGGCGCGCTGCTGGTTGAAGGCGGCCAGCGCAGCGGCGTAATGCGCCGTGCGCTCTTTGATCTCCGCCTGATGTGGAGCGAGCGCGGCCTGACGATATACATGCCGCCCGCTGCCCATGCCGAGCACCACGAAACTGAACAGCACACAGATCGGCACATAGCTGCGGCCAATCCGTTCATCGCCGGACTTCAGCTCGCGAAACAGCAGCCACAGCGTGAGCACACCGACCAGCGCACCGGAGACAATGATGACATAGAGCTGCGAGGTGATGCCCGCCGCCGGCAGCGTGAAGAGCAGCAGCGGCCCGAACACGAACTGCGCAAGGGTCACGTAGGCCGCCACCTTGTAAAAGATGCGGCGCAGCTCCGGCCGCGTGAAGCCCGGGGTGTTCTCGATCTCATGCCCCTCACGGCCAAACCAGCCCGCGAGGAAGAGCCCCGTCATGGCCATGCTCGCGGCGATGAAGTGCAGGTAGCGTGGCAGCACATTGCCAATGCTCAGGCTGGAGAAGAAGCCGCGCACCTTCTCCCACTCCCCGGGAAACAGCATGAGGTTCACATTGGCCAGGAAGATCAGCGGGACGAACAGCAGCAGCAGCGTCGCGCCCAGGCCCACGAGCTGATGCAGCCACTTCCAGCCGCCCTGAGACCACGCCTCCCACTTGTATTTGTGCAGATAGGTCAGCAGAAAGGCCACGATGACCAGCGGCACGATCATGAGCCACGCATGCCCCGTGAGCGAGTTCGCAGAATACCACTGCATGGTATACACCAGGTTGATGCACAGCAGCGGGCCGATGCCCATGACCACCGCGAGGCTTTTGTTCACCGTGATCGTCCGGCCGATCGCCGCCGCCAGCCGGTCCCAGCGCGCGTCTTTGCGCCCCAGCCATTCAAAGAATGTGACGAGCACCGAGCCTCCGACCATGAGGTTCACAAACAGGATGTGAACCAGGAAGAAGATGACGAGCAGTACGATCAGCACGCCTTCAGGCAATGGCAGCGGCAGAGGGAGATCGCGGGGGACGGGGGTGTTGGCGAGAAGAGGAATCATGGTCGTGCAATCAGGGTTGGGAGGAGGCGGTCATGGCAGGCGGTGCGGGTGGCGGAGCGACCACCACGCCCGCGCTCTGCGCGCCAGGCAGGGATTCACGGGTGGCGCGGACCTGCTGGATGAAGGCCACCAGCGCCGCTGCCTCCTTGTCGTTTCCAGGGAAGGGCGGCATGAAGGTGCGGGTCTGGTGCATGCCTTGGATGAAGAGGGCCATGCCGCCGCTGTCCCAGTCCTTGTCCGCGCCATACATGGCGGTGAATTTTTCGATCACGCCATTGAGGCCCGTGGTGCTGTGGCAGCGCGAGCAGGCGAGCATGAAGACGTCCTTGCCGCACTCGACCTTGTTCGCTTCGGTGACCTCGCGGTGCTTCGCATAGGTCGCGTGTTTCAGGAGGCCTTCGCTCTGCAGAAAGGCCAGCTCGTCTTTGTGCACGCCGTTGGAGTACATGTATTCACCGATGACCCAGGGCTTGCGCATGAACTCGCGGGCGCGTTCAAAATGCCCCAGCAACCAGATGCCCATGAGGCTGGGAATCAGCAGCGCCCAGCGTGGAATCAGGAAGCTGCTGCCCAGACCGCCGAGGCCGATGGCGGCAAAGACCAGGATCGTCCAGCCAAGCAGGCTTTGAAACTGCCCGTGCCAGCTCATGAACTCCTGCGTGAGCAGCGCCACCGAGCTGTTCGCCTTCATCGTTTCCGGGATGGCGCTCCAGTACCAGGTGCCGAAAAGATACGTGCCCAGCAGGCTCACCAGCACCACATGGGACATGCGGTACACCACCCAGCTCCGCAGTTGCCGTGGCCCCGTGCCTTTCTCGTAGCCGCGTTTGCTCTTCGTGAAAAAGAACGTGGCAAACCACACAAACACCGCCCCCATCATCAGCGCGATGAAGGTGCGGAAGCCGAGCTGCGGTGCGTAGAGCGGATTGGTCATCGCATCCCAGAAGGCGCGTGTTTGATTCCACTCCCCGGGTTTCATCATGAAGCCCAGCACGGCCACGATCAGCGCCATCGTCAGCCAGGACATGAGGCTCAGCGTCATGCCGATCCGGATGTGCCTGCGCTTCTTTTCCGGCGTGTTCGCCTTCTTCCACGTCAAAAACCACCACAGGATCAGCCCCACCTCCGAGATGAACACCAGCCACTCCGCGAACCAGCCCCAGAAGAACACACGCAGCAGCGATCCAATGGCGAACGGTGCAAAGAGCGAGGTGGAAAGCCAGATGCCCACCCCCGTCATGGCCCCGAGCGTGGTGGTGACGATGAAGACGATGAACGTGATCTTGTAGGCCAGCTGATCAATGTCCGGCCGGTTGTTCTTGTGCGCCCACCACTCCATCCACGTCAGCAGCGGGTACGCACCCACCGCCAGCGGATGATTGATGAGCACATGCAGGCTGGCGATGAGGCCGATGATGAGCCGGCCACCCGCGAGGTGGTCCATGTAGAAGGAAGGAAAGTCCATGCCCACTCATCGCCGCCAAAGGCCTGCTTAAAATGTGGCGAAATGCCGCAGCCATCCGCTCCTCTCTGGGACTGCGGCAATTTGCCGCAGTGGTGGGCGCGCAGGGAAAGTAGGCCCGTGCTTGTCTTGACACGGATACTCCCGCTTCCATAATCGCCCCGCATGTTTCCCGCCGCAACCGCACCTCCACGCCCTTGGCTGCGCCACGCGCAGCGCGGGACGGTGCTGATGCTGTGCCTGGCGCTGGGTCTCCAATGGGCGCTGCTGCAAAGCATCGCGTGGACGGGAATGTTCATCAGCTTCGCGCGTGAAGGATCGGTGATCGAAGCGGTGGAGAAGACCTTTGACGGGCAGCATGCCTGCGAGCTGTGCAAGAAGGTGAAGGAGGGCACGCAGGACTCCAACAACTCCAGCTCCAGCACGCAGGAAGATGATGCCACGAAGGGGCTGCATGCCGTGCTGGTGAGCCCCACGGTGCTGATTCCTCCCGCCGAAGAGATCCTTTCATTCGCACCGCTGTGCGAAGTGCTGATCAGTCGAAACGGGATGCCGGAGCCACCACCGCCAAGACGCGGACTGGTTTGAACTTGTAGAGCGGTTTTCCAAAACCGCGTCTCTCCGCCACACGCCGGACTCAGAAGTCCGGCCCACACCCCTGCGCATGCCGCCATCTCTGCGGCTGCCTGTCTCCCGCTTCATTTATGAAACCCTTTTCTATTCTCTTTTCTCTCTCTCTGACCGGCGCTGCGCTCGCACAGCCCGCCACCCCGACACTCCCCCCGATAACGGAACTCAACGAAGTCATCATCACGGCGAAGAAAGATTCGCCTTCACTCACGGTCCCAAGCCTGGAACTCCGCAAGGAGCAGATCGCCACGTCCACGCCCGGCGGCGCCGGTGTGGTGGACGCGGACTTTTACAAACGCGGCCGTGCCTCCACGCTGAAGGACGCGCTGGACTTCGCGCCCGGCGTGCTGATTCAATCGCGCTTCGGCGCGGAGGAGTCGCGCCTTTCCATCCGTGGCTCCGGCCTGCAGCGCACCTTCCATGGTCGCGGCATCTGGATGATGCAAGACGGCATGCCGCTGAACCTGGCGGACGGCGGCTTTGACATGCAGGCCATCGAGCCGCTGACGGCAAACTACGTCGAAGTCTTCCGCGGTGCGAATGCGCTGCAGTACGGCTCCGCCACACTCGGGGGTGCGATCAACTTCATCTCCAACACGGGCTACACCGCGCCTGCCAGCCAGGCACGGGTGGAGGTGGGCAGCTTCAACACCTACCGCGCGCAGATCTCCTCCGGTTTTGTGAGCGGCAAGACGGATGTGTACGTGAGCATCACCGCCTCCCACACGGACGGATTCCGTGACTGGAGCAAGCAGGAGAGCTTCCGCGCTTTTGCGAACGTCGGCACCAAGATCAGCCCAAACCTGGAAAACCGCTTCTATGTCACCTATGTGGACAGCAACTCGCAGCTCCCCGGCAACCTGACCAAGGCGCAGATGCAGGCCAATCCGCAGCAGGCCGCGCCGGGCTCCTTCCTCCCCACCGTGCCCGGCGGCGCAGGCTATCAGGAGCGCAACTACCGGCTCTTCCGCCTGGCGGACAAGCTGACCTACAGCGACGGAGACAACACCCTGACGCTGTCCACCTTCTGGTCTTGGAAAGATCTGAATCATCCGATCTTCCAGGTCATTGACCAGCTCAGCAACGACCTCGGCTTTGACCTGCGCTACGAGCACAAGGGCAAACTGCTGGGGCTTGAAAACACCCTCACCGTGGGCACGGGCTTCATGTATGGCGGGACGAATGACAACCGCTTCACCAACGTCAATGGCGCGCGCGGAGCCCAGGTGGCCGCCTACCGGCTGCAGGCCACGAACTTCAACTTCTACTTCCAGGACAAGCTGCAGCTCACCGAGAAGCTCTCCGCGTTTGCCGGAGCCCAGGTGGCCTACGCCTCGCGTGAACTGGATGAACTGCAGTACTTTCCCGGAAACACCTTCAACAACAGCGACCGCCTCGAAGCTTGGGGCTTCAGTCCCAAACTCGGCCTGCTCTACGAAGTGGACCCCAAGACACAGATCTATTTCAACGCGAGCCGCAGCTTCGAACCACCCACCCTGGGCGAGGCCACACCCGCCGGCACGGGCCTGCTGCAGTTGAAGCCGCAGACCGCCACCACGCTGGAGATCGGCACACGCGGCCAGCGCGACCGCGTGTCCTGGGACTTCAGCTACTACTACGCCTGGGTGGAGCGCGAGCTTCTCGGCCTCGGCTCCCCCATCCTCGCCCCCACGACCACCGTCAATGCCGGCAAGACCATCCACCAGGGCATCGAGTTTGGCCTGAACGTGGACGTGCTGCGCGGGCTCGCGGTGTCCTCCGACCGCCTGGTGCTGAACCAGAACTTCCTCTGGAACAACTTCAGCTTCAACAAGGACGCCGCGTATGGCAGCCGCCTGCTGCCGGGCTACTCGCCAGTGTATTACCGCGCGCAGCTTCTCTATGAGCACCCGAGCGGCTTCTACGCCGGTCCCACGCTGGAGTGGTCTCCCTTCCGCTATGCCGCCGACCTGGCACGCACCACCTTTGCAGACCCTTACGCCCTGCTGGGCCTGAAGTTCGGCTACCGCACCAAGAAGGGCCTGTCCTTCTATGTGGAGGCGCGCAACCTCACCGACGAAAACTACAGCCCCACCGTCAACGTGGTGACCAATGCCACCACCTCCCCCGCCGTCTTCCTCCCCGGCGACGGCCGCTCCTTCTACGGCGGCATCGAGTGGAAGTGGTGAGGGTCCAACAACTCCGGGCGCAGAGTGGTGACAAGCTGCTCTGCGCCTTCTTTCCTACCGGCTGGCTACCGCAAAGACGAACAATCTCAGCACCTATTCAGGTCTTTGGGAGTCAAGCGGCGACAGCTTCATGGAGTTGATGTTCCACCCCTCACCCGGCCTCTCCCCGAAAAATGCTCAGAGCGACGAAGTCAGGGGCGGGGAGAGGGGATTCGCGTTGGAATGCTTCAAAAACCCACTCGGAGTCGCAACGCGGACCTCCTCTCCCCGCCCCAGGCCTGGCAGCTCAGAAGTCACTTCGGGGAGAGGTTGGGTGAGGGGCGTTCCAAAACCTCCATGAGCTATTGCTGTTTTTCCCACGGACCTGAATAGTCACAAACATCCATTTCCTTCCATTTTTCCTCCTCCTCCCCACACCCCATGAACTCCCGCCTCATCCGCAAACTCCACCGCTGGCTCGGCCTGCTCTTCAGTGTCTCCGTGCTCATCGCCTCCGGCAGCGGCGTCCTGCACAATGTCATGACCCGCACCCAGGCGCCACCTCCGCAGGCGAAGCCCTCGGGCGGCGGCATGGATGTGAGCGCGATCAAGGTCACCGTGGCAGAAGCCGTGGCCAAGCTGCCCGAAGAAAAGCCCGAGGTGCAGGCCGTCAATCTGCGCGGCATCGGCGGCCAGCCCTGGTACCAGATTTACACCACCACCTCCCGCGCACCGCAGTACGTCAGCGCCGTGGATGGCAAGGTGGACCCCGCCATGGATGAAGCCTACGCTGCGGAGATCGCGACGAAATTCCTCGCCGGAGCCGCCGTGAAAAAGACGGACTTCCTCACCGCCTTCAACACCGAGTACATCAACATCTTCCGCATCCTGCCGGTGTACCGCTTTGATGCCGGCGATGCGCTGGACACCCGCGTCTATGTCTCCACCACCACCGGCAGCGTGACGCGCCACACCGACAAGCAGCGCCAGTTTGAAGCCACCGTGTTCACAAACTTCCACAAGCTCGGCTTCATCCCGAACAAGGACACGCGCGACCTCGTGCTCACCGTGGTGAACGTCGGTGTCTTCCTCGTCGCCTGCCTCGGCATCGCGCTTTTCTTTGCCACCCGGCCAAAGAAACGGTGAAACTATGCGGCGTTTGATTACGATAGAGGATCATGCGCCGTTCCTTCCTCACCTCCGCTGCTGTTTTAATCTCCGCCAGCCTGCTGCACGCGCAGGCCCCCACGGCGGAGCTGGTTTCCGTGGAAAAAATCTGGGACAAAGCCCCGCACAACGGCGCCACCGACCTCACGCGCTTCCAGAACCTCTTCTACTGCTGCTTCCGTGAGGCGGACTCCCCCACCAAAGGCGAGGGCGTCATCCACACCCTCATCTCCTCCAATGGCAAGGTCTGGGTGGACAACGTCACCCTCAACGAACCCGGCGTGGATCTGCGCGATCCCAAGCTCATCGTCACGCCGGATGAAAAACGCCTCTACCTGCTCTGCGGCGGCGACTCCGCCACGCTGGGCCGCCAGACACGCTACGCCACCTCCATGGACGGCAAGGTCTGGACCCCGCTGCAGAAGCTCCTGTCCAAAGGCGACTGGCTCTGGCGCGCCACCCTCAATCCGGCGGACAAACGCTTCTACGGCGTCAGCTTCAACATCCATCCCAACACCGGCGGCCCCGCGCCCGAGAAGGAGTGGTCGCTCAAAACCTACGCCAGCACGGACGGCTCCGTGTGGCAGCTCTCCTCCCTCATGAACGTGCCCGGCCAGCCCGGAGAAACCACGCTGCGCTTCCTCAAAGACGGCACCGCCCTCGCCCTCATCGCCCGTCAGGGTGGCGACCGCAAAGGCGTGATCGGCATGGCCAAGGCCCCGTATCGTGAATGGACCTACGCCGCCACCGGCCTGCCCCTCGGCGGCCCGAACTTCATCGAACTGCCCGATGGCAAGCTCATCGCCGGCTCCCGTGGTTTCGGCAAAACCCCCGGCGCCCACATGGTCCTCTTCGCCATGACCCCCACCAGCCTCACCCCCATCCTCGAACTCCCCAGCGGCGGCGACTGCAGCTACCCCGGCCTCTACTGGCACGACGACCTCCTCCACGTGACCTATTACTCCAGCCACGAAGGCAAACCGGCGATCTATTATGCGCGGGTGAAGGTGAAGTGAGTGTGATGAACGAGAGTCATGACGAGACATCGGTCGAAGCCGAATGGGATGCCGAAATCGATGCCCGCGTGAAGGACATCGAAGAGGGCAGGGTGGAGCTTGTTTCCACCGATGAAGTCATTGCGCGTGTTCGCGCCAGGCTGGCGGCTCGTCGCGCACGACACGTGCCGCCCGTATTACTTGCGGGGGCACACCAGCGAATCAAAGGAGATGTTCGGAACAAAGTACTAAATGAGTGCCGAAAGCCTCCTACCTAGGAGGGGAACTTGAAGCCAGCCGCGCGCAGCTAATCTCGATGGCTATATGCAGCTCTAAACCTCCTTTCCCCCCGGCTCCGAAGTCATTGCATCTAACATATTTGCTGCCTGAATTAATGTCTGGTTATCTTTTGCATTGTTCAAGACATTGCCCAAACCATCGATTTTAGTTTGCCTTGCTTTATTACGTAGTTTTTTGAATTCAATGTCGAGCTCTATTCGCTCAGATTTAGCTTCTTGCTCTTGGAGTTTAATTTTGTCCGTAAGCTCTCTTTTTCTGAGTTCAGTGCGCATTCTCTGCTTCTTTTCTTCGATCCAAATCAAGTATCGAGTTATCCCGAGCACTACCACGGGGTGGACAAACGTAAGGGCTAACGCAAAGGCTGCCGGAAGCCAAAAGTAGTAGCACGATTGACTGTAAGTTTGCTCGATATAAGAAAGACGTTCCTCAACTGGCTTTGAGCTAAAAAGAAAAACCGAAAAAGCTCTCCAGTTAAACAGCATGAACAGGATACTGAAGGATCCAATCAAAGGGCTTTCGATCCGTTGCAAAAGTCCAGCTTTGATGCTGCTCAACACTTCTTTCATGCGATCCAGTCTAAGTGTGGCTTGCCCTCTAGCAAGGCTATTCCATACGCGCTGCAACCCGACGATAGCCTTCAGAGAAAAGATGCCGAGCTTTATTTCGACGGGTCCAGTCTAAATGTCTGATCACCAGAAATCTATACTCATTCTTTTAGTCTGCCACTGTCGCGCGGCAGATCCCTTCTCGACAAAACCTAGCCAATTACTCCCAATTCACCGGGAGGGTGAATGCAGTCGAGGCTACATCCTCCCAGCAGAAACAAATCAGGAGGCCGCGGAAATCGGCAGATGGCGAAGGCGTACACGATGCCCTGAGAGCGTCAGCAGCGCGCCGGTGGTGAGCGCTGTCTCTGCGAGTGCGATGGCTGCGCAGACGTGGTCGCGGGCCGCAGGATCAAATTCATTGTCCATGCGCAGAAGAATGACGCTGGGACCGCTCTGCTGCGTGGCGTAGAGGAGCTGGGAAAAATCCAGATCCTGGGTGAGCACCACCTGCTGGTGCTCCCGTGCCCAGTTCATGAGTACTGTATCCGGGGCATTGCCCGGCCCGAGCGTGCTCCAGTGGCAGGCCTCCCAGCCATGGGAGACGAGCAGGGGCACCCAGTCCGGACTCAGATTCATGTCCACCAGCAGCTTCATGCAGCAGCCATGGCAAGCTCTTCATCATCCACGCGCAAGGCAGCGTAGCTCAGGCAGGCGTCAATGTCCGCCGCCTCAAGATAGGGATAGGCTGCGAGGATCTGCTCGGGCGTGCGGTGATTGGCAAGCTGGCGCAGGATGTTCGCAGCCGTGACACGGAGGCCGCGAATACAGGGCTTTCCAGACATGACAGCGGGATCAAGGGTGATGCGGTCCGTGCTCATGGCGGTGATATTACTGAACAGACGGCGAGTTTGCAAAGACTGTGGCAGAATTCGCCGTGCCGAATTCACGTCGATGGATAGAATGAGCGTGCCCCATTGTTGAACTGTAGAAACAGACGCCCCCTCAAGCCCCTCTGCGCCGGTACTTCTGCAGCCGGCTGTTCGGCTTGTCCGGCAGAGTGCGTTCGATCAACCCGGCATCCAGCGCGGGCAGGAGGTCGTTTTGGTGGAACGTGGGCCGGTGGGAAAGGCCCAGCTTTTTCATGCATGTCAGCGCACTGGCGGGCTTGCTGCCCAGGCACTTGAGCAGGGCTTTGACTTGGTCGGTGACTTGATCGCTGACTTGGTCGGTTGCGGCTGCTTCGTGCGCCAAAAAACAAACTGCCTGCGGCATCCTAATGTCATTGGAAACCTGAGCCACAAAGTGGGCCGCTCTTTCTAGTTGGCTGGCAACTAATCTTGACTGCTGGCGGGGTCGCAGCGTCTAAAACGCGGCGCTTCCCTCTGCCGCTGGAGGCGCTGCCTGGTGCTTCTCATGCATTGAGATGCTCTTATATTCTTCTTTGAGCAGCAGAACGTCATCTTCACAAAGCGTGGTGCGGTAAGGCCAGCGTATGAGCAGCCACTGCCAGAAGAGATAGTCTGGGTCGTCCAACGGTATCTGGATGACACCATCCCAAAAGCCGGAGCCTTCGGCATAGCCATGGGCCGGAATGTTGATGGTGCCGCAGGCCAGCACGCTGCTACTCCTGGGCGAATAGTTCGTGGAGTTCATAAACGACGGTTTGTCCGCTTGGGGCGGGAGTGAGCAGCACTCCCGAGTCTTCCAGCAGCCAGCCACGATTTCGATGTCATGGGCCTCTTCAGCATCCCACCAGCGGTCAAAGAAAGCCGTCAGGATGTCCATGTCGGTGAGCAATCCTTCAGGAAGCCCCAGCCGTGACAGAGGAGACCAATTCAAGTTCATGCGAAAAAAGGCCTCCTTGCATTTGTTTTTGATCGCAAGCCGCCATCCTTCTAGATCCCGCTTAGAAGGGACCTCTTCGGTCATAACCACGATGGGAGACTGCAACGCTTTGATATCATGCTCATCGAACTCAGCTCCATTCACATTCAGATGAGCGATGAGTTCTGGCCTGGCTCGGATGACATAGACTCTCCGGCGGTAGAGGTCGTGCGTCTCAGGAAGGTACCGGGGTTCTCGAATCATGCATGATTTTAAGGAACCAAGAAGAACGCCGCAATGAAAATGCCGGGCCTGCTTCCACACCTCCCTTTTCCTTTTTCTTTTCCCTTCTCTCCGCCTCTCCTTTTCGCGCTGCGCGACCCGTCAGTTCTGCTTTTTTCGCCATTATCTTTCGATACTCGAAAAACGGACCCATTACCTTTTGAGCCAACAAGGCCCGCCGCTGCCTTGAAACTTCACCAATTTCACCAATTTCTCCGGGGGGGTATGCCAGCACGCACCGTGTGCTGCGGTGCGTGCTGGGCGGGCTTCACATCACTCCCAGGTGAAGGTGTAAAGGCTGCGCCTGCCCACCTTGGAGTGGATGCGGCACTGGCCTTTCTCGATGAGCCGGGGGAGGATCTCCCCGTAGAGACGGGAGGCGGTCAGGGCGCCCTGGCGGCCTCCATGGGCGGCGTAGCGGCGGGTGAGATCCGTCCGCGTGTAGTCCGCGCTCTTCTGCCCGGGGTGGTCTCCGCTGATCTGCGCCAGCAGCCACTCGGCGGCGTCCTCCATCTCGCAGCGGCGGCTGGAGGCCTCCAGCTCCACGAGGGAGTCGAGGCAGGCGTTTTGGTGCGCCTCCGCCAGCTCCAGCATATCCGGGGTGATGACATAGGGGTCCACGTCGTTGTCCCTGGCCCAGCGGCAGGCCTGGAAGATCACGGCCAGCTTCAGACAGCGGGCCGGGCTTTCATTCAGGCTGGAGAGCAGGCTCTCATCTCCGTTGGTATATCCTGGTATTTTCTCGCAGCGCTCGCGGTTGCGGTGCTGCAGGCCCCGCCAGTACTCCCAGGCCTCCGGCGTGAAGCTCTGCCGGCCGATCACTCCCTTAAGGTGGGTCAGGTCCTGAAACAGACCTGCCAGACGGCTGATCTCCGGGCCATCCAGGGTTTCCGGCCAGTCGATGTAGCGCGCTCTTTCTCGGGTGAGGTAGAAGCCGAAGCGCCGCCGCAGCCCGCTGCCGGCCTCCAGCTGGTTCATCTGCGCCACCCCAAAGGTGGAGCCGATGCATAGGCTCAGCGTGGCCTGCGGGATGCTGCGCTGGGCATCGCCTTCGTGCAGCTTGCGCTCCCGCAGGTAGTTCTGCGACCAGGGTGCGCCATCGTAGAGCTTCAGGTATCGGGCCGACACCTCCCGCCCATGCGCGCTGGTCTCCCAGGTGCGCAGGAGGGTGTTTCCCTCGTCTTCAAACTGCAGCCGGTGGGGCTGCTGCTCAAAGCTGTCAAACAGCGCGGAGTCGCTGGCATTGCCATACAGCAGGTCATCACTCATGAGGATCTGGCGGGCGATCTTTTCCGCCGGGGCGAAGGTGGTTCCCTTGCGCAGCCCGGCGGGGGTGGTGATGAAATTGTAGATCGTCAGCGGCTTGGTGCCGGCAAAGTCCAATGTGACATGCGGCGTGAGGAGTCTGCCACACAGGGCCAGGATGGGCGCGACGATGAGGCCATCCGGCAGCTCTGACACCTGACGTACAAAATCCCGGTAGTCTGCCAGGATGGAATCCTCCGGGATCGGGTGCTCGCGGGTACGCCCCCCCGGAGAAATTGGAGAAATTGGAGAAGTTTCCCCGTCCGCAGGCTCTGACTGCTCCCACTCAGGCGCAGAAGAGGTGGAAGTCTCTCCGCCGCTTGGCGCGGGTGCGGGCTTCGGCTTGTCTGCGGGCGGCTGGGGCTTGTACCAGTCGGGGACGGGAGCGTTCACGGGGCGCAGATAGCTCGTCCAGTCCGACGAGGGTCCGGGGGCGGGGGTTGACGCCTGGGGCGCGGGCGCAGGGCCCGGCTCAGGCGGCTGAGGCTGCCGGGAGAGCCAGCGCTGGTGCTGCAGCTTCATCGACTCCATTTCCGCCAGCTCTTCTTCGGTAGGAATGAAAGGTATGATCAGGGGCATAAAAACAGGTGTGGAAAGGTTCAGCGTTTTTGGCGTGCGGCTTTGAGGCGGCGGGCCTGGCTGCGGGAGGAGGGGCGAGGCGGGCTGTTGCGGATCTCCTCCATCCGCTGGTCCACCTCCTCCGGCGTGAGCATCTCCACCTCCGGGATGAAGCCGGGCGGGGCTTTGGCCGCACGCGCCAGCGCCTCCGCCACCGTCTGCGCCACGGGCGGGCCTGCATAAGGGTCATAGTGATGCCGCCAGACGGGGCGGCGGTGGCTGCCACTGATGCGCCTGATTTCTTCAGGAGACATGCGCAAGAGCTCTTCGCCAGTGATGATAAACTGGCTGAGTGGCGGGCGTGGCTTGTTGTTGGAAGCTGTGTTCATAGTGATAAGGTTTCAATGGAAAGGGGTGAAAGGTTCAGCGGATGGGTGTGGTCGGGGCGGTGTTCCGAAGGCTCTGCAGGGCTCCATAAATCGAACAGCCATCATAGAGCCTGGCAGGTTTCTCGATGCCCTGGGAGCGCTTGGTCTCCACCGTCTGCTCGTGCTGCTGCAGCGCGGCGAGGACCTTGTGAAACTCAAAGCGGCAGAAGCCGCGCACCTTGATCATGGGCACCGTCTTGTGGCGGATCCAGGTGTGCAGGGTGCGGCGGGAGATGCCCAGCCTGCGCGCAAGCTGATCCTGCGTGAGCAGCTCCCCGGGGGCGGCGGTGGCGGAAGACGTCTGTGGAAGAGGAGGAGGGGTGTTGATGGAGTTCATGATGATGATGATGTTTGTTTTCTAACGTTTGGTAGTTTGTAGTATGTCGTGGTAGCATGCGGGCGCGCCGTGGCATGGAAATGCCGGAGAGGCGCGGAGACCGCGTGCGGTGGTGGTCTTGGTGCGTGGTGGGCCGGAAGCCGTCGGCGGCTTCAGCGTCTTGCGCGGGTTGCGATGCCGGAGTTCTTCACTGCCGCTTCGCTGTCATCTCTGCTGCAGGCCGCGTTCTTCACACCGGCCCTTCATCAGGAATGGAAACAGACTTGGGCCCGTTTTTCAAATGTCAACGAAGATTGCTGTGAAAAAATGCATTTCATCGTAGAAAGCGTTTAATCATGGTAGGTACTGCCAGCTCACGCGGCGGGGCCGGTGTGTTTTCCTGCAGGATGAGGATCACGCCGCTGCGGGGCGGCGCCGATCAAACGCGGGGCTTTGCCTTCGTTGGCAGTGGCACTTCCCACACCAGCGCACGTCCCGAGCCCTTGCGCCGCACCAGCCCGATCTCCTCTTCCAGCCTGCGCGTCCACTCCGGACAAGGCCGCTCATAGGGCAGCGCGAGCGCCTCCCGCAGCTCCACCCACGTCGTTCCATGGCGCTTCCGTTTCAGGTGCTGCTGGATGGCGGCTTTGAACTCGGTGTAGTGCATGAGTCAGAAACAGCTAGGTCATGGGCACGCCATCCATCGCATAAAACTGCGCCACCGCAGCGCCTTCGCGCAGAGTCCTGGCGCGTTGATACTCCTCCGAATGGAAGAACTGCTTGGCCGCATCGAAGGTGGGGAATTCGAGGATGACCACGCGCTCGGTCACTTCCGGTCCTTCGAGCGTCATGGACTCACCACCCCGCGCAATGAAGCGGCCACCGTATTGCGCGATGATGCCGGGAGTCTGCTTCATGTACTCCGCGTAGCGGGGCCAGTCGGTGACCTGTACGCGTCCGATGATGTAGGCTGCCATGGATTCAGTGAAGGTTGGGTGTTGATGCGCAAAAACGCGTACAGCGAAGCTAGGCGAAAAGGCGCTGAGCGCGCAAGGCTGAAAAGCCGTCATTCCATCACGTCTCCTGGCATCGACTGCATCACCTCCGGGAGCATCCTCATGCCCGTGTGCCATTTTTTTAAATCCACCTTCTGCGTTGTGCCGTCTTGTTTCATGATGAGGTCGATCTGATTGTCGCCGGCTTTTTCTCCGAGCTCAAACAACTCCTCCGGCCTCATCGGCTTCCCGCGGTAGGTGATGGTATCCTGCCCGGAGCTGGCGTCATGATCCAGGACCACGGCCCGCTTGTGCACGCAGGAGGTGGTGAAGAGAAGCAGGACTGCACACATCGATGTGCACAGTCCATAACTCGTAAACTTAGGGTGCATTGAAAGCGCTGATCGACAGGCAAGAGTGCCTGTCGTACTACACCAGATCCGCACGCGTGAACGCAGCCGCCACCGGGTAGCCTTTGGCCTCGATGGCCTCGCGGCCGCCTTCGGAGCGATCCACGAGGATCAAGGCGAAGGCGACTTTGCCGCCTTCTTCCTCGATGGCTTCGATGGCCTTCAGGGTGGATCCGCCGGTGGTGATGACGTCATCGACGACGACGACGGGCTGGCTGGTGATGAAGTTCCCTTCGATGCGTTTGCCACGGCCATGGCCTTTGGGTTCTTTGCGCACCACGAAGGCCTGCACGGGCGGTGTATCGCCGGCGAGGCTGGAGCTCATGGCCACTGCCAGCGTGATGGGGTCCGCACCCATGGTCAGGCCGCCGAGGGAGCCGATGCTGAGGCCGCGCTTGGCTTCCTCCTCACGCAGCAGCGCATGCAGCACGCGGCCCACGAGCACCGCGCCACGGGAGTCGAGGGTGGTCACGCGGCAGTCCACATAGAGATCGCTCTCCTTGCCGGAGGCGAGGGTGAATTTGCCGGTCTTGATGGACTTGGCTTTGAGAATTTGCAGGAGTTCTTCGCGGTCTTGCTGGAGGGACATGGGGCGATTTAGAATTGAGGACCGTGGATGACAAGGGGCGACTGATCGCAGGAACAGATTTTTCTGCGTGATCCGCCTAATGCAGGTTGACGATTTCCAAGATATTTCCTTAGCTGGGCCTTTATGAAGAAAAAACGGTTCCTTTATTTTCTGCTACCGGCCCTGTCCTTCGTCCTAGGCGGTATTTATGCGGCGGAGCCCGGTTGGTATGCACGGGCATCCAAGTCGGGCCTCTGCCTGCAGGAGGAGCGCTCGCTGCCCGCAGGCCATTATGTCGGAAACGGCATCCTGGTGAAGGTCGATCCTTATTTAGCGACTCCCCGCGCAACCCAGATGGAGGTGACCTTCCCGGCGGGAACCGTGCTGGAGGACGTGACGCTGAACACCACCAACGGCGGGGTCGTGAATCTGAACAACTGCATCTTGCGCAGAGTGGCGTTCAAAATGACCTCACGCGGCAGCTTCAATCTGACGGGCTGCGCGCTGGAGGACTGCTACGTGACCAGTGACAAGGGAGTCTTCCGCCGCAGCAACGGTGTGGCATTCACCACCGAGGATCTTTACGGAGAGATCGGTCCGCCGAAGCTGAACATGACAGAGTGCGTGGTGGCTGGCAGCACGCTGGCCTCGCCTTTTTTATGCGGAATGGCCGCCAAACGCTGCACCTTTGTGTCCTGCGAGCTGGAATCTTATCCTACCGATGGGAGCCAGCGCTCCACGCGCTACGTAGAGTGTCTGTTTGACAGTACCAAATTTACCGGAACGGATGTCTTGCTTACCACCAGCCAATGCCGCTTCACCCAATGTGAATGTCTGGATGTGCTTTCAAGAACCGCCGCGAACTTTGTGGTGGCGCCCGTGGTGCTGAAGCTGGCATGGGAGAAGGGCAATCCGGATCTGCCGGACAAGACCGCCAACGGCAAGGTGAGTTTTGAAAAGATCGCCGCGTCATTCCCGGCCGGCTCCAGCCAGGCTCACGAATGGGATGGCAGCCACCTCAAGGTCGCGTCTTTACCAGACGCAGGCGCCACGCCCCAGCAGCTGCAGCAGGTCTGGAAGCTCATCGACATGAGCAGCGCCGTCGCGAACGCCAACAACAATGCTCCGGCAGCCCCCCAAGGTGTGGCACCGGCTGGCAATAACGCAGTGATCACCGGCACCCCTTCCGCCGCCGGAGTGTCCTTCAAGTCACGCATCAATCAGGTGAACGGCCTGCTGATCTCCCAGCTCTCCTCCGGCGGCGAGGCCGGGTTGGTCACGCGCATGAACCTCACCGCGCTGCCCTCGCTGGGGGAGTCGCCTTCCACGCTCAAGTTCAATCAAGACGTGGGAGAAAGCATGGGCAAGGCGCTCAATGAGGTCAGCAAATTCTCCCAGCTGCGCCACGGCGGCTGGCCGGTGGGCCACTCGCTGGAGATCGGCTTTGAAGACAAGTACATCGGCAAGGACGGCCCCTCCGCCGCAGTGGCCTGCGCCCTGCTGCTGGAAGCCGCGATCACCGGCAAGAAATGGGACCCCGCCTTTGCGGTGACCGGCGACATGAACGCAGACGGCAGCGTGCAGCCCATCGGCGGAGTGCAGGCCAAGATTCGCGGCGCGACCAAGGGCTCCTGCAAGCTCATGGGTGTGCCGGTGAAGAACGAAAAGTCCGTGATGGATCTTCTGGTGCTGGAAGGTCCGGCGCCGCTGGTGGGCATCACCGTCTTTGGCATCACGAGCTTCGACGATGCCCTGCTGCTGGCCGGCACCGAACGGCCGCCGGCGCTGCAAAGTGCCCTCACGGACTTTGACAACATGCGCACGGTGATGATGAAGGATCCGCGCCAGATCGTGCCGCTGCTGCGCACTCCGCATGCGGCACAGCGCCTGCAGGCCCTGCTGGCCGCCGCGCCGAACTGCTACTCCGCCAAGTACCTGCTGCTCTACCTCCAGGGCCGCGGACCCCGCACACTTTCCATCGGTGGCTCCATCGAGGCGGCGCAGAACAGCGCGCAGTCCGTCGTGTCTGCCATTGATCACGACGTGGATGCCAATGTCTCCAGCCTCAAGGGGGACGAACTGGGCAACAGCCTCTACAAGCTGCGGCAGGTGCGGCCGCTCCTGGATGCGCGCGTGTGGCCGTATGTGGACGGCCTGGTGGCCTACGGAGAGGTGATCCGTGGCGCACTGCTCAATCCGGTGCGCTCTGGAGCACGCTACACAGATCTGGTCAGCAAGGCCAAGAAAGCGGCGGGCACCGTCAAGGCCGCCTACGACAAGCTGATCAACGACTCCCAGGTGCGCGAGGAGCTGGGGCTGTAGGCCGGCTCCGCTTCAGCGCGGCGGCCTATGCCGTGTGGTTGAAAAAAGCCCACGCTGCGTTTGAAGCCATCGCATGGAGAAGTTCTTCGCGGTCTTGCTGGAAGGACATGGAGCGATGTAGAATGGGATACGCCAAAAATCTGCGGAAACCATGCTGGCGGCGGCATCGAAAAAGCGGTCATTTGTTTGAGATTGACGATCTTCTCTGAAGTGCTTAATGCCTGTTCTGAATGAAATCGGGATTTGTTCTTTTGGCTCTAGTTTTTTTATGGATGCTTGCTTGGAAAGAGGGCCTTATACCCGAGTCTTGGCAGGTGTGGAAAACGGGTACGACCCCTGCTGAAGAAGCGCCCATTGCCGTCAAAGTCGAAGTGCCTGTTCCGGCTGTCAGCCCTTTGCCTGCAGCCGTAGCTCCTGCTCCTGCTCCTGCTCCTGCTCCTGCTCCTGCTCCTGCTCCTGCTCCTGCTCCTGCTCCTGCTCCTGCTCCTGCTCCTGCTCCAACGCCTTCTCAACCCTTGGTTGAGAAAGAGGTTTCCACCTTCAAATCCCGCCTGAACCAGGTGAACGGCCTGCTGATCTCCCAGCTCTCCTCCGGCGGCGAGGCCGGGTTGGTCACGCGCATGAACCTCACCGCGCTGCCCTCGCTGGGGGAGTCGCCTTCCATGCTCAAGTTCAATCAGGATGTCGGAGACAGCATGAGCAAGGCGCTCAATGAGGTGCGCAAGTTTTCCCAGCTGCGCCACGGCGGCTGGCCGGTGGGCCACTCGCTGGAGATCGGCTTTGAAGACAAGTACATCGGCAAGGACGGCCCCTCCGCCGCCGTGGCCTGCGCCCTGCTGCTGGAGGCCGCGCTCACCGGCAAGAAAATGGACCCCGCCTTTGCGGTCACGGGAGACATGAATGCGGATGGCAGCGTGCAGCCAATCGGCGGTGTGCAGGCCAAGATCCGCGGAGCCACCAAGGGCTCCTGCAAGATCGTGGGAGTGCCGGTGAAAAACGAGGTCGCGGTGTCGGACATCCTGGTGCAGCAGGGTCCCGGCCCGCTGGTGGGCATCACCGTCTTTGGCATCAGGACTTTTGACGACGCCCTGCTGCTGGCCGACTCCGAAAAGCCGCCGGCGCTGCGGAATGCGCTCACCGACTTTGACAACATGCGCACGGTGATGATGCGTGACCCGCGCCAGATCGTGCCGCTGCTGCGCACTCCGCATGCGGCACAGCGCCTGCAGGCCCTCTTGACCGCCGCGCCGAACTGCTACTCCGCCAAGTACCTGCTGCTCTACCTCCAAGGCCGCGGACCCCGCACACTTTCCATCGGTGGCTCCATCGAGGCGGCGCAGAACAGCGCGCAGTCCGTCGTGTCTGCCATTGATCACGACGTGGATGCCAATGTCTCCAGCCTCAAAGGGGACGAACTGGGCAACAGCCTCTACAAGCTGCGGCAGGTGCGGCCGCTCCTGGATGCGCGCGTGTGGCCGTATGTGGACGGCCTGGTGGCCTACGGAGAGGTGATACGCGGCGCACTGCTCAATCCGGTGCGCTCTGGAGCACGCTACACAGATCTGGTCAGCAAGGCCAACAAGGCGGCGGGCACCGTCAAGGCCGCCTATGACAAGCTGATCAACGACTCCCAGGTGCGCGAGGAGCTGGGGCTGTAGGCCCCGCTCATTCCTCCTCCGCTTCGCCTTCGGGCTCAGCAGCGGACTCTGAATCTGCCTCGGATTCTCCATCCGGCTCAGGCTCGGACTCCATCTCGATTTCAATCTCAATCTCCGATTCCACCACGACGTCAGCCTCAGCCTCAGCCTCAGCCTCAGCCTCAGCCTCGGACTCGGACTCGGACTCGGACTCGGACTCGGCTTCCGCCTCGGTTTCTGCGTCAGCTGGTTCGGCTTCGGGCGCTGTCTCGGCCTTGGGTTCGGTATCAGCACCTTCTGCGGATGCAGCAGTTCCATCGGACTCTTGGGGTGCCTCGGCATCCGGCTTGGGAACCACACCATCCACGGTGAGCGTCACGCCCACGGCTTTCGCTGCGTCGGCGGCAGGGCCACCGAAGGCCAGGAGGGTGGCCACTTCGTCCTGCATGTCGGCCATTTCGTCGAGGCGCAGTTCGGGATCGCGCACGATGAAGATTTCACCGGTCTTTTTGTTTTCGTAGAAGAGCATCTTGGCACCATCCACTTCCTTCTCGGCGGTCTGGTGGAGCTGGCGTTTCCGCTCCAGCATGAGGGCGAGGATGTAGCGCGCGTTTTCGGTGCGGGGATCTCCTTCTTCGATGAAGCGCTGCAGCAGGGCCTGCGCGCCTTCCTTGGGGGTGATCTCGGGCTTCGCCTCGGCGAGGACTCTGGAATAGATCGTCTTCCAGGCGGCCACGGGCTTGCGCTGCTCCAGCTCCTGTGCCCACGCCTCGGCGCAGACGTCACGCCTCACGTAGCCGTTTTCCTCCGGATCGAAGTAGATGGTCGTGTGGAAGCTCTCGCCGTCCTCAAACTGACGGCCGGTGACGGCGCAGGTGTGTGCGCGGCTGCGAATGGACCAATTTTGCTGCATCAGCGATTTTTAAGTTTCTGGTTCAAAATATCAAGCGGCAGGGGCGTTGGGCAACGCCGTACCACCACTGCGATTGCGCGGGCGGGCGATCTGGGGCTTGAGCTTGGAGAGACGCAGTTTAAAAGTTGGCAGGTCGCGGTTCTGCGAGCGGTAATGGAACAGGACGAGGCCAAGGGTGCCAAACATCAGGTGTGGAATCCACACGGTGAGCCAGGGCGGCAGGTGCCCGCCTTTGCCCAGATTGAGGCAGAGATTGTTCATGAACATGTAGATGAAGAAGATGAACACGCTGCCCGCGATGCCACCCACCGAGCCCCGGCGTGAGTAGGCCACACCCAGCGGCGCGGCCACGAGCACCAAGGCCATGGCCTGCCAGGGCATGGCGAAACGCTGCCAGAAGTGCGTGCGAAAGGGCGCGAGCTTGTCATCCGCCGCTTTCGAATGCGCGCTCAGGTAGGAGACAAGCTCCGGCACGCTCATGAAATCAGGCCGCAGCGCATAGCTCACGAGGCTCCAGGGCGTCTCCTCGATTTCCGGCACTTCCAGGACGCTTTGACCGTCCGAGCCTACAGGAAAGGGCTTGATGGCTGCGAGGCTGCCGTTTTGGTAGATCAGCTCCTTGCCGTCATAAAAGCGCCAGCCGGCGCGTGGCGACCAGCCCACCGTGGGCGCGATGATCGTGCGCGCAGGCCGCCCCAGATTGTCTTCCTCACGGATTTGCACCCCGTGCATGCGCTCGTGCCCGCTGCGCAGGGAAAAGGGGAAGGTGGCCACATACCAGGTGCGGTGGCTCTGCTCATTATGAAACATGATGCCGAACGCCATGATGGAATCCGCCGCATGCACCTTCATGCCGCTAAAAACGGCCTCACGATTGCCCTCGGCACGCGGCGCCCAGTAGTAGCTGGCCGCCATGTTGAGCAGGCAGGCGTAAACACTGGTGACAAAGATCGGGCGCAGCACCCGCAGCAGGCTCTGGCCGGTGCCCAGCATGGAGATGAGCTCGTTGGCCTTCGACATGCGGGTGAGGGAATAGAGCACCGCCAGCAGCAGCGCCACCGGCAGGATCTGCGTGTACACCGAAGGGAGCATCCCCAGATAAAAGGTGATCACCCGTACCACGCCGATTTTGGATTCCTGAAATTCCTTCAGATTGTCCAGCAGATCCATGATGATCCACAGGGTGAAGAAGGACACAAAGCAGAACACCAGCGGATGCAGGAAGGTGCGCAGCGTGTAGCGCTCCAGAATGCCGATGCGCCGGTAGTAGTGCAGGGCAAAGGGAACCGACAGAAACACCAGCGCGATGAACATCAGCTTGAAGGCAAAGGCCACCGGCTCCGGCGGTTCGCCCATTTCCGTCATGTGGGAATGCGCGATGTAATCGACCAGATCACTCGCGATGGCCCACACGGCCATGGAGACGGAGGCGATGCTGACCGGCAGCATCAGGCGGCGCAGATCGCCCCAGCGCCGCCAGATCACGATCAACAGCACCGGGATGCCCAGCCGGACCCACAGATTGAGGTAGGGCAGCACTTTGGAGAGCACCAGAATGCCCTGCGGCACATCCATCTGCGCCACCTGCGCCTGCTGCAATGCAGCATCCACTGCGTCATCCGGATGCGTGCGGTGCCAGCCCATCAGCATGGAGATGATCAGCAGGGTGATGGCCACGGCAAACGACCCCCGCCCCAAATAGGGGAGTTCACGCGCCTTTTGCCAGGCTTGGATCACACGTTGCTGCCACTTCATGCCGTCAAGAGAGCCCTGAGAGTCGGTTAGAGCCGCCGATGCGTCAAGGCTGCACGGCCACCGGACAAAAAGAAGCCCGGAGTTTTGAGCTCCGGGCTTCGAATCTGAGTAGTGGATAGATGCGGTGGGCTCAGTTCACATCCAGGCACACGCCTTCGGTCGTGCTGCGGGCGAAGATTTTGCCATTGGCGAGGATCGGGTAGCTCCAGACCTTGCCATCGAGCACGTCCTTGCGGGCCACTTCCTTGTACTTGTCCGGGCTGGCTTCGACGACGACGATTTCGCCCTTGTCGCTGGTGGCGATGATCTTGTCTCCTGCGAGGATGACCTGGCCGGGGCCGAAGCCTTTTTCCGCCCATTTGTCTTCACCCGTGCGGATGTCCACGCAGGCCAGGGGGCCGGCGCCGTATTCCTTGAAGCTGAACATGCCGTAGAGGTAGCCGTCTTTCACGACCGGAGTGCTCCAGTGGTTGAAGCACTGGTTTTCACGCCGCCAGATCTGGGTCGCTTCCAGCTTGCCGCCGCTCTTGCTGATCTTGAACGCACCGGCACCCACGCCATAACCGGCGGAGCAGTACACGATGTCCTGATACACCACCGGGGAGGCGGCGGTGCTCACTTTGTAAGGGAAGGGGGCGCGCCAGATCACGCTGCCTTTTTGAGGATCCACGGCGACGAGACCGGTCTGCGTGAAGAAGATGGCCTGGTGCACGCCCTGAATGTCTGCGAGCACGGGAGTGGCGTGGGTCATCTTGTCGTCTTCACCCTTCCACACGACTTTGCCGGTGTTCTTGTTCAGGCCGATGAGCGCCTGGCCTGCACCACCGCCGGCGAGGAGGAGCACATCACCATCGATCACGGGAGAAGCGGCGTTTTCCCATTTGATCTGCACGCCGGCGTTGTCCTTCATCACGTCGTGCTTCCAGATTTCCTTGCCCGTGGCAGCGTCGAAGCAGAAGACACCCAGCATGGAGTCGATGGCGTATACTTTGCCGGCATTGACCACCGGAGTGGAGCGGGAACCGTCGCCGCCTTTGTTGTCAGGCGTGCCGGAGTCACCGCCGCCGTCGTATTTGGGGACGACGCTGAGAGGCTTGCTCCACAGCTGCTTGCCGGTCTTTTCATCGAGGCAGGCCAGCATTTCACCGCTGTTGCCGTCGCTCTCGCCCGTGACGAGCGTGTAGACCTTGCCACCGGACTCAGCAAAGGAGCTGAAGCCGAGATTGGTGGGGGATTTCCAGACCTGCTTGAGGCTCCATTTGGCGTTGGCCAAAGCGGGGACGATGCCATTGCCGGATGGACCCCGGAAGGCGCCCCAGTCGGAGGAATCAGCGGAGAAGGCGGTCGTGGCCAGTGCCAGACCGAGTACGGTGGTGAGATGAGTGCGTGTCATGGGAAAGAAATGGAACGAGTGACGCCGTGGGGCTCTTTCGATACAACGCAGCCCGCACAGCATCCGCTTGCAGGATTCCGCGTTACTCCGTGGGCCTGCGGGAGCGCGGCTCACGCGTCACCGTATCACCGGTGCCTGCACAGGTGACGAAAGGACCGTCCGCCATCGGAGCGGTCTTGGTGAAGCCGACGTCGGGCATGTCGCTGGGCTTGCCTTCGAGCGGGAAGTCTTTGCGCAGCGGGAAGAACGGATAGCCTTCCCACATGAGGATGCGGCGCATGTCGGGATGGCCGCTGAACTTGATGCCCATCATGTCGTACACCTCGCGCTCATGCCAGTTGGCAGTGGGCCAGATGTCGCTGACGGTGGGGACTTCCACGTCCTCCGCCACAGCAGCGCGCACACGCAGGTGCTGCAGATGGCCGTAGCCATAGAGCTCATACACCATCTCAAAGCGCGGCTCCTTGCCCATGTAATCAAGGCTGGAGACATCCACGAGGTAGTCGAAATTCAGTTCATCGCGGCAGTACGCGAGCAGCGGCTTGGTGTTGACGAGTTTGACGACGAGCGTGTGTTCGCCACGAAACTCCTTCGTTTCCAGCACGGCATCACCGAATTTCTGCTTCAAGGCTTCAACCATTTGGGCGGCAGTCATGGTCGTAAAAAAATTAAGCGGTGAGTTCGGCGAGGAGTTCCTTCTTCTGCTCGGTGAAGGAGTGCTCGGTTTCGATCTTGCGCTGCAGACGCATCATGCCTTCCAGCAAGGCTTCCGGGCGTGGAGGGCAGCCGGAGATGTAAACGTCCACCGGAATGAGCTGGTCGATGCCCTGAAGCACCGCGTAGCTGCGGTACATGCCGCCGCTGGAGGCGCAGGCGCCCATGGCGATGCACCACTTCGGCTCCGGCATCTGGTCCCACACGCGCTTCACGGCGAGGGCCATCTTGTAAGTCACGGTGCCGGCCACGATCATCACATCCGCCTGACGGGGGGAGAAACGCATCACTTCCGCACCGAAGCGGCTCAGGTCATAGCGACTGCAGGCAGCGGCCATCATTTCGATGGCGCAGCAGGCCAGACCCATTGGCATCGGCCACATGGAGTTCTTGCGCATCCAGTTGATGGCGGCGTCCATCTTGGTGAAGATGATATTGCCTTCGACCTTCGAGTCGTAAGCAGTAACGGTGGAATCAGCGGGAGCGACCATGGGAGTCAGAGGGATTTTGGGACCTTGAGAATTACGCCCCCTGCGCAGGGGCGGCAATCAGATTGTGAAACTTTTCACAAGCTGCAAAGCCGTCATTCCGAGAATGACTCACGCTGAAAGCATCAAGCCTGGGGTCCGATTTCAGGGACAAGCAGAAAACAGAGCCTGAGCGACGGGATCTCGCCCAATTGTGCCAAGTGCCAGCGCAAGTGTGCCACATTTTGGCACTTTGGCACAATTATTGACTCATGGATGATTGTGCCATTTCCCACTTACATCATTCACAATCAGTTCATTGTGTTTCCCAAACACCACTTGGCACGCATCTAGCCAAGTAAGAAGCACCAAAACCCTCAGTATCACTTTCCCCCCAACCCCAAAATCATGAGCAAAATCCTCGGCATTGACCTCGGCACCACCAACTCCTGCATGGCCGTCCTCGAAGGCGGCAAAGCAACGGTGCTCGAAAACAGCGAAGGCGCACGCACGACGCCTTCCATCGTCGCCTTTACCAAGAGCGGCGAACGCGTCGTCGGTCAGGCTGCCAAGCGCCAGGCCGTGACGAATCCCCGCAACACCGTCTTCTCCGTGAAGCGCCTCATGGGCCGCAAGTTCGCAGAACTCACCGAAGCTGACAAGCGCATGCCTTACAAGATCGTGGCCGCTGCCAATGGCGACGCCCACGTGCAGGTCGAAGTCGGCGGCGAAACGAAAGTTTACAGCCCCCAGGAAGTCAGCGCGATGATCCTCGCGAAGCTGAAGGCCGACGCGGAAGCCAAGCTCGGCGAAACGATCACGGAAGCCGTCATCACCGTCCCCGCTTACTTCAACGACAGCCAGCGCAACGCCACCAAGGCCGCAGGCGAAATCGCCGGCCTCAACGTGCGCCGCATCATCAATGAGCCGACCGCAGCCGCCCTGGCCTACGGCCTCGACAGCAAGTCGGACGAAAAAGTCGCCGTGTATGACCTTGGCGGTGGTACCTTCGACATCTCCGTGCTGGAAATCGGCGACGGCGTCTTCGAAGTGCTCGCCACGGACGGCGACACCCACCTCGGTGGTGACGACTGGGACAACACCCTCATCACCTGGATCGTCAACGAATTCAAAACCGACAGCGGCATCGACCTCAGCGGCCAGCCCGACGCGCTTCAGCGCATCAAGGAAGAAGCCGAGAAGGCCAAGATCGCCCTCAGCTCCAGCCAGAGCTACGATCTGAATCTCCCCTTCATCACCGCCGACGCCTCCGGGCCGAAGCACATCATGAAGACCCTCACCCGCGCCAAGATGGAGCAGCTCACGGACAACCTGTTCGAGCGCACCATCAAGCCTGTGCGTGACTGCCTTGCCGCCGCCAAGCTCGACGCCAGCAAGATCGACGAACTCGTGCTCGTGGGTGGTATGACCCGCATGCCGAAGGTCGTTGAGACCGCGAAGAAACTCGCCGGCAAAGACCCGCATCAGGGCGTGAACCCGGACGAAGTCGTCGCCATCGGCGCAGCCATCCAAGGCGGCGTGCTCAAGGGTGACGTCAAAGACGTGCTCCTCCTCGACGTGACCCCGTTGACGCTCTCCATCGAGACCGCAGGCGGCGTGGCCACTCCGATGATCCCGCGCAACACCACCATTCCGAAGAAGCACAGCCAGATCTTCTCCACCTACAGCGACAACCAGCCCGGCGTGGAAATCGTCGTCCTTCAGGGCGAGCGCCCGATGTCCCGCGACAACAAGACGCTCGGCACCTTCAAGCTCGACGGCATCCCACCAGCCCCACGCGGCGTGCCTCAGGTCGAAGTGACCTTTGACATCGACGCCAACGGCATCCTGCACGTCAGCGCCAAGGAAAAAGTCAGCGGCAAAGAGCAGAAGATCTCCATCCAGGGCAGCTCCGGCCTCAGCCAGGAAGAGATCGAAAAAGCCAAGCGCGATGCTGAAGAGCACGCCGACGAAGACATGAAGCGCAAGGAAGCCGTCGAAGTGAAGAACAAGGCGGAAGGCCTCAGCTTCGAGATCGAGAAACAGCTCAAGGAGTGGGAAAGCAAAGTCCCCGCCGACCAGCTCACCCCGATCAAGGACAAGCTGGCTTCCCTGAAGTCCGCCGTCGAATCCGGTGACACCGACAAGATGAAGGCCCAGACCGAAGAACTCGAAAAACTCTTCGCCGCCGCCTATCAAGCCGCTGCCGCCGCAGGCGCAGCCGGAGCCCCCGGTGGCATGCCCGACATGGGCGGCGCAGGCCCGGAAGCCGCTGCTTCGGAAACGAAGGCGCAGGACAAAGGCAAGGTCGTCGATGCTGACTTCGAAGTCGTGGACAAGGACAAGTAAGTTGGTTTCACCTTAACTGAACCGCCCTTTGATGTTGTCCTTGGAAACCAGAATGATTCCCGTCTTAGCGACGAGCCAGTCCGGCTCGCCGCTAAGCGGCATTTTTGTTTCACCACCGGCTAATATCTCTCGTGCCTCCGGCACGAAGACGAACTCCAACCTCACCCCTCTTTCACGATGAGTTTGGTCGCGCTCAAAGAACTATCAGCACTCGACGGAGAGGCCAAGGGCCTCCTCGCGAGGCATGATGAGCTCTTGCTGAAGATGCGCCGCACCTTTCTCAACAAGATCGTGGAGTGCTTCACCGGGCTGACCGAGGCCGAGGGCTTCCGCATCACACGCGATCCCATGGGTGCCACCGCCCGGCTCTCTGAGACGGAGCTGATGATCAGCTGCACGGACCCCTCCCACACGCTGGTGGATTCCCAGGCGAAGTATTCGGTGACCTGCTCGCTGGCCCAGAACCGCGCCTACGGCATCCTGCTGTGCCGCCAGCCGCTGGTGCAGTTCACCAATCAAAGCGCCGACACGAACGACCAGATCACGAACAAGAAGCTGGAGATCGAGTATCTGAAGTCGCTGATCGAAAACCAGGGCGGTGACCAGTGGTTCGTCATGGGCCGCTTGGAAAACACCTCCAACATGCACGGTATGACCGGCATGCTGGGCTCTCCCTATGAGTCCTTCCAAACTCTCGACCAGGCTGTGAAAACAGCCCTGCGTGAAATCTCCAACGCAGCCATCGCCCCCCGCGCCGCATGAAGACGAACACCCTTCTCATCATGACGGCACTGGCACTGGCCTCCTGCGGCAAATCGCCCGAGGCTGCCAAGACTTCTGAAACGCCCGTGGCTCCGAAGCCTGTGGCTGTTTCTGACTCGAAGATCGAGTCAGAAATCTCCAGTGCCCTGACGCCTGCAGCGACCGTTTCCCCCGCAGACAACGCTTTGAAGAGCGAAGCGGACAGCATCATCGCACAATACCCCGGCAAGACCGCCACCGAGCTGCTGAACACGCCGGAAGTGAAGGACAAGCTGGCCGTGGCGATGAAAAAACTCGGCAACGACCCCGTGCTGCTGAAGCGCGTGAACTCCACTGTGGATCTCGCCGCACAAATCAAAGGCCTCGAAGGTGCCGCGAAGCTTGACCTGGACATGAAAGGCTACGATCAGGCACGCACCTCACGCATGCTGCAGTCCGTGCTCTCCGAAGAGCCGCAGCGCATCGTGGACTTTCTCGTCAGTGAAATCGGCGAGGCAGCCCCGGATCTCAGCTATGGCGGCCTGGAGCGCGCTCCGAACGGCGTCGCCATCGTCCCCAACACAATTCCGGCGCCAACCGCTGCGGCACCGCCCACCGACCCCGAATGAATTTCCGCCCGGCCAGCCGGCACACCAACCCGTGTGACAGCAGGCCGGGCAGACAACCCGAACCAAACCAGAACCAGAAACCCTCAAAGCACAAACCAGACCAACTATGGCCACCTCCATCACACCCCTCGGACGCCGCGTCCTCGTCAAGCGTTCCATCAGCGAAGAAAAGACCGCTGGCGGCATCTTCCTCCCTGACACTGCCAAAGAAAAGCCACAGGAAGCTGAAGTGCTCGCCCTTGGCACCGGCAAGGACGACGAAGGCAAAGACGTCGCCACCCTCTTCACCGTGAAGAAGGGCGACAAGGTCCTCATCTCCAAGTACGGCGGCACAGAAGTGAAGCTCAACGGCGATGACGTCCTCATCATCAACGAAACCGACATCCTCGGCATCATCGGCTAATCCCCCCTCAAAACCCACCTCAACTCACACTACTTAAACAGTTATGGCTAAACAACTCTACTTCGACGAAGCCGCCCGTCAGGCACTCCTCCGCGGCGTCACCAAGCTGGCTCGCGCCGTCAAGGCCACTCTCGGCCCTGCAGGTCGCAACGTCATCCTTGAAAAGAAATTCGGCAGCCCAACGATCACCAAGGACGGCGTCACCGTCGCCAAGGAAATCGAGCTTCCAGATGCTTATGAAAACATGGGCGCCCAGCTCATCAAGGAAGTCTCCTCCAAGACCTCCGACATCGCGGGTGACGGCACCACGACCGCAACGGTCCTGGCTGAAGCCATCTACGCAGAAGGTCTCCGCAACGTGACCGCCGGCGCCAACCCGATCTCGCTTCAGCGCGGCATCATGAAGGCCACTGAGGCCATCGTGGCCAAGCTCAAGGAAATCTCCACCCCCGTCAAGGACAGCAAGGAAGTGGCCCAGGTCGCAACCGTGTCCGCCAACTGGGACTCCAGCATCGGCAACATCATCGCCGAAGCCATGGACAAAGTGGGCAAGGAAGGCACCATCACCGTCGAAGAAGCCAAGTCCATCGAAACGACCCTCGAAGTCGTCGAAGGCATGCAGTTCGACAAGGGCTACCTGTCCCCTTACTTCGTCACCAATCCGGAGACGATGGAGTGCAACCTTGAGAACGCCTACATCCTCATCAACGAGAAGAAGGTCAGCAATCTGAAGGACATGCTGCCTCTGCTTGAGAAGGTCGCCCGCTCCGGCAAGCCCCTCCTCATCATCGCTGAAGACGTCGAAGGTGAAGCCCTTGCCACCCTCGTGGTGAACAAGCTGCGCGGCACCCTCAACATCGTGGCTGTCAAGGCTCCTGGCTTCGGCGACCGCCGCAAAGCCATGCTCGAAGACATCGCCATCCTCACCGGCGGCCGCTGCATCACCGAAGACCTTGGCATCAAGCTTGAGAACATCGAGCTCGCTGACCTTGGCCGTGCCAAGCGCATCACCATCGGCAAGGAAAACACCGTCATCGTCGAAGGCGAAGGCGGCAGCGAAGCCATTGCAGGCCGCGTTTCCCAGATCAAGAACCAGATCTCCGAAACCACCAGCGACTACGATCGTGAGAAGCTCCAGGAGCGTCTTGCCAAGCTCGCCGGCGGTGTGGCCGTCATCAACGTCGGTGCTGCCACCGAAACTGAGATGAAGGAAAAGAAAGCCCGCGTTGAAGACGCCCTGCACGCCACCCGCGCAGCCGTCGAAGAAGGCATCGTTCCTGGGGGCGGCGTCGCCCTCATCCGTGCTCAGGCTTCCATCGGTGACCTCGGCCTCTCCGGAGACGAGAAGACTGGTGCTGAAATCGTCGCACGTGCGATCGAAGCTCCTCTCCGTCAGCTTGCTGCCAACGCAGGCATCGAAGGCGCGCTCGTCGTTGCTGAAGTCAAGAAAGGCAAAGGCAACCACGGCTACAACGTCGCCACCGGCAAGTATGAAGACCTCATCAAGGCAGGTGTCGTTGACCCAGCCAAGGTGACCCGCAGCGCTCTCCAGAACGCCGCCTCCATCTCCGGCCTCCTCCTCACCACCGAATGTCTGATCTCCGACATTCCGAAGGAAGAAGCCGCTGACGCCGGCCATGCCCACGACCACGGCGGCATGATGTAATTTTGACCGCTGCGTGACCCAACCCACGCGGCGCTTCAAAAACCCAAAACCCCCACGCGGCCCGGAAGTGATTCCGGGCCGTTATTTTTTGTACTCGTCTTGGAACAATAATTTCGTACATGTCCGCCGTCTCGCGTCCTTCTTACGATGAAAATCCACAACTCCCTCCGCCATCTCTCCGTTCTCGCCGTTGCCCTGGTGCTTTCCAGCTGCGCCACCCACACGCCGCGTGCCGTCTTCGTCAGTCCTCTCACGGCGGTCATCAGCCAGGGAGATGGCGTCACCACGCAGGTGAGCACCACGGACGCCCGCATGTCTGAAGAGGAGCGCCAGATGCTCGGAGACCGGATCACCCAGGCGGTGCAGACTCTGGCACAGCCCGGCTCGGGAACACCGGGCCGCTATGAGCTGGAGGTCAACATCACCCGTTACACCAAAGGCAGCGGCTTCGTGCGCACCGCGATGCCCGGCATGGGGCAGATGCATCTGGATGGTGTGGTGACCGTTTATCAGATGCCCAAGCGGGTGAAGGTGGGTGAGTTCATCATCAACAAAGCCTTCGCCATCGGCGGCCTCTACAGCCTGGCGGTGAACATGAACACCATTGCCAACACCTACGCGCAGGCCGTCGCAAAAACAGTGTGTCAGGTGCGTTAAGCTGTCTGTGTGGAGCGCAGGCGTCTCGCGTGCGCTTCAGCAACATTCCTGCAATGCCGGCGTTCCCATGGGGGTCATGATCCGACCCTTCGTTCTGCTCCTTGCCGCCTGCGTACTCTCCACCGCCGCCGCAGGCCAGCCCAATCTCATTTTCATTCTCAGCGATGACCTCGCGCAGGGAGATCTGGGCTGCTACGGGCAGAAGCTGATTCAGACGCCGAACCTCGACCGCATGGCGAAGGAGGGCACGCGCTACCTGCAGGCCTACAGCGGTACGAGTGTGTGCGCACCTTCGCGCTCGTCGCTGATGACCGGTCTGCACACCGGGCACTGCCCGATCCGTGCGAATCGCGAGATCGGCGCGGAAGGTCAGAAGCCGCTGCCAGCGGGCACGATCACCGTGGCGCAGATTTTGCATGATGCGGGCTATGCCACCGCCTGCCTGGGGAAGTGGGGCATGGGCATGTTCGACACCACGGGCAGCCCGCTGAAGCTCGGCTTTGACCACTTCTACGGCTACAACTGCCAGCGCCACGCGCACAGCTACTTCCCCACCTACCTCTACAACAACGACCAGCGCTTCGATTTGCCCGGCAACACCGGCAAAGGCGTGGGCAAGACCTACGCGCAGCAGCTGATCTCTGATGAAGTCGTGCGCTGGGTGCGAGAGCACAAGTCCGCCCCGTTCTTCCTCTACTACTCGATCACGCTGCCGCATGGAAACTTCGAGATCGACAGCCAGGGTCTCTATAAGGACAAACCGTGGACTGAGATGCAGAAGAACTACGCCGCCATGGTCACACGCCTGGACAGCGATGTAGGCCGCCTGCTCGACACGCTCAAAGAGTGCGGCATTGATGACAACACGCTCGTCATGACCGCGGGTGACAACGGCTCGTCCTTTGATCCCAAGTCCGAAATGGGCAGGCTCTTTGAACAAGCCTCCAACGGCCTGCGTGGCTACAAGCGCGGCCTTTACGAAGGTGCGCTGCGACAAGCCGCGCTGGCGCGCTGGCCCGGCCAGGTGCCAGCCGGACGCGTGACGGATGAACCCTGGGCGTTTTGGGATTTCCTGCCCACCGCCGCCGAACTCGCCGGCGCAAAGATTCCCGCCGAGTGCAAGACCGACGGCCTCTCGCTGGTCCCATTCCTCAAAGGCGGCCCGGCACCGCAGCGCGATCACTTTTACTGGGAACTGCACGAAGGGGCCTCTCTACAGGCGGTGCGCTTTGGTGACTGGAAAGCCGTGCGCAACGGTCCGGAGAGCTCCATCGAACTCTATGACCTCAAGGCCGATGCGGCAGAGGCGCATGACCTCGCCAAGGAAAAGCCCGATCTCGTGGCCAAAGCCGCCGCGTTGATGGAGTCCTCCCGCACCCCTGATCCCGACTGGCCGATGGTTCAGAAGCGGGCAGGGAAAGGGAAGCAGAAGAAACCCTGAGTCCTACAACGCTGCTTTTGAGCCTTTTGAAAGGAAGAGGCGAATTCCATGTGCGCTTCCCTAAAGATCCATTTACAGTGCTGCCAAACTTAAAAATTTAGAGAGCAAAAAGGGCAATATTTTGAAATTCTATAGGTTTGAGAGTGAAGAGGACTTGATTATTTATGGGAATTTTAATATGTTTGTCTTTGCATGAGCTTTCAAACATCCAACGCCACTCTGCCGCCCGGCCTGCCTGTTCGCTCAGGAGACCTTTTCGCCAATGAGCTGGCCGCGCTGGTGCAGGACATTCAGCGCACCCGGGAGTGGTTTAACCATCGGCTCGATGCGCAGCTCGCCAGCTTGAGGCAGCTCTGTGCCGCCACACATGCAGAGGAATCGAAGTGCACCCATTCGGTGGCCACTCTGTTTGAGGCACCGCAGCCCGTGACGCTGCCCTCTGCGGAACCGACTCCCTCAGCGGTATCATCACCTCCCGCAGTAGCACCGGCTCCGGCTGTGCCACCACCTCAGGCGCCCGTTAAGGCGGTTTCAACCGTGCATCAGGCGATCATCCTGCCCCCGACTTTGACGGCCACGCTCGACCCGCAGCTCGAACAAGCGACGCTGCATGAACTGAACAACGCCCTGACGCGCGCGTTTTCAGAAATCTCCGCCCGCGGCGGAATGATCAGCTGATTTTTGCCTCCGCAGAATATCAGCGAAGATTCTTTGGCAAACTCCGCCCATGAGGCAACGTACAAAAGTGCTCCTCATGAATACCATTATCACCGACCCTGCCGCTTCATCCCGGCGCGAATTTCTCAAAACCACCACGAAGACCGCCGCTGGTCTGTCCGTGCTCTCCGGCATCACGCTTCCGCATGTGCACGCTGAAGGTGCTGGCAGTGATGAAATCCGCACCGCTTTGATCGGTTGTGGTGGCCGTGGCACCGGTGCTGCGAGCAATGCCATGGGCATCCAGAAGCGCGTGACCCGCCTCGTGGCGATGGCAGACGTTTCTGAAAAGCGTCTCAAGGGCAGCTTTGAAGCGCTGAGCACCAAGCACCCTGACCGCATGTCGGTGTCCGAGGACAACAAGTTCATCGGCTTCGACGCTTACAAGCACGCCATCGACACGCTGCGCAAAGGTGACGTGGCCATCTTCACCACGCCGGTGGCCTTCCGCTGGGTGCACTTTAAATACGCCATCGAAAAGGGCGTGAACATCTTCATGGAAAAGCCGATCTGCACCGACGGCCCGACTGCCCGCCGTTTGCTGGCGCTGAATGAAGAGGCCAAGAAAAAGAACCTCAAAGTCGGCGTGGGCCTCATGTGCCGCCACTGCCGCGTCCGTGGCGAACTCTTCAACCGCATCCAGGACGGTGAGATCGGCGATCTCCTCCTCATGCGCGCCTACCGCATGCAGGGCCCTGTGGGTTCTGCCTTCACCCTGCCGCGTGATCCGAAAGTGGACCCGAGCGAACTGCAGTGGCAGATCCAGCGCTTCCACAGCTTCCTCTGGGCCAGCGGCGGCGGCTTCAGCGACTTCAACATCCACAACATTGATGAAGCCTGCTGGATGAAGAACGACTGGCCGGTGGAAGTGCAGGCCAGCGGCGGTCGCAGCGACCGTGGCGACTACATCGATCAGAACTTCGACCACTACAGCTGCGAGTACACCTTCAAAGACGGTGCGAAGCTCTTCCTTGAAGGCCGCACCGCCATCGGCACGCACAACCAGTTTGCCACCCAGGTGCATGGCACCAAGGGCAGCGCCATCGTCTCCACCGCCGGCCACTTCCCCTCCAAGGCGATGACCTTCAACAGCCAGAAGATGCAGCGCTCCAACATCATCTGGCGCGGCAAGCAGCCGGAGCCGAATCCGTATGACCTCGAGTGGCAGGACCTCATCGACGCCATCATTGCCGACAAGCCTTACAACGAAGTGGAGCGCGGCATCAAGTCCAGCGTGACCACCGCCATGGGCCGTGCCGCAGCGCACACCGGCCAGGTCGTTCGCTACGATGATTACATCAACAGCGCGTTCGAGTTCGCCCCAGGCGTGGACAAGCTCACTCTTGACGGTCCTGCACCGCTCATCGCTGACGCAAACGGCAAGTATCCTGTGCCACAGCCTGGCATCCTCAAAGACCGCGAGTACGCCATGGAGCCACAGGCCAATCCCTTCCCGCTCATCCCCGTGCCTCCTGCTCCTGCCGAGGAGCCGCTGTCTCCGCCAGAACGGCCGAAGGCCGCTGCGAAGAAGAAAGAAGCCAAGAAGGCCTGAGACTGAGCAGCACACCGTCTCCTCAACCGCTGCCCTTCACGGGGCAGCGGTTTTTTTTTGTCACTCCGTCAGTGAATGCAGGTACTCCTCCAGGTTCGTGTAGCCGTCCTGATCCGCATCCGCCTTGCCATCGGCGGGATTTTTTTGATCGAGTCCATGTGCCTGCTCCCACGCATCCGGCATACCGTCGTGATCAGCGTCGGCAGGGGCGGGGCCTCCGGCCAGCTTCGGATAGCCGCCCACCTGTGCGGGTGAATTAATCATCGAGCCCGTGCCGCTTTTCACCTCGATGACGATGCGTGCATCCACGACATCGCGTTTGGGCCGCGTGTCACCAGCACGTGCGAGCACGGCTGTGAAGGCGGTATCGGCATCCGTGGCGGTAACAGGCCAGGTGGCGAACCGCTGGGCAGCGCGATACTGCGCCGGCGCGACCTTCTGATCAAACTTGTAGCTCACGAGCGACCAGTCATCGCCGCCCTTCTGCGGATGATGGGGACCGCGATTGCCTTCGACGTAAAGCTTCGGCACGCCGCTGGAATTGACAATGATCTCAAACAAGCCGGGCTCGGTGGAGCTTCCAGGACGGAAGGAGTTGCCCACGAAATTCACGAAGGAATTGGAGTCCGTGTCAAAGACCTCGCCCGCGAGATTCCCGGGATCGTAAACGACGTTGTTGATGATGTCGTGCGTGCCGCCGCTGGAGATGAGCGGATTGCGGAAGCCGTTGTGCGCCATGAGCGTGTGATGCACCGTGACATGATCGCAACCGTCACCGATGAGCAACCCGGCGCTGTGATGGCCCTTGTGATGCCGGCTTTGATCCAGCGCCTCGCTCACGATGCACCAGCTGAAGGTGATGTCATGCGCGCCAAACCACGTGCTCACGGCCTCGTCCTCGCTCCAGCTTGCGGAGACATGATCCATCACGACATGATGCGCGCCGTCGGTGATCTTGCCATGCGTGCCCAGCAGTGTGAGCGCATCATTGTCATCGGGTTCAACGCGGCCTCCATTACCGGGCCGTACGCGCAGGTGCTGAACGAGGGCATCATGCGTGGCGATAATGAGTCCGGCGTTCTTGAGGCAGACGCCATCGCCGGGTGCTGTTTGCCCTGCGAGGGTGAAGAAAGGCTGCGTGACGATGAGCGGGCTCTCCAGCTCAAGGGTGCCGCCGACACGAAAGACGATGGTTCGCGGAGCTGGATCATTCAGCGCCTCCCTCAGGGTGCCAGGGCCGTGATCTGCCAGCGAGGTGACCTCGATCACCTTGCCACCGCGACCCGCAGGCGTGCGTGTGCCGAAGCCTTCCGCCCCAGGAAACACCGGCAGCCCATGCAGTGGTGGCAGCGCACTGGGCTGGCCGGGATTCTTCGCGGTCTTCGGAGCCGTCCATTTTTTCACCAGCGGTATGCCCGGATAGATGATGAAGCCCAGGAAGAGAAGGCTGCCGCCAAAGAAGGCCACACGTGCCAGCATCAGCGAGGAAGCCCTGTGCCGGAGCATGCGCCAGCCCAGCCAGGCGGCAGCCAGCGGACAGAGCGTCATGGTGCCAAAGACCGCATAGGGCGTCAGATGCTTGACCAGCCAGTTGAATCCGGTGGAAAGCCGCAGCACATGCAGCAGCACGAAGAGCCAGAGGAGCAGGGGAAGCGCGAGCAGCAGCCGGATGTGCCTGCTGTGCTGATCGGTGGGCGCGGTGTTCATCGCTCATGTTCAACACGCTATGAGTCACCGGGTTGCAGCATGAGGCTTTAAATCGACGCCCGATATTCGGCTCTGCTATTTGTCTTAAGAAGCTAAGATAGACCTGAGACGGATCTGAATATCTACTTAGGCGCGCAACTCAGACATTTGAATTACTGTATTTGCGTGGACAAACAAGAGGATGACGCCCCCATACCAGAATCTCTGAGTGACACGCCCGAAGCCGAATGTGTGCGGCAGCTGTTCGGGCGCAGGCGCTGGATGAAACTGGGTATGTGGGGTGCCTTGGGCACGATTGGAGGAGGTATGGGCTACTACATGGCGCCTCCTGCAATCGTGCCATTGTATTTCAATGGCGTTTATGCCTTCGCGCATGAAACCCACCCAGCGGTGGTTCATCAGCTGGTGGCCGCCGGGAATGAACTGGTGGGGAAGCCCTACAAGTGGGGCGGGGGTCACAAAGTTCTGTTTGATAACGGCTTCGACTGCTCGGGCTCCGTCTCTCACGTGCTCTACCGTGCCAAGCTGCTGGACAAACCGCTCAATTCCGTGACCTTTGCCCGGTACGCCTGGGCCGGACCTGGGAATTACGTCACGCTTTTCGTCAAACCCAAGCACCACGTTTTCTTGCAGATCTGCGGCCTCCGTTTTGACACCTCGGGCACGCTGACCGGGGAGGGACCCCGCTGGCGTGCCTCCAGCCGTTCCTACGACGGCTTTTATGCGCGTCATCCTGCCTGGCTCTGAAACAATGCCGCGCACACGCGAGATCTTCGGGGGAAGCGGGCTTGTGATCCATGCCATACGCGTGGAAGCTCGCCCATGAACACCCCTCTGTTGATGCTTAGTCTTCTCCTTGGCTCCGGCCAGATGGCCTGCCACAAAAAAGCCGCGCCCGCCCAGGCGGACATGGATGCTGAAACCCGGCAAAAAGCCATCGAAGTCAGGGCCGCCGCAGACAAAAAGACGGCCGCCATCAACGAGGCTGCTGTCCTCCAAAAGGCCGAGGCCAAAGAAGCGCCCAAAGCTGCTCCAGTGAAGTAAGGGACGCGGCCTGAAGTCACCTCATCGCGCCTGATCAAAGATAGGATTCATGCGGATTGACAGCGCCGCTGCTCTGCGGGCAGAATGCGTGCCGTATGAAGTCATCCAACCCAGCCAATTTGTTTGTCTTTCAACGCTTGCATGCCTGGGTGCTGCAAGCCGCGGCGCTGGTGCTTCTGGCATCCTGCGAAGTGCCTGCGGGCAATGGCGGGCTGGCCGGTGCCGCCACACCCAATGTCCAGGGCATCTACCAGGGCTCCTACACCTACGGCGGTGCCTATCACAAACTGGCCGGGCAGACGGTCTCCTTTGAGATCTCTATAAAGCAGGCGCGCGGCTCCAGCAATATCACCGGCGTGATCAAGGAAACCTACACCGGCTCTGGCGTTCTGAAGGATGGCTATGTCTGGTCGAACATCAGCGGCACCTGCGTGAGTGAGAGCGGCTATATCCATCTGAAATTCCGCAAAACCTACCGCCACTCCAAGGAGCCGCCGGTGCTCTATCAGGGCTCGCTCCCGCCGGGCTCTACCCTGCTCTCCGGCACCTGGTATTTGCAGGATAAGACGAGTGACAGCGGCATGTTTCAAATCAGCGGCATGCAGGTGCAATGACCGCCGCTCGTACGCTTGTCTGGCTCGCAGCCTTCACTCTCACGGGCTTTGTCCTGCGGGCGCAGACCACTGCCGATATGCAGCAGCCTGCCATCGTGGTCAGCGGCTTTGAGCCCTTTGGGGGCCGTGACCGCAATGCCTCCTGGACTCTGGCTCGAGAAATCGCCAAGGCCTTCCCTCGCGAAGTCCGCGCCCTGCAGATACCCGTCGTCTGGGGGGCACCGCTGACCGCTATCAACAACACCCAACCGCTGCCCCAAGTGTGGATCGCTTTTGGTGAAGGCACCTCGGAGTTTCAGATCGAAATCCTCGCGCACAATCAGCGTGGAATGTACCCGGACAATCAGAAGGCCAAACCTGCCACACCGGACATCGTCAGCGCTGCGGCGCCTGTGCTGAAACAGCCGGCGCAGGTGAAGGACCTTGCCGCCGCATTGACCCAGGCGGGGTTTCCCACCCACGTGTCTCAGAGCGCCGGACGTTACCTGTGCGAGGAGATGCTGTACTCACTTCTTTACGCCCAGCAGCAGCATCCTGAGGCGCTGCGCCTGGTGCTCTTCATTCATGTCCCGACCTTGCAGCAGTCTCTTCCGGTTTCTCCGGCGAAACAGGGCGCACCTGCTGCACGCAAGCAGGTGGACGCCGATCTGCTGCAGGCCTTTGGCAGGCAGCTCTTCGCCTCGCTGCGCACGCTCGGCCTGCTGGCCTCTACGCCAGGCCGCTGAATCTGCGGCGGGTCTTGGCCCAACGAGCGCCTTGATCCCGGCTTAGTGGTGATGACCACCGCCATGGCCGACATGCCCGCCACCTCCGTGGCTCATGTGACCACCGCCATGAAACACCGGCCCATGGACATGTCCGCCAAAATGGGGATGCACATAATAGTTGGGACGATAGTTGTAGCTGCGGTAGCCGTAGCTGTGACCGTAGTAAGGCCGCACATACACGGGGCTAACGGGCTGCGTCACCCACTGGTAAATGGGGTAGCCCATGGCGTCATATCCCACGATCTGGTAGACGGCGTACACCGGCATGCCATTGGTCAGGTAGCTCACGATGCGGCGCTGATTGACAAACGGAGGAGGCGCAGCATTGGCAGGCATGGCGATGCTCAACACACTGACCGCAGCAAGAAGACTGAAGAGTGTTTTCATACAATGATGAGGGGTTGTTCCAACTTATTAAACGGCCTGCGATGCGGCTTATTCAATCCCCGGTGGCAGCGCCACTCAGGCCTGCGCATTCAGGAATGCCAGGGCGGCGGAGCGCTGTGGATGCTCTTCGAGTTCCTTGCGCAGCACCTGAAGCTTCTCCAGCAGTTCCACGCCCAGCCGCTCCCGCAGCTGTGCCAAGTGCACCGCATCCAGCTCCTGCTGGCGCACGGCCTTCTGCCAGGGTGCGGTGAAGATTAAATGGATCGAATTCTGCAAGTGACCGCCGCACAGCGCCTCCCACTCGCCACCGTCCAGCCAGATACCGCCCGTGTGAGAGCGCTCCACGCGAAACGACTGCCCATGGCCCACGCGATAGCGCATCATCACCGTACCCGACTCAGGACACAGTTTGACCGCACCATCAAATTCGCTCACCGGCACGGCCTCAGCAGCCGGGCTTTCCTCGGCCACCTCCGTCGCAGGCAGCTTGCTGCGCCAGCGCCAGTAGTTCTCCGCCGGGATCCAATGCCCGCCGGTTTCAGGACAGCGAAATGCGTTCAGACCGGGTTCCAGTTCGACGCGTTCCAGACGTTTGTGATGGGCAAGAGGACTTAGCATGACGAACGCGATCATGCGCCACGCCCACTCCGTCGCCATGACATTTCCAAATCATTTATGGAAGCAGCAGGGGTGGTTCATTCATGTCTGAATGGCACACTTGAGAACATTGCAACGGCTGAACGAAACAAGCCAAAGAGCCAGATCCTGAGCAGGAAATAAAACGATGTTCATACAGCCTTTACTTGCAGAAATTTCCCAGCATGCAGATCGTACCCGATGGCACGGCGCAAGCAGACATCAAACGAGCTGATCGATCTTTTGATCAAGCTTCCACCATGGGTGATTTTAGCTCTCGGAGTGACAAGCTATGCTGGCCTGGAATGGTATCAACGCACGCACTTGGCAACCCGTGGAGAACTCCTCTTATCCATCGCCACGAGCTCCTATCCGCCTATCGCCCTCGCTTTCTTCGTGGCAGTCGCCGCAGCCAGTGCTGTTCATCGTGTGCGCAGGGGAAAACTTGTGGATCAGCAAACAGGATTGGACTCTCTGCGTCATACGCCTTGGAAGGAATTTGAGTATCTGGTGGCGGAGGCCTTTCGCAGGCAAGGGTATGTTGCCGACTACTCGCTCAACCAAGGACCGGACGGCGGCGTGGACATTGTGTTGAAGAGGGAAGGACAAACATCACTGGTGCAGTGCAAACAGTGGAAGACCGGCAGCGTAGGCGTGACCGTAGTGCGGGAGATGCTGGGCATTCTGCACGCTCGGAAGGCGCATGAGGTGTTCATCGTCACCACGGGCGGCTTCACCGCCGAAGCGCAAGCCTTTGCGAAAGGAAACCCCATCACACTGATCGACGGTGCCAAACTCTGGGCCATGGTGGCTGCGGTTCAAGCGGAACCCAGCACGGCCAAAGTGGTGCCAGCGGCAATTGCTCCAGCGACGCCCGAATGTCCCCGATGTGGTGGAGAGATGGTACGGCGCAAAGCAAAGCAAGGCCCCACACCGGGAGCTACTTTTTGGGGCTGCACACGCTACCCCAGCTGCCGGGGCACTACATCCCTGCATGAGGAACTGCCACCACAAGCGCTGGCATGATCCGGAACAACTACATCTTCGTCGATTTCGAAAGCGTGCAGAATGTCGATCTCGCGCTCATCGAGAGCAAACCCGTGAAGGTATTTCTTTTCTTCGGTGCACAACAAAACAAGGTGAGTGTGGAGCTGATGATGCAGGTGCATCGCTTTCATGACCAGTTGGAGATGATCAAGCTGGAGCAAACCGGAAAAAATGCCCTGGACTTCGTGCTGACGCACCACCTCAGTTTACAGACAAAAGCAATCCCAGACGGCTACTACCACATCGTGTCCAAAGACAAAGGCTTCGATGCCTTGGTGGCCCATCTCAGAAGCAGAAACATTCTTGCCGCACGAGAAGAGGCGTTTGCTCAAATCCCAGTTTTGGTAGATCTCCGCACGCTCACCCTGCCTGAGAAATTAGAACGGGTGAAAACACAGCTCTCCAAAATGAAACAGCAGAGCAAGGACGGGCGTCCCAAAAAACGGAAAACACTTGGCACCATGGTTCATTCAGTCTTTCGCAAACAGCTCAGTGATGAAGACGTGCAGACAGTTATAAGCGGGTTGGTGCAGAAATGCTGCCTCAAGATTGTTGAGGACAAGGTGGCCTATCAGTTCTGATCCGCCTGTTTGGCGGGGTAACACGGCCGCAGCCTGATCACTTCCCTAACTCTCCATTTATGGATGGCTCCGGATGCACCACCTCGACAAAGCATACACGCTGCGCATCCTCCTCACTCATGGCCGCCCGTGGAAAATCCGTCGCCTTCGCCCGCATTCGTGCGGAGGTGATTCGTTTGGTCACATTGATCCCGGCGGGCAAGTTCACCACCTATGGCAGCATCGCCATTCACATGAATGTGATCGCACGTCATGTGGCCACGGTGCTCAGCCATCTCACGCCGGAAGAATCCGCCGCGCTGCCCTGGCACCGCGTGGTGGCAGCCAATGCGCGCATCAGCCCAAACATGCCTCCCGAATCGTCACGCAAACAACGCCGCCTTCTCAAAGCCGAAGGCCTGCGCATCGACAAAGAAGGCTTCATTCAGGATGCCGATGATCATTTTCACAACGTGGGTGTGCGACGAGATATTCGTTGGAGCGACCCATGGTAAAACATCGTTTTACATTCATTTTCCGCCACCCGTTCTCACTTGGGATCTGTGCCTGCGGCTTGCTTTAAAAAATTCACTGGTTGCCAGATGCCTGCTGCATCCCGTTTGAACTTCGCATCCCACTCTGTGTTCACTCGAAGTCCGTAATAGGTCAGCGCCAGGGTTTGCTCGATCAGGTTTTGCTTCTCGAGGCACACCCAGCCGATGGCGAGTTCGTAATTTTCAGGACCCAGTCCGGTGCGGACACATTCCTGTTCGCAGGACTGCTGAACCAGATTGTCGAGCGCGCGCACCTCACGCAGAACTTCAACGAAAAATGCCTGCTCCTCTCGGGCAGGGGTGCCGTTGGCATCTGGCAGCGTGATGCTGATCTCGCCAAGCTCGGTCTCCAGCTCCCACTCCCAGGCACCAGAGATCGGTCGGGGCTGTTGCTGCGCGAACTGCTTCAGCAAATCACCCGGATCATAGCGGTCGCGTGCAAAGCGGACGAGCAGGTTTCCCCTTTCAGTGGCCTGGCCATGCTCCGGCGCAGCCCCCATGCCGAAGGCATGAAGCACGTGGTTGAACAGTGAGTTCCGGGTCATGGGTTCGGGGGCAGTGTCTTGGAAACGAAGCAGCTATTCATCCAAAAAAATGAAGGCAACGGGACAAGCGGCCTGAACTTTAACACGAACGCAGAGGAATTGACCGCGAATAAGACGACTCAGAGTCAAACCCGGTGCCGTTCTTGATGATTCGCGACTGTTCCTATACCGACTCTGCCAGCCTCGAAACCTGCCGTCACTTTACGCGTCGGTACTTCTCCTCAGCAAGCTTCGACCTATCCGAACCTTTCTTCACCATCGAGTCTCCAGTGATGCGGATCTGATAATCTCTGCTCACACCTTTTTTCCCATTTTCGATGAAGGTCAGCCGAAGAACGGTGTCATCAAAACACCGGTAGGTGCCAGACCTGCTGCCTTCGGTAAACGTTCCGTCAGCGCGGAACTCGGCCACGAGGTTCTTCTCGCCTTGGGCTGTGGTGAAGGTCGTGGTGCCAATGTGCGATTCAACGCACTCCCACCGCCCGATGATTTCCAGGGCGTTGTCCGCGTACCCACGGCCTGCCAGAACGAGGGCCATCAGCATGCAGAGAGCGGAAACGAAACAGGGCAGGGCGGTTTTCATGAGTGGGATGCGGCTGCATCCAGAAAGCAGCCGCGTGCTTCCACAACGTCTGTACGCGACGACCTATTAGTTGGAGTGATGGATGGGCTCCATCACTCCAAAGCTGTTTGAAACAGCGTGGCCTCACTGCCCATACACATCGATCCACTGCAGACCGCTCTTGGAACCGGGCGGCGTGAAGTAGCGGCGGCCGAGGTAGGTGCCTTTCACGTCACGCATCGAGCCACCTGCAGGGTGGCTGGCGCGAGTGAGCACTGGCTTGCCGTTGTAGGTGCCGTTTGCATCAGGCACGGAGACGCAGGAGGAGGACAGCAGCATGCTAAGACCAAGGACAATGGAGGCGGGGTTGGGGCGCTTCATAAACAGCAATCAACCTTTGTGTCGCGATGATGCAACACGTACATCGTACTGCGATATTCTTTCCTCGGTTTTGTAATGAGACGCTCCCCAGGCTCCGGGCTTGCCTTCCACCGCGCATTCCGCTTTGATTCGGCCCACACCGCTGGCCATGCACCGACCTCTCTTCCTCTCTACCCGGCTGGCTGCGATGGCCGCCGCGCTTTCCATCCCATCCGTGGCGGCACTGGCCGCCGCGCCCAACACCCTCACGCCGCAGGAGCAGGCGGCAGGTTGGAAGCTGCTGTTTGATGGCCGCAGCACGGCGGGCTGGCACACGTATGGGAAGCAATTCGTCACAGCCGGGTCGTGGAAGATCAAAGACGGCTGCCTCGTCCTGCCTGCGGGCAATGGCCGCCCGAATGGCACGGGCGGCGATCTCGTGACGAATGCGGTGTTCACGAACTTCGAGTTTGAGTTCGAGTGGCGCGTGGGCCCCGTGGGCAACAGCGGCGTGGAATACCTCTTCACCGAAGGCGAGAAGCGCACGGCCAACTTTTATCCCGGCGACACCGGCGACAGCCCGGTGGGCTTTGAATACCAGGTGCTGGATGACGCCCCGCACGCAAACAACGCAGCCAACCGGCTCGCCGCCTCCATCTACTCGCTGGTCACTCCTACAGGCAAAACGCTGCGCCCCGTGGGCGAGTTCAATCAAGGCCGCATCGTGGTGGATGGCAATCACGTGGAGCACTGGCTCAATGGCCGCAAAGTGGCCGAATGCGAGCTGGGCAGCCCCGAACTGCAGCGCATCATCGCCAGCAGCAAGTACAAGTACTACCCCGGCGTGGGCGTGAAGCGCGCCACCTCCATCGCTTTGCAGGATCACGGCGCAGAGGTGGCGTATCGCAATCTCAAGCTCCGCGTGCTGGCCACCACCTCCAGCAGTGCTCCTGCCGCAGCAGCAGCACCAACACCGTCGCCCTCCGCCCCTGCGGCAGCAGCATCACCCATGACCGCACGCAAGATCCCCATGCAGGCCGCCGACTGGCGTGTCTGGTGCTGGTCCAAAGCCGACAACCGCTGGGTGGAGCACCCGCTGGACAAGATGACCGTGCAGATCCAGGACGGCGTGCTCAGCGCCAGCAACACCACCAACAGCAACTGGCCCCGCGCCATCCTCGTCTATCGCGGCACCCTGCTGGACGGAGACTTCATCGTCTCCGCCGACTACCGCGGCCAGCTCGAATCCTTCGACCTCCAGTCCGCCGATGGTGGCAACCAGCGCCTCACCTGCCTGAACCCGCCGCAGGACAACCAATGGCACACCGTCCTCCTCGGCCGCAAGCAGGGCCAGTACGTGGCCCGCATCGAAGAAGCCCCCGCCCAAGTGCAGAACGGCAAAGCCTCCGCTGGTATGAAAGGCTACTTCTGTTTCAAGCTCCGGCCTGGGGAGACCCTGGAGGTGAGGGAGCTGGTGGTGCAGGTGAAGTAGGACCGGCCATCAAGGCTCCGAGTTAATTTACGGCCCTATGCATTAGCGACCGTCGAAAACAGCGATGTCAATCAAACGACACGTCCAAATCTACCTCGTTCGCGGTAAACCGGGCAGTGGCAGCAAATCCCACGCCTTTGACCTGTGCTGCAGGCTCCGTCATAGAAGCCACCTCCACTTGGCCTTCGGTGATTTTAAAAGTGGTGTTGCCATTCTCTGATTTGACCAGCCAGTTGTACACTTGTCCGCGTTTGAGCGTGAGTTCCTTTGTCTGGAGCTTATCTTCCAATTCAATCGACATAAAGTAGCGGCCTCTTTCTTGTGGTTTTGCCTTCACCACAAATTGACCCGTCCTGTCATTCGGCGGAATCAAGGCGATCTTGCCCAGGTGCCAAACCACTTCTCCATTAAGCCTCCCGGTATCATACTTTTTTGCTCCATGAATATGGATGCGACTGCTTTTTGTGACTTTCAGTTCATCGAATACGCCAGGGGTCTTGGGATCAATTTTCTTATTAATTGCTGTGCCACAAAACGGAAGCACTTTGATTTCAGAAGCCGTTGGCTTGGGGGTGGGCTTCGCGTTCTGTGCTTGGACGCTTGATGATAGAAGGGTCAGAACAATGGCAACAGTGGATAAGACGAAATTGACGTTTTTCATGGCGCTTGAGAGAACGATTTAAGTATGGGTTTATTGCAGCTTACGAAGATGGAGCGTCAGTTCTTCAAAATGAGCGTATCCATGGTGCCGGCCTATGGAAGGATCAACTGCCGCAAGGTCGCCATCATGGGATGTTCCTTGATGCTCGGAAATCGCGCGGGCGGAATGAAGGTCACGGAGGAGCCAATGGACGTCGGCTCGGAGAGGTCGAGGGTGATCGTCTCGGGGTTCAGGCCGAGCCTGCCCCGAATGCCGGCGATGGAGGCGACGGGGATGGAAACTTCCCGCCCGTGGCGCCGGACGCGCAGGACACCGTTTTCATAGACCACCGAGTCGGCAGCAGGAGATACCATCTTCTGGTAGACGAGGTAGTACACCAGACAGACAATCATCTGGATGAGGGCCGCGATGCAAATCACCTTGAGCGGTGCCACCCGTGGTATGAGCAGGCTGAGAAAGACGCCGGCATTCAGGGCGATCATGAACGCGGGGACGACCCGCCGCTGCATCACTGTCTGGAAGGAGGAGTGCAATTGAGTCATGGCAGGGAAGGGAATCTGTCTGGATTTGCTTTGGCCAAAAATTGCAGCGTGCGTCTTGCTCACTTCTTGAGATCCAAAAAGCGCAGGACGACCGTCACAGGCTGTGTCCGCCAGTTCTCGGTGACGAACTGCTTTCCCAGCTTGGTAGCGGAACCCTGCACGGACAGGAGGCTCCAAGTCTTTTGATTGTTGCTGGCGCAGATATTGTAGCCGATGGACGCCGGATCTCCCGTCGGAGTGTGAGCACTGTCACTGAAGCGGGCATCCATACGAAAAGTCGCCGTGTCGAACCTCATGGCTAGCCCGCCATTGTACCAGCCATGCGCCAGGCTGACTTCAGCAAGCTGATTGCGGGAGAGAGAGTCGAGGTCCGCATCAGTCGGAGCGAGCTTTGTGAGTTTGGAAGTTTCGATGGCGAAGAATTCCGTTGCTGGTGCGTCGGCGTGAGACAGGCCAGAAAAGCCAAGTACGATCCCAAAAATGAGGGCAAGCAATGGAGGCGGGTGCATGGCCTTTCATTAAATCCGAAATCCTCCACCGGTGCAATTTCTATGGGATTCCAAAGGAGGTGAAGATCACTTTCTGGAGCTGGGAAATCTTTGCCCCCTCCCTCACTGAGATAACCTTGCACGTCACGAAAGCTTGGCGCGACTAGCGACGGTCGCATAACCAATCCGGCACAGCATTGGCCAAAGGCCGCGGAGCAGGGAAGGGGTTTTACCGCGATGATGGCCCCATCATGAAAACCATGCTGGCCAATGTGTTTCACGGCATCAATGACATCCGTGTTGAGTCCGTGCCAAAGCCCACGGTAGGACCGGGCGAAGCGCTGCTGCGCATTACAGCGACAACCATCTGCGGTACCGACCTGCACATTGTGCGCGGCGAGTACCCTGTGAAGCCCGGGCTGATCATCGGCCATGAGCCGGTGGGGGTGATCGAGGAGCTCGGCGCGGGCGTCACGGGCTACAATATCGGCGACCGCGTGCTGGTGGGTGCCATCACACCCTGCGGGCAGTGCCGTGCGTGCCTTTCCGGCAAACCCTCGCAGTGCGGCCATGGTCACGGCTGCCAGGCAATGGGCGGCTGGCGTTTTGGTAACACCATCAACGGCGCGCAGGCGGAGTACCTGCTGGTGCCCTACGCACAGGCGAATCTGGCGAAAATTCCCGACGAGGTGACGGACGAGCAGGTGGTGCTGCTGGCGGACATCGCCTCAACCGGCTTTGGCGGGGCGGAAAGCGGCAACATCCAGATCGGTGATGCCGTGGTGGTGTTTGCGCAGGGGCCCATCGGTCTGTGCGCCACCGTGGGTGCCAAACTGATGGGAGCGACGATGATCATCGCTGTGGATGGCGACGAGAACCGTCTCAAAATGTCGCGCAAAATGGGAGCGGATGTGACTCTGAACTTTCGCGAATGCAATGTGGTGGAAGAGGTGCTGAAGCTAACCGGCGGTGGCGTGGACGTGGCCATTGAGGCGCTCGGTACACAGGAGACGTTTGAGGCCTGCCTGCGTTGTCTGCGACCCGGCGGTACGCTCTCCAGTCTTGGCGTGTATTCCGGCAAACTTCAGATACCCTACGAAGCCTATGCCGCCGGGCTGGGCGATCACCGCATCGTCACCACGCTCTGTCCGGGTGGGAAGGAGCGCATGCGCCGACTGATCAATGTGGTGCAGTCCGGTCGGTTTGACCCCACCATGCTCGTCACACACCGCTTCTCACTGGCCGATATCAAGCAGGGTTACGAAGTCTTTGGCAGTCGTGCGGAGGGTGTGCTGAAGGTTTTGATCACGCCGTGAAGAGGCGTGAAAACCCAAGATCTCCTGACCTCATTTCACGGTTGAAGAGCGAAGACTAGGCCCCCACATCGGTGCCTTCGAGTTCTTTGCTGCCGCGTTTCAGCATCACCGCCAGCAGGGCAATATCCGCCGGATTCACGCCCTGGGCTCTCGCGGCTTGGCCAAGGGTGGCGGGGCGGAGGGCGGTGAGGCGGTGTTTGGCTTCGGTTTTGAGGCCGGGGATGGCGTGGTAGTCGAAGTCGGCGGGGATCATCTTTTCCTCCATGCGGGAGGTTTTGGCGACCATGTCCTCCTGCCGGGTGATGTAGCCGGCGTATTTGACGTCGTTTTCGACGAGGCTCCAGACCTCAGGGGTAAACTGGGAGTAGATCTCAGCAGGGAGTTGGGAGGGGATGCTTTCGGGGCGGCGCAGCCATTTTTCGAGGGTCACACCGTCCAGGCGAACCTCCTGCAGCAGGGTGCGGGCGGTGGCGAGGGCGGTGGATTTGGCCTCGGTATGCCGGATGCGGAAGGGGGAGGCAAGACCGATGGCGGCAGCGAGAGGGGTGAGGCGGAGGTCGCAGTTGTCCTGTCGGAGGAGGAGGCGGTACTCGGCGCGGGAGGTGAAGAGGCGGTAGGGCTCGGTGGTGCCTTTGGTGACGAGGTCGTCGATCATTACGGCGAGGTAGGCTTGGCTGCGCTGGAGCAGGAAAGGGGGACGGCCTTGGGCCTTGAGCGCGGCATTGGCTCCGGCGATGAGGCCCTGTCCTGCGGCCTCTTCGTAGCCCGAGGTACCATTGATCTGCCCGGCGAAGTAGAGGCCGGAAACACGCTTGGTTTCCAGGGTGGGGTGGAGCTGGGTAGGGGGGCAGTAGTCATACTCCACGGCATAACCGGGGCGGACAATCTCGGCCTTTTCGAGGCCGGGGATGGACCGGATGAAGTCATACTGCACCTCGAAGGGCAGTGAAGTGGAGACGCCGTTGACGTAGAATTCGCGGGTGTGGCGACCCTCGGGTTCGAGGAAAATCTGGTGCCGTTCCTTCTCCGCAAAGCGCACCACCTTGTCCTCCACGGAGGGGCAGTAGCGCGGTCCGACCCCCTCGATCCGGCCAGAATACATGGCCGACTTGTGGATATTGGCCCGGATGATATCGTGCGTTTGGGGGGTCGTGTAGGTGATCCAGCAGGGAATTTGTTCCACGTGGAACTTTTCAGGGGCCCAAGAATTGAGGGTAAACTGGTTATTTCCAGTAGATGGGAGATCGGAGATGGAAGATGGGGACTCGGAATCGTCCTCTGGGAGGGTGCCGGAGAGGTAGCTGAAGCGGGGAGCAGGCTCATCTCCGGGCTGGAGTTCGCACTTGGAGAAGTCGATGCTGCGGCTGTTGAGACGGCAGGGGGTGCCGGTTTTGAAGCGCTGGACGTCGAAACCGAGCTCACGGAGGCTGTCCGAAAGGGTGGAAATGCTGTCGCCCATGCGGCCCCCAGCCTGGTTCTGCTGCCCCACATGGAGGAGTCCGCGCATAAAAGTGCCGGAGGAAATGACCACTGCCTTGGCCCGGTAAATCATCCCAAGGCTGGTGCGGATGCCGGTGATGGCGTCGTTTTCGACCAAGATCTCCGCGGCATTGCCCTGATGGAGGTCAAGGTTGGCCTGGTTTTCGATCAGCCATTTCATCCGAAACTGATAAGCCTTCTTGTCACACTGGGCCCGGGGAGCCTGCACACTGGGCCCCTTGCGGGCGTTTAACATGCGAAACTGGATGCCGGTGGCGTCCGTGTTCCGGCCCATGACCCCGCCGAGGGCGTCGATCTCGCGCACCACATGCCCCTTGGCCAAGCCCCCGATAGCGGGGTTGCAGGACATCTGGGAGATGGTGTCGAGGTTCTGCGTGAGGATGGCCGTCTGGCAACCGAGCCGTGCCGCCGCCATGGCGGCCTCCACCCCGGCATGGCCGGCTCCGCAGACAATGACGTCGTAGTGCTTGGGGAAGGTGTAGAGGCTGGTTGGCATGGGGGCAATGAGACTAACACAGGCCGGAAATTGTTCCATGTGGAACAAAAGGGAATCGCACACAGCGTTTCAGCGGGCGGGAAAGACGGCTAGGTGAAGGGTCGAAGATGCTGGTTGGGGAAGGGGATAGTGGACGGAAGGAAGTGGGCTTCGAGGGTGAAAAAGGGCTGCCCGTGGAGGTAGCGGATGGGGCTTGAGAGATATGAGAAGGCTACAAAAGGCGGTGGCTTGGGGGATGGAATCAGACAGCAGGCGAGTCAAAAGGAGGGAGAAAAAGCAGCAAGCAAGCGGAGGAGGGAAGGGGATGATCAGCGTGGATGGGGACGGAGCATGTTTGAAACCCCTCATGAAGGAGGAGGCGAGGCTCTGCGCGGCCTCGGAATTCCGGCCACATGCATGTGCGGCGAATGGAAAGACCTCCGCCGAAGTAGGCTGAGATAGCCCGGACTTGCAATACTGCCGACGAACTCGGAGACCATAGTCCCAGCGGCTCCATCTGCCGCATTGCAAGAACGGAAGGGAGAGCATCTTGAATCCCCTCTCTCACCGACCCAACCCTAGACGCTCGGATGTATCTTTGTTGGCTGGAAACCAAGCCCCCGAATTGGGTCAACAGACCAGCCTCCCGGTAGGCCGAATTCCATTCGTGCAGGCCCTCGTTCACCTCCTTTTGAGGTCAGCGACGAACATGAATGCCATCATCTTTCGGATCGCTCAGCACGGCTCTATAGAGGTCCGCAAAACTCATTTCCGTTATCAGGCTGTTTCGTGCTCGAAGACCTTGGGCTCCGACAGCGGCTGGTTGCGGACAACCAGCTCTACCCGCGTTGGGCAGGCGAACGCAGAGAGTGAGCCAGGGCGGCTTGTCCTCATGCCGCCGCCGAGTCTCTCCACGCTCACCTACCGGAAAATCTGTTTCGCAAAACGCATCAGAGAATGCCTTTTCAGCCACCGACTTTCACGTCTCCCATCCCACGCACAGGAGCCTGATTCTCCCCTGCCGCAGTTCAAACACGATGCTTGCTTCCGGCATGCTTCCCGCTAGTATCGCCCCCACCAATGGCCTCCGCAAACGCCCCCACAAAACACGCTGCCGACCCGATCAATCAGAAGCTCACCGCCGCCGACAAGGTGGAGCTTTACCGCAAGATGGTCCGCATCCGCCGCTTCGAGCAGGTGTCCCTGCAGCACTACCAAGCCGGTCGCATGGGCGGTTTCCTCCACCTCTACATCGGCCAGGAATCGGTGGCCGTCGGCACGGTTTCCGTGATGGGCGAAAACGATCACGTCATCACCGCTTATCGCGATCACGCTCACGCCTTGGCGGTGGGCATGACCATGAACGAGTGCATGGCCGAACTCTTCGGCAAAGCCACCGGCTGCTCCCGCGGCAAGGGAGGCTCCATGCATTACTTCGCGCCTGACAAAAACTACTGGGGCGGTCACGGCATCGTGGCCGGTCAGACCCCGCTGGGCCTCGGCCTCGCCTACGGTCTGAAATATCGTGGCCTCAAAGGTGCCGCACTCTGCTTCCTCGGCGACGGTGCCGTGAACCAAGGCGCCTTCCATGAATCTCTGAATCTCGCCGAGCTGTGGGATCTGCCCGTGATCTATGTGATCGAAAACAACGGCTACTCCATGGGCACCAGCCAGAAGCGCTCTTCCGCCTACACCGACTTCCTCGCCAAGCGCGCTGAAGGTTACGGCATGGCCTGGGAGCAGTTCAATGGTGCAGACATCTATGAAGTCCGCGCCGGAGTCAGCAAAGCCATTGAGCGGGCACATACCCAGTCCAAGCCGAGCATCATCGAAATTGCCACCTATCGCTGGGAAGGCCATTCCGTCGCTGACGCCAACAAGTTCAAGTACCGCACCAAGGAAGAAGTCGAGCAGTTCCAAAACGATCACGACCCGATTCAGGTGTGGAAGCGCAACCTTCTCTCTGAAGGTGTCGCCACCGAAGAAGAGCTGAAGAAGATCGACAAGGAAGCGCAGAAGGAAGCGGATGACTCCGCCGAGTTCGCCAAGGTCAGCCCTTATCCAGAACCCGAGTCCATCTTTGAAGATGTGTACTGGGAAGTGGACAACAAGACCGAAGCCGGCCAGACCGGACGTCACTTCTTCAACGACTGAGAAAGCCAGTCAGTCAATGTTTAAATGGGAGAGCTTTCGCTCTCCCATTTTTTTTGCCGCGATGATTTCACGGATGTTCCAAGTCACTGAGCAACTGCGACCCTAGCCGCGATCTTCATTCACCGTCCGGCAGATATAGCAAATCGCAAAACTCATTTCCGGATCGAGCAGATGGAGGCGGTCTGAGAGGCCGATGACATGAAGTGGTTGAGAGCGTGGCAGAGACGGTCTTCGAGCTCCGCGCCGCTGCGTGCGATCCAGTCGGCAAAGAAGTCGGCCTTCAGGCGCAGCCACAGCCGCTCAATAGGGTTGAAGTCCGGGCTGTAAGGCGGCAGGAACAGTGCTTCGAAGTGGTGCCAGTTGAGCGTTTTGACCTTGTGCCAGGAGGCGTTGTCGAGCACCAGCACCCGGCGCAGATCCGGTTTCGCTGGCACGCTGCGCGCCAGTTCGTCAAGCCAGCACTGGAAGACAGCGCCATCGACGCCATCAAACATGAGGCTGAAGAACTCGCCGCTCTGCGGACAGACTGCCCCTACGACGCTGCGGCGGATATGCTTGCCGAGATGCGGCACCTTGGGCTTGCTGCCCGGCTGCACCCACCGGCGTCTTGGCCGGGGATCGCCATCCACGCCGCACTCGTCACCGAACCAAAGCTCGACCTGTGGGTCTGCGGCCAGTGTGGCGATCTGCGTGCGGAAGCTCTGGCGCTGCGCCTCACGCTCGGGTTCATCCAGCAGGGGCAGCGGCCAGGGACGCGGCACGCGCAGGTGAAAGTCCAGGTCATGGAGATAGCGCACCACGGTGCTGTAGCTCAGCTCGGCCTGGAGCCGCCCGAGCAGCCAGCCGTGGACCTTCACGCCGGTCCAGTGCTCCATGGCCGCCTGGGCGGGGTCTTTGAGCACGGGCACCAGCACCTCTTCGAGCCGTTGCAGGGCGATCTTGCGTCTTCTGCCTCCCGTGGGTTTGCTGATGAGCGCGTCGATGCCTCCATGGTTGTATTTGATGATCCAGAGCCGAACCATGCGCTCGCTGCGGCAGAAGGTTTCGCAGACATCCACACGGTCCATGCCTCGCAGCAGGCAGCGCATGGCGGCCAGCCTGATATAGCTGCGCTTGTTGGGCGCGGCCTCCATCGCCGCCTGGAGTTGCTCCAGCGTGGCGTTGTCCACATCAGGTCTGAGTTCTTGCGCTCTCAACAACCATCCTCAAAGCACTGCCGCACGTTTTGTACAGCACTTTTTGCTCCGCTATCCGGAAATCAGTTTTGGAAATCGCTATACAATTCCGCGCAGATAGTCCTCAACCTTCCTGCCTGGAGGGGCGGGAAATCGGCAATCTGGCGCTGCTACCACCTGTCGTGATCTGTTTCGGTCATTCTCGGCGCACTTTTACGCCTAAATCATTCATTATCAGATTAGTAACAAATCATTTGGTCGCCGCCGTGGATGTAATCGTGTCGGCCTGACTGGTCAGGATGACGGCATGCTTGTCATAGGTCGCCTTGGCTTCCACGAGCTGCGTCACATAATTCAGCGCTTCGTCCAAGGGGACGTTGGCCAGTGAGAGACTGAGCTTTTTCTTCGTCAGTTCCTCGCCCTTCACGATCACGTTGGGCACCACTTTGCCGCCGCTCGCATTTTTGGACAGCGCACGCAGACCCTCGATGGCTTCGGTCAGTGTCACGTCATCCATGGACACCTTCGGCAGAATGACAGCAGCGTATTGGTTTTTGAGTGAGTTGTCCTTCGGCTGGTAGTTGGCGCGGATGTAAGCCAGCATGTTCGCCGTCTCGGCGTGCTTTGGGTTCGCCGCAGCCACGCGGGAGAGCAGCTTGTACGCCGTGTCCAAGTCACCCTTGTAGTAAGCGGCGCGCCCCTGCTGAAACACCGTGTTCAGATCTTCCGCCTGGGCAGAAAAGCCGGCGGCAGACATAAAAAAAGCAGTCGTCAAAAGCGCGACTGCCGTGGAAACCTTGGACCCAATCATTGATGTTTTCATGGTGGTAGATGGATTTGACCTAATTTCATCAAATCGCTGAAAGAATGTCAAGTTCGCAGACGCACCGCCAAGCTTGATGCCGTGCGCATCCTGCTCCATCGGTGAAGCATGCCCCCGCCGAAAAAAACCGCTGCCAGCCAGGTGAATGTCTTCATCGGCAGTGATGAAGCGCGCGTGAAGGAAGCTGCGCTCATGCTCGTGCGCAGCCTCACGCCACCGGACGCCGGAGACTTCAGCAACGACATCATCGACGGCACCGCCGACAACTCCGAACATGCCGGCAACATCTGCTCCAACGTGTGCATGGCATTGCAGACGCTGCCCTTCTTCGGCGGCAGCAAAGTGGTCTGGCTCAAGAACGCCAACTTCCTCGGAGACTCCGGCGCGGGTCGTGGCCAGGATGCGGTGAACGGATTCGAACGCATCCTTGATGTGATCGAACGCGGCCTCGGCAGTGACGTGAGTTTTGTCATCAGCGCGACGGGCATCGACAAGCGCCGCAACACTTACAAGCGCATCTCAAAGATCGCCGCCTTCGAAGTCTTCGACAAGCCCGACACCTCGCGCGCCGGGTGGGAAGGCCCGGTGCTCGCGATGGCTTCACGCAAAGCCAAGGAACTCGGCATCACCTTTGAAAGCGGTGCGCTGGAGCTGCTGGTGCAGATGGCCGGCGATGACACACGGCAGATGGAGAACGAACTCGAAAAGATCGATCTCTTCCTCGGCGAGCGCCGCCGCGCCGGACTGAAGACTGTGCAAAGCATGGTGTCCATGAGCCGCGCCGGTGTGCTGTGGGATCTCGGCAACGCCATCGGCAAACGCGATCTGCCACGTGCGCTCGAGCTGCTCAGCACGCTCATGTATCAGGGGCAGAACGCCATCGGCCTGCTGCTCGCCGCCATTGTGCCACGCGTACGGAGCCTGCTCCTCATCAAGGATCTCGGCTCACGTCACAAGCTCAACAAGATGAACTACGCTGGATTCTGTTCATCTCTCGAAGGCCTGCCCTCCACGGCCACCTCGCATCTGCCGCGCAAGAAAGATGGCACCGGCTTCAATGCCTATCCAATGTTTCTCGCCATCCCTGAGACCGGCAATTTCACGCTCGAAGAACTCCACGCCGGATTCAAAGCCTGCCTCGTCGCGAACTCGAAGCTCGTCACTTCATCGCTCGATCCCAAGCTTGTGCTTGAGCGCCTCCTCGTCGGCCTGCTCGCCAGACAATCCCGTTGATTCATCATGCCCACCTCCACGATTCTCGCCTGTCTTGCCATTGGTGTCGTTAGCGGCGCAGTCGCCGCCTTGTGTGGCGTTGGCGGTGGTGTCGTGATGGTTCCTGCGTTTGTGTTTTTCCTCAAGCTGCCGCATAAAACGGCCGTCGCGACTTCGCTCGCCATCATCATTCCCACCGCGCTGATGGCCACCACGCAGAATGCCAAACATGGCTACGTCGAATGGAAAGTGGCCGCCATCACCGCAGTCTCCGCGTCCATCTTCGCCTACTTTGGCGCAGGCTGGTTGAAGTCGATGAGCAACGAAACACTCACGCGCATCTTCGGCATCATCCTCGTCGTCTTTGGCGCGCGCATGCTCCTGCAAGGCAAGGCTTGATGCCTCACCACACCAGCGCGTCGAGGAAGAATGTGGCCACCATGGCCAGCGCAACAATCAAGCGCAGCACGAGGCCCACGCCGGTGCCCAGCAGCGATCCCCAGGCCGATTTCGCCGCAGGCTGCAGCCTCTTCTTGGCAAAGATCAGCTCAAAGGAAATGCCGCCGATCAGCGGACCCAGCACTAGGCCAAAGGGGATGAAGAACATGCCCACAATGCCGCCGATGAACACACCAGCGATGCCCCAGCGGCTCGCGCCAAACCAGCGTGCGCCCATCGCACCACTGACGAAATCAACGACATAAGACAGCACCAGTCCGAGTGATAAAATCACAAATCCCCAGGTGCTCATGCCGGATTCAGGACGCAGCACGGTGTGCAAAATACCTGCCGCAAAAATCAACAACGGCCCCGGCAGAAACGGAACCACGGAACCAATGATGCCCACGAGAAGCAGGCAGATCGTCAGTGACCACACACCCCACATCTGCCACGGCATGGTGGTAAAAAAGTGCGCCGTGTTATGCCAGGCGTTGGTGAACCACTCAGTCATCGCGCCATTGGGTTTTGGATTCGACGGGCTGCCGCACGCTCTTCGGCCAGTTCAGTCCGGCACGTGGCCAGCCTAGATAAATGAGACCCACGCAGCGATCTTCCACGCCGATCTGCAAATACTCTGAAAACTCACGCGTGCCCAGCAGGGGAGGGGATGACCAGTAGCATCCCAGGCCAGCCGCCGTGGCAGAGAGCTGCAGATTTTGCAGCGCACAGGCCACTGCCTCGATCTCTTCCACTTCCGGAATCTTGGCGCCACCGCGCCGCTCCATGACACAGGCGATCACCACCGGTGAGAGCAACGGGTTCTCGCTCATCTTCTTCATCTTGTCTTCGCGGAACTCGTTCGCCGGCGTCGTCTCGCGATAAACCCGCTGCATCGTCTCCGCCAGTCGCGCACGGCCCGCGCCTTGATGCACGATGAATTTCCACGGCTCCGTCAATCCATGCGTCGGCGCCCACGTCGCATCTTCGAGCACCTGCGTGAGCAACGCACGCTCCACACTCCGTGTCGCATCCATGTCCACCGGCTTGATGGAACGACGGTGGCGGATCAGTGCGCTGAGCTGGGAATGCGTGGCGATGTCAGACATGAGCACACGACCCTTACACCATCGGCAGCAGTTTGCTCAACCTTTGAAGCGGCAGGTTTGTTGCTATGAATTGGAAGCCATGAGCGAGCGGATCAGATCTGCCAAACTCGATTTGTCCATTCTCTTTTCTGCCACAGCATGTAGTGCATTATAGAGTGCTTCACCCCATTCAGTCCGGGTCTCCACACCACTTCGCTCCAGGAAAACCAAAGCCGCGCCAATCGCAGTACGCTTGTTGCCGTCCAGAAAAGCTTGCGCCTGTGCGATATGAAAAACATATGCCGCCGCGATGCCTGCGAGATCAGCGGCGGCATAGTAAAAGTCATTCATGGCCGCGCCCAGTGCTGAATGAATGAGGTGTTCGTCACGCATCCCATGTGAGCCGCCGAAACGTTCAATGGAGATTTCGTGAATGACTGCGATCTCCTGCCAGGCAATGAACTGCGGCTCGTTCATCACTTCGCGAGACGTTCCATGAGCTGGCTATGCTTGTCGAAAACTCGATTCACCAACTCCTTGAAATCCGCCTGCGGCTTTGGCTCCGAGACTGGGACGCTGACATCCTTGTTGATGTGCTCAGCCACGATTCTCTGCTCCTGCACCGGCAGGGCATCGTAAAGCTGAATCACTTCGGTCGCACTCATGACAGTGCATCATACCCGCACGCAACCGCATTTGCATTATCAATTTCGAGGCTGGGCGGGGGCTACACCAGTGGCAGCACTTTGCTCAAAACCAGCGTCACCAGCAGTCCGATCACCGAATCCGCCGTGAGCTGCACAGACCAGGTGCGCAGGGTTTCTTTCTCGGTCATGCCGCTTAGGCGGTTCACCACCCAGAAGCCGCTGTCATTCATCCAGGAGCCGCACATCGCGCCAAAGCCGATGGCCGAGAAAAGGTAGATCGGATGACAGCCGAGAGCCCCGCCTGTCACCATCGGCGCCATGATCGAAGCACCGGTAAGCATGGCCACCGTGGCGGATCCCTGCGCCACACGAACCACGGCACAGACCAGCCAGCCAAGCAACACCAGGTTGAGGCTGTAGTCCTTCGCCAGGCTCTCCACCGCACCACCCACGCCTGCCTGACGCAGTGCGTAGCCAAAGGCTCCACCCGCACTGGTGATCAAGATGATCATGCACGCTGTCTCCAGCGGCGGCCCCATCAGTTCTTCGATCTTCTTCAAGCCAAAGCCGCGCTGCTTGGCCAGTACCATGATGGAAATGAACGCGCCGATGATCAGCGCGATGTTTTTGTGCCCGATGAAATCCACCCAGGCCCGCACCGCAGCAAATCCATGCTCACCGCCGAAAGCGTTCACCATCGACAGCCCCCAGCCGGCGCCTTTGGCCGCGCCTTCATGCGCGAGTTCAAAAACCGTCGTCAGACTGATCAAAAGAATCGGCAGCACCACCGGCATGATGCTCCAGAAGAACGAGGGCAGTTCACTCTCCGGCTTGCCGCTGATGCCCTGCAGGTCGGACAATGAGACACCGCCCTTTTCACGCAGCGGCACGTCCGTGCGCGCATTGAGCCACTTGCTCACCAGAAAACCAAAGAAGCAGGTGATGGCGCCGATGACCAGCCCGCCCACAAGAGATTCACCCACATTCAGCTTCAGGCTTTCCACCACCGCCACGGGGCCGGGATGCGGCACGAGCATCGAATGCGTCACCGTTCCGCCGCAGCAGATCGCCATGAGATACAGCGTGTAGTCCTTGCCCGTGCGCATGCGCAGCGCCATCGCCAGCGGCACCATGAGCATGAACATCGTGTCAAAGAAGATCGGTGCGCTCAGGATGAAGGTGCTCCATAGCAGCGCCCAGCCCGCATGCTTTTCGCCAAAGAACGCCAGGAAGCGCCGCACCACCTTGTCCGCACCACCGCTTTCCATCAGGCACATGCCAATGATGGCAGCCAGCGCGATCGAGATCGCAATGTCGCGCGCCGAATCACCCAGTCCCTTGGACACCATCTCCACCGCACCCACCATCGAAGACATCACCTTCACCTGCCCTTCTTTCTGCACCACATTCCAGGAATCCTTCCCTGCCAGCAGACAGGCCAGCAGCGCAGCCAGCACCAGCGCGAGAAACGGATGCATGCGCAGCTTGCTGATCGCAATGATGATGAAAGTCACGCTGACAGCGAGAACGACGAAGGGCCAGTAGCTGGCCGAAGTTGCGGCAAGGAGAAACATGGCCGCGATGCTGGCCGGAGGCGGCGGACACGTCAAGACATTCGACAGTGGACTTCCCGCCTGACTCCGCTTCTTTCATCCGCGCATGAAACCAGCCTATCTCCGCCTGCTCTTTGTCCTGCTCGTCGTTGTGGCGGGAGCGTTCGGCGTTTCGCGGCTCGATTTCGATGTGGATCCCCTCAGCCTGCTGCCGCAGGAGCTGCCAGGACTGCAGGGCACACGCCTGCTGCGCGAGCAGAAGCGCAATCTGCTGCTCATCGCGGTGCAGGCCGAAGATCCGGCACTCGTTGAAGTCACTGCCGATGCCCTGGCCGAACACCTGGCCGCAAAGCCTGAGCTCTGTGCCAGCGTGCGCAGCAAATCCCTGCTCCAGTCCGATCCTGCGATCATCGCCGAAGTCGTCGCCTATCTCTGGCTCAATGCGCCGCCGCAGGAGGTGGCGAAGCTCATCGCCTCGCTCGATCCCGCTTCGCTCACGGCCCTGCTCGCCAAATCCAAGGAGGCCGCCGTTTCTTCTCTGGATCTGCAAAACGCCACGCTCAGCGGCTACGATCCTCTCGGCCTCGCACGCGGTGCGCTGGCGCTCATGAGCGGGGGAGGGGACATGAGCAGCCTGATGAGCGATGAATTCAGCAGCGCCGATGGCACGCTGCGCCTGCTGTTTGTCACACCACCGGGTAAAGCACTTGCTGACTATCGCGCAGCCAATGCGTGGCTCACAGAGATCAAAAAAGCGGTGCGCGAGGAATGGCTGCCCCAGCAAAAAGAACTCGCCGGCGTGAAGATCGGCTTCACCGGCGACCCGGCGTTCCAGGCCGAAATCGCCACCGGCATGGAAGGGGACATGCGGCAGTCGATTGGTGCCGTGACCTTCATCGTCGGCTTCCTTTTCTGGCTGCTGCACCGCAGTGTGAAGCCGCTGCTCTGGCTGCTGCTCGCCATTCTCTGCGCCAACCTGATCACGCTCGGCACAGCGGGTGTGATCTATGGCTCTCTCAATGTGATGTCGATGGGCTTCGCAGCCATCCTCACGGGATTGATTGAGGACTTTGGCGTGTACGGCCTCCATGTGTCACGGGAGCATCCAGGTGAACGATTTGGCAGCATCTGCCGGCGTGCGCTGCCCAGCGTCACGTGGTCGGCCGTCAGCATCGCCGGCATCTTTGCCATGCTGGGTCTCAGCCAGCTTCCCGGCGTGGCGCAGCTCGGTGTGTTGTCGGCGCTCGGAGTGCTAATCGGCGCAGCAGTCATGATCTTTGGCTTTCTACCCTTGGGCATGACCACGGGCAAACTGGAGGAGCATCATGGCAGCATTCGTCTGGCCATGAGAATGCAGGGCATCATGGTGTGGCTCGTCTTGATCGCCCTCATTGCCGCCACGGCGGTGGTGGGATGGAAGGGTCTGCCCAAGATGGATTTCGGCTCTGCCGTCCTGCGTCCTGACAAGAGCGAGGCCTTCGATGTTCTGGAAGACATCGAGCAACGCATGCTGAACAACAGCAACGAGCCGGGGCGCAACGTGCCAGTGGTCTTCGCGGCCGCAGATGCCACCGCCCTGCGCCAGAGCATCCTCGCCTCCCAGAAGATGCTCAAAAGCAACGAAGTCGAAGCCTCGCTGCTGCCGCTTGCCTTGGTGCCCGATGCGGACGCGCAGAAGGCGAATCTTGCCGCGTTGCAATCCCTCGCCGCACGCGAAGACGCATTCAAGCTAGCCGTCGATGCCGCCGGATTCACCGATGTCGCCTATGCTCTGACGCAGAATGTCTTCAAGCAACTGCGTGAATGGTACGCAGCCAAAACAGTGCTGCCGCTCTGGCCCAAGCCCATCGTGCTCGAAAATCTAGGCGGCATTGTCTCCCAGCACGACAAACACGGTTTGATGGCGATGGGTTCCATACGCCTCGCCCCGGGGAGATCCCTGGAGAACGCGCCAGTCTTGCATGAGCTGGAAAAAATCCCGGGTGCTCATCCCGCCGGCTGGGCCTTTCTCCGAACCTCTCTGGAACCCCTGCTGAAGCGTGAAATCCTGTACGTCTGCGTGCCCACCGTCGTCATCGCCTGCCTCCTGTTTCTGCTGGTGTTTCATGGCTGGCGTGAGCGGGCCTTCGCCTTCTTCACCCTCGCAGCCAGCGGCTGGATTCTCCTCGGGGGCATGTCAGCCTGGGGGCTGACTTGGAATCTGATGAGCGTCGGGGCCATCCCCCTCTGTCTGGGTCTGGGCCTCGATTTCACCATCCACGTCATGCATTCCTTGCGTGAGCCCGGCATGACCCGTGAACGCGTGGCATCCCTGGGCCGTTCGCTCGCCTACTGCGGTCTCAGTACTGGTCTAGGATTCGGCGCCCTCGCCGTGGGTAGCAATCGTGGGCTCATCACCCTCGGCATGACCGCCATGATCGGCGTGATCACCGTGCTGATCACCGCCGCTTTCGCCCTGCCATGGGTTTGGTTCCGGCGGAAAGAATGACCCCGTGGGCGCGCTTTCCACCCTGACTTTCCCCACCCCTGATTTTTCACTGGCGCAAACGCTTCTCCCGAGTACTATGCTCGACTCTCGGTAGAGATGGTGGCCGTAGTTCAACGGTAGAGCCCCAGATTGTGATTCTGGTTGTTGCGGGTTCGAGTCCCGTCGGTCACCCCACTTTTTTCATGGAGTGCTGCCGGACTTCCGGCTACAAAAGAGCACACATGCAACCGCTGGAACAAGTCATAGGCCACACCTTTCGCGATCCCGCGTTGCTCCAGCTCGCGCTCACGCACGGAAGCGTCGGTTATGAGAACCAGCGCGTTCATTCAGACAACCAGCGCCTCGAATTCCTCGGCGATGCCGTGCTCCAGCTCGCCCTGTCCCATCTGCTCTATCAGCGCCTTCCCCAGGCCGACGAGGGCGTGCTTACCCAGGCACGCGCCCAGCTCGTCTCCACCAAGGCGCTGGCGCGCATCTCCCGCCGCATCGGCCTCGGCTCCTACCTGCACCTCGGGCGTGGTGAAGAGGCCAACGGCGGCCGGGACCGCGAATCCACCCTCGCCGATGCCCTCGAAGCTGTCGCAGGTGCCATCCACCTCGATTCTGGAACCGACGCTGCCCACCAATTTGCCGCACGGCTCTTTGCCGAAGATCTCGAAGCACTGAATCGCGGCCAGCTGGATGCCAATCCCAAGGGACAGCTTCAGGAACTTATTCAAGCCGTGGGCGTGGAGCCGCCCGTCTATGAGATCATTGGCGCTGAGGGGCCGGATCACGCAAAAAACTTCATCGCCACCGTCTCCTGGCGGGGCACCCAGCTCGGGCGGGGCACCGGCCGCAGCAAAAAAGACGCCGAAGTGGTGGCAGCCCAGGCCGCGCTCGACAATCCAGCGCTCCAAGAATTGCTGCGAACAACTCGTGTACAACTGGACCAACAAAACCGCAGGTCATGAGAGTAAAGGTGAACAGTCCGGGTTGTTCGAGTTCGCTCACATTTCCTGCCGGATCCGTTCACAGCTCGTCTGCCCGTGGAACCCTTGTGTTTCCAAAGCGGAACCCACTTGTTGGGCTTGTTCGCAGTACTTACGGATATGAGTAATTTAACAAACTAGCTAACCCCAATCATAAGAGCTGGGAACAACTCAGCTTTTGAGGCCTCTTCAAGCCTTATGGACCCTTCAAACATCCAGAAAGTATTTGAGGCCCAGCGTCAAAATCGCTGGCACATCGCTCAGAGCACAGCGGAGCAGCGTATCACCAAGCTCAAACGGCTCAGAGACGCCTTGCTCGCACGACGGCATGAGATTGTCGCAGCGATGCAGAATGACTTCGGCAAGTGCCAGGCAGAAGTGGCGATTTCCGAAATCGCTCCCGTGACGGAGGAGATCGCGTTTGTCTGTGCTCGACTGAAACGCTGGATGAAGCCCAGACGCGTGGCCGCTCATCTCTTCACGCTCGGGTCGCGCAGTGAGGTGCGTTATGAAGCCAAAGGTCAGGTGCTCATTTTAGCGCCATGGAATTATCCCGTGCATTTGTTTCTGCTGCCCCTCGTGGGTGCCATTGCTGCAGGCAATGTGGTGATGATGTCAGCCTCAGACCGCACACCCCATACGGAAGCGGTTCTGACACAACTCATCAATGAGACCTTCCCTTCCAATGAGGTCGCTGCATTCACGGGTGGTGTGCCAGCAGCGGAAGCCTTGATGGAATGTTCTTTTGACCATGTGTTTTTCACCGGCAGCCCGGCAGTCGGCAAAAAGGTCATGGCGAAAGCTGCGCAACATTTGGCAACCGTCACACTGGAACTCGGTGGCAAATCACCTGCGGTATTGGATGCGAGTTGCGACCTTCCCAAAGCAGCCCTTGCCATCGCGTTTGGCAAATTCCTCAATGCCGGCCAGACCTGCATCTCTCCTGATCATGTCTGGGTGCCACGTGCCCTGCTTGAGGAGTTCATATCGGCAATCAGCGCACGAATACGTGAGTTTTATGGCGATGCGCCAGAGGAGCGCCGGATCTCGCCTGACTTTGCACGCGTGGTGGATGCACGCGGCTGGCAGCGCATGAAGCATTTGCTTGATGCTTCCATTGCAGCCGGGGCGCAGGCTGTCATCGGCGGTGAAACGGACGAAGCCTCACGCTATGTGTCACCCACGGTGCTGAGCGGTGTCACCACGTCCATGCCCATCATGCAGGAGGAAATCTTTGGTCCGCTGCTGCCAGTGCTCGCCTATGATTCGCTCAATGAAGTGCTCGCCTTCATCCAGTCCGGCGGCAAACCGCTGGCCTTGTACGCTTTTGGTCGAAATGAGGCTTTCATTCAACGCATGCTCTGTGAAACCAGCGCCGGCGGCACGGTCATCAACAACACCTTGCTGCACATTGTAAACTCACATCTGCCCTTCGGTGGCGCAGGCCAGAGCGGCCAGGGAAGCTATCACGGTCATCACAGCTTTCTCACGTTCTCGCACGAACGCGCTGTGGTGCATCAGGGTGGATTCATCGCGTCCCTGGTGCCTCTGCCTCATCCACCTTATTCGAAGATGAAAGCCATCGAAAAAATGATCCTGAAACAGAAGACGGGGCTTGGCCCTGGCGGCCAGTAAGAACGGGCTACTTCAGCGGCCAGAACACCGGCACCATGGCCAGGATGACGATCAGCATCACGAGGGTCAGACCACCACCCACTTTAATGAAGTCTGCGAAGCGATATTTCCCCGGGCCATAGACGAGGATGCAACTGGGCTCAAACGGCGTGAGCATGGAGGCGGAGGCGCTGAGCATGACGCCGATGGCGAAGGCGCGCTGACTGGCACCCATGCTGGCAGCGGCCTGCAATGCCACCGGCAGCACGACGAGTGCCGCAGCTGCGTTGGACATCGGCTGGGTGAGCAGGATCGTCAGCAGGCAGAATCCGGCGAAAACCGCAAAGACTCCCCAGGGCTGCAGCCAGCCGGTGATGAAATTGGCGATCATGCTGGAGGCGCCAGAAACCTGCATCGCCTCACCAAAGGCCATCATGCCGCCGATCAGGATGAGCAGACGCCAGTCGATGTTGGCGTAGGCGTTCTCCAGTTTGATGCAGCGGGAAAGAACGGCCATGATGGCGACAATCACGAAGGCGATGGTGTCAGGCACCCAGCCGATGCTGCTCACGATCACAGCCAGGACAAACGCCGCCAGCAGCCTGAGGCCGCGCTGGCGCATCTCTGAGCTGAACTGATGCTGCGTGATGACAATCATGTCATTGCCCTCTTCAAAGGAGCGGAAGCGGTCTCCCGGCCCCTGCAGCAGCAGCACATCGCCAGCCCGCAGTTTCTCATCCGCCATGTGATGCATCAGCGCACGATCACCACGCATCAGGGCCAGCACCGAAAGACCGGTGCGCTGGCGGAAATTGTTGTCACGCAAGGAACGGCCGACAAAGCCGGAGCGCGGTGTGAGCACGACTTCCGCGATCTGCGCATCGCGCATGTCCACGCCGGAGCTGCGCAGCGTGACGTCTTCGAGAATGTCCAGGCCTTCGATCTTTTTCACCCGGATCAGATTTTCCACCTTGCCGGCCACGAGAACGACATCGCCTTCTTCAAAGCGGAGGTTGGGTCCCGCATCCAGAGGCTGGTCGGCCCGGCGGATCTTCATGACTTGAAAGTCCATGGCGGAGAAATCCGAATCGAAGGCTGCCTGGCCGATGAGAGGCGAACCGGGCAGCACCATGACCTCGGCCAGGTAGTCTCGCATGGCATCACCGGAGACAGTCGCAGCCTTGTCGCGTTCAGGCACCAGGCGGGTGCCAATGAAGACCATGTAAACAATGCCGGTCAGCATCAGCACGAGGCCGATGCCGGTGAATTCAAACATTCGCAGCGGCTCCAAACCCAGCTTGTTGATCGCGCCGCTCACGGCGACGTTCGTGGAAGTGCCGATCAGTGTGCACGTTCCACCCATCAGCGAGGCAAAAGCCAGCGGCATCAGGAGGCGTGAGGGCGGGATGCGCAGCTTGCGCGCGAGGCCCATCACCGGACCCACAAACACGGCGGTGACGGTGGTGTTGTTCATGAAGGCGGACACACCGCCCACCACGGCCATCATGAAGCCCATGAGCCGCTTTGGCTGGGTGCCGAAGGTCTGCGCCAGCACACCGCCCATCATGTCCAGCACGCCGGTCTCACGCAGGGCGGCACCAATCACAAAAATCGCCGCCAGCAGGATGATCACCCGATCTCCAAAGCCGGCAAAGGCGCGGTCAGCCTTCAAAATGCCGCACATGACCAGCACGCACAGCATCGACAAAGTGACGAGATCCACGGAGATTTTCTCCGTGGCAAAGGCGATGACGGCCACGACGAGCAGCCCGATGACGATCCATGCTTCCATTAGGCCGCACCAGTGGCGCAGGGACATACACTGCTCAAGGAGCAAGCCGTGCAAACCATGGCTGCGTGCCGTTTTTGTGGAGGCAATCCGCCTTCATCCACGCCGTCCAAAGATCAGTCAGCAGGGCGTTTGAGGCGCAGAATCTGGATGGACGAGATCAGAATTGCACCGCAGAACACCAGACGAATGCAGCTGTAAAGAAACCCCTTGTCGATTTCTGCCTCATCGTGCAGCACATCCAGCAAATAGTCTCCACTGTGATAAGTGGCGGCGAGGCTGGCGAGAATCAGCAACCAGCAGGCGGCCTTGAGCGCCCTGGCTCCGCCGACTAGATAACCGCCAACGGCAAAACTCGCCGAGCAAAACACGTTGATGGCGAGCTCAAGCTGGCCCACACCGAATTTTAAATAGAAGGGCAGCAGGCTAAACACCCCGTAAAGGCTCCAGAGAACCATCAAGATGGCCGGAAGCAGCAGCCGGTTCTGCCATGTCCCCAGTTCAGCCTGCCAGCGTTTCTTGTCATTCAATGCGGCATACTGCGCCTCGCACGTGGTGATCTGCTCCGGAGTCAGCACCTTCCCCTTGGTACGATGACTCCAGCAGGAGGTGCAGAACTCGTCTTTAAAATCCGCGAGTTTCCCGCAATGCGCGCATTTTTGCCGAGGAATCATCAGCCCATTTCAAGATGCTTGATAAAGAGTCAAGCAACGGTCTGTCGGCAGAAACCGAAAACCCGGGGCATTTTCATCTCCGCTGCTTTCCACTCTTGCCATCCAGCGTCTGTCTCCATACTCTCCGCCCCACTATGAGCGAAAAAACACCTGTGAACTGGGAAGCCCTCGAGGCGAAGCCCGAATTCCGTGCACTGCTGGCGCAAAAGAAAGCCTTCATCCTTCCGGCTTTTATCTTCTGCATGCTCTATTACATCGCGCTGCCGGTGCTGGTGGGTTATTTCCCCGAGATGATGAAACAGAAGGTCTGGGGTGAAGTGAATGTGGCCTACGTGTTCGCCCTGTCGCAGTTCATCATGGCCTGGGTACTGGCATTTCTCTATGTGCGCGTCGCCGCCAAGTGGGACAAATCGGCTGCCGCTGTGATCCACGGTCACGATTGATCCCTGCTCTCCTGCTGCATCTTCCTTCCCTCTTTGCTTCTTTCCCTCTCGATGAACACTCCCCTGATCATGTTCCTGGCCTTCGTCGGCCTCACGCTTCTCATCACCTTCTGGGCGGCCAAGAAAAACACCGGTGCCAGCGCCTACTTCGCCGCCGGACGCAGCATCACCGGCTGGCAGAACGGCCTGGCAGTTGCCGGTGACTACATGAGCGCTGCGAGCTTCCTGGGCATTTCCGGCATGATCTACGTCGCCGGTTATGACGGGTTCATGTACTCCGTGGGATTTCTCGTCGCCTACATCACGGTCCTGCTCATCGTCGCCGAACCTCTGCGCAATGCGGGTAAATACACCATGGCGGACCTGCTGGCCTACCGCCTCAAGCCGCGCCCGGTGCGTGCGCTCGCCTCCCTCAGCACGCTGGTGGTTTCCACCTTTTACATGATCGCTCAGATGGTCGGTGCAGGTGCCATCATCAAGCAGTTGATCGGCATCAGCTTCGAACCGGCTGTGATCGGCGTGGGCCTGCTGATGCTCGTCTATGTCGTCTTCGGCGGCATGCTGGCCACCACCTGGGTGCAGATCATCAAGGCGCTCCTGCTCATGGTCGGAGCGGTGATGCTGAGCTACCTGGTGTTGAAGTTCCATCACTTCAGCTTCACCGAATTCTTCAACGCCGTCGCTCACGCCGACTACGGCGGCAGCGCCGCGCCGAAAAACCTTATGGAGCCAGGCCTCAAATTCGGCGTCGCCGTTGCCGGACCCTGGGGACCGATCGACCTCATTTCGCTCTGCCTCGGCCTCGTGCTCGGCACCGCAGGTCTGCCGCACATCCTGGTGCGTTTTTACACCGTGCCAGATGCCAAGACGGCGCGCTCCAGCGTGGTGTGGGCCATGGCCATCATCGGTCTGTTCTACATCATGACCACCCTCTTTGGGTTCGGCGCCGCGACCATTATCGAAAAGGCCAAGCTCACCACGGATGGGAAGCTGGATGTCAACATGGTCGCACCGGTCCTCGCCCAGGTACTGGGCGGTGAGTTCTTCTTCGCCTTCATCAGCGCCGTCGCTTTCGCCACCATCCTCGCAGTTGTCGCCGGTCTGACCATGAGCGCCAGCGCCTCCTTTGCACATGACTTCTATTCCAACGTCATTCATCACGGCAAAGAGAACCGCCCGGGCCAGGAAATCCGCGTCGCCCGCATCACGGCTTTCTGTGTGGGCGCAGCCAGCATCGGGTTCGCCATCTACTTGGGGCCAACCGTGAATGCTGCTTTCCTGGTGGGTCTTGCGTTCTCTGTCGCCGCCTCGGCGAATCTGCCCGTCATCGTGCTGAGTGTGTTTTGGAAGCGCTTTAACACCACCGGCGCCGTCGCTGGTCTGGCGACTGGTCTGGTGGTTTCCATCGTTCTCATCCTGCTCAGCCCCAGCGGCATTTACGGCAAGGCCGCCCCCTTCCCGCTTAGCAATCCTGGCATCGTCAGCATTCCCATCGGCTTCCTCGCCGCCTGGCTGGGCACTCTTTTGAGCGCACGCGATCCCGAAGCGGAGGCCAAATTCGCTGAGCTCAAAGTCCGCGCCCACACCGGCCTTGGCTCGGAGAAGGCGACCTCGCATTGATGATGTTCCGGGGTCAAAGCCCCAGACTGCTCTGCATGATGCCACCATCGGCGAAAACGGTGGTGGCAGTCAGATAGCTCGCGCTCTCACTGGCCAGGAACGCGACGAGGCGGGCAATCTCCTCCGGCTTCGCCACGCGCCCGAGCGGAATGACCGCGTCCAATTTTTTCAACAGCGCCTCATCGTGCATGGTGACGCTGTTGATCGGTGTCGACACGGCACCCGGGCCGACGCCCACCACAAGAATGTTGTGCGGCGCCAGCTCGACGCCCGCCGTGCGTGTCAGCATCCGCATGCCGCCTTTGGAGAGGCAGTAGGGCGTGTTCCCGGGCATCGGCCAGTCCTCGTGTACGGAACTGATGTTGATGATGCGGCCGCCACCGCCCTGCTTGATCATCTGCTGCGCCGCGAGCTGCGTGCCGAAAAACGCGCTCTTGAGATTGATGCCAAGCACCCGGTCATACTGCGCTTCGGTTGTATCCAAAATGGAGGTGCGCGTTTCGACGCCTGCGTTGTTGACCATGATGTCCACGCGGCCAAAGGCCTCCACAGCTTGTGCGAAAAGCATCTGCAAATCGGCGATCTGGCTCACATCCGCTTTCACGGCGATGACGCAGCTGCCCAGCGCACGCACCTGCGTTTCCAGCTCCTCCGTCGCTTCAGGATGCGCGATGTAATCGATCACGATGTTCGCGCCCTGGCGTGCGAATTCCAAAACAATGGCGAGCCCGATGCCGCTGTTGCCTCCGGTGACGATGGCGACTTTGCCTTTAAGATTCATGGTCGGTGTCCTGGTTGGTTTGAGGGCGGCTGAAGAGTTGATATAGGAAGAGCAGCGCAGGGAACAGCAGCACGGCACCCGCACCCAGCGCGAAGGTGAGCAGGCGCAGCGTGGCCTCCGGTGCGGCGCTTTGATGGAAGGTGACGTCAGGGATGATCACATGCGGGTATTGCGCACAGCCCCAGCTCGTCAAAAGCAGCGCCACCTGGCCAACGGCAGCTCTGCGGGCGAGGAAGAACCGCCGCTGCCAAAGCGCCAGCAGCGCGGCCAGGGCGCAGAGGCTGCCGCCTGCCAGCAACAGCGGAGCCCATCCTTGCTTCATGGCCCGCAGCAACTCGGGTGCGCCCTCCTTGGAGGTCAGAAACACGACCAGCCCCAGCGGGACCAAGGCCAGTCCGGAGCCCAGCGCACGGCGGCGGAAATCATGCTGCAAATCGGGCTCGGCCCGCGTGTAAAGTGTCAGATAGATGGCGGAGAGGAAGGCGCACTGGACGATTCCAAAAAGCCCGCAGGCCAAGGCGAATGGCGTGAGCCATCCCGCAAAAAATCCCGTGGTCACCTGCGTGCCCACGCAGCGAATCTGTCCCGTGGCCAGCGCGCCCAAGACCATGCCCTGGGTCAGCGGCGTGAAGAAACACGCCGCACCAAACAGGATGCCCCAGCGCTGGCGCACTCCTTCACCCTGGGAGTCGTACTTCCGGAAAATAAAAGCCGAACCGCGCAGCACGATGCCCACCAGCATGAGGGTGATGGGAATGTGCAGCGCCGTCATCAGCACGGCGAAGGCTGCGGGAAAGGCGGTGAACAGCACCACGATGACGAGAATGAGCCACACATGATTCGCCTCCCAGATAGGACTGAGGGCTGCGGCGATGGCTTTGCGCTGCCGCTCCTTGCGCGGTCCACTTGCCAGCAGATCCCACATCCCGCCGCCGAAGTCCGCGCCGCCCGTCAGGGTGTAGAGAATCAGCGAGAGCAGCACTGAGACGACGATGGTCAGTTCATACATGGCCGGAGGTCAGATGGCAGAATCAGGAGCGGCAAGAAACTGGCGCCGCAGCAAAAGGATGACGACGGCGGTCAGAAAGAAATACAGCAGCGTGAAGGTGATGAAGGGTACCACGATGTGGTGCATCGGCGTCACGGCCTCCGCCGTGCGCATGATGCCCTGGATGATCCAGGGCTGGCGGCCCACCTCTGTCACCACCCATCCGGCCTCCAGCGCCACAAAACCCAGTGGACTGGCAAACACCACCGCCCGCAGCAGCCAGATGCTGTCTGGCAGGGAGTGTTTCCGCCACCCGCACCAGCCCGTCCATAGCGTCACCCCCAGCAGCGCCAGCCCGCATGCCACCATCAGGTCAAACGCCCAGTGCACGATGCGTACATTGGGCCAGTCAGCGCGGGGGAATTCCTCCAATCCCACAATGCGCGCCTCCGGATCATGCGTGGCGAGGAAGCTCAGCCCCTTCGGAATTTGCAGCGCGTATTCGATCGTCCTCCGTTCATCATTGGGAAGGCCTCCGATGGATAAAGGCGCACCCTTCTTCGTGTGATAGTGCGCCTCCATCGCGGCAAGCTTGGCCGGCTGCAGTTTCGCCACGCTGCGCGCGCTGAAGTCACCGCTGACGATTTGCAGCGGCGCGCTGACACACCCCAGAATGAGGGCAATTTTCAACGCAGCCCGGTGAAACTCGCTGCCACGGTCGCGCAGCAGAAAGAAAGCATGCACGCCCGCCACGGCGAAGCCCAGAGCGATAAATGCCGCCAGCGTCATATGCAACACTTCGTGGAGACTGCCCGGATTGAGCATGGCGGCAATCGGATCGATCTCCGTGAACTTTCCCCCCACTCGCTTGAATCCCGCAGGGGCATTCATCCAGGCATTGGCCGTCACGACGAAGACACCGGACAGAATGCCACTCAGCGCCAGCACCACTCCCGACAGCCAGTGCATGAGGGGCGGGATGCGATCCCAGCCATAGAGATACACTCCCAGAAAAATGGCCTCGGTAAAAAAGGCGAATCCCTCCAGTGAAAACGGCATGCCGATGATGCCGCCGGCTTCCTTCATGAATCCGGGCCACAGCAGGCCCAGTTCAAAGGAAAGCACCGTGCCGGAAACCGCGCCCACGGCAAAAAGGATCGCCATGCCTCGTGCCCAGCGTTTGCAGAGATCGAGATACACCGCCCGCCCGGTGCGGAGATGCAGCGCTTCGGCCACGCACATCAGCACCGGCATCCCAATGCCCATCGCCGCAAAGACGATGTGGAAGGCCAGTGACATCGCCATCTGCGACCGCGCGAAATCGAGATCATTCATGCTTGGATCATAGGAAGCCGCCCATCCTCCTTGATCGTCTATGACCGCCATCGCGGTCTTGGCTATCTCAGCCCATCACGTGCAGCACGGACAGGGCTGCACGAAGTGCCCCGGCGAGATTTCCTTGAGTGTGAGGTCCATGCCCACGCTCTGCTCCCATTTGGGATGCTTCATGCGGTGGCCAAAGGCGCAGCCGGCGGGCGGATTGATCGGCGAAGGCACATCGCCCCGCAGGAGCTGCCGTGCACGGCGCTGCGTCGGATCAGCGATGGGGATCGCGTCGAGCAGCGCCTTGGTGTACGCGTGGCGTGGGTTTTGATAGAGCTCGGTGGCCGGCGCGAGTTCGACGATCTTGCCGAGGTACATCACCGCCACGCGGTCGCTCATGTGTTTCACCACATTAAGCCCGTGGGCGATGAACAAGTAGCTCAGCCCCATGTCGCGCTGGAGATCGAGCAGGAGATTGAGCACCTGGCTCTGCACCGAAACATCCAGCGCCGAGACAGGCTCGTCACAAACGATGAGCTTGGGATTCAGCGCGATGGCACGCGCAATGCCAATGCGCTGCCGCTGACCGCCGCTGAATTCAAAGGAATAGCGGTGCATGGCATCCGCCGGCAAACCGACACGCTTGAGCAGTTCCACGGACCATTCAGCCCGCTCCGCGCGAGTCCCCATCTTCTGAATGATGAAGGGTTCCTCCAAGATCTGCCCGATGGTATGCCGTGGATTGAGCGACTCGGCAGGATCCTGGAAGATCATCTGCATTTCACGGCGCATCGTGCGCAGTGCGCTTTGCGGCTGAGTCGAGATGTCGTTGCCTTCGAAGATCACATTGCCGGACGTGGGCTTGAGCAGTCGCACCACGGAGCGGGCCACCGTGGACTTACCACAGCCGCTTTCACCCACGAGGCCCAGCGTTTCGCCCGCTTTCAGCTCGAAGCTCACGCCATCCACGGCCTTGCACACAGCCTGGGTGGTATAAAACACACCGCCGCGCACCGGGAAGTGCATCTTGAGATTTTGAACGGAGAGGAGGCTCATGACGCGGAGATTTGAGAGGCAAAGCACGCGCAGGCTTCCACACCATGACCGCTGCCGCATTCTTTCCAGGGCTGGCGGGTGTTTAAAACATCGGTGCTGTGCGGATTCGGGCACCGCGAGGCAAAGCGGCAGCCCGCAGGCATGTCTCTGAGGCTGGGAACCATGCCTGGGATGACAGGCAGCGTCGTCTTGGGCGGATGATCCAGCTTCGGCAGGCAGCGGATGAGACCCTGCGTGTAAGGGTGCTGTGGTTTGGCGAAAATCGGATACACGGGCCCGCGTTCGACGATGCGACCCGCATACATGACGGCGACGTCATCGCAGGTTTCAGCGATCACGCCGAGGTCATGAGTGATCAAAATGACCGCCATGCCCGTTTCGTTTTGAAGTCGCTTCAGAAGGTCCAGGATCTGCGCCTGAACGGTGACATCCAGCGCCGTGGTCGGCTCGTCGGCAATGAGGACCTTCGGATGACAAGAGAGAGCCATGGCGATCATCACACGCTGGCGCATGCCGCCGCTGAGTTGGTGCGGGTATTCGTTCACGCGCTGTTCGGGCGCAGGGATGCCGACCCATTCCATGAGTTCAACAGCGCGCCTGAGCGCCTTGGCGGGAGTGGTGGGCTCATGCAGCTGAATCGCTTCGATGATCTGCATGCCGACAGGCTGCACAGGATTCAGCGCCGTCATCGGCTCCTGAAAGATCATCGCGATGTCATTGCCGCGAATCTTCCGCATGGCGTCGATCGGCAGCTTCGTGAGATCGCGGCCTTCGAGCAGCACTTCGCCGCTGAGAATGCGCCCTGCAGGCTGTGGCAGCAGGCGCATCAGGCTCATGGCCGTCACGCTTTTGCCGCAGCCGCTTTCACCGACGACTCCGAGCGTCTTGCCGGCTTCGAGGATAAAATCGACGCCATCCACGGCGGTGAGCAAACCTTCGTCTGTCTGGAAACCGACACGCAAATTGCGGACTTCGAGCAGAGGTGTGGGCATTACTTGGTTCCTCCTGCTTTGAGATTGTGATCGAAGACCTGATCGGTTTCGGGGAAGGTTTTGCCGGCGCGCATTGCAGCCTCGGTTTCGCGTTTCACATCTTCGTCGATCCAGTGCACGTGGTTGGACATCGGCAGTTCGCTGACAGCGACATTGAAGGTTTTTTCCGGCCACTTCACCCAGCGCCAGTAGGCGCAGCGGTAGTAGTTCTGCTCGTAGGCGGGAATCCATGCGGCCTCGTCGTAGATGATCTGGTCCGCGCCCCAGGAGGCTTTGCGGATCTCCTCGATCGTCGTTGCGTGGCGTTCGTCCTCGCAGAATTTGTCCATGCGCGGATCGGCGAAGCTGCAAAGGTTGTTGGTGTTCGGTTTCGGCGTTTTGCCGTCTTCCATGAACGCATCCTTGGAGTGCCAGGCCTGGTAGTGATCAGGAATCGGCGGCGTGACGCTGAACGCCACGGACGCGATCTGGTGCTTCTTCTGCGTGGCCTTCTGGAAGTAGGACGTGCTTTCGAGTCCCTCGAGCTTGTATTCCACGCCGGCTTTGATCGCCTCCTCTTTCAGCCGCTGCATGACCTTTTGAATGATCTCCACCTTGCGATGCAGGATGGTCACAGACAGGCGCTCGCCTTTGTCATTCACCAGCACGCCGTCATTGCCGAGCTTGGTGTATCCGGCTTTGGCGAAATGCTCGCGCGCCAGCTGCACATCAAAGGGCCTTGCGGTGATGGGCGGATCACCAATGAGAGGGAAGCCTTTGCTGAAGCAGTTGAGCCGCTGGAAGTCACCGCGCAGATCAAAGTCGATCACCTTCTGGTAGTTCGTGGCGTAGCTCAGGCCCAGGCGCACCTCCTTGTTGTTCAGCGGGGCCACCGCACAGTTCAGCCACAGGCCGGCGTGAGACCCCGGCCAGACGTTGTAAAACTTCGCCTTGTGGATGTAGCCCTTGTGTACCTCAGGAATTTCCAGCTTCTCGTACCAGTATTCCGGGATGCCCATCATGAGTTCTTCGACATCCAGTTCGCCCTGTCGGAAGAGCTCCATCACCTTCTCCTGCAAACGCACGACGCGATAAACGATGTGATCGACATTGAAGCGATAGCGGGAGAATTTTTTGTCCCGCGCCCACCAGTTTTTCACGCGGGTGAGAGCGATGTCGCGACCGAAATGGATGTCCTCCTCACGGATCACATAGGGGCCGGAGGTCGGCCTGCAGCGCCATTGGTAGCGCTGCTCAAAATCCGGTCCGAACTCGCTGTAGAAGCGGCGGGACATGGGAGAGGTGTTCACATAATAAGCCGCAAGCGGCTTGGGCTCCGTGAGCGAGATGGACAGCGTGCGCGCATCGTAGCGCGTGATGTTCGCGTAATTCTCTCCATACCACTGATTGCCGAAGGGGTTCTTCGGGTACTCGCTGAGCTGCATGTAGAACTGGTTGAAGAAGTCGTCCGCCTCGATCGGCGTCCCGTCGGAGAAGGTCGCATCCGGGTCGATGCGGAAATACACTGTGCGATTATCCGGGGCCACGGCCCACTCTTTCGCTATCGCAGGAATCACGCGCCCGGTTTCCGGATGCAGGCTGATCAACGCCATCTCCACATCGTCGTATTGATAACCGCGGAAGGAGCTGTTGCTGTTCTCGCCGAGGACGCGGAGCGTCGGTGGGAAAGAGAGAACATACTGGCGCATCGTGCCGCCTTTCTTGGCATGGGAGTCGCCGATCTCCGGCTCATCCATGCCGTTCTCCCATTTCAAATCCGCCGGCACAGCCTCCGGTTTGGCAAAGGTGAAGTACTCCGGCTTCTTCAGACGTTCGCGTGTCGCGGTGAGCTGGGCCTCCAGCTCCGCTTTCTTCGCCGCATCAGTTTCCTTCGAGATCAATTCGGGCAGTTCCTTCTCCTGGCCCTGCAGTCCTGCGAGCACCTTCTTGTTGTAGAAGCTCCAAAAGGCCTCGCGCTCCTTGGTGCCGTCATAAGGCGGGAAATCTGCGGCATGCAGCGCACCGCCAAAGATGGCGGCGGTGGTAAAAGCCAACAGCAAACGGGGAACGGCGAGCTTCATTGATAGGTGGTGAACTTCTTCGGATCGAACGCCTCACGCAGCGCTTCACCGACAAATGTGACGAGCAGGAGGATGAAGACCATCACGCTGAACATCGAGATGGAGATCCACACGGCGGAAAGGTGGCTGGTGCCATCGTCAAACAGCCAGCCCCACTGCGGATAGGTTTCCGGCAGGCCAAAGCCGAGGAACGCCAGCGCAGTGATGGATGAAATGATGGCGGCGACGCTGAACGGAATTTTCGTCACGATGGTGGCGAGCATGTTCGGCAGCAGGTAGCGCGTGAGGATGCGCCAGGTGCTCGCGCCCTGCAGGCGGGCGGCGGCGATGTAGTCACGCTCCTTTTCCTTGTAAGCCAGCGCACGCAGCGAGTAGGTCAGGCTCGTCCAGGAGAAGAAGCAGATCACACCGAGGAGAATCAGCAGGTTCATATTGGCCACGCCGATGATGCTGATCAGGATCATCACGATGTAGAGGAAGGGCAGCTCATCGAGAATCTCGATGAAACGCTGCATGGCGATGTCAAAAAAGCCGCCGAGAAAACCCATCAGCAAACCGATGATGATGCCAACACCGTAGGTGAAAAGAATAAACAGCAAAATCGCCTTCAGGTTGAGCTGCCATCCGCCATAAATCTGCGCCAGCACATCCCAGCCGCGGCTGTCGGTACCCAAGTAGTGTCCCGCTTTCCACAACGGTGGGATCGCCGGATAGACGATCATTTGATAGGAGGTGACCGCTGCTTTCTCGAACTCGTCCTGCGGCATCTCGCCGGTCCATTTTTCACGGTCTTTCACCCCGGCCTTGTAGTAGGAGGAAAGCGCCAGCGCGCCAGTGCGCGAGTAGCCCAGCGACTCTCCATCCGGCAGGCCTTTACGGAAACGTGTGTCCGTGTGCTTTTGCGTCGGCACATCCGCATAGAACTGCTGCGCGCGTCCCGAATAGGGTTCGGCATCGCCCGGCTTGAACCATACGCCACCACGCTGCTCCAGGGTGATCGATTGCAGCGAGTCGGTGTCCAGCACCGGGTCCCATGGCACCAGCGGCATCCATACGAAGCCGCGCTTCTCCTTGTTCAGGCGCTCCTTCAGTTCGCGGTAGTTCGCCTCCTGCTCTCCCGCGAGGCCAAAGTCCTGCGCTTGATAACGCTTCTGGGAGAACGCAGGGAAATACGTTTTGCCATCACACCGCACCAGCAGCGCACGCTTGCCCACGAGAGCCTGATCCAGCATCGCCAGTGCGATCAGCACCAGCAGAATGCGGAACGACCACCAGCCGCGGCCAATGCTGCGGAAACGGCGGAAACGCTGCAAGGTCACCGGCGTCCAGCGGATCTCACGCGGCAGGAACCGCAGACCGAGAATGCCGCCGACGATCAGCAGCACCGAGCTGACCCAGCCAAATTTGGGGCCATTGTCGAAGAACCAGGAAACGGTGGGAATCAAGATGCCGCACAGCTCGCCGAGAATGGCGAGAGCACCGAGGGTGATGGCTGCGATGGAGAGTTTGCGGTTCATCACTCAAATCGAATGCGGGGATCCAGTCGTGCGGTGATCATGTCGGAAAGCAGGTTGCCGAGCATGAGAAGCAGTCCACTCACGGTGACGGTGGCCATGACGATGGGATAATCCTTTTCCAGCAGGGCGTTGAAGCCCATGAGACCGAAGCCGTCGATGTCGAAAATGCGCTCGACGAGGAAGCTGCCGGCCACGAGCACCGTGAGCGCCTGCCCCATCGTGGCGGCCACAGGGATGAAGGAATTGCGCAGGGCATGACCGATGACGGCGCGTTTGAACTCCACGCCCTTGGCCACCGCAGTCCGCACGTAATCGCTGGCAAGCTGGTCGAGCAGGTTGTTTTTCACCAGCATCGTCAGTCCCGCGAAGCTGCCGACCATGTAGCAGCACAACGGCAGGAAGGCGTGATGGAGCAGATCGTAGATTTTGCCGAAGAAGCTGAGTTCCGCGAAGTTGATGCTCACGAAGCCTTCCAGCGGAAACCAGCGCAGCCGTGCGGCAAAGATCACCATCAAAAACACGCCGAGCACGAATTCAGGAATCGCATAGCCAAAGAAGATCAGCACCGAGGTGGCGGTGTCTGTGGGCGTACGATGCTTGATGGCCTTCAAGACACCCAGCGGCACACACACCAGATAGGTCAGCAGAATGGAGGTGATGCCGTAGAACAGCGAAATCGGAAACCGTCGCTTCATCATCGTCCACACCGGTTCGCTGTAGCGTGTGGAGTCGCCGAGATTTCCCTCCAGCACTCCGGCAAATTTGGGCTGATAAATAAGCGCCACGTAGGGCTGCGGTTTGTCGAGCTTCTGGCCCGGATTCACCTTCTCCCATTCGATTTTTTGCTGCTCAGGTGTGATGATGCGGGCTCTCCATGAGGAGGAGTCCACTTCCTTGCTCGGCATGATCTCTGCGGTGTTCTGGGCTGTTCGCTTCACCACCACCAGGCTCGCAGTGCCGGGGATTTTGACTTCGGTTTCCGTTTTACCATCGGCGTATTCGGCGCGGGAACGATTCGTCTCTTTCGGCCAGGCTCCCAGCCATGAGGCATAGGCGATCAGGAAGGGTTTATCATGGCCGTACTGCTCCTGCAGTTTCAGCAGCTGTGCAGGGGTCAGGCCGCTGGATTGCTGACGGTTTGTGCCACCGCGCTGCCCGTCGCTTTTCATGCGTGCTTCCAGCAGTGCTTGCTCCATCGGGCCGCCGGGAGTGAAACGAATGATCAAAAACACCACCAACGTCATGCCGATGAGCGTCGGCGGGATGAGCAATAGGCGTCGAATCAGGTAGGCTGTCATTCAGGTCGGCAAAAAGGAAATCTCCGATAATACGCCGCTGGGCACAAGGATTTGTGTGTGATTTGAACGAATCGTCATGCCTCATGGCAAAAGCACCGGATGCGCATGCGCGGAAAGGAGGTAATCATGCGTCAGCCGCATGAAAACATTCTTCGCCCTTCTGATCATGTGTTTGATGTCATCGTGCATGATGCCGTTTCTGCCGGTGGGGCCGCAGAATCCCGAGGCAGATGTGGCGGTGCCGATGCAGCTGCGGGCGGGAACGCCGCACATCATGGCCAGCATCAACGGCCAGCGCCCCATTTCTCTGCTCCTGGACACTGGCGCCACGCTGAGCGTCTTCGAGCCTGATGTGGCCACGGACTGCGGTCTCCTTCCCTCCGGCGGGCGCAGGCTGCAGATTCGCGGCGTTCATGGTACCGCAGGAGCCAGCCAGGCGGTGATGAGCACCATGGATCTCGGCCAATGGCACGCTACGAACGTGCGGTGCCTGGTGCGTGGCATTTCCAGCTTTCGGCCCAATGGGCTGGGCAGCGCCATCCTCGGCATGGATCACTTGCGCCGGCACTGCAGCTTTCTGACCATCGACTACCAGCGCAACACGGTGGAGCTGGGATTCTCTAATACGTTTCAGCCCACCCGGGGTGTGGTGACGCGTACGCCCTTGCGCTGGGTGAACGGCATGCCCGTCATCCGGGTCAGCTCCGGCGGCATCTCCTGGGACGCGGTGGTGGATTCGGGTTCGACCTGGGGCATCGTGATCGATCAAAGCACTGCCGCCCGTCTGGGCCATGCGCACGATGGCATGGGCATGGGCGAAGGTTTGATCTTGAGCGGCGTCGGCGGCAGCGTGCGGGCGGATCAGGTGGGTGCGCGCACGATCCAAGTTCCTGCGGCCACACTGTGCGGGGAGACTCATCCGGGAGCCACCCTGTATGTCATGCCCGGCCCAAAGCGCATCGGTTCACGGTTCTGGCAGGGCACGCGATTGACGGTGGATTTTCGCAGCAATGCACTCTGGCTTGAGCGGTGAGTCCGCAACTCTTGTGAGCGCTGCTGGTTGACAGTGGTAATCCCCCAACGGAAGGCTTGCGTATCATGAATGGTCTGCATTTCACCATCATCCTAAGAATGGCGCTGACGACCGGTGCCATGGCCTGTTTCACCGGATGTGCCGATTCGTTTGCGGTGAAAAGAGAGGCGGTGCCAGAGACGGTGCAGAAGCAGTTGCAGGCGCAGGCGATCTCAGCCTCCGAACTCAAGCCGACGAGCAAAGGCAGCTTCAACATACGAACGAACAGCGTTCCGCCGCCTGAGGGTGTGGTCAAGGTGCCCATGTATTATGAGCGAGGCATCCCCTACCTCAAAGTCAGCCTCAATGGCCACAAACCAACAAAGTACATGCTCGACACCGGGGCGGCCATGAGCGTGTTCGATGCTGAACAAGCGGTGGAGTACGGCATGCGCACGGTGCCGCAGGTTCGGCCCACCATGGCTGGGGTGCTGGAAAACGTACCAGGCATGGCAGCCATCATCCCGACGCTGGAAATCGGCTCCTGGCGTCTGGAAAACCTGCCCTGCATCGTCCGCATGCAGCGCACGACTCTGGGTGCGGGCATTCTCAAGGAGCATCTTGGGGTCTCTCTGCTGGGCGTGAACATGCTGGCCAGGAACTGCAAGTATGCGACGCTCGACTTTTTGAAGGAGGAGTTTGAGTTTGGCATTACCCGCAGTTTTCCAGGTCAGGTGCGCAAGCACATGCACAAGGCCAGCCTCAGCATGAAGCACGGCGTGCCGACGACGCTTCTCAAATGCCGCAAACTTTCCTGGGAGGCCGTGGTCGACTCAGGTTCTGTTTTCGGTGTACAGCTGGACCGCCGTGTCGCCGAGGTGCTGGGCTACAGGAATGGCGGCTGGGACGTGGGCGGAAACTACCTGATCACGGGCGTTGGTGGCGCGCAGACTCCCAAGGAGGCAAATGTGCGCGTGCTGGAGTTCAAGGCGCTCGGGCTGTTCGGATCTTATTACCCCTTTGCTCAGGTGGATGTGATGCCAGGGCCGTCACGTCTCGGTACGTATCTGCTGGAGGATTACCGCGTGACTCTGGATTTTGAGCACAATGTGCTCTGGGTCGAGTGGGGTTGAACACCAGAGGCGGGAAAAACGCGCTCCAGCAGCTTTTTTTGCGACAGAATCGCAATAGACAAGCCTTGCATACAAAAGTTCAAAAAAATTACAGATGACGGTTGCAAACCTGCTCACGTCTCCCTATTCTGGACTTCCTTGTGAAATTTTTCACAAGCTCATCTGCCGACACTTTCTATGGGTAACTTTTTTCCGCGTTGGACCAACTGGCTGCCGCTCAAGCTCGCCATTGCCGTCGTGTTCATTGCCTTCGGCGTGAGTGTCGGCATTGCCTACTACTTCACACCGAAATACACTCGCGTAGGTTATGAACCGACGCAGCCGGTGCCATTTTCACACAAGATTCATGCAGGACAGCTCGCGCTCGATTGCCGGTATTGTCACAGCTTCGTGGAGACCTCCAGTCACTCGAACGTGCCGACTAACCAGACCTGCTTCAACTGCCATGGCCCGGGCAAAGGCAACATCCGCAGCAATTCTCCCAAGCTGGAGATGGTGATCAAGGCCAACGAAACCGGCAAGTCGATCCCATGGGTCAAGGTTCACAAGGCGCCTGACTACGTTTACTTCAATCACAGCGCGCATCTCAACCGCGGCATCTCCTGCGTTTCCTGCCATGGCAAGATCAACGAAATGGAAGTTGTCCGCCACGATCAGTCGCAGTCCATGGGCTGGTGCCTTGACTGCCACCGCAATCCTGAGAAGAACCTCCGCCCTCTCGAGTTCGTCACCAAGCTGGACTACCAGCCCAGCGACCTGAAGCGCAACGAGTTTTACAAGACTCTTATCGACAAGAAGGTTCCAGCAGCCGAGATCGCCACCACCATCGGCGGTGAAGGTGCCAAAGCTGACAATCTTGAACAGATCGTCGCTCTCGCGGAGAAAACCTACGGTAAAAACGTGACCCAGACTGAAGTGGGCACCCAGATCAAGAAGCACTGGCAGATTCAGCCGCCGGAATCCTGCACCACCTGCCATCGCTAACCCCCGCGCCCCTTTTACTGACACATGAAACGTATTTGGAAGCATCCTGAGGAGCCGCAGAACGCCAAGCGCTATTGGCGCAGTGTCGCCGAATTGGACCGTCGTGAAGATTTCTTGAAAAATCTGGGCCAGGAATTCCCTGCGGGAGACAGCCTGAACGACGAAGAGCGTGAGAACAGCCGTCGTGAATTTTTGAAGATCATGGGTGCCAGCGTGGGCATGATGGGTCTGGCCAGCTGCCGCCGTCCCCTCGTCAATATCCTGCCTTACACCCAGCACGTCGAATGGATGGTGCCGGGCAAGTCGCTCCTGTACGCAACCACGATGCCCCAAAACGGTGGTGCTGTGCCTCTGGTGGTCACCACGCATGAAGGTCGTCCAACGCACCTTGCTGGCAATCCGCTTCACCCGCTGGGTGGAGGGCTTAACAGCTTTGCACAGGCCTCCGTGCTGGATCTGTACGATCCTGAGCGCTCCCAGAAGCCGATGGGCGCTGGCAAAGAACTTTCCTGGGCCAAGGCGAACGAACTGCTCGCCGCAGCCATTGATGAAGCGAAAAAGTCCTCGGGTGCCAGCCTTGGCATCGTGATGGGCGGCTCGACTTCCCCGACCTACCAGCGCCTGCTGGGCGAGGTGAAGGCCGCCTTCCCGCAGATCAAACTGTTCCAATACGAAGCCGTGGGTGGCGAAGGCCAGGCCGCTGCCAACAAGGAAGTGCTGGGCGCCGATGTGAAGCCCTTCGTGAAGCTCGGCTCCGCGATGCGCATTTTCTCTCTGGACTGCGACTTCCTCGGGGTGGACCCCGTGGCAGGCGAGCCTATCTCTGCTTTCACCAAGCATCGTGCCAAGACGAAGGAAACGACCGAAGCGGAAATGAACCGCCTCTACGTCCTGGAAAATCGTTACACGCTGACCGGCGGCATGGCCGATCATCGCAAGCCGATCGCGGCAAGTCTCATCCCTGTGGCTGCAGCTGTGATCGCCGCCCAGCTGGGAGACGCCTCCGCCAAGGCTTTGGCCGACACCGCGCCAGCCAGCCTCAAAGAGTGGATCGCACCTGCAGTGCGTGATTTGATCGACAACAAAGGCAAGGCCGTCGTCCTCGCCGGTTCCCGCTACGGCGCGGAAGTGCATGCGCTGGTCGCTTCGATCAACAACGCCCTTGGCGCTTACGGCTCGACCATTGATCTGCTGCAAGGCGCTCCTTCCCCTGAACTCGGCACCTTCGCCGATCTTCAGACCGCCATTGCCGGCGGTCAGGTCAAGACCCTCCTTTCGCTGACTCCTTCCAGCCTCTACTACGACGCCCCAGACGCTACCGCACTGGCCAAACTCGTGGCAGACAAGGGAGTGAAGCTCATTCACGTCGGCACGCAGAAAAACGTCACTTCTCGTCAGGCTGCGCTGCACATCCCGGCTGCTCATTACCTTGAGGTTTGGGGTGATGTCCGTGCTGCTGATGGCACCTACTCGATCGTCCAGCCGATGATCGCTCCTCTCTATGACGGTGCAAGCCGTGTGGAAGTTCTCCTTGCGCTGCTTGGCCGCAAAAAGCTGGGTCCGGTCGAAGCTGCTGCGCCAGCCGCTGCCGGTGCCGCACCTGCTGCCCCCGCCGAAGACGCCGCCTATACCGCCGTGCGCGATACCTTCGCCACCGTTGCTGGCAGCCTCGACGAAAAGAAATGGAATTTCACCCTGCGTGACGGCTTCCTCAAAGGCTCCGCTTACGCCAAGGCTACGAAGGCTCCGAATGTCGCCGCCGTTGCTGGCATCCTTGCCAAGGCTGCGCCTGTCGTCGCTCCGACGGACGATGCGCTCGAAGTCGTCCTCGTCGCCGACTCCAGCGTCTATGACGGCCGCTACGTCAACAACGCCTGGCTTCAGGAAGCTCCGGATCCAGTCACGAAACTCACCTGGGAAAACGCGGCTTGGATTGGCTCCGTCACCTTCCGCCGTCTGGGCCTCAAGGAAGGCCAGCACGTCAAAATTACCGTTGGTGATATTTCGATCGAAATCCCCGCCATCGAAGCTCCCGGGCATGTCTCCAATTCCATCACACTGCCTCTCGGCTACGGCCAGATCGGTGTCGGCATGGTCAGTGGCGACCGCGGCGTGAACGCTTACGTTCTGCGCACGAAGCCCGGCACGTTCGTCCTGAGCGGTGCCAAGATCGAAGTGCTCCCCACCATCGCTGAACTGGCGATCACGCAGAGCCAGAACACCATGGAAGGCCGTGCGGTCTACCGTGAAGGTACCCTCGACACCTTCAACAAAGATGTGGCCTTCGCGCAGAAGACCGGCATGGACAGCCACATCCCGGAAAACATCTCCTTCTACAAAGGCCAGGTCGGAGTGAAATCCGAAGAGAACCCGGACGGCTTCGACTACGAGAAGCAGCACCAGTGGGGCATGTCCATCGATCTGAGCAAGTGCATTGGTTGCACGGCTTGCCTCGTCGCCTGCCAGAGCGAAAACAACATTCCAGTCGTCGGCAAAGATCAGGTCCGCAAAGGACGTGTGATGCAGTGGATCCGCATGGATCGCTACTTCGCCGTGCCAAAGTGGGGCACACACAAGAACGAAGATGGTTCTGTGGGTGTGGATCAGGAAAGCACCTGGGCCGAAGACAACGCCACGCCTGAGCAGCTCGAGAACGCCGAAATGGTGCACCAGCCGCTGGCCTGCCAGCAGTGCGAATCCGCTCCGTGCGAGACCGTCTGCCCGGTGAACGCCACCGTCCATACGCCAGATGGCCTCAACGCCATGGCTTACAACCGCTGCATCGGCACCCGCTACTGCGCGAACAACTGCCCTTACACCGCCCGCCGCTTCAACTGGTTCGACTACAACAAGCGCAATCCGCTGATCGACACCACCGTGCTCGGCATGAAAGTCGGCAATCTTTACGCCGGCCCTCTGGGTGAGAAGCGTGAGGACGAAAGCATCCGCCTTCAGCGCAATCCGAACGTCACCGTCCGTATGCGTGGTGTTATCGAGAAGTGCACCTACTGCGTGCAGCGCCTCGAATCCGCCAAGATCCTGCAGAAGCAGGTCCAGCGCGACTCCAAGGACTTCCGCGTGCCGACCGACACCGTCAAAACCGCCTGCCAGCAGTCCTGCCCGGCAGAAGCGATCGTCTTCGGGGACTTGGCCGACAGAAACAGCGCCATCGTCCAGATCAAGGGCTACGAAGATCTCAAGGATCCAACGAAGAGCATCCCGGAATCGCCCCGCAACTACCAGCTGCTCAAGTACATCGGCACCCGCCCTCGCACGAGCTACCTCGCCCGTCTGCGCAATCCGAACAAGAACATGCCCGGCGCAGAGAACATCGCCGTGTGGAGCAACAATCAATACTAACCCGGACACATGGACGCCTCCGCTACAGCATCTAACACCCCGCGCATTCTCGACCGCGAGCCGCTGGTGTTGAACAACCGCTCCTATTCGTGGATCACGAACCGCATCTGCGGCATCGTGGAAAACAAGCAGCCCGCCCTCTGGTGGATCCTGTTTGTGCCTTCCGTGTTGCTCACCGGACTGATGGTCTTCTGCTTTACCTACCTCATCTCCACCGGCGTCGGTGTCTGGGGTCAGAAGCAGCCGGTCGCCTGGGCTTGGGACATCACCAACTTCGTGTTCTGGATCGGTATCGGTCATGCCGGTACGCTCATTTCCGCCATCTTGTTCCTCACCCGCCAAAAGTGGCGTACGTCAGTGAACCGTGCTGCGGAAGCCATGACGATCTTCGCCGTGATGTGCGCCGGTTTGTTCCCGGCCTTCCACGTCGGTCGTGTCTGGATGGTCTGGTTCCTCGCGCCGATCCCGAACGCCAACGCCATCTGGCAAAACTTCAAGTCCCCTCTGCTCTGGGACGTGTTCGCCGTTTCGACCTACTTCAGCGTGTCTGCCGTGTTCTGGTTCCTGGGTCTCGTGCCCGACCTTGCCACGCTGCGTGACCGTTGCCGCCCCGGCTTGAAGAAGTTCCTCTACGGCCTGTTCGCCCTCGGCTGGCGCGGTGGCAACCGCCATTGGAGCCACTATGAGACCGCCTACATGCTTCTGGCAGCTCTCTCCACACCGCTGGTGCTCTCCGTGCACTCCGTCGTGTCCTTCGACTTCGCCACCTCCATCGTTCCCGGCTGGCACACCACCATCTTCCCTCCCTACTTCGTCGCAGGCGCCATCTTCGGTGGTTTCGCGATGGTGCTGACCCTGATGCTTCCTGTCCGCCGCATCTACGGCCTGGATGACCTCATCACGGCCAAGCACGTGGACAACATGGCCAAGATCATCCTGCTCACGGGCACGATCGTCGGTTACGCCTACTGCATGGAGCTCTTCGTGGCCTACTACAGCGCCAATCCGTATGAAGCCGCCGCTTTCACGCTGCGTGGTCTCACCGGTCCTTCCACCTGGGCCTACTACTGGATGTTCAGTTGCAACGTGTTTGCCCCTCAGCTCTTCTGGAGCCGCTGGTGCCGTCACAATGTGTGGGTCGTCATGATCGTCTGCATGTTCGTGAACGCCGGCATGTGGTTCGAACGCTACGTCATCATCGCCACCACGCTTGAGCGTCACATGACGCCGGGCTCCTGGGGCGTCTATCAGGCCACCTGGGTCGATAAGTACACCTTCCTCGGCACCTTCGGCTTCTTCATGATGCTGTTCCTGCTGTTCCTGCGCTTCCTGCCTGTCATCGCCATCGGTGAAGTCAAAGGCGTCTGCCCTCAGTCGAACCCGCACCAGGACGACCATGGTGAGAAGGGCATCCAGGAGGAAGACCTCATGGACTATCCTGACCGTCACGTCGCCAAACCCGTTGCCGCTTAACATTTTAACTGAACCCTGACTGTGAGCACCACCCTCAAACGAGTCCACGGCTACCTCGCTGAATTTGACAGCGTGAAGGATCTCTACCATGCCGCCGAGCATGTGCGCGATGCCGGCTACCAGCGCTGGGACGTGCATTCGCCCTTCCCTATCCATGGCATGGATGATGCGATGGGCAACCCACGCTCCAAGCTGCCCATGTTCGTCTTCTGCGGTGGCATCACCGGAACCACGGTCGCCTTCACTCTGGAAACGATCACTCAGACCAATTTCTGGAGCAGCATCGGCCTCGGCTTCCTGCAAAAGATCGTCGAAACCTACCCCACTGTTGTGCAGGGCAAGCCCACCGACATCTGGACCATTCCGGCCTTCTTCCCCGTGATGTTTGAGCTGACGATTCTGTTCAGCGCCTTCACCACTCTGTTCGGCCTGCTGGCGCTCATCGGCCTGCCACGCTGGAATCATCCTCTCTTCGTTTCCAAGAATTTCAGCAAGTTCTCGGACGACGGTTTCTTCGTCTGCATCGAAGCGCGCGATCCTAAATTCTCCCAGGAAGGCACCAAGAGTCTTCTCGAAAAAGTCGGCGGCAAGAACATCGAACTCGTGGAGGACGAAATCTAAGCCTCGCTTACCCGCACCATGAAGTACTTCTTTCTCAGCTATCTTTTCGTCATCGCGATCGTCGTGAGCGCGTTTGGTTTCCGTGGCAGCAAATCCGAACTGCCGCCGCTCGAAATCATCCCGGACATGGACCATCAGGCCAAGGTGAAATACCAGGTCGGCACAGAATTCTTTGCGGATGGCCGTGGCGCCCGCCTGCCGGTCAAAGGCACCCTGCCAATGGGTTTCGAAATCCCCGCAGTGCCTGCGGTTGATGCAGTCGGTCCTAAGGCCAAGCCTGCCCGCGTCGCTTTCACCAGCGGTCTGGGTTACTATGACACCGGCAAAGTCGGCGACTTCTACGGCGACGGTCTGCCGGAAGAAATCACCAGCGATCCCTCTGTCTTCAATGCGGAGTTCATCAAGCGCGGCGAGCAGCGCTACAACATCAACTGCGCCATCTGCCACGGTACCTCCGGCAACGGCAAGGGTGTGACCTCCAAATACGGCATCCTCACCGCCTTCAACTTTCAGCAGCCTGGCAATCTGGATGCTGCCAATGCCGCCGCCTACCGTGCGGATGGTGCCATCTTTGATGTCATCACCAACGGCAAAGGCCTCATGGGCAGCTACGGCGGCAACATCACTTTGCGCGACCGCTGGGCCATTGTGGCCTACATCCGCTCTCTGCAAATCGCCGCTAAAGAGTCTGGCGTCACCCTTCCCCTCCAGTAACGGCACGATCACGCGAATCCCGGCATGAGTCACCACGTCACATTTAACGATCTGCCCCAGGGCGGAGAAAAATTCGAAACAGCCAAGGGCGGCAAGCTTATCAACACGCTCGGCTTCTTGGGCGGGCTCGGTTTCCTGGCTTCCCTTTGGTTCTTCTTCACGAAAACGGACACCTTTGCCTACTCCTGGCTGTTCGCCGTCTTCTTCTGCTTCACCTTCGTGGTGGGAGGCTGCTTTTGGATCCTCCTCCACAGCGCCTCCAATTCAAGCTGGGGTGTTGCCGTGCGCCGCATCTGGGAAAATTTGGCCAACATGGTGGTCCCTCTGGCCATTCTTGCCTCTCCCCTTCTGATCACTGCGGTCAACAAGCCGCTCTATGAGTGGATGGGCCACCATCGCACCGCTGCGGAACATGCCGCCCATGCCGCTCATCCAACGACCGTAAAGCAGGCGCTGCATCACATGGCCGTGGAAAATCCCCATCTGCATGTGCTTGTGACCAAGTTCGGTTACATGAACCTCAACACCTGGTTCTCCTGGTACACCCGCTTTGCACTCTACTTCCTTATCCTCTGGTTCATTGCCCGCACCCTGCGTGGTAAATCACTCCAGCAGGAGCAGGACGGCGACATCAAGCACACCATCTGGTCCCGTCAGTTCTCTTGCATCGTCCTTCTACCTTTCGCCCTGACCGTCACTTTTGCCGCCTTCGACTGGCTCGTCGGTCTGGACTACAACTGGTTTTCCACCATGTGGGGCGTGTACATCTTTGCGGGCTGTGCGTGGGCCTCCATGGCGCTGTCGATTCTGGTCGTCACCTGGCTGCGCAGCCTGGGCTACCTGCAGAAGGTCGTCACAGATGAGCACTACCATCTCATGGGCAAGCTCCTCTTCGCCTTCACGGTGTTCTGGGCCTACATTTCCTTCAGCCAGTATTTCCTGATCTGGTACGCCAACATCACGGAAGAAACCCGCTTCTACCTCATCCGTAACACGGAAGGCTGGCAGGCTGTTTCCATCTTCATTCTCCTCGGGCATTTCATCGTTCCCTTCCTTTTCCTGCTCTCCCAGCAGCGCAAAAAGAACCCCGTGGTGATCAGCCTTGGCTGTATCTGGATCCTCTTCATGCACGTGGTGGACATCTATTGGAATGTCATCCCTGAGCGTGGCCCGTCCCTTGGCCTCGGCGTTCTGGCTCCGTATGCCTGGGTGCAGGACATCGCAGCTTTCTGCGCCGTCTTTGGCATCATGGGCTTCCTCTACCTCCGTGGCCTGGCCAAATACAGCCTGTATCCATGGCGTGATCCGCGCCTCCTTGAGTCCGTGAACGTCATCAACTGATTCCCCGATTTTCCATGTCGCAGCCCGATCAACCTAAAAAAGCCGGTGCCACCTTTGTGTGGGTGCTCGGAGCCTTCGCAGGCTTCGCCGTGCTCTTCATCCTCATCCAGTCCATCACTGATTCGAAGCAGGGCTTTGACCCGCGCGAACAGGAGCGCCGCGACTACACCGCTGAGATCCTCAAGGCGCAGTCTGAAAACATCGCCAAGCTTGGCCTGAACGACGAGGCCAAGAAGAACGCGGTCTTTACGAAGACGCTCGCTGCACTCAGCGCCAAGAAGCCCGCCGTCAGCACTCAGGTTGTCCCGGGATCACCCACCCAGCTCAAACAGGCCGCTGCTGCAACTCCTGCACCGGCTGCTGCCGCTCCCGCAGCTCCAGCCCCAGCACCTGCTGCTCCATCAAACCCTGCGCCTCCGATTCCCACCACGTTTGTTCCTTCGGTCCCCGCAGCTCCTGCTGGCTCCGCACCTCCGATCCCCGCCGTACCCGCAGCCCCTGCACCAGCCCCTGCCGCACCCGCTTCGCCCAAGTAAGTCATGCAGACCACTCCCGCCACCCCTGACACGGACCTTCAGGCCGACAATCTTCGCCGCGCGGCGATCGACAAGTCGGTGAAAGGACCTGTGCTCTTCCTCTTCACCAATGGAGCCTTCTGGCTCATGCTCTCCACGCTGCTCGGCGTTCTCGCCGCGATCAAGCTGGTGGAACCTGAGTTTCTGGGAGACTGCCCGTACATCACTTATGGCCGCCTGCAGCCTGCACACATCAATGCGCTCGTCTATGGTTGGGGCATTCAGGCCGCTTTGGGCGTGATGCTGTGGATCATGGCACGCCGCTCCGGTCAGGAACTGAAGGGTGGCAAGACCCTCCTCATCACCGCCGGCGTGTTCTGGAACATCACCATCACCTTCGGCATCCTCGCCATCCTCATGGGCAAGAGCACCTCGATCGAGTGGCTTGAAATGCCGAAGTTCGTCTGGCCCGTGCTGCTGGCCTGCTTCCTTTGCTATGCCTGGCCCATCGCCCGCATGTTTGGCCGCGCCTTCCGTCCCGAAGGCTTCATGGTCAGCACCTGGTACATCCTCGGCGCCTGCTTCTGGTTCCCATGGATCTTCATCACCGCCAACGTCGCCCTCCATTGCCTGCCAGGCCTGGGTGCCATCGGCGCTGGCATCGATGCTTGGTACATCCACGCGGTGATCCTGCTCTTCTTCGTCCCTGTGGGTGTCGGCTCGGCTTATTACTTCATTCCAAAAATCACCGGACAGCCTATTGCTTCGGCACAGCTGGCATCTGCTGGTTTCTGGAGCCTCGCCATCCTTGGCGGTTGGACCGGCATGCAGAAATACATGGGTGGCCCTCTGCCAGCCTGGATGTCCTCGGTCGGTGCCTGCGCTGGCGTGCTCTTGCTGATTCCAGTGGGTCTTGTGGGTCTCAATCACCACCTCACCACCCTCGGCAAGCACAGCTCCGTGGCCGCCAGCCCAACCCTCCGCTTCATCTTCTTCGGAGCCCTGTTCTATCCTGTGTCCGGTCTGGTTCTTGCCCTGAATTCCGCCTTCTGGACCGGTGCCAACCTGCAGTTCACCCAGTCATGGTATTCGTTCCAGGTGGTCAGCTTGTACGGCTTCTTCAGCATGTGCGTGTTTGGTGCCATCTACTACATTGTGCCTCGCCTCTCCGGTTGTGAATGGCTCAGCGTCCGCCTGATCCGCAATCACTTCTGGTTCTCGGTCTACGGCATCGGCACCATCGTCATCATGAGCCTCGTGGCCGGCTGGCAGCAGGGCGCAGATCTGAACGATCCTGAGCATTGGGACCAGACCTTCATGAATCACGTGATCAATTCCCGCCCTTACGTGGTCTCACGTGCGGTGGCCTGGGGCCTCATCAGCTTCTCCAACTTCATGTTCCTTCTTCACCTTCTGCTCATGGTCGCAGGCCTGGGTCGCCGCAGTTCGGCACCTACCCTGCTTGAACACGACCATGGCGATCAAGCTCTTCCCCACGAAGCCCACGCATGATGAACTTCCGCACATTCATTCTCGGTCTCGCCGCCTCTTTCGGGCTGCCATGGCTGTGTCTCATCGTTCTTCCGGCGATGCAGTACGAACAGCTTACCCCTGTCGCTTATGACAAGGACAAGGACGGCGTTGAAGGATTCTTCCCACCTGCCCCCGTCAATGGCCAGGGCCAGCTCGTTTACATCCGTGAAGGCTGCAATCAGTGCCACACGCAGATGATTCGTCCGGTTCAGCTCGGCCTGGATGGCTGGTACAAAGGCTGGGGTCAGGATCAGGAAGCCCGCCCCACCACTCCGGCTCGTTCCAATGTTCTGGGTGACTACCTCGGTGAGAAATACGCCTTGCTCGGCATCCAGCGTGTCGGACCTGACCTCGCCAACTACGGCTGGCGTGCCCCATCGGCCGCCGCTCTTTACCAGCATCTCTACTCACCACGCTCCATCCACGATTGGAGCACGATGCCCGCCTACACCGGTCTCTTCACCGTGCAGAAAATTCAAGGCCCCGTCTCCGAACGTGCCGTGAAGCTGCCGAAGAAGTTTGCACCGCCTGCCGGTTACGAAGTCGTCCCGACGAAGGAAGCCGAACGCCTCGTCGAATACCTTCTCTCCCTGAAAAAGGATTATCCCGTCCCCGGACAGAGCGCAGCCGTCGCTGCCTCTCCTGCCAAAAAGTAGCCCCCTCTCGCGACCCGCACGCCCCCATGAGCGCACCCGCCCATCCAGACAGCACCGATCTTGATCGCCTTCACTCCGCCGTGAAGCGCGAGAAGGAAGATCTCGCTCCCGAAAGCCAGCCCGCTCCCCTGTGGGCGATGTTTTTGCTCATGCTCGTTGCCATCATCGCCGGTGGCCAGCTTGGCCCGATGACCGGCGGCTGGAGCTTCAACGTCAGCAATCCTTTTGCCGCCGCTGGTGGCGGTGACCCACGCCCGGGCGGAGCCGGAGCCGGAGCTGCTCTTGATCCTTTCGCCTTGGCCATGAAAAAAGGTGCCAGCGGTTATTCCGTCTGCGGTGGTTGCCATCAGGGCAATGGCGGCGGTCTTCCCGGCCAGTTCCCTCCTCTCGCCAAGTCTGAGTACGTCCTCGGTGGTACCGAGCGTCTGATCCGCATCGTGCAGCACGGCCTCACCGGCCCCGTCACCGTGAACGGCCAGGGTTTCAACACCCCCGGCGGCATGCAGCCCTTCGGCGCGGCCATGTCCTCTCAGGACCTTGCCAACGTGCTGACTTTCGTTCGTAACTCCTGGGGCAATGAAGGCTCCATGATCACCAAGGAAATGGTGCAGAAGGTGCGCGATGAAGAAAAACGCACTTCCCAGTGGACTGTCACCGAGCTGGAGCCTTTCGCCAAAAAGAATGTCCCAGGTGACATCCCCGCCGGCCCTGGCGCTACTGCTGCCGCTGCACCTGCCGCCAAGTAATTTCAACTGCAATGACCCGTGTGAAGCAAACCGTCTCCCGCCAGGCACCTTGGGCTGCCTTCGGAGCCGTCATGCTGATCGCGAACGTGAGTTGCGGCAAGATGCCTGAAGCCGCCGCCGAGGTGAAGCTCGCTCCCGCTGTGGAGATCGCCGAAACCCCCAGCATCACCGGCAAGGTGACGCTCAAAGGTGCTGATGCTTCCGCACTGCGCAAAGTTGTCGATGTCGGTGGCAATCCCTTTTGCACCGGCCATGGCGACATCACTGATTCCACATGGAAAGTGGCTGCGGATGGCTCCCTCGCTGACACCGTGATCACCGTGCGTGGCAGCCAGCGCGCCAGCAACCTCTCCGCTGCTCCCTTGGTCGATCAGACGAAGTGCGAGTTCGTTCCGCACACCGTGTCCATCCAGGCCGGACAGGAAGTTCGCTTTCACAACAGTGACCTGACCTTTCACAACATCCGCATCGCTCGTTACGATGCCCAGGGCAAAGGTGCCAACATCGACAACTTCGGGCAGCCATCACGCGGCGACGAAAATGTGAAGACCTTCAACACTCCGGGCATCTACCGCCTTGAATGTGATGTGCACCGCTGGATGAACGCCTGGGTCTTTGTGCACGAAGGTGCGCACAGTGCAGTCTCCGGCACCGACGGTCGTTTCTCCATCTCCCGGGCGCTCACCGATGGCGAATACATCGTTGAAGCCTGGCATCCGCAGTTTTCGCAAAGCATCACCCACACCGTCACCGTCCGTGGCGGCAAGGCCACCGCTGATTTCGAGTTCGACTTCGCGAACGCCCACCCCCTCTGATCCCTTTTGACCCCCAGCCTATGAGCGCCGCCGCCACCACTCACGATCACGCCCACGACCATTCGCATGATGACCATGCACACGGGCATCATGAACAGAGCTTCGTCTGGAAGTACATCTTCTCCACGGATCACAAAACCATCGGTCTGCAGTATGGTCTCACCGGCCTGATCTTCCTTCTCTTTGGCTTCTTCCTCATGCTCCTCATGCGCTGGAGCATCGCCTATCCGGGCATCCCGGTGCCGGCGGTGGAGGTGATTCGGCACCTGCCCCTCATCGGAGACCTTTTTGAGCAGATGTTTGGCCGCTGGCTGAACGCCGACGGTTCGCTCAATGGTGAATTGTACAACATGCTCGGTGCCATGCACGGCACGGTCATGGTGTTCTTCGGCATCGTGCCACTTGGCTTCGCCGCCTTCGGCAACTTCGTCATGCCTCTCCAGATCGGCACCATCGACATGGCGTTCCCCCGCCTGAACATGATGAGCTACTGGTTCTTCTTCATTAGCTGCATTCTGATGATGTACAGCTTCTTCGTCGGCACCGGCCCGGTGCAGACCGGCTGGACGATGTATTCGCCCCTCGCCTCCACGACCAACATCGGCGTGACAAGCATCTGGAGCCACGGCCACATGTGGTGGCTCATGGCGATGGTGTTCAACATCTCCGCATCCCTCCTCGGCTCCGTCAATTTCATCGCCACCATCATCAACCTGCGCACCAAGGGCATGGCATGGATGAAGATGCCCTTCTTCTGCTGGGCGATGTTCGTCACCGCCTTCCTCCTCCTGCTTGCTTTCCCACCCCTCGAAGTGGCGGCCATCCTGCAGCTCTCTGACCGCGTGTTCGGCTCTTCCTTCTACCTGCCTACCGGCCTGATGGAAGGTGGCAAGCACCTCGACATTTCCGGTGGTGGCAGCCCGCTGCTCTATCAGCATCTCTTCTGGTTCCTCGCCCATCCTGAGGTGTACGTGCTCATTCTTCCTGCCTTCGCCATCCTGACCGACATCATTCCCTGCAATGCTCGTCGTCCGCTCTGGGGGTACAAGTCCATGGTGTATTCCGTGCTCACGCTCGGTTTCCTCAGCTTCCTCGTCTGGGCCCACCACATGTACCTCACCGGCATGGGCACCATGATGTCTACCTACTTCCAGATCACCACCGTTCTCATCTCGGTGCCGTCGGTGGTGCTGCTGACCTGCTTGATGGTGTCTCTCTGGGGCGGTTCCATCCGCTTCAACACGCAGATGCTTTTTGCCTCCGCCTTCCTGCCCATGTTCGGTATCGGTGGTCTCACGGGTCTGCCTCTGGCATTCTCGTTCATCGATCTCGCCTTGCACGACACCTATTACGTGATCGGCCATTTCCACTACGTTGTCGCGCCTGGAACAATCTTCGCCCTCTTCGCCGGCGTCTATCACTGGTTCCCGAAATTCACCGGCCGCTTCATGAACGACAAGCTCGGCAAACTGCACTTCTGGCCTTCGCTTCTCGGCATGAATCTCGTGTTCGCCCCCATGTTTGTTCAGGGCTTGGCCGGCTTCCACCGCCGCTGGTATGACGGCGGCAAGTACTTCGAGAACACCAGCGGCATGTCCCACTGGAGCACCTCCCTCACGCACAAGGTCGGCGCCTTCTTCGGCTTGGACATTCCTGACAACATGCTGTCCCTCAACATCGTGATGTCCGTCGGTGCCTTCATCCTCGCGCTTGGCCAGGTGCCCTTCATCATCAACTTCTGGTTCAGCCTCAAGGGCGGCAAAAAGGCCACCAGTGACAATCCATGGGACGCCACCACCATGGAATGGGCCACACCAACGCCTCCTCCGCACGGCAACTTCCTCTTTGATCCGGTCGCCCATCGTGGTCCCTACGAGTACAGCGTTCCTGGCCACGCCACCGACTTCTATCCGCAGTGGGAGTCCGAACCCGGCAAACCCGACCTCAAAGCCGTCGCTGAAAAAGCCCAGGCTCATCACTAAACCGCGAACTTCCAACCGCGCACCGCGACTACTTCAATGGACATCCCTTACACAGTTCACGCCCGTCCAGACACCGGTCTTTACAATGCCAAGATCGGTATCTGGCTCTTCCTTGCCTCGGAAGTCATGCTCTTCGGCGGCTTGTTCTCCGCCTACATCTTCCTTCGTGTCGGTGCCGACTATCCATGGCCGGTGCATGATCTGGATGTGACGCTCGGTTTCATCAACACCGTCGTGCTCATCGCCTCCTCCGTGACGGTCGTCATGGCCTGGGCCATGCTCAAGCTGCGCAAGTTTGGCTGGTACCGCATCAACATGGCCATCACCGTGATTTGCGCCGGGGTCTTCATGTTCAACAAGTCCCTTGAGTACAAGGCCAAGTTTGCCCACTACGCCGTGAAACTGACGGACGGCACGATGCTCACCGGCCATCTTCCTCATGGCTATCAGGTGAAGTTTGAGGGTGCCACGGAGTTCAATCTCTCCGTTCCGCTCAAGACAAGCGCCGTGACCGCTGATCCAATCGGCCACGTCCTCCCGTTCATTGAGGGCACGGCTCCGAAGTTCAAAACCGAAGGCGGTCAGGAAATCACCTTGGATGAAGCTTCGTTCAAGGCTCTCAGCGCAGAAGCCGTCAAAAAGGCGCAAGAAGCCAAAAAGGGCACGGCTTCCATCAAGCTCATCGCCACCGCCCCCATCAAGTTCGCGGTGAAGCCCTCCGAAATTTTTGCCTACACCGACACCACCATCACCTTCCGCGACGGCACCACCGCCACTGGCAAGCTGGCCGATGACAAGATGACCATCGAAGTCGACGGCGTCGATGCACGCGGTGTCGCCCAGTCGGAAAAGTCCCTCGCCTTTGATCACCGCTACTTGGGTGAAGCCTGGCAGAAAGCCTTCGTTGAGAACCGTGACCATCACATCACCAAGTTCGAGAAGGACTATCCAACCCGTGACAAGACCCGTTCGGCCACGCTGCAGAAAGAGTCCCTCTTCTTCAAACTGAATTCCGCTGAGCCTCCTGCCGCAGGTGCCGCCCATGGCGATGCACATGGTGCTGAAGCTCATGCTCCTGCCGGCGGTCACGGCGATGCCCACGCCCATCACCCCACGGTGGTGCTGGAAAAGAAGGACTTCACTTTCTTCTCCAACTTCACGCCAAAGCTGAACACCTACTACGCCATCTATTTCACACTCACCGGTCTGCACGGTCTGCACGTGATCGCCGGTGCGCTGGTGCTGCTCTACTTCCTTGCGTTTGACGGCAAGCGCCTGCGCCAGGATCCCGAACATCTCGCCAATCGCGTCGAAGTCGGCGGCCTTTTCTGGCACTTCGTCGATCTCGTGTGGATCTTCCTCTTCCCGCTGTTGTACCTCCTGTAATCCTTCAACTCTTTCACTGCCATGGCCGACAACATCGAAGCAATCCAGAAATCGATCAAATGGTACCTCATTATCGGAGGCATCCTGATCCTCGCCAGCGGAGCCACCGTGTGGCTCTCCTATGTGGAGCTGCCCACCCACAGCTTGAACATCCTCGTCGGCATGATTCTGGCGACGATCAAGGCCACGCTCGTGGCGCTGATCTTCATGCATCTCAATCATGAGCGCAGCATGATCTACAAGATTCTCCTCTTCACCGTGGTGCTGGCGGTCGTCCTTTTCGCGCTCTTCATCTTCTCCCACGAAGACCCTCTCCAGTTTAAAGGCTTCTACGCCCCTGTCGAACAGCAGTAGTTCCCCGCACCTCAGCCATGTCGCTCAAGCACTTCCACATCGTCTTTCTCGTCTTCGCCATCCTGTGCGATGCCGCGTTCTGGCTGTGGATGCATTTCATGCCTGAGGACGCCGCTGCCGCCGGTGCCGCACCCCTCAAAAACTACGCGGGTCTGCTCTGCCTGGCCCTTATGTTCTATGGCGTGTGGTATGTAATCAAAAAAATGCGCACCATCATCGTCTGAACCACATGATTCCCGCACTTCCATCTTCCGTTCTCGCCTGCGCCACCTGCATGGCCGACAAAGGCAGCCTTGTCGGACAGGCCCAGGGCTTCGCCATTCTTTTCATGCTGGGCATGCTCGCCTTCATGTTCATCTGCGCCGCCTGTTTCGTTTTTTCCTTTGTGCGCCGTCAGCGTGCGCATCAGGACCTCACCACCGCTTCCGCCTGAATTCCCCTTTTAGCTTATGACCCTTAAACTCGATTCTATCAATGTCTGGATGGGCCAGACCGCAAACGCCTCAGAACACGGCGGCCTTGTTGACCACATGCTTGGCTTTGTCCACTGGGTCATGGTCGTGCTCGGCGTAGGCTGGTCCATTTATCTCGCCATCGCCTTCTATCGCTTCCGCAAACAGAAGACCGCCCGTGCCGACTACCATGGCTTCCGCGGTCATGCGACCACGCACATCGAAATCGGCGTGGTCATCGTTGAAGCCATTCTCCTGCTCGGCTTCGCCTTCCCGCTCTGGTCCCGTCAGGCTGACGAGTACCCCACCTCCCCCGACACCATCCGCATGCGTGCACTGGGCGAGAAGTTCCTCTGGAACTTCCAATACCCCGGCACCGACATGATGCTGAGCACCTGGGATCTCCGCAATGTGGACGGCGGCACCAACACCATGGGCAAGGACCTGCACGACCCCAACGGCAAGGACGATTTCGTCAATCCTGGCACCATGAAGCTGCCTGTGGGCCGCCCGGTCATCGTCGACGTGGCCAGCAAGGACGTGATTCACAACCTCGCGCTCGTGCCGATGCGTGCCGCTCAAGATGCCACCCCCGGCGTGAAGAGCCACATGTGGTTCAAGCCGGTCAAGGAAGGCAGCTGGGACATCATCTGCGGTCAGCTTTGCGGCCCAGGCCACGCCCAGATGAAGGCCATCCTCGAAGTGGTTCCCGCCGCCGAATATGACGCCTGGGCCAAGGAGCAGTCTGACGCTGCGAAAAAGAAGACCGAGGCTGCTGACGCCGCTGCGCCGAAGCCTGCCGCTCACTAATTTCCATCCTCCTGGATGGTCGAACCGAAGGGCAAAATAATGACCTCATTATTTTGCCCTTCTGCTTTTGCCGCACGTTTCTGATCTGACTGACATGCCATCCCGTGCTTTTCATCGCTATGCTCTGTTCACCCTCGCCGTCGGCGTGGTGTTGATCTGGTGGGGCGCGGCGGTGACCACGGAAGACGTCGGACTCGCGGTGCCGGACTGGCCGCTGTGCTACGGCAAGCTCAATCCTGAAGGCTGGTACAAAGTGCCCGCTCTGCTGCTTGAGCATGGGCATCGCTGGCTCGCCACCACCATCGGTTTTTTGGTGCTGGGCCTCTACTTCTGGCAGTTTGCCAAATTCAAGCCGGGCCTGATGGAGGGTGTCGGCATCATCCTTTGTTCCATGGGCTTCCTGGTGCTGATCTACATGGGATCCGTTGGGACAGCTGCCTTCATCGGGACTCTCGGCTTTTCCTGGCTCGTTTTGAAATGGTACAGTCAGCGCTGGCCCTTGCTTCGCGGCCTGACCACGCTCGCGTTGCTGCTGGTCGTGCTGCAGGCTTCACTCGGCGGGTTGCGAGTCTTGAAAATGTCGGACCCGCTGGGCGTCACGCACGGGACGCTCGGTCAGTTGTTCTACTGCCTGCTGGTCTTTATTGCCTTCGCATCCTCTCGTACCTGGGCGGAAGGCCGCCTCGTTCTCACGCTCAAAGAAGCCGCAAAGGCGCGCTTCTGGTCGCTGGCGTTGTTTCTCTGCGTGTTTGGCCAGCTGGTTCTCGGCGCCAGCCTGCGCCACACCCAGCGCACGCATCTGGCCGCGAGCGACATTCTCACCACCAAGGGCCAGTGGCTGCCGCCCTTTCAGCCACCGGATGTGTTCCTTCTCTTCGCCCACAAATACTGGGGCTTCACCGTGGCTTTGCTGATCATCTTCGTCGCCGTGCGTGCGCGCCGCTGGCTCGTCACCCTGCCGCAGATGCGCCCTGTCGCCACGCTGCTGCTGTTCATGCCCACGGTGCAGGTGGCGCTGGGCATCTTCGTGATCCTGACCGGCAAAAGCTTCTGGGTCACCAACTTCCACGTCCTCAATGGCCTGGGCCTCCTCGCACTTAGCAGCCTTCTTGTCGCCACCTTCTGGGGTGACCGGCTATGCCGTCGTGCCGAGGAAGTTGAAGAGGCCTGAGCTTTGTCTGCGATAACGCAGACAGCTGAACCTCCATCAAAAACAGCGCTGCAACATGGCGCGCAGACTTCACTCCATCTTCTGGATGTCTGCCTTCCAAACAGCCGTCAACCACGGTCAAAAACTGTAAACTCCCCTACTTCGTGCTCATGCTGAGTTTCGGGGTGCCCGAGACAACCCGCGGTTGATCAAACTCGGCGAGCTTCTGCCGCCACTGCGCTGCTTGCGCAGCATTGCCGGTGGCATCGTTGAATTGAGCGAGGCGTTCGATGGCGTCGCGGAGCCGAAAGCGATCCTGAATCGCAAGCATGCCCGCGTGTGCGTTCAGTCCCTCGTAACCAGATTGCAGCAGCGGTCCTGCCTCGGTGTATTTTTTCTGATGCAGCAGCGCTCCTCCCAGCAGGCTCTCGACATTGAAGCGCAGCCAGTGCTCGGGCTGTTGTTTGAAGCACTGCTCCAGGCAGTCACGCAGCAGCGGCTCCGCCTTGGCGGTGAGTCCGGTTTGCAGCCACAAGCTCCCAAGGTCTGCGGAGGCTGCGGCCACGGCGGCGTTGTCTGCGGGCGTGCGCTTGCGCTGCTGTTCCAGCACCTGCTGATACAGGGCCTCGGCCTCTTCAAGCCGGCCTGCATGCCGCTGCGTTGCTGCCAGGCCGGACAGCGTGGCGAGTGTGTCCGCATGTTCGACGCCAAGGACGCGCTGCTGAATCTGCAGCAGATCTTGGTAGATCTTTTCCGCCTGCGCATGGTCACCATGCCGGTCATGCATGGCCGCCATTGCATGCATCTGCGCCAGCACATCAGGATCGCCCGGGCCGTAGGCCGTATTCATGATTTCCAGCGTCTCAAGCTGAAGCGCGGTGGCTTGCGCATGTTTGCCATCCGCATCGAGCGAGGCGGCGAGCTGTTGCATCGAGTGCAGAGTTTGTACATGCGTGGCGCCCAGCACACGCCGTTTCACCACCAGAGATTCCTGCCGGAGTTTCGTGGCTTCGGCAAAGCGCCCGTGGCTGTCATACACGTGGGCGACGGTGTCCATCTGTGCCAGGATTTCAGGATGCTCCGGAGGAAAGGCCGTTTTCAAGGTCTCCAGTACCTGCTGCTGGGAAGCTTCGGCTTCGGCTTGCCTGCCCTGCGCCTCATACTCGTTCGCTAGGTTCTTCATCGAGAAAAGTGTCTGCGGGTCCTTTGGGCCGAGCATGCGGCGTTTGGCGTCCAGGCATTCGTGGTGCAGCCTCAGCGCTTCCACATGCCGTCCGCGGCGTCCCAGCATCAGCGCCACCTCGTCTGCCTGCACCAAGGTGTCAGGGTGCTCCGCTCCGAGCGACTTTTTCAAGACCTCCAGCGCGCCGAAATACAGCTTCTCCGCGTCCGATGGCATGCCGCCCTTTTCACAGGCCTGGGCTGCAATGTTCATCGTGATGAGGGTGCGCGGATCACTGGCTCCCAGTGCACGTCGCATCCCATCCACCTGCTCGCCACGTCGTTTCATGGCCTCGGCATGCTTGCCTTGCAGGGTGCATGAATTCGCCAGATTGCCGAGCGTCGCCAAGGTATCGAGGTGGTCCGGGCCGAGCACACGCTTCTGCACCTGGTAGAGATTGAGAAACAAAGTCTCGGCCTCCAGATGCTTCTCCTGATCATCACACACGGCCGCCAGCACCGAGATCGTCACAAAGGTGTCAGGATGGTCCGGGCCCAGAGTTTTTTGCTGGGCGCTCAAGGTCCGGCGCAGCAGCGTCTCCGCATCCACATACCGGCCTTCGGCTTCCATGGCGGTCGCCAGTTGCCGCATGGATCGCAGCGTGTCCCGATGCGTGCCCCCGAGCGCCAGCGTACGCTTCTCAAGGGCGCCTTGGAACTGCTTCTGCGCATCCAGCGGTTGTGACAGCGCCAGATAGGTCAGCCCGATCGTCTCCTGCGCCCGCGCTCCGGACTCGGGGTGGTCAGCCAGCACGTTCAGGTGTTCGACCGCCGCATCCAGCATGCCTTTCACCAGCGCGGTGTCTTTTCCCTTCACGGTTTCCGGCGTCAGAAAGGCAAACATGTCCTGCAGAAAGCGGGAGGTCATGGAATAGGACTCGGCCTTTTGTTTCACGGTCACACGCGCCTCTTCCTGCCTCTCCTTCACCAGCAGCCAGCCCATCACCGCCATGCCGCCTGCCACCAGCAGCACCAGCATGGCCGCGAGACCGAACATGCCACGGTGCTCACTGATAAAGCTGCCCAGCGCGGTCCCCTGAACCACCGGCTTTTCTTCCTGAGCCGCCGCTTCTTTGAGGTAGCGCAGAAAATCATTCTCCATCGCATCCACGCTCGGGTACCGGCTTTCAGGCCGCTTTTCCAAGGCCCGCATCACCACCCAGTCAAAATGCTCCTCCAGAAGTTCGGGGTACGTGGAGGTCTCAACCTTGCGGTTCAAAGCAAGACCCGTGAGCTGTGCCTTGGGCAGCGTGCGTAGCAGGGCGGACGGCTTTTCCACCAGCGTCTCACACACGACCTTCTTCACTTCATTTAGGTGCTCAGCCGCGTCTCTCGGAGTGGGAATCGGCAGCCGTCCCGTGATCATTTCATACAGCAGCATGCCCAGCGCATAGATGTCGGTCCGTGCATCGATCGCCTTGGCCGCTACGTGCTCAGGAGAAAGGTACGAGGTAGGTGCCCGCAGCTGCCCCGTGGGCGCGACGAGGGCATGGTTCATCGCCTTCGCGATGCCAAAGTCCGTCACCTTCAGCAGCGGCTGCCCTTGATCACCCCATCGGACGAGCAGGTTGGCAGGCTTGATGTCCCCATGCACCACGCCTTTCTGGTGGGCATGGTGAATGGCATCGCAGACCTGGATGAACAGGCGAACGCGCGTCAGCAGCGAGAGCTTTTGATCGTCGCAAAACTGGGTGATGGGCGTCCCATGCAGCAGCTCTGTGACGAGGTAGGGCCTGCCGCCGGGGGTCATGCCACAGGCGTGCGGCCTGGCGATGTCGGGGTGATCCAGCAGCGCCAGCGCATGCTTCTGGGCTTCATAGCGGATCAAAAAGTCGTTCGCAGCTGCGGCGATGATCTTGATGGTCACGAACTCCGCCACGCGCGCGTTTCGCTCTGCCATCCACATCGTGCTGTTCGTGCTGTCTTCGATGATTTGCAGCAGCCGGTAGGGGCCGATCATGTCCCCCGGCTTCTCCTCCAAGGCCCCATGGCTTGGCGCTTTGGGCACGCGGATCCCTCGCGTGCGCCTCTGCTGGCCACCATTGCCCGGGTGATTGCGCAGCCTGTCCCAGACCTCATTCCACAACGTCGTGTCGTTCCCACAAGCTCCTGTGAGAAAAACATGGCGCTCAATGTGGTTCGCACGTTCAAGCGCCTCATTGAAGAGCTGCTCGACGCGGGCTGGGTCGTGGCTCATAGGAAAACGGACATACTATTATTTCCATAACAGTATGCCTTCCCCCGTCCCACGGTAATGAATCAGGATTCAAACGACTCTTAAGAGTGGTTCACCAAACCATCAGCCCTGAGGAATATTCACTGATGGAAATGATGTGGCGTTACCGGCATTCCTCGACCCTGAACACTCCGCACTCTCAGGGTGCGGAGCGCGACCAGAACTCTCACTAGGGATGACCTAGGCACTCAGCACTCCATTATGCCAAGAGCAAAATACCACCAGCCCACCTTACGGCACCAGCTCTCCCACCAGCAGGATGGCGCCGGGGTAAAAGGCAGTACCATCGAAGCGTTCCGGTTTGTCGATCTTGTTGCCGTTCTTCGCAAGGATCGTCGCCTTGTCTGGCTGCTTGGCATCGATCTCGATCTTCACCGTGTGCACCTTGTCTTCCAGATCGCTGCCGATCACCAGCGCGCTGAGGCGGTGGTAGGTGCAGTAGGCGTCAAAGCGCGGAACAATCTTCGCAGGCTGATCATCCAGCGTCACACTGACCTGACCGCAGTCCGGCCCAATGATGTCATAGATGGAGCAGCGCGTACCCTTGAACTTGAAGGTGATCGTCTCGCTCGGCTGCGAGCCTTTGTGCAGCGTGGTCATGCGATTGGCCCAGCGTTTGCCGAACTCGTCCGTCTTCGGATCAAGCAGCGTGAATCCCTTCGACAGCGTGGCAGCACTGATCGGCAGCAACTTGGCCTCCTCATAGTTCGTCGCGATGAACGGTGCGCCCAGCACATGCGGGCCCGTCGCTTTTGAAGCCGCCTTGATCGGCTCTTGCGAACGCACAATGGCGGCCAGATACAATTCGTGACCGGTTTCCACGTGCGGATGCACGCTGTCCGGCGCGAAGACGAATTTCCCTTCCAGCGCCTTCTTCTCCTCATCCGTCTTCGGCAGCTTCGCCTTCCACACCAGCTTGCCTTCCTTCGCCAGCTTCGCCACTTCCATGCCCATGTGGATTGTTGGGATGCCGTAGTGATCAGCGATCTTTTCCATCGCACTCGCGGAGCGCTGGAACTTCCCTTCCAGCATCGCCGGCACCAGCGCTTCAGTCACCGTGTACACAAAGCAGATGTCGCACTCCGGCAGCGCCTTCCACGTCTGACGCACGATTCCTTCCATACAGCGAAAGATCTGCTCCGGTGATGCACCTCCGTCATTCACCGCGAATTCGACGAACATCAGATCCGGCTTGGAATCCAGCACATCCTGCTTCAAACGAAACACACCCAGGTCCGAGCCCGTGCCACCGATGGCCGCATTGATCTCGCTGAACTTCGCCTGCGGATACGTCTGCTGAAAGTACGCCAGCGTCTTCGGCCTCCAGCCCGGCTGCGCCGTAATCGATCCACCCAGATAGCCGATCTTGATCTCTGCACCCGCCGTGTTCGCCTTCGCAAAGAAGTTGGGCAGTCCGTTGCGCGGATGGCACTCCTGCGCTGGCACGAGCGGAAACTCATCCGCAGCATGAAGAGTGGCGGTGGCAAAAAGCAGAAACAGGAAGTGGCGCAGCATAGGGACTCGGTTGAAAGGTTGAGCCGTCAGCATGCGAAGCAAAATTTCATGAACAACTTCGACTTTCGCTCCCCGCTCCAGCACGGCATCGCCATCCCCGCCCATCCACTTGCCCTGACCGCGCAGCGCAGGCTCGATGAAAGGCGGCAGCGCGCACTGGCACGCTACTACATCGCCGCCGGAGTCGGCGGCCTCGCCGTCGGTGTGCACACCACCCAGTTTGCCATTCGCGATCCACAGATCGGCCTGTTCAAGCCCGTGCTCGAACTCGCGAAGGAAGAAATGGACCGCTCAGGAAAACCCCTCGTGCGCATCGGTGGCATCTGCGGAGCCACACCCCAGGCCGTCGGTGAAGCCGAGCTGCTGCGCGAGCTCGGCTACCACGCCGGACTCCTCAGCCTCGGCGCTCTGCCTGCCGCTACCGAGGATGAACGCATCGCGCACTGCCGCGCCGTGGCGGAGGTGCTGCCCGTCGTCGGTTTTTATCTGCAACCCAGCGTCGGCGGTCGCGTGCTGCCTTACTCGTTCTGGCGCCGCTTTGCCGAGATCGAAAACATCGTCGCCATCAAGATGGCCCCCTTCAACCGCTATCAAACCCTCGACGTCGTACGCGCCGTCATCGAGTCCGGGCGCGATGACATCGCCCTCTACACCGGCAACGACGACAACATCGTCGCCGATTTTCTCACCCCCTACCGCTTCGCCGGCAAAGAGCGCCGCATCGTCGGCGGCCTCCTCGGCCACTGGTCCGTCTGGACCGAGCGCGCCGTGCAGCTTCTGGAGCAATGCCGCAACGCCGCAGCCACCTCCGCGTTGCTTCAACTCGGCATCGAAGTCACCGACAGCAACGCCGCCTTCTTCGACGCCGCCAACGCCTACCACGGCTGCATCGCCGGCCTCCACGAAGTCCTCCGCCGCCAGGGCCTCCTCGAAGGCCTCTGGTGCCTCGATGAACACGAATCCCTCAGCCCCGGCCAGCTTGAAGAAATCGACCGTGTGTATCGCGCCTACCCACATTTGAATGACGATGCGTTTGTTGCGGCTCATCGTGACGAATGGCTGCGGTGAGAGACTTTTTTAAAACCACGATGTCATGCCAATGCCACAGTCTTGATGATGCATTCTTTATTGAGAACGCACCCAATGGGTTTCAGGAGGCACTCCACCAATTGGATATGGCAGACTGGCAGCGTCTATGCGAATGCCCTGATTGTGGTGCTCTCTGGGCAATCGATGAATGGGATAAGTATCAAGTTCAGGTCGTCAGCAGGGTTGAAGACCGAGAAGGCTGGTCGAGGGAGGAGTCAGAATCGAAGAGAAAAGAACTTCTTCGCCGATCCCGAGGCGGTGAAGAGGGTGGCGAATGCATATGGGCTGAATGTCACAAACCACGAATCAGGGGAGTTGTTTACTGCCTTGATCATTTATACAAGACTGGTGCACGGAAATGAAGCCGAATAAAACGGATGCAGGCAACGGCTCGTATGGCATCTGTCGTGGCATGGGCGCTTTCCGTTCGTCGTCGGTCGATGCGAGAAGTCCGAAGCCTATCTGCTAACTGCGAACCCTTAGATCGCCATGACAGAGAATCGAGCCATCCGCATCGCTGAAAGAGAAGGCCTTTGCAGTGTGTCCAGCAACACAAAGTGGCAGCGGCTGATGCCTCTGATTCAAAGTTTCCCGTGCCACAAGCGCATCAAATTCATCGACGTGGCTGAGCCTACGGGTTGGCAGACAGGACTTTGGCAACCACATCCGCATTACGTCGAGGCTTCCGGCGGCCCGGAAGAACTGAAGTTTGTTGAGTGGGTGGAGATTGAGCGATGTGAACGGCGGCACATGGGTAGACTTGTTCAATGCAGCGTTCTTGACCATTCGGATGAGATTCGACGTTTCCTGGAAGAAGCACGTGCCACTTTCAAAGAGACCGACAGTTCATTTTTCATTCTTGGCTACACACGCCCAGCAGTGACTCCCATACCGTTCACGTGAGAACCTGCACTCGATCCTTTTGCATTGGTTTTCCGCCCACCTAATTCAAAAACACCATGATTCGCGCCATTGTTGTTCACCTTTCCACCAAGGACCTGCCTCGGGCACGAGTGTTTTACACAGCCCTTGGCTTCACTGTCAATGAGGGCATGAGCGGAGAGAAGCATGTCTGCATCGTCATCAGCGAAACCATTCACCTCATGCTTTCAGAGGAGTCCGTTTTTACCACGTTCTCCCCACGAGCCGTATGCGACACTTCCAAGTACCTCGAGGTTCTGAACTGCCTCCAGTGCTCCAGTCGGGCCGAAATTGACGATCTGGTTCGGAAAGCCGTGGCCGCCGGAGGCACGACTGTCGAAGAAGCGGAAGATCACGGCTTCATGTATCAGCACAGCTTTCTGGATCCCGATGGGCACGCGTGGAATTTGTTTCACACGAAAGAGGCGCCCTGAATTATTTTGCTACAAACCCGTCCGCCGCATCACGGCTGAAAAAACCGCCGTACCGAACTCACCGCGCGATCCATCTTCTGCTCAAACACGCTCTTCGGCGGTGCGGCAGGCGTGCGCCGGCGAGTGGTAGCCGCAACATTGGTGGAGCGCTTCTTGGTCGCCGTTGTTTTGGGTTTGGCGGTGGAGGCCTTGGAAGGAGCGTCGCTCTTGGCCTCGGCTAAGACCGTTTTCTTGGTCGCGGAATCGGGTGATGTTTCGGTGGTGATGACCACGGCTTTGCGCACTTCCTCCTTCACTGCGGACGATTCTTTGGCGTCGGGCTTCGTGAGTGCGGGCACCACTTTTTCTTTGGCCACGGATGCCACCAGTTTCGGTGCGGGCGTTTCCTTGGCGGCAGAGGCTGCCTTGGTTGCCGGGGGTTCTTTGACTACCACAGGCTCCTTCGGTGCAGGCGTTTCTTTCACCGCAGCCGTTTCCTTCGTTGTCGTTGCTTCTTTAGACCCCGCAGTCTCTTTCGGCGTGGACGCTGGCGCAGGAACACGAGGCGTCACCGCCGCGATCACCTGCCGCTCAGGCTCAGCAGGCAGCAATCCCGGAGTCGGCCCGTAGCCATAAAAGTGCTTGGTGCTGTCGGGCTTGGGCAGGCTGAAGTCGAAGACGCTCACGCCGCTGCGGCGCTCGCCCATGTAGCTGCGGCCGTCGCTGGAGCCGAAGACGACGCGCTTGCCGCTTTTCTTGAGCTTGCCGAGGTAGATCATGACGTGCGTCACGGGCAGCTTGCGCGTGGTTTCGAGGGAGTTGGTCCAGAAGAGCAGGTCGCCGGGTTTGAGGTTGGCGAATTCCTCGCTGTCAAAGTGGGTGGCCGTGGGGGTGAGTGAGAGGTGGCTCTTCTTGTCCACCCAGTTGCACATCTCGTCGGACTGCCGCGGCACGTCCTTCAGGCCCTGAAAGTGCAGCACGTGATAAATCGTGCCAGAGCAGTCCATGCCGCCCTTGCTGGGTTCACTGGAGCCATACATATAGCCGAGTTCCAAATGCGTGAGCGCCAGGCAGCTCTGCACCAGGCTTTGAATCTGCTTGGGGTAAGAGTCAAACCCACTGATGTCCTCGATGCTGAGCGTGGAAACCACCGCCGGCGTGGGGACGACGGTGGGAGGATCCTCGTTCACCGGCTCGGGCGGAGGCGTCTTTTTCGCCGGCGTGGAATCAGACTTGGCGGCCGCTTTCTTTTTGGAGCTGGTTGCCGACTTGGTCGACTTTTTCCCCTGGGTGGAAGTCGTGGCTGCAAGCAGCGGAGCGCCTGTGCCTGCTGCCATGAGCATGACCAGCAGGAGTCGCAATAAAGTGTGCATGAGTTTCGGGGGGCTGGGAGTTGATGTCGCTTGGTTAGACGCCCCGGTGGGCCAAACTGATCAAATCCATTTTCTGAGGCGGAAGCGGGAAAGCAGGAATGAATCGTTTCTCGCGGCCCCGTTTTCCTTATTAATTAATCCGGCAAGCTGAATGTGCCGGTGCTGACAGCGTACTCTAACACGAATGCAGACAAAGGGGCGCGAATAAGCACAAATCAGCACTCAGCCACGGACTCCCCATTCCCCAGAAACAGGGCTACTTCATCTGCATCCGCGAGATCACCGCACAGATCACTCCCGCCATGAGCAGCAGCGCGGCGACGATGCGGATGCCGTAGGCTTTGCCGGACTCATGGCGTTCGCGGTTGCCCAGCAGCGGCCCGAGCAGCGCGACGACGGCAAGGCTCCACATACCGCGCGTGGCATACACGACGTTCACGCCGACGGCGTCATTGAAGTAAGCGAGCGAAAGCCCCAAGGTCATCGATTGCGCGGCGATCAAGACGCTGCCACCGATGGACCACTGTGTGGCGCGATTCCATGGAATCGGCGGGCGATTGGGCAGCAGCGTCATCGAGAAGAGTGACAGCACGCCGGTGGTGCAAGACAGGAGAGCCAGAAAGGTCTTCGGGCCGAATGAGGGCGCCCATTTTTGCAGGAACACATCGGCAAAGGCGTAGAGTGCGGCGCTGATGAGCGCCATGACCACCGGCCCCGCCAGCCGCGCTCCTTTCGGCGTTTTGAAATCGGTGGCGCTCATGAGGAAGATCCCGCCCGTGGTGATGATGGCCGCCACCCACATCAGCGGCTTCATGCTGTCGGTGATGAACAGGCTGGCACCTAGCGCGACAAACACCACCTTCGACCCCAGCACCGGTGTGACGAGGGACACATCCCCGCGCTGCATGGCGATGAAAGTGAACCAGCCCCCGACGAAAAATAGCGTGCCCAGTCCGACCGGCAGGTACCAGTCGTGCCAGTTGACGGGCTGTGTTTCGAGTAAAGCGAGCGGCAGAAAGGCAAGCGTGCTGGTCCAGTTGTTGATGTGAAAGCACGCCATCGGGTGTGCTCCTTCCGTGAGCGCTTTTTTCAGCAGCAAGGACGCGATCGCGTAGCCGACGGCGGCGACGAGCGGGAAGAGCAAATACCAGGGAAGATTCATGCGCCGACCAGTTTCAGCCCCCAGGCGATGACAAGAGGCGTGGTGATGCAGCTCACGATGGTGGTTGCCATCACGACCTGCACGGCGGTGGATGCTTGCCCCCCGTAAAGGCGTGCGATCATGATGTTAAACACGGCGGAAGGCATGGCCGCCTGCACGACAATGACGCGCTTCAATTCCAGGCTGATCGGCAGATGGTAGGCCGCCAGCAGAAAGGCGACGGGGATGACGCCCAGACGCAAAATGGGACTGACGATGGCCACCTTCCACTGCATGGCGCCCTGCCCCCAGAGATCCGCGATGGAGGCGCCGATGAGCAGCACGGCCAGCGGCACCGCACAGGCGCCCAGCATGGCAAAGGTGTTGTGCGCCACCTGCGGCACGTGGGCATGCAGGCCGGTGAAATTCAGCACCAGTGAGGTCAGAATGGTGAGCACCGGCGCATTCAGCGCCAGCCGCCACGGGGCTTTGTTCAGGCCCGTCAGCAGCCCGACGCCCGCAGTCCAGCAGGCCAGCTCCACGCCGAGCGTGAAGGTGAAAAGCACACCCAGCGTGCCCTTGTCTGGAAACAACGCGGTGACGATGGGGATGGCCACGAAGCCATAATTTTGCAGGCCGCAGGCCACGCTGAAGGTGCGGCGGCCCTCGCCTTTCTTCAGGCCGATCAGCGGTGCCACAAAATACGTAAACGCGATGCCGAGCGCGACGAGCGCATAACCCAGCCCTGCGGCAATGAGCACGGGCGGCAGGCTCATCACTGCTGGGTTTCCCACCACGCGCTCAATGATCAGCGCCGGCGTGAGCATCATCACAGAGAGCTTCATGAGGCTCACATCCGCTTCCGGTTTCAGCAGCCCTGTCTTGCGGGCCAGAGCCCCGGCGGCCATCGTGAGATAGACCGGCACGGCCACGGAGAGAATGCTGAGATAGTCGAGGTTGGCCATGCGCGCGGCCTCCAGCTAGGCGGAGATGCGGGCTTCTGCAAGTACCTCAGGGGCAGGGAGTGCCCATGGCACACAATCGTATCTGTATTTTTCTACCGCTCTGTCAGAAGTACGACAGGCACTCCTTGTATGTTGGAGACTTCCTGATTCCCGGACGCTGCGAAGTAACAGCGGGCTTGGAACTCAGGCTGGGTGGTGACGGCCAGCCTGCCTGAGCGTGTGCGGGACAGACCGGAGGCACTCCTGATCCTTTGAGATCGTCAGGCAGCCAGTCACCCGCAGCATGGAAGCTATCCTTCCATGTCGCCTCAGCAGGCTGCCGCTTTTGTCAGTCGCTTTGGAATTGAGTCCGCCAGGGCTTTTGCGACACCGCTGATCACCGGGACCACCGTCCCTCACTTCATCACCCCCGCTTCCACACCACCCACAGCTCCGGCGGTGAAGCCGCACGGTTGATCGGCCGCAGGTGCTGCACCTCATAGCGCCTGGATTCCAGCGCCGCCGCCCAGACCGCGATGCTCCGCCCCTCCTCGGCTCCGCCTTCATGGCCGGGATACACCGCGATGGTGAGCAGTCCACCCGGCTTCAGCAGCTCCAGCGCCGCCTGCACCGCGATCATCGTCGTCTCCGTGCGGGTGATGAGCGTCTTGTCCGTGCCCGGCAAATATCCCAGATTAAACATGATCGCGCTGATCTTCCCATGCAGCTCCACCGGCACGTGCTCGCGCATCGTTTCATGCCCGGAGTGAATCAAAGTAGTCATGTCCGCCGGCACACGCTTCACCGTCTCCACCAAGGCCGTTGCCTGCACATCAAAGGCAAACACATGCCCGCCGGGGCTCACGCACTGGGTCAAAAACAAGGTGTCATGCCCGTTCCCCATCGTCGCATCCACCGCGATGTCGCCGGGCCGCAGGCGGTCCTTCAGCATGAGCTGCGCCCACAGCACAGACGAGGGCAGGCCGCCATTCGGGCTGGCAAGATGAGGTTTGGGAGGAAGCGTCGTCATGGATCAGCCGCATTCATTGGAACAGGAATCGAGGGTTTGCATCCGTCATGTCGGCATGAAATACAGCTGCAATTTGCGAATAGCGCGAGAGCGTCCTGGAGTGCGCCGGTCCTCCGGCGCTTTCGAACGTCCATTGGCCTCGCAAAGCTCCACAGGCCCGGCGCACTCCAAAACGCATATCACACTCGCCTGCCAGCAGGCCCCCTCAGCGTGTGAGAAGTAGACTTGCCGCTCCGGATGGCGCATGAAGGCGTATCCTCTCCATGTCTGCGTCTGCCCCCACCAATCCCAACTCATCCGGCTGGAATTTCGACAACTCTTACGCCCGCCTGCCCACGATGCTCCACGAGCATCTGGAACCAACGCCAGTCCGAGAGCCACGCATGGTGGTGTTCAATAGCGCGCTGGCGCAGTCCCTGGGGTTGAATGCCCCCGTCTTGGCAGAGCGCGCAGAGATCTTCGCAGGCAACGAAATTCCCAAGGGCACAGAGCCGTTGGCCCAGGCCTACGCAGGCCACCAATACGGCCACTTCACCGGCCTCGGCGATGGCCGCGCCATCCTGCTGGGGGAACAAATCACGCCCACGGGAGAACGCTACGATGTTCAGCTCAAAGGCTCCGGCCCCACGCCCTTCTCACGGCGCGGAGACGGCCGTGCGGCTCTGGGGCCCATGCTGCGTGAATACATCATCAGCGGGGCCATGCACGCGCTCGGCATCCCCACCACCCGCAGCCTCGCCGTCGTCACCACCGGCGAGAAAGTCTTCCGCCAGGAATCGTTGCCGGGCGCCGTGCTCACCCGCATCGCCGCCAGCCACATCCGCGTCGGCACCTTCGAATGGGCCGCGGCGCACAGAGATCAAGCCGCCCTCCAAGCCCTCGCCGATCACACCCTGCAGCGCCATTATCCCGAACTCGCCGCCTCCGCCTCTCCCTACCTCGCGCTGCTCGAAGGCGTGATGGAACGCCAGGCCCGCCTCATCGCCCAATGGCAGTGCGTCGGCTTCATTCACGGCGTCATGAACACTGACAACGTGGCGCTCAGCGGCGAGACCATCGACTATGGCCCCTGTGCCTTCATGGATGCCTTTGATCCGGCCACCGTGTTCAGCTCCATTGACCGCAATGGCCGCTACGCCTACGGCAACCAGCCGCAGATCGCCCAGTGGAACCTCGCCCGTCTGGCGGAGGCCCTGCTGCCCCTGCTTCATGCCGATGAAAAGCAGGCCGTGGAGCTGGCCAATGCGGCCATCGAAAGTTTCAAGACGACCTTTGAAGGCCACTGGCTCACCGGCATGCGGTCCAAGCTGGGTCTCTTCACCGAAGAAGCCGACGACCGCGCCTTGATCGAAAGCCTTCTGACATGGATGAAAGTCCAAAAGGCCGATTTCACCAACACCTTCCGCGCGTTAAACCCCGCAGAAACCCCTCCACAGCAGAATCCCGCCTTCGCCTCCTGGCACGCGCAATGGCAGGCCCGTTTGAAACTTCAGCCGCAGTCTGCAAACGAAGTGCAGCAGCACATGCGCACGCACAATCCCGCCGTGATCCCCCGCAATCACAAGGTGGAAGAAGCGCTCGCCGCCGCCGTGGAGCGCAGCGATTTGAGCGTCATGCAGCGCCTGCTGGAGGTGCTGGCGAAGCCGTACGAGGACCGTGAGATCCAGTCTGAATTCACCACGCCCTCCGGTCTGGCACCCGGTGCCTATCAAACGTTTTGCGGCACGTGAGGACCGTGGGTTGGGTGTGGCGACAGCCCGCCCGACCCTGAGCGCGTGGAAACCATCCATAACTCGATGCCTCCAAAGCCGGGCCGTTTGGCGAAGCCATCTTCAGGACATGGACAAGCAAAACACCCCCCCACGAAAAAGGCCTCCACTCCTCAAATCTGATTCCGCTGCAGATCCAGCTCCGGATCCAGCGCACTACCATCCAGCAAATGCTCGACAAGGTGCCGGGCCAGCCAGGGACTCCTCAAAGAGCCTTTGGAGCCGAGGCCATTGAGAAAAGCGACACGCGGATGCGCGGGGTGCGTACCCATGAGCGCCTGCTGGTTCTTGATGATAGGCCGCACCGCCGTCTGCATGGCAGTAATCGAGGCAGGTACCTTGAGCAGGCTGCTCAAATTGGCTTCCAGTTGCTTCACCTGCTCCGGCGCAGGCGTGTGCGGATCATCAAACTTCCATTCGTAGGTCGATCCGGCACGCAGGCTGCCGTCCGGGCGCGGTAGCAGCCAGCAGCCGCGGTTGAGAATGCGCTGCTCGCCGCGCATATCGGCCTGAACCGTCAGAATAGTGCCGCGTGCAGACTGAAACGGCACCCAGTTGAAAAGAGGGTGCTTTGCCGCGCTCCAGCCCTGCGCCCAGATCACGTGGGAGAAGCGCTGGCCCTGCCACTCCACGCCGGTGTCGTCGTCACGCACCTCACTGGGCTGCACGTCCGCCTGCATCCAGGCTCCGAGTTCTGCGAAGAACCTGCGGCTGGCTTCGAGGTAGGTGGGGGTATCCAACCAGGCAGCATGGCGCTGCTGGAAACCATTCGCAGGATCGTGAATGACCTCCGCATCCAGCTTCGGCGCCTGCGGGTGCAGGAAGGGCTGCATGTCGGGATCCCGCCGGCGCTTGTGCCATTTGGCGATTTCCGCCTCGTTTTTAAGCAGCCGCACATAGCCGCGCGGGAAGAAGCAGCGCTGCCCCAGAAGCTGGCCGCAGCGGCGGTAGAAGCCCAGGGCCTCACGGTAAAACAGAGTATAGCGCCAGCTCACCGTGAGCCGCATGCCCGTGATTGGCGTGATCAAACCCGCCGCCACCTTCGAACAGGTGAGCGCTTCGTCGCGATCCACAATCACAAACGGCACTCCACGCTCCCACAAACGCCACGCCAGCGCCGTGCCGGCGAGTCCCTGGCCGATGATGAGGATGCGGGGTGGCATAACAAAAGGAGTGCGGGGCTTTAGCCCGAAATCATGCCCGAGTCATTCACTGGCACGCAAAAAACGAACGGCAGCTCAAGGCTGCTTTTCCAGCATCACCTGCATGATCTCCTTGAGCTTCTCGTGAGTCTTGATGACCTGCTCCGCCGTGGGGGCGGCGGGGATGGCGCTGCGCCAGAGTGTGCTGATTTCTTCAATGGCGTCGCCGATGTGCTTGATCATGGGCTCTTCATGCTTGGGCATGCCGAGCCGGTTGTAGTCATCGCGGATTTCCTGAAGGATCACGGGTGAGCCAATGCACAAAGGCCGCACTTCCACGGTATCATTTTCCACGACCACGCTGGAGACAATCTCCAGCAATCGCAGCCAGAGGCCCAGATCGATCAGGACGGCCAGGTCGTCGTCCTTCTGCTCCCGCAGCATGCGGATCAGCACCTGGTGGCTGTCCACGATCTCGCTGCGCAGCTCCTTCCACTCGTTGCTTTCCGCCATTTTGCCCTGCGCCATGAGGCGGGGCAGGAGTTTTTCACCCAGCCCCAGCATGCGGCAGTAGCTCAGCACTTCCTGGTTGTTGTTGCGGAACTGCTGGGAATCCCCCGCCTGCCAGATCAGGAAGCTGTCTGCCATCAGGCCGCCGAGAAGCAGGGCGGCACGCCCCCGATCTGTGGGAGGCGTGGGCGGTGGCGGACGAAACAGCAGTCGCCACCGCGCCTTCGTGCGCTGGCCGATCAGATCCAGGAAATCCGCCGGGGTCTGATCTCCCAGAATGATGGAGGGTGCGGCGTCGTCCAGAGCGGGTTCATCAGCCCCAGCAGGCATCCCGCCCAGGCACAGTCCCAGCGCTACGAGGCAAATCGTACGGCGGGAGCGTGACGGGGGAGCGGACATGATGGGGAGCGAACGACATTACTTTACTCCACTGTAACACTTTTGGCGAGATTTCTTGGTTTATCGACATCACACCCGCGTGCGACGGCAATGTAGTAGGACAAAAGCTGCAAGGGGACGACGTTTAAAATCGGCGTCAGGTAGGACGGGCAGTCCGGCACGTAGATCACGTCATCGGTGATGCGCTCCAGCTCCGTGCGGCCTTCGGTGGTCACGGCGATGACGGGGCCTTTGCGGGCCCGCACTTCCTCGATGTTGCTCACGTTCTTGTCGAAGACGGCATCACCCGGGGCGATGAACACGGAAGGCATGTCCGGCTTCACCAGGGCGATGACGCCGTGCTTCAGCTCCGCACTCGGGTGGCCGCTGGCGTAAATGTAGCTGATTTCCTTCATCTTCAGCGCGCCTTCCAGCGCCACCGGGTAGTTCATCTGGCGACCCATGAAGAGCATGCCCTCGGCATTGCAATGCTTCTCGGCGATCGCCTTGATCTTGTCCGCCTGCTTGAGGATCTGCGTGATCTTGTCCGGCATCGCTTCGAGCTGGTCGATCATTTCCAGTCCATCCACGCTGGAAAGATGGTGGATGCGGCCCAGAAGCATGCTGAGGAGGGTGAGGATGGTGACCTGGGAGGTGAAGGTCTTCGTCGCCGCCACGCCGATTTCCGGCCCGGCGTGGATGTACACACCCCCGTCGCTTTCGCGGGCGATGGTGCTGCCCACGGTGTTCACGATGCCCAGGCAGCGGATGCCCTTGCGCTGGCCTTCCCGCATGGCCGCGAGCGTGTCGATCGTCTCGCCGCTCTGGCTCATGACGAACTGCAGCGTGTTCTTGTTCGTGGGCACATTGCGGTAGCGGAACTCACTGGCGATCTCGACTTCCGTCGGCACACGGGCGAGGGATTCGATCAAATACTCACCCACCATGGCGGCATGGTAGGCCGTGCCGCAGCCGGCGAGGATGATGCGGTCGATCTGCACCAGCTCCTTCGGGCTCATGTTCAGACCGCCCATGATGGCGGTGCACTCATCCCGTGAAAGGCGGCCGCGCATCGCATTGCGCAGGGAATTCGGCTGCTCGTAGATCTCCTTGAGCATGAAATGCGGAAACTCGCCCTTCTCGGCATCATCCGCGCTGAACTCCACGCGGCTCACCTTCACCTCGGCGGGCACGCCCTGGTGGGACTGCACGTCGTAGTTGTCTTTGGTGATGGTGACGATGTCGTAGTCGTTGAGATAAACCACGTCCCGGGTATGAGCCACCACGGCGGACACGTCGCTGGCCAGGAAATGCTCATGCTTGCCGAGTCCGACGATCAGCGGGCTGCCCAGGCGGGCGCCGACGATGACTCCGGGGAGATCGCCATGCATCACGGCGATGCCGTAGGTGCCCTTCACCCGGGCCAGCGCGGCTTTGAGGGCGTTCACCAGACGCAGCGTGCCGTCGGGCTCCTTCGATTCATCAAAATAGGTGCCCACCAGGTGGGAAAGCACCTCCGTATCTGTTTGAGACTGAAAGGTGTGGCCTTTGGCGACCAGCTGGTCCCGCAGCGTCTGGTAGTTCTCGATCACGCCATTGTGCACCAGCACCAGCTTGCCGGACTGGTCCGGGTGCGGGTGGGCGTTCACGTCCGTAGCCGGACCGTGGGTGGCCCAGCGGGTGTGGGAGATGCCCATGGTGCCCAGCGGATTCGCCTCCGTCACGGCCTGGCGCAGATTGTCGATCCGACCGGCGCGTTTCACGATCCGGAGGTTCTCGCCGCCGCCATTGAGGGCCATGCCGGCCGAGTCATAGCCGCGATATTCCAGACGACGCAGCCCGTCCAAAAGGATTGAGCTGGCCTGACGATTGCCGATGTATCCAACGATTCCGCACATGATAGAATAAAAAAGGGGGTAAAAGACCTGCCAGAAATGGCAGGATAATACGATACCCCCTCGCAGATCCCACGCCAGCAGTTCGTGGTGAACCTTATTTTTCTTTAGTAAAATAAAGTCCGCTTTGGGTTCAGGCCCGGAAGGCAATTGGCGGGGGCAGAGCCATCAAAAACTGGTCAATGAACGCGGACAGCGGTCGCGGTGTCAGCATCTGCATGACAAACAAACCCACCCCACCCCAGAAAGAGAAAGACAGCCTGACCCCGAAAGAGAAGGAGATTCAGACCCTCTTCGCCCGGGGAAAATCGCCTGAAACCATCGCCATTCGCATGGGCATGAAGATCTCCAAGGTGCTGATGGTGCTGGCGATGGTGCCCAAGCCGCTGATCTGACCGGGAAGAGACGTTTTCCCAGCCCCAGATCCATGAGTTCAATGGGAGCGCTGCTTGCTGCTCCCGGTGTTCAGTTGAATCAGCAATCGTTTCACTTCGGTGATGTCTACTGGCTTGATCAGATGGTAGTCAAAACCGGCGTTGAGAGCCTGCTGCTTGTCCTCATCCTGCCCGTAACCAGTCACGGCGATGAGCAGCACATTGGCCCCTTGGTCTGAAGTGCGAATACGACGCGCAACTTCATACCCGTCCATGCCGGGCAGGCCGATGTCCATCACAATGGCATGAGGTGAATGGGTCGGCACCAGCGCCAGCGCCTGTGGGCCGTCATGCGCCATCTTGATCTGATGCCCCTCCCGGGCCAGAAGGCGGGCCAGGCCCTCGGCGGAATCCACGTTGTCGTCCACAACCAGCAGACGCAGCGCGCGGGCCTTGGCTGCATTCACCGCCACACCCGCCTGACGAGGGCGGGCCGGAGCCACTGCCGCAGGCAGTCGAATGATGAAAGTGCTGCCACGATTGGCTCCTTCACTGCGGGCTTCCACCCGGCCATCATGCAGCTCAGCGAGCTTTTGTACGATCGTCAAGCCAATGCCCAGCCCCCCCTCACTACGGGCGATCGAGCGCTCCCCTTGGGCAAAGAGCTTGAACATTTCCGGCAGGCGCTCCGGGGCGATTCCCATGCCGTTGTCCTTCACCTGGATCACGATCTCCATGCCCTCGCGCACCGCGGAGAGCTGCAGCAAGCCCCCCGCTGGAGTGTACTTGGCCGCGTTGGTGAGGAGATTCAGCATGATCTGCTCAAGCCGTGTGGGATCCGCCTCCAGCCACATGCCTCCGTGTTTGTACCGGCAGACCAGCTCATGGCCGCGCGCTTTGATCATCGGCCTCACCGATTCGCAGGCGCGGTCAAGAATGACCGCTGCATCGATGACCTCCTTGCGCAGCCGGATCTTGCCCGTGGTGATGCGGGAAACGTCCAGCAGATCGTCGATGAGATGCACCAGCTGGTGAATCTGGCGGTCAATCACATTCGCAGCCCATGTGTGGCATTCTTGGTCTGAAGAGCTCTTCAGCAGACTGACGGCATTCGCGACCGAGGCGATCGGGTTGCGCAGCTCATGGGCGAGCATCGCCAGAAACTCGTCCTTGCGGCGGTCGGCTTCGTGCAGGCTTCGCACCATGTCGTCGCGTTCCGTCATCACCGCACGGAGCTGATATTGCCGGGAGCGTGAGGCCAGCGCAAAGCGAAACGTGCTGACAAGGGTGGCGGGTCTGACCGGCCTTTCGATGATGGTCACATTTCCCACGGGGCCAATCGCCGTGAGAACCTGCGTACGCATCCTGTCCTCCCCTTTGCCAGTGATGAAAACCACCGGAAGGTCTGACCAGAACGGCTGTGTCTCCAAAATATTGGCCAGGCGCGCGGAGCCTCCGTTCGCCAGGGCTTCCTCCGCCAGCAGCAGCCCTCCACATCCCGCCTCGGTCAAGGTACAGAGCTCATCCATGCTCATGCATTCCTGGGCCCACAAGCCTGCCTTGGTGAGGAATTCGACGGTCAGTCGGGCGTCATTGCTGGTGGGAGCCAGGACCAGGATACGGAGATCATGCGGGGCAGTGCCATGCGGTGTCGCCGCTTCGGCCCGGATTGGCGCCGGAGCATCCATGTCAGCCATGGGTGTCCCGGCCTCCGGCATTGTTCAGAAAGGAGGGCACGCCGGTCAGAACACCCTGAAGCTCATGCAACGGCTCGCCTACCGCGACGCCCTCCTTGCCCACCCAGACCTCGCGGATCGTGCGTTCATGATCGCCGCTCCGCTTCTTGATGACAGACAATGCCTGCTTCACGACCCCATGGTCTTCATAAAACCGCATGAGCACCACGGTGTCTGACAGGTAGGTCAGATCCACCGCAGACTGCATCGCACCCACGAGGCCCTGCTGCGCCAGGACCATGATGGTGATCACGCCCTGCTGGTTGAGATAAGCCAGCAGCTCATGCAGTTGCAGCGTCAGATCCCGCTCGGCAGGCATGGTGTTCAGGTAGCCGTTGATGCTGTCCAGAACGATCATGCGCGCCTGGGCATGCTCCACCGAATGCCGGATACGGTGCGCCATTTCTCCGGGTGAAATTTCCGCCGGATCAATCTGCTCAATCACAACGAGGCCGTTTTCCACGTGCCCGTCCAGGCTCATCCCCAGCTGTCTCGCCCGGTGCATCAGGGTGCCGACGGTTTCATCGAAAATAAACAACAGGGTCTTTTCGCCTTTCTCCGCCGCTGCCAGGGCGAACATGACAGCGAGAGTGGACTTGCCCGTCCCGGGCGGGCCCATGAACATCGTGCTGGTCCCCCGGCCCAGCCCGCCACCCAGCAGAGAGTCGATTCCCGCGATGCCGCATGGAAAATTCTCGCGGTTGTATTCACGCCGATGGTGCCCGGCCACCAGGCGCGGGAAGACCTCCATGCCGCCCTTGCGAAGAATCAGGTCGTGATAGCCTTCCTGGAAATGCGAGCCGCGAATTTTGACCACGTTCAGCTGCCGCCGGGAGATGCCATATTCAGGAGTGCTGCGCTGCAGGGAGAGCACCCCATGCGCAATGCTCTCCACCTGCAGGTCGCCAGCGCCTCCGGTGCGGTCATCCAGCAACAGCACCGTGGAATCCCGCCCTGCGAAGAACTGCTTGAGGTGCAAAATTTGTCGTCGGTAGCGCAGCGGGGTCTCGGAGAGCATGCGCATCTCGGAGAGTGAATCAAACACCACCCGCGTCGGATTGACCCTCATGACCTCGGCGATCAGCGCGTCCGTCGTCTTGCTCAGCTCCATTTCGGACGGATGAAAAAACGTGCTCTCGTTCTCGCCTCGTATCTGCTCTTCGATGGCTGAAAGTTCATAGAGGTGCACCCCCGTCAGATCCCAGCCATGCGAGCGGGCAACCATGAAGATTTCCTCCTTCGTTTCCGAAAGGGTGATGTAGAGGCCCGTCTCTCCCGCAGCCACTCCCGCAATGAGGAACTGCATCGCCAGAGTGGTCTTGCCCACCCCCGGATCGCCTTGGACCAAGTATAAACGATTGCGTGGCAGGCCGCCGTGTAAGACTTCGTCGAGACCCGCCACCCCCATCGAACAGCGTTCCGTTTCAACAGCTTGCGAAGGCTGAGCGGTCATGGCTGACCCTTTCTAGCAAACTCAGGAGGGGGGACAAAGAGTGTCATGATGATCCGGCGCCATGGCGCCTTAAAGCGGTTCAAAAAGAGGCGCGAAATTGAATCAATTTCGCGCCTCACGGCGCGGTCAGCGCTCCTCTGTTCGAAACCGAAGATTGCTTCTTGAGCCACGAATTTATCGCAGAACCAATGAGATCTGGATGTATGCTGCGGGATTTTTCCAGTGGCTGCCTTAAGGCCTCGCTGCCCGCTCCAAGTCCATCACCTCACCCCAAAATCCCCGGCACCAGCTCCCCATGCACGTCCGTCAGCCGGAAGTCGCGGCCCTGATACCGGAAGGTCAGGCGTTCATGGTCGAGGCCGAGGAGATTTAAGACGGTGGCGTTGAGGTCGTGGGTGTGTACCGGGTTTTCGGCGATGTTGAAGCCGAAGTCGTCCGTCTTGCCATACACCGTCCCCGGCTTGGTGCCGCCGCCGGCCATCCACATCGTGTAGGCGTCCTTATGATGGTCGCGGCCGGGAGAGGTTTTGACGCCATCCCCATTCGCGCCCTGGCGCAGCGGAGTGCGGCCAAATTCGCCGCCCCAGATCACCAGAGTTTCATCCAGCAGCCCGCGTTGCTTGAGGTCGCGCACCAGCGCCGCCATGGGCTGGTCCACATCTTTGGCTTTGGCGGTGAGGGCGCGCTTGAGCCCGCCATGGTGGTCCCAGTCGGAATCAAACAGCTGCACCATCCGCACCCCGCGTTCGATCAGCCGGCGGGCCAGCAGGCAGTTGTTGGCAAAGGAGGCCTTGCCGGGCTGCGCACCGTACATGTCCAGCGTGGCCTGGTTCTCGCGCGTGATGTCCATGAGTTCCGGCACGCTGGTCTGCATGCGGTAGGCCATCTCGTACTGGCTGATGCGCGTGGCGATCTCAGGATCTCCCACGATGTCGAGCTGCTGCTCATTGAGCGACTTCACCGCATCCAGCACATGGCGGCGATCTTTCGGGCTCTGTCCCGGCGGATTGCCAAGGAAGAGCACGGGCTCGCCGCTGCCCCGAAACGGAATACCCTGATACACACTGGGCAGGAAGCCCGTGCTCCACAGCGTGGAGCCCGCTCCGCCGGGAGGCCCGGACTGGAGCACCACGTAGGCAGGCAGGTCGCGGTTCTCAGTGCCGAGACCGTAAGTGACCCATGCCCCCAGGCTGGGCCGCCCACCCTGGCCAAAGCCGGTGTGCAGAAACATCTGCGCCGGGGCGTGATTGATCTCATTCGTGTGCAGAGACTTCACCACGCAGATGTCATCCGCCACGGTGCCGAGATGCGGCAGCAGCTCGCTCAGCTCTAGGCCGCTCTGGCCATGCCGCTGAAATTGGAACTCCGTGCCCGCCAGCTTCATCTCCCCGCCGATGAAGGCAAAGCGCTTGCCCTTGGTCAGTTCCGCCGGGCAGGTCTGCCCGTCCATCTTCTGCAGCAGCGGCTTGTAGTCGTAGAGATCCAGCTGCGAGGGCGCGCCGATCATGTGCAGATAGATGATGTGCTTGGCCTTCGGCGCGAAGTGCGGCCTCGGACCCGCCAGCGCGGCAGCTGCGGGGAGATCCCGTGCCAGCATGGACCCCAGCGCCATCGAGCCAAGACCCAGCCCGGACTGCCGGAAAAACTGGCGGCGGGAGACGTCAAGGAAGGCAGGGGTGGTCATGCAGTTGGGATGAAACGTGCGGACCCAGGCTGAGATTGCGCCAAGTCGCCTGTTCCTGAGCCACAGGAGGCTGGAGTCCTTGTTGCACAGCACCAAGGCTCCTTTATGAATACCCATGGCACTGGGAACCAAAAATCGACTGCATGAGACGGGCGTGGCCTGCAAAACCTACCTGCGTGAGCAGCACAGCGACAAGCTGGACCTCGTCACCGAGTTCATCGCCGAGATCGAAGGCACCGGCTCCAAGCAGGATCTGACCGCCTGGAATCAGTTCAGCGATCTGCGCCGCAATCAGGCCGAGATGCTGCAGCGCGCGGAAGCTGCCTTTCAGACCTGGCTGGCCGGCGGCTGATCCGCTGCGGCCTCACGCTTCACCGTAAAGCACCGCACCATCCACGTCAGCGTCAGCGTGGTGGCTGCACCCGTCGCATCCGCGATCAGATCCCGCATGGTTTCGCGCACGCTATGCTGGATGTGAGAGCCAAACACCACATCGGAAAAAAGTTCCGCGAACTCCCAGAACAATCCCACCGTGCAGGCGAGCGCAAAGGTGAAGAGGTAGCGGGCGAACGGGGTGAGCCGGCCAAACCAATGCGCAAAACAGTCCAGCGCATGCCAGATGAAGAACGAGATGGCGACCCCGCCGCTGTAATGCATGACGAAATCAAGCTGCTGCCGCCAGGGCGTGCGCATGATCTTCTGATGAAAAATCAAGACCACCAGAGGTGCCCAGCCGGCGCGCAGGAGCAGGCGGAGCAGCGGCGTCATACCGGCTTCCAGTTCACCTTGGCCGTCTGCTCGCGGCCATTGCGGTCGTGGTACTTCACGTGGCCGTGCTCCATGCCGTACTCATGCACGCACTTGGTCACCTTCACGTCGTAGCAGCAGTATTCGGCGATCTTCGCCACCTCGCCCTGCTGCCACCATTTGAGAGCGTCGAGCCCGTCAGCGGTCTTGCCCATGCCCAGCGTGGCAGCGGCCACGGCGTCGAGCTTGATGCGGTGGCCGAGCACCTTTTCGAGGTCAATGAGCAGATCGAGGCTGTGCGGCAAATCGGCAGAATCAAAGAGCAGGTCGTGACCTTTGAGCACTTCGTAATCGAAGCCGATGTGATTGAAGCCGACAACGAGATCGGCGTTCTTGAGCTGGCGGATGAGATCCGGGGTCTCTTCCTGCGTGTAGATGCTGTACTCGTTCTGCTTGGTGCTGAACGTGCAGGCCACGGAGATGCCCATCATGTGCTTGTTGCCCCAGCCGCCGACATCGTTCGCGGTGCGGCGTGTTTCGAGGTCGAAATAAACAATGTCTCCAGCCATGAGATCGCGTGGGCCTGCGTCAGCTTAGCCGATGCGATAAACGATGCGCGCCTTGTCCATGTCGTAGGGGGACATTTCGATCTTCACCGCATCGCCGATGACGAGACGGATGAATTTCTTGCGCATCTTGCCGGAGATATGAGCCAGCACTTCGTGGCCGTTGCGCAGCTTCACACGGAACATGGTGCCCGCGAGCACGGCGGCGATGGTGCCTTCGAGTTCGATGGCTTCTTCCTTCTGCTTGCCAGCGTCCACAGGCTCCGGCGGACGTGGTGGTGGGGCGAAGCGGGGCGGACCGCTGGGGCGGCGTGGGCCGCCGCGTGAAGGACCGCGATTTGGGCCACTGCGTGATGGGCCGCGATTGGGGGGACGTGACATGCGTAAAAAAAGTAGGGTTTGAGGATGCTCCCACACGCGGGGATTACAAGGGTAATTTTGTGCCGTGACTGGCGGGGAAGCCCGCGCTGTCAAATTCGGACAGACAAAAATCTCGCCGCCATCCGTCCTGTCCGTGAAACTCCCCCCGCATGCCCGCCGCTCCGACACTGCCCGAACTCTACGATGCCCACGCGGCGGGCCTGTTCCACTATTTCACCAGTTTCACCGGCAACGAGGCGGACGCCAAGGACCTGCTGCAGGAGTTTTTCATCAAGCTGGCACGTCAGACCATCCCGCCGGCCATCGCCAATCTGCGCGCCTGGCTCCTGCGGCTGGCGCATCATCACGCCATCGACTGGCTGCGGCGGCACCGCGTGCGGCGGGACGCCGAGGAGGCCGCCCCGGTCGAGGTCTTTGCCACCCATGCCGACCCAGACCAGGCGGAGCTTGCCCAGCGCCTCACCCGCGCCCTGGCCCTGCTGCCGCTGGAGCAGCGCAGCGTGGCCCAGCTCAAGCTGTGGGACGGCCTCACCTTTGAGGAAATCGCGGAGGTGCAGGGCATCCCGCTGAACACCGCCGCCAGCCGCTACCGCTACGCCCTGGAGAAGCTGCGCAGCGAACTCCGCCCCCTTTACGATGAACTGAAACCGTCATGAATGCGAACCCCGACCCCTTTGAAAACGATCTGCGCGCCCTGCAGCGCCGCACGCTGCCACCGGAGTGGCGCGCCGAAATGCTTCACGCCGCCGCGCAGCCCCCACGGCTGGCACGCACCCCGCGCTGGCTGCTCGCCGGCTGGGGCCTGGCCTGGGCCGCCACGCTGGTGCTGTACTTCACCACCCCCGCCGAACCCTCCGCACCGCAGGCGGGAGCCATGAGCCACACCACCCCGCCCCTGCTGTGGCAGCAGCGCGCCGCCGTCATCGAAGCCCTCCTGGCCGCCAACTGATTCATTCCATCTTCTACCACTCCCTACCATGATCCGCCGCCTTCTTTCCAAGCGCTTCGTCCGCATCCTCCTCTGTTTCTTCATCACTCTCGTCACCCTCGTCGTCCTGCTTTATGTCTGGACGAACTGGAGCGGCCGCCGCCGCTGGGCCGCTACCAAGGCCATGCTCGAACGTGAGGGAGAATCACTCGACTTTCGCAAGCTATTGCCCGAGACGCCGCCGGCGGCGCAGAACCTGCTGGCCATCGAGGCGCTGGACGGCATCACCGAGACCGTGGATCACGATGAGGCCAAGGGAGCGCCGGGCGCGAAACGCAAAGCCCTGGCGGCGATGAAGCTAAACACCATGGCCCCGGCTTCCATCGGTGTGGAGAAGGGGCAGGCAACCGACATGCAATCATGGGCAACCTATCTGCGCGAGTCGAAGTTTCTCGATCTTCCCACGGAATCCGCTGCTCCCGGCAAGGAGGTGCTGGCGGCGCTGGATGCCAAATTTCCGGTGCTCAAGCAGCTTGCCGATCTGGCACCGCAGCGCAGCCAGGCCATCTTCACCCCGGGACTGCGGGAGAGGGAGCTGCCGGAGATGCTTTTCAGCCTGTCCTTTCGGCACTACGCAGGGGCGCAGAATCTGACACGACTGCTGTGTCTGCGTGCCCGTGCAGCCTTGGATGCCAGGCAGGGCGCGCAGGCCCTCCGCAGCCTGCTGGCAGCGGAGAAAATCGCTCATGCTTGTGAAGCTGAACCCCTGCTGATCGGCTTTTTGGTGGGACTCTCGATGGAGACTGCAGTGAACGAAGTAGTGTGGGTGGCTCTGCTCGAAAAAGTCTTTACCGACACGGAGTTGCAGGAGCTGCAAAGCATGATCAGCGCGCATGACATCGCCAAGGTCTGCCTGCAGGCATTTCGCGGAGAGCTGGCCTGCGCAGTGAGTTCCATAGATTATATGCAGGACGTCGCCGCAGGCAAAAAGCAGAGCGGTCCACGATTCATCGAGGTCTTTGGCAGCGAAGAGGGAAGTCCGTCTCTGCGCATGTTGAATGCGGTGCCCGGCGGCTTTTTTTACCACAGCATGAGCGTGCTCGCTGAGATCGAATGGCGGCATGTCATCTCCCCTTTGCGTCAGGGAGGTGTCACGGCAGCGGTCAAAGCGGCGGAAAAAGTGCGGACGGAATTCAAAGCCAGGGAGAATTTCTGGCTGCATCCAGATTACATCATGGCCAGCATGGCGGTGCCCGCAGTCACCCCTGTCAACGCGAGTGCCGCACTCGTCCAGGCACGCGAACGACAGGCTCTGACGGCCATCGCGCTGGAGCGCTTTTTTTTGAAGCATGCGAAGTATCCGGCCACATTGCAGGAGCTAGTTCCCGAGTTTGCCCCCGCCGTGCCGCTGGATCCGTGGGATGGCAAGAAAGTGCGTTACCGCACCACGGCCGCAGGCCGCTACACGCTCTGGTGCATGGGCTTGGATGGCAAAGACGACGGCGGACAAGTGAACAAGAATGGCGTTGCGATGAGGAGCGCCCTGTACCTAGGCGACTGGACCTGGCAGTATGAGCCGGTAGAAACCGGCTCAAAAAAGTAGCTGTGGAGCGCGGAATTTATTCCGCAGCACTCCGCAAACGCACACAGCTCCGCAGCATCCCTGCCGCTCTTTCTTTCTCTCAGCCGAAGTCTTCGTGTTTGCGCTGTTCTCCATGCAAGTTCCGCCCACTGAGCGCAGGCGACCCGCAACGAAATCAATTCCGCGCTCCGAAGGCGCTCAATACAAATCCAACCCCAGATCCAGCGCCCGCGATGAATGCGTCAGCGCACCCACAGAAATCGCATTCACACCCGTGGCCGCAACATCCTTGATCGTCTCAATCGTGATGCCGCCGCTGGCCTCCAGCCACAGCCTGCCGTTCACCAGTTTCACCGCCTCGCGCAGTTTCTCGGGGCCCATGTTGTCCAGCAGCAGCATGTCCACGCCTTCCAGCGTCAGGAAGCCGGCCACCTGATCCAGGGTGTCAGCTTCGAGCTGCACGCGCACCCCTGGGCGCTCCGTACGCAGTTTGTGAATGGCGGCCTGAAGAGCAGGCAGGTCGCTGTTGGCGGCCAGATGGTTGTCCTTGACCATGGCATGGTCATAGAGGCCCATGCGGTGGTTGGTGCCGCCACCGTCTTTCACAGCGGCTTTTTCAATCAAACGCCAGCCGGGGGTGGTTTTCCGCGTGTCCCACACCTGCACCGGGTGCGGCTTCACCGCTTCCACGTAGCGCTGCGTCTGGGCGGCCACACCGCAGAGACGCTGGAGAAAATTCAGTGCCGTGCGCTCGGCCGTGAGCAGGGAACGCGTGCTGCCGGCGGCCCTCATGAGGATGCTGCCCCGCACAAACGAGCTGCCATCAGGAATGCAAACCTCCAGCTCCAGCGTCGGATCGATTTCCTTGAAGACCGTCACTGCGATTTCAGCCCCGGAAACGATCCCGGGCTCCCGGGCAACGATCTCAGCCCGGGAGCGTGAATCGGCTGGCGTGAAGTAGAGGGAGGTGACGTCTCCCGTGCCGACATCTTCGGCAATGGCGGCGCGGATCAGGGCTAAAACAGAGGGTTCCATGGGTGCTCGGAGGATAGGCCGGAGCGGGCAGGTTTCCAGTACGGGGAAAAACAGGTTGCCAAATTCTAGGAACTCTCCATGTTCCCTGCCCCTCGCCCCCGGCCTGACTGATTCATGGCCTTGCGTAGCGTGGCCATAGGAGCGTGTCATGAGCAACATCATCGAAAAGATCAATCAAGAGCAGCTGAAAAAGGAAGTCACCACTTTCACCGTGGGTGACAGCGTCAAGGTCCACACCCGAGTCGTGGAAGGCGACAAAGAGCGTATCCAGATTTTCGCAGGCATCGTCATCGCCCGCAAAGGCCACGGCATCAACGAAGCCTTCACCGTCCGCAAAATTTCCTATGGCGAAGGCGTGGAGCGTGTTTTCCCGCTGCACAGCCCGAAGGTGGCCAAGGTCGAAGTGACCAAGAACGGAAAAGTTCGTCGCGCTCGCCTGCACTACCTCCGTCAGCGCCAGGGTAAGGAAGCCATGTCCGTGAAAGAACTCGCCCAGAGCGAAAACTAATTTCCGGCTGTCTAAGTTTTTGAAAAGGGAGGGCTGCAAAGCCCTCCCTTTTTTTGTGATTGAGCGCGTTTCAAGACGCATGGCCAGGAAGGCCTGGTTGGAAAAAACACGCGGGCAAGGAGCAGGCCGTCTCTCCCTCCTCACCGCTCATGAATCCCCTCGCAGATCTCCTCGATCACCTTCGCATTGAAGGCGGGGATGTCCGCAGGCTTGCGGCTGGTGACGATGCCATGGTCCACCACCACTTCCTCGTCCAGCCAGATGCCGCCGGCGTTTTTGACGTCAGTCTGAATCGCGGGCCAGGAGGTCAGGCGGCGGTTGTTCACCAGTCCGGCCTCAATGAGCAGCCAAGGGCCGTGGCAGATCGCGCCGATGGGTTTGCCAGCGCGGCCAAACTCACGCACCCATGCCACCGCTTCCGGAGTGGAGCGCAGCGCATCCGGATTCATGAGCCCGCCGGGCAGCACCAGAGCATCAAAATCCTGCTCATGCGCATGGCGCAGCGGGAGGTCCACGTCAAACAGGTCGCCCTTCTCCGCATGTCGCATGCCTTGGATTTGACCTTTCTTCGGAGAAACAATGCTCACCGTCGCACCAGCCTCCCGCAGGGCTTTCAGAGGCTCCTCCAGCTCCGACTGCTCGAAGCCGTCCGTGGCTAGAATGGCGATGTGTTTGTCCGTGAGGGGAGTGTCTGAGAGTATTTTCATGGTACTCTCAATTCGCACGCCACGCTGCACGGGTGGATCAGGACCTGCCCTCACTGTGCGGTGAGGGGCAACGCCTGTGGCTGAGCAAAATAATACAGCCCAGAACCCCGGTTGAAGCCGGCATCAAGACCGGTAGTGCTTCGCCAGCTTGTTTGAATGGGTCAAAACTCCGCTTTTCTTGAGAGACTCAACCAGTTCTTCATGGGTCATGCTTTTCACACGAGCCAGAGAGGCATCAAGCTGCTTTTGGGTGATAATACCACACTGGCTCGCGCTGCTGCTGGCACGCTGACTCTTCACGGATCCACGCCAGTCTTGCACCTTGGAAGTGATGTTCGTTTTAGAGCCCTTGGCCATGAGATAAATTGCGCGCAAGATCAATGGCTGTCAATGACGGCAGGATGGAAGAAGCCGACAAGGACGCTTGTATCCCTGACTGCGATCTGGATATGCGACTGCATATAAATCTGCGCCGTGGGATAGAGTGGTTCGCCTTCGATAAAGACTCCCCGAACTGTTTGAAAACGTATTCCCGTCTGTTCTTCAACGGACGAAATGGACCAGTTGAGAAAGGCGCAGTCAAGTCGATGGAGCTTGCGGTTTGGCTCGTTGACAGGCATCGCATGGCCGACTGCTTCAAGGGTCTTTTTGAACTTGGGGTAAAGGTCACGAAGCAGTTCGGTGAACCGGATATCCAGCAAGTCGAAGCAATGCCCAAGCTGGATCAAAGCACCGACCACCGCTGGACGGGTCACCTTTTTCCGTTGCTTCATGAACCGCGCCCACTCCATGGCCCTAGCGGGGCCATGTTCCCAGAAGTAAATGCCTTTGCCAAGCCAGTCGTAATCATTGGCGCTCTCTTTCAGCTTGCCACCACGAAGGGTCGCGTCAGCCACGACCTGATCACAGCCATGATAGGCGATGACCTGACGTTGGTAGGCGGCAAATGACATGCGAAGGAAAATGAGATGCGTCGATTGTCGGCGTCAATCGAAAGAACCCGGTCGGTTTTCTGGTCATTCTTTCGCCAGCAGCCCGCTGTCCGTCAGCCACTCCGTAAACCGCATCGGCCATCTCGCCGCCGCACTCGGCTTCGCATCCGGCTTGTACCCGAAGCCATGCCCGGCATTGGCAAAGATGTGCATCTCCGCTTTCACACCGGCGGCCTTGTATTTGAGGTAGAGCGTCGCCATGCCTTCGGAGATGTCCGGGCGGTCGCTGTAACCCGCGGCAATGAAAAGCGGAGGCATGCCCTTGGTGGCATTGAAGAGACCGGAGGTGCCGGGATAGATGAGGCCCTGGAAATCCGGACGGCTGCTCTGCTGTTCGATGGGATCGGAGGCGTCTTTCTGGCCCGGATCATTCGTCATGGCGGCAAAAGCAGCCAGCTCACCGCCGGCGGAGAAGCCGAGGATGCCGATCCGGTCCGGCTGGATGTGCCACTCGGCCGCATGGCTCCGCACCGTGCGGATGGCCCGGCGCGCGTCCGCCATGGCATGGTCCTGAATCGTGTAGGTGCTGCCGGGCTCCCGGGCCAGGCGGTACTTCAGCACAAAAGCGGCGATGCCGTGATCACGGAACCACTCTGCCAAGGCGTAGCCCTCATGCCCGAGGCAGAGTTTCGCGTGGCCACCGCCGGGGCAGATGATCACGGCCGTGCCGGTGGACTTGTCCGCAGCGGGAATGTACGGGGTGATCGTGGGCTTGTGCACGTTGCACACATTGCTGCCCTCGATCTTCTCCGGCTCGGCCGCCCGTGCTTCAGAGCCGGGGGCTCCATTCGGCCACAGCGGGAGGGCGGCGGGAGTGTCGGCGGCACAGAGGGAAAGAGGCAAAAACAGGCTGGCGAGGAGAGGTCGGATCATGGGTCGAATGTAACGCTGAGAAAACCGAAGTTTACTGGAAATCATCGCATGATTGACAAATCAAAGACTCCCGCTAGTTTCGCGCCCCCTTTTCGAGGGGAGGCCGTGATTTGTCCGGTCTGAGCTCCCACTTTCCCTTTCACCACCCCACACGCCCATGCCAAAGACATTCAGGACCTACCAGCCTTCCAAGCGCACGCGCAAGCAGCAGTTTGGTTTCCGCGCACGCACGAAGACCGCAAATGGTCGCGACATCCTGCGCCGCCGTCGTCGCGCCGGACGTAAACGCCTCCTGCCAAAGGGCGTGGAACTCCACTTCAAGCGTCACACCCAGCAGCACACCTAATTCTGCTGCGGCGCGCTCCTTATCATGCGCCTTCCCTCAAGCCTGCGGATGAAACTCGCGTGCGATTTCGCACGGGTCAAAACGCAGGGCAGCAGCCAGGCCGGAAAATTTCTGGTGCTGGGTGCTTTGCGTGTGGAAGCGCTGAAGGAGTTCCAGTTTGGCCTCATCACCGGGGGCAAGCTGGGCAACGCCGTCGTACGAAATCGCATCCGTCGTCTGCTGCGCGAGATCGTGCGTGCACACCGTGCGGAGATCGCTCCCGGCTGGCAGATGGTGATCATCGCCCGCTGGCGTGCCCCCAAAGCCACGCTCGCTGAACTGGAAAGTGACTGGCTGCGGCTGGCTCGGCGCATGAATCTGCTCACCCAGAAGCTTCCTGCCCCGCCCGCACCATGAAATGGCTCATCCGAATTTTCATCCGCGGCTACCAAGTGTTCATCTCCCCCGTCATTCACGCCATTGGCGGTCCCGGCTCCGGATGCCGCTACACCCCGACTTGCTCGCGGTATTTTCTCCAGGCTGTGGAAACCCACGGCGTGCTGCGTGGCTGCTGGCTGGGCCTCTGCCGCATCGGCCGCTGTCATCCCTGGGGTGGTCATGGGCATGATCCCGTGCCGGACAAGAAATGACCAAACCCGCATGACGAATTTTGCCAGACAATGTAGTCGCGCACACCGGGCTCACTCGCCATCTGTCCGTCTGCTTTCGCCCTTGCTCCCCAGCCGCGCCTCCGATCTGACCCAGGAGACCCGCATTTTCACCAAAACCTCTCTCACCCAAAGCTAAAAAATTTCATGGACCGCAAAAGTTGGATCATCGTGACGCTCTGCGTCATCCTCGCGGGGGTAAACCTGTACTACGTGCAGGAAAATCAGAAGCTCGCCCAGGCCGAGGCCGCGCGCATCAAGCAGGAGCAGGCCGCTAAAAAAGCCGCAGAAACACCCGCAGCGCCCGCAGCCGCGACCCCCGCCCCCGGCACCACACCCGTAGCGCCTGCAGCACCCGTGGCTGCCGCAGTGCCGGTGGAAACTCACTCCATCAAAGTGGGCACCGTCACGTTTGAACTCACCTCCAAAGGCGGCGGCATCGCCCGCGCCGCACTGGCCGGCACAGATCAGGTGACCCTGAACAAGAACGGCCTGGAAGCCATCGGCGCCCTGCGTCGCGAAGCCTCCGGCATGGATGCCCTGGCCTACAAGCTGACCGAAAAGAGCGACAAGAGCGCCACCTTCGAAGGCACCACCGCCGAAGGCATCGTGGTGACTAAAAAGTACACCCTGACCGAAGGCCCGGAAGGAGACGAGCATCTCATCGATCTCAAGATCACCCTCAAAAACACCGGCACTGCGCAGCATCGCTCTGAAGAATACTACCTCTACGCTGGCGCTGCGACCGCCCTGAAGCATGACGAAGGACGCTATGACGGCTTCTTCTGGAACAACGCCGGAGACACAGATCACGAGTTGTCGAAATACTTTGGCAAGGGCGTCTTCAGCGCTGCGCCGACGGAGTACCGCCAATCCTTCAATGCCCTGCGCTACGCAGGCGTGATGAGCCGCTTCTACACCCATATCGTCACCCGCATGGCGGAGAAGGATGCACCCGCCAAGCTCTGGGCTGGCCGCCGCAAACTCGCGCAGCCGATTGATGCAGCCAGCGTGGGCAAGGCGGAGATCGAAGACTTCACCTACGATGCCGCCATGAGCCTGCCGGTGGTGGATCTCGCCCCGGGTGCCTCGGTCACGGAAAATTACCAGATCTACCTCGGCCCGAAGGAATACGACCGCCTCAGCCGCATCGGCCACCAGCGCAGCTACGCGATGTTTTACGGCTACTTCAAGATCGTCAGCATCGCCCTCTCCAAAGTCATGCGCTGGATGCACAACATCAGCGGCAGCTGGGGTCTGGCAGTCATCCTTCTGACGATTTTCGTCCGTCTCTGCCTCTGGCCCATCCATGCGAAGTCCACCATGACCATGAAGCGCATGGGCCTCCTCGGTCCGCTCATGAAAGAGCTGCAGGAGAAGTACAAGGACAATCCGCAGCAGCAGCAGTTGGAGACCATGAAGCTCTACAAGGACTACGGCGTGAATCCGCTGGGCGGCTGCCTCCCCTTGTTCCTGCAGTTCCCCATCTTCATCGGCCTCTACAGCGTGCTGGAAGTGGCCGCGGAGCTTCGCGGCCAGTCCTTCTGGTGGGTGCGGGATCTCGCTGCCGCAGATACCCAGGGCCAGTTGCTGGGTTTCAACATCAACCCTCTGCCCATCATCATGGGCCTCACCATGGTGGCCCAGATGAAGCTCACCCCGCAGCCTGCCACCGTGGACAAGACCCAGCAGCGCATCTTCATGCTGATGCCCCTGTTCTTCCTCTGGATCAGCTATGACTTCGCCGCCGCCCTCGCCTTGTACTGGTCCACGCAAAACATCTTCAGCGTCTTCCAGACCCGCATCATGAAGCTTTACATGCCCGAGCCCAAGCTTGAGAAAGTAGCGCTTAAGCCCGCATCCAAAGCCGCACCGGCACAGAATCCCTTCTTCAACTCGGGAGCACCCTCAAAAGATAACAAGAAAAAAGGCCCGAAACCGCCACGTCTGGGAGGCTAGGAGGACGCGCTTTCCTGCGATCGGGGCAGGGAGAATGCTGGCAGAATGACCAATGAGTAAATCCTAATGACGAAATAAAGGCATGAAGAAACTCAAAAAGCAGTGTGAACCCGCGCGCCTAAAACTCCGCCAGCCGGCAGATACGGCCCCAGAAACTGCAAACTTGGTGATTCGGGCTTTGTCATTCTTTAGACATTCGGATTTACTCATTCGTCATTTTTGACCGGTGCCGTTAAATCATCGTTTCCTTAGCTGATCCAATGACACCCCTCGAACACTCACGCCATATTCTTGACACGATGCTCGGCTATCTGGGCTTCGTGGTCCAGATCGAGGAGGACAACGGCCCTGACGGCCCCACGCTGCAGGTCCTCACGGATGATTCGGACGCCCTCATCGGCCGCCGCGGAGAGACTCTCGAAGACATCCAGTACCTGGTAAACCGCGTCCTGCAGCGCCACATCAAGGACGCCCCGCGCGTCCGCGTGGACGTGGAATTCTACCGCTCCATGCGCGAGGACAAGATGGTCGCCCGTGCCAAGGAGCTCGGCGATCGCGTGCGCGCCACCGGCCAGAACGCGGACCTCCCGCCAATGAACAGCTACTACCGCCGCCTCATTCACAACGTCTTTGTCAACGACCCCGAAGTCATGAGCGTCAGCCAGGACGGCAATGCCCGCTTCAAGCGCATCGTGCTCCAACGCCGTTCCAGCTAGGCCATTTCCCCTTCGCACGGAGGAAAATGAGCTTCGTTCTTTACTCGCGGTGTGGTTTTGAGTTATTTCTCGTAACCCGCGCAAATTGCCGCGCGCCTGCAAACCCTGCCCTTCTCTTATCCAACCCTGCATCCCCATGAAATTGAGCCGCTACCAGTCTGTCGTCTTTGCCCTTGCCAGCAGCGCCGGATTTTTGCACGCCGACGTTGTGACCCTCAAAGACGGCAAAAAGTTGGAAGGCAATATTCTCTCCGAGACCCCCACCTCCATCCGGATGCGGTATCACCTGACTCCGAAGATCATGGATGAAAAGGAAATCCCGCGCACCGACATCGCGGAAGGGGGCATCCTCAAGCAAAAACCGGAAGAAGTCGAGATTCTCGAAATTCGCAAGGCCGTTCCCACCCCTGACCTCATGTCGGCGGAAAAGTACGAGCAGCTCATTCAGGACCGCCTGCGTCCCTTCGTAAACCGCTACCCCGGCACGAAGGAAGCTGCGGAAGTGGAGGAAATGATCAAAGTGGCGCAGGAAGAAAAAGAAAAGGTCGTGGCCGGCGGCGTGAAGCTCGAAGGCAAGTGGCTCACCCGTGAAGAGGCCAAGGCGGAAAGCCTCAACATCAAGGCCTTCTCCATCCGTTCCGCGATGCTCGAGAAAATCCAGGCCAAGGACTTCACCGGCGCGCTCAAGGAATTCGACAAACTCAACGACCCCGCCAGCGGCAACACCGCCTCCGTCTATTATCCCAAGGCCGTTGCGGAGATCCTCGAAGTGTTGACCAAGTACGACAAGCAGATCTCGCAGATGATTCAGGACCAGCCCGCCTTGCAGAGGATCCGTGAGGAGGGCATCAAAAAGCTCATCGAGCCCGACCTGACACGGATGAAGGACGCTATCAAGAAGGAGAGGGACGCCTGGGTCGCCACCTACGAACAGGAGCGCAAGACCAGCAAATGGTACACCCCTTACAAGTATGATCTGGAGAGCTTGAAGACCCTCGGCAAGTCCATCTCCGAAGCCAAGGATGCTCTGAGCAGTCTCGACCTTGCCGTCATCACCAAGACCAACGAAGCCATCCAACGCATGATCCGTGCCGATGCCAAGGCTGGCAAGGACAAGGCCGAACTCACCAAGATGGGTGAAGCCATCATGGAAGGCGAAGCCGCCGCAGCCAACGCCGACGCCAAAAGCAAAGAATTCTACCGCAGCGTCTTCACCAACTACCGTGCACGCCATGCCTATTTTTCCCAGCAGGTGAACACCCCGCAGGGTCAGACGCAGCCTGCAGCCGCTGGCGCCGCCGGCGGCTCCTCAGCCATCGCTGGCACAGCTGAACCTGGCATGGATGACAAAGTGGCCGCCGCCCTCGCCGCCGCCGCTGCTGGTGGCACGCCCGCCCCTGCTGCTGCACCAGGTGCCGCCCCGGCGCCAGGAGCCATGCCTGCAGGCCAGCCCAACGGTTACCCAGCCCAGCCGGGTGCCGTTCCCCCTGTCGGCCAGCCTCCACAGCCTGGTTATCCTCAGCAACCACAGCAGCCCGGCTACGGCCAGCCACAGCAGCCCCAGCAGCCAGGATATGCGCAGCAGCCTCAGCAGCCCGGCTACGCCCAGCCTCAGGCAGCAGCACCTGCTCCTGCCCCAGAAGAAGGCATGAGCATGATGAACATGATCCTCATCGGCATTGGAGTGGTCGCACTGGTCTTGCTTCTCACCCTCCTCGGCGGCAAGAAGAAGAAAAAGTAACCGCAGGCCCTATGGGCTGGATTCATGCCGCTCCGGGTTCTCAGAACCCAGAGCGGCATTTTCTTTTTCCCTGTGCTCCATGGGGGGCTCAGACCGAGCTGCGGCCACAACCATCGCACGGTAGAGTCGCCTTTGAATTTCCCCAATTGGTCCCGAATATCGCGCTTGGCGACACTCCGTTTGGAAGTCGAAGAGAGATTCGATTCTGTCTCAGAGGTGATGGAGAAAATTTTCTCTACAGCGTTTTAATTAATTACGTGTCCGCTGAAATCAGGGCCGCCAAAAGCGGTTCTCCCTCTCCCCGCCCCCGGCATACGACGACACTGAACCCTTTTCTTCGGGGAACCGGAGCGCAGCGGAGATAGACGAAGTCAAAGGGCTGGGGTGAGGGGATTGGCTTTGAGTCCGTACGAGGGCAGGAGTCAAAAGGGCTATAAAATAATTCAAAACGCTCCAGGCCAATGCAGTCCATAGCGGAGCCGTCGCCCTTCACGCTACTCCTTCGCCTTCTTCTTCCGCTTCTCTTTCTTGCCAGCCTTGCGGCTCTCTTCGCCGTTCCAACGCAGGTCTTCCCAGCGGGGTGGCTGCATGGTGGCGTTCCATTGGTCGAAGAGCTTTTGCAGCGCCTTCGCTTTCTCCGGCTCCTTGTCGCTGAGGTCGGTTTGCTCACCCGGATCGGTGGCCAGGTTCACCAGCATGGGCTGCATGTCTTTGCTGGCCTTCACAAGTTTCCAGTCTCCCTGACGCACGGCCTGCTGCACGCCGAAGCGGAAGTAAAGCTCACGCGCAGTCAGCTTGTCGGCCTTGCCTTCCAGCAAAGGCAGCAGGTTCACGCCATCGAGCGGAATGGAACTCGTCGCACCCGCCGCAGCAAGAGCCGTGGGCAAAACATCGAGCTGGATCACCGGCTCATCGCTGACACGGCCCGCAGGAATGTGCCCCTTCCAGGCGGCCATCCATGACACACGGATGCCGCCTTCCCACACGAACCACTTGTGCCCGCGCAGCCCGCCCATCTCAGCGTTTTGATAGGCACCGCCGTTGTCGCTGATGAGAAAAATGAGCGTGTTCTCCTCCTGCTTCATCTCGCGCAGCTTCGTCATCACCGTGCCGATGGCTTCGTCCGCCTCCGCCGCGAGCGCGGCATACACAGCATCGTGCTTCGGCAGGTGCTTGAATTTCTCCAGCCACTTCTCCGAAGCCACGTGTGGACTGTGCACGGCATTGAAGGACAGCATGAGAAGCCAGGGCTTGCCCTGGTTCGCCTCCATGAAATTCACCGACTCCCGCGCATAGACGGGTGAAGTGACCGGCGCACCCGCCAGGTCTTCCACCAGCTCTTTGCCGCGATAAAACGAAGGACCTTTGCCTTCGCCAAGATTGCCCACAGTACCCATGGCAAAGTCAAACCCGCGTGCCGCTGGCAGGAACTCCGGGCTCGTGTCTCCGAGGTGCCATTTGCCAACGATGCCAGTGGTGTAGCCTGCGGTTTTAAGGTGCTGCGCCAGCGTGGTCTCGCTCAGCAGCAGCTCGCGGCCTGCTTTGGTGGGATTGGCATCATGGCCGGTGCGGGCCTGGTAGCGGCCCGTCATCAAACCCACACGGCCCGGCGAACACACGCAGCCCGAAGAATAACCGTTGGTGAAACGCACGCCGCCAGCGGCCAGGGCATCCATGTTCGGCGTGGGAGCCATTTTCCCACCATAGGCCCCAGGCTGCGCCCAGCCCATGTCATCCATGTAAAAAATGAGGATGTTGGGCTTGGTCGTATCCGCAGCATGCACAGATGTGAACAGCGCGGTGGCAAAGCAGAGCAGGAGTGCGGAGAGCTTCATGGGCGCTCTCCGAACGCTGCAATGCGGCAAATGTATCAGCAGATCACTCCTTGGCGGAGCTCAACCGCAGGTGCGCAGCCTCCGTCACGGCGGCCGCCAGTTCGTCCAGCTGCTCGCGGTCCGTGATTTTCTGGCTGTGCTCGTCCTGCACGTAGATGGCGTCGATGGCGACCCCCTTTTCCGTGCTGATGCGTGCGTGCGTCACGTTGTGCCCGAGGCGGCCGATGGCCATGAAGATGTCATACAGCAGCCCGAGGCGGTCAACGAGTTGCAGCTCCAGCACCGTCTGGTCCGGCGAGAGGTGGTTGTTCACGTAGATGCGCTGCGGGATCTCTGCGCCGATCTCATCCAGCATCGTGATCGACTTGCCCAGCTTCTGGGTGATCGCATCCCCAAAATCAAAGGTCTGCCCGCTGAAGGCTTTGCGCACAGATTCCTCAATACGCGCACGGGCGCTTTTGGTGGTGACGGCGGCGAAGTTCGTGTTGCAGACGCGGAAGGTGTCCAGCACCAGGTGATCAGCGCGCTGGTAGAGATCCGCGCTGAGAATGTTGATGCTTTCCGCCGCCAGGGCGCCGGAGATGCGCGCCAGAAGCAGGTGACGGTCCCAGCAGACGACGGTGAGCTCGCTGTAACCCTGGTCCACGTGATCCTCCCAGACCATGACGGGCAGCAGTCCTGCCGCAGCTTCTTCACGGATGAGCTGCTCAAAGAACTGCCGGAACTGCCGCAGATGCGTGGCGATGAGATCCGCCTCGCGGAAGTTGAAGTAGGAGGGCGGCATGTGGCGGAAGTGCGCGTCCACTTCCGCTTCATATCCGGCGCCAAGGCGACGCAGCACTTCTTTCTTCAGATCCTCCAGCGGCACCTGCACATTGCGCATGAAATCCGCCGGCGCGTTCATGAAACGCAGCGCACTGTGATACAGCTGGCGGATGGACGCCTCCTTGTAACCTGACCAGCTCTTGTCGCTGGTGCCCTTCGAGTCCGCATACGTCATGAGCAGCAGCGTGTCCAGATTCTCCTTCGTGCGCACGATGCTGACGAATTCCTCGATCACCTGCGGATCATCCAGGCTCTTCGTCGTGGCGGTGCGGTACATCAGCAGGTGATTGTCCACCAGGAAGAGCAGCAGCCTGCGGCGCTCACCCTTGATCTGCAGACGGCGGGAGACGGCGGCTGCCAGCGTGGTGCTTTCATCGCTGTGCGTCTTCTTGTTGGTCGCACGGCCTGCGTCATGCAGCAGAAGTGCGAGGTACAGCACATACGGCTGCTGCAGATCGTGAAACAGCTGCTGAAACAGGTCCACGCCCTTGAGGGTGGGATCACTCAGCTCATCAAGTTTGTCGATGGTGCGCAGCGTGTGCTCATCCGCCGTGTAGAGATGGAAGAACTCATGCTGCACCAGATTGGTGAGAGCACCAAACTCCGGCATGTAGCGGCCGATGAAGCCCACGCGGTGCATCTGCCGCAGCGTGCGCGCCGCATCCCCTTTGTGGGAGAGAATCGTCTCAAACGTCTCACGGTTGGCCTTGTTGTAGCGGAAGCTGGTGTCCACCAGTCGGAAGTTGTCCTGAATGAGCTGGAACAAATCCGGGCTGAGGCGCAGGTGGCGCTTTTGCGTGTGGAGAAAGAGGCGCATCATGCGCTCCGGATCATCCTTGAAGATCGTCGGGCTTTCCGCATAGAGCCGCTCATGCTTGCGGTTGAAGCCGTCAAAGCTCTCCTGCTCCTTCTCAGCCTTCCGCCGTGCGATGAAGCCCATCAGCTTGCTCTCCTTGCGGGTTTCCAGCGCCTCCAGATGGAAGCGGTCCATCACCTCATTGCTGCGCTGCAAAATGTCGCGCGTCGCCGTGTAGTAGCCGTGCATCAGCGCCTCGATGCGGCGCAGGATGCGCTTGTGGCGGTAGCCCAGGTGCGTGGCCACCGGCCCCTGCAGGCGCAAAGTTAAGAGGTCTTCGGCGCGCTTTTCGGTGTAGTGCATTTCATTGCGCACACGCAGGATGAATTCATAGCCCTGCTCCACCTCCTTCCAGCCCGCCTTGGAGATCAGGCCGAGCGCGACCAGATCCTTCGGGTTCAGCGTGCGGTGCCGCGCATAGGTCATCCAGATCAGGTTCTGGTAGTCGCGCAGGCCCCCGCAGCCGTTTTTCACATGCGGCTCCTGCACAAAGGGGGTGTTCTCATACTTCGTGTGCCGGCTGTTCAGATCGATCTGCCGCAGCTTCAAAAAGTCCCCCTCCTGTCCGTCCATGCATTCCTTGTCAAAACGGGAGCGAAACTCCTCAAAAGCCGTCTTCTGCCCGGTGACGAGGCGCGCCTCCATCAGCGCGGTCTTGGTCTCCATGCTCTCGTTCGCCAGCTTGATGCACTCGCCCACGCAGCGTGAGCCATGGCCGACCTTGAGCTTCAAATCGTAAAAATAGAGCAGGTAGTCGCGGATCAGCTGCACGACTTCCGTGGACACCTTCCCGCTGTTGCCGGGAAACATGAACGTGAGGTCCACATCGCTGCCCGGACTCATCACACGCCGGCCGTAGCCGCCGTGGGCGATCACACTGACATTGAGCTTGGCACGCACCGCAGGGGCCAGAGCGGCCAGCGCCTCCTCCCACAAGATGCGCACGAGGAGATCCATCACATCCGAGCGCATGCGGCAGATTTCCGCACCGCTAAAGCTGCCGGAGCGGTGCCGCTGCTTGATGCGCTGCTCCTTGATCTTGAGAAAGCGCTTCGCCTGGCGCAGCGTTTCGGTGCGTCCGCGCGGCAGCTTGTCCTCGGGTGGGAAAAATTTCTGCGCGCTCTTGTTCAGGTGCCGCAGGTATTCGCGTTCGGTCATTTCAGCGGAGGTCAGTAGGTGATCAGTGCGTGAACCGGGCCGGAATCACTCACCTTTTCGCGCCCGCCGAGGAACGCCAGTTCAATGAAAAACGTGCTGCCCAGCACCTTGCCGCCCGCCTGCTCGATCAGGTGCAGCGCCGCAGCCGCCGTGCCGCCCGTGGCCAGCAGATCATCCGCCAGCAGCACCGTTTCACCTGGGGCGATGGCATCCAGGTGCATCTCCACCGAGTTCGTGCCGTATTCGAGCGAGTAATCAATCCCCCGCGTCTGCCAGGGCAGCTTGCCCTTCTTGCGCACCGGAATGAATCCCGCGCCCAGACGCTCGGCGATCAGCGCCCCAAAGATGAAACCCCGGGCGTCGATCCCGACGACCTTGTCCACCTCGGTGATCCCCGTGGCCTCGATCATCCCATCGATCGTCTGCGCCAGCAGCGTCGGATTGGCCAGCACCGGGGTGATGTCCTTGAAAAGAATGCCGGGATTGGGGAAATCAGGCACGTCGCGGATCGTGCGGCGGATGCTGTCGAGAATGTCGGGAGCCATGCCCTGCGATCATGGAGGAGATGCGGGGATGCGCAAGCTTCATGCGCCAGCATGAGTCGTCCTCGTGCTCCTACTCCTACTCGTCCTCGATCCAAGCGCGCCCGCCATCAATCAGCGACACCAAACTTCAACAGCACCTCTTCATGGACCTTAACTCGTCCGGCTGCGAAATCCGCCAGACCGCTGTCGATCTTCTGCCGGACGTAAATTTCATACATCAAATCGTCACGTGCGGCGGATTCAGGCAGACCACGGCTCAGCTTGGTAGCCCGGGCCTTGATTGCACAAGTACGGCGTTTGCCAGCAGCCATGACAAAATAGGAGCACATCTCCGCCAGACTGACAAGCCGCTCCCAGCGTGTTCACCCTTGCAGAAACGTCACAAGACCGCGAATGTCCGCCCCCCGATCCAATGCCTCTCTCCCAGCAACTGCTTCTTGCCGCCACGCTCATCTTTGTGGGCGCGCTCGTGCAGGCATTGCTGGCGCTCAAGGCGGGTGCCTGGAAGCAGGCGCGGGCGCAGTTCTTCCTCATGGCTCTGGGTTTTGCGCTCCAGACCGGCTTCATCTACCTGCGCGGGGAGGAGGTGCATCAGTGCCCCATCCGCAGCCTGCCGGACATTCTGGTCTTCATCGCCTGGAGCATTGTGCTGCTGTATTTCCTCGTCGGCCCGGCGTTCCGCCTCTCGCTGCTGGGGGTTTTCACCTCACCGCTGGTCACCCTCATGCAGGTGATGGCGTTCACGAACGGCTTCGCTCCCTACAATCCCAAGGGACCCATCAATGCACTGGTCGAGCTTCACATCGCTCTGGCCCTCATCTCCTACGCGGCCTTCGCCTTGGCCTGCATCACCGGCGTGATGTACCTCGTTCAGGAGCGCATGCTGAAGCGGCACCAAATCGGCGGCCTGTTTTACCAGTTGCCGCCCATCCAAGGACTCGCACACGCCATCCAGCGCACCGTGCGCCTCGGCCTGCTGCTGCTGAGCATCGCGCTCGGCATTTCCTTTGCCCTGCATCTGCCCATGACAAAGACCGGCCACGTCGTCTTCGCCTGGATCGTCTGGGCCCTGTATGCGGTCATCTCCCTCCTGATGTGGAAACATTTCACCTCCCCGCGCAAGACCGCGTGGCTGGCCGTCATCGGCTTCATCCTGCCGTTCATCTCACTGTGGATCGTCACGCATGCCTGAGCCGACGGACATTCGCAGCGGCCTCGTCTGTGTAGGCCTGAACTACAAAACCACCCCCGTCGAGGTGCGTGAGCGCCTCGCGTTTCCCGAGGCGCAGGTGCCGCTGGCCGTGCAGCAGGTGCGCGGGCTGCCGGGCTTTGAAGAAAGCGTCGTCCTCAGCACCTGCAATCGCGTGGAGCTCTACGCCACGCACGCCCTGCCCAGCGGCAAGGAAGGCCACGCCGCCCTGCGCCAATACCTCATCGAACGCTTCGAGCTCCAGCCCGAGCACGCCGAAGCCCTGGTGCTTTACAATCTCGACTCCGCCGAGGCCGCGCGGCATCTTTTCCGCGTGGTCAGCGGGCTCGACTCCATGGTGCTCGGCGAGACGGAAATCTTCGGCCAGGTCAAAGCCGCCTACAAAGTCGCCCTCGATACCGGCACCACCAGCCGCTCACTCAATAAGCTCTTTCAGCAGGCCTTCACCGTCGGCAAAAAGGTCCGCAACGAGACCACGATCCAGCGCGGCTCCACCAGCGTGGGCAGCGTGGCCGTGGATCTGGCGGAAAAAGTGCACGATCTCAAAGAGTGCCGCGTCATGCTCGTCGGCGCCGGCGAAATGAGCCGCACCTGCGCTCAGAGCCTGCTCTCCCGCGGCGCCAAGAGCATCATCGTCTCCAACCGCAGCTACGACAAAGCCGTGGAGCTCGCCACCGAGATGAAGGGCCGCGCCATGAAGTTCGACGAATGGGAGCACGCCCTCCATGAGGTGGACGTCATCATCTCCAGCACCAGCGCCCCTCATTTTGTCATCAAGCCCGAGCAGATCGATCAGGTCATGCGCAAGCGCCGCTGGGAGCCCCTGCTCATCATCGACATCGCCGTGCCCCGTGACGTGGACCCCGCCGTGAACAACATCGAAGGCGTCTATCTCTACGACATCGACGCCCTCCAGGCCATCGCCGACGAAGGCCGCCGCGAGCGCCTCCGCCAGCTCGCCTCCTGCGAGCGCATCATCGAAGAACAGCTCGAAAAATACGGCTTTCTCAAATCTCCCGGCGGTGGCGGCCTGAAGCTGGCCTGACCGGGGCCGCGTCACCCAGCGCTGTTCCGTAGTCCCGGCTTCAGCCGGAATCCGGACTCCGCCCCCGCCGCGTTATCTCAGCGTCTCCCTTGCGTCCCGCCCCGGTACGTGAAAAGCTGGGAACCCCACCATGACCCCCGCAAAAATCATCCTCGGCACCCGCGGCAGCGAGCTGGCACTCACTCAGACAAAAATGGTCACGGCAGACCTGCAGACCGCGCATCCGCATCTGCAGATCGAGCGCCAGATCATCCAGACCAGCGGTGACAAACGCCAGGACCTCCGCTTCTCCGAGTTCAGCGACGTGGCGCAGGTGGACAAAGGCATCTTCATCAAGGAGCTCGAAATCGCGCTCGCAGACAGCCAGATCGACGCCGCCGTGCACAGCCTCAAGGACGTGCCCAGCGATCTCGCCGCCGGCTTCACCATCGCCGCCGTGCTGCCCCGTGCCGCCATTGAGGACGTGCTCGTCAGCGCACACCCCTACACCCTCGAAACCCTGCCCCAGGGCGCCCGCGTCGGCACCAGCAGCGTGCGCCGTGCCGCGCAGCTCAAGTTCCTGCGGCCGGACGTCCAGATCGTCGAGATCCGTGGCAACGTCCCCACACGCGTGAAAAAAGTGCTCGGTGAAGACGCCCTCGATGCCGTGCTGCTCGCCGCCGCCGGCCTGCTGCGCCTGGGCCTGCTCAATGCGAACCTCAGCCGCATCCACATCGACACCCACACCCTCTACGGTCTGGTGCTCGATCCCGTGAAATTCCTCCCCGCAGCCGGTCAGGGCGCCATCGCCATCGAATGCCGCGCAGGAGATGAGGCAACGATCAAAGCCATCCGCGCCCTCAACCACGCCGAAACCGAATCCCGCATCACCGCCGAGCGCGAATTTCTAAAGATCCTCGGCGCCGGCTGCCAGACCCCCGTGGGAGCCCACACCTGGATCAAAGACGGCCAGCTCCACATGGCCGTGCGCGTCTTCAACGAAGCCGATCTCGCCCTGCCACCCGTCGAACGCGAAGCCCGGCGTCCCGTGCACGAAGCCGCGCAGCTCGCCGCAGATCTGGCCGGCATGCTCCCGTAAACCGAACTTCCAAGTTCGTCTTCTCGCACCGCGCCCGGTGTCCTCACTGGCTGCCCATCCTCCACGAAGGGATGCATGGAGTGTTTTCCAAAAAGGATTTTTCGGAAAGCGAGCGTGCAGACGTCCAGCGGCTTGAGGACAAGCCGCCCTGTCTTGCGCCGTGCGCTTGCATGCCCAGCGCTGGCTGTCCTCAGCCAGCCGCCGTCGAAGCCCATGATTCTCGAGCAACAAACAGCTTGCTAAATGGAAATGAGTTTTGCGCGAACAGCTATAAGCAGCCTCAAAAAGGCCCCTGCAACCCACCGCCCCTTTTGTAATGCACAACGATTGACTGAATAGACCCGCAGCAGCTGCGTCGGACTATTCACTTATGAAAACAAAACTGGTTCTTCTGTTCACGGCCATTCTCACTCTGACTTCTTTGAGTTCATGCATCGCCCCTTATGGCTACGGCGGCGGTTACGGGGGAGGATATGGCTACAGCAGATCCTACTACCGCCCCTCGTACGGCGGCTACAGCAGCTACGGCCGCTCCGGTTACGGTGGCAGCCGCGGGTATGGCGGCTACGGTGGCGGCTACAGCGGCCATCACGGCGGCTTTGGTGGGGGTAGCTACGGTGGACATCACGGCGGCCATCACCATTGAGACCTCTCCTGAGCTGAGGGTTCCTGCCAGCTCTTGAGCATTTCTTCGCAGCGCCCGGACATTGATCCGGGCGCTGTTTTTGATGAAGTCCTCCAAGGTTTGAAGCAGCGCGTTCCGGTCGCGTATGTATGGAGGAGCAAGAGCAGGATTATCGTGTGGCCTTATTGAGCCTTGCATAATAGACTGACATCCTTGTCTTGAAGGCCAACGGCCTTCCGTCATACAGCCCAGGGGTGCCGAGCTCTAGCGAGTGCTCCCCTGGGGCCTGGCATCAGAACCGGGAAGCAAACCCAGCACTCCGCCACACTTCAAGCCTGCCAGCAGCGTCTGTAATGAGCTCCGCCCCAAGTTTGCCGCATTCAGGCACCGAGTCCACTTCCACCAGAAACGCTATTCTTGTCAGTCTTTTGCGCAAGCTTCAATAAGACTACTAAACGGCCCCGTCTTCCCACCCGCCATCGTCGCCGTCATCTGGCGGCGCAGCGGCGGTATGCCTTGAATGATAGGAAATACCAGATCACGCAACCACCCCAGTGGTAGAAGATCCGACTGGAAAAAAGGCGTCGTCCAGCGTGTGGCAAACTGGTAAAAGCGCAGGTGGCTGCGGCGGGTGCGCGAGTAGTGCGCAAGGGCTTCAGGCAGCCCGGGCTGCGTAGCGAGCGATTGCGCGAGCACAGCCGCATCCATCAGCGCGAGGTTCACGCCCTGCCCGAGTTGCGGACTCAGCGCATGCGCCGCATCGCCGAGGATGGCCACGCGGTCGCCATGCCACTGCTTCATGCGCACGTCGTGATAAGCCGCAGTGGCAACTTGTTGATGCGAGTCGATTTGCCGGAGAAAACTTTCCGCCTGCGGTGCCAGGGCAAGAATCTCACGCTTCCAATCTTCCAGCGGCGTATTCCGCCATCGCTCGATGTGATCGAGCCGAAGGCTCCAGAACAGGCTGAGCAGATCGTCCTGCGTGCCGGTGGGCAGAAAGCCGGTCAGCTCGCGCGTGTTGCCCACGCATTGCCACAGCACCTGCGGATCAAACTCCGGTGTCCTCTTACCGATGAACCACAGCGCGCCCCACGGATAACGGCTCACGCGTGCGGGCACGCCGCTTTGATCCCGCAGCGTGGAATGCGCCCCATCGCAGATCAGCAAAAGATCATACGGTCCATGCGCTGCACCATTGGCATCATGCAGCATGGGGCGCTGCGTGGCATCCCGCGTGAGCTTGGCGATGTGCGTGTTCCAGAGCACCTCTGCGCCTGCGTGCTGAGCGGCATCGAGCAGCAGATCCAGCAGCGTGGCGCGATGCGTACCCGCACCAAAAAGACCACTGCCGAGTTCTTCATACGCCAGGTTTAGCAGCGTGCGACCAGACTTCGTGCGACAGTACAATTTTGATATCGTGGCGATGTGCGGCCGCAGTGTTTCCGCGAGACCCAGCTCCTGCAGCACCGCCATGCCAGTGGGCTGCAGCATGAAGCCCGCGCCCACAGGCAGCTTCTGCGGCGCACGCTCAAAGAGCGTCACCGCATGACCCGCCCTCGCAAGGAAGATCGCCGCCGCAGGTCCAGCGGTGCCAGATCCGACGATGGCGATGCGCAAGGGTGGTTGGGGCATGCAGGTAAGTTGGCGCGGGAGCGATCAAAGGCGGACAGGTGGCGCCTCTTGAGTTGTTAGTGCGGATTGCCGAAACGGGAAATTGAAAATGTCTGCACCTGCTTGAGGTCGACCAAGACAATCGAAGGTGATAGTTGCGTAGTCCGGCCTGTAAGACTCAGTGCCTTTAATGCCTGGCGTTCATTCCACCTTTGATCCACCCACCAGAAACGAAATGTGCACCTGTCTTGATGAAGTCCCCGCTCCATTGTCTGCCATGAGCGCTCGCCTTTACATCGCGTTGGCAGTTCTGCTCTACGTCTTCGCCGCTTCGTCCGGCAGCATTCGTGCGGAGGAAAGCCGCCCACTCGTCGGCGCCATCCGCTGGGATGCGTGGTATTCGGACAAAGGCCCCGTCAAGGAAGTCGAGCATTCGCTGGGCCCGCCCAAGTACCACTTCCGCCTGCCGTGGTTCGCGCAGCTTCAAGACGGAGACAAGGTGAGCATCAATGGCGACAGCGAAGCCATCATGCGCCAGGAGCTCGACTATGCCGCCACTGCGGGCCTGGATTACTGGGCCTTTCTGGACTACGGCCCCGGCAGCGACATGACGCATGCGTTCAACCGCTATCTCGCCGAGAAAGACAAGCGCGGGCTGTGCTATTGCTTCATCGAAGAAGGCGCAAGCATCGACGGCCGCGGTCCCGCTGACTGGCCGCGCGTCATCGCGCATTTCAAGAATCCGCATTACCTCCGCGTGCTGAATGGCCGCCCGCTGCTCTGTGTGTTTGCACGCCCGAAAAAATACGGACGCGAAGTCTTTGATAAGCTCCGCGAGCTCACCGTCGCCGCCGGTTTGCCGGAGCCCTACCTAGTGCTCATGGGCTGGAATCCAGCCGAAGAGCGCGTGAAGCTCGGTTTCGATGCCGTGTCTGAATATGCGGCCGTGGGCACCGGTTATTCGCCCAAGCCGGCGCCGTATGAGCAGCTTGTCAGCAAGCATGTGGTGCAGGAGCTGTGGCAGAAATGGGAGCAGGACCACACGCCCTGCCTCACCTTTGCCACCGCAGGCTGGGACACCCGTCCGCGCCAGGAGCGTCCGCCCACCTGGTGCCGCTGGATCAAAGCCGAGCCAGACCTCACACCGCCCGGGCAGCAGAAGCCGCTGCGCGATGCCGCGACCGGCACACCCGAGCAGATCGCCCGGCATGTGCAGGACGCCGTTCAGTGGACGCGCTCCCACCGCGATCTCAATCCCGCCAACTGCGTCCTCATCTACGGCTGGAATGAAAATGACGAAGGCGGCTGGCTCATCCCCACACTGGGCGCGGACGGCAAGCCTGACGACTCACGCGTCCGCGCGCTCGGCAGAATCCTCCGCCCAAACTGAAAGTCTCCTCACCGAAACAGCTTCGGCGCGAAATCCGTCAGATAGTTCCGCCACACCGGCCACGAATGATCTCCCGGTGTCTCATGCCATTCGTAATTCACATCGCTGGCCTTGAGCTTGGCAATGAGCTGGTTGTTGCGCTCCAGCAGGAAGTCTTTCTCACCGCAGGCGATCCACAGCAACTTCAGCTTGGCATTCGTGCCGGCGGCATCATCCAGCGCAGGTTTGATTTCATTCTCATCCACCGCACCGCTGAAGGAGCCGATCCACGCGAAGCGGTCTTGGTTCGTCATGCCGATGCTCAGCGCCTGCCAGCCGCCCATGCTGAGTCCGGCGATGGCGCGCTGAGTGCGATCCGCTGACACGCGGTAGTGACTCTCCACCAGCGGGATCGCATCCTGGAAAAGCTCGTTTTTAAACGCGGCCAGCGAGAGCGCCCGGCGGTCCGCCATCTCACGCGGGATCTGTCCCAGCGGATGACCATCAATCATGAGCACGATCATCGGCTGCGCTTTGCCGGCGGCGATCAGGTTGTCGAGAATCCAGTGCGCTTTGCCATGCATCACCCACGTTTCGTGGCGATCACCCGAACCGTGCTGCAGCACAAAGAGCGGGTACTCCTTCTGGGTTCCAGCTTCATAACCCGGCGGCGTGTACACCCACGCGCTGCGCTGTTTGCTCAGCGCCTTGGAGAGGTAGGTGTGCTGATGCACGGTGCCGTGTGGCACATCCTGAAAATCCCACGGATTCGGCGGATTGCCGGGAATGTGCAGGATGCTGGAGGTGGGATTGCGCTGCGGCTTCTGCGCCGGATTGACGGGGTCGATCATCGCGAGCTCATCAACAATGAAGCTGTACTCCCACACGCCTGCGGGCACGTTCGGCACGCTGAGGCTCCATAGGCCCTCAGCGTCCTTCGTCAGCGATACGGGTTCTTTTTGCCACTGGCCGCGCAAAGTCACGCTTTGAGACTTGGGAGCCCGCAGGCGGAAGATGACGCTGTGATCGTCCTGAACGTCCGGTGAAACAATCGGCGCGCTTCTCTGCGCGAAGGAGGTGCAGGTCCAGGCAAAGACGAACGCAAGGCTGAGAATAGACTTCATGGCGCAGGGATGCTGGCATGAAGGGCGGCGAATGGGAAGCAGGATTCCACCGGCCCCGATCCTGTCATAGGGGCACAATTTCTTGAATACAGCCCCAGTGGCAGCGTCGAATCCCAGTGAACCCTCAGTGATTATGAAAACAAAACTCATGCTTCTTCTCACAGCGGTCATCACTCTTGGATCGCTCAGTTCCTGCGTCGTGCCCTATGGCTACGCCAGCACCGGCTACTACCGTCCCTGGTACGGCTACGGCGTTTACAACAACTACTATGTCCGCCCCGGCTACGCCTACGGCGGCTACCGCGCACCCTACTACGGCCGCCCTGGCTTTACCGGTTATCGCCCTGGCTTCACGGGCTATCGGCCCGGGTTTGGTGGCTATCGTCCCGGCTTCGGTGGTTATCACGGCGGCTACACTCATGTAGGCGGCTTTGGCGGTGGCGGCTTCCATGGGGGCCATATGGGTGGCTTCCATCACCACTAAGACGCCAGTTCAGCCGACCGAATCCAGCAGGCTCTGAAACATCAACTTGCAGCGCCCTTCACGGGGCGCTGTTCGTTGGTTGATAGGCTGACTCTCATCCCTCATCTCATCCTTCGTCAGAAGTGGATGGGGACCGATGGCTTGAATAGACCCGCCCGGGCGGCGTCAAAACCATGGAACAAATGAAAACAAAACTCCTCGTTCTCTTCACCGCCATCCTTGCCCTTGGCTCATTCAGTTCATGCGTCGCGCCCTATGGCTACGGCAGGCCGCACCACCGTCCGTCCTATCACAATGGCTACGGCCATCACCACCGCGGCAGTGTGGGAGGTTACCGTGGAGGTGGCAATGGAGGCGGCTTTGGCGGGAACTTTGGCGGCTTCTAAACGGCACCGTCAGCAAGACATCTGAAACTGCCAGACCCCGCCGCTTCTACTCCACTTCCTGCTTCGCCAAAGTGTGGGCGAACGGGCTGGTGGAGGCAAGGTTGTACTGACGGATGGCCGTGGCCCAGAATGGCGCCAGCTCATGGTCTGCGGCGCTCCAGATGCGGTAGTGCAGATTGGTCACGGTGTCCGTGTCATGCATCAGCGCCTTCAACTCCTGCGCGTTCAGCGTCTGCGGCCCCTGCGTGATCAGACGGTGGCTGATCTCCTTGAGGTAAGCGGATGACACTTCGATGGTGCGGCGGCGGCGCAGCAGGCTCACGTGCAAACCGTTCACGTAAGGGTCCAGGCACACCTGCATGAGACCGTAGTGGCGCTCCAGTTCGGGAGAGAGCTGGATGCGGTCTTTGATCTCCTCCAAATTCTGCTGCATGTTTTTCAGCACCGTCGGTGGCTCATGCTCCTCCGGTGTGAGGAAGAGGCCCAGACGCCGTCCGCTGCGCCCGCTGGAAACCATGGCCGCCACGAGGATGGAGATGACCAGGGAAAAAAGGATGGGACTGATCCAAATAAGAAACGCCTTCGAGACAAACCAGCCGATCACCCCCCACGCAAGTCCCAGCAGCGTCACGCTGAGGAAGGTGAAGATGATCTCGCTCCAGTTGATGCCGCCGTCGATCTTGCGCCGCTGGGTTACCCAGCTCACGCTTTTGCCCACGATGGTGTAAACGACGAAGCGCGAATGGAAGATCATCAGCACCGGCGCCATCAGCGTGAAGACCACCGTGTCCAGCAGGCTGCTGAAGAACGTGAGGAAGCGCAGCTTCAGCGGCTTGAACATTCGCCCCGTGATCACTTCATCCAGCAGGATCACCGTCTTCGGCAGGAAGATCAGCATCGCCGTGACGGCCAGAAGAATGTGCTCGGCCAGGATGGCCTGCGGCTGCACGTGCGGCGTCGGCGTCGCGGCCAGCAGCGTCGCCAGCACAAGGAACAGAAACCACAGCAGTGAGCTCACGTAGCTGAGGATGCCGTGCAGGAAATTGATGCGGCTCATCGGGTGCCAGCCTTTGGCAAACAGCAGCCACAGGTGCTGCATGTTGCCCTGGCACCAGCGGCGGTCACGCTTGAGCATGTCCACCAGCGTGGGCGGTCCTTCTTCATAGCTGCCACGCGTGGTGGGCAGCAGCCGTACGGCGTAGCCGGCTTTGCGCATCAGCGCGGCCTCCACAAAGTCATGGCTGAGAATGTGCCCGCCAAAGGGCGCATTGGCAGGCAGTGGCGGCAGCGCGCAGTGCTCGATGAACGGCGCCAGACGCAGGATGGCGTTGTGCCCCCAGAAGTTCGCCTCGCCGCACTGCCAGTAGTCCAGCCCCGCCATGAAGGGCGGACCGTAGAGCGCCTGCGCAAACTGCATCACGCGCCCCAGCAGCGTATCTGCCGCGATCTGCTTCGGAAACGTCTGCACGATGCCGATGCCCGGATTTTTCTCCATGATGCGCACCAGACTGGTGAGCAGCGCACCGGACATCAGGCTGTCCGCATCCAGCACCACCATGTAGCGGTAGCGCTTGCCCCAGCGGCGGCAGAAGTCGCTGACGTTGCCGCTCTTGCGGTTGATCTGCTTGCGGCGGCGGCGGTAAAAGATGCGGCCAAAGGCCTTGAGCTGCCTGCAGAGCTCCAGCCACGCGGTTTCTTCCTCGATCCACTGGCTCGCCTTGTCGGAGTCGCTCAGGATGAAAAAGTCGAAGTGCTTGGACTGCCCGGTGGCCTCCAGCGAGAGGTAGATGGAGCGCAGGCCTTCATACACGCGCGTCACGTCCTCATTGAACACCGGCATGATGATCGCCGTGCTGGCCGTGATGGGCTGCTCGTAGTCTTCCTTGTTGAGAGAGAGCCACAAGCTGAGCGGATCTGGCTGGGGGCGGTTCATCAGCCACACGCCAAAGAGCGCCGTCCAGAAGCCCACATTGAGCTGGTAGTACAGCGGGATGAACACCAGCAGCAGCCCCCACTCGGAAAGCCGCATGCCGTTTTCCGAAAGGAAGATGTAGGACAGCCACGCACCCACGATCGTGCCCAGGCCGACAAGGGAGAAGAACGTGGCGCGACGCGTGCGCGAGATGTGCTTGGGCGGCATCCCGGCGGTCATCGCGATGTTTGCAGTCTGGCTGCCTATGGGTGCGCTCATCCGAAGAGGGAGTAAAGGTAGCCCAGCACGCTGCCCACGATGATGACAAGCACCGAGTAGCGCAGGATGGGATGGCGTCCGAGGCGGTCAAAGGTGTCGTCCGCCACATCGGTGAACATGCCCAGATCGATGTCACGCGGGGTCATCTTGCTCACCTGCATGCCGGGGCCGGAGGTACGAATGGCGGATCGCATGGCCTCCGCCATGTCGTCAGGCATGTTCTGTTCATCGAGGAAAAACTGCGGCCAGCGCGAAGGCCCGCCGGCAAGGTGGAAGCCCAGACGCCCCGTGGCTTCCAGCTGCGCTTCATTCAGGTTGAGATCACTGTAGATCGAGCCCAGCCACTCGCGCAGCATGAACCGCGCCTGCTCGATCGAGTGTGCCGTCGGCGTCCGCGAAGGATCCTTCGCATGGGCCTTGGCCGCGTTGCGCAGGGTTTCGAGAATAAGCTGCGTACGGCGGATGCGGTTGTGAAGCTGGTACGAACGGAAGTAATCGGCGAGGCGCGCATACGCCTCGTTCCATTCTTCCTCGGTGCCAGTCGCGGGGGCAAACTGAATGTTGACTGCTTCCATGTAGGTTCAAATCCGAACCGCATGGAGAATGCGCAGTTTTGATGCCGAGGAAAGCGGAGGATTGCGGATTCCGCATTTTTGGCGACAAGAAGCAGCCGCCCGGGACAAGACGCCCCGAGAAACTCACTCCTCACCCCCTCCCGCTTACGCGATCACTTCATTGAGCAACCGGCCGCCGTTCACGATGTCCACCGGACGCACGTTCTCGACGACGATGCGCTTGCTGGCGTTGATGCCGAGCAGGCGGTACATCGTGCGGGCAAGATCTTCCGGGCCCACGGGGTTTTCATCCGGCTCGCCACCCAGGGCGTCGGATTTGCCGTAAATAAAACCTTTTTTCACCCCGCCACCGGCCATCGCCACGGAGAAAACGCGCGGGTAGTGGTCGCGACCGTTCGTGCTGTTGATGCGCGGCGTGCGGCCGAATTCGGAACTGACCAGCACCAGCGTGGTGTCCAGCATGCCGCGTTCATCCAGGTCCTTGATCAGGCGTGCGAAGGCCACATCGAACTGCGGAGCCTGGCTTTCAAAGGCACCCTTGATGTTGGAGTGGTGATCCCAGCTGCCGTAGTTCACGGACACCATGCGCACACCGGCTTCGACGAGACGGCGGGAAAGCAGGAAGCGCTGACCGGCGGCGTTGCGGCCATACTCATCGCGCAGCTTGTCGGGCTCGGCGTTGAGGTTGAAGGCCTCGCGGGCTTTGTCAGAGCTGATGAGCTTGTACGCAGCCTGGTAGAAATTGTCCATGGCGCTGAGGCCGTCCGATTTCTCGGTGGTGCGGAAGTGCTCGTCCACGGCGGAGAGCAGGTTGCGGCGGCGGTCAAAGCGCTTCGCGTCGATCTCCTTCGGCGCGGCCAGATCACGCACGGTGAAGCCCTTGTCCGCCGGGTCGCTGCCGAGAGCAAACGGGCCGAAGGCGCTGCTCATGTACCCGCTGCCTTGATCCGGCGCGATCATGTTCGGCACGGCCACATAGGGCGGCAGATTGTTGCGCGGGCCCTGCTCGTGCGAGATGATGGAGCCGAAGCTCGGGAACTTGATGGCCGGGCTCGGGCGATAGCCGGTGAACATGTTGTGCGTCCCGCGCTCATGCGCCGCCTCCCCATGCGTCACGGAGCGGATCAGCGTGATCTTGTCGAGGATCTTCGCGATGTTCGCAAACTGCCCGCCCACGAATTCCCCCGTCACACCTTTGATGGGATTGAACGGCCCGCGATAATCCGGCGATGCAAACGGCTTCGGATCCCAGGACTCATGCTGCGCCATGCCGCCCGGCAGGTAGATGTGGATGATCGAAGTCGCGATGGGCTTGTAGCTCTCCACCGCCGGCATCGCCAGATCCGCCGCCTGCAGCTTGAGCAAATTGGGCAGCGTGAGGCCCAGACCCGCCATGGCCCCCACCTGCAAAAAATCACGCCGACCTTGGACGGTGTTGAAGAGATTGCTGTGATTGCCGGAGCAGAGACGATGCATTTTCATGGGGCGGATTCAGTGGGTTACATCCAAATCTACCATGCAAGAGCGGGCCATGTTACGCCCGCAGGCCATTCTGCCAAGACAGGCACAATGATGCGCAAGAGAGGCGCAAGTGTGCCGAAATACCAAGGGAGGAAAAGGGCATGGAGCCCCCGCTCACTCCCACCCACGGATCTTCACATGCACCTGCGCCACTCGGCCCATGTAGTGGTCCATGGAGAAATCCTTCGCCGCTTTGAGCATGTGTGCTTTCGCCTTCGCGTCTTCGCCGATCGCTTCGAAATACAAGCCCAGATACAAATGCGCGTAGCACCGATGATTCCGCAGCCGTTCACCATCTCCCTCCTCGGCGGCTTTCAGCACCGCCTCCTCGCTCCCTTTCCCCGCAAACAGCTCATGCACCTCCTTCATCGGGATGCGGCTGTCGCCTTCGATGGGGATGAAAACCTTCCTCGCCGCCTCCACGCCATCCCCTTTCGCAATGCATAAAAAATGCCAGGCGGCATTCTCCACGTCATTGCCATTCACCGTTTGGTGCACTTCAAACTGCTCGCGCCCCCCTTTGAAATCACCCGCATAATACAGCGACAGCCCACGTTGCCAGAGCTGCGGCTTCGACTCCGGTGCCAGCGCGATAAGCTTGTCAAAAGCCGCCACAGACTCCTTCGGCTTCGCCGCAAAGAAGAAATCCACCCCCTGCTGAAAGAGCTCGTTGGGCGTGTCTGCGGCACTGAGCAGCGAAGGGAGAACAAACAGGGTGATGACGGCGAGCAGTGACTTCATAAGATGATCAGAACATGACACAAGACGTCATGAACTCATCCAACCATGCAGAAGAGCGAAAGATCTCAGCCATGCCACGTCAGACGTGGCGTAGCCGAGTGTTTGCTGCATGGCCGCGGCAAGTTCATGCCATCATATGGCAGATTTCATGCCGCATGCACTCTCCCTCCGAAAGCCCGTAGGGCTGGCACAATAATAGCCGTGGGTGCCAACCCACGGAACCGCATCCCCCATATTTCCCAATTTCGTGGAACCGCGTAGCGGTGACACAAAGCGCCGCCACACCCAAACCTGAATGCACCAGCAATGCAGCGGGTTTTCAATCACCGCCTGCTCACTTCGCGCTTTCTTGGCGGAATACCTCCATTCCGCCCCGCACCACACCAGCCCTGAAAGGGCTGCGTAATATAGCCCAGGGATGCCGAGCCTTGGCGAGTGCTTCCCTGGGTTTCCAGCAACACGACTGGGAATCAAACCCAGCGCCTTCTCCACACACGACGGTCACCAGCAGCGTCTGCCATGAGCTCCGCCTCGCGGACAGCGCGCCGCCAGCTCCAAAACTCACGAGCGCCCCCCTCCATTCATCCCTCGCGTCTTTTTGAGCCTCAGGCACGTCGCCGCCTCATCGCGAAAACCATCATCCCCATCATCAGCAACACCACACGGCCCGGCTCCGGCACCACCACGTAAATGCGTCCATCAGTGGCAAACTGGCTGACATCCCACTGCAGACCCCCGGCAAGGGCGGGCAGAAAGCTGATGTCGGTAAAGTTCACGCTGCGGTTGCCGACGGTGACGACATTCCAGTCCACCAGCTGGAACCACGTGCCTTCCGTCCAGGTGCTGGAGGCGGTGCCGGTGTTGTTGCTCACCGCCAGCGTGCCGCCCAGCGTGATCTGTTCGTTGGAGAAGAACTTGAGCGAGTTGCTGTTGCTCACATTGCCGGAGCCGAGGGTCACGCTGAAGAGTTCAAAGCCCAGCGTGCCGCTGCTGGTGAGACCGCCATAGATGTCCAGGTGCTGCGCACCCGTCTCCGTGCTCGTTCCCGGAGCCAGGGTGCCCCCCACGTTCACCACGTTCAGCGTACCGGCCACGCCCACGCTGCCGTTGCCGGCAAGGACACCACCATTGTTGACGGTGAATCCGCCAGTGCCCAGAGTGGCGGTGCTCTGCCCGGTGTTGCCGCTGCCCACCTGCAGCACACCGCCATTCACCACCGTGCCGCCGCTGAAGGTGTTGATGCCGGTGAGCACCTGGGTGCCTGCACCTGTCTTCACCAGCGCCAGCTTCGCACCCGTGGCACCGTCGCCCGTGTAGGTGGACTCGTTCATGGAGGCATTGCCCGCCGGCAGCGCACCGTAGTCACGCAGCACACCGGCGAAGCTGCCATTCGCACCACCATTGCCCACCGTCAGGGTGGCGGTGGTGCTGGCGCGGTTGTTCTGCACAAAGTGGTTGGTGGCGCTGGTGCCGTTCAGCGCGCCGATGCTTTGGTTCGTGCCAAACAAATCCAGCACGCTGATGTTCGCCGCTGTGGTGAAGTTGAACGCATTGCTGCTCGCGCCCAGGCTGCCGTTCGCCGCACCGTCGGACATTCGGATGACGCCGCGAATGAGGTTCACAGCTCCGGTGAAGTCGTTGGCGGCGTTGGTCAGCGTGAGCACGCTGTAGCGGTCGGTGAGGGTGGTTCCGTTGTAGTTGTAGCTGCCGGTGCTGCCTTGGTATTCAAATCCGCCTGCACCCGTGAGCTTGCCGGTGATCTTGATGTCGCGGCTGACGTTGGCGCTGTTGATGCGGTTGGCGGCGATGGCGTTGTTGTCCATCAGCGTCACCTGTCCCGCGAGGGTGAAGGTTCGTGGCACCAGGCCCCCGGCGGGTTCGCCCTCATACTGCACGATGCCGCCGTTGAGCGTGATCTTCTTGGTGATGGTGCCGGAGCTGCTGTAGCGGCGCAGCTCGCCGCGGAAGAGGGTGGAGCCGGGCTTGCTGGCATTGATGATGATGCTGTAATTGTCGTCCCCAAAGAAGGTGCTGTCCGCATAAACGTGCGCCTGCTCGATGTAGATGTCCCGCACGTTCTGCGCGTTGCCTGCGGTGCTCACCGCCCAGCTCAGGCCGTTGGCATTGACGAAGGTGATGTTGTAGCCGTTGGCATTGATGTTGGTGATGCCCCAGCGCGCGCCGGTTCCCACGTAGCGGCCCGCAAAGGTGGTGTCCCCTGTCATCGTGATCAGGCTGAACGGTGACGACGTCATGCTGGCGCCGCCGGAGGAGACCACCGCGCCGACGTAACCGCCCGCGATGGTTCCCGAAGTGTCCGCCACGCCCTTGCCTTCCACGAACAGGTTGTACTTGGCGGAGCCGCCGTAGTTCGTGGCGTCCGCCCAGTTCACATCCAGCGTGGCGCCGCTCTTGACGGTGATCTGCGAGCCGTTGGCGCCAAAGGGATTGGTGGCGGCGGCGGCCGTGGCGCCGCTCTTCAGAATACCAGCCTCTACCACGGTGCCACCGGTGTAGCTGCTGCCTGCAGCCACCGTGAGGATGCCGGTGCCCAGCTTCGTCAGGCCGCTGCTGCCGCTCAGCGCGGTGTCCAGCGTCACATTGAAGCCGTTGGTGTCCAGCCGTGCCATGGCCCCGTAGTTCAGCGGGGCAAACTGGCTGGCATACCCGCCGGTGATGGCCGCACCATACCGCAGCGTGCCTCCTTCAAACACCACCTTGCTGGTGCCAAAAGCGGCGGAAGCCACGGCGAGCACCGTGCCACCCTGCAGGCGGGTGACACCGCTGTAGGTGTTGGCACCGCGCAGCTCCAGCACTCCATCGCCGCTCTTGATCAGCCCGCCGGTGACGGTGCCAGTCACGTAGCTTCCCACGGCGCCGGTGATGACACCGTTCACCACGATGGGCGAGCTGGCGTCTGCATACCATTCCTTCTCCGTGCCGGTGAGGTCCACCGTGAGTCCGCTGCCAAAGGTGAGCGTCGCGCCGCTGGTGTTGGACACCACGCGGTTCGCTCCGGTGAAGGTGAGCGTGCTCCCGCTGGCGGAGTCAACCGTGGTGGCGGTGCCGGTGGCCGACTGGAAAAGCGTGCTGGCGGACACATTCTCGACCACATTGAGCGAGTTGGACGCACCATTGCTGAAGACGGCGTTGGCACCCGAGACCCACTCCTGCAGCGAGACACCTGCAACGTCTGCATCATCCCAGGCGAGATAACCGGGGGTCGTCTTCCACTCGGCGGTACCGCTGATGGACTTGACGGGATCAAATTCCAAAGTCGGGGTGGTCGCCTTCGCCACCACGTAGATGCGGCCCTCCGTGGCCAGACGGGAGAAATCCCACTGCACCAGGCCGCTGTTCAGCGCGGGCAGCACCCAGTTGGCCGTGTTGTCCAGTGCCACGCTGCGGTTTCCCAGCGCGACATTGCCAAAATCAAACAACTGAAACCAGGTGCCCGACGCCCAGGTGGTGGAGTCTCCCGCACCCGCCATGGCGTTGATGTCCAGCACACCCGTGCTGCCAAGGTTGAAGGACGAGCCCGTAAGAAAGGTGAGGAAGTCGTTGTTGGCCAGGCTGCCGCTGCCGCTGCTGACGCCCCACAGATCAAACGACAGCGTGCCCGCCACATTCAGCGTGCCGTCCACGGTGAGATACTGCAGCCCGGTCTGGTTGGAGGTGCCGATGCTGAGCGTGCCGCCGGTTGCCACGCTGCTGGTCAGCCCGGTGAAGCCGATGATCCCGTTGCCCTCCAGCCTGCCGCCAGTGTTGACGGTGAAGGAGCCATTGCCCAGACGTGCCGTGCTCTGCCCGGTGGCACCGGTGCCGATCTGCAAGGAGCCGCCATTGATGGTGGTGCCACCCGTGTAGGTGCTCACGTTCGTCAGGATCTGCCGGCCAGCTCCGGTCTTCACCAAGGCGAGCTTGGCATTCGTGGCACCCTCGTTGGTGATGGCCGCGTTGTCAGCAGGCAGAGCGGCGTAGTCGCGCAGCACACCGGCAAAGTTGCCGCTCGCACCACCATTCCCCACCGTGAGGGTGGCGGTCGTGTTCTGCCGGTTGTTCTGCACGAAGTGGTTCGTGGCGCTGGCACCGTTCAAGGCGCCGATGCTCTGGCTGGTGCCAAACAGATCCAGAATGGCGGGAGCCGTGGTGGTGTTGAAGCTGAAATCATTGCTGCCTCCGCCGAGCGTACCGCTGGCGGTGCCGTCGGACATCCGGATCACGCCGCTGTCCAGCTTGAGGGTGCCGGTGAAGTTGTTGCCGCTGTTGGTGAGGTACAGCACGCTGTAGCGGTTGATGGTGGTGGAGGTGGTATACGTGGTGTCCCAGTCCGTGAGCGCAGCCGTGGCACCGATGTAGCGCAAGCCGCCTGCCCCCGTAATCTGACCGGTCACCTTGGCATCACGCATCGAGTAAGTGGCGGAGATGCGGTTGTCGGCCAGCGCCGAGACATTCAGCGTCATCTGTCCGCTCAGCGTAAACGTGGTGACCGTGCCGTAGTCGATCTTCGCCCCGCTGGAGCCTTGATAACCTTCCAGCACCACCAGACCGCCGTTGAAGACAGTCTTCTTGGCCACCGTGCGGGTGCCCAGCCAGTTCCCCAGCTCGCCCCAGATGGTGGTGGCGTTCAGGGTGTTGGCGTTGAGGTAGAGGGAGAAGTTGTTGTCGCCGAAGTTGTCGGCGTCCGCCCACACACGGCCCTGCTCCAGCCGGATGTCTCCCACATACACGTTGTTGGCGGCGGCACCGCGCCAGCTCATGGCATTGCCGTTCACGATGGTGAGGGTGTAGTACTGGTTGGCAATGACGTTGCCGCCGGAGTCACGCACGCGGGCGTCAATGTTGGCCGGAACGCCGTAGCGCTGGCCGGTGGTGCCCATCCGGCCGGAGATGGTGGTGTCTCCCGTGAGCAGCATGTTGCTGAAGGCGGTGGAGGTGTTGTTATAGGTGCCTGAGGAAGTCAGCGCACCCACGTAACCGCCAAACACCGTGTTCGAGGTGTCCGCCACGCCCTTGCCCTCGATCGTAAGCTGGTAAGCAGAGGCGTAGTTGGCGGCATTGCTCCAGTTGAGGTCCAGCGTGGCGCCGTTTTTCACCGTGATCATGCTGCCGCTCGCGCCAAACGGATTGGCCCCCGTGCCAGCTCCGCTGCGCAGGATGCCCGCCTCCACCGTGGTGCCTCCGCTGTATGTGCTGCCCGCCGTCGTGGTGAGGATGCCGCTGCCCTGCTTGACCAAACCGCCCGTGCCCGTGACTGCGCTGCCGAGAGTGATGTCGAACCCATGGGTGTCCAAAATGGCGGCGCTGCCCGAAAGCGCGGCAAACTGCGTGGACAGGCCGCCGCTGATGGCCGCACCGTACCGCAGCGTGCCGCCTTGAAACGTCAGCGTGCTGGTGCCCAGCGCGGAGGCATTCCCCACCTGCAGCACCCCTGCGCTGAGATAGGTGGCGCCCGAGTAATTGTTCGCCGCATTGAGCTGCAGCACGCCTGCGCCCTCCTTGATCAAGCCGCCCGTCAGCGCACCGCTCAGCGTGGCATTGACGATGATGTTGGAGCCCGCCGCCGCATTCCACCGCTGCGCCGCCCCTCCGGTGGCCGGGTTCTGCTGAATTGTAAGTCCGGAGGCAAACGTGAGGTCCGCCCCGCTGCTGTTGGCCACCACAGGATTCGCACCGCCACCGGACAGCGTCAGCGTCAAACCGCTGCCGCCGATGCTCGTCTTCGTTCCCGCTCCCGACTGCGTGATGGACTCCGCATTGATCGCCTCGGTCAGCGTCAGCACATTGGCGCTGTTGCCATTCGAAAACTCCGCGCTGCTGGTGGAGATCCACACACTCGGCGTGCCGGTATTGGTCCACGCCTGCTCAGACGTGTTCCAGTTGGCCGTTCCATCCACGTCGGCATACACCAGCACCGCCGCAGATGCGGTGGTTTGGGCAAGCAGGAGGTTGAGGGCGGAGAATGCAGGTACGAGACGACGAAGACGCAAGACGACTGACATGGGGTTTTTTCGGAACGCGCACGGGGCGCTTTAAGGGAGGGGGGGATTTTCGCCATAGTCCTTCATTCCCCTCTCTTCAACCTCGTTTGAAACCCGCTCGCAGACCTATGTGGCGCCCGTCACGACGCCTCACTGTGGCAGCTCTTTACCTCACCCTTTTCACCACCACGCCAGTGGCAGCGGCACGATCAGCGCCAGGTCCGCCAGCACCCGGTAAGCGTCCGCCGAAAACCGACGCCGCAGGCCCTGCACCCCGGCGTGCAGCACCACCGCACCCAGCGCCGCGCGGGCAGGACCCAGCAGCGTGTGCTCCAGCGCGCCCAGCTCGATTTCCCACAGCACCGCCAGCGTAAAAAACAGCGTGCCCAGCACCAGCCGCGTGTGCTTGCGGTCATCCTGCAATCCGGCCTCGCGGCAGGTGATGCCGTGCAGGTTGCACGCAAACAGCAGCGTCAGCAGCACACACTCCAGCACCGGCTCCGCAATCGTCTCTGGCATGGCAAAAAACCGCGTGCTCGTCGTGCACCCCATCGCAAACAGCAGCGCCGCAGTCATCTCCTTCGGCAGCACATTCCCCATGCGGATGTCCAGCTGCCGCAGAAACGACAGCGCCATCACCCCCAGCACAAACAGACTCAGCGCAAACTTCGACCCGCTCGCAATCGGCATGCGCGAGATCAGCATGATCCCCCCCATCCCCGCGCACGACACAAACACATCCCGCGACAAACGGCTGCCCTGCGCAGACCACGAGGCAAGATACAGCGCCACCAGCAGCGCCAGGCTCACCGCCTGCCACAGCACGCCTTCGGGAATCACATACAGCGCCATCCACCCCAGCAGCAGCAGCGCAGGCGGCAGCACACCCAGCAGCAGCACACGGCGGTGTCGGTGGTAAAACTGATGCCGCACATCCAGCTCCGCCACATTTTTCACCGCCACCGTGTCCAGCGTACGGTCCAGCAGATACACCACCCAGCAGGCCAGCCCGAGTCCCACATTCATCATCGGCGTCAGCTGGATGCCATGCGCATGTGCCAGCGCCGCCTGCCACAGTACCGCCACCATCGGCGCCTCCAGACTCAGCACATGCGGCCACAGCCACCACGGCTTGTGCCGTACGTGGGCAGATTCACTGGCTGGCATCAGATCACTCAAGACCTGCTCTGTAGTGCGCGGCGGTGAAAGTGAAAAGGAGAAACAGCGAACATCGAACATTGAACTCGGATGCAACCGTGACGGCGCAGCGAGGCGATGAAACCTGCCAAGAACCACAAATCGCCCACGACCCTCCGGCAAACTTGAAACTTTTAACCCGAAACTTGTAACTCTCCCCGAAGCAAGGTTGCGGTGCGGAGACCACGCGACACTTTGCATCACCCCCCCCTCATGATTGGCGACGACTATTTCGAACTGCGTTCACGGATTGGCACAGACCTGCTGGCTCTGGCCGCTGCCCTGCGTGAATCCGGTGGCGATGCCGAATCCGCCGCCATCCTGGACAATCTCATCGCCTCCCTCAAGGAGCCCTTCGTCTTCGTCGTCGTCGGCGAGGTCAACGTCGGCAAATCCACCTTCCTCAACGCCCTCTTCGGCCAGGATTTCTCCAGCACCGGCGTCGTCCCCACCACCGGCAAGATCCTCTTCTTCCGCCATGGCGAAGAGCACAGCGTCGTCCCCGTCACCCCCACGCTCGATGAAGTCTACGCCCCCGTCGATTTCCTCCGCGACTTCCACATCGTCGACACCCCCGGCACCAACTCCGTCGAAAACGAGCACCAGCTCATCACAGAGCGCTTCGTCCCCATCGCAGATTTGGTGATCTTCGTCTTCTCCGCCATGAACCCCTGGGGCGCCTCCGCCTGGCAGTTCCTGGAAAAAGTCCACCGCGAGTGGATGCGCCACGTCATCTTCGTCCTCCAGCAAAGCGATCTCCGCAGCCCCGAGGAGATCCAGGTCATCACGGATTACATGGGCCAGCTCACGCGCCAGCGCTTCGGCCGTGATTTCCCCCTCTACGCCGTCTCCGCCAAAAAAGCCTTCCTCGCCCGCAATGCCGGCATCGAGCGCGAGCGCCTCCTGCAGGACAGCGGCTTCCACGCCCTGGAGGCCCACATCTCCTCCATCGTCCGCCACAATGCTGCCCGCCTCAACAAGCTCGCCAGCACCATGCGCCTGGCACGGCAGATCCTCGATGAAATGCGCGCGCGCCACACGGCCTCCATGCAGCAGGCCAAGCGCAAGACCGTCGTCCTCCAGGAACTCCAGACCGAGCGCGAGCTCCAGGTCGACCGCACCCTGAAAAAAATCCTCCCCGCACTCGATGCCACCGAGCGCGACTACCACGAATCCGTCATGCGCGTCGCCGGCCTCGCCAGCGATGCCCTCACCACCCGCAAGGCCTTCCAGCGCAAGGACACCGAAGACGACGAAGCCGAAAACGCCGCCCGCCCCCAGAGCCTCGATCACCGCCTCTTCCAGGAGCTCCAGCACCGCACCGGCGACCGCTGGCGTCAGGTCAGCCTCGTCCTCGAAGAAGACGTCCATCAGTTCGAGCGCTTCCTCTACGCCCAGGGCCGCGGCATCCTCTTCCCGCCGGACGTCGTCCTCCCCTCCCACGATTACGGCGAAGAAGAAAGCGAGCTCCGCCGCCGCTTCGGCACCCATGTGGACTCCTCCCTCCGCCGCTTCGTCATCGGCCTGAAGCTCGATGAAGACATCGAGCCCGGCCTCGAAAGCGCCCGCGTCACCGCCCGCTGGCTCCCCCGCCTCATCCTCCCCATCCTCATCGGCACCGCCCTCTGCGGCTGGTTGGACGATCTCACCAGCGCCGCCATCGCCTTCGGCGCCGGCCTCCTCCTCCTCGGCGTCGTCTACCTCCTCACCCAGATCCGCCTCGCCAACGCCCGCAATTCCATCCTCGACAAGCTCGAAGAATCCTCCGTCACCCTCCGCGAGATGCTCTCCAAGCAGGTCACCGAAGACGTCACCGCCTCCTTCACCAAGTTCCTCGACACCCTCAATCCCGCCCAGGCCAACGCCGCCCACCTCGAGCGCGAGCAATCCACCCACGTCGACCGCCTCCGCACCCTCGCCGACTCCTTCACCGTCATCGACCAGCAGATCCAGGTCCTCATGCCCGCCGGCGCAAAGTAAAAGCGGCAGCCCCCAAACACCTCGCTGTCCCTTTCGTCCTTTCAGTCCTTTTCGTCCCTTCCGTCCTTCCGCAGGCCCCTCTCAAACCCACCCGCTATCAGCCCGCCCCAGTACTGGTAGGGAACCGCTGCGCCCTAACTCTTACCCACAAGTTTGAGGAAGGAGCGCTGTACAAAAACGGGTGCGGTTAAACTATGGGGGATGGCAGCAGCAAAGTCATCGAAAGGCAAAAGTATAGGCAGTCCATTGGCGGCGGGCTGGTCGCAACGCGAGCTGGCGCATCTCAGTGGCATTGATCCGCGTCTTGTGCGACGGCTGGCCATCATGCTTGAAGATTGGGCGGCGCAGCCGCAGGCCTCCATCCCTGAAGGCAGCCGCAGCAAAGCGGCTGTCAAGGCTTCCTACCGTCTGCTCTCCAATGAACGGCTCGAAGCTGCTGACATTGGGCAGAGTCATCGAGAGGCCACCTGGGGGCGCATGGCCGGCCATGAGGTCGTGCTGGCCGTGGCTGACACGACGAGCTTCAATCACACGACTCATGCGGGCACGGAGGGTGTCGGCCCCATCGGCCAGGGCAATGGCTGCGCGCAGGGCTTCTTGCTGCACAGCGTGCTGGCTTTCAGCGAGCAGGGCGAAGCTCTCGGCGTGCTCCATGCCCACACCTGGGCGCGCGAGCGTGACGGCCCCTCGCGGCGGCAACGGCAGGCGCAAAAGAACCGCAAAGCGCTCGATCAGCGCGAGAGCCACCGGTGGGTCAGCGCTTATGAAGCCATCGTGGCCCAGCGTCAGGCGGCTTCCGGCAGGCAGCCCCGTGTGGTGCTGGTTGCTGACCGGGAGAGCGATCTTTACGAGCTCTTTGTGAGCAACCGGCAGCATGACGAGCAATGTGCCGTGCTCGTGCGCGCCCTGCATGCGCGCCGCCTGCACGAAACGGGAGAGGTGGTGTGGGACCACCTCGAAGCGCAGCCGGAGCTGGCGCGTGTTGAGATCGTGGTGCCAGCGCAGGGCACGCGCAAGGAGCGCACGGCCACGCTGGTGCTGCGCAGCGCGCCGGTGAAGCTGGGGGTGCCGCGGGACAAGGCGCGGTTCTTTGGTGCGAGCACACCGCTGGATCTCTGGGCCATCGACGCGATGGAGACGGGCGCGCCGGAAGGCAGCGAAGCGTTGCACTGGAAGCTGCTCTCCAGCATTCCCTGCGGGGATGCGGCGCAGGTTCAACGGCAGCTGCAGTGGTATGCGAAGCGCTGGGGCATCGAGGTGTTCCACCGCACGCTCAAGAGCGGCTGTCAGAGCGAGGCGCGGCGTCTGGGCAGCCTGGAGAGGCTGCGCCGGGCCCTGAGCCTGGATTTGATCGTGGCCTGGAGGCTCATGGCCTTGCGCGATGCCGCGCGTCAAAAGCCGCAGGAGCCCGCGACCCAGTGGCTGGAGGCCGAGGAGTGCGCGGTGTTAAGCGCCTGGGCCACGCGTCAGCTCAAGACGAAAACTCCAAGTCCGCCCAGCATCGCCGAGGCGGTGCGCTGGATCGCGCGGCTGGGAGGCTACCTGGATCGCAAGAACGATCCACCGCCAGGCATGGAAGTCCTCTGGCGAGGTCTGCGCCATCTTCACGACATGACCGAAACCTGGAAGCTGCTTCATGTTGTGGGTAAGAGTTAGGCTGCGCCGGGTCCCAAATCTCGGGTCTATCTCATCGCCGGCACTCAAAAAGGTACGCCGTCCTTGCAGCGCAGAAAGCCAGCCAACGTAGGGCGCTTTCCACGAAGGTTTCCAGGTCGGTTCAAATGCCACTCGATGGAAAGCAGCTTCAAATCTCTGCTCCCTCTGCCTCACCGCCCCTCTGCGGCAAAATCGAACGTCCCATCAACTTCGCACCAGCCACGCCGCACCCTCCGGCTCCCGCTCTCCCCAGCAAATCCCTGCGACGTTCCAATCTCTGCGGTGTAAAATCAGCCCACCGCGTCCCTCCTCAGTCCCGCCATCCCCTTCTACCTCCGCCTTTGCCCTCCGATCTTCCATCTCCCATCTCCAATCTCCCGCCCCAGGAGCTTAAATCCGCCCTCATCGCCCAGGCCCGCGCCCTCGGCTTTGACGACTGCCGCATCGCCCCCGCGCAGCCCGCCGCGCACCGCGCCCTCTTTGAGCAATGGCTCGCCGAAGGCAAACACGGCGACATGGCCTGGCTCGCCCGCAACCCCGAACGCCGCACCGACCCCACCCTCGTCCTCCCCGGCGCCAAATCCGTCATCGTCCTCGCCCTCAACTACTACCAAGGCGGCACCCCCTACCCATCCCCTCCGGACTGGGAGCGCCGGTATCCTACCGGCTCCGGAACCCCCGCCACACCCACCACCTCCGCACCTCCCTCAGACATCCAGCCCCCAGCATCCAGCATCGAGCCCCCATCTCCCCCTCCCCCCTACCGCATCGCCCGCTACGCCTGGAACAACGACTACCATGACCTCATCGAGGCCAAACTCCGCACCCTCGCCGACTTCCTCACCGCCCACGGCGGCACCCAGCGTCCCTACGTCGACACCGGCCCCGTCCTCGAGCGCGACTTCGCCAGCGAATCCGGCCTCGGCTGGGGCGGCAAGAGCACCATGCAGATCCACCGCCACCTCGGCACCTGGTTCTTCCTCGCAGACATCCTCACCACCCTCGAGCTCCCCCCGGACACCCCCGCCACAGATCACTGCGGCAAATGCACCCGCTGCATCACCGCCTGCCCCACCCAGGCCATCACCGCCCCCCGGCGCATGGATGCCCGCCGCTGCATCTCCTACCTCACCATCGAAAGCAAAGGCCCCATCCCCCTCGAGTTCCGCCACGCCATCGGCGATCGCATCTACGGCTGCGACACCTGCCTCGATGCCTGCCCTTGGAACCGCCACGCCCAGGCCTCTCATGAGGCCACCTTCCAGGCCCGCGCCACCATTTTCCAGCACACCCTCCGCGACTTCCTCACCCTAACAGACGAAACCTTCCGCACCCTCTTCGCCAAATCCCCCATCAAGCGCATCAAACGCCCCGCCTTCCTCCGCAACGTCTGCGTCGCCCTCGGCAACACCGGCACCCTCGCCGACCTCCCCGCCCTCGAACTCGCCGCCCAGGACGAGCATCCCCTCATCTCCGAACACGCCCACTGGGCCATCGCAGAGATCCAGGCCCGCGCCCAGCCCCAGTAACCGGGGCATTCCTGCCCCGTCTCTTCCCACCGAAATCCACGCACTCTTTCGGCTCCTCTGAGTACGTAGTTCGGGATCGTAGCCCGTTTTGGAAGCTCCGCATCGCCCCAAACCTGAAACCAGCCAGCGCACGTATTGTAGTACCGGCTTTAGCCGGAATCTGGAAACGTAGTTCGTGCAAGCAGCTCCCGAATAAACGCCCCTGTTGCCCTCCGTTCCACAATCCAGTCGCATGAATTCAGGTGCTTCTCCCTTGAGAACGCGCCTCCGCCCCACCCTCCGGCTCTTCCATTCTGGTCCAACAACTGTAAACAACCGTCAACGACCGTAAACCACCGTCAACTCCGCTCTTCTTGACATCCCCCCATTCCCCCCTACCATCCCCGGCTCTCGACATCGAGAACGGCGAGGTAGCAAAGTGGTAATGCACTGGTCTGCAAAACCGGTATGCGCGGGTTCAATTCCCGCCCTCGCCTCCACTTTCAAAATCAATGATTTACGAAGTGGAAATGGAAAAGTAAGAACGAAAGTAAGAACACGTCCTGCCACCTCCGATGATGCTCTAGGACGTCTGGAATGAGTTATTTCGGGGCAATCTACTTGCTGCATCGCAGTGAACTAAAAGTGCATGGGAGGCTGCAACTGACCGAGGCACAGCAGCAGCGTGTGGATAAATGGGTAGACGAGTCACGCGGGGTTCGTTCGTACCTTGAGAAGAACATCAAGCGCGGCGAGGGCTCACTGACAGTTGATGAGCTCTATCGTGCCTACACTGCTCATGCAAAATCAAAAGGGTGGAAGGTACTTGCTAAGGAGGCCTTTGGCACAGATCTCAACATTCGGATGCAGGAAGCATTTCAGTGTGAGCGCTCCAATCACATCAAACACGGTAATGGAGAGGTGCGTGGGTATCGTGGGGTCGAGTTTGTGCAGGCCAAGGGGCAAGAGGAGGTGCAGCAACTGCAAAAATCTATTTGCACAGCACTAACTTTGGACGAGCATTGAAACGTGCCTCAGAAATAAGGGCACATTGTTTGAGTAGAATTTTCCGTGGTGCTGGGTCGGCTACGGTTAAAAAGTGGATCATAAGACGATAAGATTTGTTCACTTTTAACCGCAACGAAAATAACCCAACCCAATAAACGAAAACAACCAAACTCAACGCGACACTTATTACAAAGTGTCCAACTGCATATTGCAGCCCCTAAAGCTCTTTGGCGTAACCCTCACTCGCAACATCTGCTGGTGAAAGCCACACTCAATTAGCGTCAGGGCTTGCGGCAATTCCCATGGGTTTCCCAACAAGGAATCGTCATGCCTGCGTCTGGTTGGCCGGTTCAACAATTCTCCGAATCAATACTTCAATGCCACATACTTCTCCCCTAGCTCCTTTAAATCAACATCCAGAAACCTTTCGCCTCCCAAAATCAGGAACTCGGGACCCATATTTCGGGTTCAGTCGCTCATTTTACTACGCAGCCGAGGCGGAGGGCCTTATCCGACTCATTCGCATTCGTAAACGCGGCAACATCCGAGGCATCACCTTGGTGTCTTTCGATGCCGTAGCCCAGATGGTGCTCGAACAAGGAACCGCCGGCGCATAACCACCCAAAACTTTCCCATGGTCGTGCTGGCCGCTGTGGGGCGCATCTCAACCAGCAAAACAACCCAAACACAAAATGAACACCCACAAACAATGAAAAACACACCCAAAAATGCCAGACCTCAAAAAAGCGAGGGGGCACCGGTTGCACCCGGAACCCCCTCAGTCCCACAACACCTCCCAGCCGTTAAAAACTCAGATGCGTCGTCGAACACACTGATTCTGCCAGACGCTCCTATTCAGCGCCAGCCCTACTTTGCGGCCAAAGGTACTAACTCCAACGACCACGAAGTGAAACCGCTCCTGTCCTTTTTTATGGCACCGGAGCATAGCAGGTCTGGCGCCGATCCGATATACTTCGACGTGGTGAAAGATCGCGCTTCAGGTCAAACTCGCGTGCGGCTTGATTGGGCGTCAGAACCCGTTTGGCACCATCTGGACGGGGTTGATGGAAAGAGCCTCGTGTCTGCAATAGCGGCAATGATGATCGAAGAGCATTGGAACGCATCGATTATGAACGGCCAGGCTGTGGTGAATCACGCGCCCGAGTTGCTGTCCAAGGAGCTCGTATCCGAAATCATCAAGGTTTCGCTTTCGCTGGATCCTGATGAGGCAGTCATCACCCTCGATGCCTTCATGACAAAGCGCTACTCCGAGGACGACTCTGAGATCAGCAACGAGGAGATTTACGACCGCATCTATTAACCCCCTGAGTCGCTGATGCACGGCCAAGCTGTGCATCAGCGGCTCTCCCAGTTTTATGAAAAAAACCTCAACATTGACTGCAGCTGAACTCCAACGCCTCATCGACAGCCCCACCTCGGAGAAGGGCGCTTCTAAAACGAGCTACAATCCGAAGCTGCCCACTAGCAAGGCATCGCCGTTCGTGAATGATGCTGTCAAGACAGTGCAGCAGCCTAATGCTGCCAAGCCCGTCACGTCGGAGAAGAAGATGGCTATGGCTCCTTCACAACCAAAACCGACTGAAGTCAAAAGAACCAAGGTTAAACCTGTGGCGGTCACCATCGCCACAGCGGCAGGCATGCTCGAAGCCTCGCAACCTACGATCCGGCGTTGGATCAAAAGTGGCAAGCTTCAGACGTTTCGAATCGGACGGGTGGTACGCATTCCAGTGAGCCAGTTTGCCCAACTCATGGGGGCGCACGGGTAGCATTAGCAGTGGTATGGCAGCGAGTTCATAACTATGGCCAGGAATGGTCACGGATGGGCTCGACTGCCCTTGTTTCCCCAAGCACTAACGAGGTCATGAATGAAAACGTTTATGTCTCTGGTTGCGCATCAGATCGCAGCCGCAAACGTTAAATGAAAAACGACAAAAACGACGCGACAACGCACCTCAATAATAATCAGCCTTCCCACACGAGTGAAGGTCTCAAGAATCAAACGCACGAAGAAAAGTTTTCTCAAGCAGACGCCCTTCTGGAAGCCATAAAGCGCAGCAGTGGATCGCCATTGATTACGCTGAGCTTTCCTCACTCTCCTGAGGGCAAAGATATATTTTATTGGTCCAATGGAGTCAATTCTCTCCAGCACGAGATCAGACAACTTCTGTGCTTTAAACCACTGCCAGGGCGCGGAATTGATTCCTTCTACTTTGACGTTGTGAAAAACATCGAAACCGGGGGGCTGCGCATACGTCTGGATTGGCGCTGGGCTCCGTGTTGGCGGGACATTAAGCGTCTGGATTGCGAGAGCATTTCAGCGGCAATTGTGTCCCTCATGAAGGAGCACCAGCTCAACGCGATCATGCTCAATGAGCAAAGCGTTGTGAATTGCTGTCCCGATATTCTCAATAAATCTGAAGTCGCAGGGATCATAAACGCAGGTCTTCAAAACTCGTCACAAGCAGGGTTCATTGCGCTGCCCGAGTTTATGGAGACGCGATACGAGGAAGACGAATCCGAGTACGACAACGAGCAGATCTACACGCGGGTCTTCTAAATAAGTCGAGCCGCCGATGCGCATGACTGTGTGTCGGCGGCTCTTCATCCCATTATCTGATATAATTCACACCCGAACCCAATTCATCCAGCGACCAAAAAAGCGGGTCAATTCTTCACTTTTAAAATATGAGTAAACATTCCTTACCACAACCGCCCGACGACCAAATGCTCGTACGGCAACGCACCGCTCTCTTGGGCGGATTCCATCAAGCCGCAATTCTCTACACGGAAGATAGCCCCAGCCCTCTTGCCGTGCCGCCATCGAGCATCACAGACTCAACACAACCCCGCACTGGAATCGATTGCGTTGATCTTCAGCCGATGCCTCAGAGCCACACGATGAACTCGTGCTCAGAGGTGACCACGGCCCTGAACACGCAGGTTTACCCTGACACTCCAGCGCAGGATCAAGTCACCAAAATCCGTGCTCTGCTTGGCAATGATGTGGTGCTGCTGCCCATCAACAAAGGCGAGAAAATCCCCAGTCTGCCAAAGTGGCAAAATGTCACGATGGAAAACATGAACGAAGCCGAGTACCTGGGCCTTCTCAAACGTCGCAATATCGGGGTGCTTCTCGGGAAAGCGTCTGGAGGGCTGTGTGCAATCGACATTGACGACGATACGCTTGTCGAGCCATTCCTTGCCCTCAATTCAAGGCTGCGTGATACGTTGCGTTCGAAGGGTGCTCGTGGTCAACAGATCTGGCTGCGCATCACCGGCGACTACCCGAAACTCGCGAAGATCACGGCGGAGAATGATCAACCCTGGGGAGAATGGCGTGCTGATGGTGGGCAGTCCGTTATCCATGGGCGTCATCCCTCGGGCGTGGATTATCAGATCGTGCACGAAGCTGCCCCTGTTGAAATTGCATTCGACGAGATCAAATGGCCGGTGGGGCTGATCCTTCCATGGTCGAATGAGACTGCAGACGATGAACTGACTAGGGAAGTAGGGCCTCCTTTTGAAATCAATAAGGGTGGATCGGTGCGTCTGAACAACATCTTTTGGGTGCGCAAATACATGGTGGAGCACACCATCGTTTATGAATCTACACTGGGAGAATTTTTGGAATATGCCGCTGAGTCCGGCAAGTGGCTCAAGGTCACAACAGAAACCATCAAGCGGCGATTCATTGAAGAATTGATGGCGGTGGGGAAAAACCAGGGAATCGAAGAACTCTTCTACAAAGTCAATGACGCTCTTGCGACAGCACTGGTAGCACTGCTCCAAACCATGGCCGAAAAGTCCGACGTCTTTTCAAAGCGTCAGGAAGCGATCCATGTCCAAAATGGCATGCTCTGCTTTGATGGGGACGATATCCAACTGAGAGCATTCTCGCCCGATTACTATTCCCGTAATGCCTGTCCCTACGCCTATGACGAGAACGCTGAGTGTCCCCGGTTCATCAAGGAGCTCCTGCAGACAGCGCTTAACGAGGACGACATCGCTTTGATGCAGAAATGGGCGGGCGCCTGTCTTCTCGGCAAAAATGACGCCCAAAGGATGCTGCTGATGATGGGAACTCCAAATGGCGGGAAAAGCACTTTCATGAATGTGCTAGAGGCAGTCATCGGTGAAAAGAATGTGACGCAACTCCGCACAGGCCACCTCGCAGAACGTTTTGAACTTTACGGGTTTGTGGGCAAGACGTTGCTCACGGGGAAGGACGTGCCTGCTGAGTTCCTGCTCAACAAAAGTGCTCATGTAATTAAGGCATTGGTCGGCCATGATTTGTTGAGCGCTGAGAAAAAGGGTCATACAGAACCCGTGCCGCTGCGTGGAGATTTCAATATTGGAATCACCTGCAACGCCGACCTTAATGTCAGGCTGGAAGGTGACCTTGGTGCATGGAGGCGGCGAATGATGGTCATTCGCTATGAAAGAGAAGCACCTGCTAAGCGCATTACCGACTTTAAAGAACAGTTGCTCGAAGAGGAAGGGCCTGGCATCCTGAAGTGGATGGTCGAAGGCGCGAAGGCGTTGTTAAGGGATCTTGCCGAAACTGGCGATTACCGGCAAACAGAGGCACAAAAAGCGCGGGTCGATGATCTGCTTGCAGAATCAGACAGCATTCGTCATTTTGTGCAAAGCTGTGTTATCAAGTGCCGAGCAAACTCGGTGTTGGTGAAAGTACTGAGCAATGAATACCTCAAGTATTGCGAACGCAAAGGGTGGACACCGTTACCCGCGGGCGAGGTCGCTCGGCAACTTCCAGCAGCAATGCTCGAAATTCATCAGTGCCGCAGGCGCAACGACCTTGGAGAGAATAAATCCATGAAGGGCTACAGCGGCGTGGCACTTCAGATTGAGGATGCCGAAAACGGTGAAGGTGAGGAGGCCCAAGATGAAGAGGGTTGATCTGACCAAGCTCGACCAGGTCGTCCTCAAAGACGGCAAGACCGTTGCTCGTTGCCCCGCGTGTGCTGCGCGGGGCGGCGACGCCAAGGGGAACAACCTCGTGGTGTTCCCTGACGGCAGATTTGGCTGTGCTGCTCACCCTAGCAGCAAAAGTCACAACCGGCAGATCCTCGACTTGGTAGGGGTGACTGTTGCGGATGAGAAGATCCGTTACCATGTCCCCGTCCGGCGCGTCATCCATCCTCCCTCCACCGTCATCAGGACCTACGGACCGCTCGGACCTCATATCGCAGCTACTGCTGAGCTCAAAGATCCAAAAACCGAACCACCCATTGAATCCAAATAATCTAAAGATTATAAAAAATATCCTAAAGCATTAATACACCCGTCCGAAAAGTCCGAGCACCATATTTATAGTTTTTCAAACCCACTAATCAATCCTTCCGGGAACGAGGAGTGGGTTTTCCATTTTTGGAATTGGGCCGTAGAGGATCATAGCAGATCGAGGACTTGAGTGTTCAATCGTTAAGGGGGCGCTGAAGGCTAATTTAAGCTGCCGGAAGTGGTTTGCGCCATGGTCACCCTCGCGAAGTGTGCAAGACCGTCAAAAAGCCCTTTCTGTGCAGCCGACGGAATCTGAAGCCTCAGCGGAAAGACATCATCGGGACCAGGCCAGACAAGAGGGTAAAGACAAAGAAACGGAGGAGGAAACTCCGACCCTGATTCTTGCGTTCTAAGGCCCGTTTTACTGCCTTGGGGTCTCTTCATCTGATGGGCCTTCAAGGGGGGCAGAAGACCTCCAGGAATATCTGTGCGCAATCTGGAGGGGGCAGTCTGTTGACCAGGCTGGCTGCTTCCGGTCCGTGCTGCAGATTAGTGCGGATTATACCCCAATGCGATCAAACACTGCATCCACGAAAGCAGCCATTTCCGGTGCTGGTCCTTCCCCGTAATTGTTGTGTGCTCGATCGCGTCTAACCTCACACAACATGGGCAACGGTGAACATGATTTCTCCAGCGTAAAATATCGAGTGGAGGGTGATTCATGCATGTGATGCTTTGCCTCATCATCTTTGTGCACAATGGCAGCGAAATGGGCCTCTGGCATTTTCACGGGCTCGGGCATTGTCAATACGTAGAGAGAATAACCGTTTCGCTTGTGTGGATGAATGGTGATCTGTTTGGTTATGCCAATCAGGACATGGATGTTCTCATCACCATCATCCTCCCCTTCAATTAGACCGATCTGAACACAGCGCACCAGAGCTTTAGACCCCATGTGCACAAGCGACTGCACAGATGATTCCCTGTTCAACTGACGGATCAATTCTGGGTGATTCAGAAACGCTGCTTCGGGAAGAGTGACCTGCTGCAGCATGTAAAGCAGCGTTCCTCGTTTTTCTTCCAGTTGGTCACCAGTCGTACTCATGTGTGACTCTGAATTCGGTCAGATGAAAAGTCAAAATTTGGTCTGTACATACTCAATCAGAATTGGTACAATGGTTATGCTGTTAATAATTCAATTATTACTCACTGCCAAACAGTGAGCTTTGTCCGATCAACACTCGAACAACTGACAGCATAACGTAAATAGAATAGCATAGATAAATGAAACTAGTTAGAGAAGTATCGTACCTAACACCAGAAGGTACGTTTCCAGGCACAATCATCAACGCAACGCTGGGCAACAATACAAAAAACGGCAACGCAAAAGAAAACCTGCGATTCACCATATCGGTTGATCCAATACCCAACGACATCCTTTTCGACTACAGAGTTCGAGTGGATTACTGGGGAAACCAGCAGGACGGTTTATTGACGGATCTGTTCCACATTCTTGGGTCGGATATGATACAACTTGTTAACTCCGAAGGTGAAATTATTCCTGAGCAGCTGACGCTCTTGGTAGGTAAAAGAGTGCTCTTCGATGTGATCCACGAGACTCGTCCAGGGTTCGAGGTAGCATTCCGTAAGGTCAGGAATCTACGTCCTCAGCAATCAACGGCAGACGGGTTCAAAAAAGCAGCCTAAACGGTCTGAATGACCTCCTGTGCTCGCTAACAATGAGCACCGGAGGCTTTTCTTTGATCAGTCAGACAGTGTGCAGGAAGCTAGAGAAAACACGTTTTACAACAGATCAACGACAGCCTGATAATGGAAATCTTTTGGCTTTCTTGGATCGTCACAACTCAGGAGATAATGGACTTCTTTTCAACGATGAATGAAGCTGTCAAGCATGTCTGCGATAAGCACTCGCATAATATACTGAATCATTCCGGATGATTTGAAACTTAGAAAGACTCCAGTGCTCAAAACCAAAATTGGAACTGGACGTTCGCAAAAAACCTAGCACTCGGCGCAGGCTATAAAAAGTGCACCACCTTGTAATTGCATTGAAGGTTGATCACTTTACCACAGTGACATAATGGACTTGGAGCTCAAAAATCTTGGAATGACACTCGCTATCGGTGGTTTTGCCGTGTATGGGATATTGTTCATTATTAAGATTTGTCGAGCCAAATGGGTTCCTCGTTTTTTCTCTGTTGAGGAAGGGAAGCTGCAGATCCAGCATGCGGCAGTTTATCTTGCACTGGTCTTGGCCACCGGGATCATCTTGGAGGACGTTTCTAAAAATTACGCAGCAAGACGAACAAATTTTCTGTCCACAGTTTGCAACTTTTTTGTCGACTCCGATAATGAACTTCGGCTTCTTAGCCTTTTCAAAGATGTAGAGCTCTCAGATACTAAAGTTAAACTGACCCCTAAACCGATCTTCCGTGAACTCCAGCTAGTCAAACCGAAGCACTTGGTTGTTGAACAGCATCTAGCAGTAATCAATTCACATATTCCCCCCGGTGCAGGCATTTCGGCTCATTCTACGCCGTGCACTATTGATTCGAAACAAAATGTTGAGGCATTTCGTGGAGCTTTAGATGGGCTCTTTTACGATGCAAAAACACTCGTTTATAGAAACGACAACTATAACAAAGAATTGACTGACATTTCTATGCGCCTGGATTTCTCCCGAGCGCTTACGATTTTGTGCCTAATATTCGCTTTTTTGTATCTTTTGTTTTCAGTCTTTGGCTTTGTTCCTGGTCTAAAAGATTTCTTGGATATTGACTGTAATGAAAGAAGTAAATTGATTACTCTCACGGCTCTCTATGCGATCGGCATTTGCTTTGCTGGAGCGGCCTACCGAATAGAGCAAAATAACTACAACCTTCGTGTGTTTGGATACTATATTTCCACTCGTCTTTATGAAGACGCACCAGCAGTGTCACCTGTGATAAAATCAAATTAACTGTTTTGGTTTCCGAGGAGAAAAATCTGTGGAGTGGGCATTGCGAAGATGTTTAATCCATGACATGCGGGTTGACCACACGAAACAAAATTTCTCAATCCGCTACTTTCAAGATGCATTAGACATGGAAAAAGCAGTCAGGATCTCAACAAAGAGCCTCAAGCCTATTTTTTGTCTGCCTTCTTTGACTTCGCCCAACGCTTCCTCTGTGCAGCCGCGATCTTCTCACGAGCTTCTGGAGACATCACACGTTTAGTCTTCTTGGTTTTCGGTCCCTTGGGTTCCTTCACGCTTTTGGCTGGCTTTGATGAACCTCCAAGGAGAGCGGCGAGTTCGGCTTCAAGTGCATCAAGCTTTTCGCTGATAATGACGGCTTTTTTGAGTTGGGCGGTAGTGGGCATGGAGGAAATGATAACGGGCAGGGCTCTGGATAACAAGGAAATAACTGACTTGTGCCTGCCCCGTTCAATACAAATTTCTACTTGTGGTTTCTGCGCTTTGGAAGATGAGAATGCATTATGTCAACGAGAACCCGATATGATGTAAAGTGCGAGTGTGGCCACAAGGGACAAATCGTAATGAGAGAAAATGATGCACCCTTTTCAGCTCAATGGGAAGTATATAGCTTGGTGAATCTTAACGGTGCTCCATCATATCATGTGACACTCGCGAAATCCTTTGATGAGGTGTTTGATGCTCTGCGTCCTGTGTGTCCTAAATGCGATGCAGTCCTCACCCCGAGTTCAATGGACCAATGCTGAACAGATTCATGAGTTGTCAGAAGCAATGCTGTCAGCCCCATAAATCGCTTCGAATGCAGGGTCGTCCAGGGCTCTCATTCGCAGGTTCTCACTCAGGACAGACACCTTTCGCAGTGATCCCCTTGCCTGTTCCAAATCCCCAACAGCAGCATGACATTGAGCTGACAGGTAATGGAAATCGGCGTCATTCAGGCATTTCTTTTCAACGGACACCAGCCAAGCAAGAGCATCTGTGAATTCGCCGGCGTCATGCTTTAACTGTCCGTCTTCAATATTCAGTCCCACGTTGTCAGGATCGCCGAAACAGAGATTCTCGCCCAGGTATGACGCTTTGAGTGGCTGGCCGGACTTCACGAAAATGCTCATGTGAAGCGTGATGACCTCTTTGGAGATCTTCGCCTGCGTGGGGAGATCCTCCAAGAGGTTTTGTGCGACATCCTCCAGGCCGAGTGCAATGTAGCCTTCGGCGGTGTCACAAGCGATTAAGAAATCGCAAGATCTCACGATCGTGTGGATTGATAGATGAAGCAGCCGAATATATTGCTTAAATAATGAGTGAGTTTAGTTCGTCCAATAGTTGCGAATATGCGGGTGGAATGTGAATAATCTATGTTGGCCTCTTAGTCTCAGGTGCCGGAACGAATGCGCCTGTACAAGCTAAAAAATAAGTTCTAAGAATTTCTGAAAACAAGCGTGCCATTTCGTGCATTTCCGGCCGGCAATAAAGCTTGGCTAATGATTCATTTTTACTGTCAATGCAAATAAAACCCTTGATGTCTGTGCCTTGGTCAGAGCGAGTGCCTCCATAGAGTGGCACCACTAATGTAGCATTGTAATGCGTATCCCAGTCGGGGGTCTGATTGAAATACCCTTGTAGATCCTTTAAGTTATCGCATGCAAAATGCGCTTCACCTTTTTTCATCTTCATAAGGCTGTTAAAAGCTGCATTGGCGCTCAACGTAAATAAACTTTTCCTGACTTCCCTGATGTTTGTTGCTCGCACAGTTGAGCTATCTCGCGCAAAAGTTACAAGGACAAACTCCTCTGTTGCAGGAATTGTATGCAAAAAGCGCTTCAAATCTGGTAACACTTTGTGAAGCATCGATCGTGGAATAACTACTTTCAAAGTGATTGCTGAATCGTTCTGATAGTCTTCAACATGAAACTTGAGTTTATTGTCAATGAGGGCCTTCATTTGGTCCAATACATGCTCAACAGCTTCGCGAAACCTGTGACTAAGGAACAGATTTCTAATCTTCCTTTCATAAGGGCATACGTCTAATGTGTTTGAATGTTCTCTTGCCACAGTGGCTAAAAGAGAGCTCAGACTTTTTATTTCACTGCGATGCGCTCCATTTAGAAGCCTAATCTCTTTGAGGTGGTCCTGTTTTAATTTTTTGTGCGTTTTGCGTGTGTTCCACAGAGCGAGTGAGAGACAGCCAATTGCTATGAGCATTATTGGGGAAGACAGGGTCGAGCCTTGAAAGAAATCGAAGATTGCCTTCAGGGATGAAAGAAACTCGGTGGACTCTGCGATTTTTCCGAAAGTGGATGGGTTCACGTGGAGCTGGGAAGAGGTGATTATTTCCTTTACGTGACGATTTGATCACAATGGGGGCAGGGCGACCAGCAAATTATTTTACATGCTCAATTATGTGCCCTTTTAAACCGAATGTAGACGCAAATTATTGTAGCGTTGACGGTATAACGGTCTAAAATTAGTCCATGAGTTCAAGTCATTCGAAGCGTGCGTCTATAATATCAGACGAAGATCAGCAGGAGTTGTTCTTCGCGGCACTCGAAAAATATTTCATAAGAGACACCGATGGCCATGTGATTGATGTAGCCGCGAAAAAAGCAGTTTCTGATCATCTCTTAGGTCTTGGATTTCGCTCTTTCAATATTTCTGACGACAGCGCTGTGAAGATATCGAAAGATACTATCCGAGACCTTATTAAGCGAGCAAAAGCGAGGCTCGGGGTTGCCGTTAAGATAGGGACTAAACTCAAGAAGAGTGTTGAACAACTGAAAGAAGAAGTAAAACGTATTTACGATCTAAAGGAGTTGCGAGTTATTGATAATGCAATTGATCATCAAAATGATTCTAATGGCCTTGCGAAAATTGCAGCCGACATGCTGTCTGATCTGGTTAAAAGGCATGAAACACAAAACGGATGTCCCGTCATAGCTATTGGGGGCGGGAGGTCACTTTATCAGATGACGCTTCGACTTGATCCCGATAAGGCCGATGTAATCATTTTACCAACAAACTATGCCACGCGAGTTACGGACAAAAAAAATTATGACAGCAGACATCTAGCAACAAGAGTTCATGAATTGCTAAGCAATTTGGAATCGCCTATAATGGGAGTGCCAATTTTGCCACGAAGTGATCCATTCGCCGCTGCCAAATGGCATAGCCTTTTGTGGGATAACAATAGTGACATGAAGGAGTATTTCGAAATGGGTAATAGGGCTGAAGTAGTATTTTTAGGGACTGGCAACTTTGCAGCAAACTCGCCATCTTTTTCTCGCGTATATCATCACCTTGGAGTGGAGTATGCAAAGCTCGCAAAAATGGAAAATCCTCCAGTTGGAGATATCAATTTATGCTTTTTTGACAAGAATGGAAATGATCTAACTAATAAGATAGTCATGGATCGTGTGGCAGAGGCTGGCTGGAATGTGGCAGGGACGCGCTATGCAAATGGATCATTCATTGACAGTGAAGACTCGCACCCATTTTTGATTGGATACAATATATCCTGGTTAAAAAAGATGGTGCATTTTGGAAAGGACGTGGTGGTTGTGGCTGGCAACGATGGAAATAAGGCCTTGCCAATTCATGTTCTCCTGAAAAACAAAATTGTTAATTGTCTAGTAACGGATTCGCTCATGCTCCAGGACATTGTGGAATTGAACAGTAAGAATGATCCAGAACTCCGTATGGATGTAAATAGTTCCTATTAGATGCGCATCAACCATAAGAACATATTTTAAAGATAGATTTGCGACTACAGTAAAATGAGCGATGCCAGGTGTGTCTCTCATCACCATAGCCGCAGATGCAGAGCCTTGAACGGCAACGGTTTTTTACATTCATGAAGACCGCAAACGATGGTTCCTAGATGCCATTGCGAGTTCAGTAGGTGACGTAAGCTTGTCTTGCCAAGATACAGAACAACCTCTCTCATTGGCTTACAAACTGAAGGATGCGGCAGCACAGTTTGGAGTTTCGACCGTCACAATGCGCCGTGCTATTCAACGTGGACTGATTCGACTATCACGAGCGTTTCGCCATGTTCTGATTATCGCGGATGAATTGAATCGGTTCCTGAAATCCACATCAACAATCGAATAGCGGCAACAAACATCACTTTTTGGGTTTTGCCTTTTTGAGAGCTTGTGCATTCTCGGCTAGCGCATCATCAAAGAGCACCCGGATGAATTCGGCTTTGTTCGCGTAGCCCTTCAAAGCAGCGAGTTTAGCAAGAGCCTCATCTTTCTCGGCACTGATGTAGGCTCCTGCCAGCTTGGTTCCAGGTTGTCTTTGGTTTGGCATGCTGGTTCAACAGGAAAACGATTCAGGGTGATTAGCACCCAACAGAAGCAGCCGCAATCATCCATGCAAAGCTTGTTTTAGGGGCACCATTGTTCCATCTCAAGCACACCTCGTTTTTGAGCATGGCGGTGGGGGTGGTAACTTTTCAGCAAAAACCCATATGCCATTTCCATGTGACGGCGGCTAGAATGCTCATTTTTAGAGGGTTTTGCGCGGTTTATCACTCAGGTTGATCCATAGAGGGCGTTAAATGGTCCAGATGATTAGCAGGACGACGTTTCACCAAGGCGGTAGGGGTGCACCAGGAAACGGGGCGCAAGATGTATACAGCACCCTGCTAACAAACTCATTTTCAACGGAAGGCTGGCACAGTGAGCAATGGGCTAATTCTCGAAAACGTCACTCGGTTTGCACTTCAGCTTTTCGAGGAGCCCCTGCAGTTTGATCAAGGTGATGCTCTGTTGTCCCTGCTCAAGGCGGTGAAGCGTGGACGGCGGTAGCCCGACCTTCTGAGAGAATGCCTTGAACGTCATGTCACCACGCTTTCGGCGCAGAAATGAGGCTAGGGCTTGATCCAAGGATGACACCCCACGGAAATTAAACACATTTCATTCCGTATCCGGAATGTTTTCCTTGTGCGTCTGTGTCTGCCAAATATCAGTTGGATGGTCAGCATCACCGCCACCACATCTGAAGAACAGAAAGCGGTTGGTCTGGCATGAAGCATCACACCCAACGAGAAGATGAAGCACCTGATCACATTCCTGGTTTCGCTATTCTTGCTTTTGACTGCACCATCACTCACGGCTGCTGGTGTCGTATTGACCAAAAAGACACCCACTGATTCGGAGGAATATTGGAACCCCATCGAGTTTGGCAGCATCGAGAATTTTCCAACCTCTGTGGTCATTACGTCGAAGGGAACAAAACAGACCAGCTCGATCCCCAGACATCAGATCGGCGAAGTCATCGAATTCGTGGATTTCAATGCTACATCAATTGTGAGCGAAGACAGCATCAACAAGATCAAGACAGCAAGGGATTCCGTGGCAAGATATGCCACCAAGTGCAAACAAGCAGCAGGCATCCTCTCAGCAGTGGTGCAGAATTATGATCAAGTGCTCAGTCACTATGCGGACGGCAATGTTTTGGTCGCCGGCAAATGGATCAACAAACACGATTATGCTGCGACGCTGAAAGCCGATGCACTCGCATCAACCGCTGGATCAATTCCTGAAGTTGTCGCTGGAGCAAAGTCCTTCAAAAATGTGCGAGTGACGAAAGTGGTTGGAGATCGCATCAGCATCATGCACGAAGGCGGTATTTCATCCTTCAACTCGGGAGACCTTTCAGAGGAGACACGACAAAGAATAGAAAATGCGTTTCCAAAATATTTCCAGGAGACGCAGCAGACACCGGCAAACGAAAATGCCCCGGCGTCAAAAGGCACGGAAAAAACGGCGGTCGTTGATTCACCGCCGCAAATGCAGATCGCATCAGGCGCACTTCCCCCCAGTCCTTTAGAAACCAATGCGCTCAAACCGCAGACTTTACAAAATCAGCAAGATGCATTTGCTGCAGCTTTTCAGCTACGCGCTGTTGCTCCACTTGATAAAGCCATTTTGGAAAAGGAGAAATCCACAATAATTGAGGCGGTCGAATCAATTGGGAAGCGGGTGGCAGCAACTAAATTCAATGGCTCTCTGAATATCAGACTCAGCTTCGATCCACTGATTGGAAAGATGACCATCGGGGATCAATTGGCTTCATTATTGAACAATCGCATGTACTTGTTTTTGTTCGGAGATCTGGACCCTGAGCGCATTTATGCTGACTCATTTACGCAGGATGGAAAAGTGATCCATTACACTGAGGCGCATACAATAAACGATGCAAATGTTGTTCGAGTCTTTTCTGGAACTGAGAACGGGACTGAAGATTCTGTTGTTCTTTTCGCGAGTGATGAGGTGGATGCTAAGAAAAATGCCAAAGCAATGCAGTTCTTGGCAGCGACCTACAAAACATCCGACAAAGCCCTTCCAAGTGATCCGCTAGTTAAGCTTAATTTGCTGCTCAACAAATATGGCAATGGCGTGACAAAAGTCAGTCTTAACAATGATGAACTGGTTTTTGAATCAATCTGGGGAGATGGAAAGCCGGGAGCTGATTCGACAATACAAAAAATTAATCTCACGCAGCTCGATCCTGAGAAGTTTACGTTTAAGGACACAGGAGAAAAGCATTCTTATGTGGAGTTAATCTGTTCCACCGGGAATCTTGCTCGCATAACTCACATTGTCAGAGGTGCAGAAAAATCAACCACTGCAGACGGTGTAGCTTTTCGTGCCCTTAACAGCATGGATGCGCGTCAAATCCTCGATATCGTTGTTGATCTCTGCGTCAAAGCTGGCTGGAAGAAACCACGATTCTAAAAAGATCCGGCACCAAAATTCTGTTAAATTGTGGTATAATAATCTGAAGCGGGAAACCACTTTTCCGTTCCAAATCAGCAAGGAGAACCCATGGCAAGACCACGTCATTATTCTCCGCACATCAGCAGGTTCCTCGTTGCTGTCCTGTATCACGAGGCAAAGAACAGACAGATCCCCATGACAAAACTCACGGACGATCTTCTGCTCAATGCCCTTCGTGGTTCCCCAGGATGGATCACAGCGACGACTCTGCATTCAGCGGACATCACACCACCACCACGTTCTGAGCTGTTAAACGCAGCCTAGAGCTCAAGCAGCACCCAATCCCACGCATCAAGCCAGGCCACCAACGGTCTGGCTTTTTTCGTGTCCTCATACCACCACCAAAGACAGCACCTGAAACACCATGGCCATAAAACTCAGCGCCAACTACAGCAAGAAGCTCGGTCTGCCACAATACAGCAGCCACAGCTTCGCAGCATCAGTCGAAGTCGAACTAAGCGACATCACCCAAGTCGAAGCTGAAGTGCAGAAGCTTTACGCCCTTCTGCAGCAAAGCGTCGATCAGGAAATCCAACACCCCGGCTTTGTTCCTCAAGCCAATGACCGCCCCAACAACAACGGAAACGGTTATCATCAAAATGGACGCACCTACCAGCTTAACGGCAATGGTCGTCAGCACAGCAACGGACAGCACCAGCAGGCCAAACCTGTCGGTGATGCCTGGAACTGCACCGATGGTCAGAAGGGATTCATCCTTCGCATCGTCAATGAGAACGCCAGCATCACCAAACAGGTAGCGGAGGATCTGTCCCAGCAGCTCTTCGGTATCGGTGTCAAGCAGCTCAACAAGATGCAAGCCTCACAGCTCATCGAAGATCTGCTCGTTAAGGTAGGCAAACCAGCACTTCGTCAAACACGCTGGCGCCAACAACAACCCACCAACCATCAGGCAGCATGAACACACTCGCTGAAGCTCCAACCCAAGAGCCCAGCGAGAAGGACATCATCACCGGTTTGCAGGAACAGGTATCAGCCTCACGGCTTTCACTGTTTCTGCAATGCCGGCTGAAGTTCTTCTTCCGCTATGTGCGCAGGCTCAAAAAGCCAAAGACACCAGCTCTCCATCTTGGAAATTCGGTTCACTCCGTCTTGAAGGAATGGAACAAGGCGAGGTGGCTGCTCAAACCGTTAACGCTCAAGGAGGCTCACGATGCCTACCAGAAGGCGTGGACGGATGAAACCGATGGGAAGGTGGTGTGGGAACCCGGTGAAGAGAATGACGACAAAACTACAGGATGGCGGCTCGTGGATACCTACCTCCGCGAATCCCATGTCCCGGCAGCGGTCAAACCCGAAGCCGTGGAGGTCCCTGTGGAAGTCGATCTGGTCAACCATGGTTTACCCCGGTTGATCGGTGTTCTCGATCTGGTGCAGCAACGCCAGGTCATCGATTACAAGACCTCAGCGACCACCCCCAACCCGGAAAAGGTCGCTCACTCCCACGAAATCCAGACCACCAGCTATGCAATCCTCTACCGGCACAACACTGGCAACAAAGAGGAAGGCATCCAGCTTCATCACCTGGTCAAACTGAAAAACCCCAAGGTCGTCATCACACGACTTCCTTCCATGAGCCAGCAGCAGGAAAACCGGCTGTATCGACAAATGGAGGCATACCTCACAGGACTCCAGCATGAGCAATTCGTTCCTTCACCTGGGATGCACTGCTCAAGCTGCGAGTTCTTCAATGAATGCCGAAGACATTAAACCCCAAAGGAAAGCCGGTTCTCATCATGGGCACCGGCTTTTCTTCACCACCACAACAACCCATGAAAAAACTCATTCAACTGCTTCTGCTCAGCATCATTCTTGTCAGCTGCACCCCTGCCCATGCCTCTTGGTTTGGGGGTTCAGATCTCAATATGAAGTTGGGAAATCTCGAACATCAGCTCAAAATCCAACAGGGAAAGACCCATGAACTCAGCCAGATCGCATGCTTCCTCGGCATCGCGTGTGTGCTGTTCTTCATCGTCGGAACCGCCATAGGAGCCAAAACACGTCATGATGCCACACAACCCACCGCCTGACGAATGGGAGAATAATTCTTCACTGGATCAGTCTCCTCAACGTCCCAAAAACTGGGTCTCCAACTGCCGTGTGTTCTTCGGAAAACACTGGCAGCCCAAGACACTGACACCTCCCAAGGTCGATCCCCAGCTGCAGGAGCTTTCCTTTGCTGAACGTCCCGCCGAGGTGCTGCGATATTCCGTGCGCAAAGCTGAATACTGGCTCTCACCCAAGGGTCATCTGCGTGAGTGGCTGCGATTCAACATCAAAGCTGCCGTCCTGCTTGGTATTCCTGCATTGCTCGTGGTGCCGCTTGTGACATTCGCGCTTGGTCAGTTCAACACCTGGACAACCCTGCTCGCTCAAACAACGTCCAACATGGTCCTCTTTCCCATGTCGGCTTTGCTTGTGGTGGGGTTGATCAGTGGACTGATCTACATCGTGAAGTCTGCCATGATCCTGCGTCTGCGATCCAGCCAGCAAAGGCGTGATCCTTACGGCTACTGACACTCCCAACAACAAAACCCAAGGGCCGGATGATCTGTCACAGGATTGTCCGGCCCTTTTCATATCCAGAAAGGAACATCAAACATGCAACCCATCACACTGCCCGTAGCTGAGCTTAAACCGGCACTGGCAGGAATTGGCAAAGTGATCAACCCCAGAGCCACCTTGCCAGTTCTTCATCACGTTAAAGTGGAGCGAACCTCCGATGGTTGGATCGCCCTTACCGGCACCGACCTCGACCGCTTTATCACAGTTCGTTTTGAGCATCCAGCCGAAGGTCCGCCGACTGCTGTACTCATTCCGTATGACCAAATCGCCCAGATCACCAAAAACTGTGGTCGCGGTGAAAATGTCATTATCGACCAAACTCCCCACGGACCCGTCATCAAATTCGCCCTGGCCGACAGTCTGGGTGAACAGAAGGTGCCGCCTGTTCCTGTGGGTGAGTTTCCGGTCACTCCGCGCATCAAAGCAGACGCCATACCACTGCCTGCTGAACTGCGTCAATCCATCCATGAAGCGATGGATTGCGCAAGCACGGACGAAACCCGTTACATCCTCAACGGCACCTTCATCGATACCAGTAATCCCAAGGCCAACTATATTGTGGGCACTGATGGAAAGCACCTGTACAGCGCAAATTCGTTCACGCTGCCGTTGAAGAATTCTGTCATCATCCCGAATCACAAGTTCTTGGGATGGAAGGAGTTCAACAACGACGGTGAATGGCAACTCCGGACAGACGACACAAACATCCAAATTAGCAGTCGTCGGTGGAGGTTCATCAGCAAGCAGATCGAAGGCAACTATCCCAATTGGCGGCAAACCATCCCCAGTCCTGATACTGCCAAGACACACATCACCATCGACCCGGCAAAACTGGAAACGCTGATCAAGCTCATCCAGCGCATGCCTTGTCACGACACAGAAAGATATCACACCATAGGGCTTGAATGGCAAAACGGTCAGTTCCTGCTCCTGGGAAAAGACCAGCCAAACGAACCATGGCTGCGTGTTCCTGTGCCCGACATTAAAGGCACGGGTCCTGAAATAACGATCTTCCTTAATCGTCGTTTCCTCATCAAAGCACTGCAGTACGGGCTCAACACCATCAGCCTCATCTCATTTGTCTCGCCGCTTCGTTTTCACACCAAGGGCCGGCAAATGATTGTGATGCCTCTTCGCCCAGATGGAAGCAGCACCCAGCCACAAGCAAATCAGAAACCCGCTCCGGTGAATTTGCCACCGCCAGCACCACCCACACCTAAACCCATGATCACAAATCCCACCTCTGAAGGACCGACGCCATCCAACGAACAGAAAAACGCCGTAGAAGAAGCCATCGACATGACCTTGCTCATTCGTGACAAGCTCAACGATGGATTCAACCTGCTGCGCGATTTGTCCGTGAAACTCAAAACCATCAACCGGGATCAAAAGGCCAGCGCACGTGAAATGCAGTCAGTCAGATCCACCCTCAGGTCCATCCAAGGACTGAAGATCTAAACGATCCCCAACGACAAAACCCGGAGGAGAACCAGATGCGCTTTACACGTGCCTGGTTCTCCTTCTTTTTATTAAACTCGGACTTCTCGGACGGGTATTTTGATGTTCTGAATTCTAAAATATATCTTCTTTCTTATCTAAAGAGAGGATTCGTTCAGTCAGACAAAATCCACAGCCGGCGAGCAGTGGCAAAACAGCGTCCGACAGGTCCGAACAACCCCACAGAGCGAGTCATGCCTTCACCGGTATGCCTGGCTCTCGTCGTCTATGAAGCGAATCTCATCCATCGTCTTCGACAGAAACGAGCAGCTAAAGAGAGCCACGATCATCACTCCTCTCGGCACCATCAAAGTCGAATGGAGGAATGTGGCTGGTGATCGCTACTGGACATCCTCGGGTGATCTAGCAGCCAAACAACTCGCTGTTCCTGTCATCCAAAGAATCGAGCGTCTTTTTCCTGACGCTTTCAACCCCAAACCCAAACACCACCATGATTGCAAACCTCGATCCTCATCCGGTCATTGCTACCCGTAAAACCCCCAACCTCATCCTTCACTGTGGCGCTCAAGCTGTGGAGCTGGATGATGTGCGTAAAGTCAGGACACCACGCTCCACAAGCAGCTGGTGCCCGATCCCACATCACCAGCTCATCAGCCAGGTTCAAAACACCCTCAAGACCACCAACTTGCGTATCGGCACTCAAGCGCACTCTCTGTCGCATGAAGGTCAACGCTATTTCGGTTTGATGGAGATCCACGCACAGAAATCCAGTGACGACTATTGCTGGGTTCTGGGTCTTCGAAACAGCCACGATAAAACGTTCCCTGCTGGTATTGTTGCAGGAGCCAGTGTTTTTGTTTGCGACAATCTCTCGTTTTCAGGGGAGATCAAATTTGCACGCAAACACACCCGCTTCATTGTTCGTGACCTGCCACAATTGGTGTCACGTTCGATTGGCCTCCTGCTCACCAAATGGCATGATCAAGATAAACGCATCGCCGCCTACAAAGAAGCAGACATCAGTGACATCGAAGCGCATGACCTGATCATTCGCGCTACTGATGTCGGGGTCTGTTCCAACCGTCTGATTCCTCCGGTGCTCAGTGAATGGCGCGAACCCAGACACGATGCATTTGAAGGACGGAATGTGTGGTCGCTGTTCAATGCGTTCACCGAGTCTCTGAAAGATGGAAATCTGTCAGAGCTGCCCAAGCGCACCGAAGCCCTCCATGGACTGCTGGATACGCATGTGGGTTTGAGCGCGTGAGAAGAGGAGAGTCACTGTTTTCGCCTTTGGCTGGAACAGGGGCTCTTTTTTTTAGGTTCGAGCGCAGTTTGAATCAAACGACGGTGACTTTGCCGTTCCTGAGCATCGGGAGGATGCCAGTCTCGAAGTTGGGTGAGATTTTGGTTTTGTAGCAAAAATTTGCGGGATCAGTTTCAATAAAATAATTCTTGCTTTAGATGGCTTGATGATTTCATAATCACTGCGTCACGAATTTAGGCGGTGTTCCTTGAAGGAGTCCTGTTTGATCGAGTGGCAAAAAAAAACACCGGGTTCTGTTACGGATGGCAGCCATTCAATTGGCTTCTACTCTCTATGGCGCTTCAGGTGTTTTTTTGTGGCCAAATTTCAGCCAATCATAAATTTTCACCGCACGACGGAAATTCGTGGTCAGGATCTGCTCGGACTTGTTCCGAAGCGGATCAAAGCGTTCATAAGTCTCCACCAGCATCGTTCTCAGCTTTTCCAGATCAACCCGTTCCGCTGGCACAAAAGCGATATCGGTGAGCATTTGCTGGATCTCTTTCGCGCTCGCGGATTTACAATCAACGCTGATTTCTTCGATGCTTTGCGGGGCCGGCCTTCCACAACGAGCCTTATTCATGCTGCTTGTAATCCATTTATCGACTCCTTTTTGCCGGACTTCTGAGAGGTGTTTTGCCAATGTTGAATCAACGACTGCATTCTCGGCGGCAGTGACATACTTGAAGACAGGAAGATTATATGAAAGCTGTCGTCCCAATTTTGGCAGGACAATCTCGACGACTGGTTTCGCTTCCAGTTGATCGCCTTCGTTTATCAAATCCTCGATGACGTGGATCGCCTCCACTCCCGAATACCCCTGTCCTGCCAATTGCGAGCTAATGCCAACACCCATGACAAATTCCACGGTGTCCATGTCGGTCGCATCGTCGATGTCAATCACACGAATTCGCTCCTTGGGTGATGTGCTTTGCACCAATTCATAAACGTCTTTCTTGAGTTTGCGTAGCACCTTAGGAGCGTAGTTCGAACGCAGGGTGGCAATGGCCTTGTAAAGAAGCGTGAAGTCAGGCAGGACCACTTGTTTAAATTCTAGGAACTTCGTTCCGAAGCTGTCCCGCACTGTGCTGATTCCCTCGGGGCGTCCCGCCTTTGACCGCTGGATAAAGATCAGCCGGTCAGACAAGGTTGCCAATTGAGAGGGGTTGAGGCAATTGGCGATGTCTTTGAAAATCAGACGGATGTTCGCATCCGTGATGGAATAGCCGATGAAGATGATCGGATGCTCTAGGAATATGGTCATCAACTTTGCTGAGAGGTAAGCGTTACGGTTGGTGTAGGCCTCATAATCCGACTGAGTAAGCACCAACGACGCCGGGGCTGAGACACAGCCATGAATCTTGTAGATTTCTCCGATACCATAGCTCTGATTAAACAAGAGTTGGTCTTGGCCGATGTAGGGCTCGTGGTCAGGAAATAAGTGTTCCAGGTAGCAGTCGAAGTTGGTAGTGATGATCCCTGCCACGTTCTTCCTGGCGTGTCCTAGTGCAGAAACCTCTTCTGGGTGTTTGGGCGTGCCAAAATCAGCCTTTTGTGAATCAAAGAAATCAGCCACGCCGAGCTTTAGTGGGGAGACGCCGGCTCTGATCTCTTTTTCATACTTCGTTCGGAGGTGATTAAAGGCGTCGTCAGAGAGCATGCGTCTCGCGTAGTCCTTTTCGACGTGCTGGGTGATGACCGGCAGCAGCATTTCTGGCGCGATACCAGCAGCAGTGACTTCATTTTTATACCACTCAAAGGCAAAAGCTGTTTCTGGTTTTGATTGGGAGGCAAACTGGCTAACCAACCCCTTCCAGTCGTCCGTGCCGAGATAGCGATGGCTGAAGCCAGAGCCCACAAACAAGAAAGGGTGAGCGTTCGTGGCTTCTAGGAGGCTCTTGAGTTCTGAGGTCATCGTTTGAAACTTGGAAAAAGGTCATTTTACCGTTACCTGCCCGTTCATCAGCCTCGGCAGCTGCCAGTCCTGGAGTTGATGGTGCTGCTTTGCTGGTGTTTGGCGCAAGATGTGGTGATTTTCCTACTCAAGCCGGGTATGAATCCGATGGCAAGGAGTAGTGCGCTTCAAAGTGCCGAACATGATAGCAGCGAGGGACACAGTCCTTCATGGACTGCTGGATACGCATGTGGGACTGAGTGCGGTAAGGGGAGAGTCACTGTTTTGGTTTAACCGCGAACAGGGGCTCTTTTCTTTAGCTGCCGGGGCCACACCACTCGATTCGGCTGCGACGAATAAAAAAATGGCTGCCGCATCCTGCTGTTCGCCAGACGGATGGCGACATCGTGAACGTCCCGTCTCTGTGCGTAGTAAGCCTCCAGAGGGGGCGGGAATCTGGCAGTAAATTGAGAAAAATCTTTTCACCACATCCACAGGGACACTTCATCACGACATGCCACTGGTGGCCTTGCTCTCCAACCACATAGGCGATCTTTTTCCGGGGCAAATCAGGCACCTCCTCAATGGCTTGTAGGCGGATCCTGGCACCAGGAAAAATCCGCAGACAAAGACGTTTGAAAAATCGAAAGGCAGCTTTCATTTTGTGTGTGCTTCAAGGCCTTGAAGACCAAGAAGCCTGGGCATGTCCCCGCGTCCGGCATAACGGTTGGCAATTGGACAGGGAGAGCCGTCCATATCGGTATCCATGATCCCGTGATTCAAGCTTAGGCAAACAGACGCATACTTGCTGTTTGGGTCATCACGGAACGGGTGAAGGCGAGCGAGCATTTCGGTGACAACAAGGCCTGCAAAAATGGTGTTAATGCTGACCACTGCCGGCCTGCTTTCGGCCACACCTTTGATGTACTTCTCTTTGAGGCGCTCCGCGTATTGCTGAGGGTCTGTCTTCCGCATCAACTCTGCTTCGACTTCCTGCATGGTGTAAAGGCGGCGGCTGAGGAGACTGGATCCTCCCGGCTGCAGGTAGTGAGCTGAACCACAGACATGCTCAATGCTGCCCGTGCCATCGGCCGTGAGCTTAACCCCAACATCGAAGTATGGAATATTGTACGTGCAGGCAATTTTGTTGAGAATGTGTCTGCCTGAAGCACTGTCCATGCACCCAAAGATCACATCACACTCGGCGACTGCTTTTATGGAAATCTCGTCGTAAAGATCAAAGGGCAAGGGGATCACATTAGTCCCCAACCCCATACTTTCTACGCTGCGCTGCATGATGTGAACCTTGAGCCTCCCCTCCATCACATCATCTTCTGTAAGCCCAACGATTCTATTGCAGTTCACAAGCTCTGCTCGCTCTGGATCCACTACCACCAGCCCGCCGATCTGAAGACGGCCAAGCTGCTCAACAACAATGGATCCTGTGCCAGAACACCCAATAACAGCCATCCGAAGAGTTGAGAGCTTTCTCGTTGTTGCCGCTCCAAACGCTTTGGCGTGTCGGTCCGCAGATTCAGGAATCGGTGAGTCTGATTCCTGCGCATCCCAGATTAAGATGTCATCTCCAGCGACGGAGATGCGGTCCATCTCTGTGAATTTCCCATGCTCGTCTACGTGACGTCCAATAATGCGTCCCCCGGGCAACATAATGGCGCTGGCATGAGGTACATCGACCCAGCCGTAGAGAGACGGAAAAAGATCCCGATCTGAGTGGTCATCTGTTTTAGAGAAATGAGCATACCCACCAGGATGACTGTGAATTTTTACAACCGACCATCCTTCCCGAGCTGCTTGTTCCAATGCAGGAAGGACAGTTTCGGTGTGCCAGTGAATGTAATCAGGCATTCTAACAAGACATGATTCCACCGGCACAAGGACAATTTTTGTACCAATCAAAATGGGGGCACCATCACGTTCTCTGCGACCACACAAAATCAGTGCAACCGCTTCGTTTTCATCCTGGAGTAAATGCCGTTGAAGTTCGGCATGTTGCTGACCGTTCAAGCGAAGGGTGAGTTTCATGGCTTTAGTGTAAATTCTCGTGTGAGCCACTCTTCGACGAGGGCCATGTGTGTGCCTATGTAGTCTTCACCTGGGCGCCAAGGGTTTGCTGCAGTGCGATGTCGCGACCAACGCTGAAACGTCTTTCCATCGATCACTTTGGTCGCTAGCGCTCCAATGCCCTTGCCGTCAGCGCGAACGAGGGCAGGAAAGAAGTAGGCCATATCGATCTGAGTGTCGTCGTAGCCCGCATCAATTTGAAGCGCGACAGTCACTTTTTTTTCCGTATATCCTGTTGGCGTCGGGAAATCGTGAATCAAGACGTGCCCAACCCCCCGGGTTCCCATGGTTTCCCATGGCAAACCCGAGGCGTTCAGGTAGATCATATCCCGCTCTGGAAGGTTAAATTCGCGGCGCATGGCTTAGCCTTCGGTCTGGTCACAGGGGAGGGTGAGGAACTTTTCCACGCCAGGGGTCGTGAAATCGACCTTGTCATTGAGGCCGATTTTGATCAGGCGACCGTCGCCAAACTTCTGGCGGAGGTGCCATTTTTCTGGATTGCATTTGCCAGCCAACTCCAACAGCTGACGACCAAGCATGAAGCTGACGGGAGACACGAAATGCTGTTTGTCGATCTTGATGCGATAATGACGGTCACAGCGGGGCTGACGTCCTTCGAGACAGCAGATTTCGAGATCTTCGATTAGTTCAGGGTCAATGGGGAGGGGGGTGACAGATGGTTTCATTTTTTGTTTTGGTTTAGAGTTTGGTTCTTGCCTCATTGAAAACCTTGTGGTTCATTTCAGTAATGAGTGCATTTCACCGATAAAATGACGCAATTCATATCCACCGCAACTAAAAATTTCATCAAAGAAACATAACCACACGTGAAACACACCCATGGCTAAATCAAATGAGATTGATCTGACCAAGTTGGCTGCGCTCGTAGCCAAAAAGCGCAATGGGCGTCCTCTGCGTGACATCGCAGAAGAAATAGGCGGCGTCAGTGCGCCTACTCTGTCGCGCATTCAAAACGGCCACCTTCCTGATCTCGACACATTCATGCGCATCTGCAGGTGGCTCCAAGTCTCTCCGGATGATTTTCAGGTTTCAGCCTTAAAGAATGTTGTCGATTCTGGAATTAATACTCGCGAAACCGTTTGTGCTTACCTACGTGCAGACAGAACATTGCCAGCCGCAACGGCAAGCGCACTTACTACCATGATCGAGCTCGCCTATAAGGATATCCTCAACGGAACATTTGATGAGATCAAATGAGCACTTCGACCATCGAGCTGGATATTTCCTTGCGCCTCGGGCGCGGTTTTAAAACAGACGCTGAGCGTGCCGCGTTGGAGGTGCGTGCCGCGCTCAAATTATCTCCTCATGATAGGCTGCCAGCACGCAAGCTTGCTAACATGTTGAAAATCAATGTTACAACTCCGGATCGTCTCACCGGTATGCCTCCACAAATGCTGGAAGAACTGACGATCGACGGCAGGAATCGATGGTCTGCCGCACTAGTTAAAGGTCCTCCAACGCACAAGCACCTGCTCATTCACAACCCTACTCACTCGTTATTTCGGCAAGAAAGCGACATCTTCCACGAGATCAGTCACCATATCTGCAAGCATGAGCCAGATGGAATTTTTCAAGTGGGTGGATTGGTTATTCGAGAGTATTCCAAGGAAAAAGAGAACCAAGCTGAGTTTCTGGGATATGCCCTTCATTTGACCAGAGATGCCTTGTTCTGGGCCAACCGCAGGGGGATGTCTTTTGAGGACATTGGCGAGCACTTCTGTGCAAGTCGTCAGTTGATTCAACATCGCATGAACGTGACCGGTGTGGCGAAAATTCTTGCCCGTACAGCGTTGAGTTGAAACGCAACGCTTCGTGCCTAAGGAGGTCGAATCGTCTGTTTGTACTACGTCACCCACACGGCCTCTCGGCCGAATTATATTTCAGCACAAGCGGGGTCATGATGCCCCCGACGAGACTCGCATAATTCATCGATATGCCTATGCATCCTCAGCTTGTTAATGAGACAAAGCGACACATTCACGTGAGCAGTCGAGTAATAATATTGAAGATATGATCATTTTTTCATTGTTTTTCTCTTGCTGAATGACGTATCAAAAGAGGCCTCGTCCCAATTCTCCCCAATCCCCCACTTCATATGTCCACCGTAGCCAATGCCAAGCTGCCGGTAAGGTCACTAAAAAAGTCCTCGCCTAAAAAGAAGGCGAGTCGTCTTGGTCTGACTCCCGCTTATCTTCAATATTTCACGCCGAAACCGTCTCCAAAGTGGGCTGAATCGGATTTGCATTTCTCGCTTGATCAACCGTGGCCATATGAATTTCCTCTTACTCAGATTTCAACAGGGGCTGTAGTTAATAGGCATGCCCAGTCTTAATACTGTCCTTACTGAGATTGATAAAGAGCAGCACGAGGGCAATTCTCGTGCCGCAACAGCTGTTGACCGAACACGCCGAAAATACCTCGCGGAACTGCACCGTAAGACAGGAAGGAATGTTATCGCTTATTATTCAGGGTTTTTATCCAAAGCCACTGGTGGCACGGAGATAAACGATGAGGATAAGAATGGATTCATGACAGCCATTCATGGAATGGATGTGTCTAAAGGTCTTGATTTACTGCTGCATACACCGGGAGGTGACATTGCCTCAACTCAGTCTCTTGTCGATTATCTGCAAAAGATGTTTTCGAATGACATTCGCGCATTCGTTCCGCAGATTGCCATGTCTGCCGGAACTATGATTGCATGCTGTTGTAAAGAAATATGGATGGGTAAGCAGTCTAATCTTGGTCCGATAGATCCACAGCTAAATGGTGTCCCAGCTCAAGGCGTTTTGACAGAATTCGAGACAGCTTGCAAGGAGGCAAGTGACCCTTTGAGGGCTGAAATGTGGGGTCGGATAATTTCTCAATATCGTCCTACGTTTTTACAGCGATGCCAAGACGCCATAAAGTGGTCCAACGATTTCGTAAAGAACCAGTTAATTAAGGTAATGTTCCAAGGTCAAAGAGGGGCGGCGCGAAAGGCGAATGCTATTGTTAAAAATTTAACACACACACCGATCAACAGAACACATGCCCGCCACATCCATAGCGATGAATGTCTAGCAATGGGGCTCAATGTCAAAATGTTGGAAACGGATCAAGAACTTCAAGATTTAGTCCTAACTGTTCACCATTGTTACATGAATGTGCTTATGACAGGCCCCTGTTACAAAGCAATTGAGAATCATAAAGGGGTGGGCATTTTCAGAATGCTCCAAACCTGAAAATAGCAATTCCGTATAATTAACCCGCCAAGCGCAACAGCGCAGGGTTTTAAGCCGTCTTCCCATGAGCATCGTTTTGCACGCTTCAGGCCAGATTTCGCCCTGATCTCCTCAACCATGGTTTAGCCCATTCGTGGCAATCCTAACCGCTGCGCACCAAGGCTTTGAGCGATTCGGCTGTACATGGATCACGAGCCCTGTTAAAATCAGAAAATGACATCAATGACCTCTTTTCCTTGCTGGGAGTCATTGGAATTCGGGGTCAACGAAGCCAAGAATATTTTCACCGCAATTTGGGCGCTGGGATGAACCCGGGCCTGACGAGCCATGAATATTTTTAACGAAATTCGCCGCTGAGATCAATTCCACACCAAACGGGTCATAAATGATTGCAGGAGGATGAAGGGCAAAGGGGTATCCAGATCAGCCTACAACCTCTTCTGGGCATGATGTTTTGACCGTGTGCGCCTATCTTGTAACGTCTGGCAGAGACTCAGCAGCCTTCTTGAGTGCTTCGCTGCCTACGTGCGTGTAATGTTCGCTCATCTGTTCGGAGTCATGGCCAATCAATTCCATGACTACAGCAGCAGGGATGCCGGCCTCCTTTAGCATTGTAACAGCTGTATGGCGTAAGGCGTGGAATGACAGTTGTGCCGCGTGCTTTGCACCCCTGCGCCCGTCCTTTTCTTTCACATGACTCACTTTCTTGCGAAGGCCAGCAAGGGCCAAGATGTTGCCAAATTGATTGCTCAACGTGCTAGTCTTGTAGGTTTTGTTCAAAGTCGTAGAGGCACGAGGATGGATTGGAGTGTCAGCATTTCCTTTGAATTTCAGACTTTCAAGATGGCGCAGGAGGGGAGGCGCTACCGGGATCTGCATGCGCTTACTGGTCTTGGCAGTCTCAAGCCGAATTACTTGGTTCTTCAGGTCAATGTTGGCCCAAGTCAGCCCTGCGATGTCGGAGAGCCGTTGGCCAGTGTAGATGCCAAAAAGAATCATCGATTGCCATTCGGCGTCTGCAACACGCATGACTGCCTGGATTTCGGGGATCGTGAAGGGGCGTCGTTCATAGCCGCCCTTTTTCTTCACTGTGTCCACAAACTCGGCGGGATTCTCCGATACTAGGCTTTCACGGCGGGCTGATTTAAACACCATCCGCAGGCATTTGATGTTCTGATTGGTGCTGGTTGAGGAGAGGGTGGCAGCAAGATCCTTTCGATAGGCAATAATGTCGTTTCGGCTGATGGCAGAGATGTCTTCATCAGCCCGTTCTCCCAGGAAGGTCAGGAACTTCGTGGTGCTGGAACCGTAGAAATGCATTGTGGCGGGCTTCGTTTCGTCCTTCTTCTCAGCAAGCCAGTTCTCAATATGGGTGCGCATACTCACTTCTTTAAGCTCCTCACCAGTGATCTCCTTGTGAAGATTTTGCAGCACCTCACGGACCTGGGTGAAGGTCCGCCGTTTCTTCGCTGCCAATTCGTAGGCCTCCGCGAGTTTGAGCGCCTTACCGCGATTGGTCTCCTTTGTGGTCTGCTTTCTTCGGCGGCCAGTTTTGTCCGTAAAACAAGCTGACCAGAAGCGGGATTTAGGGTGTTTCCAAACCGATGCCATCCGAGGTAAATAAGTAAGAACGAGAGTAAGAACATCCGCGCAAGTTTTGCGATGTCCAGCGAAATCCGAGGATGCGGTAAATAGCTATAAATCAATGCTTTGAGACTTCGGCAAATATCGACAAACAACCCTTGGTGAAGCGCGGGTTCAATTCCCGCCCTCGCCTCCATTAGCCCTTTAAGGGCTTGAAACTCAGGCATTCATTGATTTATCAGGGCTGATGACGGCTCAACTGATACATCAAAGTGATACAGCACAGCCTGAACCCATGCCCAAGCTAAACCACGTTTGGCGCAGAGAGGGCGTCTATTATTTCCGCATGGCGATTCCCCGCGAACTCAAGCGAGCCGGGGTTTCCTTCGAGGTGGACGGAAAGAAAATGGGGCATGAAATCAAGTTTTCTCTCCGCGTGGCTGACTACCGCTCTGCTGCGAGCAAGGCCCCGCTCCTTGTCGCCATCTGGCGTGAGAACTTCGATGCACGCATAAAGGCATTGGCGGCAGCAAGAGAGAGGCGCGAGCTAAAGGGATTTGCAACCGGTTGCAATGTTCCGACCGCGAACGGCTCCGCCCCGATGGTCACAGATGAGCGCATTCGAGACATTCTAATTCGTGAGTTCGTGCGAATGCAAAAAGACACTGCCGAAGTAGTGGATGCCCTCAGAGGCAGCGAGGATGACGTAAAAACGGACGTGCTAGGAGATTTGGGAATGGAGATGCGGGGCTATGAAAATGACCGCGAAGGGGAGTCCGGCATTGGGTCGATACTGCGCAGATGTCTGGCCTCCTATGGGCTGGAATCGTTGCCTGTTGCAAGCCCCGCGTATCAAAAGCTGCTGTCTGGCTATCGTGCGGCTTTGCTAGAGGATTTGCGCCGTCGTATCCACTGCATCGCGGGCGGCCCGCCTGCGGAGTTTGATCCTATGTTTAGAGGCTTTCATGCGGGTAGCACTCTGCCGGATGCCAAACAGGAAATGACCCTGAAAGAGTTGTGCAGTGCCTTTGAAAAAGCACAGAAGTCAAAGCGGGTAGTCGAGAAAACGCACCGGGCCAACAATGTTGTCTTTCGTGCTCTCAGCGAGCATTTCGGGGACTCCTTGCAGGTTGCCAAGATTGACCGTCAAAAGATGGCGGAGTTTTTCGACTTTCTCGATACGGTGCCGTCTCACGCTGAACAACGATACAAGGGGAAAACGCTGACAGAGGCGATTGCGTTGGAGGCCAAACAAAAGGAACCGCGCTTAATGGGCCATCGCACAAAGGCCAACTATCACGGGCGCGTCGTGGCAATGTTCGAGTATGCCAGAGAGCTTGAGATCATCGAGAAAAACCCGGCTAACACAAAGACGCTGCAAGATCGTTTCCACGTCGAGAAAAAATCAGAGAGGCCACCTTTTACCGTGGAGGAAATGAACCTGATTTTCAAAGCTCCATTATTCACCGGCTGCAAGGATGACGAGAGAGGATGGAGCAAGGCGGGGCCGAATCGTCCGCGCAGGGGTCGCTATTGGGTGCCTTTGCTTGCGATGTTCAACGGGCTGCGATGCAACGAGGCTTGCCAGCTTGAATTACCCGACGTGCTCACCGTGGAAGACGTTCCCTGTATTCGCGTGACGGATGAAACCGATGATGAGGAAGGCACGGGGAAAGGAAAATCAGTGAAGAACAAGACAAGCAAGACCACGGTTCCGATTCATCCGCGATTACTTGCGATGGGCTTTCTTGAGTTCGTGAAAACGCGCTCAATCGCCGGCGATGGAAACCAGCTTTTCCCCGAACTGCCGCAAAATCGTGAAGGGCGATACGCTGACATTTTCTCGAAATGGTTCCGCCGTTTTCTAACGGAAGCGATTCCAGGCCAACGAGTGAAAGCCTCGTTTCACAGCTTCCGCCATAGTTTCCGAGATGCGGAGAGACGGGCAAAGATCAATCCTGATATTGCTCTCCGTCTTGGCCGATGGGCCGCAGAAAACAGCGCAGCGAACGCCTACGGCGAGGGCTTCCCTATGCCTCTGCTTCGCGATGAACTGGCAAAGGTGGACTATCCCGGCGTTGATCTTTCGCAACTGATGCCAAAGCCGCCACGCATCCGAACGCCTGTAAGCAATGCGCCTCCCGCTTTGCAATCCAAGCCGTCGCGTATCCGCACGCCTGCCCATATCGCGTCCGGTTATCCGAAGGCGTGAGGGCTTTACAAGTGCCGCAGAGTTCCTAGACTGGAGCCGTTCAGCATCCGCTGAACCGGGGCTTTACAACTCCGCACACATAGCGCCGTGGTGTCTCGGCGCAAAACGACACCCCAACTCAGCAATGAGCCGGGGGCCGCACGTTATGTCCAGCCGCCCGGCATGCCGGGAGGTAAAGGCGTGCGGGGTCGTCTATGTGCGGCTTGTAAACCTTCCGGCTCACCTTTGGTCGCAAGGCGAAAGGGCGGATGAAAGCCATTTCCCTTTTCCATCCATGCAAACATACCTCCTGATTGAAGATGACCGCCAAGGGCCGTTCACGCCCGAGGAAATCGCAGAGAAAATCAAAGCCGGGGAATGCACTCCCGAAACAATGGCTTGGAAAGAGGGCATGGAGCAATGGCAGCCCTTGCGTGATGTCCTGCCAAAGCCGGAAGCTGCGCAACCGCCCCCGATGCCCGTCCCGCCAGTGTCGGAAATGCCAGCCTCAAAACCCGTAATGGCGATAGGTGAAAGAGCTTTGCAACGGTTGCGGAAGCGGCGTCAACTAAATGGGTTAAAAGGAGGATGCTTCTTGTTTTGCGTCGGAAGCGTAATGTGCTTTTTCGCGTTTCTGTTATGTTTAACCGGCATAGGTGCCATTTTGGGCGTGCCTCTTTTTATCCTTGGGATGGGCATCGGCTATGTAGCGGCCCCCGCTGTTGGAATCGCGCTTGGCAGGAGCAAAAATGCGGACAGCGTGCCTCGCAGCCCCAGAGCATCCACTACCAAAGAAGAAAAGTAAGAGGGCCTCTAGGGCAGTAGAAACTGTATTCAAATAATCGTTGCCAGAAATCAGCCCTGATTCGCCCCTGAAAACCTGGCTTAGGAAGTGGGTCAAAGTGTATTCACGAAAACAGTTGATTATTTGAATACAGTTCGCATTGTAGAACAATGCAAAGCAAACCCGCCGTTCCCGTCGCGATCCTCGTTCGTGTCTCCACCGCCAAGCAGGAGACAGCCCGCCAAGTCTCCGAACTCCGCGCCTATGCCGATTCCAAGGGTTACACCGTGGTTGAGGTTTGCGAGGAACAGGGGATTTCAGGCCGGGCTGATGAATCTGAACGCCACGGCTTGAGGCGGGTGGAGGAACTGGCAGCAGAGAGGAAGGTGAAAAAAGTGCTCGTTCATGAAGTCTCCCGACTGGCGAGAAAGAACAGCATCGTTCATCGCTTCGTTGAACACTTGGAAGAACTCGGGGTGTCCCTTTATTGGCACGCTCAGGGAGTCGAAACCCTCATGGCAAGCGGGAAGCGCAACCCTGCCGCTTCGATCATGCTGGCGCTACTGGCAGAGATGGCACGCAACGAAGTGGAAACCCTCTCCACTCGCATCAAGTCAGGACTTGAGGAAGCCAAGCGCAAAGGCCGCACGTTGGGCCGTCCAGAGGGAACCACGCTGAAACGCTCCGACTTCCTCGCCAAGCATCCTGATATTATTCGCCTACTGAAAGCGGGGCAAAGCGTGAGGAACGCCGCCAAGATTAGTGGCAAAGGGAATAGTACAGTTCAGCGGGTGAAAGCGGCATTAGTGGCCTAAAATCTTCAAGCCGCAATTGTGCGAATCAGCGCAGATATTTTAACGTTCCAAATATTTTTTCGGCGTGGAACCCTTGAAACTGCGGTGTGAAACGTTTTTGAACACAACAGGTAGAAAAAAATCCTTTGTCCCCCCTAAATATTGTGGAAGTTTGCGGGTGGAAAGAAAGAGCCCGACTAAGCTTTCGCTTAGTCGGGCAATTTCAATCTCGCTTGGAAGTCAAAAGACTTCGGCAGGATCGAGGGCTGAGGGGCTGTTGATTAGGTCGGGGTGGTTTGAGAGGCAAGCGTTAAATTGAACTCCTGTCGTCTTTCAGGGAGGGCCAAACGCTATTGTACATGAGAACCATAACCTACCGCAATACGGCGACTGGCTGGCGTTTACGCTATGTCGGCGAGAACCACGAAATAATCGGAACCGCAGAAGGCTACGAAAGCAAACAAGCATGCCTTTATGGCGTCCGATTGCTCCAAGAAGCCGTGCATGCTCAGCACGTCAAAGGCAACCCCGACATACCCTTGACTTGGTCGCCACGGCCAACTGCGGGAGTGCGTCGGATTTTCTGGTGGGAATCTGCCCCCCGCAATTGGCGCTGGCGTTACGCTGGTGCAAACGGTGAACCGATTTGGTGGGGCGAGGGCTTTACCACAGAAGCGTCCTGTAAATATTCGTTTCAGCTCATTCAACAGGCTTACTTGGCTCAAGTGAAGGAAGAGATCTCGTCCTTCATGCAGCCTCCTGTGCGCTGGTAATAAAAGCAGAACCCTTCCCCCACGTTATAGCAATCACGTCGGGGAGGAGTCTCAACGCATTCACAGCCAATAGCTTAAAGCATTTTGCCGTGCGTAAGCGCAAGCCGTGCAAATTTTTGTCATTTTTACTCTAAAATAGAAACCCCCTGCAACGTTAAAAACGTGTTCCAAAGAACACTTAAAACCTAAAACACACCATTATGAAAGATTATCACCTCAGCAAAGAAGGCGAAGACTGGAAACTGAAAAAGGAGCATGCGGCAAGATCAACGGCGGTCTTTGCAGACCTTACAAAAACTCAGGCTGTAAGGGAGGCGGCTAAGCTTCTCGCTGATTCTGGCTCCTCTCTGAAAATCCATAAGCTGAATGGCAGAATTCAGGAAGAACGGACCTACCCACGTTCTGCTGACCCAAAACGCTCCAAGGGCTGAATGCGATTCAAGCACGCGAGAAAGGCGGCAGGTCGTTGCCTTTCTCGGTGCTCAACCTCTCCTTTACCCACGCTCAAATATGCAATTTATTCACGCCCGCGAGTACCTGTCTGATGGAGATGTCGTGATCCTCGAATGCGACACCCAATGCAATTTCAGAATCATGGATGACTCCAATTTTCATTCATTTGAAAAACGAGGCTCTTGCACCTACTACGGCGGATTTTTCACTCACTTCCCCGCTCGCATCGTCGCTCCTCACAGTGGCAGTTGGAATGTCGTGATCGACCTGGCTGGAGGAAGAGCAAACATTCGCTACAATCTTAGCTATCTGAAAGATTAGCGCACAGCCTCTGGAAAAATCGTACTCGTAGTTTGCAACCGGTTGCAAACGCATCTGCTGGCCCCCACTGCCCTAGTCCTGTCTCTACATGAATTCAAAAACCGACCTTTTCCATGCGCACATTAGAACTGGAGGGCGATGACCCCATTGAATGTTCCAAGGTTATTTACCCGGACATGAACATTGTAATTGCTCTCAAAAAAAACGAAGACCCTCAACTGCTAACGGTCGTCCAGCGTCTTCGCGGCAAGGGTTACATTTTTCCATATAGCCCTGCGCACATCGAAGAGATTGCGATGATTGCTCGAACCACTGAGGATGAAAAAGAGGCTGATAAACGTGTGAATGAGCATTTGGACTTCCTTGCCCAGTTGTCGGAACATGTAGAAATAATTAGAGGCTCAGAAGAAACCGATCCCACACATTTCCGGCGAGAATGTCCCTCCGACTGCATGCAGCGCGTGCTAGATCATTACTGGTTAACCCACGTTTCAGAAGCAGCCGCAGAACTGGTGCGAAAACCACTTGGGAATGCAACTGAACCCACATGCCCTTTGGACGTTTTACACACTGAATCGCTACGCCCTTATATTGTCGAAAAGCTGCGCAACCAGTGTCTCGACATAGGCGAGATTCCAAAAGGGCCGTCGCTTGGTTCCAATCACAGCAAACTGCAACGAACAGTCGATTCATTGTTCAACGCTCTTTCGGGAGCGGGTTTCGCACGGGAAAAGGCCAAAATGACCCGCTCTGCTATCCATGATGTCACGCATGCCATTTATGGGGTTCTAGCTGACTACTTCGTTACGGATGATGAACGTTTCCGGGCTAAACTGAGGGCTGTTTACCACTACCTTGAGTGCAAAACAGAAGTTCTCAGCAAGGCTGATTTTTTGACCCGATTCGACCAGAACTGACCAGCGCCTTTCATTAAAAATGCTCACATATAAATATTGCCCGAGTTCCCGAACGTCGTTTTTTGACGACCGAAAGCTGAGATTTTCTCAGCCAACCGCCCTGAATGACCCGCTAGAGTGTTTGCCCATAATTGAAGATTTTTCGCCCGATCAAGTCATTGAAACGATAATCACCCGACGAATGAGCACTTTGCTTGGAGTGCTCACGGCACAATTTCCCGGAGCGAGCCCTCCACAACTAGCCAACATACTCAACAACGCTAAATCAACGTTGGCTGCTGATTTAATGAATCGCAAAGATGCGTTCGCCTCCACCGCACAACAGCGGATCAGAAAGCACATGGATGACCTCATTTGTATCCTTTCGTTGTGCAAGAGATGGGATGTAGGACTGATGTGGAGCCATTACGCAGAAGCATATCGCGGTTTCGTCATCGGATTAGACAGCGGTTCTGCTTTTTTTCAGAGGAGAGCAGGTGAAGAAACGGACATCGGATTCCTCTCTGATGTGGTTTATGTGGATCATCTTCCTAGCGTTCGCGTCGAAAAACTAAAACTCACGAAAGAGCTTTTCTACACCAAGCAAACTGCTTGGGAATACGAATGCGAGCAGCGTCTGGTCCGAAGACTTGGCGACGGTAGTAGCACAAGCAACAAGGACAATATCGGCATGCCAGTGGTCTTATTTGAGGTGCCTATCGACGCTATTCTTGAAATCACTGTTGGCTTTCGAGCACCCGAGGAAGTTGCCGCTGGAGCTTCAAGACTGTGTGCCTCAAGTGGAGGTAAACATATCCAATTGTTCAAAACCCGCCTGTCAGCCACCTCAGGAATGCTTGAGCGCGTGCCTCTCTGAGAGTTCCGCCTCAACAGAATAGTGGAGACGAAAAAGCACGGAAACCCAGACATATGACACAAAAAAACGCCCGAAAATCGGGCGTGAAAACTCTAATGGCACACTTTGCACAGTGTCGCCTGTTTTAGACGAGGTCAGGGGGAGGGCCACCGTTGAGGAAATCATCATATCGGGAGCCATTACCCGAATAGGCCGAACTGAAAATGTTGCACAGCTCGCGGTTCAGCATTTCACTTTCACCGCTGCCGCTCTCCTTGTAGCCGCGCTTTTTGCCGCGTGTCTTGAGGAAAAAGATAATGGAACGTTCCGCGCCTGATTCAATACGCTCCAAGAGTTTTCCCTCCACGAAATCAACGGCTTCTTCGTTCACATCTTCAACGGAGGTTTTGAAATCCTTATCCGTATCAAGCCAGTTGTAAAAAGTGCGCCGTGCCACGCCAGCGCGAGCGCAGGCAACAGACACGATGCCCCGTGATTCCCGCAATGCTGCCAGCAAGTTTTGCTTCCGATTGTCCGCTTCAGTGATTCTCATAAAAAAAGACACTCCCGTTTTTCTGGAAACCGTTTTCTCCAGAAGTGATGTCTGGTATGATACATCACAATCTGTTGATTTTCAATGAGAAAACTCGGAATTCGTTTTACAACTGGTTGCAAACTTCCATCAGAGTTGAATGAGCCTCTATTGAGAGGTACAGGTCATAGGCAGCAGTAAAACAGTGCTATGCCATTACCCAAATTTTCATCAGCAATACGTGTCAATGCCAATACAGGAAGGCAGGATAAAGTAGAGTACAATTTACCCTTGGGGATTTTCAGAGACACCATTGAATATGCCTCAGGAATGATAGGCATTACAGCACAGGATGCTGCTGAATACTTGGGAGCACCGCCACTCGGCCTCAGAGACAAGGCCAATCATGACATTGCAGCCGCCTATTCCGCCTTTTTCACGCGTCCTACAGGGAGGGGTGCGCGACAAGAATTATTTTTGCGCCGAGAGCCGATTTCCTCACTCACGCATGATGCGCGGTTTGCTGCCGCGCCCTTGTGTGCTGGCACCTTAAACCTTCAGGAAAGTGGGTTGCTGACGGCCCGGCACGTCACGGCTGTCTATTGGGCGAATCTCAACCCCACGCGCTTTGTGCGCTATCAAAATCCGAACATCCTTCGTTCAGAGAATGCAAATGTGCTGACGCCCGACTTGTTCGGAAAATATCAAATCGGTGTCGATGGCGAACTCGCCTTTGACGGAAGCGACAACTGGATTCCAGAACATCCCGCTGCGATTTGGCAGGCTTTCACCGGGCCGGGCCAGTGGCCTCAACGACTAACCCATTACTTTTCAGCGGTGGAAACGGCGATGCGTGGAGAGATGAACCGCAGGGGACGGCTTTCGTCCGTTGACAACACGGGAACCTTGTCCTTCACCCCCTCGCATGAGCCATGGGTATTGCGCCGTGTGGAAACTTATTGGGAGTTTGCCAACGATGCAGGGCCGGAACTCATGGAGATGGTTGATCAAGCCATGCGCTCATTCTGCGCCTTGCCCTATGTCCGGCGTGCTTTTGCAAGAACCAGACGCGGCCCCGAGCATGCCAGAGAGCGAGACACCCCAAATGCGATTGTCCTTAGTTCAACAATTGCGCCCGGCACTCGGCTAGTGGTCTATGCCAAGACGAACCGGCGCATGCGCTTTGAGATTCGGCACGATAGAGAGCATCTGCGCCACAATTCACCCGTCGAGAGGGTCATGCGCTCCGTGGATGGGGTGACAGGCATGGTGAATGCGCTGCAACTGATAAGCGAGGACGCTGCCGATGTGCTCAACACATTCTTAAACCATCTGGAACGCACGCTCTCGAATGCCGAGATTCCTTGGCAGCCATCCGCCACAGATTTCCTTTTCAGAGTCGCGCAGCACAGCGAAACCGCCGCTGCTAATCAGGTAATTGTGAGATCGCTGATCACGGAAGGGGCCGTTTCACGAACCGATGCGCTGACACCTACCATTGACGCTCTGCGGCGTGCCGGAGTCTTAGAACGCGTCGCAAACCGTCAAAGAAGGCAATCCACCACCTTTGCCCCCACGCCTGCCTATCGTGCGGCGGTCGATTACCTCGCTGAAATAGCGGATGTCTCACGCCTCACCATTGCGAGACGGCAGCGCACATGATGACGCTGGCAGCAGCGGAAAAACAAGGCACGCTATAATTTTCAATCTCGTGTCATGGCTTCAAGCGAAGCCAAAGTTTCATCGAGTTCTTCATCTGTTAGCGATTCAATGTATCCAGATGTGCAAAGTAGAGGAGTTCCAGATTTTATCCCTCCTATTGGAAAGCCGGTGGCAAAAACAACCAGTTCTTTTGTTTTGTAAATTTTAGCCTCTCGGTCCAGACCGAGGGCATTCGCCTTGTTAAAACTGTGATGAAACGCTTCCAGTTGCTGGGCTGCCATCGGCGGCAGTTCACTAGAGCGACTTCTGAGTTTTCGATGCTTCTTCACCACCGAAATTGTGATCCAAAAAAAGAAAACCAAAGCACAAGCGGCGGCTGTAATGACAAACTCCATCCCATAAGCCTATCCGGAATATCGCTTTGGGCCTAGTCCCATTTTCCGCCAGAATCTCCCCATGAAACAATGCGCTTGCCAAACTCGGCCCGCTTTGATACAAAGTACTGATACAACACCTCGAAATCAGGGCTTCGTAAGTCTTTGATTACCAGTGTTTCACTGGTGACGGCAGGATTTCCCGCCCTCGCCTCCACTTCACCCTCACAAGGGTTTCGTGCTCAAAAAATGAGCTGAAATGGATCGGGCCCGCTTGGAGGTCCAATCTCACCCGATAAACTGCAACACATCCTTTGAGCGGTCGTACTGAATCACAAGGTCCGTTCCATCCCAAATCGCCTTGCAAGACGCTAGCCGGTAGTTGCAGCTTGAGCCCACCCAGCTGGCGCCGATGAAGTCCTCGATCAAATCGTCCACAAAAACCAGTTCACCCTCCTTGATGTCGGGTGGAATGAGGTAGGCGGCAAAGGGCTCTGGAAAGGGGTGAGGGTAGTACTGGGTCCAGTCGATCACCTTCTCCCACTCTTCGCGCCTTGGGTGAACGCGGGGGTCGCCTAAAACCGCAATCTCTCCACTGACGCGGTTCTGCCAGACGCAGATCATGCTGCGTATCTCTTCCGAGGGCTTTACAAGCTTCACCAGTGGGCGAAGTCCCGCCTTGGCCGCTTGGTTGATGGTCGCCTCCGTTCTCGCGGTTTTGATCACCCGCAGGTTTTCAGGCGCAGCGGGCTTAAATGGATTCATGGCGGCGATAGGTCAGGGTAAGGTTGTCTTGATCAAGGTCTACTTTCAGGCAGGCATGGGGATTCACCTGCAGCAGCGCCAGCAGTTGTTCTTCAGTCTGCTGCGCCGTGTCGGTCACCGTGTGCTGGCAGATGTCACAGCGCCGGGCGGCGGGATCATCCGTCGGCCCCAGCTTGCTCCAGTCCAGCCGGAATGGGCAATGCAGCCGCTTGATCAGCCGGTCATCATCCGTGAACAACTCCTGGCTGTGTGGGTTAAACTTCATGGCAGTCTCACATCATGCTCAGATCTTCAGAAGACTTGCAAGATGATGAAACAGTAACCCGCAATTCGAAAAGACAAGCGCCACCGGGAATGCGGGTTCTTTCTCTCCACCCACTGCCATCCTCGGGGCTCTCGACATCGAGAACGCCCTTCGCAGAGAACTCTCAAGAGGTTTCATGGACCCCATGAGATGGACAATCGCCGACATAACCATAACCCAAAACGCAGACGGCCGCATGCACTGGAAATCTAAAGCCACCATAGATGTGGACGATGCCAACGGTCAACGCCAACGGCATGGTCGCCAAGGCGGCCAATGTGGGTGTCAAACACTTCATTCCCAAGCCTTACACTGCGGAGACACTGCTCAAGACGCTGCTTAACGAAACAAGTGCCACCAGATAGAACTGCACGGAATGTTGGACACTCATGTGGGGCTCGCAGCATGAGCCATCCCACCCACATCGAACGCGAGCATTACCAATAGCTCGTTGGACGCCAGGTCTTGCCGATTCATTTGGACGAACTGGAGGGACCATTTTTTCCGGTGCTGGTTCTCAGTGACCGTGATCGCGATGGCCAATTCGCCACGATCATGGGGCTCGCCGATCCCGAGGGCAATAGCCCGAAGCACTAAGATCACGTAGCAGTCGCATGGATGCAGACGAATTCGTCCCGACTCAGGGCCAGCAAGTGAATGAAGCCATATTTACTATGATTACTATTAATTGAGGGAATAATTGCACTATTCCATCGCGGAGCCAATTCAGAAAATAAGACCGCAAACAACTAACGAGGGACCCATCCCATGAAAACGTCATTCCTGATCTCCTGTTTGTTGGCTGCGGCACTGGCAAGCTCAGGTGCCAAGGCAGACATCCTGCTCGGCGCACCCGGGGTGCCTGCGGGCACACGCATTGCGACCAAGGTACCGTTCAAAATCACTTACACTCTGCCGAACTCCTACAAATTCATCTTTTCCGGCATTCAGGCCAAGGGCGACACCCTGGGGGCTCCTGGTGCCTCGTGCACCAATGGCAATGGCGGGCAGTTTCATCTCAAGGCCTCCGTCTCGGGAAACGGTGGTGCTACGGAGCGTGCAGGACAGCTCGAGTTCCGTGACATTCAGGACTACAATCTCTCGCCGCTCCAGACGCTCCTTGTTTCTCCCATCGCCGTGTTCCAGGCGACCACCACCCCCATCACCATCAGTCTGAACTGGGCAGGCGAAGGGAATGCCCACAAACCCAACGGGATCTTCAACATCTTGGGTGAGTATCAAAAAGACCCACCGGTCCCAACGGGGTCGCTCAGCTTTTCCTCGGGTGCCTGGATTCTTGAAGAGAGTCCCAATCCCGAGGGCACAGTGACCATTGTTCGTCAATGACCCCGGAATCTTCCATGAAGTCCGCCCGTCCATTCCGACCTGCAACACGCTTCGGCGTCGAATGGGTCCTCGGCATCATCGCGATCACGGGCTGCCTGTCGGCCCAGCAGGCGCGGGATGTGGTGAGCGAGGAAGCTCTGCGTAAGCAGGTGGCCGAGGCACCCAGCCTGAAATCTCAACTCACCGCGAAAGCCAGGCCGCTCACCAAGGCAGCTCCGGCCATTCAAAGTTCGCTCTGGACGAATTCGATTATTCTTGCGGACGGTGAAAAGTTCACTCTCGTTCCCGTGGGCTCCATTCTGCATCTTCCTGCGGAACTGCGGGTCCATGTCGCGGCCTCACCCCAGGGTGACTTCACCTTCTGGCCAAGCTTCCTGAAACGCAACACCACCTGGCTGGCAGCCAAGGAGGTGCCCCTGTCACTTTCACGCGGCAATGCCCAGGAGGCGAAAGCTCTGCTCAAAAGCCTGTCCTATGACAAGCGCCTCATTGTCGCCACCTACAAGGGAGGACCGATCACAATCCTTGAACCAGCGCCCACACATTCGGGTTCCAATCGCGCCTCACCGTGAAACTGAAAACACTGTTCTGCCTCTGCTGCTTCAGCACCGTTCTGCTCGGACAGACTCCCGAAGCCTGGGTGCGACAGACCGACCTGACCACCGGTCAGATTTACGACACCCCCTTCACGGGAAGCGGCGGGACCTACACGGCCCCCCTGAAGGTCGGCACAAGCGGTTCGCTCTTTGAGCTCTTTGCGCGCGGCACGGCCTGGGACAGCAACATCTACCTGCTCGACACCAAGATCATCGGAACCTACAATCCCCAGGTGTCCGTCAGCATCACCTCGGAAGACGACTACGTGCGTGGAGATCCGGCGGGATCGCGCTTTGTGAAACGCACCCGTGCCGACCGGCCCTTCTCCGTGAACATCCAGGTGCAGGGTCTCGTGGCGGACAGCAGCGACCCCTCCGAGCACGACGTCTATCTGGGCGTTCAGGGCAAGAATTATGACCCTGAAAACTACTCGTCCTTGAACCAGGCTCAGTATTTGATCGAGGAATCCAATCTGGAAAACGGCAGTTACACCTTCGGCCCCATCTATCATCAGCTCACATCGCCCACGCTGAGTTCAGGCAACGGCGAGCAGACTTTCACCATCGTTCGTTATGCCTCTTACCAGGTGCCAGACACGATCATCGCCCAGCCGAAAATCGAGATCTGGCCCCTGGCCTCGGCGAGCGTCAGCAACATCACTCCTGGGCAGGTCTTCATTGACCGCATTCCCTCTCTTGTGGTAACGCTCAGTCATCTGTACCCGGACTCCCGCACCTACGTGCAGGTTTACAAGGGCAACCAGGCGCTGGGAACCGTCGGCAAGATGGTGAATGGGACCGAACTGCGGTTCGGCGGATACTACAATCCAGACCAGGCGGAAAGCTCCACCAATGTACCTCAGAGCCTGACGGTGTCTGTCGATGACCTTTCCAACTATGCCTCAGAGGATGGCATTTACACGCTGGAGGTCGTCACCTACACGCCGTTCTTTGGGCGCACGGCCGAGCGTTTATTCCACGTCACCTTTGAAGTGGACCGCGTCATCACTTCGCGCGGCCAGATCAGCACCATGGAGCTCTCCAGCCCTGGTACGCCATGAAACCGCCACGTCGCCAGCGCCTCCGTCCACACGGAAGTTTGCTGATCGAGGTGTCAGCCGCTCTCGCGCTGACCTCCGCGCTGGCGCTGATCATTATGCGCGCCTCCTTGCTCGCGATTTCGGGCAACCAATGGACCATCATGCAGACGCTGACCGACGCCTGTCTCTCACGTGAAAGCGCCCTGGCCAGCCGCCTGCCTTTTGCTGATCTCACTGCCTCCCAGTCTGCCTGGCCGGATGTCGCGGTTGATCCGGTGCCGGAACTGACCGTCACCTTGGGCCGCGTCGCCGGCGGTCAGGCGATGCAGGGCACCTTGCGGCGCTTTCGCACAGCCGAGGTCGCCTCCACTGCGGAGACTCCGCTCACGGTATGGCGGCTGCATTCCGTGCTGAGCTATCGCATCGGCAGCCAGGAATACCTCAAGAGCCGCTCCACCCTGCGTCTCCAATGAAATGGCCGCTCCATCACTCCCGTCTGAATCCCAGGGGGTTCACTCTGATGGAGATTTCCACCGCCATGGGCCTCATGGTCATGCTCAGTGCTGCCTTGGTGGTCATGCTCCAGCAGCATCTGAGCTTCATGGGAATGACCCGGCGGCAGAACTTCCTTGCTCAAGAGGCTCCGCAGATCGGCAACATCCTGGGCCGGATCTTTCAACAGGCAGATCACTTCTTCATCTACCCCAGCCGTGAAAGCGCGCTCGGCGGTGGCACGCCGGTAATTCAAAATGGCACTGCGGTGCGGCTGTTTTTCAAAACCGCCGTGCAGACCACCCAGGAGCGCCTGATCGCAGCGGAGACCGGCAGCAGCGGCACTGCGTTGCGGTTCTACACTCCCCAGCCTGACGGCTCCGAAACTTCCTGGCAGATCTGCCAGGGACTCCAGAGCGCTGTCTTCAATGCCAGCGAAGGAATTCTTACGATAACGCTCACCGGACCGAATGGCGAAGAAATCACCTACTGCGGAGGCAGCCGATGAACCAACACACGATCAAACGTAACGCAGGTTATATCTCGCTGCCGATCGTGACCGGACTGGCCATCATGTTCACTCTCAGCCTGACCATGCTCTTCAAGACCACGCTGATGAATCGTGACCAGGCCTCGAAGTCACAACTGCGCGTGGACTACCGTCAGCGCGAGGAAGCACTCCTGCATGCGCTCGTCGCCTCCTTTCCAGGCAGGGCCATGGATTGCATGAAAGCCGGTTATGCCGAGGGAGCCGACTATGCATGGAGCAACATCTTTGCCGAAGCCGTGGCACTTTCAGCCTCCTCACAACGCCTGTCCCCTGAAATCCTGCAAAGCCTCAATTTGGGCGGCAAACTCAGTGGCGATGTCGGCGACAATAACAGCAGCGCGGTGCAGAGCTGGATCACTTCGCTGACAGGCGAACCCGGACGCGTGACGCCCGGCACCACCGCTTATTCCGACGTGTTTGCACTGCCCGCTTTCGCTGGAAAAGTGCCGCCGCTGCTGGAGCTGAGTGCCGAGTTGCAAACCGCAGACGCCCTGCGCCCGGTCGTCACACCGCTGAAGCGTTACCCGGCGCAGGTCCCTGGCCTGCTGGCGGATGTGACCGCGTATCCGGTTTACAACTTGATCCCCTACCCCAACATCCGTTTTGGATATGCCGCACCCGGGGAGCCGTTCGTGGCAAAGCGCAACTGGTGGGCCTTCACCGTGAACTACGGCAGCAGCACCAGCACCGTGGCACGGCATTACGTGCTGTCACTGTATGAAATTCCATCCCAAATGCCGATTGAGGCCGCCACCTTTGCCGCCATTGGCACGCATCAGGACGGCACGGCGTGGAATGTGGATACGGTCAGCATTCAAGGTTCCGTCTATGCTGCGCGCATGAGTGTTGCCGGGGCTTATGGTGCTGCACGGCTTGCCGGTCGCAGCGGCATCGAGATGACCGCCGATCTCAATCTCGGGGGAGTCACCGTGGGCTCTGATTTTGATGCGCTGGGGGAACGTGAACGTCTCCAGGCCGAACAAGGCACGGATGTGCTGCCCATCGCTTTGTCGGGCAACTCCGGACGCCTTGCTTTCCTGCCGCTGCCCACGGGTTCCCGCTACCTGCGTCGCAGCCCGCCGGGCACCACGCTGAACGCCTTTGAGGATTACACTGCCGGGGGGCAGCGTTGTCGCATCACCGTCGAGGCCACGGCCATGGTCAGCTATGAAGATCAAACACCGACCAGCATTCGCGTGAGTTTCCCCACTTCCGCCGGCGGCACAGGCACGGTTGTGCTCGAGCGCGGCAACAACTGGCCAACCATCTTTGAACCTGGTGGTGCCGGCATTCCATTCCAGACCGAGCTGACCAACAGCAATCGCTCCTGCCTTACTTTTTACCCGTCATTGCTGGATGCATGGTTGCAGGCACAGAGCGCGGGCGGCGTGGCGGCGAACAACAGCCTCTACTTCGGCGTGGACCCGTCGCTGGACCCCATCAACGTCCGTGTCGTCAGCGATCCGCCCGCCTTGGAAGACATGTGCGTCATCATCCGTCAGGGCAAAAATCTCACCAACTACACCGCCGGGCTCAGCATCGTCGCCCCGTTGCGGGTCTATGTGGGGGACGACCTGAACGCGACCCCTGCTGCTGCCCCTCCCGTCGGCTCGGGCTTGGCGGCTGGCGCAGAATTTTATCCGCCGCTCTCCATCTACGCCGCTGAACTGCGAGTGGGCACCACCGGATTCAACCGGCCCATCGAACACCACGGGCAGCTCGGCAGCCTCGCCGCTGGCGGTGCCACTGCCTGGCAGCCGCTGGACATGAGGTCAGGCAGTGACGACGCGGTGCATTCCGACAGCATCACCGCCGAGCTCAAGCCCTTGCGCAGTCCCGCCGAACTCCCGCCTGTCCATCCCATGAACTGGCTGGTCGTCATCGAAGAGATCCCGCAAGACTGAAACTTTTCATGTGTTCCACGCCCTCCACCAACAATATCCTCGGTGATCTCGCCACCGCCTACGCCGGACGTGAAATCTCCGATGTGCAGGTGCGTACCGGTGGGCTGATCTACCTTCATACGAATCGCGGACTGGAGGTCGCCGAGGGCTTCGGCATCCAGGATTCAGAAGCCGTGGGCCGGCTGGCGGAGGCGCTCTTCATGCGCCAGTCCGTCGAGATCTGGACAGAGGCAGATGCCATCGGCGGCGCAGCGCGAATGTGGGAGATGGTGCGCAGCCGTCGGGTCATCGACTTTAGCTGTGAAGAAGGCGCGCTTGGATCTCCGGTGCGCATGCGCGTACAGGTGCATCTCAGCGAGCAAGGCCTGGGTGTCACATGCCGCTGGCTGCGTGCGAAAATCAATCAGCTCGAAACGCTCGGCATCGACCCTCTCATCTCCGACAGCCTGCGCGAACTGATGCAGCGCCGCTTTGGCCTCGGGCTCATCACGGGCCCCACCGGCTCGGGTAAATCCACCACCCTCGCCGCCGTCCTCGACTGGGTGCGGCGCCATTTCCCCAAGCACATCGTCACCATTGAAGACCCTATCGAGTATCGCTACGACGCCATGATGGACGATCCCAACCAGCCTGGTGTGCGGCTTCCGGCCCCTTCGCTCGTCACCCAGCAGGAAGTCGGCAGGCACACGCTGTCCTATCAGAGCGGCCTCAAGGAGGTGCTGCGCAAAACGCCCAACATCATCCTCATCGGTGAAATTCGTGATCGTGAAACCATGGAGACCTGTATCGAGGCCGCGCAGACGGGCCACTTCGTGCTCTCCACCCTGCACACCCGGGGTGCGGTGAAGACGATCGACCGTATCCTCGAGTTCTTTCCCAAAGATCAGCAGTCCGGCATCCTGCATCGGCTCAGCGAGACACTGACCTTTGTGCTCTCCCAGGGACTGCTCACCGGGTTCAATGGACGGGTGCTCGTGACCGAATACCTGCAAAACACCAGCGAAGCCGTGGCGGCAGGCATGCGCGCCTATGACGGCAGCGCCACCTCGCTGGCGGACGCCCTCCGCTACAAAGGCAACCTGCGCTGGGACCAAAGCCTCATCAATCTCTACCGCGCCGGCCACATCTCCGAAGACATCTTCAACGCGAACTTGATGGGTTAGGCCCGGGCACCAGGTTCGCAGTCGCAACCCCCGGCGGCAGCACCGGCCGGATCATTTCACGGATGCGCATGAGCAGTTTCGCATGCGCCTCAAGCTCCTGGCGGCGCACCTTCGGCACGCCGTCCCACCAGCCTTCCTCCTCCGCGCTGCTGCGCAGGCGGCGGTAGCGTTCCAGGCATTCCTCCAAGGCATGCCATTCACGGCTGACCGCCTTGTCATCACGGCTGGCGTTGCCAGGTTGAAGCTGGTCGTTGAGCAGATTGATCGCGGCGCCCGCACCGGTCAGCGCATCAGACATGCTCCCGCCTTCACGCAGTCCATACGCCATGGCGTTTTGAGAGAGCGCATCGATGGCAGCCCGTGCGGCTTCAGTCGACTGCGTGCGGGAGGCGATGTGAAAGTACAGAATCTCATACAACGTCGCATCCCCCGGATCGAGCTGGTAGGCGAAACGCAGCCGCACGTCTGCGGCGGCATGCAGATATTGCTGATGGGCATTCGAAAGTGGCACGGTGCTGGAACGCCGCGTGCGGCTCTTTTCGAGACGGGAGAGCGCATCCACCCCCGCCTGCAGCCATGATGTCTCGCCCGGCGTTTGCGCGGGTGGCACCGGTGCCGGCATGCCTCTGCGGGAAAATCGCCCCGGTGGTGGTGGCGGCGCTGCCCCGGCGCCCGCCTGCGAACTCGCAGCCGGCGCGGCACTCTCACCCCCATGCCAGTAGCTGTAGAGCGAGTCGCGTATCAAACGCGCCGCCAGACTCCCATACGCGCTTCCTGGCAGCGCAAACGCGGGTGGAGTTGCCGTGGCATGCAAGACCGTCCGCGAGCAGGACAACCAATGGCCGCCCAACCAGAGACCGCCTGCGGCAGTCAGCGTCAGGAGCGTGTGCGAAAGAGACATAACCCAGAGATGGAGATGGCGGCACCCTGCAGGCCGAGCGTGCCTGCCGCACCGGCAAAGTCCGCGAACGGCAGCGGACCCATTTTAAACACCAGCCGTGGCGTCAGATCGGCCAGATGATAATGCGGCAGCGCCAGCCAGAACGACTGCAGCACTCCCGAATCCGCGCCACCCAGCAGCGGGGCCAGCCACGCAGCGCCAAACAAGCCCATCAGCAGCAGCCCGGTGGGCACCAGAAACGCAATGACCTCTGCCGTGCGTGTGCCCAGCGCCACCGCCAGCAGGCACAGCGGCGCTGCGCACAGACTGTAGAGCAGGCCATATTGAAACACGAGCGTCATCCACATGCGCGCCTCTTCAGGCCGCTTTGGCAAAGTCCACGTCAGACAAAAGACCACCGCGATCAGCACCACCGCCAGCATCCAGACCCAGATCGCAGCGCTGAGCTGCAGGCACTGGCTGATGCGCCCCGAGCCCCCGGCATGCAGATGCTCCAGCATGCCCTCGCGCCGCATGCGGTGCCCGAGCGCCGAGGCTTGAAACGGCAGCCAGGTGAAGAGCGCGATCCAGGCATAAAACCAGGCCGTCTGCGCACGTGCGGGCTGCAGAATCTGCGGGTTTTCCTCCCACGGCGTCAGCAGCGGCGCGATCCAGATAAACAGGCCGGCTCCCAGCAGCAGCAGCCAGCAGCTGCCCCGCCCCATGAGTCCGGCAAAGCTGAGGCGAAACAAGGGCCAGACTCGCAGGGAGCTCATGATTGCAAAGTACGGTAGGTTTCCATCCAGGTGCTGCCGCTGCGACTCGTGGCATGCCGCAACTGACCACCGGCAATGGTCAGCAGCGAGTCCGCTTCACGCACGCACTCCAGTTCATGCATGATGACGAGGCGCAGCGTTTGCGTGCCTGCCGTGGCCCAGAGCTGCGTCACCTGCTCGCGCGTTTCGGCATCCAGGCCTGTGAGAGGCTCATCCATGAGCAGCACGCTGGTTTCACTCTGCGCTGCCTTCACCTCGGCCAGAATCAACAGCACCTTCTGGCGGTTGCCCCGGGAAAGCTTGCCGATGGGCGTGGTCAAATTCAGCCGCAGCGTATCGGCCAGCCTTTCCGCAGCGACGAGTGATGCGCCCGTGAACCAGGCACGGAAAAACGTGCGCGCTTTCATCTCTGGATCGACCCGCAGCTCATCCGCGAAGTAATGCACCTGCGCCTCGGTCGTTACCCGGCCTTGCAATGCCGGAGACAACCCGGCAAGCGTTCGCAGCAAGGTCGTTTTGCCCGAGCCGTTCGGTGCCACCAGCAGGTGCAGCCCCATGCCGGCGCGGATGTCGCCGCCCACTTCCACCAGGCTGCGCGCCGCCCTCTTCCACGGCAGACCGGTGTGGTAGCCGAAGCGGGTTCCGCTGGGGATGTGTAGAAGAGTTTCGGTGGCCATAAGGCAGGAAGATACGTTCACTGCCCGGCATCCCAAAGTCCATCACTTCCACTCGATGAAGGGTCATAGACGGACGAGCCCAGCATGAGAAGCGGCGGCATGACGGTGTGATCGACAGACAGAGCCTCATCGTTCAGACTGACCAAGGCTGGCATCGTGGTCCAACCCTGTGGCAGATAGAGTTGCAGCTGATCGGTGGGCACCCCTGCAATGTCCGCGGTGGGATGATCGGAGAGATAGGCGCGCTGGGCGGCAAAGACCGCCTGGAGTGACACTGAGGCATCCTTGCCACGTTGCCAGTCTCGCACGGCAGCAATGTTCATGCCTGCAAAGGTGGCCAGCCCCAGCAGCAGTCCGATCACAAGGCTGATCTCGATGAGTGTGAAGCCGCCATTGTGGCGGGCAGGACGGGAATGGAGGTTCATCATGCTTCAGGTTCGGGGTTTGAGGATCTGCGCCACTTCCGCCTTGGGAATGATTTTCACGGCACCCTGACGAACATTGAGCATGGCGGTTGGCACCGTGGCCTCGGCCGGTGATGCAGGCAGGTTCTTCGTGAACTCCGCAGGCAACGTGGCTCGACGATGAATGTACAAAATACGCGCACGGTCCGGATTCGCACCAGGAGCAGCCGCCGCCTGCTGTGACGACACCGGTTTGACCGCTGCGGACGCGGCTTTGACCGGAGCCGGAGCGGCCATGCCAGGGATGGGCCGGGGAACGAGCTTCTGCGGATCAGCCGCCAGGACCGCCGTGGAAGCGAGCAGCAGGGAGAAAAACAAGCAGCGTGTTTTCATAAGGGTGGGTTGAGTTCACATGTTGCCCGACTGCATCATGCGCGGCCCCATCAGGAAGATGGGCAGCATGGAGCCGGTGAAGACGAAGCCGATGAGCACCACGGCCATGGCCAGGGTGATGAAATTGATGACCTGGGTGAAATCCGCCATGGTCGCCGCGGTGTCCTCCTCGTAGATGTCACGCAGCAGCTCCAGCTGCTGTGGCAGGGAGGCCGAACGCTCGCCGATGCCGATCATGTGGATGACCTGCGGATCCAGCGTGGTGTTGCGCTTCAGCGCCTCCGCAAACGGCACGCCGGAGGACTCATAGACCTGCGAGGCCTTGATGAAGTCCGGATACATCGGCGTGCCCTGCAGCACCCGCGCGGACAATGCGGAGGCGCGGGCCAGATTGATGCCATTGGCATACAGCATCTGCAGCGTTCCGATGTAGGCGCTCTGGCGCAGGCCCATGACCAGCTTCGTCAGCAGCCGCCAGTATTTCATGAAAAAGAGCAGCAGCTTCTGCCTGAAGGCCTCCGAGCGAAACAGGGCTGTGATGAAGCTCACCAGCGCGATCACAAAGAAAGGCCACGTGTGCTGCACCACATGGCTCACCGAAAAGATAAACACCGAAATCTGATCCGGCTCCTGGCGCACGCTTTTCAATGTCTCCTCCACCTGGGACACGACAAAAATCTGCGAATAAATGAAGAGGCCGATCTGAAACAGCACCACCAACGACGGCACCAGCAGCGCCGTGCGCAGCTTGCTGGCAAACATGAGCTCAATCTTGATCCGGCGCGCAAGCGAGGCGAACGCCTCACTGAGTTGTCCGGCATCCGCACCGGCCTCGATGATGGTGATGATCGTGCCGTCAAACGTCTGCTCCTTGGCAAAGGCGATGTGAACCGGCATCCCGGCTTCAAGCCGGTTGCGAATGTTCATCAGCGACGATTGCAGCACCGGATCAGGCAGCCCCTGCGAGTAGTACAGCAGCGCGTCTGCCGTGCTGATGTTCGCCTTCAGCATGGAGGCCAGGCCGCGGAAGAGCTTGATGAGCTCTTTGCGGGAGACGGGCTTCCTGGACTTTTCACTCTTCGGCGTGCCGGCGAGGGACTTGATCAGGGCCACTCGGAAGCCAGGCTTGCTGACAAGCAGCGCGGCCTGCTCGCGGTTCGGCGCCTCGCACTCGATCACCTTGGAGATCTCGGGCCGCTTGATGTTGCGCAGGGTGACTTGGAAGGCGTTCATGGCTCAGGTTTCGTAGGTGAGATCCAGCACCTTTTTCAGCGCATCAAGGTCGGTTCTGCCCTCGGCCATCAGCTTCAGGCCATTGTCGCGCAGCGATGGCAGCCCCGACTCCCGGCGCACTTCCGCCTCCAGTTCATAGGGCGTGATCTCCCCCTTCGCCAGCTTGTCCCCGAGCTTCGGACTGATGGGCAAAATCTCCAGGATCGCGGTGCGCCCGGAGTAACCACGTCCAAGACACTCTGCGCAGCCTTCCTTGTGATGCTTGAACAGCGGGCGCTTTGCCCAGGACGAATCGAGATGAAACAGCCGGATCTCACGTTCCGACACACCTTCGATGCTCTCCTTGCAGCTCGGGCACAGCAGCTTGACCAGCCGCTGCGCACAGGCCGCCTTCAGCGTCTGCGCAATCTTCCAGCGCTCCATGCCGAGCTGCTGAAAGCGCTCAATGATCTGCGAAGCGCGTGGCGTATGAATCGTGGTCAGCACCTTGTGGCCCGTGATCGCGGCCTCAATGGCCAGCTCTGCCGATTCACGATCACGCACCTCACCCATGAGGATGATGTCTGGATCGGAGCGCATGAAGCTGGCGATCATCGGTTTGAACTCGGTCGAGTCGCGCAGGTCGCAGTGCGTCACGCCGGGAATCTCGTCTTCAACCGGATTCTCCAGCGTCAGGATGTTGTCCTCCGGGTGGTTCAGCTCCCGCAGCATCGCGTTCAGCGTGGTCGATTTGCCGGAACCGGTGGGACCAGACATCACAATGATGCCGGAGGGCACCGACATGGCTTTGTCGAGCTCAAACAAGGTCTCCTCATCAAAGGCCAGCGTACCCATGCCGAGCCGTGCCTCCAGATGCGTCTTGTCCAGCAGACGCATGGTGACGTGATAGCCCCGGTACGTGCGGTGCCGCTCATAGCGCACCCCGACGGCGCGTCCGTAGTAGCTGGCGGTGAAGCGGCCCGAAATGCCCGGACGCTTGCTGCGCTCCTCCGGTGCGAGGCGCATGAGATTAAGCAGAAACGCATCCACCCGGTCACGCAGCTTCACCGGCATTTCGAACCGCACCCCAAGCGCCCCATCAACGCGGAAACAGTACTGGAAGCTGGTTTTTTCCGTCTTGATGTGGATGTCCGAAGCGTGCTGTTTGATCGCATCACTCACCATGCTCGCCACCAGCTGGGCGATCGGCTCATCGTATTGACGCGTGACATCAAAGTCCGGCGTTTCATTGGAGAACTCCTCCACTTCCACCGCCTCGAGCTCCGCACGGCTTGGTCCCGAGGAACTGGAGGATCCCTCGATCATGGAGGACACCTCGGAGGCGAGCGTGACCACCTTCAACACTTCATCCTCCGGGAAACGCGCCGCACAGTAATCATCCGCCCGGTAGTCCCACGGATTCGCGACTGCCAGCAGCACCTGCTGCGCGTTGCGCCGCAGCGGCACGAACATGCCACGTGACATCACCACCGGATCGCAGTGGCCGATAAACTCCGCATCCGCCATCTCCCGCACCTGGGGAAAGGCCGGCAGCCCCGCAGCACGACCGACGGCGCCCAGCATGCGCGTTTTCGACGTGCGGCGCACCAGCGCTTCATCCGTTTGACCATCCAGACTGCCCGTGGCCGCCCGCAGCTGGCTGATGATCAGCCGCTGGATCGTGTGATTGAACTCGATGCCGAGATTCAGATTCATGTGGCAAAATGTCGCTGCATGAGCAACTGCCATGCAGGCAGGTCGGTGAAGAAGCTGAAGACGAACGGCGCATCACCTTCAGACGTACGGTTCAATTCCTGGCTGATCCAGAACGACGCCGCCAGAGCTGAAACAGGATTGAGCGAGGTGACATGAACGATGCTCGTCTCTCCTGCCAGCGTCGCAGGACAACCAAGCGCCATGCACACCGGGCGCAGGACCGGACAGTGCTCATACAATGCCGAGGCCCGGCCCGACAAGGGACCAAAACTCCAGCAATGCACCCGGTCGTTCAGGCTGTTGCGCAGCAGCCTCTGCATCCGCGCCAGTTCGCCCTCGGCCGTCAGCGCATGCTTTTGCGCCTGGTATTCTGCGGCGAATTCCAGGAAGTCGGGCATGAAGCCGGACGCCGCACCGAGCTTCTCGCCATAGGCGGCCAGCAAGGGCGCGGATTCACTCTCCACCAGATAATCACCCTGCTGGAGGTACATCACCGTGGTTCCCGCGATACGATCAAGCACCGGACGCATGCTGTTGCGGTCCGTCTTAGCCGGGAACTGCAGGTTAGGAAGAGGGGCTGACATGAAAATCTGCGTGATCGATGGCACTCACGGCGCCGGAGACGGACTCCGAACACCGTCCGCGATTTACTGGCTGGGGGACTTTTTCGAGAACAGACGCCTGAGCCACGACTGCTTCGGCGCAGGCGGCGGCTCGGCCACCGGGTTTTTGACGTTGGGCAGGTTTTGATACCAGGTGGTCGGCGGCAGTTCGAGGTTGGTGTCCCGAATGTCATCCGGCTGCATGCCGGATAGCTCACGCACGTGCCAGTTCGCTTCAGCCATGCCTGCACCCGCACGCGAGGCATCATACACATGCGGAGTGATGATGAAGACCAGGCTGACCTGTTCGAGCTTCTTGTTGTTCGAGCTGAACAGCTTGCCTACCAGCGGAATGGTGCTCAGCACGGGCACCTTGTTGTTCCCCTCGCTGTTGCTGTAGTCATAGAAGCCGCCAAGAAACAGCGACTGTCCCGCCGGAATGCGGCTGATGGCCTCGACCGTGGACTCGCTCACCCGTGGAAACATATTGTTGCCACGACCTGCGATGAGTTCGACAATCTTTGCCACCCGCGGACGCAGCTTCATGCGCACCGTGCCATCAGGCAGCAGCGTGGGCGTCACCGACAGCGTGACACCGATCTCGCGGTTCTTTTCCGGCTCCTCAGTCGCGCTCGGATCTTCTTTGTCAATCTTGTAGCGCACCACATCGGTCACGTTCTGGCCCGCCGCAGTGTTGGTGATGTTGGACGTGATGACAGGGTAGCGGTCCACGATGGAAATCAGGCCCTGCTCGTTGTCCTCGGTGATGATGCTGGGGCAGGCCTCCTGCGTGACGACATTGGCATTCACCAGTGCGCGCAGAATGGCCTGCACCTGCATGTTATCGAACACGAGCCCCCCCCCCTGCTGGTTGATCTGATTGATCGTGTCCACCGGCGCGGACACGCTGCCGGTCCGCGTCACCGTGCTGACGTCTGGCAGGTTGAAAAGCGCGTTCAGACTCTGGTGCGTGGTCAGGTTGGTGCCGGTGTCCCCCAGTGCCCGGCTCCAGTCCACCCCCACCTGGCGGCCTTGGTCGCGCTTGATGCGCAGCACCCGGACGTTGACCAGGATCTGCGGCTTGGCCTTGTCGATTCCTTCCAGCAGCTTGCGCACCCGTTCGAGCTTGATGCTGTTGTCGCTGACGAGCAGCGTGTTCGTTTTCTCTTCAAACTCGATCTGTCCGATGTCGCGCGTGAGCATGGGGCGGATGATGGCCTTCAGCTTCTCGAAGTCGGACTGAACCACGCCCGGGGCTGCGGCTGCTTTAGCACCACCTTCCTCATCACTGCCCTGCGCGGCTGGGGCGGATATGCTGCGGTTGAGCGGAGCCCCCCGCAGGTACTTCAGCGTGTAGCTCATCACCTCCACCGGGAGCTTCGCGAGCTGGGCCTCGTTCATGAGCCTGACACTGGAACGCTGCTGATGCAGCGTGAGACCAAAATTGACCGCCAGCTCCTCCATCTGCTGCAGCGGGTTGTCCGTACGAAGATGCCCGGTGATGCTGAACTGCGGATCGTTCAGTTCATTGTTGTAAAAATACTGCAGGCCGGCGCTGTGCGCGAGGTATTGGAACACCTCGTTGATCGGAGCGTTGTCAATCCAGTATCCGTCGTCCGAATGCTGCGGCGGCTTGGGCAGACTGTTGAAACGTGAGGAGACGTCCACCGTGGCGGCCGGCAGGCTTTGCAACGGTTGCACCTGCGGTGATGGCACCGCCTGCACTTGCTGTACTGGCACCGCCTCCTGGGCGGTGAGCGCAAAGCTCGCACCCAGGCTCGCCAGAGAAAAAATCTGCAACATGCATCGGCTCATGGTTTCGTGGGCTTCGTGGATTGTGTGGGCTGTGAGGGTTCCATCGGCGTCATCCGGCCCTCCATCTGGGAGGCGATTTTTTGCAACGGCTCGATGCTGAGATGCGGAAGGATGTCGTGCTTGAGCACGCCTGACTCATCGCGTTGAATATCGCGGAAATGCAGTTGCGTGGCGCCCACTTCCATGACTTGCGCCCGAAAAACCTCCCCCTTGTAGGCCAGCTCGATCACGTCGCCTTCCGCCGCACGGCGGCCGCCAATGAGAAACTCTTTGCGCTGCAGATTCACACCGTTGATCTTCAGCGTCTGCAGCACCTGGTTCAGCGTGATTTTGGGCGTCGCACGATACACATCCTCGGTAATCACGGGGGCGTCATCCTCGCGGGGAAAGGTGGACAGACCAAAGGGGTCCATGTTGCGCTGACGCACGCCAATTTTCTTCGCCAGTGCCTCGATCTCCTCCGCCCTCGGCAGCAACTCCGAGCGCGGCAGCCAGCTCGCAGTGCCATTGCCGATGAACAACGGCGCGCGTTTGGCCACCGCAGCTTTGGTCTGCGCCGGGGCCTCGGCGGCTCCAAACAGCATGACAATGAACAGGATGTGTCTCATTTCTTCTCCTCCGCCGCCTTCCAGCAGGTATGCGTCATTTCCATCACCAGGAACTCACGCTGGTTCAGCAGTTGGTCGGTCTTGCGGGTGATCTTCAGTTCCTCCAGCACGGCCTGCGGCATGAGCGACTCCACCTGCAGCAGCGCCTCCTGCATCGGCCCCAGCCCACCTTGAAAACTGCTCTTCACACGGGCCAGATCAGTCTTGACCTGGCGCCCGAGGCGGCCACGGTCGAGCGGGAATACCAGTCCGCTGCGCTCCAGTTCGATCTCCTTGTACTTCGGCAGCAGCGTGTCCAAAATTCGGGTGAAAAGATGGCCGGGATCCGCCTTGAGCAGCGCTTTCTGATCCTGAAAAGTCTTGCGCTTGGGCGCCAGCACCGCCTCCAGCTTCTTCATCGCGGCGAGGCGCTGCGTCTGCTCCTTGTACAGTTCCGCTTTCTCCGCACGCACCGCACCCAGCTTGCTGACACCGGCGATCACCCCGCCTAGCAGCAGGCAGTTGAACATCGCGGGCATGATCAAACCGTAACGAAGGATGGGACGGGTATAGGCGCTCATGGGATGACTCAGAAGGGTTTGTCCAGCGGGAGGGAAAGCGTGTCTTTGTCCGTCAGGCTCTGGGTAATCGTGGCCTCAAAACTGAACGGAAATGCCAGCGACGGATCACGTGCAAGGTCGCCGGCGGATGCCTGCGGATTGAAGCGTGCGTTGCGCCCCTGGGTCAGTGCGATCGTCATCTGGCGGGTTGGCCCTGGCCGGCATGCCTCATCTCCGGTAACCTCGGCCACCCGTTCGAAGAAGGCGCTCAAACCACGCTGACTGTTCAACGTGCTGAGCAGCTGCAGCGCCTTCGATTTGACCAGCCCCTTGAAGATCCAGGTCCGCTCCATGCCGGTGAATTCGGGTTTGGCCCCTTTGCCTGCAGCCACCGGAGCGCGGGAAGCCTCAGTATTGTAAACAAAGCTGTCCAGTCTCACCCCCGAATCCTCCGGGAACAGCTGTAGAAGAAACTCGACCGTCACCCAGCCGCGCGAGCGCGGCTGCAGCAGACGGGTGACGATGTCGATCTCCTTTTTCTCTTGCAGCAGCTTCGTATGCTTGTCCTGCGTCAGCTTCATCTGATAGGGCGTGAGCTCCCAGGAAGGGTGGTTCATCGCAGCAAATAACGACCAGGTGCCGTACCCGCCGGTGCCGATCACGGCAAAGACCAGCAGGTAGATGAACCATGATGAAAAGCGCAGCACGCGCAGATCACGCAGATTCGGATACAGCTGATCCAGCCGCGCCGTGTCCATGAAGCTCTGCCTCGCCCAGCCTCTCCACAACGAACGGAAGCTCTCCGTCCGGGCCAGCGGCGTGTTCCCGCCGCTCACCTGCTCGACTGCCGCAGTGTCATAGATCAAAAACTCAGGTCGATTCCCAGGCACCTCTTTCAGCGCCGGATGCTCTTCAAGATTCAGCAGTTCAAACTGGATCGGCTGACGGCTGATGGCGTACATCTCCAGTTCCTGCGCAACCGACTGCAGCGCCCGCGCCTGGGTGGAAACGACCAGCACCTTCGGCACCGCCAGTTCGGCGCCCAGCGCCATGTTCCACAGGATGTCCCCAAAGCCCGTCGGTACCTGGGAGCCGCCACGGTGGCTGAGACTCCGCACCGTGCAGAGTTCGCCCTGGGGACTGATGGCAAAAACGGCGGTAAATTTGAAAAAACTGACCGCCACCAGGCAGCCACCTTCCAAGTTCGATTTCAGCAGCGGCAGCGCCGCCAGCGTTTCCACCGGGGCGCAGGTCACCGCCACGCGCACGGGTATCCGTAAATCCTCTGCGCAGTCCAGCAGCTTCAGCAGGAACGCCTCCCGGGTGCGGGACAGCGACACGGCGGTACAGCGTGCCTGCCCCGGGGCTGAGCCCCAAAATGGCAGCAGCCGCCAGGTGTTTGCCTCCACCGAAACCTCCCGGTCAGCCAGCACCTCCCGCGGATCATCGACTAAATTGTAGCGCAGGATCTGAAAGTCATCCCCCGTCTCGCTGGTCACTTCTCCCGCTTGGGCGATCTCAGCCAGCCCAAACTCATCTGCGACGTGCAAAATCACCCCAAGGGCCTTCGGCTTCTCCTGAAAGTAAGCGGCAGACATCAGCTCACCGAGAATCTCACCCACCCCTTCTCCGGTCGTCAGATTGGCCAGCGGCAGCGTCGGACCCGGCCGCCAGCTCTGATGTTGCTTGGAAAACACGGCGGAGCATACCTCGCGACCGCCATCAAACCACAGATGCCACTGCCACGGCAGTTCCTCCGGCATCCGATACCAGTGACTGTCCGCGCCCCGGCTCGTCTTCGACGCCACTGTGCGCGCCTGACGATAGATGTCAGATGCTTTGAGTTCACAGGGATCAGTGATGGTGAGCATGGAGCAGACAGGCTGGTGATCGGATGCAGGAGAGCTGGACTTGCTTACCAGTCGGTTGTGTCGGTGGCCGCCAGGACGTGAGTCGAGGTCGCTCCGGTGCCTGCAAAATCGCAGTTGCCGTACGGGGTGCCGACCGTTGGAACAGTGCCCAGCCATGTGTAGGCGCCGCCGGAAGGACAGACCGGCGCATTCTCCATCAGGAGACCGGCACCAAAGACATCACCCTGTGCCAAAGCCGCTCCGACGTTCAGGTTTTGCATGTTGGCGGCGGATCGCACCGCCTTCTGGACGGCGGCGAGCTGCATCTTGCATTTAGCCTTGTCAGCTCCCTGCCGGTAGCTGCCTAAGCCGAGGAAAACCACAGCGATCAATCCCAGGAGGAGAGCGATCACGAGGCTGATTTCAATGAGAGTCATCCCGGAACGATTGAAGCGTTGGGAGAGACGACGATTTAGTGCGGAGTGTGTGTTGATTTTCATTGCTTTAGTGTTGCCAAGGAAGGCGTTTCTATAATACCCATAAACATCATACGGTATAAAATTAAATGCTTCGTGTTTTGACTAATTCTATCTAAATGAATACTTAGTCCCATCAGCTGAATCCGGGGCAGAGTCGCTTCTTTGTTTTCTCAACAAACCCGGCGCGCCCTATCAGCCTGTTGATAAACCTTCGCTGATAGGCGGGCTAAGTATCCCTTATCTTTGGGCAACGCAAAGCCATGCCACAACAAGGGGAACTCTCGATCATGGCCGGAGAACTGTCGGCATTGATCCTGTGGTGCATCTCAAAATGCTAATGGTCGGGTTCTTAGAGAACCTCGGCGGCAAGCACGGCATTGCCAGCTGCTGTGCTGACAGCCTCTCCATCCGCAGCTTCCTGAGCAATACCTCGGTGCCACGAACCCACCACATCCAACCCGCATTCCGCGCACGATCTCTGGGCATGTCTGAAGATGCAACCACCCCCCGGAAGAACGGCTTGGAAGAGCTGGATCTCATGATCGACAACATGGAAACCGAAGCCCAGGAGGAGGAGGTGAAGAAGATTCTGGATCGCCTTTCCGGAGTGAAGGAGGGCCGGGTCGTGCAGGGCGGTGTGTGGGTCAGCTACGACGCCGGGAGCATCACCATGAAGAGGATCTGCGCCGCCCTGCAAAAAGCAGGCTACAACGCCGGCGTCTTCCAGAATTCCAATCCAGCCGTCACCGGCACCAGTCCAGATTGACGCGGTGCCAAGAGCGCAGCGCAGGCAGATCTAAAAAAATGCCAAAAATGATGCCAGGCATTATTGAAAAGGATCGGCAGCGTCTCACGGGTCCTCACCGCTTTGCAGGCACCCAGTGCAGCACCTGGACTTTGCGTTGGGAGAGCGGGAGAGACTGGCACGCCGCCACACTCCGTACTGGGAGCGCCGATATTTTATCGGCTCTGGCCGAACGTCCCCGCTGCCCTGATCCAGCAGGAAAGCGCTGGTGGGCCCATGCCTCCGCGCGCAGCACCGGATCCGGCAAATGATCGCCACTCCCAGCAACGATCCCTCGACTCGGCAGCCTCACAAAACACACGCGCATCACCCTCAACCAAGCACCCTTCCAGCACTCTGGCAGGCCTCACGCAGAGCGCTCATTCTCATGGATTTGGAGATAAAAATCTCCGGGTTATTTCTCCCCACCAGCGAAACCGTCCCTCAAGCACGCGTTGGTTTCGGATGCAACGCCTCGCCTCCTTCGACGTCTATCGCGGCATCGCTTTGTTCCTGATCGGTTTTCACGAGCTGCTCCTTCTCGACGAAGTCGCCCTGCGCTTCCCCGAAAGCCCCGTCTGGCGTTTCATCCGCTTCCAAACCTCCCATGTCCCCTGGACCGGCTGCTCACTGCATGATCTCCTCATGCCCTCCTTCGTCTTCCTCATGGGCGTCTCCATGGTCTTCAGCCTCTCCTCACGCGCCGCCAAAGGAGACACGCCACGCCAGATGACCCTGCACGCCGTCTGGCGCGCCATCGCCCTCATCTTTCTCGGCATCTTCATCCACAGCCTCGGCCGCCAGATGACCCTCTGGACCTTCGATGAAACCCTCACCCAGATGGGCCTGGCCTGCCTCCCCGTGTTCGCCCTCGCCTTCTGCGGCACCCGCACACGGGTGATCGCATTTGCTGCCTTCCTAGTCCTTCACTGGCTCATCTACGCCCTCCACCCTCTCATCCCCCCGCACACCGACCCCACCGCCTGGAACGTCCCTGCAGGCTGGACTCACGACTTCGACGGATTTTTTGCTCACTGGAACCACAACCGCAACGCCGGCTGGGCCTTCGACATCTGGCTCCTGAATCAATTCCCCCGCACCGCCCCGTATGTCGGCTGGCTCGGCGGCTACACCACCCTCAACTTCATCCCCACCATCTCCTCCATGATCCTCGGCCTCATCGCAGGCACCTGGATCAAAAACAACGACACCCCCATCCGCCGTCTCCTAACCGCTGGCGTCGTCTGCATCCTCACCGGCATCGTCCTGCACCTCGGCGGCATCTGTCCCGTCGTCAAGCACCTCTGGACCCCCGCCTGGGTCTTCCTCAGCGGCGGCATCTGCATGCTCCTCCTCGCCGCATTTCATCAGCTCGTCGATGTGAAACAGCACCGCCGCTGGGCCCTTCTCTTCATCGTCATCGGCATGAACCCCCTCGCCTTCTACCTCATGCGTCACACCCTCGAAGTCTGGCTCGCCGAAACCGTGAAAACCCACCTCGGCCAGCGCTACGTCCACCTGCTCGGCCCCGAAATGCAAAGCATCATGACCGGCATCCCCAGCCTCCTCCTCATCATCCTCGCCGTCTGCTGGATGTACCGCCGCAAAATCTTCCTCCGCCTCTGATCCCCAAGGCACCGCCATGCCCGGCATCAATTGAGCAGCAACCGACGCAAAACCATCAGGCAGCCGATGAGACCCAGCGCGGGCAAGACAACATAGATCATGTATTTAACCGAGCGATCTTCCCCTTCCACGCGCTCCATGTACCTTTCCACTTCCTGCACCTGCTCCTTCCTCACGATGACTTGCGGAACGGGCACGGACTGTGCCCCCACCAGGAGCGGAGCCAGACACACCCAAAGCCCGAAAAAACAGCAGAGCTGCGTACCACGGGCCTTATGCATGGATGAGTGAGGGTTGCATAACCGTAGATATTACGTTGTAGCAATTGGCTATCCATCTAGAAATGTTTCTTCTAAATAAAAGACCTTTAGATCTAGAGGCGGCGCGTTTTGTACCGATTGGGCATGGGTCAAAGTTGCGAGCAACTAAATCGAAATGACATATCAAGAAAGAAGCCTCCCACCGCGCGCACTCAAAGGGTGCGCTAATGGCACGGGCTGTGGGTCCGGTTTTCCGTCAGCCTGTCCATGTTTCCAAGCGGTACGATCACGGCGGTTGGCCTCATCCCCACCTGCGGCCGTTCAAAAAACACCTCCGAAAACGCAAGTGACCTGCAGAATTGCCGAATCCGACACAGGAAATCCCCTCGTGTCCCCCAAAAGGGCCATGACGATTCTTGATCTCCCAACCCACCCGCCCGCAACGGTGGCATGCTGAAGAGAGGAAAGATGAAGCCGCTGTTGTCAGAGTCTGAGTGGCGCACTTCGCCGAAGAAAAAGGATGACTCCTACGTGGGATCTCTCTAAAAAAGATCCACGTAATGATTCTGCTCCAGAAGAAGTGACCATGTTCATTCAGTCCACGAAAATTCCTATGCTGCTGCTGCTCGCAGTCTTGTTCTGCACGACGGCACCTCTTGTGGCCAAAAGCCTGAAGGAGACGCGCACGGAGGCAGAGCAGGGGAATGCAGAGGCACAGCACGCCATGGGCCTGCGCTGCATCAAAGGGAACGGCCTTCCCAAGGATCAGGCGGCGGGGGTAGAGTGGTTCCGCAAGGCGATCGCCCAGGGCCATGTGGATGCCCTGCGGCAGCTGGGCATGTGCTACCTGCTGGGAACGGGGGTGCCGCAGGACGCAGCGGAAGCGGTGAAATGGCTGCGTCTGGCGGCGGCGCAGAATCATGTGGCGGCCATGAAACAGCTCGGCGTCTGCTATAGCCTGGGCTCCAGCGTGCCCAAAGACACGGCCGAGGGTGTGAGGTGGTTTCGCCAGGCGGCGCAGCGTGGCGATGCAGACGCGCAGTTGGAACTGGGCATGGCCTACTTTGACGGCGAGGGAGTGGTGCAGGACGCAGCGGAGGCCGTGAAGTGGTTTCGCAAAGCCGCCGAGCAGGGAGATCTCAATGCGCAGAAGCTTCTCGGGACCACCTACGCCCAGGGCTTGCGAGTGCCGCCGGATCTCGTCGAAGCGGTGAAATGGTACCGCAAGGCGGCAGAAAAGGAAGACCCTGAAGCTCAGCTGCGGCTGGGCATGGCCTATTCCCTGGGCGCGGGTGTGGCTCAGGATCTGAAACAGGGGCTCAGCCTCATCAAGAAGTCGGCGGCGCAGAAGTACGTCCCCGCTCAGCTTGAGCTGGGCGAGTGCTACAAGCATGGCACCGGCGTGCCGAAGGATCCTGCCGAGGCCGTGGCCTGGTATCAAAAAGCGGCGGATCAGGGGGATGTACTTGCGCAGACAAAGCTGGCTGTGGCTTACTTGGAGGGCATAGGCGTGGCGCAGAACACCGCAGATGCTGTCGTGTGGTTTCGCAAAGCGGCGGAGCAAAATTTTCCCATTGCCCAAGTCGGGCTTGCGGGCTGCCTCATCAGTGGCAAAGGCGTGCCCAAAGATGAGGCTCAGGCCACCAAGTTGTTTCGTGCTGCGGCGGAGCGAGGTGATGCCGACGGGCAGTTTGCCCTGAGCCTGATGTATGAAAAGGGAGAAGGCGTGGAGAAAAACCCGGTGGAAGCCCTGAAGTGGTGCCGTCTGGCGTCTCGGCAAGGGCACGACATCGCCTTCGTCCATCAGGCCACGCTGGAGGCGTCCATGACGCGCGAACAAGTCATCGAGGCCGTGCGGCTGGAGCGCGAGTGGAAGCCTGCGAAGTTGGGTCCCGTAAAAGTGAAATCGGAGAAGGCAGAACCGGCGAAGTAAAGCCAGCACGACCTCCGCTCATTTCAATGCACAGAGGCATGGGAGCCCATCGCAACTTCGCCATTGTCAGGTGCTTCGGAAGTTTCAGGCGGATACGAACGTTTATGCGGGGAACCTATGGGCAAATCACGATGTGGCACCACGCCACACCGATGCGCCATGAGCCCAGCCTACCCGCCACAGCGCACCGCCATGAGTGATGACCCAGACGATCTCAGCAAGGACGGATACCCCACGCACATCCCTACTCCCGAGCAGTCCTCTGGAAGCTGGTCGTTTGGAGCAGTGCTCTCCGTCCTCGGAGCGATTATGCTGGCGTTCATTCTGCGGCTGGCGGTGCCCAAGGAGGACAATGCCATTGAGCTCGGTATCCTGCTCATCGCCGTGGGCTTTGCGCAGATCTGGCTGATCTTCAATTTCCTGAAGTCCTTTCGAAAATAATGACGCAGGTGCAGGTTTGAAACGAAAGGTCGCGCAGCTGCGGCGTAGTCATCGCGCATGTTTGTTTCTTCACGCTCTCTTATTCCATCGCTGGCACTTGGCCTCGTGCTCACGGTTTTGGCTTCTGCCAAAGAACCCTTCAAGCCCAATCTCGGCCCCGAACTGCCACGCATCACCGTGACCTGCGGGGATGTGACGCTGCTGCTGCGCCAGGCCACGCAATGGACTCCGGGCCGCATTGATTTCCGTGGCAAGGCCATGACCACCGAGAGCAGCGCCTACGGCACCGTGTTCTCGTTTCCCGATGTCGGCTTCATCGGCACCGCGCATCTGGAAAACGAGCCCGAGAAGCTGCAGTCGCTCGACTTTTACCTGGATGACAAACGAGTCGAAGCATCCATGGCAGAGATGAAAGGCGGTGCTTTTCGCCTGGAGCGGAAATCACGCATCCGCGCCTTTGACCTGACGAACGTGACCGAGATCAAGGACCACCGCCTGTATGAAACCACCACCGTACACACCGCCGAGGCTGTGCCGCTGAAGCTGGTGTATCACTTCATGCACGCGTGGCGGCCCACGGTCAGCGCCTTCCTGGCCGGAAGCGACGCCATGCCAGAAAATACCATCTCCGGTCCGCTGCGCGATGACAAGGAGGTGGCGCGGAAGTTTTACATCAACCAGCCCGTGGACTGGATGGCCGTGTATGAGCCGCAGAGCGGGCAGTTTGCCGTGAGCCGCCTGCTGCAGGCGCCGGAACTGGGCGGGCATGTGTCCACCATTTGGAATGTGCCGCCCACCTACCGGAAGTTTTACCTGAAGTGCTTTGAGGGGAAGACCGTGCCCGCCGGATTCACCGGCACCTGGCGCATGGTCACCGCCTTTGGCAGCGCCACGCCGGAAACTTGGGAGGTTCAGGCCCGCACGCTGGCCTCCGCGCTGAAAAACGAGAGGTAAATCCGCCGCGAGTTTGAGGGCGCGGAGAACGTTGAGGTGTGTCCATGCGCACTCTCATCGCCGCCCTGCTTTTCGCCACCGTACTGAACTCTGCCGCCGAGGACCGGCCTGACCTGCCGCTCGCGGACATTTCGGGAGACAAGGACCGCCAGACCGTCATCGCCCAGGGGACAGAGGAGGTCTATCAGGGGCACCCGACGACGACCCTGATGCCGGATGGCAAGACGATCCTCTGCGTGTGGTGCGTCAATCACGGCGGTGCTGCAGGGCCAATGGCACGCAGCACCGACGGCGGCGTGACGTGGACGCGGATCGACGAACTCATGCCACCCGGCTACAAGACGCACCTGAACTGCCCCAGCATCTACCGCATGACCGATCCGGCGGGCAAGGAACGCGTGTGGGTGTTTTCCGCTGCGAAGGGCACGCGCAAAGGCCCCGGCATGCCGAGCATCATGAGTGAGGACGGCGGCAGCACGTGGAAGGAGATGCCGCCGCTCGGGTTTCCCTGCGTGATGACCTTCAGCAGTATCGTCCGGCTCAAGAATGGCGCGTACCTCGGCCTCTTCCACCGGGGGCCCGGCGGTGCGGACAAGGCCCCGCTCGAAGTGCTGCAAACGATCACCGCTGACGGCGGTTTTACTTGGAGCGAGCCGCAGGTCGTCGCTGCTGTGGAGGGAAAGAATCCCTGCGAGCCTTTTGTGTTTCGTTCGCCGGATGGGGCCGAGCTCTGCTGCCTGATGCGCGAAAATACGCACAAGGAGCGCAGCCTCATGATGTTCAGCCGTGATGAAGGCAAGACGTGGACCACGCCGGTGAACACGCCCTGGGGCCTCACGGGAGATCGCCATGCCGGCGTGTTCACGAAGGATGGGCGCATGGTCGTGGCCTTCCGTGATCAAGCGCTCAACAGCCCAACCAAAGGCCACTTCGTCGCGTGGGTGGGAACGTATGACGACATCAAGAACGGCAGGCCCGGCCAGTACCGCATCAAGCTGCTTCACAGCTACGCCGAACGTGCTGGCGACTGCGGCTATCCCGGCGTGGAACTGCTGCCGGACGGCACCATCGTTGCCACGACTTATATCAAGATCGCGCCCGGCAAAGAGAAGAACTCCGTCGTGAGCGTGCGCTTCAATCTGAAAACCACCGATGCCCTTGTGAAGCCATGAAAGCCCTTGCCGCCGCGTTTCTCACACTCTCGTCGCTGCATGCAGCGGATGCCGTTCTCGTAGAAGACGGTCAGCCGCGTGCGGAGATCATCATTGCGGAAAATCCCACGCGCATGCAGCGCGTGGCGGCGCAGGAGTTTCGCACGAACGTGGAGAAGATCAGTGGCGCGAGGCTGCCGATCCTGACGCAGCCGAGCGGGAAGGCGGTGAAGGTTTTTATTGGAGCGAGCCCTTTGAATCCCGTGAAGGCGGAAGGTTTGAAGGAGGGCGCGTATCGCATGCAGTCAGGTGCTGACTGGCTCGCGCTGGTGGGAGATGACAGCGACTTTGTGCCCACGGAACCCTGGGCCAAACACAATGGCGACATCCCGCGCGCGCAGGCAGAGGTTGAGAAGATCGTCGGCGCACCCTATGGCATGCCGAATCGTGGATTGTACAAAAACCGCCTGCGCCTGCCCGGTGACACTGGCAAGCCCGACGGCGCGACCACGGCGAAGAACGAGTGGCTGGAAATCTGGGGCCTCGATGAACGCGGCAGCTTCAATGCGGTGACGGCGTTCTTTGCATCGCTCGGTGCGCGCTGGTATCTGCCGGGAGAGCTTGGCGAAGTGATGCCAGTGATGAAAACCATCGCGCTGCCGAAGCTCGATGAAACCGTGCGCCCTGACTTCCCGCTGCGGCAGTTCAACTTCCGCTTTTCCACGGCGGGCTATGACACGGCGCTGTGGATGATGCATCTCGGTACGCGCAATGATGACAATTATCAGATTGCTCATGGCATGGACGGCATGACGGGCAATGACGCCACCTTTGCCGCGCACCCGGAGTGGTTCGCGCTGTATGGCGGCAAGCGCGATTACCGCCCCGGCGACAGCAAGAACCAGCTCTGCTACTCCAACGACGAACTCTTCCGCGAGACCGTGCGCTACACTCGCGCGCTGCTGGATACCTATCCGCTCAAGACGGTCTCCATCATGCCACCGGACGGTTACACCTCCATCTGCCAGTGCGACAAGTGCAAAGGCAAGGATTCGCCTGAGCGCAATGAGCGCGGCCTGCTGAGCGACTACGTGTGGGATTTTGTGAATCGCGTGGCGAAGGAGATCGGCAAGACCCACCCCAAGGCAAAGGTGCTGAACTGTGCCTATGGCGTGTACACGCTGCCGCCGCTGAAGATCGACAAACTGGAGCCGAATGTGGTTGTCTGCATCGTGGGCGGTCGGCGGCCGATGAACAAGGCGGGCAGCAAGGCGGAAGGCGAGGCTGCGCCGGAAGCGCTGCGCGCAGCCTGGGTGAAGAAGACGGACAACCCCATCCTGAACTTTGAAAACTATCCCTTCACCGATCGCGGCTGGTACCTGCCCTTCTTCGCAGCGCATGCCATCGGCGATTCCGTGAACGCCACGAAAGGAATCTCGCAGGGCGAAGACATCTGGCTCTCCGCGCGTCAGGATTTCAAGGAGGTGGGCATCGGCTTCAATCACTTCATGGTTTACTTCACCGCACGCATGTACTGGGGCGGCAAGAGCGCGGATGTGGACGCCATGTTCCGCGAATACTGCCAGCTCTTCTACGGACCTGCAGCGCAGGAGATGCATGCCTTCTTCACCTACTGCGAAACGCATTGGAGTGCGATGGAGAACGACAAGGTGCAGGCGGATGAGGCGCTCGCGCTGTTTGCCAAAGCACAGGCGAAAGCCGATGCCACGAGTGTTTATGGGCGGCGCATCGCGCTCATCGATGACTTTCTCAAAGGCATGCGTATGAAAGCCCAGCAGCTGGGCCAGCAGCGCGGGCCGGTGCCAACCGTGCGGCTCGTCGGTGATGCGACGGGAATCGTGATCGATGGCAAACTCGACGACGCCTACTGGCAGAACTGCCCCGTGGCCGCCACCGGAAAATTCCGTGAACTGGAAACAGGCCGCGTGCCGACCTTTGGCACTTCCTACAAAGCCGGATGGCAGGGAGGCAGCGTCTATTTCGCCATTCGTTGCGATGAACATCCCGGCGAGAAACCCAACACCACCTCCACGCGCAATGAGGATCAGGCGCTGTGGCATGGCGATGCCATTGAGATCGAACTCGCCACCGAGACGCACTCGTATTATCAGATCGCCGTGAGTCCTGCGGGCCACATCGTGGATCTCGACCGTGGCGCTTCGCGTGGCCAGTGGTTCGGCTGGGACTCGAAGGCGGAAGTGGCCACGCACATTGCGGATGATCACTGGACCGTGGAGATCCGCATTCCCGTGACGCAGGATGAAAATGATCCGCTGCATCAGGTCATCGGTCGCAAGCCGACGCCGAGCCTGCCGTGGCACATCAATCTCTGCCGCCAGCGCATTCGTGAGGACGGGCAGGAGCTCAGCGCCGTCTCACCGACCGGGACCGAAGGCTTTCATGAGCCGATGAAGTTTGCGCATTTCTACGATGGCAAATCCCAGGTGTTTCCCGCTGATCCCAGCGTCACTGATTTCGTCATCGGCTTTCGCGAGGCCACACAAAAGCGCAAAGCCGCAGACTTTCTCGCGCTGGCGGATGGCAAATTCAGCGACCTGCAAAAAGCCGCCGCGCTGGAGCAGGCTGCGCTGCTCAGCCGGAAGGAAGCCGGGCCGATCATCGAGCGTATTCCTGTCGAGGTGGTGAAAAAGACTGCGCAGATGCAGTACCTGTTCGCCTTGGGAAAGGCACCGGAGATCATCGCGCAGTTCGCGAATGCGGACTTCAGCAAGTGGCCCTTCTGGAAGCGTGGCGCGGGGTATCATGCGCGCGGCTACGCTTATTCGATCATCAAAGCAGGCGGCAAGGCGGAGGCGGATCTGAGTGCGGCCCTGCCATGGACCAGTGAACCACGCACACGCGATGCCCTTCTCCTCGCTCTGGCGCAGAACCGCGAGCGCAATCTGCAGAAGGATGATCAGGCGCTCACGGCTTATCAGGCCATCGTGGCAGATCGCACACGCATCGGCGGTGCGGATGAATACGCCGCGCTGCAGGGTATCGCGCGCATCCTGACCCGGCGCGGCAAGTATGATGAGGCCATGAGCACCTTGGACCGCGCCGAGCCCGCGAAGCTGCAAGGTGTCTGGCGGGAGAACATCCTGAAATCCATCGAAGAGGTGCAGAAGGCGCGGGGACAATGATTCAAGATGCGGGGCTTTGCTGCGTACTTGCTTCATGCGCGCGAATCCCACTCCTCTGACACGCCGGCGAATGCTGCAGACCACCACGGGGGCTTTGCTCGCGGGTGTGGTGGCACAGGCGGAACCTGCGAAAAGGAAAAAGGTCATTGTCATCGGCGGTGGCATCGGCGGGTTGAGCTGTGCGTTTGATCTGATGGAGCGCGGGCATGAGGTGACGGTGCTGGAGGCATCGCGCCGCACGGGCGGGCATGTGAAAACGATCTATGATCCGCTGCCGGATGGGCTGTATGCGGATGTGGGTGCGGAGCAGTTCACTGATCCCGGTTACGACACCTACCGCGAGTGGGTGAGGAAGTTTGACCTGCCAGTGCTGGCCTATGAACGGCGGCGGAAGATGTATGCGAATGTGCGCGGAAAATGGCGCACGGAGGAGGAGCTGGCGGATGCGAAGACGCAGCGCGAGTTCGGCTTCAACGAACGCGAAGTGGCCTACATGCAGGAGCATGGGTGGAAGAACATGTCGCGCCTGTACTTCGGCCCCATGGCGGAGAAGTTCAAAGACGAGTACCAGCCCTTTGGCATCGGCATGGATGAACTGGATCATGTGGTGCTGGGAGACTGGCTGGCGGAGCAGGGTGCGTCTGAAACGGGGCGCGGGTACTGCGGCGGCTCACGACTTACCAGCAAGGAGAAGCCTGCCACCGCGAGCGATGTCTCCGCGCTCTACCGCATCTGGCAGGAGTCCATTGTCAAAATGCGCGGGCTGCCTGTATTCAAGCGCGAGGTGTTTCGCCTCAAAGGCGGCAACCAGCTGCTGCCGGACACTTTTGCCAAACATCTTGGTGATCGCGTGCGCAAGAACTGCCTCGTCACCATGCTGGAGCATGATGCGAATGGTGTGACGGTGACCTTTGCTGAAGGGCCGGACAAGAAGGAGCAGGTGGTGAAGGCGGATTACGCGGTGATGTGCGTGTCTCCGATGGTGATCGCGGGCATCAAGGTCTCGCCGGGCTGGCCGGAGACGAAGAAGTTTGCGCTGGAGCACACGCCGATGGGAATGCAGTCGCGGATCGTGCTGCAGGCGAAGACGCGTTTTTGGGAGGGCGACAACGTGCCGAGCATCAATCTTGAAACTGGGAACAGCACGATGGGGCTCGTCTATGAATGCGCGGGCGAGGTGGCGGGTGAGAGCTGCGTGCTCATGGGCAGCGGCCCGCCTGCGCTGGCCCCTGCGGATGCGCTGGCGGCTTTTCGCAAGTTTTACCCCGGCAAGAACAAGGACACGATTGAGCAGGTCATCGTGCATGAGTGGTGGAAGGAGGAACCGCTGGCGCTTGGCTGCGAGCGGCATGCCTTTGCGCTGGGCAAACTCGCGCAAGTGTGGCCGCACCTCATCCAGCCTGTGGGGCGAGTACACTTTGCGGGAGCGGCGTATGACAATCTGCCCTGGGGGCAGGATGCTGCGACGAGGTCCGCGCGGCGGGTGACGCTGGCGATTGATGCGGCGTGAGGGATTGCGCTGGCATCGAAGAAAGCGTGCTGGGAGCGCGGGCCTCCGAGCCCGCAGCACTCCGCCTAGGCTTGCGGCTCCGCATGACCAGGAGCCTTCATCCGTGGCGGGTGTTTTCTCCAGAACGGCTCGGTATAGCGGCGCTTTCTCGGTTGGGCGGAGTGCTGCGGACTCGGAGGTCCGCGCGCCTGGGACGCTGGGCTTAACCGATCCTCATTCGAGCAGTCATTTTTTCTTCTCCAGCGACATCAGCTCGATCTTTCGGAACCAAACGGGCTGGCCTTCGGCCTGAAGGGCGATGTGGCCGTAGCCTAGCATCACATCGCCGCCGGCTTCCACGATGTCGATTGCAGGAGCGATCTTGCATGCCGCGTCGAGCTGCGGGCGCTGGTAGCGCAGGACTTCGACGCCGTTGATGCGGTGGATGATCTCGTCATTGCCGCGCACTTCCACTTCAGCACGCACCCATTCTTCGGCAGGAAAAGTCGGCGCGCTGGATTTGACGATGTGCTTGGTGATGAGTTCGCCGCCCATCATCACATGCGTGCCGGGCGTGCAGAGATTCGCCGTGGAGCGTGGGCCTTTGCCTTCATCGGCGAGGAACTGCATCTCCAGGCTGGAGGGGAAGCCTTGATCAAAGCGCATGCTCTGAGGCGGCTGTGCATGCAGCATCACGCCGCTGTTGAGGTTCACGTACTTTGGCGCGTCTGCCATCATCTTGCCGGTGAAGCGGTACTCCATGCGCAGGATGTAGTGCGAGTAGGCGAGGTTCGTGAAGAGGTGGCCGTACTGCTGGTCAAACTTGTCGTAGCCGTCGTAGCTCACCTTCAGGATGCCGTCTTCGACATGGAACGTGTTCGCGAAGTTTTCACCCAGCGGATGTTTGGCGATCTTGATCGTCCAGCCCGTGAGATCCTTGCCATTGAAGAGCGGGATCCATTTCGGTTCCTCGGCCATCGCCACGGAAGTCAGGCATGTCAGAGCAAGCAGGAGGGTGCGGGTGGTTGGGAACATGAGGTCATCTTGGCGGTGGCAGCGCTGTTTCCAATCAGAACCTTTCACGGTGCGCCCCACATACGGCTGAAAAATTTTCACCCAAAACGCACGCTTCATTCGACGCCTCGCGAAGTGCCGCTAGGGTCGGCGGATGGACAAACAATGGAACGACAAGATCGTCATCGTCACCGGCGGTGGCGGCGGCATGGGACAGAGCGCAGCGAAGCGGTTTGCGGATGCTGGAGCGAAGACATTTATTTTTGGACGCACGCTGGAGTCCCTGCAGGCGACGGCGGCGCTTTCCCCGCGCATCACCTCCATCGTGTGTGATGTGGCAGACTCCGCCAGCGTGGCTGCCGCGCTCGCGCAGGTGCTGCAGCACGGGCCGATTGCCGCTTTGATCCACACTGCCGGGATCAACACGCCTGACCGCTTCATGGCGCATGCGGACCCCAGCAAACTGGCCAGCGAAGCCAGCTGGCGCAGCGTGCTGGACGTGAATGTGATGGGCGTGGTGAACATGATCCAGGCCGTTTCCAAGCCGATGGCGGAAAGCGGCGGCGGCAGGATCGTCGTCGTCTCCTCCACGGCCGGGCATGGCTTTGATTCGTTTGCCGGCGTGCCTTACACCGCCAGCAAGTGGGCCGTGCATGGCCTGCTCTTCACCGCCCGCATGCAGCTCAGCGCGCATGGCATTGTGCTCTCTGAATACGCTCCGGGTGAAGCCCTCACGCCCCTCGTGGAAAAGCGCCCCGTGAAGCCCACTGCGGAGCACCGCAGCGCCATGATCCAGACAGAAGACTGCGCCGAGTCGCTCTTCTTCATCGCTTCGCAAGCGCACTGCATGAGCGTCCTCCAGCTTCCCGCCTATCAGCCTTTCGGCGGCATGCCACCGCAGATCACGGCACCGTGGCTGGCGGGTTTGGATATTGGGCCGAAGCGGTGAAGTGATGCGGGCACTGCCTCGCTTCACAAGCCCTTCGGCTAGCTATCTTCGCTTCGCTGCGGTTTTTGCCCGCGATTCGGAGCCACCCGGTCGTTCGTTGCAGGCAAGAGTGCCTGCATCACTTCCCGGCAGACATCGCTGAAAATACGTCGCTTCATTCGCGTTCACTCCGCACTCATGATTCGCGCCCTGCTATTCTATCTCGCTCTCTCGACCTTCATGGTCAAAGCCGCCGACCTTTCCGCCGCCGCCTATCCCTCCATTCAGGAGGCGCTGAATGCGAATCCGAACCGCATGCTCTTTGTGCCGGCGGGGGATTACTTAATCACCGAGAAGATTCGCATTCGTGGCGAGCGCAGCGGGTTGTTTGGGCCGGGGCGCATCATTCAGCAGAGTGCGGATCAACCGATCATTGAGATTGAGAATGCCAATGGGGCGGAGATTCGCGATCTGACGCTCACGCGGCCGGAGGGCAAGATGGAATCCCGCAATGAAGGCGTGCTGGCCATCAAGTGCCGCGACCTGGTGATCGAGAATGTGCGTGTCATCGACAACCGCAGCCCTGCCGGAGCCATCAGTGTGCGCGAGAGCAAGGACACGCGCATCAGCCGCTGCGTGGTGCGCAACTACATGCGCGTGAGCATTGATGACCGCACGCAGAGCAAGGACTGGGGCTACGCCTTCAATTGCACCGACGGCACCGGCATCAACGTGGACCACAGCACCGGGACGCTGATCGAGGGCAATCGCGTCATTGAGAACAACTTTGTGCCCACTCCGGAAGTGAAGGCCAAGTACAAGCTGGGCGACTACGTGAAGAAGAACGAGGTCAAAGGCACGATCATGAACCAGCAGGCCTGGGACTCCAACTACACCGACGCCTGGCAGCAGGGCTCAGGCATCGTGGTCAATGCCCCGGAGGTGAATGATCTGACGCGCGTGATCGGCAACCACATCGAGAACGCGGCGCAGGGTTTGGACATCCATGCGGATCACGTCATCGTCTCACAGAACATCATCACGAATGCCTTCATCGGCATGAAGGCCATGCATGGATCGCGCAACGTTCTCATCACCGGCAATCAGTTCGTGCGCAACTCGCTCTGGGCCATCGGCCTCATGCCCGGTGCCGCCGCACATCCCGCCACCGAGGACAAGCCGGAGAATGCCGACGGCGGCTCCATCATCAGCAACAACATCATCTCCGATTTCGGTCACGGCGACGCGCATTGGATCTGGGGCGATGAGCGCTCCCCCATCAAATTCGACAACGGGCAGCAGCCTGATGATCCGCCGCTCGCTGATGTTATCATCACCGGCAATGTCATTCACAGCGTTGGTAAACCGCGCTACAAATATGCCGTCATCATTCCGGGCGGTCCGAATGCGCCGAGGGGGCTGCATTTTTCGAATAATTTGTTTCATCCGGGGACGCAGGGCGTGTGCAATAGGGAGATGTCGGAGTGAGTAGACGCGTGCGAACGATGTGCCGCCTGCCTCCCTCACATTTTCTCAGCTAGTCTTGGAGCTTTTAGACTAGCTCTCTGTTGATTCTGCTTGTGAGCTTTAAGTTCAATGACGGTGTTTATTTGATCGTAGTCATCCGTCGTGAGTTTGATCGCTTTCGTAGCCTCGGTTAGGACGGCTTCGATATAGGCAGTAATTGATCGTTTTTGGCCCTTCGCTGCCTTGCGGACTCGGCGTGATAATATTCTGGGGACATAGAAACCGAGCATTTCTTTGTCAGGGGCATGAACGTTGGGCATACTTTTAGTCCTAGGTTCCGACTTCCATGCGAAGATGTGCCGACTCTACCGCCGAAACTCGCTGAACCTCACCTTCAGCTTGTCTTCGAGCTGGGTGATCTGCCATTTTTCCTTGGCGTTGATCAGCGCGAGTGACATTCCCTTCTTCCCGGCGCGGGCGGTGCGGCCGCTGCGGTGGGTGTAGTATTCGAGCTGGTCGGGGAGCTGGTGGTGGATGACGAAGGAGAGGTCTGCCACGTCGATGCCGCGTGCGGCCACATCGGTGGCGACGACGAACTGGACGCGCTGCTTTTTGAAGGCGCGCATGACTTTGTCGCGCTCTTTTTGCATGAGGTCTCCCTGGAGCACATCCACGGGCAGGCCGAGGTCGGCGAGCTCCTGATAGAGCTCCATGGCACCGGCCTTGGTGCGGCAGAAGATGATGCCGCGGCGGTCTTTCTGGCGCTGGAGGAAGTCGAAGATGAAGGCGGTTTTTCCGTCCCCTTTGCAGATGGCGAAGCGGTGGTCGATGTCGCGATTGACCACATTGGCCTGATCAATCTGGATCGAGTGGGCATTCGCAGACATGCAGCCTTTGATGAGGTCCTGGATCCCCGGGGGGAAGGTGGCGGAAAAGAGCCAGGTGCTGCGGCGCATGGCGGCGAGCTTGAGGATTTCCGTGAGCTGTTTTTTGAAGCCCATGCTCAGCATCTCATCGGCCTCGTCCAGCACCACATAGCGGACGAATTCCAGCGTCAGCGCATCGCGCTCGATGAGATCCAACAGGCGGCCTGGTGTAGCGACGACGATGTGCGTGGGGCGTTTCAGCGCGTCGGTCTGGCGGTCGATGTTGTCGCCGCCGCTGACGACTTCGATGAAGATTTTCTCCGTGTACTTGGTGAAGCGGAAGAGCTGCTTGCCGATCTGCTTGGCCAGCTCGCGGGTGGGCGCGAGCACGAGGCCCTGGATGTCCCGATGCTTGGGGTTCATCTTGGTGAGCAGCGGCAGGCCAAAGGCGGCCGTCTTGCCGGTGCCAGTCTGGGCCTGGGCGATGAGATCGCTGCCGTCTTTGAGCAGAAAAGGGATCACCGTGGACTGCACCGCCGTGGGGGTGACGATGCCCAGCTCCTCCAGACCACGGATCATCTCCGGTGGAATTCCGAGGGCGGCAAAGGGATGGGGGGCGGTTTCTGACATCCTGCTGCTGTCCGTCACAATGGTGTGAATTGCCAGCGGAAAGGAATGCTGCGCTGAAACACGCGAGATCGTTCCATCAGCATCGTTCTCATGGCGTGAAATCCTTCCTGATCCTGTTTTTCTCATTTGCCATGCTCAATGCGGCATTCGCGGCGGAATCACGGCCGAACATTCTCTTCATCTACGCCGACGACTGGGGCTGGGGCGATCTCGCCTGCCATGGGCACCCGCATCTGAAGACGCCAAATCTGGACCGCCTCGCGAAGGAGGGCACCGATTTCCAGCAGTTTGTCGTGTGCAATCCGGTGTGTTCGCCCAGCCGCACGGCCATCGTCACGGGGCAGTATCCGGCGCGGCATCTGGTGCATCAGCATTTCGCCGGGCATGCGGACAATGTCGCCCGGGGCATGCCGGACTGGCTGGACCCGAAGGTGACGCTGCTGCCGCGTCTCATGAAAGAAGCGGGCTACGCCACGGCGCACTACGGCAAGTGGCACCTCTCCGGCGGCGGCAAAGACATCGAGGCCCCGCTGCCTGCGGAGTATGGCTACGATGATGCCGCTGTGTGGACCGGGCCGGGGCGCAATGTGTTTGAAGGCACGAGCGTCGAGCGGCAGGCGGGAGATGCGCATGACAAGTCCGGCGCGTCGTTTCAAACCATCGCGGCGGCGGAGCATGTGCTGCGTTTTGTCAGGCAGGCGAGCGTGGAAAAGAAGCCGTTTTACATCAATTTCTGGCTGCACGAGACGCATCACCTCGTCGCGGCCACGGAGGAGCAAAAGGCGCCGTATCCAGACACGGCCGAGCCGCAGCGCACTTATTACTCCGCCGTCACCCGGGCCGATGCGCAGGTGGGGCGGGTGCTGGCGCTGCTGGATGAACTGAAGCTGGCCGAGAACACGATCGTCATCTTTTCCAGTGACAACGGCCCGGAGAATTCGCAGCCGCGCCCGACTGACAAACTGTACCACAGCGTGGGCACCACGGGCGGACTGCGCGGACGCAAACGCAGTCTATACATGGGCGGCGTTAACGTGCCCTTCCTCGTTCGCTGGCCCGGGCAGGTGCCGGCGGGGCGGGTGGACAAGACGAGCGTGATCGCCGGAGTGGACATGCTGCCCACGCTGCTGGCGGCGACAGGTGTTGCTGCTCCGGCAGGTTATCAAAGCGACGGGCTGAATGTGCTGGCGGCATTCAAAGGCGAGGCTTTCGAGCGCCCGCAGCCGCTCTTCTGGGAATGGCGCGGCCCGAATGCGCAGGAGGCCGACTGGCCGCAACTGGCGATGCGCGACGGTTTCCACACGCTGGTCCAGAACTATGGCGGCAGCCGCACCGAACTTTATGACCTGAGCAAGGACCGTGCGCAGGAACATGACCTCTCCACCGCCGATCCGCAGCGGACCGCCGCGATGACCTCCGCCCTGCGTGCCTGGCAGAAAACGCTGCCAGTGCCCACGCCGCCTGCGCCGGGCGCCGCACGTAAAAAGCCGTCTGCGGCTCCCGCCAAAGCTGCACCCAACCGCGCATTGGCCTTCAAGAAATGGGACAAGAATGCCGACGGCATCCTCACGCTGGAAGAATACAGCGAGGGTCTCTCCAACAACGAAAGCGCGGCGCAGCGCTTCAAGAATTTCGACAAAAATCAGGATGGACGGCTTTCCCGTGAGGAGTTTGTAGGTCCGTGACCTTATCATCCCGCCGCCATGAAGTATTTTAGCACGCTGATTTTTTCGCTCCTGCTGCTCGTCTGCCATTCATCACTTTCGGCGGCGGAGAAGCCCATCGTGCTGTGGCAGGCGGGAGCCCCGGGGGCTCTGGGCACCGCACCGAAGGACATCCCGACGCTTACGCCTTATGTGCCTGAGAAAGCCAGCGGTGCGGCGATGCTGCTGATTCCGGGCGGCAGCTACTCGGGCATCTATGAGGGGCAGGCGGAGCCGTTTGCGCGCTGGCTCAATGAGCAGGGCATCACGGCCTTCGTGCTGCGTTACCGGCTTGGCAGTGCGGGCTACCGCTATCCGGCACAGCTGCAGGATGCGGTGGAATCCATGCGGCAGATCCGCGCCAACGCCGCACGCTGGAAGATCGACCCCGCGCGCATAGGCGTGATGGGTTTCTCCGCCGGAGGGCATCTCGTCTCCACCTTGATCAACCGGCCTGAAGACGGCGAGATCGAAGGGCGCACTCCCAGCGTGAGTCCACGGCCGGATCTCGCCATCCTCTGCTACCCCGTGATCAGCATGATCACCAAGCCGCATGCGACTTCGCGCAAGATGCTCATCGGTGACAAGCCCAGTGACAAACTCTTGCGCCAGACCTCCAGCGAGCTGCAAGTGCGCCCCGGTCTGCCGCCCTGCTTCCTGTGGCACACCAGCGAGGACAAACTGGTGCCTGTGGAGCATGCGCAGCTGTATGCCGCTGCGCTGCATCAAAACGGCGTGCCCCATGAGCTGCATCTCTACCAGCATGGCGACCACGGCACCGGTCTCATCGGCACGCAGCATCCGTGGTTTGCGGATCTGGTGTCCTGGCTGAAGGCGCAGAAATGGATCTCGGAACCTTGAGTTCAACTCGCTGACACAAATCCTCATGCTTCTCGTTCACTTATGAGCATGAAGTTTGTACTGACCAGCCTTGTCCTTCTGATGGTTCACACTGCGGCAGCTGCAGCGGGGCCGAATTTTGTGTGGATCATTGCCGATGACATGTCGCCGGACATTGGAGCCTATGGTTTGAAGGAGGTGAGCACGCCGAATCTTGACCGGCTGGCTGCCGAGGGGCGGCGCTACACGCGGGCCTACGCCACGGCGCCGGTGTGCAGCGCCTCGCGTTCGGCCTTCATCCTCGGGAGCTATCAAACGACGACCGGGCTGCATCCGCACGATGTGGAAAATCCGCAGCCGCTGCCTCCGCGCTACAAACCGCTGCCGGACCTGCTGCGTGAAGCGGGCTGGTTTGTCACGAATGCGGCGGCTCCTGACACGGTGCGCAACGGGCGTCCCGTCACCAAGGCCAAGACGCACTACAACTTTGCCCATGATCCGGCGAAAATGTATGATGGCAATGACTGGCGGAAGCGCACGCCCGGGCAGCCATTTTTCGCGCAGTTTCAGATCACCGAGCCGCACCGCCCTTTTCCGATTCCGGAGGCGTATGACGAGGCGAAGCTGAAGGCCATCCAGATCCCGCCGAACTACCCCGATCATCCACTGGTGCGTCGTGACTGGTATGCGTATCAGCGCAGTGTGGAAGTCGTGGACCAGCGTGTCGGCGTCATCCTTGATCAGCTCAAGACGGAGGGCGTGCTGGACAACACCATCGTCATGTTCTTCGCCGATCACGGCCGGCCGATGCCCTGGGGCAAGCAATGGCTGAGTGTGGAAGGGCTGCAGGTGCCGCTGATCATGCGCGGCCCGGGAGTAGCTGCGGGTGCTGTGGAGGAGCGATTGGTCAGCCTCATCGACCTCGCGCCGTCCATGCTTCCGCTTGCAGGCCTGCCCGTCCCGCCATGGATGGAAGGCCGGGGTATTTTAGGCCGTGAATTTCCCGAGCGCAGCAGGCTGTTTGCCGCGCGTGACCGCTGTGGTGATGCGATGGACCGCATTCGTGCGGTGATCGAGACGGACGCGCTCTTTGTGCGCAATTTTCAACCCTCCCGCTCACAGCTGAACTGGTCCGGTTACAAGGAGTACAGCTATCCCTCCATGCCGCTCCTGCGAGTCCTGAACGAGGCCGGCAAGCTCAATGAATTTCAAGCTCAGTGGCTGACGCCACGCCGCGAGGCGCTGGAGTTTTACGATCTTAAAGCGGATCCGCAGGGGCTGCACAACATCGCCAAAGATGCCCAGGTGGCGGACCGGATGGCGGCCATGCGCAGCGCCATGGACAAGTGGATCAACACCAGCCCGGACCGTGGTGCGCAGGGAGATCCGCCAACGGAGCCGCCGCTGAGCGCCATCCAGCGAGACAAGCGCCTCGAATACGAACGCATCTGGAAATCTCGCGTGAAGAAAGCCCAGCCAAGCGATGCCGAGCGCGTGGCGTGGTGGGAGAAAAGCTACGGGCTCTCTGCAGACCAGCGCATTCCCTGATCTCAGGCGGAAGATCGGTGGTATTGGCTTCGTTCGCAGAGGTTCATGAAATCTGTTTTCGTTTTGTTGTCCCTGGGTTTGGCGGCGGTGTCTTCTGCTGCTGAACCGTCGCGCCCCAACATTCTTTTTCTCTTTGCCGATGATCAACGGTGGGACACGCAGAGCTGCGCGGGGCACCCCATCGTGCAGACGCCCACGGTGGACAGTCTCGCGGCACAGGGGGTGCGTTTCAGCAATGCACACGTCACCACAGCAGTCTGCTGGGTCAGCCGTGCGGTGGTGCTGACAGGCCAGTGGGCGCGGTCTCATGCGCAGCGCGATGCCATCCCCACCGTGAAGCCGGAGGCGCTGGCCACCATGTATCCCGTGCTGCTGCGCGCGGCAGGCTACCGCACGGGCCACATTGGCAAATGGCACATGATCGCCCCGCAGGGCCTCAAGCCGCAGGAGCAGTATGACGAGTACGAGGCCATCGGCCGCAATCCGTATTTCAAAACGATGCCCGACGGCACCAAGCGCCACGAAACCGACCTCGTGTGTGACAAGGGCATCGAGTTCATCAAATCCCAGCCCAAGGACAAACCCTTCGCGTTGAATCTGTGGTTCAATGCGGCGCATGCGGAAGACAATGACCACCGCCCGGGCATAGGCCTGTATCCTTGGCCGCAGTCGGTTGACGGTATGTATGAAGACCGCTCCATCCCACCGGCACGGCTGGGAGATCCCGCGATCTATGAGGCGCATCCGCAGTTCCTCAAAGACTCCATCAACCGGGAGCGCTGGTTCTGGGGCTACGACACGCCGGAGAAGTTTGAGATCAACCTGCGTGCCTACTACCGCATGATCAGCGGTGTCGACAAAGCCATCGCGCGTGTGCTTGCCGCGCTGAAGGAGGCCGGGCTCGCGGAGAACACGATCATCGTCTATTCCGCCGACAACGGCTACTACCTCGGGGATCGCGGCTTTCAGGGCAAGTGGTCGCACTATGAGGAGTCACTGCGGGTACCGATGATCGTCTATGATCCGCGCCTTCCCAAGGAACAACGCGGACGCGTGGTGGATGACCTGGTGCTCAATGTGGACCTGCCCGCCACCTTCATCGACTGGGCCGGAGTGAAGCGCCCGGACGCCTACGAAGGTCGCAGCCTTTCGACGTTGATCGAAGGTAAGGGCATCGACAAACCCTGGCGCACGCATTTCTTCTGCGAGCACCTCGACCTCGCACCCACGCTTACCTGGGAAGGCATCCGCGGCCAGCGCTACGTGTATGCGCGCTACTTCGATCAAAAGCCTGCGTATGAGTTTCTGCATGATCTGGAAACCGACCGCGATGAGCTCAAAAACCTCGCATCCGATCCCGCGCATGCCGAGGCTCTGCAAAAAATGCGCGCGCTGTGCGATGCCGAGATGAACGCACGCGGCGGTGCCCTGCTGCCCATGGACCAGCGAGGTGCGCGCAAAGCCGCCGCCAAGAAAGGTGCGGGCAAGAAGGCCAAGGCCGAATAATGACAGGTTTTAGATCCCACCTAGCTCTCCCAACCATGAAAGCCCTCGTTCTCATCCTTTCGTCATTCTGCCTTTTGGCATCGTCCTTTGCCGCTCCGGCGAAGCGTCCCAACATCTTGTTCATCGTTGTGGATGACCAGTCACCCTTTGACTTCAAGTTCTACAATCCGAAGTCACCGCTGCAGTCACCGAACATCGACAAGCTCGCGGCGGAAGGCATGGTCTTTGATTCTGCGCGGCACATGGGCTCCTTCAGCGGTGCGGTGTGCACGCCTTCGCGGCACATGATCATGAGCGGGCGCACGGTGTGGCATCTGCCCATCGGCCCCGGCGCGAAGGAGCACTGCCCGCCGAATCTGGAGCTGAACACGCTGGCAGCGGTGTTCAATCGCGCCGGTTACGACACGATGCGGACTTGCAAACAGGGCAACTCCTATGAGGGAGCCAATAAGCAGTTCACCGTGCGGCATGATGCCACCAAGCGTGGCGGCACCGATGAAACCGGCAGCACCTGGCATGGCGACCGAGTGATGGAGTACCTGAACGAGCGCGAGGCGAAGAAGGACACGGACCCCTTTCTCATCAACTTTGGTTTCTCCCATCCGCATGACACCCGCGACGGCCGCCCCGAGCTGCTGGCGAAATACGGTGCAACCAACCACGAAGATCCGAACACGCTGCCTGCGCTGAATTCCAAGCAGCCCGCGCTTCCCCCGAACTACCTGCCCGCGCATCCCTTCAACAATGGCGATGCTGGCGTGCGCGACGAAGTGGAAGTCAGCGGGGTGTGGAAGAACCGCGATGAAGCCACCATTCGAAATGAGATCGGCCGTGAGTACGCCTGCAACGAGAACATCGACATCCAGATCGGGCGCGTGCTGGAGAAGCTTAAGGCCATGGGTGAGCTCGACAACACCTACATTGTTTACACGGCAGACCACGGGATCGCCATTGGACGCCATGGATTGCAGGGGAAACAGAACCTCTACGAGCACACCTGGCGCGTGCCCTTCATCGTCAAAGGCCCCGGCATCAAGCCCGGCTCCCGCGTGCCGGGAAACATCTACCTGCTGGACATCGTGGCCACGCTTTGCGACATCGCGGGCATCCCCGCACCGGAAAGCAATGAAGGCGTCAGCTTCAAGCCGGTGCTCGAAGGTAAAAAGACCGCCGTGCGCGATGTGATGTACGGCGTTTACTGCGGTGGCACCAAGCCCGGCATGCGCTGCGTGCAGCAGGGCGACTGGAAGCTGATCAAGTATGATGCCATGAACGGCGCCGTGCATGAGACGCAACTTTTCAATCTCGCCGCGAATCCTGACGAACTCCTCAAGGAGCACGGCAGCAAGGACCCGCTGAAGACCAACCTCGCCAGCAATCCTGAGTACGCCGCCAAGCTTGCCGAAATGGAGGCGTTGCTCCTCAGCGAAATGCGCCGCCTCGATGATCCTTATCGTCTTTGGAACCAGCCGGATGATGGACTGCCGCCAGTGCCGGAGCCTGCGCCGAAGGCCAAGAATGCGAAGAAGAAACAGGCCAAGCAGTGAGTCATGATCAAGGATTGGCCATTCGCAGACGCAGCCAACACCGCGGCTTTCGTATCACGATACGTTATGCAGGGTGAGCCGATCTGTCGTGTTCATCACGACTGGGAGGATGGTGCATGGCAGTTTCATCCGGATCGCATTCCGGAGCTGTCCGATATCATGATTGTGTGCCTCGAACACGTGTTCAAGCTGGACCCTACCATCGGAGAACTGCACGATCTGCCCTATGGTTGGGCAGCAGAAAGAACTGCACGTCAGAGCCCCTGGGTACGCCTGAAGGACCATCCTTTTCCTGTTTTCAAAGACGATGGCTTTTATCTGGATGATGCCACTTCGTACAAAGAATTTTGTGAGATTCCTGCTGCCGAAATTCGCGAAGGTCTCAAAGCAGGACAATTGGCGAAGCTGATATTCCGATTCGCAGATGAATGGTCGGAACGTCAAGACAACGACTGCGAGCGCATGTGGGTGGAGGTGCTCGAAACTGATGCAGAGAATATTCGTTATCGAGGACGCCTGTTGAGCCAGCCTCATCTACACACCGCGATCCATGAAGGTGACGAGCTTTGGTTCCATCCAATGCACGTCTTCGCCATCGACGACTGATTCACCCGCAAGATTTGTTTGTTCGACTTTTACCGATCATGAAACCCCTCTCGCTCATCCTTTCGTCATTCTTCATTGTAGCGTCGTTGTTCGCCACGGAGCAGCGCCCGAATTTTCTCATCATCTATGCTGATGATCTCGGTTACGGCGATGTCTCGACCTACCATGCCTCAGACTGCCACACGCCGAACATCGACAAGCTGGCGGCGGAGGGCATGCTGTTTCAGAACATGCGGGCGAACTGCACGGTGTGCTCGCCTTCACGGGCCGCACTGCTCACTGGGCGCTTTCCAGATCGCGTGGGGGTTCCCGGTGTCATTCGCACGAATCCGGAGGACTCGTGGGGTTATCTTGCGCCTGGCATTCCGACGATTGGGAATGAGCTGAAGAAGGTTGGCTATCACACAGCGGTGATTGGGAAATGGCATTTGGGTCTCGAGTCTCCGAACACGCCGAATGAGCGCGGCTTCGATCTCTTCCACGGCTTCCTCGGCGACATGATGGACAGCTACACCACGCATCTGCGTCAGGGGCACAACTACATGCGCCGCAATGCGGAGGTCATCGACCCGAAAGGGCATGCCACGGATATCTTCGCGGGCTGGGCGGCGGATTACTTTCGTGAACGGGCGAAGGAGAAGCAGCCCTTCTTCCTCTACCTCGCCTTCAATGCACCGCATTTCCCCATCGAGCCGCCGGAGGAATGGGTGGCCAAGGTGAAAGCGCGTGCGCCGCAGCTTGATGAAAAGCGTGCAATGAATGTCGCGCTGGTGGAGCATCTGGATGATCGCATCGGACAACTGCTGGCCGTCTTGAAGGAAACCGGGCTCGATCAAAACACCGTCGTTGCTTTTGGTTCTGACAACGGCGGCTCCTTGCCGCATGCGCAAAACAACGACCCCTGGCGCGATGGCAAGACCAGTCACTACGACGGTGGCCTGCGCGTGCCCTTCATGGTGCGCTGGCCGGGGCACATCAAGGCGGGCTCACGCAGCGACTACGCGGGGCTGAACTTTGACCTTTTCCCCACCTTTCTTGAACTTGCTGGTGTGAAGGCTTCACCTGGCATTGATGCCATCAGCCTCGTGCCGATCCTCAACGGTGGCAGCATCGACGCTCCGCGAGATCTCTACTTCGTCCGGCGTGAAGGAGGTGCGACTTACGGCGGCAAAAGCTACGAGGCCATCATCCGTGGCGAGTGGAAGCTGATGCAAAACACGCCCTACAGCCCGCTGGAGCTCTACAACCTCAAGAACGATCCGCAGGAGAAGACCAACCTCATCGGCAAGGCACCCAAGGTCTTCAAAGAACTCTCCACCGCCCTGCGCACGCACGTGCAGATCGGCGGCGCCACGCCCTGGCAGAAGCCCGAAGTCCGCGAACCATGAAAAGCTTCTTGTTGATCCTTTCGACGTTCGCCCTCTGGCATTCGTCATTCGCCGCGCAGCCAAACATCATCCTCATCATGGTCGATGACTTCGGCTACGAGTGCGTCACGGCGAATGGCGGGGAGTCGTATCAGACTCCGAACATCGATAAACTCGCGGCCAGCGGGGTGCGCTTTGAAAACTGCCATGTGCAGCCGCTGTGCACGCCTACGCGGGTGCAGCTCATGACGGGACGGTACAATGTGCGCAACTACATCAACTTCGGCACGCTGCTGCGCTCGGAGACGACTTTTGGCAGCCTCATGAAGAGCGCAGGCTACGCCACCGGAATCTGCGGCAAGTGGCAGCTTGGCGGGGAAGTGGATTCGCCGCAGCACTTCGGCTTTGATGAATCCTGCCTGTGGCAGCAGACGCGCCGCCCACCGCGCTACGCGAACCCGGGCCTGGAATACAACGGCGTGGAGAAAGATTTTACTCATGGCGAGTACGGCCCCGCGCTGGTGAACGACTTCGCGCTCAGCTTCATCACGAAGAACAAGGAGAGGCCCTTCTTTCTCTATTATCCGATGATCCTCACGCACAATCCGTTCCAGCCGACGCCGGACAGTCCGGACTGGGATCCGACGATCAGCAGCGAGAACAAGCAGCAGTCGCCCAAGCACTTCGCCGATATGACCGCCTACATGGACAAGCTGGTGGGCAGCGTGGTCGCGAAGCTTGATGAGCTCGGCATCCGCGACAACACTTTGCTACTCTTCCTCGGTGACAACGGCACGAACTCCGGCATCACCAGCCGCTTCAAAGGAGCGGACTACAAGGGTGGCAAAGGCAGCACCACATCTCATGGAACGCATGTGCCGCTCATCGCCAGCTGGCCCGACGTGATGAAACAGGGCCGCGTCTCTGCGGATCTCGTCAGCAGCACCGATTTCCTCCCCACCCTTTGCGCCGCTGCCGGCGTAAAGGTGCCTGAAGGCACCGATGGCGTGAGCTTTCTGCCGCAGCTCAAAGGAGAAGCAGGCACGCCCCGCGACTGGCTCTACACCTGGTACTCACCGCGGCAGAGCCAGGATATGACCGTGCGTGAGTACACCTTTGATCAGCGCTTCAAACTGTATCGTAGCGGCCAGTTCTACGATCTGAGTACGGATGAACTGGAGAAGCAGGATATTGCCGCCACCACGCTGAGCCATGAAGCCGCCTCCGCCAAGAACAAACTGCAAACCGCTCTCGACCAATTCAAAGACGCCCGACCCATTGAGCTTGATCGCGAGTTCCAATCCTCGGGAAAAGGCAAGGAGAGGAAGAGCAAGAAAGGGAAGAAAAAGGGGAATGAGGAGTAATTTTTTCATCACCAACATGCGCCCGCTTCTGCTCATCCTCTCGTCATTCTGCCTTTGGCATTTGTCATCAGCCGCAGAGCTGAGGCCCAACATCATCTTCCTGATGTGCGATGACCTGGGCTATGGAGATGTGCATTGCCTCAATCCCGCGCATGGGAAGATCTCTACGCCGGGCATGGACCGCCTGGCGGCGCAGGGGATGATCTTCACAGACGCGCATTCAGGTTCTTCGGTCTGCACGCCTACGCGCTACGGGGTGATGACGGGGCGCTACAGCTGGCGGACGAAACTGCAGAGCTGGGTGGTGGAAGGCTTTGCGCCAAGCTTGATCGCGGCAGACCGGCCCACAGTCGCCAGCTTTCTCAAGCAAGCGGGCTACCACACGGCCATCATCGGCAAATGGCACCTGAATTTCGAGTATATTGACCCCCAAACCGGCAAACCTTATCAAGCCAAAGACTTCAAGATTCCGCCGGTCGGAGCACAGATTCACGACGGGCCGGTCGCGCGCGGGTTTGACTACTACCACGGCTTTCACCACGCGCGTGACATGGAGGCGGTCATCGAGAACGACACTGTCATCGAGCACGACCCGGTGGTGCACATGCTGCCGCGGCTGCGGCGCAAGGCCGTGGAGTTCATTGACTCGCGCAAAGGCAGGCAAGAGCCGTTCTTTCTCTATCTGCCACTGGGATCGCCGCACACACCCATCGTTCCCGCACCCGAATGGCAGGGCAGAAGCGGCCTGGGGGATTATGGCGACTATGTCATGCAGACCGACGATGTCGCCGTCGCGGTGTCGGAGGCTCTGGAACGCAATGGCATGACGTCCAACACACTTGTCATTCTCACCAGCGACAACGGCTGCTCGAAGGCGGCGGGCATCGACAAACTAGCCCTGCAAGGCCATCAGGTCAGCGCGAAGATGCGGGGGTCCAAGGCGGACATCTGGGACGGCGGGCACCGCATTCCCTTCATTGTGCGCTGGCCGGGACACGTCGCGGCAGGCTCGACCTCCGGGCAGCTCATTTGTCTCGTTGATTTCTTTGCCACCGCTGCCGAGATCGTCGGACGTCCGGTGCCCGCGGGAAGCTGTAAAGACAGCGTAAGCTTTCTGCCTGCACTGAAGGGTCTGCCGATTGTCTCCACACGCCACGGTGTCATTCATCACTCGATCAGCGGTCACTTCGCGTATCGCCAGGGGGCGTGGAAACTCGCGCTGGCCAGGGGTTCCGGCGGCTGGTCCTCGCCCAATGAAAAGCAAATGCCTGCCGGTTCACCGAAGGGCCAGCTCTACGACATGCAGAACGACATCGGCGAGACGACGAACCTTTTCGAGACGAAGCCTGAAATCGTGAACCAGCTTCTCGAACTTTTGAAAGCCGACATCGAACGCGGTCGCAGCACGGCGGGACCGGACTCCGCCAATGACTTTGCCGACATCGTGATGTGGAAGAGTGAAAACGGGAAGAAAGGGAAAAAGAAGAAGTAATTTCACCGGCGGCACGCTGATCGCTCAACCATGATGAATCACTTGAGAACGAAACTCCGTACCGCAGCAGAGGCTGTTTCGGCATCGAATTGGAGAGTGATGAATCGTATTCCAACCAGACATTTTCCCCAACCATGAAGACCATCCTGCTTATCGCGCTTTCGTCATTTGTTGTGCTGCATTCAGCATCTGCGGCGAAGCCAAACGTCCTGTTTCTCTTCGCAGACGACTACACCTACGAGGCCGTGCGCGCCTTTGGCCACACGGACATCGACACGCCGAATCTCGACCGCCTCGCCGCACGCGGCACCGTCTTCACCCACGCCTACAACATGGGCTCCTGGAGCGGCGCGGTGTGCGTGGCCAGCCGCACGATGCTGAACACCGGGCGCAGCGTGTGGAGCGCGGACGCCGTGTACAAAACCACCGACAAGGAGCGCCAGAAGGGCGTGCTCTGGCCGCAGCTCATGAGCAAGGCGGGCTACAAAACCTACATGACCGGCAAATGGCATCTGCAGACCGCCGCGGCCAAATGCTTCGATGTCACCGCTGATGTGCGCGAGGGCATGCCCAAGACCGTTCCCACCGCCTACAACCGCCCCATTGAAAACCAGACCGATGCCTGGAGCCCCTATGACAAAACGCTGGGCGGCTACTGGGAAGGCGGCAGGCATTGGAGCGAGGTGGTGAGCGACCACACGCTCGAATACCTCGCCGATGCGAAGCGGCAGGCGCAGCCTTTCTTCATCTATGCCGCCTTCAATGCGCCGCATGATCCACGGCAGGCGCCGAAGGAATACCAGGACATGTATCCGCTCAGCCGCATGCAGATGCCGCAGAATTTCATCCCCGAGTATCCCTACAAGGACGCCATGGGCTGCCCGCACTCCTTGCGTGATGAAAACCTCGCGCCCATGCCGCGCACCGAGTTCGCCGTGAAGACGCACCGCAGCGAATACTACGCGCTCATCACCCACCTCGACGTGCAGATCGGCAAGATCCTCGATGCGCTGGACCAGTCCGGCCTGGCGGACAACACCTGGATCTTCTTCACCGCCGACCACGGCCTCGCCGTGGGCCACCATGGCCTCATCGGCAAACAAAACATGTATGACCACAGCGTGCGCGTCCCCTTCATCGTCGCCGGACCCGGCGTGGCCAAGGGTGCGAAGAACGACAACGCCATCTACCTGCAGGATGTCATGGCCACGGCGCTCGATCTCGCCGAAGCCGAGAAGCCGCAGCACGTCTTCTTCCACAGCCTGCGCCCGCTGCTCAATGGCACCCAGAAGCAGTCCAGCTACGAGTCCGTCTATGGCGCCTATCTGGAGCTCCAGCGTGCCGTCACTCACGATGGCTGGAAGCTCATCGCCTACCCTAAGGCCAGGGTGCTGCGCCTCTACCGACTCGCCGAAGATCCTCAGGAGATGACCGATCTGGCCGCAAAACCCGAACATGCGGCCAGGAAAAAAGAGATGTATGCACGTCTCTTGAAACTCTCCGCCGACCTTGGCGACAAGGTGGATCTGCAGAAGGTGTTTGGCGATTAGGCGACCGCGGCCTGGATGCGCGTGCTCCAATTATTTTCAAATCCGGCGCAGAGTTGGCGCTTGGTCGGGTAATCTATCTCTGAACAAGCACCACCACTCCTATGAAACACTCCATTCTTGCCACCCTCCTTTTCACATGCCTGCTGTGTTCCGTGACTCAGGGCCAGCCCACACCTTCTGTCCCCAGCCCTGCAGCAGTTCCTGAAGTTCAGCTCATGGGCACGCTCGAACAGCGAGTTGCCATCGGTGGTGAAACCACCGGCTGGGTGCTGCGCTATGGTGAAAAGCAGCGCGTTCAGGTGCTTTTGCCGGTGGAGGCCTTTGCGTGGATCAGAGATGGCGTGGTTGTTTCCGTCAGCGGCGTTCATGGCACGAAGCATTATCCAGAGCGCGGCGATGTGGCGGTCTTCATCGTGAAGAAAATCAGCCAGGTGGTGCAATGATCCATCCATGGTATGTTTGAACCTGCTGCTGCGTGTGCCGCGGCTCTGTTCTGAACCTCACCCCGCCGCACCCGATGTCCGACAAAAAATGGCAAATCAAGTGCCCGCATTGCCAGAGCAGCACGCTGCTCACTGCGGACCAACTCAGTGCGCGGCACATGATCGGCAGCATGTCGGCGCTGAAGGACCCTGCCAATGCGCGGCGCATGCTGGAAGACTACACCATCGCCTGTCCGCACTGCGATGCGCTGATGCCTTTTGAGCCGCGCAGTGAATACCGCCGGCGCAAGGCGCTCGCGGTCAGCCGGCGCATCACCCGGCTGTTAACGGAGCTGGAAAGCGCCACGGGAGGAGAGCGCGACTTGCTCGCGACGGCGGGGCAATTGGGTGCGGTTGTGCTTGAGATGCTGGAGACGGACATGCCGCTCGAAACGCTCTTCGACAGCGAGGACAAGCTGCTCTCCGTCTTTGCGGATGAAGTCCGTAAAACTGATGCCGAGCCCAAGCGGCACCGCGCGTGGCGCTGGTTGCAGGAAACCTTTGCCATCGCCTGCTCCGGCATTGGCGAGCGTGATGATCTGCCGGCAGCGCCAGTCGAAGACGTGGAGGAAAAGCGGGAGGCCCTGCTGCGTTCTCTGGATGAGCTTCATCAGGAGCAGCGCCAGTCGGCGACCGTGGCTCAGCCGGCTCCCGCACCTGCGGCAAAGACGCAGTGCAACCTGCGGTTTCAGTTCAAGCGGGCGCACGACAACAACGTGGAGGCCTTGGCGATTTCGCGTGATGGACGCATCGGGCTGTCTGTCGGCTGGAACTCTTTCGTGCGCGTCTGGAACCTGGAGACCGGACAGGAACTGCCGCCCTTGAAAGCGGATGGCAACTTTCTCACCTCCGTGATTTTCCTGGGCGATGAATCACGGGTGGCCGCTGCGGGTCAAAGCGGTGCGTTGTGGATTTGGGACCTGGCGAGCGGCCGGGTGCTTCATTGCTTGCGCAAGCATTCCTTCACCATCTTCAGTCTCGCGGCCTCGGCTGGCGGACGACTGTTGATCACCGGCAGTGGCGACGGCACCGCGCGGCTGTGGGACACGGTCAAAGGATCGCATGTGCGGAAGTTTGGAGGCTTCTTTGGAGGCACTCTCAATGGAGGCGTGGCTGCGGTGGCCCTGTCCCCCGATGGCGCGTGGGCGCTCACGGGTGGCGGAGATCATGCAGACACGGTCAAAGTCTGGGATACCAGCAACGGACAGCTGGCCAAAACGGCCCACTTTCCCGCACGTGCAATCAGTGCGGTTGCTTTTATGTCCGTGCGCTGGAAGGCTCTTGTGCTTTCGGGGTCCAAGCTGTGTGTAATGGATGTCACGGAAGGCAAAATCATCGATCGCCTGGCTGATTCCAATGACGATTATTTCACGGGGTTCCAGCTCGCTTCAGGTGGCCAATGGGCGGCAGCAGGATCTGGCGCCGAGGTTTGTGTCATCGAAGTCGGTGCCGATTCAAAAAGCAGCATCCGGCTCCGCCTGCGCGGCCATGAGCCGGGCATGTCCATCAATGCCTGCGCAATTACGCCTTCCGGTGGACGTGTCATGAGCGGAGGACATGACTGCGCTGTTATGGTGTGGGACACCGGCCTTTGATAGCCTCAGTGGCACAGCAGGCAGAGCACTGCCAGTCCCAGGCTGCCAGTTAGCAGACCCAGCGCGATCACTACGCAGCCGGACTTTCCAGACGACCCAGAGGCGGGTCCGATCATGAGGGTGCCACCCACCTCAGCATTTGATGAGCCATACCAAAAGGCCTTTTGTTTTTTGGTCATGTCTTCGTCCCATTTCAGGCTGGGCTGGGCATCCAGCAGCTTCTGGTATTCGGACGGCACCTGGGTCTCCGGTGACATGCGACGGATCAGACGGATGAGATTGCCAAAGCAGAGAATCCCGTCGTCCCAGCTGAAAAACAAACGCACGGCCACCACGCGTGCGCGGATCTCTTCAATGAGCTTTGCGGCTTCACGCAGGTTGCCCGCCTTGGCCAGCGCAGCGGCCTGATTGAGCTTCTCTGCCAGCCATTCTTCGCTGGGTGAATCCACATGTCCGCGGCTGGCGGAGCGGCAGAACCTTTGGAGGTCATCATCCCAGTCGTAAGCCATGATCAGTGCAGGGTGAAATCAGCAGAGCCGGAGCAGCGCAGTTGTCGCTGAGTGATGATCCGGCACTGACACATGCCATCGGATAATCGACGGCGGTGCAGTCGTCAATCCACCTCCTGCAAACATGGGGCAGCCGTCTCTGCGTCACGAAGTGAAATTATTTTCAAGCCTCACGCAGAGTCGGCACACGGACCGGTAATCCATCTGCAGAGAGGCAAATCAGCCGATCAAACTTAACCAACAAAATACAAACAACATCCGCATCCCATGAAAACGAAACTCATCCAAACCCTGCTGCTCCTTGTCGCCGTCTCCTCCATCACCGGAGCCCAGGCCGGCGAGTCGCTCTCCGATCGCATCAAGGAAATCTGCAAAGACCCACCCCGCCCTCGTGGGCCCACCGCCGTCGCCGCCGTCCGCGGGTAAGACTCATCACATCCCTCCACCCTCCACCCTTCACCCACTCCATCCCATGAAAACATCAATGCTTCACCTCTGCTTCCTCACCGCCGCCACACTCGCCTTTCATCCGAGCGCCCACGCTGACACATGGATCCGCCCGCTGCCCATCAGCCCGCTGCCGCTGTGTCCGCTACCCATCTACCCGGCGCCCACTCCTGAACTGCCCAAGCCCTGCCGTCCCTGCGTGCCGCTGCCACCTACCGCTGATCCCTGGGATCAGCTGGCAGTGACCGGGACAGACGAGGGGTGCGTCAGGCTGCCGGGGAAACCCACCCGTCCGTCTTCCGCCAGCACAACGATGATTCCTGCCTGAACCGCCCCTGCATCAAACCACCTCATCTCTACTCATCATGAAAACATCAATCCATCTCGCGCTTCTCCTGCTTGTCAGCCTCAACGCTCCGCTCTCAGCAGCGGATTCCGATGACAAGCTCGACGCCGCCAAGAAACTGGTGGAGCGCATCAGCGAGGCGCAGCCTCCACGTGAAACCGGCAGCGGGCGCACGCCGGAACAGGCCATCAAGGAATACAAGGAGTCTGGCAGAGCGCCCGGCATCCGCCTGGAGGTCCACCCGGTGCCGCCGCCGGCTCCCTGAGAGGCCGCGTCAAACACAACGGCAAGCCCGGTTCCATGCGGGCTTGCCGTTTTCATTTTGCCTCGTAGCCTGCACTGCATGAGCAACGACGGCGAGATGTTTCCGCAGACGCGCTGGTCACAGCTGGCGCGGCTGAAAGACGGTGATGAAACCACCAAAAGCGAAGTGCTCGGCACGCTGTACCAGCTGTATCGCAAGCCGGTGCTGGCCTATCTCGCGCGGCGCGGCTTTGGACATGAGAAGGCCGAGGATCTGGTGCAGGACTTCTTTCTCCACTCCATGCAGCATCAATTGTTTGAAAAGGCGGAGACGGCACGCGGGCGCTTTCGCCGTCTGATGCTTTCCGCCCTTCAGCATTACGCCGCTAATGCGCACCGGCATGATCAGGCGCAGCAGCGGCGGCCAGCGGGCGGATTTATTTCCGCAGACGAGGTGCTTGAAGAAGGCGGCAGCGCTGCGGTGATGGGTGTGGACAACCACACTCCGGAGGATGCCTTCACCCAGTCATGGGCGCGCATGCTCCTGGCACGTGTGGTGGACGCTCTGGACCGCGAGTGCCAGGCCACTGGCAAGCAGACGCACTTCAGTATTTTCAAACGCTTCATGCTTCTGCCCATTCTCGATGGCGTCGCGGCACCTTCGCAGCGCGACATGGCGGCCGAGTTTGGACTCACGGAAAAAGAAGTGGCCAACCGCCTCGTCACCGCACGGCGCGCCTACCAACGGCTGCTGCGCGAGGAGATCTCCCAGTATGCGACGGACAGCGATGAAGTGGACGCGGAGGTTCGCGATCTCTTCGCCGCGCTCAGCCGCCCCGCTTGAATTCCGCCATGCCACCCGATGCCAATTCCCGCAGCTTGCGCGATCTGCTTTCCGCCCTGAGGCGCGGGCTGATCGATGCGAGTGAAGCGCGTTCCGCCGTGACACCGGGTGGTTCGGTGATCGCACGCCTGGAGCGCGGCAATGCGCTGGAGGCAGGCGGTCTTGCAGACTTGCTTGGGCTGGACAGCGGCTCACAGGAAGAGGCCGATCTCATCCGCCAACTCCAGCACGAGTGCCGTTTTTTGGAGCAGGTGCCGTTTCAGCCAGGAGCCTGCATCGGCGGGAAATATGAGGTGCTCAAAATCCTGCATGGGGGTTTCGGGCTGGTGTACCTCTGCCGCAGTCTCGGGCCGGAAACTTATCAGCGAGGGGATTCGCTCGCCGCCTTGAAGAGCCCGCTGCCGCAGCATCTGACTGATCCGGAGCTGTGCGAGCAGTTCGTGGCGGAGGCGATGAACTCCGTGGCGCTCACACCGCATCCCAATCTCGTGCTCGCCTACGGCGTGGAAATGCACAACCGCATTCCCTTCCTCGTGATGGAGCACATCACCGGCGGTCGCACCTTGGCAGAGGAGATCGCGAAGGGCCGCACGGACTGGCGCAGCTCGCTGCAGCATGGCCTTGGCATGGCATGGGGTCTTGCGCATGCCTTCAAAGAAGAGCAGCTGGTGCATGGCGATCTGAAGCCTGCCAATGTACTGATCACCGCTGATGGCGTGGCGAAGGTCAGCGACTTCGGGCTTTCGCTCACCGGAGGCGATACCGGTCCTGCGGGACTCATCGCCGGTACGGACGGCTTCATGGCTCCTGAGATGGTCGCGCGGCGTTCGGGCCGCAGCACCGCGGCAGACGTGTATGCTTACGGCGTCACGCTGCTGTGCGCGGTGCTGGGTCACTTTCCGGAGGCAGCACGCCCTGCAGAGCTCTGCACCGCCGCCCGCATGCCGGAGCCGCTGGCCGCGCTGCTGCGGGAGTGCCTCGCCATTGATCCCGCTGCACGGCCCGCGAATTTCCAAGTGATTGCTTCACGTTTGGAGACCATGTTTAGCTCCCTGCTCGGAGCACCGCCTCCAATCACGACAGCTCCCGATTCGCCGTTGCAGGCAGATGCCCTCGTCAATGCCGCGCAGACCTGGCTCAATCTCGGTCAGCCGCGCAAAGCCCATGGCGAGGCTGAACGTGCGCTGCGCCTGAACCCCGCCAACTGGAAGGCGCATCAGATCCAAAGCTGCATCCACATGGAGAGGCGCGACTTTGATGCCGCATTTCTGAGCGCGTCGAAAGCCCGCCAGCTCGCTCCTGACGAACCCGGCCCTCTGGCCAATCTAGCGCAGGCCGCGATGGGTCTTGGCCGCCGTGAGGATGCTTTGAGCTGGCTGGATCAGGCGCTGGAGCTCGCCTACGAATTCAACCGCATGGGCGAACTCGATGGCACCTCGCATCTCTTCATCGAGCTCCTGCCTGCGGAGCAGGCTTGCAGCGTGCTGGATGCCATTGTGGCCTCTCAGCCCGGCGCAGCGATCACTTGGAACAATCGCGCCATCCTCATGCGGCGCATGAAGAAGCCTGCAGAGGCGCTGGCCAGTGCGGACCGCGCCATCGCCCTCAATGCCGCGTATGCCAAGGCCTGGGTGAACCGCGCCAATGCGCTCATTGAGCTGCACCGGTTCGCGGATGCGCAGACCTCTGCGTCCAAGGCGCTTGATCTCGATCCCTGCCTGCCGGGTGCCTACTGCGCCAAAGCCACGGCACTGGCCCAGCTCAATCAGCTTGCTGAAGCCCGCGCCGTGATCCGCAGCGGCCAGTCCATTCTTCCTGCCGACCCGCTGCTCCAGAAAGCAGCGCAGATGTTTGCACGGTGATCCCGGCGGCGATCAGGCATGCTCCTTCAATTTGCCGAAGGAACCTCTCATGCGCATCGTTCCCTCGCCATGCGCCAACCAGCAGCCCTCATCCTTTCGTCATTTTTAGTTTTGGCTTCGTCATTCGCGGCAGAGCCGCCGCCAAACATCCTCTTTGCCATTGCTGATGACTGGGGGCCGCATGCGAGCGCCTATGGCACGCCATGGGTGAAGACGCCGAACTTTGACCGCGTGGCGAAGGAGGGGCTGCTCTTCAGCCAGGCCTACACGCCGAATGCGAAGTGCGCGCCTTCACGTGCGTGCATCCTCACGGGGCGCAATTCATGGCAGCTCAAAGAAGCGGCGAATCACATCTGCTACTTCCCGCCGGAGTTCAAAGGCTGGGGCGAGGCCCTGGCGGAGAAGGGCTGGAATGTGGGCTACACCACCAAGGGCTGGGGCCCCGGCGTGGCGGTGGATGCGAATGGCAAGCCTCGCCAGATGACGGGCACGCCCTACAACAAACGCAGAGCGGAGGCACCCACGCCTGAGATTCTGAACTGCGACTACGCGGCGAACTTCAGCGACTTCCTCAATGCCGCGCCGGCTGACAAGCCCTGGTGCTTTTGGTATGGCAGCGTGGAGCCGCACCGTGGGTATGAATTTGGCAGCGGTGTGGCGAAGGGCGGCAAGAAGCTCACGGACATTGACCACGTGCCTGCCTACTGGCCGGACAACGAGGTGATCCGCAATGACATGCTCGATTACGCCTTTGAGGTGGAGCACTTCGACAAGCACCTCGGGCGAATGATCGCTGATCTCGAAAAACGCGGCCTGCTGGACAACACGCTCGTCATCGTCACCGCAGACCACGGCATGCCCTTCCCGCGCAGCAAAGGCAACGCGAACGTGCAGGCCAACCATGTGCCGCTGGCGATGATGTGGAAGAAGGGCATCCTGCAGCCGGGCCGCACGCTGAGCGATTTCGTGAGCTTTGTTGATCTCGCGCCGACCCTCGTTGAAGTGGCGGGCATGAAGTGGGCGGACACCGGCATGGCGGAGTCACCGGGCCGCAGCCTCACGGATCTCTTTGCCAACAAGCCTGCGCATGTGCGCGATCATGTGCTCCTCGGCAAGGAGCGCACCGATGTGGGCCGCCCGCATGACTGGGGCTACCCCATCCGCGCCATCGTGACGAAGGACAGTGTCTTTGTCGAAAACTTCGAGCCCTCGCGCTGGCCCGGGGGCAATCCCGAGACCGGCTACATGGACTGCGATGCTGGCGCCACCAAGAGCTTCATCCTTGATGCGCACCGCAAAAATCCCGCCGATCCTTTCTGGCAGCTCTGCTTTGGCCTGCGCCCTGGCGCCGAGTTCTATGACCTCAAGTCCGACCCCGATTTCGTGAAGAACTCGCCCGCTGATCCACGCGCCACAGCACTGCGTGAGCAGCTTCACACCGAGCTCAAAGCACAGGGTGATCCGCGCATGTTTGGGCAGGGCGAGATCTTCGACAAATACGAGCACGCCTCCAAGGCGAACGTTGGCTTCTACGAGAAGTTCATGAGCGGCAAGCCCATGAAGGCCGGATGGATCAACCCCAGCGACATTGAACCCAAGCCCGTCCTGCCATGAGATTTTCTTTTCTGCTCATTCTCGTTTCGTCGTTCATCAGCCTGCATTCATCCTATTCGGCTGCTCCGAATATTCTTTTCATTCTCTCGGATGATCACAGCTATCCCTTCATCCACTGCTACGGACGTGAGGAAATGAAGACTCCGAACCTCGACCGATTTGCCGCCGAGGGGATCATGTGCCGGCGCATGTTCACGGGTGCGCCGCAGTGCGTGCCTTCGCGTGCCACGATTATGACCGGGCGCTCGCCGGTGGCCTGCCGCATCACGCGGTTTTCATCACCGCTGCCGCGGGATGAGATCACCTTTCCGGAGATCTTGCGGAAGAACGCAGGCTACTTTGTTGGCTGCTGCGGACGGACGTATCATCTCGATGGTTCGGGGCGCGGCCCGGAGGCATCCGCGCAGGTGTTTGATGAGCATCACATGGTCACCTTCAAGGATCGCTTCAACTACGTCGATGCGAGCGGTCAGGAGAATGTGCCGGCGAAGATGAATGAGTTCTTTGACCAGCGGCCGAAGGACAAGCCTTACTTCCTGTGGGTCGGGTTCAGTGATCCGCATCATGCTTGGAACACCGGGAAAAATCCACCGGACCCAGCCAAGCTCAAGGTGCCCGGCTTTTTGCCGGACCTGCCCGGCGTGCGCAGCGATCTCTCCGCCTACGAAGGGGAGATCGAGCACTGCGACGGCGATTTTCAGCGCGTGCTCGACATCGTCAAAGAGCGCGCCGGACTGGAGAACACGCTCATCATTTTCATGGGAGACAACGGCATGGCCTTCCCCAGTGGCAAAGGCTCGCTGCATGATCCCGGATTGAACGTGCCGCTGCTCGCGTGGTGGCCGGGTGTGATCAAACCGGGCGGTGACTCCAGCGCGCTGATCTCTGGGGAGGACATCGCGCCCACCTGCCTCGAAGCCGCCGGACTGCCGGTGCCCGAGCGCATCAGTGGCGTGAGCTTTCTGCCGCTGCTCAGAGGCGCGAAGTTTGAAAAGGAGCGCCAGCACATCTTCGCCGAACGCGGTCCGCATGGCAGCGCCACCTTCAATGAAAGCACCACCGCCAGCGGCGTGGACTACAGCCGCTGCGTGCGCAGCACGCGCTACAAACTCATCTACAACGTCACCCCGAACCTGCGCTACACGCCTGTGGACAGTGCGGGCGATCCGAGCTGGAAGGACATCACCCAAGCGCACGAGGACAAGACGCTGGCGACCGAGTTTGAAGATCTCTGGTTCACCAGTCCGCGCCCTGTGTATGAACTTTACGACCTCAAGGACGACCCGAATGAGCTGCACAATCTCTACGGCCAGAAAGGTCTGGAGGAAGCCACGCTGGAGCTGAAGACTGCGCTCCAAAGGAAGATGATTCTCGACTTCGATTATCTGCCGCTGCCCATCGCTGGTGAGGCGAGGCCCAAGGGCAAGGCGCAGGCGAAAAACAATCCCAACCGCGCCGAGCAGTTCAAGAGGCTCGACACCGATCATGATGGCAAACTCAGTCGTGAGGAGTTCAGCGCCAAACGCGATCCCGCCGATGCCTCCGCATGGTTCAAAGCCCGTGATGTGGATGGCAACGGCTCCATTGACGCTGCGGAATACACTGCCAGCACCGTGCCGAATCCTCCCAAACGCTGATGCTCATGAAACGAATCCTCATCTTCCTCACTGTTTGACTCTCTTTGCGCGCCGACTTCATCACCCCGGTCTTTTCCGACGAATTCTCCCGTGACGAGGCCACGCCGGGCAAAGAGGACATCGGCAACGGCTGGACCAGCAACAGCGCGTGGCGCGCCAAGGGGCATCAGCAGGTGGATCTCATCGACGGCTACATGCACGTGACCAAGCATGCCGAGGCCGACCATGGCGTGGCCATTTTTCACGCGGTGGAGTTTCAGGATGGAATTGTGCAGTTGAAGTTCAGGCTTGGCGAGGGCGATGATCTCGGCGTCGATTTCGTGGATCGTGAGATCAAGACCGTGCATGCGGGACATCTCTGCATCGCGCGTGTGACCAACAAGGCGGTCACGCTCACGGACTCCAAGACCGGAGGCATGGACAATGAGATCCGCGCCCGCCGCGAGAAAGGTGACAAGTCACCTGAACTCGCCGCGCTGCTCAAATCCAAAACCAAGTCCTTCAAGCTCGACCTCAAGCCCAACGAGTGGCACAGCATGAACATCAAGATCGTCGGCGATCAGATGACCGTCCGCATTGACGATCTGGAAGCTGTTTCCTTCAGCAGCGAAGGCATCGCTCACCCCACGAAACGCATGATCACCCTGGCGGTGAACAAGTCGGCGGATGTGGATGATGTGAAGGTTTCGAAGTTGAAGTGAGTTTTTACTTTTTCATGCGCTTCATCTTCTTCCTCGGTCTCCTCGCCACGGCGTCTTTCGCGCAATCCCAGCATGAGGTTGTCCCTGGCTGGCCTCAGTTGCCAGAGGGGCATGTGCTCGGGCTGTGTGCCGGGGTCGGGGTCGATGCGCAGAACCGGGTGTTCGTCTTTCACCGCAGCGGCCGGGTGTGGTCGAAGCCCTTTCCCAAAGAGGCCATCGCTGCGCCGACTGTGAGCGTGTTCGATGGCGCGACGGGACGGTTTCTCAATAGCTGGGGGGCGAAGCGCTTCATCATGCCGCATGGGCTGACTGTGGATCATGAGAGCAATCTCTGGCTCACGGATGTGGGCTTGCATCAGGTCTTCAAATGTTCGCCGACTGGTGAGGTGCTGCTCAGCTTGGGCGAGGCGGGTGTGCCCGGCAGCGATGACAAGCATTTCAATCTGCCCACGGATGTGGCGGTGCTTGCAGACGGCTCTTTTTACGTGAGCGACGGCTACCAAAACACGCGCGTAATGAAATTCACCGCTGACGGCCGCTTTGATTTTCAATGGGGCACGAAAGGCCGTGGGCCGGGCGAGTTTCATCTGCCGCATGGCGTCACCGTGGATGCGCAGGGACGCGTCATCGTCTGCGACCGCGAGAATGAACGGTTGCAGGTCTTCGATGCGAAGGGGGCATTCCAGCATGAATGGAAAGGCCCGCAGATCGGCAAACCGTATGGCATCGCCACCGGTCCCGACGGCCATCTCTTCGTCATTGATGGCGGTTCTCCCTCTTTGCAGCCGCAGCTACGGGGCAAGGCGGTGGAGCTGGATCCTACCGGGCGGGTAGTTGAGACCTTTGGCAGCCACGGCCAAGCAGCTGGGCAGTTTCAGCTCGGGCATGACATTGCGGTTGGCCCGGACGGTGCGGTCTATGTCGCTGAAGGCACTGGCGCGCGGGTGCAGAAATTTGTACGCAAGAAAGAGGCGGAGTGATAGTATGGGCACGCCATGAAACACCTTCTTGCCGTATCCCTGGTTTTGCTCGGTGCGCACACGCTGCGTGCTGCGGTGCCGGGTGGTGAATCACTCGCCACGCTCATCGCGCATGAGTTTGACACCAATGCTGACGGCATCCTTGACCAAGGGGAATGGCAGGGCGGCATCACCGGCAGTTTTGACAAGTTGGATACCAATCGCGACGGCTCGATCAAGCCCGACGAAGTGGATGGCCTGAGCGATGACATAGCGGCGGAGGCCGGAGACATCGGCGGGGTGATCCTCGTGGCCCTCATCAAGCAGGCACTGCTCACGCTCGACCAGGACGGTGACAAGGCCGTCAATCGCAAGGAATTCGACACGCTCACCGATGGCATCTTCACCAAGCTCGATGCCGACAAAAACGCCAGCCTCACACCCGCCGAATTGTCCGAGCTGCCGGTAAAGATGGTGTCGAAGTAGACATTGTTGCCTTGTGCGAACCGCACATCTCCCGCTGGTCTGATGATCGGACCAAGGGTTTGCTGCGAAAGCAAACAGAGGGGGCGCGTAATCTATGGCACTATGACCAATCGTCGCCGCTTTCTTGCCACCACGACCTCCGCACTTGCCTTTCCGTTCATCGCGCGTGGGGCCTCACCTGTAGCGAAGATCATTGAGACCAAGGTGATCTCTCAACAGCCGGAGTTTTATCATGGCTGGCCGACTGTGGTGCGCAGGCAGAATGGCGAGCTGTGGGTTTCGTGGTCCGGTGGTCGTGAATCGCATGTGTGCCCCTTTGGTCAGGTGCATGCGATGACTTCGCATGACAATGGCGCCACCTGGACCTGGCCGCGTGTGCTGCTGGACACGGCAACGGATGACCGTGACTCCGGTGTGCTGGAAACCGCGAAGGGCTCTCTCATTGTCAGCACCTTCACCTCGCTGGCCTATGAAGATCATTTCAAGAAGGCCAGCACCTTTGCCGAGCACACGGACAAGGGCTGGACCTCGAAAACCATGCCGCAGGAGCAGTTTGTGAAGTGGAAGGCCGCGCACGAGCGCCTCAATGATGAAGAGCGCAAAGCGGAGCTCGGCGAATGGGTGATCCGCTCGACCGATGGTGGCAAGTCCTGGTCCACCCGCATCCCTACCATTGTGAACAGTCCGCATGGTCCCATCCAGCTCAAGGATGGACGCCTGCTGTATGCGGGCAAGCAGCTCTGGACGACCGATAAGAAGGTCGGAGTGGCGGAGTCGAAGGATGACGGCCAGACCTGGCAGTGGCTGGCGGAAATCCCCACGCGCAAAGGCGATAACGCTGTCAGGTCGTATCACGAACTGCATGCGGTCGAGGCTGCGGACGGCACGCTGATTGCGCAGATCCGCAATCACAACGATGCCAACAAGGGTGAGACGCTGCAGACCGAGTCCAAGGATGGAGGCAAGACCTGGAGCGAACCGCACAGCATCGGCGTGTGGGGGCTGCCCTCCCATCTGCTGCGCCTGCGCGACGGCCGCCTTGTCATGACCTACGGCCACCGCCGCAAGCCTTATGGCAATCAGGCCCGCATCAGCAGCGACAACGGGCAGACCTGGAGCGAAGCCATGATCCTCTCCGGCGATGGCATCGGTGGTGATCTCGGTTATCCCAGCACCGTCGAGCTGGCCGATGGGACGCTGCTGAGCGTGTGGTATGAGACGATGAAGGAGCCGAAGCTGGCGGTGCTGAGGCAGGCCACGTGGCGGATCGAGTGAGGGCGGCTCAAGGAGGGGAGCGCGGAATGAATTCCGTGCTCCTTGTGCAGCAGCACGGCACTGCGCTACATTGCGATCCTGCCATGAAATGTTTTCTGCTCCTGTCTGTCTTCCTCTTTGCGCTGTGCAAGCTGCATGCGCAAACCACACCACCCGAAGCCGCGCCTGCCCAGCTCAAACTCAACGCACCGCTCGATTACCAGGTCTTTCAACGCAGGGATGCGCACCAAGGGAACATCACGATCTCCGGCGTGTTCGCACAGATGCCGAACGAGGTCTTGGTACGATCTGTGGTGAATGGACAAACCAGTGGCTGGATACCGCTCAATGTCGCGATCAATGACTTGTCATTCCGAGCAGAATATGAACTGCCCGCAGGTGGCTGGCACCGGCTCGAACTTCGCACCAAGCTGAATGGCAAGGTGATCGAAGAAGCGACGGTCGAACACGTCGGCATTGGTGAGATTTTCATTGTCGCCGGTCAGTCAAACTCGGCGAACCACGGTGAAGAAAAGCAATCCACGCAGACAGGTCGTGTCTCGGTCTGTGATGGCCGGCGCTGGCAGCTTGCGAACGATCCGCAGCCCGGTGCCAGCGGCCAGGGCGGCAGCTTCATGCCGCCGCTCGGCGATGCACTGGTGAAGAAATTCAATGTCCCGGTCGCCTTCATCCCCTGTGGTATTGGGGCGACCAGTGTGCGGGAATGGCTGCCGAAAGGCGTGCCGTTTCCGCAACCTCCCACGATTGAATCCCGTGTGCAGAAGCTCCCCGGCGGTGCGTGGGAAAGCAATGGTACGGCCTATGCCAGATTGCTTCAGCTCATGCAGGGCGCCGGCCCGTATGGCTTTCGCGCTGTGCTCTGGCATCAGGGCGAGAGTGATGCGAACCAGAGGGACCCAAATCGTACACTGCCAGGAAAGTTGTATCGTGAGTATCTGGAGAACATCATCACCAGCTCCCGCCGCGACATCGGCTGGAAGGCCCCGTGGTTTGTCGCCCAGGTCAGCTACCATGTGCCAGGAGATGAAGCCTCCCCCGACATCCGCTCGGCACTGGCATCCCTGTGGCGAGACGGCATCGCTCTCGCAGGACCGGACAGCGATGCCCTCAAGGGCGAACTGCGCGAGCGACAGGGCAAGGGCGTGCATTTCAGCGGCGCAGGCCTGCGTGAGCATGGCAGCCGTTGGGCCGCGCAAATCATCCCCTGGCTGGAGCGGGAGTTGAAATGAAGTGTTCTGCGCGAAAGACTCGCGCCTGCCGCTCGCTTCTTATGCTCATGCTCCTGCGACACTTTCTGCTCACCACGCTTTTCATCACCACCGGCTTCGCGGAATCCAACTGGCCGCAGTTTCGCGGGGAGGGCGGGCTTGGGCTTGGCACGGGGAAACCGCCGGTGGAGTTTTCGAGCACGCAGAATCTGAAGTGGCAGGTGGAGGTGCCGTTTGGGCATTCGTCGCCGTGCCTCTGGCAGGACAAGATCGCGCTCACGGGACTGGATGGCGGCAAGCTGGTGACGATTTGCCTGAGCCGGAAGGATGGGCATGAACTGTGGCGTGCGGCGGCTCCGGCGGAGAAGGTGGAAGGTGCGCACCGCATTGGCAGCCCGGCCACGCCGACGTGCTGCACGGATGGCGAGCGCTTGATCGCCTACTTCGGCTCCTATGGCGTGCTGGCGTATGACTGGAATGGAAAGGTGCTGTGGCAGAAGCCGCTGCCACCGCCGATCGTGGAGTTTGGCACCAGCGCCTCGCCCATCATTGCGGATGGCAAGGTGATCATCGTGGCGGATCAGGATGTGGGCAGCTACATGATCGCACTGGATGTGAAGTCGGGTGAGCCCGTGTGGCGCGTGGACCGCAGCGAATTCCGCCGCAGCTTTTCCACGCCGTTTGTTTGGCGGCATGACGGCATTGAAGAACTCATCGTGAGCGGATCACTCCGGACGCGCAGCTACGATCTCAAGGACGGCAAACTGCGCTGGTCTGCCAGTGGCATGGCACGTGTGTCGAACACGAGCCCCATTGCGGTGGGGGATGTGCTGATCGTCTGCGGCTGGAACGCGGGCGGGGATCCGGATGACCGCGTGGAAATGGAGCCGCATGACGCTTTCCTTGCTGCGCATGACGCGGACAAAAACGGTCTGCTGAGCGAGAAGGAGTTTCCCGAGGGGCCCTTGCGTGACCGCTTCACGATCATCGACGCCGACAAGAACGGCACCGTCAACCAGGCCGAGTATGACGCCATGCGCGACATCTTTGCCAAGGCGGCGAACCAGCTCTTTGCCATCAAGGCCGGTGGCAGTGGCGACATCACGGATACGCATGTGATCTGGCGGCAAACGAAGCAGCTGCCGTATGTGTTTTCTCCGGTCATTGCGAACGGGCGCGTCTTCACCGTGAAAGGTGGCGGGCTGGCCTCAGCGTATGATGCGAAGAGCGGCAGCCCGATCTTCCAAGCCGAACGGCTTGATGCTTCCGGCGAGTACTATGCTTCTGCGGTGACCGCTGATGGCCGCGTGTATGTGACGTCGCAACGCGGTGTGATCTCCGTGCTCGATGCGGCGAGCGATACGCTGAAGGTGCTGGCGAAGAACGACCTCAAGGCGCCTGTGTTCGCCTCGCCTGCCATTGTCGATGGTGTGATCTATGTGCGCACCAACAAGCACTTGTGCGCGTTTGGTCACTGAGAGATGCGCTCATTTCGAATCAGCAGCCAGAACACGGCGGCAATGATGTAGAGTGCGCCAAAGCCGGCCAGCACGGCATTCCAGCCACCGGCGTGGGCCAGCAGCCAGGGCACGAGGATGGGGAATGCTGCGGCACCCAGATTGCCGCACATGTTGGTCGTCGCGCTGAGGGTGGCCACATGAGGGCCGCCGATGTTCATCACGGTGGCGCCGAGGCATGGATTGGCGGTGGCGGCGCAGAACATGCCGGCGCTGATCACCAGCACGGCAATCACCGGATTCGCGACGAACCAGGCGCAGAAAATCAATCCGGCACACAGCAGCAGGGCGGTGGCGGTCAGGCCCTGCCGGGCGAGGCGCTGGCTGCCCGTGCGACGCAGCAGCACGTCTGACAGCACGCCGCCAGCCATGCAGCCCGTCACATCGGCCAGCAGCGGCAGTGTGGTGAGCCAGCCGGAGCCAAGGATGGTCACTCCGCGTGCCTCCTGCAGGTAGGTGGCAAACCAGCTGGCAAAGAAAATGTACCCTGCAGCACGGCAGAACTGCTGGATGCATAGACACCACAGCGCCGGACTCCGCAGCAGCAGCCCCCACGGCACACGCGGAGTTTCTGCGGGCTCATGCGGCGCGTCCTGCTCGATCTGTGCGCGTTCGGTGGCATTCACCGCCGGATGCTCCGCCGGTCGGTTCCGGTACCAAATCGCAAACCACGCCGCCCACAGCACCCCGGGCACGGCATACCACACGAACATCCAGCGCCAGCCGATGCTCACCACGAGCCAGGCCGTCAGCGGCGCGGCGATGATGCTGCCCACGGACATGAAGCCGCTGAAAGCACCCGAGGCCGAAGCCTGGGCCGTGCGTGGAAACCAGCGCGCCATCACCGTGGTGCCCACCGGCACCAGTCCCGCCTGCGCCATGCCCATGAAGGCGCGTGCGCCCGTCATCACGGCCAGGTTTCCCCAGGCCAGACATGCCGTGGCCAGTGACCACAGCACGCCATACAGCGACAACGACCAGCGCGAGCCCAGCCGCTGCGCCAGCATGGCCGCAGGGATCTGGCACAGCGCATACGGCCAGAAGAACGAGCTCATGAGCATGCCCGACTGCTCCTTGGTGATGCCGAGCTCCGCACGGATGGTGCTCTCCGCCGGGCCCACGCCATTGCGCGTGAAATACGCCAGCGCCGCCCCCGCGCAGATGCCTGCGAGTACGATGAAGCGGGTCCGGGTGGGTTTCATGGTAGAATGATGATGGGTAAAATGATGTTCTGAAAAGAACCTATCTGAAAATCATTTTACCCATCATCATTCTACCAATCATGCCCATCGAAACATCCATTCCGATCGCTTGCATCAGTCAGCAGGAGTTTCACGAGATTGACGCGCGAATGATGGCGCATGCCTTTGACATCCAAAATGAGTTTGGACGTCTGCTCGACGAGCTCATTTACAAGAAATCACTGGCCGAACGCTGCATCTCTGATGGCATGCCGGCCAGACGAGAGGTGGGCATCCGTGTGAGGCATAAATCGTTCGCCAAGGAATACTTCATCGACCTTTTGCTGTGTGACAGCACGGTCATCGAAGCCAAAACGGCCAAGGAGACCCTCGCCGTGCATCGCGGCCAGGGAATCAATTACCTGCTGCTTGCTGGAACGAAACACGGCAGCTTGGTGAACTTTCGTCCACCGCGAGTCGTGCGGCATTTTCTCTCCACACGCCTCACGCACGACCTTCGCCGCACATTTGAAACCACGGAGTCAAACTGGCCGCCCGACGAGGCGTTTACGAACTTGCGAGATGGTGTGATTGAACTGAGCCGGGACATTGGCCTGGGCCTTGATCTACCTCTTTATAGAAAGGCCATAGCGCATTTGATGCAAGGCACCCGGCATCTCGTGCCACTGAAAGATCGGAGTTCATTGGTGGGCCATCACGAGATGACTCTGCTGACACCCGATGTTGGCTTGGCAGTAACGGCCCTGAATGAAACAGGCGACTTCAAAATCCATCTGCATCGCTTACTGGCTTTGACGCCTCTTTCAGGCATTGCTTGGATCAATTTGAAACTCGGCGAGATGCGCTTTGAGCACCTTAGAAGGTAAAATAATGGCGGGTAAAATGATGTGTTCTGAATCCATCAAATCCGAATCATTTTACCCTTCATCATTTTACCAGTCCGCCACGCCACCATCGGGGCTGAACTCACGCAGCACGATCTCCTGCTGGAAGGGGTGCTTCTTCACCTCCTCTTCGTTGATCGTGATGCCGAGTCCGGGTTTGGTGTTCGGGCGGACAATGCGGCCTTGTTTTTCGATGATGAAGCCTTCCTCCACCACGTCCTGGCGCCACGGCACATCGTTGTGGACGGTTTCGCAGATGATGTAGCTGGGCTGTGAAAAGCCAAACTCCAGCGATGCGGCAGTGCTGACGGGACCCTGCGGATTGTGCGGGGCGAGGGAGATGCGATGAGCCTCGGCCAGCGCGGCGATGCGTTTGGCGGCGCTCAGCCCGCCGCAGTGGGTGATGTCGAGCTGACAGATCTCGACCGCGCGTTTCTCAAACATGTCCTTGAAGGCCTCCAGGTTCGTCACGCGCTCGCCACTGGCCACGGGTGTGGTGAGTGCGGCATTGATGCGGGCGAGCCCGTCCACGCATTCGGGCCAGCAGGGTTCTTCAAAGAAGTAGAGGCCGAAGTCATCCAAGGCTTTGCCAAACTTCAGCCCCATCGCGGGCGAGGGCCGCGCATGGCAGTCCACCATGATGTCGATGTCCGGCCCCACAGCCTCCCGCATGGCGGCCACGGCGGCTGCTGCGGCGCGCACGGGCTTCTGGCCCTCGATGGGCATCGTGCTGGGCACCGCCATGCTTTTGAAGGCGGTGTAGCCATCCGCCACGGCGGCCTGCGCCAGCTCGGCGAAGCGTTTGGCGTTGTCGGCGGGCGTTTGATAAAAGTCCTCCATCTTGCCGCCGCCGAGGTGGCAGTAGGTGCGCACAAAATCACGCACCGGGCCGCCGAAGACCTTGGAGAGCGGCATGTTCGCCACCTTGCCGACGATGTCCCACAGCGCGAGGTCGATGCCTGCGATGGCCGTGGCACGCACGATGCCGTGCCCATGCCAGAAGTGCTGCCGGTACATCACCTGCCACAGGTACTCCACCCGCGTGGGGTCTTCGCCGATGAGGAGATGCGACATGTCTTCGATCGCGCCGACGATGCTTCGCGTGTGCCACTCCAGCGTCGCCTCGCCCCAGCCGATGAGGCCGGGCTGGTCCGTGACGACTTTGACGAAGATCCAGTTTCGCATCCGCGCGTGGCAGACGAGTGTTTCGATGGCGGTGATTTTCATGGGGTGATGTGAATGGAAATGGATTCGATCAGCTGCTCCAGACTGCCTGCCGCGACGACGGCGATGGTCTCCTGGTAGATGCCGGTGTCGTAAAGGTCACGCGGTGGCAGGTAGGAGGCACCCCAGTCGGCGGCGATGGTGGCGACGATGATGACTTGATCCGGGAAACGGCGGCGCAGTTCGGTTTGCAGGTGGCTGTAGCTCTCTCCCTGGACACCCACCCATACTGCATCGCCCATGTGCCAGACGACGACTTGCAGCGGATAGCGGTCTCCCGGCGGAAGCTGGTGGAGACGATGCAGCAGGCGGGTTTTGCGCTCGGCCATCGCACGGCATTCTGCCGCACGGGACTCATCGCCCGCTGCGCGCGCTGCGGCCTCGGAGGCTTGGAATTGATCGAGCTCGGCCTGCACCTGCGCCACGGTGGGCTGGCCGGGGCGGTAGTGCAGAGGCTCGTGCCAGCGCTGCAGCTTCCAACCGGCTTTGGTGTCTGGATCGATCTTCTCGTGCTTCCACGCGCCGAGGGTCGCGCCTGATACGACGGGGCCTTGATAAACGAAGGTAGTGCCTGCGGCTGGCAGCGCGGTGAGAGCTGAGAGCGCGGCATAGCCCAGCTCGCGACCATTGCGATCCGCGACAGCGGTGTCGCCGACGAAGCCCTCGCGCGGGCCGAGTTCGCCGCTGGCACCTTGCAGAAACAGACAGGGCGCAGAGGTCTCGCGCTCCACGAGCTCGCGCATTGCGCCGATGTAGTCGGGGCTGATGAGAGTGTTCTCCCATGCGAGCGTGGTGGGATGGCAGGCGTAGTTCACGATGCAGGCGAGCATCTGCCCATCGTCCGCCGTCACGCGTGCCACGATCACGCGGTCATCCGCAGGCACGCCGGGATTGTGCCCGCAGATGAACTGGCTGCCGTCCCAGAAATCGCGCTGCGTGGCCAGACTGCAGCGGCCACGGCCATAGACGATACCCGCTGGCACCAGCGAGGCGAGGCATTGCTGCACGAGTTGGCCTGCTTTCTCGCCCAGCGCATGCAGGTAGGGCGGAATCAAATCGCCCCCGGGCAGCTCGGCGCGGTCCAGCCCCATGAGGCCCGCGCCATGGGTGTGGGAGAAGACCACGAGCACCTCCTCCGGTGCCACGCCGCCTATCGCTGCGGCTTGAGCGACGAGCTGCGCATGCTCCTTGGCTCCCATCACGCAATGATCCAGCGCGAGGAGGATCTGCCGCCCTTTTCCCTCCATGGCCGCAAACACCGCCACCGTGGCCCGCAGCGGCCGGTGCACCCCGGTGGCGCGCTCATGCTTCGCCGCGCCCCACATGCGGTGGTAGATGTCCGCCGGAGGTGTGATGTCACACCAGGCGAGCGCAAAGCGGCATCGGCTTTGCGGTGTGGGGTCTTCGGTGCGGGAGGGCTGGCGCATGAGACTTGGTAGAATGATGAGGGGTAAAATGATGGAAAGGCCCGAATCCTTCAAAACATCCTTTTACCCGCCATTATTTTACCGCCGGCTGCTTCGTTCTGCCATGAAACTGTCTGCCTGTTCTTCTGGTCTGTTTGTCATACCAGAGATTATTTGACTATCTGGCTGCGTAGTTCTGCCATGAAGCTGATTCTCTTCTCCTGCCTGGTTCTTTGCTCCTTCTCTGCATTGGCTGCCGACGCCATCGACATCGGCTCCCGACGCGAGCTGTTTGTGGATGATCTCTTGATCGACAAACTGAGCGGCAAGGCGGAGCAACTGCTGCATCATCCGCAGATTCAGGAGATCGCGCTGGTGCATGACCTGCCGTGGGAGGGCAGCGGCAGCGGTTACCACAGCGTCTTCAAAGACGGCGACAAGTACCGCATGTACTACAAGAGCTGGCAGCTCACCGTGACAGCACCGGGCAAGGTGAACACCGGCGAGCATCCACTCTTCACCTGCTACGCGGAGAGCGACGACGGAATCCACTGGCGCAAGCCGGAGCTGGGCCTGCATGAGTTCAAAGGCTCGAAGGCCAACAACATCGTCATTCCCCATGGCAAGATGGGCAAGGTTGACCCCGATGGCGGTCATCCTGCCGTCTTCAAAGACGAGAATCCCGCCGCGCCTGCGGATGCGAAGTACAAGGCCATCGTGCGCTCGAATTCACCGAAGGGACTGCTCGCGCTGAAATCGCCCGATGGCCTGCGGTGGTCGCCGATGGCGGATGCGCCGGTCATCACCGACGGCGCGTTTGATTCGCAGAACCTCGCGTTTTGGGATGCGCACAGCGGCCAGTACCGGGCCTACTGGCGCTACTTCACCGGCGGCACCACGGATGAAAAGAACTGGAAGCCCTCGGGAGATCGCGCCATCCGCACGGCGACTTCAAAGGATTTTATCCATTGGGAAAACCAGCACGATCTGAGCTACGTCGATTCCCCCAGCGAGCAGCTCTACACCAACCAGGTGAAGCCTTACCACCGCGCACCGCATCTGCTGCTCGGCTTTCCCACGCGCTACACCGAGCGTGGCTGGTCTGACAGCATGCGCGCGCTGCCCGAGCGCGAGCATCGCGAATGGCGCTCCAAGGCCAGCGACCGCTACGGCATGGCCATCACGGAAGGTTTGTTCATGAGCAGCCGCGACGGTGTGAAGTTCAAGCGCTGGAACGACGCCTTCCTGCCGCCCGGCATCGAACGCCCGGGCACCTGGAACTACGGCCATCAGTACATCGCGTGGCATCCTGTGGAGACGAAGTCGGCCCTCGAAGGCGCGCCCAACGAGCTCAGCTTCTACGCCACCGAAAGCTACTGGACCGGCAAGAGCAGCCAGCTCCGCCGCTATACCCTGCGTCTCGATGGGTTCGTCTCCATCCGCGCTCCGATGAGCGGGGGTGAGCTGACCACGAAGCCGATCACCTTCACCGGCAAGGCGCTCACGCTGAATTTCGCCACCTCCGCCGCAGGTGGCATTCAGGTGGAGATTCAAGATGCCGGTGGCAAACCCATTTCTGGATTTGCGCTCGCCGATGCGCAGCCCGTCTTTGGCGATTCCATTGACCGCACTGTAACTTGGAAAAGCGGCAACGATGTGAGCTCACTTGCGGGGAAAGTCGTGAAGCTGCGCTTTGTGCTGAACGATGCGGATTTGTATTCGATCAAGTTTGAATAGAGCGGATAGCAGGCCGCATGCCCGGCACTGTGCTTGCGCACGAAGTTACGAAGCGGGGCTGTTGGGATTCAGCTCGTCCTGCTTTCGAAGATACTCGCGCAGGACCTCGAGTTCGATGGGCTTGACGAGGTATTCGTCGAAGCCGGCTTCCAGCGCGAGGGCGCGGTCTTCTCTCCTGCCGTAGCCGCTCATGGCGATGATCTGGATCTTCTGGAAAGCGGGCATGGCGCGCAGCCGGCGCGCCACTTCAAAGCCGTCCATGCCGGGGAGGCCGATGTCGAGGAGAACGACGTCGGGTTTGAATTCCGCCGCGACGATGAGTGCGTCCGGCCCGGTGAAGGCGGTGCGGGTCTCATGACCGCGCCGGGTCTGGAGGGTGGCCATGGTGATGGCGGAGTCGGTGTTGTCATCCACCACGAGGATACGGCGCGGGACTTCGGGAGCCTTGGCCACAGAGCGCGGCGGTGGCGGCGGTGGTGGGGCATTGAGAATGGGCAGGTGAACGATGAACTCCGCGCCCTGGCCAGGGCCGGCGCTGTGTGCCTCCACCCGGCCGCCGTGCAGCGCCACCAGCCGCTGCACGAGAGTGAGGCCGATGCCCAGGCCGCCATGCGCACGGTCCAGAGAACGCGTAGACTGGACGAAGAGATCAAACACATGAGGGAGCAGCTCGGGCGTGATGCCGATGCCGTCATCGCTCACGGTGACGGTAACCTCCGGCGGCTGGGTGGTGGTATCGAGCGCCGCTTTGAGGGCGATGTGGGAGCCGTCACCGCTGTATTTGCAGGCGTTGGCGAGGAGGTTGCCAAAGACCTGCTCCAGGCGGGTGGCGTCAGCATCCAGATACACCTGTTCTTGGGGCATGGAGACGCTGAGCTCCTGCCCGTGGGCGGCAATGCTGGCGCGGATTAGACTGGTGGATGCTGTGAGGATGGACTCCAGGCTCACGGGCTTTTTGCGCAGCTCGATCTTGCCTTCAGTGATGCGGGAGACATCCAGCAGGTCATTGATCATGCGGCCCATGTTTTCGATCTGGCGCTCCAAAATGCTCTGGGCCTTGTGCCGGTCCTCATCGCTGGAGCCGGAAATTTCCAGGAGCTGCACGGCATTGCGCATGGGGGCGAGAGGATTGCGCAATTCGTGCGCGAGCATGGCGAGGAATTCATCCTTGTTGCGGTCGGCCTGCGCCAGCCTCTCCGCAGCCTGTCGCAGCGCTTCGCGGGCCTGCTTCTGGGCCGTGATGTCGCGCAGATACGCCGTAAAAAAGGGCGGCTCGTCAGGCATCCGGGTGAGGGTGATGGTCAGTTCGCAGGGGAAGCAGGTGCCGTCTGCGCGCTGTGCGGCGAGTTCCAGACGCTTGCCAAGGGCAGGGCCCGCGCCGGTGGCCATGAAGCGGGCCAGACCGGACTGGTGGGCTTCACGAAACTCCGGCGGGATGATGGTGTCCGCCACCGTGCGACCAATCGCATCCGCACGCAAAATACCAAAGGTCTGCTCAGCGGCGGGATTGAAGTCCACAATGCGGCCCTCATGATCCATGCTGATGATGCAATCCAAGGCCGAAGTCAGGATGGCGCTCTTGCGGGCCTCGCTGGTGCGCAGTGCGCGGTCTGAAGCCCGCTCGACGCTCACGTCGCGGAAGACCAGCACGCAGCCGACAATATCGCCCTTTTTGCAGCGAATCGGCGCAGCGCTGTCGTCGATCGCCCTCTCGGAGCCATCTTTGGCAATGAGGATGGTGTGATTCGCCAGCCCGACAATGACGCCGTCCCGCAGGGCCTTCGTCACAGGGCTTTCCACAGGCTGGCGCGTGGTTTCGTTTACGATGTGAAACACATTCTCCAGCGGCTGCCCATGGGCTTCCTGGTTGCTCCAGCCGGTCATCGCTTCCGCCACAGCATTCAGGTTGGTCACCTTTCCCTCAGTATCCGTGGCGATGACAGCATCACCAATGCTCGCGAGGGTGGTGCGCAGGCGCTCCGCCTGCTCCGCGATGACGGCAGCAGCGGCAGCGCGTGTCTTCAGAAGCCGCCGTACCACGTAGAGAAAGGCTCCCACGCAGGCCAGTGCCGTCAAACCCGAGATCAGGCCGCTGAGCATGGTGATGCGGTAGGTGCGGTGGGTGCGTTTATCCCTGACCTGCAGCAGCTCTCTCTCGTTCGCTGCCATCTGCCTGACCAGCAGGCGCAGCTCGTCCATCAATTTCTTGCCACGACCGACCTTCGCCCTTTCCTGGACCGCCGCAAAGCCCTCCTTCTGCATCAGGAGCCTGGCTTCCTCCATGACGCTCAATTTCTCAGCGATGAGCCGTCGGAGCTGCGGAATGCGTGACTGCTCACTTGGACTGTCGACGATGAGCTGCTCCAATTTGCTCATTTGCGCGTCAATGGCAGCAGGTGCCGCTGCGAAGGGCTCCAGGTATGCAGCATCACCGGTGATGAGGTAGCCGCGAAGGCCGGTTTCCGCATCCGTCATCAGCGGGAGCAGGTTGTCCAGAACTGAAATCACCTCATGCGTATGAGTCACCCACCTGGCATCGGCCCTCAACAGCCGGGTGTTGCGCGCCATGAGGCCGATGTTTGCCACCAACAGGGCAACGACGACCGTCGCGGCAGCCAGGAGCAGTTTATCGATGGCGGGTCTCATGCAATCTGTGGCGGAATCAGGTGAAGGGTGGGCAGCGTGTTTCTGGCCAATCATTCATCGCAGCACACGCCATGAGCAGCTTGTCCTTTGGCGATAAACGCATTGGGACCTCGTTTTGGATTCATTGCCATGATCGGCGGCACTGAACAAAAATCCACCCAATCGAGCATGCCGGTCTTCCTTGGCTGGCAGCCAAGGTTGCGAAATTGGCGGCGGGTGATGACCTTTAACCCCCGCCACTCCGTACGATTCCAAAAGAATGGGCCTGCAACTTCGCAGGCCCATCCCTATCAACTTGTTATCAGACGCAGGCTTTTACACCTTTGCCAAAATCGCATTGAACGTCGCGCTCGGACGCAGCGCGGCATCCGCCTTCGCGAGGTCAGGCTTGTAGTAGCCGCCGATTTCGACGGGATTGCCCTGCACGGCGAGAAGTTCGGCGACGATCTTGGTTTCGTTGGCGGTGAGCTCCTCGGCGATGGGCTTGAACTTGGCCTGCAGTTCGGCGTCGGCGGTCTGGGCGGCCAGGGCCTGAGCCCAGTAGAGGGCGAGGTAGAAGTGGCTGCCGCGATTGTCGATGGTGCCGAGCTTGCGGCCGGGGCTGCGGTCGTTTTCGAGGAACTTGCCGGTGGCGGCGTCGAGGGTTTCTGCCAGCACCTTGGCCTTGGGCAGGCTGAAGTTTTCGGCGATGTGCTCAAAGCTCGGGGCCAGGGCGAAGAACTCACCGAGGCTGTCCCAGCGGAGGTAGTTTTCTTCGAGGAACTGCTGCACATGCTTCGGCGCGGAGCCGCCGGCGCCGGTTTCAAACAGGCCGCCGCCGTTCATGAGGGGAACGATGGAGAGCATCTTGGCGCTGGTGCCGACTTCGAGGATGGGAAAGAGGTCGGTGTTGTAGTCGCGCAGCACGTTGCCCGTGACGGAGATGGTGTCCTCGCCTTTGACGATGCGCTCGAGCGAGAAGGTGCAGGCGTCAGCGGGCGTCATGATGCGGATGTCGAGCCCGCTGGTGTCGTGGTCCTTGAGGTACTTCTCCACCTTGGCGATGATCTGGGCGTCATGGGCGCGGGCCTTGTCGAGCCAGAAGATGGCGGGCACACCGGAGGCGCGGGCGCGTTTGACGGCAAGCTTCACCCAGTCCTGGATCGGCGCGTCCTTGGTCTGGCAGGCGCGCCAGATGTCGCCAGCTTCGACGGCGTGCTCAAGGAGCACGGCGCCTGAGCTGTCGGTCACACGCACGGTGCCGTCGGCGGGAACTTCGAAGGTCTTGTTGTGGCTGCCGTATTCTTCGGCTGCCTGGGCCATGAGGCCCACGTTTGGCACGCTGCCCATGGTCTTGGGATCAAGTGCGCCGTTCTTTTTGCAGAAGTCGATCACGGCCTGGTACACACCGGCGTAGCAGCTGTCGGGAATGACGGCCAGGGTGTCCTGCTCCTTGCCGGCGGCGTTCCACATTTTGCCACCGCCGCGGATCATCGCAGGCATGGAGGCATCGACGATGACGTCGCTCGGCACATGAAGGTTGGTGATGCCCTTGTCGCTGTTCACCATGGCCAGCGCGGGGCCGTTGGCGTAGGCGGCCTGGATGTCGGCCTCGACCTCAGCTTTCTTGTCCGCTGGCAGCTTGGAAAGCTTCGCGACGAGATCGCCGAAGCCGTTGTTCAGATCCACACCGATTTCAGCGAGCACGGCGCTGTGCTTGGCGAGGAGGTCCTTGAAGAACACGCGGACGGCATGGCCGAAGATGATGGGGTCGCTGACCTTCATCATGGTGGCCTTCATGTGCAGGGAGAAGAGCACGCCGTCCGCCTTCGCCTTGGCGATCTGGCTTTCGATGAAAGCGACGAGCGCCTTCTTGCTCATGAGCGTGGCGTCGAGGATTTCGCCGGCTTTGAGCGGGGTCTTGTCCTTCAGCACCTTGGTGGTGCCGTCCTTGCCGATGAACTCGATCTTCACGTCGGTGGCGGCAGGCACGCAGACGGATTTCTCGTTCGAGAAGAAGTCATCCTTGCCCATGGTGCCCACGCTGGTCTTGGAATCAGCGCTCCACTTGCCCATGGAGTGCGGGTGCGCCCGGGCGTAGTCTTTCACGGCCTTCGGTGCGCGGCGGTCGGAGTTGCCCTCGCGCAGCACGGGGTTTACGGCGCTGCCCATGACCTTGGCGTAGCGGGCCTTGATGTCTTTCTCGGCGTCGGTCTGCGGGTTTTCAGGGAGATTTGGCACGGCGTAACCCTTGCTCTGCAGCTCGGCGATAGCGGCCTTGAGCTGTGGCTGGGAGGCGGAGACGTTGGGCAGCTTGATGATGTTCGTGGTGGGCTCCTGGCAGAGCTTGCCGAGGTAGGCGAGGTCGTCGGGCTGCTTCTGTGCGTCCGTCAGGAAATCGGGGAAGTTTGCCAGGATGCGGCCTGCCAGGGAGATGTCGCGCGTTTCGACCGTGATACCGGCGGGCTTCGTGAAGGCCTGCACGATGGGCAGGAACGAAAAGGTGGCCAGCAGGGGGGCTTCGTCGGTCAGGGTATAAATGATCTTCGCGGACATGATTTGGAGGGGGAGAATTGGGAGCGTAAGAGCTAAACGAGACCACGCTCCGGCGCAATCCCAAGGTGTGCTGCGGCACACTGAAAACAAGAGAAGCGGACCCTTGGGGCCCGCTTCTCCGCAGATGTTGCCTAGGCGATGCGCCGACTCAGCACGCAGGCGCTGGCCGCCCCGTGAGCAGGGCGTCCATTTTGTCCATGCAGGTGTTCCAGCCCTGGCTGTGATTGCCTCTGCTTTCGGCCGATGGGAAGCCGCTTTGAGTGAGACGCAGCTCGGTTTGATCTCCGCTGGCGATGAACTCCACGGACACGACCGATTCGCAGCCTGCCCATTCCTCATCGCCTTCATATGTCCAGGTGAAAACCACCTTGGCCGGCGGCGTGATTTCACGATAGACGCCTGTGACAATGAAGGTCTCCCCGCTCTCCGGGGAATGGGTGACAAGGCGGTAGCTGCCGCCGACGCGGAAGTCCGTGGTGCAGGTGGTGGTTTTGCCGCCGCAGCCAAACCATTGGTCCATGTACTGGGGGGTGGTGAAGGCGGCAAACACGCGCTCGCGCGGGGCTTTGAACAAGCGTGTGAGGTTCAGGGTGTCGGATTCGGTGGTGGTCATGGGTGTTGAATAGCGGTGTGGCGCAATTAGTTAACCAAAAGGTTAACAATGCAAGGGCGATTTTCTGGCAAGTTTGACCGCCCACATTCCACTCACCGCAAGACTCCGCGAATGGCCGGCACCAGCAGCTCCGCAACGAGCTGCTGTCCGAGGTCATTCGGATGCATGCCGTCCAGCAGCATCCCCTCAATGGTGGTCTGGTGCTTGGCTGCGAATTCCGGGTAGGCCGCGCGGACATCCACCAGCGGCACTTTCAGTTCTGCGGCGAGCTTGCGCAGGGCTTCGTTGTAACCGGCGAGCGTGGCGGAGTCGAAGCCGTCTTCGGCAGCGGGATTGTAGGGCGGTTTGCCATACAGCTCGCGGAGCTTGGAGGTCCAGCGCAGCGGATTGGTGGTCATGAGGATGACCTTGGCCTTCGCCTCGTGGGTGGCGGAGATCATGCGGCGCAGATTGCTGAGGTATTCGGCCAGTGGCACGCGAGGCTCAGTGGCGGGCGGGTTCTTCCACACATCCATGGCTGAGTCATTGATGCCGAACTGCATCACGACAATGCGTGGCTGGTACTTCAGCACGTCGGTTTGCAAACGCTTCAGCGCATCCCGCGTGGTGTTGCCGGGAATGCCAGCATTGTGCACGCCGAGCGAGGAGCCGATGCTTTGCAGCATGGTCTCCACCCGCGCGGCATACACTTTCAGGCTGCCGCGCGGCGCGGTGGTGGAATCGCCAAACATGACGATGCCGCCTGGTTTCGGCTCCGCCTTGGGCGGCGGGACAAAGACCGGGATCTCGCCTGCGCCGAGATCGGCAGTGTTGATCTTCATGCGCAGGCCGCCCTGCATGGTGGTGATCCACAGCTCTCCGGGCTTGCGCTCGTAAAGGTAGGGATAAGACACGCGGCCACCCGGCACGTAGTTCGCGGCCACGATGACCGGCTTGGACCACGTGGCCGCTTCATCGTCTGAAAACGCGAGCGACAGCTCCACCCGGCTGGAGCCGCTCTTCGGATCATGCCGCGGCGGCGCATTCCACAGCAGCGCGATGCGGCCATCGTTCAAACGCGCCATCTGCGGGCAGCAGGTGACGGAGGCGATGTTTGTTTGCTTCAGGCCGGTCCATTTCAAGCCATCGCGCGAGATCGCCTCCCATAGAAAGCCCGACTCCGTGCGCAGCAAAAGGTAAAGCGAGCCGTCTTTGCGCTCGATCACGCTGCCTTCGAGAGAGCCCGCGTGATCATGCGTGCCGACGCCGTAGTCGAGCATGTCGCCGCGCTGCCAGCTTTTGCCGAGATCATCTGAGGCCCACATCACCGTGGCATGCCGCCACTGCGGGATGATTTCCTGCCCCACAAGCACGATGCGCCCCGACTTCATTTGAATCATCGAGTGAATGCACCCGCACCATGGCGTGCTGAGCAGCACGGGCTTCTCCCACGTTTTGCCATCGTCCGTGCTGCGGCAGGAATAAGTCGGCAATACGAAAGACTTCCAGTCCACGCCGGGTTCACCCCAGTGCCAGCCTTTGGGCTCCTTGCGTTCCGCGCCGTTCATCCAGGCGGAGATGATGACACCTTCGCGGGTGCGCAGAAGCGCGCGCTCGTTGCTGACGTTGAACTTCGCCGGTTCGGCAAACAACGGTGTGGTGCTCCATGTGCGGCCCTCGTCCGTACTGCGCAGCGCGTTCTTCGCATCAATGCACAGCACGCCGCCGTCTGCCGTGGTGACAAACGGCCCCTGGTGCGTGAAGGGCAGCGCCGCCGCCTTGGGATGCAGCTTGGGTGAGTCAGCAGCGAAGGCAGTGGCCGTGATGCCGAGGAGCAGCGGGAGGAGTCTCATGGTGGTTCATTTGTACGCGGTAAAAATGGAGCTTGTACTCATGGCGTTCTGGTTCTGTAAGCAGACCAGCACGGGCAGCGCTGGCAGGAGTGCCCATCGTATCTCTCCTCACGCGATCACATTCTCACCGCGATTTTCCTTCTGCTGCAGCGTCACAGGCCAGCCGGGGAACTGATTGCCCGGCTTGCCGTCTTTCACATCGATGAGGAAGCGGAAGGACTCGATGAAGTAGGTCTTTTTCACTGTGTCGAAGGTGATGAAGCCGAAGCCGCTGCCTTTCTCATGTGCCTTCTCGTAGCGGTTTGCCGCCTGGCCGACCACGGGGTTGCCCACGGCGTAGACGTAGGCCTTGTTGCCGAGACCTTCGATGAACTCGCCTGTGTCCGGCAGGCCATGCTTGGGCCGGTTTTCATGCGGCATTTTGAGCTCATCCGGCCGCCACCAGCGGGGATAACCGGCGGAAATGGCGGGCGTGCAGAAGGACCAGTTGCTGTCGCGCTGTTTTTCCACGCCGTACTGCGTCAGCGTGGTGAGATGCTGGTCGCCATTGATGTGCAGCGCCATGGAGGGACGCATGATTTCCACGGCCCGATTGCGCGGCGTCTGAGGCCAGCCGCCGGAATCGAGATCGGCCTTCAGGTAGCCATCGGGCCCGCCATGATGCGTCGCCACATTGGCAAACACGGTCTGGCTCAGCACGGCCTTCAGCGTGTGCCCGCGCCAGTCCTGCGCCCATTTTTTGAGAAACTCCTCCTGCCGCTCGCCAAGCAGCACGAGCCCCGGCTTGTCGAGCGTGGATGTGTCAAAGTTCGGATCAGGCACGTGGTCTGCGCGGCCAGCGCCCGTCTCCACATGCTCTGGCCCACTTTTCCACTGGCGGTCGGCAATGATCGCGAAGCTCACGCCGCCATAGACCATGTCGCCATAATATACGCTGATGTCCTGCTGCACTGGCTTGGGATCATACGCATCCGGATGATGCGCCACATTCGTCTTGTGCACCGCATTGACCATACGCGCCGGCTCGATGTAGCCGCCCTTGGAGGAGGCACCTGCATCGCCCACGTCCATCTTCTTGCCGCCCTCGCCCCAGATGTTGCCTTGAAAGACATCATGATCATCCGGCAGGCAGAGCGTGGGTGCATTGCGCATCACCTCGCGGAAGGCCCATCCGTGCTGGTAAAACTTGCGCAGGTAGTTCAGGATCGCGGGTTCTGCGGGTTCACGGATGATGCCGAAGCCGCCGTGGTTCTCATAGATCTGGTCGCCGGAGAAGAAGACGAGATCAGGATCGAGCTTGAGCAGATTCTCCGCCACAGGCGCGTAGGGGAAGCCGTAGTCGTTCTGGCAGGTGAGTGCGGCCATGCGCAGCGGGCGGCCTTCGGGGTTGGCTTTGATGGTGCCGGTCCATTCGTGCGGCGTCTCGCTGCCGTCCGTATGCTTTTCGCGATACACCAGCTTGTACGGCGTCGCCTGCTTCTCATTCCATTTGGGAATGCGGAAGGTCGCCACCCATGCATCAGGATCCAGCTTGGCCTTATCGAGTGATTTCCATTTGCCGCCCTGTTGCACCTGCAATTCGACCACCTGACTGTCCTTTGCCCCCATGGGACCTGTTAGCGCGCTGAGCTTCATCACAAAGCCCTCGTTCGTGCGTGAATCGCTCAGCGAGTACATGGACCACAGCAGCGGTCCAAACTGGTTGCCCTGCGTCACGGTGAAGGCGCTGCCTGCCATGGTCCAGTTTTGAAACCGATAGCGTCCTCCTCCTGCTGCACCCGCCTTGCCCTTGTTTTTCTTTGCCCCCGCCACAGCACCAGCGGCGAAGTTGTTGGCGATGGAGACATTGCCGAGAATCTCCTCTGCACCGAAGGGGTGCGAGATCGTCCCCAGCTCCACGCCAGAGTCTGCGATATTGGCTGTGAGTGTCACCACGCACTTGTCTCCTTCAGTTGCGCCCTTGAGCGTCAGCCGAACCTGTTTCAAAGCATTGCCGTCTTTGAGCGGAGCGGTCTTTGGCCCTAGAACCAGAGTTTCGCCCTGCCATCCGGCGTTGATGCCCTTCTGCACAAAGCAGTTGCTGCGGTATTCGTTGATTTCACTGCGCAGGCCGATGCGGAAGCCCGCGCCGCCATCGGCTTTGCCGATCTCCAGGCGGGTCAGCGTCACGCTCATCGTGAAGTCACCGTTATGCGTTACTTGATGCGTCAGTGAATGCACACTGCGGCCACCGCCCATGTTCAGGCACTCCGCGCCGCCTTCGCTCACGCGCCAGTCTTCCATCGGATTCGCCCAGAATTCACCGCCGAGAAACACACGGTCATGCGTTTTGGCCCAGGCATCCGTTGGTGCGTCGGGTTTGGCCGGAGCGGCAGGCGAGTTGTCACGGGCACCAAGACCCATGAGGGTGCCTGCTGTCATCAGCTTGAGTCCAGTGCGTCGGGAGATGTTCCGTTTCATGAGCCCGATGCAACGAAGGCAATGGGTCGCGCCCATCATTAAATTTGGACTTTTGCCTCAACTGCCTGCCGGAGCCTCAGAGGCGACGCGTCGATAGATTTCTTTGGCCGTCTCATAGCTGCGTCTGGCTTCCTCACGCTCTGCCGGAGCGATGTTTTTCTCCCGCACGCGCCAGAGCTGCTCAATGCAGCCGAGGCACCACTGCGCACTGCGGCGTGAGGCGCGGATGGGTTGTTCTGCGACTAAGACGTTCACCGGGTTCGTGTGAAGCTGTGGAAACTGCCGCACCGCCACCCAGCTGCTGCGGGGGATGTCGGCGCTGAAGGTGATCTCATGAATCTGATCATCTGCAGGCACCTCGCGCATGGCCACGGGCAGACCATTCACGATGAGCTCCACCTTGCGTTTGCCGCCGGCATAGGGCTGCGCTGCGGTGACATCGTGATAGTTCACCGTGTCGCCGGTCAGACGTGCGCCAGCGACGGGTGTCGCGCCGCCATAGGCGATCTCCAGCGGTGTCTCAGAACTGAACGCGGCTTTCACACGCACTTCAACCTTCCCCGGCTGCGCGAGGCGCACCTCGTCGCCGGAGGGCTGGCCCGCGACGGTGAAATCGAGCGCGTGCGCATAGCCATCGCTCACATAGCTGCGTCCTTGTGCCATCGCCTCGCACCACTTCTTGAAATCGATGCGGTCGGTCTTGCCGAGCTTCACATACGTGCGGCCCTGGCCCACGCGGGTGCCGCTCATGCAGGGGAAATCGGTTTCGCCGGCGGCCTTGAGAGGAAAGCCGCAGTTCATGAGGTGGTACCAGGTGTTCCACTCCAGCAGGCGCGCGGTGTCCATCGCGCTGATGAAGTCACACACGCCATGCGCGGTGGTGACGAAGATTTCATGGCCGCCCGCATCGGGAATCGCGAAGTTGGGCAGCAGATCCAGCACGCGCTCATGGCTGCTGATGATTTCGGCTTCGTTGAGTCCGCCATCGTGATCGGCATCAGTTTTATCAAACGGCTCCGGCAGCAGCGCACTCTGCGCTTCGGCAGCCGTGAGCCGCGCATCCTTGCTGGCATCGTAGAGATCGAGCAGGCGCTTCGCCGCTGTGGCGGAGTTCACCTGCATGCCACTGCCAGAGTGCGGATAGCCGGTGAAGCCGCCCTGCTGCTTGGTCCAGCGCAGCGCGGGCAAGGTCCAGGTGGGCCAGCCTTTGATGCCGTCTGCGCCGGGATACACCAGCTCACGCAAATTGAGCAGGCACACGTGGCCGAGCGCTGCGGAGCCGAAGCCGCTCACCTCCATGTCGTATTTCATCTGCGTCAGCGGCTCGCTGAATTGATCGACCTGCGGGCCGAAGAACTGGCGCTGGTAGTCGAAGCAGTAGCCCCAGGCGAGCACGCAGCCGACGTTCAGCCCCTCGCCCTTCACCTGCTGAAACATGTGCTCCGGCCGCATGCCTTCGGAAGGCGAGGTGTAGTGTGCGCAACCAGCGGCGTGGATGTGATGATCGCCGCTGTAATAACCGAAGTCCGCCGCATGGATCCAGCGTGCAAGCTTCACGGGAAGCGTGGTCTCCTTCGCTGAAGGGATCATCACCTTTGTCTTTACTGTGCGATATTCCGGGCCGCGCGAGGCCTCCATCGTAAACTCTCCCGGCGGCAGCAGCACGGTGCCGCCGCTGGGGCGGTACAGATGTTTTTGGAAAAAGAAATCCGGCGCGAGCCTTCGTGCCTGTGGCGGAAAGACCTGCCCTTGCGCATTGGTGAAGGTCAGGCGTGCCGTGGTGGCCTGTCCGTCGAAGTCCTGAATGTCGAGCTTCACCTTCACTGCCGGTGATACCTGAAACAGGATCGGCACCTCCGCACGAAAGCCGAGATCCTGCGTTCCCTGGCCGATGTCGAACACGAGCGAGGCCTCGCGTTTGCCCACCTCGCTCGAATAGACGAGTGCGATGACGTATTCGACTTCCAGACCGCTGAGGTTTGCGGTCATTGGCGGCGCATCAAACAAGCTGATCTCCAGAAAACGGTCGGTGCCCTGCGTGTTCTCGTTCTCCCGCAGATGCGTCTGCCGCTCGCGCTCCATGGTGAGCTTGGCCACGCCTGCATAGGAGGGACCTGCCTGCGGGCTGCTGATCTGCAGGCGCGCCACGCTGGTGGCGTGGTTGATCACTTTGATCAGCACGGGCGTGTAGCCTGCCTGCTGCAACTGCGCGGTGGCCGGTCCGCGCTGCGCCTTCACACGTGATTCAGGGCTGATGTCCACCGCGCACAGCACCTGCGGGTCTAGCACAGACTGCACGCCTGCGCCATCGCGCGCCGTGATCGCTCTCTGCAACTTCGTGCGCAGTTCGTTTGCGAGCGGTCTGCCCAGAAAATCCAGCGCCTGCACGACCCGCTGCGCATTCGCCGCCAGTGGCTGGCCTTCGACTTCGATCACCGGCAGCGGCCCAGCGTGGGCTGCGAGGGAGAGCGTCGCGAAAAGGGCGCAGATTTTGTTCATGACCTCTATACGTCACGAACACCCGCATCTTGGATCACGGGCTAAATTGCACCGGCGTGCTCACCATGGCGTCACGGCTGTCAGTGACGTTGATGAACCACGTGTTCGCCTCGGCAGGCGGCTTGGGGGCCGTTATTGTATAGCCCCAGATTGGTGGACTCGCGGTCAGGGAGTTCATCGTGATGGTGGCCGGAAGACTTTTCCATTCGCGCTTCGAACGCAGTCCGGTGTCGGTGGTATAGTTCAGTTCAGCCTTCTGGATGGCGTTCACACATGCAGTGCATGAGACCTCAACCGTATCAGTCTTTAGAACAGGATTGCCAAGGGTTGGCAGCGGCTGTTCGGTTTTAAGACCATCCTTCGCTCCGACCACGGGTGTTATCCCCTTGCACTTCGAATCAATAAAAATCCCGATCTCCTTCGGCGCCCATCCTGGCGGATGCCCATGCGGCATCTTGATCTGGATGCGGATATGCTTCTCTCCAGACACGGCGTTGTAGCTCTTCATGTAGCTGTCGAGCACATAGTGGACGTCGTTGGTGCCGTTCACGAAGAGGATGGGCACATGGCAGCGTGGCAGCAGGCTGCCGGGATCGTATTCCTTCACCCACAGCGCGCGGTGCTCGGGGTCCAGCTTGTCGATGCTGGGTTTTTGAACGGATTCACCTTCGTGCAGGAAGCCGCAGCCATAGACGGGCACGGCGGCTTTGAAGCGATCATCCAAAGAAGCGACGAGGCAGGTCGTGTACCCACCCCAGCTGATGCCGGTGACAGCGGTGTGCTCGGCATCCACTTCGGGGAAACTGCGTAGCAGCGAGTGTGCGCGCATCACGCTCGCGGCGGCGTGGAAGGGCCAGTCATCGCTGGTATCAGGAGTGAGCACGCAGTCAAATTTTTCAGGATGGCCGTGCTGTGGGCCCGCATTCGGCAGGCGCGTGCGCACTCCGCGATGGCCGTTGCCGATCGCCATGCCGGTCTTGGGGTCAAACTCGACCTCAGGCGGACGCGAGCCATTCAAATCCATCGCAATGGCGGCGTAGCCGCGCTTGGCCCACAGGTGCACCCAGTCAGCGAAGGCCGTGCCGCCACCGCCGTGAATGAGCACCACGCCGGGGAACTTGGTGCCAGGTTTCACCTTCTCTCCCAGAGTTATCGGTGAGGCATAAAACGCGAAGACCTCGGTGTCATGGCCCTGGTACTTTTCACCCGCATAGGTCAGCGAATGAATCGGCTGATCCTGCCGCACCCATTTCATGGCAGGCACGTTGTTTTTAAGGGCATCCAGATCCCAGGGGCCGACTTTTTCGGCGTGGATGGATGTGGCGAGACAAACGGCAGCGGTAAAAAGAGATAACCTCATGGCGGAAGATCAAACGCTCCCGCCAAGTCAATTCAGCATCTTTTTTCTACAGCTTGGGGCACGCGGTTGTTCTCCTCGTGCCACGGACCGATCACGGCGACATCAAAGCTGGCAGCACGCGAACTCTCCCGAACAAGGTGGCATTCGAATTCATGCTTATGCTCTGGTTCATCGTGGCACCCGTGCCCTCCAGAACCGCCGATACGGGAGCCCAGGTTTTGAGATCACTGGACGATTCCACGACGTAGAGGCGTCCGGCCTTGGATTTCCAGGTCAACACCAGTTCGTTGCCGGGTACTGCATGCGAAATGCTGGGCGCCGTCTCCAGGCGGTCCAAGGCGGAACGAGGGTCCGTGCCAGCTTTGAACTCGGCAAGGTCGGTCATTCCATCCCCATCGCTGTCAGAGGTGGCCGTGGTGGCGGAAAGACTGCCGTAGAACTGCATTTCCCACCAGTCGGCAATGCCATCGCCATCAGAGTCGGCAATGGTGAAGGAAGCCTCATGGATGCGGCTGACTTCCGAGCCTTTGACGGAGATGGCGCGGATTTTGCCACTCCAGCTCATGCGGACGGGAGCCCCGGAGACAAGCCATGGGCTGGTGAAATCTGGTGCCGAGCCATCGACGGTGTAGTGGATTCTGGTGGTGGGATCCGCCGCACCGATGACCACACCCACCGGCTGGTCAAAGCTGCCCCCGGGCGGCGTGAAGGTGATCGCCGGCTGCGCAGCCCATGCGGAGACGGTGCCGGTGGCCGGGCTGGAGATGATCAGCGCATCATCGACCACGGCAGGGCTTCCTCCACGGTTCAGCGTGGCGATCAATGTGCTGTCGTAGCGGCCAAAGATAAACGTGTTGCTGTTAGAGGCGGCGATGACGAGATCATCCGTGACAATGGGCTGCCCGGAAAGGTAGGTGCCAGCCGGTGCAGCATACGTGGCGATGAGGCTGCCATCCGTCGCCGTACGGCCCTGCACGGTGTTTCCACTGAGCGCAAAGACGGTTCCGCTGGAGACAGCCGGAGTGCCGTTGAAATCACCATTCACCGACCAGACGACGGCGTGGGTGTCCAGGTTGATGCAGGTCAGGTCTTCATCGTAATAGGTGGCGGTGGGGCTGTCGTTGATGAGGTAGGCGCGGCGGCTGTCCAGCGCGGTGGTGCGGCCCATGCTGTAACCGAAACCGCCCCAGCCTAGCGACCGGGTCCAAAGGGCCGCGCCCGTTGCAGGATCATGGCGGACAAAGTCGCCATTCACAAAAGCATAGAGCTCGGAGTCCAGGATGGAAGGGGTCCAGCTGTCTGACTGCGCCTTGCTCACAAAGAACTTCTGGGAACCGCCGCTGAGGGAGAATCCGTACATGCCGCCGTAATAACCGCCATCCACAAAGACGCCGGAATCAAACACCGCCGGCGCCATGTAGCTGTCCCACTGCGCGGCATGCGGCGCAGACCAGAGGGTGGCTCCGGTGTCATCCTGCAGGGCGATGAGCTGGGTGTCGCTGGCATGATTGCCCCGCTGCACATACACGCGCCCGTTGTACCAGCTTGGCGGATTCATGGAGGAGGCACTGGCAAAGCTTTGTGACCAGAGCTGCGCCCCGCTGCCGGCATCCAGGGCGACGACGCGGCTGGAGGTGGAATCGCGGAAGGAGGCAAAGACCCTGCCACCCGCGCTGGCCACAGGTTGCAGGCTGGAGCTGCTGCCGCTGGCGCTGTAGCTCCAGCGCTGTGCCCAGCCGGTGCGGCCGAGCGCAGATGAGGCATAGCCCGTATGCGCCGGTCCGTTGCCAAAGGTGGGCCAGGACCCCGTGATGCTCTGCATGATGGAGATGGAGACGGAAGCCGTGGCGGTGGCTCCCGAAGGATCAGTGATGGTGTAGCTGAACTGGGTGCTGCCTCCGCTCACATCCGCAGGAGAGTGATAGCGCAAAGTGCCGTCGTCATTGCGCACCACAGAGCCCAGGGATGGCTGGGTGAACGACAAAACCGTGACCACATCTCCGTCCACGTCGAAGTCATTGAGCCGCTCACGAATGGGGCTGACGATCTGTCCGGGCTGTGCCACCCGGGCATCTGCACGCGCCACAGGCGGATCGTTCACCGGCAGCACGTTGAGCGTGACCGTGGCAGATGAGGAAAGACTTTTGCCATCGCTCGCAGCAAACTGGAAGCTCGTGAGTGGTGAGCCATTGCGGTCGGCCATCGGCAGAAAGATCACCTTGCCCTGTGCATTGGTGACCAGCGCAGGTACCGTGGAGATAGTGCTGCCGAGAGCGGTGCCATCGCTTGTCTGATACAGGGTGCCGGCCGCCGGCAGGGTGGTTATGACGTAATTCAGAGCATCACCGTCCGCATCCGTCCCCCGAAGACTGACCGCCGTTCGCGTGTCCTCCTGCGTGGTTGCGGTCTGCGCCAGGGCTGCCGGCGGATGGTTTGTTACGTCAGGGACACCATAAGCACGAATGTACCCGTCGCTGGAAGCGATGTAGAGGGTATTGCCCGCGAGACTGAGGTTTCCACCGTAGGCGATGGTCTGCCTCAGGACGTGGCTGGCGAGATCAAAAATGTACGTCTTCGACGCCGAGGAGGCAATGACCGAGTCGTTGGTCACAATGGGCTGGTTGACCAGGCCGGTGTCCGTTCCCGGGAGGGTGTAGGCTCCCAAATACATGCCGGTGGCTGCATCGTAAGCCTTGATGGAGCTGGTGTTGGAGATGACAAACGCTGACTGATGCGCCACAGCCGGAGTGCCCGTGAAGCTGCCCATGACCTTCCATGCAGCCTTTTTCTGGAGGAGATCCACACAGATCAGTTCCTGGCTGCCTGAAGGAATAGTCACCGAGTCGTTGACCAGGAAGGCGCAGTTGTAGGCGCAGGCCGTGGTGCGGTACAGGGTGTAACCCGCCCAGCCAAAATTCAGGCTCCACAAGGTGGCTCCAGAAGTCTTGTTATGGCTGGTAAAGGTTCCATCAATAAAGGTATACAAGCCGTCGTTGTAGAGGGTGGGGTTCCATTTGTCCTCCATGGGGAGCTGTTGGAAAAACAACTGTGCTCCCGAGGCAGGATTGAAGCCGTAGATGCCGCCATAGTAGCCGCCGCTGATGTACACACCCGAGGCTTCCGCCGTCGGTGCGAAATACTGGCCCCACTGGCTGCTAAACGGCGCGTTCCACGTCGTCGCCCCGGTTGTCCCGTTGAGGCAGTAGAGCTTGCTGTTCGTGGAATAGGTGTACTGCAGGAAAACACTCCCGTTGAAAAAGGTCGGCGGGCTCATGTAGGCCGGCTGGGTGAAGTTTGACCTCCACAACTCGCCGCCGCTCGCGCTGTCCAGAGCCACCAGGCTGGAGTCCTGGAAATAGACCTGCAAACTGGCATAAACCTTCCCATCCGAAACCGCGAGCTGGTAGGCGGGCTTGGTCAGGTTTGTCTGCCAGTTCTGTGTGAAGGCCGTGGTGCCCAGCCTGACGGGCAGGAAGCCAGCATGGTCCGGCCCTGCGCCAAACGTGGGCCAGGAACGCCCCAGGGTGGTGCTGATGGTGACGTTTACCGTCGCGGAGGACTGCACATTCGCGGCGTCGCTGACGGTGTAGGTGAAGGTGTCCGTGCCGGAGGTGAAGCCCGCGTTGGGCACATACTGCAAAGATCCGTCCGCGCTTTGCTGAACCTGACCGGATGCACCCTGGGTGCAGGCCACGACCTTGAGTGCATCGCCGTCTGGATCACGATCATTGGCCTCAGGGTGGAAGCCCGTCAGAGACTCGCCGGGACGGAGGGCCACGAAATCGTCAACAGCCATCGGCGGGTCATTGACGGGCGCGATGTTGATGGTGATCGTGGCCGCAGCGGAGGTGGAGACCTGATCGCTGGCCGTAAAGGTGAAGGAGCCTGCGCCGCTGCCAAAGACATTCAGCGGAGCCACATAGATGACCGCGCCTGAGGCATTGAGCACCTGGGCCGGCACCTGGGTGATGGCATTGCCTTTGGTCGTCCCGTCCACGCTCTGATACAACGTCCCCTGGGCAGGCAGCGTGCGCACCACGTAGGTCAGGGACTCGCCGTCGGCATCGGTGCCCTCAAGTGTGATGGCGGCCTGCGCCTCCTCCAATATCCCTGCCTGTGCTGCCAGCGCCACCGGCGCGTGGTTTGATGCCACGCTATGTCCATACAACCGCACTTTGTTGTCCGAGCAGGAGAAATAGAGCAGATCGTTGACGACAGCGGCCTGGCTGCCAAACGTCAGGGTCTGGACCAAGGCGTTGGTGGTCAGATTGAAAAGATACGTCTTCGTGCTGGAGCCAATGATGAGCAGGTCGTTGCTTACCACGGGGCTGCCGTTGAGGCTCGTTTCCGTTCCGGCCTTGAAGTCCGCCAGCCAAACACCGGTGGAGGCGTTGCAGGCTTTGACCACGCCGCCGCTGCAGGCATAGACGACCCCGTTGGCCGTGGCCGGTGTGCCGTTGAACGTCCCCGCCGTCCTCCACAGCACGCTCTTTGTCTGCAGATCCAGACCCACAAGTTCCGCACCCGATGATAGTGTGTTCACCACAAAAGCCCGGCCGGAGTCAGCGCAAATCGTGCGGTTCATCGAACCGCCCAGCGCGCCGTTCAAATTGACGGACCACTGCACCACGCCGGTCTCCGGGTGGTGGTTGCGGAAGGTGCTGTTGACAAAGGAATACACCTTCCCGTCAAGGATGGCCGGGGTCCACTGGTCCACCTGATCCAGACTGAGAAAGAATTTCTGCGCCCCGCTCTGGCTGTTGAAGCCGTAAATCCCGCCATAGGTTCCACCATCGACATAGACCCCCAGGTCGGAAACCGCGGGAGAGAAGTAGCGCTCCCACTGGGCATTATGAGGGGCGTTCCAGAGGACGGTGCCGTCGGCAGCCTTGAGCGCCCACAGCTGGGTGTCTCCGCCGTTGTTGCCACGCTGGATGTAAACATTTCCACCATAGAAACTCGGCGGATTCAGTGAATTTCCCGGCTGGAACTGCGCGCGCCAGACCTCGCCCCCGGTGACGGCGTCCAAAGCCACCGCGTACATGTAGTTGTTCCAGTTGCCCGTTTGCGTGACGTAAACCTTGCCTCCGGCCACGGCGAGGGGATTGATGCTGGAGGGGAAGGCATACTCCCAGCGCTGCACCCATGTCTGGGTGCCGAGTGACCCGGGATAGCGCCCAGCATGGTCGGGCCCGTTGCCAAACTGCGTCCACTCGCGGCCGTAGGACGCACTGACAAACACCTGCACGGTCGCGGTGCTTTGTGCTCCGGCTCCATCCCGGACTGTGTACTGGAAGCTGTCCATGCCCTCGGTGAAATCCGCCTGCGGTGCGTAGTTCACCGAGCCATCGCCGTTCTGGTTCAGGGTCCCCTTGGCGGGAGCGGTGAAGGAGACGATCTGCAGTGCTTCGTTGTCCACGTCCACATCGTTGGCCGTGGGCCGGTAGGAAGTCAGCACGTTGCCTGCCCGCAGGTAGGCGGTGTCATCCATTGCCACAGGAGCATCATTGACGTTGGTGACATTGATCGTCGCCGTGGCCTCGGCGGAGCTGATCGTACCATCGTTGACCTTGAATTTGAAGGTGGTGTAAGGCGCCCCGAAACCATCGGGCGCAGGACGGTAGATCACCTGGCGCTGGGGATTCTTCACGACGACAGGAACCAGCGTGATCGGATCCCCGACCTGCACGCCGTCTGCGGTCTGGTACAGCGTACCTTTGGCCGCCAGGGTGGTGATGAGCCCCACCAGGGGGTTGTTGTTCGCGTCCGTGCCGGGCAGCGTCAGGGTGACGGATTGATCCTCCACACAGGTGGCCGTCAGCGCCGTGGCGACGGGGGCGGTGTTGGCCCCCATCACGGCATAGCAGCGCAGCACACCATCCGTGCCGGCCAGCAGCAGATAGCTGTTGCTCAGGCTGGGGATGCCCCCCGCAGCGATCGTCTGCGTCTTGGTGCCCGTGCTCAGTGTGTGAATGGCGGTGCTCGTTGAAGAACAGGCGAAGAGGGTGTCGTTGGTGACAATGGGCTGGTAGAGACCTGTGGTGCCGATGCCCGTGGTGTAGGTTCGAATCAGAGCGCCGCTGGTGATGTCATAGGCCTGGACGTTTCCAGCAGCGTCAAAGGCGTACACCGACGAACCCGCAACTGCCGGAGTCGCGGCGGCAAACCCGGTCTGCACACGCCAGCGCACCGCTTGCGTGGTCAAATCAATGCAGACCAGCTCATTTGATGGAGAACGATTGTTCACGACGAACGCGGCGCCGGAGGCGATCGCCATGGTTCGCCCCATGGTATAGCCGTTCCAGTTCCAGGTCAGGTCCAAGGTCCAGTCGATGGTCCCCAAGGTGGGATTGTGCTGGCGGAACTTCCCTGTCACGAAGGAATAAGCCTTGCCGTTGTAAAAGGAGGGAGTCCAGCCGTCATACTGGTCAAGGCTGGTGAAAAACAACTGGGCGCCCGTCGTGCGGTTGAAGCCATACGTACCGCCGTAGTAGCCACCGGCCGTAAATACGGAGGTGTCGGTCACTGTGGGAGGCAGGTATTCCTCCCACTGGGCGCTGAACGGGGTGCTCCATTTCGTGCTTCCGTCAGTCGCATTCAGGGCCCAAAGCTGGCTGTCGCTGCTGTGGTTGCCACGCTGCACATACAGCACGCCGCCGAAATAAGCGGGGCCGTTGAGCGAGCGCGCCTGCACCGGCCATAGCTTCTTCCACGCCAGAGTGCCCGTCGTCAGATCCACCGCACTCAGCTGCGTCTCGTTGAAATAAATGTCCGGAGTCGCAAAGACCTTCCCTTCCGCGATGGACACCTGGTTGAGCGCCTGCGGGGCCACCTGCAGCGTCCACGCCTGAGAAAGCGTCTGTCCGTTCAGCGAGCCAGGATAAAAGCCGGTGTGCGCCGCGTCCCTGCCCATCATCGGCCAGGGGCCTGCGGCCAGGAGGCCCACGGCCACTGTCACCGTGGCGGTGGAAGTGCCGCCGGCACCATCATTGATGGTGTAGGTGAAAGAATCCTCCCCGCTGGTGAAGCTGCCATTCGGCATGAAGCTCAACGTGCCGTCCCCATTGCTGGCCACGGTTCCTTTGAGACCCTGGGTGAAGGAACTGACCGTCAAAGTCTGGCCATCGGGATCGATGTCATTCGCCAGCACCGTGATGGGCGTGATCATCTGCCCCGGCAGGCCGGAGGCAAAATCATTGAAGGCCACCGGGAGGTCATTCACCGCCGTGACATTGAGCGTCACCGTGGCTGCTGTGGACTGGGAGCGCTTGTCATTCAGCACAAACTGGAAGCTGGCAAAAGGCGTACCGTTGGCGTTCGGCGGCGGCACAAAGATGACTTTTTTCGCGTTGTTGGAAACGATCGCCGGTACGGTGACAATGCGTTCGCCCAGGCTGGTGCCATCGCTCGTCTGGTACAAACTGCCCTGGACGGGCAGCGTCTGAATTTGTGCAGTGAGCGCATTTCCATCAACATCACTGCCAGTGAGCGTGATAACCGCCTGCGCATCCTCGTTTAGCGTCACTGTCTGCGCATCCGCCACGGGCGGTGTGTTGGGCTGCTGCTGCACCGTCATGGTCACCGGCACGGACACCACGGGGTTGGCAGGATCATTCGAACTGATGTCAATCTGGCCCAGATAATCTCCCGCGATCTTGCCGGTCGCATTGAAGGTCACCGTGAGCGTGGTGGACTGCCCGGGCGCCAGCGTGGCGCCGGTGGGTGTCTGGGACAGCCAGCTCAGGCTGGAATCCATCATGCGGATGTCATCCCACCAGGCTTCGGACCCCGTGCTGAAGTTATAAAGCCACAGCTGAGAAACTTCGTCCACATACGCCGCATTGCGGAATGGAATGTTGGCCTTCACCAGCGTGCCGTTGACGTAGTAGTCGAAATTTTTCGCCGTCCAGTCGAGATCCTGAAACTCGACGTGGTACCACACATTGGCCTGATAGCTGAAGGTCTCGTCGCCGCCGACGTCGCCATTGACGTAAAACTTGCCCGAACCCCGTGCAAAGAACCAGATCAAGTCATCACCATAGGTGCCGTCTGTGAGAACGAAGTAGCCATCATGCGTGGTCGTGGAGCCGGATCTCACCCAGAAGGAGATGTTTTTGGGCTTGGAGCCAGGGCTGAAGTCACGGTTGATGCCATGAAAGTGATCGGTGCTTCCCTGGTAGTTGTAATGAAAACTCTTGCTGCCTGAGGCGGCCGTGCTGGACACGATTTCTCGTGTGCCGGCGCCGGAACCGCTTGCCCATTCGCTCAAGGTGCCGCTTTCGAAGCCGTCCGAAAATGGCAGTGGCGTCGATCCCGACGCGATGCGCATGAGCTGCTTCACGCCTGCAGGCTGCGTCTCGGCCGCCGCATCCAGCACACCCAGAATCGGCGGAGCCTGAATGCTGGCCGTGCCCGGGTCCATTGAAAGCACCGAGCTGCGCGGCACCGAATTGACGTCAAATGTCAGCGGCTGGTCACCATTGTTGGTCAGCGTCAGGGTTTTCGTGGCCACCGCATCCTCATACTGGGTGGAGGCAAGGGTGGAAGGTGCAACCTGGATGCGAGATTTCCCGAGCGCGAAATCAACCGCGGCAGGATTTGGCGGGACAGTCACGGAGGTGCTCGCGGACGGATTGTAGCCGGGCGCTGTGGCGCGGAACTCATAAGTTCCGTCGGTAAGTTTCACACTGTAGGTGCCATCGGCCGCCGTCACGACGCTGCCAGTGGACGTCCCGGTGTAGTTGATCAAAGCTGCTCCGATGCCCGAGCCGCCCGTCACCGCCGTCACCCGGCCGGACACGGTGCTGCTGGTGAAAACCGTGAGCTGTGCCTGGGAGGTCCACGAGTGGCCGTCGGTGTCCGTCGTGTTCAAAATCAGCGAAAAAGCATGCGGCGTAGGGGTGTCTGCGGCGATCCGGATGAGAAAAGGCGTACCTCCCGTGGACGCGGTGCCACCCACGGCAAGATCGCCCCACGAGTTGCTGCCCTGAAGCACGGTCACCTTGTTCCCCGCAGACGTCACCGTCAGCATGCTCGCGGCGCCCTTGGCAGTTTTTGCCCCCACATTTTTCAATGTCACCGCCAGCGTGATGTCCTCGGCGGGATTCAGCACACCGTCGTTGTTGCCAGCACCTCCCTGCTGGCCGCTGTCGGAGGCCTGCAGTGCAGTCAGTGTCACATACGGCTCCGATGCGATGATCAAGGCGCGTGCCAGGTTCATGCGCCCGTTCGCCGCCACCTTGCCGGTCATCCCCGCCACCCCATCGACATTGTTCATCAGCGAGCTCTTGATGTCCGACCAGTTCATCGCGGGACGGGCTGATTTGATCAAGGCACAGGCGCCTGCCACGTGCGGACACGCCATGGAGGTGCCGCTCAGCGTGCGGTAACCACCACCCGGACTGGTGGAGTAAATGCTCACCCCAGGTGCCGCCAGATCCACCGTGGTGGCACCATAGTTGGTGAAGCTGGCCAGCACATCCGCGTTGTCGCTGGCGGCCACGGAGATGATGTTCGCCGAGTCATAGGAGGCGGGATAGGAGGCAGACAGGTCCGTGTTGATGCCGCTGTTCCCTGCCGCCGCCACAAACAGAATGCCGGCCGTCCCTGCCGCATCGATCGCATTTTTCAAGGTCTGCGAATAGCCGCCACCGCCCCAGCTGTTGGATGTCAGGGTCACGTGGTTCGCCGTCGCATACAGCACGGCCTCGATGGCGTCTGAAGTCGAACCTCCGCCGCTGCCGGAGAGGAATTTCAGAGCCATCAACCGCACCGTATGACAAACCCCGGCGACTCCGATGCCGTTGTCTCCCACCGCGCCGATGGTCCCTGCACAGTGCGTCCCGTGATAATGATCATCCGCCGGATCATTGTCATTCGACACGAAATCCCAGCCCCTCATGTCGTCGATGTAGCCATTGCCATCGTCATCAATCCCGTTCCCCGGGATTTCGCCGGCATTCAGCCACATGTTTGCCGCCAGATCAGGATGGGTATGGTCAATTCCAGTGTCGATGATCCCGACCACGACGGCAGAGCTGCCCCGCGCGACATCCCAGGCCTCCGGCGCGTCAATGTCCGCGTCACCCACTCCGCCACTCTGGCCGGTGTTGTTCATGCCCCACAGGGAGGAGAAGGAAGGATCGTTCGGCGTCAGCGAAGCAAAGACCACGTAGTCCGGTTCCACGATCTGCATCGCTGCCCCGCTCAGCCGGAAATCCTTCAGCTTGACGTCGTACAAGTCCAGGTCAGAAGTGCCCGTTTCCACGATGTAAACCTGCGAATTCGGCAGATGCCTGCGCACCTTGCCGCCCAGGCCGTCCAGCACCGTTTGCAGCTCCCCGGCGGTCACTCCGTCTTTCAGCGTCAGCAGAAAATGATCCGCCACCATCACCTTCTGCTCCTGCATGGTTTCCACACCCGTCGCCGCATCACGTTTCCATGACTCCTCAATGCGCAGGAACGGGTATTTGAACTTTGCCTCCACCACCCGCTTTTTGGTGAAGTTTCCCTGCGCATCCGGCGGCGTGGAGCGTTCCTGCAAAATGCGCGCGTCTTGCAGGAAGCGGGCCCGCTCCGTGGTGGCCGCCAGATCCGCCGGCTTCTGCGGCGCGATATACGGTGCCGGCTTAGCTTTGACCTCGGGATTGGCCTCGCGTGTGCCAAAAACGGCGGGGGCAGCAGTCGGGGCAGGTTTTAAATTCGGCGGGCTGGATTTGAGCGCCCCGGCGTCCGCAGGGGGTTTGGACACTAAGGGTGGGGCAATTTCTCTTTTCCCCATAAGGTACCATCCGACCAAGGTCAGCAGCACGAGGGTTAAAACAGGCACAAAAAATCGTCGGAGCATATTGGCCAGAATTACGAAATTCCGCCCCAGAATTCAACTATTTCCTTTCTGTTTCCTAGGCAGACCCATTATTTAATCGGGATAAAATCCTATCTATACACCCTGCGGGAAATTCCAACCTCCACCCGAGGACGCTTTAGACCAACTTCAAAAATCTTGTCACATTGCCCGGGCGGCGGAGCGGCTCCATTGGCTGCGTCGTGTGCTTGCCTGTTATTTCCAAATAGCAGGCGGCGCACTCTCCTTGCCACTGGGGCCGCTGTGCTCGCCGGATCAAAATGACAATCTTTTGGAGAACTGGTCTAATAAAACAAAACCGCCGCAGCGAGCGACTCCCGGCACTCACTGCGGCGGTATATTTGGGTCAACGAGAGAGGGACGGCTCTCAGTTGGCCTTCTTCGGACGGCCAAGCACATCGTCCTTGGTCGTGAGCGCGACGGCGACGACCTGGTCAATGAGTTCCTGGCTGATCTTGAGATCCTTCAAAGTGTTCACGAGGTTTTCAGCGATGGCGTTGAAATGCACCTCGGTCAGGCCCATGCCCTCGTGGGCTTTGCGCATGTCTTTGCCAGTCCATGGCAGCGGACCACCGAAGGCGGCGCTGAGGAATTCCTTCTGCTTCCGGCGCTGCTTGTCCATGCTCACGTCATCAAAGAAGTGCTTCACGCGGTCATCGGCCAGCACCTTCACATAGAAGGCGTCAATCGCAGCCTCCATGGCGGCCTTGCCTCCCAGCTTTTGATACAGGCTGTCTTCGCGAGCCTTCAGCCATTTGGTTTTGCAGGCTTCCTGGGCAAAGGACCATTTCCGGCCTTCATAGTCGGTGGTGATGGCAGGATCGACCGGCTTGCCGCTGATCGGGCAGACCGTGTTGGTGGCTGCTTCAGTGGCGACGGCGGCCGGATCGACCGCGAGCGCGGCGGCATTGACCAGCAGGGTCATGACAGCGGTGATGGTGACGATGGATGATAGGATGAGTTTCATGGTTTGGTTGGGCCATTTAATAAGTTGCATCGCCGATACATCAATGCACCGATCCTGCGCAGAGATGCGCGTTTATTGCGCGCCCTCCGCCACGCCAATTCCTGCGCACAAGGCCGCACAAAGCGAGAAGCGACAGGTGCGGTTAATGTTGCATGGTAAATGCATGTTTGAAACCAAGCCTGACATCACCGGACGCGCCGAAATCGAAACGCTGGTGAACACCTTCTACGACCGCATCCGCACCGATGAGGTGCTGGGGTTCATCTTCAACGACGTCGCGCAGACCAACTGGACCACGCATCTGCCGAAGATGTACGCCTTCTGGGAGACGGTGCTCTTCCGCACGGGCGGCTTCACTGGCAATCCCATCGCCGCGCATGCCAAGCTCGTCCCGCAGACGGCCATGGGCCGTGCGCAGTTTGATCACTGGCTGCAGCTCTTTCGCAGCACGGTGGATGATCTCTTTGCCGGAGAGCGCGCGGAGCACATCAAGAACTGCGCGGCAGACATGGCCAACGTGATCTACTCGCGCATCAACCAGGTGCCCGATCCCCGCTTTGATCCCGCCAATCTCACTCCGGAACAACGCGCACGCTATGCGCACTACAAACCTCAAGCCCAGCCCGCAGCACCATGATAAGAAACACCAGTATCATCCTCACCGCCCTTTTGCTCACCCAATGCGGTGACCACGAGCTGAGCCCGAACGAAAAGCTTTCCCAGCAAACCTTCATCAAGGAGACGGCGGCGTATTCCACGGCCGTACCCGATGCGGTGCGGGATCCCCTGAAACAACCTGATAAGCCGCTCTCCGGCAGTGAAGACGCCGTGCTCACCGATGCGCCGCATGTCCCGCCGCCGATCACGCGCGATCATCCGACCAAGGTCATCGTGAAGCTGGAGGTGCGGGAGCTTGTGAAACGCATGGCAGACGGTGTGGACTACACCTTCTGGACTTTCGGCGGCAGTGTGCCGGGCAAGTTCATGCGCATCCGACAGAATGACGAGGTGGAGTTTCATCTCATGAACCGCCCCGACAGCAAGATGCCTCACAACATCGACCTGCATGCCGTCACCGGCCCCGGCGGTGGAGCGGCGGCTTCCTTCACCGCGCCTGGGCATGAGTCCGTGTTCTCGTTCAAGGCACTGATTCCGGGACTGTATGTCTATCACTGCGCCACCGCGCCGGTGGGCATGCACATCGCAAACGGCATGTATGGGCTCCTCCTGGTCGAGCCCATCGGCGGCCTGCCGAAAGTGGACCGCGAGTATTACGTCATGCAGTCTGAGTTCTATACCAAGGGGCCGTATGGTGAGGCGGGTCTGCAGCCCTTCAGCATGGAAAAAGCGCTGGCAGAAAACGCGGACTACGTCGTCTTCAACGGCTCCGTCGGTGCTCTTGCCGGAGACAATGCGATGCCTGCGAAGGTCGGTGAGAAAGTGCGTTTGTTCGTGGGCAATGCGGGGCCCAATCTCACGTCATCCTTCCATGTCATCGGCGAAATCTTCGACACCGTTTATCTCGAAGGCGGCGCGCTGCCCGCGCAGCACAACGTACAGACCACGATGATCCCGGCAGGCGGATCGGCCATCGTGGAGTTCGGCCTCGATGTGCCCGGCACTTACATCCTCGTCGATCATTCCATCTTTCGTGCGTTCAACAAAGGCGCGATCGGCATGCTCAAGGTCGCAGGCGAGGAGAACAAGGTGGTCTATTCAGGCAAGCAGGATGACCGCATCTATCGTCTCGAAGGCGGCGCGATCCAGACCATCCCGCAGGCCTCTACGCAGCAGGCGCCGGCCGTGAACAAGGACGAGCGCATTGCGCGCGGCAAGATCGTCTACAACTCCGTCTGCTTCGCCTGCCACCAGCCCGAAGGCCAGGGCATCCCGAAAGCCTTCCCGCCGCTCGCGAAGTCGGACTACCTCAATGCCGATCCCAAACGTGCGATCAGCAACGTGCTGCACGGCCTGCAAGGCAAGGTCACCGTCAATGGTGAGACGTATGAAAGCCTCATGCCGCAGCTTGGTCTCAACGACGAGCAGGTGGCCAATGCGCTCACGTATGTCTACAGCCAGTGGGGCAACAACGGCACCGAGGTGCTGCCTGAGACCGTGAAGCAGGTGCGCGCCACTGTTCCTGCACCTGTCGGCCCCGGAGCCGAGTGATTTATGAAAACCACTCTCCTATCACTGCTGCTTCTCGCCTGCGCAGTCAGCGCCACTCAGGCGGAGACATCCGGGCCGCCGCCGGGCATGGTCTTCATTTCCGGTGGTGACTACAAGCCGCTCTATGCGAAGGAGGCGAAGAGCCGCCACACCGCGCCCTTCTTCATGGATGTGACGCAGGTGACGAACGGGGAGTTTCTCGCCTTCGTGAAGGCTCATCCAGAATGGCGTCGCTCCCAGGTGAAACGCTCTTTGGCCGATGCGAATTACCTCGCGCATTGGGCAGGTGACCTCGAACTCGGTGACAGCGCACCCCTCAACGCACCGGTGACGCATGTCTCCTGGTTTGCGGCGAAGGCCTGCTGCGAAGCCCAAGGCAAGCGCCTGCCCACGCAGGATGAGTGGGAATTCGCCGCGCGTGCCGATGCCACGAAACAGGATGCGAGCACGGACCCCGCTTACCTGCGTCAGCTGATGGAGTGGTATTCGAAGCCTGCGACCTCGGCTCTTGAGGATGTGCACACCGGGGTGACAAACGTGCACGGTTTGCGTGGCATGCATGGCCTCGTCTGGGAGTGGGTTCACGATTTCAACGCCACGCTGCTGATGGGCGATTCGCGCAGCGACGGCTCACTGGAGCGGAAACTTTTCTGCGGTGCGGGATCTCTGCTCGCCAGCGATGTGAGCAATTACGCCGCCTTCATGCGCTATGCGCTGCGTTCCAGCCTTAAGGGCTCCTACTGTGTGGGAAGCCTGGGCTTCCGCGCAGCGCAATCCATCACGCCGGACGCGGCCAACAGCCGCACCCTCGCTTTCACCACTCCTTATGATCTGCCAGGTGAATGGCGGAACCAGGACAACAAAACGGCCACGCTCGCCGGCCTGCGCGGCAGGGTGCGAGTGATCACGATGGGCTTCACCCGCTGCAAATTTGCCTGCCCGCGCATCCTGTCAGACATGCAGCACATCGAGAAAGAACTCGGCAAAGACGCGGAACAGGTGGGCTTTGTCTTCCTTTCGATCGACCCGCAATTCGATACTCCGGCGCAGATGACCACCGCGATTCAAGAGCACCGGGTGAACCCTTTGCGCTGGACGTTTCTGACCGCACCTGCAGACATCGTGCAGCAGACCGCCGTGGCGCTGGATTTTAAATACCAGCTTGTGGATGGCTTTTTCGCCCATTCCAATCTCATCGCGGTGCTCGATGAAGACGGCAAAGTCATCCACCGTGAGGAATCACTGGGTGCCGACATCAAGCCAGTCGTCGATGCCGTGCGCAAGCTGCTGACCCAACCCTGAACCCTTCTCATCCCGTGAGCTTTCCTGCCTGCAAACACAAGAAACACAAAGCCACCGGCCCGCGCCGGGATGGCCTGCGCTGGCTTGCGTCGGAGCCATATCGCCTGTTCTTTTTCAGTGGTGCGGTGTGGAGCATCATCGGCGTGGCGCTGTGGCCGTTGTATTATGCGCAGCAGCTTGGCTTTTATCCCAGCTTCGTACACGCGCGCATCATGATCGAGGCCTTCGGCGCGGCCTTTGTCGTCGGCTTTCTCGGCACCGCCGGGCCCCGCATGGCCACTGCACCGAAGCTCATGCCTCTGGAGCTGTTCTGGCTCTTCACGCTGCATCAGGCCTGCGGCATCTCCCATCTCACCCTGCACTTGGCCTTGGGGGATATGTTTTTCATCGCGCTGCTCGGTTCGCTGCTGCTGTGTCTGGTGGTTCGCGTGGTGAAGTTCCGCAAGGAGGCGCCGCCACCGCAGCTGCTTCTTGCGCTCACTGGTCTGATCTGTGGCATCACAGGTGCGTCGTTGCTGCTGTCAAATGCGACACTGCTGGATCCTCAGCGCCTTCGTCTCGCGAATTTGCTGCTTTATCAGGGACTGCTGCTGCCGCCGGTGCTCGGCATCGGTGCGTTTGTGTTTCCGCGCATGCTCGGCGGAGATTTTGGTGATCCGAAAACGGCGGCGCAGAGCCGCACGAAGCTCATGCGCGCTCTCATGGCGGCAATCCTGCTTGTGGGCAGCTTCTTTCTCGAGTCCTGCGGTCAAGTCATCGCCGGCTATGCGCTGCGCGCGCTCGTGGCGGCAGGCTATTTGCTCATGGAAGTGCGCTGGAAGACGGTGCAGAGCGGCTCACTCACCACCGGTTTGTTTTGGTCGCTGATCCTCGGCTGGCTCGGTCTGGCGCTCGCCGGATTCTTCTACACCCAGCATGTCAGCGTGGAGCACCTGCTCTACATCGGCGGCTTCGGCATGCTCATGCTCATCGTCGGCAGCCGCGTACTGTTTGGCCACAGCGGCGATCTGGACGGCTTTTTTGTGAAGAGCAAGTGGGTGCGCTTCCTCATCTTCCTTGGCGTTCTGGCCGCCATCACGCGTGCCACGCCCGCCTGGGTGCCTTCGACGACAGTGTCCCATCACATCTACGCCGCACTGACGTGGGCGCTGCTGGTGCTGTTCTGGCTGCTGTGGCACCGCCGGCGTTTTGTGAAGCGGGATGAGGAGGATTAGCTGCGGCGGGTTCAAACACCCCCGCAAAATCAGCACAACATTCCACACGCATAGAAGGGATTGCCACGCACTTCTCCCGTTAGTCTCACGCATGAACCCTGCGCTGATGAATCCCGAGTGGTCGAAGGTGGCCGCGATGGCCTATGACGGCTTTGATGAACGTCCCTTTCTCGTCTTTTGGGAGATCACGCGGGCCTGTGCGCTGGCGTGCCAGCACTGCCGGGCGGAGGCGCAGTCGCATCGTCATCCCGATGAATTGAATCGTGAGGAATCGAGCCGGCTGATCCGCCAGCTCGCGGAGCTGAATCCCCCCATGCTCATCCTCACGGGCGGTGATCCGCTGATGCGCACGGATGCGCTGGACTTGGTGCGCGAGGCGACGGCTGCCGGGCTGCACGTAGGCTTGAGCCCTTCGGCAACGGCAAGGCTTATGAACGCTGATTTTGCGGAGATCAAAGCGGCGGGCGTTGACCGCATCTCTCTGAGTCTGGACGGTGCCTCACGCGAGACGCACGATACCTTTCGCGGAGTTAAGGGTACCTTTGACCGCACCATCGCGGCGGTGCATCGCGCCCATGCGGCGGATCTGAGCGTGCAGATCAACACCACGCTCACACGCGGCAACTTGCGTGAGTATGAAGCCTTCAAGAAGCTGATGTTTGAACTGAAGCCTGCCATGTGGAGCGTCTTTCTGCTGGTGCCGACCGGTCGCGCAGGCATTGCGGATCTGCCTGATCCCCTGGACATCGAACACGTGTTTCAAGACATGGCCTCGCTCGTCGGCAAGGCCCCCTTTGCCATCAAAACCACGGAGGGCCACCACTTCCGCCGTGTGCTGATCCAGAAGCATGGCGCGGGTGGCAGGCAGCGCCCCGGCATGCGTTCACCGCTCGGCATTCGCGATGGACGCGGAGTGATGTTCATCTCCCACACCGGTGTGGTGTCTCCCAGCGGCTTCCTGCCCTTCGACTGCGGCAATGTGCGCGACGAGCATCCTGCAGAGATCTACCGACATCATCCGCTTTTCGTCTCGCTGCGTGACAACGATGCACTGGGCGGCAAATGCGGCCGCTGCGAGTTCCGCACGGTTTGCGGCGGCTCCCGGGCACGCGCTTATGGCGTGACGGGAGATCCCTTCGCGGAAGATCCGGCCTGTGTGTATCAGCCGCGGCAGGGCAGCGCTGTGCTCAGTTAGAGCGAAGGCGGTGACCAGTCGGGAATGCCACCGGACTTGAGCTGTTTTTCATAAAGCTCCCAGTAAGGTTTTGTCGGCGACATGGGCGCGGTTTCATTCACCATGAGCGGGCGTGCTTCCTTCCAGTAGCTGTCATAGGCGGCGCTCATTTTCTGCACCACTTCGGGATAATCACCGCTGACATCCGTCTTCTGATACGGATCGGCCTCAAGATCGTAAAGCGCGCCTTTCGTGGGCTTGGCGGCGGCTTGTTGTTTCTTCTTCGGATTCCCGGCACCACCACGCGGGCCCACGTAGCGGAAGCGCTGGTTGCGCACGCCGTAGTTGAGAAATTCCTGCGTGTTTGGCTCCGTGCCCGTGGGCCAGCGGGCCACATGCGTGAAGAGGAAGCGATCCTCCCACTTGTCGGCCTTGCCTTCGATCAGCGGCAGCAGGCTGCGGCCTTCCACCTGATTCTTCGGCAACTCTGCACCAGCTAATGCGGCAAAGGTGGGCAGCAGATCAATGTGTGCGGCGACGGTGCTGATGTTACGCCCAGCATTGATATGTCCATCCCAGCGGATGAAGAACGGCACGCGCACGCCGCCTTCATCGGTGGAGCCTTTCAGGCCGACTTGATCGCCATTGAAGAACGGATAGCCGGGTGCGAGATCCTTGCCGGGAACGCCGGAGCCACCGCCCGTGGTGCCATTGTCAGACATGAAGATGACGACGGTGTTTTTGTACAGGTCCCACTCCTTCAGCTTCTCCGCGAGGCGGCCCATGTTTTCGTCGATGTTTTCGATCATGCCGTAGAATCCCGCCTGATCTTTGCCGAAGCCGAGATCGGTGAAGCGTTTCGCATTCTTCTCCGGTGCGATGTAAGGGCCGTGCGGAGCATTCGTGGTGAGGTAGGTGAAGAACGGCTTGCCGCTGTCCTTCTGCTGCTTCATCCAGCCGAGCGCGGCCGTGAAGAAGACATCTGTGCAGAAGCCGTGCGTCTTCACAAAGCTGCCGTTGTGACGGATGACGGGGTCCATGTACTTGTTGTTTGGCGCATCTGCGCAGGAGCAGGGATAGGCCTGGCCGATGCCGCCTGCGCCGTGGATGAAGGCCTCGTCAAAGCCGCGCTTGTTCGGCTGATACGCTTCTTCATCACCGAGGTGCCATTTGCCAAAGATGCCGGAGGTGTAGCCCGCCGTTTTAAGGACCTGTGGCAGGATGGTGGCATTCAGCGTCATGCGCTCGCGCTCCAGAATGGTGTGCGTGATGCCGTTTTTGAGATCATGCCGGCCCGTCATGATGGCGCTGCGTGTGGGCGAGCATGTGGGGCTGACGAGGAAGCGCGTGAAGCGCAGGCTCTGGGCGTGCAGCGCGTCGATGTTCGGTGTTTTCAGCCAGGGATGCCCGTGACATGCGAGTTGAGCGTAGCCCTGGTCATCCGTCATGATGAGAATGATGTTTGGCTTGCCGCCCGCGAGATCCGCGAAGGCATGCAGGGTCAGGACAAAAAGAAGGGTCAGGGCGAGTTTCATGGTCGGGAGTGTGAGGACGCAGTCCAGATGGCGCTCTTTCAACTCAATGCGGTTAGATGCTCCACCTGCTATTTTTTATAAGGCATGCGTTTCACCTCTTCGATGACAGGCACGTCCTTGTTCATCGCCTCATAGGCGGCCATGAGCCGTTTTACTTCGTCGGGATGCTGGGCTGCCACATCATGCTGCTCACCGGGGTCGTTTTGCAGATCAAAGAGCTGCATCTTCGTCGCGGCATCGCCGGTGTTGAGGCCGGGAAAGGCGTCGATGTTGTACTGCTCGTAAGGCGCGAGAATCGTCACTCCATCTGGCGCGCGTGGATCGAGCCACTTGCCATCTGCTTCGGCCTTCAGCTTGAGCTGGCCAGCAGGAAGCACGTGCAGCTTCCAGCGTGCATCGCGGATGTTGGCCAGCTTGGAGTTGAAGTGACCAAAGAGGTGCTCATGCGGTGATTTGGCAGCGCTGGTGAGCAGCGGCATGATGCTGCGGCCATCCAGCACACGGTCATCCGGCATCTTCGCACCCGTTACCTCCAGCACCGTGGCAAAGAGGTCCATCGTGATCGCCATTTGATCGCTCACCTGTCCGGCGGGAATCTTGCCGGGCCAGCGCGCGATCATCGGCACACGGTAACCGCCTTCCCACTGCGAGCCCTTCATGCCGCGCAGTCCTCCGGTGCTGCCGCCGAACCAAGCACCGTTGTCACTGCTGAAAAGCACGAGCGTGTTTTCATCCAATCCCAGCTCTTTCAGTTTCGCCAGCACCTGGCCCACTCTCCAGTCGAGCTCGGCCACGGCATCCCCATAAAGTCCTGCGCCGCTCTTTTTGTAGAACGCTTCGGAGGCCGCGAGCGGCTTGTGCGGCATCGCTTCCGCGAGGTAAAGGAAAAAGGGCCGGTCCTTGCTGCGCTCGATGAAGCCCAGTGCGCGATCCGTGTAGCGCCGCGTCAGCGTGGCCTGCACCACGGGGTATTCGATGACCTGCGTGTTTTCCAGCACCTGCACCGGCCGCATGTCATTCGAGTACGGGATGCCGTAATACTCATCGAATCCGCGCTCCGTGGGCAGGAATCCCGCCTTGTGACCGAGATGCCATTTACCCACCATGCCCGTGGCATAACCGGAGGACTTCAGGACCTGCGCCAGCGTGACCTCCTTCTCAGGCAGGTGCAGTGCATCCGCCACCGGTCCGCCATCCGGTGCGGGATTCGCCGTCATGCCGCAACGAAACGGATAACGTCCCGTCATCAGAGCAGCGCGGGTGGGTGCGCAAAACGGTGCCGGACAGTTGAACTGCGTGAGTCTGGCACCCTCCGCCGCCATGCGATCAAGATTCGGCGTTTTGATCTGCGGATGCCCATAGCAGCCGAGATCGCCATAGCCGAGATCATCCGCGAGGATGATGACCACATTCGGCTGCTTCGCGGCCAAGGACGAAATCAAAAAGACGAGGAGGGAAAGCAGAGTGATGAGAGGAGTCTTCATGTGTGTGGTTGGGCTGCGCCGTGTACTTCACGAAGCCAGGTCGGTACTCTTTCGCATCATGGCGATCATGTGCTCAAAGTTTCAATCCTCCCTTTTGCCACCCGTCGAGTCCGGATTGCGCGGCTCATCATGCTTTGGCAGCCACTGCTGCAGCTCGGCTTTGATCTTGGCGGACTCCGGCTTGGTGGCGAGGTTGCTGCGCTCCAGAGGATCAGCGGTGTGGTCATACAATTCCTCCGCACCGTCTGCATAGCGGATGTAGCGCCAGCGGTCGTTGCGCAGCGCGTGGCTTTTGAAGCCAGCGGTGGTGAGGGCGGGACGTTCCCAAGGTGCCGCAGGATTTTTGAGCAACGGCATGAGGCTCACTCCATCGAGTCCAGCCTTGGCGGGCAGTCCAGCCAGTTCCACCAGCGTGGGGTAGAGATCCAGCAGGCTGACCGGATGCGTGCAGGTCTGCTGCGCGGCAATTCCTGGCCCCGCGATGATCAAGGGTACATGGGCTGAGCCTTCCCGCAGGCTGCCCTTGGACCAGTTGTGCTTTTCGCCAAACTCATAGCCGTTGTCGCCACAAATCACGACGATGGTGTTCTCGCGGTTTGGGCCGTCGGTCAAACCCTTCAGAATGCGGCCCACACAATCGTCCGCATAGCGTGAGGATGCGAGATAGGCCGAGATCAGTTCCTTGCGCCGCTGAATCAGCTCAGCTTCTGCCTTATGCGTTTTTTCACGCACAGACTCCGGCAGTCCTGCGCTTTCATCGGGAGCCAGATCAGGCACGGTGATGCTTTCAGGTGGAAAAAGATCAAAGTACTCCTGCGGCACATGCCAGGGTGTGTGCGGCTTCACGATGCCGCAGGCCAGGAAGAAGGGCTCCTCATGCGGCTTCGTCAAAAACTCCGCCGCCCATCCAGCCAGCTTCCAGTCTTCCATATCCTCCTTGCTCTTGTAGAGCGGGCCCCACGCATGTTTGCCGATGGCATTCATGCCCTCGCCTTCCGGAGGCGCGGGGGCATGCTTCTTGGCCTTGCGGCCCAGCTCGATGCTCTCGGCCCAGATGCGCTTGCCAGCAGCAGCGGCGATGGCAGAGCTGAAGACCTTTCCTGCGCCCGCGAGGTGGTAGCCCTGATCGCGGAAGTACGTCGGCAGCGAGATCGAGCGCATCAGAAGATGATCTTTTGGCAAAGAGTCCTGGCTGTTGTCATAGATGCCTGTGGTGGAGGGTCGCAGGCCGGATAGAAAGGCCGTGCGCGAAGGATTGCACACCGGCGCAGCGCACTGTGCATTGGCAAAGTTCATCCCGCTCTTCGCAAAGCGGTTGAGCTGAGGCGTCACCGCCTGCGGTGCAATATCCGTGCGGCCCGCGAAACCGTTCTGATCATCAATCACGATCAGCAGCACGTTGGTCTTCGGCGCAGTGGCTGCCTGACCTGAAACAAGCGGTGCCATTAACAGGAAGAGGAGTGCGCGTGTTTTCATGAGCAGCCCCTCAAACGTTGGCGCGGCCAAGTCTTTCGTGAAATATTCGCCGGGCTTCCACCTCTCACGGTCATGAAGCCTGTCTTTTTTGCCCTCGCCCTCATGCTGCCTTCACTGTCCTGCACCGCCAGCACCCCCGCACAGCCCGAGGAGGCTGGAAAGGTGCGATGGAGCCGGATTCTGGAGACGGCGCTGGCCTCCAGCGCTCAGACAGGAAAACCGGTGTTCGCCCTGTTTCAGGAGATCCCCGGCTGCGCGGGCTGCAAGCAGTTCGGTCGCGATGTGATGTCGAACCCGCTGCTGGTCGAGGCCGTGGAGACCGAGTTCACCCCGCTGCTTATTCATAACAACAAAGGAGGACAGGACGCCGTGGTGATGCAGCGCTTTGGCGAACCAGCGTGGAACTACCAGGTGGTCCGCTTCCTCAATGCAAACGCGGAGGACATCATCCCCCGCAAAGATCAGGTATGGGACACAGGCGGAATCGCAGAACGCATGATCGCAACACTGACTGAGGTGAAACGCCCCGTGCCTGCCTACCTGACATTGCTGGCCGCCGAGCACTCGACACGGCTCAAGCAGGCCGTGTTTGCCATGTATTGCTTCTGGACCGGTGAGGTGGAGCTGGGCCAGATCGACGGCGTGATCACCACCGAGGCTGGTTTCATGGCCGGGCATGAGGTCACGCTGGTCAACTATGATCCGGCGGTCATTTCACTGCCCGAGTTGATCACCGCCGCGGAGAAGGTGGAATGTGCCAATGCCGTCTCAGTGCATGCGACGGATCTTCCCGCCGCGAAGACCACGCGGCTCAAGATCGGCACCATCTCCGGCTACCGCAAGGCACCCGTCAGCGATCAGAAAAAGCAGATCGGCGGCACCCCGGCGGAGAAGCTGACGCTTTCCCCAGCCCAGGCCACGAAGGTGAATGCATGGATCCGCACGGATCCGGCCAAGGCGCTGAGCTTCCTCACGAAGTCGCAGCGGGCGCAGCTCAAGTGACAAGCTCAAGACCGGGGCTTGACGATGAGGCTGTCGATCTGCGGTGCCTCATGCTCGCCTGAGTTTTCGTAGCCGGGCAGCTCCTTGCCGCCATGCCGCTCCTCCCGCACCTTCACATCAGGCCCGTAAGCCATGCGCAGGATCTTGAGGTTTTCGATCTTGTCCTCGGCCCGCACTCCCACCTGAGTGCGGTAGATCGCACAATCCTCCACCGTCACCCGCGCATCTCCGCGCCCGCCTGGTCCACGTGCGCGGATGGCCACCTCGTTGTCGTCAAACACGCAGTGGGAGATCACGGCATCAATGTGCTCCTTCAAATTGAGCGCGGCACGTGTCGAGATCTGGCTCGGCTGGTTCCATCCATGCATGTAGCACTGGCGGATGAGGAGCTTGCACCGCTCGCCATCGGGCGGGGTCTTGGAATCAAAGGCGTTCTCGCCAGGACTCTGTCCCGCTTTGAAGCCCGGCACGTCTTCAGCCAGCGGGCCTGCCCACAAGTTGCATTGTTCAATCGTCAAGCTGCCGCGTGACTGCCGATCGGGATCAAACTGAATGCAGTCGCCCGAGGTATGAGAGATGTCGCAGTTGCGGATGGTCACATCTCCCCAGCGGCCGGTGATGCCATGGGCATCGTTTTGATTCTCAAAGGTGCCGTTCAAGAGATGATGGATGCGGCAGTTCTCGATCACCACACGCGTGCCAAACACACCGACGCCATTGCCCGTGCCATTGAAGATCTCGCAGTTGCGCAGAGTGACATCGTCTGCGGTGATCTTCACAATGTTGCCGCCCTGACCCTGCGCATCGACACGGAAGTTTTCATATACCCCGGGCTTCGTGATCTCCAACCGATGGACGAGCTTCGCACCCTCCTGTGTGCCCACGGGGCCCGGAGCCCCTGCCAGTTCGGCGGCGTGAAGGGAAATGAGCACGCCGCACGCGGCCCAGCAGATGAGGAAGGTCTTTTGCATGACACCTTGAACGCTGCAGCAGCGCGTCTGTTACCAAGGAATCACCGCACGGTCCTTCACAAATTTTCCGCGCTGCGTGTGGGGCGCATCCAGTGCCAGCCATGTCAGTGTGTCCGCACCTTCATCGGGCGTGCGTGGTGCCTCGCTGCCGCCCATCTCCGTGCGGCACCAGCCGGGGCACATGCTGTTCACCATCACCTCAGGCAATGCGGCAGTGAGCTGCTGCGTGAGCATGTTGAGCGCGGTTTTGCTGATGCAATAGGCCGGTGCCCAGGACTGCGGCTCACCGTCCAGCTGCCCCGCACCACTGGAGACATTGATGATGCGCGGCGCACTGGATTTCGCGAGCAGCGGCGCGAACCCCTGACACACCCGCAGCGTGCCGACCACATTCGTGTTCAGCGTCTCCAGCAGCACCTCGGGCTTGAGTTCCAGCAGGCACTGATAGTGATCCAGCAGGATGGCAGAGTTGTTGGCCAGCACATCGAGCTGACCAAACTGGCCCTCGATTTGTTTCACCGCAGCTTCCACGCTTGTCTGATCCGTGATGTCCAGAGCGACGCCGCGGGCATCATCGCCCACCCGTGCAGCTGACTCAGCGGCGCGTGAGCCATCACGACTGGCGATGATGATCTGCGCGCCGCGTGCGGCCAGCTGCCTGGCAGCAGCGAATCCAATGCCACGCGTGGCTCCGGTGATGAGAATGACAGGCTTCATAGAGAGGTGAAGGGCACGAACCCTCAGGCCCGTTCCCAGCGGAACTTACGCTCCTCCTCGCGGATCGGTTGGTCGTTGATGCTGGCATAGCGCCTGGCCATGTAGCCATTTTCATCAAACTCCCAATTCTCATTGCCATGGCTGCGCCACCACTGCCCGGCGTCATCATGCCACTCGTATTCAAAGCGCACGGCGATGCGGTTCCCCGTGAAAGCCCAGAGCGTTTTCTTGAGGCGGTAGTCATGCTCCCTGGCCCACTTCTTTTTCAGAAAATCGACGACTTCGGCGCGGCCATTGAGAAAGACATCGCGGTTGCGCCATTCCGTGTCGGGTGTGTAGGCCAGTGAGACGCGCTCGGGATCGCGGCTGTTCCAGGCGTCTTCAGCGGCCTGGACTTTCTTGATGGCCGATTCTTCAGTGAATGGTGGCAGGGGTGGGCGTGGGTTCATGGTGTTTGCAGTTTGAGCTGGGATTCGAGTTCGGCAATGCGTGCCTTCAGCAGCGCCACGGCGTCTTGTACTTCCGCGGCGGTGAAGCGCGGTGTGATGAATTTGGGGCAGTTCCAATCGTAGGATAAAACGTCGATGACAAAGATGCGCTCCACCTTCGCCGCGTGACCTCCGGGCGGCGCGATCTTGGCGACCAGATCCGGATGCTCACGCGCATCCAGCACACGCGCATGGCCAAGGATCTTCAACCGCTCCCGCGCCGGGTAGTCCATGAGGAAGAGGCTCACGCGGTCATTCTTCGCCAGGCTGCCCACGCTGATCATCTGGCGGTTGCCGCCGTGATCGGCAAACATGAGTTCGTTCGGTCCGGTGACTCGCAGAAAGCCCTTCGCCCCGCCGCGATGCTGGAGATACGGCCAGCCATTCTCCGTGATGGTGGCCATGTAAAACGAGTCGCGCTCGGAGATAAATGCCGCCTCTGCGGCAGTGAACGCATCACGTTCAGGTGTGGAGTCAAAGGCGGGATAGGTCCGCCCATAGTAATGACGCTCCGCCTCGAACACGGCAGGCGTGAGCACGGTGTGCATGAATCGGTCGGCCATAATCGAGGTGGAGCGAGGGGTTGCTGATAATGAAGGCGTTCGCCGGTGATTTTAGAATACGAGCGTCTGCCAGCCTTCGGCGAGATATCGACGGATGCTTGCGAATCCTGGAGTGCCTGCCAGCGCAAAATCTTTGATCTCCGGCAGGCCGCAGGCTTCGACTTCCTTCGTCGCGCCAAACACGGTGGAACAGCCGCAGGAGGCGCCAGCGACGGAGGGGCGCACGGCATTGTAGAGACCGTGGGCCGGATGGGTAGGCTTTGAGAATTCGGCAGGCCAGCGTACGCCGGTGCCGGCGAACACGACACTGACTTCGTCGTTCTTTTCCTGGGCTTCCGCTGCAAGAGCAAGGGCATTGAAGGCGCGGCCAAGGGCTTCTTCGCCGTTTTTAGGATCCGAGGTGATGATGATTGCGAGTTTCATGATGAGGTATGTTTAGGTTGATGTGCTCTTGAGTGAGCAAGTGGATACTGCCGCGCTGGTGAGGCTGCGGGTAATGCCGGTTGGCAGTTGCCGTTATGCCAATTGTGCATAACCTCTGCGGCATGATGGACCGCATCCGAGCCCTGCTCACCGTGATCGAAGAAGGCAGCGTCAACCGCGCGGCAGTGCGGTTGCGCATCACGCAGCCCGCGCTGAGCCGTCAGATGCAAGCTTTGGAAAATGAACTCGGCGGCAAGCTGCTGGAGCGCGAAACCAGTGGCGTGAAGCCTACGGGTCTTGGCCATGCCCTGGTGAAATCCATGAGCCCGCTTGTCGCCAGCTATGATGCAGCATTGGCCGAGCTGCGCCGGCAGGCGCGTGGAGAGCGCTCCGAGCTGCGCGTGGGCTATCTGCTTTCCGCAGCGCAGAGCATGCTCACTCCCGCTCTGGCAAAGCTGCGCAAGTCACACCCGGAAGTGAAGCTGAAACTCCACGACATGTCCCCGCGCGAGCAGCTCGACGGCTTGTGCGCTGGCGAGCTTGACCTCGCCCTCATCGGCCAGGAGGGCGCGGCGGCCGCACGGGAGTTTCACAGCGCCAAACTCCGCTCACTGCATGTCTGTGTGGCTGTGGCGGATGATGATCCCATCGCGGCACGGAAAAGCATCGCGCTGAAGGATCTGAAGGGCCGCGACTTCATCGGCGTGGATGAAGATCAGGTGCCCGGGCGCAATCGCTGGGTGGCGGCGCTATGCAAAGAGTCCGGATTCAAGCCGCGCTTCGCCGTCGTCGTGGACGGCATTACCAATGTGCTCTCCCAGGTCGTCTCGGAATCCGCCGTGACACTGCTGCCCGGCTATTTTGAAAAACTGCAGCATCCCGGCGTGACCTTCGTGCCGGTCAGCGATGAGAAAGCCCGCTGGGACTTCATCGTCCTCTGGCAGAAAGGCCGCGCCTCCACCGCCACACGCGCGCTGGTCGATGCACTGAAACAAGTCGCGGCGGAAATAAAATGAGGAAGCTCCTGCGGAGCTTCCTCAAAGAGAATCAGGGGCGGTTACTTTTTCGTGCTCATCATCCGGCCTGCCACCTTTTCGGTGTAGAAACGGTGCATCTTCTCGGAGATGAACTCCAGGTGATCCTCGACGGCGAAGTGCCCTGCCTCCAGCCTGTGCATTTCAGCATTCGGCAAGTCCTTCAGGTAGGCCTCTCCTCCTTCAGGAGTGAAGAAGATGTCCGCCTGTCCCCAGAAGATGAGGGTCTTCGGCTGGTTCTTGCGCAGAAACTCCTGCCACACAGGGTAGAGTTCCACGTTTTTACGGTAGTCGTAGAACAGGTCCAGGTTCAAACGGGCGGCGTTCGGCCTCTGCATGAAGGCAAAGTCAGACTCCCAGTTGTCAGGGCTGATGAGCGCCGGATTTTTCGCCCCCTGCACATACATGCCCTTGATGGCGTCATGGGTGAAAAAGCCCGTCAGCGGCTTCTCCGTTTCCGCCGTGCGGTTTTTCCAGAGCGCGCCACGAAGGCCGTCCCACGCCGCCGTGAAACCGGACTCATAGGCGTTCGAGTTCTGGACGATCAGCCAGTCGAGGGCCGCAGGATTGCGCACCGCAATTCTGAATCCCACCGGACCGCCGTAGTCCTGCATGAACAGCCCGTAATGCTCGAAGCCTTTGAGCTTGAGAAAGTGCTCCACAGTGTCGGAGATGCCGTCAAAGGTGTAGCTGTAGGTCGCCGGGTCAGGCATGTCGCTGAGGCCAAAGCCGGGATAGTCCGGAGCGATCACGTGGAAGGCGTCCGAGAGTGAGCGGATCAGGTCACGGTACTGGTGTGATCCCGAAGGGAATCCGTGCAGCAGCACCAGCTTCGGGTTGGCCGGATTGCCCGCCTCACGAAAGGCGATGTTCAATCCGTCCACCTTGAGACTCCCGAAGGTGATGGGATGCGGCTCGGCGCTCAGCATCGGCCTGCCGGGTTTGGCGGCGCCGGCCAAGCCTCCCGTGGCGGCCATCATCGCGAGCGCTGCGAGAGTTTGTCGTCTGGTTTTCATGTTCGTATCTTTTTTTGTTTTGGGGTTTGTTGGGTTTGCTCACGACGCCTGAGGCGTGGTGAAAAATGCGTCCTTCGCCTAGGCCTCACCGCCAAAGCTGACGTGGTCGTCCAGGTCGAGGTAGTCGAAGGTGCCGCGCAGGTCTTCGCGTGCGGGATTGAGGCGTTTGATCTGCTCGGTGAACCACTCGCGCATTGCGACGTCATTGAAGGCCACCGTTTCGGTCCAGTCGGACCACTGGCTGATCTCCAGCACGGTGCGCTTGTGCGTCGCGTGCTCGTTGACCCACAGCAGCAGGTCCCAGTCTCCAGCTCCGGTTTTCACCTGCGCCAGCAGCGCTTCTGGCTCAATGCCGGTGAAACTGAAAAAGCGCCGGTCGTTCGGGCTGTCATAGACGTATTCGCCATGAGTGCCGGCCAGTAAGGCCCGCGCTTTGTCGAGCAGGCGTGGGAGGACGGTGTAACCGCCGAGGCGGACGCGGGGGCTGCGGGGAGGACGTTGGGTGAGGTTGAGTGCTTTCATCACCACCATCATCCACGCAGCCGCCGCTGTCGGGTAATGCCGCTTCGTCGTGATGGATATGCCGAATCAGCATAGCCCATTTCTCCAGCTGAGACGTGGCCTCAGCGCAGTGCCAGCCCATGCTGCTGCCAGAACGACTGCAGCGCTCCATGCGAGCCGTTGAAGACATTGCGCTCCACCGGGCGGTCGAGATTGCCAAAGTAGAGGCTGTTGCGGTGCATGCCGTGATTGTACACTTTCGGCTGCGAGCGGCCGTGCGCCCAATCCACGCCGCCATATTGCCACAGCGTCCAGTTTGACCACACTTGGTACTGATGGACCAGCCCATGCGGACTTCCCGGCGCGGGATAAACCGGCCCTGCACCGCTGTCATGCGCATACAGCGCCACCCAGTAGGGCATGCGACGCAGTTTAGCTTTCGTGGCGGGATCAGCGCTGCTGAGGAGCTGCTTCAAATGCGTGCTGTTTTCCAGATAGGCCACCGGCACCACGCCCGTGCGGGACTCCACCCGGTCCATGAACCGCAGGATGTCCGACAGCCGCGAGTTTGCATCAAAGTCCGCGCACAGCAGCAGCGCGGGCGCATTCCACGCACGCCCACGCGCCAGCGAATGCGCCCGTGCGCTGAATTGATCCGCCTGCGCCACGGCATCCACATGATTTTGCAGACGATAATAAACCCCCGGCAGCATCCCGGCGCGATCCGCCGCAGCGAGGAAGTTCCCGCACTTCTCGTCCAGATTCCCGCCCTTGCCCGCCCGCGCGATCAAGCCGCTGGCCCCATTGGCCCGCAGCGCCGACACATCGTGCTCCGAGTAGCCCTGGCCTGCGCGCTGCTTCTCCTTCGGATCATAAGCCGAAACATTGATGATCTGCGGCATGCCCCAGGAAGACGGCGGCAGACTGCCCGGCGTGCCACCGGACTGCGGAGTGGTACAACTGGCAAGGGCAAGAAAAAGCGGCAGTAGAAGGTGTTTCATGGGGATGTAATCGGCTGTGGCATCAGTCATGGACTCTTGAAGCTTTGGCAAGGAGCCTCATGCCATTCCAGAGGGGCTGGCAGTGAGAAACCGGCAAACTCGATGTGCAGCACCCGGCGCCGCCTTGGGCTGGAAGAGCGAGAGGATGCATGCAGCAGCAACGGCCGCATCAGCAGCACGTCTCCGGCTTTGGCTTCACAAAGAACCTCTTCATGAGTTACACGACGGCTTTGGATCGCTTCTGCGCTCAGCCGGCCTAGTCGATGCGTGCCAGAAAGAACTCGCAAAGCACCGTTGCTCGAATTCGTGTCATCCAGGTGCAGGCGCACGGTGAGCATCTGCTCCAGCAGCTGCATCGGTGGCTGCACATGCGGCACGCCTTCCTTCACGCTCCAGGGTCCAAATCCAGGGACCTCGGCTTGTTCTTTGAGCGCCAGCGTCAGGTCCTGATGCCAGGCCACCAGCCAGTTCGTTTCCGGACGTTTGTCAAAATAGATGCCCCGCACTGGAATGGGACTGAGAGGAAGATGCGGGCGTACCAATTCAGCCAGTGATGATTCTGCAAGCTCAGCTACCAGTGGATTGCTTAGCATGCCACGACTGCCTGCTCCGTTTGCATCGCCCAGCAGGGATGCCAATGCATGACATGCAGAAGCATCGAGCACGTTCGGCACGATGGCGAATCCACGTGTGTCCAGATTGGAGGCGATGTTCATTCAACCGATGTCTTGCTTGTTCCTTGCCCATTTGCAAGCCAGCCATGGCTTTGAGAAAAACTTCAAAACTCCGTCCGCGTCACCTTGCCGCCTTCATTGGAACGCAGCTCGATCCAATCAATCTCCACTGGCTGCTCCTGCATGGGCAGATAAAGACGCACGATGCCCAGCGGACCCGTGGCGGGGATTTGAACAGTGATCTCTTGCCAGTCGCCACTCATCAGGGTGAAGGGAACGCGCTGGGCCTTGCCGCCTCCGGGCACCCAGTCGAAATGCGATGTGCCGGGCTTGGCCTTGATGCGGAAGGTGGCGGTGCTGGGGCCGCTGTGCTTGCCGGCACCGAAGCCGAAGAAACATTCAAAGCCAATGTTCGTCACACGCACGATGCCGTCCTTCACCGCCGCTTTGCAGTCGCGGGCCTTCCAGCCTTGCAGGGCGGGATCGCTGTCATCTTTGGCCGGTGCTTTCGCCCTGGCCTTCGGCTGCTGTTTGCCCTCAAGTTCAGGGTGGTATTGCTTGGGATCAAAAGCCGGATTCACCACCGGCACCACGGCATGCGTTTCCTTGAGGAAGGTTTCAATCAGCGCGTCCAGCTCAGTCACGAGTTCCGGCTTCTGCGTGGCGAGATTGTTCTTCTCGCCAAGATCGTCCTTCAAATTAAACAGCAGATGCCGATGCGCCCCGTTCTCACCGCCGTGAAAGATGCGGATGAGCTTCCAGTCATCGCGATGCACGGACACCGCAGGTGGCAGCCAGTCTGGCACGGTGCCATAGTGCGGAAAGTACTGGAAGACCGCCTTGCCCGGCAGTTCGCCTCCTTTCAGCGCAGGCAGGATGCTGCTGCCGTCAAAATGCTGCTCAGGTGCTGACTTGAGCGCCAGACCTTCGAGCAGCGTGGGGTAATAATCCTCACTCTGCACCAGTGCATCGTTGCGTGCCCCTGCCTGGGTGATGCCAGGCCACACGACAATGCCCGGCACACGCGTGCCGCCTTCAAACAGGCAGGCCTTGCCACCGCGCAGCGGCGCGTTGCTGGTGGGCGTGGTGTCATCCACCTTGTCATACATGTTGCCGCCATTGTCAGCGGTGAAGATGATGATGGTGTTGTCCGCAATTTTGAGCCGGTCCAACGTGTCCAGCAACGTGCCGACGGCGTCGTCCATGCTCTCCACCATCGCCGCATACGTCGGGCTGTGCTGTGGGTCAGCGGGATTCACGCGGCTGCGGTACTTCTCCATGAGCGCCTTCTTCGCATCAAACGGCGCGTGCACGCTAAACATCCAGTAGTTCAGGTAAAACGGCCCACCCTTGTGCTGCTCCATGAATTTCACCGCATCCTTCGCCATGCGGTCTTCGATGTGCTGTTCCGGCACGTCGGGGTCCGCATCAAAGTCCGCAAACTTCCATGGCGCGATGTAGCTGCCCGCCGGACCCGGGCCCGGATGATGAGGCACATCGACATCAAAACCCTGCTGCAAAGGGGAGAAAGGTTCCGGTCCAAGGTGCCATTTGCCAAAATGTCCCGTGGCATAGCCAGCCTCGTGCAGCGTCTCCGCCAGGGTGCGATATTCAGTCTTCAATCGCGTCGGCGGCGTGGGTTGAATCGCCTTTTGATTTGGAGCCGCTTTTTGGGGAAGGCTCGCCTCCAGCACCGCCTGCGGCATGTGGCAGTTGGGCACGGTGATGCCCGTGCGTGCCGGACTCAGTCCGGTGAGAAGCGCCGAACGCGTGGGCGAGCACAGCGGACTCGCCGAATACGCCCGCGTGAAGGTCATGCCACGCTTCGCCAGACGTTCGACATTCGGTGTCTGGTAAAACTTCGTCGTGCCATACAGCGTCGTGTCACTCCAGCCGAGGTCATCGGCCAGGATGATGATCACATTCGGCTTGTCCAACGCACCAAAGAGCGCCGGACAAAGAGACAGGAAGCAGAGTAAAAAATTTCTCATCTTGAAGCGGGTTGGAGATCAATCGTGCGAAACTCAGAAGGACCAGCCGGCATGTGCACGCGCACATGTATGACACGGCCTTTGCCGGGGATCTGAAGTTCGCGCGTTTGCCATTCCTCGCTCGCTTTCACTTCAAATTGGGCGCGGTTCTCCGGCAGGAAGTCTTTATCTCCATCCATGCGCCATGCGACGGCCCCTTGGCCTGAAGCAGCCGTTTTGAAGGTGATTTTGGCCGTGACGGGACCGGCGAGTTTGAGCTGGCTGCGGGTGATAAAAGTTCCCTTGCCGCCTTTGTCCGGCGTGAGCACGAGCACTCCCTCTTTTTCGATCAGGCTGCCACCACGGGCCTGCCAGCCACGAGTGGCGCTGGTGTTGGGTTCGGCCTCGGGTTTCGGCGCGGGTTTGCCTTCCAGGTAGAAATCGAAGTAGTCATTCCAAACGGGCGCCATCGGGCCGAGGGCGAGTCCTGGCGGATTGAGTTCCGCACACCAGGCTGTGAGCTTCGCGCGGAGACGTGCGGCGATGTCTGGACGCTGCGAGGCGAGGTTGTGCTTCTCCTCCAGATCGGTGGCGAGATCGTACAGATACTCGCGCTCACCGCCCCGCAGGAGTTTCCAGTTTCCCTCGCGGATGGCGCTCTGAGCCATCCAGCGCCACATCAGCGCTTCATGCGGTGCTGTGGTGATCTCGCCTTTGAGATAAGGAAGAAGGTTCACGCCATCAAGATCGCCAGGTTTCACGGCAATGTCTGCCATAGCAGCAGCCGTGGCGGCGACATCCAGCGCGCTCACGGGGTGCTCATAGGTCTGACCACCGGGAATGGTGCCAGGCCACGCGATGAGAAACGGCACATGCATGCCGCCCTCCGCTAGCATGCCTTTTTCTCCATTGAGCGGTGTGTTCAGACTGCCATCCCAGCCACCGGCATCACCTTCCAGCGGTGAGTCGGTCTTGTGAATCTTGAGAGGTGCGCCGTTGTCGCCGATGAAGAAGATCAGCGTTTTTTCGGAGAGGCCGTTTTTCTTCAGCGTGCTCGTGACGAGCCCCACTCCATCATCCACCGCGGCCAGCATGCCCAGCGCGGCGCGGCGGCGCTCAGGCATCTCGCCGGGGAAGCGGTCTTTGTACGACTGCGGCGCATCCAGCGGCGTGTGAGGGGCGCGAAAGGCGATGTAGAGAAAGAAGGGCTGCTCCTTGTAGCGCTCGATGATCGCCGCCGCGGCCTTCGCACAGCCATCGACATGGTAAAGCGACGGCGGCAGGTCACTCATCGGCCTGTCCTTGCCATCCAGCGTGATGTTGGCGGAGAACCTCTGCTGCCCGTGCTGCGAATACACATGCTTGAAACCATGCTTTGTGATCTCGCTCTGCGGGCCGAGGTGCCACTTGCCAAACTGCGCCGTGGTGTAGCCTGCGTTCTGCAGTCGCGTGGCGATGGTGGTCTCCTTGTTGAAGCCGTCCAGCGCGGAACCGTTGTTGTCGAGATTGAAGCGCCCCTGAAACTTCCCCGTCATCAATCCGCCGCGCGAAGGCACACACTGCGGCGCGGTGCTGTAACCGTTTTTAGCGATGACGCCGCTGCGGGCCAGCGCATCCAGATGCGGCGTTTTTACGTCCTTTTCAACACCACGAATGCCGAGATCAGCAAAGCCGTGATCATCGGTGTAAATGACGATGATGTTGGGTTTCGACTCGGCATGAGAAGTGACTGCGAGACTGCCGAAACTCCAAAGACAGATGAGCAGGTGCTTCATGGGCGTTTTTTCTTCGGCTGTTCAATCAAGGCGGTGGCCTCGTGGCCCACCTGGCCGGGGATCACGGCGTCTTTGAGAAACTCGGCCAGGCGCGCACGCATGGTGGCAGTGCGTTCAGGCTCCTTGGCAGCAAGGTTTTCCTTTTCGCCAATGTCTGTTGCGAGGTTGTAGAGAGCAAGAGTTTCACCGGACTCAGCTGCCTTGGACTTGCCCTTCTTACCTTTGCCTTTCCCTTTGGCACTACCTGCGGGGGTTTCTTCGCTGTCGGCATCGCTGCCGTTCATGACGAGCTTCCAGTCGCCCATGCGCAGTGCAGCCACAGTGGGAGACTGCACGCAGAGGATGGCATCGTGCGGAGAGGGGGCACCTTGCGTGAGCATGGGCCACACATCCTTGCCATCCAATGCAGTCTTTTGCTCCAGCGATCCACCAGCGAGCTTCACGAGGGTGGGATACCAATCCACGGTGTGCATGGGTTCCTTGAGACGTTTGCCTGCGGGGATGTGACCGGGCCAGTTGGCAAAGGCGCAGCCGCGCACGCCGCCTTCGTAAATGCTGCCTTTGAAGGCGCGCAGGGGTGTGTTGCTGCCGGGAGGCGGGCCGCCGTTGTCGGTGGAGAAGATGATGAGCGTGTTCTCACGCTGGCCGGTGGTTTCCAATGCGGCGACGATCTTGCCGATGGCCTCGTCCACGGCGGCGAGCATGCCTGCGAGTTTTTGCCGGGCACCTTTCAGCTCGCCATAGGGCTTGAGGTACTCATCCGGAACTTCATGCGGTGAGTGCACTCCGTTGAACGGTACGTAGAGAAAGAGGGGTTTTGTTTTGTCCTTCTCCGAGATGATGCGGCAGGCTTCGCGAGAGAGAAGGTGAGTGGTGTAGCCCTCCTCCTTGATTTGTTTGCCATCGCGGTACCAGTCGAGATCCTGGCCACGCATATGGGTAAAGTAGCCCAGCATGCCGAAGTAGTGGCCGTAATGATGATCGAAGCCGCGTGCCGTGGGCAGGTAGGCGGGCTCGAATTCGCCGAGGTGCCATTTGCCGGTGATGGCGGTGGCGTAACCGGTATCGTGGAGCGCGTTGGCCAGCGTGCGCTCGGTGAGCGGCAGACCCCAGGTGGCATGCGGGCGTACGATGGTGTAAACGCCTGTGTGTGTGGCGTAGCGGCCGGTCATCAGCGCGGCGCGCGTGGGCGAGCAGACGGGCTGCACATAGAGCGACTCCAGCACGGTGCCGCCCGCCGCGAGCTTGTCGATGTTCGGCGTGTGGATGTCTTGGCCGCCATTGAAGCCGCAGTCGGCATAGCCGAGATCGTCGATGAGCAGGAAGACGATGTTGGGCTGTTTCCCGGCAGCGAAGGACGATGCCAATAGGAGCAACGACGAAAAGAGGAGTGTGATGATTTTCATGGGAGGAGAATAAAAATGCGCAGTCATTTGGACTTCTTCTTTTTACCAGCGCCGGGATCGACCATTGTGACGGGCTCGCCGATCAGCAGCGGCTTGCCAAAGACGGTCTGCTTGTCGCCCTGCCGCTGCATCCAGTCATCCACGTCGGCGCGCATTTCCTTGAGGCGTTCTGCCTGGGCGGGGTCGTCCGCAATGTTGTGCAGCTCATTCGGATCACTCTTCAAATCAAAGAGTTCTTCTGCGGGGCGCACGGAATAGCGTTTCAAGACAGCCGTTGCCGCAGGATTGCTTTCGGCCGCAGTGAGCCAGCTCTGCCAGTAGTTGAACCCGCTGGTCACGTTGCTGGAACGCGAGATGTGAGTGTGATGCTGAAACTCGGGATGCAGATTGCGGATGTACTTCCAGTCACGCGTGCGCACGCTGCGGATGGGATAGACGTTGAAGTCTCCATCGCCGCTGTGCGTGGTGAAGATCTTTTCCCGGTGCGTCGTGGCTTTCCCCAGAAGAACGGCGGCAAAGGATTTGCCATCGATGCCCTCCGGCACGGTGCCGCCGCCGAGTTCGATGAAGGTGGGCAGCAGGTCCGGCCAGGAAATCATGGCATCATTGGTCGAGGCGGGCTGCAAATGGCCGGACCATGCCGCGATGAAGGGGATGCGGATGCCGGCATCGTAGAGGTTCCATTTGGCGAAGGGCCACTGCGCGCCGTGGTCGGCGGTGTAAATGAAGAGAGTGTCTCCCGGCACCTTGTCCTTGGCCAGCGCGCGAAGTTCTCCGAGCAGGGTGTCTGAGCGTGTGATGTCCGAGCAGTAGCGTGCGCGCTGTTCGCGGGTGGCTGCTGTGTCCACATGCGTGGGTGGCAGCTTCAACTGGGAAGCATCGTAGCCTGCATTCTCCCCCCATGGCACATGCGGATGATGGGTGCCGAAGAAGAGGCAGAGCGGTTTCGATGCATCGCGGTTGGCCAGGAATTTGCCGACTTCCACGGTGTCGATGTCGCCCTGCTGCTGGCCGCCCAGAACATCGAAGCCGTGATCCTTGCCGTAGTTTCCATGGGCCACCTTGCCAAAGGCCGCCAACTCATAGCCCAGCGCGTGAAGTACGGGCGGCAGTGAGCGCACACCAGGATTCTTCGCCTTGTGATTCGGCTCCGCGCCATTGCGTGCCGGCCACAGGCCGGTGCAGAGGGTGGTGCGGCTAGGTCCGCAGGCTGGCGAGGCAACGAAAGCGTGGGTAAACTTCATGCCCTCCGCCGCGAGTTTGGCCATGTTCGGCGTGCGGATGTCCGCGGACCCGTAGGGCTCGGAGTCCAGCATGCTGTGATCATCCGAGATGAAGACAACGATGTTTGGCTTTTCAGCGCCCAAAAGCGGCAGGCTCAGGAAAGCCGCAGCGAACAATGTCAGGGTCTGGTTGGACATGAGCCGGTAACGAACGATTTTGAGGCAACATCTCAACAAATGCGCATCAGGGTGCCGCCTGCTTTTTCTTCTTCGCCTTTTTTGGTGCTACGGTTTCTTGCTTCGCGTTTGGATCAAAGTTCGGATTGGGCGTCGGCATCAGTGCGCCAACTTCTTTGCGCCATGCGATGAGCTTCTCATGCAGTTCTTTCACCCTGTCAGGCTGTGCAGAGGCCAAATTGTTCTTTTCGCCGATGTCCTGCGGAATGTTGTAAAGCTCCAGCGCGCCGTCCTCATGCCACTCGATGAGTTTCCAGTCGCCATCGCGGATGGTGGTGCATGGTGGGCCGCCTTGATTGGCATAGTGCGGATAGTGCCAGAAGAGCGGCTTCCCACGAGCGGTGGACTCGCCTTTCAGCAAGGGTAGGAAGCTTACGCCATCGAGGTGCTGCTCGGGTTTCAACGGCTGGCCGGCGAGCTGCAGCAGGGTGGGATAAAAATCCGTGCTGATGACGGGTGAATCGCACGTTGTGTCCGGCTTGGTCACGCCGGGAGCCACGACGATCATCGGCTCGCGCACACCGCCTTCGTAGGGCCAGCCTTTGCCGGCACGCAGCGGCAGATTTGAGGTGGGATGTCCTTCGGCAGTGGCAAGGCCGCCATTGTCAGACATGAAGACGACGATTGTTTTCTCTGTGAGTCCGTTCTTCTCCAGAGTGGTGAGCACGCGGCCAATGGCCGTGTCAAACTGCTCCAGCATCGCGGCGTAGACCAGATTGTTCTGCACGAGGCGCACCTGGTTCGTCCGCTCCTGGCCCCAGGCATCGGCGGGCGCTTGCTTCGCCTTTTCCTGCCACTTCGCCACGAGGTCGGCGCGTGCGCCGATGGGCACATGCGGTGCGTTGTAGGGCAGGTAGGCGTAGAAGGGCTTGTCTTTGTTGGCCTCGATGAACTTCACAGCCGCGTCGGTGATGCTGTCGGTGTTCTTCGGATCGTCCTGCTTTTTGCCCTTGCCACCCTTCGGCCCGGTGCTTTCGCTTTCGTCGTGAGTGAAGCCTTGGTCACGCGGCATGAAGCCCGCGCCGCCCAGGTGCCACTTGCCTGCAAAGAACGTCTCATAACCCGCATCGCGCAGAGATTCCGCAATGGTGACCTCCGCCAGCGGCAGCTGACCTGCATTCGGCGCTGGCAGCAGTTTGCCCGCACGACCTCCAGGAATGAAATTGGTGATGCCAAAGCGCGGCGGATACTTCCCGGTCATCAGACTGCCACGCGTGGGAGAGCACACGCAGCAGGCTGCATAGCCCTGCGTGAACTTCATCCCGCGCTTCGCCAGCCCGTCGATGTTCGGCGTTTCATAAAACGTCTTCGGGTTGAATGCGCCGATGTCCATCTGACCAAGATCATCGGCCAGGATGAAGACGATGTTGGGTTTTGTCTCCGCGAAGAGGGACGTTACAAAGGTGAGCGCAAGCAGGGCGAGAAGCGGGGCTTTCATGGTTTGGAGAGATGTGAAAGGAACGAGAATGATCTTCAAGGCAGAGACGGTAGAATCATGGTGTTGTCCTGGGTGTCTGCGTGCCATTGTTTCAGGGCGGCATAGAGACGTTCGAGGTGCTGGCGCTGCGTGGGATCTGGAGCCAGGTTGTGGAGTTCGTCGGGATCGCTTTGGAGATCGTAGAGCTCGATCAGCGGGGGTATTCCACCCAGGGCGTGCGGGTCCATTTCCTGCAGGATGCGAAAGGCTTCGGGAAACTGGGCTTTGACGCGCACGGTCTCTCCATAGATGCGGTTGATCCAGGGTTTCATGTCACGCAGGTCGGCATTGATGACCTTGGGCTCATCGAGATGGCTGCGGACGATGAGCTGATGCGTGGCGTCGATCACACTGCGCTCTTCCATGCCGCGCTGCTGGTTCAAGGAGCGGCCGGAGACCTCACTGAAGATGAAGTCATGCCCTTTGGCGTCTGGCTTGCTTTCAAGCAGGGGTCTGAGGCTGATGCCGTGGAGGGGTGACTCGTACGGAATGCCAAGCAGATCCAGCAGAGTGGGCAAGAGGTCGAGCTCACTGACCAATGAATCGCTCACGAGCGGTTTGCCTCCGGGAAGGCGAATGACGAGCGGAATGTGCAGGCCCAGATGAAACGGTGTCATCTTGCCATGCTGGTAGGCCGGGCCGTGATCTCCCATGAAGATCACGAGGGTGTTTGCTTCCTGACCGGACTCCCGCAGAGCGGTCATGACCTCGCCGACGATCTGGTCGTTGTGCTGCACGCCGTCGAGATACTCGGCCCAGTCACGGCGTGAGACGGGTGTGTCCGGCAGATGCGCGGGCAGTTTCACCATTGCGGGGTCGATGGTGATGGGCTGCTTCTCGCTGTTCACAAAGGGCCGATGCGTATAGGTGGTGCTGTTGTGCAGCAGGAACCACGGCCTGCCTGCGGACCGTTTGATGACTGCGGTGAGGGCTTGCTTGGAGCCAGCCTTCGGGATGAAGTCATTGTAGGGAAAGCGTTCATTCGGAGCGATGTGGAGCTTTCCGCACACTGCGGTGTGATAGCCCTGCGCAGCAAGCACCTCGACCATCGTCTTGCCCTGGGAACGGATGCGGGTATGCAGGTAGGGTGGAGCTTTTTTCTCTGCCTCTGTGAGTTTGTCGGCGGGCTTGAGGTAGTTGTTGGTGTTGTTGACCAAGCCGTTCGTGTGCGAGTGCAGGCCGGTCATGATGCAGGCCTTTGATGCTGAACAGACGGGGTATCCCACATAGGCCCGGCGAAACAACGCACCGCTGGCCGCCAGCGCATCCATGTGGGGTGTCTTCACATCGGTCGTGCCCAAAGCGCCCATGTGCGCGCCTTGATCCTCGGTGAGGATGAAAAGGATGTTCGGACGCTGCTCCGCCGCGAATGACGAGAGCACACTGAAGAATGACAAAACAAGAATGGCCGGGACGCGATGCATGGTGGGTTGTGCGCGTGTAACGAAGGGCTCTGTCAGGACATCTCAGCAAATAGTGTGTCGGATTCAGCATGCAGGCTTGTCATTCAAATGGAGGCATTTTAGTTTTTCGCGCCATGACCTCGAAATCGACCGCCGGTTCCTCGACTGCAGCCGCCACCAAGCAGTCCGCTGAATATGCCATCTACAAACCCAACGGTCGCGGCACCGGCGGAGTGATTCGTTTCGAGTTCAATCGCAGCAAAGGGGCCGTGTTTGTGGATGCGGCGTCGCAGAGCGGGGAGAAGCAGTTCGACTGGGAGCAAAAGATCACCATGAAATGGGGGCTTTCGGACCTTGGCGCTGTGCTGGCGACGCTGCAGGGGCGGCAGGAACAGGCGAAGCTTTTCCATCAGTCTGAGAAGGCCAACAGCGCCTTTGAGCTGACCTTTCGCGATGATCCGCAGAAGGCACCGTATTTCATGAGCATGTCACGTCAGGACGCGTCTTCGAAGAGCGTGAAGAAGGTCACGATTCCCGTCACGCATGCCGAGGCGGTGATTCTCGAAACCGCGTTGCGGGCGGCGATCACGCGGCTGATCGGGTGGTGAGGTTTTAGAGGGCTTCCATCATCACCGTCAGCGAGTTGTAGCCGAGCGTGCGGTCGAACTTGGCTTCATGTTCGACACGTTCTTTGGCTTCGAGAATGGTGATGCTCTTCACACGTTCGCAGCACAGACGCAGCAGCGTGCGCAGGATGAGGCGTGCGTGCGGAGCGCCGAGGCAGAGATGGGTGCCGAAGCCGAAGGAGAGATGCGGGTTGGGCTTGCGATCAAGGCGGACTTCTTCCGGTGCCGGGAAGGCGGTGGAGTCAAAATTGGCGGAGGCCCAGGCGAGGGAGATGCGGTCGCCGGCTTTGACGGTGGTGCCATTAACATCCGTGTCTGCGGGACAGACACGGCCGATGTGCGTGAGCGGCATGAAGACGCGGAAGAACTCCTCGCTGGCGAGGGTGATGCGCTTGGGGTCTGCGCGCAGATACCCGAGGGCTTCGGGATGTTCGGCGAGATAACCCAGGGCGCAGGAAATCGTGTGGATGATGGTGTCACGCCCGCCGGCGAAGGCGAGATTGGCGAAGCCCATCATCTCCTCACGCGTGAGCTTGCGGCCGCGATACTCCGCCTGCGTGAGAGCGCTGAAGAAGTCTGCGCCGGGATTCGCCTCGGCGCGGTCGAACTGCGCGTGGAGGTAATCCTCCAGCACGTTGCCCTTTTTAAACTCACCGCCGGTGACTTTGAAGACATGGATGCCCCAGCCGATCCAAGTTTCGCCTTCGGATGCGGGTACGTTGAGCAGATGGGTCAGGGCGCGTGACTGGATGGGCAGCGCGAAATCGTTGACGATCTCGATCGAGTCGCGATTCATTGCCTGCGTGAGCATGCCGTCCATCAGCGCCTCCACCTGCGCGATCATCGCGGGATCTTTGGAGCGCTGGAAAAACGGCTCCACGATGGCGCGGTAGTCGGTGTGCTCCGGCGGATTGGTCTCGATGGGCAGCTGGCGCATGGTACGCACGGCCTCCTCCGAAGGGATTGGCACACGGAAGGGCGCATCCGAGCTGAAGGTCTGCCAGTCTTTGGCGGCCTTGCGCACGTCCTCATGGCGCAGGATCATGGTGATGTCTTCGCCATGAAAGGGGCACTTTAGCACGCCGGTGGCGTTGCGGACTTCGCGGAAGGGATCGGAGAAAGCGGGCATAGGAGGATGAATCAAACGCTGAACGCGGGCTGCTTTCAGTGCAACCTTTGCTCTTTGTAGGATGATGCCTGCGGCCTGTGTTAAGGCTGTTTGCTCACTTCTTTTTCGCCTTGCCTGCCTTCGCTGCTGGTTTTGCCGGTGCGGTGGGGTCTTCGCTTGGGCTGCCATGCCATTGCGGAGCGATGTTTTTGGCGTTCCACTCTTCCCAGGCCTTGGAGAGTTTGCTGACGAGTTCGGGCTTGGCGGAAGCGAGGTCGTGCTGCTCGCCGATGTCGGTGCTCAAATCGTAGAGCTGCCAGCCGGACTGGGTTTTGGCCTCCATGTCGCGCACATCGACAAGCTTCCAGTTTCCCTGGCGGATGGCCTTCTGTGGACCGAAACGCCAGGCGAGTGTTTCGTGTGGTGCGGTGGTGACTTCACCTTTGAGATACGGCAGGAGATTCACGCCTTCGACGCCAGCGGGCAGTGGTGTTTCGGTGACGGCGCAGGCCGTGGGCAGGATGTCCATGGCGCTCACCGGTTGGTCGAAGGTTTTGCCTGCGGGCAGTTTGCCGGACCAGCTCACGAAGAAAGGCACGCGAATGCCGCCTTCCAGCGTTTGGCCTTTGTCGCCACGCAGCGGAGTATTGACGCCGGTGTTGTAGGCAAAGAAGGGTTTCCGGCCGGAGCCGCCATTGTCGCTGAAGAAGAACACGAGGGTGTTCGGGTGTTTGGCTTTGAGCTCGGCGGTGATGCGGCCGATGTCGTCGTCAAGCCCCAGCAGCAGCGAGAGATAGCCGCGGCGATTTGGATCGGTGACATCAGCGGGAATGCGGTCCTTGAGTTTGTCAGCGATCTCCAATGGTGTGTGCACGGCGTTGTAGGCGAGGTAGAGAAACCAGGGTTTGGCCGTGTTGCGGTTCATGAAGCCGAGGGCTTCATCAGTGAAGAGATCCGTCGTGTAGCCGTCGAGATGCTGCAGCTCGCGGCCGCGATAGATCATGTTGTGCGAATGCGCGGAGCCGAACTCGGGCTCGGCGTCCTTGTGCAGCAGGAAATTGTGCCCGCCAACGAGGAAGCCCAGAAACTCGTCAAAACCACGCGACAGCGGATGATGCGCGGCATCGAAGCCCTGATGCCATTTGCCGATGAGTGAGGTGGCATAGCCCGCATCGTGCAGCACATTGGCGATGGTGCGCTGATCCAGCGGCAGACCGAGTTTGGCCTCATCTCCGACATGGGGATTGAACTCATGGCCGAAGCGCGTCTGCGATTTACCCGTGAGAAATCCCGCGCGTGAGGGGCTGCAATACGGCGCGGTGACATAGCCATTGGTGCAGCGCACACCGCTGGCAGCGAGGGCATCGATGTTCGGCGTGGGCACCGTCTTGCCGCCATGAACTCCGATGTCCGCGTAGCCCAGGTCGTCAGCGACGATGACGAGGATGTTGGGTTTGCCTTCCTGCGCCGAAGCTGTGGAAAACAAAGCTGCTGCCAGGATGGAGCGACCGAAGGCGCGAAAGATCATGGATGGGTATTTCATGGAGCGTTGATAACGGAGCACGTGTGATGATCTCCCAGCAAAAGCCGGAGGATTCTCAGAGCCGTAAGTTCAATGATTTGGAGTCAGCTCACTTCCCAAACATCGCATTCGTCTTGTCGCCGCCGCTGAGGACGTAGGCGAGGAGGTCGAGGATTTCGTCCTTCTTGAGCATGGCGAGGAGCATCGGCGGCATGGGGGAGACGGTGCTGAGTTCGATGCTCTTCACTTCCTTGCGATCCACGTTCACGCGCTGGTTGGGATCGGTGAGGTCGGTGTTGAGGGTGACGCCGTCGCCGCTGAGGTTCACCACGACGCCGCTCATCACGGTGCCGTCGTTTTTGGTGACGATGATGGGGGCGAACTGCTCGTTGATGACCTTGCTGGGGTTGATGATGTTGTCGAGCAGGTCGTGTGGGCTGTAGCGACCGCCCGCGCCGGTGAGATCCGGGCCGGTCATGCCGCCGGCGTTGCCGAAGCGGTGGCAGGTGTAGCAGGCGGCGGCGGTGAACATCTTGCGGCCGTTGTCGAAGCTGCGTTTTTTCATGCCGGTCTTGGCGGCGGCGCTGAGTTCATCGAGCGTCCACATCGTCGGTGTGCGTCCCACGAACATGGAACCGACGTTTTCGATGGCGCTCTTCGCCTCGGGTTTCTTGGCGATGAGCTCGGCAAGCTGCGCATTTTCTTCAGGTGTGAAGGTGGCCAGCGAGTCTTTGCGGATGAAGTCGATGAAGATGGCGAAGCTGCTGCCGCCTTTGTAGTTCGCGGCCTTGAGGAGGAACTCGAGCTGCTGGGTACGGAGTTCCTTGGTCCAGCCGGTTTTCAGGAAGCGCAGGCTGCGGGCGTATTCGATCTGCGGCTCCTGGCTTTCCGCAGCGGCAATGAGGGCCATGCCTTTGGCGGCGGTGTTCGGGGCCTGGAGATAGGCGAGGGTTTCGGTGAGCAGCCAGTTGAGCTCAAAGTTGTCAGCTGGATAGGCAGGATCGAGCTTGGCGATGATCGCGGCCACCGTGGCATCATCCGGATTGCCGAAGCGGTGCAGCACGATTTCGGTGAGGCGTACGTAGGCCATGCGCTGCTCGTTGTTGAGCTTCTTGAAGTCGCGCTTCAGCAGGGCGGCCCAGAGCTTGTCGCGCATGGCGGTGTTCACGACGTGATCGGGAGCACGATGCGTGGGGCACACGCCCGTCATACGAGTCAGCGCCAGCAGGGCTTCAAGCTGCGCGGTGGCGTTCTTTTCATTGAGCGCCTTGGTTTCCCATTCGGAGACGGGGTTGTGCTCCAGCACGGTGCGTGCGGCGGCGCGGATGAAGCGGTCCTTGTCACTGAGATGCGGCCAGGCGAATGCGACGGCTTTTGTGTCTGCTTTGCCGTGGAAAGCGGCAAGCTCATGACGCAGCTCGCTGGCGCGTGTGATCTGCGGTTTGGATGTCACCGGCTCAGTCGATTCCTTCCCGGTGTAAGTCACGCGATAGAGTCCCGACTGCACGCGACGGCCACCGATGGTGAAGTACATCGCGCCGTCTTGGCCGATGATGGCATCGCTGACTGGCAGCGGGCCGCCGGTGACGAATTCTTCCTTCGTGGCGGTGTAGGTAGATCCGCTGGGCTTGAGATGCACGGCGTAGATTTTGCCCCAGCTCCAGTCGAGCACGAAGAAGGCGTCCTGGTATTTGGCGGGGAACTTCGCGCCATAGCCAAAGGTGGTGCCAGTGGGCGAGCCGGGGCCGATGTTCAGCGTGGCGGGCAGGTTGTCATAGTAGAATTCGGGATACTTGCCTGCGCCGTTGCGCCAGCCGAATTCCGCGCCGCTGACGACGTGATTGATACGTGTGGGGCGATACCATGAAGTATTGAAGTCATACTCCATGTCGGCGTCATAGACGAAGAGCTCGCCGTCGCGATTCACGCCGCCGTCGAAGATGTTGCGGAAGCCGTTGGCGAACTGGATGAATTCTTTTCCATCGGGCGAGACGCGATAAACATTCCCGCCCGGGGCCATGACGTGGCGATTGTGACCGCGACCGTCAGGCATGCGTGGCAGCAGGTGGTCATCGCCCCAAAGCTTCTGCACGGGCGAGGTCGGGACGGTTTCTGTGAGCACGGCGTTGTTGCCCGTGATGAGATACAGGCCTTTGCCGTCGGGAGTGAGGAGAACTGCGTGCACGCCGTGGTCGCCGCCGGAATCAATCGCGCGCAGCAATTCCACCTTGTCGGGCATGTCGTCGTTGTCGCTGTCAGTGATCCGGTACAAGCCGCTGGGGATTTTCTTTTCGTAGTCGTTCACGCCAACGTAAAGCGCGCCAAAGGCAAACAGCATGCCGTTCACCGCGCGGATGTCGGCGGGAACTTTCTGCACGTCGCCCGGGCTCAGCGTCTTGCCGGGGGCGGGCATCTTGAAACGATAGAGACCGCCGTACTGGTCGCTGGCGTAGATGCGGCCTTTGTCGTCGGTGCAAAGATTGACCCAGGAACCCTGGTCGCCGCCGGGCACGGAGTAGAGCAGCTCCACTTTGAAATCCGGCAGCGTTTTGATGTTGGTGACCGGTGTGGCCACATTCGCGCCGATGGCTGGACCGACGGCATCCGGGCGCTTCGGCTTCACTTTGGCGGCCTTGGCTTTGGCATCGCCCTTGGCTGGAGCGGGGGCGGGTGTTTGGCCTTTGCCTTTGCCCTTCGCCGGCGCTTTGGCCTCGATGATCTGCGCATCGCTGGGAATGGCAGATTTTTCAAACGAGACCACGCCGCCATCGGGCAGTTCCTTGAGCATGACGTCTTTGATCTGCACGTTCATGGCGGGGCCGCGATGAATCTGGAAGGCGATCAAGCCTTCGAGCGAGCGCTTCGATTCTTCGAAGTCGAGCAGGTCGATGGTGACCTGGCCGTCGATCTTGTGAATGAGATGATTGCCCTGCGCGATGACGGTGTACTCATGCCATTGGGCGATGTCCACTTTCACCGGTTCATGCTCGGAGGCGAGCCAGCGTTTGCCTTCTGGATCGATGACCACGCCCTGCCCGTTCTGAACGATGATGCCGCGCCCGCGCTCCTCATAGACCATCGCGTTGTTCGGTGTGGCGGGATGAATGTCGCACTGATAACCGCCGATGGACCACTTGCCGTTCTCAGGCAGTTCTTTGCTGCGGTACTGGATGCCTGTGTTGTTGCCCGTTTCCTTGATCTTGGCGTGCAGTTCAAAGTTCTTCACTTTGCCGCCGCGCCAGATGAGGAACTGATTGTAGGCAAGCTGTTCGGGGCCGGTGGTTTTGCCGGTGATGCAGCCGTCTTCGACGCTCCAGAGTTCTGGATTGCCATCCCAGCCGGCGAGGTCTTTGCCATTGAAGAGCGGTTTGAAGCCGTCCTGCGCGGAGGCGAAGGAGGCAAACAGGAGAGAGAGGAGAAAGAGGCGTTTCATGGTTGGGCGCGTGGATAAACGTGCCCGTCTGTCAAAAACTGCCAGCAAAGGATGTGTCGGATTCAGCAAGTGGGGGTCGGTTTCTCCATTTCAGACCCGCCGAGAGAAGCATGGCATTGTGAATGCCATTGAAAATGGCATTTCTTATGCCAATATCGTTCCCATGACCGCGACTGTAACTCTCGACAAAGCCGGACGCCTCGTGCTTCCCAAGCCTGTGCGTGATCAACTGCACCTTCGTGCGGGATCCAAACTGCGTCTTGATGTCATGGGGGACCACATGGAGCTCACGCAGGAAGTTCCAGAGGTGAAGATTGTAAGGCGTGGAAAGCGTCGCGTGGTGGTGGGCTGGGAGGGCTTCGACGCAGCCAAGGCCGTACGGGAAATGCGCGAAGAACAGGTTGCTCGTCTTGAATCCTCGTCTGGCTCGTGAGCGATTTTATTGACACTTCTGTCTTGGTGGCGGCCGTGGTCGCCACAGAGCCTTTTCACATTGAATGTGATGCGTTGCTAAATCGCAAAGCATTGGCTGCATACTCCCATGTCCTGGCGGAGACATTCAGTACACTCACCGGCGGTAGAAAAGCCTTCCGCCTGCCAGCAGCAGTCACTGCCGCTGTTTTAGAAGAGGACTACGTACCCGATCTTACCATCACCACCCTGACTCCCACGGAGATGCTGCGCGCCATGCGCGAGGCAGAAGCTCGTGGCGTGAGAGGTGGAGCGATCTTCGACTTTTTGCACCTCGTCGCAGCACGAAAGGCCAAAGCTGTCAGGTTTTACACGCTGAACATCTCAGACTTCCGCGCAATTCATCGCTCGGGTGATCCAGAGATTGTACATCCTTGAAGAGGGTGGCGGCCTGCCACCCTCTTAGCGACAAAAGCCTACTTCATCGGGTGCTGCTTGAGCAGCTCATCGGTGGTGTAGAGCATCATGCGGCCAGGGTTGGCGTCGCGGATGGCTTTGACTTCGGCGGCGGTGATGGGGTCGGCTTTGTTGCCGAAGTGGTTGCGGACGAAGGTGAGGACGCTGGCGATTTCCTCGTCTTTGAGCATGCCGCCGAAGGGCGTCATGGGGACCTGGCCGTTGTATTCCTTGGCACCGACCTTGAGGGGGCCCATGAGACCGTACATGGCGATCTTGATGAGGCGGTCGCGGTCGGTGGTGACCCAGGGGCTGTTGGCGATGCTGGGGAAGGCGGGGTCGAGGCCGGCGCCGTTGGGCTGATGGCAGGTGACGCAGTGGCCTTCGCGGAAGTAGATTTCCTGGCCGAACTTGAACTGCTTCTTGGCGGCGTCGCTCAGGTAAGCGGGGGGCTGAATGACGGGATGCTCGGGCTTCACGATTTCTGCGATGCCGGCGAGGCGATCTGCAGCGGTTTTGGTGGCGGCCTTGTTCCAGTCGTCCAGCGGGAGCTTGGAGGCGATGGCGACGATGTTTTTCGCGGCAGGAATGTTCGGCAGCCAGGAGGCGGCGACGACGGCTTCGAGACGGACGCGGCCGTGTTCATCGGCGGCGGCTTTTTCGAGGAGCGCCACGTGATCGGCGATGCGGTGGGTGTTGTAGCGCAGCACGCGGACGGCGGCGGCACGGGCGTGGAAGTCGGAGGAGGCGAGCATTTCGCGCAGGAGGCCTTCATCGGCCTCGTTCAGGCCCCAGGTGACCCAGAGGGCTTCGAGTTTGGCGTGGGTGTCCTTCTGTTCTGCGGCCCAGGTTTTGATGGCGGGGAGCACTTCCTTGGGATCGCGAGCGCGCAGTTCGCGGCGGGCGCGGTAGCGGGTGCGGAGTTCGGGTTCCTTGAGGTCTTCGAACAGCGTGGCGAGCGGTGCGCCGGCGACGGGCACGGGCTTCACGAGCGGGCGGCCCGCGTAGGTGATGCGGTAGATGCGGCCGTGGACGTGGTCGCGCAGGGGATCGCGGGCATTGTGCTGCATGTGGCCGATGAGGACATTGTGCCAGTCGATGACGTAGAGGGAGCCATCGGGGGCGAATTCGAGATCGACGGGGCGGAAGTTGCCATCCGTGCTGACGAGGAGGTCCTGGCGATGCGCGGTCTTCCAGCCGGTGCCGCTGTCTTCAATCTTGACCTGCTTGATGCCGAGGAAGCCGATGGCGTTGCAGTAGATGAGGTCGCCCTGCACTTCGTCGGGGAAGTTGCGGGAGGAGACGATCTCCAGGCCGCTGGTGGGGCGCACTTTGTGGCCGTCCGGCACGAGGTCGGCGGTGGAGGGGGTCTTGCTGCCAAAGGTGGGCTTCACCTCGACGGGGAGGGCCCAGTTCATGGTGGTGCCGGAGGTGTGCAGGAGGAAGTCCTGGCCCCACTGGTCAAAGACGAAGCCCCAGGGATTGGGGATGCTCATCTGGATGGTGCGCTCCAGCATGCCGCGCTGCGGGCTGTAGCGGAAGAAGCCGCCATCGACGCAGCGAACGGGGCCGTAGGGGGTCTCGACGTTGGAGTGAAGGAAGACGCCTTCGCACAGCATGAAGGCGCCGCTGGGGTCGGCGGTGAAGGCGCTGATGGCGTGGTGGGTGTCGTGCGTGTCAAAGCCGCCGAGGACGATTTCCATGCTGTCGGCTTTGTCGTCGCCGTTGGTGTCGCGCAGAAGCATGAGGTTGGGCTCCTGGGTCACATAAACGCCTTCGGTAGCGAATTCGAAGCCGATGGGCAGGTGGAGCTTGTCGGCGAAGACGGTTTCCTTGTCGGCCTTGCCGTCGTTGTTGGTGTCTTCGTAGATGAGGATCTTGTCATCCGGCATGGCATCGCCGGGGCGATAGTGCGGGTAGGTCGGCATGGTGGCGACCCAGAGGCGGCCCTTGTTGTCGAAGGACATCTGCATCGGGTTCGCGAGGTTCGGGAACTCCTTCTCAGAGGCGAAAAGCTCGACCTTGTAGCCTTCCGGCACTTTGAGAGACTTCAAGGCGTCCTCGCCATAGAGGTACTTCTCGCTGCCGTTCTTGACGCTTGGCACGTAGTTGGTCGGCACGGGTGGCAGCGCGTGGGTCTTGCTGTCATCGACCTTCAAGTCGGTGGTTTTGCCGGTGGCGACGGCGTGGATCAGGTTGTCGCGCAGGGCGGTCATCTCGCGGGACTTCTGCACTTCATCCGGGTAGTTCTGCGGGCCGTAAGGGTTGTAGCGGCGGCCGTGCGCGTGGACGCCGTTGAGGATGTTGTAGTCGGTGTTCCAGAACCAGTCCTTCTCCTTCACAGCTTCGTGCACCAGCTTGGGATCTGCCTTCGACTCATAGCTGGCGTGGCCGTAGAGGCCGGTGGCGAGCAGCTTGGCCACTTCCACGTAACCTTTGTCGGTCGGGATGAAACCGCCGGTGGTGAAGGATTCGCCGCCTTTGGCTTCGATTTCCTGCGTGGGGGTGAAGAGGTCGATGTAGGTGAGGCCGTGCTTTTTGGCGACTTTCTCAATCGCACTTGCATAGAGAAGCAGGTTTGAGTTTTCGACGTCGCCCTTGGGCAGGTCGCGTTTGGCGCTCTGATTTTCGTAGGCGATGGGGCTGACGAGCACGACGCGCGGAGCGGTCTTGCCGTTGTAGGCCTTGCTCAGGGTGTGGACGACCCAGGCGTCGAGTTCGGCTTCGAAATTGCCAACCTTGGAGGGGCCGTCGAAGGATTCGTTGTAGCCGAAGAAGCCGACGATGGTGTCTGCCTGCAAATGGGTGAGCCACTGGTCAGGCGTGGCGTAGAAGCCTTGGCCGTTGTGAATGGTCTTGTCCGGATGGAACTTCTCCGCGCCGGGGAAGGCCCACTGCGAAGCGCGTGAAGGATGCGGACGGAAGCCGGGGGTGTCTCCCACGTGGCCCATGTTGCGGAAGAAGAGCTCGCGATCCGGGTAGCGGAGCTGGAGCTCGGTTTCGATGCGGCTGTACCAGGTGTCGCGCTCAGCGAGGCCGTTGCCGATGAGCACGATGTGCTCGCCCTTGCTGGGTGGTGCGACAGCCTGAGGGCGCGCGGAGGTGGCTGCAATGGGTTCCACGCTGGGCTGATGCGGGGCTTTGACTTCTTCCGGCTTTTTCGCGTCCGGCTTCTTGGCTGCAGTCGGCTTGGATTTGTCTTCGGGCACGCCCATGGAAGGGCTGCTGCCGGTGGCGAAGTCGCCGGGTTTCAGATTGCGCTGCTTGAAGTAGCCAGCGTCCTTGGTGAAACCGAAGGCGGTGGGTTTGAAGGGATCGATGAGGGAGACGTCCGCCTTGGCAGCGACGGGGAGTTTCAGGAGGGAGTGCACTGCATTGACGATGAGGCGGCGCAGGTTTTCGTCCGTGTAGTCCAGCGAGGCACCCATGGTGGTGCAGAAGGAGCGGCCCTTGGCGCTGCCATCCGGGGACGTGTAATCATGCAGCCAGGCGATGGGCTGCATGGGCTCGTTCTTCGGGCCTGCGACGTTCTTCGATTTTGGGTCGAGGGTCTCGGTGACAGCGCCGCGCAGCAGGATGGTGTCGCTCTCAGGCTTCACATCTGGGGCACCATAGACATCGGTGGTGCAGAAGATCTCGCCGACACCGCGCAGGATTTCGTTCTTGCTGTTGGCCTCCACGACCACGCTGCGGGTACCTTCCTTTTTGTGGGAGCCGTGATGGCTAACCCATTTTTCGCCGAGGATCTTCAGGCCGAACTCGCTCCACTTGAAGTCGCCCGTTTTGGCGCTGCCGGTGAAGGCGTGGGTGGCGGTGCGGAAGCCGATGACGGGTTTGCCGGAGTTCAGGAACTTGGCGAAGTGCGCCAGGCTTTCGTCGGGGAGCTGGCGGAAGCGGGTGCCGATGATGAGGAGATCCGCGTCATCGAGCATTTCCGTGCCGCGGATGTTCTTCTGGTTGTTCGGGTCGATGTAGCCCGCCTTTTCATCGGTGGAGAAGAGGACGATGCAGTTGAAGCCGTGGGTCTTGGCCAGGATTTTGGCCAGCATGGGCATGCTCTCTTCGGTGTGGTATTCCTCGTCACCGGCCACCAGGACGATCTTTTTGCCTTTGCCGGCACCGACCGGATTGGCGGCGACTTCGAGATATTCCTGCGCGTGCGCGGATGCGACCGAGCCAAGCAGGAGGAGGGTGAATAGGAGATGCTTCATGGTTGGGAAAAAACTGGCGGGGAATGCTTATACCGCACGGCCTGGAGAAACCGGACAATAAAAAAAGTGGGCGGGGGTGAGAAATGAGCTGGAACGGAGGCATGCGAGACCTCCGCCTGTGACGGTGAAAGGGCGCGGTGCCTCAGCCAGCATCCGTCAGGGTGCACGAGGTGACATGCCAGAAGGCTGGTCGCCCCTACTGGATCAACTCAGGGCATGCACCCCTTGATACTTTGTTTCCGCCGGTTCAGTGCCGGGGGAGCTTAGCGGGCCCCGTGGGAGCGGCGCCAGCCTTCCTGGAAGGCATTGCCGTAGTCCTCGGTGCCGGTGCCAATGACTTTACCGTCCGCTCCGAAGCGCACGACGTGCTCTTCGACCTTGGCCCAGGTGCCATAGACCGGCACATGGCGTTTCCAGCCTTGCTGAGCCCAGCGCCAGGTTTCGCCGCTGGCGGTGGGTTTCTTTTCATCGGGCTCTCCCCACGCGGCAACCACCTGGGCTTTGGTCATGCCGGGCTTGATCGCGCCGTCACTGGAAGAAGACCCAGCCGGTGCCGAAGCGCTGCCGTCATTGCCGGCGGGGGCCGCACAATGGGAGAGGCTGAGAGTGAGGGCGGCGAGAGAGAGGAGGGGGATGATTTTAAAGGTCATAAGCCGCCGGTTTTATCCAGAGCGGTTTCGTCCGTCAAGCTTGGATGCATTGGCCGGAGGGCTCGGGCAAAGGGGCGAGGCGCGTCCCCCTCGTTTGTTATTGAACATGTTCTAAAGAACAGTATTGGATGATCTCGCGGTTCAAGTTTAGGCAATGAGCACTGAAAAATCGGCGGCGCAGACGGCAGGCACGTAGAGCCAACTCAACATGGAAATCACCCGCAAACTCGAAATCCTGGCCGATGCGGCGAAGTATGATGCTTCGTGCGCGAGCAGCGGCGCGGCGCGGAAGGACTCGCGGGGCAGCGCGGGCGTGGGGTCCACGGGCGGGATGGGGATCTGCCATTCCTACACGCCTGACGGGCGCTGTGTCTCGCTGATGAAGGTGCTCATGACGAATGCCTGTCTGTATGACTGCCACTACTGCATCAACCGGCGGTCCAGCAACGTGACGCGGGCACGCTTCACACCGGACGAGGTGGTGCAGCTGACGCTGGATTTCTACAAGCGGAACTACATCGAGGGATTGTTTCTGAGCAGCGGGATCATCCGCAGTGCGGACCACACGATGGAGCTTGTGATCGAGGTCGCGCGGAAGCTGCGGGAGGTGCACCAATTCCGTGGCTACATTCATTTGAAGACGATCCCTGAAGCTTCGCAGGAGCTCATCGCTCTGGCCGGGCGTTATGCGGATCGCATCAGCATCAATGTGGAGCTGCCCAGCCAGCAGAGTCTCAACACGCTGGCCCCGGAGAAAAACCTGGCGCGCACGGAGGAGGCCATGGGGCACATCCGGGGAAAGATCGAGGAGCGGCATGCGGAGAAACGCAAGCCGGATGCCCCCAAGCCGCCGCCGTTTGCCACGGGCCAGAGCACGCAGATGCTGGTGGGGGCGGATGCCTCGACCGATGCGGTGATCCTGGGATGTGCGGACAAGCTCTACACCTCCCACCGCCTGCGCCGGGTGTACTACTCGGCCTTCAGTCCGATCCCGGAGCCGTCTTCGATTTTGCCGCTGAAGGCACCGCCGCTGATCCGTGAGCACCGGCTGTATCAGGCTGACTGGCTGCTGCGGTTTTATGAATTCAAGGTGGAGGAGATTGCATCGACCGCCGCACCCAATCTGGATCTGGCGCTGGACCCCAAGCTCTCCTGGGCGCTGCGAAACCGAGCCACTTTTCCCGTGGATGTGAACCGAGCGCCCCGGGAGCTGCTGCTGCGCATTCCGGGGCTGGGCGTGCGGAATATGGAGCGTATCCTGGCTGCGCGGCGCTACACCCGGCTGCGGCTGGCGGATCTGGTGCGGCTGCGGCTGCAGATGAAAAAGCTGCTGCCTTTCATCACAACGGCGGATCATCATCCGGCGAGACTGGGGCTGGACAGCGACTCGCTGCGGGCGCGGTTTTTGCCCCCGCCGGAGCAGCTGGAGATCAACTTTGACTCACCGCCAATACCTGCCACGAGCGACTTTCTCTCAGTGAGATCCGGGGAGCTATAAAAACGAGCATGCGCACCGTTGTCATTGAGCCTGAGTATGAAGCCTGGAGAGCTGCGGCCCGGCAGTTGCTGGCGCAGGGCGTGGCCCCTGAGGAGGTGTTGTGGACGGATGATCGCCAGGAGGCATCGTTGTTTGTCGGCGAAGCGCCTGCCGTAGCGGCGCAGGAGGCCAGTGCCATCAAAGTGCCGGCGGCTTTCATGGATCTGGCACGCAGCGTGGCGGCGCATACGGATGCGCGGCGCTGGGGCATGCTGTACCGGGTGCTGTGGCGGCTGACGCGGGGAGCGGAGCGGCACCTGCTGGCCATGGCCACGGACCGCGATGTGCGCCAGCTGCAGGACTGGTGCAAGGAGGTGGGACGGGACATCCACAAGATGCATGCCTTTGTGCGCTTCCGGCTGGTCGGCACGGATGCCGCCACGGGGCGCGAGCAGTTCGTGGCATGGTTTGAGCCGGAGCACCGCATTGTGCGGCTGGCGGCACCGTTTTTTGAGAAGCGCTTTGCCGGCATGGACTGGTCCGTCCTGACGCCGTATGAATGTGCACACTGGGATGGCAATCGGCTGCATTTCACCGCAGGGGTGTCACGCAGCAGCGCTCCGGATGAAGACGCGCTGGATGACCTGTGGCGCACCTACTACCGGAACATCTTCAATCCTGCGCGGGTCAAAATCAGCGCCATGCAGTCGGAGATGCCGAAGAAGTACTGGAAGAACCTGCCCGAGACATCGCTGATTGCAGGACTGATCGCCGAGAGCACGGGGCGTGTGCAGGGCATGCTGGAAACCGAGGAACGAGCTGCCAAGCCCGCGCCCAACAATGCCTATTTGAAATCGCTTCACGCCATGAATCAGAGCGAAGCCGCCGCCCAAAACCCCGAATCAGACCCGGCATGAAAGGCGTGAAAAAGCAGGATCTTCCCACCAAGCCCTGTCTCGTCTGCGGACGGCCCTTCACCTGGCGCAAGAAGTGGGAGAAGGTGTGGGAGGAGGTGAAGTTCTGCAGCGAGCGCTGCCGACGAAGCAAGTCGAGCGCACTTAGCTCGATCACTTCGCCAGCATCGCAATCTCCGCATCGCTGAGGGCGCGGTCCCAGAGGGCGAATTCGTCCATGGCACCGCTGAGGTGGCGGATGGCGACGCCTCCGGATTTGCGGCCGTCGTTCCAGTTGCCGAGTTCGGCGATGCCGATCTTCAGGGCTTCGGTGGTCTTGAGGGTGGAGCGAGTCAGGAGTTCGCCGTTGGCGTAGTGGCGGACTTCCTTGGTGGCAGGATCAAAGACGACTGCCAGATGGGTCCAGCGGCCGAAGCGTTCCGGGGTGAACAGGACGGGGGTGTCGTGATCGGCATGATGCGCTCCCGCGCTGCCGGCGATGCCGAGGCGTACTTTGCCGTCCCGCGTGATCTGCCAGTGGACTTTGCGGTCGCCCCAGCCTTCGGACATGAAGAGGGAATTGAAGGTGCGGTCGAGGCCGTTCACCCGGACCCAGACAGCCATGGTCAGGGTCTTGGTTTCGCCGGGAATGTTCAGGCGCACGCGATCGCTCACATTGCGGAATTCGAGGGCACGTTTGCCCGGCCAGCGGCCGGAGGTCCAGGAAGCGCCGACGATGCTGCCGTCTTCGATCTGGCCGCCGTTCACGGCGTGATTGCGCAGGGAGCGCGAGCCTTCGTCATCCTGGAAATCAAAGCGCAGGCGGAGTCCGGCATCGGCGTTCAGTTTGGAGCTGGAGGCCAGCCACTTTTCAAACTGGAAGCGCTGGGACATCGCGCTGCGGGCGTCGATCTCATTGAGCGAAGCAAAGCTGGAGGCATTCGCGCTGAGCACGGCGGTGTTGCCTGCGATCGCCATGGCCTGTCCTTCTTTGAGGGACTTCATGGTCGCAGAGGGCTGATGCAGTTCCACCTCACCTTTGAACACATGTACTTCCTCATTCGCGGCGCTGACATCCAGGCCGAACTCGGTGCCGAGATCGACGATGGTGCCCTTGGGGGTGTTGATGCGGAAGCCTTTGGCCTGGGGTGGCACCTGGGCGCTGAGTTTGCCACGGGTGCAGGTGGCTTCGCCGGAGGAGACGAGCTGCAATTCGGCGGGGCCTTCGATCAGGACGCGCGCGCCTTGATAAAATTCGATCTGCGCGATGCCAGATTTCAGTTTGAGCAAGCCCGGTGAGAGCGGTGTGCCGGGGGTGATGGCGGCGGAGTCCCATTCCAGATTCACCCCGCGTGTCAGCACGGCCACGGAGGCGGTGGTCTCCTCGGCTTCGGGTCGCAGATCCAGGGCAGCATTCATCAGCCAAGTGCCCAGCAGGGTGATGCAGGCGGCCATGGCCGCGACGCTGGTGACGGTGGCGAAGGTGAAGCGGCGCTTGGGCAGCAGGGCGGGGCGGATGATGTTGTCCGCGACCAGCGGTTTGGTCGCGCGCAGCATGGCATCCATGTCGAAGTGCTGGAGCAGGCGCTCGCCCAGCTCCGGCTGTGTTTGCAACAACTCGTGCAACTCCTCCGCCTCGGCCGTGGTGAGCGTGCCTTCGAGGTAGTGCTGGATCAAGGTGTCGGTGTCAGGCATGTGCGGGGCCTCCTTGGTTGGTCGAGCGCTCGATGCACTCGCGCAGTTTTTCGCGCACGCGGGAGAGGGCGCGGCAGACGGTGTCCGCCTTCATGTTGATTTGATCGGCGATCTGCGGCGTGCCGATGTCGTTGTAGTAGTAGAGCTCCACCAGCTCGCGGCTTTTCTCCGGAAGCTTTTGCAGGCAGGCGCGCAGCACGCTGATCTCCTCTTCATAGCGCGGCGGGGCTTCGCGTTCTTCGGCCAGGAGGCGGATGTGGTCGGCCAGCTTCTGCACCACCTCGGGCTGCTGTTTGGTGCGCTCGCGCCACTGCCGCATGGCGATGTGGCGTGTCATCGTGGCCAGCAACGGGCGTGCATCCGTGCTGAGGTCCCACTGGGATTCCTTGGCCATGAACTCCAAAAACACCTGCTGGGCGATGTCCTCCATCAGACCCGGCCATGGCGCGTACTTCAGCGCCACGCCCCTCACAAAATCGTGATGGGCGAGGAAAACCTGCGCGGCCTGGGTCTCATGCGTGTTCATGCGTCTGGCAGTATCTCACGCGGGAAGGGGGAACCGGACAGGGAAAATTCGTTCGCATTTTGCCTGCGCATGAAACGAGGCCGATTACACCTTAGAAGGTAAAAGCCTTGCCGATCATCCCATGAGCACAACCAATCTCATATTCGAACGCTACGATCTTTTGATTGATGAGCTGGCGGAGGAAGTGGAACGAAATTTTGGAGGAATTGGCGATCCCCTTTTTGAGAGTGTGAGATTCTACACCTGTGAGCGGGTTGATGGCAGCTTCAGCCACAACCGGGTGACCGAACTCGCTGTTGAAAAGGTGAGTGAAATCGAAGGCAGGCAGATGCAAACAGAGGAAGCGGTACCGTTGTTCGCCCCCCTTCTGACGAAGCTCAAAACCATCGCTCCTGAATTTAACAAGAACGGTCAATTCGTATTTCTAGCTTCCTGGGGAATGGGACCCGGAGAGATCGGATGGTGCATTCGGTATTTGAATGACCGTTCCATCTTTGAACGATACCTCGCGGCCGCCGGCATTTCAGAGGCAGACGTCGATCTCTACAATGACGCGTTTGCTGAGGACTTGAATACTCAGACGTGAAAGGACGCCATTGATGGAGGTCGTACGCTGGCGGCATGCGGCGTGTTGTGCCACCGCTACGCGTTTTCCACGGGCTTAGAGGTGTGGCAGCGCGCTACACCGTCACGTAATCCCGCATCGTGCTGAGCATGATGACGACGGAACATGCACCGGCGTCGGGGAAGCCGAGGCAGGCTTCGCCGAGGGTTTTGGCGCGACCGAACTGGGCGATCATGGCTTTGCTGGCTTCTTTGCCGGACTCGGCAGCGGCGGCGACGGCGGTCAGGGCTGCGGTGAGTGAGAGGGCGGCGGATTCGCGGGCTTTGGTGGCGGCGGGGGCGAGGGCGTCGATCATGGTCTTGTCGCCGGGCTTGGCGCCACCGCGTTTCATGACTCCTTCGAGGGCGGCTTCGAGGAGGAGAGCGAGGCCTTCGGCATCGAAGAATTCACGGCCGGCGAGGGCCTTGCCGCCGGCGCGGTAAACGGTGCCGAAGAGGGCACCGGAGGCTCCGCCCATGCTGGTCATCATGGCGGTGCCGGTGGTGACGAAGACCTGCTCCACGCTGGTGGGTTCCATGGGCTCAAGCTGGGCTTTGACGGCTTCCATGCCGCGCTTCATGCCGAGGCCGTGGTCGCCATCGCCGAGATCGCGGTCGGCTTGGGAGAGCATGGGTTCAGCGGCGATGATGGCATCGGCGACTTGCAGCATCATGAGCCGCACCTGGTTGGATTTGAGTTCCATGGTTGAAGGGGAAAGAGAAGGGCTGGAGAGGTGAGTGAAAGAAGGGGGATCAAGATGATCCCCCTCCTGTGAATGCGTTCGATCTGCTGAGGCTTACTTCTTCTTCAGCTCTTTCTTCTTCAGGTCGTTGTAGAGTTCGAAGGCCTTGTTCGCGTTGAGGCCACCGTGCACCACGCCTTGCACTGCCTGCATCATCGAGACCGGAGCATCGCTCTGGAAGATGTTACGGCCCATGTCCACGCCGCTGGCACCCTGCTTGATGGCGTTGGCGCACATCTTCAGCGCATCGAGCTCAGGCAGCTTCTTGCCACCGGCGATCACGATCGGCACCGGGCAGCAGCTCGTCACCGTGTCGAATTCCTTCTCCGTGTAGTAGCACTTCACCACGTTCGCGCCGAGTTCCGCCATGATGCGGGTGGCCAGGCGGAAATACTGCGGCGTGCGGGCCATCGCACGGCCCACGGCGGTCACGCCCATGACGGCGATGCCGTAGCGGCTGGCGGCGTCAACGAGGTCGGTGAGGTTCTTGAGGGACTGGCGCTCGTAAGCGCTGCCGATGAAGACCTGCACAGCGAGGATGCTGGCATTGAGGCGGATGGCCTCTTCGATGTTGAGGGCGGTGCTTTCGTTGGAAAGGGGCTCAAAGCCGGGGCGGGCAAACTTGGCCTTCTTGCCGTCGATCTCGCCTTCCCATTCTTCCATGGGGCTGATCATCGAAGTGCCGCCGGAGGCGCGCAGGGCGATGGCCTTGGTGGTGGAGGCAGGGATGACGGAACGCTGGATGCCGCGGGTGAGCATGAGGCAGTCGGCGTAGGGGGCCAGGGGGAGGATGGTCTGGTCCACGCGCTCCAGGCCGGTGGTCGGGCCCTGGAAGTAGCCGTGGTCAAAGGCGAGCATGACGGTGCGGCCATCCTTGGGGTTGAAAACCTTGGCGAGGCGGTTCTTGAGGCCCCAGTCGTACTGGTGGCAGCCCTTGAGGAAGAAGCCGGGGGCCTCCTGGGGGACGTCGGTGAAGAATTCCTTTTCCTTCTTGTCTGCAGCGCTGGTTTGGATGTCGGCCATGGTGTGTGTTCAGTTTTGGTTGAGTGATCATCCATAGTCACTCCCTGCTTGCCGTCCATGCACGGGCTCGCCAGATTTGTGTCGGATTTTGCAATGGCCATGCAGACGAACAAAAACATCCTCAGCCTCGTGCCCACCGGCTCGGCACATCGCGTGCAGGGTCAGCGGACGGTGGCGCTGCCGGGGGTGACGGTGGACATCCTGACCACGCGCAAGATCGAACTGCAGCAGTGGGAGCTGCGGCGGCTGAACGATCCGTACTGGCGGCTGTACTGGCCGGTGAGTGCCGGAGGGGTGGTGGAAATCGAGGGTGAAAAGACGCTGCTGGAACCGGGCTTCATGTATCTGATTCCGCCACACACGACTTTCAGCACGACGACGAGCCGGCCATTCAGCAAGTGGTACGCGCATTTCAATCTGGGCCCTCTGGCGGACCGGGCGGCACCGGGCATTCACAAGTTCCCCACGAATGCGCTGATGCAGAGTCTGATCCCCGGCCTGATCAAAATGAGCAAGGAGAAGGTGGCGGTGAGGTTTCCGTGGCCCACGATCCAGCTCGTCATCGCAGCGGTGCAGTGCCTGCCTGAGAGTGTGTGGGAGAAGCAGCATCTGGATGCGCGGGTGCTGCGGGCGATGGAATTCATGCACCAGCATCATGGGCTCAAACTGACTGCCGAGCAGGTGGCGAAGCATGCGGGGCTAAGCCTGCGGAACTTGAACCATCTCTTTCAGCAGGAGCTGCAGCAGCCGCCGATGCGTGTGCTGCTGGACTACCGGCTGGATGAAGCGTGCCGCAAGCTGAGGCACACGAAGGAGAGCATCGAGACGATCTCCGAGCAGTGCGGGCTGACGAACCGGTACTACTTCAGCCGCATGCTGCGGCAGTACCGGAATACCTCGCCAGCGACGTATCGGGATGAGAGCTGGGGGTGAATAGGCGGGGAAACGAGGTCGCAAGCATGCAGGGACGCTTTTGATTTTGGGGTGTGCTGGAGCGCTGGCCGACAGACAAGAGTGTCTGTCGTACTTTCCGGAGGTGCTCGCGCTGGGACTTGGAAGAAGAGAGCGGTTTAGAGGTCCAAGCCGAGGAGCTGCAAGCTGTCGCGGTGGATCATGGCTTCGATCTGGGCCAGGTCGAGGCGGGGGAGGTGGGTGCCTTCGAGCATGTCGTTGAGTTTGCGGATGCCATCGATGGAGGCGTTGACGGTGGTGAAGGGGAAGTCGGTGCCGAAGAGGAGCTTGTGCCAGACGCCGTATTCCTGCGCGAGCATGAGGGAGTTGTAGAGCTGCCAGGGGCGGTAGTGCAGGGCGCTGACGTCGGCGAAGACGTTGTCGTGCTTGCGGATGGTGACGAGGCATTCGCCTTCGTACGGATGGCCGAGATGGGCGAGGATGATTTTTACGCCGGGATGTTTGAGGGCCACGGGCTCGATGAGGCGTGGCAGGGTGAAAGCGAGGGGGGCCTGGGCGATGAAGGTGGTGCCCATGTGCAGGAGTACGGGCAGGCGGTGCTTTTCCGCATACTGCCAGAGGGGTTCGAGTGTGGGGTCATCGGGGCTGAAGCCAGCGTACATGGGCAGAAGCTTGATGCCGCGCAGGCCGAGGGTTTCGTGGCCGAACTGCATTTCGCGCTGCCAGTTTTCCTGAGTTGGATCGATGGAGAGGAAGCCGATCAAGCGTGCGGGATCGCGCGCCACGTAGTCTGCCACGGTCTGGTCATTGACCCAGAGGCCGCTGAGTTTGGCTTTGCCGCCGAAGACGAAGGTGCGGGTGTCTTCCGGGGCGCTGGCGCGATAGGCTTCGTAGGTCGCGCTGATGTCCACCTTCACGCCGGGGCGGGCGCGTCCGGCTTGATGGATGAAATCGTCGGAGAAGTCGGCAGGGAAATTCCAAGCGTGGGAGTGGACGTCGATGATCATGGGTTTGAATCAAAGGGTGGCGGCGAGCATGCGGTCGAACTGGCGCTCGACTTCGAGTTGCGATTCAGTGTCGAGTTTGAAGCCGACGGGGCCACGGATGAGGGTGTTTTTGAAGATGCCCTGACGGACGAGGAGGTGCTTTTCGACGGCGAGGAAGCCATCGAGGCTGGTCTGCATGGAGATGAGGGCGGAGAGGGGGCCGTGGATGCGGTCGGCTTTTTCGGTGTCGCCGGCTTTGAGAGCATTCCAAAGGGGGACGAGGCCGCGAATGAGGTCGGCGCCGGGCATGGTGCCGACGACGCCGCGCTTGAAGGAATCCACGAGGGCGATGCCGCCGGTGCCTTCGAAGACTCGGGCGCGGCCTTGGGTGGCATCGCGGAGTTCGGAGAGCTTGGGGCCGATGGGGGAGGCCTCGGGTTTGTATTGAACGCGTTCGGGGCCGAACTCGGCGAGCAGTTTGGCCTGCATGGCGATGGGCATGGGCTTGCCGACATAGCCGCTGGCGTCCTGCACGATGACGGGAATCTGGATGGCGTGGATGATGCGGGTGTAGTAGGCGAGCAGCTCGCTTTCGCCGATGCCGATGGACACGGGCGGGATGGCCATCACGGCATCGGCTCCGACGCTTTCGGCGTGTTTGGCGTAGCGTTCGGCGACCTTGGAGGACTCTGCGCCGACGCTGATGATGACGGCGCCGCGTGATTTGCCAAACTTGCACGAAGCGGCGGCGAGCTGTTCGCGCTCTTCGCTGTCGAGGCGCAGGGTTTCGGAAACCATGGCCATGACGATGCCGTGGGCACCGGAGTCGTAGAGCCAGGCGATTTCGCGTTCGAGGGTGTCGAGGTCGAGGGTTTCATCGTCATGCCATGGGGTTTGGAATACGGGGAGGACGCCGTGGAGTTCGTGTTTGGGGGGAGTCATGGGGGAGATTGAATGCCGCAGAGATTGTTTCTGAAGAAGAGCGGCGGTGTTTTAAGGTTCCACGCTTAGCGGAGTGAGGGGAAATGGGTGGCCGCAAAAAGGCGCAAGAAGCGCAAAAAAAGGGACCGGAAAGGGATGGCCGAAAGAAGGGAAAAAGGGTGAAAAAATTCAGAGAACGAGAGCAGTTTCAAAAAACTTGGGACATTGGCCGGAGGGGCACTGGTCACCAGAGCAGTTTGCCGCCGTCGATGATGAGCAGGCTGCCGGTCATGTAGCTGCTGGCATCGCTGGCGAGGTAGAGGGCGAGGGGACCGATTTCTTCGGGGCTGCCCCAGCGGCCCATGGGAATGCTGGTGGCGACTTCGCCTTCGAACTCGGGGCGCTCGCCGATCCAGCGTTTGTTGGCGTCGGTGAGGAAGGGGCCGGGGGCGATGGCGTTGACCGTGATGCCGTGCATGGCCCAGTCGGCGGCGACGGCTTTGGTGAACATGGTCAGGGCGCCTTTGGAGGTCTCGTAGCTGCGGCCGCGCATGGCTTTGCCGGGCCAGAGGGCGTTGATGGAGGAGATGTTGATGATGCGGCCCCATTTGCGTGGGATCATCGCGCCGCCGATGCGTTTGGTGAGGATGAAGGCCTGGGTGAGATTGAGGTCGAGTATGCGCTGCCAGTCTTCGAGGGTGAGGTCCTCGGTGGGGGTGTTGATGCGGCGACCGCCGACGTTGTTGATGAGGATGTCGATGGGCGGGTGATCGCGGAGGAGGACATCGCAGAGGCGTTCGGCTTCTTCGGGTTTGGAGAGGTCGGCCTGGATGGTGGTGACGGTCAAGCCTTCGCTGCGCAGCGTGGCGCATGCGTTTTGGAGGTGCGTTTCATCGGAGCCGGCGATGATGAGTTCGGCTCCGGCTTCACCGAGGGCGCGGGCCATTTCCAGGCCGAGGCCGCGGGAGCCGCCGGTGATGAGGGCGCGGCGGCCGGTGAGATTGAAGCGATCGAGAACAGACATGAAAACAGATCGGCGCGATGAAGGGAGTCTTTCACGCACTGCGTATGGCTTGCATGATCCTGCGCCTCTTTTTCTGTTTTTTCCTCGTTGTTCTCCAAGCCCGTGCCGGGGATTTTCGTGTGGGGGCCGCGAGGGTGGACATCACGCCGAAGGATGGGACGCCGCTGGGTGGGTTCTACAAGTTTCGGGGTTCGGAGGGTGTGCTGGATCCGCTGTATGCGAAAACGCTGGTGTTTGAAAAAGACGGCGTGCATGCGGCCATTGTGGTGCTGGATCTCTCGGGCACGGTGAGGCCGCTGGTGGCGGAGATGAGGAAGGTGATTCAGGAGCAGTGCGGTATCGAGGGGGATCATGTGATGATTTCAGGCACGCACACGCATTCGGGGCCGCAGCAGCCGCGTGGATCGCTGATGGATGACATCACGAAGGTGAACTCGCCGCCGGGGGTGGCCTACATCAGCGCGCTGCCGGGGCTCGTGGCGCAGTCAGTGAAAGAGGCGAAGGCGAAGTTGACGGCTGCGAAAGCCTCGGTGGCGGTGGGCAAGGCGGAGGGGATCAGCTTCAACCGGCGTGTGCTGCGGGAGGGTGTGAAGGAGGCGATCTGGCAGCCGCAGAAGATCAATCCGGCGACGGACAAGCCGGCGGGGCCGATTGATCCGGATGTGGGCGTGGTGGCCTTTCATGGCACGGGTGCGGATGCCGCACCGCTGGGCGCGCTGCTGAACTTTGCGATGCATCCGACCTCGGTGGGAGCGGGCACGAAGATCTCGGCGGATTACCCCGGAGTGTTTACGAAGCTGGTCAGCGAGAGGCACGGACCTGGTATGATTTCGGTGTTTGCGAATGGCTGCTGTGGGAACATCAACCATGGGGATTATATCAACGGCAAGCGCCGAAGCACGCTGGAGCTTGGCACTGCGCTGGCAGATGCGACGGATGCCGTGTGGCCGAGCATGAAGACGGTTGCCACATTCGCGCCGCGTGTGCGTTCTGAGCAGGTGACGTTGCAACGCCGCAGCTTCACGCCGGAGCAGATTGCGAAGGCGAAGGACATGGCGGCGAACATGTTTACGAAGAGCTTCGGTACGGTTCCGATGGCGGAGACCGTGTGCATCTTGGAAACGGTGGAGAAGCAGAACGTGCCGCTGCTGGCGGAGGTGCAGGTGATCGCGCTGAGTGATGAGCTGGCCATCGTGGCGCTGCCGGGAGAGATTTTTGTGGAGCTGGGGCTCGCTTTGAAGAAGGCCTCGCCGTTCAAGACCACGATCATCGCAGAGCTGGCGAATGGAAGCATTGGGTATGTGCCGAACCGAGAGGCGTATCCGCAGGGCAATTATGAAGTGGTGAGCGCGCGAAATGAAGTGGGCAGCGGCGAGAGGCTGGTGGAGGTGGCGCTGAGGCTGCTGGGCGAGGTGAAGGCGGGGAAGTGACTGCGACCTAGAAGAGGCAGTTTGTGCTTCACGCCGAGAATGGTTTTTGCTCTATTATCAGGGCATGAGTCTTTCGCGATTATTCCAAGCATTCCTGATGCTGGGATTGTGCGATCTGAATGCACGGGAAGACGACAGGCAGCAATGGCTGCAAAGTGAGCTCTACCGGGCATGCGACAATGGTACTCTGGAGGCGGTGAAAAAGCTGCTTTCAGAGGGTGCCAGCGCGAAGCTGGTGTCCGAGGACTACCACGAGCTGCCTTTGAACAGGGCGATCTCGATGGGGAATGAAGAGATGGTGAAACTGCTGGTAGAGCATGGCGCGCCATTGAATGATCCAGAGGCCTCGGCGCTGGCGGTGGCAGCGAGAGGTTTGTCGTTTCCGTACTCGGAGATCAAGACGAAGAGAATGATTGATCTGCTGCTGTCGTTGGGGGCGGATGTTCATGTCTATGATGAGGAGGCGATTGTCGAAGCTGCAGGAACAGGGCTGGCGATTGTGCAGCAGCTCGAAAAAGCGGGGGGAAAGCCCAACCACCGAGCTTTGGTGTCTGCGGTCAGAGGGTGTCATCTCGATATTGTAGAGCATTTGGTCAAAGGAGGCATTGACCCGACTTCCACCGACAAAGATGGCCGCACCTTGCTGCACGAAGCTGCAAGTATGTCATGGGCTTACTCGCGGGAGGAGCCAGAAAAGCGGCTAACTCTTTGGAACCGAATACTTGCGCTGGGAATCCCTGTCGAGGCGCTGGATCGAAGAGGACGCAGCGCTTTGTTTGAAGCAGTCACCGCGGAGATGATGGAATGGCTCGTTCAGAAAAATGCGGATGTGAATCTGAAGGACCATGAGGGCATGACGGTGCTGATGGAGGTGGCAGGAGACGGATGGGATATGGCAGAACTGGTTCGATGGCTGCTGAAGGCTGGAGCCGATTTGAAGGCGAAAGATCAAAAAGGGCGTTCTGCGCTGGACTTCGCCGCCGGTGCAGAGGCATGGGGGGAAATGTCCCTGTTGCTGGATGAAGGTGCGACTGCGGACCATGCAGTGGGCATGCTCACGGCCATGGCCCGCGCCACGCTGGATCATGCGACGGCGCATGAGCATCTGGCCAGCATTACCGAACATTTGCTGTCGCAGATTGGGGAGCCGAATGCTCTGCGTGTGGATGGAATGCCGCTGCTTTCTTGGGCGGTACTGATCAATAATGAGGCAGTGGCAAAGCTGCTGCTGAAGGCCGGGGTGGATGCCAATGCTGTGGATGCCGAAGGACGCACTGGTCTGATGCTGGCCGCGCTGGCTGGCAATACCGCCATGAAGGGACTCTTGCTCAAGGCGGGTGCTGATTCCGCGCGCAAAAACAAGCAGGGGCTCACGGCTGACAGGTTGACCCCTTTTCCAAAGATGGGGAATGAAAGCCTCTCATCCGGCGGGAGTGATGGATCCACCGTGGCCGTCGAAGCAGCGCTGAAGGATGACATTTTCGGGGCGATTGCGGCTGATCAAATCGAGGATGTTAAGCGGCTGGTAGCGGCGAAGCCCGACATCCTTAAAAAGGAACGAGGTGGAGTGCAGCCATTGCATCTGGCGATTGCGCTGGGGCGAGTGCCCACTGTGGAATGGCTCTCAAAGAACGGTGCCGCGCTTACTGAAAAAACTTCAGATAAGCAAACCTGCCTGGCGGTCGCGCTGGGGGCGAATCAAGAGGAGATGGCGCGGTGGTTGATGAAACAACGTGATGTTTTTGACCCTGCGGCGGTGATGGAAGAATTGCTCGGTAGTTGGACAGATCAAGAGGGCTGTATTCTGGCAGTGCGTCTAGCTCTGGAGGCCGGATGGAAACCAGACGGTAGTGGAAAGGCCAGAGATGCGGTGGCACTGGCTGTTCGGTGCGAAGATCTTATCACCACCCGGCGGCTGCTGAGTCTCGGTGCCCCGCTAACCCCGGTGGAGAATGACAGCGCTGAAAGTATAACGATTGGAACACCTCAAAATCTGATTCGGTTTGCCGCGCAGAGCCGCAATACGGCGATGCTGAAATTTCTGCTGGAGAAAATCTCCGCTAAACACAAGGAATGGCGGGCGGACATCACGGCAGCGCTGCATTTTGCGGCCAGTTCAGGCAACCTGCCGGTGGTGAAGCTGCTGGTGGAGCAGGGCGGGGCCGATGTGAATGCAGGCACGCAAAAGTTTCACGGGACTGGCTGGGGGTATCAATCTTTGGAAGACAAGACCATCTTGTTCACTCCCATCTGCCTCGGCGTGGAGCAATCTCAGCGCGAGATCGTGGAATATCTGCTGCAAAAAGGTGCCAAAGCCGAAGGGCATGATACTTCCGGACGGCAGGTGCTGGCCTGTGCTGTGGCGACGGGGAAAATCGAGCTGGTCAGACTCATGCTGGAGCATGGTGCGCCCCTTGAGGCCAGGAATGGAGATGGTGGCACCGCACTGCATGAAGCGGTGCGATGCTGGGTGTCTGACATCACAGCGCTGCTGCTCAGCAAGGGAGCCAGCCGTGATGCGAAGGATAAGAATGATCGTACGCCGGCGCAACTGGCCGAAAGCATGGGGCAAACTTTTCCCTGAAGCAGCGCGTCATTCTTCCGGCAGTTTTTCAAAGGCGGTGACGATCTTTGCAACGCCGGGATAGCTGCCATCGATGGTGGCATTCCAGGCGATGCCGAGCCAGCCGCCGGTGGTTTTCATGGAGACGTTGGTGTTCCAGTGGCTGAGGCCAGGAAGACGCTTGTGTTCCACTTTGCCGCTCACGGGATCAATGCTCGTCAAGATGGTCTCCCACCTGCGCAGGGGATCTTTGCGTTCCGCCGCAGTCTCTGCCTGGCGCACCCAGGCCACCCACCAACGGCGGGCCGCCCAGACGGGAGCTGATGAAGTGGGGAAATCATAGATCGTCGCCGGCTCACCGAGCAGCACGGTCTTGCCGGGTGAAAAGCCTTTCGTGGCGGCGGTGGAGAACATCAGTTTGACTGAAGCCGATGGATCCACGCGCTCGTCGCTGGTCCAATCGTAGCCTAACGCAGTCCAGGTGAAGCCTGCCCATTCACCAGCCAAAGTTGCTTCGTCAACCATCGCAAATTTTGCCGGGTCGAGGGGCAGGGGCTGTTCGACTTTCTGCCCATTCGTTGTTCGAGTCAGAACAAAACGTGTTTTGCGTGAGCCTGGCACTCCAAGGGTTTCCACCTTGATGGCATCGGCAGGTGGGGGCGGCTCCGGGCGTTTGACCAGGATTTGATGGCGTGGAAGCAGGAGTTTTCCCTCTGGAGAGAAGACCATGCCCCATTCCAGAACCTGGGTTTCCACGCGTGTGATGAAATGGATGGCGAATTTGCCATCCTCGATCTCCACACTGGGGCTGACGTCCCCATGTGGATTCATGTGAGCCTGAGTGATCAGCGGTACGGACAACAGGCAGGCGAGGCCGAGAAGGGCTTTGGCTGACATGGCGCAAGGCGATGGAGCAATCCGTGCTGCGAGCTAAGCCGCCTGCGGGGCGCGGATGTGGGCCCAGCAGTGGACGTGGGGGTCGCCGCGGAAGAACCAGACCATGCTGGGGCCTTCGATCTGCCAGACGTCCCAGATGCCGTCTTTGCCGACGTCCTGGTTTTTGAAGAACGCCATGTGGAGATTGTCGTAGCCGCCGGCTTCGATGTACTTCATGGACTCTTCGCGCTCGGATTTACGGAAGGGTTTGAGGAGATCGGCGATGACTTTTTTGACGAGGTCTTTCTGGTCGGCGCTGAGTTCGGTGAGGGGGATGCCTTCGAGGCCTTTGGTTTTGCCGGTGAGCTTGACGGTGTCGTTGCCGTCTTCGTCGCGGGATTCGCCGAGGAGGGCGAGCTCGCGCTGTTTGCCGTCGAGGGCCTGGAAGACTTCGTTGGCGCGCTTGGCCTGGTACCAGTAGGCGTTGCCGGGGTGGTCGGGCTTTTCATTGAAGCCCTGGGCGGCGTGGCCGTAAAAGATGGGACCGCCGAAGGCCGCGCCTTTTTCGCTGTCGCCATCGCAGCGGCGGGTGCAGTGGCGGCCTGTGAGGACGAACTCGAACTGACTGGTGCCGGGCTGGCCGAAGAGGGCGATGGAGGCGCTGCCGAAGCCGCCGTCTCCCTTGTTGTCCTGATCGAACTGACGCCAGACTTCGGATTTGTACTCGTCGCTGTGGAGTTTGTCGAAGATCTCGCGCACGAGGTCCTGCTGGTCGGGCTTGAGGACGTCGCGGATTTTCTGCGGGGTGATGTGCCAGTTGTTGTCCACCTTGAGGCGGCGGGGATCGCTCCAGGCGAAGCAGAGGGTTTTGCGCTGGGCTTCGTCCATGCTGCCGTAGAGCTGCTGGACGAGGGTTTCAGAAGTGGCGGCTGAAGTGGCGCCGAAGGCGGAGCCAAGGAGGCCCGCGGCGGCGGCCTGCGCGCTGCGGGTGATGAAGTCGCGGCGGTTGACCGCAGGGGTGAGGGGCGTGTTCATGGCGCGGTTGTACCAAACGTGGCTTTGAATGGGAAGTTTTTGTTTTCCCTGCGCCATTATCGCAAACGGGCATAAAAGTGATGCTGAAATGGTATTGCAGGTGGCGTACCAGCAGACAGCATTCATTCGTATTGAAGTTGTTATGCACATGAACAGTACCCACGAAGTCATCATCATCGGCGGCGGTCCGGCCGGAACCAGCACTGCAGCCATTCTCGCAGAGTACGGCCACAAGGTGCTGGTGCTGGAGCGGGAGAAGTTTCCGCGCTATCATGTGGGGGAGTCGTTGATCCCGTTCACCTTTGGACCGCTGGAGCGGCTGGGGCTGATCCCGACGATGAAGAAGTCGCACTTCATGAAAAAGTTCAGTGTGAGCTTTGTGCAGCCTGACGGACGGCGCTCGCAGCCCTTCTATTTTTACAATCGCTATGACCGCGAGACGGTGGCGCAGACGTGGCAGGTGATGCGCTCGGAGTTTGACCAGATGCTCATGGAGCATGCGCGCGGCAGAGGTGCCACGGTGAGGGAGGAGACGACGGTGACGCAACTCCTGAAGGATGACAGCGGCCGGGTGATCGGCGTGGCGGTGCAGAACAAGGACGGCAGCAAGGAGCACCTGCTGGCCAAGCTGGTGATCGATGCCTCGGGCAAGGAGGCGTTTGCCTCCGTGCGCGAGGGCTGGCGAGTGGGCGACCCCTATCTTAACAAGGTGGCGGTGTGGACGTACTACAAGGGGTCGAAGCGCGAAGCGGGCCTGGATGAGGGTGCTACGACGATCGCCTTCGTGCCGGACAAGGGCTGGTTCTGGCACATCCCGATGCATGATGACATGGTGAGCGTCGGCGTCGTGGCCGAGGGCAAGTATCTGAGCCGCGATGGGGTGAAGGATCCGAAGGCGATGTTTGAGCGTGAGATCGGTGAGAACCAGTGGATCAAGGACCATCTTTCGACGGGAGTCTCCACGGGTGAATACTGGATCACGAGCGAGTATTCACGCCACTCGAAGTATGGTGCCTCGCCAGGCCTGCTGCTGGTGGGGGATGCGTTTGCGTTTCTGGATCCGGTGTTCAGCAGCGGTGTGATGCTGGCGCTGAAGAGCGGCGTGATGGCCGGAGATGCGGTGCATGAGGCGCTGGTGGCGGGTGATCTTGCGCCGGAGCGGTTTGCCGAATACGCCGAGTCCATGCGCCAGGGCATCGATAACATGCGCAAACTGGTGTATGCCTTCTACAATCCGAACTTTTCCTTCAAGGATGTGGTGATGAAGTATCCGGATGCCGGTGACGAGATCACCGACTGCCTGTCCGGTGATGTGAACAAGGATTACTCATCCCTGTGGATGAAGATCCGGGAGTTCTCGCCGATACCCGACATCCTGCCCTATGGGGTGCCGATGGCGGCGTGAGCGGAGGAAGATGAAGTGATTTTAATTATCGCGGTGCGTGAGGGCGGGCAACCTTCATCGCACCGTCATGAAAACGCTTCTGCTTCACTTCAGCCTGGTTTTTTGCGCCCTTTCGAGTCTTCAGTCCCGCACCTGGACGGAGGCGCAGACGGGGCGCACTTTGGAGGGTGATTTTGTGAGTGTGCAGGGAAGTGCGGTGGTGGTGCGCACGGGGAATGGCGGCACGCTGCAGCTGCCGCTGGCACGGCTGAGCGAGGCTGATCAGACCTTTGTCAAAGAGCAGGGAGCGGCTGCAACGAAGCCTGCGGCGGCGAAGGCGGAGGAGAAGGACGATGTGAAGAAGCAGCTCATCGGCACGTGGGATGGCTTCATGGCGGACAGCGATGGCTCCAAGCATGGGGACATTCGGCTGGTGATCACGGCGGATAAAATCACCGCTTCGAATCCGCAGGGGAACCGAGAGATGGGTGCGGGAACGTACAAGATTTCGGGCAAACGCATCGATGCCACGGGGACGGAAGGGCAGTTTGCCGGTAAAAAGTACGAGGGCATTTTTGACCTCGACAGCAAGACTTTGAAATGGTGCTCGGCGAACGACAACCCGAACTCCACCCGCCCCACCAAGCTGCAAACGAATCCGCAGGCAGGACAGTTTCTCATGGTGCTGGAGAAGAAATAACGGGTTTCACGATCGGCATCGCCGCGTTTCTTGGCCTGCATGCGCCTCCTCGTCATCGAAGATGAAATCAAGGTGGCCCGCTTCATTGAGCGCGGGCTGCGCGAGGAGGGTTTTGCAGTCGAAACAGCACTGGATGGCGAGGCAGGGCTGGCCAAGGCGAGAGACGGCAGTTTTGATCTGATCATCCTCGATGTGATGCTGCCGCTGCGGGATGGTTTTTCGGTGCTGCGTGCGCTGAGGGGGGCGGGTGTGTCTACGCGGGTGCTGATGCTCACTGCGCGAGATGGCGTGGGGGACCGGGTGCTGGGGCTGGATCTCGGCGCGGATGATTATCTGGTGAAGCCGTTCGCCTTTGCGGAGCTGCTGGCGCGCGTGCGTGCGCTGCTGCGGCGGAGCATTGCTGAGGAGTCTGCGCTGCTGCATGCGGCGGATGTGCAGGTGGATCTGCGTGCGCGGCGTGTGACGCGGGGTGGGAAGCTGGTGACGCTCTCCTCCAAGGAGTTCGGGGTGCTGGCGCATCTGCTGCGGCGTGCGGGGAATGTGGTGACGCGGGCGGAACTGGCGGAAACGGTGTGGGAAGACCTGCCGAACACGCCGAGCAATGTGATCGAAGTCACGGTTTACCATTTGCGGGAGAAGATCGATCGTGGCTTTTCACCGGCGCTGATCCAAACCGTACGTGGTGCGGGCTACCTGCTGCAAACATCATGAAATCTCTGCGCGCACGGCTCTGCATCAGTTTCACGGCGCTGCTGGCGGCGGCGCTGCTGATGTTTGGTGTCATTGCGTGGCTGGTGGCGCGTGAGGCGATGACGAATGATCTGGATGATTTTCTGCGGTCCAAAGCAACGCTGCTGGGGAGGCTGGTGTCTGCCAGCCGACTGCGGATGGAGCCGTGGATCGAGCAGGAGCTGCAGGTGCAGGAGCGTCATTTCATGCTGCAAGTCTTTGCGGCGGACGGCAGCGTGGCTGGGAAGTCGAGCAATCTGGCGGCCGGGATTCCGCTGAGTGATGAAGCGCGGCGCTCGGAGCATCCTGCGGGGAATGCAGTGATCGAGACGCTGCACGTGGACGGGCGCGCCTACCGCGTGGCCACGCATCCGCGACGTGAGCAGTGGGGAGATCCGGTGACGCTGTATGCACAAGCGCTGATGCCACTGGATGCAGTGCAGGGGCGGGAACGGCGGCTGCTGGTGTGGCTGGTGGGCTGTGGTGTGGCCATGCTGGCTGCAGGGGCGGTGGCGGCCTGGCATCTGAGCCGGCAGTGGCTGCGCTCAGTTTCCAATCTGGAGGAAGCGGCGCGTGGGCTGAGCAGCGCGGAGCTGGGATTGCGGCGTTTGTTTGTGCCTGCGGACGACGCGGAGCTGGCGGCATTGGCGGCTTCGTTCAATCTGCTGCTGGACCGCCTGGAATCCGCGCATGCGACGCAGCAGCGGTTCACGGCGGATGCTTCACATGAACTGCGCACGCCGCTGACGGTGCTGCGTGGGGAGATCGAGGTGGCGCTGAGAAAGCCGCGCAGTGCGGAGGACTACCGGGAGGTGCTGGTCAGTAACAAGGAGGAGATCGAGCGGCTGTCTCGGCTCACGGAAAACATGCTGGCGCTTGCGCAGGTGGATGTCGGGGATGGCATCGCGCAGCGGGAGCTGGTGAATGTGAGCGAGCTGTGCGACAGTGTGATCGCGAGGCTGCAGGGACTTGCGAGTGAGAAACGGATCACGCTGCATCATGAAGATACGACGAATGAACCGCTGAGTGTGAATGGAGACCGGATTGCGCTGGAAAGGGTGGTGGCGAACCTTGTCGAAAATGCTGTGAGGTACTCGCCGGCGGGTGAGCAGGTGACGGTGCGGGTTTCAAAGGCAGCGCCGTGGATTGAGGTGCAGGTGATTGATACGGGCGGTGGCATCGCGCCGGAGCATCTGCCGCACTTGTTTGAGAGATTCTACCGCGTGGACAAGGCGCGCTCACGTGTGCATGGGGGCAGCGGCTTGGGATTGTCGATTGTGAAGGCGCTGGCGGAAGCGCATGGCGGCGGTGTGAGTGTGAAGAGCGTGGTCGGGCAGGGGAGCACGTTTACGGTCAGGCTGCCGATGGCGTGAGGCAGGGGGGAGCGCCAGGCGCTGATCAATCGCCAGCCGGCATAGAAGCGATGCTGAGAGAGTATTTTAGACATTGATCAAAATCGGCATTGATTGGACCGTGAAACTTCTTGGCACCACCTTTCTTTGCGGCGCGCTCTGGCTGGCGTTGATCACGACCATGCATGGTTCGCTGAACCTGAAATGGTTTGCGCCGAAAGTGGCGAGCACGACCAAGGCCGGAGGCAAATTCCGCATCGGCTTTCTGCCGGTGACGTGCCATCTGACCTGCCCGGTCACGGATTTCATCAATCAGCAGGTGAAGGGGCAGAGCAGCTTTGATCCGGTGAGGTTCAGCGGGTGGCCTGAGCTGAAGGAGGCGTTTCTTTCTGGCTACACGCCGGCCACGTTCATCCTGGCGCCGATGGCGATGGCGCTGCGTGAGCAGGGGGTGCCGCTGAAGATTGTTTATCTGGGGCATCGAGACGGCACGGCGCTGATGGTGCACAAGGATTCGCAGATTTACCGCTTTCAGGATCTGCGGGGCAAACGAATCGCGGTGCCGAACCGCTACTCGAACCAGCGGCTGCTTATTTTCCGTGCGTTGAAGCAGGCGGGGATGACGATCAAGGACGTGGAGCTGGTGGAAATGCCGCCGCCGGACATGCCTGCCGCGCTGTACTCCAAGGCGGTGGATGCGGTGACGAGCGGCGAGCCGTTCATGGGCCAGACGGAGATCGACGGCTATGGCCGGGTGCTCTACTTGACGAAGGATGTGTGGCCGAACTTCATCTCCTGCGTGCTGGCGGTGCGGGAGGATTTCATCAAGGATGATCGTGAGACGGTGCAGCGATTGGTGGATGGCATCGCGAGCAGCGGCAAGTGGCTGGACCAGACGATGGACCATCGCATGGATGCGGCAAAGTTTGTGGCGAAGAACTACTACAACCAGCATCCGCGGTTGTTGGAGTTTGTGCTGAGCAAGCCGCCGGACCGGGTGAAGTACACCAACCTCGCGCTGAGGAAGGCGGACTTTGAGGAGATTGAAGCACTGGCGCTAGAGGCCGGGGTTATTCAGAAAGATGTGATCTTTGAAGACTATACAGATGCTTCTTTCGTGCCGGATGACGTGCTGGTGAAACCTTCCACTTATGAAGGACTGAAGGGTGGAGAGGTGCCGCCGAGAAAATAAATTGTCTGAAGCATGAAGCGTTTTTCTTCCATTCTCCTGCCGCTGGCCACTGCGGTGATTTTTTTGATCGTGTGGCACTCACTTGTCCGCCTCTCTGGCAGCGATCTTTTCCCGACGCCCATGGAGGTTGTGAGGGGCATCCAAGAGCTGTTTGAGAAAGGGCTGCTGCTCAAATACATCGTGGCCTCGCTGTTTCGCGTGAGCTGGGGTTTCGGGCTCGCCGTGGTGGTGGGCGTGCCGCTGGGTTTGATCCTCGGCTGGTTCAAACCTGCGTTTCAGGCGCTGAATCCGATGATCCAGATCCTGCGTCCGATCTCGCCCATTGCTTGGATACCGGTGGCGATTTTGTGGTTTGGGATTGATGACACGGCGCCGGTGTTTCTGATCTTCCTGGCGAGTGTGTTTCCGATCACTGTCTCGTCGATGGCGGCGGTGCAGAACATGCAGCTGGTGTATTTGCGTGCGGCACAGAATTTTGGCATCAAAGGGCCGCAGCTTTTTCGGCGGGTGATTCTTCCAGCGGCGCTGCCGCAGATCATCACTGGCATCCGCATTGCGCTGGGCATCGCCTGGCTGGTGGTGGTGGCGGCGGAGATGATCGCGGTGAACAGCGGACTGGGGTATCTCATCATTGATGCGCGCAATGCAGGGAAACGTTATGACCTGGTGGTCGCGGGGATGGTGATGATTGGGCTGATCGGGCTGGTGCTCGACCTGCTGATCCGCCAATTGGAAAAATTTGACGAAGTGAAATGGGGCTATGGACAACGATAAATCACTCATTCATGTCCGCGATTGCTGGAAGTCTTTCCCGGGCAAGAAAGCCGGGGAGCAGGTGCATGTGCTGGAGCGTGTGAATCTGGATGTGCAGGCGGGGGAGTTTGTCTGCGTGGTCGGGCCGTCGGGCTGCGGGAAATCGACGCTGCTGAACATCATTGGCGGGTTTTTCAAAGAGTCTCAGGGAGAGGTGAAGGTGGCGGGAGTGCCGGTGAACGGACCTGACCCACGACGCATCTTTGTGTTTCAGGAGAACGGTGTATTTCCATGGCTCACGGTGGAGGAGAACATTGGGTTTGGCCTCATGTCGCGGCCGGCGAAGGAGCGTGAGGAGCGCGTGGCGCACTACATTGGAATGGTGGGGCTGACGGGATTTGAAAAATCGTATCCGCGTGAGCTTTCAGGAGGCATGCGGCAGCGGGTGGAGATCGCGCGTGCGCTGGCGGCGGATGCGGAGGTGCTGTACATGGATGAGCCGTTTGGGGCGCTGGATTTCATCACTCGTTTGAAGATGCGCGCTGATTTGATCCGCATCTGGCAGGCTGAGAAAAAGACGATTTTGTTCGTCACGCATGACATCGAAGAAGCCGTGCAGCTGGCGGATCGTGTGGTGGTGATGAGCAGGCGTCCGGCGACGGTGGCGGAGGAGGTCCGGGTGGATCTGCCCCGACCGCGTGATCTGGATTCACCGGGTTACCTTGCCGCGCGTGATCGCATCTTTGCCATCATGGGCATGGATGTGCATGGCGCTGGCATGGGTGAAATGAAGTGAGAGGTCAGCGCCTTCACCGGGGTGATTTCTTGACGCTGAAAACAAGGAGCAGAAAGGCAGTGATCGCGCCGATGCCGATGGCGTTTTCGCGCCATGAGGGCGGGAACACCAAGATGTAGCCTGCGTCTTTCACGAGAGCGGCGAAACTGGAGACGCAGAAAGGCATGAGGAAGAGTCGGAAGAGGACCCAAGGGTCGGTCTTGGTGGTATTGCCGGAGGATGGACGTGTGCTGAGGATCAGCGCCGCGCCGATGATGCCACTGAGGCCAAGGGAAGTGAGCCAGATGCGCGGGGTGGGATCGAAATGATTGATGATGCTGAGCGCCCACCAGATGAAGTAGCACCAGAGGATGGTGCGGCCGGTGGAGAGGTTCTGCAGGTAGCGGATCAGGGGCATGGCGGGTGAGGCTTCCTATGAAGCGCATCAGTGCAGGGGCAAATAAGAAGGTCATCCGGTTGCGGCCTTGGCATCGTGTGGGGCGTAATGGGCATGCGCCATGCCATCCCGCCCCCGACTTGTGCTAGTGCTGGGAGACCAGCTTGATCTTCAATCCGCCGCTTTTGACGGCTTTGATCCGTTGCGGGATGTGGTGTGGATGGCCGAGGTGGCGGCGGAGTCCACCAAGGTGTGGAGCGTGAAGGCGCGCATCGCCGTTTTTCTGGCGGCCATGCGGCATTTCCGCGAGGCGCTGAGGGAGAAAGGATGGAGGGTGGTTTATCATGAGATGGGTGCGTATGGGGACTTTGGGCAGGCTCTGCGTGCCAGTGTGATGGAACTGCGCCCTTCCGCGCTGGTGATGGTGAAGGCGGGGGAATGGGGCGTGCAGCGTGATCTGGAGGCTGTGGCTGCGGAGCTGGGGGTGCCACTGGAGGTAAGGGAGGACCGCCACTTTCTTTGCACAACGGCTGAGTTTGCGGAGCATGCCAAGGGGCGCAAACAGCTGCGCATGGAGTTCTTTTACCGTGAGATGAGACAGCGCACGGGGGTGCTGATGGAGGAGGGCAAGCCGGCGGGAGGGGAGTGGAACTTTGATCACGACAATCGCGGTTCTTTTGGCAAAGAGGGGCCGGATTTGCTGCGGGTGCCGCCGAGGAGGTTTGTGCCTGATGAGATCACGCGGGAGGTCATTGAGCTGGTGGAGGAGCGTTTTGCGAAGCATCCGGGCACGCTGAAGGATTTCGACTGGCCGGTGACGGCGGCGCAGAGTGTGGAGGCGCTGGAGGATTTCATCGCACATCGGCTCGCGCAGTTTGGGCAGTATCAGGATGCGATGTGGGTGAATGAGCCGTGGCTGTATCATTCACGGCTGAGTGCCGCAATGAATCTGAAGCTGCTGGATCCGAGGGTGGTCATCGCGGCGGCGGAGAGGGCGTGGCGTGAAGGCAAGGCACCGCTGGCGGCGGTGGAGGGTTTCATCCGGCAGATCCTTGGCTGGCGTGAGTATGTGAGAGGAATCTACTGGCTGAAGATGCCGGACTATGTGCGGCTGAATGCCATGGAAGCGCACGAAGCGCTGCCGGGTTTTTACTGGACTGGGGAGACGGACATGAACTGCCTGAGGGATGCGCTTTCGCAGACGCTGCGCTACGGGTATGCGCACCACATTCAGCGGCTGATGGTGACGGGTTTGTTTGCGCTGCTTTACGGGGTGGACCCGCATCAGGTGCATGAGTGGTATCTGGCAGTGTATGTGGACGCGGTGGAGTGGGTGGAACTGCCCAACACGCTGGGCATGTCCCAGTATGGAGACGGCGGCCTGATGGCCAGCAAGCCGTATGTGGCCAGTGGCAAATACATCCAGCGGATGAGCAACTACTGCACGGGATGCAAGTATGATCCGGCACAGGCCACGGGGGCGAAGGCATGTCCTTTTACGACGCTGTATTGGGACTATCTGCTGCAGCATGAGGTGAGGCTGCGGGGGAACCAGAGGATGGCAATGCAACTCAAGAATCTGGGGAGGCTGAGCGCGGAGAAGAGGAGTGAGATTCAGGAGCAGGCGCGGAGGGTGAGGCAGGGGGGCGGTGAGGTGGGGTGAGTGGCGGAGCTGCAGGATCGAGGACGAGAAGGAGAACGAGGACGAGGACGATTAAGAGGGGCGCTGCGCAGGGGAGGCTAGGTGAGGATGTTCTTCACGACACGGGCGGGTTCGACGCCGGTGAGTTTGAAGTCGAGGCCCTGGGCGCGGAAGGTGAAGCGTTCGTGGTCGATGCCGAGTTGGTGCATGACGGTGGCGTGGAGATCGCGGACGTGGACGGGGTTTTCGGCGACGTTGTAGCTGAAGTCGTCGGTGGCGCCGTAGGTGATGCCGGGTTTGACGCCGCCGCCGGCCATCCACATGGTGAAGCAGCGAGGGTGGTGATCGCGTCCGGCTTCGGGGCTGTCCCATTTACCCTGACCGGCGACGCCACGGCCGAATTCGCCACCCCAGAGCACAAGGGTGTCATCGAGGAGACCGCGTTGTTTGAGGTCTTTGATGAGAGCGGCGCTGGGCTGGTCGGTGTCGCGACAACGGGCGGTGCACCAGCTTGGCAGACGGCTGTGATGATCCCAGTCGGGATGGAAAAGCTGGATGAAGCTCACGCCACGTTCCGCGAGGCGGCGGGCGAGGATGCAGTTCGCTGCGTAGCTACCTGCACGACGTGAGTCGGGGCCGTACATTTCGAAGACGTGATCGGGCTCATCGCTGAGATCGGTCAGTTCCGGCACGCTGGTCTGCATGCGGTAGGCCATCTCGTATTGGCGGATGCGGGTGGTGATTTCGGGATCCTGGGTTTGCTCGAAACGCATCTGGTTGAGCTCGGCGAGGCCGTCGAGCATGCCACGGCGCAGGTGGCGTGGCAGGCCTGCGGGATCGGTGAGATACAGAACGGGGTCTTTGGAATTGCGCAGTTTGACGCCTTGATAGCGGGAGGGGAGGAATCCGCTGCCCCAGTAGTGGTTGTAGAGAGGCTGGTCGCTGGGGCGCTGCATCTTGGAGATGAGCACGAGGTAGTCGGGCAGGTTGCGGTTCAGGCTGCCGAGACCGTAGCTGATCCAGGAGCCGAGGCTCGGCCTGCCGGGGAGCTGGTGGCCGGTGAGGAACTGCGTCATTGCGGGTGCGTGGTTGATCTGATCTGTCGTCATCGACTTGATGAAGCAGAGGTCATCGGCCACGCCTTGGAGATGAGGCAGCCATTCGCTGATGGTGGCGCCGCTCTGGCCGCAGCGGCTGAATTTGGTGAGGCCCGGCAGGATGAGCTGCTTCTGACCCGAGGTCATCGTGGTGAGGCGCTGACCCTGGCGCACGGATTCCGGCAGCTCTTTGCCGGCCCAGGGCATCAGGCCGGGCTTGTGGTCGTAAAGTTCGAGCTGCGAGGGGCCGCCCGAATGGGTGAGGAAGATGACGCGTTTGGCCTTGGGTGCAAAATGGGGAAGGGAGGGCAGGCCGGTGACTTCCTGCTGGGCCATCGAGTGGAGAGCCATGGCGCCGACGGAGACGCCGGTGCATTGGCCGAGGAAGTAGCGCCGGGTGGTGTTGAGGGAGGATTCACTCATGGGTGATGGCTTCGTCGAGGTTGAGAACCAGGCTGGCGACCAGGGTGTGCGCGGCGAGTTCGGGCGTGGATTGCAGTTTGCGTGCGTCTTCGGGATGGACGCGGTAGTGGGCGAGAGCGCGGTCGAGTTCGCGCTGGAGGACGGAGAGCTCTTTGGGGGTGGCCGGGCGGGTCAACACGGACTGATAAAGCAGGGGGAGACGATCTTCGGTTTTCGCGGCGAGCATGCGTTTGGCGAGAGCGCGGGAGGCTTCCATCATGGTTTCGTCATTGAGCAGGGTGAGGGCCTGCAGCGGTGTGTTGGTGCGCGAAATCGCCACTTCGCATGAGCGGCGCTGGGCGCTGTCGAAGAGGAAGGTGGGGGCGATGCTGCGACGCCAGAAGGCATACAGGGTGCGGCGGTGCTGGGCGGCGCCCTGGCTGGGCTCATAGGTGAAGCGGCCCATGAAGATCTCCTCCCACACGCCGTCGGGCTGGTGGGGGCGCACGGGCGGGCCGCCGAGGGCGGGATTGAGCAGGCCGGAGGAAGCGAGGGCGGCATCGCGGATCATCCAGGCGGGGAGGCGGAAGCGGGGGCCGCGTGAGAGGAGGAGGTTTTGAGGATCGGATGGATTGGTATGATCTGATGCCTGCTGGTAGGTATCGCTGGTGACGATGAGCTTGATCAGCTTCTTCACATCCCAGCCGTTCTCCATGAAATCGACGGCGAGCCAGTCGAGGAGTTCGGGGTGGGTGGGGCGCTGGCCTTGGAGGCCGAAGTCATCGGGTGTGCGGACGAGTCCGGCACCGAAGAGCATCTGCCAGACTTGATTGACGAAGACGCGGGCGGTGAGGGGATTTTCTTTGGAGGTGAGCCACTTCGCGAGGCCGATGCGGTCGCGTGCGATGCCTGCGGGCCAGGGGGCGATGGCGGCGGGGACATCGCGCTGGACGACATCGCCTTTTTTGTCCCAGACACCGCGAACGAGGACGTGGGTGTCGCGGGGTTCTTTGCGCTCGGCGAGCACCATGACGTTGAGCTTGCCGGCGGCGGCCTGCACTTCCTTGAGCTGGGCATTGGCGCGATCGAGGGAGGCTTTCGCGAGTTGATAGGGTTCGTGATCTTCCAGGAATTGATCGAGGAGGCGATGGCGGTCGGGTTTGCCAATTGCGAGTTGTTCGAGGGGGGCGGGTCCGATTTCGCGCACGGCGGGGCCGGGCTGATCCGTGGCGGAAACGCGAAAGCTGGCGATGTTGGCATCGCCGTTGGTGGAGCGGTGGCGAAGTTCGAAGATGAGCTCTTCATCGCTTTCGAGCACGAGGGGTTCGGCAAGACCGTAGAGGGCGGTGTGCGGCTGATCTTTGGGGAAGCCCTTCGTGGTCCAGCCGTTGCGGGGATCGTCGTCGAGGGTGCCTTTGACATCGCCGTACTCGCGGGCCTTGGCTTCGGTCTTGGTGTCAGCGATGGCGTATTTGACGAGGATGTCGCGGATCTGGGAACTGCCTTTGCGGCGAACCTGCAGCTTGATGTCGGTGAGGATGAATTCGCCGTCCTTGCCGCGTGAGAGCACGCCGTTTTGTGGCAGCACTTCGAGCTTCAGGCCGGTGAGGCGGGGCAGCTTGATCACCGAGATGAGGCGGTAGTCGTCCTGTTTGGGATTGGGACCGCTGGCGGTGACGATGCCGTCTTTGGCCTGGGCCAGCTTGGAGCCTTCTTGGGATTCCACGGCACCGTGGATGATGTGCCAGGCTTGGAAGCCGTTTTTTACTGCGGCTTGCTGCTCCGTGAGCCATTTCTCAAAGGGTTTTGCGGCATCCGCTTTGGCCTTGGTTTCCACGGGTTTGCGGGCATCGACGAGTTTTTGGGTTTCATCCACGGCACGCTTGGCGTGAGGCGACTGGTAGCTGAGGTACGGCTTCGCAGCCGTGCCAGCGGCACCGTCTTCGTCGATGCTGTTGAAGAAGGCGTGGAGGCTGTAGTAGTCGTGCTGGGAAATGGGGTCGAACTTGTGCGAGTGGCACTGAGTGCAGCCGAGCGTGAGGCCGAGCCAGACGGTGCCGATTGTATTCACACGGTCGATGACGTAGTCGATGCGGGACTCCTCCTTGTCGCGGCCGCCTTCGCCGTTGGTCATGTGGTTGCGGTGGAAGCAGGTGGCGAGTTTCTGCTCGGGGGTGGCATTGGGCAGGAGATCGCCGGCGAACTGTTCGAGAGTGAACTGATCGAAGGGCTTGTTGGCGTTGAAGGACTCCACCACGTAGTCGCGCCAGGGCCAGTTGGTGCGGGAGGCGTCGGACTGGAAGCCGTCGGTGTCGGCGTAGCGAGCGGCATCCAGCCAGTTCATGGCCATGCGCTCGCCGAAATGCGGTGATGCAAGAAGGCGGGTGGCTAGATCCTGGATGCTAGATTCTAGATGCTGGATACCGGAGGCGGGAGGGAGGCCGGTGAGGTCGAAGGAGAGGCGGCGGAGGAGAGTATGAGCGGGGGCTTTGGGGGAGAGCTTGAGGCCTTCTTTAGCGAGGCGGGCTTTGACGAAGAAATCCACGGGATGGCCTTCGACTTTGGCTTTCACGGGTTTTTCGAGGGACCAATGCTTGCCCCACGGTGCGCCTTCGGCGAGCCAGCGCTTCAGAAGCGCGACCTGCTCGGGCTTGAGGGCCGGCTTGTGGGACTTCGGGGGCGGCATGAGCTCCTCGGGATCGCTGGTGACGATGCGAGCCATGAAGTCGCCGGACTTGAGGACTTCGCGCGCGCCTTCCTGGGTATCGAGCCGGAGGTCGGCTTTGCGGTGGCCTGCGTCCTGGCCGTGACAAGAGAGGCAGTTGTCCGAGAGCAGCGGCATCACCTCGCGGCTGAAGCTCACCGGGTCCGCATGGGCGGAAAGGGAGAGGGCGAGGAGGAGCAGCAGATGTTTCGGCATGAGACGCAGCATGCAGAAACCAACGCGGCTGAACATGCAAGGTGCATGCATTCGCTATGGAGAATCCTGAGATTTTTGCGGCGGCAGCCTGCGTAAAAGCAGGCGAGAGGGCGGCGGGAGGCGTAATGCGAAGGCATTCATGAGTGAACAACCCTCCAACAAGCGCCACGGCCTCATGCTGGCCGGATTCATTGTCGTCACGTTCTGCGCGCCGCTGATGAGCGTGGGCTCCATGCCGGGCGCATGGTATGCGGCCTTGCAAAAGCCGTCATGGAATCCGCCGGCGTGGGTGTTTGGCCCTGCCTGGACGCTGCTGTACACGCTGATGGCGGTGGCGGCGTGGCTGGTGTGGAAGCGCGTGGGATTTGGCAAACCGCTGACGCTTTACTTTGTGCAACTGGCGCTGAATGCAGCGTGGACGCCGATTTTCTTTGGGGCGCATCAGCTTGGGTGGGCATTGTTTGAAATGGTACTGCTGTGGATCGCTATTCTGGCGACGCTGTTGAGCTTTCGTCGTGTGAACACCGCAGCCGGATGGCTGTTTGTGCCGTATTTGGCGTGGGTCACGTTTGCGACGGTCTTGAACTTCACACTTTGGAAATTGAATCCCGCATGACACAAAAGAACTGGCTGATCACAGGATGTTCGAGCGGCTTTGGCCGAGCGATAGCGGAGGCGGCGCTGGCCGCGGGGCAGCGTGTGATCGCCACGGCGCGGGATGTGAGGAGCATTGCGGACCTGGAGCGTGCGGGAAGCTGTGAGGTGATGGCGCTGGACATCACGGATGCTGACAACGTGCGCGAAGTGATCGCGGCGGCGGGGGCGCTGGATGTGATCGTGAACAATGCGGGGTATGGGCTGATCGGTGCGGTGGAGGAGTGCAGTGACGAGCAGATCCGCCGCAGCATGGAGACGAATTTCTTTGGGCCGCTGAATGTGATCCGTGCGGCGCTGCCGATGCTGCGGGCGCAGAAGAGCGGGCACATCGTGAACATCAGCGCGGCGGCGGCGATTTCGAACTACCCGGGCTTTGGCATCTATGGAGGAGCCAAGGCGGCGCTGGAGATGATGAGCGAGAGCCTGCGGCTGGAACTGGCGGCGCTGGGCATTCAGGTGACGCTGGTGCAACCGGGGCCGTTTAGGACGGACTTCATCGCGCGAGGTTTGGAAAGGGCGGCGGGAGAGATCGCGGATTATGCGGGCAGTGCGCGCAAGTTTGCCACGTTTCTGGAAACGGTGAACGGCAAGCAGCCGGGAGACCCGGTGCGTGCGGCGGAGGCCATCGTGAAAATGGTGCTGGAGGGCCAGGCACCGCTGCGGCTGCCGCTGGGCAAGTATGTGGTGAAGAAGATGCGGGACAAGGCGGCGGCGCTGACGCGTGAGGTGGAGCAGTGGGGAGAGGTGGCGGTGAACACGGATTTCCCCAGCTGATCATGGCCGTTCACACCTTGCACACGAAGCAGACCATCCGGGCCACGCGGCAGGAGGCGTGGGATTTTTTCTCGAACCCGAGGAATCTGGCGAAGATCACGCCGCCGGAACTGGGTTTTGAAATCATCACGCCGGATTTGGAGCCACAAGTGCGGGAGGGGATGATGATCGCGTACCGCGTGAGGCCGCTGCTGGGACTGCCGATGACGTGGCTGTCAGAGATCACGCTGGTGGAGCCCGGAGTGCGGTTCATCGACGAGCAGCGTGTGGGGCCGTATGCGGTGTGGCATCATGAGCATGAGTTTCACGATCTGGGTGATGGCCGAATCGAGATGGAGGACAAGGCGACGTATGTGCTGCCGTTTGCGCCACTGGGAGATCTGGCGCATGCGTGGCTGGTGCGGCCGCAGCTGGAGCGCATCTTTGCCTACCGTGAGAAAGCGGTGAGGCAGTTGTTCGATTGTAGCCCGAGCAAGGGATGATCGTTTGTTCGACTTGAGTGTGGTTGGCGTTTAAACACCCCCTAGCATGAAGATCCCTGTTGCTTACGAACTGAACGGCCGCCGCCGCTTTCTGCTGGTGCAGGACGGGGAGACGATCAGTGTCGGGCGTGGCGAGACGTGCAGCATTCGACTGACGGGGGAGGCAGCGCAGGAGGTGGAACTGACGGCGCAGTTTGTGAACGGCTGCCAATTCCTCGTGGTGCATCCGGCCAATGGCAGCGTGCCTTATGCGCAGCCGCTGCCGTGGAAGGTCACGCTGGCGGGGATGGAACTGGAACTGCAACGTCCGTTCAGAGCGGAGCAGGGCAAGGCTGGGCGCGAGCTGATTTTGCAAGGTTTGAGCGCGGGGGAAACCCGGCTGGTGCTGCCGCCGGACAAGCCGCTGCTGCTGGGTGCGAGTGATGCCTGTGAGGTGGTCATTCCAGATGCAGGCTGTCCGGATGTGCTGCTGGCCCTTTGGGGGGCAGGAAACAAGCTGCGGGTGCAGGTGCTGGATGAGTCCGCTGTGGTGGGCTGGGTGGGACGCGCGGGTGAAAACGAGGCTGAGCTGGAGCTGCCTGTGAGTTTGAGCATTGGCGGCCGGGTGCTGCTCTTTCGCTCTGGCGAGGCAGCAGCCATGACGCATCCCGTGGCGAAGCCGATGGTGCCTGTGGCGGCAGCACCGCATGCGCCAGCCATTTTGGCGAAGAACGCTGAATATGCGCCCAAGATCATTGCACGGCAGGGTAGCAGTGAGGAAGGCGGGATCCATCTGGTGAAAAAGGAGGAGCAGGCTCCGGCAACCACGGGGCGTCCGCTGGTTTTGCCGCCGCCATCGGTTCTCTCAGCGGATGAAGGGGTGCCGATCATGACGATGGAGGAGGCGGTTCATTCGCATCCCAAGCCCTACACTCCCACGGTATTCCTACTCGCGAGCTGGCTGCAGGTGGGGCTGATTTTTGCCGTGGCGCTGCTGCCCCAGCGGGGGCTGATGACGCCCGAGCAGATCGTGCAGTTGTGGTATGCCGCAGGTGGCATGCTGATCCTGACGCTGGTGCTGGGTCTCGGGGTGCTGCTCAAATGAAGCGTGGAAGCGGCTGGTTTTTTTGAGGAAGGTGTCATACAACGCGGCACGCCCGCGTCACTCAGCGGGAAATGAATGGAACGCGCCATTGCCGACCAGCTCGAAGCCCTGCATCCCGACGCCTTTGGCTGGGCGCTGCACTGCTGTGCCGGCGAGCATGGGCGGGCGGAGGATGTGCTGCAAAACGCGTATCTCAAACTGGCCCAGCAACGGGCGCAGCACGACGGGCGCTCCAGCTTCAAGACGTGGTGGTTTGGAGTGATCCGTTTCACGGCGCACGAGGAGTTCCGACGGCTGCGCTACCGGGAATCCCTGCTGGGCAAGCTGCTGCTGCAGCTCACGGGCGATGCCCACGATCCGCAACCGTCGCCCGCACGAAAGATGGAGCTGGACGAGCGCACGGCCGAGCTGCGGCGCTGCCTGGCGCAACTGCCGGCACGGCAGGCCGAGGTGCTGCATCTGGTGTTTTACCAGGATCTCACGCTCAACGAGGCGGCGGAGGTGATGCGAGTGAGCATCGGCTCCGTGCGCCAGCATTACGAACGCGGCAAAGCGCGCCTGCGCACGCTGCTGCAACCCGAACACCTGCATGAAACCGCAGTCTGACGACGACCTGCTGGAGATTTTTTCGCACGCGCGCCGATGTGATCGGGAAGACGCACCCGCCTGGAGGCCGGAGCTGCTGGAGCGACCTGTGCAGAGGCCCGTCACTCCGTTGCGATGGATTCCGGCGGCGCTGGCGGCAGCCAGTGTGATCGTGGCGGCGGTCTTCTTCACCCGCGCACCAATGCATGAGCCGCGTCTGAGTGAGGCGCTGCCGCCGTTGTTTGAGTCTCAGCCAGGCGAGCTGTTTGCCAGCATAGAGCCGTCACTCATGACTTTCGAAGCGCCTTCCGATTTTCTTTTGCCCGATCATCTCAATCCCTACAACCCATGAAAAAGCTCCTTTGCTGCCTTTTGCTCACCGTCGCCAGTCTGCCTGCTGCCCAAGTCGAAGACTGGCTGAAAAGCGGGCTGCTGCATCCGGACCTGATCGCCTCGGTGCGTGAGCAGCTGGGCCTGACGGAAGAGCAGCAGGCCAAACTCAACTCCCAGCTCAGCGAGGCGCGTGCCCAGGCCGAGCCGCTGGAGCAGGCCGTGCAGGAGCAGAAGAAAGCGCTCAATCATCTGCTGCAGGACCCAAGCACCAGTGCTGACGTGGCGGCGGCGCAGCTGACCAAGCTTCTGGATGCTGAAGCTGCGGTCAAACAGCTGCAGCTGCGTACGCTTATTGGGGTGCGCGATGTCCTGACACCGGAACAACTTGGCAAAGCGAAGAAACTGGGGCCGCCGAAGCTGGCTGCCAGTGGAGGACTGGAGGCGAAAGTGAAGGAGAAAGCCGGGAAGCTCAGGGCTGCGGTGGAAGCCATCGGCGTGCCGCCTACCGAGGCGATGAAGTATCGGGGGGAGGAAATCGAAAAGCTGATCAAAGCCAGTCAGTTTGCCGAAGCCAACAAGGAGCTGGATGAGCTGATGGAAGACTCGCATTTCAAGGAGCTGGACGCCCAGGTGGAGAAGGTGGATTTTGCCAAATTCGAGCCCGGCAGCACCGATGTCGAAACTTTGCGGGAGCGCTACGAAAGCGTGCATGCGGCGGGTCAGGAAATCATCTCTTTGCCACTGCTGCGCGAACTGCTACAGGCCAAGACGGCATTTGAAGCCGCGAAGGAGGCGCAGGACGCCGACAAGGTGGGGCGCATTCTCACCTATGTGGAGGGCAAGCTGAAGAAGTAACCGAGGCGGGAAACTGGATTTAAGAACGGGAAAGCAGCGCTCCGCCTGAGGGTGACGTCGGGGTGAAACCGTAGAAAAGTTTCGTTTGCCTTTGGCAAATTTCCGGCGATAAAACGCCGTAAGTCACCTGTTAAGGGTCAGGCTCAGTCGTTCATCAGGTGATTTCGAATCCGTTGGTGTTCATATACCGATGATCGGGGCTGGTTCTGACACGAGGCAGAGGACGGCACCCAACAACGAAAGATATGAATACCAAGATGTACGTGGGCAATCTGCCCTTCGCCGCTCAAGAACAAGACATTCGTGAGCTGTTTTCACAATACGGTGGTGTCACCGAAGTCTTCCTCCCGATGGATCGCGAAAGTGGTCGTCCGCGCGGCTTTGCCTTCGTGACCATGGACTCCGCAGAAGCCATGAATGCTTCGATCAACGCGCAAAACGGCCAGGAATTCATGGGCCGCAAGCTTGCCATCAATGAAGCCCGCCCACGTGAAGAACGTCCGGCAGGCGGCGGCGGTGGTGGCGGTCGCGGTGGCTACGGCGGCGGTGGTGGCGGCGGCGGTGGCCGTGGCGGCTACGGTGGTGGCGGCGGCGGCGGTGGCCGTGGCGGCTACGGTGGTGGCGGCGGCGGCGGCGGCAAGCGCGGTGGCGGCGGTTTCGACCGTGGCAACCGTGGCGACGGCGGCGACGGCGGCGGCTGGTAACACCTGACCCTGTTTTTGACTTTACGCCCGTGATCCGGTGAGAGCGTTATGCGCCCTCCTGAATCACGGGCTTTTCTGCGTTCACGAACAGAGCAAACACACCGGCGAGCACGAAGGCCGTGGCGCACATCCAGACGCCTTCGTGGAAATCGTGATTGGTGTCATAAGACTTGAGCACCAGTGTGAAGAGCATGGGCATGATGGCGGCACCGAAGTTTCCCCACATGTTGGACCAGCCAAAGAGCTGCGCCTGATTTTTGCCACTGATGTCCTGCATGGTGGTCCACATGGCAGGCAGACCGATATCGCCGAAAAAGGCGGCCATGCCAAAGGCTGCGGCCATGCCCCAGGGAGAGTCCGTCCACAAGGCCAGCACATAACAGCCGGCGGCGGCGAATTTGGTCACGCTCATGGGCAGCATGCGGCCCATGCGTTTGCCATGATGGCGTGTGATGTAGTCGGTAATGAAGCCGCCGAGAGGTAGCGCCACGATGCCAATGGACAGCGCGCCGGTCGTGATGAGGCCGGCGAGGCCTTCCTCCAGATGCATGACTTTCTTGAGATAGTCGGGCAGGGAAAGGATGAGAAAGGCCCAGCCGATGTTGGTGAAAAACTGCACGGCATTGGCCATCCATAGATTGAGGCTCAAGCAGGCGGCCTTGAGGGGAAAACGCCGTGGTGGATCTTTGATGGGCTGGAAGTCACCGCGTCCTTCGGCCAGCAGATCGATCTCTGCTGAGTTGCAGCGTGGGTGCTGGCGCGGGTGCTCACGAAACACGCGCCAGTAGCAGATGGCGACGATGACTCCGATCAAACCATAGATCCACCCCGCCCAGCGCCAGTCGCCAGAGCGCAGAATGACAAAGGCTGTCAGACCCGGCGCCACGGCACCTCCGACGCGCCCGCCCCAGGAAATCATGCTGCTGGCAAATCCGCGTGCTTCAATGTGGGCCCAGCGGGTGAGGAGGCCGCTGCTGGCTGGATAGTAACCCGCTTCGGCGAGTCCGCAGCAGAGCCGGGCGATGAGCAGGGTGGTGAAGCCCAGTGAAAAGCTGGTGGCGGCGGTGAAGACGGACCAGGTGGCAATGTAGATGGTGATGAGGATGCGAGTGCCGAAGCGATCGCTGAGCCACCCGGCGGGGACTTGAGCCAGAGCGTAGGCCCAGAAGAACGCACCTTTCACCCAGTCAATCTGCCAGCCTTCCAGCGCGACGCTTTTTTGAAACGAGTCCGAGGCTACGATCTGTGCCAGACAAATGCGGTCCAGATACATCAGGAAGGCCACCATCGTCGCGGTGGCAAGGATTTGATGGCGGACGATCGTGGGGCGGGAGGTGGAAGACATCGAAGAGACAAGACGCAGAAAATCAGCCAGCCCTAACAGGATTCCGACTTGATGAAGCATCGGAAGGCATGCATGAGCCGTGTATTGCAGCGCAAAAGCGTCCCAATGAATAGACTTGCGCGCCTCGCAGTCTCAACAACTCTTCCCTATCATGACTGCCATCAAAAATCTTACCGCATTGCTGGTATTGAGCTTTCTCGCTTCCGGTGTACTGGGTTGGTTCCTGTTTCAGTCGCACACCGATCTCGCGACTGCGCGTGCAGAGCTGGAGCAGGTTAAATCTGCGCATGCCGAAGAGATGAGTGCGAAGGCGGCTGAATTTCAGCGCACGCTCGACACCCAGGCGGCGCAGCATCAGAAAATGATCACTGCGATCAATGATGAGCACGAGAAGAAGATCGACGAACTGCGCTCGGGCGAGCGCAAGCGCCTGGCCATCGCGGCGAAGGAGTTTGAAAACATTTTTGAGGGCAACAAAACCACGCTGCAGTACATTGACCTGCTGGAGGACAAGGTGAAGGCCGGCCAGTCGCTGTCGAAGGCGGAAGTGGAAAAGCTTTCGATCATCACCACCGGGCTCGGCTACCTGAAAAAGCAATATCAGAAGCCGATGCAGGAGTTTCAGGAGCTGGCGAACTACTTTGACGCCCAGGCCTCCAAGCAAATCGCCAAACCGAAGGGCGGCTTCTTCAAGCGCCTTTTCAGCAGCGACTTCCGTGATGCCGAAAAGGAATACCTGCGACAGGAGGGGGCCAAGGAGGCCTTTGAGCAGGCGCAGAGCAAGTTCTCTGGCACCTACAAGCAGGCCCAGAAGGTCATGGGTTCGGTGAATCTGGATGCGGATGCCCAGATCCAGAAACTGCATGCTTACATCGACGACAAGCAGCAGATGAACGCGGAAGATCTCTCCTCGTTTTTTGACAAGGCTCGCAAAGCGCTACGAACCCATCAGGATGTTCTTGACTTTGAACCGGACGCTGCGCGGCTTCCTGCGCCGAAACCGCAGCCCTGAGGTCCGCTAGGACGATAGGAAATTTTAGGTGAATTGGTGCGAAACGCCGGGGATTAGAGGTGTCATGGAGGTGCTGCGCAAGCAACTGTCCCAGCCATTCAATGAATGGCCATGGCATGGGTATGATCCTACGCAAATTGTAGGTTTTTGAAGGCACCGAGGGCTCCAGGAGCTGCGAGTTGATCGCAATTAACGCTCCTAAATAGTAAGAGAAAACCGAAAATATAGGCTGCTAATACGCCAGCATAAATTTTCGCAGGAAATCGTGAACATATTCTTGATGTCGACCTTCCCAATCCTTTACCATCGACACCCTCTCCTAATTTAAATAAATATGAAGTTTTTACGCATGCATCGTCCCTTTATCAGCGCGCTGATGATGATGTTGATATTCTCCTGGCAAATAGGTCAGCCGCTCGCGGCGGCAACGCTTTACTGGGATTCGGATGCTGCAGTGGCAGGGAACAGTTCGATCACGGGGGCTGGTCTGGGCGGATCTGGAATTTGGAACACCACTTTGCCGTATTGGTGGGATGGCAGCAGCACGGACGCTGCGGTGACTTTTACCAGTGCAGACACAGCCCTCTTCACAGGCATGGGCGGCATGGTGCAACTGGGGTCACCCATCACCTTGGGATCGATCATTTTCAGTCAAAACATCGGGGCCTCGGGATTCAACATCACCGGTGACGGGACGGCAGGCAGCAACTCACTGACCCTCGCTGGAACTGCGGCCATTGCGGTCAATGTGTCTGGAACAGACACGATCAGTGCAGTGATCGCCGGATCCAACGGGCTTAACTACAGCAGCACGACCAACGGAAGGTTGAACCTCACCGGGGCAAACACCTACAGTGGCACCACCACCATCAATTCCGGGACGTTGAGCATTTTCGCAGATGCCAATCTTGGCAGCTCCGGCAATGACATCACCTTCAATGGCAGCACGGCGGCGGGTCTCATGCTGAATGCGCCGATGGTGCTGGGTTCAGGGCGCACGATCACACTCAACAACACTGGAGGTGCGGTGGCGCTGCTGTCCTCGAACGGGACTGCTGCGCAGGTCGTGCTGGGGCAGGTGACGGGGGCGGGGACGCTGGCTGTGGCAAATGCCGGGACAACTTACCTCCTGAATACCGCCAATAATGCTACGGGTATTCTTTGGGCGCAAACGGGCACGGTTTCACTGAGCACCCTGACGGACGCGTCTGGCAACGGCAACATCAAGCTTGGCTCAGGCGGGAGCACGGGGGGGGTGCAGTGGAATGTGGGCGCCACGAGTGCACTCAACCTTTCCAACCGGAGCATTGAACTCGCTGGTACCACGGGCGGCGGCACGATTGACAGCTCATCGCTGGTGGCCGCCAACAGCATCACGATCAACAACAACCTCTTGTTTACAACGGCCAGTTCGGGGGCCAAAACCCTGACGCTGACCGGCTTCAACCAAGGCATCAACACCTTTGCAGGGAACATCCTGAACAATGGAAGCTCCACGACGGCATTGCAGAAATCCGGGCTGGACCTGTGGGTGCTGACCGGCACGGGCAACAATTATACCGGTGCGCTCACGATTAATCAGGGGACTTTGCGGGTGGTTAATGCCAGCGGTCTGGGGGGCACGGGGACGCTGTCTTTCGGAGGGGCCGCCAATGGGCAGGGGCTGGACATTCGCACGGACACGGCCCCCACGGGAATCCGATCGATCACCAACAACAGCGCGAACAACGCCTTCATCTATTTGGATCATGCGGCCACGAACGGCAACGCCACGACGGGGCAGACGATCACCTTTGGTACGATCGCCCAAGCGAATAGCACGGCCGCCATTACGTTCGTGGGAAATCATGGTTATGGTGTGGCGCTGGGTGTGAACACACTTGCGGCCAGCAATGGCACCGCGAACACCCTGACTACTTATACAATCACCAATGACCTCGGCTCTCCTGGTCTGACGGGCTACAGCGTGGGCGCGAACGAGTTCATCTCCATCGCAGGATTTGCAGAGAGCGGGTCCAACACGGCGGGGGTCACGCAGACGCTGAATGGCTGGGGGAATTACACGATCACGGGCCCGATCTCCAATACAGGCACCCAGCCGGTGAACCTGACGAAGAGCGGCATAGGAATACTTACCTATTCACCGACGACGCTCAGTGGCTGGAACACGGGAACACTGTCACTGAGCGCGGGTACCACGCGAGTCGCCTCATCCATCGCAACAGGCGGTGCCACGGTCACGATGAGCGGGGGGTTGCTGGAACTCCGCAACGATGCCTCGACCAACTTTGGCTTCAACATTGCCGGCGTCTCGGCGGCCTCGACCCTGGTCATTGACCATGCCGACACAGCGGCCAATGCCAATGCCGGACGCACGGTCACGATTGGAACTCTCACGGGTTCCTCCACACTCAACATTGTGGGCGACCATGGATACAGTCTTGTCACTGGCAATCTCTCGATTGGGGCATCCACCTTAACGCTCAACAACATGCTCAATGCCGTCGGTTACAGCGCCACCGGCTACACGGGAGGCAGCATCACGCTGGGCAACGTGACTTCCACGGGTGCGGCGGTGCTGACGCTGAACGGCTATGGAGACTACACGCTGGGCACATTGGGGGTGACCTCCGGTTCGCTGACCGTTAACAAAGGCAATCTGGGCATTGTCACCATTGGCAGCAGCAACATTCCAGCTTCCAACACCTGGACGAGCGGCACAATCAACACCACGCTCGGCACGACGCGCATCGATGCTTCGGTTGCTTCCATTGGCGCCGCCGCGATTGGCGTGGCGGGCGGCATCACTGAAGTCCGCAGCAATGGCAACATCGCATGGTCGGCCAACAATCTTATTCTGCAGACGGCGAGCGGCACCCTGGTCGCGGCCCCCGCCATTGGCAGCTCGAACACGGGGAACCTGCTCACACTGGGAACACTGACGTCGGTGACCACCGGGCTTACGTTCAACTTTGACACCAACCACAATTACGGCATCACGCTAAGCGGAGCGGCGACATCGGCCATCGCCGCCACGACGATCAGCAACATCGGCAATGGGACCGTCACATTTGCAGGAGGAATGACGAACACCGCCGCCACAGTGTGGACGCTGGCTGGCAATGGAGACTTTGCTGTGACGGGCAACCTGCTGGCGGGCACCGCCACGACGGGTCTGACGAAGACCGGCTTTGGAACACTGACTCTCAGCGGGGCGGCAAACACTTATACAGGTGCGCTGACGCTTACGGCGGGCATTCTGAAAATCACGACGCCACTCGGCACGGGGACAGGTGCCCTCACCTTTAACAACACTGGTTCTGGGCTGCCCAATAACAACGTTATCGGACTCGATTTGCGGAACAATGGCTCGTTGGACCTTTCCACACATGGCCTGGGCCGTTCGATCACGACCGTATTCAACGTGGACAACAACGGTTCTGGAACCAATGGAACGATGACCCTGGGCGGCGGCCTGAGCTTTCAGGACAGTGGCTGGTCCGACTTGTTCATGGGCGCCAATGGGTACTCGCTCAAGTTTGCTTCCTCAGCACCGGTGAAGCTTGGGGTTGCAACCACGGCTGTCGCTTACACAAACTACAACTACATCCCGAGCGTGAGTGGCAGCGGCAATGTGGAGTTTGCCGGTGGCATTGCGTTCCAAAACACCACGGTGAACTCAAGCATCGCCCTGGCTGGCACGGGAGACTACTTGCTGTCGGGAGCTTTGAGCATCAGCGCGACAACGGGCACATCGACTGTCACGAAAAGCGGTCTGGGTACCGTGACTCTGACAGCAGACTCCAGCACGAGCTGGAACAACGCCTTGAATATCTACACCATGACCGCAGGCATCACCCGCGCCACGGTGGCGGGAGCCTTGGGCGGGGCGAGTTCCAAGCTGAATGTGAACACTGGCGTGCTGGATCTCCGGTCAGACACCGGCTTTACGCTGACGGACCCTGTCACCATTGGCGCGACCAATTCCTACTTCAATGCGGATCGCGCCATCGGTGGTGCAGGAAGCGCCCAGACGATGACGCTTAGCGGTGTTTCGTCGGGTGCCTTCAACTCCTACTTCTTGAATGGCAACAACTACTCGATCAACACGGGTACATTCACGCAGACGGGCGCCTCAGTCATTGTGAATCGCACAAGCGGCACCGGCGCACTCGTCATCCCGACGCTGACGGGAACCTTCAATGCGAAAGTGGACGGTCCTGGCAACACGAACATCACCAATGCCATGACCCTGGCAACGGGAACACTGACCAAAAGTGGTGCTGGCACGCTGACCCTCAGCGGTCCGGCGGGCTATGCCGCTTCAAACACGAACGGAGCGATCACGGTCAGCGGCGGCACATTGGCGCTGGATTTCACCGGCATCACCACAGCCACCAATCTGCTGCAGTCAGCCGGGCTGACGCTGGGAGCGGCGAGCGCCGGCGGTGTGAGCGGAGGCAAGCTGAGCATCAACGGGGCTGCAAGCGGCAACACAAGCCAGACGCTTTCGACGCTGGCGATTCAGGCCGGCTTTGATCAGATCGTGCTCACTCCCAATGGGGCAGGCACCACGACAATGACTTTCTCCGGGGCGCTGACGGCAACGAATGCTGGCGGCCAGCTGCTGGTGAGCGCGCCGTCAAACTCAGCAGTCACAGTGGCCACAGCGCTCAACACGGCAACCACCACGGGACGCAACACCGTGTTCTTTGACGGAACGAATTACAACTGGGCGACCAACACCGCCTCGGGCGCCGCCTTCATTGCAAACAACAACGCAAGTGCTGCGGCAGCCGTCAAATACGCAACGCTGGCCCTGACTGCAGGTACTGACACCAGCAACTCCCAGGTGACAGCCAACGGAACCACGACGCTGGCGGGTGCACGCATCACCAACTCGCTGATGCTCAATGCGAGTGGAGCCGGTGGCACCCTTGCCTTGGGTGCCAACCTGCTGACCCTGACCCAGGGCGGATTGCTGTTCACGGATTCCGGCACTTACACGATCACCGGCACCAGCGCTACCAACGGACTGAAGAGCGCCACGGCGACGAACTCGGACCTGGTTATCAACAACTACGGCACAGGGACCTTGCAAATCCAGGCTCCCATCATCAATGGCACCGGCACCTCCACGCTGACGATTGGCGGTCTGAGCGGTGGCACCACCATTCTGGGCAATTCCGCCGTTCTTGCCACGGTGGGCACCTACACCGGACTTACATACATCAACAGCGGCACCGTAAAACTGGCCTCAGGGATCACCGGGCTGGGCGCTGCCGCCAGCAACACGGGGCTGACGCAAAACGGAGGCATCTTCGACATCAATGCCAACAACCTCAATATTGGAGCCTTTAACGGCGGCCCTGCTGCAACCATCGACAACACCAATGCCGGTACCGCGACGCTGACCATCGGCGCAGGCAATGGCACAGGAACGTACACCGGCACCATCAAGAACACGGGTGGCGCGCTGAGTGTCATCAAGACCGGCACGGGTGTCATCACCTTGGGAGATTTGAATGGCTCGAGCAGCCTGCTTTTCACGGGAGATCTGACTGTCAATACTGCCGGGGCCTCAGGTGCGAACGTGCTGACTTTGGCGGCTCCGCTGGCAGATTCTGCCGACTCCAAGATCAATCTTGGTACCGCAACGTCCACCGACACGGTGCAGATCACCTACAGCGGTGCCACCAACATGACGCTGGCCAGCCGCCAGCTGGATCTGAGCGGCCAGTCCAATGTGACGATCACATCCAGCGGGGTCAGCGGCCTCAACGGCACCGTGGGTGTGCTGGTGATCAATAGCAACGTTCTCACGGATGGCACGGGTGCCAAGACTCTCAGCCTCGGAGGAACTGGCGGAGCCGGTGCGCCTGGCGGGGCTTCGGTGAGCGGTCTCACCGGCACCGGCTCGGTGCAGACGATCAACACCATCAATGGCAACATTGGCAATGCGAGTGGCGGCGGCGCACTGACACTGACCATCGCCGGTTCAGGCGGCTGGTCACTCGGTGGCAACAACAGCTTTACGGGTGGTGTGAACATCACATCGACAGGCGTCATTCGCGGCACGAGCGCCAATGCTTTCGGTGGCAGCACCAACACGATCAACTGGACTGGAGCCGGTCAGTTGGACCTGCGGTCAGATTCTTCCCTTAATTTTGGCAATGCGATCACCTGGGGCAATGCGGCTCTCAAAATCAACGTGGATCGTGCCGCTGGCGGAACGGGTTACGGCCAGGTGATGACTCTGGGTGCGATCACGGAAACCGTGACAGGGCAGACTCTGACAGTCACCAATGCGGTCGGGGTAGGCACCAATATCAATGGCACCAACCCCATTGCAGGTTACGGCCTGCGCGTCGCAGGTCTCGTTCTGAATGCAGGCACCGCTACCACCATCACCAATGGCATTGGCGCAGCTTCCACCGCTCAATTTGCCGTTCCGGCATCTGGGACCGGAGCAGCGGGCGCGTTTACCATCGATGGCATCACCACGGCCGCCACGCTGGGAACGCACACCTTGACCATTGGCTCAGCCGGCAATTCAGATCCAGTCACGATCATCACCGGCGACATTGTCCAGAGCACCGGCACGAATTTGGTGATCAACTACACGGGCAGCAACCTGCTCACCTTGGCAGGCCAGACAGCGTCCACCAACTACAGTGGCGGACTGAACATCGGCACGACGACGGGCACCGTGCGTGTGACGACGGCTTACGGTCTGGGCTCCGGCGCTGTGACATTCAACACTGCGGCCACAGGGGGCACGCTGGAAGTGCGCAATGACTCCAGCGTCAATTTTGGAAACACCATCACGGTCGCCAACACTGCTGCGGCGACGGTCAGGCTGCAGGTGGGCGAATCGATCAATGGCACTGGCGGGCATGCCAACACCTTCACCTTTGGTGCGTTGAACCTGGGCGGCATCACCGCCAATGCTCTGACGGTTTCAGGCATCAGCGGCAGCAACAACAACAGCGCTGACTCCGTCACCTTTGGCAACGTGACGCTGGGCAATGGAGTCAATGGCACTGCCTCTTTTACGGTGAACAACAATCTGGCAATGCCCGGTGTGATGACCCTGGGCAATGTGACCAGCTCCAACACCACCACAGCCACTACTCAGACGCTGGTCATCGGCGGCACTGGGGTGACAACGATCGGCAATGTGACGGATTCGAGCACATCTGGAGCCCTCACAGCCCTCAGTTTCTCCGGCACTGGCATCCTGGACCTCAGCAAGGTCACCAGCGCCAACAATTACACTGGCGGCCTGGCACTTTCCGGTGCGGGTGGAATCACTCGTGTGACCAATCAATACGGTCTCGGTGCCAACACCGGCAGCCAGGCGACGAGCAATGTCGTGAACTTCGCGGGCGGAACACTGGAACTGCGCAGCGACACAAACGTGACCTACAGCAATCAAATGCTGCTCAATGCAACCGGCAACGGCACGATCAACGTGGGACAGTTGCCCGGCGGCACGGGTGTCAATGGCGCGACTGGCGTTCTGTTCACGCTGGGCCAGTTGAAGATCGGCACCGCGGGCAAAGTATTTGCGGTTGCTGGCATCGGCTCGGGCCTGACCGCCACCACGGCGGTGACTACGGCCACCAGTGCGGCCTCCGTGACTCTTTCGGGTGGTGTTGATCTCAATGGTTTGGCGACCAACATCCAGAACAATCTGCCCCTTCCCGGCGTCATGAACATTCCGAACGTGACCAGCAGCGCCACCGGAACCCCAGTGCTGACCATCAGCGGTGCAGGCCTTACGACATTGGGTGATGTGACCAATGGCAGCGCCACTTCCGTGGCATTGACTTATACAGGTTCTGGTATTCTGGATCTCAGCCGTATGACAGCGGCGACGAACTACAGCGGTGGCTTTACCTTGAACGGTACCGGCATCGCCCGCATAACCAACGTGGGCCAATTGGGCGCCGCTTCGGGCCTCAGCCTTTCGGGTGGTACGCTGGAAATCCGCAGTGACAGCAACTTCACTTATGCCAATCCGCTGAACTGGAACGGCAACACGGGCAATGTGAACATCAGCATCGGTGAAGTCGGCACTGGCACCACCACGGGTGTTGGCAGCACCTACAGCTTCGGTGCTTTAACGGTCACCACGGCATCGGGCAAAGTGCTGAGCTTCGGCGGCATCGGCAATACTGGGGCGAGCAGCAGCGATTCCATCGTCGTTAACAATGTGACCTTTGGCGCGGGCAACTTCAGCAACACCATCAGCAACAATCTGAGCCTGCCTGGTACGCTGGGCCTGGGGAATATCACAGGGAATGGAACCACAGGCACGGTGACTTTGACAATTGGCGGCACTGGATTCACGACCATCGGAGATGTGACGAACGGCAGCGGTGGAAGCGTCACGGCGCTGACTTACAGCGGCACGGGCATATTGCAGGTGACTCCGACAGCGACTGCCACCACGAACTACAGCGGTGGTTTGAACCTGAGTGGTTCCGGGACCCTGCGCTTCATCACCAACGGAACCGCCGCCAACTTCGGTGCGGTTACAAACACCATCGCCCTGACCAATGGTACTTTGGACATCCGCACGGACTCCAGCCTGAGTGTGGCCAACGCGATCACCGTGGGCACGAACAGTGTCACAATCAATGTGGACGCAGGGACCAGCGGCAATCTTAGCAACACGGTCACGTTCGGCGGGACGACGACCCAACTGAGCACCACGGCGAAGACTCTGACTCTGAACAGTGGGAGCAATTACGGCATGACGTTCACAAATGGTTTCAGTGTGAACATTAATGCTTACACCATCGTCAACAACGCCTCAGGCACGGTGAACTTGGGTGCGCTGAGTTACAACTCGGCTGCCGGTGCGCTGACGATTGGTGGCTCGGGTCTCACCATCGCGGGCAACATCACGGGTGTCACCGCTGCTGCGGCGCTGACCTATTCCGGGACAGGCATGCTGGATCTCACGGGCAATGGTGGAGTGAGCAATCCTCTTTCCTCGATCACCCTCAGCGGTGCTGGCGGTATGTTGCGAGTGAACTCGGGGACGAACCTGGGCGCGGCCGGTAACATCGTGACCTTCAGCAGCACCACGACGGCGGCAACGCTGCAGGTGCGCAGTGACGGCAGCGGCAGCAATGGCAGCATCGCCTATGGAAATGCGGTGGCGTTCAATGGTGCCGCCTCAGCCTTGGGCATTATTGATGTGGGCAACAATGGCAGCTCCAACACGGGGAATACCGTGGCCTTTGGGGCCTTGATCAACAGCGGGACTGGCAACGCCGGCACCCTGACGATCAATGGGGCCAACGGTTACGGTGTCAGTTTCACCAGCCTCGCGCTGCCGAGCGGCACAGCCAGTGTGAGCACGACCCTGGTGGCCAATGCTCCGGTGACGATCACCGGTGGGGTGACGAATGCCAATACCGGAACTGCAGCCGTCGCAGACACACTCATTCTTGATGGGGTGAGCACGGGATCGATCGGCGGAGTCATTGCTGACGGCACCGCTGCGCTGACTGCGGTGACCAAGCAGGGAACGGGCATCTGGACATTCGCAGGCGCCAACACGTACACCGGGGCCACCACCGTCAACAACGGTACTCTCCTGATCAACGGATCGAGCGTGGCTGGCAGCGGTTATACGGTGAACGGCAGCGCCACGCTGGGGCTGCAAGGCACGCTGGGGGGCACCGGCGTCATCGGTGGTGCGGTCACGCTGGGGACGAATGGAGCCAGCTCCTTTGACCTGGGTGCCGTGCTCAATGCTGGCACTGTGGGCACGGCGGGTACGCTTACGATCGGGGGTCTCCTCACCACCAACACCTTCAGCACTCTGAGTTTTGACCTGAACACTGCCAGCACGGTGGGATCGGGAGTCAATGACCTCATTTCCGCCGCCTTGGCACCAGTCATCAACGGAAACACGCAGATCGTCATCAACACTCTGGGAACGCTGACGGTAGGTGCCTATACCTTGATCAATGGATACAGCGGGAGCATTGCCAGCCCTGGAAATTTCACCCTGGCGGCCTTCACAGGTGTGGACACCACCCATGGTGGCATCCTCATCAACAATAATGGGTCTCTGCAATTGTTCGTGACGAATGCGACGCCCACGAACGCCTATTGGTCTGGAGCGGTGGACGGGAACTGGAATTCCTTTGACCTCGGCACGGCGGCCACCAACTGGCGCACGGATGCCACCAGCAACACAGACACCCTGGCGCTGCCGGGTTCCACCACCAATGTGCACTTCTACACGACGACACCGGCGGCAGGAAACATCACCACGACGCTGGGCTCGAACTTTGCCATCAACACCCTGACCTTTGATGCGGCCGCCACCAGCGCGGTGACCATCAACGGCGGAACGCTGACGATTGATCCATCCAGCAGCAGCACGGGCATCACTTTGGAAAACGGTGCTGCCGCCGCCACGATCAACAGTGCTGTTGTGATGGGTTCGGCGCAGACATGGACCAACAACTCCGCCACCAACCTGCTGACCATTAATGGAAGCCTGTCCAACGGTGGGAGTTTGCTGACCAAGGCTGGAGTGGGAACCGTCGCCGTCACCGGTGTCATTTCTGGGGCGGGCGGGCTTGCCCTCACCGCTGGCACATTGAGCATCAACCAGCAGGCCAACACCTTTACGGGCAATATCACGGTGGATGGTGCGTCCACGATTCTGTCCATTGTTGGAAATTCGGCGGGCACCTATACGACTTCGAACCCATTGGGGAACGCTGCGGCGGGTGGCACGAATTTCAAGACGGTCACCCTGACCAATGGCGGGACGTTCGCTCTGGCGAGCCAGAACTTTAATGTCAATGTCATCACGTCCACAAACGTGGGCGCGGGCATGGTTTTCAACATCGGCACGGGTGGCGGCAAGTTTGATGTCGCGAGTGGTTCCACCTTCACTGTGGACGATGGCACTACCACGGGAACAGCGACCACCGCTTATCAGCTTCAGGGCAGCGGAGGCCTGACCAAGACAGGAAATGGCACCCTTATTTTGAGACAGCAGAACGCCTTCTCCGGCACCATCACAGTCAGTGCCGGCCTGTTGCAAGCCTCAGGCACGACAATGGCCACGGCTGCTGCAGGAATCATCGTCCAGTCAGGAGGAGCATTGAATCTGGCGGGTCAAGCAGTGACCGACATGGAATCGGTGACCATCTCCGGCACCGGGCTGACGGCTTCCCCGGCGGGAGCCATCACGAACAGCACCGGCACGGCCAGCTACGGTGGGGCGATCACACTCGCTGCGGACAGTGCCGTGGGCGGCGCTGGCACCCTGCTCACGCTGAGCGGGGTCATTGATGATGCGAGCGGTGGCTTCGGCCTTGCGAAACTGGGGACGGGAGCCACGACTCTTTCGAACACGGCCAACACCTTTGCAGGAGCCCTTTCCATCAATGCTGGTACGCTTACCCTTGCTTCCCTGGCGAACAGCGGGGCTGGCAGCAACGGCACCGGGGCGATTGTCTTCAACAACGCGGCCATTGCGGCGACACTCACCTATACAGGGAGTGGCAGTGGCAGCATGACTGGCCGCGGAATCTCCCTGCTGGGCTCGGGCGGTGCGGTCACCATCAACAACAACGGCACGGGCGCGCTTGTGTTCAAAGGAAGCAACACGAACAGCATCACCGGGAACACCACCCTGACGCTGGCCGGCACTTTCACAGGGGCTGATAACGCGATGGCGGGGAACCTCACGGACAATGCAGGGAGCGTGCTGGCGATCACGAAATCTGGTGCCGGCAACTGGGTTCTCTCCGGCACAAACGCGTATTCTGGTGTGACCACCATTTCAGCGGGTGTTCTTCAATTCAGTGGTGCAGGCGCTCTGTCTTCTGCGACTGCCATTATTCTGGGAGGCGGCACATTGTCCTATCGTGACGACACAGCAGGTGCGATTGACAAGACCACGAATGCCCTGACTTTGACTGGGACCAGCACCATCGACGTGGGCAACAACGGCGGTACGACGACGGGCAGTGTGGTGAGGTTTGGAGCATTGAGTCAGACGGGGGCCACGGCACGTACGCTGAACATCACGGGAGCCAATGGCTATACCGTGGAACTGGCCGGTCTTGCACTTGCCACAGGAACAGGCCAGACCACGACCCTCAATCCAACGACAGCGAATCTCAGCATCACCGGGAATGTGACCAATGGGATGAGTGGATTTGCGACCGGCAATTTTGACACGGTACTGCTCTCTGGCACCACCACGGGCAACAGCATCAGTGGTGTGATTTCCGACGCTGCAGGCGGTTCCTTCCTGCCGACACTTGCGGGCGGATATACAAAGATCACCCAGAACGGCGGCAGCATGTGGAGGCTCTCGGGGCAGAACACCAATACGGGTGCGGTGGCTGTCCAAAATGGTGCCATCTGGCTGGCTGGCGGTGACAACCGGCTCAATCCCAATGGCGGTGGCGTGACGCTGGGCACCGGCACCACCAGCGGCAAGCTGATCATCGGCGGGAATGCTGACGGCAGCACGACGGCGGGCTCGCAGCGTTCTCAGACGCTGAATCAGATCAATGCCACGTCCATTTTGGCGACAAGCGGAACAGGCACGCAAAACAGCATCGTGGGTGGAGCGGATGGCGGCACCAGTGCCGGGACCCCGGCAAACAACTCGACGCTGACGCTGAACATCGGCGCTGGCTTTACGGACACTTATGCCGGCCTCATTGGCTGGGATGGCACCGGGTCTGTTGGTTTTCAAAACAACATCAACCTTGTGAAGAGCGGGGCTGGCACTCTGATCCTGTCGGGGGACCTGACGAACTGGACGGGCACGATGACCAATGCCGCTGAGGGAACAGATATGACCATCGATCCTACGCGCCCGACCATCACCATCTCAGGCGGGGTCTTGCGCGCGACGGGGGTGATCAACACGGTGGTGCTGCAAACGGGGGGTATCTTTGATGACCAGACAACCGGTCACGGGGTGAACTTCTACCTGAAGATCACCGGGGGCCTGGTGACGAGCAATGCGCTGGCGGACAATGCCGAAGACGTGGTGGAGACCATCTCCCACGGTGTGTATGCCTTCAATTTCAACAACACTGGAACGACTGGGGTGTCAGGCAGTGACATGTATCTCGGCGCTGTTGGAGCACGCGTTTTCAGCGGTTCTGTGCTGGCTGCGGGATCGTCCAACACCTACCGCTTTGGAGGTGGTGCTCCTTGGGGAGCTGTTTCCTCCGCCACACTGGGAGGCAGCGGCGGCTATCTCCAAATTGCAACGGCCAATGTGGTCACGGGTGCGAACAGCGTCATTATCGGCGACAATGGCTCATATGGTGGGGGCCTGAGTATCTACGGCGGCAACAGCACGGTGGAATTTACGGCGGCTCAAAATTATACGGGCACGACAACACTGGCAGGCGGCACCTTGGTCTTCACCAACAGCAATCAGCTGGGAAGTCCGGCAACCGTTGCCGGCAGCCTCATTCTTGATGGCGGCATTTTGCGTTATTCCGGCGCCCTCACCACGGATGTCTCCAATCGTCTCACGATTGACAGCGGTGGCGCGATCGACACCGGCAGCAACAATGTCACCTTCGCCAGCGCCTTGGGCAACAGCAACACGGGGACCAGTGATGGCACCAGCCACCCGATCACCAATGGTGTGGGCGGCCTGACCAAGATGGGCACGGGTACGCTGACGCTGACGGCTGCGAATACCTACGCCGGCACCACGACGGTGAGCGGCGGCGTCCTCCAACTCAACCGGCAGACCGGCTCGTTGAACTCAACGTCAGGACTCACCTTTGGCGCCAGTGGTACGTTCCGCCTGGACAACACGGGGGCCTCAGGGGCGCTGAGCCAGACTCTTGGAACTTTGACCTTCAGCGCTGGAGACGGCGTTATTCTCTCCCAGCGCACTGCAAATCAGAATACAACGCTGACTTTTGCGGCGCTGCCGACCCGCGCTGGAGGAGCTACAGGGAACTTCACAGTGGCTGGAACGGGCGCCACCACGGCGCTCAACCAGGTGGTATTCAACACGCCGCCAACCACGAAGCAGTTCCTGAATGCCGGGCTGTATGTCAGCGGGACCAACTTCGCGGCGTATGACGTCGCCGGTTATGTTCGCGCCCTCGACTACACCACGGACACCAATGTGGCCATCTCAGCAGGGGGGACCACACTGGGCGCCACGGTGACCGGAAAGGATATTCAACTCGCCACCGCCGCAGTCACCGCGCAGACCACGGTTTCCATTAACTCGCTCAAGATCAACGGTGCCTTTGGCATCACTCTTGGTTCGGGACAGATACTGACCATCGCCAGCGGTGGTCTGATCAAGACGGGTACAACAGCCACCATCACGGGCGGCACCCTGGCCACCAGTGGTGAACTGGTCATCCGTCAGGATGCGTCTGCGGATGCGCTGACGATCGCGAGCGTGATCAACTCCGTGGGCCTGACCAAATCGGGCGCGGGGACCCTGACCCTGGGCACCTCGACCAACAACCTCGGCGGCGGACAGGTGGTCATCAATGGCGGGGTTCTCACGGTGGATTCCGAGAACCGGTTTGGTACCGCAGGCACCAGCTATAGCGGGGTGGTGCTCAATGGGGGGACTCTGGCAGTGACTGGCAACTCCACCATCAGCGGCACCTTCACGCTGGGGCTGGCTGGAGGCACGATTACGCAGAGCAGTGATTCCAGCGACAATATTGGTTCAGCAGGTGATCTGCTGTTCGTCGGACTTGGCGCACGTACTTTGACCCTGGCAAACAATCGCGATAACCGCACGAAGACCTTCCGTTTCAGCATTGGTGACAACGGAGGACCGACCAGCGTGACGATCGCCGGTTCGGGTGATTCCAATGTCTACGTTCTGAGTGGTGCCAACACCTACACGGGAACGACCACCATCACGCGTGGCATTCTGAGGCTTACGGGAGCGACTCAGCTGCCTGGTGGTCTGGGTGGTGTGACGCTGACCAGCGCCAACACGGGCGGTGGCAATCTAACCTTCAACGGCGGAGCAAGCACGAGCCGTGCGATCCTGGAAACGAGCACTGCGGCAGGGGACATCTACCGTTCTGTTGGCACAGGGTTTGACCAGATCCAATGGCTCGGCAACGGCGGTTTCAGCAACTCGACAGCTTCAACAACCCGGATTGTGAATCTGGGCGGTTCGGCTGCGACCCTGACGTGGAATTCGGGTTCGTTTGTTCCAACGGGTTCGCGGCTGCAGTTTGGTGAAGCTGCGGCCAACGTGGGCAACAGTGCCGGGACCATTGACTTCCAGAACTCCATCAATCTGGGCACAGCGAGCCGCACCATTGATGTGGCCAACGGTACGGCGGTAGTTGAAGCAATCATCAGTGGTAATTTGATCTTTGGCGCTGGAGGCGGCCTGACACTGAACACCGGCACTGGTGCGCTTTCCCTGTCGGGCACCAACAATGCCGCAGGTGCAGCCACAATCGACATTCTGACTGGCACGCTTTATTTTGCCAATGCCAACGCCGTGCTGGGAACGAGCGGCAACATCACGATCACGGGCGGGGTGAGTTCTGTGGGGCTGGCGGGATCCACCAATCCGCTGACCAGCATCATTGGCAGCCGTATCGTCACCACTTCCACGGGAAGTGTGGCGCTCGATACTAACAGCAGTGCGACGCTGAACTTCAGCAGCTATACAGCGCTGCGTCTTTCGGCCTATAATCCTGGAAATACAGCCGTGTATTTCACTGGCACGATCACGCCAAACGGCACCACCTACCGTTTTGGTGGCCAGCACATCGATGTGGGCGGCAGCGCCCCTTCTTCGACGCTGGTGCTCTCCAACAAGAACACGCTCACCGGGGCACGCAGTGTGGACATGGCTCCAGGCGTTCTCACTCTTACGGCTTCACAGAACTACAGCAATGGCACGGTGGTGAACACCACGCTGGCTGGTGGCAGCAGCAGTTTGGGGTTGGGTTCTGATGCAGCGCTGGGAACAGGCACCGTGACTGTCGGAGGCGGGAACACGGTGGCTTTCGGCGCGGTCAATGGTGACCGGGTGGTGTACAACCGCATCATTGACACACAAACGGGCACGGTTGCCTTCGTGGTAGCGGGTGACCAGGCAAGCGATGGGCTGGCCAATAACACCAACCAAGGGGCCATCACTTACGCTGGTACGCTGGATTTGAATGCGCGCGCCGCTTCTTCTGTGCTGCACTCGCGCACGGGACATGCTGCGATTTTCCTTGGCAACATCACCAACAGCACGAATGGTCTGGCACTCAACAACTCCACCCTCGGTTTGTTCGGTTTGCTGACCAGCGCCAATGGCGGTGTGAACAAAACCTTCTCTGGAACCACGACTCTGGCGGACAACACCGTCCTGGCCATCGACAGTGACGGCTCCCTGGGCACCGGCGGCGGACTTGCGATGGGAAACAGTTCGCTCGTTCTCCAGCCGGGGACCACGGGAACCATCATACTGGCGGGTGCCGGCACCCGGACCCTGACGGTGACTGCTGATAAATCCCCCAACTTTGTCATTGGAGCAGGCGGTACGATTGCGATCACCGGAGGGATCAACGGAGGTGCCAACACAGCAGCCAGAACATTCACCAAATTCGGCGGTGGAACCCTGGCCCTGCGCGGAGCCAACGGCACCTATACCGGAGCGTCAGGCTCCGCGAACACGATGCAGATCTATGGCGGCAAGCTGCAGCTGGATTCCGTCAACTTTGCCGCAGCATCTGATCGCTTCATTGCTGAGACGACGCTGATGCCTCTGACCTTTGGCGTGGCCTCGGCCACCCTCGGCGGTGGTGGCACCCTGGAGATCGTGCATGATGCGGCGAAAGCATTCGCGCTGACGCAGGGTTTTGGAAACATCACCATCAACCAGGGTGCGCATACCATCGCGCTGACGAATAACAATGTGACGCAGGCGCTGAATCTGAATCTGGGCTCCACCTTTACCCGTGCGGCGCTCAACGGCGGCACCTTGAACTTCAACAGCACCACGGCTGGCGGCACCAACACCATCGGTTCCGCGATCGCGAACAACGCGGGTGGCATCATCGGCGGTTACGCGACATTCAACGACCTCGACTGGGCTGTTCAATCGGGCAGCAGCACCATCACAGCACTGGCATCAGGCAGCTACACGACGCTGGTGGCAGCCTCCAACAGCGCGACCGGCAACTTCATTCTGACCACCGGGACAGTGGCTTTGAGCACCGCCAGCGCCAGCCTGAACACGCTGAAGCTCGTGGGCAGTGCGGGCGGCACCAATCTTACGCTCAATGGCGCGAACGTCCTGACTTCGGGAGGGGTGATCTTTGACAACACCTCGGGCAGTGCATCCATTTCCGGTGGCACGCAGCTGGGCACGACTGGCACTGAAATCATCGTCTTCACCGGTGGCACGGGCAACACATCGACGAACAAGCTGACACTCACATCTGTCATCAAGGGGACAGCCACCGTGCTCACCAAGTCGGGCTCGGGCACCTTGGTGCTGGCAGGTACGAACACCTACACTGGCGCGCTGATCATCAATGCGGGTACGGTTGAGTTCAGCAATGGTGCGGCCTCGCAGAATTTGGGCAATCCAACGGCTGGCGCCGCCAACATCATTCTCAATGGGGGTGTGCTGCGTGCAACTGCGACGACCAGTTTGGGTTATGGCATCACGGTCAATGGTCCGGCGGCGATTGATCTCGCCTCGGGGGTGACGCTCACTCAGACGGCGCAAAACATCACCGGCATCTCCAATGGCGCGGGTCTTGGCACGGGTCTGCTGCAGAAGACAGGTCTGGGCACCCTGACGCTGGCGGGATCCACAGCGAACAGCAACCTGAGCATCGAAATCGTGGGAGGGGTGCTTAATCTTGGCAAGTCTGCCATTTCAGTGGGTGAAACCACCAATGCCAACGGTGTTCCCTATGCAGCCCTGATTGTGGACAGCGGTGCCGTGGCGAACCTGACGGGGACCGGCGGCAATCAGATCGGCGATGCCTCGAGTGTGGTCGTTAAGAGCGGGGGCATCTTTGACGTGATGGGCACGGGAGCCACTGTCACGACGGAAAGCTTCGACGGACTCGCAGGGACAGGCACGGTGCGGAATACCATTGGAACCCTGTTTAGTCTCACCTTGGGCTCCAACAACAGCAGCAATCTGGCACCTTACACTCTGGGTGCGGCAGCCGCAGGAGTGGGCTCCACAGGGCTCAACAACTTCGGTGGAGTGATTCAAGGAAACATCGCATTGAACAAAATCGGCAGCGGCACCCAGATTCTGAGCGGCAATAACACGTACTCCGGCTCTACGACCATCAACGAGGGGACACTGAAGCTCGGCACCACGAATGCTCTGCCCAGCGGGGCTGGCAAAGGCGACGTCACCCTTGTCGGTGATAGCACGGCCACGGGTGTGGCCATCGGTGGTTCAGCGACGGTTCTTGCTCCGGGCACCTTGGATCTGGGGGGCTACAATCAAGCCATCAACGGGCTCAACTCCACGACGGGTGGCTATGTGGTTAACAACCCGACTGCGGGTGCCAGCATCACCAACACGCTCACCGTTGGCAGTGGCGATGCAAACGGGGCCTTCAACGGTGTGATCATGGATGGGTATTCGGTGGGAGCTGACTCCACGACGGCGGCGCCGCTGGCCTATGTGGGGACGATCAATCTCTCCAAGATCGGCTCTGGCACACAGGTTCTGAGTGGTGTCAATACCTTCACCGGCAAGACTTCTGTGACGGGTGGTGTCCTGAGCATCTCGGCTGACAACAACCTGGGCACGGCACCGGGCAGCAATGTGGATGACCAGCTCACGCTGGATGGAGGCACCTTGCAGACGACGGCCACCTTGATGATCACAAGCACACGCCGCATTACCGTGGGAGCCTCCGGCGGCACGTTTGACACTGCCGCGACGACAACGGCGACCATCAACAGCGTCATTCTGGGCGGTGGCCCCATCACCAAGATCGGTGCTGGCACCCTCGTCTTCACTGCAGCGAACACTTACACTGGAAAGACGAGCATCCAGGATGGTGCGTTGAGCGTGGGTTCGATCAACAGCGTCGCAGGTGGCACTGCTGGCAGCAACCTCGGGGCTCCGGTCACGGTTGCCAACGGCACCATCGACATGGGTGCAACCACGACCACAGGTGCTTTGATTTACACAGGCGCGGGCGAGACGACCGACCGTGTGGTGAACCTGGCCGGCACCACGGGTGGAGGCACCCTTGACCAGTCGGGAACAGGCGTGGTGAAGTTTACCAGCAACCTGACAGCTGCCGGTGCTGGCTCCAAGGTGCTGACTCTTCAAGGATCCACCGCTGGAACGGGTGAGATCAGTGGTGCCATCGTGGACAACAGTGTTACCAACACCACTGGAGTGACAAAGAACGGTACTGGCACCTGGGTGCTCAGTGGCACCAATACCTACACGGGTGGCACCACGGTCAATGGAGGCACGCTCCAAGTGGGTGCCAGCGGTGCCGGAAGCATTGGCAACAGCACGGTCACGGTCAACAGCACGGCCACACTTTCGGGTTCTGGCAGCATCGCAGGCAGCACGATCATTGGCAGCGGAGCTGTTCTTGCCCCTGGCGATGGGAATCCAGACACGAGCAACGCGACCCTGACCTTCAGTGCTACCACCACTTCCCTGACAGTGGCAGACACCGGTTCGATTCATCTGAGCCTGAGCTCCGCCGATTCGACAGATGCGAGCTTTGCCGCCTGGTTCCATGACAATCCAAGCGGAACGGCTGCACAGTATGTCACCAGCATTGGCGGGATGGCCAACACGGGATCAGGCACCAGCTGGAATGACATTCACTCCGGCAGTCATGACTTCATCTCGGCCGCAGGCACGGTTGTCCTGGGCAGCACGAATACCACCGACAAGCGTGTGGTGGTGTCCTTGAACAACCTCACCGGGGTGACTTATGGCAGTGTCTTCAATCTCATGGACTGGAGCACGCTGGGCCTGACGCATGATGACAGCGCCCTTTCCGCCATGGGGGCGTTCAATGTGGCGAACAACCTGCAACTGCAGGACATTTCGAGCATTTCCCCCGGACTTGCCTGGGATACCAGCCTCTTTGACAGCTATGGCATCATTGTCGTGGTCCCAGAGCCAGGACGGATGCTGTTCCTCATGCTCGGTTTGCTGGGACTTCTGGCACGCCGCCGCCGCCGGGCTGTGGCTTGATTTTGAGGAGTCAAACCACGCAAAAGTCATCCATTCAGGGCAGTCCGCCGCGCAGTTGATGTGATTCGGAGGTCTGCCGAATCACAAACGGCGGTGGATTGGGCATAAACGGCGGGGAATGAAAGGAAAGGTTGTCTTTTCGCTGACGTTTTGGCTAGGCTTAACATTCCATGCCGCGCTTTCAGGTGCGGCTGTGCCTGATTCCAACTCTTCATTCCATGCAAACAAAACAAAACCAAACCACCCGCCGAACCTTTCTTCGCGGCACTGTGGCCGGCGCCGCCGGTCTCGTCGCATCCCGAGCCTTCTCCGCACCGCTGGGTGCCAATGGTGACGTTCGTGTCGCGGTCATCGGATTTAACGGACGTGGCGCAGGCCACATCAAGAGCCTGGAGGAAATCCCGGGCGTGCGCATCGTCGCTCTCTGCGACGTGGACGCCAATGTGCTCGCCAAAGGCGTGGCAAGCCAGGCCAAGAAAAACAACACCGTCACAGCTTACTCCGACTACCGGAAGCTCATGCTGGACCCTGAGGTGGACGCCGTGACCATCGCCACGCCGAACCACACGCACACGCTCATCGCCATGACGGCCATGCAGCATGGCAAGCATGTGTACGTGGAGAAACCCGTGTGCCACAACATTTGGGAAGGCCGTCAGCTTTTGAACGCCGCCGAGAAGGTCGCCAAGAAGGGACTCGTTGTTCAACATGGCATGCAGCGCCGTTCCAGCCCCGGCTGGGCGGAGGCCATGGCTTGGGTCAAGGAAGGCCACATCGGCAAGGTGACGCTCTCCCGTGGAGTGAACTACAAGTCGCGCATTTCCACCGGCAAAGTGGCGGAGGCGATCCAGCCCAAGGACGGGATGATCAAGGGAACCTTCCACGATCTGCGCAACGTCAAGACCGACCCGGCCGGAGCGCCGCAGGAAGTGGATGTGGACTACAAGCTGTGGGCTGGACCACGTGGCATGCTGCCGGTGCACCGCACGCAGTTCCACTATGACTGGCACTGGCAGTGGGCCTTCGGCAACGGCGATATCGGCAACCAAGGGCCGCATCAGACAGACGTGGGCCGCTGGGCGCTGGGAGATCCCGAGCTGCTGCCCAAGCGCGTGATGAGCTTTGGCGGACGCTGGGGCTACAAGGATGACGGCGAGACCGCGAACAATCAGATGGCTTTCTGGGCCTACGAGCCTGCGCCGTTGCTGTTTGACAACCGTGGTCTCCCTCTGAAGGACATGGACTGGAAGCTGGAGCCCGTCTTCCGCGTGAATGGCAAGACCGCCGCTGCGCGCGTCGGCAATGTCATCCATTGCGAAGGTGGCTACGTCATCGAGGCCAAGGCTTATGACAATGAAGGCCAGGCCATCAAGAAGTTCGAGAACTTCAATGACGGCCCTGACCACATGCTCAATTTCATCAACTCGGTGCGTGCCGGCAAGCTCATCAACCCGAACCTGCACGTCTCCCACGGTTTCCATGCCGCTTCGCTGGCCCATTTGGCGAACATCTCCTACCGTCTGGGCAAGGCTGCGAACGTCGCTGAGGTGCAGGAGCGCCTCAAGAATGACAAGGCCGGTCTGGAGACGCTGGAGCACTTCGTGAAGAATCTCGAGGACAACAAGATCGACCTCAACGTGGACAAGATCAGTGCCGGCCCCTGGCTGGAGTTTGATCCCGTCTCCGAGAAGTTCACCGGCGAGTTCGCCGATGAAGCCAACAAGCTCGCGATGGAGAACTACGTGGACGAATTCAAGCTGCCGGAAATCAACTAAACGGAGAGCGAACTTCGAATTTGATGCTTTGCGCGGAGCCGGGAAACCGGCTCCGCGTTTGTAATGGGCGGCGGGCTGCTTTGGAGTAGGGTTAAAGTGCCATGGAATCCCCCAATCCACCTCCCGCGCTGCCGTATTCATCCGTCACTCAGGATGAAAAAACTCTGGGCATCGTCATGCACGTGCTTTGTCTGGTCGGTTTCCCCATTTTGGGTCCGCTGATCGTCTGGCTGGTCAAAAAGGATCAAAGCAGCTACATCGACCTGCAGGGGCGGGAATTGCTGAACTTCCAGCTCAGCTTCCTGGTTTATGGCTTCCTGTCCTTTTTGCTCTGCTTCATTCTCATCGGCATTCCGCTTCTCATTGCAGTGGGCGTTGCCACGGTGGTGCTCACCATCATCGGGATTGTGAATGCTTCTGAGGGAAGGATTTATCGGTTCCCGCTGACGATTCGCCTGCTGTGAGGCAAAACGGTTGCGACTTCTGTGCCGTGGTGCTAGCTGAGTTCCCCGTTTCCACCCCAATCCAGATGCGACCCAACCAACTTCTTCAAGCCATCGGTGCCGAGCTGCGCATGCAGATCATGACCTACATGCAGACCGATCAGCGTGCTGCATACAAGGCTGTCATTGATTCGCTCGCTCCGGCCAAGCGTCTTCGTCCTGCCTTCATTCTGGAGAAGTCCCGTGCCAAGCAGGCAGAGTGGCTGCTGGAGCAGCTCAACACGAAGTCGAACGAAGAAGTGACAGCGCAGATCTTTCAAATCTGGCTGCTCAAAGGTCAGCCGCAGATGCTGATCACTTTCCTCGATGCCGCGCAGATCGCGCATGATGGCAAAGGTGAAGTGACCGAGCTTCCCGAAGTGATCGATGATGACAAGGCTGAAGCTGCGGTGACCGCCTTGCTCGCGGCGTATCCTGCCAAGCAGGTCGCCTTGTATCTCTACATGTTCCAGCAGCAGCGCGAAGGCGGCTGGATCTCACTCACCAAGGCCATCGATGCCCGCCCTGAGCTGAAGCTCGAAGCCTGAGATTTTCTGCCATGATGGACGCCCTCGACAGCGCCATCGCCAACACGCAGGCGCATCTGGATGCCCTGCGCAATGCGAGCGGCCACTGGGAAGGGCGGCTTTCCAGCAGCGCGCTTTCGACCGCGACGGCCATCGTCGCGCTGGCGCTGGTGGATTGTGACAAGCATGCAGTGCACATCGCTGCCGGGGCGCAGTGGTTGTGTGATCATCAGAACGCTGACGGCGGCTGGGGTGACACAACGTTGAGCAAGAGCAACCTTTCGACCACGCTGCTGTGCTGGAGTGCGCTGCATCTCGTGGGGAAGCGGACTACGCCTGCCGTTGAAACTGCCAATGGGTGCATCATCGCGCAGGTGGGTTCGCTTGAACCAGCGGCCATCGCCCGGGCGGTGGTGTCCCGCTACGGGAAGGACAAGACTTTTTCGGTGCCCATTCTCATGCTGTGCGCGCTTTGCGGCACTTTGGGGGAGAAGCCGTGGAAGCATGTCATTGCGCTGCCGTTTGAGCTCGCTGCTCTGCCGCGCACCTGGTTTGGGGCGGTTGGACTGCCGGTGGTGAGCTATGCGCTGCCGGCTCTGATCGCGATTGGGTATACGAGGTTTAAGAACCAGCCGCCGGCGTGGTGGAATCCGCTGCGGTGGCTGCGTGCGCTGACATGGCCGCGTATCCGGCCGATGCTCAAGGCACTGCAGCCTAGCAGCGGGGGTTATCTTGAAGCCACGCCGCTGACGAGTTTTGTGACCATGGCGCTGGCGGGTGGCGGGCAGCTTGATCATCCGTGCCTGCCGCTGGCGGTTGAATTCTTGGTGAGTTCGAAGCGGGAAGATGGGAGCTGGCCGATTGATACCAATCTGGCGACGTGGGGGACGACGTTGTCGCTGCGAAGCTCGGACTTCAGCGCGCCACCTATTCCATGGCTGCTGGCGCAACAATACCGCGAAGTTCATCCTTTTACCAATGCGCCGCCGGGGGGGTGGGCGTGGACGAATTTGCCTGGGGGAGTGCCGGATGCGGATGACACTTCGAGTGCGCTGATAGCACTGAAGAAGATCGGGCATACCTGCGATGAGGCGATTCAGCAGGGGATCACATGGTTGGTTGATTTGCAAAATCGGGACGGGGGCATTCCCACGTTTTGCCGGGGATGGGGCACGCTGCCGTTTGACCGCAGCACGCCGGAGATCACAGCGCATGCTCTATGCGCGTGGTGGGTCTGGAGAGATGAAGCGCCGCAAGCTTTGAAGAAACGCATCGATGAAGGAACACAACAGGCGCTCGCCTATTTGAAGCGGGTGCAGTTGTCAGATGGTTCCTGGATTCCGTTGTGGTTTGGGAACGAGCACACGCGGGATGAAAACAATCCGGTCTATGGCACGGCGCAGGTGGTCAATCATCTGAGTGGCAGTGCGCAGCTGGCCAGCAAGTTTGAAGCGTTGATTCAGAGCGGAAGGCAATATCTGCTCAGCGCCCGGAAGTCCGATGGCTCGTTTGGCGGGGATGCGAATGCACCTGCCAGCATCGAAGAGACGGCAGTTGCTGTGCATGCGCTGTGTGGTGAAGAGCAAGGCGTCATGGCCAGCGTGCAATGGCTCATCACGGCCACGGAGAACGGCACTCGTTTTCCGACTGCGCCCATAGGTCTCTACTTTGCGCGGCTGTGGTATCATGAGCAGCTTTATCCCGTGGTTTGGACACTGGGAGCGCTGAGGGCGGCCAAGAAGGTGCTGAGTTGATTTATTCCTGCTCGACAGTGCTGGAGATGTCCACGGGGGGCTCGCCTGCGGCTTCTTTTTCGACGGGCTGCACGCGGATTTCGACGTTTACGGGGACGGCGCGGAGGCCTTCGATGATGCGCTGAAGGCGCTCGATGGTGACATCGGACAAGGTGGGTTTGCTCACGGCCTGCTCGATCTTTTCAAGACCGACGGTGAAGGCGTTCATGTGGCCGGTGATGCGGTTGATGGGATCGTTTTCGCCGCCGCCGCCGGTGAGGAGGTTGCGTTTGAAGGTGCTCTTAATTTCGGTCCAGCGGATGACGTCGGCCTCGGTGGAGAGGGCGTTGATCTCGCGCCACTTGAGGAGGTTGGATTCCGCAGCCTGGCTGAGGGTTTGCGCTTCGCCGCGATAGTGATCGGCGATGAGGCTGGCGACTTCGGCATCGGTCATGAGAGGGAGGATTTTCTCCGCGATCTTGTTCATGTTGCGGTAGCTGCCCTGGAGCTTGAAGGGCGGCTCGGTGCGGTAGGCGTCCTCCATGGCGGCGCTGCGCACGTATTCCTGATTCACGCGCAGGATGATCTCGCGCACATGCAGGAGCTTTTCCATGACGGCGACGGCTTCGTTGATCTCTTCGGCGCTGTAACTGCCTTCGAATTCGACGCCTTCGCGGGTGCCAGTTTGGGCGACCTTTAAGACGGCGAGGGCATCGGCATGGCTGCGCGCGGCGATGCGGGCCAGCGTCGCGTTGCTGGTGAGGCTGTTTTCGATGTAGCTGTCTTTGAAGACTTCCTGATGGCCGCCGAGGATGTCGCCGAGATTGTAGGTGTCGGCGCGGTTGGCGAGCATGTCGGGCACCTGGAATTTGCCGCCGACTTCGGTGTAGGGATTGCCGGCCATGACGACGGCGACTTTGCGGCCGCGCAGGTCATAGGTTTTGGCCTCGCCTTTGAACACGCCTTCGATCTTGCGGGTGCCGTCGCAAAGGGAGATGAACTTTTGCAGGAACTCGGGGTTCGTGTGCTGAATGTCATCGATATAGATCATGACATTGTCGCCCATCTCGAAGGCGAGATTGAGTTTCTCCACTTCTTCACGCGCGCTGGCGTTGGCGGCCTCGGCGGGATCCAATGAGGTGACCTTGTGGCCGAGTGCGGGGCCGTTGATCTTTACCAGTGTGATGCCGAGTCGGCTGGCGACGTACTCCATGAGCGTCGTTTTGCCGTAGCCGGGTGGTGAGATGAGCAGGAGCATGCCCATGCGGTCGGTGCGCGTATCCTTGCCTGCGGCACCGAGCTGTTTCGCGAGGTTGGCACCGATGAGCGGAAGATAGACCTGATCGATGAGGCGATTGCGCACGAAGGAGCTGAGCACGCCGGCTTTGAACTGATCGAGGCGCAGTTCGCGGCGGCGGGTGTCGGCGAGGCGATGCTTGAGCAACTGGAAGGCTTCGAATGCGGGCACGACTTCGGCTTCGTAGCGTTGCAGGCGCGTGGTGAATTCGTGGTAGTTGAGCTCGAGCTTTGCGTCGGCGATGCGGGCATGCGTGCCGATCAAGCCGGTGATGGTGGCGTGGGCTGCTGGCTCGGTGGGTATGGCGGCTGGAGGTTGGTCGTGGGTGATGACCATGGCCGCAGTTTCGATCAGCACTCCGGGGGCTGCGGTGGGATTGAGAGCGGTGAGCCACTCCAAGGCGATTTCAAATGCGAGTAGGGGCTGCGCGGCGAGGGAGATGAGGGTTTCTTCGAACTCCTTGGCTGCGTGTTTGACGGTGAGTTCGCGGTGGAAGGCACGCAGGAGTTCTGTGGCTGCGGCGGAGCGGGTGAAGGGATGCTTGGATTGGAGCTCGTCGAGGAGACAGGCGGTGATCTGGGATGACGAAGCCTGCGCCAGCGTGCCGCCAAGCAGAGTATCCACATGCTTTGCCAGTTCGTTATCGGCGGAGGCATTCGAGATGCCGAGAAGGTCGCGCATGCGACCTTTGGACTGCATGCGTGCAAGGAGTGCTTTCTTGGAGTCGTCTTCAGCCCAAGAATGCCAGAACAGGCGGGCGTAGCCGCGGGCGGCGGGGGAATGGCGGAGGAGGCCGAGGGCCTGCTGCATTTCGCGCAGGGGTTTCAGCAGCAGCGCGGCGTCGTGATCATGCACGCCCTTGGTGTAGCCTTCGTGATAACGCTGAGCCATGAACGTGGCCACGTCATCGCCTGCGCCGGCCTTGAGCATCTGCCAGGCGAGGTATTCGGCGCGATAGACGTCTGCGTTTTCTGAGACGACGGCCTGGTCCCATACGCTGCGCTGCGTCGCGAGTTCAGGGTTTTCGACGGTCTCATAAAAACGCGTGCCGGTGAGGTGGAAGGCCAACCCATTGTCGCGTGGGAGGATGGTGAGCTCCAGCGGCTGCTTGTTCACACTGAACTGATGCTGGCCGAGCTGGATGAGATCGCCGCCTGCGACGAAGATTTCCGACTTGTCGCGGATCTGCTTGATTGAGTCCTGCTGGACGGTCTTGAGGCGGGTTTGCAGTTCGTCGGCACGGACGCTGTCGCCGAGTTTGCGCAGTTCCTCGATGAGATCGCGCAGCTTGGCGACCATGGCGTCAGCTGCGAGCCAGGCGTGGACTTCCTCGGGCTTCGCGAAGTTGGCGAGACGATTGCGGATGCTGGTGAGGATGCGTTCGGCGGACTGGCCGAGGCTGCCGCAACGGCGGTTCAAGGCATCGCTGAGGCTCTGGCGGCGTGACTCGAAGGCGGTCTGCACTTCTTCGCGCTTTTTGATGAGTTCGGCGGCGTAATCGTCGAAGTCGGAGAAGCGGGTCTCCATTTCCTCGATCTGCACGAGCACGCGGGTGAGGGATTCGTCACACTTTTCCGGAGTGGTCGCGACTTCGAGGTAGTTCAGCACGCTCTGGCTGAGCAGGCTGAGCTGGGCCTGGAACTGCGCCGCGCCTTCGGTTTTGGCGAGGTCATTGCGGCGGTTGCGCAACACGCTGCGCACTTGATTGAGCTGAGCGAAGAGCGTGGAGATGCCTTCGATGATGCGCGTGGTCTCGGTGGCGTCTTCGATCTTGAGGCCGCTGACAATCGCGGTGAGCATTTCCAGCTCGCTGCTGGATTTGGCGAGGGCTTCCTCGACGGCCTGGGCTTCGGTGACTTTGGCCAGTGCAGGCACGAGGGCCTGCTGTTCGGAGATCTGTTTGCGGTAGGGGTCCAGCGACTCAGGCTTGAGCAGGAAGGTGACGCATTTGGCCGAGAGCTTGTCTGCGCCTTCCGCCACCGCCTTGTCCATGCGGTCGATCTCAGCGGCGTCGGTGTAGCGCACATCGCGCAGGGCGATGATCTGGCCGCGCAGCTCACGCAGGGAGGTGAGGAGATGGACGAAGCCGAGGATGTCGGTGGGATCGGTGTTGGCGGCGGCGTTGAGAGCCTTCTTCGATTTCTCCTGCAGCGTCGCAGTTTGCTCCGCTGCGGTCTTGCGCATGCGGCTGACTTTTTCAAACTCGCCCAGCGCGGCTTCGGCGGTGGTCTTGACCTCGACGAGGATGCTCTTGAGATCGTGGGCTTCTTCGCGGCCGACCCAGAAGTAGCTGTCGGCAATGTCGCCGCAGGAGCGGGAGAGTTCGACGTAGAGACCGGAGAAGGAATCGTCTTTGCCGAGAAGTGTGAGCACGCCCTGGCACTCGGCCATGGCGCGGACGATTTCGGCGTTGCCGATCTTGCTGAGGAAGGTCTGCGAAGCTTTGGCTTCGCTCACATCGGCAGAAACGAAGGGCGTGCGCCAGACCTGAATGACGTGGTGCTTGCGCGGTTCTTCATCCGCCGAAAACAGCACGAGTTCGCCGCTGGGGAAGAGGCTGAAGCCATGGCAGGGCTGCGGCGTGGCGACGTTTTGCGTGATGAGATTGTAGCTGAGCAGCAGGTAGGACCCGCTCTCCAGATGGCTGAAGACAAAGAGCGTGTCCTCGCCGTTCGCGGCAGGGATGCGTTTCTCGAAACGCATGGGCGGCAGGCCGGTTTCAAAGCGACGCACTTCGCCGGTTTGCAGGACGTAGCCATGCGGGAAGAGGATGCCGTGGTCGTCAGGAAGAAGGACGCAGCTTTCGGCGATGCTGTCGATGCGATGTGCTTCGCGCGTGCGCTCATTGAAGACGAGATGCCGCCACGTTTTTTCCTGGTAGGGGAGGAGCTTGAGCAGGATGAGGCTGCCGACGATGGCGTAGTACACCTCGGCATCGTCGAGGGTCTGATCTCGGTTTTCGACGGGCTCGTTGTAGATGCCGCGACCGGTGTCGGTGTTGTTTTCCACCTTCACGGTGAGATCGCCGCCGATGGTCTCGACGAAGACGCGATCCTCGATGCTGATGTGCGGGTGGTTGCCGTGGATGTACATGTCCCGCGTCGCGCGCTTCCATTCAAATTCCTGCGGCGTGGGGAAGATGAATTCGTGGTCGCTGCGGTTGCCGAGGTACTTGAGCGTGCCGAGGTCATCGTTCACGAGCCACTTGAAGGCTTTCACCTCGGTGACGCGCTGACCCACCTGGAAGCCCAGGTAGAGATGCGGGCCGATGCGGTGAAACTTCAGAAAGGAGGCGTGCTTGTAGTAGCTGTAGAGGTAGGCGAAGTCCTCCACGAACTGGGGATCACTTAGCAGGCCATCCTTGTTGGGATGAAAGCTGTGATCCGCAGGATGATAATCATAGACCGCGAACACGTCCTCGATGCGCATGGTGCTGCGCAGGCCGAGGTGGACGTTGTAGCCAAACAAGAAACGGTGCGGGCCGATGGCGGCGAGATCGCGCGGCACGCAGTTGTTTTCTGTCGTGAGGCGCGAGGTGGCCAGCAGGGCGGTTTCAATGCCGCCGAACTCCGCCTTGCGGTCGGCATTCAGCAGATCCAGCCGACGCTGCAATTCGGAGCCGTGCTTGTTGAGACGCTGACGAATGACCTCGTAAGCGCCGGCTTCGAGCTGCGGGGAGGGTTGGGGAGATGGAGGTGTGTCGGCCATTCGTGGCGGTTTAAAGATTCAGAACCTCAGTGAACATCACTCGAAGTGATCGCATGAATCAGTCATTTGGATCCATCCAGACCGATCTGAGTAACCATGCGGAATGAGGAAGCGCGAGGAGTGCCATCCACCCAAAAGTGCCTTCCGCCATCACAAAGGGGAGGGAAACGGCCAGGAAGGTCCAAAAGATCTTCCCGGCTGTTTTCCAGGCTTTGCGTGTGGCGTAAGGCGTCGCGTTCATCGGAATGACGCGGTTACTTCTTCGCCGCCTTGGCTGCGAGGAGGCCGCTGACGGTCTGCTCGGTGAGGCCGAAGCGGGAGGCGGCGCCGATCATGCCGGTGAGTTTATTTAAGGTGGTGGCGTCGGGGTTGAGGCCGATGAGCTTGGAGAAGAGGGCGCTGAGGGTGAGGTTCTTGGTGTCTTCGGAGGTGAGGCCAAACTGATCGATGATGTTTTTGAGCTGGGATTTGAAGTAGTCGGGATCGCCGGTGAAGAAGGTTTCCTTCACGTCGGTGAGGGTGCGGCTGCCTTCGACCATGCGGTCGATGGCGCGGGCGTTGCCGATGGCGTTGGTGATCTTGTCGAAGAACTGGCTTTCGCCGCCGATGATTTCGATCTTGGCGGACTTCATGGCCTCGCCAAGCACGTTGGCCTGGGCGGCGGCGATGTCCTTCTGGATGTTGATCTGCGCGAGCTCGATGGCTTTTTCCTTTTCGAGCGTGAGCTTGAATTCCTCGTGTTCGCGTCCGGCGTTTTCGAGGAGCTTCATGGCCTGCGCCTTCTTGGTGATGCCATCGGCTTCCGCAGCGAGTTTGAGCTGCGTGACTTCGGCGTCTGCGGTGCCCTGCTTCTGCGAAGCCTCGGCCTTGGCAAGCAGGACCTGGGCTTCTCCGAGACCGATGGCGGCGGAGCTGGCGGTGCGACCTTCGGCGAGAGATTTCTCGGCGGCGGCATCCTTGGAGGCAGACTCCTGCCGGGCTTCGGCAAGCGTGAGCAATTCCTGAGCGTGAAGCTCGGCAGCCTGCTTGGAAGCGTCGGCGGCTTTGATCGTGGTGAAGGCTGACTGCTCAGCGGCGAGCTGTGCGGATTGTTTGGAGGCTTCGGCCTCTTTGATTTTCTGGATGAGCTGCTCCTGGGCGTTTTTCTCGGCGTTGGTGAGAGCGACCTGCTTCTCGCGGTCGGCGGTGGCGAAGGCTTCGGCGTCCTTCATTTTCTGCTGCTCGATGACGACGGTTTTTTCGAGAGCCACGCGGTCTTTGATGACTTCCTGGATGTTCTTTTTTTCCACTTCGACGGCCTTTTCCTTCTCGATGGCCTTGAGCGTGGTGACACGCTCGCGGTCGATGATTTCAAGGTCGCGATCACGGGTGACGCGTTCGACTTCGACGGCGTCGGTGCGCTCCTTGTTGCGCTGGGCGACGAGGACCTGGCGATCTTTGTTCTGGGTGGCGACGGCGATTTCTTCGTCGGCGCTGATTCTGGCGCGCTCGGCCTTGAGGCGCTCTTCTTCCTGCACCTTCATCATTTCGGCCGTTTCGCGGGCACGGACGCTTTCGACGTCGCGTTTCTGTTTGGACTCGGTTTCTGCCAGCTGGCGCTCGAGTTCGAGGATGGCCTCGCGAGCCTGCACGTCCTGCTGCTTGATGACCTTTTCCTTGTCGCGCTGGATGTTGTTGGAGAGCTTGGCCTGGGCGGCGGTGAGCTCGGTGATCTTCTTGATGCCCTCGGCGTCGAGGATGTTGTCGGGATCGAGGTTCTCGAGCTGTGTTTGTTCGAGGAAGTCGATGGCGCAGTCGTCGAGGGTGAAGCCGTTCAGGTCGGTGCCGATGACTTTGAGGATCTCGCTCTTGAAATGATCGCGCTCATTGTAGAGCTGCACGAACTCGAAGCGCTTGCCCACGGTCTTGAGCGCTTCGGAAAACTTGGCGTCAAACAGCACGCGGATGGTGTCCACGGTGCTGGCACGGGCACAACCGATGCTCTGGGCCACGCGCAGCACGTCTTCCGGCGTCTTGTTCACACGGACGAAGAAGGCGACCTTGATGTCGGCACGCAGGTTGTCTTTGCAGATGAGACCTTCCTGGGCTTTACGCTCGATTTCGATGCGCTTGACCGAGATGTCCATGTACTCGGACTGATGGGCCACAGGGATGACGATCATGCCGTTGAAGGTCACCTTGGTGCCGCCGATGCCGTTGCGCACGATGGCCTGGCCCTGCTGCACTTTGCGGAAGAAGCGCGAGAACAGAATCAGGATGCCGAGAAAGATGCCGATGATGATGACTCCGACAAGAAGGCTGCCTTCCAGCAGGAGAGCGAGGGGTAGGGATGTGGTCATGAGCGAGTTGGGTGAAAAGGTATTGGGTTAGTTCTGGGGAGCGGGTTCGATCAGGTAAAAAATATTGTCGGGACCGGCGGAGATGACTTTGGCCGAGTCGCCGCGTTTCAGGGGTGCGGCATCGGGCTGGGTGCGGACATTGATCAGCAGCGGGACATTGGTGGTGGTAATTTCCAACTGGCCGTAGGTGGCGTCAGCTTCCGTGGAGGTGATGATGCCGGTGCGCCCGATGACCTCCTCGGCTTCGGAGTCGGCATCGCCCATGGCTTTGAAGAGTTTGGCGACGGGGAGGGTGACGAGCTTGGTCACGATCAGGCTGCCTAGAAGGTTGGGCAGGAGGAGCCAGGTGGCCTGCAGCAGGCTGCCAGCCTGATTGTACCATTCATTCAGCGCCAAGGAGCCGAACCAGAGAAAGAGAACCAGGAAACTGAGCCAGACCATGAGGGGCACCTGCGAGAAGCCGAGGAAGCGACCCGCCGAGAGCCAGGCGCCGCCGGTGCTCATGCCAAGAGCGTTTGAGGAGCCGGTGCCGTGATGGGCATCGCCGTCTGTGCCCAGATCGTCGGGCAGATCAGCCTCGAAATCCAGCGCGCCAAGCAGGACCAGAAGCCAGTAGCAGACGACCAGTGTCAGCAGCAGCGTCAGCAAAAGCTGGTGTGGCAGGATGGCGGCTTGGAAGAGTTCGAACACGTTGTGAGAATTTGGCGGAAAGGTGATGTGCGATATAAGCAACTGACCCGAGGCGAGGCGATTACAATTTTGCAGATCGTCTTCAATGCAATTAGACGAGCCTAGTTGCGTGTGCGCCTGAGGTTAAATAAATTCCTGATTGCCGGAGCGGGGGAGGATTGAAAAACCGAGCTTTGGAATGTTCGCGCGGGTTGTTTTTGGGGGCGGAGAGGGATGGCTGACCTCACTTTAGGCGGCTTTGAGGCCGTGATATGAACCGTGAGAAGCATTGACAAGCCCGGCGCTGCTCCTAGAATCGGCATCGAATTCACCCAGAACAAAGTACAGCGAATCGTCAGTCAGCGGAGGTTACCGGCATGAGGAACACAGAATTTGAAGACGAACGGCGTCCACCCAATCCGCCGCTGCATTCCGAAAAAATCGTCACGGATCGGAAGATTTTTTTCCTGGATCTCAAGGAGAATGACCGCGGCAAGTTCATCAAGATCACCGAGGACGTACGCGGCCGCCGTGACACGATCATTCTGCCGATCGACGCCGCGCAGGAGTTCCTGGACGCCATGATGCGGACCGTGGACGCTGCGAGTGTGGATGAGTGAGGCTAGGCGGGGATTTTTTTCCGACGGCAAGCCAATTCAAAATTCGGGCATGAAGGGAAAGTGCCGTAGAGGGGTTATCAGCCTCGTGCTCGGGGCACTCGTCGCGGCTGTCCCACTTGGGTTGTACTGCCTGACGAAAGGCCATCACTACTCCGAACATGGAACCTTCTTCAGTGGCACGTTGGACGGCCAGCAAATCGTCGGCGTTTCGTTTGTTGAATACGACGGAATGGGTTTGATGAAACCCATCCAATGGAGGGTTGAGTTGGTGAACCGTGCTGGCCAGCATGTCACGCTGTACCGGAAATCATCGCTGTTTCAGGAAAAGATTCCGCATCAACCGAAGATCGAAATCAGCGACCACCAGATTCAAATTGATGATGGTGAGGACAAACTCACGATCACCATTCAATAGTGTCAGGAGGTCTCGACTCCCTGGCTTTGGTTGGCCGCCTGACTTCACACGAATTTGATCACCTGCTTCTGCCCGTGCTCTTCATGCGCGGGATTGAGCGCACGGAGCTCGAACTCGGCGCGCTCTGAATTGATACGGACGATGACCCAGCCGTTCGGGCGTTTGGGGTCGAAGGTGTAGGCGACGGGCGGGAGATTGATGAGCGGGAGGCCGGTCTTCTCGTGCTTCGTTTTCAGCCAGGTGTGGGTGTGGCCATAAATGTAGCCCTGCACCTTGGGATAGGCGGCGAGGAGGTCGAAGAGGGCATCGCTGTCCTGCAGGCAGCTGCCTTTTTTCTTGTCGTCCATGCTGGGCTGCATGGGATTGTGATGGGCCACGATGAAGGTGGGCTTGTTTGGCGCGTTGCGCAGTTCGCGCTCGATCCACACGAGCTGGGGTTCACCCAGCAGGCCGGGGGTTTTGTTCACGAGGTCCAAGGAGTCGAGCAGGATCCAGTTCACCTGGGCGCTGGTGACGGTGGCGACGTGCTTGTCCGGCACGTTCATGGGGCGCTCGGCGTTGGGCGGCGGCGGGCCGATGATGGCGTTGAGGAAGTTGTTGCGGTGGTCGTGGTTGCCGAGTGTGCAGTGAATCTGAATGGACTGCTCGCGCAGGGCCTGGATGCAGTGGGTGAAGGTGACGTAGTCTTCCGTCTTGCCTTCGAGGTAGGCGCAGTCGCCGTTGACGATGAGGCCAAAGGGCTTCTGGCCGATCTTGAGCACCTGATTGGCGCAGCGGCGCAGATTTTCCGCCATGCAGGCGCCGCGTGCGACGAGCGCCTCGTCCTCGGCGATGTGGGGGTCAGAAAACAGCACCCAGGTCTGTTCAGGAATCTCCAGCGCCGGAAGCTGCGTGGCGAGGGCGCCCAAAGCAGCGGCGGTGCCGTGCTGCAAAAAGTTGCGGCGGGTGAGAGGGGGGAAGGTGATTGGCATGGGAAGGAATGAAACGCTGCTTGAGGGCAGGATCGTGCGAACAGGAAGCAAACTTCAGGTGCCGAAATAGCGATCTCCGGCATCGCCGAGGCCGGGGACGATGTAGCACTTGTCGTTCAGACCGGAATCAATGGCGGCGGTGACGATGGCCACATCTGGATGAGCACTCTCCATGGCGGCCAGCCCTTCCGGGCAGCTCACCACGCAGACCATCGTGATGCGCATGGCTCCGGCCTCCTTGAGCTGGCGCGCGGCTTCGCAGGCGCTGCCGCCGGTGGCGAGCATGGGGTCCAGGAGGAACACATCGGCGGTGGAAAGGCTGGCGGGCAGATTCGCATAGTAGGCATGCGGCAGGGCGGTTTCCTCATTTCGCCTGATGCCGACATGGGCGACGACGGCGTCAGGCACGAGCGGCAGGATGCCATCCAGCAAACCCAGGCCGGCGCGCAGGATGGGCACGCAGACGAGCGGGCGTGCGAGCTGTGAGCCCACGGTTTGCTTGAGAGGTGTCTGCACTTCAATTTCGCGCACGGGAAGCTCACGGGTGGCTTCGAGGAAGAGAAGGCGCGCGAGGTGGTTCAGATGCCGCCGAAACTCATGCGATGGCGTGCCGACAGCACGGATGGCGGCGAGATGGCACTGTGCCAAAGGGTGCTGGACGACGACAACGGGCTGCATGCCGGGCATTCTGCCGCGTTTGCCCGTGCTGGCAAAGTTTTCCACCACCGGGTTGACGGTCATGATACCCTGCAGGCATGAAAACACGATTCTGCGTGCCTGCTCTGCTCGCTCTTTCACTGGTCGCTTGCGACAGCGCACCGAGAGGGGACGGTTCGAGTTATTATTACCCGTCTGCCAATCTCCCGCAGGCCGCCCCGCGCAGCAGCCCCAGCCAGAGCATTGCCAGCATGGCGGGCGGCAGCGGAGCTCCCGTGCCGCGTGGTGGTTATGCACCCGGTTCGGGGCCAACGGCGATGCCGCAGGGGAACCAGTTCATGTATCAGCAGAACGTGTCAGGCCCCTTTGGCAGCCGCAGTTCGAGCGGTGTGATCAATGCATACGGCGGGGTGCAGAGTTATCAGACCATTGGCAACATGCCGGTCTATCCCGGCATGGCGGTTCCGTACAACAACCCGCGCTACAACGGCAGGATGCCCACGAAACCGGTGTATGTGCCCGGTGTCGGCGGCGCTCCCGGCTACTACATGAACCCGAGCACAGGGGCGCGGGTGCCAGGGCCTTAAGCCGGGTTAAGCTTCTCCATCCTTCTCAGCCTGCGCTCGCTTGGCCTCAGCTTTGTGTTTGAGCACTTCGAACACGATGGGCAGCATGGAGACGACGATGATGAGAACGAAGACCAGCTTGAGGTTGTTTTTGATGATCGGGATGCTGCCGAGGAAGTAGCCGGCGATGCTGAAGCTGAGGACCCAGACCAAGCCGCCACCGAGGCTGTAAACAAGGAAGCGGCGGTAGTCCATGCGGCCAAAGCCGGCGGTGAAGGGGGCAAAGGTGCGCACGATGGGCACGAAGCGCGCGAGGATGATGGCCTTGCCGCCATGCTTGACGAAGAAGGCCTCGGTCTTCGCGAGGTAGTCGCGCTTGAACCAGCGTTGGTTGACGATCCAGCCGCCGGCTTTGCGGCCGATCCAGTAATTCAGGTTGTCGCCGATGATGGCGGCGCACATGAGCAGGGGAATGATGAGCTCAATGCGGATGAGACCCTGCGCCGACAAAGCGCCCACGGCAAACAGAAGAGAATCACCCGGCAGAAAGGGCATGACCACCAGGCCGGTTTCGCAGAAGACAATGGCGAAGAGAAGTCCGTAAATCAGCGCGCCATGATCGTGGGCAAAGGTTTCCAGGTGTTTGTCGATGTGCAGGGCGAAATCTAGAATCTGGGACATGGACCGCGACTCTCCGGCGTCAGAGCGAGGCGGCAAACGAAAAGTCATGCCGATCCCGAACGGGTCACAAAAAAGCCGGGGCGTGATGCCCCGGCTTTGCTGAATGGGTTCTGTCGATTTGATCGGTGGCTTATTTCAGCTCAACTGTGACCACTTTTTTGCCCTCGATCTTCAGGCCGTCGACGTTTTTGAATTTTTCCGCCACCTCTTCCGGGCTGAGGCCGACGTCAGCCGATTCCATGAAGCCGGCGAAGATGTCTGCATTGTCCATGATCTTGTCGAACTGGATGTCCATGTAGCTGATCGTGCCATCATTCAGATGGGCGGCATTGGAGCTGGCGATGCCATTGGCACCTTGCACCGCCACGGTTACGCGCATGCCGGCAAACATGGGCTTCATCATCGCCATCTGCGATTTCATCATGGCGATTTGATCCGGGGTCTTCTTTGGCTTTGCCTCGTCGCCGCCTCTCTTTTTATCTGCGTCAGGGTTGGTGATGGTGAGGGTGGAACCACTCAGCGCGAAGGTCATCGGCTGCGTGGTGGAGGGTTTGCCTTCCTGCTCTGGCTCAAACGGCACGTATTTCAGCTTGGAGAGATCAGCAACGGCGAAGACCACTTTCACGCCGCTTTTGCCATCGGGGGTCTTCACTTCTTCGTGCGATTTGACTGTGACGCCCTCGCCGAGTTTCTTCGCGCGTTCTGCGGCCTTTTCCTTGTCCATGACCAGGCCCTTGAGCTGATCGCCCTGGCCCCCCTGCATCATGGCAGCCAGCTGAGCACCCAAGAGAACACTCTCCTCGATGGTGGCCGTGCCGTCCTTGCTGACGATCACGGTGGATTTGATTTCAATGCAGGAGGCCAGCACAAAAGCGACCGCCGCGAGGAGGAGGGATGAGATTTTCATGAGGTCGGCAGATTAGGCGTGTGGAATTTTCTTCTACAAGCGCAAAGAGCGGGGCGGTGTGACATTTGCCATGGCAGAACGGCAAGGATGCTGCTTGCCAAATGAGTTACTTTCTGAAACAAGTCAGGCATGGACTCCCATGAAGTGATCAGCAAGGCCGTCGAGCAAACCAGCTTCAAAGAGGTGGCTGCGCAGATGGGCGTTTCCCTCTCGCTCGCCTACAAATGGTCCCAGCCGGACGAGCAGCAGGGCAGCGGCACCTCCAATCCACTGGACCGAGTGCGCCAGCTGTTTGAGATCACCAAGGATGCGCAGCTCATCCAGTGGCTCTGCCATAAGGCGAACGGGGTCTTTGTGCAGAATCCCACCACCGGAGGTCCCCGAGGCATGGAGCTGATGCCTGCCACGCAGGAAATCGTCCAGCAGTTTGCCGATCTCCTTACGGCCATCAGCAAGGCGGCCTCTGACAACCGCATCAACAAGGAAGAGGCGGAGCACATCCGCGGCGTGTGGGATGAGCTGAAACGTTTCACCGAAGGCTTCGTCCGCCTGTGTGAGAAGGGCGACTTTGCCCACCTCGCGGATGAGATCAAAACGCATCAGGGGCACAAATAACGAACCTATTATTGTAAGCCATGGCCGCCACGGGTCCGCTGCTCATCCGCCACGAAGGCCACACGCCACGTGAGCGCAGCACCTGTGGCTGGAGGGATCGTTTGATCAGCCGTGAAGATGCGGGCCTGTCTCCCGCAGCCTGGGCGCATGCGGTGGACATCGACGGTGCGAAGCTCCACTACCACAAACGCTCCACGGAACTCTACTACGTCCTCGAAGGCGGTGGCACTGTGGTGCTGGACGGCGCCGAACAGCCTGTGAGCCAGGGTTCGCTCGTGCACATCCCGCCTGGCGTTGTCCACGGTGCGCGTGGGAAAATGCGCGTCCTCGTCGTGGGCATCCCGGACATCGCTGAGGATGATTACTTTGAGATGGAGGAGCCGGACTAAAATTAATAAAACGTACGCGCAGTCAGAAGGACTGGGCCGATTGGTATGGAAACCGCTCTTTTTTTGCCATGGCACTGCTTCTCCTTTTTGTAGCCCGGCTTTGCCTCACGTCACCCATGCAGCTCAGCATGCAACTCAGTGACGACGATTGGATGGCGCTCTATGCCGTCCTTTCCATTTCGGTTGCTCTTCTGATCAGTCACAAGGTTCACATGCTGACCGGACGCTGAAGCACATGGCTCTGGGCTGAGTGATTTGTTATATTCCAAGGAGTCATAATAATTCATTGAAAATCAATGTAATGAGAGGGTGTTGGGCGAAATCGTAGACCGAATCTGAGCCATCTCTTGGGCATTTGAAAATAAAGATTAGGCTCAGGCATCTAAAGAAATAGATGGGAAAGAATCAGGAATCGATAAAATTAATTGGACCGATTTGCATTTGTTATGTTTATTATAATCATAAACATTTAGTCCACTTATCATTATGAGCGAGAACGAACGCAACACTTTGGTGCCTGACATCCGTGAAGTCCTTGCCCAGCATGGCCGGTTCCCCGTGGAAAATCTGACTGAGGCTGACGATCTTTATAATGCTGGCCTGACGTCATTGGCGACGGTAGCGGTGATGCTGGCGCTGGAAGACAAGTTCAATGTCGAGTTTCCCGACAATCTGATCGGCCGCCGCACCTTCAAGAGCATTGAATCCATCGCGGAGGCGATCACGAAGCTCGCGGCCTAGGTCCGTGCGGCCATGCGCCCCAGTTGTTCAAGCCCGTACTACTCCCCACCCCCAATCCAATCCTGTGAGCACTCTTTGCAGCACCGAAGTCGATTTTGACGAACTTTTGAAGGAGGTGCATGCGCTGGGCAAATCGGTGCTCCGTGTTCATGCGGCGGATGTGGACAAGGAGGCGCGTTTTCCGAGCGAGTCGATCGATGCTATGCGCGAGGCGCGGCTGCTGAGTGCGTATGTCCCAGAAGAATATGGCGGCATGGGGTTGAACCTCGTGCAGGTCGCGAAGATCTGCGAGACCCTGGGCCAGTACTGCGGCTCGTCGGCGATGATTTATGCGATGCACAAGATTCAGGTGGCCTGCGTCGTGCATCATGCCCAGCAGTCGGAATTTTTCTGCGACTACCTGCGGCAGCTGGCGGAGGAGCAGCGATTGATGGCCTCTGCGACGACGGAGATCGGAACGGGCGGAGACCTGCGCTCCAGCATTTGTGCGGTGGAGGTCTCGGGGGATCAGTTCAAACTCACGAAGAAGGCCCCGGTCATTTCCTATGGTGACTTCGCAGATGAGATCTTGGTGACCTGCCGCAGTGCATCAAACGCGCCGGCGAATGAGCAGGTGCACGTCATGGTGCGCAAAGGAGAGTACACCGCCGTGCCGCTTTCGACCTGGGACACCATGGGTTTCCGTGGCACCTGCAGCTCCGGGTTTGAACTGACGGCCACAGGCAATGCGGAGCAGATTCTGCCGCAGCCTTTCAATGAGATTTTGGGGCAGACGATGCATCCCTACTCGCACATCGTGTGGGGCGCGCTGTGGTCGGGCATTGCGATGGACGCAGTGAACCAGGCCCGCGCCTTCGTCCGTGCCGAAGCGCGCAAGACACCTGGTGAAACACCCATCTCGGCCATTCGCCTCGGTGAGGTCGATCAGGTGCTGCAAGTGATGAGGAACAATGTGACGGCCATGGCCCGCGAGTACGACGAACTGCGCAGCCGCGACTGCCCGGGAGTGTTTGAAGAGTTTGGTTTCTCCATCCGCACGAACAATCTGAAACTGTCCACCTCGCAGCAGTTTGTGGACATCGTCGGCCGTGCGATGCTGATCTGCGGCATCTCGGGTTATCGCAACGATTCCAAATTCAGCATCGCCCGCCATCTGCGTGATGCTTATGGCGCGGCGCTGATGGTCAACAACGACCGCATTTTGAAACTGAACGCCACGATGCTGATGGTTCACAAGGAAGGCTGATTTATGACGTGCACCTCGACCGCAACTCTCCCCATCACCGAGGCCTATCAGGCGTTTCTCGACCAGGTCACTGAGGCCGGGCTTCTCGTGCCGCTTGGCGTGCGTGGCGTCTATGGCTACAACGGTGTGTTTGAAGGCGTGCTGCAGAGCTTTGACCGCCTGGTCACACGACGCGCAGCGCACTTCCAGGCGGACATCATGCGCCTGCCCGGAGTGCTGAGCCGTGAGCATTATTTGAAGACGAGCCACATCGAGAACTTCCCGGACTTGATGGGTTCCGTGCACAGCTTCATGGGGCGTGATCGCGAACATATGGGAATGCTGACCAAGCGCGAGAGCGGCGAGGAATGGACCCAGGACCTGACGCCAAGCGCACTGATGCTGACGCCCGCATGCTGCTATCCTTTGTATCCTACGGCGACAGGCACGCTGACGAGTGAGGGCAGGACGGTGGATTTGTTCTCGCAGGTGTTCCGGCATGAGCCGTCGATCGACCCGTGCCGCCTGCAGATTTTCCGCCAGCGCGAATTCGTCCGCATTGGCACCGCTGAGCAGGCGCTGGAGCATCGCAAGCAATGGATCGAGCTGGGCCGGGACATTCTGGAGGAGGTCGGACTCGGCGTGGAGATCGTGGTCGCCAACGATCCCTTCTTCGGACGTGGAGGCCGGGTGATGGCGGCATCGCAAAAGGAGCAGGACTTGAAGCATGAGTTCACATTTGCCGTGGCTTCGGAAGAGAAGCCGACGGCCATTGCCTCGACCAACTGCCACATGGATTACTTCGGCAAAGCCTTCGACATCAAGCTGCCGAACGGTGAGGCGGCGCATTCGGCATGCATTGGATTTGGGATGGAGCGCATCACGCTGGCCTTGTTCAAGCATCACGGGTTTGATCCCGACCGCTGGCCGTATGAAGTGAAAAACGCCCTGGAACTATGAGCCGGCCGTTTCCACCACTTGATCCACAAACTTACACGCGCCATCGCCTGCACACGCAGGAGCGCGAGTGGGCGGAGACGAACTGCTACGTCGATGTGTGGATCGAAGTCCTGCATGCCCGTGGACTGGAGCCGATAGCGGCCCTGCCGTTCACACTGGGCATCGACTTTGAGGGCGACCAGTGGACCTTTTTCAAATATCAGCTGACGGATTTGTACGATCTGTACGCGCTGGATGTGCAAGAGCTCGCCATTTACCGGCCGCTGACGGCGCACATTGAGGAACAGTTGTCGCTTGGACGACCCCTGCTCATTGAGCTGGATTCATTTTATCTGCCCGACACGGCTGGCAGCGCCTACCAGCTGGAGCATGTGAAAACGACAGTGGCCATCGCTGAAATCGACATGGAGCAGCAGCGCCTGGGCTACTTCCACGCGCAAGGCTACTACCATCTGCATGGGGATGATTTCGCGCATGTGTTTCATCTCCGTGGGGAAAAGAATCCTGCGATTCTGCCGCCCTACTGCGAGATCGTGAAGAACACCGCCAAGCTGCCGCTGCAAGGCGAGGAACTGTTGAATGCATCGCTGGGTCTGTTGAAGCGACAGCTGCAGCGCCTGCCGGAAGTGAATCCCTTTGTGAAGTTTCGTGCCCGATTTGAGGCTGACATGCAGTGGCTGATCAACGAACCGATCGCCACCTTTCACCAATACTCCTTTGCCACGCTGCGTCAGTTTGGCTCCTGCTATGAACTGGCCGGCACCTATCTGAAGTGGTTGCAGAGCCAGGGCGTGGGCGGGCTGGATGGCGCGATTGACTCGATCCTCCGGCTGTCCACTGGGGCGAAGACGCTGCAGTTCCAGCTGGCGCGTGCGATGGCGCGAAAGAAGGCGATTGATTTCACGCCTGTCGATCAAATGGCGGAGCACTGGACCCAGGCAATGCAGCAACTGAAGGACGCGTTTCCCGCGTAATCACCATGAAGGACCCTGTTCACTTTGCGCCGTGGACATGCTGTGCGCAGGCTCCCGGAGCGAGTGCTGAACCCGCAGCGGTGCAGGGAGATTGGTTCGCCGCCCAGGTGCCGGGCACAGTGGCTTCGGCTTTGCGCGCACGTGGTCAGTGGAATCATCAAAATCCGCCGGAAGTGGATGCGCAGGACTGGTGGTATCGAACAACATTTACTGTGGCGGCGCGAACTGCAGAAGAGTCCTGTGCCCTGTGCTTCGACGGGCTGGCATCGCTCGCTGACGTATGGCTCAACGGCGAACTCATTCTAAACTCCGACAACATGTTCCGCAGCCATCGCGTGGATGTTGCGCGTGTTTTGCGCGATGAGAATGAGCTCATGATCCGCTTTCGTTCGCTCACGGCGGACTTGAAGAAGAAACGTTCGCGTCCGCGTTGGAAAACGAACCTCGTAAACAACCAGCAGTTGCGCTGGCAGCGGACGAGCCTGCTGGGGCGCATTCCTGGCTGGTCACCGCCGGTGCCTGCTGTGGGGCCGTGGCGTGCGGTGAGACTGGAGTGTGCGCCTGTGCTGCTGACGGACATCCAAAAGACGGCTCTGCTGGTGGGAGATGAAGGCGTCGTCAGTTTTCGTGCGCGGGTGGAGACGTCGATGAAGATCGTTTCTGCGCGGTTAAACATCGGAGAGTATTCTGCCGAGCTTTTGTGTGAGGGTGATGTTTTGCGCGGTGAGCTGCGCATTCAACATCCGGAACTGTGGTGGCCGCATACGCATGGCGTGCCGGCGCTGTACAGCGGCAAGGTGATCATCGAGACGAGTGCGGGTCCGCATGAGTTTCCGCTGGAGCAAACGGGCTTCCGCAGCATCGAGGTCTGCAATGATCCCGGGTTTGCGGTTCATGTGAATGGAGAGCGCGTGTACTGCCGGGGTGCGTGCTGGACGACGAACGATATTTTTACGCTGGGCGGCACCGAAGAGTCGCTGCGGCATGATCTCATGCTCGCGCGTGATGCGGGCATGAACATGCTGCGCATTGGCGGCACGATGGCCTATGAGAGTGATGCACTCTACCGCCTTTGCGATGAGCTGGGCATCCTTGTCTGGCAGGACTTCATGTTTGCCAACATGGACTATCCCGTGGAAGACGCGGCGTTTGCAGAAAACATCACGATTGAGGCCACGCAGCAGCTGAGCCGCCTCGCGCAGCACCCCTGTGTGGCGGTTTACTGCGGCAACAGTGAGATAGAACAGCAGGCGGCGATGCTGGGCATGGCGCGTGAGCTTTGGCGCAACCGCTGGTTTGGCGAGCAGCTGCCGGCGCTATGCAGCCAGCATCATCCCGGCACGGTGTATGTGCCTTCATCGCCGAGCGGCGGTGCGCTGCCTTTTCACACTCGCACCGGCGTGACTCATTATTATGGCATCGGTGCTTATCTGCGCTCCTTGCGTGAGCTGCGGCAGGCGGATGTGAAGTTTACCAGCGAGTGCCTGGGTTTTGCGAACATCCCGGAGCCTGAGGCGATTGATGAAATCATGGGCGGCCTGATGCCGGTGATGCACCACCCGCGCTGGAAGCAGCGTGTGCCGCGTGACACGGGAGCCGGATGGGATTTTGAAGATGTGCGTGATCACTACCTGCGGGAGCTTTTCAATGTCGATCCTGTGACATTGCGCTCATTCGACATGCCTCGTTATCTGGAACTAAGCCGCGTGGCTTCGGGCGAGATGATGGCGCGAACATTCGCGGAATGGCGCAGCGGGCACAGTCGCAACGCCGGTGCGCTGGTGTGGTTTTACAAGGATCTGTGGCCAGCGGCGGGCTGGGGCATCGTGGACAGCACGGGCACCCCGAAGGCAGCTTACTATCAGCTCAAGCGCGCATGGCAGACACGGCAGTTAAGCATCACGGACGAAGGCCTCGATGGTTTGCATCTGCATCTGAGCAACGAAACGGCCGGGTTGGTCGAGGGCTTTGTCGAGGTGCAGTTGCTGCGCGAGCCGAATGTGGTCGTCGCACGCCACGAGATCGAGGTGACGGTAGCTGGGCGTTCGTTGGAGTTGCGCAGTGTGGATGAAATTCTCGGTTCGTTTTTTGACGTGAACTATGCTTACCGTTTCGGGCCGCAGTCGCATCATGTGGTGATCGCGACCTGGTTCAGCGCCGGGCGTGAGGTCATCAGCGAGGCGTTTCATCTCACTCGTGCACGTGATCCGGTGGCGCAGCCGTTGTCGGCCGAGGCGCTGGGGGCCAAGGCGGAAGCCCTGGGTGATGGGCGCTACCAGCTCAGGCTCAAGAGCGACCGGTTTCTGCAAAGTGTGCGATTGTCGGCCAAGGGTTTTCTTCCTGACGACAATTACTTTCATCTGGCCCCGGGCCGGACCAAGACGGTGTCCTTCACGCCGACTTCTGGGAAGAGCGGGGCGCTTGAAGTTTATGTTGAGGCCCTGAATGTGGCGGGCGAAATTTCGGTGGAGCCGAGCCGTGCATCCCACCCAACCCATCATGACAGCTGAGCCACAGTCGCACGCGCCTGAAGACGCTTCGTGTGTTGATCAGACCGTGCGGAGCGCGTTCTACTTTGAGAGTGGTGGCAGGTCGTTGTTTGCGTGGCTGCACCGACCTGCAGGCGCTGTGGCTGAACATGGGGTGTTGCTCTGTCCGCCCCTCGGGCACGAGCAGGTTCATTCACATCGTGCGCTGCGACACCTCGCGGAAAAGCTGGCGGCGCAAGGTTTTGCGGTGATGCGGTTCGACTATTATGGGACCGGTGACTCCGATGGCACAGAAAACGATCCGCAGCATCTGGCCACGTGGCAGGCCAACGTGAGCGATGCCGTGGCTTGGATGCGTCGTGAAGGGGGCTGCCTGAAGATCAGCCTCGTGGGACTGCGTCTGGGAGCGTCGCTTGCGGCGCTTTATGCCGAGCAACACGAGGTGGAGAGCCTGGTGCTGTGGGCTCCCATTGTGAAAGGACGGCGCTATGTGCGCGAACTCACCGCCTTGAGCCAGACTGCGCAGCTGGCCGCAGGCAATGAATCGGCTGGAATTGAAGCCATGGGCTTTGTCTATCCAAATGAGCTGGCTGGCGAACTCGCGCAGATCGATCTGCTCGCCCATTCGGTGCGCTGCCAGCAGGTGTTGATCGCATCCAGTGCAAATGCGGCGGGTGATTTGGCGTTGTTGGAACATCTGACGAAGCAGGGCGTGTCCGTGGAGTCCGTGGCATCGTCTGGCTATGAAGGGATGATGGCGGAACCTCATGACACCCAGGTGCCGCATGAAGCGCTGCGAAGTATTGCGGATTGGATGAAGGCCAAAGCACAGCCTGTCGTAAGAGCCGGAGACACTGTATCAGCTCCAGGTGCAACGACGATGCTGACGAGTGGTCCTGACGCGGTGCGCGAGACCATTCATCAGATCAGCAGCACGCCTGATTTGTTTGGCATCATGACGGAGCCGGTGGAGCGCCCGACGTCACTGCCGTGGATCGTGATGCTCAATGCCGGGGCGGCGTACCGGATCGGTCCAGGGCGCATTCATGTGGCCATGGCGCGGCAGCTTGCAGCGCTCGGTTATCCCTGCCTGCGGCTCGACATCAACGGCATCGGCGACAGCGTGGCCGCTGATCCTGAGAAGGAAAACGACACCTACGCGGCGACTGCCTTCCGCGACGTGAGTCTGGTGTGCGACTACCTGCATGCGCGGCAGCCTGGCCGCCCGATTGTTTTGCTGGGCCTCTGCTCGGGCGCCTATGTGGCCTTTCAATCGGCGGCCCAACTGCCCCATCCTGCCATCATCGAGAGCATTCTCATCAATCCCCTCGTCTTTTTCTGGAAGGAGGGCATGACCATCAATGACACGAACACCGACCAGCTGGTGGCCTGGCGTGAATATTGGAATGCGATCTTCAAATGGAGCCAATGGAAGATGCTGCTCACCGGCAGGACGCGCATGGGATTTGCCGGCTCGCTTAAACGTTTTGCAGGCCATGTGAAGCCACGTTTTCTAACTGCTGGCAGTCGTGCTGCGCAGAAAGGAAAGTCCGCGGCGCAGAGCGGCTGCGCCCATCCGGCGCGCAAGGATCTTCCAGGAGATTTGAGCCGTATCGCTGCTGCGGAGCGCAAGCTGGCCATGTTTGTTTCCGACAACGATCCGGGGTACTTTCTTCTGATGTATCAGGCGCGTCGCAAAGCCACGCTGCTGATGAAGCAGGGCCGGCTGCAGTGCCGCTTCATCCACCAGGCGGACCACACTTTCTCCACCGCTCAGGCGCGCCAGACTTTTTATCAGTCACTCACGGATTACCTGCATCATCGCTTTGGTTCCGGGAGGATGGAGAGGCGGGCACCGGATAAGGATTGCAAACTGCTGGCAGCTTCGCTGACGGCGTGACTCGGCCGGATCTGTTGCCAGATCTTCATTTCAAAGGCGGAACGCGGAAGATCTTTCCGGTATAGGGGCATTGCGACATCTGACCCGCGTTGAAATCGCGAACATCAATCAGCCGTCCGCTGGGATCGAAGGGGCTTTTCACCACGCCACGCTTCCCGGGAGCCCAGGTGGCAAAGGGAATGTCCGCCGGATTCAGATCTTGCGCGGGCGCCGCGCTCACTGCGGGCTTTGACGCGGATGGTGTTGTCGAAACCGTGGGCGCGGGTGTCACCGCAGTGACCGTGCTGGGCGTGCTCGGTTCCGGAAGTTCGGCAAGTGCAGGCTGGCCCCCCGATGCAGGTGGTTTGTAGCGTTGCATGGCGAGATTCCAAAAAGCGTCACGCGCGGCGTTGGGATCTGGCGGCGGATCTCCTCCGGCAACAGGTGGAGTTTCTCCCCCAGCAGGTGGGGTTTCTCCCGCAGCAGGCGCTGCGCCCGTCACGGCAGGTGGCGCACCTTCGGACAAGGCCGCCTGTTGATTCACCCCTGCTGCAGCAGACGGGGAACTTTTGGACAAAGCCTTCTTCGGTCCTGCACAAGAAGTGAGGCCAATGAGGGTCACGCTCAGGAGAGCAACGGAATGGAACAGGCGGATCACGGGAAATGTGGAGGGTTAGTAAACTTCACCGCCGGCTCAACCGGCCCCACACATTCATAGTACACCCTACGATTTTAGGCAAGTCACCGACCGTTTTTTCCTATGAAATGGGAAAAGGACACTAAAAAGCCCTGTAAACCAACGGTTTACAGGGCTTTGAAATTGGTTGCGGGAGTAGGATTTGAACCTACGACCTTCAGGTTATGAGCCTGACGAGCTACCGGGCTGCTCCATCCCGCGATTTGATGAGGGACTAGAATCGGCTGTATCGAAGGATTGGCAACCTGTATTTGCAATACTTCACATCTTGACCTGCAATATCGCCTGCGGCTTCTCGTTAGCTGCTTCCCCGCATGAAATACACTGCTACAATCCTCCTGCTCGCACTGGCGAGTTTTCCGGCCCTGGCTGCCGACTCCAAACCTGCCGTTCCAGAAAAACCTTCACCCATCGGCTATTCGGACACTCCGGTCATTCCAGGCACTCAGTGGAAGGTTCACGACATCGACCGTCCACGTCCTGATGCCGTGGCTCCTGGAGAAAAGCCAGGCGACCCACCTGCAGATGCGATTGTGATCAATGCCGACTCGCTGCAAGCGAAGGAAAAGGACGCGAAGGGCAAGGAAACCGGCAAGATCATTCCCTGCCCTTGGACAACCGACAGCGGAGTGATGATGATCTCCGGTGGCGACTGCTGGACGAAGCAGGAGTTCGCCAGCTGCCAGCTCCATCTGGAGTGGATGAGCGAACCCAACACGAAGGGCAATTCCCAGAAAAAAGGCAATGCCGGCGTGTTTTTCATGGACCGCTACGAATCCCAGATGCTGGACTGCGACAACAACCCCACCTATGCCGATGGCATGACGGGCGGTGTGTATGGCCAGACGCCGCCGCTGGTGAACGCCGTGCGTCCTGCCGGCCAGTGGCAGGTCTATGACATCGTCTTCACCGCGCCCAAGCTGGAAGGCGGCAAAGTGGTGGAGCCAGCCTACATCACGACCTTCGTGAATGGCATCTGTGTGCAGAACCACACGAAGATCATGGGACCGACAAAGCACAAGAACATCACGGACTACACGGGTGAGTTCCCCGCAAAAGCACCGATCCGCATCCAAGACCACAAAAACGAGCCGCCAGTACGCATTCGGAACATTTGGATCAGGCCGCTCTGAGGCTGAAGAAAGCGTCTTTTTTAAACTCTCAAGGCCGGAGGAAACCCCTCCGGCCTTGTTGTGTTTAGACTATGATAGTCAAAAGTAAGGAAAGCGTAAGATTAATACAGTATTTATGATAATTTCATTGAAGTTAATAAATCGCCACCTAAAATGTGTGTGATTGTTACGATTGCCAAATTTCTATAACCGTCATGCCTGTCAGCCATCTCCGGCTGAGGGCCTAAGCTTTTCATTAACCCTTTGATTATGCCGCTCGCCCTCTACTCGCGCTCTATCAAAGCCGCCGCCCTTGTCGGGAGCGGGCTGGCATCGTTTTCGCGTACACGGCGTTCCTCCGAGGCCACGATTTTAACGTTTCATGGTCTCAGTGAAAATACTGAAGATCGAGGCATCCTCGACTGGTCCCTGCATCTGGATGTTGATGCTTTTCGCAGCATCTGCTCCATGCTGGCCAAAGAGTACCGCGTGATTTCTTTGGCCGATCTCGTTGAAGCTCGCAGCCAGGGATCCGGCCTGCCTGACAACTCAGTCGTCATCACCTTCGATGACGGGTATGCATCCAACTACGAACTGGCGTTCCCTATTTTGCGGGAGTTCGGGCTGCATGCCACCATCTTCGTCGCCACGGGCTTCCTCGATCGGGTGGAAATGTTTTGGTTTCAGCGCGTTGATCTCGCCCTCGGTCGAACGCAGAAGGAGCTGCTCGACTGGAGGATTAACGGTAAAAAACTGCGCCTTTACCTCGGCACATACGAGCTGCGTCAGCAGTCACTCAGGCAGCTGCTGCCTGAACTCAAGGAGCTGCCGGACGCAGATTTGCTGGGCGAGGTGGATCGTTTGGAGGAGGCGCTGGAGGTCAAAGCGCCCGCATTTGACGATCTACCCAAAGCCATGCGCCCGATGACGTGGGAGATGGCGTGTGAAATGTCTCTCAGCGGCCATGTGGACATCGGCGGTCATACGCACACGCATCCCATTCTGGCACGTTGTGACGTCATGGCCATGCGTGCGGAAATCGCCACATGCCGTGATCGCATTCACGCCGAGCTCGGTGAACTGCCCATTGCTTTTGCCTATCCCAACGGCGGGCCGGACGATTTTACCCGCGAAACACTCATGCTTGTGCGTGAAGCGGGGTTCAAAGCAGCCTGTACGACGATCAGCGGCCGCGTTCATGACACTGTCTCGATGCACCAGCTGCCACGCTACGGCTCTCCTGAATCCGTGCTGGAGGCGAAAGCCACGGTTTCTGGTGCTTTTGAAACACTCAAAGACTGGCGGCAGAGCTGCCTGAAAGCGATGTCGATGATATGAGGACGATCACGCTTGCCACGAGTAACACGCTCCAGCTGCCCATCCAGCAGCCGATGCGTGCTTTCGCGGCTGCGCAAACCCTGCCTGCGCCCGCCATCGACCGGCGCCCGGTGGTGCTGCATTTTGCCTACAGCATCGGGGGTGGTGGCGCGGAGGCGATGCTGATGAATCTGGCCGAATCGCTCGATCCGGCGCAGTTCCGAACCGTCGTCGTGGCCATCAATGCCAAGCCTTGGCCACATCAGCTGAAGCGGTTGCATGAGGCAGGGGTGAATGTGCATGACCTTGAGAGCACCACCTATCTCAATGCGCGAACACTCGCGAGACTGCACGCTGTGCTGCGTGCGGAGCGTCCTGACATCGTGCAAACGTGGACGCATCACGCCGATCTCGTGGGCGGCTGGGCTGCGCGGGTGGCTGGAGTGCGCCACATTGTCTGGAGCATCCATTGCCGCGAAATCCACCGCAACCCCGGCGACAGTGACGGCAAGATGGCGCTCTTCCGCCGTGCGCTGGCCTGCAGCTCGCGTTTTATTCCGCAACGCATCATTTCCTGCTCTGCCACCGCCATCGAAGACCACGCCGCCATCGGCTATCCGCGCGCCAAAATGCGCTGGATTCCCAATGGCATCAGCGCTGAGCGCTTTGTGCCAGACACGGATGCCGGACTGGACACGCGTGCCGAACTGAAACTGCCGCCTACAGCACCAGTGATCGGATTCGTCGGGCGCTTTCATGAGATGAAGGATCTGGCGACCTTCCTGCGCGCAGCGGCCCTGCTACAGACCCGGGTGCCAGAAGCACACTTTGTCTTTTGCGGCGGAGTGGAAGTGGAACTGGGCGAGGTGGAGCGTGAGCTGCTGGCCATGCTGCCGCAGCGCCAGCAGGTGCGTTTTGATTCTTTCCGTGCCGACCCGTGGCGTTTGTACCCTGCGCTGAGCGTGTTCTCGCTTTCCTCACGCACCGAAGCGTGTCCGATGACCATCATTGAGGCGATGTCCTGCGGTGTGCCGTGTGTCACCACGGATGTGGGTGATTGCGGACGATTGCTTGAAGGTGTCGGACAGGTCGTGCCAATGCAGGATCATTCTGCCTTGGCGAGAGCCTGGGAACAGGCGTTGCAGCTTGGAGCGGCAGCGCGTGAAGAAATCGCCCGGAAATCGCGCCAGCGGGTGCTGGAGAAATTGACCATCGCCCATGCTGCACGGCAGTATGCGGAAACCTATGCAGAGCTCGTGGAGGTGAAGTCATGAAAGCGCTTCTGCTGCTCCTGGCACTGACCACCTGCGCGGCTGCCCAGCCGGTGAAAGTGTCGTTTTGCGATGGCATGACCCGCATTTCCCGTGACGGCGCCGCGCCGACGGCAGCCACGAACACCCTGTACGCAGCGCGCGGAGAATGGGAGCCGTTGCAGATCATCGTTACCGCCACGCCCGAGCAGCTTAAAACGATTCAGGTGATCGCCACGGGGATCGCCAAGAATGATTCTGGCGTCTTGCTGCCAGCCCCGAAGGTGCTGCGTGAGCACTATGTGCGGGTCTCCAAGTCCACACCGATGGCACCGCTGCCGCCGGGCGATTATCCGGATGCACTGGTGCCGCTGGACATGCCTGCGCAGGAGCTCAGCGGTACTGAGGTGGTGAACCAGCCTTACTGGGTGGATGTCTTTGTGCCTTACACGGCTGCACCGGGGGCATACACCGGGGAAGTGCGGTTCGAGTTTGCCGATGGCATGAAAGCCCTCGCCAGCTACACGCTCAACGTGTGGGATTTTGACCTGCCCGTGGTGCCCATGCTGCGCACCTCGATCATGACCACGGTGCGTCACGTCGCCCAGGTGCATGGACTGGAGTATCATGACAATGCACCTTTGCTGGCGCACGCGGGTCTGCTCAATGCCTATTACGACCTGCTCGCCGAACATCGGCTCAGCGTGGATCAAATCTACGGCAGCTATCCTGACGCCAGCACCGGCAAGCTGGATGAAGACAAGGTGGAACGGGCGCTGAGAAAGCACCTGCTGCACCGCCATTGCAACAGCATCGGCCTGCCGATCTGGCCGCAGTGGCCGTTCAAAGATCCCTTGGGCGAAGATCGCGCTGCGGCGATGAGCTATGTCGCGCAGTGGATGAAGCTGCTGGCCAAAATCCACTGTGAATCTCGTGGCTACGTCATCATGGGAGATCTTGATGAGCCGAACAACGAGGCCGCTTATGCCACGGTGCGCCGCTGGGGCGAGTTCTTCAACGAGGTGGAAAAAAAGCACGGCGTGCGTGTGCCGCTGCACGTCACCGAGCAGCCGACAGCCGAAAAAGCCGCATGGGGTTCACTGGCCGGTGCGGTGGACATCTGGGTGCCGCATTTCAGCGAAGTGTGGAAGGACATGGAATGGGCCGGAGGCAAGCATGACATCGCCCTGCGCCGGCAGGCAGGGGATGAAATCTGGGCGTATGCAGCGCTCGTGCAGATGCCAGTGGCCTGGGAACAGCAGCACGGCAGGCCCAAGCAGCTCACCAGCAGCTTTCCACCCGTTTGGGCGATTGATTATCCGCCCATGGCTCATCGCATCGTCGGCTGGCTGTTTCCAAAGCACGGCATCACGGGCTTTGATTACTGGGACACCATCTTTGCCGCTGAAGGCGTGGATGTCTGGCAGGATGCCGGCACTTTCAAAACACCCGATGGTGCGACCTACAATGGCGACGGCTCCTACATCTACCCTGCCACGGAAAAACGTCAGGGCCGCAATGCCCCGGTGGCGTCCATGCGCCTGAAGTGGCTGCGTGAGACGGTGGAAGACTACGATTACCTGATGCTGGCACGTCATTTGGGCCTCGAAGATGAGGCACGTCGTTTGACGAACGGTTTTGCGCGTGGTTTTGGCGACTGGGATGACAATTCCGGCGTACTGCTGAAGGCGCGCCAGCAACTGGGTGCGCTGATTGAATCCGCGCAGCAACACAAACAAACAGCCGTAGTGCCAGCAGGAGGTGCCAAGTGACAACGACAATGTTTCGTCCCAAACCGCGCCGCGCTTCGGCCCCTTCCATCCCAGCTCCGCGTCGTGGCGTGCTCACGCTCGAGATCGTGCGCGACGAAGCGGGTTTCCATGCGCTGCAGCCGTTTTGGGACACACTGGTCGATCAAATGGCCACGCGTTCGCCGTTCGTTCGCTGGGACTGGATGAGCCTGTGGTGGGAAGAATGCCGTCAAGAGGCACGGCTGGTCATTGGTGTGCTGCGTGATGCCGAAGGTATTCCGCAGGCCATTGCGCCGCTGATGTTCGCCTCTGAATCGGATGCGGTGCGCAAACATCTCGTGACCCTGACCTTTCTGGCCGGGTTTGGAGATGCGCATGGCGAGCGGCTGGACCTCATCGTGCCCGCCGGCCGTGAGGATGAACTGACGCCTCAGCTCTGCCGCGTGTTCAAGATCCTGCGGCCTGAATGTGACAATGTCCGGCTCAATCATCTTCTCGAAGAATCTCCCAACAGGCCCCATCTCCTCGCGGTGCTGGAGGAGGCTTTCAGCCATGCCGGAGTGCTGAACCGCCAGATCACCCGGTTTATCAACCTGCCTGCGTCCTGGGAAGACTACGAGTCACGCCACAGCTCCAAATGGCGCAATTTACTGCGCCGTGGTCGCAGGGCGTTTACGGCAGAGCATGCAGGCATCGCCACGCAAGTCGGTGAGCGCATGACCATAGACGAAACGATGAAGGAATTTCGAGTGCTGCATGCCATGCAGTGGGCGGAGGGAATCAGCAGCTTCACCACGGAAGCGTCCTGGCGTTTTCACCAGCGCCTGGCGGCTCGCTGGCTGCCGCAGCAGCGCGCATGGATGCCCTTGCTCGAGGCCGACGGCAAACTGGTGGCCGCGCTGTACGGTTTCGTTGAGCGTGAGCAGTTTTTTCAGTATCAGTCGGGCTGGGATCGGTCCCTGGCGAAGATTTCCCCTGGGAAGCTGGTGATCCGCTGGGCTGTTGACTGCTGCATCCAGCGCGGCCTGCAGGTGTATGACATGCTGCCCGGCGACTACGACTACAAACGCCAGTGGTGTGACGGTACACGCTGGCTGCTCGATCTCGAAGGTTTCAATCCGACAAGCTGGCGCGCCACCGCCTTTCGTGCTCTGCGCACCGTGCGCCGCTGGCTGCCACGGTCCAATTCTTCAGGGGCGATCAGTCCCAACGATTCTCAGGAGGGGAATGAACCTGTTCTCCCTCCAGCTGTTTAATACACTTATATGGCCATTTCCTACAGCATCCAGCCCTCAAACGCCGCCCCACCGGACGGCTTTGGAGCGATGCTTGCCCTCCCGCCAGCGCGTGGACTGGTGCCAATGGCTCCGTCCATGACCATGCCGGCGCATCCGGGCATGTCGCCGGTGTTTGACCCGCGTGCCTTCCTGCCGCCGATCAATCCGCAGGATTTTGAGGTTCAGTCGCTCATCAGTCTCGTGGATGTCATCGGCTACATCCGCAAGCGCTGGCTGCGGGCTGCCGTGCTGGGTCTCATGCTTGGGGCATTCGCATTTTATTACCTCGGCATGGGGGTGAAGATCTACGAGGCGGAGTCGCAGCTGCTGCTGCGCATTCAGGATGCCAGTCCCGTTGACATTGATGGCGCGGTCTCACGCGGTCCCGGAGAACTGAGTGCTGTGCAGTTGATCAACAACCACCGTGCGGAGCTGCTGTCCCGGCGCTATCTGAGTTATTTGTTCGACCACTTTCCGGCAAAGGAGCGTGATGCGTTTCTGGAGCGTGAGGCGAACTCTCTCAGCCGCAAGGATGAGCTGATGAAACTGCTGGGACTGTACAAGCCGGGCAAGCCGGGTGATCCGCGTGAACGGTTCATCAACCTGATGATCAGCAATGCACGGGTGGAGCCGCTCAAGGAATCGCACGTGCTGCGGGTGCAGATTCGCGACCGTGATCCGCAGACCGCCGCCGATCTCGCCAACCATTACACGGAAGAGTACACCCGCTACGTGGCCGAGGAGGAAGGCCAGCTCAGCGCGAACGCCTCCACCTTCCTTGAAACCAAATCAGCGGAGTTGCTGAAGCGACTGCGCGAATCGGAGCAGAAGCTCGCGGAATACCGCAAAAGCCAGGGGATCATGGAAGACGTCGATTCCAAGGATGTTTCCAACGACAAGGTGCGCCAGCTTAACGTCGCGATCACGGAGGCTGACCTGAAGCTCACCAAGGCGAAAAGTGATCTCAATGATCTTGTGGCTGCACAGAAGGCCGGGCGTGACCTGACCGAACTTCGGTTGTTTGCAGACAACCCGGATGTGAATTTCATCCGCAAGCAGCTTGATGCCAAGATCGCCGAACGCGCGCCTCTGGAGGCCACCTGCGGCCGCAAACACCCACGCATGATCGGCCTGACGAATGAAATCGAAGCGCTGCGGGGGTCGCTGGCTCGCGCGATCAGCTCCGTTGGTGGAATGATCGAGGCCGAGGTGGAGTCCCAGGAGCGCCAGCTGGCCGACTACCGCCGCCAGCTCGAAGAAGCACGCGGCGTGGCGCTGGACGTCAATGGCAAGAACGTGCAGCAGAGCCTGCTGCGTGATCAGGTGCGAATGGACCGCGATCTCTATGAGAAAATCGAGATGCGCCGCAGTCAGGCAGCACTCACGGGCCAGTTCCGTGACAGCGGTCTGCTGCGTGTGGCGGATGTGGCAACGGTGCCGGAAAAACCTGTGAAACCGAGCAAGCCCATCGCCGCCCTGGCTGCCGTGATACTGTTTGGTCTGACCTTGATCGGCCTGCCAGTGGGCTGGGGAATTTTTGACGATCATGTGAAGAAGCTTTTCAGCCCCAAAGTCGAAAAGCCCGTGATGCAGGATCAAACGCAGCACACAGCGTATGGCTATGGCTATCCAGCTCAGCATGCCCAGGCACCGCCGCGTGCTTCTCCCTTCACCATTGCCAGCCCTGCGGCGCCAGCCTTGCCTGCTACGGAGCGTCCATCGCCTGTAATGAATCGTCCTGCAGCGCCTCCGCCACAGCCGCAGCCGCCGCAATCGCGCCAGATGCCGGTGATCAAGCCTGCCAATGGTGAAACCACCATTCTGGCCCGTCTTCCCTATGTGCATGGATCCAGCCCGGAGGCCATGCTTTCGGAACTGCTGAAACCAGAACCCATCGGTGCTTCCAGTGCGCTGCATCAGCTCACCAGCACGCTGGAACAACAAGCCATGAACCGCAGCGGCACTGCCGGGGTGATTCTCATCACGAGTGCGGGCAACGGAGATGGCAAAACGCTGGTGTCCGCCGCATTGGCCGCCGCCTTCTGCCATCAGGGCCGCCGTGTGTTCATGATGGAGTGCAATCCGTCCTCCCCCACGCTGCACCAGTGGTTCCCGCGAGCAGTGCAGGGCTACGGCGCCTATGCCAGCAACCTGGAGGCCCTTCGCTACGGCCACAGCAATCTTTTCCTGCTGCCCGGCTGCGACCTGCCCGCGCACGCCACCAACGAACTGCTCGACGGTTACCGCAGCTGGATCGAGCGCGCGAAAACGGAAGTGGACTGGATCATTCTCGATGCCTCCCCGCTGCTGAAAAGCTTTGCCAACGTCGCGCCGCTGGCCCCGCTCGCGACCGATGTGCTCATCGTCAACAACCCTGCCAAAACCACCCCCGCTCAGCTGCGTGCCGGTCTGGCGTTGCTGCAGCCGATGATGTCATCGAGCGCTCTGCGTGGCATGGTGGTGAACGGCGGGTAATGGGGCCTTCAATGCGCACCTGCCGCGCTTGAGCCAGAGGTCTTCGCGCACAGGAAGATGAGCGGGATCATGGCGAACAGCAGCAGGCCGGCGACGTGGAAGCAGTCATTGTAGGCGAGGACGAAGGCTTGTTTGCGCAGGGTGGCATCCAGCAGATGCAGAGCGCGATCCTGAGCACCGACGGCATCGATGCCCTGAGCCATGAGATTTTGGGCGATCGCGGCCAGGCGGTCGCGAGTGAGGGGATTGTAGAGGCTGACGGCCTCGCCGAGGTGGTGCGAATGGAAGTGCTCGCGCTGCGTGAGGAGCGCGGAGAGCAGAGCGATGCCGACGGAGCCGCCGAGATTGCGCAGCATGTTGAAGAGGCCGGAGGCGCTGGAGGCATTTTGAGACTCAATGCCGCCGGTGGTGATGAGAGAAAGCGGAACAATGATGAAGGTGAGGCCAATGGCACGGACGATCTGCGGCAGCACCAGTTGATCATGCGCGGTGTCGGCGGTCATGCCGCTCATCAACATGGCGCTGAGGCCGAACAGACCAAGACCCAGGGCGACGATGGCGCGCTTGTCGAACCACTTCATGAACAGGGGCATGAAGGGCATGATGATGAGCTGTGGCAGGCCCACCCACATCATGGTGGCGCCGATCTCCATGGCGTTGTAGCCCTGAATCTGTGCCAAGTAGACGGGCAGCAGGTACATGAAGCCGTAGAGGCAGAGGCCCAGCACCAGGTTCACCAGACTGCCGAGCAGAAAATTCCGGCGGGCAAAGAGACGGAGATTGACGACGGGCGCGGTCTTTTTGCGCAGGAGTTCGATGAGCACGAACACCGGCAGCGCGATGGCGGCGATGATGGCGAGCCAGGAGATGAACTCGGAGCCAAACCAGTCTTCGCGGGTGCCTTCCTCCAGAAAGACCGTGAGAGAGCCCAGGCCAAGCGCCATGAAGACGATGCCGGTCCAGTCGCCTTTCTTCAGCATGGAGAGGCGCATCGGCGTGGCATCGAGGCCGTAGGCGATGGCAGACACGAGGATGATGCCCGGCACCAGATTGATGTAGAAGATCCATGGCCAGGAATAGTTTTCCGTGATCCAGCCGCCAACCGTGGGGCCGATGGCCGGGGCAAACATGGCGCTGAGGCCGAAGAGAGCGAAGCCGACAGGCTGTTTGGACGCTGGCAGTTTGAGCAGGACCATGGTGGATGCCATGGGGATGAGCGCACCACCGGTGAATCCCTGCAGAGCGCGGAAGACGATCATGCTGGAAAGATCCCAGGCAAAACCGCAGCAGATGGAGAAGACCAGGAACAGCACGCTGTTCCAGATGAGGTAGCGCCGCATGCCGAAGACCTGGGCCAGCCAGCCGCAGAGGGGAATGACGACAATCTCCGGCACCAGGTAGGAAAGGGACACCCAGGAACCTTCATCGAGAGTGGCTCCGATGCCGCCGGTGATGTTTTGCAGCGAGGAGTTGGAAATCTGAATGTCCAGCACCGCCATGAAGGCTCCGAGCAGGGCACCGAGCACGGCGATCCAGTTGCGAAGGCTTTCGCGGGAAGCCGGCACGGGTTCAGCCAGCGGAGCGGAGAGTGTGAGGCTGCGGGTCATGGCGGTGGGAGGTTGAAGTGGGTGCGGGACAAAACTGGCTCAAGGTTTCAAGCGCACGGTGGCGATGACCGAGAGGCCGGGAGAGAGCTGGCTGGCGAAGGCATTGGAGTCGGAAGCATCGAGCAGGATTTTCACCGGCAGGCGCTGGACGATCTTGGTGAAGTTGCCTGTGGCGTTGTCGGGGGGCAGCAGGGTGAACTTGGCGCCGGTGCCGGGAGAAAAACTGTCCACATGGCCGTGGAAGCTTTGACCGTGGATGGCGTCAATTTTCACCTCCACCGGCTGACCTGCGCGCATCTGGGCAAGCTGGTTCTCCTTGAAGTTGGCGACGACCCAGTTGTCCTGAGACACCACGGCGAGCAGCGCCTGACCGGGCTGCACATGCTGGCCGGTTTGGAGTGTGCGCTTGCCGATGCGTCCGGCATCCGGCGCACGCAGGATGGTGTAGGAGAGCTGCAACTGGGCATCATCCACGACCGTCTGCGCATGATCTCGCCCTGCTTTGGCGACGATCAGGTCCGCCTCCGCAGCGCGAACGCCTGCCGTTGCTGCCTCCTGGGAGGCCACTGCGGCGCTGTGGTTGGCCATGGCGGAATCAAAGGCGGCCTTCGCGCTGTCGAGGTCCTGACGGGAGATGGCCCGGCCTTCGTTGGTGAAGAGTTTTTCCGCACGGTCAAAGTCGAGCCGGGCCTTTTCAAGCTGTGCTGCCGCCACCGCCACCTTCGCAGCAGTCTCGCGGCTGGAGGCATGCGCCTTCGCCAGCGCTGCTTCCGCCTGAGGGATCTGTGCGGCGACTTGTTCCAGCGTTGTCCTGGCGAAGGCGAGCTTCATTTCGTAGTCGCGCGGGTCGAGCTTCGCGAGCGGCTGGCCTTTGGCGACGATCTGGTTGTCCTCCACCAAGACTTCGAGCACGTCGCCGATGATGCGGCTGCTGACGGGGTGCACATCCGCCTCGATGAAGGCGTCATCTGTTTCCTCAAACTTGGCCGCATAGGCGAGCCAGAAACTGAGTGCGGTGGCTGCAAGAGCCAGCGCCGGAATGCCGACGAGGAGAAGCCGGGTGCGGGTGCTCAGCGCCCTTCTTGGGGCGGCAGGCTGGGTGCGTGAGGGAGGATCATCGAATTCGATTTCCGGGGCGAGTGTTTTTGGGTCGAGTGCGAGGGTGCTCATTGCTTTCTCTGGTTTAGTTTCGACCCCATCATCCATGGCTGCGGGCCTGCCGGACATGACTTGTTTCCTTTGCGCGTTATAGCTAAAAGCTATAAGGTGTTGAATGGAATTGCGTCATTTGCGCTACTTCGTGGCCGTTGCGGAAGCCCTGAGCTTCAGCCGTGCGGCCACACGACTGCGGTTGGCGCAGCCTTCGCTGAGCACGCAGATCCGCGATCTGGAAGAGGAGCTGGGTCTTGAACTGCTGGAGCGAAACCGGAACCGCGTGGCGCTGACGGATGCAGGCGCGGTGTTCCTGAAGGAGGCGCGTGCGGTTCTCGCACGTGCGGAAAAGGCGGTGGCGCGGGCGAAAGAGGCTGCGGCAGGCACCACGGGCGAACTCCGTGTCGGCTCCATGGGTTCGCTGACGATCAGTTTTCTGCCTGCGTGCCTCACCCGGCTGCATGCCGCCCTGCCAAAGGCACGGATCAGTGTGACGGAGACGGGGCCTTCAGACCAGCTCACGCAAATCTTTGCCGGACGCATGCACATCGGTTTTGTGCCGGAGATCTTCGCGAAGCTCTCGGCGGGCAAACGACTGGCGGTGCGGAATATTCTCCGCAGTCCGCTGATTGTGCTGGTCTCAGAACATCACCCCCTGGCGAAGCGAGGGGCGGTGCGCCTGCGTGATCTGGAGGATGAGACTTTCCTGCACATCCTCATGTATGGCAGCGATGCGCAGCGGGTCTGGACGCGGGAGATTTGCCGCAGCACCGGTTTCATGCCGCAGTTTGGCAGTGCGGCCTCGAATGCGGAGAACCTGGTCAGCATGGTCGCGGCCGGTGAAGGCGTCGCCTTGATTCCCAAGATCGCCGAACGCACCGGCACCCCCGGCTGCGCAGGGCTGCTGGTGAGCGACAAGGGGCTGCATTACAACCTCTGCGCCGTTTACGATGAGCATTTCCCTTCGGGCCTGCGGGACACGTTTCTGGGCATCGTGGAAGAGGAGGCCAAAAAGGTGGAGACTCAGGTGGCCGGGCGGTGAACGGAGCCTCTAGGGCGCGCGCTGCTGCTTTAAGGCGTCAATAAGCGCTGCGGGCTCGCTCACACTGAGCATGACACTGTAGCCCTCCGTGGTCGGAATGCGCGCAACGCGCGTCTTGTCCGTGACAAAGAGCAGCGCTTTCTCCCCATTGCGGAGTTTGAACCATCCAGCGGCGTAGCCTGGCAGCGCTGTTCCCATCGTGCGCCATTTCGGCTGGTGCTCTTTGTCGGTGCTCAGGTTGGTGACGACCGCCTCGTCGAGTTTGAGCGACTTGAGCGGGACCGTTCGACCATAGAGATCGCCTTGAAGTCGCAGGCCATCCTTTGAGACCGTGAAGCGCACATGCTGCATGGACCACGCCAGCCAGACCATCAGCAACAGGGCACCGACGAGGATGAGGCTGATGATGGCAAAGAACCACAGCGATTTACTCGCGGCAGGAATCATGGGGAAGACGGTGGTGGTGTCCATGCGGTGGAGTGTGATCCTTCCGGTGAAACATGCCAGAAAACAAAAATCCGGCAGCCTTGCGGGCTGCCGGATGATTGTTGAGTTGTGGCTGGAGGGAACGAACTTGGTAGTTCGTTCTACGGCTTACGCGTTGGCGCGCAGGATCTGGGCGAGCACATACGGCAGGATGCCGCCGGCGCGGTAGTAGTCGATTTCGACAGGGGTGTCGATGCGAACGACGACGGGGACGTCAAAGCTGCTGCCATCGGCCTTGTGGACACGGAGGGTGGCTTCGCTCATGGGCTTGAAGTCGTTGCTCAGGCCCAGGAGGTCGAAGGTGGCATCGCTCAGGTCCTTGACCTTGTCGTAGTCGGCCTTGTCCTTGAAGTTGCAAGGCAGGACGCCCATGCCGACGAGGTTGCTGCGATGGATGCGCTCGAAGGACTTCGTGATGACGGCTTTGACGCCGAGCAGACGAGTGCCTTTGGCGGCCCAGTCGCGGCTGGAGCCCATGCCGTAGTCTTCACCGCCGAGGATGATGCTAGGCGTGCCAGCAGCCTTGTAGGCCTCAGCAGCGTCGTAGATGCTCATTTCGGTGCCGGCAGGTTGCAGGAGGGTGTCGCCACCTTCCTTGCCGCCAAGCATGAGGTTCTTGATGCGCACGTTGGCGAAGGTGCCACGGGTCATGACGAGGTCATTGCCACGGCGGCTGCCGAAGCTGTTGAAGTCGGCCTGCGTGACACCGTGTTCAAGCAGGAAACGGCCGGCAGGGCTGGCCTTCTTGATGGCACCCGCAGGGCTGATGTGGTCCGTGGTGACGGAGTCGCCGAAGATGCCGAGCGGGCGGGCGCCCTTGATCTCGGTGATGTCTCCGGGGGTCATGCTGAAATCAGCGAAGAACGGCGGATGCTGGATGTAGGTGGACTTGCCGTCCCACTCGAAGACTTCGCCGATGCCGCCCTGGATCTCGTTCCACTTCGGATTCTGCGAAGCGAAGTCGGTGTAGAGCTTGCGGAAGACATCCGGGGAAAGAGCGGACGCCATGGCATCGCGCACTTCCTTGAGCGTTGGCCAGATGTCCTTCAGATACACGCCGCTGCCGGGAACGAGCTCGTCCTTGCTCAGATCGATATCGACCGTGCCTGCGATGGCGTAGGCGACCACAAGCGGGGGGCTCATGAGGAAGTTGGCCTTGATGCTCTGATGCACGCGGGCTTCGAAGTTGCGGTTGCCGGAGAGCACGCTGGCAGCCACGACATCCTGGCCTTTCACGACGTCTTCGATGCCTGCGTCAAGCGGGCCGGAGTTGCCGATACAGGTGGTGCAGCCGTAGCCGACGGTCTGGAAGCCGAGCTTGTCGAGTTCGACCTGAAGGCCGGTTTTCGTGAGGTAATCGGTCACCACACGGGATCCTGGCCCGAGGCTGGTTTTGACGGAAGGCTTCACTGTGAGGCCCTTGGCGTTCGCCTTCTTGGCGAGGAGACCTGCGGCGAGCATGACGCTCGGATTGCTGGTGTTCGTGCAGCTCGTGATGGCGGCGATGAGCACGCTGCCGTCGGTGATGCTGTCTTTGATGCCACCTTTGGAATCGACGGTGACCTCATAGGAGGTCTTGTCGGAGACCACGTCCACCCCTGCTGCTGCGCCGGTGACGTCGATGCCATCCGCTTTGGAGGCACCTAGGTGTTCCACAACCTGCGAGACGGGTGTTTTGCCAAAGCCGCCGGCTTTCACATCGGCCACGAGGAGCTCGTTGAACTTGGACTTCAAAGCAGGCACTTCGATGCGGTCCTGCGGGCGTTTTGGGCCGGAAACGCAGGGAACCACGGTGCTGAGGTCCATCTCCATCTCGGTGGTGAACTCGATGCTGCCTTTCTCCGTGGGGATGCCCCACATGCCCTGGGCCTTGTAGTAATTGGTGACGGTGGTGCAGAGCTCTTCGCTGCGGCCGGTGCCGCGCAGGTAGGCGATGGTTTCTTCATCCACGCCGAAGAAGCCCATCGTGGCGCCATATTCAGGGGCCATGTTGGCGATGGTCGCACGGTCGGTGACAGGCAGGCTGACAGCGCCTGGGCCGTAGAATTCGACGAATTTGCCGACGACACCGAGCTTGCGCAGCTTCTGCGTGACTTCGAGCACGAGGTCCGTGGCGGTGACGCCTTCTTTGAGCGCGCCTTTGAGGTAAACACCGACGACTTCCGGTACAAGGAAGGTCACTGGCTGGCCGAGCATACCAGCTTCGGCTTCAATGCCACCCACGCCCCAGCCAACGACGCCGAGGCCGTTGATCATGGTCGTGTGCGAATCCGTGCCGACGAGGGAATCGGGATAATACACGCCGTCTTTTTCGAGCACGCCCTTGGCGAGGTATTCCAAGTTCACCTGATGCACGATGCCAATGCCAGGAGGCACCACCTTGAAGGTGTCGAAGGCCTGCTCACCCCACTTGAGGAACTGATAGCGCTCCTTGTTGCGCTCAAACTCCAGCGCGAGGTTCTGATTCAGCGCATTCTGCGTGCCGGCGAAGTCCACCTGCACGCTGTGATCGACCACGAGATCAACGGGAACGAGGGGCTCGACCATCTTCGGGTTCTTGCCGAGTTCTTTCACCTTCGAGCGCATGGCGGCCAGATCGACGAGAAGGGGCACACCGGTGAAGTCCTGCAGCACGATGCGGGCGACGGTGAAGGGGATCTCATACTCACCCGGGTTCTTCGCGTTCCAGTTCGCGAGGTTTTTGACGTCTGCCTCGGTGACCTTCTTCCCATCCAGATTACGCAGCAGGGACTCCAGCACGATGCGGATGGACACTGGCAGACGAGAGACATTGCCTACACCGGCACTTTCAAGAGCGGGAAGAGAGTAAAATTTGCCGGGAGCGCCGGAGCCAGTGGTGAAGGTGAGTGGTGTGTTCATTGGAATGGGGTAGCAGCCAACGAAATAGCAAGAGTAGCACGAATGACACCACTTTTTTGTCCCCCACACATACAGGGCAAGGCATGCCAGAGCCCAAAGCGCCTCAAAGCGGGACATCTGTCATTGTCCCTATCGTCCCTAAAGAAGGAGAGGTGGGAGGTGAACGTCGCAATGCGGAGGCGCGTCTCGGTTATGAGGATAGTGCCCATGAGAGGGCGTCGCCAACGATGTTTTAGAAGCGGAGGAGAGGCACGATATAGGGGCATGTTTTTGATGGCCCATATGCACAAGCGAATGCCTGCCGAAATCGCGCTCAATCATGAATGAAATCGAGCGGAAAGAAGAAAATGTCTGATGCCAGCGCAGAAAGATGAAGTTTTGGGATCAACGCATGCGCACTCTGACCAGCGGGTCTTAAAAAGTGATGCGTTCTCAGAGCTTAAAAACGGCGTGTTTACGTAGACAAATCGTCGTTTTTCGAGAGTCGCTTTTTGCAGACAATGAGAACGCGAGATCGAAGGCATGAAATGGGGCGCGAATCGGCAGGAAAAGGCTGATTGGATGCATCGGACGAAACTTTTTTGCAAAAAACAGCACAATGTAGTTGCAGGGTTCTGAAGCTGTTCTAAGATCCCAACCCGCAGCGAAAAACGCGGGCTGAGAAAAAGAAGATTGGGAAGCGAAAAGCGGCTCATGAAACTTGGAATCAGAAACGATCTTTTAGAAAACACAGAAGCAGTTTTAGCGAGGCGAAAGCCGAGTGAAGACTGTTAGAAAACAGAAAGCTAAATTGTGCGCTGTGCATGAAAATGCGCAGGCATCTGTGGTTTAAACAGATGCAGTCAATAGAGATCGTCTTGAAAAGAGACGGCTCGAAATTTTTGGAGAGTTTGATTCTGGCTCAGAACGAACGCTGGCGGCGTGGATAAGACATGCAAGTCGAACGGGACACCATGAGTAGCAATACAAGTGGTGTCTAGTGGCGAACGGGTGCGTAACACGTGGATACATTCCGGGAAGCGGGGGATAGCCCAGGGAAACTTGGATTAATACCGCATGTGGTCGAAAGACTAAAGGCAGGGACCGCAAGGCCTGCCACTTCCCGATTGGTCCGCGGCCTATCAGCTAGTTGGCGGGGTAAAAGCCCACCAAGGCTACGACGGGTAGCTGGTCTTAGAGGACGACCAGCCACACTGGAACTGAGACACGGTCCAGACACCTACGGGTGGCAGCAGTCGAGAATCTTTCACAATGGGGGCAACCCTGATGGAGCGACGCCGCGTGGAGGATAAGGTCTTCGGATTGTAAACTCCTGTCATGTGTGAACAAGGCTGTCTCGTTAATAGCGGGGCAGATTGATGGTAACACAAGAGGAAGAGACGGCTAACTCTGTGCCAGCAGCCGCGGTAATACAGAGGTCTCAAGCGTTGTTCGGAATCACTGGGCGTAAAGGGTGCGTAGGTGGCGTGGTAAGTCAGATGTGAAAGCCCGGGGCTCAACCTCGGAATAGCATCCGATACTACCATGCTAGAGTACTGAAGAGGTGACTAGAATTCTCGGTGTAGCAGTGAAATGCGTAGATATCGAGAGGAATACCAACGGCGAAGGCAGGTCACTGGGCAGTTACTGACACTGAGGCACGAAGGCCAGGGGAGCAAACGGGATTAGATACCCCGGTAGTCCTGGCAGTAAACGGTGCACGTTTGGTGTGGGCGCAATCGACCGCGTCCGCGCCGGAGCTAACGCGTTAAACGTGCCGCCTGGGAAGTACGGTCGCAAGATTAAAACTCAAAGAAATTGACGGGGACCCGCACAAGCGGTGGAGTATGTGGCTTAATTCGATGCAACGCGAAGAACCTTACCTGGTCTTGACATGCATTGTGTCTCCGGTGAAAGCCGGATAGGGTAGCAATACCCGCTTTGCACAGGTGCTGCATGGCTGTCGTCAGCTCGTGTCGTGAGATGTTGGGTTAAGTCCCGCAACGAGCGCAACCCCTGTGATTTGTTGCCACCGGCGTATGCCGAGCACTCGAATCAGACTGCCTCGATCAACGAGGAGGAAGGTGGGGATGACGTCAAGTCCGTATGGCCCTTACGACCAGGGCTGCACACGTACTACAATGCCCAGTACAATGTGAACCGAGACCGCGAGGTGGAGGAAATCAATAAAACTGGGCTCAGTTCAGATTGGAGTCTGCAACTCGACTCCATGAAGCTGGAATCGCTAGTAATGGTACATCAGCTACGGTACCGTGAATACGTTCCCGGGTCTTGTACACACCGCCCGTCACATCATGGAAGCTGGTTTCGCCCGAAGTGCATGCGCCAACCGCAAGGGGGCAGTGCCCTAAGGCAAGACTGGTGACTGGGATGAAGTCGTAACAAGGTAGCCGTAGGGGAACCTGCGGCTGGATCACCTCCTTTCTATGGAGAATGTCCGATGGCTCACGCCTGATAACGGACAAGGTCGACACTGACTGCCAGCAATGGCAAAGTGTGTGAATGATGAAAGTCCTCACAAACCTTAATACTGCGAGCAAGTAGTCGCAGCGCACAATTTAGTTTTTCTGTTTTCTGTGCCTTGAGCGGGGGTTTAGCTCAGTTGGTAGAGCGCTAGCTTTGCAAGCTTGATGTCAGGAGTTCGAGTCTCCTAACCTCCACCATCAATGATCAGCGGGCATGTAGCTCAGTTGGTTAGAGCACCGCCTTGATAAGGCGGGGGTCACTGGTTCGAGTCCAGTCCTGCCCACCATTCATTGTGCACAATCTGTTTTTTTGGGAATCATGTTCTTTGACAACTGTATATAGGGTAGAAAACAAATTCAATTGAGCCATCTTGAGAACCGTGAGGTTTGTAAAGATAAGTAAAATTAAGAATCAGGCGAAAACATTTCGGCGCGGTGAAAGCCGCGCTATTCGAAATGGATTTTAACAATGTAAGATTTATAGGGTATGTAGTGAATGCCTTGGCACTAGCAGGCGATGAAGGACGTGGTAAGCTGCGATAAGCTCCGGACAGCCGCAAACTGGCTTTGACCCGGAGATCTCCGAATGGGATAACCTGTAACGATTCATCTCGTTACGTGACGCTCTGAATACATAGGAGCGTCGACGCAATACCGCCCGAAGTGAAACATCTCAGTAAGGCGAGGAAAAGAAAGCGAATGCGATTCCGTCAGTAGTGGCGAACGAAAGCGGAACAGCCTAAACCGGAAGTTTACTTCCGGGGTTCGGGGCCCGATGTGGTAGTTGAAGAGTTAGGTGAAGCGAATGGAAAATCGCTCCAAAGAGGGTGAGAGGCCCGTAACCGAAAACTTAACAACGCCTAGGGATTCCCAGAGTAATACGATCCACGTGGCATTTCGTATGAATATGTGCCGACCACGGCATAAGGCTAAATACTCGCTAGTGACCGACAGTGAACAAGTACCGCGAGGGAAAGGTGAAAAGAACCGCCGTGAGCGGAGTGAAATAGTACCTGAAACCACATACCTACAAGGTGTCAGAGCCGGCTTGTCCGGTGATGGCGTGCCTTTTGCAAAATGAGTCTGCGAGTCAGTCTGTGTGGCAAGCCTAAGTCCTTCTGGGACGGAGGCGGAGCGAAAGCGAGTCCGAACAGGGCGACAAGTCGCACGGGCTGAACCCGAAGCGGAGGCGATCTACCCATGGCCAGGTTGAAGCGTTGGTAATACGACGTGGAGGACCGAACTGGTGAACCTTGAGACGTTCTCGGATGAGCTGTGGGTAGGAGTGAAAGGCTAATCAAGCCCCGTAATAGCTGGTTCTCCCCGAAATGTATTTAGGTGCAGCGTCATGCGCTGATCGAGGGGGGTAGAGCACTGAATGAGCTAGGGGACATACCCGTCTACCAAACTCAATCAAACTCCGAATACCCTCGAATGTAGCATGGCAGTAAGACAGTGGGGGATAAGCTTCATTGTCGAAAGGGAAACAGCCCAGCCCTGCAGCTAAGGTGCCCAAATGCCGCTAAGTGGAAAGGAGGTGAGATTTCATTGACAGTGAGGATGTTGGCTTAGAAGCAGCCACCATTTAAACAGTGCGTAATAGCTGACTCATCGAGAGATCTCGCGCCGAAAATGATTGGCGATTAAGCGGCATACCGAAGCTCTGGATTGTATCAGCTACGGTTGATACAGTGGTAGGGGAGCGTTCTGTGAGCGTCGAAGCGTGAAGGCGACTGACCGTGGAGTTCACAGAAGTGAGGATGCAGACATAAGTAACGTTAAGGGCGGTGAAATCCCGCCCCGCCGTAAACCCAAGGTTTCCTGGGCAACGATATTCGTCCCAGGGTTAGTCGGGAGCTAAGTCAAGGCCGTATGGCGTCGGCGATGCACATTGGGTTAATATTCCCAAACCGGCTATGGTTAAACCAGGACGTTCGTGGAAATTGAGAAAGCATGCCGGCTGAAAGTGGCAGAAGGAGGCGGGGCAACCCAAATCCGGTCTTTTGATCCGACCACCGAGAAAAGCGTTTTGGCCCTTTCCATGGCCGCCCGTACCGCAAACCGACACAGGTGGGTGGGTAGAATATACCAAGGCGAAAGAGTGAAACCTCGTTAAGGAACTCTGCAATCTAGTCCCGTAACTTCGGAAGAAGGGATGCCCTCTTAGGAGGGTCGCAGTGAAAGGGGACAACCGACTGTTTATCAAAAACACAGCATTGTGCCAAGACGAAAGTCCAAGTATACGATGTGACACGTGACCAATGCGGAAAGATTAAGGCAAGGGGTTAGCCGCAAGGCGAAGCTCTGAACCCAAGTCCCCGTGAATGTCGGCCGTAACTATAACGGTCCTAAGGTAGCGAAATTCCTTGTCGGGTAAGTTCCGACCTGCACGAATCGTGTAACGAGTTGTCCGCTGTCTCAACGAGGGGCTCAGTGAAATTGTATTAGCAGTGAAGATGCTGCTTACCCGCAGAAGGACGGAAAGACCCTATGCACCTTAACTGTAAGCTGTCACTGGTCGTTTGGTTTCCATGCTTAGCGTAAGTGGAAGACTTTGAAGCGTAACTTTCGGGTTACGCAGAGTCGTCAATGAAACACCACCCTTGGGTATTGAACGATCTAACCGCAGTCCATGAATCTGGATGTGGGACCATGTCAGCCGGTCAGTTTTACTGGGGCGGTATCCTCCCAAAGAGTAACGGAGGAGCGCGAAGGTTGGCTCAGCGTGGTTGGTAATCACGTGTTGAGTGCATTGGCATAAGCCAGCCTAACTGTGAGACCTACAAGTCGAACAGATGCGAAAGCAGGCCAAAGTGATCCGGTGGTTTAATGTGGAATTGCCATCGCTTAACGGACAAAAGGTACGCTAGGGATAACAGGCTGATTTCATCCAAGAGTTCATATCGACGATGAAGTTTGGCACCTCGATGTCGGCTCGTCGCATCCTGGGGCTGGAGAAGGTCCCAAGGGTCCGGCTGTTCGCCGGTTAAAGCGGCACGCGAGCTGGGTTCAGAACGTCGCGAGACAGTTCGGTCCTCTATCCTCTGTGGGCGCAGGAAAGTTGAGGGGTTCAATTCCTAGTACGAGAGGACCGGAATTGACGCACCTCTGGTGTTCCAGTTGTTCTGTCAAGAGCATCGCTGGGCAGCTATGTGCGGAAGGGATAAGCGCTGAAAGCATCTAAGTGCCAAGCCCATCCCAAGATTAGCTTTCCCTGAAGGATCGTGGAAGACTACCACGTTGATAGGCCACGGGTGCAAGCGCAGTAATGCGTTCAGCTTAGTGGTACTAATCATCCGTTTGTCTTACATTGTTCCATTTTAAACTGAAGCCTGGTTCAAAGGCTCAAGAAGAATTTGATACTCCCTATATGCAGTTGTCAGAGAACACTCCCTGAAGTGTCTCCAGACACTCGGTTCATTGCCTGCCTCATCCGCAGCGCACATGGGCCGCAGTCTGGTGACCATGGCACAGTGGTACCACCCGTTCCCATTCCGAACACGGAAGTGAAACGCTGTTGCGCCGATGATAGTATGGCGAAAGGCTATGCGAAAGTAGGACGTTGCCAGATTAAACATCATCCCGCATCTCGTAAGAGATGCGGGATTTTTTGTGCCTGCATTCCGAGACCAAACCGCAAGCCGCGAACCGCGATTCTCGAACTGCGCGCCGCGACCACGAGCAGCAAGAAACCCTGCTTTTCAGTTGCAGACTTCAAGGCAAACCGGACAGCCAATGCTTGCCCGCCCGGCGTACGTAGGATGGGTGTGGCGACAGCCCGCCCGTCCATCAGCGTTCCGCAAACATCGGAGCGTGCGAACACCCTCGTGGTCGGACGGTTTGGCGGAGGGAGTTGTGGAGCGAAGAAGCGGTTGCGACGCCAAACACATCCCACCTACGACCGGAGCGCCACGCTACCCGTACAACCCTGCGCTCAGACCCGTTTTCAATGGCGCGTGGTATCAGTCGCCGGGTTGCAATCCACCGTCATTCCCAAGCGTGGTTCGTGAGCCGTAGCGGCTGATTTTTCCTTCCGACTTGAATCCTGCTATGCTGATCAAAGCCTGCTGAGTCTTTGAACTGGCCGATTGGACCAGTGAGCTCCTTCTATTTGCGCTCCAGGAACAGAACAAAAATCAAACGTCCTTCTTTCCATGGCGGTCCGCCGATGAACAAGGGACTGTCTTTGCGCAGAACGGCATCGCTTTTGACCAAAACCTGCTGCTCACGCCAGACTTGGAGGTGCAGATTGACCCCGCCTTTGTCCGCCGGGCCTTTGGAGTCAATTTTCATGAAGAGATCCCGGGAAGGAACGACCCAGGATTCATATTCGCGGAAGATGTCCTGCCGATGCTGGCCAAGAATTTCGAAGTGTTTGAACGGAAACACCTTCGCGAGTCGCTCATTCAGCCGGGGCAGCTCCGCGTGAATCGGCTCTTTGGCACCGGTCAGCTGGCTGGCATCGTTAGTGGCAAAAATCAGCGCGCCCCACACATGACCTTCAGTTGCGTGTTTGACTGAAGACACCACAGACGGTGGTTCCCCCTGGGCACTGGCAAGGGCTGTGCAGATAACAAGGAAGAGCGCTGTAAGGAGGGGCTTCATCCGCGAGGAGTGATCATGGGATTGCCAAGCGCGTCACGGGAAATCATGAGCACTGGAGTTCCATGTGCGTCGAACATCGTCGTGGAGGCCAGTTCAGGCTCCACTTCACTGCGCTGGATGTTGATTCCGGAGACTTTACGCTGAGCCGGCACGGCATCCAGTCCATCAAGCATCAGGACGGTGGCATCGGCGGCACTGTCATGGTAGGTGCGCGCCTGGACGTGGGTGTTGGGTGTGTAGGAGCTGATGATCATGCTTTCCGAAGCGTCACCCGTGGCGGGGTTCAGCAGGAAGAAGCCCAGAACCGCCAGGGCAGCAGTGCCAGCCAGCGCAAACCATGGCTGGCGCAGCCATTGAAACATGGCACCCCAGCCGGGAGCGGCCTGCTTTGCGCGTGCGTCGTCCAGCGCCATCTGGGTGATGCGCACTCCGATCTGGGTGTTGAAGTAATCGGCATGCGGCACACGCATTTCAGCCGGCAAGTGGGTGCGGAGGCTGTTGCTCAGCTCGCGCATTTGCCGGGCTTCCTTGGCGAGCACGGGATCTTGCTTGAGGCGCTCCTCAAACGCGGTGCTTTCTGTTTCATTCATTTCGCCATCAATCCAGCGAATGAGGTCGTGTTCTTCAGATGGAGGTTTCATAAACGTCGTGGAGTTGTTCCTGAAGTTTCTTGCGGGCGTAAAACAGACGCGACATCACCGTGCCGAGAGAGCAGGGAATGAGGGCGGCGATTTCTTCATAAGCGAGCCCTTCGACTTCACGCAGGACGATGACCTGCCGGTGTTCGGGCGAAAGTTTGGCGATGGCCTGCTGAATGCGCTGCCCGAGCTCGGCGTTTGTCATGGCAGCGTCGGGCGCCAGATCGCCCTTCGGCGTGGCTTCCGCGCCTACGGCGACGCGGTGCTCCGTGCGCTCGTCATCGAATTCACCATCGCCCTGGATCTTCTTTTTCCGGAGCCAGTCATAGCTCACATTGTGGGCGATGCGGTAGAGCCAGGTGTAGAATCCCGCATCATGCTTGAACGTCGGCAGAGCACGCCATGCCTTGATGAAGGCCTCTTGGGCGAGGTCCCATGCTTCGGTTTCGTTCTGGATGAGGTGATAGGTCATGGCATAAATCCTCCCACGGTAGCGCGTGACGAGAACGTCAAAGGCGCGCGTGTCGCCTGCTTGGCTACGTTTGACCAAGTCGAGGTCTGAGACTTCGCCAGGGTCAGTCGATGCTGAGGCAGGCATGGATTATTGTTGGCAGAGGATTGACGGCCGTGACGGTGGAATTATTCAGGTCGCAGCACGTTTTGGAGCCAAAAAATGCGTGGAGCGTTGAATCAGGGGATTTTCAGGGACTGACCAAGTCGGATCAGATCACTGCTGAGGCCGTTGGCGGCCTTGATTTTAGCCACGGAAGACCCTTTTTTCCGGGCGATGGAGGAAAGCGTGTCACCCTTGACGACGGTGTATCTCGACCCCGAGGATTTTTTGGTCGGTGTCTTTTTGGCCGTGGACTTCTTTTTCGCGGAGGTGCTGGAAGCCGTGGACTTCTTGGGCGTGGATGACGTGCTGGACGGCGTCACCTTCTTCGTGCCGCTGAAAGCATAGGGGTTCGCGGGAGGCTCCGGCGGCAGGGAGGGTGGGGCCGGCGGGGTCTGATACTTCGGCGTGGTCGAAGATGCGTAGCCGCTCTGGCCCGGGTAAGGATTGTAGTGCCCGTCGGTGCCGTAGTTGGAGGCATAGGGATCGCTGCTAGTGCCGCCGGATTTGTTCGTGTTTTCACAGGAAGCCAGGGCAAGGCAGGTGGCGGACAGCGCGATGAAACGAAGGGCAGTCATGATGGGGTGTAATTTCAGCCAGCATACACGCATGGCAGGAACCTGCGCACTAATGAAATCGGGCGCATCCTTTTCAATGCCTAATTTGCTGCTGCTGAGCCTGCGCTGCGATTTCCCGAGGTTGGCGCAATAGAGGCGGCAGCACGGGCGTTGTGCCTGACGAGGGAAATCTTCCGACACAGACCTTGCCAATTCGCCCGCCATTCCCTAGCTTCGCGTCCCACCCCATGAAAATCGGCTTCAATCTCCTTCTCTACTCCGGCCACATCACCGAGGCAAACTACCCCGTCATCGAAAAACTCAAGGCCACCGGCTACGACGGAGTCGAGGTTCCGATCTTTGATGTCAGCAATCCCGCCCATTTTAAAGGCATCGGCCAGGTGCTGAAGGACAACGGCCTCGAATGCACCGCTGTCACCGTCCTGCCAGATGAAGCCCACAATGCCATCAGCCCCGTCGCGGCCAACCGCCAGGGCGCCATCGATCATCTCAAGCGTGTGATCGAATGCGCGCACAACGCCGGCGTGCAGACTCTCGTCGGCCCCTATTACCAGGTGCTCGGCCAGTTTACCGGAGCCTTCCCATCGGAAGCTGAACTCGCAGGCGCAGCCGAAGTGCATCGTGCCATCGCTCCCGTCGCTGAAGCCGCAGGCGTGAAGTGCGCCATCGAAGCGCTCAATCGCTTCGAGGCCCACCTGCTCAACACCATGGAGCAGGCTGCCGCCTACGTGAAGCGTGTCGATCATCCGAATTTCGGCACGATGTATGACACCTTCCACGCCAACATCGAAGAGAAGAACCCGCTGGCGGCCATCGACACCGTGTTTGCTTCCGGCAAGCTCAACCACGTCCACATTTCCGAAAATGATCGCGGCACTCCTGGCCGTGGCCACATCAACATCGTTGAGCAGATCAAGCACCTCAAAAAGATCGGCTATGACGGCTGGATGACCATCGAGGCCTTTGGCAGCGCTCTGCCAGACCTCGCCGCTGCCACCCGCGTCTGGCGCGATTTCTTCCCGAACACCGAACAAGTTTACACCGAAGGCTTCGCGCTCATCAAAAACGCGCTCGCCTGATTTGAAGCCACGTCAACCCAACCCATTCAACCCATGAACACACCGACCCCACCCCCCGCAGCGGCGACCTCCCGCCGCCAGTTTATCGGCACCACTGCCGCTACTGTAGCCAGCACCGGCCTTACCGTCGCCCAGTCCGCAAATGTTGCCGGCAGCGATGAAATCAAAATCGGCCTCATTGGCTGCGGCGGTCGTGGCACCGGCGCTGCCGGCCAGGCGCTCAGCACCAATCAGAAGGGCGTCACGCTGCACGCTGTGGGCGACGCCTTCAAAGAAAAGGCGGACGGCGCGCTGAGCAATCTGCGCAACAAAGTCCCGGACAAGGTGAAGGTCGATGACTCCCGCATCTTTGCCGGCACAGACGCTTACCAGAAGGTGATTGATTGCTGCGATCTCGTCATCCTCACCACACCTCCCGGCTTCCGCCCGTATCACTTCGAAGCCGCTGTGAACGCTGGTAAAAACATCTTCATGGAAAAGCCCGTCGCAGTGGACAGCCCCGGCGTGCGCAAGGTTCTCGAAATGGCCAAAATCGCCGACGAGAAAAACCTCAAGGTGGTCTGCGGTCTGCAGCGTCGCTACCAAAACTGCTACCGCGAAGCCCTCACCCAGGTCAAGGAGAACGGCGTCATCGGCGACATCGTCTCCGGCCAGGTTTACTGGAATGGTGGTGGCATCTGGTTCCGCGACAAGCGTCCTGACCAGTCCGAACTCATGTACCAGCTCAACAACTGGTATTTCTTCACCTGGCTCTGCGGAGACCACATCAATGAGCAGCACATCCACAACATCGACGTGGCCAACTGGTTCCTGGGTGGTCACCCCATCAGCGCCCAGGGCATGGGCGGCCGCCAGCAGCGTGTGGACAAGAAGTTCGGCCAGATCTATGACCACCACTACGTGGAGTACACCTATGAAAACGGTGTCCGCATCAACAGCCAGTGCCGTCACCAGTCCGGCGTGAGCAACGCCGTGCGCGAAGAATTCACCGGCACCAAAGGCAAGATCTACCTCGACAACAGCGGCCGCTGCTACGCCAACAACCACAAGGGCGAAACCATCTGGAAATACCGCCCCGGTGGCAAGGATCCCGCATCGGCGGGCAAGGGAAATGCCAAGAAGCTGGACCCGGATCCATATCAGACCGAGCACGACACCCTGCAGGCCGCCATCCGTGAGAACAAGCCCGTCAACAACGCCTACTATGGTGCTGAATCCACGATGACCGCCCTCATGGGCCGCATGGCCACCTACTCCGGCAAGGAGCTGAAGTGGGATGAAGTGCTCAACAGCAAAGTGCAGCACATGCCCAACATCATCACTCCTGAGTCCGAAGCCCCGGTCAAACCCGATGCTGAAGGCTGGTATCCTGTCGCCATGCCCGGTTGGGCTGCGAAGGATTACGCCGAGCATGGCCGCCAGAACGTGGAGATCGTCTAATCTCACCAACCTGGATCACTCCAGCCCCGGCCGCAGCGATGCAGCTGGGGCTTTTTTGTGTGCTTTCTCCTCCGTTCCTGCTGCCAAATCTCTTGCCAATCGCACGTTCCCTTCGCTACAACCATCTCCTGCCATGAACACCAGCCGCCGCACCTTCCTGACCAGTTTCGCCGTTTCCGCCGCCACCACGACTTTGCTGTCCCGCGACTGGTCCGGCCAGACGCCCGAGCGCTATCCCGATCCCGACGTCATCGTGCTCGCGCCTGAGTTTGAAAAACTCATTCAGGGAAACTCGCCCATCCGCCGCCTGCACACCGGCATGCTTTGGGCGGAAGGCCCGGCATGGAACGGCAGCGGCAACTACCTCGTGTGGAGCGACATTCCCAACAACGCGCAGATGCGGTACCTGCCCGAAGACGGCCACGTCTCCGTGTTGCGCAACAACGCGAACAACAGCAATGGCAACACCTTTGATCTGCAAGGCCGTCAGATTTCCTTTGAGCACGCCACGCGTCGTGTCGTCCGCTACGAACTCGACGGCAAGATCACCGTGCTGGCCGACAAGTTTGAAGGCAAACCGCTCAACGCGCCGAATGACGGCGCCGTGCATGCCGACGGCTCCGTGTGGTTCACCGATCCCGGCTACGGCAGCATGATGGATTACGAGGGCAACAAAGGGGAGCTGCTCCTCAAAGAGTCCGTCTATCGCATCGATCCCAGTGGGGAGATCACCAAGATCACGGAGGATCTGGAGAAGCCGAATGGGCTGTGCTTTTCGCCAGATTACCAGAAGGTCTACATCGTCGACAGCGGCTCGCCGAAAAACATCCGCGTCTACGATGTGGACGGGAAGAAGGTGAAAAACGGCAAGGTGTTCGTGACCAACAAAGGCATGCTCACCGACAAGGCGGCCAAAGGAAACTCCGACGGCGTCCGCTGCGACGTCGAGGGCAATCTTTGGGCCAGCGCCGGCTGGATCGGAGACGGCTACGATGGCGTCCACGTCTTCAATCCCGCAGGGAAAATGCTCGGCTACATCAAGCTCCCCGAAACCGCCAGCAACCTCTGCTTCGGCGGTCCGAAACGGAACCGTCTGTTTGTCACGGCATCGCAGAGTCTTTATTCGCTCTACGTGAATACGCGTGGAGCGCATCATTGCTGAGAAAAGCTGGCGACGCTCGGTTTAGCCGCAGAGGAGCAAAGAGGCAGAGGGAGCAGAGAATCCGAATTTATTCAAAATCTCTGCCGCCTCTGCTCCTCCGCCTCTCTGCGGCTAAATCGAATGATCCATGGCTCGGCAGTTCCTTGATCTCAAGTGCTGCCCACGCTAAACGAACGCATGGATGAATCCTACACCCAACGCTTCGGCGGCATCGGGCGGCTTTACGGAGCTGCGGCGCTGCCACGTCTTGCCGCAGCACACGTCGCCATTGTGGGTGTAGGCGGCGTGGGGTCTTGGGTCGTGGAGGCTCTGGTGCGCAGCGGCATTGGCGAGCTGACGTTGATCGACATGGATGACGTCTGCATCACCAACACGAACCGTCAGCTTCCCGCACTGGCCCACACCATCGGTGTGTCGAAGGTCGATGTACTCGCCGCACGCGTGGCCGAGATCAATCCGGCCTGCCGCGTGAACCGTGTCATCGAGTTCCTCACGGAATCGAATGCGGACCGGCTGCTCGCACCTAACTTTGATTTCGTGGTCGATGCCGTTGATCGCACCTCGATCAAGGCGATCATCATCGCCCGCTGCCATGCACGCGGTTTGCCGGTCATCACTTCGGGGTCTGCCGGAGGGCGGCGTGATCCCACCGGCATCAAAATCGCCGATCTCGGTCATGCTGGAGCGGATCCGCTGCTCCGAGGCGTGCGCCAGAGCCTGCGCCGTGACTATGGCTTCGCCAAAAGCGAGCAGGGCCGCCCCGTGACGATGGACATCCCCTGCGTGTTTTCCATGGAGAAGCCGGTGTTTCCGTGGGCGGATGGTTCCTGCTCTCTCGAACCCGAAACCGGTGCTGAAACGGGCCTGCGCCTTGACTGTGCCGCCGGCTTTGGTGCTGCGACGTTCGTCACCGGCACCTTTGGCTTTGTGCTGGCGGCGGAGGTGGTGAGAAGGCTGGCGAAAGGGGGGTAAAGGATGAGGCCAGAAATGCTTCATCATCGATTTCATCGGCCAGACGGTTCAATTTTTGCAACGGAACACCGGACGCAAAGACACCCGAGTGCGGATCAATGCGAAGGGTGATACCTTGCCGAATTGGTTCGGCGAGATCGTCATCAAGTGTCAGCGCGGCAGACATAGAGGAGAAACGAATCGATTAAGGGAGCACTGCTACTTCACCACCGGCTTGCCCGCAGCTGCCCAGCCGCCGAAGCCTTCATCCAAGTGAATGAGGTTCGTGAAGCCGAGTTTTTCAAAGACCTTGAGGGCGCGTGTGCTGCGGCCACCGGCCTGGCAGTGGACGAGGGTGGGCTGGGTCTTGTCGAGTTTGCCAAGCTGGGCTTCGAAGTCTTTCGACATGATGTCGATGTTCTTCGCGCCTTGGATGTGGCCGTCTTTGAATTCGTCCGGCGTGCGCACATCAATGACGGCCACTTTGCCGTCGGCAATGATCTTGGCGGCTTCATCAGCCTTGACGTGTTTGGCGGGGTCTGCGGCAAGCATGAGCGTGGGGAGTAAAAGAAGGAGGGCGGTGAGGAGAGTTTTCATTGGATGGATTGGTGTAAAATTTAAAGCTTAAATTCAAACTGAGCAGTGAACTTCGACAGCCATGCGGCTGAGGCGTTGATAGAGTTTTCGCAAGGAGAGCAGGGGCCACCAGCGGTAAAGGTAGATTTCGAGCGGCTTCCACATGGCCACCCAGCCGATGATGGTAAGACCTTCGCGGGCGACGGACTGCCAGTTGCCATCGGCAGGGGCTAGAAGCGTGGCAGCAAACTGGCAGGCACCAAGGAAGAGCAAGCCGATCAGGAAGGAGGCGCGCCCCTCGCGCATCAGGCGTTTGAAATCGTGCAGCGTCATTTCGGCGCGATACTCAAAGTAATGGGCGATGGAATTGGCGACGAGCTTCTGTGCGTCGGCAATATCCACAGGGTGTTTGGCCAGATGAACGACGAGTTTCAAATCGTGTTTGCGCGGATGCTCCTGCGCCCAGCTGACGATGAATTCCTCGGCATCGTGATCCAGATCACGCTCATGGAACGGGGAGGGGTCCAGGGAGTTGAACAACTGGTTCAACTCCGTGAGATTGACCTCGATGAGTTCGGGCATGAGCGTGATGTGCAGAAGGGGCTCACGCTTTTGCAGCAGCGTAGCCTTTGGCCACTTCCGCCCAGTTCACCACATTCCACCATGCGGCGATGTAGTCGGGGCGCTTGTTTTGATACTTGAGGTAGTACGCGTGCTCCCAGACATCCAGGCCGAGGATCGGAGTGCCGAGATCGGCGGCATCGACGATGCCTTTCATCAGCGGGTTGTCCTGATTGGGCGTGGAGGTCACCTTGAGCTTGCCGTCCTTGGTGACGATGAGCCAGGCCCAGCCGGAGCCGAAGCGCTTCACTCCGGCCTCGCCGAAGAGTTTTTTGAAGTCGTCGATGCTGGTGAAGGTGCTCTGAATCGCTTCACCGAGCTTGCCTTCAGGGCCGGTCGGGCCGCTGCCAGCCGGGGCCATCCATTTCCAGAACCAGGTGTGGTTCACGTGGCCGCCGCCATTGTTGCGGATGGCCATCTGGGAGGCTTCAGGGAGAGATTTGATGTCGGAGACCAGTTCGATGGCGTCCGTCTTGCTGATGTTCGCCGCCTTGAGTGCATCGCCGAGCTTGGCGATGTAGGCGGTGTGGTGCTTGCCGAAGTGGATGTTCATCGTCAGGGCGTCGATGTGGGGTTCCAGGGCTTCGGGGGCGTAGGGCAGGGGAGCCTGGGTGAGATCCAGCGCATGACTGCTGGTGGGGACGATGAGCGAGCCTGCGAGGGCGGCGGTGCTGGTGGTGAGGAAGTGGCGGCGGTTCATGGTGTTGGGGTGTGGGTGAGCTTCCAGAATACGAATTCCGTGGGGGTGATGTCACGGCGAAAGTGCTGCGTGCAATCTTTTGTCACCGTGGTAGCTTTTGCTTCGTTATGGCCGCAGTCACCCATCCCCCCGAATGGACCACTCCGCAGTCCTCTTTTCGTTCTCGCGACGACTGGAGCCTGAAATGGTGGGTGATGTTCGCGCTCATCCTCTCCGTGGTGTTTCACATGATGCTCGTCGTCGGCTTTGACACGCTGGGCATCTCCAGTGTGACACCAAGCAAGCTGCGCGACGTGCCGGAGCGGCTGCGCATCAGCGAGCAGGTGCTGAAAGACCAGCAGGCCATCCAGGAGATCCCGGAAATCATCGCCCCCGGCAATGTGCCGGACATGAAGGCTTTCGAGCCCAAGCTGGATGATTTCGACAAGCTGCAGGAACTGCCGAAGAATCAGGAGATCGACCTCACGCCGAACGTGAAGGAGATCACCAATTTCATCCGCGCCAACGATCCGGGTGACGGTGCGCCCGGCACGCCCAAAGGCAGTGACATGGCGAAGCTGCTTGCCCCTGCAACCATGGACGGGCCGGAGATCGCCGCAGAGATGGCCAGCGTGCGCCGGGATGTCTTGTCCAAACCCATCTCAGAAAAACAAATGCTGCTGGATGCAGGAGCCGTGGACCCAGGTGAGGGGGGCAAGATGGACAGCGGCCTTCTTGACGCGGTCAAAAGCCAGAGCACGACGGCCGCTGCGGGCGCACGCGTGAAGGGTTTCAGCAATCTCGATGATCTGCTCGGTGGCGGCGGCAAAATGGGCGGCAGCACGGCCCCGATTTTGATGCCCACCGACCTGCTGTTTGAGTATGGCAGCGACCAGCTCGCCGAGGCGGCACGCCTCAGTCTGATGAAGCTGGGTTTCCTCATTCAAAAAAACCCGGATTCGCTCTTCATCATCGAGGGCCACACCGACAGCTTCGGCGGTGAGGACTACAATCTCGAACTCAGCATCCGCCGAGCGACGGCGGTGGTGAGCTGGCTGCGCGAATCGCTGGGCCTGGGCACGGATCGCATTCAGGCCGTGGGCATGGGCAAGTCCAAGCCGATTGTCAGCACTGCCGGCACACCCGAGCAGCAGGGCATGAACCGCCGCGTGGAAATCAAGGTGCGGCCGAAAAAGTAACCCGTCTCACGCCAACCCCGCAGTCCGCATGTCCGTAAAGTCCGTGTATCTGCAGTTAACGAAACTATGGCTGCGCGGCGGCCGCTGGGTGGTGATGTTTGCATGTCTGGTCGTCTTTGCCTGGTATTACGTGCGGGCCTTTCAGCAGCAGGGGATCACCCGATCAAATCCCCTTCCAGAGCATGAACGTATGTATCTGAATGCCGCCATCGAAACGCGGAAGGACCTGACGCCGGATTTCTCCAAAAGCGTTTCCAAGCCGCTGAACGACTGGCTGCCGCACCGTACGGATGGCGTGGTGCGCCCTGTCTGGCCCTGGCTGGCCGCCTGGAATGTCGGGGCGGAGCAGCCCCTGTCATCCGACCCCTTGAGCAAGGAGGACCAGCGTGTGCTTGGGGCCGGCAAGTGCTGGCTCATGGGGCTGAGCCTGGGCTTTTTGATGATGCTCGGACTGGCGGCGGCACGGGCGTTTTCCGTTCCGGCGGCGTTGCTCACGATTTTGACCATCGGCTTGGGTGTGCTGCTGCCTTCCACCGCTGAGTTTTCACCGGATGTGCTGTTTCAGCTGCTGTTTCTGCTCACCTGGGTGTGCTGTGTGGCGGCGTTGAAACGCAATTCTCTCTGGCTTTACGGGTTGATCGGCCTGCTCTCGGCGCTGGCGAATCTGACGCTGCCCACCACGACCACGCTGGTGCTGGTTTTCATCCTCGTGAGCACGCTGCGCTGGCTATGGGGCTGGATTCTGGCCCACTTGCCTCATGAACGCGGAACGTCGCTGTGGGTGTGGCGGAATCACTGGCTGGGCATGGTCCTGCTGGTGGCCTGCCATCTGATCACCGTCGGCCCCATGATGGCGTATTCGAAGGAGAAACTGGGAGACGCCACGCCCTTCCACTGGCGGTGGTTTGAAAATGAAACCGCCATGCAGCAGTGGACGGCGGTGCATCGGACACGCGAGGCTTTGCAGGCGGTGCCCGCAGGCGAGATGCCGAGCTATGCCAACTACCTTGCAACCCATTCCCCCAAGGCGAGGCAGGAGCGCTTTTGGCACGGCGGGCTGAAAATGATGGGGGCCGTGCTGCAGTTCCCCTGGAGCTTTGATTCGCTGCCGCATGAGCGCGGGGTGTTTGTGATCGTTCTGGCCGGCATTTTGTGCCTGCTGCTGCTGATCATCGCGTTCGTGGCACCGCGTGCGGCGCATGCCGGGCAGGCCTTGCATCCTGAAACAGCCCCGCTGGCTTTGTTCAGCATTCTGGCCTTTGTGGCCTGCACGCTAGATTTCGGCTGGGACATGCCGGTGCTCACCTGGGGAAATCGTCATCTGGCCTTGTATCCGCCGCTGGTGCTCAGCCTGCTCTGGGCCAGCGAGGCCTTGGTGCATCGTGCGCGCCGGCGCAACATGCGGCTGCCAGTCTTCGTGATCTATGAAACGGTGCTGTGGGCGCTCTGCATTCTGGCCTTCTGGCGAGTGATCGCGGTCTTGCAGCCGGGCTCATTCGCGGCATGAATGCGCGCCCCCATTCATGGCTGCCCCCAAACATCGTTTCATCCTCTGCTTCGACTTCGATGGCACTCTCGTGCATCCGGAGAGAGATCCCGTGTTTCATCCGGGACTCGGGCAGATGATTCAACTGCTGCGCGAACAGGGCGCGGCGTGGGTGATCAACACGGGCCGTGGCCTGAGCCAGACCATCGAAGGACTCGCGCAGCATGGCATCTACATGGAGCCGGATTTCATCATCGCGCAGGAGAGTGACATTTATAAGCCGGGCTTCTTCAGCCGCTGGACCGACTACGGCTCATGGAACCGGAAGGCACGACGTGCGCAGGAGCGGTTCGCCAAAGACCACCAGGCCTCCCTTCAAGACATCCGCCGCATGGTGGAGACACAGACCCAGGCCTCGTTCATCACCGGTGGTGAGGGGGAGATGGGCATCGTCGGCACCAGTGACCTCGAACTCGACGGCATTTGTGCTTACATCGACACGCACGCGCGGCAGTTCCCGGACATTGGCTACCACCGCAACGGCATCTACCTGCGCTTCTCGCACAGCGGCTACAGCAAAGGGACCGCGCTCAGCGAACTGGCACGCCTGCTCGGACTGGATTCCTCGGCCTGTTTTGCCGCCGGGGACAATTTCAATGACCTCAGCATGCTGGATCCGCGCCATGCCCGCATGATCGCCTGTCCGGGAAATGCGGTGGAGCCGGTGAAACAGATCGTGCATTCACGCGGTGGATTCATCGCCACCCGCTTCGCCAGTGAGGGCATGATGGAGGCGCTGACACATTTTTTTGGCAATTCTCAGCCTCCAACGGCCTTATTTTAACAATTCTAAAGCGTTCGAGGGAAGTTTTCCCTTGCCGAATGGGTTGAGGTGTGGAAACCTCCGCGCCCCTCGTCCCAAAATGACGGGGCAACTCTTACTTTTCAGGTTATGGCATACGCAATCATCAAAACAGGCGGCAAGCAGTACAAAGTCTCCGTGGGCGACAAGTTCGACGTGGAGAAACTCGAAGCTGCAGAAGGCGACACCGCGACCTTCGACCAAGTGCTCGCCGCCGGCGAAGGCAACAGCATCAACGTGGGCGCTCCGACCCTCGCAGGCGCCAGCGTCTCCGCCAAGGTGCTCAAGCAGCACAAGGCTGACAAGGCCACCACCTTCAAGTTCCGCAAGCGCAAGGGCTTCCACAAGACCCGTGGTCACCGCCAGCCGCTGACCCTCGTGCAGATCACCGCCATCAACGCTTAATTTTTAATACTCACTTCTTATGGCCCATAAAAAAGGACAAGGTTCCGTCAAAAACGGTCGCGACAGCCAGAGCAAGCGTCTTGGCGTCAAGAAATTCGGCGGTGAAGCCGTCATCGCAGGCAACATCATCCTCCGCCAGCGCGGAACGAAGTGGGTTCCAGGCCGCAACGTCGGTCTTGGCCGTGACCACACCATCTTCGCTCTTGTGGACGGCAAGGTCCTCTTCGACAAGGATGGTCGTCGCGTGAACATCGTCGAGGCTGCTGCCCTTCAGGCATAAGCGATCGAACAGTTTATTTTCATCAGGGCGCGGATCACCTCCGCGCCCTTTTTCTTGCCCAAATTCCATCCTAAAGTTCTATTTCCTACTTTACACATCGGGAATCAGGTGAATACTCCGCGCCCCTCGCATGAATCCCGACCAAATCCAAGCTCTCAACGATGCCGCCCGTGGCCAGTCGCCCCAGGAAATCATCAAGACCGCCCTCGCTCATGCCGACGGCGGAGCCATCGTGACCACGAATTTCCGCCCCTATGAGGCTGTGATCCTGCATCTCGCGACCGAGCAGAGTCAGGACATCCCGATCCTTTGGGTCGATCACGGCACCAATCTCCCTGAAACCTACGTCTTCGCCGAGAAGAGCCGCGAACGGCTGGGCCTCAATTTGAAACCCTACCTGCCCAAAATGACCGCTGCCCACTGGCTGGCGCTCAACGGCGGCCAGGTGCCGATGCCCGATGAAGTCGAGCGTGTGGAATCCTTCAGCCGCATCATGAAGCTGGAGCCCTTTGAGCGCGGCATGCGCGAGCTGGCCCCGAAAGTCTGGATCACCGCGCTGCGCAAGGAGCAGAACCCCCAGCGTGCCGCCACGCTGCAGCCCTTCATGTGGGATGCCAAATTCAACTGCCTCAAGGTGAACCCCATCCTTGAGTGGACGCCCGTCGAGATGGACGCCTACCTGGCCGAGCACAATCTGCCGAACGAGCGCACCTACTACGATCCGGCCAAAGGCGACGAAAAGCACGAATGCGGCCTGCACGCCAAGCTCGTCACCGACAAAGCGTAAGCGTTCATGGAATTCCTGACTCAAGAATTCGCGCTCTACGTGCTGGCCGGCTTCGTCGCTCAATTGATCGACGGAGCACTCGGCATGGCCTACGGCGTCAGCGCCTCGTCCCTGCTTTCTGTCTTCGGTGTGTCACCCCAGGTTGTCAGCGCCACCGTGCATGCAGCGGAGTGCTTCACCACGGGAGCCTCCGGCATCTCTCATCATGCCTTTGGCAATGTGGACAAAGTGTTGTTTCGCCGGCTGCTCATTCCAGCCGTGATCGGCGCGGTCGTGGGTGCCTACATCCTCACCTCGATCGACGGCAAGGTGCTCAAACCCTACATCTCCATCTATCTCGTGATCATGGGTGCGGTGATCATCGCCAAGGCCTTCACCCGCGTCCCGCCGCGCAAGGTCACCACGCACCTCGCCCCGCTGGGATTCTTCGGCGCGCTGGTCGATGCGATGTGCGGCGGCGGCTGGGGCCCCATCGTGGCTTCCAATCTCATCATCCGTGGCAATGACACACGCATCACCGTTGGCAGTGTGAACGCCGTCGAGTTCTTCGTCACGCTCGCCGCTTCCATCACCTTCTTCCTGACCATCGGCCTCACGCATTGGAACATCATCCTTGCGCTCGCCATCGGCGGCGTCATCGCTGCGCCTCTCGCTGCGTGGGCCGCGAAGCACATCCCGCACAAGCCCTTCATGGTGCTCGTCGGTCTGCTGATCGTCGTCATCAACTCCCTCCGCATTTTCAAGATCCTTTAATTCACCCGTCTCATGTCCGCGATCACCCATCTCCAATTCCTCGAATCCGAGGCCATCTACATCCTGCGCGAAACGGCCGCGCAGTTCCAGAAGCCCGCGCTGCTCTTCTCCGGTGGCAAAGACTCCATCGTCATGGCCTGGCTGGCGCGCAAAGCCTTCTATCCTTCCAAGCTGCCCTTCCCGCTGCTCCACGTGGACACCGGCCACAACTTCCCTGAGGCCATGGAATACCGCGACTGGTTCGTGCAGGAGATCGGCGCCACGCTGACCGTGGGTCTTGTGCAGAAATCCATCGACGAAGGTCGTGTGCAGGAAGAAAAAGGCCACAACGCCAGCCGCAACAAGCTGCAGACCGTCACCCTCCTCGACACCATCGAAGAAAACCAGTTCGACGCCTGCCTCGGCGGTGGTCGTCGCGATGAAGAAAAAGCCCGTGCCAAAGAACGCTTCTTCAGCCATCGCGATGAATTCGGCCAGTGGGACCCCAAGAACCAGCGCCCTGAGCTGTGGAACATCTTCAACGGTCGCAAACACTTCGGCGAACACTTCCGCGTTTTCCCGCTGAGCAACTGGACCGAGATGGACATCTGGCAGTACATCCGCCAGGAAAACATCCCCCTCCCCAGCCTCTACTTCAGCCACCAGCGCAAGATCATCGAGCGCCACGGCCAGCTCCTGGACGCCAGCACCGGCATCATCCCGCTGCTCGATGAAGAGAAGCCGAAGGTGAAGGAAATGACCATCCGCTTCCGCACCGTCGGCGACGCCACCTGCACCGGCGCCGTCGAATCCACCGCCAGCACGATTGATGAAATCGTCGCTGAAGTCGCCGCCGCCCGCCAGACCGAACGCGGCACACGCGCCGATGACAAGCGCAGCGAAACCGCCATGGAGGACCGCAAGAAGGAAGGGTACTTCTGATGCCTGGCAGATGGGAGATCGGAGATGGAAGATGGGTTTAACCACGAAATACCATGAGTGAACGAATCGAGTGCTTTGAAGATCTTGAGGCCTGGCAGCAGGCGAGGCTCCAAAACTATGAAGTGGGGGTGCTCACCCTTGAAGATGCGTTCAAACATGACTTCGATTTCAAGAGCCAGATCCGCCGCTCCGCTCTCTCCGTTATGAACAATCTGGCAGAGGGCTTTGAGCGCCTCGCCATTCTCGAAAAGAGAAAGTTCTATGATTACGCTCGTGGGTCGAATGGCGAAATTCGCTCCATGACGTATGCAGGTGAGGACTTTTACCCACAATTCAGCGCTCATTTCCAGGCAATACGCCAGCACTCCATTCGCATCGGCAAACTGATCACCGGTCTTATTCGCTCCACTGAACAACGTCGCGCCTAACAGCTTTCATATGTCCACCCCAATCTCCGATCTTCCATCTCCCATCTCCGGCGTCGTCGATGCCTCTGAATCCTCTCTTCTCCGCTTCACCACTGCTGGCAGTGTGGACGATGGCAAAAGCACGCTTATCGGCCGCTTGCTGTATGATTCGAAGTCGATCTTCGAAGACCAGCTTCTCGCGGTCGAAGAATCCTCCAAGCGTCGTGGCGATGCGCATGTGAATCTCGCTTTGCTCACCGATGGTCTGCGTGCCGAGCGCGAGCAGGGCATCACGATCGATGTGGCCTACCGCTACTTCGCCACGCCGAAGCGCAAGTTCATCATCGCCGATACTCCGGGGCACATTCAGTACACGCGCAACATGGTCACGGGTGCCTCCACCGCAGACCTTGCGATCATCCTGATCGATGCGCGTCTCGGTGTCATCGAGCAGACGATGCGCCACACCTTCCTCGCGAGCCTGCTGCGCATCGGCCACATCGTGCTGGCGGTGAACAAGATGGACCTCGTGGATTTCGATGAGGCCGTTTATAACAAGATCGTCGCCGACTTCCAGGCGTTCGCCAAAGGCCTCGACCAACTGCCGCAGGTCACGCCGATCCCGATGAGCGCGCTCAATGGTGACAACGTCGTGGACAAGTCCGAGAACACCCCGTGGTACACCGGCCCTTCGCTCCTGCAGCACCTTGAAACCGTGCAGGTTCACAGCGAAACCGCTGCTGATGAAGCACGCTTCGCCGTGCAGTGGGTCATTCGCCCGATCTCTGATCGTGAAGACGCCAAGCTGGGCAATTTGCATGACTACCGTGGCTTCGCCGGCCGCATGGCCAGCGGCACCTTCAAGGTGGGAGATGACGTGCTCGTGTATCCATCCGAGATGAAGTCGAAGATCACCGGCATTCACACTTATGAAGGCCCGCAGCAAGAGACGACACCGCAGCTCAGCTACAGCATCACCGTGGCCGATGAAATCGACACCAGCCGTGGCGGCATGATCGTAAAGGCCAATGAGCCCACGCAGACCAGCCATGAGTTTGACGCCATGATCTGCTGGTTCGCCGACAAGAAGACGCTCAAGCCACGCAGCCGCTTCCATCTGCGCCACACCACCAATGACGTGCGCGCCGTCGTCACGGATGTGCTCTACAAGGTGAACATCAGCACGCTGGAAAAAACCACCGCGAGCAAGGAGTTCTCCCTCAACGACATCGGCTGCATCCGCATCCGCTGCGCGGCCCCGATCTTCTTCGACCCCTACTCCAAGAACCGCACCACGGGCAGCTTCGTCCTCGTCGATGAACAGACGAACAACACCGTCGCTGCCGGCATGATCACCAAGTCGCTGGTGGATGCAGGTGACGAAGATGCCGAAGTGGCGATCTAAGGCGGACTCAAGCCCTGAGCATGGTCACGTTGGAAGACGTGGCCATGACCTGCGGCGGCCTTTTGACGCAGGAGCAGGCGATGCCGGGGCGGCTCTTACAGCTTGCTGGTCAGGCGCAGCCAAAGCATCCCTTTGGGGCGGCCTTCGTTGGTCCAGCCGCGCTTCATGCGGTCGGTGAAAGCCGGCGGCCAGTCATATTTCTTCCATTGGCGCTCGGTGTCCGACTGGACCTCGATTTGATGGGTCAGGCGGAAGCGTTCGATGAGCAGATTGGTGACTCCGGGCACCAGGCAGTCATGTGTTTCGATGATAAAATCGGAATACTTCAAGTTCGGAACTTTGACGGGGTCCAGCAGGTCGGCCTCGCCGCCTTCGATGTCGCAAAAGACCAGAGTCTTCGGGCCGGAGAGTTTCTCCAACTGGTTCCAGTCGCACAAGGTGTTGATCTCGATCTGCGGCAGGACGTTGTTCAGCGTGGCCAGCTTTTCCAGCATCTGCCGGGGCCGCTCGACGATGTCGAACGCCACAATGCGCGGCGTGACCTTGGTGAGGGCAAAGCCCACGGCGTAATAGCCTTCGGCGGAGCCGACGTTGATGATGCGATCATACTTTTTGGCGGCGACGTCCTGGATCCAGCCTTGGATGGGCTCTTCAAAGCTTCCCACCAGCTTGGTCACGATGGCTGAATTGATCAGCTGGCGGATCATGGAGTCAGACTCGCCTGGCAGATAAAACTTCATGCCTTTGAAGGGCCCGCTGCGGATCACGGGTTGCTTGCCGAACAACCCTTCCATTCGGGTGATCTTTTTTTCACGTCGCCGGGATCTGAGCCATTCACGAATCATAAGTGCGTGGGGTATGACTCATAATCACTGAATTGTCTAAGCATTTTTTGGAATGAATCACGAGGTGTGATTTGGAGCATGGACGGCGATTATGCCTCGGCTGCGTTGGTCATGAGTCCTGCCGCGATACGGGCGATGACGCAGGGAAGATCAGGCACCACGGGAAGGAGGCCCGTCCAACGTCAGAGCAAACGCTGGGCTCACAATGACAAGATCGTTTTCCCTGTCTTGGTGCGGCACGGCACGTGGAGGTGATCCAGCCAGACGGGGATGAAGTAGTTGATGAGGAACTTCCGCGCTTCCGCGAGGTCATCGAAGGTGGCGCTCGCCCAGGGGGAGCCGCGTTCCTGATAGTAGAACTCCCACTCGCCGCGGCGTTTGGAAATGAAGTAGCTCCCGTCATGACTGTCCACCTCGGTGCTCACCGGCGGCAGATTCTCGGGCTGCAGGCCCTGGGCCGCGAGACTGTCCTCGATGTCCTTGCGCGTCAGCGTGAAGACCCGGTTCACCGCGTCCTGGCAGCGCTCCGTGTTGCCTTCTTCATTGGTGTCGCGCCACTCCGGCGGCAGGCCCAGATGCGCCAGCGAAAACGTCGCCACATCCTCTCGGGATTGCAGCACCTTCATCTGCTCGGCGATGGTGAGAGGTTTGGCGGCCTTCATGCGCCAAGGTTCCCGGAAACCGTCAGGAATCAAGCCCGTGGGATCGGCGACCCGGCTGCCCGCCTGATTCCCGGTGACCCAGCAGCACCTAGGAGCATTTTTCAATCATTATATAGCCTTATTGGTTCATAAGCATGCACGGGACATCAAGCGAATCTCCTCTCCCCCTCGATGATATGGCAATGTCCAAGATCTCCTTGGGGGAGAGGAAGGGTGAGGGGTCATCCCATGCTGGAGAAGGCGGCCCATCGCCCCCCCTCACCCCGGCCCTCTCCCCGAAGAGAAGTATTAGTTGTCGTCGTGTGTCAGGGGCGAGGAGAGGGAGAACCGCTTTTTGGCGCACTGGATTTATAGGACACGAAATGGTTCAAAATGCTCTGATGGAGATGGAGCACCCAAATCCCCCGCGCAATCACCCGAGGGTATGCCAGCTCCGGGTGCCGTGTGGACAAAGGCCCGAATGAATCTTTCCAGCATCTCTCCTGACAACTTGGCTGGCGCATGGACTCGCTTTCTACGCATACCGTCCCGGCCGGTTCGCGGTATCGCTGCGTGCCGACGGAGCTGGTGCTGGCACGGGCCGGTGCATCACCTTCTGCGAAGGCAGCCAGCCTTGATCGCGCCACTTGCGCAGCCCTGCGCGCCAGTCCTTGATCGCGTTTTGGCCGTTCACCCATCCGTTCGCCTCCCAGTGGTTGAACATCGAGGCGCCATCGCTGGCCGGCAGTCCGATCTGCACCGCGTAGGCCTCCAGCTCCGCCTGGGTTGCACGGCCGGCGTGGGGCTCCGCGCCGCCGGGAAACTCCAGGCACTTGGGGCTGATGCGCGGGTCCGCTTTGTTCAGCCAGTTCAGCAGCCTCACACGGCTGAGCCGCTTTTGTTTCAGCTCGCACCAGGCGGTGCATTTCCCCAGTTCCGCCGGGATGTCGAGGGCTTGATACGCCGGGTTCGCAGCGAGGTGCGCGAGCCACATCGCGTCATCCACCGGCAGTCCACGGCGTTTGGGCTTCGGTGCCGCTGACAGGGGTTGCGCTGCCCATGGCTGCGCTGGGTGACCCGTCGCGGCCTCGCGTACGTACGCGGGCCTGCGCTCATGTGCAGGTGTGGGGGCGTGTGGGTGGGCGGGGGAAAGGGGAGTCTGAGGGGAAAGGGGAAAGGGGGAGGGAGGGAGAGAGGGGGAGAGGTGTTGTGTTTTCAGACGATGCAGCCGCATCCAGACACTCCAAGACGGGTTCAGACGATGTTAAGACGTTTTCAGACGCGCGCAGACGCTGTGATTCATAGTAGCGGCGGTTCCTTTCGGCACGCCTGCCGGCCTTGGATGGCTCCGCATCCACGATGACGCCACCCTCGGGGGTGAGTTCAAAGCGCCGACCTGAGGCGAGCAGCGCGGCAATCATTTCTGGCGGAAACACCATGGTTTTATTGTGGTATGAAGTGGTATTCAAAAGCGGAGTTCAGCTGCCGTAGATATGAACGTTTTGCAGGTGCCGTTCCAGAAGCTCCGAGTAGCCGTTCGAAGAGCTGGGATGCAGGCGCTCATGGCAGGGGCGGCAGATCGCCACCAGCTCGAAGAGGAGCTCATCACCCACATGGGCATAGGTCCGATGGTGGACTTCCCTGGCCGGAGCCTCCAGGCACCCTTCGCAAATGCCCTCGGCTCTCCTGAGAACGCGCTGGCGCACGGACTGCCAGTCGGCAGACGCCAGATAGCGACGATAGACAGCCCGCCACTCCGCCTTCCGCCTGGCGATGGCAGCTTCCCGGCATTGCCCGTAGGCAGCCGCGCCCTCGCGGAGACGCCTCTGGTACAGCTCCTCATTCCACTGCGGGCACCTCTCGCGGTCGGGGACGCTGGAGTGCGGGAGTGAATGGCTGAGCTTCTGGCCGCAGTCAGCACACTGGATGCGATAGAAAGGCTTGCCGTCCGACTGCAGCGCCACACGAGGCTCCCGCCGCAGATGATCGCAATGCCGCTGCCTGGCCACCTCCGCGCTGATCTCACGACTGTCGATGTCCAGCGAGGGAAACAGCCACTTGCGGCGCACAGGACGTGGCTGGGGGATCTCTTCCATGAGGATGGGCAGGTGTGTTTCCATAGGTGTCTGGAGGCAATGCTGAAACCGGTTTGAATGCCCATGATGGCCGGCATCTTTTTCTTGCAAACGCCGGACTGAGAAAGGCCGGCGAGGCACTCGTTTATGGTATGATCACCATGGATGTATTATGGTATGATCCGGTATTTTATCAAGCCATTTTGGCCTGTTTCACGATCTCGTCCCCGCCTGTGTGCAAAGCTTTGCAACTGGAAGCAAATCAGTGCAGGCGCGGGCAAAATGACTGGTGTGAATGGTACTTGGTCTGCTGAGACTGGAGAAGCGCGACAGCGTCTTGGAGTGCGGTGGCACAGATGCACGGCGCAAGCCTGCATCGACGACACCGCTTTCGCGGGGTATTGTACATTCTTTGGCCTGAGCCTGCCGTCCGGCCTGCGAAAGCGGCGTCGCGCTTAGGCTTGCCGCACGCACTCCAAGACGCTGTCGCGTTCTCGTATGTGCAGGACATCTCGTCTTATCCGAGTCCCATTCATGCCTGGCATCTTGCCTCACGCAGCAGGGTTGCGCCCGTCAGACGGTGTGGCAGATTCCAACTGTCATGAACGCATTCTCCAGCCTCGAAAGGATGCTCGATCCCGCCCGGCCGTGCTTCACGGCTGAGACGGCGGCAAACATCGTTCAAATCGAGCCAGACGTTGCCAAAACGGCCCGCATGGAAGACCTGGCGACCAAGGCCAACGAAGGGCGGCTCGCTCGTGATGAGGAGTCCGAGTACTGGAGCTGCATCTATGCAGGCAAGATGATGTCGATTCTCAAACTTCAGGCCAGGCTCTTTCTGAAACGCCAGGCTGCCTGACGAAAGCCCGTCGGGCTTTTGGGGACGGGGAAGGTTTTGCGCTCTGAGCTCGCACCCGCGTGGTGGAAAACTTCGAGGTGGATTTCGAAGGGAAATTGAGGATGGTTCGTGCCATGAGCACGGCCACCTTGACCCAGTCTTTGTTCTCGTTGCCAGTCGCCGAACGTGTGGCGCTGGCGGACAGGCTTTATGCCAGCGTGCCGGAAGACTGGCAGAAGACCGTCGATCAGGCCTGGCTGGAGGAGGCGACGCGGCGTTCGGAGGAGATGGATGCCGATCCGAGTTTGGAACTGTCGCATGAGGACTTCATGGCCGGGCTCAAGATCAATCGTGATCGTCGATGAAGCTCAGTTTTCACCGGCGGGTTCAGGCGGAGGTCGATGAGGCGGTGGATTGGTATGAGGAGCAGAGTGCAGGACTGGGAGAAGATTTCTTCGCGAAGTTAAAGGATGCCTTGTCACAGATTGAGACGCACCCCGAAGGGTCCGGCGGCGTATGAAGAAATGATCTTCATTCTTGCCCGTACAGATCTTGTCCATAAGATCAAGCTATGCCCGGTTTCCCTGACATCATCAATTCAACTCTGCGGCCTGCCAAACGGCCCAAGCTGGTTGCTGTGGATCTCTTTGCTGGTTGCGGAGGCTTGGCGCTGGGCTTCGAAGCGGCGGGGATTGCAACCATCGGGTTCGAAAAAGAGCGCGATGCATGTGCCACCTACCGGCGAAACTTGAGTGGAGCATGCGTGGAAACTGTCCTTAGCCCTGAGTCAGAGTTTCCGGAGTGCGACATTTTGATTGGTGGTCCACCGTGCCAGCCATTTTCAGTTGGAGGCAGCCAAAACGGATTAAACGATTCACGCGATGGTTTTCCAACCTTCATAGCTGCTGTTGAGAAGCTAAGGCCAAAGCTTTGGATGTTTGAGAATGTAAGGGGCATGATGTATGTAAACCGTTGGTATCTCGATCAAATACTCGACCGACTGAGAGCCCTCGATTACGAGGTTGAATTAAGGTTGCTCAATGCGGTGCATTTTGGTGTTCCTCAGAAGCGTGAACGATTGGTTGTTGTTGGACATCAGGGTAAATTTACGTTTCCTCAGCCATCCTCACATGCGTGGACGGCAGGCGAAGCCTTGGAAGGAATACTCTTCGAGGTCCCACCTGAATCGAAGTTCCTGACCGCAAGCATGGATAGGTATGTGGAGAATTATGAGAAGGCATCGTGCTGTGTCCGACCACGGGATCTTCATCTCGAACAGCCCTCCAGAACGCTCACTTGTCGTAACCTTGCTGGAGCAACCGGGGACATGCAAAGAATCAAACTTCCGGATGGACGCAGGCGGAGGCTTTTGATTCGAGAAGCAGCGCGTCTGCAAAGCTTTCCTGATCACTACGAGTTCATTGGCTCCGAAGGAAGCGTCTTCAAACAAATTGGAAATGCTGTCCCTCCTATGATGGCACATGCGTTGGCCAAGTCGGTGTTAAATTATTTTGCAAAGCACAAGGATCCTATTGCCAAGAACACACTCGCGGCAGCTGCTTAATTCCATGCCGACAAAACCAAAATCGACAAGTGTTCGTCGGGTTATTAATCAAGCAATCGACGTGCTACAGGCTCTGGGAGTTCCTCTTGCTTCAGGAACGCAACGACAGAGAGAAATGGCGGGTATGTGCTTTTTGGCCGTTGCAGGTGTAACGCATACGGCAGACTGGCCATCATGTGGTAAGCATCCAGGTGCTCCTTTAGGAACACGCCAAATCATAGACTTCATTAATAAGCACTTTGAGGAGGCAATTTCTCGCGGTTCGTACGATGACATTCGCCGGAAGCATTTAAGGGGTGCTGTATTAGCAGGAATCATTTTGAGCAGTGCGGCGAATCCAGGTGCAGCGGCAAATGATCCAAGACGTGGTTATGGGATTAATCCCGCGTACGCAGTGATAATTCAGGCCTTCGGTCAAACTGGCTGGACCGCTCTGGCAGCCAAATTCATGGAGCGTAAAACGCCGCTGACAGATTTAGTTGGAGGCAAGCAAGCAGTTTCCTCGGTAGCTGTAGTGATGCCTGATGGGTCTGAACTGAAGCTTGGGCCAGGTCAGCATAACGCCCTACAGAGAGCTATTGTAGAGCAGTTCCGCCCACGGTTTGCACCTGGTTCCCATGTCTTGTATTTGGGAGATGCTGAGAATCGCTCCATTGTGTGTGATGATAGTAGATTGAAGAAAGTTGGCCTCATGCTAGAGGCTTCAGGTAGTCTGCCAGACATTGTGTTATGGGATGAAAAACGCGGATGGTTGTTCTTGGTTGAAGCGGTGCATAGCTTTGGTCCGATCTCGCCTGAACGTTTGATGGCTTTGGAAAAGTTGTGTGGCAGCTGCAATCAACCATTGGTCTTTGTCACAGCCTTCCTCGATCGAAACGCATTTCGGAAGTTTGCGCCTGACATTGCCTGGGATACTGAGGTCTGGATTGCCGATGAACCAGATCATATGATTCACTTTAACGGTGACCGATTCTTTGGTCCGCGGAACTAAGCTGGGACGAATTATAACATCTGTGATGGTGGCTGATTTCGGTTGCGCCCTCGAGTTCAAACACAAAAAACAGCAGGCATTTCTGCCTGCTGTTGCGTTGATAATATGATTGAAGGGTGATGGGGGGACGGCCAGCGCCTTCCCTTTACTGGCACGCCTCACAAGTCCCGCCGTTCCGCATGGCCTCAAGGGAGCAGGCCATGGCTTCATCAGCGGTGAACTGCTTGGCAGCGGCAGCTGCTGCGGCCACGCCGGCGTGGTGGGTGCCGACGACGCCGCGCTTCTCCTTCTCGACTTCGCTGGTGGCTTTTTCGATGTTGGAGGCGCTGCGGGTGCGGAGGTAATAGGTGGTCTTGAGACCTTTCCGCCAGGCGGCACGGTACATGTGGGAGAGGGTCTGCATGGCGCTCTCGCCGCAGAAGAGGTTCACGCTCTGGGACTGATCGATCCACTTCTGACGACGTGCGGCGGCGTCGAGCAGCCAGGCCCAGTCGATGCCGAAGGCGGTGGCGTACTTGCGCTTCAGGTCCACGGGGACTTCCTCGATGCTTTCGAGTTCGCCGTCGGTGTACTTGATCTTGTTCTGGATCTCGGAGTTCCACAGGCCGCGCTTCTTGAGGTCCTTCACGAGGTAAGGATTCAGCACCATGAAGTCGCCGGAGAGGTTGCTCTTGGTGTAGAAGTTCGTGAACAGGGGCTCGATGCAGGGGCTGGAGCCCATGATGTTCGAGATGGTGGCCGTCGGCGCGATGGCGAGGACGTTGCTGTTGCGCATGCCGTTCTTGGCGATCTTTGCACGCAGGCCGGACCAGTCCATCTTGCCGCCACGGGGGACGTCGATGTCCATGCCGCGCTCTTTGGCGAGGAGATCCACGGTGTCCTGCGGAAGGAGGCCACGGTCCCACTTGCTGCCTTTGTAGGTGGAGTAGGTGCCTTTTTCTGCGGCGATGTCGCTGCTGGCCTCATAGGCGTAGTAGGCCACGGCTTCCATGAACTCGTCGTTGAACTCGACGGCTTCCTTGGAGGCGAAGGGCAGGCCTTTGCGATAGAGCGCGTAGCCGAGGCCCATGACCCCGAGACCGATGGGGCGATGACGGCTGTTGGCGGTCTTCGCGGATTCGGTGGGGTAGTAATTGATGTCGATGACGTTGTCGAGCATGCGCACCGCGACGCGGATGGTCTCGCGCAGCTTGGAGTGGTCGATGTTGCCGTTGTCGTCGAGGTGGTTGTCGATGAGGACAGAGCCCAGGTTGCAGACGGCGGTTTCTTCAAAGCTCGTGTTCAGCGTGATCTCGGTGCAGAGATTGGAGCTGTGGATGACGCCCACGTGGTCCTGCGGGCTGCGCACGTTGCAAGGATCCTTGAAGGTGATCCAGGGATGGCCGGTTTCGAAGATGGACTTGAGCATCTTCTTCCAGAGGTCCAGCGCTTCCATGGTGCGGCCAAAGATCTGGCCCTTGGCGGCCATCTCTTCGTACTCGGCGTAGCGTTTTTCAAAGGCGCTGCCGTAGAGCTCATGCAGGTCCGGCGTTTCGTTGGCGCGGAAGAGCGTCCACTGCTGGCGGTTCTCCATGCGCTTCATGAAGAGGTCGGGCACCCAGTTGGCGGTGTTCAGGTCGTGCGTGCGGCGGCGTTCGTCGCCGGTGTTCACACGGAGCTGGAGGAAGTCCTCGATGTCGTTGTGCCAGACTTCCAGGTAGGCGCAGCCGGAGCCACGGCGCTTGCCACCCTGATTGACGGCGATGAGCTGGTCATTGTGCAGCTTGAGGAAGGGGATGACGCCCTGGCTTTCGCCATTGGTGCCTTTGATGTAGCCGCCGGTGCCGCGCACGGCAGTCCAGGAGCCGCCGAGACCACCGGCCCACTTGGAAAGGTAGGCGTTGTCCGCGATGCCGCGCTGCATGATGGACTCGATGCTGTCGTCCACCTTGTAGAGGTAGCAGGAGGAGAGCTGGCTGTGCATCGTGCCGCTGTTGAAGAGCGTCGGCGTGCTGGAGCAGAAACGGCGGCCTTTGTAGAGGCGGTAGAGGGCGATGATCTTGTCCTCGGCGTTTTCCTTTTCCTGCACGCAGAGGCCCATGGCCACGCGCATCCAGAAGAGCTGCGGGGTTTCCAGGCGCTTGGAAGGCTTGGTCTTCTTATCGACGATCAGATAGCGGTCATACAGCGTCTGGATGCCGAGGAAGTCGAAGTCCATGTCCGCAGCCGGGTCGATGGCGTCGGCGATCTTGTCGAGGTCGTACTTGAGAAGCTGCGGGTGCAGGCGCTCGATCTCGATGCCACGGGCCAGGTTCTTGCGGAAGCCACGGCGGTGGAAGTTCGGGAGCTGCTCGATGCCGTGATCCACGATGCTCCAGCCGAGCACTTCTTCATAGATGTAGGTGAGGAGCATGCGGCCGGCGAACTTCGCGAAGTCGGCGTCCTTTTCCATCAAGGTGCGCGCATTGAGGATGATGGTGGTCTTGAGCGCTTCGACGGTGATCTCGCTGAAGATGGAGCGGCGCAGCTCCATTTCGATCTCGGCACGGCTGACGCAGAGGTCGAGGCCCAGGCTGGCGAAGTCGATGCGGCGCTTCAGATCCTGGCCGTCCCAGAGGAAGGTTTCCGTGGGGGACACACGCACCAGGATCAGAGTCTGCTGCTGGTCGGACTCCTGCTCGTCCTGGATGGCGGCGGCGGCTTCCTCACCAAAACGCATGGTGGAGCGCAGCGCACGGTACTGAATGTAGGCGCGGGCGACCTTGAAGAAGCCCTGCTTCATGAGCTCTTCTTCGACGAGGTTCTGCACGTCTTCGATGTGCATGAACTGCTTGCCGTCATTGATGATGGCACGGCTCACGGCCTCGGCGATCTGCACGGCAGGCGTGGAGTCCATCTCCATGGAGAGGAAGGCCTTGCGCACGGCGATCTCGATCTTGTTGTGGTTCCAAGGGACGAGCTGGCCGTTGCGGCGAATGACTTTGGTGGTGACCATGATGGGTTGAAGCGCGCCAGCGTCGTTGGCGTCGGAGTTGGCAAGAGTTTCGGTGCGTTTGCGGCGCTCGGCAAGACTGCGGGCCACGTCGTGGGCGTTGTGACGTACCAGCGCCTGCTCAATGACCTGGTAGATCTCCTTGGTGCTCAGCATCGGTGCCTCGGTGCCATTGTCCGTGGTGCGCTGGGCGACCTCCTCGGCCACCGCACGTGAAATGGCCTGCACCAGCTGGCGGTTGGAATCATTGAAGATTTCGCTCTGACGCTGGCGTGCCATGAGCAGATCGGTGATCGCATTGCCCACGGTGTCGGCGATTTCACCCACATCGAAGTCACGCTCGCTGCTGCCGATGCGCACTTTGGTGGTTCCCGTCATGGGAATGCCGGCCACGCCTGCGGTCAGCGCACTCCACTCGAACTGGGGTTTTTGGTCCTTGGGGGTGTGGTGGGCGTAGCGCTTGAGCGCTTTGTCTTCGTGGAGCAGGTCAGTGATCATGGCGGGAGGTCCGGACTTTGAGGTTAACGTGAGCAGGGGATGAGCGGAAAGGGGCAACGGGGTGAAGGAAATTTCACCGGAGGAACGCCAGCGAAAAGCCGGCCATTAGAGATAAATTAAAGATCTAAAGAAATTAAAGATCGTCGTCGGAACAGGCGGCGAGCGCGGAGGACTTCTGGTAGTCGGTCACCTTGCCCTCAAAGAAATTTTGCTCCTTCTTGATGTCCATCAGCTCCGCCAGCCATGGCAGCGGATTGGTGATGCCCGGGTTCAGCGCCGGGAGACCGCAGCCGTCCAGACGACGGTCGGCGATGTAGTCGGTGTAGCGCTCAAATTCTTCCGCGCTCAGGCCCACGGCATTCACCGGGAGGCAGTCACGGATGAACTCCTTCTCCAGCGCCACGCCTTCGCGCATGATGTTGAGCAGCTCCTCACGGAACTCAGCGGTCCAGATGTCGGGGTTTTCCTCGATGAGGTCCATGAACAGATTGCGGAAGACTTCGATGTGGTTCGACTCATCGCGCAGCGTGTAGCGGAACATCTGGCCGATGCCGGGGAACTTGTTCTGGCGGTACAGGCTCAGGATCATGCCAAACAGGCCGTAGAACTGCGTGCCTTCCATGCACTGGCCAAAGACGAAGATGTTCTTCGCCAGCAGCTGCTTGTTCTCCAGCTTGGTGAGATCGAGATCGCGGCGCAGGTTGTTGGAGTGTTTGGTGACGAATTCGTTCTTCTTCACGATCGTCGGGATCTGCTCAAACATGGCCTCGCACTCATGCGGGTTGATGCCCAGGGAGGAAATCATGTACAGCAGGGAATCCGCATGGATGTTCTCCTCATGGGCATGGCGGCCCAGGACGAGCTTCAATTCGGGGGCGGTCACCAGCTCGCGCACCACATGCTGCACGTTGTCACCCACGATGCCTTCTGCGGCGCTGAAGTAGCCGATGCCCATCATGATGATCCAGCGTTCGTTCTGGGACACATCGTTGGAGCGCCATTGTTCCACATCCTTCTGCATCTGAATGTCTTCCGGCTCCCAGTGGTTGGCCTTCATGATCCGGTATAGGTCATAAGCCCACTGATATTTCAGCGGGAGAAGGTTGAAGGTCATGCTCTTGCGACCATTAATCACCATCTTCGCTGCGAAGGCTGCTTCTGCTTTATCTTGATCGAGGGGGAACTCGCGATTGCCGATCTTGTAGGTCTTTTCCATGACGATTTCGTTGCAGAGTGAAGGATGTTTATTAGAATTTTATCGAAAATGACAAATTATCCGGTATGCGTCATAAATTCTAGATAGGACGCGGACCGAGGCGGATCATGCACAAGATATAGTGTTTTGGCCAGATCTTTTTCCCATCCATTGTGCTAAAAAGCGTTTCACGCCGGAGATTCAAGGGTTCCACGGCGTAAAAATTTTTCACGCGTTAAAATGCCGCCCCTGAAGAGCGAAATTGAGAATCTTTGCATCCTTGCCCGAGCGCATCGAAAACTAAGGAAAACCAAAAACTTACCTAAACTCGATAACGACATGGGACCGGAAACGGATCTTGTCACGTAAAGTGCTCATATTGAACCCATGAAATTCCGCCACATCGCCTGCTACACTCTTCTTGGGGCGCTTTTGAGCTCCTGTTCGGTCATCGTTCCACAGGGCACGCCGCCAGGTGTCACGGTCGATTTGATACCGAACGGGCGTTACGCCCGCCGGCAGTACCGGCCCATGCGGCCCACCTACGTCACCATCCATGCCACGGAGAACTATGGGCGGGGTGCCGGAGCCTACGCCCATGCCCAGATGCTGAAAACCGGCTCGATCAAGGGCCGGCACAATGCCATCGGCTACATCGGCTGGCATTTCACCGTGGATGACCACTCCATCTACCAGAGCATGCCCACCAACGAGCGTGGCGAACACGCCGACTATGACGGCCCCGGCAATCGCAGCTCCATCGGTATCGAAATGTGCGAAAACCGTGGCAACGACCGCGCCCGCACGCTGGACAAAACCGCGCGTCTCACCGCCTGGCTCATGAAGCAGTACAACATTCCTTTGGATCACGTCGTCCCGCATCAGCACTGGCTCATGATCCGCCACGATGATCACCGCAATCTCGGCCACAAAAACTGCCCGCACTTCCTGATGGACCGTGGGCGTCCGGGTGCCAAGTGGCAGGCCTACCTGGCCAGGATCGCGGCGTATCGACGTGCATTGGGAAATTAAAATACCTTGCCACCTCCGCCACCCCACGCAGGAGTCTGCCCCATGGCTCAAAATCTCGATGCTCTTCGGCTGGCACTCCAACATTCGCCCGACAATGCGCCGCTGCTGATGCTTTTTGCGGACGCCTGCCTGGATGACGGCCTGCTGGATGAGGCTGAGCAGAGCTTTCAGCGCGTGTTGAAAGACGACCCAGCCCACGCAGACGCACGCCTGGGCCTCGCCCGTGTCGCTTTGCTGCAAGGCAAGACCTCTCAGGCCGCGGTGCGCGCCGAGCAGATCGTGGCCGACACACCCACCTGCGCCGCCGCTTACCTGCTGCTCGCACGCATTCACATCACCGAAGGCGATCTGCCAAAGGCCAAGGCGATGTATGACAAAGGCATCGCTATGAATCGCTCCCTGGCGGACCCCGGCATCGAAAAAGATCTGCACGGCATCAAGCCCTCAGGGGACGATAGCTCAGGACGCAAGCGCGGGGCCATGACCTCCAGCGGTATTCCCCTCGAATTGGTGGAAGAAGACAAAGACGACGAAGACGGCCATCCGCGCGGTGGTGCCGCCTACGATCTCGGGCTGGCTGAATTCGGCAAGCCAGAGCTCAATTTCTCCAGCGTCGGCGGCATGGAGGCGCTGAAGGAGGAGATCCGCATGAAGATCATCTACCCGCTGCAGCACGCGGAGCTGTTCAAGGCCTACGACAAGAAAGTCGGCGGCGGAGTACTGCTCTACGGCCCGCCCGGCGTGGGCAAGACGCTCATCAGCAAGGCCACCGCCGGCGAGATCAAAGCCAACTTCATCGCCCTGGGCCTGCACCAGATTCTCGACATGTGGATCGGCGGTTCGGAGAAAAACATGCACGAGGTCTTTGAGCTCGCGCGTCAGAACGCACCCAGCATTCTGTTTTTCGATGAAGTGGACGCGCTCGCCGCAGACCGCCGTGATCTGCGCCAAAGCGCCGGCCGCAATCTCATCAACGCCTTCCTCTCTGAGATGGATGGCGCGGAGTCGAACAACGACGGCGTGCTCATCCTCGGTGCCACGAATGCACCATGGCACATCGATCCTGCCTTTCGGCGTCCGGGTCGCTTTGACCGCACCCTGTTTGTGCCACCACCGGATGAAGCAGGTCGTGCTGCGATCATCGAGGTCATGGCGAAGAACAAACCGATCGGTGAACTCGATCCACGTGCGCTCGCCAAAAAAACCGAAGGCTTCTCCGGCGCAGATTTGAAGGCGGTCTTCGATCTCGCCACCGAAGACGTGATGAACGAGGTCATGCGCAGCGGCAAGGTCATCCCGTTGACCACCAAGGATCTCATCAAAGCCGCAGGCCGCCACAAGGCCACGACAAAGGCGTGGTTTGAAAGCGCGAAAAATTACGCGATGTATTCCAATCAAAGCGGTTTTTACGACGACGTCTTGAAGCACCTCGGCCTCATGAAGCGCTGAACCCCTGGCAGCGCATGTCTGAAGATTTTCATCCCTCTCCTGAAGCAGCCTTCGCCCGCGGCCGCCTGCTGCAAAGCCAGCACCGCACGCAGGATGCCATTGCGTGCTACAAGCAGGCGCTCGAACTCGATGCGCATCACACGCTCAGCTACATCATGCTCGCGCTGTGCTGGATGCAGGAGGATGACACCGCGCCCAAGTCGATCGACGCGGCCCAGCGCGCCGTGGCGCTTGAACCGGAAAATCCCTTCGCCCGCAGCGTCCTGGCGCTCGCCTTGAATGCGAATGCCAAAGACGGCCAGAATGCCGCGATCAAAGCAGCGCTGCAGCAGGCCGAGGAAGCGGTGAATCTCGATCCCGACAGCGATTTCAGCCACGCCGTTCTCTCACGCCTGCACCTGCGCCTGCGTGATTACCCGAAAGCGGAGGCCTCCGCGCGCGCCGCGCTCTCGCTCGACACCGAGAACACCATGGCCGCCGAGGTGCTCTCCGCCGCGCTGCTCTTGCAGAAGAAGGACGGCGACAACCAGGACCTCATCAAATACCAGCTGGAGCGCAACGCCGAAGACGACAGCGCCCACACCAGCGCCGGCTGGATGGCCGTGATGAAGGGGGACCATAAAAAAGCCAACGAGCATTTCCTTGAGGCTCTGCGGCTGAACCCCATGAATGAAAACGCAAGACTGGGCCTCATCGAGTCCTTCCGTGCGCGGTCATGGCCGTATCGCCTGCAACTGAAGTTCGCGCACTTCATGAACCAGTTCACGGAAGGCCGGCAGACCGCCATCATGCTCGGCGGCTTCATCTGCTACAAGGTGGTCAGCAGCTACCTCAAGACCGTCTCGCCCATCCTCGGTGCAGTGGTCATCGGCGCATGGCTGATGTTCGTGCTGTGGGCGCATTTGGCGCGCGGTTTCAGCTCGGCCTTCATTGTGATGGATCGTTTCGCACGGGAGGCGCTGCGCCCGCGCGAGTACTGGGAGGGCGTGGTGGTGGGCGGTCTGATCTTCGCCTCCATCTCCAGCCTCGTGCTCGGCTTTGCCTGGCATCTCGGGGCCGAGGGCGGGTTTGCCGCCCTGACCTGCATCTTCGCCGCCGTGGTCAACGCCGCCGCCTTCACCAATGACCACTGGATTGGCCGCCACGTCTATGGCGTGGCAGCCGCTCTGGCCGGCACAGGCGCTCTCTACTCCACCCTGGATGTCTTTGCCGATCTGCACCTGCCCTTCGCCACAGAATTCGGCTCTCTGGCCCTCCTGCTCGGCGTGGCAGCCACTTGGCTGCGCGGCTTTGGGGTGTGGTATCGGTGAGGTGGATTACTTCTTCATCAAATACGCATCGCTCAGGCTGGAAAAGTGGCTTGTGAGTCAGGACCCCACGGGTATCTTTTAAAAGTGAGTGCGCGTGACCTATTGCTGCAAGTCAAAGCTCTGCCCCCAGCCGAGCAGCGCCGCTTCATGGACGCCATGATGGATTTGGATGCCACCATGCCCATGTCTTCCGCTTCAATGCGGGTGCCTGATTTTGACGCATACTGGGAACGCCTGCATGTCCTTGGAATGCCCCGCTGGACGGCGAAGCAGACCGCGGGACTCGACCGTTGGCTGGCTGGTGAAGAAGATGCCGCATGATTCCTTACGCGGACACCAACTATTTGACCCGCCTCTACCTGAATCTTGAAGGTGCTGAAAAAGCCAGAGGTTGGGCGAAAGAAGCGGCGTTACAGGCGGCGGCCCCTTTGCCGGTGACCTGGCTTACGGAACTGGAGTTGATCAACGCCTTTCAGCGCTGTGTTTTCGTTACTCGAATGGAGGGGCGCATGCGGGTGACTTCCGAATTTGCAGGTGCCGCTCAGCAGGAATTTCGTGATGCATTGAGCGCCGGGCAGTTTTTACGCCCAGCTCTGGTGCCCTATTCTAGGCTGAAAGAAAAATTTGAAGAACTGTCGCTGCGTCACACTGCAGCACATGGATATCGCACATACGATCTTCTTCACGTGGCTTTCGCGCTGCTGCTGGGCTGTGACACGTTTTGGAGCTTTGACGTCAAGGCACTCCAACTCGCCGCTTTGGAAGGCCTGCGAGTTCCTGATCTTCAGTGATGGGCTGAGCTGCTGAGACTCAGATCATTTCTTCATCAAATACGCAAAGAAGTCCTTCAGATCCGCATCGCTCATGCCGGTGGTGAGGCCTTCGGGCATGAGGGAAATCGGGGAGGCGGTCATGGATTCGATGTCGGTTTGCTTGAGCGCGGTTTTGTTGTTGGCCATGTCTTTGATGACGATGCCTTTGGCGTCCTGCGCATCCATGAGGCCGGTGAGGATCTGGCCGCCCTTCGTTTTCACGATGTAAGCGCCGAAGCCTTCGCGGATTTCCATGCTGGGCATGAAGAGGTTGTCGAGCCAGAAGTCGGCGTTGCTGCGGTCATAGCCGGTGAGTTCGGGGCCGATCTGGCCGCCTTCGCCAAAGAGCTTGTGGCAGATGGCGCAGCGGGCCATGAACTGGATCTTGCCTTTGTCGGCATCGCCGAGACCGGTCTTGAGAACAGCCTTGATGCGTTCAGACTCCTTCTTCTTTTCCGGCGTGGGGCCCGTGGCCAGCAGGCCCTTCCAGTGCTTGTCGATGGCTGCATCAATCTCGGGATCTTTGTGCAGGCTGAGCTGGCGCACGATGTCCACAGTGAAGTGCTTGGTGGGCACCTTCCACTCATTCACAAAACTCACCAAAATCTGCGCCCATTCCTTGCGGCCTGCCATCACACGCAGCGCATCTTCGCGCAGCGCCTTGTCTCCGGCGATTTGAGCCTCCCAGCCGAGCAGCAGGGCCTCGGGGATGCGCTTGTCATCAAACTTGGCCGCTGCCTGGAGAATGCCGCGCTTGAGGCCCGGCGGGCTCGTGGCTTTCAAAATGTTCACCATCGGCATCACCGCTTCCTGCTTGCCGAGTTCAGCCAGCGTTTTGGCGATGGCGATGCGGGCGGTGCTGCTCGCCTTTTTGTCTTCCAGCAGCTTCAGCGCGCTCTTCAGCGCATCCGCGCTGCCACTGCGCAGCGCCAGCGTGAGATCCCCGCCGCTCTGCTTCGCCATGTAGTTATTGAGCGCCTTTGTAAGCGACTCCGGCAGCTTCGGCATCTCCGCGCCTTCAAAGGCGGAGGCGATGCCGGCGATGAACTTGCCACGCAGGGCGTCATCATTCGTCAGCGCGAGTAGATCCGCGCAGGACTGGAAGTTCTCTTCGCCACCCGCCAGCGCATAGCGTTTCGCCAACTTCTCAGCGAGGTTGTCGCGGAAGAGGGTAGTCTTCAGGAAAGCGGTGTCACTCTTGAGGAAAGCGAAAACGGCAGCGCGTTCTTTTTCAGCTTTGGATTCGAGCGCCCACCAGGCAAGCAGCGGCAGATGACCGCTTTCGTCCTCGACGTCAGCACTTTTCAACAAAGGAAGGGCTATGCCGGCTGGCAGTCGTTTGGCCGACGCGACGATCTGAGCGCGCACTTCCAGTTCAGGGCTTTTTTGCAATTCAGTGAGAGCCACATTCTTCATCCAGAAGTTGCCACGTTCTCCGAGCATTTTTGCCGCCCACCGACGGACATACGGGTCTTTGTGTTCCGCAGCGGTCACGATGGCATTATTGACTTTCTCATAACCTCCCAGGTCTGATTCCATCTCCGCTGGACCAAGCATGTCCAAAGCCCACAAGGCCTCCAGCGCGTGAGGATTATTCGCTTTCGTATCCAGCATCTCTGTCAGTGGCTTCTCCAGCTCCTTCAGCTTCCGCCACCCAATCTCCAGCACCGCCTGCTTCCGGAACCACTCGTTCGGATGGCTCAAATAACCGAGCAACTCATCCCCGCTCGCCTTGCTCAAATCAAACGGCTTCAGCTTCGGCGCGCCTGCGGCAGGCCGCACACGGTAGATGCGGCCGCTGGTCTTGTGCCAGTCGTCGATGGGGCTCACGTGGCTGAGGCGCGTGTCATACCAGTCGGCCATGTAGAAGCCGCCATCCGGGCCCACACCGGCCCACACGGGGCGGAACCAGCGGTCCGGGGTGCTGAGCAGGTTTTCTTCATCCTTGGTGCGGAAGGTGGAGCCGTCAGGGATGCGCTCGCTCACATACACGAGGTTTTGCAGCGCGTTCGGGGCGATGATTTTGCCCTCGTAGGCACTGCCGAGCAGGCCGCCTTCATACACGGTGAAAGCCTGCGGGAAGCGTTTGTTGTCGCCTTGGTGATTCATGTGCTCAAACCAGCCAAACGCATAGGGATTGGTCAGCGGGCCGTGCTTGCCCCAGCCTTTGATGCCGTAGCTGCCCTGCTCATAGTGCATGCCGCGTGTGGCGCCGTTCGTGCCGGAGAACAGGCGGCCCTTGCTGTCAAAGTCGAGGCTGAAGGTGTTGCCGCCGCCCTCGGCGTAGATTTCAAAGGTCTTCTTCTTCGGATGGTAGCGCCAGATGCACTGGCCTTCCCACTTCACGTTCTTGGTGTTCGCGCTGCTGACGTTGCCGGTGGTGGTGCTGCCGTTGGCACCGTAGAGCCAGCCGTCCATGCCCCATTGCAAATTCGTGGCGACGCTGTGCGTGTCCTCCAAGCCGAAGCCACTGAGCTCCACCTCAGGCGTGTCAGAGTCAGGTTTCGCGTCGAAGTCTGCATCCGCGTAGCTGAGCAGGTAAGGGGGATTCAGCACCCAGATGCGCCCCATGCCATGCAGCGCGGCGCTGGCGATGTTCAGGCCGGTGATGACGTCCTCGTGCTTGTCAAAAAAGCCGTCGCCATCTGTATCCTCAAAGACGGTGATCTTGTCAGCCCCCTTTTCACCCCGTGGCGGCGGCAGCGGCACCTTGTCAAACTTGGCGCGCAGATGCTGGTCGTAGCTGATGATCTTCAGCCCGGCGGGAAACTGATACTGGCGGTACTGCACCACCCACATGCGCCCTTTGGAATCCCAGCTCGCATAGAGCGGCTGCTCCACCACCGGCTCGGCGGCCATGAGGTCGATGGCCACGTCACTGCGCGTTTTGAATTTCTTCAGCGCCTCCTCGGGCGGCGTGGGAGGCGTGTCGTCCCGCATCACGCCGCGACCGGCGCGCGTCTCCATGATTTTTTTCACAGCCTCGTTGCCTGCGACATCGCCGGGTTTGACGTTCGGGTCCGCAGCGAGCGCAGTGCCACCGAGCAGGAGAAAAAGGAGACGCGTTTTCATGGGGTAGAGACTAACAAACGAAGCGGCGGCGGTTTCTTGCCGCCTTGTCACCGGTTTCGGTATTTTCGTGTGACAGAAAAAACTGGCAGCCGGACCTGTTTTCCGCTCCAATTTACACTGAACAACCCAATTCATTCCCATGGCTGACTCCTACACTGAAGTGACTTCACAAAACTGGTTCAGCCGCATCGGCGAATCGATCAAAGGCATTCTGTTTGGCATCATTGTCATCCCGCTGACGATCATTCTGCTCTGGTGGAATGAAGGCCGTGCCATCACCACCGCGAACAGCCTGAAGGAAGGCGCCGCCGCCGTGGTGCATGTGTCCGCAGACAAAGTGGACCCGGCCAATGACAAAAAGCTGGTGCATGTGACCGGTGAGGCCAAAACAGACGCACTGGTGGTGGACAGTCATTACGGCATCAGCGTGCCGGCTTTGCGGCTGGTGCGTACCGAAATGATCTATCAGTGGGTGGAGGACAAGAAGAGCGAGACGAAGCAAAAAGTGGGTGGCGGCGAGGAAACCACGACGACCTACACCTACGACAAGAAGTGGGTGGATGAACCGGTGAACTCGTCTGAGTTCAAAAAGCCCGAAGGCCACACCAACGAGGGTGACTTGATCGCAGGAAACGAGAACATGAGCGCCGAGAAGGTCAAACTCGGGGCGTTCGATGTGCCGGAAAAGTTTGTGAAAGAGATGGGCAGCCCGATTGCGCGCGCAGTGACGGACGCAGATCTGGCCACGCTGCCTGCGGATCTCAAAGACGGCACGAAAATCCAGGATGGAGCATTCTACTTTGGAGCCAATCCCAAAGAGCCCAAAATCGGCGATGTCCGCGTGTCCTATGAAATCGTGAAGCCCGGCACCTTCAGCATCCTGGCGGCGCAGATCGGGGAAACTTTTGAGCCCTACCAGACCAAGGCCGGCGACCCGATCTATTTCATCGAAGCAGGCACCGTTAGCTCTGACAAGATGTTCAAAGACGCCGCCAGAGCGAATTCGATGATCACCTGGCTGGTGCGCTTTTTGGGCTTCCTCTTCATGGCCTTCGGCTTCATGGCCATCATGAAGCCGCTCAGCGTGCTGGGCAGCGTCATTCCCTTCATCGGCAACATCATCGGCATGGGCACAGGCCTGATCTCCTTTGTTCTGGCGGGTGCCATCTCCTTCCTGGTGATCGCCATCGCCTGGATCTTTGTCCGTCCGCTGCTGGGCATCGCAATGCTGGCACTGGCCATCGGCGCCTTCATTTACACACGTAAACTGGCGGCTGCCAGCAAGCCCGCCGCCGCTTAGGTAGGAAGGCCTAAATATACTCTAAGCTTGATGGTTGTTGCTCCCGTTGTCAGGTGTGTCACAGTACCTGACTGATGCGACTTACCAGCAGCACCGCCGCTCCCCTCGTGACTCGTTCCGCGCCGCCTTCGTCGCAGGAACTGTCCGCGATGATGCCCTTCGGGCGTTATTCGGTGCAGGCGCAGGTGGGCATCGGCGGCATGGGCACGGTGTACCGTGGCACGCAGCTCAGCCTGGGTCGGCCGGTGGCCATCAAGGTGCTGCGCGTGAGCGACGGGTACGACTTCGCCTTTGAAGACCGCTTCCGCCGTGAGGCGCGGGCCATGGCCACGCTGAACCACCCGAACATCGTCGCCATCTACGACTATGGTCACATCGGCACCGACTTTCTGTTCTTCGTCATGGAGTTCGTGGATGGCACCGATCTCGGTGAAATCATGCGCACTGGGCGCATGACGCGTGAACTCGCGCTGCAGCTGCTGCCGCAAATCTGCGCCGGACTCGAATACGCGCACTCCAAAGGCATCGTCCATCGCGACATCAAGCCCGCGAACATCATGCTCACGCGCCAGGGCGAGGTGAAGATCACCGACTTCGGCCTCGCCAAGGACGTAATGCGTGCGCCTTCGATGGCCACCGAAACACACATGGTCATGGGCACGCCGGAATACGCCGCACCGGAGCAGTTCAACGCGCACCGGGACGTCGATCATCGTGCCGACATCTATGCCTTCGGCGTGCTGATGTATCAGATGCTGACAGGGGCGCTGCCACGCGGCTCCTGGCAGCCGCCTTCCACCTTGCTGCATGGTTTGGATCCCCGCTTTGACGCGGTCATCATCCGTGCCCTGATGACGGATCGTGAGCACCGCTACCAGTCCATGGGTGACATGCGCCGGGTGATCGAGGCCGCTCTGGTGCCGGTGGCGCACACACCCAGCCGACCGCTGCCAGTCGCCAAACCCTCCGCCGGACGCATCCTGCTGCTCGAGGATGATCTCATGGTGCGCGATCTGATGCGCCGTGCCTTGGAAAAGGCGTCATTTGAAGTCGTCGAAACCGGAGATGGCAAGGAGACTCTGCGCCAGTATCAGGAAGCGATGCAGCAGGGCCGTCCCTACGACCTCGCCATTCTCGATCTCACCATTCCCGACGGCATGTGCGGCCGGGAAACCATGCTCTATCTCCGTCGTCTCGATCCACAGATCCTCGCCATCGTCTCCTCCGGCTACCGGGATGATGCCGTCATGAAAGACTGCGCCGCCTACGGCTTTGCCGCGGCGCTGCCAAAGCCCTACCAGGTCGAAGGCCTGCTGCACGTCGTGAACGGCGCCCTCGCCGTGGGCCGCCGGCGCATGGCGTGATCTCATGCCGTAGGACGGTTGTGGCGCAAGCCCGCCCGTCTGCGAGCGTAGTGCAGACACTGTGGCGTGCGAACGTCCTCGAAGTCGGGCGGTTTGGCGGAGGAGGCGATGGAAGATGACAGGGTATCGACGCCAAACACACCCACCCTACGCCCAGGTGCCGCGCGCTGCCCGCCTGTTCGAGAACAGGTCTGCTGAGACTGGATGACAGACCGGTTTTAAACAGATCATGGTATTACACCACGCGCACCGCCGCCTGGGCGTCCATGGCCTGCCAGACGCCATGCACCACACGCATGTAGTTCATGCCTTCACCAAAATCCGGCCTGGGTCGCGGGGCTTTCGGATCACGCACCGCCGCGATGAAATCACGCTCCACCGTCCAGCTTCGCTGCAGCTCGGTGGGAACTGGCACTGACTCCAGCTTGCCGCCGCGTTTGCCCAGCTGAAGATCATCCGTGGCAAAGTCATAGCTCAGCGTGCCTTCGGAGCCGAAGATCCACAGCTTGTCCGTCGGCGCATGCGCGGCCACGCCGCTGAAGAGCATTGTGGCCTCGATGCCGCTGCGGAATTTGGCCATCACGTGGACGAAATCCGGAATGTCCACCTCCACACCCGCACGTTCCGGGATCACCACATTGCCGCGAGCCTCCACTTCCACGATGTGGCCGAGCCACTGCTGCAGCACCTCGGTGTAGATGCCCAGTGTGAGGATTTGAATGCCGCTCAAGTCGGACTGCTGCCGCCAGTGCGCGGGCTTGGCCGCATCTAGCCAGGCATCATTGAAACTATGCAGCAGCACCTGATGTGGTGTGCCGATGGCCCCTTCCGCGAGCAGCTTCTTCACCAGCTCTCCACCATGCATGCCCTGCGGTGCCGGGCAGATGGCGGTGACGAGTTCCGGATAGCGCATGGACGCCTCCCACATCTGGTTCGCCTCCGGCAGAGAGGCCGCCATGCGTGCCTGCGTGAAGACGTGCTTGCCATGCTGCAGCGCGTAGCAGGTCATCTCCGCATGCATGTAGGGGTGCGTGCCGATCCAGACCACATCCACCTCATCGCTCGACGCCACCTCCTCCCAGCGCTCCACCGCCTTCGCTTCCGGGGCAAACTCACGGCAAAAAGCCTCGGCACTTTCCAGCGAGCGGTTCGTCACCTGGGTGATCTGCACATTCGGGATCGCCCGCAGGCCGGGCATGTGGCGGGATTTGACGATGCCACCGGCGCCGATGATGCCGATGCGGATGGGTTGATCAGTTGCGGTCATAGACGTATGGATTGGGCACACCTTGGAGCCAACATTCAAGCCCCGCATGCAAATCCTGCACATCTTCCTTTCTCCAGAGCACATCTACGTCGGTCATCACGGCCTGCCGCCCGGCACCACGCCCATGATCGAAGTGCCGGAGGCTGAATGCGTGGCTGGCAAAGGCCTGCGGGGTGATCGCTATTTCGGCTGGAAGGAGGACTTCAAAGGGCAGGTCACCTTCTTTGAGCACGAGCAGTATGAGCGCCTCTGCGAAAAGTTCAGCGCCATGGGCGTGCCCCCCTCCGTCTTTCGCCGCAACATCATCACTAAGGGCATCGACCTCAACACCCTCATCGGCACCGAATTTGAAGTGCAGGGCGTCCGTTTTCTCGGCACGCAGGAGGCCGCGCCCTGCCACTGGATGAACCAGGCCTTCGCTGAAGGCGCCGAAGCAGCGCTCAAAGGCCACGGCGGCTTGCGGGCCAAAATTTTGAGCGACGGCATCCTCCGCAAATCATGAACACTCCTTTCGCCGCCGTATTGCTCGCCGGGGGGCGCTCCACCCGGATGAAACAGGACAAAGCCCTGCTCCACTGGCATGGGCAGGATTTGTGGCAGGCCCAATTGCACAAGCTGCAGTCGATCGGTGCCGCGCGCGTGCTGCTCTCCTGCCGGCGCGATCAGCCCTTGTTTGTCAGCCCCAGCGATGAAGTCGAAGTCATCCATGATCCCGACGGCGTGGATGACGGCCCGCTGGGTGCCATCACACGTTGTTTGGAGCAGGTGCAGATGCCGCTGCTCGTCCTCGCCGTGGACATGCCCTGGATGACCGCCACCTTTCTGCGCGAGCAGCTTAACCAGCACGAGAGCCCGGAGAAGGGCTGGTTCTTTCGCGGCCCGCACGGCGATGAAACCCTCGCCGGTCTTTACGTTCCCTCCATGCTGCCGCTCATGCGGGAGTCGCTTTCCAAGAAAGACTTCAAGCTCCAGCACATCATAGAGACCGCCGTCCATTCGGGTCTGGCCATCACGCATGCGCTGGGAGATGATCAGATGCCCTTTTTCCACAATGCGAACACGCCGGCGGATTTAAGGCATTAAGGCACCAGTCATTGCCTTCGGGCTTCGGCTCACCGTTCAAAGGGCTCATCCACCACCAGGCGCTTGCCCAGGCTCACGACATCATCAATGGCAAATCCGAGCCGTTGGTAAAACTCAATCACCTGGGTGTTTGTCGTGCGCACCTGCAGATTGATTTTGGGGCAGCCCAGCCGGCGCAGCAGGTCTTCAGCGTGCCGCATGAGGGCGCGTCCGTGGCCCGACTTTTGCAGATGCGGAGCCACGGCCAGATAATTGATCCAGCCTCGATGCCCCTCATATCCAGCCATGACGGTGGCGATCACCTGCGAGTCCAGCACCCCCACAAGAAACAGCTCGGGAGAGTCAGCGAGTTTGCGCTGGATGTCCTCACGCGGATTGTTCTGCGGTTTCACGAGTCCGCAGGAAGTCCACAGGTCAATGACCTGGTCCTCATCGGCAGGCTGGTAGCTGCGGACCTCCATGCAGCTCAACATGGCCTGAAGCCATGCAGCTGCAAGTGCGGGCCTGCCTGCACTCCTCAGCTCACTGTTTCTTCAGCTGTGCCGTCAGGTATTCACCGCACGGCGTCTCTTTCCCGTCCTTGAAGCGAATCACATACGGCTTCCCGGAAGTGCCTGAGGCGGAGGCCACCTTCGCAATGAAATCTGTCGCGGTCTTCACCTCCTTGTCATTCCGCTCCCATTTGGCCCGGAGAAACTTGGCCGCATTCGCCGCGCTGTAATCGCTGCCATTCCTGACAAACATGGCGTTTTCGAGCCCCTGAATGTGCGTGATCAGCGTCTCGATCTTCGCCTTCTCCGCCGGCTCTGCTGCGGGCAGCGTGACAAAGAAACAGAGAAGGCAAAAAAGCTGGAGGATGAGTTTCGGTGTCATGGCGGTATTCTTTTTAAACGCACCTGCTCAGACAAAAGGATGTCCAGATTCAGCGCAGCTCATGCCCCAGGATCGCCAGCGTGGCGATGCTGGCAGTCTCGGCACGCAGGACCAGCGGCCCCAGCGTCACAGGCACAAACCCCGCTGCAAAAGCCTGCCCTTCTTCTTCCGCCGTAAAATCACCCTCGGGGCCGATCAAGACGGCCACGCTGCTCGGTTTGTCCGCAGGCAATGCTTGTTTGAGCGTGCGGGAGTGCTCGCTCAGTGCGGGGATAAGCTTGAGTCCGGCTTCAAACTTCACACCTGCGGCGAGGGTGATGGGCGCGTGAAGTTCAGGCACAAACGGCGTGTGGCATTGCTTCGCGCTTTCAATCATGTGCCGCCTCCATTTGGCCAGCTTCTTCTCCGTCTGTGCCGCATCGAGATGGATCACGGTCCGTTCCGTGATGATGGGCTGGATGCTCGCAGCGCCCAGTTCCACCGCCTTTTCCAGCAGCCACTCAAAAGGCTCAGCTTTGATCAGCGCAGGCAGCAGATGAATCGACGTCTGAGACAGCTCCACTCGCGTTTCAGTGGTGACTCTGGCCTGCACGGTCGATTTGGTCACGTGCGTGATCTCGCAAACCGCCACGCGTCCCGCACCATCAAAGACCTCGATGGTGTCCCCCGGCTGCTTGCGCATCACGCGGCCACAATGCTGCGCTTCATCACCGGTCAGCGTGAGATGCGGCGTGGCCCAGTCGGAGGCGGAAAGATGGAAGCGTGGCAGCGACATGTCAGCGTTTCATCAGCGCTTCAATCTCATCCGCCTCGATCGGAATATGCGCCATGAGATCAATGTTTTCGTGTTCACCGATGAAGATGTTGTTCTCCAGGCGGACACCGAGTTTTTCCTCCCGGATGTAGATGCCGGGCTCCACGGTGAAGACCATGCCGGGCTGCACGGGCTTCCACATGTGGCCCACGTCATGCACGTCGATGCCCAGCGGATGCGAGGTGCCGTGCGGGAAGTATTTTTTATACGCCGGCTTGTCGGGGTCCTGCTTGGCGATGTCCTCCTCCGTGATCAATCCAAGGCCGAGCAGCTCCTTTTCCATCAGCTTGCCCACCTCCTCCTGATACTCACGAATGATGACGCCGGGGCGCAGCATCTGGCAGCACTTTTTGAAGACACGCAGCACGGCGTCGTAGACCTGGCGCTGGCGCGGCGTGAACTTGCCGTTCACAGGAATCGTGCGCGTGAGGTCGGCGTTGTAGTTGCCGTAGTTCGCCGCCACATCCAGCAGCAGCATCTCACCGTCCTGACACTGGCAGTGGTTGGTGATGTAATGCAGCACGCAGGCGTTCGCACCGCTGGCGATGATTGGCGTGTAGGCAAAGCCGCGCGCACGCTGGCGGATGAACTCATGCGACAGCTCCGCCTCGATCTCGAACTCCTGCACTCCCGGCTTCACGAACTTCAGCACGCGGTCAAAGCCATCTCCCGTGATGCGGATCGCTTCATTCAGCGCGGTGATTTCATGGGGGCTCTTGATCACGCGCAGCTCGTGCATGAGCTGCGCCAGACGGCGGTAATCGTGCAGCGGATACTCCCGCTGGCAGCGCTGCGTGAAGCGCATCTCCCGCGTTTCCGTGGGGATGGTGGCACGGGGGTGCTCGTTCGAGTTGAGAAAGACATGGTCCGCCTGACACATGACGGAGCGGAACTGCACCTCAAAATCCTCCAGCCAGTGCACGCGTGTGATGCCGCTGCGCTCCTTCGCCTGCTCCTTGCTGAGTTTTTCGCCTTCCCACACCGCGATGTGCTCGTTCGTCTCGCGCACAAACAGCATCTCCCGCTGCTTCGGATCAGCGGCGTCAGGATAGAGAACGAGAATCGTCTCCTCCTGATCCACGCCGCTCAAGTAAAACAGATCGCTGTTCTGCACAAAACTGAGGGAGCCGTCCGCATTCGTCGGCAGCACATCATTGGCATGAACGATCACGACTGACTGCGGCGGCAGCTTGGCATAGAGATGCTGACGATTTGAAACGAACAGTTCGGCGGGCAGGGGTTGGTAGCGCATAGGAGTAGGGCAAGCGTCCCGCTTGCAGCAGGTGCCGAAATTGCACGCAAGCCGCAGCCTTGCACCCCTTTATTGCGCCAGCACCGCCTTTGGTGGGTGGCGGTCGGCCTTGATCCACAGCTGGGTTTCGGTCCAGAAGGCTTCCACTGGCAGGGCAAAGGTAGTGACCCGGTCCACACGGGCGATGTTGATGCCGACGACCTTGCCTTCGAGATTGGCCACGGGGCCGCCCATGTCCGCAGGGAGCAGCGGGATGTCGTGCTGGAGGACTTCGGGGAAGTCGTCACTGCGCAGGGAGATGCCGCCATTGGCGAAGTCCTCACCCTCCCAGTTGTTCATCACCTTGGTGCGGCTGGCCAGGCGGACGCGGCAGCTCTCCTCCTTGTCTTTGCGCAGGTAGTGGATGTCAATGATCTCACCGGGCTGGCGCTTTTTGACGATGTCATAAACACGCGCCTGCGCGGACACCTTTTCGCCTGCGATGGTGATGAGGACATCGTCCTCCTTCAAACCGGCGGCTTCGGCGGGGCTTTCGCTGGCGATGCCGACAATGCGCACTCCTTTGCCATCTTTGACGGACTTTTCGTCCATGCGGATGCCCATGGCGGCCCCCTCGCCCGGAATGCGGCGGAATTTGGCGCTGACAATGCCGATGCGCGTTTCCTTGCCTGCATCCGCCACACTGCACAGCCACTGGCCGAGGCCGAGTGAGTGTGCGCCACCAAACGAAACCGCACGCAGGCCGGTGATGCCCACCGCCTGGGCCAGCAGCAGGTCCAGCCGCGTGTCGCGGTGCACCTCGCGCAGATCCGCAGTGCGTCCGTCGCTGAATTTGATGCGCGTCTTGTGCAGTTCGGGCACTTCGCTGGCCTTGATCAAAACATAGCCGTCTTCCCCCACAATGGTGGCGGTGCAGATGGAGCGTCCCAGCGGGCTCTCGATGCGCGCGGCACAGGCGACGGTGAGCGGCTTGAGCCTCTCCACCGCCGCGAGCGTGTGCTTCCCATTGGTGCGGTCCTCCTGCGGCAGAGGCAGGCGAGGCGGGTCCGCATGGAGGAGAAGGGGACTGAGGAGTACAAGGAAAGCGGAATGACGAAGCCCAAATGACAAAATGGCCCCCGCACGGAATGCGGCAGGACGGTCCTTCGTCATGTTAAATGCGTCCTTCGTCATTTGCTTACTGTCCTTCTTCCTGCGGCTTTTGTGCCAGTTGGACGGAAACATCGCGTTCCTTGTCGTGAGTGCGCAGTCTGAGCTTGAGGGTGTCCCCGGCGGCCCGGGCGCGCACGGTGGCGCTGAACTGCTGCTGGTCGGTCATGGCTTCACCATTAACGCTCAGGATGACGTCTCCGGCGCGAATTCCGGCCTTCAGCGCGGGTGAGGCGTCGATCACATCCGCCACTTCCAGATCCAGGCTGTCGTTCATCACGGTGGCCACTCCAAGGTAGCCTCCCGCGCCCGTGCCCCAGGTCTTGATGACTTGGGATTTCTGCATCGCCTCCCAGGACCGGAGAAAGGGCGCCATGGAGACGTGGACGTTTTGGTCCCGCCCCTCCCAGATCTGGCTGTGAATGCCGATGACCTCGCCATTGAAGTTAAAAAGCGGGCCGCCGGAGTCGCCGCCCATCAGCACGCAGTCGCTGTGCAGGCTGTTGGCGGTTTGTTTGATGATCCTGCCCACACGCAGCACGGGGCCGCGCGCCTTGTCAAAGCCACCGGGATGCCCCAGTGCAAAGCACCATTCACCGGGCTGCGCCTTGGCCACTTCACGGCTCAGATTCACAAAGGGCCAGGGTTTGCCCCGGTCTTTGAGCTGGGCCAGGGCCGCGTCGGTCGTTTTGTCCAGCCCCAGGGATTTGGCCGTGGTGACGGTGCCGTCTTCCAAAAGGACCTTCATGTCCTTCCCCGGGCCGTTGGGAACGTGCGCGGCCGTCAGCATCAGCCCATCGGCGGAAATGATGACCCCGCTGGCCGTGCCGTCCCCGCTTTGGATGGCCACCAGCGCCTGGCGCACCCGTGGCAGGAGCTTCTGCACGTCACTCTGGATCTTCAGGAGTTCAGAGATGTCGGTTTTCGGCGGCTTGTCATTGCTCTGCCGCTGCTCCGCCGCACTTGCCTGCCAGGACAGCAGGAATGTGATTAGCAGAAGATGGAATGAAGTGCGCATTTTTGAACCAATCAAACCAACGGCCCAACTGCTGGAAAGTTGCCAGATTTGGGACTCTGTTCAAGGCAAGTCTCAGTCTTCTTCGGCCGGTTCCCATAACTTTGCCGCTGCAGGCAGCAGCGCCGATGAACCGGGCGGCACCAGAGCGATGACCAGATCCACCGGAATGAGCACGCCATTGAGGTCACGGCGGAAATTCCGTGCATGGGCATCGGTGATGAGAATGCCATCCCGCTGGCGATACCACGTCACCCCATGCACCTCGGGATTGATGATGTGGGCGTCGTCCACCCGCTCAAACCCATGGGCGGCGAAAAACGCCTCCGCGTCCTCCAGCGTGGCCGGCAGATTCTCATCCTCCGGGATGAACGGCTGCTCCACCGCCATCTGCGGCTCACGGTCAGAGCCGGTGACTTTGCCAAGGTAATGGGTGGTCATCCCGAAAACGTCATCCATGACAGCCCAGCGACGCAGATATTCGGAAGGCAGCGCTGCCCGCATCATGATGCCGGGTTTTGTTCTGAAAAGTGCGTGGATCGAGCAGCTTCGTCTCGTCCATGATCCGGCCATAAAAGCCGGGCAGGGTATGTTTGATGACGGTTTCTGACTGATCAGGAATAAAAACCGTGTGCTCTCCGCCGATAAAGGAAGGCGGATAGCCTGGAACGCCGACCTCAAGTTCTTCCAAAAGACGGCTCAGCTCACTCTCGCGGGCGGAGGGGATGAGCTTGCCCGATTGGCAGCCAAAATGGAGCGAATGGCCTGCTCCCGCGAGACGCGCGGCTGATTGGAGCAGATCGCCCGTAACTTTTTTGGGTCCGTGATGATGACCGCCTTGGGTTTCATGCTCGTAAACTAGCACGAGTCCCAGGAGCGTCATCTGGAAAATCTCCCATCCAGGGAACACTGATTCACCGGTTGAACATCCCTTCCGGCTGCGCTTCTCTCCTCCCTCACTTTCTCTCTCAAAAAAACATGAACTACGACCTCATCGTTATCGGCGGCGGGCCTGCGGGCTACGTCGGAGCCATCCGCGCAGCGCAACTCGGCAAAAAAGTGGCCTGCGTCGAAAACGACCGCGCCGGGGGCACCTGCCTGAACTGGGGCTGCATTCCCACCAAGGCCCTGCTGAAGAACGCCGAGCTGTACCACACCATCACCCACCGCGCCGAGGAGTTCGGCCTCAAGATCGGCAGCGTCGAGTACGACTGGTCCAAGGTCATCGGCCGCAGCCGCGGCGTCAGCGACAAGCTCAACAAGGGCATCGAGTTCCTCTTCAAGAAGAACAAGGTGGACTACCTCAAAGGCACCGCCAGCATCCCCGCCGCAGGCAAGGTCGAAGTGACCGCCGCTGACGGCACCAAGGCCACCCACGAGGCGGCCAACATCCTCATCGCCACCGGCGCGAAAACCCGCCCGATGCCCGGCTTCCCCTTCAATGGCAAGACCGTCATCGGCAGCAAGGAGGCCATGACCCTCGACAAGCAGCCGAAGAGCATCATCGTCATCGGCGCCGGAGCCATCGGCATTGAGTTCGCCTACTTCTTCAATGCCTATGGCACCAAGGTGACCGTCGTTGAAATGCTGCCAGACATCCTCCCGGTCGAGGACACCGAAGTCAGCAAGACCCTGGAAAAGAGCCTCACCAAGTCCGGCATCCGCATCCTCACCAACACCAAGGTCACCGGCACATCCGAAGATGGCAAAGGCGTGAAGATCACCGTCGAAGGCGCTGCCAACGAAACCCTTGAGGCAGACGTCTGCCTCGTCGCCATCGGCGTGGCCCCCGTGCTGCCCGGCGGCATCGAGCTCAAGCTCTCCGATCGCGGCTGGCTCCAGACCGACGAACGCTATCAGACCTCCGTCAAAGGCATCTACGGTGCCGGCGACATCATCGGGCCGCCCTGGCTCGCCCACGTCGCCAGCTATGAGGCTGTGCAGTGCGTGGAAGGTCTCTTCACCAAGCACAAGCCCAAGAAAGTCGGCGTCTTCCCCGGCTGCACCTACTGCCATCCGCAGGTGGCCAGCATCGGCCTCACCGAGCGCGCGGCCAAGGAAAAGGGCCTCAAGTTCAAGGTCGGCAAGTTCCCCTACGTGGCCAGCGGCAAGGCTCTCGCCGCCGCCGAGCCCGAAGGCTTCGTCAAGATCCTCTACGGCGAACCGCACGGCGAGATCATCGGCGCGCACATCATCGGCAGCGAAAGCACCGAGATGATCGCCGAAATCGGCCTCGCCATGAATCTCGAAGCCACCTGGGACGAAATCGAAGCCACCATCCACGCCCATCCGACCCTGTCTGAGATGGTCAAGGAGGCGACAGAAGTCGCCAAGGGGCATCCGATTCATGTGTAAACGGGAAGGGGGCTTCTAGCTTCGCAACTTCTTCAACGGGCGGCCAGTGATGGCCGCCCGTTTTAGTAATCAGGAGTCAACTTGCTTCCAAGTGCTCATAACCTGTCTTGCGCACCCAATCTTTGCCTTTAACATCTGGTGAGATGTCACCCGCTGCCCATTCACTGCTGAACATGAACCGTCTTGATCGCACAGCGATCTCGGTGGGCACGTTCGAAGACCAGCGGCGCGAGGATTACGAATACTGGATGTCGCGTCCGGCGCGGGAGCGCTTCCTAGGCATCGAAAAACTACGACTCGCTTACTATGGAGAGGCTGCTCTCAGACGATCTGACCGAGTTTTTGAGGTATCTCAACGAGGAGAAGGTTGAGTATCTCTTGATCGGCGGCTGGGCAGTGGGATACCACGGCTACCCGCGACTGACCCAGGACATGGACGTCTGGGTGGAGATGAGCGTCGAGAACACGCACCGCATTCTGAAGAGTCTGGAGCGATTCGGTTTTAAGCCGGGCATGGTCGATGAATCGCTGTTTCTCAAGCCTGGAAACATCGTTCGTTTTGGTTTTCCCCCGAACCGGATTGAGATTCTCAATCAGATTTCAGGCGTCGAATTTGCCGAATGCGTTTCACGCAAACAAATGGCCGATTTCGACGGCCTTACAGTGCCGGTCATTGCGCTGGAAGATTTGATCCGTAACAAGCGGGCGAGTGGCCGACACAAGGACTTGGCGGATATTGAAGGATTGAATGTAGACGATTGATTGCCTCTAAGGCCAACGGTTCCTGACAAGTAAGCGCGCTGCATCCCGTATAGGCATCTCCATCCTCCACCATGAACCGCCGTCAGTTCCTCCACACCACTTCCGCCGCAGCTCTCACCGCATCGTCCTGCACCACGACGACCCAGCGGGCGGACAAGCTGATCATCGACACCCATCAGCACCTCTGGGGTCGTGGCTTCGTGAATCCACCTTGGGTCAAAACATCGCCTGAAGTGCTGCAGCATGACTTCCTCACCCCCGAGTATCTGGAGGCCACTCATGGCCTCAACGTGAAGGCGATCTACATGGAAGTGGATGTCGCTCCGAAAGATCACATCAAGGAGGCCGACGCCATCGTGGCGCAAATCCGCGCCCGCAACACTCCGACCATCGCCGCCACGATCGGCGGGCGTCCCGCCTCAGCAGATTTCGAAAGCTACGTGCAGCGCTACGCCGGCAACGGCATCGTCAAAGGCCTGCGCCAGGTGCTGCACGGCCCCTCCACCCCTGCTGGCTACTGCCTGCGCCCCGATTTCGTGCGCGGTGTGCAGACGCTCGGCAAACACGGCCTAAACTTCGAGCTCACCATGCGCCCCACAGAACTGCACGATGCCGTGAAGCTCATCCAGCAGTGCCCGGAGACCCGCTTCGTCCTCGACCACTGCGGCAACGGCGATCCCAAGGCCTTCAACCCCAAACTCGGCCCCGGCCTGAAACGCAGCTGCACCGCCGACGGCTGGAAACGCGGCATCGATGCCGTGGCCGCGTGCCCCGGCGTGATGTGCAAGATCAGCGGCATCGTCGCCTTCGTTCCACCCGGCGAATGGCGCGCCGAAGACCTCGCCCCCGTGGTCAACCACTGCCTCGATGCCTTCGGCCCCGACCGCGTCTTCTTCGGCGGCGACTGGCCCGTCTGCCTCCTCGGCAGCCGCGTGCGCGGCTGGGTCGAGGCCCTGGATCAGATCGTGGCCTCACGCCCCTTCGCCGACCAGCGCAAGCTATGGTCCGGCAATGCGACCAAGTTTTACAAGCTGTGACTCCTGCGTAGGACGGATGTGGCGACAGCCCGTCCTTCCATGAGCGCACAAGCACTACCAATGTGTTCTCAAGCTTTGGCATGGTAAAAACTCGCGTCAGCGTTTTGGAGTGCTCCAGCCCTCTGGAGCTTTTCGCGAGCCATAGAATACTCGAAAGCGCCGGAGGACCGGCGCACTCCAAAACGCATAGCGCAGGCGGCGCTTCGATTTTAAGTGTCCTCAATCCAGCGTCTGCCGGTAGCGAAACACCCCAATAAACAACGCCACAATCGCAAACAGCCCGATCTGCCAGAGCTGAAGGGAGATGTCGGCAAAGTCATTCCCCTTCAGCAGCACCCCGCGAATGATGCGCAGAAAGTGCGTGAGCGGCAGCACCTCGCCGATGTTCTGCGCCCACTGCGGCATGCCTCGAAAGGGAAACATAAAGCCCGAAAGCAGCAGCGAGGGCAGGAAGAAAAAGAACGAACCCTGCACGGCCTGCAGCTGGTTGGTGGCCAGCGTGGAGAACGTGATCCCCACCGCGAGATTCGCGGCGATGAAGACAAACGCGGCAACAAAGAGCAGGCCAAGATTCCCCACCATCGGCACATGAAAGAGGAAATGCGCCGCGATCAAAATGAGCACCACCTGAATGTAGCCGACGAACATGTAAGGGATGATCTTCCCCAGCAGGACTTCAAACGGCCGCGTCGGCATCGAGAGCAGATTCTCCATCGTGCCGCGCTCGCGCTCACGCGTGATGGCCAGCGCGGTGATCATGACCATCGTCATCGTGAGCACCACGCCCATGAGACCGGGGACAATGTTATACTGCGTGACCGCCTCCGGATTGTACAGCGCGTGAATGCGCAGGTCGATGGGAGCCTCGCTTTGCGCCAGATAAGCGAGAGGGCCCTTGAAGTCATTCATGAGCGCCGTGGTCAGCAGCGGGCGCATGATGTTGATGGCATTGCTCGTCGCCGCAGGGTCCGTGGCATCCGCTTCGATCAGCAGCGTCGGCTTGTCTCCGCGCAGCAGGTCCCGTGAAAAATCCTGCGGGATGGTGATGACAAACTGCACCTCCCCATGCTCCAGCACCTCGCGCGCCTCGTCCTCGCTCTTCACCTGCCGCACAAACTCATAGTAGCCGCTGTTGCGGATGGCGCTGAGCAGCGTGCGTGCCTGCGGTCCCTGATCATTCATAAGCACAGCCGCAGGCAGGTGCTTGGGGTCGGAGTTGATCGCGTAGCCAAACAGCATGAGCTGCAGCAGCGGTATGCCCACCATCATGCCAAAGGTCACGCGGTCACGCCGCATCTGGATGAACTCCTTGATGATGATCGCCAGAAAGCGTGTGATGGAAAAGTAGCGGTTCATGCGGCGGCGAAGTTGTCCTTCGATTGATCCATCAGGTGAATGAACACGTCCTCAAGCCCGGGGCGGATGAGCGTCCATTCGTAGTCATTGCGAAAGGGCGCAATGGCCTGCTCCAAAGCCGCTGCATCGCCACCGCTCACATGCAGCGAGGTGCCAAACGCCACCGCCTGATGCACGCCCGGTTTCCCGCGCAACTCGCCCGCGAGCTTCAGCAGTTCATTCCCTTTCACCTGCCAGGTGGTGAGGTGGGCGCTCTCAATCACCTCCTGCACCGTGCCATGCGTGAGCAGATTGCCATACGCGAGATAGGCCAGTCGATGACAGCGCTCGGCCTCATCCATGTAATGCGTGGTGATGAGAAACGTCAGTCCTTCGGAGGCCAGTTGATGAATCTGCTCCCAGAAATCGCGGCGCGCCTTCGGGTCCACACCTGCCGTCGGTTCATCCAGCAGCAGCAGCTTGGGCTCATGGATCAAACAAGCCGCCAGTGCGAGCCTTTGCTTCCAGCCTCCTGACAACTGGCCCGCCAGTTGCTGCTCGCGTCCGGAGAGGCCCAGCCGTTTGATGGAGGTGCTCACCGTCTTCTCCCGATTTTTGACGCCATACATCCGCGCCACGAAATCCAGGTTCTCACGAATGCTCAGGTCTTCATAAAAGCTGAAGCGCTGCGTCATGTACCCCACCTGCTTTTTGATCTCCTCGCTCTGCTTGATCACATCAAAACCCAGGCACGTACCGCTGCCTTCGTCCGCCTTGAGCAAGCCGCACAGCATGCGGATGAAGGTGGTCTTGCCACTGCCATTGGGCCCCAGGAAGCCATAGATCTCGCCTTTGCGCACCTGCAGGTCGATCTTGTTCACGACCGTGCGCGTGCCGAAACGCTTCGTCATGCCTTTCACGTCGATGGCCAGTTCCTCGCTCATCGTCAGGGCGCGAATTCCACATCGACCGGCTGCCCCGGGTGCAGCTTCGCCGCCACAGCATCATCAAAGCGAAGCTCGATCATGAACACCAGCTTGCTGCGGTTCTCCTGGCTGTAAATCACCGGCGGGGTGTACTCCGCCTGCGGCGCGATGAAGCTGACCTTCGAACTCAGCGGCTCGACAACCCCATCAAGCCGAACCTTCACCGCATCACCCACCTTCAAAGTCGTCAGCCGCGTTTCCGGCACAAACGTGCGCACCTTGATGTTCGCCGGCGGCAGCAGTGACACCACCGGCCGTCCCGCCACCACCATCTCGCCAGCGCGATAGAGCGTGTCATTCACCACTCCGGCCTGCGGCGCGCTTTGCTGCTTCTGCGATAGATCCCACGCCGCCTTGGCCAGCGCCGCCTCACGTGCCTTCACCTCCGCTTCCAGTGCTGCCACCGCATCGCTGCGCATGCCCAAAGTGGCAGTCTTCAGATCCGCCTCCAGTTGTTCGACTCGCTGGCGGCTCTGCACATTCGTGCTGCGGGCCTGGTCCGTGCTGTCCACCGCCACCGCGCCGGATTTCGTCAGCTCAAGCTGCCGCGCCAGCTCGATCTCCGACAAGGCCAGAACCTCACGCGCCTGCTTCAGCTGCGCCTCCAGCGACGCAATCTCAGTCGGCCGCTTGCCTTTCTTCGCATCCTCCAGCGTGTTCTTGGCCTGCTGCAGCCGATGGCTCGCCTCATCCCGCGCCGCCGTTTCCGCGATGTCTTCCAGCGCAAACAGCACGTCGCCCTCCTTCACCTGCGCACCCCGCTGCACATTCAGCTTTGTCAGCTTGCCACCCAGTGGTGAAGACACATACACAAACTCGCCCTCCACATAGCCTTGCAGCAGATTGGACGGCGGGCGCTTGCAACCAAGCAACCCGAGAATCAGCACCATGGCGCCGATGGAGTGGAACGACTGCTTCATATCTGAGGGTAACCGGCACAGCGGTTACCCTGTTACGAGCAGGTTGCAAGGTGCAGAAGCTCTTGTCTGTGCTTCCCGCGCAGGTTCACTTCACCACGCCCAGCACTTCCAGCTCATGAATGGACCAGTACGTTCCCTTTGCTTCACCAGTCTGCGAAATGCGGATGGATTTCACCTTGGCCGGTTTAGGGAAGAGGTATTCGACGGCTCCTGCGTCGCCTTTTCCTTGAAGGACCGGCTTCTCCCATTCAGTGCCGTTGAGTGACAGCTCGATCTTGTACTGGCGCGGGTAGTCGTTGTGGGATTTGCCCGTGTCGAGCACCAGGCCGGAGATATCGGTGGCTTCGGGGAGATCAATCTGGAACCACATGTCCGGAGTCTGCGGCTTGCGGGTGTCCCAGCGCGTGGCGATGTCACCATCGATGGCCTTGGCAGTTTCCTTTTCATTGTTGCTGGCGGTAAGCTTCCACGCCGCGCGGTTTTTCAGCGGCTGCGGATAGAGCGCCTGCAACTCCTCGATGGTCCACGGCGTGGTGCGCTTGGAGAGCTCTTTGCGCAGCTTCTCCACCTCCTTTTTCTGCACCAGCTTCCCATTGTTGCCAAAAGCCTTGCGGATGTAGCTCGTCACGTCCGCGATCCATTGGTCGTTGTTTGTGGCCATAGGCACCATCTGCGCCTCGTAGGTCTTGCCATTGATGGGACCACCAAGGCCGTTCATCATCACACGCACGATGGCGTCTCCCTGCACCGCGGTTTTGGAGCCAGCGAGTGGCGGCGCGAGCGTCGCGCCTTCACGGCCGGCGATGGGCATGCCATTGCCATCGAAGCCGTGGCAGGCGAAGCACAAAGACCGGAAGATCTCCTGGCCGCGCTCCAGCTGCTTCTTCTCATCCTTGGTGAAGCTGCCGCTGATCTTCGGTGCCTCCACCAGCAGCTGCGCGCCGATTTCCCTCACACCGATGCTGGGAGAGGTCATGAGCACCGTCTGCGCTTCGAGTTTCCAGTTCGGCCAGTTGAAATGACGGCTGGTGTAAAGCGTCTGCAGCACCACCGTCGGATCTTTGTCAGCACGCAGGGCTTTGATGTCGGCGATCAAAGCCGTATCACCTTTCTTCAGCAGCGTTTCCGCCACGCGGATGGCATTCGCACGAAGCTGCGGATGCTCGTCCTTCATCGAGGTGTGCACGATTTCCGGCGTGACCGCATCCAGTCCTTCCAGCGTCCACAGCGCGTGCAGGCGGGCGAGATGGTTGTCATTCTTCGCTGCCATCTCAATGAGGGCAGGCACCACGGATTTGTCGTTCTTCACCACCAGCATGCGCTGCGCAGTGTCGCGCCAGAAGCCGTTCGGATGCGTGAGATGCGCCACCAGTTGTGCAGACGTCTCGCCAATCATCTTCGGCTGCGGGCCGGGCTTGAAATCCTTGTGCACCAGACGCCACACACGGCCGTGTCCGGTCACATGCTGCATGCCTGTTGGCTCAATCGCTCCACGCAGAAAGCTGCCCGGCTTCACCCAGTTGCCCTCTTGAATGATGCCACGATACGCATCCACAATATACAGACAACCATCCGGCCCGGTGGTCATGTTCAGCGGGCGGAAGTTCGGGTCGCTGCTGCGGATGAACTCGGTCATCTCCGCCTCATACGGATTGGTCACGGTGGTAATGCCATCCTTCACTTCGACGATGGAGCGGCGGATCAAACGACCCACCGGCTCAGGCAGAAACACATTGCCATACATTTCCTTCGGCAAGCGGTCACCGCGATAGATCGTCTGTCCGGCGCAGCCCGTGAAGTGGTTCAACCGCAGATCCTCAGGCGAATGAAAGCGCCCCGGCCCTCCCTGGAAATCACCCAGCGCCACAATCGGCCACACCGTATCAAACTTCTCGCTCTTCTGCTGCGGCACATTGATCGCGGCGTAGAGGATCGGTGCCTGGTAGTTCCACAGGCCCTTTTCGCCACCCGCATTGCTCCACCACATCTTGCCGTAATCATCCTGCGCCAGACCCCACTGCCCGCCATTCGGTGCGGTGTTTTCTTTGAGCGGCGCATCCTTGCCGTTCCAGCGCAGGCGGTAGCCGTTATAGGTCGTGTAAATCCAGTTATCCAGACCCCACACCAGACCGCTGGGCTGGTGCTCCATGTTGCCGCCGCGCGGACCGCCGACATACCACGGCGACTGCTCGTCAGCCACGCCGTCACCATTTGCATCGCGATGCAGCGTGATGTCATTCGTGTCCGTGATGCCCACCAGCACGCGGTCATCAAGCGGCAGCACCATGCGTGGAAGAAGGATGTTGTCGAGATACACACTGTGCTTGTCATACACGCCGTCTCCCTTCGTCGATTCATGCAGCGAGATGCGGCTCTTCGGCGTCAGCTCGTCCGTGCCGTCGATGTCCTGCATGTAGGTGCGCATTTCGACGATGTACATCTTGCCGTTCCCGTCGAACGCGATCGCCGTCGGCTCTTTGATGATCGGATCGCTCAGCACCAGCTCCAATGAGTAGCCATTCGGCAGTTCAATTGTTTTCAGCTCCTCCTCGGCGGTCAGTGCCTTGACGGGGAAGGTGTAAGTCGGCTTCGTTTGAGCGAATGCCGCAGTGCCGGCGAAGGCGAGGAAGGAAAGAAGACGGAGGTGCATGACGGACGGTGGTTGAAATATCGCCATTTACATACTGCCGCCACCCTCCGTTCCTTTGGTGACAGGCTGCCAATTTTTGTTAAAATCCGGCCATGCCACTGCCTCGCCTCCAAGCCGAGTTTTTCGCCCAGATCGCCGATCCGCAGGGCGTGCGCGCCATCTTCGAGCACATGCCGGGCGTGTTCTTTTTCATGAAGGATGATCAGGGACGCCACATCGCCGCAAACAGCGCCACCTATGAACGCTTCGGCATCAAGAGCGAGCGCGAACTCGTCGGCGCGATGGACGAGAAATTCTTTCCGCCCGATATTGCCAAAGCCTACCGCGAGGATGACCAGAAGGTCATCCGCAGCGGCAAGCCGCTTATCAACCGCCTCGAAGTCTGGTATGACGAGCAGCACAACCTGAACTGGTTCCTCTGCACCAAGCTCCCTGTGCTCGACAGACGCGGCAAAGTCATCGGCGTCATGGGCATCACCCGGCGGGATGAAGACCGCATGCGCCAGCACGATGTGCGCGAAGTGACCGCCGCCATTCAATACGCCCGTGCGCACTGCCATGAGGTCGTCACCGCTGCGGAACTCGCCCGCGCCGCCGGAGTCTCAGAGCGTCACCTTCACCGCAAGCTCCGTGCCGCCCTCGGTCTCAGCCCCTACGAGCTGCTGCTGCGCGCACGCGTTCAATCCGCCGCCGAAGCCCTGGCCAAAACATCCACCCCCATCATCCAGATCGCCCTCGACCACGGCTTCTGCGATCAAAGCGCCTTCACCCAGCAGTTCCGCAAACGCACCGGCATGACCCCCAAGGAGTTTCGCACCCGGCACCACGGGTGATGGTTCAAACGCAATCAGCCATCAGAGGACGCCGCGCGAAGAAAAGCCAGCCTTTGGCGCAAGCTGTTGGCCGCAGAGGTGTCCGGCAGCAGGGACTCATCAAGCATGAGCGTCAATTCCCATCCTCCATGCGGCTGCCTGACATGTTCCGCACCCAAACTGCTCCACCACGTGAGCATCACATGATTTTCATCCAGCACCTGCGCCACAAACTTCCGGATGCCAATCGAGTACGCATGCTCCCAGATCGCGGCCAGCAAAATCGTTCCAGCACCTTGCCCCTGAAACTCATCCGCCACTGTGAAGGAGACTTCCGCCGTGTCTGCATGCTCTCCCATGCGCCAGAATGAGCCGCCTCCCACACCCGGAACATCATCGTTGTTTTCGACGACAATGATCCAGCTCGCATGCAGCCCCTGATCTTCCGCGCAGAGCCGGTCGATGAAGGTCGGATTGGCCCCGCGAAAGCTTGTCCAGAACCTGAAGTACGTGGACTCAGGCGAAAGCCTCCTGAAGGCCTCAATGATCCGCTCCCGATCATCCGGCAGCAGCGGACGCAGGATCACCGGAAGTTGGTCGCGAAGTTTGAGTCGATAGTGGTCCAGCAAAACAGAGAGGTTTGATTTGCATCCAAATAGTGGCCAAATGGGCATCAGTTCAACCACGACAAAGCGGACATCTGGCAATCCGATTTGTGAGAAGCCGCATCCTTGTTTAGCCTGCACCCATGCCTGCCCCGCGAAACACCCCCAAATCCGAAGTCCTGCGCGGACTTGTGGACCGGGTCGTGTTCCACAATGAGGACAATGGCTACTGCATCCTGAAAATCGTCCCCGAAGGCCGGCGCGATGTCGTGAGCCTGATCGGCAAAGCTCCCCGCGTGGTCGCCGGAGAAGAATTCGAGGCCCGGGGCGTGTGGGAGCCGAACCGCGACTTCGGCCCGCAGTTCAAAGCAGACGCGCTCAAGCTCCGCCGCCCCGATTCGCTCGCAGGCATCGAGCGCTACCTCGGCAGCGGCTTGATCGAAGGCATCGGGCCCAAGTACGCGAAGCGCATGGTGGAGAAGTTCGGGCCCAAGGTCTTCGACATCATCGAAAACGAATCCAAGAAGCTCGAAGATGTGGAAGGCGTGGGCAAGAAGCGCCGCGTGGAAATCCGCGAATCATGGATCAAACAGAAGTCGATCCACGGCATCATGCTCTTCCTCCATCAGCATGGCATCAGTTCCTCCCGTGCCCTGCGCATTTATAAAACGTACGGCGAAGAGTCGCAGGCGGTGCTGAAGGAGAACCCCTACCGTCTGGCGCAGGACATTCGCGGCATTGGTTTCAAAACAGCGGATGACATCGCCTATCAACTTGGCGTGGCCGAAGATGCTCCGGAACGAATCAAGGCGGGGATTCTGCATGTGCTCGAAACCGCCGCCGGAAGCGGCCATTGCTGCGTTCCAGAAACCGAGGTGATCAAAAAAGCCATCGACCTTCTCGGTGTGGAGGCCTTGATCGCACCACAGATCGACGCGCTCATCGCCAGCGATCAACTCGAACGGCACGAGACCTTTCTCTACCTGCCCTACCTGCGCGCCGCAGAGCAAAGCATCGCGGCCAATGTGAAGTCACTCGCCGCCCTGCCCGCAGCCTATCCGAGCATCGACGAAGACGCAGCCTTGGCCTGGGTGATGAAGAAGACCGGCAAGGAACTCGCCGAAAGCCAGCAGCGCGCCGTGCGTGAGGCCCTGCGGCATCGCCTGCTCATCATCACCGGCGGCCCCGGCGTGGGAAAGACCACCATTCTCCGCAGCATCCTCCTCATCCTGCAAAGCAAGCAGATCAAACTCGTGCTCGCCGCGCCCACCGGCCGTGCGGCCAAGCGTCTCACCGAAAGCACGGGCCTTGAAGCCAAGACCCTCCACCGACTCCTCGAATACCAAGGCGAAGGCCAGTGGGGTCGTCATCGCGGCAAGCCGCTCGCGGGTCATTTGTTCGTCGTCGATGAAGCCTCGATGATCGATGCACCTCTCATGGCGCAGTTTCTCTCCGCATTGCCCGACGGCGCGCATCTGCTCATCGTGGGAGACGCCGATCAGCTCCCCTCCGTCGGTCCCGGCATGGTGCTGCATGATCTGATCGCCAGCGACAAGGTGCCCTGCGTGAAGCTCACCGAGATCTTCCGTCAGGCCGCCAGCAGCCGCATCATCACCAGCGCACACGCGATCAATCGCGGTCAGGTGCCCGATCTGAAACCCTCACGCAGCAGCGATTTCTTTTTCCTTCAGGAGTCCGAGCCGGAGGAGATCAAGCACACCCTCGTCGAACTCGCACACACGCGCCTCGCCACCAAATACGGTCTCGATCCCATCCGCGACATCCAGGTGCTCACGCCGATGAACCGCAACCTCCTCGGCACCATCTCGCTCAATCAATCCCTGCAGCTCGCGCTCAATCCCCCCAACGAACTCAAGTTCGAAATCGAGCGCTTCGGCGTCACCTTCCGCGTCGGCGACAAAGTCATCCAAACCCACAACAACTACGACAAGGAAGTCTTCAACGGCGACATCGGCCACATCGTCACCATCGATGCCGATCCCGTCAAAGTTCACGTCCGCTACGATGCCGACCGCCTCGTCGAATACGAGCCCGGAGAGCTTGATGAACTCCAGCTCGCCTACGCGTTGAGCATTCACAAAAGCCAGGGCAGCGAATTCCCCTGCGTCATCATCCCCGTCAGCACCCAGCACTACGTCTTGCTGGAGCGCAGCCTCATCTACACCGCCATCACACGCGCCAAAAAACTCTGCGTCCTCGTTGGCGATGAGCGCGCTCTGTCACTCGCCGTGAGCAAGCAGGAAAGCCGCAAACGCTGGACGGGGCTGCGCCAATTATTGTGCTCGTCATCCGGCGGTTGATCGGATATGAATCCCGGCATGACGGATCAAGCTCAGCTTTCCACGGCCTGGTTGAAACAGGCGTGCCGCACGCGTCGCAAGGTGAATGCCGGCTGGTGGCTTGCTCGGGCCATGCCCCTTCTGGTGATGGCGGGAGTGCTCGGCTTTGTCGTGATTTTTGTGCTCCGTTCGCGCGGCATGGAGCTGGGATGGCACCACGTCTGGCCATGGGTGGCGTCTGGCTTTGCAGCTTTGATGATCACAGCCTGGCTGCTGGCACGGCGGCAGTTTGTTTCCACCTCGCAGGCCTTGGTGCGGCTTGAGTCAGAACTCCATCTGCACAATGCCCTGACCACAGCCGCCGCAGGCCGCGGTGTCTGGCCAGCACTGGTTCCATCTGCGGACGACGGCTGGCGCTGGCGCTGGCAGACCGTGGGCGGACCCATCGCAGCGTTCGCCGGCAGTCTCGCCCTCGCGATCTTCCTGCCGGTGGCCCAGGATGCTGAAGCCAAAGCACCCACGGTGGAGCCGCAGGCCTGGGCCCAGATGGAAGACTGGCTGGAAAAGCTGAAAGAAGACCAGATCGTCACCGAGGAGGAAAAAGACGAGCAGCTCGCAAAAATCGCGGAGCTGCGGGATCAGCCACCGGAAAAGTGGTTCAGTCATGAAAGCCTCAATGCGGGGGACACCCTCAAAGAGCAGCTGCAGCGCGACATCAAACAACTGGCTCAAAATCTCACCACGGCGGAGCGCAGCCTCAATGCACTGAAAAATTATGCCGACCAGCTTTCCGTAGAGGCCAAGGAGCAGCTGCTCAAGGACTTCGATCAGGCGCTGGCTGACATGAAGTCGAGCTCCTTGGAGCTTGATCCTGAGCTGCTGAAGTCGATTGCAGGCCTCGATCCCAAAAACCTGAAGAGTCTCTCCAAGGAGCAGATGAAAGAGCTGGGCGAGTCGATGAAAAAGAAGGCGGGCGCCTGCAATGGCATGTGCAAAAACCCCGGCTTTCTCGGTGATGGCGAAGGCGAGGACGACGAACTGGCGGAGGCCTTGGGACTGCTGAAAAAACAAGGCCAGGGCATGGGGGGAGAGGGCGAGGGCCCCGGCAATGGCGGCGTCTCGCGTGGCCCGGGCACGGCACCGTTGACACTTTCCGACGAAGAAAACGATTTCGGCACGAACAAAAAAGAAGCGGTGTCGAACACCGACATGTCACGTGCCCAGGTGAGCAACATGCTGGCACTTCAGGATGGCAAACACGAAGTGGACAAGAGCCTCAAAGGCCCCCAGGCCGCCGGTGCGATTCAAAACGCCGGACAGGGCGGCGAACAGGTCTGGCGTGAGTCATTGACACCCGAGGAGAAGGCCGTGCTGAAGCGCGTTTTCCGCTAGGACTTTGCTTTCGCGTGGCACTTGTAGCGCCGTTTGTGAAATGTGTGTGAAGTTCCGTTTTCAACTCGACTTCATGCCTTGGTTCTTGTTTTAGTCGGATGAATGAACGACGCCTACGCTTCAGACGCAGAGATCCAGTCAGCATCCCTACCCGTCGATGCCCTGCGACGAACCCTGAATGAGGTGCTTTTTGGGCAAAGTGAACTCATCGAGCTGGTGCTCTGCGGCGTCATCGCACGCGGGCATGTGCTTCTCGAAGGTTTGCCGGGCCTGGGAAAAACCGAGCTGGTGAAAGGACTCTCAAAAGCCCTCAATCTCACCACCCGCCGTGTACAGTTCACGCCCGACTTGCTTCCCGGCGACATCACGGGAAATCCCGTGCTGCAGGAGGTGGATGGCAAGCGCGAGTTCGTGTTTCAACCCGGGCCCGTGTTTACCAACCTGCTGCTGGCGGATGAAATCAACCGCGCCTCTCCCAAGACGCAATCCGCACTGCTCGAAGCCATGCAGGAGCGCCGCGTGACAGTACTGGGGCAGACGCACACGCTGCCAGATCCGTTCTTTGTGCTCGCCACGCAGAATCCCATCGAGCTCGAAGGCACCTATCCGCTGCCTGAGGCGCAGGTGGACCGCTTTTTGTTCAAGCTGGAGGTGCTGCGCAATTCAGCGGAGACGCTGGCAAAGATCGTCACCCAGCGCGAACTCGGCGTGGAGCCGCAGGTGGCGTCGGTTGTGACACGTGAGGCGTTCGCGCTGATCCAGGCCACCGCACGGCGGATCTTCCTGCCTGAGATCGTCGCGGACTACATCGCGCGCATTGTCGATGCCACACACCCGGGGCAGTCGCACGCTGCATTAGGCGTGCGCTTCGGTGCCAGCCCGCGTGCCGCGCTGAGTCTGGCGGCCGCTTCAAAGGCGCGCGCGCTGATGCATGGCCGGCCAAATGCGAGCTTTGAAGACGTGCAGGCGCTGGCGCTGCCGGTGCTCAATCACCGCGTGCTGCTGGACTACACCGCACGCATGGATGGCAAGACGAGTGCCGGAGTGGTCCGTGCCATCCTCGCTGAAGTGCCCGTGCAAAACCTCGCCACACCACGCACCCTGAAGGAGGCCGCATGAAGTCTTTTCACCGCCTGCTTCTGGGCGTGCTGCTGCTGGGGGCCACGGTGGCGCATGCGCAGAAAAACATCGCCAATGAGGAGCTCGATCCGCTCACCGGCACTCGCGTGCAGGTTCGCAGCGTGTTTGATCCGCTGCCTCCTTCGGGATATGCGCCCATGCGCATCGTGGCGACGAACGGCACCGGCCGGAATGCGCGCTGGGGCTTTGATTTTCATTCGCAGACCCAGCACTACCGTCAGCAAAACGAGCACGACAGCAGCTTTGCCGTGGATGTGCCTGCACGCTCCACGCAGTCGGCTTTGTTCATGGTGCCGGTGGCTGTGGATTATGACTACAGCAGCAGGGGAGGTTCCGGCCATATGCTGCGTGTCAGCCTTTCAGGCACAGGCTTCGATGAGGCGCCCAAATTCGACCATGAGAACCGCGTCGCCGGTTTCCCGGCGCTGGCACTCAGCGAGACACTGGTGGAGTTCAACATCACACAGCTCAACAAGGAGGTGGAGTCAAAGCTGCGCTCTGGCAGCGGCGGGTATTACGGCGGCAGCGTGAACTTTGGCAGCCACTTTGAACCGGCGGATCTGCCCGATTCATGGCTGGGCTACAGCGGTTTTGATTTTGTCCTTATCAGCGGTACGGACTGGCAGAAAATGAAGCCGGCGGTGAAGCGCGCGCTGCTGGAGTGGGTGCGGCTGGGCGGGAATCTGCATGTGTATCTCTCGCCCGGGACTTACCCTGAGTCTCTTGGCCTGCCAGACATCATCAATGCGTTCTCACACACGGTCTCGCTGGGAAAAATCGTCACCTTGAGCTGGGATGGCAAGACCCTGCCCGCGACTCAGACGGTGAACCGTTACTGGGGTGAGCCACAGCGCGTGAACACCCTCAGGTATGATCATTCCCGCGTGGGTGTATGGCCGTTGCTGAAATTGCTGGGCACGCGCAGCTTTGCCTCCTGGCAGGTCATTGTGTTTCTTGTGGTCTTCGGCATGCTGGTGGGGCCGGTGAATCTTTTCGTGCTGGCTCCGGCTGGCAAGAGGCACAAGCTCTTCATCACCACGCCATTGCTGTCCATCGGTGCCAGTGTCGTCATGGTGGGACTGATCCTGGTGCAGGATGGTACTGGCGGTGTGGGGCGGCGCTTCGTTGCCATCAATCTCGAGCCCGGCGAAGCGGCGGCCTATGTGACGCAGGAGCAGATTAGCCGCACCGGCGTCCTGCTGGGCGCAGGCTTTGAGATGAAGCAGCCCGTGCTGATCGAACCCTTGGTCATGCCAGACTCGCCATGGGCAAAATTGAAAAAGACCTCCACCGCGCAGTCCGCGAATCTGACGCAGGACGGACGCGAACGCCGTGGCAATTTCTTCCAAAGCCGCGCAGAGCAGGGGCAGGTACTGAGGGCCGCCGTCTCGACTCGCGCGCGTCTCGAGCTCAAGGCCGGTGCCGCTCCTGACGCCGCACCGACACTGATCTCAGCACTCGGCTTCACGGTTGAGGAACTGTTTTACACAGACGTAGCGGGTGCACACTGGCGGCTCGAAAAACCGCTGAGCACCGGCCAGAGTGCCACGCTGGTCAAAACGGACGCGACAACGAAAAACCCCTGGCTGGATGACGCCGTCAATCCTGCCGTGGACTCGCTGCGCATTTCGCTCAACAACACCACCACGGACCGGCGCTCGTTCTTCGTCGCGAAGGCCCGGAAGGCACCGGATTTCACACTCGACACCCTGTCCTCCATCCGCTGGGAGGACGATCGCATTGTTGTCTTCGGCCCGGTCACGCAGCCCTGAACTCCGCATCTTCGATCTTCATGTCATCGTCTGTTTCAAACTCCGCCCCCGCCCACGAGATGGATCGCAGCCAGCCTGCGGTCGTGGTGGAGGATCTGCACCGCACTTTCGGCACCCTGAAGGCGGTGGATGGCGTGTCCTTCAGCATTGATCACGGACGGGTGGTTGGCTTCGTCGGTGCCAATGGTGCAGGCAAAACCACCACCATGCGCATCATGGCCACGCTGGATTCTCCCGGCAGCGGCCGGGTTTGCATGGGCGGGCACAACGTCGTGCATCATCCAGCCAAAGTTCGCCGGCTGCTGGGCTGGATGCCGGACAGCTTCGGCACCTATGAGCACATGACCGTGCTCGAATACCTCGACTTCTACGCACGCGCCCTCGGCTTCAAAGGCGCGGACCGCCTCCGCCGCATCCAGGAGGTGATGGACTTCACCGATCTCACGCCGCTGGCAGATCGCATGAGCAACAAGATGTCCAAAGGCCAGACCCAGCGCCTTTGCCTGGGCCGCGCGCTTTTGCATGATCCTCAGATCCTCATCCTCGATGAGCCCGCGGCGGGCCTTGATCCCAAGGCGCGTGTGGAGTTGAAAAATCTCATCCGCATTCTCGCGCAGGAGGGCAAAACCATTCTCATCAGCTCCCACATCCTCAGCGAACTTGGCGAGATGTGCGACAGCCTGCTCTTCATCGACAAAGGCCGCATCGTGCATCATGGCGACGCCGAAAGCATGGTTCGCGGCACCGAGACCGCCGGCGAGACACTGGTGAATGTGCAGATCGCCGGCGAACCCTCCAAGCTCATCGAATGGGCGCTCACCGCCCCGCTCATCAAGGTCGAAGAAGAGACCAAGCGCGGCGCGCGTCTGCGCATTCAGTCCGTAGACGATGCCACCCTGGCAGGAGTGCTGCGCCGCATGATCCAGGACGGCCTCCCCGTGCTCGACTACCACCGCGAAGAGCGCCGCCTCGAAGACGCCTTCATCGACATGCTCGGGCAGATTGACAAGAACACCTTCAAAGCGCCGCCGCCGGGAGGGTTGCCGCCAAAAAACGCAGAGGACGCAAAATAATGCATCAAAACTGGCTCCTCATTTTTGCGTTTTTTTGCGTTTTTTTGCGGCCATCCCACTCATGAACGCTTCCTTTGCCATCACAGACTTTCCCGACCGCCTCTCTCCGATGGTGGTCAAGGAGCTGCGGCAGGGGCTGCGCACTCGCCTGTTCGGCGGTGTGCTGCTCACGCTGCATGTCATGCTGGTGCTGCTCACGCTCATGAGCGCCGGGGCGGAAAATGCCACTGTGGTGAGCGGATGGTTCGATGGCATCGTCACACTCGTGCTTTGCATCATCATGCCTCTGCGCGGCTTCTCCGCCGTGGCGGATGAGATCAAGTCCGGTACGCTGGACATGCTGGCGCTCACCCGTCTCTCGGCCGGGCGCATCATCTTCGGCAAATGGGCCGCCATCGCCTCCCAGTCTCTGCTGCTCATGCTCAGCATCATGCCTTACGTGGTCGCACGTTTTGTGTTTGGCGGTTTGGATCTCTTTGGCGAGATCGCGGCGCTGTTTTACAAATGGCTGGCCGGCGTCGTGATTGCGGCGGTGATCGTGGCGCTCTCCACCCAGCGTCAGTTCTGGCTGCGGGCCGTCGTTGTTTTCCTGCCGCTGATGATCGGCGGCTGTGGCGCGTTTTCGTTCATGGTGATGAAACGCGTGGGAACCAGTACGACTTCGGGCTCGATGTTCACTTTCTTCACCAAGTCCGGCGGTGGCAGTACCTTGCTGCTGGTGGTGGGAATGGCAGCTTGGGCGATCTTCTTCTTTCTCAGTCTGGCGGCCACACGCATCGCGCCGACTGCTTCGCTCCTGAGCGTGGTCAAACGTTCCGTGCATTTGGTCATGATCCTGTCCTTGCTGCTTCTGGGCTGGCTGACCGGGTCGGCTGCTGACATAGGCATGATCGCTGCGGGCGTGCTCACCTTGCTCATGATCGACGCCCTCACCGAGCGCGTGAACGAAGTGCCCTCAGTCTATGCCGCCTTTTATCAGCGCGGGTGGCCGGGCCGTGTCGCCCTGTGGCTGCTGGCGCCGGGCTGGGTCACGGGTTTGGTCTACTCGGCGCTGTTGGTGGCGCTGGTGGCGGTGTTCGTTGGCTGGACCCGCAGTGTGGAGGAAGCAAAGCTGGTCGTCGTGAGTGCCGCGGGCACGTGGATGATTGCGGCTTTGGTGCAGTTGTTTTCCACTCGCAAATCGCGTGATCTGCTGCCGCCCTTCATCATCTTCTGGCTGATTGTAAACGTAATGATCGCGATCCTGGGCATTCCGCTGCTGGCGTCGTTGAGCATGAGGAGCGCCACGGCTTGGTTCACCTGCGCACTCCCGCAGTTTTTGGCATCGGGTTACAAGACCGCACAGGCGGGGGACAAGGCGGTCCTTCTCCAGCTAGGCATGCTCTCCGCCTCCATCTGGCCCGCACTGCTGCTGATTGCCGCAGTGTTCGCCTGGCGGCACGCACGCGCTGCGCGGCAGGAAGGCTGGCGCATGATCCACGGCAAAAAAGGAGGCACCGCAGTCTGACATGAACGCCACTCTGCCCATGCTGCGTGATTTCAGTGATCGCTTCAGCCCGATCGTCGTCAAGGAACTGCGCCAAGGTCTGCGCACGCGGTTCTTCACCTCGGCACTGATCTTGTTCCACACCTTCATCATCCTGCTTCTCATCACGGTGACGTTTGGTGCGCCAATCGAGGGCGTGAACGGCATCTTCTGGGGCATCGCAGGTTTCATGCTGCTGGCGGTCATGCCGCTGCGTGGATTTGCCGCCCTGCATACCGAAGCTTCGGATGGCACACTGGACATGCTGACGCTCACCTCCATCGCGTCATTCCGCATTCTCTATGGCAAATGGGTCGCGCTCTACAGCCAGACCCTGCTCGTCGCGGGCTCCATTCTTCCCTACATGGTCGCGCGCTACTTCTTTGGCGGCGTGGAAATTCTGCAGGAGGTCGTGGCGCTGGTGATCCTGTCACTCGGCTCCGGCGTTATCACGGCAGCTTTGCTGTCATTTTCTTCTCAGGGTCCCTTGTTGCTGCGCATCTTTCTGGCGCTCTGCGTAGGAGCGGGCGCGGTGCCGCTGGGTTTCTTCACCGCATTCCTCGTGTCGGCATCACAGTCAGACTCGATGGTGCGCGAATTCTTTGCGCTCGCTCTATGGGAGCAGTGCAGCCTCATCGGCGGCATTCTGGCTCTGGTAGTTTATGCCGTGTACTACTTTCTGGCGCTCGGCTCCTCACGCATCGCTCCGCCCTCAGAGAATCACAGCACGTTGAAACGCTTCATCGCACTGACTGTGCATGGCGCGTTGATGGTGACGGGCCTTCTGCTGTGTTTCCTCAACACCGATCCCGATGTGGCTTTTTGGGCCTTCATTCCCCTCATGGTCCTGACGCTCATCGTTTGCATGGATGTGCTGACGGAGGAGATGCCGCGCTACCCCACCGCCGTGGCAGTGCTGGCACGGCGCGGGCGTTTTGGCAGGCTGGCTGGCAGGCTCTTATACCCCGGCTGGGCTTCCGGCGTGATCTTCTCCGCAGTCATGTGCGTCATGGCGTTGAGCATCGTGGCTGGCATCACTTTGCGACACTCATCCTGGGATTGGGACGACGGCCCGGGCGTTTACATGGTCTGCCTGTTATCGGCTGTCTTCGTTCCGGTGATCCTGCGCATCAATCGAACAAACACTTTTGTAAACTGGTGGGTGGTGCAGCTTTGCTCAGTGATCTGCGGGATCTTGCTGACGATGTTTTGTTTCACCATGAATGCGCGTGATCTGGGCGTCATCGGCATTTTCACCCCCATCACCGCGTTGTTCGGTGTCGAGTGTGTGGACTACAGAAGCCGTGAGGGCATCATGTTGATTGGCTGTGTCTTCAGCTCAATGTGGCTCCTCGCCGCCATCGTGCGTGCAGCGTCACATTTCAATACCTACACCACGCTTGAATCCGAAGCGCTTGAGCAAGCCGCTCAGGAAACCCCTCGCACTCATGACGCTGCTTGAAGATGCCGGCGCATTGCGCACACTTCACGTCCGCGCACGTGGTTGGGCGCGCGTGCTGAAGCTGCCCTTCCGTCAGCAGCGCTGGCGTGGCCATGCGGGTGAGTTTCTCGGCAGCGGCACCGGCAGCAGCCTCGACTTCCAGGACCATCGCCTCTACCTCCCCGGTGACGATCCACGCCAGATCAACTGGCAGGCCTACGTCCGCACCGGCACTTACTCGATGAAGCTCTATCGCGAGGAGGTGCGCCCGCTTGTCGATGTGATCCTCGATGTCTCGGCCTCGATGTTCGCCTTTGCCGCCAAGGAGCAGCGCGCGCTGGAATTGTTTGCCTACACCATCGAGTCCGCGCTGCAGTCTGGCGCCACCCTGCGCTGCTACGCCGTCGCCGGATCACAGCACCAATTGCTGGAGCCCGAGGTCATCCTCAGCGGCCAGTGGCACGCACGTGTCAGCGCCTTGATCCCCACTCAGGAAACTCCCGTGCTCAACCGTCTCCCCCTGCGTGCCGGGGCCATGCGCGTCTTCATCAGCGATCTGCTTTTTGCCACCGAACCGGAGGCCATGCTCGCCTGCCTCAGCACACGCAGCGGTCGCGGCATCGTCTTCGCTCCGCAGGCGCAGGAGGAGGCCGATCCCGGCTGGGATGGGAACTACGAATTCATCGACCCCGAGACCGGCCTGCCGCATGAGCACCGGGTCGAAGCCGCGCTGCTGCAACGCTACGAATCCGCCTACCGCCGCCATTTTGAACTTTGGAAAGCCGCCGCCCAGAAACACGGCATCGCGCTGGCCCGTGTGTCTGCAGAGGCTGATTTTCAAAAGGCGCTGCAACTTGAAGGCCTTTCCAGTGGAGCTGTGGAAACCGCATGAATCTCACGCTCGCCAACACCTGGGGCCTTTGGGCGCTGCTCGGCATTCCGGCCGTCATCGCCATTCATTTCCTTCAGCGGCGCAACCGCCGCGTGCCCGCCACCACGCTCTTCCTGCTGCAGCAGATGAAGCGCGAGAGCCGCACCGGCAGCCGCTTTGAGCGCCTGCGCACCTCCATCCCGTTCTGGCTGCAATTGCTCATGGTGCTGCTGCTCACCTGGCTGCTGGTTCAGCCCCGCTGGCTCAAACACGATGCGGTGCAGCGCATCGTCATCGTGATGGACACCTCCGCAAGCATGCAGGCATTTCGCGTTCCCGCTGTCAAAGCAGTGGATGATGTTCTCGGCCTGCTCGAAGGGCCGCTCGCACGCGCAGAGCTCACCCTGCTGTCCTCGGATGCCGAAGCCCCCAGCCTTTATCATGGCACGCTGGCCGGTGAACTGCGGCAGGCGCTCGATCACTGGGAGCCGCTGCTCGGCGTGCATGATTTCACACCCGCCTTGCGCGTCGCGCGCGGACTCGTCGGGCAGCAGGGCGTCGTGGTGCTCGTCACCGATCACCCGCTGCCAGTGCCTCCGCTCTTTGGCGCACAGGTGGTTTCCGTCGGGCAGGAAACCGACAACGTCGGCTGGGCGGGCGTCACCGTGGAAGAAAAAGACGGCCAGTGGGTGTGGCATGCGCTCGTGAAAAATTACAGCCTCACCGCTCAGGAGCGTCAGTGGCGCGCGCAGGCCGGTGCTGCAGAATCTCCATTGAAGCCAGTCAAGCTCGGTCCCGGTGAAACCCAGACGCTCTCGGGTCCTTTCCCCGCGGGTGAGATCCAGCAGATCGCGCTTCACCTCAGCGACGACGCTCTCTCACTCGACAACGATCTCCCACTCGTGCGTCCCCAGCCCAAGGTGCTCTCACTCTGTCCGCTTGAAGGCAAAGTGCCGCTGCTCACCGAGCTGTTCGGCCGCTATGCACACCTGCGCACGGTCGCTGTGCCCGGTGAGTCAGATCTCGTCGCTGCCGTGATGACACCGAGCTTCGCGCTGCCGGAGCAGCGGCATGGCTGCTTTTTTCAAGCACCGGCAGATGAAACCGCGCCCTACCTCAAGGGCAGCATCGTCGCCGAGCCCCATGCGCTCGTGGAAGGATTGAACTGGCAGGGCCTGCTCGTGCGCGAATCGAAAGTCATGCCTCGGCAGTCGCAAGATCGCGTCCTCCTCTGGCAGGGCGAGCGACCGCTCATCGTCTTGCGCATGATGCCCGCCGGTGGCCGCCAATTGATCTGCCAGTTTGATTTGGAAACCTCCAATGCACGCAAACTCCCGGCCTTCGCCGTGCTGCTGCATCGCTTTCTCGAAGAATTGCGCACGGACAAACTCGCTCCCGAAGCCGCGAATTTCGATGTGCGTCAGCACCTCGTCGTCGCGCATCGTCAGGATGCCGAAGCTAGTCCATTGAAGCTGGGAGATCAGGAAATCCCCCTCGCTCAGGCACGGCTGCTGCGCGCGCCTGCAAAGCCCGGCCACTTCACCGTGCGTCAGGGTGAAACATTGCTCCTCACTGCGGCGGCGCATTTCGCCGACACCCGCGAAGCCGACCTCACCCAGGCAAAACCGTTCAACGAACTCGACAAGATCAAGGCCGTGCAGATCGAGACCCTGCACGAGGCCGATCCCAACTGGCGGCTGTGGCTTCTCATCCTGCTGCTTCTGCTGCTGGGCAGTTGGTGGTTCACGAATTCCAGACGCGAAGTTCAGGAGGTGGCACGGCCATGAAACACTCGTTCATAGGCCGCAAAAAAACGCAGAAGCCACAAAATGGGACCATGTACGGAAATCTCTCCTGTCCCTCTTTTTTGTGCCATTTTGAGTTTTTTGCGGCCATTCAAAATGAGGCCCCGACATTATGATGTTCCGCCACCCAGAATGGTTCGCGCTTCTGCCCGTGCTGCTGCTCGCAGGCTGGCTCCTGCCACGCCTCATGCTCATGCGGCCGGTGCGGCTGCTGCTCGTCGCTTTGATCACGCTGACGCTGGCACAGCCGCAGTGGCGGCGTCTCGCAGACGGCGTGGATCTCTGGGTCCTGCTGGACTCCTCCACCTCAGCCGAGCAGCCGATGGCCAAGGGCATGCAGGAATGGGAGAAGCTGCTCGAAAAAAGCCGGGGCCGCGAAGACCGCATCTTTTACCTCAACTATGCGGCAGAGGTCATGAAGCGCGGTGCTGAAGGCGCGGAGATGTACGCACGCAATCAAACACAAACCCGCACCGCTCAGGCCGTGACTCAGGCGCTCGCTTTTGCCCAACGTGAAGGCCGTGGCAGGCCGGCGCGCATCCTGGCCATCACCGACGGTTATTCCACCGAGCCCCTCACAGGCCTTGCCTCCAAACTCACGCAGCAGGGCGTGGAACTGGACTATCGCCTCGCCCGCGAAATCGAGACCACCGACTTCCGCGTCTCCGCCATGAAGCTCCCTGCACGCGCGCAGCTCGGCGAGCCCTTTCTGATCGAAGTCGAACTGCGCGGCACGACCGATGGCAAGGTCCCCCTCACACTGCTGCGCAACGGGCGTGAACTCAAAACGAGCGAAGTGGCTGTGAAGCTCGGCAGCGGCATGATCCGCTTCACCGACCGCCTCCCCGCTGCCGGTGTGGCGCATTACGAGGCCATCATCCAGCCCGGCAAGGACGCGCACTCGGGCAACAATCGCCACGAGGCCATGATCGAGATCGCTGGCGGTCCTCGCGTTCTGCTGCTCACCAAATACACCAATGATCCCGTCGCAGCCACTCTGCAGCGGCAGGGCTTCACCGTCGAGACCGTCACGGAGCTGCGCTCCCTGCGTCCGGATCAGTTGGCAGGAGTGAAGTGCGTCATCTTCAACAATGTCCCCGCATTCGAGCTGCCCTCCGAGTTTCTCCCGGCCATGGATTTTTACGTGCGCGAGCAGGGTGGCAGCATCCTCATGGCCGGTGGCAAACAGAGCTTTGCGGCAGGCGGTTACTTTGAATCTCCACTCGATCCACTGCTTCCGGTGTCCCTCGAAATGAAGCAGGAACACCGCAAGCTCATGGTGGCCATGGCCATCGTGATGGACCGCAGCGGCTCCATGGGCATGACCGTGCAGAACGGCTTCACCAAAATGCAGCTCGCCGACGAGGGTGCAGCGAATGCCATCCGCTTCCTCGGGCCGCAGGATCTGCTCGCGGTCTATGCCGTGGACAGCGAGGCCCATGAAATGGTGCCGCTTCAACAGGTGGGTCCCAACCGCGAAAAAATGGAGAGCGCTGTGCGCCGCATCGAAAGCACCGGCGGTGGCATCTATGTTTACAACGGCCTCAAGGCCGCATGGGATCAGCTCAAATCCGCGCCCGTCGGCCAGCGCCACATTATTCTCTTCTCAGACGCCGCCGACTCCGAACAGCCGGACGATTACCAGATCTTGATCGATGACATCATCAAGAACGGCGGCACCGTCAGTGTCATCGCGCTCGGCACTCGCAAGGACGTGGACGCATGGCTGCTCGATGACATCGCCAAGCTTGGCAAAGGCCGCATCTTTTACACCGACAAAGCGGAGGAACTGCCCAGCATCTTCAGCCAGGAAACCGTCGCCGTGGCACGCAGCGCCTTCATCACGGAACCTGTCGGCACCAAGGCGGCAGGCGGCTGGTTTGAGATTAGCAGCCAGGCCTTTGAGTGGCCCAAGGAGGTGGATGGTTTCAATCTCAGCTACCTGCGTGAATGGGCCAGCCAGGCACTCATCACACAGGATGAATACGCCGCACCGCTCGTCGCCTTCGGACCTCGCGGCACCGGTCGCACGGCCGCCATCAGTTTCCCCCTCGGCGGCGAGCATTCCCAGCGTGTGCGCGACTGGCCCAGATACGGCGACTTTCTGCAGACACAGGTGCGCTGGCTCATGGGTGAGACCGTGCCGCCCGGCATCGGCGTGCGGCACCGCATTGACGGCAACACCCTCACGCTGGATCTCCTCTACGACGAAGAATGGGAGCCCAAACTGCGCACCAAAGCGCCTCGAGTCGTGCTCGCGCATGGCCTGCGCGCCGAAGGCTCGCATGAGCTCGCCTGGGAGCGTGTCGCACCGGGGCATTTCCAGACCAGCACCGAACTCCCGGAAGGTGAAATGGTGCGCGGCGCCGTGCAGGTCGGCGGTCAGGCCATCAGCTTCGGTCCCGCCATTGTCGGCACCAGCACCGAGTGGGCCTTCGATGAGTCACGCGTGGAGGAACTGCGCCGCGTGTCCCAGACCAGCGGGGGCCGCGAACTGCTCGAAATGAGCCAAGCCTGGCGCAGCCCCGTCACACCTCGTTTTACAGATCTGGGCTTGTACCTGCTCATCGCCACCCTGCTCCTCCTGCTCTTCGAAGCCTTTGTGACACGCACCGGCTGGAAGCTGCCGCAGTGGGCCCATGCCGAAGCCCGGCAGCGGCCCAAAGTCGTCAAACCCACCCGGGAGACCGTGCAGCATCAGCAGCGCCTGCAGCAAACGCCGCAGCCTGAAGCGCCCCAAACCTCTTCAGTGGCGTCGGAAACAAAACCCGAACCCATCACTGATGCCGAGCGCCAGAGCCGTTTTCAGCGCGCGAAGAAACGCTGATGCAAAACCCACCCTGACGCACTTCGGGGAACGCTCGGATGAAGGCTTGCGTGTCCTTGGGGCTGGAATTAGATTTAACCATGGTTCCCATCCTGAGTCAGCCAGGCTTTCAGCAGCGTGCCATGCCGTTGTCCATCAAGGCTTGGCATCAAATGATCGCAACTGGTCTCGCTCCGGCGCGGGCTGAACTCATTCGCGGAGTGATTGTCGAAAAAATGAGCAAGTCCATCATCCACACCAAGCTCGCGGCGAGAATCTTTGCTCTTCTGCAAAAACTGGCAGGCGCTCAGGTGTGGGTCCGCAAAGAAGATCCGCTCACCTTGACGGATTCAGAACCCGAGCCGGACGCATCGGTGGTCGCGGGTAGGGAAGAAGACTTCCAGAGTCATCCAACGACAGCCCTCCTCGTCGTGGAAGTCTCTGTTTCCAGCCTCAATGAAGACCGTGAAATGGCCGACCTCTATGCAGAAAACGGCGTGGTCGAATATTGGATTGTAAATGGTCAAGAACGCTGCATCGAATGCTATCGCGATCCCTCTGCTGGCCGCTATCAAACCCTTCTCCGCATCACCGAAGGCTCACTCCTTCAGAGCACCGCCCTGCCAGCAGTGAGCGTGGACATCGCCGAATTGTTTGCGGGTATCGGTGCCTGATCCCGCCCGCGCTCTAGCAGGCATCCCAGCATGGCTCTTTCGAGAGAAAGCCTCCCCATGTCTCCGCCGAAGAACGCCAGAGCCGTTTTCAGCGCGCGAAGAAACGCTGAGGTGGCGGGGAAGGGGCGGATGGAAAGCTTGAGTGACTTTGATCCAGATTCTTTTCCAACCGCTCATGGTACTAAACTGCCCTTCTTTGTCTTTGGAGACAAAGAGTCCGTTGTGGCAGCGTAAATGGAAGTCACTCCAATCCACCGAAGATCATGCCCACCTCTCGCCGCTCCTTCCTGAAAAACTCCACGCTCGCCTCTGCCGCAGTCGCCTTTCCAGCCTTCGTGCGTGGGCAGAATCTCAACAGCAAGCTCCAGGTCGCCTGCGTCGGCGTCAATGGCATGGGCTACAGCGATCTGCACAACGTGGGCTCTCATGCCTCCGTAAAATTCGTCGGCTTCTGCGATGTGGATGCCAATCGCTTCGACAAAGCAGACGCCGAGTTCCCTGGCGTGAAACATTTCTCCGACTACCGCGAGATGTTCAACACCTTGGGCGACGGCTTCGATGCCGTCACCGTGGGCATTCCCGATCACATGCATGCCCCGGTGGCCGTGGCTGCCATGCAGAAGGGCAAGCACATCTACTGCCAGAAGCCCCTCGCGCACACCGTCTGGGAGGCACGGCAGATGAAGCTTTGGGCTGAGAAGAAGAATCTCACCACCCAGATGGGCAATCAGATCCACTCCTCCATCGAGTACCGCATGGGCACACGCCTCATCAAGGAAGGCGCGATCGGCAAAATCAAAGAAGTTTACTCCTGGGTCGGCGTGACGGGCAACGAGCGCACCCGCATGTTCCAGCCGCCGCCCCCCGCTCAGGCCCCGGCCAATTTGAACTGGGACCTCTGGATCGGCGCGGCTCCGATGCGTGACTACGCCCCCGCCTACCATCCCTTCATCTGGCGCGACTGGCAGGACTTCGGCGGTGGCGGCCTCGGCGACTTCGGCTGCCACATCATGGACCCCGTCTTCACCGCACTTGATCTCACCGCCCCTATCAGCGTCCACGCCAAGAACAGCGGCATCAACAACCAGATCTGGCCCACGCATGAGACGATCAACTACGTCTTCCCCGGCACACAATACACCGCCGGCAAAACAATGAAGCTCACCTGGATGGACGGCGGTCTGAAACCCAGCCACAAGCTCGCGCAGATGCCTGGGGACGTGGATCTCCCCGGCAGCGGCTCCATCTTCATCGGCGAAGGCGGCACCATGGTGCTCGCCCACGTGGCCGGCCCGCGCCTCTACCCGCTCGACAAGTTCACCGGCTTCAAATACCCCAAGGAAGAAGGCCGCAGCCACTGGCACACCTGGGTGGACGCCTGCCTCGCCAGCAAAAAGACCAGCGATGGTTTCCACTACGCCGGCCCGCTCGCGGAAACCGTTCAGCTCGGCAACGTGGCCACACGCCTCGCCATTCCGAAGATCGACCCCATCACGGGCCGCATGGAGGAGGCAAACAAGGTCCTCGAGTGGGACGCCGCCAATCTGAAATTCACCAACGCCCCCGAGGCTGACAAGCTGCTCACGAAAACCTACCGCAAGGGTTTCGAAGTAGCCGCTGCGTAAGCATCCGGATGCTCTGATCTCAACAGACGCGCGCTGAACTTAAAATTCAGCGCGCGTTTTTTTTGATGGCAATTGAGTGACTGGCGTAGTTATTGCGTCAGACATCGATATGAATTCGGAACACACCAACGAATCATCGTCTTCCCTCAGCGGAAGCCTCCTGCTCGCCTCACCGGCCATGCGCGACTCCAACTTTGCCCGCTCCGTGGTCTTCATGGCGGCGCACAATGCGAAGGACGGCGCCTTTGGCTACATCCTGAACCGGCCGCTGGAGCAATGCGTCGCCGATCTCCTGCCAGACCAGGATCTCGGCCCGCTCGGTGAGGTTCCCGTCTTCATGGGCGGCCCGGTTTCCACCGACAAGCTCGCCTTTGCCGCGCTGCACTGGAACAAGCGCCGCCGCACCCTGCGCTGCCAGACACACCTGTCAGTGACTGACGCCCTCCATGCGCTCAGCCTCGGCCATGACGTGCGCGGCTTCGTCGGCTACTCCGGCTGGAGCGGCGGCCAGCTCGAAAGTGAACTTGAAGTCCGTTCCTGGATCACCACCACCGCACGTCCGCTCGTGCTCACCGTCGAAAAACCGACGCAGATGTGGTCCGCTATTCTCAAGGACATGGGCCCGGTTTACCAAGTCATGGCCGGCATGCCTGAGGATGTGAGTCTGAATTGACTTACTTCGAAAACTCCTTGTCGATCGCATCCAGATACTTCGAGATCGGATCGGTGCGGACGGGGAGTTCTTTCTTGATGGTGGCGGGCAGATTCAGGAAGTCGTCAAACTTGCCTGACAAACGACCGCTTTCACTGGCTTCAAACCAGTCAAGGTAGTCGCGCACAGCGATGGACTTCTGATACGCGACGAGCGCAAATTCATGCAGCGCGGCCAGGCGCTTGTCCATGTCCTTGGTTCTCCCGGCTTCAATGTCATGCACTGCCACCAGATAGCCTCGGATCACAGGACGGAACAGGATGCTGACACGCAGCTCCAGGGCACGCAGTGAGGCGGTGTTGTAGGCCAGTATCTTGGCGCGGTCCGGGTGCTTGAGGATGTGCTGGTACTCTTCCAGCGGCAAACTCACCGGCACCAGCGTGGTCGAGGCGTCAGCGTTGGCTGCAGTGGCTGCGGCCGCCGCTTTGACCAGTTCAGGCGGCACGGGTTTCGCGTTAGGATTGCTGGTCTGCGGTTTGTCCGCAGGATTGGCGGATGATTTGGAGGCCGGTTTGGAATTGGGATTGGTCGTGCGCGGCTTGCTGCTTTTCTTGACGGGTGGTCTGTCCTCCTCCGTTTTCGGGGCAGGCGGCGGTTCTTCTTTGGGGGCTTCTTCGGCCTTGGGCTTGCGCTTGCGGAAATCAAACAGCGGCTCCGCAGTCGGACGCGCGGCAGCAGGTGCCAGCATCTGCCACGCATCCGCCATTAGGGGCGAGATCAGTCGTGCGACATCGAAAGTGTCAGGCGGTGTGAGAAATGCCTCCTTCTCCTTGGCAGGCGTTTCTTCTTTCTTCTCCTCAGTTTTCTTGCCGCCACGAAACCAGTTCAAGGGATTGAGCTTGGTGGGCTTCTTCTCCTCCACCTTCGGCTCTTCCTTGGTTTCCGGTTCTTTTTTGACAGGAGTCTTCGGTTTTTCGATGGTGGCCGCTTTTTCTTTTTCAGCCGTCTTTTTCTCTGCGGGCGCGGTTACAGCCGGTTTGTCCTCAGGCTTCTTTTCGCCACCGCCAGCACCGAAGAGACGCCCCATGAAGCCAGGCTTCTTCTCCTCTTCTGCCTTCGGCTCTTTTTCGACAACTACAGGAGCTTCAGCCGGCTTGGCAGCGACCTTGGCTGTGCTCTCTTTGACGCTTGGCTCATCTTGGGTCTTCTTTTCACCACCGCCCGCACCGAAGAGACGGCCCATGAAGCCAGGCTTCTTTTCCTCTTCAGTGGTCGGCTCCTTCTCGTCAGCAGTCTTGGCTGGTTTGTCACCTGCCTTGGCTTCGCTTTCTTTTTCTTTGGCATCTCCCAGGAAAAGCATGCGCCGGAGGAAGCTGCGTTTCGTCTTGGGATCTTCTTCCTCAGCCGGCTCTTCCTTGGCTTCGGCGGTGGCTTCTTTGGTCTTGGGCTTGGCCGGCGCCGCAGCCGTGTGGGGCTCCGGATGGGATTCGCTGGCTGGGATGACTGCCAACGGTGCCGGGATCACAAACGGGTGCAGCTTCACATTCTTCGGGACGGCGGAGGGAAGCGCTTCGTAGTGGATGGTGATCGCTTCCTCGATGGCCTTGAGACTCTCGGCCGCAGTGAGGGGTTCGCCGACACCGGGATTGGCCAGCGAGGCAAGCTGGAGCGACCACCACTTGTTCAGGCTTGAGGCCGAGGCGGCAAAATTTGGAAAGGCGGCACTGAGCAGCTCACGTTCGGAGCGCGGGTCGCTCGCCAGGGAATTGAGAAACTTGTTCAGGTTCTGCGGTCCGCTGGGCTGATCCACGAGCGCCAGCACCAGGGCACAGCAGGAGGTCTCGTAAATCGTGCGGGACAGGTTGTCCATCTCCACCGGAGAGGCTTCGATGATCTCCTCGATGCCATAGATCTTGCCGCTGCGGAACAGCGTCGCAAACATCGCGCTGGGCGTTGGGCTGGCACGGAAGTCCAGCGCGTGCAGCACGCCGGTCATGATCCAGTCAGGCAGCAGCAGCCGTTCTTTCGGCGTCTCGATCTTCTGATGGTTGCGCAGGATGCGCTCGGCCAACAGCGCACGCACCAGCTCCTTGCGCAGATCCTCCGCTTTGAGACCAGGTCCTTCATTGATCGTCACCTGCAGGTGAAAACCGCCAAAGCTAAGCTCGGAAATGGTGGTGCTGATGGGCGGTCCTTTCGATTTCGCCGCCTCCTCACCCGTGTTCAGCAGCACGACAATCGGCAGCACCCACGGCTCCTTGTCATTGAGCACCTTGCGCACTTCCTGGGAAACTTCCTCACAGCGCGTGGACATCGCGCTCCGAGTCTCAAACACTTTCCCATGCACGATGAACTGCCGGCTCGTGCTGGTGGAACTGGTGACGGGGAGCTTGTCCGCAGGAGTCCCCACCCGCGGCACTTCTTTGACCGCAGGCTTTTGGGTGACGGCTTCCAGCACCTGCATTTTGCTGGCGGAATTATCAGATGCAGCCGGAGCTGCGGGTGCCTCCGCCGCAGGCTTGGCAGGACCTCCATTCTGCAACTGGCCTGGCTGAGGCGGGGCCGGGGACACAGCAGTTTTCGGTGCCTCAATGGCAGCCGCTGCTTCCTTTTGCTCCTTCGTGAGCGCTGGGACTGGCGGCGCAGCGGTCTGCCCCACCGCAAGCAGTGTGGCGCAGGCATACGAGAGCACGCTCGCAAGGGCGGTTGGAAAACGGCGGTTCATGCGGGAGGGAAACGGGGATCGAGCACGAGCTTGTCCTTGGCGATGGTGATCTGGGTCATTTGAAACAAGGCTCGAATTTCCGGGTCCAGCACCTCAGCCAGCGCCTCCAGGGACGGGTAGAGCGGCCGCATCATGCCACGTGGCATTTGCAGATGGCCGTAAGCACCGCGCAGCACATCGACGCGAAAGTTTTTATCGTCACGACTGATGGCAAGATCCACGCTCGCCGTGTGGGTGTAGCCCTTCAGCTTCCAGATGACGAACAGGCGGGCCCTGTCAGGCTCCAGATCCACTCGCGCACCTTCAAAACTGACCCAGCTGCCAAGCATGCTCGGGATTTTCCCGGACAGCGTCGTGGCCAGGTGCCGGTTGATTTCAGCCTCGCTGATCTCCACCACCGCAGCGCGTTTGATCGTCGTCTGCCGCAGGCTGTCCAGCAGGTCATCCGCCTTGGCATTGCTTGGCGCGGCGACCTTGGGCAGATCGGCCGGTCGGTAAGCAACCCAGGCGGCTCCCGCCAGCAGGCTGATCCCGAGCAGCCGCAAAGTCTGAAACAGGTGGCGAATCACGGCGGCAGGAGTGGGGGGGTAAATGCGGGCTCAGGTCTAGGCGCCCTAGGTCTTGGCAGGTGCCGGCGGTGTGGCAGCCGGAGCCGGTGTCGAACTCGTGGAGGCTGAGGCGCTTTCAGAATCCTTCTTCGCCGCCGCTTTGTACGAATCACTGCGGTAGTCCGTGATGTAAAAGCCGTTGCCTTTGAAGATGAAACCCGAGCCCAGTCCAATCAGGCGCTTCACCGGACCTGGGCAGCCCTCTTTCGGGCAGTCCGTGAGATGCGGATCCTTCATCGACTGTTTGGCCTCAAACTTGTGGCCGCACGTCTGGCATTCGTAATCGTAAGTGGGCATGGTGTGTGGGTAGGTGCGTGCGCGGGGGGTAATTAAATGCGCAGCAGGGGGTTAAGTATGCCGCTTTGCACCCTCTGCTGCAAAAGGATTTTCCCCCTCCGTGGGCTCCCGGGCGCAATTCAATGCTCGACACCCGCGTGCTGCTGAATGTATTATCCGGCCATGGCTACGCTGTTCCAGGAAACCGTCTTCATGACGAATCTTTACGCCACACCCGCTGACTGGCAGCGTGATTTGTTTTATTCCGTGGTGCGCGCGGGCCATTTGAAGGCGGGTTTCGAGCACCGCATCGAGCGTGAAACCTACCCCGGTCATGAGCTGATCCTCTGCCTCAGAGGCTGCGGCTGGGTCCAGATCGCAGGCAAACGGCATGCCGTCGGACCCGGTGCCTTGCTATGGGTGAACTGCCATCACCCGCACATCTACGGTGCCGCAAAAAAAGATCCTTGGGAGCTCTACTGGATGCGCATCGAAGGCAGATCCCTGGACCGCATCGCCGAGCTGCTGCAAGTGCGCTCGCAGCCCGTGCTCGAAGGCATCAATGAGCAGGCGGTGAAGCAGGAGTTTGAGCGCGCCTTCCAGTACATGAGCGGCACCCGCCCCAGCGATGCCGCACTCGCCAGCGCTGCCGTTGCTTCCATCATCGGCCTCGCATTCCACGTGCGCCTCTCGGAGCCCGGCCTCGTGCAGCCCGAGCTTCCCTCCGCCGTCTCCAAGGCGCTGGAGCGCATGCGCCTCTACTTCCATCTGCCCATGCGCGTGATCGAGCTCGCCCAGCTCAGCGGCATGAGCGAAAGCCACTTCAGCCGCCAGTTCAAATCGGCCATCGGCACCAGCCCCATCGACTGGCTCCGGCGCGAGCGCATCAATCAGGCCAAGCGCCGCCTCATTGAATCCGACGACCCCGTCAAAGAAATCGCCCGTCAGGTCGGCTACCACGATCAGTTCTTCTTCTCCAAGGACTTCAAGAAGATGACCAAGCTCACCCCCACGCAGTTCCGTGAGCAGGAAAAGCAGCCCTAGCAGTTCTCTGCGGCATTAGCCCACCAGAGTCCTCCGCTTCATCCGCTCTTCCACCCACGCATGCGTGCGGCGGAAGATAAAATCCAGCAGCAGCGCCAGCAGCGCCCCTGCAAACGCCCCGCCGATCCCGCCATACACGGCGATCATCCAGCTCTCGTCCACGTGCTCCAGCACCGTCCGGCCCACCCACGCAGTGACCGCTCCGGCTGGAATGCCGGCCAAAATGCCGCACTGAAGCAGCAGCGCCCGCACCGCCGTGGCAGGCCGCTTCGTGAGAAAGCCCAGCGCCACCGAGCTGGAAACCACCCCCAGCATCGCCAGCCCCGCGGCAAGCGCGCAGGCAAACAAACCAATGCCGATGCCCGCGCCGACAAGGACGACCATGACAATCAGCATGATGAGGCCGGGAATTCCCATGTCAGCATCATCAAACCCAAATCTCGAATTTCAAATGCTCATTTCATCGCCACTGTTGCACACATGACCACCCCCCCCGCACCCCAGGGACTCCTCGGCATGAAGCCGGAGGAGATCGCTGCCGTGTTCGCAGAGCTGGGCCAGCCCGCCTTCCGTGCCAAACAGCTTGTCGAGTGGGTCTTCGCCAAACGCGCCGCCACCTTCGAGGAGATGACCAATCTCCCCAAAGCCACCCGCGAAGCCCTCGCCACCCGCTTCGTCACGCGCACGATGACCATCGCCAAAGTCGCCGGCTCCAACGACACCACGCGCAAATTCCTCCTCAAACTCCACGACGGCCGCTACGTCGAAACCGTGCTCATCCCGGCCAATCCCGCCCTCTACGGCGGCAGCTCAGACCGCCGCACCCTCTGCGTCTCCAGCCAGGTCGGCTGTGCCTACGACTGCAAATTCTGCGCCAGCGGCCTCGCCGGCTTCGCGCGCAATCTAACCGCAGCGGAAATCGTCGAGCAGATCGTGCAGGTGGAAGCCTACGCCGGAGAGCGCGTGGACAACCTCGTCTTCATGGGCATGGGAGAGCCCCTCGCCAATTACTCGAACGTCACCAAGGCCATCGAGATCTTGAACGCCGAATGGGGCATCGGCATCGGCGCACGCCACATGACCGTCAGCACCAGCGGCCTCGCCCCGCAGATCAAAAAGCTCGCCGATTTCCCTCTGCAGATCCGCCTCGCCATCTCGCTGCATGGCGCCACCGATGAAGTGCGTGAGAAAATCATGCCGGTGAACCGCAAGCACAACCTCGGCGAGCTCTTTGAAGCACTCGACTACTGGAATCAGAAGCGAAAGCAGTTCCTCACCTTCGAGTTCATCCTCATCGCCGACGTGAACGACAGCCTCCAGCAGGCCCACGCCCTCGCCAAACGCGCCCGCAGTGCCAACGCCAAGGTCAATCTGATCCCCTACAACACCGTCGATGGCCTGGACTGGGTGCGCCCCAGCGAAGCCAGCCAGGATGCCTTCCTCGCCGTGCTCACCAATGCCGGCGTCACCGCCACCCTCCGCCGTGAAAAAGGCCACGACATCGCCGCCGCCTGCGGTCAGCTCCGCCTGAAACAGGAGACAGAACTCGGCATCATCGAATCCCCCATCCCCGCCAAACGCATCACAATCGGCGGCGGCGCGGATTGATCCTCTCGCATGTTACCATCCCAGCGGTGAAAGCACACAGGGCATCGCGAATGCGCCAGCAAAGTGGTCCGCACAGTCCTCTGTGCGGCGTCTGGGTAATCGTTCACGCTGAAAAACATACAGAGGGCCTTGCCGCCCGCTATTTACGCCAGCCTCCGGCTACCAAACTCCAGAGGCTGTAAAATGTCTGATGAAATGCGCTACCTCACTCTCGCCGGTTTCCTCACCACCTTGGCAGGCGCGCGTTTCACCGGTCGCTTAAGTTTCGGCGCACTTGTCGGTTTGGCCGCAGCAGGCTTCGCGCCAGCCTTGGCTTCCTTCAGCTCGCGCAGTTCCTTCTCGACCTCGGCCAAACGGCGCGAAGTGGCCTCCAGCTTCCGCACGACCAGGCGCGCGACAAATTCATACAGCGCCGCATGGAAATCCGGGTCTTCCTCGCGCGGATGGATGTCCTGCAGGAATTTCTGGTCCACCGCGAGGCACACCGCCTTTGTGGAGGCGATGACGGACGCGAGACGCTTGTCATGGTTCACGAGCGCCAGCTCGCCGAAAACTTCCCCAATACGGGTGATGGCAGCCACTTTCTTGGTGCCGACCCGCACCTCCAGCTCACCACTGAGCAGGACGTAGATGCGGGAGTCGATGCTGCCCTCCTTGATGATGTGATCGCCCGGCTCGCATTGCAGCAGGCTGCTGGAATTCAACACATCATCAAGCTGGTCATCGCTAAAACTGGCGAGGGCAGGCACCGCGCGCAAAGGCGACGGGCTGTTTTTCTCGTCATGGATGTAAGCAAACTCTTTCATGGAATTCGCCCGGATTCTGTCAGGAGGAAGGCGGGGGGGAAAGATAAATTTTGGTCATTTTCCGCCACTCTTCAGCGCCGCATCATACGCGGGCCAGAAACTGGCGGGTGGCATCAGGTCCTTCCCGCCGTCATCAAATCGCGTCCCGATCTCCTGCAGCGGCAGTGATTTCGCCACATCAATGCCCGCCGTGATGTTTGCCGGAGTAAACACAAGGCGCGTGAGCTTCATGCCCTTCAACGGTGTCAGATCCGTCACCGGTGTCTCGGCGATGTGCAGTCGCTGCAGCGCCGTGCCGGTCAGTGGGGAGAGGTCCTTCACCTTCGTACGGTGCAGCGTCACGCTCACCAGCGGCACCGTTTTCAGCGCGCTGATGTCCGCCACCGGGCAGTCCGTCAGCCACAGCATCTGGATAGGACATTTGGCTATGCCCGAGATGTCCCCAATCGGGCAGCCCACCGCGTTCAGCTCCACCAGAGGCATGTTTTCCAGCGCCGCCAGATTTTCCACCGGCGTGCGGCTCAGATACAGTTTTTCCAGCGGCATGCCACGGATAGGCGAAAGGTCCCGCACCTTCGTGTCTTCAAGATACAGCTCCACCAGCTTCTTGCCCTGCATCGGCCGCAGGTCGGTGATCGGTGTCTCGCTCAGGTCCAGCGCCAGCGGTTCGATGTGTTCGAGAAACTTCACGTTCTCAATCTTTGCCCCGCGCAGGCTCAGCGCGACCACGTTCCCGCCTTCGATGTTGAACTGCCCGTTCCCCGCATACCCCGGATTGTGAAACTTGATCTCCGTGTGCATCATCTCCTGCGTCCAATACACCTTCTTCGGCGCATCCTTGGCCGGCGCTGCAGGCGTCACCGCAGGCTTTTCCGCCACCGGCTTCGCCGCAGACGCAGGTTTCTTGGGCTCATCACCACACTGGGTCAGAAGAAGAGGAAGGACGAAGAGCAGGCTGGGCTTCATGCCATGGGCATGCCGGAATTCCGCGTGTGATGCAAGCTTGAAGTGAAACAAGCGCCGCAAACCCTCGTTTACCGCGCCTCACTATGCGACCGCTCCTTGTTCTCGCCACCCTGCTGCTCACCGCATCCGTCTTCGCAGCCAAACCCAACGTGCTCCTCATCGTCGCAGACGATCTCGGCTACAATGACGTCGGTTTCCAAGGCTCCAAGGAGATCCCCACCCCAAATCTCGACAAGCTGGCCGCACAAAGTCTCGTCTGCACCAACGGCTACGTGTCGCATCCGTTTTGCAGTCCCACCCGGGCGGGCATCATGACGGGCCGCTACCAGCAGCGCTTCGGGCATGAAAACAATCCCGCCTGGCTGCCGCAGGACACCGTGGCGGGCCTGCCGCTGACGGAAACAACCTATCCGCAGCTCATGCAAAAAGCAGGCTACACCACGGGTGCGGTGGGAAAGTGGCACCTCGGAGCTCATCCGCAGTTTCACCCAAACAAGCGCGGCTTTGACGAATACTTCGGCGCTCTCGGCGGCGGGCACATGTACTTCCCGGGCACCGGCGGCGGCGCGGAATACAACATCCCGCTGAACCGCAACGGCAAGGATGAAGCCCAGACCAAGTACCTCACCGAGCAGTTCGGCGAAGAAGCCTCTTTCTTTGTCGAACGTCACGCCACTGAAGCCAACCCATGGATGCTCTACCTGGCCTTCAATGCTCCCCACACACCGCTGCAGGCACCCCAGAAGTGGCTCGACAAGTTTTCCCAGATTGCCGACAAAAATCGCCAGACCTACGCCGCCATGGTGTGCGCCATGGACGAAGCCATTGGCGGCGTGCTGGACAAGCTCGACGCCACCAAGCAGCGCGAGAACACGCTGATCTACTTCGTCAGTGACAACGGCGGCCCCAATCTGCAGGCAAAGAGCGGCTCCAACTTCACCGACAACTCCCCGCTCCGCGGCGCAAAGGGCATGGTTTACGAAGGCGGCATGCGCGTGCCCTTTCTCGTGAGCTGGCCCGCCAAAATCAAACCCGGCAAATACGACCTGCCAGTCATCGCCCTCGATTTCCTGCCCACCTCTCTCGCCGCCGCAGACTCGGCTGAGTTGACGCCAAAGAATCTGGATGGCGTCAATCTGCTGCCCTACCTCAGCGGTGAAAAAACCAGCGCCCCTCATGACACCCTCTACTGGCGCACCGGCGGTCCCGGCGGCAACAACGCCATGCGTCGCGGCAGTATGAAACTCGTGCGCCTCGGCAAAGCGGAGCCTGAGCTCTACGATCTCGCCACCGACATTGGCGAATCCAAGAACCTCGCTGCTGAAAAGCCCGAGGTGGTGAAGGAACTCGTCTCCGCCATTGCCGAATGGGAGAAAGGCACCATCGCCCCCATCTTCGAAAGCCCGAAGGCAGGCAAACCTGCGGCGAAGAAGAAAAAGAAATAGGCAGCCACGTGGCGTTTCTGGCAGGATGAATTTCTTCATGCTGCGCTCACTCACTTTTCTTCTTCTCTGCTCCTTCGCGCACGCGGATGAGTTCGACTCATTGCGTGCCGTGGTCAGCAAAGCCGTGGCCAAAGGCAATCCGCCAGGGGCCGTGCTCTGGTTCGAAAGCGGGGACAAAAAGATGACAATGATCGAAGGCCAGCGCGCTCTCGTCCCCGCGAAGGAGCCCATGACCGAAGACACCGTGTTTGACGCCGCATCACTGACCAAGGTGGTGGCCACGCTGCCCAGCGCGCTGATCCTCATGGAACAGGGAAAGATCGAACTGGAGGCCGAAGTGCGGCGCTACCTCCCAGAATTTCGCGGCGGCATTACCGTGCGCCATCTCCTCACCCACACCTCCGGCCTGAAAGCCGGCATTCCCAAGGAGCCGGAATGGACCGGTTACACCGCAGGCATCGCACTTGCTGTCGCATCAGAACCCGAAGGCCCGCCAGACCGCTTTTTCCGCTACTCCGACATCAACTTCATCCTGCTCGGCGAGATCGTTCGGCGCGTCAGCGGCATGGGCTTGAACGAGTTCGCCGCCAAGCACGTGTTCGCGCCTTTGCACATGGATTCCACGCGCTTCCTGCCTCCGGAGGATTGGCGGCCACGCATCGCACCCACGGAAAAAGATGAGACCGGCGTCATGCTTCGCGGCGTGGTGCATGACCCCACCTCGCGCAAGATGGGCGGCGTCACCGGCCACGCAGGCCTCTTCTCCACCGCCGGCGATCTGGCAAAGTACGCGCGCATGATTCTCGCGGGCGGTGCTGGCATATTGAAACCGGAGACGGTCAAACTCATGACGGCACCGCAGACCATCGCCACAGTCTTCGAACGCCGTGGCCTCGGCTGGGACATCGACTCCACCTTCAGCAGGCCCCGTGGCAAAGTGTTTCCCATCGGCTCGTTCGGGCACACAGGCTTCACCGGTACAAGCCTCTGGATCGAGCCCGCATCGAAGACCTTCGTCATCTTCATGAGCTCTCGCCTTCACCCCAATGGCAAAGGCAGCGTGCGTGATTTGTACGAAGAGATCGGCACCGCAGCAGCACAATGCGTGAAGCTCATTCCCGCCAACGGCCCGCCATGGCCACGCGATGAAAAGGAAGTGCCCACGGTGCTCAATGGCATCGACGTACTCTTCCGGCGCAAGTTTGCCGACCTGCATGGCCTCCGCATCGGCCTCATCACCAATCAAACCGGCATTGATGCCCAGCGCCACAGCACCATCGATCTTCTGGCCAATGCCCCCGGCGTGAAATTGAAAAAACTCTTCAGCCCCGAGCACGGCATTCGCGGTGAACTCGATCAGGAAAAAATCAGCAACTCCACCGACAAGAAGACCGGCCTGCCCGTGCTGAGCTTGTTTGGCGAGCAGCGCGCCCCCACGCAGGAACAACTCGCAGACGTGGACGCCCTCGTGTTCGACATCCAAGACATCGGCTGCCGCTTTTACACCTACATCGGCACCATGCGTCTTTGCATGGAAGCTGCTGCCAAGGCGAAGAAGCCTTTCTACGTGCTTGATCGCGTCAATCCCATCGGCGGCATCCAAGTCGAAGGTCCCGCCGTCATCGATGCCGAAAAACCCACTGCCACGCACGCCATCCCGCTGCGCCATGGCATGACTGCTGGCGAACTCGCCGCCATGATGAACACCGAGCGCAGCATCGGCTGCGACTTGAAAGTGATCCCCGTCGAAGGCTGGCAGCGCCACATGCGCTTCGATCAAACCGGCCTGCCCTGGATCAATCCCTCGCCCAACATGCGCTCATTGAACGCCGCGCTGCTCTATCCAGGCATCGGCCTACTGGAATTCAGCATCACCGTCGGGCGCGGCACCGACACCCCCTTCGAAGTCCTCGGCGCTCCCTATGTCGATGACCTGCGGCTGTCCTATGAGCTGAACAAGCTCGGCCTTGCAGGCCTGCAGTTCACTCCCATACGCTTCACGCCCACAGCCAGCATCTTCAAAGGCGAAGCCTGTGGCGGCGTGCGCATGTCCATCACAGATCGCGCCGCCTTGAACTCCGTCGAAGTCGGCATCGCCATCGCCAGCACATTGCAACGGCTGTATCCCAAAGAGTTCAAGCTGTCACTGGTGGACACCCTCCTCAATCGTACCGCCAGCGTGAAGGCGCTGCGTGGTAGCAATGCATGGAAAAAAGTCGTGGCAGACTGGTCCGCGGAGACGCAGGCGTTTGAGTCGAGACGAAAGACCTTTTTGAAGTATTGATGGGTGAGCCATGAAGACACGAATCATGTACATCGAAAACAAGAGTGGCGGGCTCATTGGATCAGCCCGGATCGGACGAGTACGCTTGTCCAAGACGGGCCGAACGTTGTTCTACGGCGAGCTTGAACTGAAGAATCTCGATGGAGCCGGTTACAAGAGCAATCATGTCGATCCGGCCACAGGCCATCGCTACTGGATTTCAGGTCCGCGCAAAGACGGGGCTGACCGGCTGTATGGCGAAAGGGTGCCCGTGGAAATCGATGAAGATGTGAGAGCGGAGTATTGGACCAGGATACGAAACCTCCCGGAGCGAGCGAACGATTGCGTGCAATAGTTCGAGATGTGACCCCAAATCTCGGGCTTGCACTCCCATGCAGTATCTGTGCTAGCATGAACGCAATGAAATCTCGCCTCCTCACTCTGCTTTGCACCCTCCTGCTTGCCGCCTGCGGCAAGACTTCGGATCAACATGCGGAATCCAAAGGCACCATCGCGGTCTCGTTGCTCTCACTGCAAAATCCCTTCTTCAAAGTGATCGGCGACAGCATCATCGCCGAGGCGAAGAAGAACGGCTACGACACGCTCGTGGTCAGCGCAGATGGTGACGTGGCGCGCCAGAGCAACCAGATCAAAGACTTCATCGTCAAGGATGTCGCCGCCATCGTGCTGAGCCCGACGGATTCAAAAGCGATTGTAACCGTGATCCAGGAAGCCAACGCCGCCGCCATTCCCGTCTTCACCGTGGATGTGCCCTGCAACGAGCCCGGCGTGAAGATCGCCACCCAGGTGGCCACCGACAACTTCGGCGGCGGCAAGATGGCGGCAGAGGCCATGATCGAGGCGCTGCAAGGGCAGGGGGGGAAGATCGGCGTGCTCGACATGAAGCAGGTCGAGTCCTGCATCCTGCGCGTCAAAGGCTTCAAGGAAGTGCTGGCCGCTCACAACGCCACGGCGGCGAGAAAAATCGAGATCGTAAGCGAGCTCGACTGCCACGGCGCCAATGACAAAGGCTACAAGGCCACCGAAGACATGCTGCAGGCGCAGCCAGATCTCGTTGGCATCTTTGCCATCAATGACCCTGGCGCACTCGGCGCACGCGGGGCCATTGAGAAGGCGGGTCGCACGGACAAGGTCGTCATCATCGGTTTCGACGGCCAGCCCGAAGGCAAGCAGGCGATCAAGGAAGGCAAGATCTACGCTGACCCCATTCAGTTCCCTGACAAGATGGGCGCGGAAGTCGTGCGTGCCTTCATGCGCTACTCCAAAGGCGAGGAACTCCCACCCCAGATGCTCATTCCCACAAGTCTTTATCGCAAAGCCGATGGCGTGGCGGATGCTTCGCTGAAATGATCCCATGCTCACTCTCATGAACCCGCTCACCGCCCTCGCCCTGCTGGCGCTTGCCACCTCCATCGTCTCTGCCGCGGATCCAAAACCCGAATCCGAATTCACCACTACCGACCCCAAGAAAGTCAAAATCCTCGAAGACTCGTCACGCGAAAAAGATCCCGAGATTGATCACTTCAAGCATCTCTGCCCCGGTCTTGGCGGCTATCAGGTCATCCACGAAGGCGGCGATCTGCGCAGCTGGATCAACCTGATCTATGACGGCAGCAAGACCGACCTCATGAACGACACCCTCAGCGCCTGCCCCGGCCAGTTCCCGGCCAAGGCGAACAACGTCGTGCAATGGCGCGGCTTCCGCAAAGGCGGCTCCTTTGTCCCTTACGCCATCATTTACCGCATGATGTCCAGCGCCGATGACGAAAAGCAGACGCGCCTGGAAACGCTCGTCATCATCAAGCTCGACAAGGACAAATCCACCGTCGTCGGCCATGTGCCCGCGAAGGAAGGAAACGAAAAAGCCGAGCTGCTCGCGGACAAGCTCTGCAAGCCATGAGCAAACACCCATGAAGGCAGGCTCATCCATTCATTGGTCCCGACGCGCACTGCTGCTGGCAGCTCTCGCCGCCGCTTGCTGCTGCTGGCCGGCGAAAGCTGCCGACGAGCTGCCGCACGTTCGCATCCTCTTTCTCGGCAACAGCTACACCGCCTTCAATCTCCTTCCCGGCATGGTGGGCGAGCTCATGCTCTCCTCCCAGATGCTGGCGCCGCACATCGGCAGCAATCTGCAGGGCAACTACACCCTTGAGCGCCACACCACCAATGCGGAGGGCATGGACTTGCTGAAAAAAGGCGCTGACGACGGCAAGCCCTGGGATGTCGTCGTCGTGCAGGAGCACAGCGTCGTCTCCGCTGCCGCCGCCGTGGATGCAGATGCCAGAATGCTCATGGAAAACGGCCTCGCCAAGCTCGTCAAATCCGCCCATGAATTGAACCCCAAAGTGCTGGTCGTCGTCTTTCAGGTGTGGGCCCGGCACGAAAAGCTCTGGAAGGAAAAATCCGCCGATGCTCTCGCCACCGGCAACAATCCTGAGCAGGCCCTGGCCCGCATCCACGTCGCCAATGCGAACGCCGTGAAGGCAGCCCAGGAAAAAATTCCCGGCGCACAGATCATTGTCAGCCCCGTGGGTGATTTCTGGTGGCGCGTGCATGATCTCTATCCCGCGCTGTCGCTTTATGCCGAGGACGGCACGCATCCCGATCTGCTCGGCACCCTGCTCAGCGCCTACGTCATTCTCGGCAGCATCGGCGGGCGCGAGGTTCTCGAACAATCCTCATGGCTGCCGCCGGACTGCCCCGCAGTTCAGGCCGCACGCGTGAAGAAGATGGTGCTGGATCACCCCGAAGTCTTCAAGGCGGCTGGCAAATAGCCCCTCGCAGCAGTGGCCGGCTCATTTAGGCCGCCAGGACGTGACGTCATCACTCGTGCGTGGGACCTGATCCTTGCCGCTGCTATAAACAGCCACCTTGGTGACCAGATGCGCCGCCTGACCCGTCGAAATCTTGGGGTCGGTATTGGTGACATCGGGATTCTTCACCTGATTGTCACCGTTCGTATCCAGCAGGATATGATAAGGCTGGCCATACATGTCAGCGAGCTTGAAGGGCCGTGCGGCTCCTACCAGACCGTGGCGGCCATTGTTCGCAGGGGGAAATGACGCAAACGGCGTGCGCTTCGGATTCAGATCCACCGCGCCGCCCGATGCAGGAGGGATGCCCATGAGAGTATCCACCAGCGAATTGTTGCCATCGGTCAGCAGTTCGGGTGTGTCCTCACCATTCGCTCCGGTGACACTGGAGTCGATGGGCCAGCGGTTGTAGTCGGTCTGGTAGTTGTAGATGCCATTCTTGAGATCCATCAGCACCGTTCGAATTTTCAGGCGATTGCCTTGGTCGATGGCATGGCTGATTCCCGCAGCTGTCATGCTCGCGAGGATCGCGATGATGGTGATCGTAATGAGCAGTTCGATCAGGGTGAACGCTCTCGTAGCAGGCTGCCGGTGCGTTTTCATATTCAGAGTTTACCTGAAATGTCATTCGCAGGTCAATACTGCTTTTTTCACCCTTGATCCCCCTCTGGAAACAGCGCACGGCTTGCCTCCCCGTGAACAAACCAGCCGTCCTCGATCAAATCCTCTCCGTGCTCAATGCCGAACTCGCCGCCCTCACCCGCGCCGCACAGGGAGCCTTTGCCGCCGCCACGGACCCGGACAGCAAGGCAGAAAACAAGTACGACACCCGCACCCTGGAAGCCTCCTACGTCGCCCCTGGTCAGGCCCAGCGCGTGGCGGAGCTTCAAGAAGCCGTGCGTGCCTTTGGCGCATTGTCAGGAAACACCCTGGATTCAGGTGCCGCCATCACCCTCGGAGCCCTCGTCACCTTGGAGACCCCCGGCGAACAAACCCACTACTTCCTCGGCCCCTTCGCAGGCGGTACGGAGATTGTGCATGCAGGCCAGGAAGTCGTCGTCATCACCCCCGCATCCGCCTTGGGTCAAAAACTCATCGCCAAGCGCGCAGGGGACACCATCGCACTGCGGCCCGGCCTTTCCGCCAAGGTGATCGCAGTGGCCTGATCATGGCGAATCTAGCTCGTTATGCAGAATGCGACTGCACGTTCCTCAAAGCGTCGCACTGCATGGGGTCTGAAGGACCCACGGAGTCAGCCCAGGGCGCCGGAGCGCAGCGACAAGCCCTGGGTCACTTGACCCACGCGCCCGTTTCTTCAGGAAGCGCCCTGAATGGGCGCGGGAACAGGTGCTTTCGCCCCATCATCTCACTGTTCATGCTTCTCCTGGAGGTTTGCCAAATCAAGGACGGCCTGCACTAGCAGTCACAGCCACAGCATCCACATCCGTCGCCGTCGCAGGGATTGCAGTCGACCATGGAACTCCCGCCTCGGGTCCATCCGGGGCGGCAGCAGTCACAGCAGTCACAGCATTCGCAGCAGTTGCATCCATCGCAATTGTCCCAGCAGGAGCGTTTGCGCTGTTTGCGCTCGGTGCCTTCAATGGGTGACTGCACATGCTTCGTGCCTTTCTCTCCTTTTCCCGACACCTGCGCCACCCGCGCTTCCGCACCTGCGATCAGCACCGCCTGCAGCAGATCGCGATGTCGCCGCAGCGGCAGGGCATCAAATGCACGCCGCAGGCTGGCCAGCGCTTGCTCAAGCGCAGGCAGCAACGCGACACGCCGCCCCGCGAGATCAGGAAAGGCATGCAGCGGATTGAACTGCCCGCGTCTCTTGTCCCGCGCCCAATCCTCCCACGCATCCTGCGCGTAGATGAGAAAGCCCAGGCTCTCACCGAGTTGATGCAGCAGAGGCTTGGCACCCGGTGCGCCAGACACCTGCGCCAGGTGCCCCACGATCTCACCGTACGCCGCACACGTCGGCCCCGCGCATGCGTTGAGGCTGGCTGAGGGATGCTCGATGTCTCTTTGCCCGGCCATCCAGCCGCGAACGTCTTGCACAGGAAAACGCATCGCATGCAGCAGGCCCAGCGCGTCGCCGATGGGCCTGTCGAGCGCTATCGATCCCACACGGGCCGCATGGCGTCGCCACCCCTGCTCATCCTGCGCATCGTCATCCAGCTTCGCGCTCAGGCCGCAGACCGTCACTGCGGCGGTGTATTGCAGCACCGGGCTGTCTGCCACCAGATCACGTGGCGTGGCGAATGCATTGCAGCACGTCGTCTGGCACAGCTCCGGCGGTGCTTCCGCCAGGGCGAAGCCCAGCAGCGTCAGAAAAGCGCTGTCCCTGTTCACCAGCCAGCGCGCCCACGCGCCATAGTGACGGTGCAAATTCGTGCCGAGACCGCAGAAATGCGCTCGATACAAAGACGCCGCCTTCTGGCAGCACATCGTGGGACCCGGGAGATGGCCGAACATCGCCGAAGATGGTGCAAACACCTCCGGCGACGAATGATTTTCGCTCACCCCGCACGACGCATCTCCGCGATCCACTCCGGCGGAATTCCCTGCCCAGGCACCGAGCTGTCCGGCTGCCGCTTCAGCCCCACCGTATGCTCCAGCAGCCACTCCAGCCCCACCCAGAAATGCAGCGCATCCAGCACCGGGTTCAGAGCATTCGTCACCGGGCAGTAGTGCACCTCCTTCGGATTCGTGTGGTGCACCGTGTGGTGCTGCGGCGTCTGCAAAATTCGCAGGTCCTGCAGCATCGAGATGAAGCGCCCGTTTTCCCGCCGTGTCCGGTGCGACCACTTGTGCACCTCGTTCGCATTCCCACCCACCACCGCAAAGAGCCACACATGCCACGTCAGGCAGCCCAGCCACGCCGCCGCGATGATCAGCACACCCATCGCCACCAGCAGTTCCTTGTTGCTCTCCCACCACGTGTTCCGTGTCATGCGCCGCGGCAGATGATGATGCACAATGTTCGGCCGCCCGATCCACCGCCCCAGCCACGGCGTATCCTCGCGGATGTAAGCATCCTCGATCCAATGGACGAGTCCGGCGGCAAAATCCGCAGCAAGCACCACGCCTGCCGCCTGAAGGGAGAGTGAGATGAGGTCGTTCATGACCCTCCATCACTTGCCCACAAAAGCACACCTCAGGACATTGATACTCTTGAAGCTTTGATTGAGGAGATCAATGGCCCGACTCTAGTTCGCACCCGGACTCACTTGCCTACGTTGCTCCGTGTAAATCGTCCCTGTGGCGGTTGCCTGACCACAATGCCCCAAGGTGAATCCAAGGGTGACAGGAAGGCAGTCAGGCAACTCATGGTGGTACTGGAAGCATGGAGGTATTCTTGGACACCATAACTTATTTCCAATGGGCGGAATCAGCTGCAGGGGCGTGTGGTCCAACCGATCTGTCCTCGTCCTTGCCACGCTGCCTGATGTTTGACGGGCAACCAGAGGCCATTCTTGCGTTGGAGTACAATGCGGCTGCAAGAGGCATGGATGCTGTCATCCTTGCAGTTCCAGTCAATGATGGTCACGATGGATTCCTCGCCGCCCACTGAAGCGGCAATGTGCAGATCAGACCGCTTGGGTCGATCTGAAGGATGACACAAACCGTGAAGGTACTCATCGGCCATGTTCTCCGGCGTATTCAGCTGAGGTGCAGCTGAAACAGCCGATTTCAAATGATGCAGTGAATCTTCCGACAGTGGAATCTCGATGAACCTATAGGGGCCACCAAACAAATACCAGTAGCACCCTGTTCCGATGAGCAGAACAACTGCGCTCATCAGAAACAGGAGCTTCCTGGTTTTCATTTCAGGGCTGAATCAAAGGTCACTCACTTCACCAGCCTCACCATCAAATCCTTGCTCTCCACACTCTCACTGATCTTCACACAGATCTCACTGACAGTGCCCGCAATCGGCGACGAAACCGCCGCAAACATCTTCATGGCCTCCAGCGTCAGAAGGGTCTCCCCTTCCTTCACCTTTTGCCCCACGCTCACCGCAATGCTCGCCACCATCCCCGGCATCGGCGCGCCCACCTGAGTCGGGTCCGCAGGATCCGCCTTGGTCTTGGTCACCGCATTCTTCGCCAGAGACTTGTTGGTCACTGTCGTATGACGCGGGTAGCCGTTCAGCTCAAAGATCGCCGTTTGCTGACCAGCAGCATCCGCCTCGGTCATGTTGAGCAGGCGCACGAAGAGTGTCTTGCCTTCTTCCAGGCTGATATGGATCTCCTCCTTGTCCTGCAGGCCGTAGTAATACGCCGGCGTTGGCAGGGCGGACACGTCACCGTAGGTCTTGCGGAATTCGGCGAACTTCAGGAACACATCCGGATACATGAGGTAGCTCCACACATCGTCTTCGGTAGGCTCCTTCTTCAGCTTGCCCTTGAGCTCGGCGCGCACGTCCTCCAGCTTGATCTTCGCAGCATGCGTGCCCGGGCGGCCTTTGATCCGCTTGCCGCCTTTGCCCACGATGGCATCAGCCAGCGCATTCCACTTCTTGCGGGAATCCGCCGCCTTGGCCGTCTCCATGCCGTAGAAAGGTTCGCCCAACCAGCCTTCAAACATGCTGGTCACGTCCTTGCTCCACTTGGTGCCTTGCAGATTGATGATGTCCGTCGGCTTCACGCCACGTGCCACGCACTCGATGGCCAGGTCGCCCACGACCTTGCTCGATGGCGTCACCTTGACGATGTCACCGCAGAGCTGGTTCACCTCCGCATACGCATGCGCGATCTCCGGCCAGCGTGGGCCGAGACCCATGCCAATGGCCTGCTCCTTGAGATTCGTGTACTGCCCGCCGGGCATCTCATGCAGATAGACTTCCGCAGTGCCGTAGGGCTCAGAAGTGTCGAAAGGCTTGTAGAAGCTGCGCACCGCAGCCCAGTAGTCGCTGAACTCCTGCAGCGCCTCGACATCCAGTCCGGTGTCACGCGGCGTGTTCTGCATGGCAGCCACGATGGAGTTCAGGTTCGGCTGCGAAGTGCCGCCAGACATGGAGGCGATGGCCGCATCCACCACATCGACACCCGCCGTGGCGGCTTCGATGATGCTCGCGGCGTTCAGCCCGCTCGTGTCATGCGTGTGGAAGTGAATCGGGATGCCCACTTCATCCTTCAGCGCCTTCACCAGCTTCTTCGCGGCAAACGGGCGGACGAGTCCGGCCATGTCCTTGATGCACAGCATGTGCGCGCCCATCTTTTCCAGCTCCTTGGCCAGACCGACATAGTATTTCAGGTCATACTTGTCGCGCTTTGGATCCAGGATGTCGCCCGTGTAGCACAGCGTGCCTTCACAGATGGAGTTCGTGTCCTCACGCACCGCATCCATCGCCGCCTTGAGGTTCGGCAGGTAGTTCAGCGAATCAAAGATGCGGAAGATGTCCATGCCGTTCTCGGCGGCATGTTTGATGAAGCCCTTCACCACGTTGTCCGGGTAGTTGGTGTAACCGACGGCATTCGAGCCGCGGAAGAGCATCTGCAAAAGGATGTTCGGCACCTTCGCGCGGATGTCGCGCAGGCGCTCCCACGGATCTTCGCGCAGGAAGCGCATCGTCACGTCAAAGGTCGCGCCACCCCACATTTCCAGGGAGAACAGGTTCGGCGTGCGCCGTGCCACGCTGTCCGCCACGGCCAGCATGTCAAAGGTGCGCATGCGCGTCGCCAGCAGCGACTGGTGCGCGTCACGCATCGTCGTGTCGGTGATCAGCAGCTTCTTCTGCTTCGCAATCCAGTCGTTGCAGAACTTCTCCGGCCCCATCTCCGTGAGCAGCTGCTTTGTACCCTTCGCCGGCGCGATGCGGTGGTCAAACTTCGGCGTTGGCGGTGCGGTGAAGGCCTTGTTGACCTTGTGTCCTTTCGCGAACGGATTCCCGTTCACAATCGTGTCAGCCAGGTAGTTGAGCAGCTTCGAGGCACGGTCCTTGCGCGCCACAAACTTGAGCAGGTCAGGATTGTTGTCGATGAAGCGCGTCGTGGCCTGCCCCGCCATGAATTCGGGGTGATGCACCACGTTCATGAGGAACGGGATGTTCGTCTTCACGCCACGGATGCGGAACTCGCGCAGACCGCGGTCCATGCGGTCCAGCGACTGCTGGTAGGTGCGCGCATACACCGTCATCTTCACCAGCATCGAGTCATAGTAAGGCGTGATGACCGCGTTCGTCGCGCCCAGCGCGCCATCCAGACGAATGCCAAAGCCACCCGCGCTGCGGTAGGTCAAAATCTTGCCAAAGTCCGGCGTGAACCCGTTTTCCGGATCTTCCGTCGTGATGCGGCACTGGATCGCGTAGCCGCTCTTCTCGATCTTATCCTGCGGCGGCAAGGCCAGCGGCTCCTGATGCACCTGGTAGCCCTGCGCGATGAGGATCTGGCTGCGCACGATGTCGATGCCCGTGATCTCCTCCGTCACCGTGTGCTCCACCTGGATGCGCGGATTCATCTCAATGAAGAACCATTCGCCCGTCTCGTGATCCACCAGGAATTCCACCGTGCCCGCGTGCGTGTAGTTCACCGCATGCGCCAGCTTCACCGCAGCATCGCACAGGCTGTCGATGATCTCCTGCTTGATCCCGTAGCTTGGTGCCTGCTCGATCACCTTCTGATGCCGGCGCTGCACGGAGCAGTCGCGTTCGTGCAGATGCAGCACGTTGCCATGCTTGTCGGCCAGGATCTGCACTTCGATGTGCTTGGCCTTGCCCACAAATCGTTCGAGGAACACCGCCCCGTTGCCAAACGCGCGTTCCGCTTCCGTCTGCGCCTCATCCAGCAGCTTTTCCAGGTCCTTGGACTCGCGCACGATGCGCATGCCGCGCCCGCCACCGCCAAAGGCCGCCTTGATGATCAGCGGAAAGCCGATTTTCTTCGCAGCCGCCAGCGCTTCCTTGCGGTCGCTCACCGGCTCATCGGTCCCTTCGAGAATCGGCACCCTCAGCTTGCGGGCCACATTGCGGGCCGCAGTCTTGTCGCCCATCATGTCCAGAATCTTCGCCTCAGGCCCGATGAAGATGATCCCGGCGTCTTCGCACGCCTGGGAGAACTTCGGGTTCTCAGACAGGAAGCCATAGCCGGGATGGATCGCATCCACGCCCTTCTCCTTCGCCAGAGCCACGATGCCTTCGATGTCCAGGTACGCTCCCAGCGGCCCCTTGTCCTTGTTCAGCTCGTAGGCCTCGTCCGCCTTGAAGCGATGCGGGCAGAAGCGGTCTTCCTGCGCATAAATACCCACCGTTTTCAGCCCCAGTTCAGTGGCCGCACGCATGACGCGGATGGCGATTTCAGAGCGGTTCGCGACCATCAGTTTCTTGATGGGGCGGATCGTGGCAGGGGCAGGAGTTTTCTTGGACATGTCAGGGTTGGATGAATGCGGGCGCATAGTCCCGCGAAATCGTGGAGTGGCAAGGAAGAGGTGCGCTCTTGTGCAGCCCTTTCCTGCTCTCCCAGCCCTCTTGTGGCAGCTTTCTACCCCGTCAGCCCATTTTGACCTGCCTTGAGCGACGTCGGCGCAGCGCAAGACCGCCAAGGCTGAAGAACAGCAGGCTCATGCGCCCAGGTTCAGGCACCACCACGATATTTCCAGACGTCGTAAAGCGGCTCACATCCCAGAACAAACCGCTGCCGCTGATGTCCGGCAGGTCAAACTGGCTGCCATTGTCACCGCTGCCATCGCGCAGATTGGTACCCACTGAAAAGCCGCTGAAATCAGTCGTCAGCACCGTCGCCCAGTCCACCAGATTGAAAACATCCCCCGCATGCGGAGTGTAGCCGCTGGCAAGCACGCTGATGTTGCCTGCCACAGTCAGGGTGCCACTGGCGCCGTTAAACACCAACCGGTCATGTCCGCCCACACCGCTGACACCATCCACCCAGGCGTTGTATCCAGCGCTGCCAATGGCAAATCCGCCGAAGTTTCCGTCATTAGTGGTGGCCGTGGTGATGTCCAGGAAGGTTTTGGAGCCGGAGGCCAGGCTGTAGCTCGCGGTGGACACCGGTGTGAAGGTCAGCGTGCCGTGGTCGGTCGTCGTCGTGCCATCTCCTGCATACAGGTTGGCGTTGGCGCTCAGAGTGAAGCTGCTGCCCTGCACCACCCCCGTGCCCGAGAGGCTGGCATTCGCCGCCACGGTCACTGCGCCGGTCCCGGTCTGGCCCACGCCCGCCTTGCCCACTTGCAGCATACCCGCGTTGACATTGGTCGCACTGCTGTATGAGTTTGCCCCGCTGTAAATCCAGGTGCCCGTCCCCGTTTTGTTGACGGTGAGCGTATTCGACAGCACGCCTTGGATTTCCCCGGTGCCAGAGCCTGTTAGGGTGAAGGTATGGATGGTATTGTCCGTGGAGGCGGCGTTTACATCCCCCTTGATCAGCAGGCTGCTGCCTGCCGCCACATCCAGCGTCAGTGGGGCGTTCGTAGTGGCGCGCACTGTCCCCGCCCAGGTGTTGTTCCCACCCACGTTTTCGATGTAGGGGGTGATCACAGACTCCCCCGTCACGGTGATGTTGTTGTCCAGCTGAAGTCGACTCAAGGAGGTGGCGGTAAACAAAACACCATTGCCTGTGCCACCCAGCGCACCATTGCTGCGCACCAGCAAATTTCCCGCGCTCACGGTAAGCAGGCCGGTAAACGTGCTGGTGCCGCTCAGCGCCAGGGTGCCAGCCCCCGCTTTGATGATCCCTGTGGCCGTGGTGCCATCAGAGATGTTCCCGCTCAAAGTGAGGGTGCCTGTCGTGACCGTAACGGTGCGCGCCGTTCCCGCTGCCGTTCCCAGGCTCACGGCACCGCTGCCCAGATCGAGGGCGTTGGTCAGGCCCGCGCTGAAATCCGCGTTGATCACAATGGCGTTGCCGTTGGCGATCGCCACAGCCGCACCGCTGCTGTTGCCCAAAGTCCCGCCATTGAGGGTGAAAGTGCTCGCCGTGGCACCCAGCGCCGTGGCGCTGTTCAGATTCAGCCCACCCTGATTCAGTGTCAGCCCGCCGGTGAAGGTGTTGGTGCCACTCAGGCTCTGGGTGAAGGTGCCCGTTTTGATCACGGAAAGTGCCCCGCCGCCGCTGCCATCCGCCAGCGTGCCGGCAAACACAGCGTCCGTGGTGGAGCTGATCGTCAGGGTGGCTGCCGTGGCGCTTGCATTGCGCACCGTGCTGGCACCCAGCCCCGCCGTGGAAACCAGCGAGGCGATGGTGATCGAGTTCCCGTTCAGCGAGAGGTTTTTCACCACGGAGGTGTTGGCAAAGGTCACACGGTTGGGGGCCGTGGAATTCAGCGCCCCTGCGCTGTCGATCCGCACGTTCGTCACATCAATGGAAATGCCGCCCGTGAAAGTGTTGTTCCCTGACAGCGCGATCGTTCCAGTGCTGCCGCCCTGCGTGCCGAAACTCAAGGCGCTGCCGACGACGGACTCGCCAATGTTCGAACTGATGATCGAGGTCACGGCGCTGATGTTTTGCGTGATCAGCGCGCTCCCCGCCAGCGTCAGGCCTCCCGAAAGCGTGATGTTGTTGACGTCCAAACGGAGCGCCCCACGGCCACCAGCGCCAGTCCCCGCAATCGTGAACGGCACCTGCCAGTTCCCAGTGGCGGCGAGCACCAGCGTGCTGTTCGTGCCAACATTCACCCCCGTCAGCGTGGCAGAAGGCAGTGAGTTCAGGTTGTTCACCTGCACAAAGAGCCCGTTCGCATCCGCCGAAGTGAGTGAAAACGTGCCGGACAGCGTGGAAGCACTGCCAATGGTGACGAGGGCAAAAGCGCCCGCCGCTTTTTGCAGCGTGATGTTATTGCCACTGAGAGTCGAATTGAAGGTCAGACGCGAGCTCAGCGAGCTGGAGCCGTCCTGCAGGGTGATGGCGGAGCCGTCCGCCAGCGCGATCATGCCACCCGTGAAGGTGTATGAGGTCGGGGTGACAGCGCGGAAGATCAGCCCGTTGGTGTTCACTGTGCCGGAAACGGTGACCGTCCCGCCTGCGCCACCTGCACCGAAAGCCGCAGTGTTCCCCGCTGAGTTGGACCACGTCTGATTCTGCTGGTTGTTCGTCTCATCAAACCAGTTGCTGCCAGCAGCCACCCAGGTGCCGCCGCCGTCTTGCGCACCATTCGTTCCTGTGTTCACATCCCAGACGAACGTGGCCCCATGGGCAGAATGCGGCACCAGGACTCCAAAAAGAAGCACGGACAGGGAGAGACAAAGGATTTTCAGTCGAGACATTCGTGGGGAAGGGGGGGATGAGACAGCGAAGCGCCGGAATCGTTGGAAACCCACTGGAGCACAAATCGGCTCCTCCGCCTGTCACGGATGCCCAAACCTCGTGCGTAGCGTTTTTCAACTGCCCAAAAGCAAGATTGGCCATGAACTTGCTAAACACACCCCTGCGGGCATTGAGTTCCCGTCCGCCCCCCCCCCAACCTTTTCGCATGTCCATCCACGTCGCCCTTCACCATCGCACCAGCTACCGTTACGAGCGACCCATCGAGCTGGGCCCGCAGGTCATCCGGTTGCGCCCAGCTCCGCATTCCCGCTCACGCATCCTGAGCTACTCGCTCAAAATCACCCCGGAAAAGCATTTCCTGAACTGGCAGCAGGACCCCCAGTCAAACTTCCTCGCCCGGGTGGTCGTCCCGGAGAAAACCAAGGAATTCAGCGTCGTGGTGGACGTCGTGGTGGAGATGGCGGTGTTCAATCCCTTCGACTTCTTCCTGGAGCCTGAGGCTGAAAATTTCCCCTTCGACTACGATGCCACGCTGGACCATGAGCTGGCCCCCTTCCTGAAGTGCGGCGAACTCACGCCCAAATTCGCGGAATACTTCACCCAGGTCGAGAGCGAGCTCCTCGCCATGAAACCCTGGCCGCCGCGCACGATTGACGCCCTTGTTACCATCAATCAGCGCCTCTGGAAGGACATCGGTTACACCGTCCGCATGGAGCCGGGAGTTCAAACTCCCGATGAAACCCTGACCAAGCGCACCGGTTCCTGCCGTGACACCTCATGGCTCATGGTGCAGCTCATGCGCCGTCTGGGCATCGCCGCACGCTTTGTCAGCGGTTACCTCATCCAGTTGAAGCCGGACGTGAAATCCCTCGACGGCCCCAGCGGCACCGAGGTGGACTTCACCGACCTCCACGCCTGGTGTGAGGTCTACCTGCCCGGCGCTGGCTGGGTCGGCCTTGATCCCACCTCCGGCCTCTTCGCCGGGGAGGGGCACATCCCTCTCGCCGCCACACCAGACCCGGGGAGCGCCGCACCCATCAGCGGCATGGCTGAGCCTTGCGAAACGGAGTTCGAGTTCGAGATGAAGGTGGATCGCATTTACGAGTCACCCCGCGTCACCAAGCCCTACACCGAGGAGCAGTGGGCGGAGATCGAAGCTCTGGGCCATGCCTTGGATAAAGAGCTGGAAGCCAACGATGTACGCCTGACCATGGGTGGCGAGCCCACCTTCGTCTCCATCGACGACGCCGAAGGGGCCGAGTGGAACACCGCCGCCGTGGGGCCCATGAAGGCCAAGCTCTCGGACATCCTCCTCAAACGCCTGCGCGACCGCTTCGCCCCCGGGGCCTTTCTGCACTACGGCCAGGGCAAATGGTACCCCGGCGAATCCCTCCCGCGCTGGTCCTATGGCTGCCATTGGCGCAAGGACGGCCAGCCCTTGTGGGCTCACCCTCATCTGTATGCCGACATGCAGACGGACTACGGCGTGAACGAGACCCACTCCGCACGCTTCATCCACGCGCTGGCAGAGCGCATCGGCTGCAGCACCAAATGGATCATGCCGACGTATGAAGACGCCTTCTACTACCTCTGGCGCGAGCGCAAGCTGCCGGTGAACGTCGATCCGCTCAAATCCAACCTCAAAGACAAGGAGGAGCGCACTCGCCTCGCCAAGGTGTTCGAGGAAGGTCTCGACAAAATCATCGGCCACGTGCTGCCGATCAAACCCGTGGACAATGGCTGGCAAACCGGTCCGTGGTTCCTTCGTGCCGAGCGCTGCTACCTCGTGCCGGGGGATTCACCCATCGGCCTGCGTCTCCCGCTCGATTCCCAGCCCTGGGTCAAGACCACCGACTATCCCTATCATCACGAGCAGGATCCCATGCAAGACCGCGATCCGCTGCCCTCGCGGCAGCAGTTTGTGCGTGGCATTGCCGGCGTGCCGCCCTCCTTCTGGAAAAAACTCGCGCAGCGCCCTGGCCCTGTGGGTGAGGAAGGGTTGAACGAAGAACACGGCGAGGAAGACCAGCAGGGGATTGACCCAGCCGCCCAGCCGCCTGCCGTGGGACAATCCGCCGATCAGGTCGTGCGCACCGCCCTCTGCGTGCAGCCGCGTGATGGCAAGCTCTTCATCTTCATGCCCCCCACCAAGACGCTGGAGGAATACCTCTCCGCTCTGGGGGCCGTGGAGGATGTGGCGCTGGCACTGGATCAGCCCGTCGTCATCGAAGGCTATCCGCCTCCCTATGACCCGCGTCTCCACGTCCTCAAAGTCACCCCCGACCCGGGCGTGATTGAAGTGAACGTGCACCCCGCCAAGAGCTGGGATGAAATGGTGAACATCACCGAATCGCTCTACGAAGAGGCCCGTCTCACCCGCTTGGGCACCGAGAAATTCATGGTCGATGGTCGCCACACCGGCACCGGCGGTGGCAATCACATCGTCATGGGCGCGGAAACGCCCAAGGACAGCCCCTTCCTGCGGCGGCCCGATCTCCTGCGCAGCCTCACCAGCTACTGGCAGAATCATCCGTCGCTCTCGTTCATGTTCGCCGGCATGTTCATCGGCCCCACCAGCCAGAGCCCGCGTATTGATGAAGCGCGCAACGACTCGCTCTACGAACTCGAAGTGGCCTTCAAGGCCGCATCTGAGGCCATGGCAAAGGGCGGAGAGGTGCCTCCATGGTTGGTGGACCGGTTGTACCGCAACCTCTTCATCGACTCCAGCGGCAACACCCACCGCGCCGAGTTCTGCATCGATAAACTCTACTCGCCAGACAGCAGCACCGGCCGCCTCGGCCTGCTCGAAATGCGCGGGTTTGAAATGCCGCCCCACCCGCACATGAGCCTCGCTCAGGCGCTCATGCTCCGCACCCTCATCGCCCGCTTCTGGAAAGAGCCCTATGAGGCGCCGCTCGTGCGCTGGGGCACCGACATCCATGACCGCTGGATGCTGCCTCACTTCGCCTGGAGCGACATCGAGGACGTCTGCCATGACACACAGCAGGCCGGGTTCGAACTGAAACCCGAGTGGTTCGCCCCGCATTACGAGTTCCGCTACCCGCTCAGCGGCGACTGGGCCACGCGCAACGTGAACGTGGAAATCCGCCAGGCGCTGGAGCCCTGGCACGTGCTCGGTGAGGACAACGGTGCCGGTGGTGCCGTGCGCTTCGTCGATTCCTCGCTCGAACGCATCCAAATCAAGGCGCAGGGGCTCGTGGAAGGCCGTTACGCCATCACCTGCAACGGCCGCACCGTGCCGATGCATCCCACCGGCACCAACGGCGAATACGTCGCCGGAGTTCGCTATCGCGCCTGGCAGCCGCCAAACTGCCTGCACCCCACCGTGGGCGTCCACTCACCCCTCACGATTGACCTCGTTGATCAGTGGAATCAGCGCTCCCTGGGTGGTTGCAGGTATCATGTCGCCCATCCCGGTGGTCTGAGCCACGAAACCTTCCCGGTGAACGCTTACGAAGCCGAAAGCCGCCGCTACGCCCGCTTCTTCCGCCACGGTCACACCCCCGGAAAGATGAAGGTGGAGCCAGCCAGGCCAAATCCCGAGTTCCCCTTCACTCTGGACCTGCGCAATGGCTGACAGGCTGGACGTTGACGCCACATACCCCGCAGCCTAGATTCAGGCATGAGTTCACGCAGTCAGGCCATCCTGAACCAGATCCAGGCGCTGCCCCCTGAGGAGCAGCAGGAGGTCTGTGATCATGTGATGCTTTGGGTGCATGCGGCTGCGGCTGTTACGACGAATAGAGACCCCATTCGCTCAGCGCGGGGGATGTTCGCTGGCAGCAGGTTGAACGACGCCCTGATGAAACATCGTCAGGAGGAGCGCCGCCGTGCCTGAAGCCATCGTGCTGGACACTTCAGCCTGTTTTGCCCTGCTGGAGGATGAAGGCGGAGCCGATGTCGTCGAAAAGCATCTTTTCGAAGCCAGGGCTGGCGGTGTGGCAGTCCACGGATCGTTCGTGACGCTGACGGAAGTCGAATACATCACTCTGCAAGAACGTGGGGAAGAAGACGCCGCACGGGCGATTGGTATTCTCGAGGCATGGCCGGTGAACTGGCATCATTCGGATCCTGCCGTGTGCTCTGCTGCGGCAAAACTCAAAGCTGCGCACAAGATTTCTTTTGCGGATGCTTTCGTCGCTTCACTGGCAAAGAGCCTGGATGCCACACTCATTCACAAAGACCCGGAGTTCCTGGCATTGGCCGGTTCGATGAAGCAGAAGATGCTTCCCCCCCAAATGAAGAACCCAACATGCCCATTTATGGCATAAACATTGCGTTCTTCCGACAAATGGGATGCATAGGCGGGATCGATTCCTACTGTCACCACAATCCCTCCAGCTACCTCCAACCTCGCATTGATCTTTCAATCCCAAAGCTCCACCGCTGCTGCTCCCGTTCCACAACGGGCGGTGATGTCGCGCTTGGATGGTCCTGAGACCCGGGGGCATTACGATGAACTGCGGGATGTCAGCGGCAAAGTGCGCCCGCATTACGAGCCGATCATCGCCGATCTCCACCGCCGGGATACCGCCGGCGTCAAACGCTTGGCAGACACCACCCGCCGCCTGCTGGCGGAGCGTGGCGTCACCTTCAACATCTACGACGACAAAGGCCTCGACACCCCCTGGAAGATGGACCCGGTGCCGTTTGTCATTTCGGCTCGCGAATGGGAGGGCATTGAGAAGGCGCTGATCCAGCGCGCCACCCTGCTGAACGCGATTTTGAACGACAGCTACGGTCCGCAGCAGTTGATCCGTGAGGGCAGCATGCCTGCGGCGCTCGTGCTTGGCCAGCCCGCCTATCTTCGCCCCTGCCACGGCATCAAGCTGCCAAACGCCAAGCCACTCCAAGTGTACGGTGCGGACCTCGCCCGCTCGCCCGACGGTCAGTGGTGGGTCATCTCCGACCGCACCCAGATCCCGACCGGTTCCGGCTACGCCTTGGAAAACCGCCTGATCACGTCGCGATTGCTGCCAGACGTGTTTCGTGATGCCCGCGTGCGCCGTCTCGCCGGGTTCTTCCGCCAGATGCAGCAGTCCCTTGCCGCCCTCGCGCCACGCCCAGTGGAGGAGCCCCGCGTCGTGCTGCTGACCCCCGGGCCCTACAACGAAACCTACTTCGAGCAGGCCTATCTGGCCCGCTACCTCGGCTACACCTTGGTGGAAGGCGAAGACCTCACCGTGCGCGATGACCGCGTCTTTTTGAAGACTCTCAACGGCCTGGAGCCGGTGGATGTGATTCTACGCCGTGTGGATGACGATTTCTGCGATCCGCTGGAACTGCGCAACGACTCCATGCTCGGCGTTCCCGGCCTCGTGCGCGCCGTGCGTGCCGGCAATGTGTCCTTGGGAAACGCCCTCGGCTCCGGTCTCGCTGAAGCCCCGGCCATGATGGCCTTCCTCCCCGGTTTGTGCCGCAAACTACTGGGCTCCGAGCTGCTCATGCCCTCGGTCGCCACCTGGTGGTGCGGACAGGAACGCCCACGTGGTGAGGTGGAAAAAAACCTCGACCGTCTGGTCATCAAGAGCGCCTTCCGCGTGCGCGGACGCGAGGCCTGCTTTGGCGGACGCCTCAGCGGTGCCGAGCGCGCTTCCCTCGCCGAACGAATGCGCTTTGCCCCGGACCGCTGGGCGGCGCAGGAAAAGATCGCCTTCTCCACCGCTCCGGTGTGGGAGGACGGCCACCTCGTGCACAAGCCCGTGAGCATTCGCGTCTATCTTGTCGCCACCAAGGACGGCTACATGGTCATGCCCGGCGCACTCACGCGCGTGGCCGCCTCCATGGATTCCCCCCTGGTGTCCATGCAGAAGGGCGGCACCAGCAAGGACACCTGGGTGCTCAGTGAAGGGCCGGTGGAAAACGTCACGCTGCTTTCCAGCACCAGCACTCCGGTGGAGCTCCGCCGCACCGGCCACAATCTCGGCAGTCGTGTGGCGAATCATCTCTACTGGCTCGGTCGCTACGCCGAACGCGCTGAATCCAGCGCCCGCCTGCTGCGCTCCACCCTCCTGCGCTGCTCTCCGGAAAGCGGCATGAGCGAAACACCGCTCCTCCTTCCCTTGCTGGAAGCATTGAAGAGTCTCACCGTTCTGGATGATGTCCCGGATGCCGCCTCGCTCGCCTCCCAGCAGGAGCAGCTTGAAGCCCGGCTGCTGGAGGCCGTCTTTGATGCCAATCACCCCACCAGCATCCGTTCCTGCGTGGCGCACATCCAGCGCATTGGCGTCTTGCTGCGTGACCGCATTTCAGTCGATACCTGGCGCGTCATCAGCCAGCTTGGCGATGCGCTCGACGCTTACGACAACACGCCGAGCGTCACACCCATGTCGGACGCGCTGAACGTCCTCACCCGCATCATCCTCGAACTCGCCTCCTTCCACGGCCTGGCAAAGGAAAACATGACCCGTGCCCAGGGCTGGATGTTCCTCGACATCGGCCACCGCATTGAGCGCACCGTCTACATTTGCGAGCTTCTGCGCGCCGGACTCCGCAGCGCCGACGCAGAAAACCCCAGCCTGCTGGAGGCCATTCTCGAGGTGGGTGACAGCACCATCACCTACCGCAACCGCTACAGCCTTCTTCCTCAGCTCGCCGCCGTGTATGACCTGCTCATGCTCGACGACCTGAATCCTCGCGGCCTGCGTTTCCAGTTCGAGCGCATCCGCCAGCAGTTCAAGCATCTGCCTCACGAGCAAAACTCCGCGGTTCTCACGCCGGCGATGCGTGTGTTTTTGGAAAACAGCACCCGCTTGCAGTTGTGTGATCCCACCGAGCTCGCCCGTGTCGAGCCAGGAGCCTGGTCGCAGACCCAGGTGGCCAAGCTGCTCACCCAGCTCATCGAGGCCATGCCGGTCCTCAATGACGCGCTCACCGCCGGTTATTTCGCGCATTCCACCATCAGCAGCAGCGATGATGTGCCTGCTGACACACTGTCCACGTGATGAACTACCGCATCACTCATCGCACGACGTACGTCTACAGCTCGCGGGTGGTCGTGTCTCACCATGCCGCGCGTCTGCGCCCGCGCGATACCGAAACCCAGCGCTGCCTGGAGTTCAGCCTCAGCTTTGACCCGGAACCCGATCTGCTCACGGAGCATACCGATTCCTTTGGCAATCTGGTTTCCTGCTTCTCAGTGCAGAAGCTCCACAAGCAGTTTGAAGTGATCTCGCGCAGCCTCGTCTCTTTGACGCCTGTGCTGCAGCCCGATCCCCTGCAGACACCGCCCTGGGAAAGCGTTGCCGCGATGTTCCGTGACCCCGTGGCCGTGGATCTCCTGGACCCCTGCCAGTTCGTCTTCGGCAGTCCGCTGTTGATCCATGAAATGCCGCTGCGTGATTTCGCACTGCCCAGTTTCACCAAAGGCCGCCCCGTGCTCGCTGCCACCGCCGATCTCTGCCGCCGCATCTATCGTGAGTTTGTGTTTGATCCGAAGGCCACCACCATCAGCACCCCGCTGAACGAAGTGCTGGAGAAAAAACGCGGTGTCTGCCAGGACTTCGCCCATCTCGCCATCGCCAGCCTCCGCGCCATGGGCCTGCCTGCACGCTACATCAGCGGCTACCTGCGCACGCATCCGCCCGCAGGCAAACCACGGCTTCAGGGGGTCGATGCCTCGCATGCCTGGGCCTCCTGCTTTGTACCCGGATTTGGCTGGGTCGATTTCGACCCCACCAACAACTGCTTCACTTCCCTCGACCACATCACCGTGGCCATCGGTCGTGATTTCTCGGATGTCAGCCCCGTGCGTGGCATCATTACTGGCGGTGGCAGGCACACCGTCGGCGTAGGCGTGGATGTCGAGCCGGTGGGAACCTGACCAAGACCCTCCAGCCGATGCCATTTTCAAAGACTCCCAAACTCTGGCACAGGCCCTGCTATATTATATCACCTCATGTCGTCACTGTTTAACGACTACCAACCAGAGGGCTTCTTCGACGAAGTGTTTTCCAAATCCGGGAAGGCACGTCCGCACTACGGAGCCATGCTTGATAGTGTAGGTTCACTCACTCCATCCGAATACTCCGCTCGCCAAAAGGCCGTGGATGCCGCGTTCCTCCGCCAGGGCGTGACGTTCACTGTTTATGGTGACGACCAAGGGACGGAACGAATATTTCCCTTCGATCTCATGCCGCGCATCATACCGCAGCGTGAATGGGAGACCATTGAGGCCGGGCTCATCCAGCGCATCACCGCGCTGAATCTCTTCCTCAATGACATCTACCACGGTCAGAAGATCATCACGGACAAGGCGGTCCCTGCCGAGCTGGTCCTCTCCGCCTCGCATTACCGGCCTGAGTTCCGCGGCATCAAAGTACCGCACGGCATCTACATCCACATCTGCGGCACCGATCTCGTGCGCGATGGCAAGGGCGACTACTACGTCCTCGAAGACAACGGCCGCTGCCCTTCCGGCGCCTCCTACATGCTGGAAAATCGCAATGCGATGAAGCGCGCCTTCCCCGGCCTGCTGCAGCAGCTCCCCGTGCGCCCGGTGGATGCCTACGGCTCCATGCTGCGGGAGACGCTCGCCCACCTCGCCCCCAGCGGCGTCTTGGATCCTGCCATCGTCGTCCTCACTCCCGGCATCTACAACAGCGCCTACTTTGAGCACTGCTACCTCGCCAAGCAGATGGGCGTGCCCATCGTCGAAGGCCGCGATCTCATCCTTCGCAATGACCGCGTCTTCATGCGCACCACCAAAGGCCTGGAGCAGGTGCACGTCATCTATCGCCGCATCGACGACGACTTCCTCGACCCCCAGGTCTTCCGCAAAGACTCCCTCCTCGGTGTGCCGGGCATCATCAATGCCTATCGCAAAGGCCACGTCGCCCTCGCCAACTCCATCGGCACCGGTGTCGCCGATGACAAGGCGGTCTACGCCCTCGTGCCGAAGATGATCAAATACTACCTCGATCAGGATCCCATCCTGCCGAACGTGCCCACCCATCTCGGCGTGGATGAAAAGGAGTGCTCTTACATCCTCGATAACCTCGACAAGCTCGTGGTCAAGGCCGTGAACGAATCCGGCGGCTACGGCATGCTCATGGGGCCTCATGCTTCCAAAAAAGAGCGCGCCGAATTCGCCGAGCGCATCAAGAAGAACCCGCGCAACTACATCGCGCAGCCCGTTCTCCAGCTCTCCCGCCATCCCGTCTTTGTGGATGATCATTTTGAAGGCCGTCACATCGACCTGCGCCCCTATGTGCTCTGTGGCGACCGCGTTCGCGTCGTCCCCGGCGGTCTCACCCGCGTGGCGCTGAAAAAAGGCTCGCTCGTCGTCAATTCGTCTCAAGGAGGCGGCAGCAAAGACACCTGGGTGCTCTGGGATGATCCCCTCGACATGCCTGCCGAAACCCCACCCGCCGCCTGATCAAACGCCATGCTTAGCCGAGTCGCAGACAGCATTTACTGGATGGCACGCTACGTTGAGCGTGCCGAAAACCTCTCACGCCTCCTCCTTTCCACGCAGGACCTCCTGCTGGACGCCGGAGCCGAAGGCGTCGATGAAGCGCAGTTCTGGCAGCCCCTCCTCGCCACCACCGGCGATGAAGAGGCTTATTCCAAGCTGCATAAAAAAATCAAAGGCAAGGACGTCACCGAATTCCTCGCCGTGCGTTCTGACAATCCCAATTCGATGCTCAACAGCATCCGGGCCGCCCGTGAAAACGCGCGCACCGTGCGGGATCAGATCTCCGATGAGATCTGGGAGTCGCTGAACTCCCTGCGGCTCTTCGTCGAATCCGCCGAAGGCAAGGCCATGCATCGCACCCAGAGCGCCGCCTTTTACGAGCGCGTCCTCCGCGGTTCTTATCAGTTCCAGGGCATCGCCGATTCCACCACCCCACGCGGTGAGATCTGGCACTTCCTCCGCCTCGGCACCTGCCTGGAGCGTGCGGACAAAATGTCCCGCCTGCTGGACACCTGCTCCGGCCTGTCCCTCGAACTCCCGCCCCATGCGCAGGCCCGCCCTCTGCGTTGGGCTGCCCTGCTGCGCTCGTGTTCTGCCTGGCATGCGTTCCAAGCCCATCACCGCCGCCTGGATCCCTGCAAAATCATTGCCTACCTTCTGCTCGATGAAACCTTCCCGCGCTCCATCGCTTGCTGCGTCGCTGAAGCGGAAACGGCCCTGAAATCACTCTGCGCGGATGCCGGTCTCAAAGGCATGCCCTTGCCTCTGCGCCACGTGGGCCGTTTGCGCGCGGATCTGGCCTACACCACCGTTGAAGAAGTGCTCGCCACCGGCCTGCATGAATACATCGACGATCTTCAGCTTCGCCTGAATCAGATCGGCGAGGCCATCTTCCAGACCTTCGTACAGCACGCCGAACTCTCGCAACTCAGCGACGACGATGCCCCCGTGGAAAGCATCGCCCCAGGTGCCTACCACGCCCACGCCGACGAAGATCTCCAGGTCCAGCAACAGCAGCAGCAACAACAACAGTAAAAATATCGTTGGCATCCCCTGCTGCTCGCCATGCGATTCCGCGTCTTCCACCGTACCCGCTACGTCTATCGTGCTGCGGTTCGTGACAGCTACAACGAAGTGCGTTTGCGTCCCGTCACGGACGACAAATCACGCCTCGAATTCTTCCTGCTCAACGTCAAGCCGCCTGCCCGGCTCCAGCACTTCCGGGACAACTGGCTCAACTACGTTCACTACTTCGACATTCCAGAGCCGCATAAAGATCTGATCATCGAGTCCCAATCGACGATCAACACCACCAATCCCTACAAGGACGGCAAACCCCTCGGCGTTCGCTTTGAAGCACTCAAAACTGAGACCGACGAAATGGTCTCCCCTTTTTTGGGCACCAGCCGCTACGTGGAAGTTACACCCGAAGTCTGGCGGCTCGGCATCGACATCCGCAACGACAGCAACGACGTTTTTGAAACCGCCGAGGCCGTGATGCACCACATCTTCCGCGAGTGGACCTACGCTCCCAGCAGCACCACCGCCTCCACGCACATGAATGAGGTGCTGGAGAAGAAACAAGGCGTCTGCCAGGACTTCACTCATCTCATGATCGGCATCTGCCGCTCCCTCGGCATTCCGGCCCGTTACATCAGCGGTTATCTCTACAACGGCCCCGACTCCCACTTGCGCGGCGCCCAGGCCTCCCACGCCTGGTGTGAGGTCCACATTCCCGGCAAAGGCTGGTTCGGCCTGGACCCCACTAACGACACCCTGGCCGACGAACGCCACATCAAAATCGCCACCGGCCGTGATTACCAGGACGCCGCCCCCGTCTCCGGTCACTTCGATGGTCCTCCCGGAGCCACGGCGGCCCTTCAGGTTGAGCTCGAAGTCAGACGCCTCGACGGCTGACGTCTGCGAGAATCTTCCGTTGTCTTTCCAACCCCGCCCGCTACATTTCTGCCATAGCGGGCCGCGCAACGGGGTTGGAAAACTTCAAAACCGATTCAGGAGCGAGGCTCCCAGAATCAATATTAAGTTTTTATGGGGTTGTTCTCTCTTCCGGTGGTGAAAATAGGGTCTGTGTCGATGGATGGCACGGAACCGGTCCTGATGCTCGGTCCTTGCGTGATCGAGAGCGAAGAATTCATCTGGAGCGTGGCCGAAAAACTCGGTGCCATGGCGCAGCAGTACGGCTGGCGCTGGATTTTCAAAGCCTCCTACGACAAGGCCAACCGCAGCGCCATTTCCTCCTACCGCGGCCTCGGCTGCGAGGCCGGCTGCAAACTCCTGGCCCAGATCGGCGGAAAACTCGGCGTACCCGTCACGACAGACATCCACAGTGTCGAGGAAGCCCGGCAGGCTGCGGAACACATCGACCTCCTGCAAATCCCCGCCTTTCTCTGCCGCCAGACAGATCTGATCGTCGCTGCCGGCGAAACCGGCCGCGCAGTGAATGTCAAAAAGGGCCAGTTCCTCGCCCCGTGGGACGTGCGTAATATCGCTGACAAGCTGGTCAGTGCCGGCTGCCAGAATTTCATGTTCACCGAGCGCGGCACCACCTTTGGTTACAACAACCTCGTCGCTGACATGCGATCTCTCTACTGGATGAGGGAGCTCGGATATCGTGTGGTGATGGACGCGACGCACAGTGTGCAGCGCCCCGGCGGTCTTGGCACCGCCACCGGCGGTGATGGCAAGCTGGCCCCCGTGCTCGCCCGCGCCGCCGTCGCCACAGGATGCGACGGCGTGTTCATGGAAACGCACCCGGATCCTGCCAACGCCTTTTCAGACGGCCCCAATCAAATCCCGCTTTCGCAGATCGCTGAAGTGGTGGAAACCTTGCGGAAGATTCATGGCCTCGTTCGTGACATCACTTGAGCTGCTCTACCACCGCAGACTCGCGGTATCCATCACGCTCGGCGTGCTGGCGGGCCTCGTCATGTTCGCCACCGCCCAGCAGTCGGCGCCGGCGGACTCCGGCATCAGCGCTTTCTTGCAGATGGTCCCGCCCGGAGCCGTGAACAAGGGCGCGTTCATCCCCTCCTTCGACTCCACCGGCCGTCGCACCTCGCTCATCACCGCAGACATGCTCCGCCGGGTGGATGACGAACGCATCTACGCGGAAAACCTCGTGGTCCAGATGTTCAATCCCGATCCGAAAAACGACGTCCGCATCGATCTCAAGACTGCTTTTTATCAGATGGCAGCCAGCGGCGGCATCCTGCGCAGCACGGAGCGCAGCCACGTCAGCAGTCCCACCTTCGACATTGAAGGTGACAGCCTCATCTTTGACACCGCAAAAAATCAGGGACGGATGACAGGAAACATCCACATGGTCATCTTTGACAGCAGCACTCTCAGCGGCGAGGTACCACCCCCCGCTGAATCACGCCCCTCCAAGTGATATGAAGACGTCGTCCATACTGTACATTGCCCTGCTGGTCAGCAGCGTTGGCGCGTTGGCTCAAGGCCCCGGCGGCACACGCCCCCTCTTTGATTTCCGCAAAAAGAAGGTCGATGAAGACACCAAGGCCAAGGCGATCGATGCCGCCAAGGACGCCGTCAAACAGGTGCCCGATGCCGTGAAGGACAAGGCCAAGGAACTGCTCCTCTCACCCGACAGCGCTGAAATGCGCCAGAAGGCGTTGCAGGCTGCCCAGTCGATGATCCAAGGCCAGGGCACCGCTTCCAGCCCGGCAGCGGCTACGCCCCCCGCCGCCGCAGATACCCCACCTGCTTCTGCCCCAGCACCAGCCCCCATGGTGGCGGTCGTTGAAACGCCTCCTCCACCACCCTCGGGCCCGCAGCCCAAACCTTTGCAGCCCTTGAACCTGGACGAGGCCCCCAAAGCCACCAAAGGCCAGATCGATATCACCGCTCAAAAAAGTGCGTTCTTTGATGCCAATAACAATTATGGCATCTATACTGGCGACGTGAAGGCGCGCCATCCTCAGATGTACATCGAGTGCGAGGAATTGGAACTCTTCATGGCCAAGCAAGGCGGCAGCGTCCTCGGCGCCCCCAAGCCCAAAAAGGTCGGCCCAGCGGCCAAAGATGCGGACATCCTCGCCGCTCCCAAAAAAGCCGCCAACACCGCCCCCCCCATCGACAAGGCCGATGCCCGCGGCCCCATGGTCACCATCGAGAAAATCTCAGAGGATGGCGAACTCCAGATCGGCCACTGCAAGCACCTCATTTACGACGGCAAAACCGAGCAGACCACCCTCCTCGAATGGCCGCAGGTGCAGGCTGGCAATCAGCTCCACAAGGCCACTGAAGCAGGCTGCATCATGGTCATCGACAAGACTGGCAAGCTGACCACCACCGGTGGCCATGAGACCATCATCCTTCAGGGAGATGAAGTGACGCCTCGTAGGAGTGGCTCGAATTCGCCCGCACCCGCACCGCAGTGAACATGGCTCCGCGAAAGAAAAGAATGAAGGATGCTGGTGGCCGGGAATCCCTGCCCGCCTCAGAACCTGCAGAATCCTGGCAGACCGCGCCTGATGCGGGTACGCCAAGGCCCATCATTCCAGACGAGAACACCCTCCTGCACACCGAAGGATTGAAAAAAGTCTACGATGGCCGCGCCGTGGTCAACGGCGTCGACATCGAAGTCAAAAGCGGCGAGATCGTCGGCCTGCTCGGCCCGAACGGTGCTGGCAAAACCACCACCTTCTACATGATCGTCGGCCTCGTGCAGCCCAACGGCGGCAAGGTGATGTTCGATGGCAAGGACACCACCAATCAGCCGATGTACATGCGCTCCCGGCTCGGCATGGGCTACCTCCCGCAGGAGGAGTCCATCTTCCGCCGCCTTACCGTGCGTGAAAACATCATGGGCGTCATGGAGACTCAGCCCTACACGCGCCAGGAGCGCGAGGAGCAGACACAGTCCCTGATGGAAAAGTTCGGCATCGATCATGTGGCGGACAATCTCGCCATCACCCTCAGCGGTGGTGAAAAGCGCCGCCTCACCATCGCCCGCTCCCTCGTCACCTCGCCGAAGCTGCTCATGCTCGACGAGCCCTTCAGCGGCGTTGATCCCATCGCCGTCAGCGAGATCCAGGAGATCATCCGCATGCTCCGCAGCGCCGGCCTCGCCATTCTCATCACCGACCACAACGTCCGTGAAACCCTCAACATCGTGGACCGCGCCTACCTCATCTTTGAGGGCAGGGTGCGCCGCCACGGCAGCAAAGACTTTCTCGTCAATGACGATGAAGCCCGTCGCCTCTATCTGGGCGAAGGGTTCACCATGTAATTTTTAGTCCAACCAAAAAAGGAGAACCACCATGCAAAAACACAACGTCAACCTCCCCATCATCGTCACCGCACGACACATGGAAGTCACCGATGCGATCCGCGATTACGCCCACAAGAAGATCGAAGGACTCCACCTTGATTACCCCCGCATCATTGAGGCCAAGGTCGTGCTCGACGTGCAGAACCATCACCGCCACATCGCGGAAATCATCCTTTTCTGCGCCGACCACATCGTCATTGAAGTGAAGTCCGTCACCGAAGACATCTATGCTTCGATCGACGAAAGCGCTGCCAAGATCGCGCGGCGCATGCGCAAGTACAAGACCCGCCTGCTCAAAAACCACCGCCCGCGCAAGGAAGTCTCCATCCGCCACATCGAGGAGCAGGTCTTCCATCAGGAAGTGCTGCACACCGAGGACGAGCACATTGAGCCCGCCTACGTGCACAAGGAAAAGTACAAAATCCGTCCTCTCTATGCCGACGAAGCCATCATGGATCTCGAAATCAGCGAGCGTCCCTTCGTGATCTTCCACAATCAAAAGACCCACAAGCTCGCACTCCTGTTCCGTCGCAAGGACGGCGACTACGGCCTCATCGAGCCCGAAATGGAAGCCGCCTCCAACGGCGCTGCCAAGTAAGGCAAAAACAGTCAATTAACTCACCCACGGAGCGGCCTGAATTCAGGCCGCTTCTTTTTTATGGCTCCGCCCCATGTGCTCGGACAGCAGAAATAGTTAAAGCGTTTTAAATAGTTTTGTGTCGGATAAATCCAGGGCAGCCAAAGCGGTTCTCCCTCTCCCCGCCCCTGACGCACGACGACAGCTAATCACTTTCCTTGGGGGAGAGGGTCGGGGTGAGGGGATTAGCTTTGTGTCCTCACGATGTGAGGAGTCATGAGGCTATAAAATAATTTAGAATGCACCAATAGCATTACATACCATGAAGCATTGAAAAAAAGACCTGGCTTGCTGTCCTCAGTGAATGATGTTTCTCGCTGCTTTCATTAGGCCTGGAGTTCCGCCATTCCTCGCCACGGTGCTGCTCTCTTTCGTCATCCCGTTCCGCTTTACACCAGCCCTGAAGGGGCTGCGGATTACAGCCCAGGGTCAGCCGAGCCTCAGCGAGGCGACCCTGGGTTGGCTCCCACCAAATGGGAAAGCAAACCCATGACTTTCTTCACTCGCCGCGTCCACCAGCAGCGCCATCCCGCATCCCCGACACAGTGATTGGCGCGCGTTGCCACACCCTCCCAAGTTCACCATTGATACCTTCGGACAAACCAACTCACCCACGGAGCGGCCTGAATTCAGGCCGCTTCTTTTTTGTGCCTTGCCAGATACTGCCGGCAGTTTTCCTCGCCCATGTACTTGGCCAGCAGACGCGCATCCGTCTCCGTGAAATCGACCATGATCAGGCCATCCACCACCGACGAGAAATCCTTGTCCACGTTGAAGCTCAGCAGCGTCGCGTTCAGCTTCAGGTAGTGCTTCAGCAGAATCGGGATGCCCTTGCCATCTGTCTCCAGGCTGGAGATCAGCGCCGAGCAGTCGTCCACGTTTTGCAGATCCGCACTGATGAACTCACGCATCATTCGGCGCGTGCGCATGTACCGGAAAGGATTGCGCGCCTTCACAAAACTCGACAGATGCGGGTGCATCCGGTTGTCCTGCAGGAACTCCACGATCATCTTCCGCGACAGGCTGCTGTAGTCCTTGCTGATGCTCACCGGGCCAAACAGCTTTTTGTAATGCGGATTCCGCGCGATCCAGTGCGCGATGCCCTTCCACAGCAGCGGCAGGGAGGCCAGATTGCGCTGGTAGGCCTTGATGATGAAGCTGCGCCCCATCTCCACCGCATGCTCCAGATTCGCCAGGAACGGCTTTTCAAACCGGAACAGCGTGCTGGTGTACAGACCTTTGGATCCATACTCGCGCAGAATGATGTCAGCACGCCCCAGCCGGTAGGCCCCTGCCACACATTCCTTCTCCTCATCCCACAGAATGAGGTGCTCGTAGTAGCGGTCGTACTTGTCGATGTCGATGTCATTGCCGCTTCCCTCGCCGACTTCTCGGAAGGTGATCTCGCGCAGTCGCCCGATCTCTGGCAGCAGCGCCGGGATCTCATGCGAGTGCGCCTGATAGACGGACAAACCGCCCTGTCCCACCAGGCGTCCGCCACGTGCACGGATGCGGTCGATTTCTTCCACCATATGTTCCTGCTGGGTTTCAGAGGGTGGAGTGATCGTGATGTTTTCACCCGTCACCGTCAGTTTGGCGCTCTCCTCGTGGCCACGCTGATGCAGCACGAACGTATGGATGCGCAGGTAGCGCGTGAGGGATTCATCATCCTCAAATTTCTTCAGGCGTGAATAGGGGATGGGCTGCCCCACGTTCATCTGCACCGGCGTGTTCGCGCGGTTGCAAAATTCACGCAGCAGCAGGCCCGTGCGCAGGCGCGGGTGGATCATTCCGGCGGCATGAAACAAGGCGCTGTTGGAGCCGGGGAAATACACCGGCAGCACGGTCGCCTGCGTGCGGCGCACCAGCGATCCCACATGGTTGCTCCAGGCGGGTTCATCGATGCCGCGTCCAGGTTTGTAGGAGGCCACTTCACCAGCCGGAAAAATGATCAGCGCACCGCCGCCGCGCAGCAGCCGGATCGCCTCCTTCATCGGCGCCAGGTTGCGCTTCGCAGCACCTTCTCCGCCAAAGGGGTCCACTGGAATGACATGATCTGCCAGTTCCTTCATGGCCAGCAGCAGGGAATTGGTCATCACCTTCAGATCCGGCCGGAACTGCCCCGCCCAGCGGGCCAGCATCACGGGGTCAATGACCCCAAACGGATGATTCGCCACGATGATCAGCGGCCCCTGTTTCGGAAACTCAAACTCAGCCGGCAGATCCACTTCTTCCTGCAGACTCAGCGAATGCGCCACAGAATCAAACCACGCGAAGGCGTTCGGGTGTTGCGGGTGCAGCTTGAACAGCCGCGCAGACTCCTCGTAGCATTCATTGAAACCGCGCAGCCCCAGCGCCTTTTCCAAGGTAGGGCCGACCAGGCGGTAGATCCGTCGCTGAAATGGGGTTTTGAGATGCTCGCTAAGATCGATAACCATGAGAACGGTCCACCCATCCTCTCGAATGCGCTTCAATCAAGCGCCATCCGCGTTTCGATTTTGCCATTCTTAAAAATGAAAAATTCAGTTGAGTGCATTCTGGATTTGACTCATCCAGAACTCCGCTCGGGCGGCAAAGGTCAGTTCATCTTTTTGATACAAAACCCCCCGCGACACATTCACCAGCAGCGGCGCTTTCCGCCCGCTGCCTTTCAGCGCCGCCAGATCACCCCCCTGGGCGCCCAGACCCGGAATCAGCAGCGGCACATCGGGGATGTGGTCCAGCACATCCGGTGCCGCATTCGTCAAACCCACCACCAGGCCCGCCTGCGGATGCCCGGCGGTCATCGCGGCCACCAGTTCATACACCTGGCGGTCACCCGTGGGCTGCAGCTCAATGTCCTTCGCACCCGGATTCGAGGTCACCCCCAGCAGGTACAGCCCCTTGTCCGTGTATTTCAAAAACGGCTCCAGCGTGTCGCGGCCCATGTAGGCGTTCAGCGTCACCGCATCCACGTTCATCGCCTCAAAACAGGCCTTGGCGTAATAACCCTGCGTCTCACCGATGTCCCCGCGCTTCACATCCAGCACCACCGGGATCTCCTTCGGGATCTCTTTCAAAATCTCCTCCAGCATCTTCATCCCGCGCCAGCCCAGCGCCTCAAAGTAGGCCGAGTTCGGCTTGAACGCCGCCGCATACGGCGCCGTCTGCTCGATCACATCCAGAATCCACCGCTTCGTCGATTCCTCCGCATTTTCCGCCCGCACATCCAGCCCCACGCAGAGATTGGATCCAGTCTTGGCGATGCGCTGATTCAGTTTGTCGAGAAAAGTCATGGCAAATGGCTTGGCACAGCCTGAGGCGTCGAGCAAGGGCCTTGGTAAACGATCACTGTGGCCAAAACGGGCGGCTTGACGAGCTCAAGCCTGGGGAGCCGCCGATCAAAACTAAATTCCCTCAAAAGTCCTGACTTTGAAGCGAACGTTTCCATTGTGGCGGCTGTAATCGATCTTCTTCATCAAGTTCAGCAGCAAGACCTCTCGTTCCTGCCCTGGGTAATCCGAGGGCCCCTGCCACTTGTTCGCCGCTTGCAGCATGGCCAGCAAATGCACAAGCTTCTGTTCCAGTCTGGCCTCATCCGGGACGAGATTCCGCAAGCGATGCAGGCTCCTCAGCAGCAGCAGCGGTCCAGCCAGGAACACCTGGCTCAGCGCATAAGCCAGTCCCGTCATCTGGGCTCCGCGGTGAGTGCCTGCCGTTTCTGCGCCTCCGCCAAAATCATGATAAAAGGCCGACTCCGAGTAGCTTTGGAATCCCTCGCCCTTTTTCCAAGTTCGCCACCCGCTGAAGGAAATGCAGGCCAACCCCAGCAGGGCTGTCCATGGAGCGGCCCTCGTGGACAAGGCGCATGAGTCTAGAACCATCGTCGCGCCCTGCTCGAAGAAAAGCCACGCCAGCACATAACACACCACGCTGCCCGCCAGACCGAATACTCCCCAGATGACCTGGCTGCGGTTGAATGCTGAAATCATAGGAGGCACTCTAGGTGGCGGTGGCAAATCTGAGCCAGAAAAAATTTGTGCCCGGCCATCCCGCCCGCCATCGTGCCCCCCTTTCCCGATGAGCACCCCTTCCGCCAGCAAGCCCCTCGTGGGCATCATCATGGGCTCCAGTTCCGACTGGCCCACCCTCCAAAACGCCGCCCAGGTGCTCACCGACTTTGGCATTCCCTTTGAAAAGAAAGTCGTCAGTGCCCACCGCACCCCCCAGCTGCTCTACGATTACGCCACCACCGCCTCGGACCGCGGCCTCAAGTGCATCATCGCCGGTGCCGGCGGTGCCGCCCACCTCCCTGGCATGACCGCCAGCATGACCACCATCCCCGTCCTCGGCGTCCCCGTGCAAAGCCGCGCCCTCAGCGGCGTGGACAGCCTCTACTCCATCGTCCAGATGCCCGGCGGCATCCCCGTCGCCACCTTCGCCATCGGCAATGCAGGCGCCCTGAACGCCGGACTCTTCGCCGTCTCCATGCTCGCGAACGACAATCCCGAGCTCGTCGCCAAACTGAAAACTTTCCGCGAGCGCCAGACCCAAAAGGTGCTCGAAAGCCAGAAGGAACTCGAAGTCGAACCCAAGGCATGAAGTTCCCGCCTCCTTCGACCATCGGCGTCCTCGGCGGCGGCCAGCTCGGCCGCATGCTCGCCCTTGAAGCCCGCCGCGCCGGCCATCGCATCGCCATCTTCACCGACGAACCCCAGGGCTGCCCCGCCGGACAGTTCGCCGACGTCGAAATCAACGCCGCCTACGATAACACCGCTGCCCTGAACAACTTCCTGCAGCAGGTCGATGTCGTCACCGCCGAGTTCGAAAACATCCCCGGCACTTGCCTCGCCGCCGTCGAATCGGTAAAACCCCTGCGCCCCGGTGCCAAGGCCCTCATCACCACCCAGCACCGCGAGCGCGAAAAAAACTTCCTCCGCGATCAAGGCATCGCCTGCGCCCCCTTCCGCGTCATCGACGACCTCGCCGGACTCGAAGCCGCCGTCGCCGAACTCGGCCGCCCCTGCGTCATCAAAACCGCCGCCTTTGGCTACGATGGCAAAGGCCAGTGCAAAGTCACCGCCGAAACCAACCTCGCCGAAGCCTGGAGCGGCTTCACCGGCCAGCGCGCCGTCGTCGAGCAATGGGTCACCTTCGTTTGCGAAGTCTCCGTCGTCGGCGCCCGCGGCATCGATGGCAGCATGGCCACCCACGGCTGCGTGGAAAACCAGCACACCCACCACATCCTCGACGTCACCATCGCACCCGCACGCGTGGAACCGCAAATCGTTGAACAAGCCATCGCATTGTGGAAAGCCGTCGCCGAAGGCCTCGACTACGTCGGCACCATGGCCGTCGAAATGTTCGTGACGAGTGATGGAAAAGTCATCGTCAACGAAATCGCCCCCCGGCCTCACAACAGCGGCCACTACACCATCGACGCCTGCCGCACCAATCAGTTCCAGCAGCAGCAGCGCGCCATCTGCGGCCTCCCCCTCGGCGATGCCACCCAGCACACCCCCGCAGTGATGATCAATCTCCTCGGCGACGTCTGGCCCGCCCCCCTCGTCCACCCCGACTGGTCCCCCGTCCTCAATCACCCCCGCGCCAAACTCCACCTCTACGGCAAACGCGAAGCCCGCTCCCGCCGCAAAATGGGCCACTTCACCGTCCTCGGAGACACCATCGACCAGGCCCTCGCCGACGCTCTCGACATCCGGAAGGCCTTGGGAATCGGTGAATAAACGAAAGCTGACACGTGCTCGCGAACGCGACAGCGTCGTGGAGTGCGGTGGGAAGCGCAGCGCCACACCGCTTTCGAGCCGGTGCAGAATGCGCAAAGTCCGAAAAAACCACGTCCGGCTGCCAAAAGCGGTGTCGCCGATGCAGGCTTGCGCCTTGCATCTCGGTCACCGCACTCCACGACGCTGGCGCGCACTCGCATGCGCCATGCCTCTCTCACGCACCGCAACACTCCGCAATCACCTCGGGAAAAAACACCTCAAAGTCCTCCCGAAACCCTTCATAGTGCTCCTCCAGCACCGCTACCGCAGCCGCCAGATCAAACGGAAACCGCAGTCTCCGCGACATCCGCCTCAGCGTCGTCTCGATCCCCTCCAAAGTCGCATAGGAGCACAGCCAGTCCCCGGTCCGCATGTGCTCCAGCACCGCGCACGCCTCGGCGGGAATGTGCTCCTGCACCTGCTGCACCGAGTCATAAAAACCGTGCACAAATTCTCCCAGCGGTTCCTTGCTATGCACATTCCAGCCCTTAGCCAGGAAGTGATCATAAAACACATCCGTCAGCACCCCGCCATAGCGCCGAAACGGCTTCTCAAACCTCCTCACACTCCGCCTCACCAGCGGATGCGCATCCGTGAACGCATCAATCGACCGATGCCTCTCAATCCCCCGCTGAAACCCCTCCGGCAGCCCCACCATCTCCCACGGCCCCACCCAGTCCGGCAGCAAATTCCCTACCCGAAACTCCACCTCCGGCTCCGACAAGTAAAGATGGGCCAGCCAGTTCATTGAAGCAGAATGACCGATTTTCTGCGAAAATCGAGCCCTTCATATGTTCAGATGCCTCGATTGGACTGAAGTGGACTAGCGCAGCTTTTTCGTATTTAAGAGCTGGGAAAAATGAACCAGCGTCACGATTTCCACCTCATCAAAAAGCACCCGGTAAATGATGCGGTAAGACGCTACATGAACTTCTCGCACATCCAAATCCGGTGCCTCATGGACTGGATGTCCCACCTGCGGATGAAGAGCGAGAACATCCGTTCGTTCGATGATTCTGGCTGCCATTCGATCCGCATAAAACACCGAATCTTTGGCGATGTAGGACCTTATGGCCCGTAAATCCTTCCGTGCCTGGCTGGACCAGAAAACATTCACGCGACCCCGAATTCGCGTTTGATGCTGGCCTGTGAATGACGCCGGCCCGCATTCAAGTCAGCAAGACCGGCCTCGATTTTCTGACGCACAAAAATCTGCTGCATCACGTCATCCCATGAAGCAGAAGCGGGAAGCTTGTCGATCAACCTCCGAGCTTGGTTCTTGGCGCTGACTGCCTTGGTCTTAGCTTTCATAAATTAAGATGCCCTTGTTAGCGCATTTCTCAAGATCGCACTTTAACTCGCCAGGGTTGCAGAAAGCCAACGACACGACGCTTCGCGCGCTCAAAAACGTGAGCCCTACACCTTCACCCACGTCTTCTTCTCAGAGCTCTCCAAGATCGCCTCGCACAGTTTGATTTCGTGGTGGCCGTCTTCGGCGGTGGCAAACAGGACCGGGGTCTGCTTGCCGCTGGCGATGTGCTCGTAAATGGCACGGTAGTGCATTTTGTGGCCGTCGCTGAAGCCTTCGGCGTGGCCGGGGGGGTAGTCGGTGTAGTTGGCGACGTCTTCGAGGAATCCGGGCGTGCCGCGCTGGAGGATTTGATTTGGTTCATCGCGGCGGCCCAGCGTGATTTCGTTCGGCTGCTGCAGGTCCCAGCGCACGCTGCCCTTGGTGCCGTAGATGCCGAAGCTCAGGCTGCATTTCCAACCTGCGGCCACCTGCGAGATGCTTGCATTCGCATGCACGCCATCTGCAAAACCGTGCTTCGCCTTGCCAAATTTGAGCAGCACGCTGCCGAAATCCTCGGTGTCCACCGGGTAGTCCACCATCTTCTTCGGGTCCACCTTGGCAAAGGTCTTCACTTCGCCCTTCGGACGTTTGCGGGTTTTGTAAAAGGTCTCAATGTGGGCAAAGACGCTCTGCGTTTTGGCACCGAGCACGAAACCGACGGCGTCGATCCAATGGGTGCCCACATCGCCCACGGCGCGCAGTTTGCCGCCTTCGCTGGAAAGGATGCGCCAGTTGTAGTCGGTTTCATGCAGCAGCCAGTCCTGGAAGAAATGACCTTGGACGTGGATGATCTTCCCGAGGTCACCTCGTGCTACCATGGCGCGCATCTGGAGGATGGCGGGGAAGAAGCGGCACATGTAGTTCACTGCAAAAACCGGGCCCTTCTTGCCACCCTTGCGCACGGCATCCACCACGAGCTGCGTGTCCTTGGAGGTCATGCCCAGCGGCTTCTCGCAGATCACATGCTTGCCCATCTCCAGCGCATGCAGGCACTGCTCCACGTGCACCTTGTTGGGGGAGGTGATGTGCACCACGTCGATGTTTGGGCTGGTGTACATCGCCTCGTAATCGTAGTCGCCGTAGATTTCCGGGATGCCCCACAGATTTCCCACCTGGCGTGCGCTTTTGGTGGAGCCGCAGATGCCGTTCACGGTCACGCCGAGACGTTTAAGTGCCTCAATATGAACAGGTCCAATGAAGCCGGTGCCGATCACGCCGGCGCGAAGTTGATGAAGGGGTGTCATGCGGGTGCAGTGAAGCGCGAGGAGGGGCTTGGTCAATGCAGCAAAGTACTCGCGGCATCATTTGGTGGATCGCGCTGTATGATTTGGTGGATCATGCTGCGTTCTTAAGGATACTCAAAGTTCCTTCATGCCTCCTGCCTCCCATGCCTTTTCAGCAACCTCCGCAGCAGCCCTGCTGGAGGATGGCATGACTCCCCTGGAGGCGGGCGATGAAAAGCCCGGCGATGTCCTGGGTGACTTTCGGCTGATCGAAAAGCTGGGCGAAGGCGGCTTTGGCCTCGTGTGGCGGGCGGAACAGACGCACCCCGTGCGACGTGAGGTGGCATTGAAGCTCCTGAAGCGTGGCATGGACTCGCGGCAGATCCTCGCCCGCTTTGATCAGGAGCGCCGCATGCTGGCCGCCATGGAGCACCCCTGCATCGCCACCATGCTGGATGCGGGCATGTCCCCGGACGGGCGGCCCTTTTTTGTGATGGAACTGCTGCGCGGCAGGCCCATCACCGCGTTTTGTGAAGAGCACCATTTGACGCTACGGGAGCGCATCACGCTGTTTCGGGAGGTCTGCAGTGGCGTGCAGCACGCGCACCAGAAGGGGGTCATCCACCGCGACCTGAAGCCCACCAACATCCTCGTCACCGAGGTGGATGGGCGGCCCATGCCCAAGATCATCGACTTCGGCATCGCCAAGGCGCTCGCGTCCGGCGGCATCGAGGCCATGACCTTCGCCACGCAGGCGAATTTCGTGCTCGGCACGCCGCAGTACATGTCTCCGGAGCAGATCGAAGACGTGGGCAGCGTGGACACCCGGAGCGACATCTACGCACTGGGAACCGTGCTCTACGAAATGCTCACCGGCAGCCCCCCCTTTGCCGAACTCACCCGGCAGGGCCAGACCCGCCAGGAGTTCTGGCGCATCATTCGCGACAAAAATCCGCAGCGTCCTTCCACCAGTTTCACCACCACGATCCTTGCTGCGTCCTCACCCGCCCAAGAGAGGCGCATGGATGTGTCCAAGCTGCCGGCGGATCTCGACTGGATCGCCCTGCGTGCGCTGGAAAAAGAGCCCCAGCGCCGCTACCAAAGCGCCGCCGAGTTCGCCGCCGATTTGCAGTGCTTCCTCGATGGCGCACCCGTCTCCGCGCATCCGCCCAGCAAGTCCTACATCGCCTCGCGCTGGATCAGACGGCATCGCGTGGCTTTTGCAGCCGCTTGCTTCAGCGTGCTGGCATTGGTCACAGGTGCAGGCGTGGCCATCTGGCAGGCCAAGCTGGCCCGGGAGGCGCAGGGGCGGGCGGAGTCCGAGGCGCTGCGCAGCCGTGAGTCCGCTTCATTCCTCACCGGTCTGCTCAAGGAAGTCGCCGAGGAAGTGCGCAACGGCCGGAATCCCGAGGCCCTGCGGCTGGCGCTCATCACCAGCCAGCAGCGCATCGAGGACATGCGCCAGGATCCCGATCTGCAGATCGAGCTCATGAACCAGGTGGCCCGTTTGTTCGATCTCATGAGCGACCGCAAGCTGTCTCTTGTGGCATTGCGGCGCACGGCGGAGCTTTCGGCGGCAAGGCTGGGGCCGGAGAATCCGGCGGCACGTGAGGCCGCCTTTCAGCACCTCATCATGGCCGTGGACCACGGGTCCCGGATCGAGGCGGTGGAGCTGCTCAAAGCGCTGCGCAGGCACATCGAGCAGCATGAGGGGCGGGGCAGCCAGAACTGGTTCCGGGCGCAGGGCATGCTGGTGCGCGCATGGACGAAGCTGCGCCGTGGCCAAGATGCGGCGCAGGCCAGTGCGGAGGCCGTGGCGGAGGCGCGGCAGAAGCAGCTCCGTGGAACTGCGCTGCATGACATGCTCATGATCAACGCCGCGGCGCTGGAGTCTGCGCGGGAGTTTGATGCGGCTGAGAAGCAGATTCAGGAGTGCATCGCCCTGGCGAAGCAGAATGGCGATCTGGGGAAGCACCAGTGGGAGTTTGATATCCGGCTGGTGGAACTCATGATCCATCGTGGCAACCATGCGCGAGCTGCTGCAATGCATGGCGAGGTGGTGCAGCGACTCCGGCAGCTGCCGGACGCTCCCAATCTGCCGCATCAGCTCATCTGGCTGGCGGAGATCGAAAATCGCGCCCGTTTGCATGATCAGGCCATCCAGCACACGCAGGAGGCCATCGAACTCATCAAAACGCGCACGGCCGCCATCTCCCAGGAGGATGCCCGCGCCAACACGCTGCGGGAGGACATGCAGGTGGCGTTTGAGGCGCAGAGTGCTGCTTATCGCGGCTTGAAGCAACCGGACGCAGCCATCGCCGCGGCGAAGGAAGGCCTGCGTGTGGCGCAGCAGGGCGGCAATGAGACCTTCATGACCCGCGCGCTGGCGGCGCTGGCGGGGGCGCAGGAGTCTGCCGGGCATCTTGAGGAGGCCTGGGAGCTGCACCGCCAGCTCTATGAGAACCACGCGGAGCACAACGCCACCTATAAGAACCGTTTGGACGATTTGAGGGAAATGACGCGCATCCGGCTGCGCCAGAAGCGTTTTGAGGACGCGATGGCCCACGCGCGGGATGCCTGGTGCCAGACGCTGGCGGAGCCTTCCTCGCAGCTTGAGCCGGATTATCTCGAATACATGGCCGACTTCGCCCTCAAGACCTGGAAGACGGTCCTGGCCGCCTGCCCGACGGCGGCGGTGCCGGAGGAGGTGGGGGCCTGGGAGAAAGCGGCGGGGGTCAAGGGGGCGAAATGAGGGGGTAGAGGGGGCGGATGGAGGTCAAGAATCGTCATGGCGCCGGGGGATGGACAGAGGACGTTTTTGTGTGTCGAATCTGGCAATCTTGCAGGTTGGTTGCGGTTGAGGAGGTTTTGGGGACGATTTGGAGGAGATTTGGACAGGATTCACAGGAGGGCAGAATGGACAGGATTTTAGGGATGGGGTTCTGACACGCTGCTGTTGCTGGCGGTGTTTGAGGGTGATGGAGGGCGCGCTGAATTTTGGCAAAGGAATGAAGGAGCAATGGAATGTTCCGGAATGGCTTTTGGGTTTCACTGCGGAGGCTGAGGTGAGGATGGGCCAGGCCGAGTTCCGAGCCGGAGTCTTTAACCACTGAGGAGACACTGACTGACACTGATGATGAGCCAAGGGTTCTGGAATCGCCGGATGGGATTGACCACGGAATACACTGAATACACGGAACCCGGATGGGTGGGACGGGACAGCGGGGCGAAGGAGGCGCTGAATTTTGGCAAAGGAATGAAGGAGCAAGGGAATGTTCCGGAAGATTCCTTTGTGCCCGGAGGCCGGAGTGGATTGACCACGGAGCCGAGCGAAGCGAGACAGACGACTGAAAGGAGCCCGGAGGGTGAGCGAAGCGAATCAATGCACTGAATGCACGAAACCCGGATGGGAGGGACGTGACAGCGGGGCGAAGGGGGAGGGCCGGAGATTTGGTAAAATCATTGGGGGTCAAATGATTTCAGAAGTGGGGAGGGAACCGGATCGGGAGGGCAGAGAGGCAGAGGGAGCAGAGATTGAAGTGGGATGGTGTGGTTTTATTAGCGTCATGTCAGCGTCACATCAGCGGTTAGAGCCTGACCGTTTTCACCGAGGGTTTCCGATCCAAGAAATCGACGGAGGAGGGGCCGGAGGGCGGTTGGTGGCGCGGAGGGGTGGTGCTTGAAGGAGAGGTTTTTTTACCGCTGATATGACGCTAATAAAACGCTGATAAAGGGATTCAGAAATGCCGTCGGGATGGATCCGGCCACGGAGCCGAGCGGAGCGAGACAGACGACTGAAAGGAGCCCGGAGGGTGAGCGAAGCGAATCAATGCACTGAATACACGGAGCCGAACGAAGTGAGACAGACAGCCGAAGGCTGCCCGGAGGGCAAGCGCAGCGCAGTCAACCCGGATGGGAGGGACGGGAGAGCGGGCCGAGGCGGGCCCGTTCTTCGCTATCCATCCTTCGCTAAAGCTTCCTTCTTCCCCCTTCGCTCTACGAGCTACGGAGGACACGTCGCTCTACCCGTTCTTCGCTAAAGCTACGAAGGGCTGGCTGAGCTACGAAGGACAGGCCTACGGGCTGGCGAGCTTCGAAGGGCAAGATGGAATCTTGGAGGCGCTGATTTTGGATGGGGAGGTGATCCTGGGGACGTGTTTCAATGCTTCCGAACTGGAGCGATGGAGCGCGCGCGTGATCTCCATCGCTGCCAGATGAGGGGAAAGTTAGAATCCGGCGGCCTGAAGCTGTGCGTCCAGATCAGCCAGGACTTTCTCAAAGGCATCTTCGTAGGCCTGGTTCCAGTTGGTGTTGCTGGCCACCTGTCCGGAGTTTTCGCCATGACCTTTGACTGTGAAGGTGCGGGTGGTGCCGCCTTTGCTCACGGTGACGTTGCATTGAATGATGGACTCGAACCCGAGCGACCACATGCCTGGCGTGAACCACGCCCAGAAAAGCTGAACGTTGGCAGTGGCGCGGTTGCCACTGGAGGGGGCGAGGGCATAGCCGCGGCGGGCAAAGGCTTCGGCGAGCAGGTCACGCACTTTCGTCTGGACGCTCTGACTTGCGGGAAGGGCGATGTCTCCCATCGCCTTGCCGAAGCCATTGCGCTGGCGGCCTACCATCCGCGCCTTATCCGCAGCATTCATGGCATTGTGGTCGCCGTTGATCGAAGGCGTCCGGGGGTCCGAGGGATTGTTTTGAAAAACACGCACATCGTGGATGGACGCGATGGTGACGGTTCCTTTGGCAGGAGGATGCTGCGCCGCAGGTATGGCGGGATTGATGGTGCGACGACCCAGAACGCAGCTAGCGAACAGGCATGGGAGAAGGACAAGGGCCAGACGGAGGATTTTCATTGTGGCATTATTCTTAATTGGATTGTTCAATTGGTGTCAATGCAGAAGATTTTTTAACCGCTGATCAGACGCTGATAAAGGCACCAGATTGGATCAACCACGGAAAACACTGAATACACGGAACTCGGATGGGCGGGACGGGAGAGCGGGCCGAAGGAGGCGCTGATTTTGGATGGGGAGGTGATCCAGGGGACGGGAGGGAGATGCGAGTGGCTTGGCTGGGCCGATTTTTCGCACCGCAGGTTTGCAAAATGCAGAAATGTTTCTTTTGGATCTGTTCTCTCTGTATTCTTAGGCTCTCAAAGGACTTGAGCATTGCGGATGCGTTAAGGATGGGTAATTACAACCGCATGTCGTTGATTCATTACTTCGAACATCCTGGTGGCCTATTTCGCACCTCTGGCGGACTTCCCAAAGAGCTCAAAGAGCAAATTTCTATAGTTGGAAAGGAGTTTGCGTTTCATCTCAAACGGGAAGCTCGTTTGCTTAAAATCCCACTGTCGGACATTGATGTCATGCGCAGTTCGCGCCTTCACGTGATTGAATCGGATGCAATGATTCAGTATTATTTTATCGACATGGGTGGCGATAATCACATTATTTATCAAAAGGTACCAGGGAAGGTTGATCGAACGCGTGCCATTGAAGCGCTCGAAGCCCAGGTTGGAAATGTGGTTTACGACTGGGCACATAGCACCAATGCTGATGTTAACGGGTTAATAAATGATCAATTGAAAAATGTTCAGATTTATTTTAAAGATATGAGAAGGTTTAGGTCGATGCGGCAAACTGAACATCCTCCCGAAATATTTTCGGGAATAGAGTCTTTTAGAAGAGACTTTCCTCCTGGTCAAAAGACGGCTTTCGTTGTGATGTCCTTTCAATCAACGCCCGCCCACGAAGCTATTGTGGAAACTCTTAAAAACGTGTTGGCCGGCCATAATATCATAGCCCTGCGAGCGGATGACAAAGAGTATACTGACAATCTTTACGGCAACATCCGCACCTACATGCATGCCTGCGATTTCGGGATTGCCGTTTTCGAACGGATCACAAGCAATGATTTTAATCCCAATGTTTCACTGGAAGTCGGATACCTCATGGGAATGGGTAGGAAAGTGCTACTTTTGAAAGATAAGACGTTACCCAGTTTACCCACCGACCTTGTTGGTCAACTCTACAAGCCTTTCGATCCTCAGAACATTTCTGGCACGATGCCAGCGCAGGTCGAAAAATGGTTGAAAGACAACGAGTTTATTTTGTCACCTAACACGGGCGATGTTCCAGCTTAGAGTGAAGGTTTGATAAGTTGCCCGCATCAATTTCCGGGCAATCAATTGAGCCTTAGCTTCGAGGTAGAATGCAAGTGTGTGAAGAGTTCAGATGTGTGCAGATGGCTACGGGCGCATCTCCTCAATTAATAGTATCTAGTTTATCCATATTTAGAGCATCCCAGAAGGAAACATGGGCATAAAAGTTAAAATCTGACCATTTGGTTACCCCCAAACGTTCAAAACCCGCTTTGATCTTAGACCTTAATTCTTCGCCGCTCTTTAACCCCGTGATTTCCGCCAGTTTCTGGAAGTGTTTATGCTGTGTAGCCCTAATGAAAAACGGGAATTTTCTACCGTAGCCGCAATAATAGAGTGTTTGGGGATACCATCTGGCATCTGGATTTATCGATGCTGCCATCAAGCATAGCAAATCCGCTTGCATGATTGCATCGAAAGGTAGGTCTCCTCTATTGGCCTGACGTTTTAGCAGTTCTGCCGCTGGGCTAAGAAGATTCGCCCCTAGAACCGACTTCAATGTATTGGAGGAGGCGTAGAAAATGTCGAATGTATCGAATCCATTCGGTGTCGAATCTTGATCTTCCACAAAGTAGTGTGTGAAAAATAAATCTCTAAGCAGATCAAACCTGCCCACTCGCAACAGGCCTGCTATAATATAAAGGAATACTTGGTACGCAAAAAGACGATGAGCCTCAAACCAGTTGTCGTTCCAAGAGGTTACTTCTTGCGGTTTTGCCTTCAATACTAGCAGCTTCTCAAGCATTTGGGAAAGATGTTCTTCGAATTCCCCTTTGGGGGGCTGAGCTGCTTCGATTAAAACCCAATCAACAATCACATCGCGAATCGGGCTTAGAAGATTGAGTGTATCAAAAACTTTTTGCCCGAAGTCAGATGTATTCGGAGCTGAGCGAACTCTGAGAGAGTCAATATATTCGTAGCAAAGATCTAAAAAATCCTGTCTATAAGGATTAAGTCCAGAACGCCCATGAGAAATTGCTTGTCTTAATGATTCAAATTTTGCGCGTGCTGGGCTTGTTGGAAGCGAATCATCTTGCTCTATGTAAGATGGCATCTTACCGAGCGCCGGTTTTTGGAAGAGCGGTTTACCATAAATTGCTCGAACTAGCTGTTCCCAGTTGCTGTTTACGAGTTCAGGGGAAGAAAAATTTATCCACTTGCGTGTTTTGACAAAAGTGGGAAGAAATGGCTCACCAGATTCGGAGATCTCGCAAATGATGGGAATGAACTTAGATTGTTCGACCTGTTTATATACTTCCTGAGAGATGATTTGTGATTCTGTTCCAACGCCAGATTTTCTGCCATCAGCCTTTGCGGTGTAGACGCGATCACAAATCATTAACACGTGAGTTACACTTGGGTCGGTCACCATTTTCTCCATGAAATAATTGGTGTCATGCCCCTCTTTTAAATCGTATTGATCGAGGAGAATTTCCACACCGTCAGAAATTAGGCGATCAGCCCAGTTGCGAACCATTTCGCAATGTGCGTCAGAACTCCAACTATAAGATATAAATGCTTTGGCAGGCATAATCACGTCTGGTCACATGCTACGTAAGGAATGAATGATGGCATTGTCGAGGTATTTATCTGGGCCGTGTTGAGCCCGAGAAAACGAGACGTCGCAACGGCGGCAAGTACCATGATACCAATTTAGGGCCGACTATTGCAAGCCTCATTGATTAATTGAAGTATTCGCGCAAGGGAATTTTCTGCATTCACCTCGTCGTCAATCTTTCCTTCAGTGACATATTCGGGTTCCGTAGCGATTGTAATGCATAGAGCTTCTCTAATTAATCGATCAAAGCGCGTATGGTTTGATGGATTAAGTGCTTGATTTGTCCGAAAATAATCTAGATCAATATCGAAGATATAGTCTCTATTTATAGAGTCTCTGACTGTAGCAGCTAGCAAGTCGTCTTCGATAGCAGCGTCACATAGCAAGCGATCGCATTCCTCATCGTGTGGACGTTTCGTGCAATTCGGCAAACAGTGTCCCAACAGATAGTGGATATGCGGCACTCTTTGATCATTCGATGGTGAATCATGCGCGAGCACGAAGGCCTCGCTTATAATGTCCGAATCCAACGCGGCTCGAATATGTTCGTCGTGCCATAGATCACTGGCGGCAGCAGCAACGCTGTTCACACAACAATAGTTTAAATTTCTGACTCGCTCAGCAGCTATCTCGTTCGAGGTGCGTTGTTTGCTTTGGCACTCTGAGTGCCAATGTGACCAGCGCAAAAACGCCGGCAGTGTGTCGGTATGGCGGTCTATAGTTAAAAGAAGCGGGGCAACTTCCACCGTGCGGCGTGCCTGAGCCCAAGGTATTATCGCTTCAGAGTGTCGCTCGAATACGTAGACAGGCACTCCACCGAGGATGGAATGAGGTTTCATAGTGGGCTCTTTTGAGGGAGAATCGATTCCTGATTGGAGATTTGAAGTGCGCATCGGTTTTAATTCTGTGTCCTGCTAGCTCACGTGATCGGTCACTGACGGAGTCGAACTCGATCATGACTTTCTCTATGGTTGTAATAGCATGTTCGTCGACGTAATAATATAAATTTGTATTGCGGAATATCATTTAAACGTGGTAAAAATCGCCGTCAACAGCCTGAAATTCACATAAACCATGGACCCTTTGCTTTATAATTTTCTCCTGATGTTTGGTTATGGCATCGCCGGTGCTTTAATGATGTCACTGGCTCTCACCATACTCGTGAAAGTGTGGAACTGGATCACGCCTATTGATGAGTGGGAAGAACTCAAAAAAGGAAATGTAGCCGTGGCAATTGTGATGGCGGCAGTCATCATCGCATTTGCGATTGTTGTTTCCTCCGCCGTGGCACCCGGACATTGATATGAAAGCCCTCGCCTTTATTTTGTTTTTTGCTTTTGGGATTGCGATAGCCCAGGATCTTACCCTTCGGGATGGCACGGTTCTCCGTGACATCAAGCTCCGGGAGAAAACCGACATAGGCATTCGAGTGATGCATGAGGGTGGTATTTTGTTTGTGGATTATTCGCGCATCCCTCTGCCCGATCTGTACACATGGGGGTTTGAACAGGCCAAATACGACCAAGCGTGGACGGTGGCGGGTGCACCCAAAGTGCCTGAAAATGATTATCGGCCTTCGCGTCTTTACCAATCGGTTGCACCCGCTGCGCCGGTCACTCCACCAATTCCAGCTGCCTCCTCTAGCAATGACACTTCTTCAGGTGTTAGACACCAGTGCGCAGCGACGACCAAGAAGGGATATCGTTGTTCTCGTCTTGCCCAAGCGGGCCGTTCGTACTGCTATCAGCATTGAAATAAGTATTTACCCCCAAGGAAGGTGTGGGTGAGATTTCTGTGTTTAGCCCTCCAGAATGTAGCCGATGGCGAGTTTTTGGAAGTGGTCGATTTCGTGGGCGGTGCGGGCGGGGGTCCAGTGGAGTTCGGTGGCCATGAGGGCGGCGACGCGGGGGGCGGCGGACATGGAGGCCTGGGCATCGAAGAGGAGGCTGCGGCTGCGGCGGGCGAGGACGTCCTCCACTGACAAGGCCATTTCGTGGCGGGTGTGGAAGATGACTTCGGCGCAGGTGACATCGAGCCGGGGGTGGACTTTGCCGGCGAGTTCGGGCTGCTGGTGGGCGAGGGCGCGGATCTCGGTGGCATCGCTGCCGTAGACGGCGAGGGGATCGTGGGGATCGAGGACGGTGGCGGAGCCGTGGATCATGAGGCCGGGGGTGATGCAGTGGCGCATGCCGAAGCCGCCGACCATTTCGGCGTGATCGATGACGTCTTCGGCCATGCGGCGGTAGGTGGTCCATTTGCCGCCGGTTATGGTGATGAGGCCGGAGTCTGCGACGAGGATGGTGTGATCCCGGGAGAGGGCGGCGGTGGTGCCGGAGTGGCCGTCTTTTTCCTTCATGGCGACGAGGGGGCGGAGGCCTGCGTAGATGCTGAGGACGTCGGAGGGGTGGGGATCGCGCGTGAGGTAGCGTGCGGCGTGCTGCATGAGGAAGGCGATTTCGTCTGGCAGGGCGCGGGGCTCGAGGGAGGTGTGGTGGACGGGGGTGTCTGTGGTGCCGATGATGACGCGGCCGTGCCAGGGGACGGCGAAGAGGACGCGGCCGTCGTCGGTCTTGGGGATCATGATGGCGGAGTCTCCGGGGAGGAACTCGCGGGGGAGGACGAGGTGGACGCCCTGGCTGGGGGCGACGATGTTTTCGGCCTTGGAGTCGTCCATGTGGCGGATGGCATCGACGAAGACGCCGGTGGCGTTGATGACGCAGTGGGCGCGGATTTCGTACTGGTGGCCGGATTCGACGCACTCGGCCTTCACGCCGATGATGTGGCCGTTTTTCTCCTTCATGAGGCCGCAGGCGCGGGTGTGATTGAGGACGATGGCGCCGTGATCGACGGCGGTGCGGGCGAGGTGGATGGCGAGGCGGGCGTCGTCGAACTGGCCGTCGTGATAAACGACGCCGCCGGAGAGGCCTTCGGTTTCGAGGGTGGGGAGGAGCTGGATCATGTCCTCCCGGGAGAGGGAGCGTGAGGGCTCGAGGCCGAGCTGGCCGGCGAGGGTGTCGTAGACCTTCATGCCGATGCCGTAGAAGGGGCCCTCCCACCAGTGGTAGCTGGGGATGACGAAGGGGAGGCTGTGGACGAGGTGGGGGGCGTTGCGGACGAGGAGGCCGCGCTCGCGGAGGGCTTCGAGGACGAGGGAGACATTGCCCTGCTTGAGGTAGCGGACGCCGCCGTGGACGAGCTTGGTGCTGCGGGAGGAGGTGCCTTTGGCGAAGTCGGACTGCTCGATGAGGACGACGGAGTGGCCGCGGGAGGCGGCATCGACGGCGGCGCCGAGGCCGGTGGCGCCGCCGCCGATGATGGCGATGTCAAAGGGGCCGGAGTGGGCGGTGAGCTGGGAGAAGAGGCGCTCGCGGTTCATGGGGGGAGTTTAGGGAGGGCGTGGGAGGAAGGGAAGCGCGGAGTGAAGGGGGGGGGGAAGATGGGAGATGGGAGATGGGGGCGAGGAGACAGGGAGGGGGTGGGACGTTCGGTTTTGCCGCAGAGGGGCGGAGGTAGCAGAGGGGGCGGAGATTGAATGATGCTGACGGAGCTTTGAAGGGAGGAGAGCTTGCTTGCGGTGGGGGGGCGGGAACCGCACACGGAGTGTGCGGACCACTTTGCTGACGCCTTTGCGAAGTTCCGTGGTGCAGTGGGCTGTTGAGGGGCGCGGAGCGGTGGAGGGGGAGGGGAGACTGCCGGGATGGTTGTGCGGCGGGGTGCATTCGGGGGTCGACAAGTGGGAGGGGGGTGCTAGGGTTTTGGTTCCTGTTTTACCAACCCTCATTTACACACATTCCATGTCCGACATCGCTCTTGCCAAAGGTGAAAAATTTCTCGAAGACAACGCCAAGAAGGAAGGCGTGACGGTGACCGCGAGCGGTCTGCAGTACAAGGTGATCACGCCGGGGACGGGGAAGAGCCCGAAGGCGACGGATACGGTGGAAGTGCACTACGAGGGGACGCTCATTGATGGGACGGTGTTTGACAGCAGCTACCGCCGCAAGGAGTCGATCGAGTTTCCGCTGAACCGCGTGATCGCGGGCTGGACGGAAGGTGTGCAGCTGATGCAGGAGGGGGCGAAGTATCGCTTCTACATTCCTTCGAAGCTGGCGTATGGCCCGCGTGGCGCGGGGCGTGACATCGGGCCGAATGAGGCGCTGATTTTCGATGTGGAGCTGATCAAGGTGAAGTGAGGTCTTGCTGAGACTGAGTGCTTTTTTTGCCGGGCGGTGCTGTGGTGCCGCCCGGTTTTTTTTGGGAGCGACGTGGGTGGTGAGATGGCGCTGGGACGTTCGGTTTTGCCGCAGAGGAGCAGAGAGGCAGAGGGGGCGGTATGAACTAGCCAGTCGGCGGGAAGAGGTCGAAGAGGGCTTCGGCGGAGCGGATGCGCAGGCGGCGTGGATGGTTCAGGTCGAGCGCTCTGATGGTGGCCCGGCCCGTGGGGGTGAGGCCCATGAGGCGGGTTTCCTGCCAGGCGAAATGATCCGACCAGAGGTGCTGGCGTGGATGGTAAAGCGGCGCGGAGAGACCGGTGTCGGGATCAGTGGCGTGAGAGCGGTCTGATTTGTGGAGATTGCAGCCGGGACAGGCGAGGGCCAGGTTTTCGGGCACGGTGCCGCCACCGCAGGTGCGTGGTACCACATGCTCGAAATGAAACGTGGCTCCCTGAAGCGACTGGCTCATCCGGCAGTATTCGCAGCGGCCGCCTGCGCGCGCCTTGACCAAGTCTGCCAGTGAAGCCGGCAGGCTCATGCTGGACGATGACCCAGGAGTTGCAGGGCCTCGGCGCGGAGCAGGGAAACTTCCTCGCTCCATGCCGCGAGGGCGGCGAGTTCCTGCTTTTGCGCGGGCTGCAGGAGACCGTCGTTGTTGAGGTCCATCAGTTCCTGGAGGTGCCGGTCCGTTTCGGGCGGCAGCCGCAAATCACCGATGGAGCGAATCCATGTCTCTGGTGCGGGAATGGTGGCGGGCATGGGGCAAAATCGAAGACGGGCTTGTTTTGTCAATGACCGATGAACTGCCGCCCAGGCAGGCAGAGGGGGGCAAGAAGAGGCTGCTAGGATGGGGGTGGGGCTGCGTTATGGGGGGATGTGGATGCGATTTGCGGCTTTTTGTTTTTGCGTGTTGTGGCTGTTGGTGGGCACCGATTTGGCGGGGCAGCCGAATGTGGTTTTGATTGTGAGTGATGATCAGGGGTATCCGGATCTGGGGTGCATTGGGAGCAAGCCGCTGGTGACGCCGAACCTGGACAGGCTGGCGGCGCAGGGGGTGCGGGGGACGAATTTTTATGTGACGTGGCCGGCGTGCACGCCGTCGCGGGGGAGCATTCTGACGGGGCGGTATCCGCAGCGGAACGGGCTCTATGATATGGTGCGGAATGACTTGGTGAACTATGGGCACAAGTATGATGCGGAGGAGTATGCGGTGTCTCCGGAGATGACGCTGGGGCTGGACGTGCGGGAGGTGACGCTGGGGGACATGATGCGGAAGGCGGGCTATGTGACGGGCTGCGTGGGGAAGTGGGACATGGGGCAGGCGAAGCGCTTCCTACCGCTGCAGCGGGGCTTTGATTTCTTCTACGGGCACGGGAACAACGGGATCGACTACTACACGCATGAGCGGTACGGGGTGCCTTCGCTGTTCCGGGGGAATGAGCGGACGGAGGAGGACAAGGGGACGTATGTGACGGAGGTGTTTCGGCGGGAGGCGCTGCGGTTTGTGAATGAGCAGGCGGGGCGGAAGCCGTTCTTTTTGTACCTGGCTTTCAACGCGCCGCATGGGGCGTCGAGCTTTGGCGAGGGGACGGAGGAGGGCGGGAAGAAGGTGGCGGAAGGGGTGCAGGCGCCGGAGAGGTACGTGGCGATGTATCGGGGGAAGGTGAAGGATGAGAAGCTGGCGCGCTACTGCGGGGCGGTGACGTGCATGGATGAGGCGATCGGCGCGGTGCTGGAGGCGGTGGAGAAGGCGGGGCAGACGGAGAACACGCTGGTGGTGTTTTTGTCTGACAACGGGGGCAGCGGGAACGGGGGGAATGCGCCGCTGCGGGGGCAGAAGAGCACGATGTGGGAGGGGGGACTGCGGGTGCCTTTCATCCTGCGCTGGCCGGGCGGGAAGGTGCCGGCGGGGAAGGTGACGGATGAATTCATTACTTCGCTGGAGCTGGTGCCGACGCTGCTGGCGGCGGCGGGTGCGAAGGGGCCGGAGGGGGTGAAGCTGGACGGGTTTGATCTGCTGCCGGTGCTGCGGGGTGAGGTGAAATCGCCCCGGAAGGAGATGTTTTGGCAGAGGCGCGGGGACAAGGCGGCGCGGGTGGAGAACTGGAAGTGGGTGGAGTCGGGGAAGGGGGGCGGGCTGTATGATTTAAGCACGGATCTGGGGGAGAAGAAGGACCTGAGCGGAGAGAGGCCGGAGGTGGTGAAGATGATGAGGGAGAGGTTTGCGGGGTGGCGAAAGGAGATGGATGGGAGCGAGGCGCGGGGGCCGTTTCGGGATTACTGAGCGGGCTGGGCTGCCGGGGGAAATTTGGGGACGCGGAGGGGGTTCGCTGCGCGACGGCGGTTCCCAAAAAGGCGGGGTGTGTGCGGGTTTGAATTTAGTTAGCTCAATTTGAGGTGTTTAGATGGCAAGAAACTGTCAAGAATCCGCCATAAATGAGAGTTTTTTAACAAATTGAGTGTGGGACGAATGCGGGAGATGTGGTATATAAGAGGTCTCCACCCAACTATGAGCAGCGCCCCTGAGATGACATCATCCAAGCCCCAGGCCACGATTTCCGAATGGAAAAAAATTGTCGCCCCTTTCACAGTTCCTTCCATTCCGCGTGCCACCTGGCAGATCATCAACACTTTCGTCCCGTATGCGCTGCTGTGGTGGGCGATGTTTTGGAGCCTGAGCCACACTTCCTACTGGGTGACGCTGGCGATCGCGGCGGTGACGGGGCTGCTGCTGGTGCGTGTTTTCATCATGTTTCATGACTGTGGTCATGGGTCGTTTTTCAAGTCGAAGCGGGCGAACAGCGTGCTGGGCTTCATCAGCGGGATGCTGACTTTTACGCCGTATCTGCACTGGACGTGGCAGCACTCGGTGCACCACCAGACGTCGGGTGACCTGAGCCGCCGTGGCGACGGGGACATCTGGACGATGACGGTGAAGGAGTACCAGGAGGCGAGCCCGACGCGGCGCTTCTTTTACAAGCTGATCCGCAATCCGATCACGCTGTTTGTGGTGGGGCCGCTGGCGCTGTTTTTGATCCATCAGCGTTTTCCTTCGCCGCGTGCGAAGGGGAAGGACCGCAAGTCGGTGATGATGATGAACGTGGCGCTGGTGCTCATGATTGTGGGCCTGAGCTATGTGTTTGGCTTCAAGAACTACGTGCTGATGCAGCTGCCGGTGACGATGTTTGCGGGGATGGCGGGGATCTGGATGTTTTATGTGCAGCACCAGTACGAGGATGTGTACTGGGAGCACAAGGAGGAGTGGGACTACACGACGGCTGCACTGGAGGGGAGCTCGTTTTACAAGCTGCCGAAGATCCTGCAGTGGTTCACGGGGAACATTGGTTTCCACCACATCCACCATCTGAGCTCACGGATTCCGAACTACTACCTGGAGAAGTGCCATAACTCGCATCCGCTGTTTTATTCGATCAAGCCGCTGACGTTCTGGGAGAGCCTGAAGTGCATGAATCTGCGGATCTGGGATGAGAGCGACCGCAAGCTGATCTCCTGGAAGGAGTACCGCCAGCGCTATGCGCACCCGGTGGCTGCAGCGAAGGTGGAGGAAGTGGATCCGGCGGATCTGCCTTCGCCGAGCGAGATTGGTTCGGGGATGTCTTGAGGGCTGCTGAGTAAACCGAATTTTTGACACCGCGGCTTCACGGCTGCGGTGTTTTCATTTCTATGCGCTTCAGTGCAAAATTATTCAGCGCATTGCTGAACGGTGGTCGTACGTTTCATCATGTCTGTTTTTCGGCTTAACACGGAGTACCAACCGCAGGGGGATCAGGCGCAGGCGATTGCGAAGCTGACGAAGTCTGTGCGCGCGGGGAACCGGCACCAGACGCTGATGGGGGTGACGGGGTCGGGGAAGACTTTCACGATGGCGAACATCATCGCGGAGGTGGGGCGGCCGGCGCTGGTGTTCTCGCACAACAAGACGCTGGCGGCGCAGCTGTACTCGGAGTTTAAGAATTTCTTCCCGGAGAACGCGGTGGAGTATTTCGTGAGCTACTTCGACTACTACCAGCCGGAGGCTTACATCGCGCGGACGGACACGTTTATTGAGAAGGACAGCGCGGTGAACGATGAGATCGAGCGGCTGCGGCTTTCGAGCATGGGGGCGCTGATTACGCGGCAAGACACGATCATCGTGGCGAGTGTGTCGTGCATCTATGGCTTGGGTTCTCCTGAAGATTATGAGGGGATGATGCTGCCGCTGAACGTGGGGATGCAGATGACGCGGGAGACTCTGCTGACGCGGCTGGTGGACATGCTGTATGAGCGGAATGACGTGCAGCTGACGCGCGGAAAGTTTCGGGCGCGCGGGGATGTGATCGAGGTGGTGCCGGCGTATCTGGAGAACGAGGCGATCCGGATTGAGTTTTTTGGCGATGAGATCGACCGGATCAGCGCGGTGGATGTGCTGACGGGGACGGTGACGCTGAAGATGCCGAGCTACACGATTTTTCCGGCGAAGCAGTTTGTGACGCCGGGGGACAAGATGCGCAATGCGATCGTGAAGATCCGGGAGGAGATGGAGGAGCGGGTGGCGTGGTTTGAGAAGGAGGGGAAGCTGCTGGAGGCGCAGCGGATCAAGATGCGGACGCAGTATGACATTGAGATGATGCAGGAGATGGGCTTCTGCCAGGGGATCGAGAACTACAGCCGGCACCTGACGGGGCGTGAGCCGGGGGCGACGCCGGGGACGCTGCTGGATTTCTTCAAGGAGCCGCCGCTGATGTTCATCGACGAGAGCCACGTGACGATTCCTCAAATAGGCGGGATGTATGAGGGTGACAAGTCGCGCAAGACGGTGCTGGTGGAGCATGGGTTCCGGCTGCCGAGTGCGCTGGACAACCGGCCGCTGAGGTTTGAGGAGTTCATGGGGAAGGTGGGGCAGCTGGTGTATGTGAGCGCAACGCCGGCGCGGTTTGAGATTGAGAACAGTGTGGTGGGAAATACCAGCTACGTGGCGAAGGTGACGGATGCGCTGCCGATGACGCGGACGGTGCGGATCAGCGGGAGCGCGGAGCCGATTGATAAATTTGATGTGACGACGAAGGGCAAGTCGCTCGTGGTGGAGCAGATTATCCGGCCGACGGGGCTGCTGGACCCGGTGATCACGATCAAGCCGCTGAAGGGGCAGATTGATGAGACGATCGAGCTGTGCCGTCAGCGGATTGAGAAGAACGAGCGGGTGCTGGTGACGACGCTGACGAAGCGGACGGCGGAGGATTTGACGGACTACCTGCGCAATTTGGATTTCAAGGTGCGGTATTTGCACAGCGACATCGATGCGATCGAGCGGGTGGAGATTCTGCGGAGCCTGCGTGCGGGGGATTGCGATGTGCTGGTGGGGATCAACCTGCTGCGTGAGGGGTTGGATCTGCCGGAGGTGAGCCTGGTGTGCATTTTGGATGCGGACAAGGAGGGCTTTTTGCGCAGTGAGTCGTCGCTGATTCAGACGGCGGGGCGTGCGGCGCGTCACATCAACGGGGAGGTGGTGCTGTTTGCGGATATTGAAACGAAGAGCATCCGGGCGCTGCTGAGCATCAGCGGGTATCGGCGCCAAGTGCAGACGGATCACAATGAGAAGCACGGGATCACGCCGCAGACGGTGCAGCGTGCGGTGCAGGAGAGTCTGCAGGTTTTGGGCAAGGCGCGGGAGATTGAGGAGAGCGTGGTGCGCGAAGGGGGCGGTGATTTTGCGATCACGGAGACGATCCGTGAGCTGGAGCAGGAGATGGCGGAGGCGGCGATGAAGCTGGAGTATGAGCGGGCGGCGCTGCTGCGGGACCAGATCCGTGAGCTGAAGAAGCGGGCGGGGCTGAATGCGGATGATAGCGGGGCGCTGCCGGCGCAGAGGAAGAGTGTGGCGTATGCGAAGCCGAAGAGGGGCGGGAGGAAGGGGAAGTAGGAGGGGGATGACGAATGACGAAATGGGGTGGGTGGGTGATGGTTGGGCGATGGGGTGTGCGGAGAGAGATGACAGGATTAACGGGATGGCATGATTCACAGGATTAATGGGATGTGGTGGAGTGGTGGAGTGCGGATTTGAGGGACGTTCGGTTTTGCCGCAATGAGGCAGAGGTGGCAGAGGTGGCAGAGGTGGCAGAGGTGGCAGAGGTGGCAGAGGTGGCAGAGGTGGCAGAGGTGGCAGAGGTGGCAGAGGTGGCAGAGGTGGCAGAGGTGGCAGAGGTGGCAGAGGTGGCAGAGGTGGCAGAGGTGGCAGAGGTGGCAGAGGTGGCAGAGGTGGCAGAGGTGGCAGAGGTGGCAGAGGTGGCAGAGGTGTTGGGGGGGGAGCCCCGATTCTTGATGGATGGAAAGTAGAGGTGAGAAATTTCTGCTTGAAGGTGTAACAGATGTGCTGTTACAGTGGTCACACTTCGCGTATGCTACCTTTTTCGATCCAGCTTCAAGATGGGAGTCCGGTCTCTGACCAGATTCTTGGGGCTGTGCGCAAGGCGCTTTTAACGGGGCAGATGAGGGCGGGGGATGCGTTTCCGAGTGTACGGACGCTGAGCCAGGAACTGCGGATCAGCCCGACGACGGCGCATAAGGTGGTGCTGCTGCTGAAGGATGCGGGGTGGCTAAACTCAAGGCCGGGCATCGGGATGGTGGTGACGGTGCCGGATCAGCCGGACCTCGCGGAACGGCTGGAGCAGATCACGCCGGAATGCCGGGCGCTGCTCAAGGAGGCGGCGGAACTGAATCTCACGCTGGAGCAAGTCATCAAACATCTCAAAAGCCTATGATCACGATCACCGATCTGCATAAACGTTTCCGCAAAACTGAGGCCGTGGCCGGTTTGAGCCTGGAAGTGCCGGAGGGGCAGGTGACGGCGTTTCTGGGGCCGAATGGCGCGGGGAAGAGCACGACGATCAAATGTCTGCTGAATTTGCACCGGCCGGACAGTGGGAGGATTGAGGTGCTGGGCGGGGATTCGCGGAAGCTGGGGCCGGCGCAGTTCACGCAGATTGGGTATGTGTCTGAAAACATGGAGCTGCCGCTGTGGATGACGGTGGGGCAGTTCTTCAATTATTGCCGGCCGCTGTATCCGAACTGGGATGCGGGCTTTGAGAAGCAGCTCATGGTGCAGTTTGATCTGCCGACGGGGACGAAGCTGAAGGATCTGTCGCGTGGGATGCGGATGAAGGCGGCGCTGCTGAGCAGCCTGGCGTACCGGCCGAAGCTGGTGGTGCTGGATGAGCCGTTCAGTGGGCTGGATCCGCTGGTGCGGGATGAGTTTATTCGGGGGCTGCTGGAGCTGACGGAGCAGGAGGGGTGGACGGTGTTTGTGTCGTCGCATGACATCGAGGAGGTGCAGCGGCTGGCGGACCGGGTGGCGATCATCAATCGCGGAAAGCTGGCGCTGGATGAGACGAGCGACAGTTTGCAGGCGCGGTTTCGAGCGGTGGAGGTGGTACTACCAGATGATGGTAGAGCGCCGGTGAGCCTGCCGGGGGACTGGCTGCACGCGGAGCAGGCGGGGAGGACGCTGCGGTTTACGGCGAGCCGGTTTGGGGATGAGGGAGCGTTGGTTGCGGCGCTGCGGGAGGCGGTGCCGGGGGCGACGCAGCATGAGGTGCGGGCGATGAGCCTGCGGGAGATCTTTGTGGCGCTGGCGAGGGCTTACCGACTGGAGGGGAAATGAGATATGAACCTGGTCCTGCATCATTTTCGCAAAGAGTTTTATTATCTGCGGGTGCGCTGGCTGGCGTTTCTGCTGCTGTTGGCGCTGGATCTCGGGGTGAACTTGGAATGGCTGCTGCCATTGCGTGCGGGAGAGAATGTGCCGGGATGGCTGAGCTATCTGCCCACCGTGCTGATGCTGGCGGGAATGGCGCTGATGGGATCGTGTCCGGAGGACAAGCCGGGGAGTGATCGCAGTTTCATCAGCACACGGCCTCTGCCGATGCGTTCCTACTGGCTGGCGAGGATTGCGCTCTGGCTGCTGCTGCTCGTTGTGCCGGTGGTTTTGCAAAACGCGCTTTATCTGGTGCTTTCGCATCGACCGGTGTCGGAGATCATGACAGGGACATGGGATAAAGCGGTGGAGACACTCAGGGTCACGGTGTGGGTGCTGCCGATGACGGCGCTGTGGCGGCGTGGGGAGTTTTGGGCGGCGCTGGGGTGCCTCGCCGCAGGGTATTTCATCGCGGACCGGGTGGTGGATTTTGCGGCGCTGAAGTGGCTGAACACCTCGCTGAGTTACCAACAGAATCCTGTGGGACTGACAGCGGCGATGCTGGCGTTTGCCCTGGGCCTGCTATGGATGGCATGGCGGCATCAGGCAGGCAGCGTGAGAACTTTCCGGTGGCGCCTGCTTGTGATGCTGGGCATGTCCACTGTTTGTCTGCTGCTGGCCCGACTGTGGCCGTGGAATGAGGAGGACCCACCGCAAAATCAAGCGCGGGCAAATGAACTGGCACCCCAGCTGAAGGTGGACGTGGATCTGAGGTCGCTTGAATTTTCAGGCTTTGCAGCAGAGTGGCAGAGACAGTTCAATCCGCTGATACGGACAAAGACTCCTGATCCCCAGGTGTCGGTACTGCTGCGCCCGCAGTCCACCTTGATTGTTCAAGGCGACAAATCCAGCCACGCGATACCGACTTTAAGCCGGCGCCGACGGTACGCTAGCTTTCAGGCACCCTATCAAACGCTTATGTCGGTGGACACAGTGCTGCGTGACTTATTTCCGGCTGGCACGCTTTTCACCATAAGCAGTGATCGCTCGTCCTGGGGTATGTTCACCCATCAACCCACTTATCTTTGCGAGTTTAAGAAGCCGCTGCCAGATCCTGAAAAGCCACTGAGACTCACGACCGATTATGAGATCGACTGGTATCGGCGGGAAATCGCACTCGATCTGCCGCTGCAAGCTGGCGCCAAGGGCGAGTCTGACGGTACCGCCGTGCGGATCATGGAGGTGAATCCCAATGAAAATGAAAAAGGCGTGCCCAGTCTCGGAGGCTTGAGCGTGCATCTGCATGTCAGCATGCAGCATATCCAAACAGGACCGATGGATGACACCACGCTGCTGCTTTATTCTCCGCAGCGGCAGATTGTCTGGGTGGAGCCGGCATTTCAACAGCAGCAGCCAGCCCGCGCTGGAGGCACAGGCTGGAGCCGTCTGGCCAAACATCTCAGCTGGCGCAACGTGCTGAACTATGCAGATGGGGAGGATGCCCGAGTGGATGTGTCTCAGCTCAGGATCATGCTGCTGCGCAGTCGTTATCTGGGCACCACTGGATGGACCTGGAAATCACCGGACATCGTGCTGGCGGATCATCCGCCCAGAAGAGACCCGCGCCAATTGTATAGCCAGCAGATCTATGCGGGACGTGAGGTGAAGGCTTTTCAAGAACGTCTCGCGACTTTGAAACCAGCTGAGGCTGGCAGTACTGAAGCCGAGGCGCGGCGCTACCTTTATGATCTGATTGCCATCACCAAAGCCACGGAGGTGGCGTATAAGAAGGCTGCGCTCAAAGAAGTGGGAGATGCCTTCCGGCCACTGCTGCAGAATCATCTTCCGCTCATGCTGGAGCTGCCTTCTGAAATGTGGCCCGGCTGGAACAACTATCCGCCGAAGAGCCTGCTGGACGAATACCTGACCGAAGAACAACGGGACAGCATCATTGACCGGGTGATGACGAACACGATGCTCACGGATACGATCCTCCGCAAAGGCTGGAGTGAGGCGGCACGCCGACTGGAGCCGCGCCTGCTTGCAGCGCCGAGGCTGCCATACGGCATCGACAACCTGCTTTTGAAATGGGGGGATGAAGCCTCGCTTGAGAGGCTCATGCAAGAGCTGAGGTGCCAGGACCATGGCTTCAGCCACCACTATGAGCAGCTGGACAAGTTTCCCTCTCTGCGTCCACGGCTGGAGGCGTTCGCGCAGGCGGCAGTTTTTGAGGAAGTGCCCGCGCTGCGGAACGAAAACTACGGGGTTGCAGACCGATTCAAAACAGCCGCCGCGTATGGCAGCCGTGAGGCACTGGAGGTCTGCCTGCGATGGATGGCCATGGGAGGGGATCTACCGTCGCTAAATTGCGCTGTGCCTTATCCCAAACTGCTTGAGGCCGACGGTGCCAGGCTCTGGAAGGGGAAGGTGGACAGCGAGAAGCAGTGGCCGCGCTACCGGCACCTGCGGGCCGCCGATTTTGAATACCTGCCGGAACAACGTGCCTGGAGGCTCCGCAAACCATGACTGCCACGCTGCTCATTCGAATCATGCATCAGTTCCGCACGGAGTGGCGGCATCATCGCGGCTGGGTCCTGGCATGGATTGCGTGGACGCTGCTGCATCGTTATTACAGCTCCGGCATGGACGACGACAATTTCTACTTTGCCTTCTGGGGGTTCGTTCCTTTGCTGATGTTCCTGCTTCCTGCCGCCGTGGCCTGGCGATGCATCTGTGCGGACTCGCCGTCGAACACCGACTGTATGACGCTCACGCGTCCCATCGGCCAGACAGCACTTTGGCTGGGCAAGATTGCGTTTCTATTCTGCGGCATCGTGCTGCCACTGCTGATTGTGGAAAGCACAGGGTGGGCTGGCTTTCAGTTTGGAACAGGGGCATGGCTCGCGCTCGGGAGTGGGGTGATGCTCTACTTTGGGTTGATGATTGGAACTGTGAGCGCGCTCACGGCTCTGACGAGCACGACGCGGCAAGTCATCGCCCTCGCGGTCCTCGGGGTGCTCCTTGCAGGACTCTGGCTCACAGGTGGAGTGTCCATGTTGCAGTTTTGGATGCCTGCCAAAAACGATGCTGCTGCCGAGGCTTTGAAGGTTTGCGGAGGCATTGTGGCCAGCGGGGTCGCGTTCCTTGGGGTCATCGCGGCATGGTGGCTCGCGACCGTGCCGCGTCGGCGGGCGGTTGCGGTCGGGGTGCTCGTCATCAGTTTGATGCAGGCACCGCTCGTTTCAGCGATGTGGAAGGTGGACTGGATCACGCCGCCGGCGCTTGGCTATCCAGTTAAAAAAATCGGTTTGAAAACGGGCAAGGCGGATCCTGCTGACAAGGCACCAGGGCGAGTGCTGTGGCCCACGCTGCGGATCACCGGGCTGGGCAAAGACGAAGTGGCCAGTGTGATTGATTTTGCGCCGATTATGGATGGGCACAAAGAGTGGCCTCCACTCGGGAGTTATTCGGATCTCGTGCCGAATACGAACGGATTCGACTCCTGGCTGCACCTTGAGCACGTCCGTGCTCTGCTCAAACACAGCGCGCCTACCACGCTCTGGTGGCATCAATTGTATAACAATAGGCTCTACAATGGACGTCCGAAGATTCACGAAGCCCTCAAGCCCCTGCACCTTGATCCGAAAGTGATGCCAGCGCGCTGGCGTTTGCGGCTCGCGGTGCATGAGATGCGGCGCATTGGCACCGTTCCCTTCAAGAAGCTCTGGGAGCAAGGTGTCATCTTTCCGGTGCGTCCGGGCCTGCGTGTGGAGTTTCAGCCAGTCGTGCCGAACTTTATCGGCTGGGAGACCAAGGGCCGCCTGCATCGGGTTTATCCACTGATGCTTCCGCCACGCGAACACCGGCCGGCGGAATCACGCGGACAACCTCTGGCGGAGGGTTTTCTTCTGGTGCTGGAAGACCCTGAGTTGCGAGAGAACAGGGCTCAGGATCTCTGCCCTCGTCAGCACGAGTATGGTCCGGGACGCGACCAGGGATTCGCATGGCAGGCCGATGAATCTCAAGGCTTCGATTTTCGCATCTCGTCTCCCGTTGTGCAGCATGATCTGCTCAAAACCACGGACGAAGAGTGGGTGAAGCGGCTGAATGCCACGCTGTGGCATGCGGAGGAGAGGGGGACCGTTGAGCTTGAACTTACTGCTGCGCAGATGGAGGAGGTGCTGGCGGAGCCTAAGCCGGAGGCGAAGAAGCCCTGATGGCTGCTTGATCGTGGGTGTATGCACACTTGGAGCGTGGCGGTGGTTTGTGCCACCGCTACGCGGTTCCTCGGGATCTGAGAGATGTGGGGATGGCGTTTCGTGGGCTGGCGCACACGGCTACCGTTATGCCAGCGCTACGCGCTTTCTGAGGTCCTGCGTTTGCGAGGAAGTGGCGATGGGCTGTTGTGAGTTTGTGCCGGATATTCAACGAAGGTTTTCAAGCATGGTGCAGGCTGTCCGGAGGAAGTGGGGGCGGCATGAACAGCCAATAGGTGGATTGGTCGGGCCAATGCAATCATGTAGAGGGTCGATGAGGGGATTGGCGGGAGGTGGGGCATCTTGACGGCATGAAAACGAAACTTATCCGCTCTCTTTTTGTCGTCGTGGCTGGTCTGAATCTGAGCAGCTGCGCCAGTGCTGGACTGGAATTTCGCAACTCGTTCCGAGGAAGTGTCACGCCCGGCGAGCGCATTGCGGCAGGAGCTTTTGATGTGGTGACGCTGCCGGTGCAGCTGCCGGTTCTTGCGGCGATGAAGCTTTCTGAGTGAGGAATGTGGGTTTGGCGTCGTTTCAGAGGGACTCTTATGATGAAACGACGCGCTTTTCTCCTCGCCTGTGGTTCCACTGCTTTTGCCGCTGGCGGCGGTGGTGGTGGTCGACTGCGCATTGGGCAGATCGGGACGGAGCATGCGCATGCGGCGGGGAAGATGGCGGCGATGCGTGCCTTGAAGGATCTTTGGGAGGTCGTAGGCGTGGCAGGTGAGAAGGGGTATGAGGGGGTGCCGCTGATGACGGAGGCGCAGCTTTTAAGCACGCCGGATTTGAGGGCGGTGGCGGTGGAGACGCGGGTGGAGGATTCGTGCGCGACGGCGCTGCGGTGCATCGAGGCGGGGAAGCATGTGCATCTGGACAAGCCGGGGGCGCTGAAGCATGAGGAATTCAAGACGATGCGGCTGGAGGCGGAGAAGCGCGGGCTGACGGTGCAGATGGGGTATATGCTACGCTATAACCCGGCGTTTGAGCTGCTGTTTCAGGCGGTGCGTGAAGGGTGGCTGGGGGAGATCACGGAGATCGATGCGGCGATGGGGAAGCTGGGGGATGCGAAGCAGCGGGGGATCATCGGTGCGCTGCCGGGTGGGGGATTGTTTGAGCTGGGCTGCCATGTGATCGATGCGGTGGTGACGATCTTGGGCAAGCCGCAGTCGGTGACTGCTTTTTCGACGCCGACGCAGAGTGATGGGGTGAAGGACAACCAGATGGCGGTGCTGCAGTATGCGAAGGCGACGGCGGTGGTGCGGGTGAATCATGCGGACCCGTTTGGCGGGCCGAGGCGGAGATTCAATGTGACGGGGACGGAGGGGACGTTTGAGATTGTGCCGTTGGAGAGCGGGAAGGTGAATCTATCGCTGACGAAGGCGCGTGGGAGCTACAAGAAGGGGACGCAGTCGTTTCAACTGGAGGTGCCGAAGGACCGGTATGCGGGGGAGTTTACGGATCTGGCGAAGGTTGTGCGCGGGGAGAAGAAGCTGGCGTGGGATGCGGCGCATGACATCAGCGTGCATGAGACGGTGCTGAGGGCGGCGGGGGTGTGGAAGGAGTGAGTGGCGCTGGCAGATGACGGCAAATGCGCGGCGGGGCGGGTTGCAGACGCTGCTGGTGGACGCTTTGCGCGGCGAACCGATGGGTTTGCTTCCCAAGCATGACCTGCATTACGGGAAGCACTCGCTAAAGCTCGGCATCCCTGGGCTCAATTACGGAAGGCCGTTGGCCTTCAAGGCAGGGTCGGAGTCAGGCTGCGAAGCCGTGAAGTGAAACCCCGACGTCTTGGGTTTGGATTGCTCGCACGGGTTTCGAGCATGGCGTCAATGGGGGAGGGCTTGCGCATGAAGCGGCTCATGAGGGCGTGACGGCTGATCGGAAGGGCACAAAGGACGGAAAGGACGGAAAGGACCGAAGGACGCAATATTCCCACCACTGTTGCAGCTGTACATGCGTAAACCGTGTCAATGGGGGCAGGAATGCCACCATTACACTTGGAATGCCCCGTTAGTTTACTGCGTGGCGAACTTGGTGAGGAGGCCGCGTTTGCGGGTGAGATTGAGGACCCAGACGAAGAGCCAGCCGGCGAGGGTGAGGTAGATGACATTGAGGCCTGCGGCGAGCCAGAGGTGATTCCAGCTCATGGTGCCGGTTTTCATGACTTCGCGCATGCCTTCAAAGATGGGTGTGGCGGGGAAGAGCCAGGCGATGGGCTGAGACCAGGCGGGCATGTCCTCGACACGGTAGAAGACGCAGACGACGGGCTGGATGAAGAAAGGTACGGCCCAAGCGAGGGATTCGGCGGCCTGACCCCAGCGGAGGATGAGCGCGGTGGAGATCATGCCGAGGGCCCAGCCGAAGACCATGAGATTGAGGAAGAAGGGCACGAGCCACCACTGGAGCTGGAAGATGTTGAAGGAGTAGCCGATCCAGGAGACGAAACTCATGACGACGCAGGTGATGAGGATGCGCAGGAAGCCGACGACGAAGGTGGAGCTGAGGTACTCTGCGGTGCGGACTGGAGCGACGAAGATGTTGAGGAGGTTGCGGGTCCAGACGTCTTCGAGGAAGGAGATGGCGACGCCCTGCTGGGCGCGGAAGAGGATGTCCCAGAGGATCATCGCGCCGAGGAAGAAGAGGATGAAGCCGCCGAATTTGGCGTCGCTGTTTTTCTGGATGAAGACGGTGACGTTGCCCCAGACGACGAGATCGACCAAGGGCCAGAAGACGAGCTCCACCATGCGCATGGGGGTGCGGGAGTAGAGGAAGAGGTGGCGCATCACGAGCGCGCTGATGATGCGGAAATTCATGGGGCGGAATCTTTCTTGGGTTCGTCGAGGATTTCGCCGTCGCGGGCGATCTTGATGAAGACGTCCTCAAGGTTGTCGCTGCTGGACTGGGCGACGATGTCTGCCGGGGTGCCTTCGCGGACGATCTTGCCTTTGTGGAGGAAGATGACGCGGTCGCAGACTTCCTCGATGTCGCGCATGTTGTGGGAGGTGTAGAGGATGGCGATGCTGCGCTCGCGCTGGACCTTGCGCACGACTTTGCGGACTTTGTCGGCGATGTCGGGATCGAGGCTGGCGGTGGGCTCGTCGAGCATCAGGAGCTCGGGGTCATTGAGGAAGGCTTTGACGAGATTGACACGGGTGGACTCGCCGGCGGAAAGCTGGCCGGTGACGCGCTTGCTGAGGTGGGAGATTTCGAGGAGCTCCATGAGCTCGGCGATTTTCTTCTTGGGATTGGGCACGCCGTAGATGCGGGCGAAGACGCTGAGGTTTTGCCAGACGAGGAGATTGCCGGGGAGGGCGGTGTAGGCGGAGGAGAAATTCGAGCGTTGAAGGATGCTGATGCGATTGGCCTGCAGTGGGAGGCCGAAGGCATTGAGCTCGCCTGAGGTCGGCAGGGTGAGGCCGAGGAGGCAGTTCATGGCGGTGGTCTTGCCGGCGCCGTTGGCGCCGAGGAGGCCGAGGACCTCGCCGCGATGGAGCTTGAAGCTGAAGCTGTCGAGCGCCTTCACGCCGTCGAACTCACGGGTGAGATCGATGGCTTCGAGAATGACTTCGCGGGTGTCAGGGGGGGCGGACATGGGCTGTTAGAGGTACTCCTCGATGGGGAGCTTGCCGTTCCAGGCGCAGATGAACATGGTGCCGGGCTTGGTGGTGCTGGGCTTGAGGGTGACTTTGCCGCCGCCCATTTCGACCATGAGCTGGCCGGCGGCGATGTCCCAGAGGCTGATTTGTTCCTCGACGTAGGCATCGAGACGACCGGTGGCGATGTAGGCCATGGCGAGGGCGGCGCTGCCGAGCATGCGGGTCTTGCGGACTTCGTAGGCGATGCGCTTGTAGCGGGCGAAGCCGAGATCGAGGGCTTCCTTGCTCTTGGAGAAGCCGACGGTGACGACGGCTTCGGCCATTTCGGCGCGGTTGCTGACCTCGATGGTTTTGCCGTTGAGCTTGGTTTTTTCGCCGCGGATGACGGTCCAGGTTTCGTTTTGCGTGGGGTCGAAGATGACGCCTATGAGGAGCTCTTTGGACTCGCGTTTGCGGGCGGCGATGGAGACGCAGAAGTGGGGGATGCCGAAGAAGTAATTCACGGTGCCGTCGATGGGATCGACGATCCATTCGACATCGCCATTGCCGCCGGTTTCGCCGCCTTCCTCGCCAAGGATGGCGTGGTCGGGGAAGCGGGCGAGGATCATGTCGGTGATGAGCTGCTGGCTCTGCACATCGAGTTCGAGCTTGATGTCGTGGCGCTGCATTTCGTTCACCGTGAGTTCGGAGCCGAAGTGTTCTTTGATCATTTTGCCGGCGGCGTGCGCGGCTTCGGTGGCGGTGGCGAGGAGTTCGTTCACTTCGGGGCTTGGGGGGATGAGAGTCGGGAGATGTGCGCGATCAATTCGCGTGCGAGGGCGGTTTTCGACTGCCTGGGGAGGGGCATCGTTTGACCGCCGGGGAGGCAGAGGGTGACTTCGTTTTCCAGACTGTCAAACCCGATGCCCGATTGAGATACGTCGTTTGCGATGATGAGGTCGCAGCCTTTGCGGAGAAGCTTGTCCTGAGCGTGGGAGATGAGGTTCTCGGTTTCTGCGGCGAAGCCGACGAGGAAGCCGGTGAAGGAGAACTGGGAGCGGACGGAGCCGAGGATGTCTTCGGTGCGTTCGAGCTCCAGGGTGAGGGTGGTGGCGGACTTTTTGATTTTTTGAGCGGCGGTCTGGGCGGGGCGGTAGTCGGCAACGGCGGCGCTGAAGATGGCGGCATCGCAGCCGGGGAGGTGGGTGCGAACGGCGTCGAACATCTCGCGGGCGGTTTCGACGCGGATGAGCTGGATGCCAGATGGGGCGGGGAGGGTGACGGGGCCGGAGATGAGGAGGACTTCGTGTCCGGCGGCGTGGGCGGCTTCGGCGAGGGCGTAGCCCATGCGGCCGGAGGAGCGGTTGGAGAGGAAGCGCACGGGGTCGATGGGTTCGCGCGTGGGGCCGGCGGTGATGAGGAGGCGCATGGGGCGGCACCATGGAGGATGGGGTTCTGGGCTTCCAGCTTTTTGATTCCGGACGAAGGCGGGACGCCTCGAGCCGTTGACAGGCCGGAGGCCTATCCTCCGGGGACGGTGAGGGAGCGGCCGTTGTCTTTGGGGCCGAGTTTAATGAAGTAGGGGACGGCGCGGCGGGCCCAGTTCTGGGCGTCAGGGAAATCGCCGGCTCCATCGCCGAAGGTGCTGCGGAGCATGTCGGTGTCGATGATGCCGGGGTTCATGGGGATGACGGCGACTTTGCCGCCGGTATCCTGGGCGGTGGCCATGGAGAGGCCTTCGATGGCGTACTTGGTGGCGCAGTAGGGGGCGACGTCGGAGGCGGTGCAGCGGCCCCAGCCGGAGGAGAAGTTCACTATTACTCCGCTGCCGCGTTTGAGCATGGCGGGCAGAAGGTGGCGCATCATGGAGGCGGGGCCTTTGATGTTGATGTCGATGATGCGGCTGAAGTCTGCGGCGCTGGTTTCCCAGAGGGGGGCGTTGGGGGTGATGATGGCGGCGTTGTTGAGGACGAGGTCAGGAGCACCGAATTTTTCGAGGATGGTGTCGCAGAAGGCGGCGATGTCGGATTCGCGGGAGACATCGCAGGTTTGGAAATGGTGCGGGGCGGGGAACGCTTTGGAGAGTTCGGCGATTTGAGCGGTATTGCGGCCGCAGCCGGCGATTTGCCAGCCGGCTTGGATAAAGAGGGGGACCATGGCGCGGCCGAGTCCGCGGGTGCAGCCGGTGATGACGACGCTTTTGGGGGGCATGGGGGAGGCGGTGGCTTTGGGTTGCGCGGTGCTGTTTTGACAGGATTTACAGAATTGCGGGATTCACAAGATTTACGCGGGCGTGGCTTGAGAGTGGCGTTGCGAAACGTCGCCTCTTGTGCAGGGCGAGCCATGCTGCGTCATCCTGAAATCTTGTTAATCCTGTCTAAAAACGTGGCCTGATCAGGCGGCCGCTTTCTTCTCCACTTCGTCCCAGGGGATCTCGGAGAGTTCGGCGTTGGGGTTGCGGCGTTCGAAGTAGTTGATGGCCCACTGGTCGCTAAAGAAGACGACCCAGCGTTCGGCGCTGTCCTGGGCGGTGGTGACGCCGCCGGGGATGTCGAAGTCTTCGATGGCTCCGCCGTCTTTGGTGCGGACCCAGCGGAGGACGGTGTAGGGGGCGGTTTCGAGGCGGCTCTGGGCGTTGTATTCGCTTTCGAGACGGAATTGCACGACTTCGAACTGAAGAGGGCCGACGGCTCCGAGGAGGGGGACGCGCTGACCGGCGTGGGGCTGGATGAACTGCTGCACGACGCCTTCGCTGAGGAGCTGCTCCAAGCCGTCGCGGAAGCGCTTGTAGTGCGCGGTGCTGGGGTTGTGCAGGTAGCAGAAGACTTCGGGGGCGAAGCGGGGGATTTCGTCGAACCGCAATTTGGGATCGACGGCGAGGGTGTCACCGATGCCGAAGCCGTGATTGCCGACGATGCCGACGACATCGCCTGCGTAGGCTTCATTCACGGTCTCGCGATCCTGGGCGAAGAGTTTTTGGGAGTTGGCGAGGCGGACGATTTTGCCGGTGCGGGTGTGGGTGACCTGCATGTCGCGCTCGAACTTGCCGCTGACGATGCGCACAAAGCTCATGCGGTCGCGATGGCGGGGGTCCATGTTGGCCTGGATCTTGAAGACGAAGCCGGAGAAACCTTCGTCGGTGGGCTCGATGACGCGGCCGTCGGCGGCCATGCGGGGCTCGGGCGGCGGTGCGAGTTCGAGGAAGCCGTCGAGGAGCATCTGGACGCCGAAGTTGTTGCTGGCGCTGCCGAAGAAGACGGGGGTGAGCTCGCCGCGATCGATCTTGGTGCGGTCGTAGGCGTGGCCTGCGCCGTCGAGCATTTCGAGCTCCATCTTGGCCTGTTCGAGGGCTTCGGGGACGGTGTGCTTGGCGACGAATTCATCATCGAGGCCGCCGACTTTTTCGGGGGCGCGGTAGGCGCCGTGGACGGTGCGCTCGAAGAGATGGACGTCGTTTTTGCGGCGGTCATAAACGCCGCGAAACTGCTGGCCGAGGCCGAGGGGCCAGTTGATGGCGCAGGCGCCGATGCCGAGGACGGTTTCGAGTTCGTCGAGGAGGGTGAGCGGTTCGCGCGCAGGGCGGTCGAGCTTGTTCATGAAGGTGAAGATGGGCACGCCACGGCGGCGGCAGACTTCGAAGAGCTTGCGGGTTTGGGCCTCGATGCCTTTGCCGGCGTCGATGACCATGATGGCGGCATCGACGGCGGTGAGCACGCGGTAGGTGTCCTCGGAGAAGTCCTTGTGACCGGGGGTGTCGAGGAGGTTCACGACGCTGCCTTTGTACTCGAACTGGAGGACGGTGGAGCTGACAGAAATGCCGCGCTGCTTTTCGAGCTCCATCCAGTCGGAGGTGGTGGCGCGCTGGTTCTTGCGGGCGGTCACGGAACCCGCGAGCGCGACGGCGCCGCCATAGAGCAGGAGCTTTTCGGTGAGCGTCGTTTTACCGGCGTCGGGGTGCGAAATGATCGCGAAGGAACGACGGCGGGCGATTTGGGCTTCGTGGGGCATGGGGGGCGGTTGTATTCGTCCAAGCCGGGGAAGGATGCAAGTGGAGTGGCGGGGGGCTTTCGAATGGAAAATGGCGAAAGCTGAAGGACGAAGGGAGTGGATGGAGGTGCGCGGAGAGGGATGGACAGGATTAACAAGATTACGGGATTAACAGGAGTAGATGAGGTGACGGCACCGTGGCAGGGAGCTTTTTTTGCCTGCGGTGCGTGCTTCGACCCGGATGGACCGGAGGTGGGGTTAGAAGCAGTGGGGGATGAAGCGGCTGGTGTTGGAGGTGATGAGGGAGGTGTCCTCGCGGATGCCGATGCCGGCAGGTTCGCCGCCGATGATCCAGGAGCCGATGACGGGATGGTTGCCGGAGAAGGTGATCTCGGGGTGTAGCTCCTGGTAGACCTTGGGCTGGGCATGCCAGGGGCCGTCGCTGCTTTCGAGCAGGCTGCCGTTTTGGATGAGGCGGACGTTGGTGCCTTCGCGGCTGAAGTAGGGCTTTTCGACGTGGTCGTGCATGCCGTCGGGTTTGAAGGAGGTGCGCAGGAGGTTGGGGTGGCCTTCGAACATTTCCCAGAGGAGGACGAGGAAGGCTTTGTTGCTCCAGAGCATTTTCCAGACGGGTTCCATGAAGCGCTGGCATCTGCCGGGGAGATGGCAGGAGAAGTCTTCGAGCCACATCCACTCCCACGGGTAGAGCTTGAAGAGAAGCTCCATGGGGCGGTCTTGATGGTCCACGAAGGTCTGCATGCCCTGGTTCCAGCCGAGATCTTCGACGGCGAGGTCGATGGTGCTTTTGCCGGACTGGCGGCAGGTGTCGATGAGGTAAAGCAGGGTGCGCCAGTCTTCTTCGGATTCGCGCTGGGCGCAGAAGTGGATCTGCTGCTGGGGCCATGAGGGCCAGGAGGCGAGCAGCTTTTCGTGGATGGAATTGAACTGGTCGGCGTGGGGGCGTGTCTGCTGCAGCCACTGCCACTGCACGACTGCGGCTTCCAGCAGGCTGGTGGGGGTGTCGGCGTTGTATTCGAGCATTTTGGGCTCGCCGGAGCCGTCCCACATGAGATCGAAGCGACCGTAGAGGGAGAGGTCGTCGCGATCCCAGGAGTGGATGATTTCCTGCCAAGCCTGGGGAGAGATGGCGAGGCGGTCGCGCCAGTTGTCGCGGATGGCGCGCTCTGCGGCGGCGATGCTGATGCGCTGCAACTCGGCGGTGGCCTGCTCCAGGCGGTCGATCTCGGGGCCGGTGAAGCGGTAGTGGGCGGATTCGTCCCAGTAGAGGTGGCCGTCGTTGGTGTGGAAGGTGAGGCCGAGGGCTTCGACCTGGGCCTGCCAGTCGGGGCGGGGTGTTTCGGTGATGCGTTGCACGGAAGAATCAGGAGCCGGAGAAAAAGCCGGAGAAGCCGCCGGTGTGGCCAAAGCCGCCACGGCTGGTGAAGGCGGAGCGCGTCATGCTGGCCTGGCTCTGCGGTACGCCGGTGTGGATGGGGGCGCCGGTGGGCTGCCGTGCGTAGTCGTTGTTAACCGACGGAGGGCTCGTGAGAGTGGAGGGAGCGGTGTTGTGCGATGAACCCGAACCGGCAAAGCCACCGCGAAAATACGTGGAGGATGATGGGTAGGCCTTGGTGCTGTGATAACGCGACCACCTGCCGCAGCGGTAGTAGCCCCAGCGCTGATCGTAGTGATCGTAGGGATAGGGGAACCATGCGGAGCAGGGCTGATGATAGTAGCCAAGCTGCGGGTCGTAGGCGTTGTGCGGCGGCATCTGGCGCGAGACATCATTCCCGGCGAAGAAGGGCGGGAGGCTGGCGCGCATGGCGGGGCTCAGGGACTCGGGTGGCAGCACGGCGGTACTGTGGACGTTCACCGGCTCGGTCATGCGATTGTAGCCGGTGACACCCAGGCCCACGCCAGCCAGCGTGAGGATGATGACATTGCTGCGTTTCATGTGACTGAAGGGGGGAATTAGCTGCTCATGGCAGCCGCGAGGATCAGCGACACGCCGATGATCACGCTGCCGGCGAGGATGGCTGCAGCGATGTTCTTGTGCTCGAAGATCTCGGCGTGGAGATCGCCGGGGGTCAGTTTGTCGAAGAGCTTGTAGCCAGCGATGGCCATGAGGATGCCTGCGAAGCCGAAGACGATGAAGAGCTCCAGACCGTGGTAGATTGAGTATTCAGCGAGGATGTGGGTGGAGAGCAGAGGCATGGGGAGAGAAGGGATGATGGGTGGTCGGCGGAGAGAGCGGTGGGTTTGAGCCTATGAAAGAGCCGCAGAGGGAGGAAAGGGAAATTACAAGGGGGATGGAATTTTGTTTGAGGGGAGTGTGGGTGGGAAATCTTCGAGTTTGCGGCAGGTAGCGCGAAGAGCAGAAAAAGATCTGCGCTGCGTGTGCCGAGGGGGATTGCACGATGGAGGCTGCGATGTTGAAGAGACGTGTGGAGGCATGGGTTCACGCGGAGTGCTGCGGACTGGAAGTCCGCGCGCCGGGACGCTTTGGCCTGCGACGTTCCATTCCACGCGGGAATCTCATTCATACCATCATGGATGAACGAGAGGCAGGAAAGGATCACGCGACATTGGGCAGACGAAGTCCGGCGATGAATTCTTCGTGTGATATTTCTCGCACCAGTCCCGACTCGATTTCGGCATCGCGACGCATAGCTTCAGTGAAGATTTCGTCTGCGAAGGAACTGCCTTCGTGCAGTTGCAATGCGGACTCGTTGGCGGTCATGCCGGGAGATTAACCGACGGCGTGAGCAGTGGCAAGGCGGGAGACTCAAGGGGTCTCGTTTGGATAGTTTACCTCCACCAGATACAAGCCGCAGGCGGGGGCGGTTTGGTTGCTTTGGGGGCCGGTGGGATCGGTGAGGAGTTGGGCGAACCATTCTTTGGGTTCGCGGCCGCGGGCGACGTGCATGAGGCTGCCGACGATGAGGCGGACCATTTTGTAGAGGAAGCCGTCGCCGGAGAATTCGAGTTCGATGAAGTCGTCTGCTTCGCGGAGTTCGGCGCGGTGGATGGTGCGAGTGGTTTTTTCGAAGCGGAGGCGGCGCTCGGTTTCGGGCATGTCGCCGCGATTGGCGGAGAGGCGGACGAAGTTGTGGGTGCCGATGAGCTGCTCGCAGCACCAGCGGACGGCGTCGAGATCGAGGGGACCGTAGATGTGCCAGGAGCGGTCGGCCTCAAAGGGGGAGAGCATGCGCTGGCGCCAGATGCGGTAGCGGTAGGTTTTGCCGAGGGCGTCAAAGCGGGCGTGAAAGCTGGGCGGGCATTCCTCCACCCGCAGGATGCGGATGGTGAGGGGGAGGCAGGCGTTGATGGCATGGGCCCAGGATTCGCAGGTCATGCGCAGGGTTTCAGGAACATCGCAATGGGCGATCTGCGCGAGTGCGTGCACGCCGGCATCGGTGCGGCCGCTGCCGTGCACGCGGGCGTCGATGCGGGTGGCTTTGCGGATGGCGGTGTGGAGTTCGTCCGTGACGGTGAGGCCGCCTTCGAGGCTCTGCCAGCCACGCCAGGGGGTGCCGCAGTAGGCGATGGTGAAGCGGAGGCGTTTGAATCCCGGCTCGGGGCCGCGATTTTTGCCGGCCTTACTTTCGACGTCGCTTCGGCTCATCGGTCCAGTCGAGTTCGTAGGAGGCGTCGGGCAGCAGGAAGCCTTCGGGGCCGCGCTGCTGGTTTAAGTATTCTTGAAGGATGACGACGGCGGCGAGCTGATCGACGATCTCGTTGCGCTCCTTTTTTCCGGTGATGCCGGCGCGGGACATAGAGGCCTCGGCTTCGACGGAGGAGAGGCGCTCATCGACGAACTCGATGGGCACCGAGTGCTGCAGCTCCTTGCCCAGACTGAGGGCGAATTTTTCAACGCGCTCTGCAGCGCTGCCTTTCTCGCCGCTCATGCGGTAAGGCATGCCGATGACGATTTTGCCGATGCGCTTTTCCTGCACGATGCGGGCGAGGGTGCGCTCCGGCTCATGACTGGCATCGATCGTTTTGAAGGGGCTGGCGACGATCTCGGTCTCGTCACTGAGAGCGAGACCGATGCGCACGGTGCCGTGATCAATGGCGAGGATGCGGGGCATGGGGCTGGAGGCTGGACCCTAGATGCCCATTCTTCGCTAAAGCTACGAAGGGCAAGCTGGATGCTGGATGCTAGATCAGCGCAATTCTTTGGGCAGGCTGTCGACGATTTTCTTGATGTTCTCGGCCTTGCTGCGGGTGGCGACGAGGAGACCATCTTTGGAAGCGACGACGATGAGATCCTGAACTCCGATGAGGGCCACGTGCTGGCCGGTCTGGGTGAAGACGATGTTGTTGAGGGAATCCTGCTGCGAGAGGGCGCAGTTGTGCTGGTTGCCATCGCTGTCGGTGTCGAGATAGCGGCCGACGCTGGTCCAGTTGCCGACGTCATCCCAGTCGAAGGTGGACTCGATGTTGAGCACGCGTGAGGCGCGCTCCATGAGGGCGTAGTCGATGGAGAGCTTGGGCAGTTTGCCGAACTGTTTTTCAACGGTGGCGCTGAAGTCCTTGGAGCCGCGGAGTTCGGAGACGAAATCGGCGAGCACGGGGCAGTGACGGCTGAGCTCGCTGAAGATGGCGGGGATGGTCCAGATGAACATGCCGGCATTCCAGAGGAAGGTGCCCTGGCTGATGAAGTGCTCGGCGAGATCGGGATTGGGCTTCTCACGGAAGCGGGCGACCTCCCAGACGGGGAGGTCATCAAGACCGCCGATGCTGGCGCGACGACCGCGCTCCACGTAACCGTAGCTGGGGCAGGGCCAGGTGGGGGTGATGCCGACGGTGACGAGGCTGCCGCTGTTTTCGGCAGCGAGGGCGGCGTTGGAGAGCACGCGCTGAAACTGGGCATGATCTTTGATCAGGTGATCGGCAGGGAGCACGATCATGGTGGCGGTGGGGTCACGGGCGACGACCCAGCCGACGGCGAGGGCGATGGCGGGAGCGGTGTCGCGCTTCTCGGGTTCAGCGACGATGTTTTCCGCAGGCAGATCTTTGACCAGTGCACGCACGGAGGCTTCCTGCTGCTTGTTGGTGAGGATAAGGATGTTTTCCTTGGGGACGAAGCCGTCGAGGCGCTCGATGGTGAGTTCGAGGAGAGTTTTGTCGCCAAAAAGTTTGAGCAACTGTTTGGGCAAAGCATCGCGGCTGATGGGCCAGAAGCGCTGGCCGCTGCCGCCTGCGAGGATTAGAGCGTAACGATTTTTGGGTGCGGCTTGGGACATGAGCAGAGTAATTTGTGGACTGGGTTCCCTTAGCCGGAAAGCAGGACGCGGGCAAATTCCTCTTTGGTGATTCTCGCGGAGAGGTTATGTTTACTTATGAAAGAAAATCTCTCCGCTCCCGGCTACGAAACTTATGCCTCACTGATTGCTCCTGCCGCCGCTGGGTGTGCGCTGGGCATCCTGTTTGGCCGTGGAATGCGGCGTGGATCTTCGAATGTGATCGCGCTGACATTGCTGGCCGCCAGTGCTGCCATCGCCGCACCGGTGATCACTGATTTGGTGCAACGCACAGCCAACCGTCCGGGCAGCGAGCGCGGCAGCCGCCGCAGGCTGGAAGGCATCCGCAATCACGGCATGCCGGATGGCGATGTGGGCGAGTTTTTCGTGGACACGCCGGAGCCGTTTGTGGCGAAGGGGCGGTAAGATGATCGCCCCTGGAGGGTGAGTCCGACATATAAGCAAGCAGCAAGCAGCATCCGGGGAGGTGCGGTTGAGGGATGGCTTTGCCGTGGGGTGATGCTGGCTGGGCAAAGCCTGTTGCGGCAATTCAGTGAGTGTTTAACACCCTGAATTAGAATCGAATGACGATCTGGTGGGGTTCAGTGACGAGCTTGTTTTTTGATATAGCCAAACATGGGTCGGCAGACGATCCTTAGGTTTTTTGGAAGTGCGTGGAGACTAAAAATCAAACCTAAAATCATTGAAAATCAGCCATATGAAGTGGAAGGCTTGGCGGATCTTTAGGAAACGATTTCTATGAATGAGCCTAGCCACGCCAACAGCTTGCTCTTGAAACCCGAAGAGGCCTCCGCCATGCAGGGCGGATGGGAGCTGACCCGTCCGGGGAGAAGAGGGGATGAGGTGGCTGCAGAGCGGGACCTCCGAATTGAGCGCGAGCGCCTGAGGCTGGCGCTGTCCGCAGGGCAGATGGGCGTGTACGATTTGTCCATCAAGGATGACGTTTTGTGGTGGTCGCCCGAGGTGTATGCGGTCTTTGGCGTGAGCCCGGAGACCTTTACCCCGACGCGTGACGCGTTCACGGAGCTGGTGCATCCGGATGACCGGGAGAAGATCTGGCAGCATCTGCAGGAATGCATCGAGCAGGGGCAGCACTTTGCGCATGAGTTCCGCATTCAGCGGCCTGACGGGCAGGAGCGATGGATCAGCAACCGGGGTGAGACGGAGTATGACGATGCCGGGACCGCCGTGCGGCACTTTGGGGTGGCCACCGACATCACCGAGCGAAAGAACGCCGAGCTGCAAACGCGGCAGAATGCGGAGCTGTTTTCGTCTTTGATCGAGCAGGCGCCCATCGGCACGTATGTCGTGGATGCGCAGCTGCGTCTGCGGCAGATCAATCCGGTGGCGATGCCTGCGTTTCCTGGAATTGACCCGCTGATTGGCCGCAGTCTGGAGGAGGTGACGGAGATCCTGTGGGGCGCCGAATTGTGTGCGGGCCTCATGGCCCGGTTTAGGCACACGCTGATGACAGGCGAACGGTACATCTCCCCGCGCTTTGCGCATGAGCGGCAAGATATCCGGATGGAGGAAGCCTATGAATGGGAGATCCAGCGTGTGCGGCTCCCCGAGGGCGAATATGGCGTGGTCTGCTACTTCAATGACATTTCCCCGCGCAACCGTGCGGAAAAAGCGCTGGTGGAAAGCGAGGAGCGTGTGCGCCTAGCGACGGCTGCCACCGGGGTGGGAATCTGGGAATGGAATGTGATCACGAACACCGTCTGGTGGGATGAGGCGATGTTTCAGATTTACGGCATTCCGCCAAGACCCGAGGGGATGGTGCGTTACGAGGACTGGCGCGATGCAGTGCTGCCGGAAGATCTGGCGGAGAATCTAAAAATTCTGGAAGAGACGGTGAGCCAAGGGGGCAGCAGCGCGCGCTCCTTCCGCATCCGCCGCCGGAGTGACGGCGTGGTGCGCCATGTGGAATGCGTGGAGACGACGCGCGTCAATGCGCAGGGGCAGGTGGAATGGGTGGTGGGCACCAACCTGGATGTGACGGAGCGGAAGCTGGCAGCTGAGGCGCTGGTCAGAAGCGAGCGCTTTAACACGGCGGTCCTGGATTCGCTGCCTGCGGAAATCGCGGTGCTGGACTGCGCGGGGCGGATCATCGCCATCAACAAGCCGTGGCTGCAATTCTCCCAAGACAGGGAGGAGGTCCGGCTAGATCGAGTCGGAGTCGGGGTGGATTACCTGGCCGTATGCCGCAAGGCTGCTGTCGAGGGAGATGAAGTATCGATGCAGACGCTGGAGGGCATTCAGAGTGTGCTGGAGGGCCGGGCGAAGGAATTCAAGATGGAGTATCCCTGCCATGCCCCGGATCGAGAAAGGTGGTTTGCCATGCACGCCCTGCATGCCCCGCCCGAGGTGGGGGGAGTGATCATCGCGCATACGGACATCACGGAGCGGCGGGCTCTGGAGACGGCGCTGGTGGCGAATGCGAAGCAGCTCACGGAGGCTGACCGGCGGAAGGATGAATTTCTGGCGATGCTAGCCCATGAGCTGCGCAACCCGCTGGCACCAATGCGGAACATGACGGAGGTGCTGAAGTCGGCGACACTGAACGAGGAAGAGAAACAGTACTCGCTGGCGATTCTGACGCGGCAACTGGGAAACATGAGCCGAATGATCGATGACCTGCTGGATGCGGCCCGCATCACGCAGGGGAAGATCGAGCTACGGAAGAAGGTGGTGGCGCTGGAGGAAATCGTGCAGGCGGCGGTGAGCCTGGCGCGGGCGGATGGCATGAAGCGAGGGCAGGAGGTGCTGCTGCAGCTGCCGGAAGAGGCCGTGCATCTGGATGCTGATCCCACGCGAATCGAGCAGGTGCTGGGCAATCTTTTAAACAACGCGCGCAAGTACAGCAACGATGGCAGCCCCATCAAAGTGAGCGTGGAACGCGATGGGAGCGAGGTGGTGATCACCGTGAGCGATCGCGGCGTAGGAATCGAGGCGCAGCTGCTGCCGCGAATTTTTGAACTTTTTGTGCAGGGGAGCCGATCTCTGGAGCGAGAACGTGGAGGACTGGGCATAGGCCTGACGCTGGCGGAGCGGCTGGTGAGGCTGCACGGAGGAAGCATCGAGGCGAAGAGTGCGGGGGCCGGCCGAGGAGCGGAGTTCAGCGTGCGTCTGCCCATGCTGATGGATGCGAAATCTGCAGCCGCCGAGAAGCGGCTGGGAACTGCGGCCGCAGGAGCGGTGAGGGAGCGGCCAAGGCGCATCCTGATCGTGGATGACAATGAGGACTCGGCCTGCAGTCTGGCGCTGCTGCATGAGCGCCGGGGGCATGAAACGCGAATCGCTTTCACGGGACCGGATGCCGTGGCTGCGGCGGCGGAGTTTTTACCCGAGGTGGTGATCCTGGACGTGGGGCTGCCGGGCATGAACGGTTTTGAAGTCGCCCGGCGCATCCGTGCGCTGCCGGGGCTTGCCGATGCCTTGCTGGTGGCGATGAGCGGCTATGGGAGCGATGAAGATCTGGCCGAAGGGAAGCGCGCCGGCTTCGATGAGTATCTGGTGAAGCCGGTGGACTTGAAGAAGCTGCGAGAGTGGATTCGGTGAGGGTGCGCCGGGGAGAAGGGGGGTTGTGCTTTGCTCTGCGAGGTTCCTTCTGCGCTGAAGCTGCGAAGGACGAGATCTAGGGCGTTTTTTGCTGACTTAGGGAGGCGAAGAATGGCGAAGCCGTTTGTTTGCAAATGCGGTTCCCGAGGCGGTTTTGAGGTAGCGTTCGAAGGCGAGAGCTTGGAGCCGGTCGGAGAAGGCCAGGTAGGTTTCGAGGTTCCAAGGGGTGTATTGCTTGGTGTGGGGTGATTTGCCTGAGTTGTGCTCGGTGAGGCGTTGGCGGAGGTTTTCCGTGAAGCCTGTGTAGACTTGTGCAGGTGAGGACTGGCTACGGAGGAGGTAGACGTAGAACATGCAGCCCATTTTGGAGGTTATGGAACACGAAAGGCAAGTCTTGCGTGGAGGGAGAGCCATTTGTGGCTGGGGAGAGGGTGCCCATCCTTCGCTCTACGAGCTACGGAGGGCATTTTTTGCCGCCTGGGGCGGCAAAAAATGGCGGAGAGGGAGGGATTCGAACCCTCGGTTGCCTTACGACAACGTCTGATTTCGAGTCAGGTGCCTTCAACCACTCAGCCACCTCTCCGGATCATTTTGCGAGGCCGGAGGGTACTGCGTCTGCGCCTGAATGCAAGGCGCGGCTTACAATGAGTCCGGAGAATTGCAGTTGTATTCAGCGGAGGGTGGTGATCTGTGCCGTTGTTATGCAAATTCTCTCTGTTCTTATCGGTCTGGTGTGCGCGGTGCTGCTGGTGCCGGGACTCATCCCTCTGCTCGGCTGGCTGCAATGGGCGGTGCTTGCGGGCTGCGTGCTGGGCATCATCCTGGGTTCTTTCTGTCAGCGGAAGATCGGCCTGACGATCAACGTGGCGGTCGCATTGGTCGCGGCGTTGAGGTTGTTCCTTGGCGGCGGCTTGTTTTAAGCGCTGGCTGGCCATGTGAGTGGGACGCCTCTCCTGCGCTCCTTCAGAGCGCGGCCTTGAGCAGGAAGTGAACTGACTGGCCTGACCCAGGGCTTGCTGCGCTGCGCCCTGGGCTGAGTCCGGCGGGCCGTTGGCCCACGGGCATAGGGTGGGGAGTGATCTTTTGGGCCCTGCAGGACCTTAACTGCGCTCGCAAAACTCATTTCCATTTAGCCGGTTGTCAGTGGTTTGAAAGTCGTGGGCTTCGACGGCGGCTGGCTGGGACCGCCAGCCCTACCTGCGATGTAGGTGCGAAGGTGGGGCGTGGGCACTTCAAGCAACGCGGGGCTTCTTCTTGCTCGCACTTCGGAAATCAGATTCGGGAACCACTATAGCCGAGCACCAGTCTTGGCGGGTAGTTTCACTTTGCCGTGTTTGACGCTGAGGTGGGGGCTGTGGCGGGAGAGGAAGCGCCAGGGGTAGTCGATGGCCTGGCTGATGCCGACGCGGATGTCGGTGGCAAGTTCGTGGGTGGATGACGAGGGCTGGACGAGGCCGCAGCCGGCGGGGCGGCCTTTGCCGGTCATAGGGAGGCCGTGATGGGTGCCGTCTATGCCGAGAGCGAGGGCGAGCTTGCCGGGGCCGGAGCAGAGTTCGTGGAGTTTTTCGCGGTGGCGGCGCTGCTGCATTTGCGGGATGCCGCGGGTGGGCTCGAGAGCGCGGATGAGGATGAGGCCGTCCTGGGAGCCGCCTTTGACGAGGAGGTTGAAGAGCCAGTACATGCCGTAGTTGAAATAGACGTAGGCGGTGCCGGGCGGGTGTTTTTTGACGAACTCGCGGGCGCTGGGGCGGGTGGCGGTGTGGGCGGCGAGGTCGCCTTCCACGGAGTAGGCTTCGGTTTCGACGATGATGCCGGCGCAGCCTTTCCAGACGAGCTCGACGCCGATGAGATCGCGGGCGACGGTGAGAACGTCGCGCTCGAAGAAGTCGGTGCCAAGAAATGCCATGCGTTCATTGTGCCGTGCCCACGAAGTCAGCGCAACACCTGTGCGACATCCTCCGCCCCTTGCTGCTGTGCGAGAGCGGCGGCGGTGTTTCCGCTGGCATCGACAGCTCTGGCATCGGCCTGGTGACCGAGTAGCATTTTTACGGCGTCAAAGCGGCCTGTGAGCGCGGCAAACATCAGCGCGGTCTGGCCGCTCAGGTTGCGCTGATTGACGTTGGCTCCGGCGGCGATGAGCTGTTTCATGATGGCGGTTTCGCCTTTGAAACTGGCACCGGTGAGGGCGGTGAAGCCCATCTTGTTTTGGAAGTTCACGTTGATGCCTGGCTGGGAAAGCAAGAGCTTCACGATCTCGGGCTGGCTCTTGTAGGCGGCGAGCACGAGGAGGCTGTCGCCACGGGAGTTGATGGCATTGGGCGTGTAGCCGGAGTCGAGATAGAGCTGGAGCGCCGCCTCATTACCTGCGCGGACGTGATTGAAGATGATCTCGGTGAGTTCGGGGCCGGGTTGCTTGCGGGTATCGGCCACCGGGGGCGATTCGGGCTTCCGGGTTGTGAGAAAGGGGATGGAAAAGACGGTGAACATGGCGAGGAGGCCGAGAAGCTGGCCGGGTGCGGGGATGAAGCGTTTCATGATCAGGGGAAGAGTGCGGCTCCCCCGCCATCGCAGCGTGCCGAGGAGCGAGGGAGCCGTGGTTTTGGGTGGGATTACTCGATGAGCGTGGCGGCGAGGGCTTTGACCTTTGCAAGATCGGCTCCGGCAGCCTTGGCGAGGCGGGTGCCGTAGTCGGAGTCCGCCTTGTAAGCGAAGGCGACCATGCGGGTCTTCACGTCGTCATTTTTCACGACGCTCAAGTCGCCGCCGAAGTTCATGATGAGGTGCTCCTGGTCTTCCTTGCTGAAGGCGCGGAAGGTTTCGCCGGCCTGCTGGAAGTTCAGCGTCTTCTTGATCGGGCGCTGCTGAGTGGTGCCGGTGAGCGGCAAGGTGCTGGAGGAGTACTCGGCCACATCCGTGTAGGCATGCGGGGTGCTGCTTGGCTGGTAGTTCACACCACCCTTGGTGCTGCCGCTGTTCGCGGCGCCATCCTGATTGTAAGCGGAAACCACGGCCCGGGGACGATTGATGGGGAGCTGCATGTGGTTCGGCCCCACGCGATGGAAATGCGTGTCGGCATAACTGAAGAGGCGGCCCTGGAGCAAACGATCTTCGCTGGCTTCGATCCCGGGAACGAGGTTTGAGGGGGCGAAGGCGCTCTGCTCGGTTTCCTGGAAGAAATTATCCGGCAGACGATTCAGCGTCATCCTGCCGATGGCCTGCCATGGGACGCCGAGCCACTGCTTCGTTGCGTCGAGGGCGTCGTAGTCGAACTTGTCGAGTTCGTCGGGTTTGAGCAGTTGCACGCGGAGTTCCCAGCTTGGGAAGTCGCCTTTCTCGATCGCGGAGTAGAGGTCGGTGGTGTAGCGATTGAAATCGTCCGCCTGAGCCTGCTTCGCTTCGGCGGCGGTGAGGTTTTTCACGCCCTGCTGACTGATCCAGCGGAACTTCACATAGGTGACTTCGCCTTTGGCGTTCACGAACTTGTAGGCGTGCACGCTGTTGCCATCCATGTGGCGATAGTCGGCGGGGGTGCCGAGGTTGCTGAAGAGATGCGTCCACATGTTGATGCTCTCCGGGGTGTGGCTCATGAAGTCGAAGAAGCGGTTGGGGTCCTGCCGGTTGTCATAGGGGCTGGGCTTCAGGGAATGGACCATGTCGGGGAACTTGATGGCATCCCGGATGAAGAAGACGGGGAGGTTGTTCCCGACGAGGTCCCAGTTTCCTTCATCGGTGTAGAACTTCGTGGCGAAGCCGCGTGGATCGCGCAGGGTTTCGGGGGAGTGGTTGCCATGGATGACGCTGCTGAAGCGGACGAAGACGGGTGTCTTGCGCTGACCGCCGGAGAAGAGAGCGGCGCGGGTGACGGCGGACATGTCGGTGGTGGAAACGAACTCGCCATGGGCGGCGGTGCCACGGGCGTGGACGACGCGCTCGGGGATGCGCTCGCGGTCGAAGCGCTGGAGTTTTTGGATGAGCTGGACGTCTTCCAGCAGAGTGGGTCCGTTAGGCCCGGCGGTCTTGGAGTTTTGGTTGTTGCCGACGGGGGCGCCGTTGTCGCGGGTGAGGACTTCAGCGGGCAGGCTGCCGGCGAGGAGGGTGGTGGTCATCATGGTGGTGAAGAGTTTTGAAGTGGGTTTCATGGTGAGGTGTTGTGGTGACGTGAGGACAGTGCCGGATTCGATTGATTGATCCAATTTGCAAAACCGGCAGGATTGATTGACAAAACTCATGAGTGGGAAATGAGTGGGGCATGACCTTTCGTGATCTGGAATACATCGTGGCAGTGGCGGAGCACGGGCACTTCGGGCGGGCGGCGGCGCATTGTCATGCGAGCCAGAGCGCACTGAGTTTGCAGCTGCAGAAGCTGGAGGCTGAGCTGGGGGTGCAGCTCATCGAGCGCACCAGCCGGCGGGTGGTGATCACGGCCACGGGACAGGCCTTTGTGGAGCGGGCGCGGCACATCCTGCGGTGCCGACAGGAGCTGCTGGACGGGGCGGCGCTGGAGCCTGGGCGGATGCCGAGTGAGGTGACGCTGGGGATGATTCCGACGATTGCTCCTTACCTCAGCGGCAGAGTGCTGGCGGCGATGAAGAAGGCGCATCCGCACACGCGGGTGCGGGTGGTGGAGGATGTGACGACGAATCTCGTGCAGGCGGTGTCACGCGGGGAGCTGGATGCGGCGATCATTGCCACGCCGGTGGAGGACACCTTGCTGGAGGAGACGCTGCTGCAGGAGGATGAGATGCTGCTGGCGCTGGCGGCGAGCCATCCGCTGGCGAAGAAGAAGCTGCCCACAGTGCATGACTTTGCGCAGGAACCGCTGCTGCTGCTGAAGGACGGGCACTGCCTGAGGGATCAGGCGCTGTCCTTCTGTGTGGCGAAGGGTGGGCCGACGGCACAGCATTCCATCGCGGCGAGCATCGAGACGCTTAAGGCGCTGATCCGTGCGGGGCAGGGCGTGACCTTGATACCGAGGATGGCTATCGACGGCTGCCCCAAGGATGAGCTGCTGCGCTACGTGCGGCTGAGGCCTGCACCGAGCAGGCAGATCAGGGTGATCTCACGAAAGACCGCGCGAGTGGGGCAGGTGCTGGCTGAGGCGCTGAGGCGGGTGGGGGCTGGAAAGCAGCCGTAGACCGGTTTTCAAACGCAGGCTGTGTTTACAAGCCGGTGGGGTGGTCGACGAACTCCCAGGGGATGCCGAATTTTTGCTCGATGTAGGCGGAGAGGGCTTTGACGCCGAAGGTCTCGGTGGCGTAGTGGCCGCCGTAGATGAGATTGACGCCGATCTCTTCGGCGAGGGTGTAGCTCCAGTGGGGGCCTTCGCCGGTGATGAAGGTGTCGATGCCGGCCTTGGCGACGGTGGCGACTTCGGAGCCTGCGCCGCCGGTCATGATGCCGATTTTCCGGCAGGTGGCGGGGCCGCCGGGGCAGAGATGGACGCGGGCGCCGGTGGCGGTGGCGAGACGGGTGACGAGTTCATCGCGGCTGATTTCGGTTTCGATTTTGGCGCCGTTTTCGGAACCCTTGGTCTTCATAAAATTGCCGGAGGGTTCGAAGCCGAGGGCGCGGGCGAGGACGGCGTCGTTGCCGAGGGTGGGATGGAAATCGAGGGGGAGGTGGGAGCTGTAAACGGCGAGGCCGGCATCCAGGGCGACTTGGATTTTTTGGAAGACGGGGCCGGTCCAGGTTTGGAGGCCGGTCCAGAACATGCCGTGGTGGACGATGAGCAAATCAGCACCCGCGGCGACGGCTTTTTTGATGACGGGCAGCGTGGCATCCACGGCGGCGACGATCTTGGTGACTTCACCTTTGCGGTTTTCGAGCTGGAGGCCGTTGAGGGCGTTGGAGTAGTCCGCGATCTCGGCGATGCGCAGTTCGGTGTCGAGGTGGGAGACGAGGTCGGCGAGATTCATGCGAAGATAATGTGGAGGGTTTGGGTGAAATGTCGAGATGTGCAAAGGCGGGGCTTGCGTATGAAGTGGTCAACGAAGTGACGGCCCGTCTGAAGGACAAAAAGGACGGAAGGGACCGAAAGGACATTGAATTCCATGACAGCAGATGTTTTGCCGCTGCTCATGCGTAAAGCCTGCAAAAAAAGGCGCGCAGTGGAGCGTGCTGTGACAATTTATTGCCCATGCCTGAAGTCACACGATTCGCCCCCAGTCCCACCGGATGGCTGCATCTGGGGCATGCGTATGCGGCGTTGTTTGCGCAGGAGAAGGCGGCGGGGGGGCGGTTTTTGATCCGGCTGGAGGACATCGACGGGACGCGGGCGCGGCCGGAGTATGAGGGGGCGATCTTTGAGGATCTGGCGTGGCTGGGGCTGGAGTGGGAGGTGCCGGTGCGGCGGCAGTCGGATCATTTTGAGGATTACCGCGCGGCTTTGGCGAAGCTGGAAGCGCTGGGGGTGCTGTATCCGTGCTTTTGCACGAGGCGGGAGATTCAGGAGGAGATCGCGCGGGCGGGGAATGCGCCGCAGGGGCCGGACGGGCCGTTGTATCCGGGGACTTGCCGGAATCGCAGCAAGGAAGAGCGTGAGCAGCGGAAGGGGGCGGGGGAGCAGTATGCGCTAAGGCTGGATGTGGCGAAGGCGGTGGGGCTGGTATCCGGCGAGTTGCTGTGGAGGGACCGGGGGCGCGGGGTTTTCACGGCGCGGCCTGCGGTCTTTGGGGATGTGGTGCTGGCGCGGAAGGACACGCCGGCGAGCTATCACCTGGCGGTGGTGGTGGATGATGCGCTGCAGGGGATCACGCTGGTGACGCGGGGGGAGGATCTGCTGGAGGCGACGCATCTGCACCGGCTGCTGCAGGCGCTGCTGGGACTGCCGGTGCCGGAGTGGTGGCATCACAGGCTGATCACGGATGAGAGTGGGAAGCGGCTGGCGAAGCGGGATGATGCGCGGTCATTGCGCAGTTTGCGGGCGGCGGGGTGGACGGCGGAGAGGGTGAGGGAGCGAATGACGAATGACGAATGACGAATGACGAATGACGAATGACGAATGACGAATGACGAATGACGAATGACGAATGACGAATGACGAATGACGAATGACGAATGGGCGGCGTTTTTTATGCTCAGTGCCTCGTGGTGTGAGTGAGGTGACCGGCCTGCGAAAGCGGTAGCTGCGCTCCTTCGTCGCTGCGCAACCGCAGTCCAAATGGGGGGGGCGTTGACTCGACGCTACTGGCTCAGAAGCCGACGACGGGTGGGGGCACGGTGATGGCGCCGCGACCGCCGAGGGGATTGCCTTTGGTCTCTTCGATTTGGGAGACCACGTTGTCTTTGAAACTCAGGCCGAGGGTGCCGACTTCGACGCGGATGTAGACGACGGTTTGAACGATCTGGCCGAAGGCATTGACGCCGGTGCTGGTCTGCGGGACCTGATCGTAGATGGCGTATTCCAGCCGCTCTTCCTTGCCTGCGGCGGTGATCTTGCTGGATTTGCGGGCGGGTTTGCCCAGGGAGGCGTGGACTTCCTGGCTGGTCATGCCGAGGGCGACCTGTTTGTGCTGGATGAGTTCATCGACGAGCTTGGTGCGCTCGTAGAGCTTTTTGAGGTTGGCGCTGAGATTGGGGTCGGCCGAGAGGACATCGGTCTTGAGCACCCAGCCTGCGACGTCGCCATGGCGGGCGCGGCCGCGAACGCGGTAGGCGGTGTCTGACATGGCCAGGAGGGTGACGAGAGCTCCGGGGGCAAAGGAGCCAAGGGCGCCCTGAAGCTTGCTGGTGGGATAGACGGGGGCCTCGATCTGCACTTTGAGCACGATGGGCTTGGGCGTCATGCCTTCCACGGCAAAGGTGCCGGGCTCCACCGTGGCCAGAGAGGACCGATTGCGTGGGGAAGAGGTGGCCGACTGCGCGTGGGCGGCCTGAGCGGTACAGAGGGCGAGGAGAACCAAACAGAACGCTTTCATGGCAGGTGGTCGGGAATTAGGCTGAGAATAGCCGACTCAGACGGTTCGGAGCAACCTTTTGTTCGACGCATAAAATCTCCCGCGTATCCCTTTCCACCCCAAACCATGCCAAACGGACCCCTTTCCACCAAGCTCTTCGACCTCGCCAAGCAGTACATTCCCGGAGGAGTGAACTCGCCGGTGCGCGCCTTCCGCAACGTCGGCGGTGATCCCTTTTTCGTGAGACGCGCCAAAGGCTGCCGCATCTACGATGTGGATGACCGCTGTCTGATCGACTACGTGGGCACGTGGGGACCGGCGATTCTCGGGCATGCGCCGATCAGCGTGATCGAGGCGATCCACAACGCGGCCAAGGACGGGGTGAGCTTTGGCATTCCGAACCTTTATGAAGTGGAGATGGCGCGGACGATTTGTGAATGGGTGCCGAGCATTCAGAAGGTGCGCATGGTGAGCAGCGGCACGGAGGCGACGATGTCTGCCATCCGTCTGGCGCGTGGGTTTACCGGCCGCGACCGGCTGGTGAAGTTTGACGGGTGCTATCATGGGCACTCGGACAGCCTGCTGGTGGCTGCGGGCAGCGGAGCGCTGACGCATGGGAATCCTGACAGTGCTGGTGTGCCGAAGGCGTTTGCCGAACTGACCAGCGTGCTGCCGTTCAATGACGAGGCGGCGCTGGAGGAGTTGTTTGAGAAGCAGGGGCATGAGATCGCGTGCGTGATCGTGGAGCCGTATCCGGCGAATGCGGGGCTGATTTTGCCGAAGCCGGGGTTCCTGCAGAAGCTGCGCGACATCACGACGAAGCATGGGGCGCTGCTGATTTTTGATGAGGTGATGACGGGCTTCCGTCTGGCCAAAGGCGGGGTGCAGGAGTTGGAGAAAATCACGCCGGATCTGACCTGCCTTGGCAAGGTGATTGGCGGCGGATTGCCGGTGGGTGCTTTTGGTGGGCGTGCGGACATCATGGACTACCTTGCGCCGATCGGCCCGGTATATCAGGCGGGGACGCTCAGCGGCAACCCGGTGGCGCTGGCGGCGGGTCTGGCGCAGCTGCGCGAGCTGGAGAAGAAGAATGGCTACGCGCTGCTGGAAAACCTGGGGCAGATCATGGAGACGGCGGTGCTCGATGTGCTCAAGAAGAAGGGGCTGAACTACCGGTGGTACCGCAAGGGGAGCATGTTCTGTCTGTTCTTCACGGAGAAGGAAGTGCACAATCTGCAGGACGCGAAGACGTCGGATCTCGCGGCGTTCCGCAAATTCTTCCATTACTGCCTGGACCATGGGGTGTACTTTGCGCCGAGCCAGTTTGAGACGGGTTTCATCAGCATGGCGCACAGCCGGGATGATCTGGAGGAGACGGCGGAGGTGGCTGCGGCGGCGCTGGCGGCGCTCTGATATTTTGAGATGAAAATGACTGCCAGTGCGAAGCATGCGATGGTCTCGTTGGTCATCGCGTGGATCGTCTATGATCTTGCAATTGTGTCGTTTTGTTGGGCCAAGGCGGGGGCCGGGGCGGCGGTGGAAGCTGTGTGGGATGTGCCGCGATTTCGTTCGGTATTGGGGTGGTATGTGGTCGCCCAAGCGGTGGTCGTCGTAAACGGTGCTCTCCTGATGAGATTGGTCCCGGCAAAGGCCTCACGTGGACTGCGACTGGTGGTCTTAATTTTTCTCCATCTGGGGTTGGCGTTTGTGTCTGCCGGCCTTGGGGTCGTTTGCGATGGAGCGATTTGGAAGATGACCGGACCGTAGTCCTACCATCTTGAGGATCAGGAGAAGACGGAGGCGCTGTAAAAAGGGGATGTGTCCTGGCGGAAAGAGGTTATTCTTTTTACATGCCACAGTTCACGATTGATCTTCCGGAAGAAGTCATGCCTGCCCTGACCCGCAGGGCGCAAGGGTGGCGGCAGACACCTGAAAGCTTCCTATCCTCCTATGTGGTGCTTTGTCTTGAAAACGACGAGCAGCCAGGCGCTGATCCTGCGCGTCAGGCATTGGAGGATATTTTGGAGGAGCGGGACAAGGGGCCCTTCGTCACGATTACGGACATGAAAGCCTACCGTGAAAGCATCCGTGCCAGAGTGATGGAGCGTGTTCAACAGCATCAGCATGGCTGAGCAGGAACTCCAAATTCATCCAGAAGTGGATGAGGATGTGATCGAGATTTCGACCCACATTGCAATGGACAATCCGGTCGCAGCCGAGGCGGTTGAGCTGGCCATTACCGGAATGTATGAGTTGCTTGCACAAGAGCCTCTCATGGGCACCGAATACCATCCGCTCCGTCGATCACTCAAAGGCACCCGCATGATTACTGTGCCGGAGTATCCCAATTTCCTCATCTACTATCGTCCTTTGCCGGAAAATGCAGGTGTTCGCATTCTGTATGTCCTTCACGGCGCGCGGGATGCGGTGGCATTTGCGAAAGAGCACCGGCGGCAGTAATTCTCCGTCATTATGTCTGAACCTCGTTTTGCCGTTGCCCAGTTGGATGAAATTCCGCCGACGCCTTGTCCTTGTGGGCAGGCGAGGAGGGCGTTCAAGGAGGACTGGAACACGCTGGCGACGGTGCATCTGACGGACATCCATGCGGATTCGAAGGCGCACTATCACAAGAAGATGACGGAGATCTACATCGTGCTGGAAGGTGAGGGGCACCTGGAGGTGGACGGGCAGATCGTGCCGCTGAAGCCGATGACGACGGTGATGATCCGGCCGGGGTGTGTGCACCGGGCGGTGGGGAAACTCAAAATCATCAATGTGCCGATGCCGCCGTTTGATCCGGCGGATGAATTTGAGGTGTGAGACCTGACTATGCGCGACCTCATCACCAGCATTGATTCGACACGGCTCGGCTTTTTCAGGTCGATCCTCGAAGAGGCTGGCATTGCCTGTTTTATCCGCAATGAAACGACCGCGCAGTTGACCAATATTTTCATTGGGCCGCTGCAGCCGACTTTGTGTCTGGTGGAGGATGCTGATTTTGAGCGGGCAAGCGCGCTGCTGGTGCCGCATCAGTCGGAGGAAGTTTGTACTGCTGAAGAATGGCTGTGTCCTGCCTGCAAAGAATCCAATCCTGCCTCGTTTGAAGTGTGTTGGAAATGCCAGACGGCCAAAAACGAATGATCTAGCCCCATGAACAAGTTCGCTTTCATCTTGCTGACTGTCCTGCTTCCGGCCCTTATTCATGCTGAAACGCCGAAGGGGAAAAAGTCGGCGATGCCGGAGGGGTTTCATGAGCTCAAAATTGGAGATGTGGCGCCGGATTTTGATCTTGTGGGCATCGATGAAGAGAAGCACACGCTGAAGAACTACGAAGACGCGGAGCTGCTGATGGTGGCGTTTTTGAGCAATCACTGCCCGACTTCGCAGGCGGTGGAGGGGCGCATCAAGAAACTGCTGAAGGAGTTCAAGGGCAAGGGGCTGAAGGTGGTGGCGATCAATCCGAATGATCCGGCGGCGCTGCGTCCGGATGAACTGGGCTATTCGAAGTACAACGACAGTTTTCCGGAGATGAAACTGCATGCGAAGGAGCAGGGTTTCACCTTTCCCTACCTCTACGATGGAGACACGCAGAAGACGGCGCTGGCCTACGGCTGCCTGGCCACGCCGCATGTCTTCATTTTCGACAAGGAGCGCAAGCTGCGCTACCAGGGCCGACTGGATGATTCACGCTACGCGGATGAGGCGACGGTGACTGCGCCTGATGCGCGCAATGCCATCGAGGCGCTGGTGGAGGGCAAAGCGGTGCCGGTGGAGGTGACGAAGCCGCACGGGTGCTCGACCAAATGGATCGACAAACGCAAGCAGCTCGCCGCTGATAATGAAAAGTGGGAGAAGGGCGAGGTGGAGGTGGAGCTGATTGATTCCAAGGGCATCGCGGCGCTGCGCAAGAACGACACGAAGAAGGTGCGCCTCTTCAATGTGTGGGCGACGTGGTGCGGGCCGTGTGTGGAGGAGTTTCCGCAGCTGGTGGCGACATCGCGCAAATTTGGCCTGCGTGATTTTGAGTTCATCAGCATCAGCATGGACGACCCCAAGAACGTTGATGAGGTGAAGGCGTTTTTGGAGAAGCACAACGCGATCGTGCCGGACAAGCTGAAGGCTTCGCTGAAGGCGGAGGGGCGCAAGGGCAACGCCTATGTCTTCAACGAGGCGAGCCAGGAGGAGCTGATCAAGGCGCTGGATCCGGAGTGGCCGGGGCCGATCCCGCACACGCTGGTGGTTGCACCGGGAGGTGAGGTGATCTTTCGCCACAATGGCCCGATCGACGGGGATGAACTGCGGGCGAAGATTCTGGAGCACATGGGGCGGTTTTATCAGCCGGAGTAGGGCTTGGTTTTGATGGCAGAGTGCAAGCGAGACGCTCGCACTACTGTCAGAACCAGCCGGTGGCTAGTTTCACAAAGCGCAGGCCTTCGGTGGTGAGCTTGCCAGTGCTGCCGCTGCCGGTGACGCAGCCACGGGTGTGAGTGAAGTGGGGAATGCCGGAGTCTTTGACCCAGGTGACGAAAGGGGCGGCAATGGGTGAGGAAGAGGCTTTCACGGCCAAGGGCAGACCCCAGCGGCTGAAGGTGACCTCCCAGCTTGCGGGTTTGCCTGAAGGACGGGGGCCATCGAGCAGCCAGGGGTAGTTTTTGAGGATTTCCATCTCGGCATCTCCAGGGACGGCCACGCGGTAGCTGCTTTCCGTGGCCCGCACGGCACTGGCGGGGGTGAGGCCGGGATTTTTCTGCTGCGCGAGGTAGAGCGACTGGAGATCGAGCCCGATGAGATTCAGGCCGTTGTAGAGGCCATGATGGTTTGGGGTGGGGAAATTTGAATTATGCCAGGCCTCAAAGCGGCTGGAGAGAAAGAGGTTCAGCTCCACATGGAGGTGGGCGCGGCGCTGGTCGATGCCGCTGCCGGTGTAACCGAGAATGCCGAGAGTGGTGCCCGCCTTGACCTTCTGCCCGGCACTGACCTGTGCAGAGGCCAGATGGGCGTAGAGGGAGAAAAACGGACTGCCGCCCCAGTTGTGCTGGACCACGATGTAGCGACCGTAGTTGCTCAGGCCGGACGAGGCGGCCACGTAAGCCACAACGCCATCGGCGATGGCGCCGACTTCGTCCTGAGGATTGCTTTTGGCATCTCGCTGGATGGGTTTGATGTCGAGGCCTTCGTGAAAGCGTGCGTAGGCGATGCGGCCTCCGATACGGCGGGGGTCGCGGACGAAGCCGAACTGGCCGCCCTCCCAGGGGGTGGTCTTGGCGCCGTCGAAGTCGCGGTCGACGAACTGGAAGAACTCCGCAGGCGCGTTAAACAGGGCGTGGTTGGCGGTGGGAAGCTGGAGCTGCTGAGCGGGCAAGATGCCCGTGAGCAGGCTGAGCAGTGAGAATGAAAGTGCGAGACGCAACATCAGGTGCCGGGGAGTTTGTAGCCTTCGAGCGGGATGTCCTTGGTCTTGGGCGTGGGCGCCTTGGGGAGGATGCCGAGTTCTTTGTCACGCGCAGCGGCTTTCTCGGCGGCCTCCAGGGCCTTGGCATCTCTGCGAGAGTTCATTTTTTCCTTGGAGGTGGACGGCAGCATGTCGTCCATCCAGCGAGAGGAGGATTTCATGTATTTGAGGCGCGGGTAAAACTTGTCCATTTCATCAATCGTCTGCTTGGAGAGTCCGCGCCAGATGGTGAAACGACCGTCGGTGATCGGCTTGTCGATCTCGATCAGGTCGATGGGCAGGCCATTGACCATGGTCAGTAAGGTCATGCCAACATACTGACGGGAGGCGAGATCGAGGGCGGTGCGACCCTTGGTATCGAGCTGGAGAACCACGCCGTAGCCATCGTTGTTGTCCGCTTCGAAGGGTTCGAAGCCGGAGATGCTGCGCTGGCTGAACTCGGGGACTTTTTTGAAGATCATCTGCTGGCCTGCGATGGTGACTGGCATGAGCTCGCTTTGATGTTCCAGCTGGTCCGTCTGCACGTGCGTGGTGATCAGCAGTTTGTTTTCGCGGAGAATGTCACAGCTGGCCAGCAGGGTGGTCAGGGCCAGCATCAAAATGGCACGGGGGAATCTTTGCATGAGCGTATCAAATCAAATGCGCGGCTGCTTTGCAACCCTGGAGGCGTGTGGCGGGGCGAAACTTCTGTGCCGGTGCTGCGATCCACCGATTTGACAAGACGGTGAATCGCCGGACTGTCCGCGCACCCTTTTCCACCATGCCCGGCAATGAACGTACGCTACTCACACAGGCCCAGATGGCCGCAGGGGTGCAGGCTTTGGCGCAAAGCATCCTGACGGCGAATCCTGGCGCGGAGAGCATCGCGCTGGTGGGTGTTTTCACCCGCGGGGTGCCGCTGGCGAAACGCATTGCTGCGGAGATCGAAAAGACTGGCGGCGTGAAGGTCTTTCTGGGCACGATCGACATCACGCAGTATCGCGATGACCTGAGCACCTTTCAGATGGTGCCGAAGCTGGAGGGGTCCGACATCGACTTCGACATCGACGACCTCAATGTGGTGCTGTGTGATGAGGTGATCTACACCGGCCGCAGCGTGCGTGCGGCGCTGGATGAGCTGCTTAATTTTGGCCGTCCGAAACGCGTGCAGCTGGCTGTGCTGGTGGACCGCTGCGGCCGTGAATTTCCTGTGCAGCCGGATTTCTCCGCCCTCAAAGTCACCCTGGCCCCCGGAGAGCGGGTGGCGGTGCGCTTTACCGAGGTGGACGGTGAGGACGCCTGCACCGTGCAAACCCAAGCCTCAACGAGATGACCCCGCGCAAAGACCTCCTCGACATCGCCTCGCTCACGGACGCTGAAATCGCCTTCGTGCTCGACAACGCCGTGCCGTTCAAGGACCTCTTCAAGCGCAGCGTGAAGAAGGTGCCCACGCTCAAGGGGCAGACGATGCTGACGCTTTTTTATGAGCCCTCCACGCGTACGCGCTCCAGCTTTGAAGTGGCGGCGAGCCGCCTGTCAGCGGACGTGACGCACTTTGATATCGAATCGAGCAGCGTGGTGAAGGGGGAGTCCATTCTGGACACGGTGGAAACGCTGGAGGCGATGCGGGTGGACTACATCGTGGTGCGGCACAAGCAGGCGGGGACGCCGAATCTCATCGCCAAGAACACGCGTGCGAGCGTCATCAACGCCGGGGACGGCTGGCATGCGCACCCGACGCAGGCGCTGCTGGATGCCTTCACGCTGCGGGAGATTCACAAAAACCTGAGCGGCTGCCGTGTTTTGATTGTGGGCGACATTCAACACTCCCGCGTGGCGCGCAGCACGAGCCTGATTTTCCGCCGTCTCGGCATGGAGGTGGCCTATCTTGCCCCGGGGTCGATGATGCCGCGCGAGGTGCCGGAGGAGATCCCGCAGTTTGGCAACTGGCATGATGCCTTCGAGTGGAAGCCGGATGTGATTTATCTCCTACGTGTACAGGGCGAGCGCCTCGACGAGCCGCTCATTCCAAGCGCCGCTGAGTACCATCGCAATTATGGGCTGACGAACGAGCGCGTGGAAATTTTGCGTGAGCGCGGACTGCACCTGATGCACCCGGGGCCGGTGAACCGCGGGGTGGAGATCACGGATGCGGGGATGAATTATGAGAGGTGCCTGATCAATCAGCAGGTGGAGAATGGGATCGCGGTCAGAATGAGCGTGCTATACTGGCTGAGGCCGGGGGCGGTGGAGCAGGGCTGAGTAGCGCGGAGCCCTGCAAGAAGCCTGGTCACCCGTCGTTCAGGCTTCAGCAGTATTGCTCCATCCAACATGCACCGCCTCCTTCTGGTCTGCCTCGCCTCCACTCTTCATGCCGCCGACTGGCCGCAGTTTCGAGGGCCGACCGGTGACGGTGTCACGACAGAGACGAACCTGCCGCTGAACTGGAGCGAGAAGGAGAATCTGGTGTGGCGCACCGAGCTGCCGGGACCGGGGTCATCCAGCCCCATTGTGAGCGGGGACCGTGTCTTCCTCACCAGTTACAGCGGCTACGGTGTGGACATCAAAGCTCCTGGAGACATGAGCGAGCTGACACGGCATGCGTTGTGCCTGGACAAGCGAAGCGGCAAGATTCTGTGGGACTACCCGGTGAAGACCGATCTGCCGGAAACGGCTTACAACGGCAGCTACATCACCATGCATGGTTATGCATCAAGCTCGGCGGTCACTGATGGCAAGGGCGCGTTCTTTTTCATGGCCAACGCGGGAGTGTTTGCCTTCACGATGGACGGCAAAAAGGTGTGGGATGTGAGTGTGGGTGAAAAGCCGCATCCCTGGGGTGTGGGGACCTCGCCCATCCTGTATGGTGATCTGCTGATCGTGAACGCCGCGCTGGAGAGCAATCAGCTGCTCGCGCTGGATCGCAAGACGGGCAAGACGGTCTGGAGCGCCAAGGGCTTCCCGGCTTCATGGAACACGCCGACGATTGTGAAGGTGGGAGGTCACGATGAACTCGTGGTGAACTCCAGCGGCAAACTGCGCGCCTTTGATCCGAAGGACGGCAAAGAACTGTGGTCCTGCGAAAGCATCAAGGCTGCCGAGCTGTGCCCGTCGGTGGTGGCGCACGATGGCGTGGTGTTTGTGCTCGGTGGCGGTGGGAAGGCCTTTGCCGTGCGCGCTGGTGGCAAGGGCGATGTCACTGCGACACACATCGTCTGGCAGGTGCAGAAGGGCTCGAACGTAGGCTCGCCCGTGTACCACGGGGGGCATCTCTACTTCGTCAATGACACGCGCGGCACGGCGACGTGTCTGGATGCGAAGACCGGGGAAACAGTCTATGAGCAGCCCCTGATGAAGGAGAAGCGCGACCGCTGGTATGCGACCCCGCTGCTCAGCGGCGAACGGCTGTACTACACGAGCCGGCAGTCGGGCTCTGTGGTGCTTGCGGCCAAACCGCAATTTGAGGTGCTGGCAACGAACGTGATCGCAGATGATGTGAGTGTGACGAACGCGAGCCTTGGAGTGTCGGATGGCCAGATATTTTTGCGCTCGGACAAGTTTGCGTATTGTTTTGGGGTGAAGCGGTGACTGCGGGGGGCGGTGGAGTGAGTTTGCCTATGGCTTGTATCTGCGCTTCCAATCAAATTTTGGAATGTTGATGCGTTGGTCGCTTGTGCCATCCCACTCCAGCGCAAATCCAGCGCGTTCCAACTCCTCTTTCAGAGCCAAGCCCACCTTCAGTTTGTCGGGATCTTCGACTTTCACATGATCAAAGGCCAGCATTAATCCCTGTGCTGCAATGGCACGTTCAACATCTTGCCCATGATAGAAACAATATCCGAAGTAACGGCCATTGGGCTGTTTGGAAAGTACTTCAGACGCGTCGGTGTGTCCGTCTGACATTTCGAAACCAGCGTTGTGTAAGCAAAGGACACCTCGCTTGTCCAGTGCGGCAAAGACAGTGTTCAGGCGGTCGCAGTCTGTCACCTTTGGCCATGCTTTCTCCGCTTCCTCTTTCTTGGTAAATTCAGGGGCCACTGCATCTCGCAACATCGCCTCATTCGCATCTTCCTCGAGGATATCGTCAATCATTTCATCCACTTCTTCGGGGGAATAAAATCCCGACCAAACCCATTTGTGGATGGCTCCGAGAATGTATTGATCTGATTCGTTCAACTCAGATGGCATCTCTTGTTTGATACTTTGGCGACCAATGAGGCAGAAAATTAACAAGGCAGCGATGGCGAGGAGTGTGCGCATCTCTTCCTTGAACTAAGTTTTTCAAAACTTCCCGTCGCGGGATTCGAAGTGGGTGGGTTTGCCGAGGGATTCGCCGCCGGTGGAGATCCATTGGGCGACCCATTCGGTGAGTTCTTCGTCGCGGATGAACGGGATGCCGAGTTCGACGAAGCTGCGGTAGGGATTGCTGAGGAGGGCGTCGGGGGCTTCCTGGCCGGTGATCTGGACGGGTTTGCCGAAGAGTTTGCCGAAGGCATGGGCGAGTTCGCGGACGCTGAGGGTGGCGGTGCCGGTGAGGTTGACGACCCAGGCGGGGCTGTGGGCTTTGGCGAGGCTGAGGAGGGAGAGGGCGTTGGCATCGCCCTGCCAGATGGTGTTGAAGTATCCCATGGTGACGTCCACGGGCTCGCCGTTCCAGACCTGGCGTGCGATGTCGACCATGACGCCGTAGCGGAGGTCGCAGGCGTAGTTGAGGCGGATGAGGGAGACGGGGGTGCCGCGGGTCAGGCTGAAGTGCTCGAAGATGCGCTCGCGGCCCAGGCAGCTCATGGCGTATTCGCCCTTGGGGTTGAGGGCGTCTTCTTCGCGGCTGCCACCGCGCTCCACGGGGACGAGGCCATAGACATTGCCGGTGGAAAAGGCGGCGATGCGGCTGCGGTGGTAGCGCTCGCACACGAGGCCGGGGAGCCAGGCGTTCATGGCCCAGGTCATGGATTCCTGGCCGGTGGAGCCGAATTTCATGCCTGCCATGTAGATGACGTTGGGAGCATGGGGGAGGTAGGCGACGGCGTTGGCAGAGAGGAGGTCGGTGGCGATGACCTCGATGCCATGCTGCTGGAATTCCTCCGCTGATCCCGGCGAGCTGAAGCGTGAGACGGCGATGACGCGGCGCTGGGTGCCTGATTCGTCGCTGGCGCGTTTGGCCATGCGTGCGAGGGAGGGGCCCATCTTGCCTGCGGCGCCGAGGATGATGATGTCGCCAGGGAGCTGGCTCATCATCTCAACGACGGCAGGTGTGGGGCGGCTGAGGCGTTCTTCGAGATCTGCGAGGCTGGCGGGCGGCATGGGCGCATCTATGAACGGGTTTTCGATATTGGAAAATTTTTTACTGCATGAGGTGGGCCTGCGTTTGACGTTGCGGACTCTGGCGGAGCTGTTCGTGTGGAGGACAAAAGAGACGAAAGTGTCCCAAAGGACGTGGGATTCGGTGGCTGCCAGGCATGCGGACCTGCGCGCCGCAGCAAATTCATCGTGGAGTTTGCTGATGCGGCATTTTCCGCTAGGGTCGCGGCCCGATGATTGCCAATGCTGCTGCTGCTGTAACCGCCAATTTGAACGTGCTCGACTTTTCCTGGGTTGCGAATCCGGAGGCGTGGATCGCGGTGCTGACGCTGTGCGTGCTGGAGATTGTGCTGGGGATCGACAACATTGTGTTCATCTCGATCCTGGTGGACAAACTGCCAGCGAAGGACCGCCAGCGCGGGCGTTTCATAGGCCTGGGGCTGGCGATGCTGACGCGCATCCTGCTGCTGCTGTCCATCACGTGGGTGATGTCGCTGACGACGCCGCTGTTTACGGTGCTGGAGCATTCGATCACCGGGAAGGACATGGTGCTGATCTTTGGCGGCCTGTTCCTGATCTACAAGAGCACGCATGAAATTCATGAAAAGCTGGAAGGCGACCCTGAGGGCGAGGTGAGCAAGAGCGTGGGCAAAGGGGCGGCGTTTGGCGCGGTGATGGTGCAGATCGCACTGCTGGACATTGTGTTCTCACTGGATTCGGTGATCACGGCCGTGGGGATGGTGAAGCATATTTCCATCATGGTGACGGCGGTGCTGATCTCCGTGGGCTTCATGATGGTGTTTGCCAGAGCGGTGGGTGACTTTGTGACCCGTCACCCAACGGTGAAGATGCTGGCGCTGAGCTTTCTGATTCTGATCGGCACGGCCTTGATCGGCGAAGGGCTTCATTTCGAAATTCCGAAGGGCTATATCTATTTTGCCATGGGCTTTTCGATGATGGTGGAGATGCTGAACCTGAAGGCGAAAAAGAAGCGGGTGGCCAAGGCGTAGGAACATTGGCTTCAAGCATGCTGGTAAATTGCTGCGGCGGAAGGGCGTGACCAAAGCTGCTGGCTGGCATGATGTGCAGCGGAGTGCTCGGTTTGCTTCCCAGAGGTCTGGCTCTACCCCAGGGTCGCCTCGCTGAGACTCGGCTGACCCTGGGCTCAACTCCGCAGCCCCCTTTGGGGCTGGTATGTCGCGGAGTAAGATGGCGAAAAGATACGACAGTCAGACGAGAAGCTCAGGGCGCAGTGAATGATGCACTGAGGTGCCAAAGTGAACGAAACTTGGTCTTAGCGAGTGCCATTGAAGATCCTCATTTGAGAAGCGGTCTAATTGGCAAAAATGTCTCACTGAAGAGACAAGACATGGCTTTTTTGGCACACCGTGAGGTCGGGCTGGGTTAGGGTGGAATGTTTTAGATTGTTGGTTTTCAATCAGTTGATTGGAATTGAGGGCGGCTGGCATGGCTGATGCATGAGTATGAGGTGGAAGAAAATCCAACTCCCAAAACTCAAACCAAAACACTCAAGCTATGAAACTCATCCGAACCAACCCCTTCAGCCTCAATCGCGTTTCTGACTTCGACGAATGGTTCCGCCATCCGCTGGCCGGACTGCCATCCTTGAGCAGCTTCATCAACAACCTCGGTGAGGTTTTCCCTGGCGTGGCCGGTGACAAGCTGGCCGTGGACGTGCACGAAGACAAAGACAACTACTTCGCCAGCTTTGAAGTGCCGGGCGTGAAGAAGGAGGATGTCAAAATCGAGCTGAACAACGGCATGCTGACCGTCTCTGCTGAAAAGCGTGAGAAGGACGGCGAGAAGGAAAGCTCCTACAGCCTCACCCGCTCGGTGTCCGTGCCAGAAATCGTCAACGCGGAAGCCATCGTCGCGAAGCTGGAAGACGGCATCCTGACGGTGACCCTGCCGAAGCAGGAACGCAGCAAGCCACGCACCATCACGCTGAACTGAACTGATCTGATCTGATCAACACCCATCCCAAAATCCATTCTTAACAAATCATGAACACTACCTGCTCCCCCCGAACCAGCGCTCCTGCCACCTCCGGTGTCACCGAATCCCTGCGCAAGCCGCTCTACAACGTCAATGGCAATGCCGAAGCGTTTGAAATACGCGTCGAACTGCCCGGCGTGCCGAAGAGCAATGTGAAGCTCGACCTTGAGGAAAACATCCTCACTGTGCGAGGTGAACGCAGCACGACCGTGCCGGAAGGCATGAAGGCGCTCCATCGCGAGCTGTCGCCGCTCAGCTACCTGCTCCGACTGCGTCTCAACGCACCTGTGAGCGAGGATCAGATGACGGCGAAGCTGGAAGATGGCGTGCTGACGCTGCGCCTGCCGCTCAAGGAAGTGGCGAAGCCGCGCCAGATCCCGGTGCTGTAATTTGACCTGAGTCAGAAACCTCCGCCGCCCTCACCTCCTCAACAGGCGATGGGGGCGGCTGCTTTTTATCTTCCAGCGCGGCACGATCTCGGCTAGTAGCAGGGCATGGAACCCGCCGCGCTTTCTTCAAGGACCGACTCACCGCCCTCTCTGCAGCAAACCATCGGTGGCTGGCAGGTGATGTTTTATGGACTGGGCTCGATGCTGGGCGCGGGCATTTATGCGCTCATCGGGCGGGCTGCTGATTCCTTGGGGAATGCGGTCTGGCTGGCGTTTTTGACGGCGATGATCGCGGCGATGCTCACGGGCTTGTCTTATGCGTGTGTGGGCAGCCGTTATGCAAGAGCCGGGGGCGCGGCCTATGTGACACAACATGGCCTGCGCAAGCCGCTGCTGAGCTACGTGGTGGGAATCGCGGTGATGATGAGCGGGCTCACCAGCATGGCGACCGGATCTCAGGCGATTGCGGAGCAGCTGGAGAAGGCGTTTGGGTTTGCGCTGGACATCAAGCTGGTGGCCATCGGGATTGTGTTTCTCGTGGGGTGCGTCATCTATCGCGGCCTGCGTGAGAGCATGTGGCTGAATGTGCTCTGCACGGTGGTGGAAGCTTCCGGGCTGCTGTTCATCATCGCTGTGGGTGCGCGGTACTGGGGCGGCGTGAACTATCTGGAAACGGCGAAAGACACGGTGGCTGGCGGGGCAGGCTCCGGCATCACGCTGGCGCTGGTGATGCAGGGGGCGGTGCTGACGTTTTTCTCCTTCATCGGTTTTGAGGACATTTTGAATGTGAGTGAGGAGGTCAAGAATCCGCGGAAGAATGTGCCGTTTGGCCTGATCGGCGCGATGATTTTGGCGACGCTCATTTACATGGCGGTGGCGATCACGGCGGTCTCGGTGGTGCCGTGGCGTGAACTGGCCGCGAGCAAAACACCGCTGATGGATGTGGCGCACCGGGCCGCGCCCTGGCTGGGGGGCATCGACAAGCTGTATCTGGGCATCACGATTTTTGCGATCGGCAACACGGCGCTGCTGAACTACATCATGGGCTCACGCCTGCTGTATGGCATGAGCCGGCAGGGGCTGCTGCCAGCGATTTTAGGCCGTGTGCATCCCAAGCGGCACACGCCGCATGTGGCGGTGTTTGTGCTCTTTGGCATCGTGTCTGTGCTGATCCTCAGCGGCGGTGTGAAACAAATGGCGGAATCCACGGTGCTGCTGCTGCTGGCAGTGTTTACCGTGGTGAACATCGCCCTGGTGGTGCTGAAGCGCCGCCCGGGAGAGCCGCAGGGAGGGTTTGAGCCACCCATGTTCGTGCCGGTGCTGGGTGCGCTGACCTGTGCCTCGCTGATTTACACGCGCATTCACAGCGCTGTCACAAGCCCTGACGCTTCCATGCAGATCGCGCCGTTGATTGCGGGAGGGATCATTGTGATCAGCGTGGTGCTGTACGCGGTGCTGAAGCCGAAGAATCCGGTGGTGCAGGAAAATTGAAGAAAGGTTGCCAAATCCAGAGCGGAAAACTAAACTGCGACCATGTCCAAGCTCGCTGAAATCCAGGCCGCCGTGGAGAGCCTCAGCCTCGAAGAGATGAACGCCTTCGAGCACTGGTGGCATTCGCAGCCCGGCAAACCCGGTGCGAGGCTTAAAAAGCTCGTTTCAGATGCCTGGGCGGGCCAGTCCGAGGTGCCGCGACAAGTGACCAATGTTTCTGACGAAACGCTGACGGACCGCGCCATCGAACGCTCGCGTGAACTCATCCGGGAACGCGGCTGGCATGTCTAACCTCTACACACTGCGAGAAAGCGAGTTTTATGCGTGGCAGGTGGCGCGGCTTGGGAGCAGCGAGCGAATGGATGATGTGCTCGCCGGTCTTCTCTGGGCCATCGCACGGCTGGCGGATGATTTTCCACTGGTTCCAGACACCGAAAAACTACGTGTGGCCGAATCCACGCGGTTCCTGCACGATGACGGCACGCCGCTTCGCCTGCGGATCTGGTTTGTCGTCGCCAGCGAGAACGAGGTGGATCTGCTTGCCATTGAGGCTGAGCCGAGTTGAAGAATATGCCCATGAGCCAGACTGCCAACCTCCACATTGCCTCCAACGTTCCGCTGCCGTCACCGCGCAGCCTGATGAGCGAGATCGCGCCGACTGAAGCGCAAACTGCCTTCGTGGCGAAATCGCGGCAGGAGATTCGGGACATTCTGTTTGGCAGTGATTCGCGCTTCCTTGTGATCCTTGGTCCATGCTCGATTCATGATCCCGAGGCGGGGCTGGAGTATGCGCGGAAACTGGCGGCGCTGGCGGAGGAACTGAAGGACCGACTTTGCATCGTGATGCGTGTGTATTTTGAAAAGCCACGCACGACGGTGGGCTGGAAGGGGCTGATCATGGATCCGCATCTGGACGGGAGCTGTGACATCCCGGCGGGGCTGCGACTGGCGCGGAAGATTTTGCGCGATGTGCTGGATCTCGGGATGCCGACGGCGACGGAGCTGCTGGACCCGATCACGCCGCAGTACATTGCGGATTTGATCAGCTGGAGTGCGATCGGCGCACGCACGACGGAATCGCAGACGCACCGTCAGATGGCGTCGGGTTTGTCGATGCCGCTGGGTTTCAAGAACGGGACGTTTGGGCACATCACGCCGGCGATCAATGCGATCAAGGCGGCGATGCAGCCGCAGACATTTCTGGGGGTGAGCGAGGACGGCGTGGCCTCTGCGGTGACGACGAGCGGGAACCCGGACTGCCACATCATCTTGCGCGGGGGAGAAGACGGCCCGAACTATGGTGCGGATGATGTGAGGGAGACGATTGACGGGCTGGAGTCTGCGAAGCTCAAGGCAGCGATCATGATCGACGCGAGCCATGGGAATTGTGCGAAGGACCACCGCCGGATGCCGGATGTGTTTCGGGAAATTGTGCGGCAGCGTGTGGCGGGGCAGAAGGCCATCATTGGCGCGATGCTGGAGAGCAACCTGGTGGGAGGCAGCCAGAAGTTTCCGCAGCCGCTGGAGAAGCTGGTGCGTGGGCAGTCGATCACGGATGCGTGCATTGACTGGGAGATGACGGAGGCGCTGCTGAGAGAGGCGTATGCGGGGCTGAAGTGAGGGAGACGGAATTCCGGTTTCGTCATTCCTGGTCGCGCGTATCGTCAGAGCATGGACGACCTTGCTGCACGGATGCGCGCTGATCTGGAAGAGATCGGGCGGACGTTCATGCCGTTTGGGAAGTATGGGCCGCAGCATTTTCCGCCGAACGGGGTGCCGATCTATGACATTCCTGCGGAGTATCTGGGGTGGTTTGCGAACAAGGCGGGGTTTCCGAAGGGACGGCTGGGCGTCTTGTTGCAGATGGTGCACCAGATGAAGGCGGATGGGTCCGACGTGGTGTTTGATGTGTTCCGGAAGAGGTATGGGCGCACGGATCTCAAACCGGCGAAGCGGAAGTCGTGGAAGTTTGAGGAGTGAGCGGGGTCGTCTGACTGCGGTTACGAATGGGACCACAAGCACTCGACGCCTTCGCCAGCATTGGAAGACCCCTCACCCTTACCTCTCCCCAGAGAACATCCTGGGTATTGCCATATCCTCGGTGGGGAGAGGGGATTCGCTTGATGCCGACGCGATGTTATAAGCCGGTAAGGCTATAAAATAATACAAAATGCCGAGTGCATTCGTTTGGCGCAGCAGCCTCTCCAACCTACGTTTCAAGCTGCGTTAGGCGCGGATCGGGGGGCCGTACCAGACGTAGCACATGAGGTAGACGATGATGCCGGTGACGGAGACGTAGAGCCAGACGGGGACGGTCCATTTGGCCATGCGCTTGTGCTTGTCGAAACGGCTGCGCAGGGCGGGGACGACGGTCATGATGATCATCGGCAGGCTGAGAATGGCCAGCGGGATGTGCGTGAAGAGGATGGTGAAGTAGATCGGACGGGTGAGGCCGGTGCCGGCGAACTTCACGTGGCCTGCGTGGTAGTGGTAATAAAGGTAGCAGCCGAGGAAGGCGGTGGAGAACAGCAGGGCGATGATCATGCTGACGATGTGCGGCTTTTTGTGGCCGAGCTTGATCATCGTCAGGCCGAGGATGATGTGCAGCAGCGCGCAGCCGTTGAAAATCGTGTAGAGCTTGGGGAGTTCGGTGACGTCCATGATTTATTTCGAGGCTGCGGGCACGTAAGGGTTCTTCTTCTGTTCGTTGAGGAGGTAGTGCAGGTCTTTGCGCAATTTTTCATCCCAGAATTTGGCGAATTCAGGATCGGGATTCAGGATGTCCGCCAGACTGCGCACGTGACCGCGGTGGTCGATGACGGCGACGCGGAGGTCGTGGATGTATTTGTCATCCGGGGAGAGGCGGTCGGCCTCGGGCATGTCCTGCACGGGGCGGAACTGGACCTGGCTGGTCATGAACTTGCGCACGGCGTCTTTCTCGCCGTTCACGAACCACCAGTTGGCGTCGTCCTTGATGCCAAGGCCGCTGGCGAATTTCTTCATCATCTCGGGGGTGTCATCGGCGTCGAGGGTAAAGCTGACGAACTGAAGGCCGGGCTCGTTGGCGAATTCCGCCTGAAGCTTTTTGAGCTTGGCGATGACGGCGGCGCAGCCACGGGGGCAGCGGGTGAAGACCCAGGAGATGACGAGGACTTTGCCTTTCAAATCTTCGAGATGGACGGTCTTGCCGCTGCGCTCGGTGAGTTCGAGGTCTTTTTCGAGGCGGCCAAGGATGGGCGGACGGTTTACGTCGTTGTCGATGCGTGAGCGGTAGATGAGGTAGTTGTAAAAGACGACGAGGCCGAGTACGGCAATGATGACGGGCACCCAGATGGTCCAGGGGCTGAGCTTGGCTTTGGCGGGGGAATCGTTCATGGCGGTGCAGTTACGCGTGTTTCCAGGCGATGATGGATACGGTCAGAATGCCGGGGAGATACATCAGCGTGCAGAAGAAAAGCTTTCGAGCTGTAGGGCGTTCCGGCTGGCGATTGAAGCGAAGGGCCAGCACGCAGAGCCAGCCGCTGAGGAGGAGGGCGGGAGGCAGAAACCACCAGGCGTAGGCGGCGCCGGCATAGACGGGATAGAACATCAGGAGCACGGTGCTGACGGCGTAGGCGAGGGCATGCTGCGAGGTGCGCGCGCCGTGTTCATCGTCATTGGCGAGCATGACGAAGCCGCCTTTGCGGTACTCGTCGCGGTACATCCAGTTGATGGCGAGGAAATGCGGGAGCTGCCAGAGGAAGAGCAGGAGGAAGAGGTAGATGGCACCCGGCTCAACCATGAGCTCCCAGCGGAAATGAGGCGCGGTACCCGCAGGCAGCGGCCCCGCGGCACCCGCCCAGCCGATGAGGGGCGGCAGCGCACCGGAGACAGCGCCGACGAGGGTGTTGGTGGCGCTTTGACGCTTAAGCGGGGTGTAGATGAAGAGATACACCGCGAGGGTGAGCGCGGTGAGGGCTGCGGCCTCCATGTTCACCTGGATGGTGAGATGGATGAGCGCCCAGGCGCTGAGAAGCCAGCCGATGCCGAATGCGGCGGAGGGGCTCACGCGCCCGGAGGGCAGGGGACGGTCCAACGTGCGCTGCATGCGCGAGTCGGGCTCGATTTCCATGAGCTGATTGAACACGGCGGCACCGAAGGCAGCGAGGGTGCTGCCGATGATGGTGTTAAAGAGCAGCCAGAAGTCGAAGCCTTTGGGCGCACGCAGCCAGAAGCCCACAAACGTGGTGACGATGACGAGTGCGCTGAGGCGGAATTTCGTCAGGGTCAGCAGGTCGCGGGTGGTCATGAGCGGTTAGCGGAAAAACTTTTTCGCCTTCTCGAAGAAGGACTCCTCCATGGGGGAGGTTTGTTCACCGAGGGATTTGGCGAATTCGTCGAGTTTGCTGCGCTGTTCCGCATTGAGCTTGGTCGGCACGGCGATTTGCACGTGGACGTAGAGATCGCCGAAGCGGTCTTCGCCCAAGATTTTCATGCCTTTGCCGCGGAGGCGGAAGGTGGTGCCGTTTTGGGTGCCCGCAGGCACTTTGACGGAAGCCTTGGCCTCCATGGTGGGAACGGTGAGCTCGCCACCGAGGGCTGCGGTGCCGAAGGAAAGCGGGATGTCGCAGTGGAGGTCGTTGCCTTCGCGCTCGAAGATCTCGTGGGCTCTGACCTGGACGACGATGTAGAGATCGCCGGGAGGGCCGTTTTTCACGCCGAGATCACCGTTGCCGGTGGAGCGCAGACGAGAGCCGTCTTCGATGCCTGCGGGGACTTTGACGCGGACTTTGGTGCGTTCCTTGGAGCGCCCGGTGCCGCTGCAATTGCGGCAGGGATCGCTGATCATTTCACCACTGCCACTGCAATCCGGGCAGGTCTGCTGAATCTGGAAGAAGCCACGTGAGCTGATGACCTGGCCGACGCCACCGCAGGTGCGGCAGGTTTTTTTACCGCCGCCGCTGGCCGAGCCGGAGCCGGAGCAGATTTTGCATGAGGCGCTGCGCTCGTACTCGATCTCGCGCTCCACGCCATGTGCGGCGTCTTCGAGGGAGATTTCCATGCCATAGCGCAGGTCGCTGCCGCGTTGCGGGCCGTCGCGACGACGACCGCCGCCACCACCACCACCGCCGCCGAAGAACTGCTCAAAGATGCCGCCACCACCGCCGCCGCCGAAGACTTCACGGAAAATGTCGAAGGGATCGTGACCACCGGCGGAAGGCCCGCCCATGCCACCGGCGAAGGCGGCATGGCCATAGCGGTCATACGCAGCGCGTTTTTGTTCGTCGCTGAGGACGTCGTAGGCTTCGCCCACTTCCTTGAACTTACCTTCGGCCGACTTGTCGTCCGGGTTTTTGTCGGGGTGAAACTTCACCGCGAGCTTGCGGTAGGCTTTCTTCAACTCCTCGGCCGAGACGTCACGGGAGACGCCTAGGACTTCGTAATAATCGCGTTTATCGGCCATAGCTGTGTAAAAAGAAAAAGAGGGTTACGCCTCTGCAGGGGGCGTTGGACCACTGGAAACGATGACGCTGGCGGCACGCAGGAGGCGGTCCTTGAGCTTGTAGCCACGACGGGTGACGCGGATGACGGTGCCTTCGGGAACGGTGGGGCTGGCTTCCTGGGCCACGGCCTCGTGAAGATTCGGGTCAAAGACTTTGCCCTGGGCCTCGATTTCCAGCGCACCACTGTCGCGCAGGAAATCCTGGAGCTGGCGGTTCACCATGCTCATGCCCATGAAGACCATGGACTTTTCGGACTCCTGGCGGGCGGCTTCGAGACCCATGTCGAAATTATCGAGGATGGGGCACAAGGCGCGGAGGAGATCGCCATTGGCGTAGGCGCGGGTTTCCTGGGCCTCGCGGGCGGAGCGCTTGCGGAAGTTGTCCAACTCGGCCTGGCTGCGGTAGGCCATGTCTTTCCAGCGCTCGACTTCCTGGGTCAGTGCCGTGATGGGGTCAAGCGGGGCTGCGTCCTCCACTGGAGCGGCGGCTTCAGGATTGGGGTTTTCTTCAACAGGTGCTTGCTGGGTCGTATCGGGACTCGGCTCGGTCATAAGTTTTCGCGGTGATTTGGGGGGCCGCGACTATGCCGTCTTCTGGATAGCAATCAAGGTGATGTCGTCATGGGAGCGCCGCCCCTTCAAAAAGTGTTCCAAATCCAGGATGATGCCGCCGATGACGGCTTTGGGCCCGTTCGGGGCATGTTTGGCGAGTTCCTCCTCCACGCGCTCCTCACCGAATTCGATGCCTTTGGGGTCCATGGCCTCGTTGACGCCGTCGGTGTAGAGCAGGAGGCAGTCGCCGGTCTGCATTTCGAAGCTGGCGTCCTTGGTGACGCGTTCAAACACTGCGCCTTTGTCGATGCCGACGCCGAGGCCGGGAGGGTGGATGGCCTCGACCTTGCCGGTGGCCTTGCGCCAGAGCAGCGCGGCATTGTGGCCGGCACGCGAGAGGGTGAGGTTCGAGCCGTCCTGCTCGACCACGACGTAGGACATGGTGATGAACATGTCCTCGCGGATGTCCGGAGCGATCTGGCGATTGACGGCGCCGAGGACGGTGCTGGGGGAGGCGGAGCTGGAGGCATTGGCGCGCATCAGGGTACGACACATGACCGTGATCATGGCGGCACCGAGGCCTTTGCCGGAAACATCGGCAATGACGGCACCAAACCGACCGTCTGGCAGAGTGAAATAATCAAAATAATCACCGCTGAGGGTGCGGGCGGGGATGTTTTTGCCCGCGATGATGAAGCCGGGGACCTGAGGATCGCGATCTGGCAGGAGCACCTTTTGGATCTGGCTGGCGTTTTGGAGCTCCTGCTGATCCATGCGGTTCTTGGCCGCCTCCTGGTGAGACATGGCATTGGCCAGGGCGAAGGCGGACTGCTCGATGAGCGAATTGAAGACTTCGAAGTCGTTGGCGTTGTAGCTGCGGCCTTCTTTGGGAGAGGTGACGGCCAGAACACCGAGCCTGCGGACGCCAAAGCTCAGAGGGCCGATCATGGCGGTGACATGCTGCTGGGAAGGCACCAAGTGCTCGCCGAGGCGTTTGTCCGTGCCGAGATCGGGCATCAACTCGGTCTTTTGCTGCATGAAAACGCTGCCGAGCAGACCTGACTGCACTTTTTCTGCATGCATGCGCAGGGTGCTGAGGAGAGTGGCTGAATTCTCCTTCATCTGCTGCCGCACGCGCTCGGGCAGGCTGATGAGGGGGGCACAAAAGTCGGAGTAGTGCCGGGGCACGAGCTGCTGCGTGGCTTCGTCGTAGAGGTAAAGGGCGCCGCCGGTGCTTTGAGTCACGCGAATGGCACCCTCAACAATCAAGCGATACATCGAAGCCTGCTGGTCATCGCGCCAGATGGCCTCGCCCAGATCGTGCAGGTAGTGAAACATGCGGCGTTCTTCGGCCACGATGGCCTCCTCCTCGGCCCGGAGCGCCGCGATGGCATGCTTTTGCTGACGTGCAATTTTTGCCAGCATTACCAGTCCCGCCGTCATCAGCAGTACGATCAGGACAAGAAGAGCGATGATCATGGGTGTAGGAGGCGGCCCGGCTCATCCGGGGGGCGCCTAGGCAGGAACAGCAGATGTGCCAGCCTCCAGCTCTTTTTCCAAAAATTCGATCACATCGTGAAAACGGCTTTCGTTGGCGTCGCTCACATCAGCGAGGGCCTGATGAGCGGAGAGCACGTGCTGTGTCTGCACTTCTTTGCATTCAGCGGTGGATTCGCCGCAGTGCTGCAGAGCGTCGCAGACTTCCTTGCGTTCGGCCTCCCAGAGCTTGCCGTCACGGTCGAGCTCCAAAATGTGGTCCAGTCCGAGGCTGGTGAGCAGCTGGAGATTGCGCTGGTTGGCGTTCACGACGCTCAAAGAGCCGCCACCGGATTCGCGGAGGTTCAGGGCAGCGCCCGTGAGCATGCCGAGAAAGGTGGAGTCCATCATGGGACAGCGCTCGAGATCGACGACGAGATTGCGCATGCCCTGAGAAACCACGCGTTGGAGCGCCTTCTTGGCCTGCAGGCTGTTTTGAAAGGTGCCTCGTCCATCCACCCTCATCCAGAAAACTCGGCCGATGGTGCCAACAAGAATATGAGTGGGAGGTGTCATGCGTTGCGGAGTTAGTTCCAGAGCGCGGATTGCTGGCTTACCAGTTCTTCCTTGCCGCGCAAAATACTGATGCGCCATGCGATTACCCGGCCACTTTTTTGGTATTCTGGGCCGACGACCTGGAATTTGGAAACGTTGCTGCGGTGAATGTCTTCGACGACCTGCTCTTGAACACGTTTGCTGAGGCCTGACTTTGCCTGCTGGTATTCGAACTTGATCGTCACCGGGCCGGTGCGGTCCGTGGTCTTCCAGAAAAACGCGTAGTAGTGGCCGAAGCGGTCAACGATGTCCTTCTTGCTCACTGCGCCGTAAATGAAGTGCTGGCGTTCAAACAGAATGGTCGGGTTCGTCGTCTGTGGCGTGAAGAACGGCATCAGGTGGTAGTACTTCACCTTGGAGATCTGTCCGCCCGGACCTTTCGTCGTGCTCGAACAGGCAGAAAGCGCAAAGGCCAGGATGGCTAGACATCCGAGGCGGAGGCAGGAGGTGCGTTTCTCTGTCGTCATGTAGGGGGGCAATATTGAATCGGGACGCTTGATGTCAACGTTCCCTTCGATTCTTCGAATCGACAAAGGATAATTTACAAAAGTGATACGGGATCGACGTCCCAGGTCACAATGACGTCCTGGGGGAGGCTGGTGGCCTGCAGGACCTGCTGGATATGGCGGCAGAGGGGGCGGATTTTGGCCGCCCGTAGAAGGAGCTGGTAGCGAAACTGACCGTGAGCCTTCGCCATGGCACAGGGGGCGGGCTCGCCCATCAGGACGTCTTCGGGCAGGCCTTCAAGGAGGCGCTTGTGAAGTGTTTGCAGGGCAAATTCGGCCATGGCCTGGTGTTTTCCCCGGCTGGCGAGGATGACCACGTGGGTGTAGGGCGGGTAATGAAAGGCGCGGCGCTGCTCCAATTCCTGCTGGGCGAAGCCCTCGAAATCGTTGTGACGGGAAAATTGTACGGCCGGGCTGTGAGGTGCGTGGGTTTGCACGACGACCTCTCCCTTGACCTCGCCGCGCCCCGCACGGCCGGCGACCTGAACGAGGAGCTGAAGGGTGCGCTCCGCCGCGCGGAAATCCGGCAGATTGAGCGCAAGATCGGCATTCAGGACTCCGACGAGCGTGACATTGGGGAAATCGAGGCCCTTGGCGATCATCTGGGTGCCGATGATGAGATCGATTTTCTGCGCGCGGAAATCCCGCAGGAGGTCGCGGAGCTGGTTTTTGCGCTGGATGGTGTCCGTATCCACGCGGGCGATGCGAGCGTGGGGGAACACCTCGCGCACCACGGTTTCGACGCGTTCGGTGCCATAACCGGCGAATTTCAGGCCGGGCTCCTGGCAGGAGGGGCATTTCGACGGCGGCAGACGCCGCGAACCGCAAACGTGGCAGACGAGGCGGTTCTCGTGCTTGTGAAGCGTCATGGGAATGCTGCAATCCTGGCACTGCACGGTCTCACCGCATGCGAGACAGGCGAGGGAGGTGTTGAACCCGCGACGGTTCAAAAACAGGATGGTCTGCTCCTTTTTTTCCAGGCGGGAGGTGATCGCGGAGCGGAGTTTTTCAGAGAGGATGCCGGTATTTGCCACGCTGGTGCCGGTGCCTTTGCGCCGTTCCATGCGCATATCGACGATGCGGATCAGCGGGAGTGTGCGGCCATCGGTTCGGCTCAACAGCTTCAGGAGTTCGTACTTGCCGCTCGTGGCATTTTCGAAGGATTCGAGGCTTGGTGTGGCGCTGCCGAGCAGGACGACGCATTTTTCGATGCTGCCACGCACCACGGCAACATCCCGCGCATGGTAGCGTGGTTTTTCGTCCTGTTTGAATGAAGGCTCATGCTCCTCGTCCACAATGATGATGCCGAGGCGTTCCAGGGGCGCAAAAATCGCGCTTCGGGCGCCGATCACGATGTCGGCACGGTCTTCGTGAATTTTGTACCACTCGTCGTGGCGTTCGCCGTCGCTCAAATGACTGTGAAGGACGGCGATGCGATCACTGCGATCGGAGAACCGGGCCTTGAAGCGCTCGATGGTCTGCGGTGTCAGCGCGATTTCCGGCACCAGCACGAGAGCGGTGCCGCCACGCTCCAGCACGCGGGCAATGGCCTGGAGATAGACTTCGGTCTTGCCGCTGCCGGTGATGCCATGCAGCAGGATGGGTTTGGTCTGTTCTGTGGAGTCGATGGCTGCGGCGACGCGGGTGTAGGCGGCCTGCTGTTCATCCGTGAATGTCAGTGCCTGGCTGGGAAGGAAGGCCTCGTCGTGGAACGGATCGCGTTCCACGCGGACTTCGCTGCGGGTGATCCAGCCTGCTTTGATCAGGGAGGGGAGAATGGAGGCGGCGCGGGGCACGTCCTTGCGGATCTGGCTGAGAGTCGCCTCGCCTTTGCAACTGCGCAGGATGTCCAGCACGCGCGCCTGCATCGGCGCCTTGTGCCGCAGCTTTTCGAATGCGTCCGGCGGTGGTTCGCGCAGGAGTTTGAGATGGCTGTCCATCACGAAACTGCCCGGTTTGTCCCGCACCGCCTGCGGGAGCATGGTGCGCAGCACGGTGTGAACGGAGACGAGGTAGTACTCGGCGATCCAGCGTGCGAGCTTGAGCAGTCCGGGGGTGAACATGGGCCGCTTGGCCACGATGGAGGCGATCTCCTTGAGCCGGCCGCGATGAGGTGACTCCTTCAGAAGCTCAAGCACCACGGCATTCATCCGCCGGTTTTGCAGGGGGACCATGACGCGCGAGCCGACGACGATCTCGCCTGAAAGGTTCTCTGGAATGGCGTAGTCGAGCTCCATGGCGGCGGCACCTTCCAGCTGCACGCGGGCAATTTGCACGGCTGCCTGTGGAGCGGACGCCTCAACCACAACAGGCGCGCCAAACAGATCGCTCTGTTTTGGCGTGGGGGCGGCGCTGGGGCTGGTGCGTGACATGCGGGTGCATCCTAGCTGCCGTGAATCACAGGCCAAAACGATTCTTCTTTTGAGAAACAATTCACCCCGTGCGATAGTTTCACGGAGCAGGACGGAGCGAACGGCATGTGGAACTTTCTGACAGCACACTGGCGCGACGGCGTGGAGATTTTGATCCTCGCCGCCCTGGCGTATCATGGGTATCTGTTTTTCCGGGCGACGCGTGGCGCACGCATTCTGACGGGGCTGCTGGTGCTGTTGCTGAGCCTGGCCCTGATCTCGCTGCTGCTCGAGCTGTCCGTCATCAGCAGCCTGCTGCAACGATTCTCGGTCTTCCTTGCGATCGCGCTGGTCATCATCTTTCAGCCGGAGCTGCGTCGAGTGCTGGCGGAGCTGGGCAGCAGCCGTATTTTTTCCTTCAATCGTCCGGATCCCGAGGTGCTGGATGTGCTGCTGGAGGCGATGCAGCAGCTGTCATCACGCCGCTGCGGGGCGCTGTTTGCGCTGAAGCGTGGCATTGATCTCAAACCCTATGCTGAGTCTGGCGTGGAGCTGGATGCGGTCATTTCGAATGAACTGGTCACCACGATCTTTCAGCCCAAGACTTCGCTGCATGATGGAGGGGCGATCATTGACCAGGGCCGCATCTCGGCCGCAGGCTGTGTTTTTCCGGTGAGCCAGCGTGATATTCAGGACCGAGCCATCGGCCTGCGACATCGGGCGGGCATGGGCATCTCGGAGGAGACGGACGCGATCGCGCTGGTCGTTTCCGAGGAGACCGGGGCGCTCTCGCTGTGTTTTCAGGGCAGGCTGGAGCATGATCTGGAGCCGGCGAAACTGCGCCAGCGCATCAATGAAATTCTCAACAACGGCGCCACGACAGGTTCAGAATCCGCAACGGAGGGCAGTCATGAACTGGGGAAATCAGCTTAAAGAATTCATCATGCGCAACTGGCGGGAGAAGATCATCTCCCTGGTGCTGGCCTTTTTGTTCTGGTTCATGATCAAGGCGCAGGACGCCCGCAACATGCCGTCTTACTCGATGCCGCCGCCGGCGAGGATTCCGGTGCCGACTTCTCCGGCACCTTCGCAGCTCACGCCGGTGATTCCTGCGCCGGTGCAGCTCCCCTCGGAACTGGAGCCCATGCTTTCGCCGCCGAATGCATCGATTCCGCCTGCGCGCGCGCCGGGGACGGCAGGGAGTGGCAGCGCCGGGCTTTGACACTCTGGAAGTCCTGCGCTAGAAGCGCCGTCCTATGTCTGAAAAGCGCCAGTTCTTCGGCACCGACGGCGTCCGTGCCGTGGCCAATCGTCACCCAATGACCCCTGAGTTTGTCATGCGCCTCGCGCAGGCTTCCGCCGTGGTGCTCGGCGGCAAACCGGAGGGCGGTGAACGCCCCAAAGCCGTGCTGGGCCGCGATACGCGTGCTTCTGGCGAAATGCTTGAGTCCGCGCTGGCGGCAGGTCTGAATTCCGCGGGGGTGGATGTCATCCTCGTGGGACAGGTGCCCACGCCGGCGGTGGCCATGCTCAGCGCGCAGCTCGGCGCGAACTTTGGTGTGATCGTTTCGGCTTCGCACAATCCTTTCAAGGACAACGGCATCAAATTCGTGCATGGCGACGGTCACAAGCTCAATGACAAGACGGAGGTCGCGATTGAGCGCCTCGTGCTTGGCAATGAGGACACGCCGCGTCCGGAGGGTCGGGGCATTGGCCGCATCACCAAGCTGGCCGATGGCGTGGACCGTTATGTGGCGCACGCGATTGCCTCGATGGGGGGCGTGCGGCTCGACGGCATGCGAGTGGCGCTGGACAATGCGCATGGCGCTTCGTCCTTCACCAGTGCGATCGCTTTGGAGCAGCTCGGTGCCGATGTGCAGGTGTACCACTCCGAACCGGATGGCTTCAACATCAACGAAGAGTGCGGCTGCACGCACGCGGATGAAATCGAGCGCATCGTGCGCCAGTGCCAGGCGCAGGCCGGCATCGCGCATGATGGCGATGCGGACCGCAGCGCGCTGTGCGATGAAGAGGCCATCGCGCTGGACGGTGATGAACTGATGGCGATCGCCGCGGAATCCATGCTGCGCAAAGGCACGCTGAAGCAGAACACGCTGGCCGTCACGGTGATGAGCAACTACGGGCTGGACGATCTCGTTTCGCGTCTGGGCGGACGTGTCATCCGCACGGGTGTGGGTGATCGCTATGTGCTCGAAGAAATGCGCTCACGCGGACTGAACTTCGGCGGCGAGCAGAGCGGCCACATCATCTTTGGCGACTGGGCCACGACCGGGGACGGCCTGATCGCGGGGCTGCAGATCCTGCGCATCATGAAGGAAACGGGCGAGCCGCTGAGCGAGCTGCGCAAGTGCCTGAAAAAATTCCCGCAGTGCTCGCGCAACCTGCGCGTGCGCACGAAGCCGCCCATCGAGCAGCTTGTCGAGGCTGACAAGATCATCAAAGAGACGGAAAAGAAGCTCGGTGACTACGGTCGCGTGCTGCTGCGCTACTCGGGTACGGAATCGCTGATCCGCCTGCTGGTGGAAGGACGGGACGTGGAATACCTCGAAGCGCAGGCTGACAAGATTGCGTCTGCAGTTCTTGCTCAGATCGGCTAAACTCATCGAGCTATGAAAAACCACTTCGCGGCGGCCTTGGCGATTGGGGCATGCATCATCATTGGCTGTGGTGTGATCGCCATGGCTTTTGGCACGGTCCCAGGCCTGATCGGAGCATGCATGGCCTTCGCCTTTGGCCGCTGGATGCTCAAGTGGGCAACGGAACTCTCAAACAAAGAGTGACTGTGAGCCACTACTTCATCACCGGCACCGACACGGACGCAGGCAAGACCTACGTCACTTGTCTGCTGCTCGAAGCTTTGAAGCGCAGCGGGAAAACCGTGGCAGGCTTCAAGCCCTTTGTCTGTGGATCGCGTGATGATGCGATTCATCTGGCCAATGCCGGGAGCGAGGGTCTGACTGTCGAGGAGGTGAATCCGGTATGGTTCAAGGTGCCTGCTGCACCCTACGCCGCTGCTTTGATGGAAAATCGGCGCATTGAACTGAACGAGGTCATCGCTGGCTTTCACAGGCTGGCGCAGCGCCACGAACACGTCCTTGTCGAGGGTGCGGGAGGATGGGAAGTGCCGCTCAACGAATTTTCGACGATGGCTGACTTTGCTCAGCGCCTGGCGCTGCCGGTGATCGTGGTGGTGAACAACAAGCTAGGCTGCCTGAATCACACGATTCTGACCGTGCGCAACATTCAGGCCCGTGGCCTCACGTGTGCCGGCATCATTCTGAACTACGTCCAGGAAGAGCGCGATGCGGCGAGCATCAGCAACCGGATGGTATTGGAGCATTTTTTGGATGTGCCGGTCTTGGCTGAAATCATGCATGGCGAGACGGAGATCGAGTGGCCTTTGTGAGGGTGGTTTGGGAAAGTGGAACAGTAACGGAGTCTAGGTTGACAAAGACATGCATGGATTCCTATTCGGGCACTCTTCACAATCATATGAAAACATCTCTCAGTCTGTGTCTGGCCGTTCTGCTCACTGCTCCCCTGGCCTTCGCGGCTGATAAAGCCGTCAATTTTCCCAAAGAGTCTCCGCTCGTTACATTCGTTCTGCCTGACTCCTGGCAGGTGGACTTCGAAGACGACTCCCTGATCGCCACACCCACCAAGGATGATGACAGCGTGAGCATTCAGGTGGATGAAATGGCGGCCGGGCCGGACGCCATTGATGCGGCGGTGAAAGAGGCCAAGGAGACCATGACTGAATTTAAGAACGTGAAGTACGACGAGATCGAGAAGGCTCAGAAAGACGGCCTCGGCCTCGCCATTCTCAATGCCGAGGGCGAAGACGAAAACGGCAAGGTCTTCATCAATCTCGTGCTGCTGGCAAAGCCTGGCGCAGAGAACTTCATTCTCCTGTCCTGCATTTCATCGAAAGAAGGCAGCGACAAGCATGGTGCGGCCATCGGCGCCATGATCGGCTCTGTCAAAGCCAAGTGAGTTTTGCCTCCCCCATTGATTCCCTGAACAACCCCTTTTTCTGAATACGAAGAAGGGGTTTTCCGTTTGAAGCCGCGCCATCCATCGCCCATGAAAACCTCACCCACTGCATCCCTAGCCTTTCCTGATGCCTGGAATATCGAGACTGGTGATCAGTCGCTTTCCGCCTCATCTGTGGATGAACTGGTGAACATGGAGCTCATGGCCCTGGACGTCGCTGAGGCAGCGAGTGCCATCGAGGATACGAAGGAAGACCTGGAAGAAGAGCTCAAAGGCAAATGAGCGAGGTGACTTCGCCGACTGCTGCCAAAGAGGGCGTGTCCATCGTGTGGAAGGTCTGCGGCATCCTCTTCATCGTGCTCTGGATCATCGCGCACCTCGCGTGGGGTGCGATGGCGTTTATTGCCGATGTGATGGCGAATGACTCGGGCAGGGCGGACCCGGACAAGCACATGATGCTGATCTTTGGCATGATGGGCGGCCAGGTGCTTTGCGGGGCGGCTGGCGTGCCTGCCGGACTGGCGTTTTTCTGGCGTGGCAGACGCAAGCTGCTGCTCGGGCTGTTTGCCATCTTGTTTGTGGTCGGTGCTCTGATCCAGGGCGGTGTGTTCTATTCTTTCTTCTCTTCCATGTCATGAACAAATTATTCATCCTTCCATTGTTCTTGCTGAGCACCATCATCTCAGCCGCTGAACCGCAGACGCTGTTTTTTGCGCAGGAGAACGCCAAAGAATACACGCGCATCGCTCTCACGATCGAGGGGGACAAGGTCACCGGAACGCAGAACTGGCTGCCGAAACAGCCTGACGGGCACGGGGCGCATGGAACGATCAGCGGAAAGGTCACCGACGGCATCATCCGGGTGCTTTATGAGTACACCATCGAAGGCTCTGAGCAGTCTGAGGAGGAGGTACTCAAGCTTGATGGCGACAAACTTTACATTGGGGAAGGTCAGCTGCTGGCGGACCCCAAGAATGACGCACATTTGAAGCTCGAAGATCCCAGCAAGGTCGTCTTCAAGAAAGGGCTGACGAAGATCCCGACCTTTGAGCCGAAGGCCGGGACGCCGGAGCGCAAAGCCATCATGGATGCGATGCGGGTGCCCGTGAGCGCCGAGGCGGGGCGGGACGTTGTTTTCACCGGCACGGTGCGAGTCAGCGGCTCATGGGCGCGCTTCAACGGCCACGTGGATCCAGTCGGTGGGAAACCGAAGAACGAAGATATCGCTGCGGAGATGGAACTGGATTTTTTTGCGCTGCTGCAAAAAGACGGGAAGGGTGGCTGGAAGGTCCTGCACCAAGGTTTTGCCGGAGACATCGGCGTGATGGAGGCGGCGAAGGAAAATTATCCGAAGGCACCGTGGGTGCTGTTTGAATGATGGCACGGTGACAGTGAGTCAGGCCTGACGGAAGAAGCGCCTCGACACGTACACCACTCCAAGGCCGACCAAGACGCCGATGGCCATCGAGGGCGGGATGTCGCTGGGCCAGTGGGCGCCGCAGTAGATGCGTGAATAGCCGACTGCGGCTGCCAGCAGATACATGAGGATGCCGGCGCGGCGGTAGCTGCATGCGATGACCGTGGCGGCTGCGAACATGTTGACGGTGTGGCTGGAGGGGAAGGATTTGCCAGTTGTCGCGCCATTGGGTTCGCTGGGTTTGACCACGGGCTGCTGGAACAAGCGCATGAAAGCAGGGGAAGCGGTGCCGAGATCACGAATGGTGATGCCCGCTAATGCATCGCGGGGGCGAACGCGGCCGATGGTTTTTTTCAGGGTATTGGAGATCACGCCGTCGCCGAGGCCGATGGCGATGCCGAGGCAGAGCAGCATGATGCGGGCGCGTTTGCCGCCGTGCCATGCGGTGACCAGCACGGCCAGTATGATGAGGGGCAGCCATGCCTCGATGGCGGACAGGGCGGGCATCAACCAGTCGAGCACCGGGTGTGACCAGGTGGTGTTGATTTGATGCAGAAGGCTGAGATCCCAGGCGTTCATTTTGTGGGCACAGGCTTCCACTGTTTCAGATTGTGTCCGAGATAGACACTGAACTCGCGCACTTCCCTCCCCAGCGGGACGCGGATGCTGCCACGGAATTCGAGTTTTTCGAAGGCGGAGGTGAAGAGGGTGTTTTGCTGCAGGGTGGGAACAGGGCCGGGTTCGAGAATCAGGGCATCGTCGCCGATGCGTTCTTCCGGGCCGGGCCAGATTTCATACTGGGACTGCACCGAGTCGCTGGGCTCCCAGCGATAGAGGCGCGGATGCGAGGGCATGTAGAAGGCCATCTCTGCCGCGTGATAGCGATGGCCGAGGGCCATGACGAAAGTGTTCTGCGGCCTTGGCACCTGATCGAGGAACTTCTGGGCCTCGATGCCGGCTTCATTCCAGCCGCGCAGGCTGGCGAGCTTGTCGATGCCTTTCAGCTCCGTGGTGAAGATGATGACGAGCGCGAGATGCACGATGAGGACCAGGGCCCCGCCGACCCGCAGGGACCAGCGCTCCCAGCCGGGATGCAGCTTGAACGGTGCGGCTCCGCGCAGCCATGCCGCCGCCAGAACGAATGCAGGCACAAAGAAGGCGGCGGGCCAGTTTGGATTGATGCGCTGACGCAATGCCAGCACCGCAAAGCAGGCCAGCGCCGGAGCGGAGGCCAGCATGAGGAACAGGAGCGGGCGGGAGAGATTTTTGCGCTGCTTCACCGCTGCTCTCATGGCTGCAACGAGCGCGATAAATGTCACCGGAGTGTAGATGAGGGCCTGCAGGCCGACGTTTTCCAAGGTGCGGCTGATCCATTTGCCAAAGCTGCGCGTCTCTCCGTCAAAGTGATGCTTGGTGTGCTCCAGCGTGATCCAGGCGTGGTTTTGATTCCACTGCAGGACAGGAATGATGAAGGCCATGCCACAGAGGATGGCGAGCCACATGCGTGGATTCCGCAGCAGGGCGCGATCCTCAGGGGAAACAGCGGCAAAGAGAAGCATGAGCGCCGGGAAGGCGAGCATCATCTGCTTGCTCAAAGTGCCGACGCCGATCACGAGCGCGAGTGCCAACCAGCGCGTGTTGCATGTTGGTTTTTGCGCGGCATACCAGAAGAGCAGCAGGCCCAGCGTCCAGCACAGCAGAAGGGGAGCATCAATGGTGAACAGGAGGTTCAACCCGGCATTGGCAATGGTCAGAAGCACCAGGACGGCGGTGAGGAAAGCTGTGCGTGCATCAAACAGCACCAGCGCGATGCGGTGGATGATGACCAGGGTGACCGTGCCCAGCAGAAGAGCTGCGAAGCGGATGCCCCACTCGGCATTGCCCGTGAGCGCGCCGATGATGCCCATCATCCAGCCGATCATGGGCGGCTTGCTGTAGTAGCACCAGTCCGGCCTGCGGCCCCAGTCCCAGTAGTAGGCCTCGTCTCCTGCGAGATCCGCACCATGGACGAAGAGCAGCATCACGCCGATGCGCGCGATGAAAACGGCGGCCAGCAGCCACCAGAAGCGTTTTAGCCAGGTCGAGGAGTCAGAAGCGGGAGTCACAGACATGCGCGCGCATGATAGCCGTGAGTACCGGGTGGGAAATGGGAAACCCATCTGGCGATCTTGTTTCTTGGCTGCTTGCACCCTGCTGCGGCGCAGGCACCGTGCGGAATAGGAATGATGAACGAAACGGCGCAAAAAGAAATCGACTGGCTCTACAGCACCCAGTTTTACGGCATCAAGCTGGGGCTGGACAATGTGCAGCGTCTGCTAAGCGAGCTGAAGCTGCCGGCGGCGGGGCAGAAGTTCATTCACGTGGCGGGTACGAATGGGAAGGGCTCCACCTGCGCCTTCATGCATTCGATTTTGCAGGCAGGGGGCATCAACGCGGGGTTGTTCACTTCGCCGCATTTGATTCAGTTTGGGGAACGGATCAGGGATGCTGAGCGTATGATCACGCCGGAGGAGATCGTGGCAGGCGTTGTCCGACTGCGTGAGCGTGTGGCGGGATGGGAGCCGCATCCCACGTTCTTTGAGCTGACGCTTGCGCTGGCGCTGGAATGGTTCGCGCAGCGGGGCAATCCGTGGGTGGTGCTGGAGACGGGGCTGGGCGGACGGCTGGATGCGACAAATGCGATCACGCCTGCGGTGTGTGTCATTACTCCGATCGGCTGGGATCACATGGACATGCTGGGTGACACGCTGGCGAAGATTGCTGCGGAGAAGGCGGGCATCATCAAGCCGGGGGTGCCGGTGGTGACGATGAGGCAGGAGGCTGAAGCGCTGGAGGTGATTTCACGTGCCGCTGCCGAGCGTGAAGCGCCTCTCACGATTGTCGAAACGCCCTGGCCTGGAGAAACGGGGCTCGCGGGTCCGCATCAGCGGTGGAATGCGGCGATGGCTGTGGCGGCACTGAGGGCGGCAGGATTTAACTTCGATGACAAAGTGATCGTGCGTGGTTTGCGCGAGGTGCAATGGCCGGCGCGTTTTCAAAAAGTGGGCGGCTGCATCATTGATGGGGCGCATAACATCGATGCTGCGCGTGTGCTGGCGCAAACGTGGTGCGAGCAGTTTCCAAAGGATAAGGCGGAGATCATCTTTGGTGCGGTGGCTGGCAAGGATACCGCTGCGGTGCTGCGTGAGCTGGCGCCCATTGCTGCGAGCTGGCATTTCACGGGGTTTGAGTCACCGCGTGCGCTGACGCCGGAGGCGTTGCGGGAGATTTGGAATGGGCTTGGGCTTGAGGCCCGAGCGGTGACCACGCATGCGCGTGTGGTTGATGCTTTGAAGGCTGTAAAACCGGAGGGGAGGGTGCTGATCGCGGGTTCGCTTTATCTGGCGGGAGAAGCGCTGGCGCTGATGGAGAACAAGGCTGCTGCGTTTGAGAAGAGTGCACAGTGAGGTGCGGTGCCGCTTGTTGTTTGCGGTGCCGCTGATCGACAGACAGGTGTGTCCGTCGTACTATTCTTCGGAGGCTGAGACTTTGATGCGGTAGCCGTTTTCGTTTTTCTCGAGCTTCATCAGGCCGCGATCTGCGGCGGCCTCTAGCAGTGCGCTGAAGGTGCTGAAGCCGTAGAAGCGTTCGTCGAACTGGGGCTGGCGGCGGCGGATGGCCTGTTTGACGGGGCCGGCCCAGACGGTGTCGCTGCCGCTGCGGCCGAGCATGGCTTCGACGGTTTCCACGACAAGCTGGATCGCTTTTTCGGGATCGCCGCCGGGTTTGCGTTCCTGAGTGGCGGATGGTTTGGCTGTGGAGGGGGCGGGCTTGGCGCGCGCGATGCGCTTTTTGGTCTTTTCTTCTTCGCGCACGAGATCGTCATAGAAGATGAATTCGTCGCAGTTGTCGATGAAGAGTCCGCTGGTGGACTGCTTCACACCCACGCCGATGACGGTCTTGTTGTTCTCGCGCAGCTTGCTCACGAGAGGGGAGAAATCGGAGTCGCCGCTGACGATGGCGAAGGTGTCCACATGCGGCTTGGTGTAGCAGAGATCGAGGGCGTCCACGACCATGCGGATGTCTGCCGAGTTTTTGCCCGACTGGCGCACATGGGGAATTTCGATCAGTTCAAACGAAGCCTGATGGATGCCGGCCTTGAAACTTTTGTAGTGGTCCCAATCGCAGTAGGCTTTTTTTACGACGATGCTGCCTTTCAGCAGCAGGCGGTCGAGCACCTTGTTCATGTCGAACTTGTCATACTGCGCGTCCTTCACGCCAATGGCCAGGTTTTCGAAGTCGCAGAAAACGGCGATGGTGTGCGTGCGGTCGGTCGTTTGAGCGCGATCGGTGGAGGGGGTAGCCATGGTGCGAGATCGTCCGCTTGCGGAGGCTCCGGGTCAACTGGCGTTCCAGTCACGTGTTCTCATAAAATGGCCACTCCGGCAAGGAGGGGCGCCCGAGGGACTCTTGCTCGAAGTCGCCTTTCGTGCCGGAGTTTCGCATGGCCTGCAAAGAAGCGTGGCAGTCCGCCATGCTGGGGTCGCCGAGAAGGCGGTCGATGATCTGGAGGTCGCGCTGGGTCAATGGCTTTGCCTGGGCGGATGGTCGCCATGACATGTGAATGGGCAGCACGTGGTGAGGAGCGAGTTCACGCAGTTTGCGCAGGATGTCCCAGCCGCTGGGGTCGGTATCGCCGAAATGGTAGTGCGGCAGAGCGGGTGGCAGCTTTTGCAGCAGGAGCTTCACCGCCTGCGTGGGGAAGGAGGTGGCGACGATCAAGGTGCTGCGCTGCGCATCTGCATGTGCGAGCTGGAGGAAGGTGGTTTTGCGGTTCTCGACGGAGAGGAGGCGCTGGGCGGTGGTGGTGATGTGCGTGGTTTGTTCGAGCTCTGCGATGGACAGCGTGGATTCGTAGCGGAGGTCGAGAGGTTTTGAGTGGTCGGTGAAATGCAGGACCAGCGGGCCGCAGTAGTGAAGAGTGCTGTTACTTGTTTGAATGCCGACAGCTTCCATTGGGGTCTCGCGGCCGAAGAGTGTTTCCAAGGCGCGTTCGAGGAAGCTTTGCTGGGATTCGAGATGTTTGGAGTCGTAGCCGAGATGCGTGCTTGCATCGCGAATCAGTGTGCCGGTGGGCCATTCGCGGCTGGTGATTTGGAAGAGCAGGGCCAGCAGTTCATTCACACGCACTGGCTCCAGCCAGCGGAAGGGTTCGAGTGCACGTGGGATGTTGAAGGCGGCTTCCAGCCGTTGGCCTAGTTCGCTCCATGCTTCTGGCAGGAGAGGGTGTGATCTCGCTGACAAAGCGCGCACCACATCGAGCGCCTGCTGCCGGGATGATGCGCCGGGCTGGGTGCCGAACTGCTCGTGCAGCCAGGCTTCTGACTCCAGTGGAATGATGATCTTGTCGATGAAGCGCGGGTTTCGCTTGCGGGGGATCAGTTGAAATTTGGCAAGCTGTTGTGCCTCTCGCAAAGCGGCTTGTTGGTCTTCCGCTGAACGGATGCCGGCATCTTCAAGCAGTTGTTCCCAGTCGCGACGGAATGGCTGCACCGATGCTGTCACGCGCCGCTTTCGGGCGGTCATCCAGTCTTGGTGCAACTGGGCGAGCCATTTCATTCCATCAGTTCAGCGAGACGTGAGCCTTCGACGCGGACCACCCAGTTTTCGATGTTTTGAATTTGCTCGGTATCCGGGTCGTAGGTGCGTTCGACGCGGCACTGTACGACGGTGTCGGCGTGCTGGAACATGGTGGGCAGGCGGTCTTCGGGGAAGGCCATGATGAGCTGCAGGCCGAAGTTTCGGGCCATGGCGAGACAGTCGTCAATGCGGTCGCCGCTGAGCTTGCTGAAGGCTTCGTCCATGACGACGAGGCCGAGGTTTTGCGGATCGTCGCGGCGACCGAGATCGTACACGCGGCGGAAGGCGGCAAGCGTGGCGACGAAGAATGGGGCCTGGTTTTCGCCACCGCTTTGTTTCTTGGCGCTCTTGTTCAAGCTGATGGCGGCGGCATCGCCACGACCGGCGGGTTTGGCTTCGATGTCCCAGTGATGGTAGTAGCGGTAATCGAGAGCGCGCTGGTGGCGCTTGTCTTCCGGATTGTCGGCGGCGTCGATGGCGGCCATGAGTTCGTTCTTGGCGCGCTCGATGTCCTCGCGACCGGCGGCGTTGAAGAGCTCCATCTCGGAACCGCTGGGGAGGCCTTTTTCGACGAGGGTCCAGATGGCGGTGTGCGCCTTGTCGGCGCGGCTGGTGAGCTGGTAGCGCCAGCCGCCGATCTCATGATCCATGGCGCGGTTGAGTTCGCGTTTGGTGCGGTCGGCTTCGCTGAGTTTTTCGCGGAGCACATCGAGAACTTGGTGCTGCAGGCGGTCTTCCCACTCGCGCTTGGCTTCGAGAGCGGCGGTCTTGTAGCGCTCAAGTTCGTGGGTTTCGAGGTCTTCGCGGCGCTTGTCGTAGGCTTCGTTGTCTTCGGCTTCAGCATCGAGAGCGTCGCTGAGATCGGCATGGACGGTGACGAGTTCCTGGCGCTGAACATCGCGCAGGCGGCGGGCCTCCTGAGCGTGGGTT